>NZ_AP029060.1:0-3613761 GCF_037076605.1 Paludibacterium flexuosum | reverse complement strand
GGAGGCGAACTATACCGGCCGGACGCAGGGTCGTCAACACCCTTTCTGACAAAAAACGGTAACTTTACGCTAAGCCACTGAAGAAAAAGGCAATAAAAAAACGGCGGGCTGCGCCCGCCGTTGATCTCTTTCTCCGTCCTACTTGCTGCCCCGCTTGCTGCGTGGTTTGGCAGCCGGTTTTCCTGCCGCCGGCGCGCTGCCACTGGCCGGCCGCTCCTGCACCAGCTGGAAGTCGATCTTCGAACTTTCCAGATCCGCGCGCACTACCTTGACCGTCAGCGGATCGCCCAGCTGATAGCGCATGCCGCTCTTCTCGCCCACGATGGCCTGAATGTCCTTGCGGAAGTGGAAGTAGTCCTTGCCCAGCTCGGAGATGTGCACCAGCCCCTCGACATAGACATCATCCAGCAGGACAAACACCCCGAAGCTGGTGACGGCATTGATCTTGCCCTTGAACACCTCGCCGACCTTGTCGCGCATGTAATAGGTCTTGAGCCAGGACTCGACATCGCGACTGGCATCATCGGCACGCCGCTCGGTCATCGAGCAATGCTCGCCCAGCACCGGCCATTTGCCTGGCTTGTAAGTCTCGCTGCGCAGGATGGCCTTGATGGTTCGATGCACCAGCAGGTCGGGATAACGACGGATTGGCGAGGTGAAGTGGGTATAGGCCTCATAAGCCAGACCGAAGTGGCCGGCATTGTCCGGGGTATAGACGGCCTGCTGCATGGAGCGCAGCAACATGGTCTGCAGCATCAGGGCATCCGGCCGACTGCGGATCTTGTCGGCCAGGTCGGCATAGTCCTTGGCACTGGGCTTTTCGCCGCCGCCCAGTGTCAGGCCGGCCAGACGCAGATAGGACTGCAGGTTTTCCAGACGATCAGCAGTCGGACCTTCATGCACGCGATACAGACATTTGTGCTTGTGCTCGCGGATGAATTCGGCGGCACAGACGTTGGCGGCCAGCATGCATTCTTCAATCAGTCGGTGGGCATGATTGCGCACCACCGGGACGATGCGGTCGATCTTGCCGTTGTCGTTGAAGATCATCTGGGTTTCGGTGGTATCAAAGTCGATGGCGCCACGCTTCTCCCGTGCAGCCAGCAGCACCTGGAACAGCTCATACAGCGTCTGCAGCTGATCCATCAGCGGTGTCGTTCCGCCCTCGCTCAGCCAGGACCAGACCTGGTTATAGGTCAGACGAGCGCGCGAACGCATCACGGCCGGGTAGAAACGGTAGCTCTTGACCTGACCCTTGGCATTGACCTGCATGTCGCACACCATGCACAGGCGCTCGACATCCGGATTCAGCGAACAGATGCCATTGGACAGTGCCTCGGGCAGCATGGGGATCACCCGGCGCGGGAAATACACCGAGGTACCCCGCTCGTAGGCGTCATGATCCAGCGCATCGCCCGGCTGGACATAGTGACTGACATCGGCAATCGCCACCACCAGACGGAAACCCTTGCCGACGCGCTCGGCATACACGGCGTCATCGAAGTCACGCGCGGTTTCACCATCAATGGTGACCAGCGGCAGGTCGCGCAGATCGACACGGTCTTTCAGATCCAGCTTGCGCACCTTGGCGGGCGTCTTTTTCGCCTGGGCCTCGGCGGCGTCGCTGAACCGATGGGGCAGCGCGTGCTTGCGCAGGGCAATTTCGATTTCCATGCCCGGGTCGGCGTAATCGCCAAGGATCTCCAGCACCCGGCCAATGGCCTGACGATGGCTGTCCGGCTGCACCAGGATTTCTGCCATCACCACCTGACCGTGCCGGGCCTTGCCCTCTCCCCCCTGCTCGATCAGGATATCCTGGTTAATGCGACGGTCCTCCGCCACCACAAACCAGACTCCCCGTTCTGCATAGATACGTCCGACCACCTGATTGACGGCCCGGTCCAGCACCTCGGCAACACTGCCCTCGGTACGACCGCGGCGATCCGTACCGGTAATGCGCACCATGACCCGGTCGCCATGCAGGACCTTGTGCATTTCGCGTTCGGACAGGAAGATATCTTCCCCCTCGCCGTCCTCCGGCACGGCAAAGCCGTAACCGTCACGATGCCCCATGACCTTGCACTTCACCAGATCCAGCTTTTTGGAAATACAGACCGCACCCTTGCGGTTGATGATGATCTGACCAGCGCGCTCCATGGCGCCCAGGCGACGATCAAAGAACTCCCGCTCCGAGCGATGGATCGACAACATCTGCGCCAGCTCGTCGGGAAACAGCGGCACCCCCTGCTCGGCAAGAATGGAGAGCAGATACTCACGACTCGGCAAGGGATTGGAATATTTGAGTTTTTCGCGTTCAAGATAAGGATCTTGCTGGCGAAGCGTCGGCGTTTTGGATTTTTTTTGTTTCGCGACCATTGACATCCTCTGTAAGGTCAATATAATTCGCACTTCGTTGCAGCGCGAGTCGCTGCGATGATACAGCATAAGCAAGCCCAGGTGGCGGAATTGGTAGACGCACTAGGTTCAGGTCCTAGCGGTGGCAACACTGTGGAAGTTCGAGTCTTCTCCTGGGCACCAGCTGATTATAATCGCCGGTGCCGTGCTGTAGGAAAATTTAGGTATGCCCAGGTGGCGGAATTGGTAGACGCACTAGGTTCAGGTCCTAGCGGTGGCAACACTGTGGAAGTTCGAGTCTTCTCCTGGGCACCAAATCAAAACAACCCGCATTCGCGGGTTTTTTGTTGCCCGCCGTTTTTGCATCCGGCAGATTGCCTTTTCCCCATCGCTGATTCATCCTCGCTGCATTGTCTTGCGGAGGTTCCATCATGCCCACCCCCCCTACCCTGAATGTCGCGCTCTCCGGCTATGGTTATGCCGGCAAAACCTTTCACGCTCCCCTGATCAGCGCCACGCCCGGCCTGACCCTGCACACGATTGTCAGCCGCCGCGAACAGGAGGTGAAGGCAGAGCGTCCGGGCAGTCAGGTCGTCCCGCATCTCGAGCAGGCACTGCATGACCCGGCCATTGATCTGGTGGTGATCGCCAGCCCGAACGAACTGCATTTCCCCCAGGCGCGTGCTGCCCTGCTGGCCGGCAAACATGTCGTGGTAGACAAACCCTTCACCACCACGCTGGACGAAGCATTGCGCCTGCATGCCCTGGCCGGCGAGACACAACGTCTGTTGTCGGTCTTCCACAACCGCCGCTGGGATTCGGACTTCCTGGCCCTGCGCACCCTTCTCGAGCAGGACACACTCGGACGCATCAGCCGCTTCGAGTCACGCTTCGACCGCTATCGCCCCCAGACCCGCCAGCGCTGGCGCGAGGAGGACCGCCCGGGCGCGGGCCTGTGGTATGACCTCGGCGCCCATCTGGTCGATCAGGCGATCCATTTGTTCGGGCTGCCGCTGGCTGTACACGGCATGTTGCTGCGCCAGAGAGAAGGGGCTCAGGTGGATGACTGCTTCGATGTCCGGTTGCGTTATCCGGATTTCGTTGCCAGCCTGCAGGCAGGCTGCCTGGTGCCGGGAGGTTCGCCGCGCCTGACGGTGCACGGCAGCAGGGCCAGCTATGTGAAATATGGGATGGATACCCAGGAGGCCGCCCTGAAACAGGGCCAGACACCGGACAGCGAGTCCTTCGGGGTCGACGGGCAAACTGCCCTGCTGTGGCAGGCGGATGGCGACAGCGCGAGCGAAACCCGTCTGACCACGCCCAGAGGTCGCTACGTCGACTATTACACCGCCGTGCGCCAGGCCATCCTCGGCCATGGCCCGAATCCGGTCACGGCACTCGAGGCGGCACAGGTCATTCAGGTCATCGAGGCGGTACAGGTCAGCCAGCGCGAGGGGCGGGAAGTCACCCTGGACACCTTCTGATGGTTTCAGCCGACGGCAGGATGCTGAAAGACCTGACGCAGATAAGCCAGAAAGGTTTCATCGCTGCACAGCGTCTTGCCCGGCGCGTCCGAGAGCTTGGCCACCGGCTGGTCATTACAGTTGACCAGCTTCATCACAATATTGAGCGGTTCCAGCCCGAGATCATTGGTCAGGTGGGTTCCGATGCCAAAAGCCACCTGAATGCGGCCGGCGAAATGTGCATGTAGCGCCAGTGCCGCCTCCACGGTCAGACCATCCGAGAACACCAGACGCTTGGTCATGGGATTGATGCGCAGCTTGCGGTAATGGGCAATCGCCTTTTCGCCCCATTCGTAGGGATCACCCGAGTCATGGCGCAGTCCGTCGAACAGCTTGGCAAAGTAGAGATCGAAGTCCGCCAGGAAGGCGTCCATGCCCACCACATCGGTCAGGGCAATGCCCAAATCACCACGAAACTCATGCACCCAGCCCTCCAGGGCAGCTTTCTGGAAGTCGCGCAGACGACTGCCGAAGGCCTGATGCGCCTGCAGATACTCATGGGCCATGGTGCCAATCGGCACCAGCCCGAAGCGCATGGCCTGATAGACATTCGAGGTCCCCTTGAATGCCTGGGGCAGCGCCTTCTGCAGGGTCTCGACCACTTCATCGTGCCAGCGTGCACTATAGCGCCGCCGCAGACCAAAATCGGAAAAGGCAAAGCTGGCGGCATCGCCCTGCGCATCCAGCGACGGACGCAGCCGTGCAATCTTGTCCGCCAGGCGTTGCCGCCCCTGCGCGAGAATGGCTGACTCCCGGCCGCGACTCAGACGGCGGAAATACAGCTCGTTGACGATATACAGCACGAAGATTTCAAAACCCATGACATGCACCAGCGGGCCACGGGCACGAATCATCAGCGACTCCCCTTCCACCCCGGTTTCAATGAAGCGGCGCTGAAAGCGGAACACATTGAGAAAATCGATGAAATCGCTCTTCAGGTAACGCAGCGTGCTGAGGTAGTCCAGCTCCTGCTGGGTAAACAGCATATTGCACAGATGATCCAGCTCCCGGTCCAGCTCGGCCTTCAGCTCGGTCAGCGGGTAGTGCGGATGGTTGCGACAGACGAACGCATACTCGGCCGTCGCACCAGGATGCTGGTGCAACAGGGCCTGCCACATGGTGAACTTGTACAGATCATTTTCCAGCAAGCTGCGTACAACGAATTGCGATGACATCGAGGTCTCCAGATCCATGGGGCTGCCAGCGCAATTTATCATGCGAGACGGGTTGACACCATACTAGCTTATAGGTATAGTGACCCTCCTCGGTTGCAGACATGTCTGCACCAGGCCCAGGTGGCGGAATTGGTAGACGCACTAGGTTCAGGTCCTAGCGGTGGCAACACTGTGGAAGTTCGAGTCTTCTCCTGGGCACCAGATTACAAAAACCCGTTGAGCACGCTCAACGGGTTTTTTCATTTCGGGGTCAGGTCTTTCATTGTGCATGCGGAATGCAAAATGAAAGACCTGACCCCGTCCGAAAAAAAACCCCGATGCTGGCATCGGGGTTTTTTGTCTCTGCCGGTCTTACAGACCGAACGGATGACGCAATACAATGGTTTCTTCGCGATCCGGACCGGTCGAGATGATGTCGACCGGCGCCTCGCAGATCGCTTCGATGCGCTGGAGGTAGGCGCGGGCATTGGCCGGCAGGTCTTCCCAGCGCTTGATGCCCACGGTGGATTCGCTCCAGCCCGGCAGCGTTTCGTAGATCGGCTCGCATGCCGCCACGGCATCGGCGCCAACCGGGAAAATGTCGATCTTCTCACCGTTGAGCAGGTAGCCCACGCACAGGTTGATGGTTTCCAGACCGTCCATGACATCCAGCTTGGTGACACACAGGCCGGAAACACCGTTGATCTGAATGGAGCGCTTGAGCAGTGCCGCATCGAACCAGCCGCAACGACGCGGGCGACCGGTCACCGAGCCGAACTCATTGCCACGCTTGGCCAGGAATTCACCCACGTCATTTTCCTGCTCGGTCGGGAACGGACCCGAGCCGACGCGGGTGGTGTAACCCTTGACGATGCCCAGCACGTAGTTGAGCATCTGCGGCGCCACACCGGCACCCGGGGCAGCCGCCCCGGCGACACAGTTGGAGGAGGTCACGTACGGATAGGTACCGTGATCAATGTCCAGCAGCGTGCCCTGCGCGCCTTCGAACAGCAGCGGCTTGCCGGCTTTGTTCATTTCGTACAGGGTACGCGAGACATCGGCCACCATCGGCTTCAGCCGTTCGGCCAGTTGCATGATGGTGTTGTACACCGTGTCGAAATCCACGGCATCGGTCTTGTAGAGCTGGGTCAGCTGGAAGTTGTAGAACGCCAGGTTCTCACGCAGCTTGTCGGCAAAGCGGGCCGGGTCGAACAGGTCGCCGACGCGCAGGGCACGACGAGCCACCTTGTCTTCGTAGGCCGGGCCGATACCACGACCGGTCGTGCCGATCTTGCTGGCGCCCTTGGCGGCTTCGCGAGCCTGATCCAGTGCGATGTGGTACGGCAGAATCAGCGGGCAGGCTTCGGCAATCTTCAGGCGGCCGGAGACGCTGACGCCAGCGGCTTCCAGCTCGTCGATTTCCTTGAACAGGGCTTCCGGCGACAGCACCACGCCGTTACCGATGAAGCACTCGACACCGGCACGCAGAATACCGGACGGAATCAGGCGCAATACGGTCTTTTTACCATTGACGACCAGGGTATGACCGGCATTGTGACCACCCTGAAAACGCACCACGCCCTGAGCGTGATCGGTCAGCCAGTCAACGATCTTGCCCTTGCCTTCATCACCCCACTGGGTACCAATCACGACAACGTTCTTGGACATAGGAAAGAATCCTTCTCTCTGTCTTGCTACAAAAATCAGTCAAACGGCACAACCTGCCAGCCTGCGGGACCGGCGATCAATTCACGATCGCAGTTCAGCGCGGCGGCAGATTCGCCAAGGTAATCAATCATCACGACTTCACCAGCCTTGCGCAGCGAGGCGATCTCGGCCGCCGCGGCATCCGCCACCCGGGCCGCCACACGAATGCCACTGGCACTGCTGCGCTCCGGCAGAATGCGCAACAGATCGCGCAAATCCAGGCTGAAACCGGTTGCCGGACGTGCACGTCCGAAGCGACGGCCGACATTGTCGTAGCGGCCGCCACGCGCCAGCTCGTCGGGCCAGCCCGGGGCATAGATCGCAAACATCAGACCGGTGTGATAGGCCGTACCACGCAGCTCGGTCAGATCGAAACTGATCTCGACCCGATCCTGCAGGGCATTGGCGATCGACTGCAGCTGGCCCAATGCCAGGTCCACCTCGGGAATCGACGGCAGACGGCTGCGCGCCCGATCGAGGATGGCACGCGGGCCATACAGTTCCGGCAAGGCCACAAAGGCACTGCGGTACGGCTCGGCCACGCTCTGCACCAGCAGGGCGACCCCGGCCGCATCCTTGCTGCGCAGGGCAGCGAAGACTTCACGGGTCAGTTCGGCCCCCAGTCCGGCGGCTGCGGCCAGGCCGCGGAAAATCGCGATATTGCCGATATCCAGCCTGGGCTGTTGCACGCCGACCAGATCCAGCGTATCGAGTGCCAGCCGGATAATTTCCAGGTCCGCCTCGATGCCGGCGAAGCCATACAGTTCGGCGCCGACCTGCAGCGGCTCGCGCGAACTCATCAGGCCGGCGGGACGTGCGTGCACCACACTGCCGGCATAACACAGACGGGTCACCCCGGTGCGTTCCGCCAGCAGGTGGGCGTCGATGCGGGCGACTTGCGGGGTAATGTCGGCGCGCAAGCCCATCTGGCGACCGGACAAATGGTCGTCGAGCTTGAAGGTTTTCATTTCCAGCGAGTCGTCACCTTCCGCTACCAGTGAATCGATGTACTCGATCATTGGCGGCAGCACCAACTCATAGCCCGCCGTACGGAACAGCTCCAGCATGGAAGACTTGGCAGTCTCCAGCTGGCGCGCGGTCGCCGGCAGAATATCGGCAATGTATTCGGGTAACAGCCAGTTTCGCATAGTGATCTGAAACACAATAAAAGGCGGGACGCTGGGACCCGCCTTGTTTGCCGGGACGCACGACGACCTGGGGTCTGACGTGGCGGTACCGGGAATGAATGTCTGGTTGCAGCCAACCCTGGATGAGGGTTTATAGGCCTGAGCCGGCAACGACAAGCGTCGCGGCTTCTGTGAATGACGTGGGCGCAAAAACGTCCACGCTCTTCAGGCAGTATTCTACGCGCATCTCGCAGAATATGCTCATATAAAAACAAAACATTACTGCCAGGACAGATCTTCGTCCTGTGTTTCGCCGGCCATTTCTGCCGGTGCAAAGCGCTCTGCCAGGGCGGTACGCAGCAAATCCAGACCGGCGCCGGTCAGCGCCGAAACGCGCACAGCGACCGGCAAACCGTCCGCATCCCGCTCTATACCGGGCTCCTGGCCCTTCAGATCGATCTTGTTCCAGACGATCAGCTGCGGTACATCGGCGGCACCAATTTCCTGCAGCACCTTGTCGACTTCTTCGATTTGCATGTCGCGCATCGGATTGGCAGCGTCTACAACATGCAACAACATGTCAGCCTGAACCGTTTCTTCCAGGGTGGCACGGAAGGCGGCAACCAGGGTGTGGGGCAGATTGCGGATGAAGCCGACAGTATCGGACAGCACCAGCGACAGCTCGGGATTCAGGTACAGCTTGCGACTGGTGGTATCCAGTGTGGCAAACAGCTGGTCAGCCGCGTAGCTGCGCGCCTTGGTCAGGCTGTTGAACAGTGTCGACTTGCCGGCATTGGTATAACCGACAATGGACAGCGAGGCGATGCCGGAGCGCTGACGCCCGCGACGCTGGGTATGGCGCTGACGTTCAACATGCTTCAGACGATCCTTGAGCAGCTTGACGCGATTGCCCAACAAGCGACGGTCGGTTTCCAGCTGGGTTTCACCCGGTCCGCGCAGGCCAATCCCCCCCTTCTGACGTTCAAGGTGGGTCCAGCCGCGCACCAGGCGCGTTGCCAGGTGCGACAGCTGAGCCAGTTCGACCTGCAACTTGCCCTCGTGGCTGCGTGCCCGCTGGGCAAAGATGTCCAGAATCAGGCTGGTACGATCAATCACGCGGCACTGCAACTGGCGTTCGAGGTTACGTTCCTGGGCCGGCGACAACTGATGGTTGAAGATCACCACGTTGGCAGCACAGCTGCGCACCACGGCAGCGATCTCCTCGACCTTGCCCTTGCCGGCGAACAGCGCGGCATCGGGGCGCTGCCGCTTGGCGGTCACGGTCTCGGCCACTTCCACGCCTGCACTGGTGACCAGCTCCACACACTCGGCAACATCCTCGGCAAAATCCGGCGTGCCAAAATCCAGACACACCAGAACAGCCCTGTCACCCACTTCCGGACGATCAAACACGTTCAACTTGCCTTCTGACAATTAAAAAGGGCCAACGCCACACTCCCTGCGGAGTACGGAGCGCCGGCCCCAGGCCTGGAGAGGAAGATTACTCTTCGCTCTGATCCAGTTTCTGTGCAGTGTAATGCTCGTGCGGGATGTTCACCGGACGGGCAGGCACCACAGTGGAGATGGCATGCTTGTACACCATCTGCGTCACGGTGTTCTTCAGTAGAACCACATACTGATCAAAAGACTCAATCTGCCCCTGCAGCTTGATACCATTTACCAGATAGATGGAAACCGGGACATGTTCCTTGCGCAGAGTATTCAGGAACGGGTCTTGTAACATTTGCCCTTTTGAGCTCATTCGTTATTCTCCGAAACGTCGATTGTTTTAATGATTGACTGCCAAGCCCGGCTACACGCTTACGTTTTAGCAGAAATCATACCAGTGTACTATTTTTTCACGTCTTTCATACGCTTATCGCGCGCCTTCTTTTCTGCCACCTTGGTTTTGTACTTTGCCAACGGGGACAGCTTGGGCTTGTGCTTGGCATCTTCCTTGTCGAAAGGATTGTCGCCGGTCTTGTACTGCACGCGCAGCGGGGTGCCCTGCAGTTTGAACACCTTGCGGAAGGTATGTTCCAGATAGCGGGTATAACTATCGGGGACATGCTCCAGCGCATTGCCATGCACGACGATGATCGGCGGATTCATGCCACCCTGGTGGGCATAGCGCATCTTCGGCCGCACAGGTCCGACTCGCGGCGGCGCCTGTCGTTCAATCGCCACTTCCAGCACCCGGGTCAGTTTCGGCGTGGCCAGCTTGGCCATCGCTGCCTGATAGGCTTCGTCGATCGACTTGAACAGATCGGCGATGCCCCGCCCTTCCAGCGCAGAAATATGGTGGAACTTGGCAAAATCGAGAAAAGTCAGCTTGCGGGCGATATCCCGCTTGATCTGCTCTTTCTTTTCATTGTCCAGGTGATCCCACTTGTTGACGGCGACAACCAGGGCACGGCCGGCTTCAAGCGCAAAACCGGCGATGGTGGCATCGTGTTCGGAGATATCCTGCTGGGCATCCAGCACCAGCACGGCCACGTTGGCATCTTCGATGGCCTTCATGGTCTTGATGACCGAGAACTTCTCGACCGCCTCATTGATCTTGGTGCGCCGGCGCACACCAGCGGTATCAATGATGGTGTAGTTGCGGCCAGATCGCTCGAAATCAATATAAATACTGTCGCGCGTGGTCCCCGGATGGTCGAAGGCAATGACCCGCTCTTCACCGAGAATGGCGTTCACCAGGGTCGACTTGCCCACATTCGGGCGACCGATCACGGCAAATTTCGGGTGGCGGGTGTTCTCTTCCTCGACCTCGTCGGGGAAGGGTTCGAGCACGCGGTCCATCAGTTCGCGCACCCCGTCACCATGGGCCGAAGAAATAGCCCAGGGCTCGCCCAGCGCCAGCTCATGGAACTCGGCAGTGGCAATCGCCTGATTGACCCCTTCCGCCTTGTTGACCACTAGATGAACCGGACGGTCCAGCTGACGCAGGCGGTTGGCGATGATCTTGTCCTGCGGCGTGACGCCGGTACGGCCATCCACCAGGAAAACGACGGCGTCGGCTTCATCGACGGCCTGCAGGGTCTGCTTGGCCATCTCGAACAGAATGCCCTCGTCGACCACGGGCTCGAAGCCACCGGTATCGATCACGAGATAGGGTTTGCCGCCGACGCGGCCATGGCCATAGTGGCGATCACGGGTCAGACCCGGCTGATCGGCCACCAGGGCATCACGGCTGCGCGTCAGCCGGTTGAACAGGGTCGATTTGCCGACATTCGGGCGGCCGACCAAAGCAACGGTTGGTTTCATCTAGAACTGCATTATCCAAGTGACAGCATCACCAGGCGGCCATTCGGTCCCTTGACCAGAGCCGATGTGCCCAGCGATACGGGTTGCGCGGTCTGGCCGTCGGTACCGGTACCGACACGACCGACGATACTGCCGCTCTCGTTGGACAGCAGGTGCGCATAGCCTTGCGCATCCACCACCAGCACGAAGCGACCCAGCATGGCCGGACCAGACAAACCACGGAATTTGAGCGCATCCTGTTTCCAGACATTGCGCCCCGTCTGGCGATCGAACGCCAGCACCGAATCATTTTCATCGGTGACGTAAACATTTTGAGCGTCCAGCGCAATCGCGCGGCTGGACGATACTTCGCGTGCCCAGACCAGATTGCCGCTGCGCGAATCGAAGCAGGCCACACGCCCCTGATAAGCAACGGCGCAAACCTGCTGATCGGCGAACTGCGGCCGGCTGACCACATCGGTCACGCGCTCCAGTTCGGTCGCCCCCTTCGGCGAGGCAACGACGCCCTCCCAGAGCACATTGCCGTTTTGCGCGGCGATGACCTGCATCTTGCCGCCGGACAGACCGGCCAGCAGCACATCCGACCCCGCCACGGCGGTGAGCGAGCCGGTATTGCGCACCAGCAGTTCGCCCTGGAAGTGCGGCAGCGACCACAACTGCTTGCCGTCACTGATCTGGAAACCGCTGATACGGTCGTCGTTGGTACGCACCACGGCCACCGAACCGCTCACGACCGGTGCCTCCAGGGTGACACTGGTCAGACGTTGCTGCCACAGGGTCTTGCCGCTGGCACGATCCACCGCCAGCAGGAAACCATCGCTCGTCCCCAGCAACACGGTATTGCCGGCCACACCCGGTCCGGCCGACAGCTCGCGCTTCAGGCCCAGACGGTTGCTCTGGCGACCGGTATCGGCATTGTAGATGCGCAGCTCGCCCTGCGGATCGGCCACCAGGACTTCCCCGCGGTCATAGGTCGGCAGGAAGCTGCCCGGTACGCCGGCAGAAGCCGACTCCGACCAGTTGACCTTCAGCGCCTGAACCTGCTGAATCGCCGCCAGCGGCGTCGGCTCGGGACGCGACGAAGACTGGAACCAGCTGGCGCAACCGCCGAGCATGGATGTGGACAACAATACCAACAGCAGACGTTGACGCATCAATCAGCCTCCCAGGGCATCGAGTTTGGTCTGGATATAATCGTGATTCGGGGCATCGTTGCCCAGCTTGGCCAGGGCGGCCTTGTAGGCGTCGCGCGCCGCAGCCTTGTCGCCCTTGAGCGAGAACACATCGCCCTTGGCATCGAAGAACAGCGCATCAAAGGCGGCATCGTGCGGCTGGTTCAGCTGAACAATTGCTGCATCGTATTGCTTTTGATCCATCAGCACACTGGCCAGACGCAACTGCGCCAGGGCCACCAGCGACGGCTCCTTGGCATGAGTGGCAGCCCAGCTCAGTTGCTCGCTGGCATAGGCCAGATCATGCTTGTCGAAACCTGCCTTGGCCGCCATCAGGGCAGCGCGGGCGGCATAGGGCGAAGCAGGATAATCCGCCTCGATGCTGGCAGTACCACGCTTGATGGCGGCCAGATCCTGCGCCCCTGCAGCCTGCTCCACCGTCGCGTAGATGGCGGCCGATGCTTCGATCTGCCGCGACTGGTAGAGGTTGTAAGCCTTGTAGCCGAGATAGCCGACAGCCAGGCAGCCGACGCCGGCGACAATCCATTTTCCCCACTGATTCCAGAATACTTTCAGCGAATCAATCTGTTCCTGTTCCTGCAAGTCGAACGCCATTGCGTCCCTCCCCTCAAACTTTGAACGCAGCGATGGCTGCCGCCACCTCTGCACAGGCCACGGTCACTTGCTCGGCCTCGTGGCGCAGCGGCTTCACGATAGCCAGACCACTGGCGATTTCGTTCTCTCCGACGATCACGGCACACAGTGCACCGCAACCATCGGCCTTTTTCATTTGCGACTTGAAACTGCCCTCGCCCAGATGCTGCATCACCGACAGACCGGCGGCACGCAACTGCTTGGCCAGCTTCATGGCATACAACGGAGCGCCTTCGCCCTGCTGCACCAGATAGACGTCGACACCCGGCTGCGCCGGAATCAGCCCCTTCTCCTGCAGCAGCAACAGCACGCGTTCCATGCCCATGCCGAAGCCGATCCCCGGCGTCGGCTTGCCACCGAGCTCTTCGACCAGGCCATCGTAGCGGCCACCGGCGCAGACAGTACCCTGAGCGCCCAGCTCACTGGTCACCCACTCGAACACCGACAGGTTGTAGTAATCCAGCCCACGCACCAGACGCGGATTTTCCACGTAGCGGATGCCCACCGCATCGAGCATGGCCTTCCAGCCATCATAGTGCGCCCGGGAGTCCGCACCGAGGTAGTCGGTCAAACGCGGCGCGGCATCGCAGATGGCCTGCAGCGCCGGGTTCTTGGTATCCAGTACACGCAGCGGATTGGTGTAAAGACGCCGCTTGCCATCTTCATCCAGCTGGTCGACATACTGCTCGAGATAGGCGATCAGGGCCGTGCGGTGGGCACTGCGCTCTTCGCGATTTCCCAGGGTATTGATCTGCAGCTCGACAAAATCGGCAATGCCGAGACGCTGCCACAGATCCGCGGTCATCAGCAGGATTTCGGCATCGATATCCGGCCCCGGGAAGCCCAGCACCTCGACACCGGTCTGATGAAACTGACGGTAACGTCCCTTCTGCGGACGCTCGTGGCGGAACATCGGGCCGGCATACCACAGACGCTGGGTGGCATTGTAAAGCAGGTTGTGCTCGACGGCGGCACGCAGCACGCTGGCCGTGCCTTCCGGACGCAGGGTCAGGCTTTCGCCATTCAGACTGTCGGTGAAGGTATACATTTCCTTTTCGACAATATCCGTCACCTCGCCGATCGAGCGCACGAACAGCGGCGTGGTTTCGAGCATCGGCGTACGGATATGCTGATAGCCATAGTCACTCAGCAGCTTGCGCAGAACGGATTCAAGATACAGCCATTGCGGAGAGTCGCTTGGCAGTACGTCGTTCATGCCGCGTACCGCCTGGATTTTTTGAGCCATGTTATTCAGTCTTTTCCATTCACTACCGGAGCCTCGCGGCTCACAATTGCCTGATCGGGATCGTCTTGCCGGACGGGGCGACGGCACGGCGGCTGCCACCTTCTCCGAAGCGTGACTGCACATATTGTTCGACGATGCGGGTAAACGCCTCGGCGATATTGTCCCCCTTGAGCGTGACGTCCTTCTGGCCATCCACATACACCGGGGCCACCGGCACCTCACCGGTTCCCGGCAGGGAAATGCCGATATCCGCCAGTTTGGACTCACCCGGTCCGTTGACCACGCAGCCCATCACCGCCACCTTCATTTCCTCCACCCCCGGATACTGCAGACGCCATACCGGCATCTGGGCGCGCAGATATTGCTGGATCTGCTCGGCCAGTTCCTGGAACAGCGTGCTGGTGGTGCGGCCACAACCCGGACAGGCGGTGACCAGCGGGGTAAACGAGCGCAGCCCCATGGTCTGCAGCAGCTCTTGCGCCACCACCACCTCGCGGGTGCGGGACTCGCCCGGCGCCGGCGTCAGGGAAATGCGAATGGTGTCACCGATCCCCTCCTGCAGCAGCACGCCCAGCGCCGCGCTCGATGCGACCACCCCCTTGGTTCCCATGCCCGCCTCGGTCAGGCCGAGATGCAGCGGGAAATCACAACGTCCGGCCAGATCACGGTAAACCCGGATCAGGTCCTGGACATGGCTGACCTTGCACGACAGCAGAATCTTGTCGGCCGACAAGCCGAGATCAATGGCCTTCTCGGCACTTTCCAGCGCCGAGACGATCAAGGCCTCGCGCATCACCTGATCCGCCGGCAGCGGCTGGCTCAGACGATTGTTGGCATCCATCAGGCGGGTAGCCAGTGCGGCATCCAGACTGCCCCAGTTCACGCCGATACGCACCGGTTTGTCGTATTCAATCGCCGTGCGAATCATGTAGGCAAACTTGTCGTCACCCTTGGCACCCTTGCCCACATTGCCCGGATTGATACGGTACTTGGCCAGCGCGCGCGCGCAGTCGGGGTGATCGCGCAGCAGCCGCTCGCCATTGAAATGAAAATCGCCGACCAGCGGCACATTGCATCCCAGATCATCCAGCCGCTGGCGAATTTCTGCCACGGCAGCCGCCGCCTCGGGCGAATTGACGGTAATGCGTACGATCTCCGAACCGGCCTCGGCCAGTTCGAACACCTGCTGCGCGGTAGCTCGGGCATCCGCGGTATCGGTATTGGTCATCGACTGCACCACGACCGGCGCATCGGAGCCAACAAGAACATGCCCCACCCGTACCTGACGAGTGGGGCGGCGAGCAATGCTCACGCTATCCATAACAAACTGCCTTGTCGCTATTTGAGTTCAACGTTGGCCGTTGCACCCTTGGTATGCTCGGCCAGGTCAACCGCCTGACCGTTGTAGGTGAGGGTCGCCTTCTCGGCATTGCCGATCCGGACCTTGAAGGGCGGCGTCCCGCTGACTTCGCGCGGCGTGCCCGGCACGACCATCGAATACACCAGTTTCTTGCCGTCGGCATCGACCACCGCCACCCAGGACGGCTCGGTCACCGACACGGTCACCTTGCCGGCCCCCGCCGAAGCCGGGTGCACCGCACCAGGCGCCGAGGCCGCACGGGCAGCCGCCTTGCTGGCGTTCAGTTTGGCCGCGGCGCGAGCCTTGGCACGGGCGGCGGCCGCCGAAGCATCGGTCTGAGCTGGCGCGGAGGCCGGCCGGCCCTGCACGGCGGGCGCCGAAGCAGCCTTGGCCACTGCCGGCGCGGAAGCCGCCTTGGCCATCGATGCCGAAGCAGGCGCCGTGGACACCACCGGCACGGAGGCCGCTGCCGCCAGATCCGAGGCGGTCTGTGCACTGACGACCGGAGCCAGATCAGGCTGCTGCTCACCGTGATGACCAAAGATCCACAGAACGCTGGCCCCCAGCACCACACCAACCAGCCCCACAACCATCCAGGTCCCCGAATTGGCTGCGCTTTCGCGCTTTTCGGCAGACTCCTCGGCATGCTCTTCGCGCGCCAGATTGGCGACTTCGGTGGCGGCCGAGGGGAAATGCGAGTCCAGCGCCTCCATCAGCGGCGTCGGGTCGATTTCCAGAAAACGAGCATAATTGCGTACAAATCCGCGCACGAACGTGGCGCCCGGCAAGGCACCAAAATCATCGCGTTCAATGGCATCCAGCTGCCGCAGCGACAGCTTGAGTCGCTCGGCCACTTCATTCAGAGACAACCCGGCGGCTTCGCGCCCCGCACGCAGGGCACTGCCCACGCTTACCGGATCCGGCTGATTATTCTGTTCGGATTGTTGTTCCATCCATCAGATCCCGCTCAACAACTGCTGTGTTTCCCTGGAGTCCGGAAAGCGAGTCTGCAACTCGCCAGAGAACGCCTCTTCCCGGACACGATCCCCGGACAGCCTAGCCACGCGCACTCCCAGCAGGAGGTCATCGGCATTCAGCGGCCCGGCATGCTCAATCAGACGGCCAAAGTAATAAGACGCTAGTGTGACGCTCCCCTGGTTGGTATACAAGGCCGCCAGCTGCCTCAGCGCCGGCGGGAAGGCCGGCCTGAGCTGCAGGGCAGACAGCCAGTGTTCAATCGCCTGCGAAGCCTGACCTGCCGACAGGCTGCAGCGCCCCAAATTCAAATAAGCCGACTCGCGCGCCTCATAGCGCGGATCCAGCAAGGCCCGCTTCAGGTGCACCACCCCCTCGTCCACCCGGGCGCGCTGACACAAGAACAGACCGAAATTATTGTTTGCCTCGCCATTGTCCGGCGCCAGATGCAAGGCCCGGCGATAGTCCTGCTCGGCCGCTTCGTCCTGAGACAAGGCCGCCCGGACATGCGCCCGCGCCAGCCAGGCCGGCGCAAAGGCTTCACCGGCATCGACGGCTCGCCCTGCCGCATCGAGCGCCAGCGCCAGCTGATCTGCCTTTGCATACTCAAAAGCCAGCTGGGCATGCACGGAGGCTAACTCATGTGACGGTGAGGTGGCAAATGCCCCGACAGAAAAAACCATCGGCAACAGCGCCTTTTCCCACCGGTATTTTTTCACTCTGAGTCGCTCTCCGCAATCCGGATCCACTTTTCCTGACGGCGCGTCTTGTCCTGCACCTGCCCGGCCAGCTGCCCGCAGGCAGCGTCGATATCGTCGCCGCGCGTCTTGCGCACCGTCACCACCAGCCCGGCGTCCTGCAGAATTTCCCGGAACGCCCGAATCGAATTGTTGCTCGAGCGGCCGTACCCGGAGTTCGGGAACGGATTGAACGGAATCAGGTTGAATTTGCAGGGCACGTCACGAACCAGCTGCAACAGCTGCCGGGCATGTTCGGGCCTGTCATTGACCCCGTCAAGCATCACGTACTCGAAAGTAATGAAATCGCGCGGTGCAAACGCCAGATACCGCCGGCAGGCTGCCATCAGTTCCGACAGCGGGTATTTTTTGTTGATCGGCACGATCTCGTCGCGAATGGCATCATTCGGCGCATGCAGACTGACCGCCAGCGCCACCGGACAGGCGGCCGCCAGACGATCCATCTGCGGCACGAGACCAGAAGTCGACAACGTGACACGGCGGCGAGAAAGACCGTAGGCATGGTCATCCAGCATGATCTGCAGGGCCGACACCACATTGTCGAAATTGGCAAGCGGCTCGCCCATCCCCATCATCACCACATTGGAAATGACCCGTTCGTTTTTCGGCGTCACGCCCATGGCCTTGTTGGCCCACCACAGCTGGCCGATGATTTCGGCGGTCGACAGATTGCGGTTGAAGCCCTGACGACCGGTCGAGCAGAACGTGCACTCCAGCGCACACCCCACCTGGGAAGACACACACAAGGTGCCGCGATCGTCTTCGGGAATGAACACGGTTTCCACGCCGTTCCCGGTACCGACATCCAGCAGCCACTTGCGTGTGCCATCACTGGCCTCCTGCCCGGCCATCAGCGACGGCACGCGCACCTCGGCCGACTCGTGCAGCTTGGCACGCAGACTCTTGGCAATGTCGGTCATGGCGTCGAAATCGTCTTCACCCATCTGATGCATCCAGCGCATGACCTGCTTGGCGCGGAAGGTCTTTTCACCCATCGCGGCAAAATGTTCGGTCAGCTGGTTCAGGTTGAAGTCGAGCAGGTTGGTTTTCATTTAAATCTCTTGCAGCAGAAACGGCGGTCGCCGAAACGACCGCCGTCTTGAATCAACGGGAGCAGATTTCGGAAGCCGCAAAGAAATAGGCGACTTCGATGGCAGCATTTTCAGCGCTGTCAGAACCGTGTACGGCATTGGCATCGATCGAGTCGGCGAAATCAGCGCGGATGGTACCGGCATCGGCCTTCTTCGGATCGGTGGCACCCATCAGTTCACGATTCTTCAGGACGGCGTTCTCGCCTTCCAGCACCTGGATCATCACCGGGCCGGAAACCATGAAATCAACCAGATCCTTGAAGAAGGGACGCTCTTTGTGCACGGCGTAGAAGCCTTCGGCTTCCTTGCGCGACAGCTGCTTCATGCGGGCAGCGATCACTTTCAGACCGGCCGATTCGAAACGGTCGTAGATCTTGCCGATCACATTTTTGCCGACGGCGTCCGGTTTAACGATGGACAGGGTGCGTTCAATTGCCATATAAATCTCCCAATTACCTTGTTGACTGGCTAAACTATCGACTTGCTTGCGCCAGAGCGGTTTAAGCCGAATTTGCAGAACCCGTTATATTACCAGTCTTTTTAGTCATTTGCCGCATAAAAATTAAGCACAATGAGCGACCAGCGCAGAGACCCGCCCCAATACGAAGATGACGAAGCCTCCGACTTCGGCGCCAAACTGAAAGTTCGCCTGGCCATTGCCGCCGGACTGGTCGGTCTCGCCCTGGCGGCCATTCCGCTCCTCGATACCGTCACCGGCAAGAAGACCGACATGGCCGACAACAATGCCGGCAATATTGTCAGCTCGGCCGGCCTGGCTGCGGTCCCGCCGGCCCCGGCGAGCGCCCCCACGGCCAGTGCGCCGGTGGCCAGCAGCCAGCCTGTCGGTACGGCCCCGTCCGGCCCGGATGTCAACCAGACACCGGGCATGACCGCCACACCGCCGCTGTCACTGCCGACAGCCACCACGCCGCCGCCGTCAGCGCCACCGGCCGCCAACCAGGCGACGCCGCAGCAGCACAGCAAAATGGTCACCGTACAGCCGGGTGCCCCCTCTGCGCCGCCCGCAGCCAATCGCGACAATACGCGTGCCTTCAAGCCTTCGACACCCGCCGTCACCGGCAACCAGCCCTATCGGGCGCCGGCGGCCCAGCCGCAGGCCATGCCCAACATTCAGCCGGTCCAGCCCCTGCCGCCACAGAACTCGGCCAGCCCGATCGCACGGCCATCCGGCAGCTCGGTGGGATACAACGTCCAGCTGGGTCTGTTCAGCAGCACGGAAAACGCCCAGAAGCTGATCAACGAACTCAAGAGCAAAGGCATTGAAGTGCAGAGCGAGACCCGGGTTCACCTGGCGCCCTTCCGCACCCGGGCTGAGGCCGAACAGGCCATGGCCAAACTCAGAGCCATGGGCTATGCCCCCATGCTCAACGTCCCCGGCAGCAACCAATAAAAATCCCGCAGACGCCTGACGGCGCTGCGGGATCATCACGAGAGGACCGGGGATTACAGATAACTGTCCTGATCCCACTCGTCACGTATCGAATCAGCAAAGGACTCTCTCTCCATCGCACTCATCGTATCGAGATTGTCCCTGGATGGCGCCAGCATCGACTCATCGAATTCTTGTTCATCCATGCCGCAATCTCCCGTAGACAAAAAAAGGGGAGTTCTAGTTATAGCAGGCAAAGATGAAAATTACATGTCAAAATCAGTCACTTAGCTGGCAAAAAGGACAGCTGCACCAGATGCGGCATGCGCAGCATCAGAAAGACAACCCCACCCCGAGATAAGCGCCATCGGCCAGGGTGCGATTGCGGCTGGCATCCTGACGCTCGATCTCGAACTGCCGGTAACCGGCCGTCAGCGTCAGCGGGCCGACTGGCTGCCACTGCACACCGGCCGAGCGATCAATCACCTTGCCGACACTGCCGCTGGCCAGGGCCGAAGGCGCCTGAAACGCGCTGGCATAGACGCTCAGTCCGTGCCCCAGCGCCAGACTGGCACGCGCCCCCGGCAGGGCTGCCGTCGCCGAGCCGGCATCGGTATCGATCGCCATGGCCTTGACCCCGCCGCCGAGGGAAACCGGTCCGAGCGACACCCCCATCATCAGACCAAGGCCCCCGGCGGAGCCCTGATGATCATGATGCAGATAATCCAGTGTAAAACCGGGAATGATCCCTTCCGGGGTACGAGAGAACTGTTGAAAATCCCGACCGGCTGCCACCCCGTACTCCGCCGCATGGGCAGAAACCGCCAGCGCCAGCAAGACACCACTCAGAACAACCTGTTTCATACACACTCTCTGACTCGGTGAAACAAGGCATGACTCCGGCAACGCCGCGGAGTTCCCGCTGACAGACAGAAGAGCGCGTCTCAAACCACGGGGCTAGGACGACTGTGCAATCGTGGCGATCACGGCATCCGCCCCGGCAGCAAAGCGATGCGACAGACCGGAAGGAATCTCGATCATCTCGCCGGTCCGCGCCTCACAGGCGCGCCCCTGCTCATCCTCCAACACCAGCGTCCCTTCGAGACAAAGCAGGAATTCATGATGCACATGGGACTCAAAAGCATACTGACCGGGGCGCAAATTGATCAGCAATAGTTGAGATGGCCGCAGTTGCGTCAACAGATGATCACTGTCCGGCATCAGCGAACGGCCAAGACTCGGCAGACGGTGCAAGATAAAAGCGCTCATGACAAATCTCCTTACGCGGTATGTAAACGGGGCACACCAGGTCGTCCTCACCTGCCTGCCCCTCCATGCCGACAAGCCCCATCAGAAGACCTGCCAAGACATCATCATCAATAAATCAAAAAGCATATTAATGCAATTTCACCAGCGGGCGCGCACGCTTCACCAGATAACGCGCCAGCGCCAGCACCCCCGTGCGCATCGTCCCCAGCACAGCACGGTGATGCAGCAGATGCAGACTCACATACATACAACGCGCCAGAAAGCCCTCCACAAACCAGGAGGCATCAAACAGATTCCCCATCAGGTTCCCGACCGAGGTCCGGGTGCCCATCGACACCAGAGAACCATAGTCACGATAGACATAGGATGCGGCCGGCTCGGCCTGCCCCCGAACGCGACGCAACAACAGACGGTACAGATAATCAGCCTGCTGATGCGCACTCTGCGCCCGCGGAGGCACCCACTTCCCCTCGGCATACTCGCAGGCGGCGCAATCCCCCAGCGCGAACATGTCTGCAAATCCCTCGACCTGCAGACGTCGATTCACCAGCAACTGCCCGCTCCTGGCCAGCGGCAGGCCAAGCGTCGCCAGCAAGGGAGGTGCCTTGATACCGGCGGCCCAGACAATCAGATCCGCCGGATACACATTCCCCTCACTATCCAGCACCTTGTCGGCATCAATCCGGGTCACCTTGCAGCCGGTATGCACCGTGATCTGCCGCTCGGCCAGCAATTGCAACGCCGTACGCGACACCCTGGCAGGCAACGGCGAGAGAATCCGCGCAGCACCCTCCAGCAAGGTAATGCGGACATCGCGCAGAGGGTCGAGCCGCGGATAACCATACCGCCCCTGCACCTCGCTGGCCTCACGCAACTCGGCCGCCAGCTCTACCCCGGTCGCCCCGCCGCCAATGATCACCACATCCACCGCCACCTGAGGATTCTGCGGCTTCTGCAAATCGGCCAGCGTCAGCAACTTAAGCATGCGCAGCCGAAACCACTCGGCGTCATGCGGGCCATTGAGGGACAAGGTGTGTTCGGCCGCACCGGGGACGCCAAAATAATTCGAAGTACTGCCGATCGCCAGCACCAACTGGTCATACCCCAGTTGCCGGGCAGGCAGAATCACCGAGCCATCGTCAGCCAGCGTCTCGCCGACACTGATCATGCGGCGCGGCGCATCCAGCGCCGTCAGCGCCCCAAACACAAAGGTAAAGCCGTTATCGTGCGCCAGCATCTGATAAGACAGGCCCTCCTGATGGATATCCAGCGTGCCGGCGGCCACCTCATGCAAGGAGGGCTTCCAGATGTGAAACAGATTGCAATCCACCAGCGTCACCGCAAGCGGCCCCAACTGACGTCCCAGTTTGCAGGCCAGCTCCAGGCCACCCGCTCCGCCACCGACAATCACGATTTTCATAGGCACTCTCTCTGCCCCCAGGGCTCGGTATGCAAAAAATACTCTGGGCAGCATGACGACATGCTGGCCGGATGACTCTTGTGCACCGCACCAATGTACTCAACTCCCTGCCGCAGAACAATCTTTCCTGCCGGACAGCAACAGATTCCTTCCCTATACCCCAAGAATATGGTCATCGGCGCGCGCAACCATGCCGCACCGCAACAAGCAATTTACTTGCACCCGCCCGGCAATCCCAAGAAACTCAAGGCATCCAGCGCCCCAGAGTCCCCCATGTCAACCCTGCACCTTTCCCGACAAGCTGCCCGCCACCTGCACCTGAGCGCTCAGGGACTGCTGAACCCGCCGCGCCGCCGGGCCACCCGCGCCGATGTCCTCGCCTGCATCCGCCGCATGGCCCTGCTGCAAATCGACACCATCAATGTCGTCGCCCGCAGTCCTTACCTGGTGCTCTTCAGTCGCCTCGGTCACTACCAGCCCGCCTGGCTGGATGAATTACTGGCAGAAGGTGCGCTGTTCGAATACTGGGCACACGAAGCCTGCTTCATCCCCATCGAAGACTACGGCCTGTTGCGCCACCGCATGCTGGACGCCACCTCGCTGGGCTGGAAATGCCCGAAAGACTGGCTGGCACGCCACGGCACGGAAATCGAAGCGCTGCTGAGCAGAATGCGCCAGCAGGGGCCGCTGCGCTCGACCGATTTTGCCCGCCAGCACGGCACAGGCAGCGGCTGGTGGGACTGGAAGCCGGAGAAGCGCCATCTGGAGGTGCTGTTCGCCCAGGGAAGGGTCATGGTCAGGGCCAGGCACAACTTCCAGCGCATCTACGACCTGGCCGAGCGCGTCTTGCCGCAGTGGGATGATGCACGCGACCTGCCGACGCCGGAGCAGGCCAGACAAACCATGCTGCAGCAAAGTTGCCGGGCCCTGGGCATCATCAGGGCGGGATGGCTGAGCGACTACTACCGCATCAAGGGGGGGCGTCACGAAGCCCTGCTGCATCACTGGGCCGATCAGGGCGAACTGATCCCGGTACGGGTCGAAGGCTGGCAGCAGGATGCCTTTGTACATGCCAGCCTGGCCCCCGAACTGGCGCGCGCCGAGGCCGGCAGCCTCAAAGCAGGCGCCACGGCCGTACTCTCCCCTTTCGACCCGGTCGTCTGGGATCGCAAGCGGGCACGCGAGCTGTTCGACTTCGACTATCGCATTGAATGCTACACACCCGCAGCCCGACGTCAGTACGGCTATTTTGCGCTGCCCATCCTGCATCGCGGCAAGCTGATTGGCCGGCTGGATGCCAAGGCACATCGGCAACAAGGTATTTTCGAGATTCGTCGTTTCCATCTGGAACCGGGCGTGCGCGTCAGTCAGCGGCTGCTCAAGGACCTGGGCCAGACCCTGCACAAGCTGGCCGACTGGCACGGCACACCTCAAATCCGAATGACGCACGGGCCGGACGGACTGATTGCCCCCCGGGGGGATGACACGGCATGAACAAGAAAGGTGGCGGCATGAAAAAACGGCGACATGGCTGGCGAGTCCTGTGGCTGGTGGCGGCATGCCTCTGCCCGCTGGTGCAAGGCGCACAACCGGTCTACCTGCCGCCGCCCGAATCCGTCACCGACCACCGCTCGGATTATCAGTTCCAGCTATTGCAGCTGGCGCTGCAGGAAGATGGCCATCGCTTCCAGGCGCTACGCGGTCAGCAAGCCATGCCCCAGGCGCGGGCACTGGGTGAACTGGCAGCCTGCCAGCCCGGCGTGGATGTCGTCGCCAGCATGACGACCATCGAACGGGAAAGCAGGCTGTTGCCGATTCGCATCCCGATCGACCGTGGCCTGATCGGCTGGCGCATCGCCCTGATCCGCGCAGAGCAGCCGGAGCGCCTGGCCAACGTTGACTCGCTTGCCACACTGGCGCAGCTGACTGCCGGACAGGGCCCGGACTGGCCCGACACCCGCATCCTGCGAGCCAATGGTCTGCCCGTGAACTCAAGCGGCCAGTACGATGCGCTGTTTCGCATGCTGCAGAACCGGCGTTTCGACTACTTCCCGCGCTCGGTCAACGAGATCTGGCCCGAACTGGACCGTTACCGGCAGGCCGGCCTGGGCGTGGATCGCCATCTTGTCCTGCACTATCCCGCTGCCGTGTATTTTTTCGTCTGCCCGCACAATCAGGTGCTGGCCGAAGCCATCCGCCACGGCCTGGAGAAAGCCCTGAGGGACAACCGCTTCAACCAGCTGTTCACGCAGTACTATCAGGACGCCCTGTCACGCGCCGACCTGGGCCATCGCACCATCATCGAACTGGCCAATCCCGAGCTGCCGCCGCAGACCCCCTTGCAACGACAGGATCTGTGGCTGCGCATCGAGGCATCAGGCCGTCAGCCGGGCAAATGAAACCCGTGAGCTTCAATCTCCACCAGCAGATCAGCGCGACAAATATCTGCCTGCACAAAAGTCAGCACGGCCGATGAGCCAATGATCCCGGCCAGAGTCTGCCGCACCAGGTCCAGGTCATCGGCATGGCGGATGTATACGCGATACACCAGCCCGTCCAGCGCAAACAGCGAGGCCCCGGCCAGTCGGTTGGCCTCGGCCAGCAACACCGAGATATTCCTCATACTTTCCCGCGTCTGCTCGGCCACATCCCCCTGGTGCATGGTCTGATGACCGACGATGCTCGCCGTGCCGGAGATCAGCAGAATCGACTGCTCTCCCGCACGCGCCAGTGCTGCCCGGGTAAAAGTCGGGCTGCGCGGACCATATTCCGCCGGATAGACAAAGGCACTGACCTGACGGGGATTTTCAATCTGCCGGGCCGGCGTGCGCGCCGCCAGAAAAGCAATCGACAGCGGTCCGGCAGCCACGCCCAGCGCACAGGCTGCCGGGCTGGCATCCACCGGACGCTCAAAGGCGCAGAAAGCCTGATGACGCCCGATATTGAACTGCCGATAACGTTCGAGCCCCTGGTCAATACGATTGATATCCGGCACGTAGTTCCAGACGCGCCAGAGATAAGGACAGGCCTCCTGCGCCAGCAGGGCAAAGATCTGTCGATAGGCACGTTCGGCAATCTGCTGCAATGCCGGGGCATCCCCCGCAGAAGTCGCGACATCGGCCTCATCGAGCTGAACCACACCAAACAGCAGGTTGGCCGAGGCGGCATAACGCACATCCTGGAACGTACCCTGACGGCAAGCGGCACTCACCCCCCACGATTCGACCTGCAGTGCATCCGTACCGAGCAGTGGCGTAGCGACCGATTGCAGCGGCACCGGGCCGGCCGGGCCGCAGGCCAATGCCTGCCCACCGATGACAGCCATGCCCAACAGCCCGGCCACGTTGTCCCCCGGCGGCAGGAAGGCCTGCGCACTCACCGCAGACTGGGTAAACCACAGAGATTCAGCATTCATGACAGAAAGAAAACAATGCGCAAATGGAAAACAGCCCGGCAGCGATCAGCCCCCCGGTCGGCAGGCATGACGCTTCAACCCGGAGCACCAGGCCGTGAAAAGCCCCAGCACGGTGCCGGCGAGCACATCCAGGGCCACATGCTGCTTGATCGCCATGGTGGACCAGGCGATTGCCAGACACCACAAGATATTCAACCCCTGCAACCAGCCGGGAAAATGCCAGAAACGGAAACGCCAGAACAGCCAGACGGCAGAAAAAACGGCGGTCGCCACATGCAGGGAAGGACAGGCATTGCCTGCCGTATCGACCTGCTTCAGAAAAGAGACGCCGGGGTGCAGCGCCCAGTCGATGCTGGCAGGCGCAATGGCATTGGGCCAGACATAAAATACCGCCAGACCCGCCAGGCAGGGCAGCGCCACCTTCGCCCCGTAACGGGCAATTTCCCGGCGCGACAACATCAAAACCGGCGGAAGAGAAACATAAAACCAGAGAGACAAGTAGACCGGCAGCGCAGCAGGGGAAAAATCCACCAAAGAATCAAACCATGTCAGCGGGATAATATGTACCGGGCCCGATGGATTTTTCAGCAGGTAAATATACCCGACAAAAAAAATCAGGGTAAAACCCATCGTTCCGAACATCTTGAACCAGAAACGGGTGAAAACCAGTTTCACCATATCAATCCGGTCTCGCGAGAACCTACCCTCTCCTTGGTTCAAATCAACTCCTTAAAGCAATTTCACACTATACCGGACGCTATTGATCTTGCTATAATTTTGCCCTTTTCCATCAGGGAAGTAGTTAGCCGCAATAACGGTCACGCCATCGGGTTCGAGATCATACCGAAACTGAATTGCCTTGGCGAATAACAGCCATCCCTGACCAACTCTTTTTCGCGAAATTACCATCATGGATATTCAAAACTCCGCAGACACCGCACATAACCCGGCGCTGGAGCAAGAAATTGCCGGCCTGATCGTTACGGCACTGAATCTTGATATTTCGCCGGAAGCCATTGTGCCAGAAGAGCCCCTGTATGGAGACAAGCTGGGCATTGATTCAATCGATATTCTGGAAATTGCCCTGGTGATGTCCAAACAATATGGCGTACAGCTGAAAGCCGACGGCGAAGACAACGCTCGCATTTTTGGTTCCCTGCGCGCCCTGGCCAACTATATTGCCGAGCACCGCAGCAAATGATGTCGTTGTGGCGCAAGGCGAAATTCCTGCTGCTGGCCATCGTGTTCGCCGCCTATGCCGGGCTGAGCTATCTGGCCTCGGCCTCGCACCACCCTCCGGTTCTGGCTGTCATTGTCGGCTCCCTGCCGCTGGCCACCGGGGTCGTGATTGCCTGCTGGCATTCCGCGTTCCGCTGGCCCGCGCTGGCCGGCTGCCTGGCCGCCACCATCGCCATTGCCCTCAACATTGACACCCTGCTGACCCATGCGGCCTGGCTGTATTTTGTCCAGCACCTGGCGGCCATGGTCTCGCTCGGCATCATGTTCGGCAGCACACTGGGCACCCACCATGGCGCCCTGTGCTCACGCATTGCCCGCATCGCCATCAGTGAGGTGCTGGATGCCGATTACCTGCGCTACACCTGGGGCGTCACGCTCGCCTGGACCATCTACTTTGTCGCCAGCGGGCTGATCTCCATCGGTCTGTTCTGCCTGGCACCGCTGCCGGCCTGGGCCTTCTTTGCCACCATTCTCACCCCGGTATCGCTGGGCATCATGTTTGGCGGCGAATTCCTGATCCGCTTGCGCCTGCTGCCGGACAGACCCCATTTCAGCATCGCCCAGACCATCGCCTCCTACCGCGAATACACCCGAAATCATCCGCCGGGCAAACCCTGGCAAACAGAAGCCAAAGCGCCGCGAGACTGTTGAATCCGTCACCATGAATGCCATTCCCCTGTTTCCGCCGCTCGACCCGAGTACCCCCTTTACCTGGCGCCAAGGTCAGGTCATCCGTCGCGGCCGATTCCAGCACGATGTCCTGAGCCTGGCGGAGAGACTGCCGGCCCAGGGCGCATTACTGAACCTTTGCCAGGACCGCTATCATTTCGCCGTCTCTCTTTTTGCGGCCTTTGCCCGCGGTCTGCTCACCGTACTGCCCAACTCGGCCGCCCCCGAGCACCTGGCAGCCGTTGCCGCAGAGCAAACAGACCTGCTGGTACTGGGCGACCAGGCAGACAATCCACTGCCGAGCCACCCGTTTCTGCACATCAACCTGGATGGCGAGGACCCGGCCGACTGGCGCCGCGACAACCCGCTGATCCCTGCGGGCCGCCGCGTCGCCTGTGTCTATACATCGGGCTCCACCGGGACGCCCAGCGCCCACTACAAGACCTTCGGCCGGCTGCGGCTGGCCATTCTGGCCGGCGCCGAACGAGTATGGGATACGGCGGGAGGCCGCTGTTCGGTACTGGGCACGGTACCAATTCGCCATATGTATGGCCTCGAATCCAGCGTCTTGCTGCCGGTCCTGGCCGGTGGCCGCATGTCGACCCGCCTGCCTTTCTTCCCGGCCGACATCGCCGCCAGCCTGGCAGAGATGACCGCCCCCAGACTACTGGTGATCACCCCCTTCCATCTGCGCAAACTGCTGGAAGCGGACATCACCTTGCCTCCCGTCGCGGCCATCCTGTCGGCCACCGCCCCCCTGAGCGTTGAGCTGGCCCGCCAGGCAGAAGCACGACTCGGCTGCCCGGTACTGGAAATCTACGGCTCGACCGAAACCGGCCAACTGGCCACCCGGCAACCCTGTCGCGACGACATCTGGCATAACGTCGCCGGGATTACCCTGCAACAACAGGGAGAAGACACCTGGGCTGTCGGCGAGGTCTACGAAACCCCGCAAATCCTCAACGATACGGTTGAATTGCTTTCGGCCGACACGTTCCGGCTCATCGATCGCAAAGCCAATATGATCAATGTGGCCGGCAAGCGCAGTTCGCTGACCTACCTCAACAACCTGATCACCCGCCTGCCCGGGGTGGAGGACGGCGTCTTCTGCATCCCCCGGACACGGCACGCACGCGAAGTGGAGCGCCTGGCCGCCTTTGTCGTGGCCCCGAGCCTGCAACGCGAGGCCATTCTGGCCGGCTTGCGCGCCCATATCGATCCGGTTTTTTTGCCCAGACCCATCGTTTTCGTGGACTCGCTGCCGCGAGATGGCAACGGCAAGATCCTGGCACGCACCCTGGAGGCACTGATTCAACAACACATTGACGGGCCGGAGTCGCCATGACCGAATTGCCACTGATCATCGCCAACGACCACCCGGCCTTTGCCGGCCACTTCCCCGGCCGGCCGATCGTCCCCGGCGTGGTACTGCTCGACCTGGCCCAGGCAGCCATCAGCCAGCATGAAGGGCTGACCCTGACCGGACTGGCCGTGGTGAAGTTCTACGCACCGGTCAGCGCAGGGGGAACGCTCAGCCTGCGCTACGAGGCCGGCCACGCACAGGTGGCCTTCAGTCTGTATCACGCAGCGCAAAAGGTCGCCGATGGCAAATTCATCGCAGAGGCAGCCGCCTGCCATGAGTGACCACATGCCTCGCCTCGCGGTCAAGGACACACCGGCCTGGATGCAGCGCAAGGAGCGCGGCAGTGCACTGCTGCTCGGCTTCATGAGTCAGCTCTCCCTGCGTCTTGGCAGAGCGGTTTCGCGCCTGGTGCTGTTCGGCATCGCCGCCTATTTCACCCTGTTCGGCGGCAAGGCAGGCCGTGCCTCGCGCCAATACCTGACACGCAGTCTGGGACGCCCGCCACGCTGGCACGAACGCTACCGCCATGTCCTGGCATTTGCCACGACCATCCATGACCGGGTCTATCTGCTGCGCGACCGCTTCGACCAGTTCGACATTGAGCTGGTCGGTGCCGAGGCCCTGCATCAGCACTGCGCCAGTGGCCAGGGCTTGTTGCTGTTCGGCGCCCATCTGGGCAGTTTCGAAGTCCTGCGCAGCATGGCGCGCCAGCGGCCGGACATGCGCGTCAGCATGGCCATGTACCCCGAGAACGCACGCCAAATCCAGCAGACACTGGCGGCCATCAATCCGGGGGCCGTTCAGGACATCATCCCCCTCGGCTCGCTGGATGCCATGCTCCGGGTCCACGAGCGGCTGAAGCAGGGCGCGCTGGTCGGTTTGCTGGCGGATCGGGCGACCGGCCCCGACACCTATGTGCCGCACCCCTTCCTCGGCACCCCGGCCCCCTTCCCCGGCGGACCATTTCGCATGGCGGCCATGCTGGGGCACCCGGTGTATTTCATTGCCGGTCTTTACCTGGGCGGCAACCGTTATCAGCTACACTTTGAACGTCTCGACGACCCTTCTGCCGCAGCAGGACAGCCGCGCGATGCCCTGGCCAGCGATCTGATGGCACGCTATGTCGCCGTACTGGCCCGACACTGCCAGGCGCAGCCGTTCAATTGGTTCAATTTCTACGATTTCTGGAATGAAGCTTAAAACGATCATGTTTGCCCATCGACTCTCCCCCCTGCTCGCCAGCCTGCTGCTGATCGCCGGCACCGCCACCTTCGCCGCCGACTGGGGCATGCCGGATCTGATGCAGATGCTGGGACAAAAAAAATCCGGCACGGCCACCTTCGTCGAAAAGAAAACCCTGGCCGTGCTCGACCAGCCGCTGGAGTCCTCCGGCGAACTGTCCTTCACCGCACCGGACCGGCTGGAAAAGCGCACACTGAAGCCAAAGGCAGAGGCCGTCATCCTGCAGGGTGACAAACTGATGCTGGAGCGCAGTGATGGCCGACGCATCACAGTCTCGCTGTCAGACCGGCCCGAGGTCGCCGCCTTCGTCGAGAGCATCCGTGCCACCCTGGCAGGGGATCGCAACGCCCTGGAGCGTTATTTCAACGTCAATCTGACTGGCCGTGCCGAGCAATGGCAGCTGACGCTGGTTCCCCTGCAGGCACGCATGCTGAAGCTCATCAGCCAGGTCCGTATCAGCGGCGCGCGGGCACAGGTACGCACCATCTCCTTCCTGCAGGCCGACGGGGACCGTTCTGACATGACCATCACCAGCACCCGATGAAAACCCGCTCGCAGAAACTGATCCTGACCCTGTGGCTGGCCGCCATGCTGGCCGCCTGCCTGGTCATCAGCCAGACCCGCTTTGTCGCTGATCTGTCGGCCTTCATGCCGAAAACCCCGAGCGCCAGACAGCAGATGCTGGTTGACCAGTTACGCGATGGCGCCATCGCCCGGCTGGTGCTGCTCGGTATCGAAGGGGGCAATGCCAGCCAGCGCACCCAGCTGTCGCGCGAGATGGTGCAGCGGCTGAACGGCAACGCCCTGTTCAGCGCGGTACAAAACGGCGACTCGGCCACCCAGCAACGCGATCAACGTTACTTCTTCGACAACCGCTACCTGCTGAGCCCGGCGATCAGTGTCGACCGTTTCAGCCCGGCCGGTCTGCACGAGGCCATTCAGACCTTGCTGCTGGACATGGCCGGCGACGGCGGCCTGCTGGTCAAACAGATTCTGCCCCGGGACCCCAGCGGCGAAACGCTGCGCATCCTGGATCAGTTCATCGGTGATGCCGCACCGCGCAGCGACGGCGAAGTCTGGATTTCGCGCGATGGCAACCGCGCGGTGCTGCTGGTCCAGCTGGCCGACTCTGGTCTGAACACCGATGCGCAGGCCCATGCGCTGGACACCCTGCGCCAGACCTTCGACCGGTTGCCGGGCAAAACGGCAGATACCCGGCTGGTCATGAGCGGCACCAGTGTCATGTCGGTCGCCTCGCGCGACACCATTCAGGATGAAGTCGGCCGACTGGCCACATTGGGCACCGCGCTGGTGGTCTGCCTGCTGTTATTGGTCTACCGCTCGCCCTCGCTGCTGCTGCTGGGCCTGCTGCCGGTGGTCTCGGGTGCCCTGGCCGGGATTGCCGCCGTCAGTCTGGGCTTCGGACATGTCCACGGCCTGACACTCGGCTTTGGCACCACCCTGATTGGCGAGGCGGTCGACTACTCCATCTATCTGTTCATTCAACGGGCGGGGGGCAGTCATCCACGCAGCTTCTGGCGCACCATCCGCCTGGGGGTTCTCACCTCGATCACCGGTTTTGCCGCCCTGCTCTGCTCGAGTTTTCCCGGCCTGGCCCAGCTCGGCCTTTACTCCATCAGCGGTCTGCTGACCGCCGCGCTGGTGACCCGCTATGTGCTGCCGATCCTGATGCCGGCCCGGGCCAGGCTGCGTGACCTGAGCCGGGTAGGCCGGACGCTGCAGGCCCTGCTGGACGGCCTGTACCGCTGGCGTGGCGTGGTCATCGTCATCAGCCTGCTGGCCGTGGTGCCTCTGCTGGTTCAGAAACAGGACATCTGGAGTCGCCAGTTGTCCGCGCTCAGCCCGGTTTCCGCCGCACAAAACCACCTCGACGCCCAGCTTCGCGGCGATCTCGGCGGCAACGATATGCGTTATGTCGCCAGTTTTGTGGCGCCGGACCAGCAAACCGCGCTGAGCCTCTCGGAACGTGCCGCCTCGACGCTGCAGACCCTGACCCGGCAACAAGTCATCGGGGGCTTCCACGCACCCAGCCAGTTGCTGCCCAGCCTGAAGACCCAGCACACGCGCCAGCAGGCACTGCCGGCGCCGGAGCAGGCTCGCCACACCCTGCAGCAGGCGCTGTCAGGCTTGCCCCTGCAGGCCGGTAAGCTGCAAGGGTTTCTGGCTGACCTGCAGAACGCCCGCCAGCATGCCCCCCTGACCCGTGCCGACCTGAAAGGCACCGCCTCAGGGATGCTGCTCGACTCCATGCTGATCCCGCGCCAGCACGGTTATCTGGTCCTGATGCCCCTGCGGCCGAGCGGCCTGGGCGCCCAGCCGGATCTCATGGATATCAACCAGGTGCAATCTGCCCTGGCGGCGGCAGGGCTGAGCCAGATCACCGTGATTGACCTGCTGCAGGAAACCACCGGCATTTTCGACAATTACACGCATGAAGCCTTGCTGCTCTCCGGCCTGGGATGTCTCGCCATCCTGCTGTTGCTGGCCCTGTCGTGCGGCCCGGGCCGGGCCGCACGCATTGCCCTGCCGCTGGGCTGTGCGGTGCTGTGCGTCGTTGGTCTGCTGCACGCCTGTGGCATTCAACTGACGATCCTGCATTTGGTGGGCTTGCTGCTGGTGGTGGCCATCGGCTCCAACTACGCCCTGTTCTTCGTCAGCGAACAGACACCGGAAACTGCCGGGGAACAACAACAGATCGAAACCTCTCTGCTGATCGCCAACCTGGCGACGGTCATGAGTTTCGGCTTGCTCGGGACATCCCGAGTACCGGTGTTGTCCTATATCGGCTCGACGGTGGCCATTGGTGCCCTGCTGACCCTGCTGTTTGCCGCAGCACTGACCCGGAAGCCCCGCCATGCGGCTGATACATGAACCCGTATGCGCCGGCTTGCACGCCAGGACCCTGCTGGTCCTGCTGCCGCCGGCCATGGCCAGGCCGGAGGACATGATCGAGCAGGGCATGGTGCAGGCCGTGCGAGCGCGCGGACTGAATGTCGACATCGTGCTGGCCGAAATCGGGTACCAGCAAGTCATGGCCCAGACCGTTGCCGCAGACATCGAACAAGCCATCCTGACGCCGGCAGCTCGTCAGGGCTACCGGCAGATCTGGCTGGCCGGCATTTCCCTCGGCGCCTTCAATGCCCTGCACTGCGCGGCAGCGCATGCCGACAAACTGGCCGGACTGATGCTGATCGCGCCCTACCCCGGCACCGGCGACGTTCTGGCGGAAATCCGTGCAGCCGGCAGCCCGGCAGACTGGGCCGGGCTGCCCGACTGCTCTCAGCATGACGAACGTCGCTGGTGGCACTGGTTGTGTCGGCAGCCGCGCACCGAGGACGCCATGCCCGCCATCTGGCTCGGCCTGTCGGATCAGGATCGTTTCCGGCAGGGTCAGGCCATGCTGGCCAGCCTGATCGCGGACAGACGAATACTCCACACCCGGGGGAAACATGACTGGCCTGCCTGGCAGGCATTGTGGTCCGGCTGGCTCGATCAGGGGCCGTTTGCTGACGAAGCGCAGGCGATCACATGACCATCCCGCCACTCACACCCTTTTTGCGCTTCTGTCTCGCCCTTCACCTGCTGGCGCTGGTGCTGCTGCTGCGCTGGCCGGCTCACTGGGACGCGGTTGTGCTGGCCTTGCTGCTGCTGCATGGCCTCATTGCCACCATCGGCCTGCTGCCCCGCAGCCAGTGGCTTGGCACCAATCTGACCCGCCTGCCTGACGCGGCGGCACAACGCAAGGAAATCGCCATCACCATCGATGACGGTCCCGACCCCGAAGTCACGCCTGCCGTGCTGGACATCCTGAAACAGCATGGCGCCCGTGCCACCTTTTTTTGCATCGGCACCCGGGCAGCCCGACATCCCGACCTCTGCCGGCGCATCCTGGCCGAGGGGCATCAGATCGAGAATCACGGCCAGCGACACCCCGTGTTGCTGGCCCTGTCCGGCCCGCGGGGCTGGCAGCGGGAAATCCTCGACGGCCGGCAGACGCTGCAGGCCGTCTGCGGCCATTCGACGGGCTTTTATCGACCGGTCGCCGGGCTGCGCAACCCCTTCCTTGCCCCCTGCCTGGAAGCCTCCGGCCTGATTCTTGTGAGCTGGACCCGACGAGGTTATGATACTCGGGATAAAAACCCGGATAACGTGTATTCAAAACTGATCCGCGGGCTGCAAGCCGGGGACATTCTGCTGTTGCATGACGGCAATGCCGCACGAGATGCCAATGGCCAGCCGATCATTCAGCAGGTTTTGCCTCGCTTGCTGTCGGCGCTGAAGGCACATGATCTGCATACCGTGACCCTGCGGCAAGCCTGCCAGCCGCCGTTGGCCCGTGATCTGCATGCCCTGCCCCTCTCTCTGAAACCCGACGCCAGCGCGTCTCACCCAACTGATCCGTCGTGACGTTATGATGCAAGCCCTCAGACTTAGTGCCTACACACTGACCAGCGCGCTTGGCGCCGGCATCGCCCCCCATGTGGATGCCCTGCGGCACCAGCGCAGCGGAATCGTGCGCCAGCGCTGGGAAACCATCTCATCCGAATTCTGCATGGGCGAGGTTGCCGGCCTCGACGATTTCACCCTGCGACCGGATCTGGCACGCTTTGATTGTCGCAACAACCGTCTGGCCCAGCTGGCGCTGGAACAGGACGGCTTCGCCGGACACGTCAGGCAGGCGATTGCCCGTCATGGTGCCCAGCGCGTGGCGGTGATTCTCGGCTCCAGTACCTCCGGCATCCTGAGTTCGGAAGTGGCTTACCGCTTCCGCGATCCGGAAACCGGCCGACTGCCGTCCGATCATCGCTATCGCGAAACCCACAATACCTTCTCGGTGGCAGACTTCGTCCGTCACTATTTCGGCATCAGCGGCCCCGCCACCGTGATTTCCACCGCCTGTTCTTCCAGTGCCAAAGTCTTTGCCGCCGCACAGCGCATGATCAGCCTTGGCCTGGTCGATGCCGCCGTGGTTGGGGGCGTGGACTCTCTGTGCCTGACGACCATCTACGGCTTTTCGTCCCTGCAGCTGGTCTCGGCCAGTCCCTGCAAACCCTGGGATGCAAACCGTGACGGCATCTCGGTCGGTGAAGGAGCTGCCTATGCCTTGCTGGAACGCCACGATCCGGCCGGCGTAGGCGACATTTTGCTGACGGGCGTCGGTGAAACCAGCGATGCCTATCACATGTCCTCGCCGCATCCGCAGGGTCTGGGCGCCCTCGCCGCCATGCAGGCGGCGCTGGACAGTGCCGGCCTGCAACCGGCACAGATCGACTATATCAACCTGCATGGCACGGCCACCCCGAGTAATGACGCGGCGGAAGATGCCGCGGTCAGCAGCCTCTTCGGCACACAAACCCCCTGCAGCTCGACCAAGGGGCACACTGGTCATACCCTGGGTGCCGCCGGCGGGATCGAAGCCGTGATCTGTGCCCTGCTGCTTGGCCATGGCTTCATGCCGGGCGGTGCCGGCACCCGGGAGACCGATCCGCGCCTGCAAGCCAACTATCTGCTGACCACACGAACGCAGCCCTTGCAGCACGTCCTCAGCAACTCTTTCGGTTTTGGCGGCAGTAACTGCAGCCTGATTTTTTCGCGCGTCGCATCATGAGCATGAACACTATCTATCTTGAAGGTATCAGTCTGATCGGTCCGGGCCTGCCCAACTGGTCTGACGCCCAGCCTGTCTTGCGTGGCGAGCAGCCGATCGACATGGCGCCGGTCGTCATGCCGGTGGCCGAGTTGCTTCCCGCCACCGAACGGCGCCGCGCGGGCAGTGCCATCCGTCTCTCCATGGCCATCGGCCTGGGCGCGGCCAGGGCCGCCGGACGAGACCCTGCCACACTGGCGAATATTTTTTCTTCCACGGGCGGGGACTGCGAGAACTGCCACAGCCTGCTGGATACGCTGGCTTCGGATGACCGCATGATTTCGCCGACCCGCTTCCATAACTCGGTTCACAATGCAGCCGCAGGGTATTGGGGCATCGCCACGCACTGCACCGCAGCCTCGACCAGCCTGTGCACCTACGATGCGACCTTCGGTGCCGCCCTGCTGGAAACGGCGTGTCAGGCACTGAGCAGTGGCCAGCCCTGCCTGCTGATCGCCTTCGACACCGCCTATCCCGAGCCTTTGTACTCCTTGCGCCCGATTCCCTGGCCCTTCGGCGTCGGTATGGTCCTGAGCCCGATGCAGACGGCGGCACACCAGCCGTCCTTGCGCCTGTCGCTCTGTCAGGAGCCAGCCGATACCCTGGCGCACAGCGATCTCGAGTCGCTGCGCCTGCAAGTCCCCTCGGCACGCAGTCTGCCCCTGTTGCAGCGCCTGGCCCGGGGCGGCAGCGGCCGTGTCGTCATCGACTATCTGGCGGAAACCAGTCTGGCCATTGAGGTGGCGGCATGATCGATCGTCAGTGGATCGCGGCACACATCCCTCATCAGGGCAAGATGTGCCTGCTGGACAGTGTGCGGGACTGGAATGAGCAGGAGATTTACTGTCTGACCGACAGCCACTGCCAGGCAGATAACCCGCTGCGTGCCCATGACCGGCTGGGGATCTCGACGGCAATTGAATACGCCGCCCAGGCCATGGCCGTGCATGGCGCCCTGCTGGCGCAAGCGTCGCCGGCTCCCAAGGCCGGTTTCCTCACCAGTGCGCGGGATGTGCGCTGGCATGTCGCGCGGCTGGATCAATCCACGGGTCCCCTGACGGTCCATGCCACCCGTTTGTCGGGCTCGGCGGTCAATGCCCTGTATCAGTTTGAAATCCTGGCGGACGAGCAGGTGCTGGCCAGCGGTCGGCTGGCCGCGATTCTCGATGCCGACGCCTATTCCCCGAAAGTCTGATCACCATGAAACGAGCCCTGATTACCGGTGGCAGCGGTGCCATCGGCGCTGCCATCAGCCAGCGACTGGCACGAGAAGGCTTCCATGTCATCGTCCACGCCAACCGCCAGCTGACGCAGGCACAGCATCTCTGTGAAACCCTGATCGCCGAGGGTTACTCGGCCGAAGCGGTGCAATTTGACGTGGCGGATGAGGCGGCCTGTGCGCAGGCCGTGGAAACCCTGCTGCAGCAAGGTCCGATTCAGGTCGTAGTGAATAATGCAGGGATTCACGACGATGCCGTGTTCCCGGGCATGAGCGCCGCTCAATGGCACAGGGTCATCGACGTGTCATTGCATGGTTTCTTTCATGTCACCCAGCCACTGACCATGCCGATGATCCGTACCCGCTGGGGACGCATCATCAATATCACCTCGGTGGCCGCCCTGGCCGGCAATCGTGGTCAGACCAACTATGCCGCCGCCAAGGCGGCGCTGCACGGGGCGACCAAGTCGCTGGCCCTGGAGCTGGCAAGCCGCGGCATCACGGTCAATGCCATTGCGCCAGGCGTCATCGAATCGGAAATGAGCAAGGACAGTTTTACCGAGCAGCAGATTGCCTCGATGGTACCGATGAAGCGCGCCGGCACGCCGGCGGAGGTGGCCGGCCTGGTCGCCTATCTGGCCTCGGAAGATGCCGGCTACGTCACCGGGCAGATCATTTCCATCAATGGCGGCATGATCTGAGCACACCAGGCAGGTTCAGCCTGCCAGTACCTGCTGGCGCGGCACATAGGCAATGGAGAGGTCGAGCTTGGCCACTTCCGTCGCATCCACTTGCACCCGTGCCGTCGCCTGCACCAGCGCCGGCGCCAGTTGACGGCACTGGATGTCAAATCTTACTTCGCTGTCCGGCCTGACCGGCTGCTTGAACCAGCAGCTGCGCACCCCTGCCAACACCCCGATGGAATCTTCCGGCAGGGTCTTGATATAGGGATCCCCCACCAGCAGACCGGCGCCGGTCAGCTGGGCCATCGCCTCGATCAGCAGTACGCCCGGCACGATGGGCATGCCGGGAAAATGCCCCCGGATCAGCGGATGATCAAGCGACCAGCGGGCCGTGCCTTCAAAGGCATGCGGCCCGTTGATCGTCAGTTGATGGCAAAAAAAGATATCGCCACGGTGCGGCAAGACCTGTTCGATCTCGGCGCGGGACAGCTGCAACGGGTAGTCTGGCTGTGCTTGGCTCATGGTTGATAACGTCTCGCCAGCAACGAGGCATTGCTGCCACCAAAGGCAAACGAGTTGGACATGACCGCCGACACTTCGACGCCCCGACGCGCTTCGCGCGCGATGTAATCCAGATCACAACGCGGATCGGCCCGGTCCAGCGTGGCCGTCGGCGGCAAGGCCCCCTGCTCCATGGCCATGACGCTGATGAGGAATTCCAGAATCCCGCTGGCGCCGATCAGGTGTCCGTGCATGGACTTGGTCGAGCTGACCGCCAGCGCATCGGCAGCATCGCCAAACACGGCGCGGATCGACTGCGTCTCGACCACATCACCGGCATCGGTGGCCGTCCCGTGGGCATTCAGATACTGCACCTCGGCGGCGGACAATCCGGCCTGGGACAGCGCCTGCTGCATGGCCACCACCTGCTCCTCGCTGGAAGGGGCCGTGAGATGGGCCGCATCACTGCTGCAACCGTAGCCCGCCACCTCGGCAATGCCCGCGGCACCGCGCTGCCGGGCCCGAGACTCACTCTCCAGTACCATGGCCGCCGCACCTTCGCCCAGAACAAAGCCGCTGCGATCCTGCGCAAAAGGTTTGCAGCTGCGCGCTACATCGGCGGGATCCGGTTTGGCCATCACCCGCAGGGCATTCCAGGCCAGCATGGCCCCCCCTGTCAGCATGGCCTCGGTGCCGATCACGACAGCGGCATCAAGGTAGCCATCACGAATAGCACGGAATGCCTCGCCGATGGCGACGGCAGACGAGGCACAGGCGACAGAATAGGTATTGCTCGGTCCGCGCAGACCATACTGCATGGAAACCAGTGCTGCCGCGGCATTGGACATCATGCGAGGCACGGACAGAGGATGGACCACGGTCGGGCTGCGCCCCTGCTGCAAAGTGGCCTGCAGCCTCGTGTAGAGCGCATCGACGGTACTGGCGCCACCGAAGCCGATGCCGACATACACGCCGATACGACGGGCATCTTCCGGTTGCGGGGTCATCCCGGCTTCAGCCAGCGCCTCGTTGGCCGCCACCAGGGCAAACTGGCTGGCCCGGTCCAGACCGGCATGCTTGTCACTCAGCAGACTGAGCGGATCAACCTTGACCGGGGCGGTCAGCACATGCGGCAACCATTTGGCAATGTCCTCTCCTGCCGGACCAATGGCACATTCGCCATTCAGTGCGGCGGAAAAGGTCTGATGGCGACCGACGCCCAGGGGGCTGATCGCCCCCATTCCGGTAATCAGGACGCGAGCCAATTATTTACCTGCCTGCAGAGCCATCTCCGGCAACTCGCCGTTATGATGCTCGCGAATGACTTGTTCAATATCTGCCAGCATTGCCTTGTAGCTCATACTGGCGTAACGCATCGGATCAGGCAGCTGGAAACCACAGCGATCTTCAATTTCAAACAGCATTTCCACCATATCCAGAGAATCCAGCCCCAGATCGGATACCGACAAATCGGGGTTGTCGAACAACGAGACATCCTTGCCTTTGGTAGAAATCAGGTAGTTTTTGACAATATCTTCTAGCATGAACATTCCAACATGAGGGATGGTGACATATCACAAACTTCAAGATTATAAAGTAAAAGTGTGCAAAAATGCTTGACCGGCATCCATAAATCCATGGACTGGCGTCGTAAATACGCGGATATCCAAGCAATGACGAAAACTGTCAATAGCAACCGTACTTGACTCGTAATGTCATCGGTCTTTTCAGGCCATATCATTGCCAGATTGTTTTTGAACCTTAAAGTTAATGCTGAAGCAAATCCATCGCCTGCATCAAATCATCCTGTTCTATTCCATGCTGTTATGGCTTGGCAGTATGTTGCTAGCTGGCAACCTGCTGGCACTGCCCTTGCTCCTGACGCCCCGGTGGCTGCGCGAGCCCCTGGTGCAATGGTCTATCAGCCTGATTTGCCGAATATTTCTCGACGGTGCGGCAGCCTGTCGGCTGATGCGTCTCGATCTATCGGCACTGGACGCACTGAATGGCCGTTCACGCATGCTGCTGGTCCCCAATCATCCCGGCATGATTGATGCCTTTCTGGTGCTGTCTCGGGTCCGGCAGGCCGTCTGTCTGATGAAGGCCAGCATCAGCAGCAATCTGTTTCTGGGGGCAGGCGCCTATCTGGCCGGCTATGTCTCCAACCGGCAGCCGGATCTGATGTTCCGCGCGGCCATACGCAGTGTGGAACAGGGCAATCTGCTGATGATCTTTCCGGAAGGCACCCGCACGACACGCCAGCCGGTCAACCCGCTGCAAGGCTCCGTCGCCCTGATTGCCAAAAAGGCCGCCGCGCCGCTGCAAACCATCCTGATCCGCACGAATTCTGCTTATTTGTCCAAGGGCTGGAAAATTTGGCGCCCACCTGAGTTTCCTTTGGTTTATCGTGCCGAATTGGGCGCGCTATTCGAGCCGGATGATAATCTGGCCATCACGACACTCAAATTGCAGCAATATTTTGAATCACAAATGACGCGATCGATTGATCCCGATCTGCGCATCCGGTGAGTTTCTTGACCATGCAATGGCATTTCAGCTATGTTCCAGCTCATTTTTACTGTGCCAATCTGGCCATTTTAATCCGGCTTTCCGATGAATAATTCCCCCAGCACCAGCCATCTGGTTTTGATCCCGAGTTACAATCCGGGCCCCAAAGTCATTGACACCGTCAAGGAAGCCCGACGCTTCTGGAATCCGGTCTGGGTGGTGGTGGACGGCAGTACGGACGGTTCCGCCGAGGCGCTCCAGGCCCTGGCCGCCGAGGATGACGGCCTGCGCGTCATGGTCTTGCCGCATAACGTCGGCAAAGGTGCCGCGGTCCTGCATGGCCTGGAAATGGCCAGTCAGCAGGGCATGACCCATGTGTTATGCATGGACTCGGATGGACAGCATCCGGCGCAGCGCATCCCCGACTTCATGCACTGCTCCCAGACGCACCCCGAGGCGATGGTACTGGGTGTACCGGTATTCGATGCCAGTGCACCCTCCCTGCGGGTCAAGGGGCGCAAAATCTCCAACTGGTGGGCCAACCTGGAAACGCTGGGCATGGGCATCGGTGATTCGCTGTTTGGTTTCCGTGTTTATCCGGTGGCTCCGTTGCGGCGCGTGATGCGCGGTCAGCGCTGGATGCGTCGTTTCGACTTCGACCCGGAGGCGGTCGTGCGCCTCTGCTGGCTTGGCGTTCGGCCAATCAACCTGCCTGCCGCGGTGAAATACTTCCAGCCAGGAGAAGGCGGGGTTTCCCACTTCAACTACTGGCGGGATAATCGGCTGCTGACCTGCATGCACATTCGTCTGATGATCGGATTCATCCTGCGCCTGCCAATGCTGACCGCGCGGCGACTCCTGACCAGAGTACGCCGGCAAGCCCGTTAAACGTACCACTGCCGAGTCAAGAACCGAAACCTGCCTGTCCATGTCCGCTACACAAATGTTCTACCACCTGCTGATGGAGCAGGTCATGCGCCATCCACTGCCCAGAGTCCCGGAGCACGATGCCGTCATGCGCGATCCGGCGCAGGTGCATGCTTTTGCCGATAGCGGACGTGATCAGGGCATCCTGCAGCCTCTGTATCTTTACCATGCCACGCAATGCCTGCCCGTTCTGCGCACGGGCGATACCGTGCTGGATCTGGCCTGCGGGCCGGCCAATCAACTGGCCTGCATGGCCCGGCTGAATCCGGACTGCCACTTCTTCGGCCTGGATGCCTCTCCGGCCATGCTTGATCTGGCGGGAGAAACGCTGCGGCAGCAGCAGATCGATAACGTCACGCTCATGCAAGGCGATATCACCAATCTTCATTTTCTCCATCAGGCCTCGCAGGATGCCGTGATGTGCACCATGTCACTTCACCATTTGCCCGATACCCGGTCGCTCGGACAGGCCAGCAGGGAAATCCGTCGAGTCCTGCGTCCTGGCGGCGGGCTGTATCTGGCTGATTTCGGGCGGCTGAAGCGCCTGGCCAGCCAACGCTACTTTGCCCATGATCGCGCCAGCGAGCAGTCCCCCGCCTTTACGCGCGACTTCCTGGCCTCGCTGCGCGCAGCATTCAGCGTGGCCGAAATGCGCCACGCATTACAGTCGGCCAATCTGGAAACCCGCACCGATCAAACGGCACTGGCCCCCTTTCTGATGATCTTTCGCAGTACCACGCGAAGACAAATTGACCGGCCCCTGCAACAGCGCTGGCAACAGGCGTGGCATACGCTGGACGCGCAGGCACAACAGGATTTTCACAACCTGGTGCGCTGGTTTCGCCTGGGCGGCCTGGCCTTGCCGCCAGGGATTCCGGGCTGAATCGACCCTCACCCCTGCACTTGCTGCAAGTCGCCCTGAGGGACAGGCTTGCCCCCCGATCGCTGCCCCAGCCATACCCCGAGCAAAATGGCCAGACAGGCCAGCCATTGCAGACGCGTCAGGCGCTCGTCCAGCAGCATGAAGGCCAGTGCCATGGAAAACAGCGGAATCAGGTTGGTAAAAACGGCGGCATGCGCCACCGGAACGCGGCTGATGGCCCAGGTATACAGCGCAAACGCCCCCAGGGTCACCACCGCCCCCAGATACACCAGCCACACACAAGGCCAGAACGGCCAGGCCGTCGGCCAGGTGCCCCATGGGGTCAACAGGCCGAAGCCAAACCACAGCAGGCCAATCATGGTCTGGATGAAAATAATGGTCAGCGGGGCATAGCGTGCGGCAAGACGTTTGAGCAGCAGCATATAGCCGACCCCGCACAGCACGGCCAGCAACTCCAGGAAATTGCCCAGCAAGGGATTCGGTGCATTGGCCGAGGCAGGCGAAGCCAGGGTCAGGGCCAGCGCGCCCATGGTGGAAATCACCACGCCAGCCCAGCTGCCGGCTCGCTGCGGTTCGCGCAGCCACAGCCAGGCACTCAGGGTCGCCAGCACCGGAATCAGCGCAGCCAGCACGGAGGCTTGCGAAGCACTGGTCAGCTTGAGTGCGGCAGACTCGAACAGGAAATACAGACAAGGCTGGCACAGCCCCAGCAGCAACAGACTGCGCCAGTCCTCGCGCCGAACGCGTAGTGAAACGCGCAGCACGCCGAGCAAGGGCAGCAGACAGAGCATGGCAATGGCCATGCGGGCAAACAGGACGAAAACCGGATCAAAGCTCAGGAAAATATACTTGACCGCAATAAAGGTACTGGCCCACAGCAGCATGGACAGCAGCAGGACAACATAAGGCATGACCAAACACTTTCATACGGAATAAATTATCTACCACTTTACTCCTATCCCCCTCAGGGAAGCGATGTCTTCCGCGCGCAGACTGCCGCCCAGCAGGCCGAGCGGCACCAGATCCAAAGACCATGCCTGCCACATGGACAATAAATCCACGTTGAAACTATACATATTCATTAATAGTATTAACTAAAACGATCACACCCAGACAACAAACCTTAAGCGTTTGCTAACAACGCAGACTGTCCCTCTCGCGGAGAACAAGAACATGAAACTGTCCACCAGACTGGCCATTATCGTCATCGCGGCGATTCTCGGCCTCATCACCATTGGCGGCGTGGCGCTGCACACCCTGAACCGAACCATTCTCGACGAGCGTCAGACCAGCCTGTCCCTGGTTCTGCGACTAGCCAGTCATGAGATTGCCACCTATCAGGCTCTGGAAAAATCCGGCAAGCTGACGCGCGAACAAGCGCAACAGCAAGCCATGAGCGCCATTCGTGGTCTGCGTGAGGCGGACGATTATGTGTTCATCCGTCGGATGGATGGCTACGTGCTGGTGCATCCGGACGCCCGCAAGGAGGGCAAGATCGATTCTGGCGGCACCTTGCCGGATGGCCGCACCAGTATGCAGGGTTATCGTGAGGCTGTTGCCCAGAGCAAGATCGGCTTCGTCAGCACCGTCACCAAACGTCCCAATGGCAATGATCTGGTCCCCAAGCTGGTGGGGATCACGCATATTGATGACTGGGACTGGCTGGTCGGCTGTGGCACCTATATCGATGACGTCAACACCATCTTCTGGCAACAGGCAATCAAATTCGTCTGTATCGGCCTGGTGGTCATGATGCTGGTGATCGCTGCCGCCGCACTGCTGGCCCGCCAGATCTATCGCCGTCTCGGCGGGGAACCCGACTATGCCGCCGAGGTGGCCACCGCGATTGCGCGCGGTGACCTGAGCCAGGAAATCCAGGGCTCCCCGGCCAGCGACAGTTTGCTGGGTGCCATCAACGTCATGCAGCACAATCTGCAGAAAGTGGTCCACGATATTCAACAGGGGGCACGCAAGCTGCACGACACGGCGCAATCGATCTCCGGTCGCATGGCCCAGATCTCCTCGGCCTCGCACGAATCCTCGACTGCCACCACCGCCACGGCCGCGGCGATCGAACAACTGTCGGTCAGCGTGGATCAGATCTCGGACAGTGCCCGCGAAACCGAAAGCAACTCGGCTCAGGCCAGCAAGCTGTCCGAACAAGGCGGACAGCTGGTCAATCAGGCCGCGCAGGAAATCCAGCGTGTCGCCAGCCAGGTTGAAGATGCCTCGCGTACCATTGCCTCACTGGATGAGCGGGCCGGCACCATCGACACCATTGCCAACGAAATCAAGGACATTGCCGACCAGACCAACCTGCTGGCCTTGAACGCAGCCATTGAGGCGGCACGGGCCGGTGAACAGGGACGTGGTTTTGCCGTGGTGGCCGATGAGGTGCGCAAGCTGGCCGAACGGGCCGGCAATGCGACCGGAAAGATCACCGAGATGATCAACGCCATCCAGCAGGACACGCACTCGGTGGTCGGCAGCATGCAGCAGATCAAGCCGCAAGTGGCCCTCGGGGTGGACAAGGCCTCGCAGGCCGCCGAAGCCTTGCGCCAGATCAGCGAGGGGACGTCGGAAACCCTGCACAAGATTCGCGAAGTGGCCCACTCGACCTCGGAGCAAAGCATCGCCAACAGCAATGTGGCCAGCAATGTCGAGAAAATTGCTCACATGGTGGAAGAGTCGGCCCTGTCAGTTCAGGCCGCGCGTGACAGTGTGCTGGAACTGGAAAAGCTGGCTGGTGAATTGAATCAGTCGGTGGCCAGCTTCAAGGTCTGAGTCATTCTGATGGACGGCCAAAGACCCCGGACGGGTTCCGGGGTCTTTGACCACTACTACCTGCCAGTCCGGCACGGTGCCGTGGGAGCGGACGGCGCGGACTGACGGGTTTAATCAGCCTGTGGCTGCGGGATGACCTTGGTCACGTCTTCTTCGGCCGACTCGGCCTTGTCAGAGCGGACCGACAGCAGGAACAGCGCCAGGGCAACGATCAAGGTCAAGGCCAGTTGACCCTGCGTCCCGCCGGCAATGGCGACAAAGCAGAACAGCATGCCGAGGATCGCGGCGGCAGTCAGCAAGGCACCCTTCTTTTCCTGACGCTTCAGCAGATACAGGATCGAGTAGAAGTACGGGAACAGGACAAACAGCGAAGCCAGTACAGCCGTGGTACCGAAAATCGAGACCAGGTTCTGCTTCATGATGATGGCGACGATCATGGCCGCGGTCATGATGGCAGCTTCAATGATGATGCCCTTGGCCGGCACACCACGTGCGTTGGTTTCAGCAAAGATTTTCGGCAGCGTGCCATCCTTGCCCGCGCGGGCGGCGGCTTCGGCCACGATGAAGATCCAGGAGCACAGCGAGGCAAAGCACAGCACCGACTCGGCAGCGGCCACCAACGGGCCCAGCTTCGGCGAGAACAGCGTGCTGACGGCCAGCACCCACGGTGCAGGCGTATTGGCCAGTTCCTTCATGGTGAACAGACCACCAACGACCGTGCACGACAGGAAGTAAGCCAGACATACCAGACCAACACCCAGCATGGTGGCCAGCGGAACGGTACGGGTCGGGTTCTTCACCAGGCCACTGTTGACGCTGGCGGTTTCAACACCGAGGAAGCTCCACAGGCAGACCAGAATGCCGGAGAAGATGGCCGACATGGAGCTGGTACCGGAGACATTCCAGTTCTGCGAGAACAGGGTCGGGCTGAAATCGACCCAGCCATAGGAGCCGACCGAGACAATCTGCAGCGCAATCATCACGACACCCAGCGTCGCCAGACGGGCCACCCAGCCAATCCCCATCATGGCGATAAAGGCCAGTATCCAGGTTTCGACAATAATGGCGATCGAGGAGACCAGCGGATCCTGCAGCACCGGGAACAGCATGCTGAAATAGGCGATCGAGGTGGCTGCGACGGCGAGGTTACCGGTCAGGTTGGCCAGAACGTAGAAAATCTGCGTCTGACGCCCAAGCACCGGCGAAACCTTGGAGGCATAGGCCACGACACCACCTTCGGCCGGATCGACAATCGCCAGCCGGGAAAACACCAGTGCCAGAGAAACAGCCCCCACGATGGCAATCAGCCAGCTGACCATCCCAATGGTGCCGATCGATGCCATATAGGCCGGAACCATGGAAATACCCGAGCCCAGCATATTTGCCATGACCAGAAACGTAGCTAGACCTACGCCAATTTTATATTCGGACTTCATTATTACCCCCAGTGCCAGGTTGATATTGCCAACAACGCTGCATGGCATGGTCTGTCATCGCACAAAGCAAAAAGAATGGATTGGCAAAATGACAGCTGCCAAGGAGAAACCATTAAAGGCTGACTGACCGGATTCCCTTACGGAAAACGGACAGGTTGGAATGGTCTGGTGCCTGACTCAAAACGTGCAGCACCAACCAGATCGGGGGTAGTAAAACAAGCGAGGCTGTTTTCGAATCACCAACTTCCTCGAGTCAAAGCCTATCTTAGCAATGACATATTTTCAAGACATTAAATAACTCTAATGCATATGTTTGACTTAAAGCAAAGGGGGTAATTCTGCCTGAATGCTAATAAAACCCGGCCTGAACAGCTGAATGAGCGAACCGTGATATCGCACAGAAGGACGCTGAATCAAGGGGATACCTCGCTCAGCCGGCGCATCAGACCGATCCTGGGCCGATGATGAAGCATGGGGAACAACAGGCACAGACAACGGTCAGATTCGGGTTACTCCGAACAAGCCCGCCGCACGCGACAGGAGCGCAATCCGCATGACCACGACCACCCCTTACGATACCCATCGCCTCTATCTGACGCTGCGAAAAACCGGTGTGGATGATGCGACCGCGAGCCGGGTGCTCAGACTGGTGGCAATGGTGACAGGCGCGATCCGCCAGGAGGCGGAAAACCGCTACGTCAGCCGCCCGGAGGCAGAGGCAGAGCGCAGCGCCATCGTACTGGCCATGGCAGATCTGCGCCGCGATCTGACGGCCGAGACCCAGAGCCTGCGCAGCGAACTCACCACTGAAACGCAGAACCTGCGCTGCGAACTGGCCGCCCAGGCCCAGAGCCTGCGCAGCGAGCTGGCCGCCGAGGCCCGGAGTCTTCGCAGCGAGCTGGCCAGCGAAGCCCAAAGCCTGCGCAGCGAGCTGGCCAGCGAAGCCCAAAGCCTGCGCAGCGAGCTGGCTGCCGAAACGCAGGGGCTGCGCTGTGAAATACATGATTTGCGAACCGAGATGCACGGGCTGCACAGCAACATGCACGCCACCATCAACCGCATGACCTTTGCCATCATTGGCGCCATGATCGCCATCGTTACCATCATGCCGGTGCTGGCACGGCAACTCGGGCTGGACGGAAGCTAGCCCCCCCTCCTCTGCTCAGCGCTGCAGAAAGGGCACCAGCGTCTCTGCCAGCACGACAGCGTCAAATTTCGAGACATAGGCATCCACGCCGGCATTGGCACCCATTGCCTTGCTGGCACTGGAAGACAGTGAGGAGTGCATGATGACCGGAATGCCATGGAAGCGCTTGTCCGACTTGACCTTGCGGGTCAGGGTATAACCGTCCATCTCCGGCATTTCCGCATCGACCAGAATGACCTTCAGATGATCGTGCAGGGTTTCGCCGTCGTCGAAACGGTGCCCGGCGAGCAGGTTGAGCCGCTCCCAGGCTTCGCGTCCATTATTGGCCTGCTGGAAGCGCACGCCCATTTTCTCCAGAACCGTGGTGATCTCCTTGCGGGCAATCACCGAGTCGTCACAGAAGAAGACATACTGATCCGGGGCAAGCGCAACTCTCGGCACATCCGGGATCACCGCCTCGCCGGTCACGCGCGTCAGAATCTGCTCGACATCCAGAATGGAGACCAGACTGCCGTCGTCCATTTCGGTCACGGCAGTAATCAGACCGGATTGCTCTGCCCCGGCACCGACCAGCATGATGCGATCGGGCGAGCGGATTTTCTCCCAGTCGACCCGGATGATGCGATCCACGGCATCCACCAGAAAGGCGTAGGAGCCGCGATTGAACTCGGTCACGATCATGGTGGGGTATTCCCGGTCTGCCGGGCCATGGATGAAATCAGCCAGCTTCAGCACCGGGATGATATGCCCACGCATCGACAGCACCCCGACCACCCCTTCCGGCATGTTCGGCGTCTTGGTAATGGCTGGTGCCTGAGCCACCTCACGGACCTTGAACACATTGATGCCGAAGATTTCCCGCGTTCCGAGTGAAAACAGCAGGATTTCCATGCCGCCGGCACTTTCACGTTGCCCGCCGGCAGGAGAAAACAGGGACACCTCTTTAGCATGCATGGAAACACCTCGACAGGGTTAAGGCCCGCACAATCAAAAGATTCGTCAGCGCAATCTGACAGGCGCTGGCTCACATGGCAATCTGCCGTGCACCAGAAAGACAAAAAGCCCGACTTCGCCAACCATTTTATCTGGTGTTGAAATCGGGCTTTTCAGAATGCTGGCGGAGAGAGGGGGATTCGAACCCCCGTCAGGGTATTACCCTGAACACGCTTTCCAGGCGTGCGACTTAAACCACTCATCCATCTCTCCGGATTGTCGCCTCTGAGCGAGTTTTCGACCTCAGAGGCTGCGCAGTATAAAAGCCCGGCCGGGTTTTGGCAAGCCTTTTGCTGAGGAATTCTCCTACGCCTTCAGGCGCCGTCTGCTCAGGCTCGGCCAAGACCTCAGCGACATCTTCGGGTAGAATCAATGCATCTGCCTATTGTTCAAGTTACCAACAATGCGTATAGCCCTTGCTCAGTTCAACCCGGTGGTCGGCGACATTGCCGGCAATACCGACAAGATTCTCGCCCTGGCCGAGCAGGCCATTGCCCAGGGGGCGGAGGTGCTGGTCACACCAGAGCTGGCGCTGACCGGCTACAGCCCGGAAGACCTGCTGCTGCGCGATCATTTTTACCGCGAATGCAGCAAGGGCCTGGGCCGTCTGATGGATCTGGATGGGATCACCCTGGTTGTCGGTCACCCCTTCAAACAGGGCAATGAGCGCTTCAATGCCGCCACCGTGCTGCGCGACGGCAACCGGCTTGGCACCTACTGCAAGATGATGCTGCCGAACGAAGAAGTATTCGACGAGTGCCGTTACTTCACCCCCGGCGCCGCGCCGCTGGTCTTCGAACAGAACGGTGTCAAAGTGGGCGTGGTGATCTGTGAGGATATCTGGCAGGTCGAACCGGCCGCCGCGGCGGCAGAAGAAGGGGCGGAGGTTCTGGTGGTCCTGAATGCATCCCCCTTCCATCGCAACAAGGTCGAAACCCGCCACGAGGTGGTGCGTTACCGCTGCGAAGAGACCGGCCTGCCGATTGCCTATGTGAACCTGGTTGGTGGTCAGGATGAACTGGTGTTTGACGGTGCTTCGTTTGCCCTGGACAAGTCAGGTCAGGTGGTGGCGCAGGCCGGCACCTGCCGCGATGAGCTGCTGCTGCTGGACATGGTCGATGGCGACTTCCGCCAGGGCAGCATGGCGCCCCTGCCGGACACACTGGAAAGCACCTACCAGGCACTGGTGCTCGGGGTGCGCGACTATATCGGCAAGAACGGCTTTCCGGGCGTCTTGCTTGGCCTGTCCGGCGGGATCGACTCGGCGCTGACCATGGCCATCGCCTGCGACGCCCTGGGCGCCGACAAGGTTCACGCAGTCATGATGCCCTCGCGCTATACCGCCGACATCAGCGTGAATGACTCCCGCCAGATGGTGCAGACCCTCGGCGTGAAATACGACGAGATCGAAATCTGGCCGATGTACGAACGGTTCATCGACGGCCTGGCCCCCGCCTTTGCCGGCCTGAAGGAAGACACGACCGAGGAGAACCTGCAGGCCCGTATCCGCGGGACCTTGCTGATGGCGCTCTCCAACAAGACCGGCAAGCTGGTGCTGACGACCGGCAACAAATCGGAAATGACCACCGGCTACTGCACGCTGTACGGCGACATGGCCGGCGGCTTTGCCGTGCTGAAGGATGTAGCCAAAACCCTGGTCTACCAATTGGCCAACTGGCGCAACCGTGATGGCGAGGTGATTCCGCAGCGCATCATCACCCGCCCGCCTTCCGCCGAACTGCGCCCGGATCAGACCGATCAGGACAGCCTGCCGCCTTACGATGTGCTGGACGCCATCATGGCGCGCTATATGGAAGACAATCAGTCGGCCGCCGAGATCATTGCCGCCGGCTTTGAGCGGGCCGATGTCGAGCGGGTGGTACGCCTGCTGAAAATCAATGAATACAAGCGGCGCCAGGCGCCGGTCGGACCGCGCATCACGCATCGCGGCTTCGGCAAGGACTGGCGCTATCCGATCACTAACCGCTTCAGCTGAGTTCCCATGAAAAAATTCCTACTTGCCGCCAGCCTGCTGGCGCTGGCCGGCAGCCTGCAGGCTGCGGCAATTCCTCAGCTCAAGGCCTTCATTGCCAGTACCTCGACCCTCACGGCCGACTTCCAGCAGGTCATCAGCAGCAAGGGCAAGCGCAACGAGGCCAGCGGCACCCTGTCGATCGCCCGCCCGGGCAAGTTCCTCTGGGTGTACACCAAGCCCTACGACCAGATTATCGACGGCGATGGCAAACGGCTGTGGATCTACGACAAGGAGCTGGCACAGGTCACCACCCGGCCGCTGAATGCCGCACTGGGCTCCAGCCCGGCGGCCCTGCTGGCCGGCAGCAATGCCATCGAGCGCGACTACAAGCTGAAGGAATCCGGCAGCGACAAGGGACTGGAGTGGCTGACCGCCACGCCGAAGAAGGATGAAAACACCTTCCGCGCGATCCGCATGGGCTTCAGCAACAATGTCCTGCAGGTCATGGAGCTGTCGGATACCTTTGGTAACCTGACCCACATCAGCTTCAGCAATATGAAGAAGAATCCGGACCTGCCGGCCAACCTGTTCCACTTCACCCCGCCCAAGGGCGTGGATGTCATCAGTGATCAGTAACCATGGCTGACCTGTTTGCCGCCGAACCCGCCAAGCCGCTTGCCGAGGCCCTGCGCCCCGACAAGCTGGATGCGGTCATCGGCCAGCAGCACCTGATCGGCCCCGGCAAGCCGCTGCGGGTGGCGATCGACAGCGGCATTCCGCACTCGATGATTCTCTGGGGGCCACCAGGGGTGGGCAAAACCACGCTGGCCCGCATTCTCGCCAATGGCTTCGCCGCTGAATTCATCCCGGTGTCGGCCGTGCTGGCCGGGGTCAAGGAAATCCGCGAAGCGGTCGAGCGTGCCCATCAGGTGCTGGCACTGCACGGTCGGCGTACCATTCTGTTCGTCGATGAAGTACACCGCTTCAACAAAAGCCAGCAGGATGCCTTCCTGCCCTTTGTCGAATCCGGACTGCTGACCTTTATCGGCGCCACCACGGAAAATCCGTCTTTCGAGGTCAACGCGGCGCTGCTCTCGCGTGCCCAGGTCTATGTACTGACACCGCTGGCCAACAGTGAGTTGCAGGCCCTGCTGGAGCGCGTGCAGCAGCTCGGCGAGCTCAGCGGCCTGCGCATCGAGCAAAGCGCTGTCGACACCCTGATCGGCTATGCCGACGGCGATGCCCGGCGCTTTCTCAATCTGATCGAACAGGCGCGCACGGCGGCGCGCGCGCGCAAAACCGACAGCATCGATGCGGCCTTCCTCAGTGAGGTGCTCTCGCTGAACGCGCGTCGTTTCGACAAAGGTGGCGATGCCTTCTACGACCAGATCTCGGCCCTGCACAAATCGGTGCGGGGCTCCAACCCGGATGCCGCGGTGTACTGGCTGACGCGCATGCTGGACGGCGGGGCCGACCCGCGCTATCTGGCACGACGGCTGGTGCGCATGGCCTGGGAAGATATCGGCCTGGCCGATCCGCGCGCCGCCCGCGTGGCACTGGATGCCGCTGACACCTTTGAACGTCTGGGCAGCCCGGAAGGGGAACTGGCACTGGCCCAGGCGGCGATTTATCTTGCCGTGGCCGCCAAGAGCAATGCGGGCTACATGGCGTATAATGCGGTTCGTGCCCATATTCGCCAGGACGGCTCGCGGCCGGTTCCGGTGCATCTGCGCAATGCCCCTACCCGGCTGATGAAAGAGCTGGGCTACGGCAAGGAATACCGATACGCCCACGACGAACCGCACGCCTACGCTGCGGGCGAAACCTATTTGCCTGACGGGCTGGAAGACCAGCAATGGTACTTTCCGGTCAATCGCGGGCTGGAAGCAAAAATTCAGGAAAAACTGGCGTTCCTGCATCAGCTCGATCAGGACGCCAAGGATAAACAGGACTAGCTATGCTCGACATTCAATTGCTTCGCACCGATCTGGACAATGTGGCCAAACGACTGGCCGGCCGTGGATATCAGCTGGATACCGCGCTGTTCTCGCAACTGGAATCCGAACGCAAGACCCTGCAGACCCGCATGCAGGAGCTGCAGGCGCAGCGCAACGCCAGCTCCAAGCAGATTGGCGAAGCCAAGCGCAAGGGCGAAGACGCCAGCGCCATCCTGGCGCAGGTTGCCACTTTGGGCGATGAGCTGAAAGCGGCGGAAGACGCTTTTGCCGCCGTACAGGGCAAGCTCGACCAGTGGCTGATGAGCATCCCCAACCTGCCGCACGAGTCGGTACCGGTCGGCAAGGACGAGCATGACAATACCGAAGTGCGCAAGGTCGGCGTACCGCGTCACTTCGAGTTCGAGGTCAAGGACCACGTCGATGTCGGCGCACCGCTGGGCATGGACTTCGAGACCGGCGCCAAGCTGTCCGGCGCCCGCTTCACCGTGCTGCGCGGCGGCATGGCCCGTCTGCATCGCGCCCTGGCGCAATTCATGCTCGATACCCACACCAGCGAGCATGGCTACCGCGAACACTACACGCCTTACATCGTCAACGCCGATGTGCTGTACGGCACCGGCCAGTTGCCGAAATTTGCCGAAGACATGTTCAAGGTCACCAAGGGTGGCGACGAAAACGGCCCGGATCAATACCTGATCTCCACCTCGGAAATCTCGCTGACCAACACCGTGCGCGAAAGCATCCTCAAGGCCGAAGACCTGCCGCTCAAGCTGACGGCACATTCGCCCTGCTTCCGTTCCGAAGCCGGCTCCTATGGCCGTGACACCCGCGGTTTCATCCGCCAGCACCAGTTCGACAAGGTCGAAATGGTACAGATCGCCCATCCGGACCACTCGATGGCCGCGCTGGACGAAATGGTCGGCCACGCCGAAACCATTCTGAAGAAGCTGGAACTGCCCTACCGTGTCATCACCCTGTGCACCGGCGACATGGGCTTTGGTGCCATCAAGACCTTCGACCTGGAGGTCTGGCTGCCAGCGCAGAACACCTATCGCGAAATCTCCAGCTGCTCGAACTGCGGCGATTTCCAGGCGCGCCGCATGATGGCGCGCTTCAAGGATGAAAGCGGCAAGAACCAGTACGTTCATACCCTGAACGGCTCTGGCCTGGCCGTGGGCCGCACCCTGGTCGCCGTCCTGGAGAACTACCAGAACGCCGATGGCAGCGTGACCATTCCGGCCGTGCTGCGCCCCTATATGGGCGGCATGGAAACCCTGCGCGCCTGATACCCGGCAGACAGTCATAAAAAAAACCGCCTCAGGGCGGTTTTTTTTATCGTGAGGCAGCCACCCGGCACAAGGCTCGGGCAACCTGCCGGCTATTGCAGCAGCGAGGTAAACGCAGCACGCCCCTCGCGACGCAGCAGGCTTTCAAAGGCCTCCGCTGTCATCGGGCGGCTGTAGAAGTATCCCTGGCCGGCATGGCAGCCCTGGGCGATGAGGAAGTCTCGCTGTTCGGGGCGCTCGACCCCTTCTGCGACCAGATCCAGCCCCAGGCTGTGGGCAATCGAGATAATGGCGCGGGTGATCGCCACATCATCACTGTCGGCGTGCAGATCCATGATGAAAGAGCGATCAATCTTCAGGCCCTGCACCGGCAATCGCTTCAGATAGGACAGCGAGGAATAGCCGGTGCCGAAGTCGTCAATCGACAGATACACCCCCAGCTGCTTGAGTTGCTGCAGCACGTCGGTCATGGCCTCACCTTCGTCCATGGCCACACTCTCCGTCACCTCCAGCTCCAGACATTCACTGGGCAGGTCAAACCGCTGCAAACTCTGGCGCACGGTATCGACGATGCTGCCGTACTTGAACTGACGACCGGATACATTGACTGCAATGCGTCCGGCAGGCAAGCCGGCATCGCGCCAGCGGCGCATATGCCCGCAGGCGGTATGCAATACCCACTCACCGATATTGATGATCAGGGAGCTGTCTTCGGCAATCGGAATGAACTCGTCCGGCGGCACCAGCCCCCGCTCCGGATGTCGCCAGCGGATCAGGGCTTCGGCACCGCACAGCTCACCGCTGCTCAGGTCCACCTTGGGCTGGTACCACAGCTCCAGCTCGTCCTGCGCCAGACCGCGCCGCAACGCCGACTCCAGGCTCAGTCGCTCCAGCGCACGGGCATTCATGTCCCCGGCGTAGAACTGGAAGGTATTCTTGCCACATTCTTTGGCCCGCACCATGGCGGCATCGGCATTGGCCAGCAGGCCCTGCGCCGAACGACCATCGGCCGGATACAGGCTGATCCCGATACTGGCTGACACAAAGACATCATGACCGGCAACCATGCGCTCGCCGGACAGCGCATCCAGCAGGTTCTGCGCCTGGCAGGCCACCTGCTGCACACTCTCGATTTCCGGAATCAGCACCACAAACTCATCGCCGGCCAGCCGGCCGCACAAGCTGCCCTCCGGCATCAGATCCTGCATGGTATCGGCCACCCGCGTCAGCAGCTCATCGCCCGCCTTGTGCCCCAGGGTATCGTTGAACAACTTGAAGCGATCCAGATCGACATACAGCAGCGCCAGGCTGATTTCATTGGTGGCGGCCTGCTCCAGAGCCTCCTGCAGACGTTCGGTAAACAGCAGCCGGTTGGCCAGCCCGGTCAGGGCATCATGACTGGCGAGAAATTTCAGGCGAGCCTCGGTCTGCTTGCTTTGGGTAATGTCAGAGAATACGCCGACGAAATAGTGCGCCTGCCCCTCCTCACCCGTCACGGCGGTGACACTCAGATGCTCGGTATACAGACTGCCGTCTTTGTGGCGATTGATGACTTCGCCCTGCCAGCGTCCTTCGCTGAGCAGGCAATGCCAGAAATGCTGGTAAAAACCAGGCGGCTGTTTGCCGGACGACAAAACCGACGGCGACTTGCCGACGACTTCGTCGGTCGCGTATCCCGTGATGCGGCAGAATGCCGGGTTGACGGACTGGATCAAGCCATCCCCGTCGGTAATCATGATGCCTTCGCGGGTCGACTCGAAAACCGTTTCCGCCAGCAACAGGCTGCGCTGCGATTCGGACAGTGCCCGGTCGCGCTCGAACAGCATCTGGTGCAGTTCCAGCAGAAAAGCCTGCTCGATGCTGTGCAGAATATCGGAGAAGCCGACCAGCCCGACCAGCTCGCCCTCGTTGTCCAGTACACCGAGGTGGCGAATGTGATGGGTGAGCAGCAGATTGCGGGCATCGGCCAGCGTGGTACGACCACTGACGGCCAACAGCGAGCGCGTGCAGTACGACGACAGCGGGCCCTGCGGCATGCCCTGCGCCATCAGACGCACGACATCACGCTGAGTCAGAATCCCATAGCTGGCACGCCCCAGGCGCACCACCACGGCATCACGACCTTGCGCACGCATCTGGCTCACGGCCTGCTGCAGCGCCTCGTGTCCGTCGAGCATGCAAGGCGTCTGCACCGGCACCGTATCCAGCCGGCGCAAGGCCAGAAAAGCGTCACTACCTTGTTGGCGAATGATGTCGGACATCGACAGGATGCCCAGGGGGTGCTGATCGTGCTCGATCAACGCATGACGAATGCGCTTGTCGTGAAACATCACTACGGCATCCTGCACAGTGGTTTCCGGCGGCAGGGTTGCCACCGGGGAGGTCATCACATCTGACAGGCGTAATGGGGCGACGGCGCCTTCATGCAACTCTGGGCGTACCGCGTCTGTCTCGGTCCAGATGCCCAGCGCTCGACCGGCTTCATCCACGATCAGAATCGCACTGCACCGGCGTTCGGACATGCGTTGGGCAGCCTCGGTCACCAGCATGGAGGGGGGGCCTGTAAGGATTTCCCGGCTCATGATGCTGCTGACAGGCTGAAACAAAATCGACATCATTTACTATTTAAACATTCTATTTAATATTACACCTGTAATTGAACAGCATTCTATTTATATCTGAGTTTACCCGCAATAACTATGACAAAGATGAATAGGTCGAGGTTCAGTCGATGGCGATTTGGCGAGCACAAAAAACAAGACCCCGCCGCCGGAAACCGGCGACGGGGTCGTATGCCATGACAATCAGGACTTGTCTTTGTCGCCGTAAGGCGGGAAGCCGAAGCCGGAGAACATCTGCTTGGCCTGTTCCTGCATGCGGGTCTGCATCTCCAGGTACATGCCGGTGCTCTGCTCGAGATAATTCGACATCATGTTCTGCATTGCCGGCCCCTGGAATTTCATGAACTCGCTCCAGAGATTGGTATTGAACATGGCGTTATCGCCATACAGCGCCTGAGCCTGCTCGCGGATTTTCAGCTGCAGCTGCTCGAACATCTGCAGGTTCTTCTCCAGGAAGGGCCCCATCATGCCCTGCATGGCCTGGCCATAGAAACGGATGAACTGGGTCAGTACCTCGTAGCTGAACATCGGGGCACCACCGTTTTCTTCTTCCAGGATGATCTGCAGCAGCACGCTGCGGGTGATGTCCTCTTGCGTCTTGGCATCCACCACCTGGAGGTCGACCTGGTCAAGCACCAGCTGCTTGACATCACCCAGAGTGATGTAGGAGCTGGTCGCCGTGTCATACAGGCGACGGTTCGGGTATTTTTTGATGACCCGCTTTTCAACACTCATTCAATACTCCCTGTATTGTGTGTGAGCCTACACTGTCGAATCTACCATAAATGCAACAGTCTAAAGCAATAGCACTAGAATTTTGGCAATTGTACATGATACATTCTGCCGTCATGTTGCGGTGCGTCAATTTATTATGGCCATCGCGCATTTTATCGACTCCTGCGAGGGTACAACATGTTTGCCATCAACGAATCATTCAGCCAGTTTTCCAGTAACGGTTTTGAAAACCTGCTGCGCCTGGCGCAGATCTCTCTGGACAGCAGCGAACGCCTGATCAAGCAACAGTTCGAGCTCTCCAAGCAGGTGCTTGAAGAGAATGTCAAGATTGCTCAGGAACTGAGCAGCCTGAAAGATCCGCAACAGGCGCTGGGCCAGATCAACAAGGTCTTCAGCCAATCCTTCCAGCAATCGCTGAAAAACTCCCGCGGTCTGTACGAGATCGTGTCGCAGACGCAAAGCGAACTGACTGCCCTGACCGAAGACAGCCTGGCTCGCCTGAACAAGTCTCTGCTCAGCTCGCTGGATACCCTGTCGCAGAACAGCCCGGCCGGTTCCGATGCCGCGCTCAATGCGATCAAGTCTTCGTTTGCAGCCGCCTCGGCCACCATCGGCAGTCTGACCCGTGCCGCCCAGCAAGTGGCCGAGTTTGCCGATACCAGCGTCAAGGCCGCCACCAGCGCCACGGCCGATGCCGCCAAGACCCCGACCAAGCGCGGTGCCGCCGCACAGGGCTGACCCCCCGCTTGCCGGTCTGACAGCGGCCACCCCTGGGTGGCCGCTGTTGCTTTGCACAGCGCCACCGCACAGGAAGTCATGCAAGGCAGGTCAGACAGGTTTACAATCCGGGGTTTTGAACCCTCCCTTCATGGTTCAGCGCATGAAAATCAGTCATAACTTCGATGCCGGTAGTATCGAGATCGTTTCCGCTCAACAATTCGACGATATCCAGCTGCGAATCCGTGCGGACAATGCCGCCAGTTTCGCCCAGTGGTTTTATTTCCGCCTGCAAGGCGCGGCGTACGAGAACTGTACCATCCGCTTCCTGAATGCCGGGGCCTGCGCTTACCCCAAGGGCTGGGTCGATTACCAGCCGATGGCGTCCTACGACCGCATCAACTGGTTCCGTGTCCCCGCCGAGTTTGATGGCGAAGTCATGACCATCGAACATGTGCCGCTGGCCAATAGCATCTATTACGCCTATTTCGAGCCTTACTCCTACGAGCAGCACCTGAACCTGATCGGTCAGGCACAGGGCTCGGGGCTTTGCCAGGTATCCTGCCTGGGATCGACCGTGGAAAACCGCGACATCGATCTGCTGACCATCGGCCACGAAGTCGAATCCGACCTGAAGGTCTGGATCATCGCCCGCCAGCATCCCGGCGAGACCATGGCCGAGTGGTTCATCGAGGGACTGCTCAACCGCCTGCTCGACACCCAGGACCCGACATCGCGTGCCCTGCTGGATCGCGCCACCTTCTACGTGGTGCCGAACATGAATCCGGATGGCGCCATTCACGGCAATCTGCGCACCAACGCCGCCGGCGCCAACCTCAATCGCGAGTGGCTGGCCCCGACCGCTGAACGCAGCCCGGAAGTCCTGCATGTCAGAGAGAAGATGCAGCAGACCGGCGTCGACCTGTTTCTCGACATTCATGGCGATGAAGGCCTGCCCTATGTGTTCTTCTCCGGCACCGAGGGTGTGCCTTCCTACGATGCGCGCATCGAAGCCATCGAAAACGAATTCAGGTCACTCTTCAAGCAGGCCAGCCCCGACTTCCAGGACGAGTTTGGCTACGCGCGCAGCGCACCGGGAACCGCCGATTTGTCGATGGCCACCAACTGGGTCGGCGAGCAGTTCCGCTGCCTGGCCTACACGCTGGAAATGCCCTTCAAGGACAATGCCAACCTGCCCGATGACGATTTCGGCTGGAACGGCCAGCGCAGCCTGCGGCTGGGCGAAGCCATGCTGAGCGCCATCTATGGCATTCTCGGCAAGGTACGCTAACGCCGATGCCCGCCGGGCATAAAAAAAGCGCCTGTTAGGCGCTTTTTTATTTGCCTGCCGGCAGAATCAGATTGCCAGATCCTGCATGGTTTTACCGGCGTTCAGCAGCTCCTGTACCCACACCGGCTTGCGGCCACGACCGGTCCAGGTCAGTTCCGGATGCTGCGGATGGCGGTACTTGGCCTCTACCGGCTTGCGCACACCGCCGGACTTGCCGAGGACTTCTTCGATGGTCAGGCCATGGGCCTTGGCCAGATCCATAATCTGCTTTTTAGCCTTGGCTTTTTCTTCTTGCTCGCGAGATTTGATCTCGACATCCAGTTTTGACTTCAAATCAAGCAACTCTGCATAGCTGAGTTTATTCAGTTCCATTTATCTGCCTACCTTGTCATGTTCATTGGGTATCCCACAGAAATATGCGGGAGATAGAATTCATGCATTTACACCTGTTTCGCCAGCCGAGTACCGGCGTACTGGCTGTGTTTTTTATTTATTTTATTCATCAGAAACTGAATAAGGCAAGGACTGAATTTCGATTTTTTGTGACAGCGCCTTATCGAGATAAATTCCCTCGTCAATTGTCGACAACTGAATAACGGCCAGTGCAAGGCTAAATCCAGGCTGCTCCCGCGCCACATTGACAATCGCCCCAACCGACTGATCCCCCATGCTTTGACAATATAAAGGGGCGCCGGAGACTGCCTCGCCGGGCAGGCGGATTTTCAGCATGCGGCGTTTGATTTTGCCAAGATATCGCGTACGGGCAATGATCTCCTGCCCGGGGTAGCAGCCTTTGGTAAAACTGATCGCATCGATCAGGTCCAGATTGACCATTTGCCCGACAAACTCATCCTGAACAGCCAGGGAAATCCAGGGCACCCCGGCCGCAATATCCAGCAGAGACCAGACCTCAGGTTCAACCGGCAGCCCGGCCTGCGGCAATACCACACCACCTTGCGCCGGAGACAACAGCAACAGGGCGCCATGACGCAAACGCAGCAGCATCGTTCCAGGCACAGCAGCAGTCAATTGCAGAGGAGATTCCGGAATCACATGCCCTTGCTGACTCAGCCAAGATTCCGCATCGGCACCATTCAACCCGCTCAGCACCCAGTCATCACAAATGGTCAATTTGACTTTCGAGCGCAGGATAAACATCGCCAATCTTCTTGCTATCGTTTCAGCCAAATCTGACGCAACAAGAAGATAATAATCTTCGCCAAATTGCCATAACAAAAAAGAGGCCAACAGACGTCCCTTGGCCGAGGAATAACCGGTATATTGAGCGTTACTACCATTGAGCAAACGGACATCATTGCTCAACTGCCCCTGCAGAAAACTCCCCGCCTCTTCACCCGTTACCCTGAGCAAGCGAAACTGACTCAGCGAACAAACCACGGAGGATTGCTGCAGGGCGGCCAACTGTGCCGGATAATCGGAAAAGACCATTTCAGCATCATGGCTTAGTGCACCAGATAACCCAGATTGCAATTCGCTGCTCATGGCTGGACTCCCTTTAGTTTTAATACTGAATATCCTACCAAAATGCCGACGTCAGCCATAGCAGGATCCTTGGCGCAGAAAAATGTCATTTTCATAATATATTTTAATTCATGGCCTTAGACACAAAGCTAAAATAATATCGCTGCCGACACAAATTATCGTTTGACACACTGCCAATTGGCCAGTATAGTTCTGCCTCACGATTCCCTGATAGCTCAGTTGGTAGAGCGACGGACTGTTAATCCGCAGGTCGCAGGTTCGAGCCCTGCTCGGGGAGCCAAATTCAAAAACCCCAGTCATGAATGACTGGGGTTTTGCATTTCTGACCGACAAAAAATGACAGAACGACCGCAACACGGCCTGAATTTTCAACAAATACGTCAGACAGACATTTAGACCACCAAACCAGCGACAACAGGCCCCGGCCGCCTTAGGCTTTCTTGACCACACCCCGGCTGCTGGCTAAGCTTCGGGCTTCTGCGCACCCACCCACATCTCACATCACCATGATCACACTCACGCTCAAACCCGGCCGGGAAAAATCCCTGCTCAATCGCCACCCATGGGTTTTTTCCGGTGCCATTGATCGCATGGACAGCCAGCCGACAAGCGGTGAAACCGTCCTTCTACGGGCACACGACGGTCGCTTTCTGGGCTACGCCGCCTTCAGCCCGGCCTCTCAAATCCGTGCCCGGGTATGGAGCGTCAACGAACAAGCGGTGATCGACGAGGCCTTTTTACACCGCCGGCTACAGCAAGCCATCGCCGCCCGACCCGCCATTCGCCACGATGCCGGGCAGCGCCTGGTCCATGGCGAGTCCGATGGCCTGCCGGGACTGGTGGTCGATCAATACGGTCCGGTTCTGGTCCTGCAAGCCCTGTCAGCCGGCATTGAGCGCTTCAAACCGGCACTGGTCGAATCACTGCGACAACTGACAGACTGCCAGTGCATCTATGAACGCTCGGATGTGGACGTACGCACCCTGGAAGGCCTGCCGCCTCAGGCTGGCGTCTTGTGGGGCCAGCTGCCGGCCGGGGTACTGAATATTGAAGAGTACGGTCTGCGCATGCAGGTGGATGTGGTCAACGGCCAGAAAACCGGCTTCTATCTCGACCAGCGGGAAAACCGCCGCCGCATCGGCGAACTGGCGCGTGACCGCGACATGCTCAATTGCTTCTGCTTCAGCGGCGGCTTCTCGCTCGCCGCCTTGCGCGGCGGGGCCAGGCACGTCGTCTCGGTAGACTCTTCGGCGGAAGCCCTGCAGCAGGCCGAACGCAACCTGCAACTCAACGGACTGGACCCGGCACGCGCCGACTGGGTAGAGGCCGACGCCTTCAAATACCTGCGTCTGCTGCGCGACCAGGGCCGCAGCTTTGACCTGATCATTCTCGACCCTCCCAAGTTTGCACCGACGGCACAGCACGTGGAAAAGGCTGCCCGCGCCTACAAGGATATCAACCTGCTCGGCCTGAAATTGCTGCGCCCGGGCGGCCTGCTGGCCACCTTCACCTGCTCGGGCGGCGTCAGCGCCGACCTGCTGCAGAAGATCGTCGCCTCGGCGGCGGTCGACGCCCGCTGTGACGCCAGCATTGTCGAGCGCTTCACGGCCGCCCCCGACCACCCGGTCGCCCTGTCCTTCCCGGAAGGCGACTACCTGAAAGGCCTGCTGGTTCGCAAGGCCGGTGCCTGATGATCCCCCTGCGCCGGGCCGTCGCCGTACGGTCCGGCGTCACGCCTGTCAGAAAATCGCTTCTGACGCGACTAACCTACAGACAACTTGCTGCCGCACATTCATCCATGCTACACAGGGATTTTTCCCCTGGAGACAGCATGACCGTCCATGCCGAGGAGCTGGAGCCACATCGCCAGGGTTTGCTGCGCTACGCACTGTTTCGCCTGCGAGACGAAGATGCCGCCCACGATCTGGTACAGGAGACATTTGTCGCCGCGCTGGAAAAACCGGACAGCTTCGCCGGCAACTCGGCGCTGGCCACCTGGCTGACCGGCATCCTCAAGCACAAGTTGCTGGATGCTCAACGCCGGCAAGGTCGCGAGTTGACGCTCACCCCTGATGAAGAGGAAGACCTGTCTGATCTGGCAACCCTGTTCGACCATACCGGACACTGGGGATCGGATGGACCAAGACGTTGGCAAAAGCCTGAAAGCAATCTGGAAGACCAGCAGTTCTGGCAAGTCTTCCGCGAGTGCAGCCAGCGCATGCCACCCCGCAGCGCCCTGGTCTTCACCCTGCGCGAGGTTCAGGACATGGAGATCGGCGAAATCTGCCAGCAACTGGAGATCACCGCGTCTCACTGCTCGGTACTGCTATACCGGGCACGCATGAGCCTGCGCTTATGCCTTGAGAAGAACTGGTTTGGAGAAACATCATGCGATTGACTTGCCAACAGGTGTCACGACTGCTGTCGCAGGCTCAGGATCAACCTCTGTCATTGGGTGAACACATCAAGCTGCGGCTGCACCTGAGCGTTTGCGATGCCTGCAGCAACTTCCGCCGGAGCCTCGGCTTCATCCGCCAGGCCGCCCGACGCACGCCCCCGCAGCCATAAATAGCGCGCAGAGAAGATGCCGCCCATACGACAAAGCCCGGTTACTCGATGAGTAACCGGGCTTTGAACTTGGAGGCGGGGGTCGGAATCGAACCGGCGTACACGGCTTTGCAGGCCGCTGCATAACCACTCTGCCACCCCGCCATGAGGTGTTGATCGCAATGCGATCCAGTCTGGAGCGGGAAACGAGGCTCGAACTCGCGACCTCAACCTTGGCAAGGTTGCGCTCTACCAACTGAGCTATTCCCGCGTAAAACTGTTTGTGTGTCGCTGGAGCGGGAAACGAGGCTCGAACTCGCGACCTCAACCTTGGCAAGGTTGCGCTCTACCAACTGAGCTATTCCCGCATACGGCACAACATTAAATTTTGGAGCGGGAAACGAGGCTCGAACTCGCGACCTCAACCTTGGCAAGGTTGCGCTCTACCAACTGAGCTATTCCCGCGTCGCTAAAAACTTTACCGGGGTGTTGGAGCGGGAAACGAGGCTCGAACTCGCGACCTCAACCTTGGCAAGGTTGCGCTCTACCAACTGAGCTATTCCCGCACTCCGGATTTCTTCCCGAAGCTTGCTTCGAGAGACTGCGAATTATAAAGATTAATCCGCTTCTGTCAACCGATTACAGATCAATTTTTTTACCTGAAAATTCACCGGCGGCCATTCGGAGGTAATAAACCATTGACCACAAAGTCAAAATGACGGCGACAACCATGCAAATATTTCCCAGCAGCAATGTGTCAAACCCCGGGATCACCGGACCTGCGTACAGCAGCAGCAGAATCGCCACCATCTGCGCGGTCGTCTTGAGCTTGCCGATATAGGCCACGGCAACGCTCTTGCGGCTGCCCATTTCCGCCATCCATTCGCGCAAGGCGGAAATGGCGATCTCCCGCCCGATAATGATCATCGCCATCCAGCCCGGGGTGCGATTGAGCTCGACCAGCAGGATCAGCGCCGCGGCGACGATCAGTTTATCGGCCACCGGATCCAGGAACGCACCGAATGCCGAGGTCTGCTTGAGGCGGCGGGCCAGATAGCCATCCAGCCAGTCGGTGATCGCAGCCAGGGCAAAGATCAGCGCGCCGACGATGTTGCGCATGTCGAAATTCAGCACCGTATCGGGCAGAAAAAAGACCGCGACGCAAATCGGAATCAAGGCGACCCGAATCCAGGTCAGTAATATCGGCAAATTGAACGGCATCGCACTGCTTCTTGTAATTTGCACTGCCAGGGCTAGTGCAAGGCGTTATAAATTTGTTCGGCCAGCGTCCGGCTGATTCCCTCGACCTGGGCCAGATCATCCTGACTGGCTGCCACCACCCCGCGCAATCCGCCAAAACGCATCAGCAGCCGCTGACGCCGTTTGGCCCCGACCCCCGGGATCTCTTCCAGGCTGGAGGCGATGCGTGCCTTGGCCCGTCGCGCACGGTGACCGGTGATGGCAAAGCGGTGAGATTCGTCACGGATGGTCTGAATCAAATGCAAGGCCGGATGGTCATGCGGCAATTGTACCGTTTTTTGCAAGTAGGGAAGGATCAGTGTTTCCAGACCCGGTTTGCGCTCCTCGCCCTTGGCCACCCCGACAATCGGCACATCAAAGCCCAGTTCGGCAAAAACCTCCAGCGCCACCCCCACCTGCCCTTTGCCGCCATCGATCAGCACCAGATCCGGGCGTTTGCCCTCACCGGCCATCACTTTGCCATAACGACGTGACAGAACTTCGCGCATGGCACCGTAATCATCCCCGCCCTTGGCGGTTTCGATATTAAAACGGCGATATTCCGAGGGCTGCATGTCCGTCTGGTCATACACCACGCAGGAAGCCACGGTGGCTTCACCCTGAGTATGGCTGATATCAAAGCACTCGATCCGCTCAACGCCTTCCAGCGACAACACTTGATTGAGCTGCGCCAGACGGTGCGCTTGATTGGCGTGACTGGCCAGTTTCTGCAGGATGGCCAGATCGGCATTTTTCTCTGCCATTTCCAGCCAGACACGGCGCTCGCCGATCGGGTTGTGTACCAGGGCCAGCCGGCGCTCGGCCTGCTCCTCCAGCCGTTCGCGCAGGGCGGCGGAAATCTCGCCATTGGTGACAATCAATGGCGGCAAGGGGGCACCGAGATAATGCTGCGCCAGAAAGGCCTCACGCACCGCGTCGAGATCCGCGCCCTCGTCATTGCTCGGGAACAGGCTCTTGTCGCCCAGATGGCGCCCACCGCGAATCATCACCAGATTGACGCAATACACGCCCTCGCGCGCCACCACCGCCACCACATCGGCGTCATGCTGGGCCGCATTGCTGGAAACGAATTGCTTCTCGCGCATGGTCGACAGCGCCTGAATCTGGTCGCGCAGCTCGGCCGCCTGTTCGAAGGCCATCTGTTCCGCCGCGGCCATCATGCGCTCGGTCAGGCGATCCGTCAGATCCGAGTCCCGTCCCTGCAGGAAGGCCACAGCGCTGGCAACATCGGCGGCATAGCCCTCCTGATCGATATGCGCCACGCAAGGCGCCGAGCAGCGCTTGATCTGATACAGCAGACAGGGCCGCGAGCGATTGGTGAAAACGGCATCCTCACAAGTACGCAGGCGAAAAACCTTCTGCAGCATCTGAATGCTCTCGCGCACGGCATAACTGTTGGGAAAGGGGCCGAAATACTGATGCGGCCGCTTTGGCTCGCCGCGGTAATAACGGATCTGCGGAAAGGCATGCGCCGTCAGCATCAGATAGGGATAGGACTTGTCGTCGCGGAACAGGATGTTGTAGCGCGGCGTCAGGGCCTTGATCAGATTGTTTTCCAGAATCAGCGCTTCGGCCTCGGAGCGCGTCACGGTGGTCTCGATGGCCGCAATCTGGCGCACCATCAGCTGGATGCGCGGCGACAGATCGCTTTTCTGGAAATAGGAACTGACCCGACGCTTCAGGTCGACGGCCTTGCCGACATACAGCACTTTGCCCTGGGCATCCAGCATGCGATAGACACCGGGCAACTGAGGCAGATTGGCCAGAATCGGTTTAGGGTCAAACGGGGGTGTTTTGCTCATGGCTTCCATGCTTGCGACTCGCGGTCCGGCCGCGCCCAGCGCTCATTCTATCAAGCATTTCAACCCGCTTGGCGTATGCTGCAAAAGCGGCTTGCCAACACAGGGTTTTGCATCCATAACCCTTGTACCTGTATAATGCTCATTTGCCGCAAAGGAAACGCCAGATGCGTATCATCGAGAAAGCCTATACTTTCGACGACGTTCTCCTCGTCCCCGCGCACTCCGCAGTACTGCCTCGCGACGTACAACTCTCCACCAAACTGTCCCGCAACATTCAGCTGAATCTGCCATTGCTGTCCGCAGCCATGGACACGGTGACCGAATCCCGCCTGGCGATCGCCATGGCCCAGGAAGGCGGCATCGGCATTCTGCACAAGAACATGACTGCGGAAAAACAGGCGCTGGAAGTCTCCAAGGTGAAACGCCACGAAAGCGGCGTCGTCAAAGACCCGATCACCATCGCCCCGGACATGCTGGTGCGCGATCTGGTGCTGCTGACCCGCCAACACAAGATTTCCGGCCTGCCGGTCATCGAGAACGGCAAGGTCGTCGGGATTGTCACCAACCGTGACCTGCGTTTCGAAACCCGTCTGGATCAGACGGTCGGTTCGATCATGACCCCGCGCGAGCGCCTGGTGACCGTCAAGGAAGGCGCCAGCATCGACGAGGCACGTGAGCTGATGCACCACCACCGCCTCGAGCGCGTGCTGGTGGTCAACGATGCCTTTGAGCTCAAGGGCCTGATCACCGTCAAGGACATCATCAAGACCAGCGAACACCCGTTCGCCTGCAAGGACAGCCAGGGCAGCCTGCGCGTCGGCGCCGCCGTCGGCGTCGGTGCCGGCACCGACGAGCGTGTCGAACTGCTGGTTGCCGCCGGCGTGGACGTGGTGGTAGTGGATACCGCCCACGGTCACAGCCAGGGCGTGATCGAGCGCGTACAGTGGGTCAAGAAGAACTTCCCGCACGTGGACGTCATCGGCGGCAACATCGCCACCGCCGCTGCCGCCAAGGCACTGGCCGACGTGGGCGCCGATGCGGTCAAGGTCGGTATCGGTCCGGGCTCCATCTGCACCACCCGTATTGTCGCCGGTGTCGGCGTACCGCAACTGACGGCCATCCACAACGTCTCCGAAGCCCTGCGTGGCACCGGCATCCCGATGATCGCCGACGGCGGCATCCGCTTCTCCGGCGACATCGCCAAGGCGCTGGCAGCCGGCGCCAACTGCGTGATGCTGGGCGGCATGTTTGCCGGTACCGAAGAGGCGCCGGGCGAAGTCGAGCTGTATCAGGGCCGCTCCTACAAGTCCTACCGTGGCATGGGCTCGCTGGGCGCCATGACCCAGGGCTCGGCAGACCGCTACTTCCAGGACAACGAAGCCAACACCGACAAGTTCGTCCCGGAAGGCATCGAAGGTCGCGTTCCTTACAAGGGTCCGATTGCTCAGGTCATCCACCAGCTGATGGGTGGTCTGCGCTCCTCGATGGGCTATCTGGGTTGCAACAGCATCGACGAGATGCACCAGAAAGCCGGCTTCGTCGAAATCACCTCGGCCGGCATGCGTGAATCGCACGTGCACGATGTGCAGATCACCAAGGAAGCGCCGAACTACCACGTCGACCGCTGATACCCGCCGTCCTGACAACAAAACGCCGCGAATCACTTCGCGGCGTTTTTTTATCGACCCGTCACGGGGAGGTCTCAGACAGGCATCAACAAGCGTTCCAGCATCTCGGCCTGGCTCTGCGCCTCCGGCGACCAGCTCACCCCCTGCAACAGAATGGTCTGTTGCAGCGTGCTGTCACCGGCATCGAACAGCTGCAGCGCCGTACCCTCGGTACCTGCTACCAGCACCGTATCCATGCCTTGCGGCAGATAGAGGTGATCGATACCCAATTCAAAATCGGTAATCGTATCGGTCCCGCCCAGCTCCTCGCGGTGCCAGAAGAACTCATCACGGCCCTCGCCACCGGTCATGAGATCCTCACCCGCCCCACCGGCAATACGATCATCACCACGCCCGCCCAGCAGCACATCATTGCCGTCGCGCCCCTCCAGTGAGTCATGGCCATCGCTGCCGTCGATGCGATCGTTACCGGCGGCACCATCCATGATCTCGCCGTAACGCCCCCCCTGCATTACGTCATCCTGATCGCTGCCATCGATAAACAGCGGCGGCACAAGCAGGGTGGTGCCATCTTCCACTTGAACGGCCGAAGTCGTGGACGACCAAACATTATGCTTTTGCATGGATTCGCTCCTATAAGATGAAAAGTGTGAACGCCTGCCATCCGGCATCCACGCTCTGAGAGCGACCCTGCGGGCGGAAATTTCCGCCTTGGCACGGCTTCAGTACCGACCGACGCAACCTGACTCCCTCGCCGTCAGCATCGCTACCGCAAGGGAATCCACAAATCCGTCTGCAACGCCATCGGCGCTGTCGTGCGCGGGTTGTTCAAATACTCCTCAATACAAGGCAAGTCGGCCGGCTCCTCGCCACTTTGCGGCAACCACTCGCGATACAGGCTGCGCCAGCTGCGGGTCAACTCATTGTACGGACCGGTGTGGCGGGTCGCTGCGAAACGGCCTGCTGGCAAGCGCCACAACACCAAGCCCTCCGGCGCGGGCCGATCCGCAGGCCAGCTCATGGCGGCTGCCGAGCGCAGGCGTTCGACCGGCACGCTGTCCGGATCGTCGTCATAGAGGCCGAATACGCGTGGCGACTCACCCGAACCACAGCCCGGCATGCCGCGCAGCATCAAATCATCAAAAGCCTCGCCAATGCGCATGTAATCGCCCTGATGCGGGCGCAACAGCAAGGTCATAGGATGGTCGAGCGTCACGATTCGAACAGTCTGCATAAACGTCTCCAGATCGAAGCGGGGGGCACGCCGGACTCCGGCGCGATAGCGGCCGGGCGACATGCCATAATGCCGGGCAAAACGCCGCACAAAGGCAGCCGGACTGCCATATCCTGCCTGTCTGGCCACCTGCTGCAGCGACAGATCGGCATGCGACAGCTGGCGCGCTGCCCGCAACAGCCTGGCACGCTGCACCGTATCAAACACGGTTTCCCCCATCAGTCCGCGATAAATACGGTGAAAATGACAGGGCGAGAAACAGGCCACCTCGGCCAGACGCTCGAGCGACACATCCTGATCCAGATTCGCCCACAGGAAACGCAAGGCCAGGCGCAATCGGGCCAGGTAGCGGAGATCTGTGTCATGACGACGGTAGCCAGTTTTCATGTTCACAGCCTAGCGGATCCTCATTGATCGTTTTTGCGCAAATGCACAGCCAGCCTGCGAGCTGGCTGATGTCGTTATAATCAGCGAAAACCATGACGAATGACCAAACATAATGCACACAACATGCCGTACCGAATCCTTGCTGCTGCGCCAGCACCGTTATCACATCCGCCACTGGGGCGATGAGGGAGCACCGAAACTGTTCATGCTGCACGGCTGGATGGACTGTGCGGCCACCTTCGAATTTCTGGTCGCAGCCCTGCAGCAATCCTGGCACGTGATTGCCCCCGACTGGCGCGGTTTTGGTGATAGTGAATGGAATCGCGACCATTACCACCCGGCCGATTACCAGGGTGATCTGGATGCCCTGCTGAGCCATTACAGCCCCGACGAACCGGCGCGCCTGGTCGGCCACAGCATGGGGGCCATGATCAGCGGCCTGTATGCCGGCATTCGCCCGGAAAGGGTCAGGGCGCTGGCGCTGGTCGAGGGGTTCGGTCTGCCGGACAGCAAGCCGGATGAGGCGCCGGGTCGCTATGCGCGCTGGCTGAAGGAGCTGCGTCAGCCACCGACCTTCCCGCCGCTGCCTTCGCTGGCGCAGGTGGCCGACAAACTGATCGAGCGCAACCGGCGACTGAGCCGGGAACGCGCCGACTGGCTGGCCGCCCAGCTGACCCGCCCGCTGCCTGACAACGAGCAGTGGACCTACCGCGCCGATCCGCGCCACAAAATGGTCAACCCGGTGCTCTATCGGCTGCGCGAAGCCCAGGCTTGCTGGCGCCGCATCACGGCACCCGTCCTGTGGGTCATGGGGGGCGATATGTGGGATCACCCGATGGCCAAAGGCGTATTTGATACGCTGGACCAGCGTCGAGGCTGCTTTGCCAATCTGCGCGAGGAAACCGTGGCCGATGCCGGCCACATGATCCAGTGGGAGCAACCCGAGGCACTGGCTCGGGTATTGGAAGATTTCTTCAGTCCGGGCAGCGCGGACGCAGACTGAAGCGCACATCGCGGCCGACCAGGCGTACGTCATCGATGGTGACGCGCTGCTTGTCGGCCAGGTCTTGCAGTGCCGGCCAGGCAAACAGGCCGCGGGCCGCATCCCCGGCCAGGGCCGGCGCCAGATACAGCACGATCTCATCCACCAGTCCGGCCCGCAGCAAGGCGCCATTCAGCCCGGCACCCGCCTCGACCATCAGATGATTGATACCGCGCTGCGCCAGCACACTCAGCAGCACGGTCAGATCGGCGCGCCCCTCCCGGGCAGGCACGCTCAGCAGCTCGACCCCGGGCAGCTGAAAACGCGCCCGCTTTGCCGCATCCGACTCACACGTCGCCAGCCAGGTCGGCAAACCCTGATAAATCCGGCTCTCCGGTGCCGTCACCAGCGCACTGTCCAGCACCACGCGTTGCGGCTGAGCGGCCTGGGCGATGTCGCGCACGGTCAGTTGCGGGTCATCTGCCAGCACCGTGCCACTGCCGGTGAGAATGCCATCATGGAAGGCGCGCAGCCGCTGCACATCCTGGCGCGCCTCCGGGCCGGTAATCCATTGGCTCTTGCCATTGAGCAAGGCGGTCTTGCCATCCAGCGTGGCCGCCGCCTTGAGGGTCACCCAAGGCCGCTGGCGCGACACACGCGACAAAAAACCGCGATGCACCCGCCGCGCCTCGGCCTCCAGCAAGCCGGACTGAGCGGGAATCCCTGCTGCCTGCAGCATGGCCAGCCCGCGGCCGGAGACTTCGTGATAGGGATCGACCATGGCCGCGACCACCCGCGCCAGGCCGTGGCGAATCAGGGCCTCGGCACAAGGCGGGGTACGACCGTAATGACTGCAGGGCTCCAGCGTGACGTAGGCCGTGGCCCCGGCCGGCGACTCGCCGCGCGCCGCACAGTCCTTCAGTGCCTGTACCTCGGCATGATCACTGCCGGCCTGCAAGGTGGCACCGCTGCCAATGATGCGGCCATCACGCACCAGCACGCAGCCCACCCCGGGGTTGGGCGCCGCACGGCGCGTGGCCGCCTCGGCAAGACGCAGCGCCTGCTGCATGAAGACATGATCATCGGCAGTGAACATAGATGGTATTCCGTGAAAACTCAGGACGCCTGCCGCGCACGCCATTGCGGCAGCAGCAGACCATAGATGGCATGGTCAAGGACACGTTCTCCCACCCATTCGCGACCATGCAGAATCCCCTCGAGCGTGAAGCCGAGATGCTCCGGCAAGGCGCGGCTCGGCAGGTTATCCACAGAGCAGGCAATCTGGATCCGATAGAGATTGAGATGGGTAAAGCCATAGTCGATCAGCGTCTGGCAGGCTCGCCGCATGATGCCGCGCCCCTGCCAGGCCGTACCGAGCCAATAGCCGATTTCGCTGCGGCGCATGGCGGGCTCCAGTGCAAAGAAACACAGCACCCCGGCCGGAAAACCATCCACACAGAGCAGCAGATTGAGAAAACGACCATCGCGATTGCCATCGCGGGAAAAGCGGATATAGCTCAGGCTGTCGGTCACATCGCGCATTTGCGCCAGCCAGGGCATCCACGGCGCCAGCAGTGCGCGGTTGTCGTTGATCAAGGCCAGCAAGGCCTCGGCATCGCTCTCTTCCGGCTCGCGCAGGACGATGCCGTCACCGACCGACAGCATCATCCCTGGCGACTGGACTTCTGCACTTCCTGGATGGCCTCGCTGAACTCGGCGACATCCTCGAAACTGCGGTAGACAGAAGCGAAGCGCACATAAGCCACCTTGTCCATGCGCGCCAGTTCGTTCATCACCATCTCGCCGATCTGGCGCGAGCTCACTTCGCGCTCGCCCAGCTGCAGCAGACGGTGGCTGATACGGTCGATGGCCTCATCCACCAGGGTGGTGGATACCGGACGCTTGTGCAGGGCACGCATGAAACTGGTACGCACGCGTTCCGGATCGAACTCGGCACGATGCCCGCCGGTCTTGACCACCTGCGGCATGCGCACATCGGCCGTTTCAAAGGTGGTAAAGCGCTTTTCGCACTTCAGGCAACGACGTCGGCGACGGATGCTGGTGCCGTCCTCATTGACACGCGAGTCAATCACCTGGGTATCGGCATGGCCGCAAAACGGGCATTTCATGGCTTTAAACCCCTGTTGACAGTCCGGAAAATGCGATCTTAACAGCAATAATATGCCAAGTTAATGATTTCGCCATCAAAATCGCAAAATGTGTCGCAATTAGTGCGGTCTGACGGAACATCTTGGGTCATGCCCCATGGGCACAAAAGAAAAACGCCACGACCTGCGTGGCGTTCTTTCCAGGACAACAAACCGCCGCTTACTTGCGGCCGTAAACCGGGAAGCGTTGGCACATGGCCTTGACCGCTTCGGCCACATTGGCCAGCACGGCCTCATCCTGCGGCGCTTCCAGCACATCGGCAATCAGATTGGCCAGTTCACGGGCTTCCTGATCACCAAAGCCGCGCGTGGTCATCGCCGGCGTACCGATACGGATACCGGAAGTCACAAAGGGCTTTTCCGGATCATTCGGAATAGCATTCTTGTTCACGGTGATATGGGCGCGACCCAGAGCGGCTTCGGCATCCTTGCCGGTAATCTTCTTGGCACGCAGATCCAGCAGGAACACATGGCTCTCGGTCTTGCCGGAGACAATGCGCAGACCACGCTCGATCAGGGTTTCGGCCATGATCTGGGCGTTCTTCTTCACCTGCTGCTGATAGGCCTTGAACTCCGGGCTGGCGGCTTCCTTGAACGCCACGGCCTTGGCTGCGATCACATGCATCAGCGGACCACCCTGCAGGCAGGGGAAGATCGCCGAATTAAGGATCTTCTCGTGTTCGGCACGCGACAGGATGACCCCGCCACGCGGCCCGCGCAGGGTCTTGTGGGTGGTGGTGGTCACGAAGTCTGCATACGGCACCGGGTTCGGATATTCACCGGCGGCAACCAGGCCGGCGTAGTGGGCCATATCGACGAACAGATAGGCACCGACGGCGTCGGCAATCTGACGCATCCGGGCCCAGTCGATCTTCAGCGCATAGGCCGAGGCACCGGCAACAATCATCTTCGGCTTGTGCTCGCGGGCCAGTTGCTCGACTTCTTCATAATTGAGCACTTCATTGGCATCGAGACCGTAGGTAATGGCGTTGTACAGCTTGCCCGAGATATTCACCGAGGCACCGTGGGTCAGGTGACCGCCGTGCGCCAGGCTCATGCCTAGAATGGTATCGCCCGGTTTCAGCACCGACACGTAAACCGCCTGATTGGCCTGCGAACCGGAATGCGGCTGAACGTTGGCATACTCGGCGCCGAACAGTGCCTTCAGGCGCTCGATGGCCAGCGCCTCCACCTTGTCGACATGCTCGCAACCACCGTAATAACGCTTGCCGGGATAACCCTCTGCGTACTTGTTGGTCAACACCGAACCCTGCGCTTCCATTACGGCCGGACTCACATAGTTCTCGGAAGCAATCAGCTCCACATGGTCTTCTTGACGGCGGTATTCGTCCTCCATGGCGGCGGACAGTTCCGGGTCATACTTGGCAATCGTCAGATCGGCTGCAAACATCTTGGCACATCCCATAAGGTGGGTTAACGATAACGGCGATTTTACATGATTTACCCACTACTGCGTCATGTCATTCCACGCATTTATTCAGGCAAAAAACGCATACAAATCAAGCACGGGCGGGCAAAACGATCTCTTCAATTCGAACCATTTCCACCTGACACTCATGCAGCAGCGCCAGCACGTCCTGTTCGATGCGTTCGACATGATCCAGCGGGGCCAGGGGCCAGACAAACCGCTCGGCCACGTCCGGCTGGTCGGCCGTGGCGATCGACAGCTGCAACTCTCCGCCCTCATGGGCCGACAAGGTCACCACCGGCTCACGACCCTCGCTGCGCAGCTTGCGCAGCAAGGCGCTGACAAACACCTGCATAGCGACCTCAAGGCGCGCCTGATTGCCGGCCACCATGGCCTGCATCAGCGGAGCAGGGGCACGGAAAATCGGGAACAGGGTCACCCCCTCGGTCTTCAGCGCCTCACCGAGGAACTTCATCATCGCCGTCCCCCAGGCACCGATACGGACTGAATAATCGACCGGCGCGACATGGTCCTCCTCACGGATCGCCACCCCGACCAGATAGCGCAGAAACACCCCCTCCTCCTTGACCGTCACCGCACTGGCCTCCAGCGGCAGCGGCAGCCCCCGCGCAGCATCCGCCAGCTGGCGGTGATAGCGGTAGAGCTGGGCCGGCGAAATGGCCACCACATCGTCCGGATGCAGCAGCTTGCCCGAGAGGAAGACCTCACTGTGTTCGGCAAAGACACCGTGCTGGCGCAGCAGGCCATTCAGACCGTCCACATCGGCAATCCGGTCCGGCAGCGTGGCACGCTGGCGCGAACCCGCGACCAGCACCAGCGGCATGGCAAACACCTCGGCATGCCGCCCCGGCACCTGCTCGACGGCCTGGCGCAGCGCCTGCCACAGCACCTGATATGCCGCCTGCGAAGGCGCCATGTTCAGTGCCACCGAGATCAGCAGCACCTCGTCCCGCGCCAGCAGATCGGCCATGGCGTCGCGCAAGGCCAGCTGCTCCAGCTCCCGGGCCTCCTCCGAGGCCGAGGCGAGCACGGTGCCGGCCATGTGGATCAAACGGTTACTGACACTGGCGGTGGGATACAGACGGGGATCGGGCAAATGCTTGGGCGTCATCATGTCATCCTGCTGCAATGCAAAAGCAGTATTGTCTCACAACAGACAGCGACAAAGACCCCTTGAAAATGGCGGTTATTTTCGTTTTCAAACATAAGGATTAGATAATAAGCGACAGAATTTTACATTTTCCGCGCACTCCCGAACGGCAGGAATTGACACTTCTCGGTGTGCTACGGATAATTCAGCCACGTTGAGATGCAGCAATTGCTTCTTGATAGTTTCTCCTCTATTTCTCCTTTGTAGACTTAGCGCGGACCCAAGGCCCGCGCATTTTTTTGCCTTTTTTCAGGCACTTACCCCAAAAAACGTCATTTCAAAACCCAAGATCATCCTGCAGACACCCCCCTTCGGCGGCCTGACCTTGAGCAAAATGCCAGCCGGCGACGGCCTCTCCTGGCGCCACCTATCACCGGCAAAACAATCGATTGTATACAGTTCGCTTTCTGACAAGTCAGCAACGAACCATGTTCGTCAGTGCGAAAAACGAACATTTTTCACCCCAAGTGGATGTCATACAGATAGCAAAAAGGCATTTTAATGCCAGACCTAATCGGATACAGGCCACGGACAGCCTGATCCGACCGGCAGGGAAGGACGTCAGAGACCTGGCCAGGCCTTGCGCAAGCGGGCCAGTGTGCCATCGGCCTGCATGCGCGCGAGGCCGTCATTGGCCGCTGCCAGCAGGGCATGATCGCCCTTGCGCACCACAAAGGCATAGGCATCCTGCCCAAAGGACGGACGAGAAATCAGCCGCAGGGACGGATCTTCGGCATCGGCACGCCGCAGGGCATGCAAATCGCCAAAGACGGCGTGCACATCGCCAGACTTGAGATCCGCCAGCATGGGGGGCAGACCGGGATAGAGACGCAGGGCGGCAGCCGGCACCCCCAGACGCTGCAACCAGCCGATGGCACTGCTGTCGGCCAGCACGCCGATGGACTCGATGCTGCGCGGATCTGTCCGGCCACCGCGCGCCGGAATCAGCAGCACTTGCGGCTCATAGAAATAGGGACGGGAAAAATCGAAGTGTTGTTGCCGCGCCGGTGTGATCGCCACGGCAGAAACCACCATGTCGACCCGGCCTTCGGTCAGCGCCGGCAACAACATCGGCCAGGCCAAATTCACCAGCTTGACGCTCTTGCCCTGGGTCTTCGCCCAGGCATTGACCACATCAATATCAAAACCGGACAGACGGCCATGATCATCCACCGACTCGAAGGGCGCGTAACTGGCGTTGATGCCGACTCGCACCACCCCGGCAGCCCAGGCAGATGAGAGACCAACCCACAGCAGCAACAGCAAGCTGACGAACCGATTCATTTTTCCTCCTGCTCATGACCATCCTGCAACAAAAAAACCGGCTGGCAAGGCCGAACCGGTTTTCCTGGCTTGCGACGGGCGTACTTTACCGCTTTTCTACCTGACTGACATCCCGTACCGCACCGGTCGAGGCCGAAGTCGTCATGGCGGCATACGCCCGCAAAGCCGGACTGACCAGACGGTCACGACGCTGAGGCCGCCAGCCCTGCTGCTCGCGTTCGGCGCGGCGACGCGTCAGGATCGCCTCGTCGACCGCCAGCTCAATCTTGCGCGCAGGGATATCGATACGGATCAGATCCCCCTCCTCCACCAGACCGATCAGGCCGCCCTCGGCCGCTTCCGGCGAAACATGGCCGATACTCAGGCCAGAGGTACCGCCGGAGAAACGACCATCGGTCAGCAGCGCACACGCCTTGCCCAGCCCCTTGGACTTCAGATAGGAAGTCGGATAAAGCATTTCCTGCATACCCGGCCCGCCCTTCGGCCCTTCGTAGCGAATCACCACCACATCACCGGCCTGAATCTTGTCGGCCAGAATGGCTTCGACAGCCGCATCCTGGCTCTCGAACACCCGGGCCCGGCCATCAAAGCGCAGAATGCTGTCATCGACGCCAGCGGTTTTTACGATGCAGCCATCCTCGGCCAGATTGCCAAACAACACTGCCAGACCACCATCCTGGCTATAGGCATTGGCCCGGCGGCGAATGCAGCCGGCGGCCCGGTCCAGATCCAGTTCGGGGAAACGCATGCTTTGCGAGAAGGCCAGCGTCGTGGCCACCCCGCCCGGCGCCGCGCGATAGAAACGCGTCGCGGTCTCATCCACGCCATCACGGGCCACATCCCACTGATCCAGCGCCGCCCCCAGCGACGGACTGTGCACGGTCGGCACTTCGCGCGCCAGCAACCCGGCACGGTCCAGCTCACCCAGAATGGCCATCACCCCGCCAGCACGGTGTACATCTTCCATATGGTATTTCTGCGTGGCCGGGGCCACCTTGCACAGGCAAGGGACCTTGCGGGAGATGGCATCGATGTCCGCCATGGTGAAATCCACCTGCGCTTCGTGCGCCGCGGCCAGCAAATGCAGCACCGTATTGGTCGAGCCGCCCATCGCCACATCCAGCGACATGGCATTGCCAAAGGCTGCGCGCGAGGCAATGCGGCGCGGCAGGACGCTTTCATCGTTCCCCTCGTAATAACGCCGCGCCAGATCCACGATCAGACGACCGGCTCGCAGAAACAACTCCTTGCGATCGGCATGGGTGGCCACCAGCGAGCCATTGCCCGGCAGCGACAGGCCCAGCGCCTCGGTCAGACAGTTCATCGAGTTGGCGGTAAACATGCCGGAACACGATCCGCAAGTCGGACAGGCGGAGCGCTCCAGCTCGGCCACCTCGGCATCGGAGACCGCCGGGTTGGCCGCCTCGACCATGGCATCGACCAGATCCAGCGCACGGGCCTCGCCCTGCCAGTTCACCTTGCCGGCCTCCATCGGCCCGCCGGAAACAAACACCACCGGGATGTTCAGCCGCAGGGCCGCCATCAGCATCCCCGGGGTAATCTTGTCGCAGTTGGAAATGCAGACCAGCGCATCGGCACAATGGGCATTGACCATGTATTCGACCGAATCGGCAATCAGGTCACGCGAGGGCAGGCTGTAGAGCATGCCGCCATGCCCCATGGCAATGCCGTCATCAATGGCAATGGTGTTGAACTCTTTGGCCACGCCGCCGGCGCGTTCGATTTCCCGGGCCACCAGTTGCCCCAGGTTATGCAGGTGCACATGCCCCGGAACAAACTGAGTGAACGAGTTGGCAATGGCGATGATCGGCTTCTGGAAGTCTTCATCCTTCATGCCGGTGGCGCGCCACAGTGCGCGGGCGCCGGCCATGTTGCGGCCGGCGGTAGAAGTTCTGGAACGATATTCAGGCATGACAATTCCTTGCTCTATTTCACTAAAATGCCAGCGTTTCCGGTCGCACTTTCAAAAGACGGGTCCAGTCAATCGGTGCGCCGTGCAAGGCGGCGGGGCCGTGGTATCAGCCCCGGAAATCGCATGCGAGGGTAATCGCCCGCGACGATATGCAACGCTTTCCGTATAATTCAGTCTCATCACTTTTACCGCAAACACGTACGACTGACAAATGATCATTCATCCGCAATACGACCCCGTCGCCATCCACCTCGGGCCACTCGCCGTGCATTGGTATGGCCTGATGTACATGGCCGGCTTCCTGCTGTTCATCCTGCTCGGCAATCGTCGCATCCGTGCCGGCCGCAGTTTCATGACCAGCAAGATGCTGGACGACCTGCTGTTTTACGGCGTGCTCGGCGTGGTGCTCGGCGGACGGCTGGGCTATGTGCTGTTCTACAAACCCGGCGAATACCTGCACAACCCGGCGGAAATCCTGCGGGTCTGGGAAGGCGGCATGTCCTTCCACGGCGGCTTCCTCGGCGTACTGATCGCCATGTGGCTGTTTGCCCGCCGCCATGGCAAGAGCTTCTGGGACGTGGCCGACTTCGTCGCCCCGCTGGTGCCGCTGGGCCTGGCCGCCGGCCGTATCGGCAACTTCATCAATGGTGAACTGTGGGGGCGGGTCACCAACCCGGATGCCCCCTGGGCCATGCTGTTCCCGCAGGCCCAGCAGGCAGACCGTGCCTGGGCAGCCACCCACCCGGAGTGGGTCGACACCTATGTCAAATACGGCGGACTGGCACGCCACCCGTCGCAGCTGTATGAGTTTGCGCTGGAGGGCATGACCCTGTTCTTCATCCTGTGGGGCTTCAGCAGCAAGCCACGTCCGCGCGCCGCCGTCTCCGCACTGTTCCTGATCGGCTACGGTGCCTTCCGCTTCATCGCCGAGTTCACCCGCGAACCCGATGACTTCCTTGGTCTGCTGGCCGCCAACCTGAGCATGGGACAATGGCTGAGCCTGCCGATGATCCTCGCCGGGCTGGCCCTCTGGGCCTGGTCGCGCAAGCAGCCGCAAGGCCACTGATTCACCATCACCTCGCAACATGGCCGGGCCTCTGCCCGGCCATGTTGTCATTTGCACGCCGCAACAACGTGCTCCAGCCGTTGATTGCCATCAAATCAAATCGATTTAGCACATACTGATATTCCCTGGCGCGTTACGCTTGCGGTCTGGATGCCGCGACAAGGTCACCCCTTGCCCGTGGCTCAGTGACACAGCGCGTGATCCGCCTGTGAACCGACAATACAAACAGGGAGTCAGGTATGAAAAAAACCCGCCTTTGCATGCAACTGACCATGCTGGCCTCGATGCTGGCAAGCCTTCCGGCCTTTGCCGTGCCGTCCGCACCGGACTATGTCGACGACAACGCCTATCTGGCCGCGGCGCGCAAACACATTCTGCCGCCAGATATCGCCTGGAACGGCAAGAGCGAACAATTCATCGCTGCCAAGAACGACCCCTATATCACCCCGATCGAAGCGTCCGATTTCCAGCACACCCCGACCTACACCGAAACGCTGGACTACCTGAAGAAACTGCAGGATGCCAAACCGGGCCTCATCAAGATGATGACCTACGGTGAAACCACCGATGCCGGCACCCCGTTCACCATGGTGATCGTCTCCAAGTCCGCCGACAAATCCGCCGCCGGCCTCAAGGCCTCGGGCAAACCGACCGTCTACGTCGAAGCCGAAATCCATCCGGGCGAAGCCAACGGCAAGGATGCCGGCCTGATGATGATTCGCGACATGACCGTCGGCAGCAGCCAGACCGCCCTGCTGGACAAGATCAACCTGATCTTCGTCCCGGTGGTCAACATCGACGGTGACCTGCGCAACGGCAAGTATGGACGCATCAACCAGAACGGCCCGAACAATACCGGCTGGCGCGTCAACTCGCGCAACCTGAACCTCAACCGCGACTTCGCCAAGCTCGACAGTCCGGAAATCCGCAACGTCGCCCGCATCCTCAACGAATACGACCCGGACTTCTTCATCGACACTCATTCCACCGATGGCGTGATCTACCAGTACGATGTCACCTACTGCAACAACGGCATGGGCTGGGCCAAGAACAGTACCACCTGGATGAACAGCGTCATGACCCCGCGCGTGTTCGCCGAGCTGAAAGACTATGGCCATCTGCCGAACGACTGCATCAGCATGAACGACAATGAGGATATGACCCAGGGGTACTATCCGTACTACAGCGACTATGCCCGCTTCTCCAACCAGTACGCCGATATCCGCGGCATTCCGGGCATCCTGGTCGAATTGCACGCCCTCAAGCCGTACCGCCAGCAAGTACTGGGCAACTACACCCTGTACAAGGCCATCTTCGAAGCTGTCGGCGACAACAAGGACAGCCTGGCCGCCGCGATTGCCAAAGACCGCGCTGTACGTGACAACCAGGTGGCGCTGACCTGGAAAGCCCCGGATGGCAAGCCGCAACTGGTCGACTTCAAGGGCGTGAAATACACCAAGGAATTGTCGCCGATCACCGGTGACAAGATCGTGCGCTGGACCAACAAGCCGCAGGATTACAAGATCCCTTACACCCCGCAGACCCAGCCGGACCTGATCGTACCGCGTCCGAAGGCCTATATCGTGCCGGCGCAATGGCATGAAGTGATCGACCGTCTCAAGGTCCATGGCATCCAGATGACCACCCTGAGCGCGCCGACGGCCTACGACGTGACGGTCTATCGCCTGGAAGACGTCAAGCTGGGCACCCCGTTCGAGCCCGACCGCGAGTCCGCCGACAAGATCCCGGGCTATGAAGGTCGCCTGCTGATCACCGGCAAACCGGTTCCGGAACACCGCAAGGTCACCTACCCGGCCGGCTCTGTGGTCATCGACCCGAACCAGCGTCTGGGCGTACTGGCCATGGACCTGCTCGAACCGGCCAGCCCGGACTCTTTCCTGAGCTGGGGCTTCTTCAATGCCAACCTGACCTCGGCCGAAGCGCCCGAAGCCTACGTCATGGAGCCGATGGCTCGTGCCATGCTGGCCGAAAGCCCGGCACTGCGTCAGGCCTTCGCAGAAAAGCTGAAGAAAGACAAAGCCTTTGCCAAGGATCGCAACGCGCGCCTGAACTGGTTCTACAACCAGACGCCGTTCGCCGACAGCAACCGCTATATGTACCCGGTCGGCAAGGTCGAGTGATATCGGTCTGCCTCTGAAAAAAAGCGGCCGGGCCATTGCCCGGCCGCTTTTTTTGTCGCAGCACCAGCCATACCGGGGGCAGGCCTCAACGCATTCGTCATGCAGCGATACCACAACTCAGCTACAATGATTCGGCAAGCCCCCCTCAAATGACAGGATGACCGATGATTGTTTCCGTCCTTGGCACCGCGGCCGGCAACGGCTCGCAAATCGCCACCTCCAGCTACCTGATCGATGTCAGCACCCTGATGGACTGCGGCAGCGGCGTGGAAACGCTGTCGACGGAAAGCCAACTGGCGGTGGAACGCGTACTACTGACCCACTCTCACCTGGATCATTGCAGCGGCCTGCCGGCACTGCTCGCCTGCCATGCTGCCCATGGCGGCAAAGGGCTGACCGTTCACAGCCAGCAGGAAACCATTGACGAGTTATTGAATGGCCTGATGGCCGAACCCGGCCATCAGGGCTATCTGCAGGCCCAAACCCCGCAAGGCGAGCCCCTGCTGCGCTTTGCCGCACTCGAAGTCGGCGATGCCATCCCGCTGGCAGACGGCATGGCCACCGCCCTGCCGGCCCAGCACAACATCGCCAGCATCGGCTGGGTCATTGAGGGCCCCTGGCGCGCCCTCGCCTATACCGGCGATTCGGCCCTGTGCCCGGCCTTCTGGCACTGGGCGGCCAATGTCCCGTCGCTGTCCGACATCATCTGTGAAGTCACCTACCCGAGCAGTGACCCGGAACGGGCCGCACAGGAGGGCCACATGACGCCGGCCACCCTGCTGCCCATGCTGGAGCTGATTCCGCCCAATGTGCAGATCTGGATCAGCCATCTGGACCCCTCGCTGCGCGAACAGGCTCTGGGTGAACTCAAGCGCCTGGCGCCGGCCGGCCTCAACATCGCCGAACTGCAGCACAGCAGCGTGATCGACCTCTAGTTCCCCGCCCCCTCCGCACCCGTCAAGACTCCCTGCGCGGGAGTCTTGTCGTGTCAGCCAGAGGCACCGGCCCGCCAGCGCTTGAGCAACAGCGCATTGCTGACCACCGACAGCGAACTGGCCGCCATGGCCGCCCCCGCCAGTGCCGGGCTGAGCAAGCCGCTGGCCGCCAGGGGAATACCAAGCACGTTATAGGCAAAAGCAAAAAACAGATTCTGCCGGATCTTGCCCAGCGTACGCTGCGACAGACTGACGGCATCGACCACATGCATCGGATCATTGTGCATCAGGGTCAGATCCGCAGCCTCGATGGCGACCTCCGACCCGCCGCCCATCGCCATGCCAACATCAGCCACCGCCAGTGCCGGCGCATCATTGACACCATCACCCAGCATGCCGACCCGCAAACCCTGCTCACGCCATTGCCGGATCAGGGTGGCCTTGTCCTCGGGCAACAGGCCGGCATGGACCTCGTCTATCCCGGCCTGAGCGGCGATATACCCGGCGGCAGCCGGGTGGTCGCCACTAAGCATTACCACCCGGATACCCATCTGCTTTAGCCGGAACACCGCCCCGCTGGCCGATGCACGCAAGCTGTCCGCCAGTGCCAGCACACCCAGCGGCTCACCATTGAGTGCCACGCCAATCACCGTCATGCCCTGCTCGCGCCACCGCGGCCAGTCGGCGAATGCCGGCACGCCCGCCCACTGGGGATGCCCGACGCGCAACTCGCCCAGATCCGGCAACTGCGCCGTGACCCCGGCGCCGGTCTGTGCAGTAAATCCGCTGAGCGGCAGCAGCGATACGTCCTGTGCCTGAGCAGCGGCCAGCAGGGCTTGTGCCAGCGGATGCGTCGAGCCCGCCTCGGCGCTGGCCGCCAGTTGCAGCAGCCGCGCCTCGCTGATACCCAATGCAGCCAGTTGAACCAGCCTTGGCCTGCCTTCGGTCAAGGTGCCGGTTTTGTCCATGGCCAACACCTGAAGGCGCCCGGTCTGCTCCAGTGCCTCGGCGCGGGCAAACAAAATGCCGTGCCGCGCCCCGTTACCCACCCCGACCATGACGGCGGTCGGCGTGGCCAGCCCCAGGGCACAAGGACAGGCGATCACCAGCACGGCGACCGCATGAATCAGCGCCCGCCCCCAGTCACCGCTCAGCGCACCGGTCAGCAGCAGTGTCAGCAGGCCGATCAGCAAGACCGCGGGAACAAACCACGCCGACACCTGATCTGCCAGACGCTGGATCGGTGCGCGGGACCCCTGTGCCTCACTGACCATGCGGACAATCCGTCCCAGCTGCGTATCACTGCCAACGCCGGTCGCGCGGATCTGCAGCAGCCCCGACTGATTCAAGGTGGCGGCATAGACCTGTGCGCCGACGCCCTTGTCCACCGGCAGGCTCTCTCCTGTCAGCATGCTTTCGTCCAGCGCGGCCTGGCCCTGCTCGATCACCCCGTCCACCGGCACGCGTTCGGCCTGGCGCACCCAGACCAATTCGCCGGGCTGCAGTTGGTCCAGCGGCACCTCCACCTGCTGTCCATCGCGTTCCACACGCGCTGTACGCGGCGCCAGGTCCAGCAGCGCCGCAATCGCATCGCCCGCCCTTCCTTTGGCGCGCCGCTCCAGCCACTTGCCCAGCATGACCAGCACCAGCACCCAGGCCGATGCCTCGAAATACAACTCATGCGCCTGACCGGACCAGGCCAGCCAGCAGGAGTAGCCGTACGCCGCGCTGGTCCCCAGTGCGACCAGCACATCCATATTGGCGGCGCCGCCACGCAAAGCCAGCCAGGCGCCACGGTAGAAGCGCCAGCCGAAAACAAACTGCAGCACCGACGCCAGTCCCCATTGCCAGAACAGCGGCAACATCGGCATGTCGGCCGCCGTCATCATGGACAGCATTGGCCACAACAGTGGCAGCGCCAGCAGCGCCGCCAGCACCACCCGCACCCCCTCGCGGCGCGACGCCGTCACCTGTTGCGCCCGCAGCGTCTCACGCTGCATAGCCTGCACCACACTGGCGGTAAATCCGGCCTGCTCCACGGCAGTCACCATCTGCGCCGCCTCACAGGCACCGGGGACAAAATGCACGCTGGCCTGCTCACTGGCAAAGTTGACCGTCGCACTCACCCCCGGCAGCCGGTTGAGCACCTTTTCGATACGTTGAGCGCAGGCAGCACAATGCATCCCGCCCAGTGCCAGGGCCAGCCGGGACGCCGCCACCTCGAATCCGGCGGCCCGGACGGCCGCGACGGCTTCATCCAGCGACGCCCCCTCGCCCAGCTCTACCCGCGCCGTCTCACTGGCAAAACTGACCGTCGCCTGCACCGCTGGCAGGCGGTTCAGCATCTTTTCAATACGCTGGGCGCAGGCAGCGCAGTGCATGCCCTTGATGGGTAATACCAGAACGGAATTTTGCATGATGATCTCCTGACCTGATCATATACCCCCATAGGGTATAAAAACAAGCCATTCTCATCCGCCGCATCTGCCGCAGCGCATCATGCCTTCGGCATATTTTCTGTGACAAATATCAATTTAATTTACCTATTTTCCTTACTAAACTTGTAATATTTATGATAACGTCGGGGAGGACCGAGTCATCGGGAAAAGTTCACCATGCGCCCCGAGGTAAAGATGCAGCCGATCACCCAGGAAATGCGAAACAGCACTATCCCCTTGCATTCGACCCACCTGGATCCCTTGCTGGATTGCCTGTTCGCCCTGGCTCGCCAATATGGCATCAATGCCACCCGCGAGTCCCTGGTTGCAGGCATTCCACTGACCAATGGCCGGCTCACGCCGTCCATGTTTTCGCGTTCAGCCCGACGCATCGGCCTGACCTCGCGCGTCGTGCGCAGCCCGCTCGACAAGCTGCGCGATGCCTTGCTGCCGGCGGTGATCCTGCTCAAGAACGACGAGGCCTGCATCCTGCGCGGCATTGACCACAAGACAGGGACCGCCCGCTTCAGCTTCTCCGAACTCCCGGAGTCCGTCGAAACCATCCCGCTCGAGCAACTGGGTGAAAACTACGCCGGCATCGCCATCTTCGTCAGGCCGCGCTTCAACTATGACCGTCGGGCACCGGAGATGGGGGATATCCGCTCGCGTCACTGGTTCTGGCATGCGGTCTATGGCGGCCTGCCGTTGTACCGTGACTCGCTGGTGGCCTCCTTCCTGATCAACCTGTTCGCCCTGGTCATCCCGCTGGTGTCGATGAACGTCTACGACCGTGTGGTGCCCAACCTCGCCTTTTCCACCCTGTGGGTTCTGGCCATCGGCAGCATCATCGTCCTGGTGTTCGACTTCCTGATGAAGATGACCCGTGGCTACATGCTCGACCTGGCCAGCAAGCGCATTGACGTTTCACTGTCCTCCCTGATCATGGAACGCGTGCTGGGCGTACGCATGTCGGCACGCCCGGCCTCGGTAGGCGCCTTTGCCGCCAATCTGCGCTCGTTCGAAACCATTCGCGACTTCATCGCCTCCGCCTCGATCACCGCACTGATCGACCTGCCCTTCGTTCTGATCTTCCTGCTGGTCGTGCTGTGGATTTCGCCGCTGATGGTCATCCCGGTACTGGTGGGCGCCGGCGCCATGATGATCTTCTCACTGCTGATCCAGGAGAAGATGAAAGTCCTGACCGAGTCGACGCTGCGCGCCTCGGCCCAACGCAACGCCCAACTGGTGGAAAACCTCGCCGAGCTGGAAACCATCAAGATTCTGGCCGCCGAAGGACAGCAACAGGCCCGCTGGGAGCAGGCCACCCTGTTTTTGTCGCAAATCGGCGCGCGCCTGAAATTGCTGGCGGCCTCCGCCAGCAACTTTGCCGGCTTCGTCCAGCAGATGGTCAGCATCGTGGTGCTGATCGTCGGGGTCTACCTGATCATGAGTGGAGACACCTCGCAGGGTGGTGTGATCGCCGCCGTGATGCTGTCTGGTCGCGCCATGGCGCCCCTGGGCCAGCTGGTCGGCCTGCTGACCCAGTACCACAATGCCAAGATCTCGCTCGGCTCGCTCGACACCTTCATGAAGCTGCCGGTTGAACGCGAGCAGAATGCCAACTTCTTCCACCGCACCAGCTTCCGGGGCGAGATCGAATTCCGCAATGTCAGCTTCAGCTATCCGGAGAACCCGGCGCAGGCACTGCGCAACGTCTCGTTCAAGATCAAGGCCGGAGAACGGGTTGCCATCATTGGCCGCATCGGCTCCGGCAAGTCGACCCTGCAGAAACTGATCCTCGGCCTGTACCAGCCCGATGAAGGTTCGGTACGCATCGACGGCATCGACATCAACCAGATCGACCCGACCGAACTGCGTCGCCACATCGGCTATGTACCGCAAGAATCGATGCTGTTCTACGGCACGCTGCGACAGAACATCACGATGGGCGCGCCCCACAGCCACGATGCCAGCATCCAGGCCGCTGCCGAACTCGCCGGCCTGTCGGAGTTCGTCAACAGCCACCCGCAGGGCTTCGACATGATTGTTGGCGAACGCGGTGAAACCATGTCCGGCGGCCAGCGCAAGGCTGTCACCATCGCCCGTGCCCTGCTCAATGCGCCGCCGATCCTGTTGATGGATGAACCCACCAGCAATATGGACAGCTCGGCCGAAGCCCATATCAAGCAAACACTGAACAAAATCATGCAAGGCAAGACCGTGATCCTGACCACGCACCATTCTTCGCTGCTGGAGCTGGCCGACCGACTGATCGTCGTCGACAACGGCACGATTATGGCCGACGGGCCCAAGGACGCGGTCATTCGTTCCCTGCAACAAGGTCAGGTCAACCGGGGGCAAGCACAATGAGCCAACACCGCCCCTTCTGGAAAAACTGGATTGTCCGCGGCCAGGAAAAAACCTCGCCATACTGGGATCGCCTGATGGACTGGGCTGCGGCTCGAGACCTGCAGGAGCACCTCGATTTTGCCACCGATGCCGACTGGGCCATTCTGGAGCAGAATCCAGGCCGGCCGCGGGTGTTTGTCTGGACCGTCACCGGCTTTTTCCTCGTTGCCCTGCTGTGGGCCGCCTTTGCCCAGATCGACGAAGTGACCAAGGGGGAAGGCAAGGTCGTCGCCTCCAGCCAGAACCAGCACATCCAGAGCCTGGATGGCGGCGTGGTGTCGCGCATCCTGGTGCACGAAGGACAGGTGGTACAGAAAGGCCAGTTGTTGCTGAACATCGACAACACCCGCTTCGTCTCCTCGCTGCAAGCCAGTCAGGCACAGTACCTGGCCTTGCTGGGCAAGGCGGCACGGCTGCGCGCCATTGCCGAAGGCTCCCCGCTCAACATGCCGGCCCAGGTCACGCAGGAAGCACCGGACATTGCCAAGCAGGAAAGCGACCTCTATCGAGCCAGACAGCAGGAGCTGGAAGACACGGTCCAGATCGCCCATCAGGAACTGAACCAGCGCACCCAGGAGCTGAGCGAAATGCGCGCCCGGCGGCAACAGGCCGACCAAAGCTATCAACTGACTGCCCGCGAACTGGAGCAAACCCGTCCCCTGCTGGACAGCGGGGCGGTGTCGCAGGTCGACCTGCTGCGGCTGCAACGCGATGTCTCGCGCTTCAAGGGTGATCGCGATATGGCCGAAGCACAGATTGCCCGCCTGCAGGCGGCCATCATCGAAGCCAACCGCAAGGTACGCGAAACCGAGTTGAGCTTCCGCAATCAGGCCAGCGCCGAACTGTCCGAAACCATGGCCAAAATCAACAGCCTTTCTGCCGACACCACCGGTCTGGCCAACAAGGTCAAGCTATCGGAACTGCGCTCTCCGGTACGCGGCGAAGTCAAGCAGATCTATGCCAATACGGTTGGTGGCGTGGTGCAGCCCGGCAAGGATGTGATGGAAATCGTGCCGATCGGCGACTCCCTGCTGGTGGAAACCCGGGTCTCGCCGCGCGACATTGCCTTCCTGCGCACCGGCCAGGATGCCAAGGTCAAATTTACCGCTTATGACTACACCATTTACGGTGGCATGGACGGCGTCGTCCAGGACGTCGGCGCCGATACCGAAACCGACGAACACGGCAACTCGTTCTACATCGTCAAGGTGCGTACCCGTCAAAGCTCGCTGGGTGACAAACACTTGCCGATCATCCCCGGCATGGTTGCCCAGGTTGACATTATGACTGGCAAGAAAAGTATATTGTCATATATGCTCAAGCCGGTACTGCGCGCCAAGACAGAGGCGCTCAGCGAACGTTAGCCTCGGCCATATCCGTCGTCGTACGCGTATGGCCGTAAAGATACAAACAGTGTTTCTCTGAACAATAGAGAACCTTATTCAACCCATTTTGCCGGAGTCGCTCATGGCTACCCCCGCACTGTCCGGTCGCATCGCCCACCTCAAAGGGGTGGTCAAGGTTATTGACGCTCAGGGTCATGAGCACATCCTCAAGGTCGGGGAGGTCATCCGCCCGGGGGAACAGTTGCTGTTCGACAAGGGCGCCAGCCTGACGCTGAGCCAGGATTCGGGGGGGACCGTCGTCCTCTCGGGAGAACAGGACCAGCCCTCGGCCCCGGCAAGCGACCAGCAAAACGCGGCGCAGACAGACGGCAATGGCGGCAACGCCAATACCGACGTCCAGCAAGTGCTGAACAACCTGGCCAGTGGCCAGGACCCGACAGCCCAGCTGGATCCGGCCAGCGCCGGCTTGCAGGCAGACACCTCGACCAGCAGCAATCTGGGCCATACCTTCATTACCCTGTCCTCGACAGACATCAGTAGCACCACCACCGTCAGCAGCCTGCGCAGCAGCAACAGCATTGCTTCGCTGGATAATTTCGGGCGCATCAGCAACAACCAGCCCCAACTGCTGGCACAACAAAGCAGCACTAACGGCGCCCCGCCTGCCAGTGTCAGCATTGCCGGCATCACCCTGACCAACCAGGTCGAACCCACCCTGCGCGGCACCGGCCAACCAGGACTCACCGTGCTGGTCAGCACCAGCCTCGGCACCGTGCTGGGCAGCGCCGTCGTCGCCAGCAACGGCACATGGAGTCTGACGCCGACCGTCCCGCTGGGCCAGGGCAGCACCACGCTGATTGCTTCGTCGACCAACACCGCCGGGCAGACTGCCGTCGCCTCGGCATCGGTCACCGTCGACTCCATCCCGCCCAATACGCCGACCGTCAGCATCATCGGGCACAACGGCGAGATTGGCGCCGCCGACGAGACCAATGGCAGAGTGCAGGTTCAGGTATCGCTGGACAATAGCGTTCATGCCGGCGATGTCATTCGCCTCAGCAACGGCAGCAGTACCCTCTCCCATACCGTCACCGCCGCAGAATTGAGCAGCGGACATGCCAGTCTGAATGTCACGGCACCGGGCAATGGCCAGACCATGAGCGTCTCGGCCACCATCACCGATGCTGCCGGCAATACCTCGGCCGCAGGCAGCGCCAGCGCCCTGGTCGACACCGTGGCGCCCAACACGCCGCAAGTCAGCATCCTCGGTCACAACGGCGAAATTGGCGCCGCCGACGAGACCAATGGTCAGGTCCAGGTACAGGTCACCCTCGACAACAGCGTGAAAGCCGGCGACAGCATCCAGCTGCGCACCGGCAGTGGTGCCACGATCGCCTACACCGTACTGGCTGCCGATCTCGCGGCGGGCCATGTCACACTCAATGTGACCGCTCCGGCCAACGGAGAAACCCTTGTCGTCAGCGCCACCATCACCGATGCCGCCGGAAACACCTCGGCCGCAGGCAGCGCCAGCGCCCTGGTCGACACCGTGGCGCCCGATGCACCGCAAGTCAGCATCCTCGGCCACAACGGCGAAATTGGTGCCGCCAACGAAACCAATGGCCAGGTCCAGGTTCAGGTATCGCTCAACAGCAGTGTTCAGATCGGCGACAGCATCCTGCTGACCACCAGCACCGGCGCCACCGTGGCCTATACGGTACAGGCTGCCGACCTGACGGCCGGTCATGCCACCCTGAACGTGACCGCCCCCGCCAGCGGACAAACCCTCGTCGTCAGTGCCACCGTGACCGACGGCGCCGGCAATACCTCGGCGGCAGGGACCGCCAGCGCCCTGGTCGACACCGTCGCCCCGGACACCCCCCAGGTATTCATCCAGGGACATAACGGTGAAATCGGCAGCGCCAATGAAATCAACGGACAGGTGCAAGTGCGGGTGGTTCTGGACAGCAGCGTCCAGGCCGGCGACACCCTGACCCTGTCGACCGGGAATGGCCAGCCCATCGTCTACACGGTGCAGGCCAGCGACCTGAGCGCCGGACAGGTACTGCTCAATGTCAGCGCACCGGCCAACGGCCAGACACTGACCGTCACGGCAACCCTGACCGACGCCGCCGGCAACACCTCTAGCGCCGGCAGCGCCAGCGCCCTGGTCGACACCGAGGCGCCCAACGCGCCTAACGTCACCATCGTCGACCACAACGGCGTCATCAGTACGCCCGACGAGCACAACGGTCAGGTACAGGTCCGAGTCTTCCTCGACAGCTCGGCCCGGGTCGGCGACATCCTGACCCTGCAAAGCAGCAATGGACAGAGTTACGCCCACACCATCAGTACAGCAGACATCCAGAACGGACAGGCATCCTTCAGTCTCAATGCCCCGGCCAATGGACAAACCCTGACAGTCACCGCCACTGTCACGGATGCTGCCGGCAACAGCTCGGCTGCCGGTAGTGCGTCTGCCGTGGTCGATACCACCGGCCCGAACACCCCGACCGTCACCATCGTTGACCATAACGGCGTGATCAGCACGCCGGATGAGCGCAACGGCCAGGTCACGGTACAAGTCGCTTTGGATGGTTCGGTCAAGGCCGGTGACACCATCAGTCTGACCGCCAATGGCGTCACCGTCTCGCATGTAGTCAGCAGTGCGGACCTGAACGCCGGTCATGCCAGCTTCAGCGTCGCCGCGCCCGCCGACGGCCAGAGCCTGAATGCTTCCGCCACCATCACCGATGCGCTCGGCAACAGCTCGGCTGCCGGTAGTGCGTCTGCCGTGGTCGATACCACCGGCCCGAACACCCCGACCGTCACCATCGTTGACCATAACGGCGTCATCAGCACGCCGGATGAGCGCAATGGTCAGGTGCAGGTTCAGGTGAACCTCGACAGCTCGGTCAAGGCCGGTGACACCATTTCGCTCACCGCCAATGGCGTCACCCAAACTCATGTGGTCAGCAGTGCGGACCTGAACGCCGGTCATGCCAGCTTCAGCGTCGCTGCCCCGGCCGATGGTCAGAGCCTGAATGCTTCCGCCAGCATCACCGATGCGCTCGGCAACAGCTCGGCTGCCGGTAGTGCGTCCGCCGTGGTGGATACCACCGGCCCGAACACCCCGACCGTCACCATCGTTGACCATAACGGCGTGATCAGCACGCCGGATGAGCCCAATGGTCAGGTGCAGGTTCAGGTGAACCTCGACAGCTCGGTCAAGGCCGGTGACACCATCAGTCTGACCGCCAACGGCGTCACCCTGAGCCATGTCGTCAGCAGCGCGGACCTGAACGCCGGCCATGCCAGCTTCAGCGTCGCCGCCCCGGCCGATGGCCAGAGCCTGAATGCTTCCGCCACCATCACCGATGCGCTCGGCAACAGCTCGGCCGCCGGTAGTGCGTCTGCCGTGGTCGATACCACCGGCCCGAACACCCCGACCGTCACCATCGTTGACCATAACGGGGTGATCAGTACGCCGGATGAGCCCAATGGTCAGGTGCAGGTTCAGGTAAACCTCGACAGCTCGGTCAAGGCGGGTGACACCATTTCGCTCACCGCCAATGGCGTCACCGTCTCGCATGTAGTCAGCAGCGCGGACCTGAACGCCGGTCATGCCAGCTTCAGCGTCGCTGCCCCGGCCGATGGCCAGAGCCTGAATGCTTCCGCCACCATCACCGATGCGCTCGGCAACAGCTCGGCTGCCGGTAGTGCGTCTGCCGTGGTGGATACCACCGGCCCGAACACCCCGACCGTCACCATCGTTGACCATAACGGGGTGATCAGTACGCCGGATGAGCGCAATGGTCAGGTGCAGGTTCAGGTGAACCTCGACAGCTCGGTCAAGGCCGGTGACACCATCAGTCTGACCGCCAATGGCGTCACCCAGACTCATGTGGTCAGCAGTGCGGACCTGAACGCCGGCCATGCCAGCTTCAGCGTCGCTGCCCCGGCCGACGGCCAGAGCCTGAATGCTTCCGCCACCATCACCGATGCGCTCGGCAACAGCTCGGCTGCCGGTAGTGCGTCTGCCGTGGTCGATACCACCGGCCCGAACACCCCGACCGTCACCATCGTTGACCATAACGGGGTGATCAGCACCCCGGATGAGCCCAATGGTCAGGTGCAGGTTCAGGTAAACCTCGACAGCTCGGTCAAGGCCGGTGACACCATCAGTCTGACCGCCAATGGCGTCACCCAGACTCATGTGGTCAGCAGCGCGGACCTGAACGCCGGTCATGCCAGCTTCAGCGTCGCCGCGCCCGCCGATGGCCAGAGCCTGAATGCTTCCGCCACCATCACCGATGCGCTCGGCAACAGCTCGGCTGCCGGTAGTGCGTCTGCCGTGGTCGATACCACCGGCCCGAACACCCCGACCGTCACCATCGTTGACCATAACGGCGTGATCAGCACCCCGGATGAGCGCAATGGTCAGGTCACGGTGCAAGTCGCTTTGGATGGTTCGGTCAAGGCCGGTGACACCATTTCGCTCACCGCCAATGGCGTCACCCTGAGTCATGTGGTCAGCAGTGCGGACCTGAACGCCGGTCATGCCAGCTTCAGCGTCGCCGCCCCGGCCGATGGTCAGAGCCTGAATGCTTCCGCCACCATCACCGACGCGCTCGGCAACAGCTCGGCTGCCGGTAGTGCGTCTGCCGTGGTCGATACCACCGGCCCGAACACCCCGACCGTCACCATCGTTGACCATAACGGTGTGATCAGCACCCCGGATGAGCGCAATGGTCAGGTCACGGTGCAAGTCGCTTTGGATGGTTCGGTCAAGGCCGGTGACACCATCAGTCTGACCGCCAATGGCGTCACCATCTCGCATGTGGTCAGCCGTGCGGACCTGAACGCCGGCCATGCCAGCTTCAGCGTCGCTGCCCCGGCCGATGGCCAGAGCCTGAATGCTTCCGCCACCATCACCGATGCGCTCGGCAACAGCTCGGCTGCCGGTAGTGCGTCTGCCGTGGTGGACACCACCGGCCCGAACACCCCGACCGTCACCATCGTTGACCATAACGGCGTCATCAGCACGCCGGATGAGCGCAATGGTCAGGTCACGGTGCAAGTCGCTTTGGATGGTTCGGTCAAGGCCGGTGACACCATTTCGCTCACCGCCAATGGCGTCACCCAAACTCATGTAGTCAGCAGCGCGGACCTGAACGCCGGCCATGCCAGCTTCAGCGTCGCTGCCCCGGCCGATGGCCAGAGCCTGAATGCTTCCGCCACCATCACCGATGCGCTCGGCAACAGCTCGGCTGCCGGTAGTGCGTCCGCCGTGGTCGATACCACCGGCCCGAACACTCCGACCGTCACCATCGTTGACCATAACGGCGTCATCAGCACCCCGGATGAGCGCAATGGTCAGGTGCAGGTTCAGGTGAACCTCGACAGCTCGGTCAAGGCCGGTGACAGCCTGACCATGCAGACATCCAGTGGGGATGTGTTTGTCCATGTGGTCACGGCCGAAGAAATCCACGCCGGCAATGTGACCCTGGCCGTCACCGCACCGCTCAATGGCCAGACGCTGGACGTCAGTGCCGTACTGACCGATGCCCTGGGCAACCAGTCGCAGGCTGGCAGCGACAGCGCCGTGGTCAATACCACCGCGCCCAACTCGCCCGAGGTCAGCATCCTGGACCACAACGGCGAAATCGGTCTTGGCAATATCAACCAGGGCCAGGTATCGGTACTGGTCTCGCTGGATGAATCGGTCAAAGCGGGCGACACCGTCCTGTTGAGCACGGGCAATGGCTTGCCTGTGAGTTATGTCCTGCAGGCCGCAGACATCAGCGCTGGCCAGGTCACGCTGCATGTTTCGGCTCCCGCCAATGGTGAAACCCTGCAAGTCAGCGCCACCATCACCGATACCCTGGGTAACACCTCGGATGCAGGCACCGATTCGGCGCTGGTGGATACACAGGCCCCGAATGCACCGCAAATCAGCGTTGCCGGCCACAATGGCGAAATCGGCATCGCCGATGTGCACAACGGCAAGGTATCGGTTCAGGTCGCACTGGATGGCAGCGTGCAGGCCGGCGACACCCTGACGCTAACCGGCAGTCCGGGTATCAACATCAGCTATACCGTTCAGCCTGCCGATCTGGTCAACGGTCACGTCAACTTTAATCTGACGGTACCGGCCAATGGCGCCACCTTGTCGCTCAACGCCACGCTGACCGATGCAGCCGGCAATACCTCCCCGGCCGGCACGGTCAGTGCGCTGGTCGACACTCAGGCACCCGACACCCCCAACGTGGTCATCCTCGGCCACAATGGCGAGATCGGCATCGCCGACGAACATCAGGGACAGGTGAGTGTACAGATCGGGCTTGATTCGGCGGTCAAGGTGGGCGACATCATCCACCTGAGTACCGGTGCAGGTGCCCAGATCAACTACACGGTTCAGGCCGGCGATCTGCAGGCAGGCCATGTCGTGCTGAACGTCACGGCCCCGGCCAATGGTCAAACCCTGCAGGTTGCCGCCAGCATCACCGATCTGGCCGGCAATACGTCCCCGGTCGGCACAGCCAGTGCGCTGGTCGACACCGTGGCACCACTGGCACCGACCATCACCATCATGGACCACAACGGCACCATTGCCGGCAGCGATGAGAGCAATGGACTCGTCAGCGTCAGGATCGGTCTTGATCATGGCGTACAAGTCGGCGATACGCTGACCCTGTTGTCAAGCAACGGCCTGCCGCTGTCCCATATCATCACCGCCAGCGAAGTACAAAACGGACAGGTACAGCTGAATCTGGCCGCACCGGCCAATGGGGCGACGCTAACCCTCTCGGCCACCCTCACCGATCAGGCCGGCAACGTTTCAGCGGCGGGCAGCGCCAGTGCGGTAGTGGATACCCAGGCACCGAATACGCCGGCGGTCACCATCGTCGATCACAATGGCGTCATCGGCAGCGCAGATGAACAAAACGGCATGGTCAGCGTCAATGTGGCGCTGGATGGCTCGGTCAAGGTCGGCGATACCATCACGCTGAGCAGCAATACTGGCAGCCAGATCAGTCACGTGGTCAGCGCCAGCGACCTCAGTGCGGGCCAGGTCGGCTTCAGTGTCGGCGCACCGGCTAATGGCGCCACCCTCAATGTCAGCGCCAGCATTGCCGATCCCTATGGCAACACCTCCGGAACAGGCAACAGCAGTGCCGTCGTTCATCTGGACCCGATTGGCAGTCCGAGCATCAGCCTGCTGCCCAACGGCCTGAGCGGCCAGTTCTTCAACGTCGCCGACAGCCATATCTCCAGCCCGCTGGCCGGACAGACCGCACTGTCGACCGTGCTGGCCGACCTGCAGGGCCGCAGCCCCAGCGCCAGCTTCATCGCCCAGGCGCTCAACTTCGGCGAGCAGGGCGGCGTCTGGCACGGCACCACCAATTTCAGCAACAGCCTCGGCAGCTCGCTCAACAATCTGAATGCCTTCCTCGGCAACAGTGCCAGCAATCTGCAGCTCAACGGCAGCTTCAACAGCACCCAGCAGAGCATCGTCACCCTCGGCGGCGCCTTCAGTGCCGCCGCAGGCACCTATACGCTCAACGTCAATGCCGATGACGGCTATCAGATCATCGTCGATGGTCATGTGGTGGCGCAGTTTGCCGGCAATCAGTCGCCGACCGTCGCCAACACCGCCATCACCCTCGGTCATACCGCCGGCGATCTGCACAGCATTCAGATCGTCTACTGGGATCAGGGCGGGCAGGCCACGCTGCAGGTCGGTCTGACACCGACCGGCGCCCCGGCCGGCACCGTGCCGACGCCGATCAGTGTCGCCCCGCCGGCAGGCAGCATGATTGCCGCCGTGGCGCTCGACAGCTCGGCGCAGAACGCCCTGGCTCATCATGGCGTGCTGTCGGTCAATGAAGGTCATGGCCAGACGGTGCAGCTGTCGTTCAACAGCGCCGGCCAGCTGGTCGACGGCAATGGTCTGGTCTATGCCTACCAGAATGGCACGGTCTATCTGCCGGTTCCGGCACCGGCCGCTGGTGAGACGCTGACGCTGAGCGCCAGCGTGGCCGATGGTGCCGGCAATCTGTCGCCCGCCGCCAGCACCAGCTATCAGGCGCTGAGCAGCCCGGTAGTGACCCTGGCCGAGCATCACAGCATGAACAATCAGATCAGCAGCAGCGATCTGAGCAACGGGCAGGTCCAGGCCAGCGTGACGCTCAATGCCGCCAGTCTGGCCGCCAATGGCAGTGCCAGTGTCACCGTCAATAGCGGCGGCAGCCTGTCGACCGTCACGGTGCACAGCGATGGCAGCATCACCAGCAGCAATAGCGCCATCACGGCCAGCTACAGCAACGGTGTGCTCACGCTCGGCCTGCCGCAGCCGGCCAATGGCGCCCAGGTGCAGGTCAGCGCCGTGCAGACCGATGCACTGGGCAACCACTCTGCCGCCGGCAGCGACAGCGGCACCCTCAATCTGACCGCACCGGCCACGCCGGTGGTCTCGATCGCCCAGCACTTTGATCATCAGGACGGGCAGATCGGCAACGACAATCTGGTCAATGGTCACATTCAGGCCACGGTGCAGCTGGATGCCGCCAGCCTCGCGGCTAACGGCAGCGCCAGCATCACCATCAATGCAGGCGGTACGCTGTCGACGCTGACGGTCGACAGCCAGGGCCATCTGAGCAGCAGCAATCCGGCCATCGGTGCCAGCTACGCCAATGGCGTGGTGACACTGAGCCTGCCGGAACCGGCCAATGGTGCCCAGGTGGCGATCAATGCCAGCCAGACCAATGCCCTGGGCAATGTGTCGGCCATCGGCAGCGACAGCGGCACGCTGGATCTGAGCGCAGCCAATGCACCGAGCATCAGCCTGCTGCCCAACGGCCTGAGCGGCCAGTTCTTCAACGTCGCCGACAGCCATATCTCCAGCCCGCTGGCCGGACAGACCGCACTGTCGACCGTGCTGGCCGACCTGCAGGGCCGCAGCCCCAGCGCCAGCTTCATCGCCCAGGCGCTCAACTTCGGCGAGCAGGGCGGCGTCTGGCACGGCACCACCAATTTCAGCAACAGCCTCGGCAGCTCGCTCAACAATCTGAATGCCTTCCTCGGCAACAGTGCCAGCAATCTGCAGCTCAACGGCAGCTTCAACAGCACCCAGCAGAGCATCGTCACCCTCGGCGGCGCCTTCAGTGCCGCCGCAGGCACCTATACGCTCAACGTCAATGCCGATGACGGCTATCAGATCATCGTCGATGGTCATGTGGTGGCGCAGTTTGCCGGCAATCAGTCGCCGACCGTCGCCAACACCGCCATCACCCTCGGTCATACCGCCGGCGATCTGCACAGCATTCAGATCGTCTACTGGGATCAGGGCGGGCAGGCCACGCTGCAGGTCGGTCTGACACCGACCGGCGCCCCGGCCGGCACCGTGCCGACGCCAATCAGTGTCGCCCCGCCGGCAGGCAGCATGATTGCCGCCGTGGCGCTCGACAGCTCGGCGCAGAACGCCCTGGCTCATCATGGCGTGCTGTCGGTCAATGAAGGTCATGGCCAGACGGTGCAGTTGTCGTTCAACAGCGCCGGCCAGCTGGTCGACGGCAATGGTCTGGTCTATGCCTACCAGAATGGCACGGTCTATCTGCCGGTTCCGGCACCGGCCGCTGGTGAGACGCTGACGCTGAGCGCCAGCGTGGCCGATGGCGCCGGCAATCTGTCGCCTGCCGCCAGCACCAGCTATCAGGCGCTGAGCAGCCCGGTAGTGACCCTGGCCGAGCATCACAGCATGAACAATCAGATCAGCAGCAGCGATCTGAGCAACGGGCAGGTCCAGGCCAGCGTGACGCTCAATGCCGCCAGTCTGGCCGCCAATGGCAGTGCCAGTGTCACCGTCAATAGCGGCGGCAGCCTGTCGACCGTCACGGTGCACAGCGATGGCAGCATCACCAGCAGCAACAGCGCCATCACGGCCAGCTACAGCAACGGTGTGCTCACGCTCGGCCTGCCGCAGCCGGCCAATGGCGCCCAGGTGCAGGTCAGCGCCGTGCAGACCGATGCACTGGGCAACCACTCTGCCGCCGGCAGCGACAGCGGCACCCTCAATCTGACCGCACCGGCCACGCCGGTGGTCTCGATCGCCCAGCACTTTGATCATCAGGACGGGCAGATCGGCAACGACAATCTGGTCAATGGCCACATTCAGGCCACGGTGCAGCTGGATGCCGCCAGCCTCGCGGCTAACGGCAGCGCCAGCATCACCATCAATGCAGGCGGTACGCTGTCGACGCTGACGGTCGACAGCCAGGGCCATCTGAGCAGCAGCAATCCGGCCATCGGTGCCAGCTACGCCAATGGCGTGGTGACACTGAGCCTGCCGGAACCGGCCAATGGTGCCCAGGTGGCGATCAATGCCAGCCAGACCAATGCCCTGGGCAATGTGTCGGCCATTGGCAGCGACAGCGGCACGCTGGATCTGAGCGCAGCCAATGCACCGAGCATCAGCCTGCTGCCCAACGGCCTGAGCGGCCAGTTCTTCAACGTCGCCGACAGCCATATCTCCAGCCCGCTGGCCGGACAGACCGCACTGTCGACCGTGCTGGCCGACCTGCAGGGCCGCAGCCCCAGCGCCAGCTTCATCGCCCAGGCGCTCAACTTCGGCGAGCAGGGCGGCGTCTGGCACGGCACCACCAATTTCAGCAACAGCCTCGGCAGCTCGCTCAACAATCTGAATGCCTTCCTCGGCAACAGTGCCAGCAATCTGCAGCTCAACGGCAGCTTCAACAGCACCCAGCAGAGCATCGTCACCCTCGGCGGCGCCTTCAGTGCCGCCGCAGGCACCTATACGCTCAACGTCAATGCCGATGACGGCTATCAGATCATCGTCGATGGTCATGTGGTGGCGCAGTTTGCCGGCAATCAGTCGCCGACCGTCGCCAACACCGCCATCACCCTCGGTCATACCGCCGGCGATCTGCACAGCATTCAGATCGTCTACTGGGATCAGGGCGGGCAGGCCACGCTGCAGGTCGGTCTGACACCGACTGGCGCCCCGGCCGGCACCGTGCCGACGCCGATCAGTGTCGCCCCGCCGGCAGGCAGCATGATTGCCGCCGTGGCGCTCGACAGCTCGGCGCAGAACGCCCTGGCTCATCATGGCGTGCTGTCGGTCAATGAAGGTCATGGCCAGACGGTGCAGCTGTCGTTCAACAGCGCCGGCCAGCTGGTCGACGGCAATGGTCTGGTCTATGCCTACCAGAATGGCACGGTCTATCTGCCGGTTCCGGCACCGGCCGCTGGTGAGACGCTGACGCTGAGCGCCAGCGTGGCCGATGGCGCCGGCAATCTGTCGCCCGCTGCCAGCACCAGCTACCAGGCACCCGCCAGCCCGGTGATCAGCATCGGCAGTGATGTCAACCACGATGGTGTCCTCAATGCCGCCGAGACCAATCATGGCACCGCCCCCCTGCATGCCACCGTCGCACTGGATGCCGGCTCGCTGGCCAGCGGCGGTCACGCCAATATCACCGTCAACGACAATGGGGTGATCAGCAATTTGCTGGTGAACAGCAATGGCAGCGTGAGCGGTGTTCCGGCCGGCATGACGGCCAGCTATGGCAATGGCGTGCTGTCGCTGACGGTGGCTGAACCGGGCGATGGCCACAGCCTGTCGATCAGCGCCGCCCAAACCGATGGCAACGGTTTTGGCAGCACCACTCAGCGTGCCAGCGTGCTGGAAGACATCACGGCCCCGACCCTGCCCGGTCTGCAGATTGCCACTGACCCGGCGGCCGCGGGCGTGATCACGGCCGGGGAGCTCAACGGCCACACCACGGTCAATACCAGCATCACGCTGGGCAGTAGTGCGCAAAGCGATCTGGCGGCCGGCGGCACGCTGAATATCACGACCACGCAAGACGGGATCAGCCAGAGTACGGTGCTGCACTGGAATGGCAACCAGCTGGTGGATGGCAACGGGCAGGTCTACAGCTACAGCAACGGGGTGGTGGTGATCCCGACCACGCTGAGCATCGATCATGGCAGCCTCACGCTCAGCGCCAGCCAGACCGATGCCGCCGGCAATACCTCCAGCCTGGCGGCAACCTCCGCCCTGGTGGTGGATAATCCGTCCATCTCGGTGGTGCCGTCCGCCCTGCCCTCGACCGGCCTGCTGTGGCAGACCTGGGCGCACGACAGCGTACTCAGCCTGGATCACAACGGCGGCTGGGGCACTGACCCGTATGCACTGCGTCTGGCGATCGATAACACCAGCACCCTGCCGACCAGCACCGGCACCCTGACCGACCTGGCACAAGCCAATGTGGCCGCCGGTACGGCCACGCGGGTCTCGGGACTGATCTATCTGGAAGCGGGTCACAACTATACGTTCAGCGGCACCGAGGATGATTCGTTCCTGCTCAAGGTGGGCGGCCATACACTGACCGCGACCTGGGGGGATGATCAGGGTGAGCTGGAGGGCAGCAGCTTCACGCCGCAGGCCAGCGGCTGGTACACCATTGCGGCCTATCACGACAATGAAGCCGGTCCGGGTCATTTCCAGGTTCAGGTCAGCGTGGATGGTGCTCAGGCCGTCGAACTGAATACGGCCAATTTCCACCTGGTCAGCAATCTGTCCGACCTGAGCAACGCCGGTCTGTCTGTAGGCAATATCGTGCCCTGGCACGGTCACAGCCTGGAGGGCTTCTACACGACAGCACAGAGCACGGCGGTCAGCGCCCTGCCCTCGGTCGGGCTGACCCAGCGTTTCTGGGCAGACCCCTGGTCGCCGCTGGAAAACCATAACTTTGGCAACAGCGAAAGTGCCTGGCAGCACCTGACCTCGCGCTCCGGTGACCAGCCGGATGACACGCGCCTTGTCAGTGGCGCAGGCGACACGCGCGCCACCGAGGGGCTGGGCACGGTACAGCTGTCCGGTCTGATCTACCTGCAGGCCGGCCACAGCTATACCTTCAGCAACAGTGGCAGTGATGCCTGGCTGGTCAATGTCGGTGGCCAGAACTTGTCGCAGGGTATTTTTGCGGCGGGTGCTGCCGGTGGCACCTTCCATGCCCAGACAGATGGCTGGTACACCCTGGCGGCCTACCATGCCTCGGACTTGCTGAGCTTTAATCTGCAGGTCAGTGTCGATGGCGGCAGCGCGCTGAATCTGAATACCAGCAACTTCCATCTGGTCAGCAGCGTCGCCGATCTGACGGCTGCCGGCCTGACGACCGGCAATCTGAACATTGCCGATCCGGGGGCAATGAATGGCTACTACCCGGGGGGGCATCCGAGCAGCTTCGACATCACGCTCGACACCCTGAACCAGAGCCTGCTGACCAATGGCGGCTCGGTGCACCTGACCAGTTCGACCGGGCTGGACACCACCCTGCACCTGAGCGGCAATGCCCTGGTCGATGCACATGGCCATGCCTACAGCTATCAGCAGGGCACCATCGGTTTCAGCCTGGACAGCAGCAGTGCCAGCACCACCGTGTCCGTCACCCTCACTGACGCGCACGGCATCAGCTCGGACACGGTCAGCACGACGCTGGTGAATGGCGACAGCACCATCAATGCCATTGCCGGTGTCGAGACCTTCAAATTCGAGTTGCCGCTGGATGGTCCGGCGGGTTCGCCGCACGTGGCCACGATCAACAACTTCAGCATGGGCAGTACCGCCGCCAATACGCCGGAGAGCATTCTGGACCTGCGCGACCTGCTGCAAGGTGAAAGTCATGCGGCGGCCGGCGCATCGCCGGTCGGCAATCTGGCCAACTATCTGCACTTCAGCACCGTCAATAGCGGCGGCATTGTCAGTACTGTGGTGCATGTCAGCGAGACGGGTCAGTTTGCCCACAGCAGCAGCCCGGCCAATGACACGGCACAGATCGTATTGCATAACGTCGATCTGACCCATCTGGGCACCACACTGCTGAGTGATCAGGCCATCCTGCAGAATCTGCTGGGTAACGGCAGACTGCAGACCGACTGAGCACTGGCAATGAAGAGGGGGTTGTCATCACTGACAACCCCCTCTTTTTTTGTACCGGTCAGCGCACCACCGGCCCGGTCAGGCAGTGCACGCCGATGGCCACCAGCATCTCCAGGTCTTCCCGGTCGTTGACGCCCTTGGCCTCGATCTCCACGGCCATCAGTGAAGCCATCTGCAACAGCCCGCGCACCAGTGCGGCACGGCCTTCATCGGCATGAATGCCCTGGGTCAGGGCATGGTCCAGTACCAGGTAGGCGATGCCGGCCTCATGGGTACGCGCCACCAGTCCCATGTCGTGCCCCTGGATCTCCACGGCCACGCGATGACCCCCGGTCCGGACCGACGCACTGAAGTTGACGAAGGCGGCCCACTGTTCATCCAGCCCGGTCTCATGAAACTCGAAATTGATCTGGCGATCCGGGTAGCGCTGCAACCACTGCAGGACGGCGGGCAGGAAATCATCGTGCGCCAGCGAAGCCGGTGACATATTGATGGCCAGGCGCCCGCGCGGCCCCAGGGTCAGCGCCAGCTCCAGGGTGTTCAGATCAATCTGGTAGGCCCGTCCCAGGCGCAGGGCATGCGAGACCAGGCGCAAGGCACTCATCTGCGGCAGGTCACCACGCTGAGGCCGGAACAGCATGCCCTCCTGCCAGAGTACGGCACCATCCGGATGGCAGACCGGATACCAGCGCAGCTGCAGGGAGCCATCATGACAGACCAGATCCAGCAACTGCTTCCAGTCGTGATCGCTGGCAGCGGCATCCGGCGCCTTGCCCCCCTCGTCCAGGGTCCAGCTGTTGAGCGCCTGTGCTTCGGCCACCGTCAGCGCCTGGCTGGCGCGCATCAGGGTCTGCCCGCTGTCGTCGCCGGAGTGGAAGTCGACAATGGCGATGTGGCCGACACCAGCCTGATCGGTCAGCCCCATGTCCTGATAGATCTCCCAGGCAGCGCACAACTCCTCGGCCAGCTGGCGGGCGCCGGAGACCGAGATTTCCGGACACAGCATGGCAAAATCCGCCCCGCGCAGGCGGGTGGCCATCCAGCCCCGGTGCGCCTGACAACGCGCCTGCAGATCCTCCGCCACCCGCTTGAGCAGGGCATCGGTCTTGCGCCCGCCCAGACGCTGATTGAGTTCGGCCAGACCGGAGACGCGGATCAGCAGTAAAAATCCGCTGACCGGATCATCCTGAGGAGCCAGCAGGGTGGCGAATGCCTGATCGAAGGCCTCACGGTTGGGCAAGCCGGTACTGTGATCCGTCAGCACCTTCTGACGGGTGCGGTCCAGCTCATCCCGCATTCCCTCCAGATATTTCTGCAGACGATCCACCATCTGGTTCATGGCGAACACCACTTCGGCCAGCTCGGGAATGCCGGGGACAGGCATTTTATGAAAACGCTGCTCACTGATGGCATGGGCCTGGCCGACCACCGCGGTCAGCTGACGCCGCAGCCGGCGAATGTCGATGGCACCGAGCAAGGCGGCCAGCACGCCGATGACGCATAACCAGAGTACGGTCTGCATCGCCCCCTGCCAGAGTGACTGATAGGCATAGGCCGGCTGGGCAATGACCACGATGCGGCCGGCCTGCAACCAGCCCCGGTTCACCGAGGCGGTGCCCGCGGCGGGCGTCAGCGGCAGCAGGGCGCGAAACCAGGCCGGCACATTGGTTACCGCGGCAGGCGCTTTGAGATGAATCGGCTCCCCCGCGCCCTGTCGCTCCCAGCGGATCTCGGCGAAATGCCCGAGGTCGAAGGTCGCATTGAGCAAGGTCTGTGCCATGACAGGGTCGGCATGGTACTGGGTCAGCATCAGGGCCAGTGAGTGTGCGGTATCGGCGCTCTGGGCACTCAGCTGCTGCTCCAGGTACTGGCGCGCGTTGAGCAGATTGGCAATCAGCGCGCCACCAATCGACAGGGCCACGACCAGCAGCAACAAGGTCCACAAGCGCTGAATCAGGGAAAATTTCGTCGTACTCACGGCAGCCTTCTCAGAAAGAAAAACCTTCAGCATTCAATTTGTCCAGCAATTGCTTCCAGCGGGCCAGTTGATTGACCTGGTCACTTTGCACATTGCCTACCCGAATATTGTCCATGTTGAAACTGAAGACCGGCGTCAGGTCCGGGCGTTGCGAGGCCGGCAGGATGCTGTCGACCAGATTGTCGAGAATCAGCGGCTCGGCAGCGGCGCTCGGGTAATAGGCCAGGACCATATGCGCTTCCGACACCTGACTGCCGGCCCCGCCGATCCGTGCCTTGACATAGACCAGCCGCAGCTTCTCCGGCGCCATGCCCAGCAGGCGCAGCGACACATACTTGTTGATGACGAAGCTTTTGCAGTCCCCTGCCCCCTTGCCAAACGTTTCCAGCGGGGTTGCCCAGTAATCTGCCTGATTCCAGACATTGCGGTTTTGCGCGAACACAATCCGCCGGTTGAAAAACAAGTTGATGCTCTTGAGGGCCTGTGCGTCGCCGCGACTGGCCAGGCTGAGCAGCAGGGTCTGCCATTGATGGAAGAGTTTCTGTGCCTGGGGACCATAACGGGCCACCGTGCTCTCGGACGGCAAGGTACTGGCCGTGACCGACAGCATCAGCCAGCCGCCCAGCAACGCCCAGACCAGCGCACGTACCAAAGCGGCCGGCAATGGGCGACGAACAGTCGGGCAAGAGGGCATTGCCGCACAGCGGATCATTTCGGACCTGTTCCGGGTGAATTATCAACAAAACGCGATTTCAGCACGGCATAATAGTGTAAAGTGCTTACGCGATGACATGCACGTATGAGGCGTTCTGAATGAATTGTATGCGAAATCCCCTGGGCTTGTTGGTCTCTGTCGCGCTGGGCGGGCTGGCGCTGTATAGCCCGGTGGCACTGGCGATCGGACTGAACGATGCGGTGCAGAGTGCGATCGTCAACCATCCGGAAGTGCTGCAGAAATTGCACGAGTTCCGCAGCCTGGAACAAGACGCCAACGTCCCGCGGGCAGACTTCTTTCCGACCGTGGATGTCAGCTATCAGGCCAATCGGCAGAAATTCGACTACTCGCCGGCATCGGGGGTGACGCCGCAGCATTACACCACGCGTGGCTGGTCGGTGAATGTGAACCAGAATCTGTTCCAGGGGATGCAAACCATCAACCAGGTCCGCCAGCTCGGCTATGAAAGTCAGGCCAGCTATTTCGGCTTTCTGGAAACCACCGAAAACATCGCCTTGCAGACCTTGCAGGCCTACCAGGATGTCCTGCTGTATCGACAGCTGGTCCAGATCGCCAAAGACAACTACGCCATTCATAAAGGCATCCTGAACCAGATCGCGCAACGTGTTCAGGCCGGCGTCGGTCGCCGGGTCGACCTGGAGCAGGCGGCAGGTCGTCTGGCTCTGGCGGAAACCAATCTGATTACCGATAACGCCACCTTGCAGGATGCCAATACCCGCTTTACCCGTCTGACAGGCCAGATGCCGCCGGCGGAAATGAGTGAGGTGCCGTCCCTGAGTGCGGCACTGCCCGCCGAGTCGGCCCTGATGGCCAATGCCATCCAACACAGCCCGGGTTATCTCGCCGCCATCGCCACCCTGCACTCGGCCCAGGCGGAGCTGAATGTCCGTCGCGGCGCCTTCGCGCCCACGCTGAATCTGCAACTGAGTAAATCACCGACTGAAAGCTACAACGGCTACCAGGGGCGCACCAACCTGTCCTCCGCGGCGGTGATTTTCAGCGTCAACCTGTTCCGCGGCGGGGCCGACAAGGCAAGACTCGGCTCGGCGGCAGAGAAGCTGAATGCCTCGCTGGATCAGCGCGAACTCGCCTGCCGCAACTTGCGCCAGACGCTGGGACTGGCCTGGGACAACGTCCTCAAGTACAAGGCACAGATGGCGTCGCTGCTGCAGCACCAGCTGTCGACGGAAAAAGCCCGGAATGCCTACCGCAAGCAGTTTGATATCGGACAGCGGACCTTGCTTGATGTGCTGGACAGCGAGAACGAGCTGTTCACGGCGCAACGCAATTACCTGGCAGCACAATCGCAGTATGTGGTCGCCCAGGCCAATGTGCTGAGCAATAGTGGCGGCCTGCTGGCGGCACTCAAGCTCAAACCGCTGGATGAGAGCCAGCCGGGCAAGGCGGCCAGCGAAGAAGACCTGACCAGCTGTGACAGTCATTTCGAGGCACCCAAGATGGTCGATGTTCAGGCCATCCCCGCGCGTCAGCTGAGTAATCCCGCCGGTGACGACGGCACCGATGACAATCCGTTGCCGGGCCTGCCGCCCTCACCGGGTACGGATGCGACCCGCAAGCCCGTCATCATCCAGCAAGCCAAATAAAGCAACGCCGCGCATACAGCGCGGCGTTTTTTCTTGTCCGGCCCAGGGCCTTACAGCTGTCCGGCCAGGAACTGCAGGGTACGCCCCTGGGCCAGGGCGGCATCTCGCTGACGGTACATCGGCCGCCCCCAGCAATTGAAGCCGTGCTCTGCCTGCGGGTAATCAAAGAAGGTGGCGTTGCTGCGCCCCTGGAAGGCCTGTTTGATCTGGTCGACCTGATCTTGCGTGATGTGACTGTCCAGACCGCCATGATGGAACAGCACCGGCTGGGTCAGCTCGGCGGCCAGCGCCAGGTGCTGGGCAATGCCGCCGCCGTAATAGGCGACGATGGCATCGGCCTTGGCCAGGATGCCGCCATGATAGGCCAGCAAGCCTCCCAGGCAGAAACCCAGTGTGGCCACTTTGCCGTCCAGTTGCGGCAGGCTGCGCAGATGTGCCACGGTGGCGGCCACGTCTGCCGCAGCCTTCGCCTTGTCGACCTGGCCATAGAGTTCAAAGGCCCGGGCGGAACCGGCCTGATCATAATCCAGCGACAGATGCGGCTGCTGGCGCCAGAAGATGTCGGGGGCCAGCACCACGAAGCCAGCCAGGGCATATTGCTCGGCCACGGCCCGAATGTGCTCGTTGACGCCCCAGATTTCCTGAATCAGGACAATCCCCGGCCCGCGGCCGGTCGGGGGCAGGGCCAGGTGAGCGGAAAAACTGTCGCCTTGTGGCGTGTTGATGGTGATCCAGTTGGCACTCATGCTTTCTCCTTGCTGCTTGATGGGCTTCACGACGACTGACTCAGGACAATGGCCATCGCCGGCAGGCTGGTTATGATTTTGTGTTCCTGTGCCGGAGATGCGCCATGCCAAATGTTTTGATTGTATATGCCTCGACCGATGGCCACACCGAAAAGATCTGCCGGCATATCGGACTGCGCCTGCAGGCCAGCGGGCATGACGTCACGCTGGCGAGCATCGGCGAAGCCCCCGGCCCGAACGGCTATCAGGGGCTGCTGCTGGGGGCGGCCATCCGCTATGGTCGACATCAGCCGGCCGTCCGCACGTATCTCAGCGACCATGCCGCCACGCTGCAGGCCATGCCCTGTGGCCTGTTCTCCGTCAACCTTTCTGCGCGCAAACCGAATCGCGCCACTGTCGCCGACAACCCCTATCTGCGCCGACTGCTCCGCCAGCTTGGCTGGCAACCCGCCCTGCTGGCCGTACTGGCCGGCAAACTCGATTACCCACGCTATCGCTGGGCAGACCGGCAAATGATCCGATTGATCATGTGGCTGACGGGCGGTCCCACCGACCCGCAGTGCGTGCATGACTTTACCGACTGGCAGGCAGTAGAGGCATTGGCGGCGAATTTTGCTCAGGCAGTGGCCGGGACAAAAAAAAGCACCGTCTGCCAACGCAGTACGGTGCCATCGCCATAAGGCCGGATATCAGGCGCTGATGGCTTCGCGGCCGAGCAATTCGGCCAGGACTTCGACAATCATGCTGTGGTCTTCACGCTGCTCCATGCCGGAAACGACAATCGAGCCGATATAGCCGGTATGCGAGACAGTGATCGGGAAACCGCCACCATGGCAGGCGTAATCACGGACCGGCAGCCCCATTTTCTGCTCCAGCGTTTCTCCCCCGAGACGATTCTGCAAACCGACGGCATAGGAGCTGCGGCGGGTCAGTTCCACCACATTGCGCTTGCGGCGCGCCCAGTCGGCATGCGCCGGGGTCGTGCCCGGCATGGCATGGTAGAACAGGATTTCATCACCGCGGCGAATATCGATCACCACGGCCGCGCCACGCTTCTGGGCGGCGGCACGCAGGGCAACACCGAGCTCCCATGCCGCAGCGGCATCAAAGCGCGGAAAAACCAGTTCGACTTCCTGGCGCAGAATTTTCTGCAACTCTTGATCAAGTCCCATTTCACTCTCCGGACACCCTCGGGTGCCACTGTCAGATAATGTGCGACAAGCAGACGCAATGCAAAAAGAATATCACGCATAACTAATAGACAGCAATAACGTGACCGTTTTGCCTGAAAAACCTGCGCTTATCTCGCCCGGACTCACTCGAAGAACAGGTGGTGGATATCGACACTGGCCTGGTGCCCGACCTGCCGGCCATGCTGTGCCAGCCACTGCTGGGCACGCTGGCGGCCGGCATCGCGCAGCCAGAGCAGGAAAGGCGTATGTGCCAGTGCTTTGCTGGCGGCATCCAGCTCAGTCAGCAGGTCATCGGCCTCGATCAGGTGAAAACGCGTCGCCAGCAGCCGGCGCTCCAGCTTGCCCTTGATCGGCCCGGACTCCTGCGCCATCTCGCGCAACAGGGCCAACAGGCGCATCTCGCGCAGAAAGGCACTGTTGAAGCCCAGGTTGAGGATGCGCTGGCGAATGTCTTCCGCACTGCGCGGTGTCGTACCGTGCGCCATCGGCGTCAGCAGGATCAGCAGAATGTCATCGGCACGGCAGTAGCGAATCAGCGGGAAGACGGCCGGATTGGCGGCAAAGCCACCATCCCAGTAGTCTTCGCCATCGATGCTGACGGCCTGCTGCAGACTGGGCAGGCAGGCGGAAGCCAGCAGCGCGTCGGTCGACAGCTGCTGCTTGTCGAACAGACGCAGGCGCCCGCTGTTGGCCTGGGTCGCGGCGATGTAGATCTTGACCGGCGAGGCCTGGCGAATACGGTCAAAATCGAACAGCTCGTCGATGATGGCCCGCAGCGGGTTGTAGTCGAGCGGATTCAGCTGGTAGGGCGAAAACCAGCGCGAGAATTGCAGGGCCATCTGCAGCCCGGGGGGAATGGACAGATCGTCGCCGGGCATCATGGGCTGCAGCATTTCCGGCGGCAGACTGGCGCCGACACGCAGCCAGAAGGTCTCGAGGGTCGCGCGTGCGGCATCGGGACCACCGCAGGCCAGGCCGTGTGCCACGGCCACGGCGTTCATGGCGCCGGCACTGGTGCCGCTCAGTCCGTCAAAGCGGTACAGCCCGCTGGCCAGCAAGGCATCCAGCACGCCCCAGGTAAAGGCGCCGTGGGCGCCACCGCCTTGCAGCGCCAGGCTGAGGGAGGGTAAGGGAAGACGACGTCCGAACATGCTTGCCCCTCGTTATTGCATCGCAACAAGCATGGCATATGGCCGGACGTCTCACAAGCAAAGATCAGGAACGGGCCAACGCGACCTCGGGCTTGACGGCAGACGGGCTGGTTTCTTCCAGCGTATCGCGCTCCAGGTAGAAGTTGAGCGCGGCCACGCCGATGGCACCACCGGCGATATTGCCCAGGGTCGCCGGGATCAGGTTGTGCAGGGTCGAGGCCCAGTCGGGCGTAACGCCGGCCGAGGCAAACCAGCTCAGGCTGAAGAATGCCATGTTGGCAATGCTGTGCTCATAGCCGCTGAAGAAGAACACGAACACCAGCAGCATGGTCATGGCCAGCTTGGCCATGTCGTTGGTCAGGCGCAGCGGTACCCAGACGGCCAGGCAGATGATCCAGTTGCACAGCGCGCCCTTGAAGAAAATCGCCCAGCTGTCGGCATGCACCTTGTGACCGATCACATCGAACAGCAGGTGATCGGCCGGCAGGTGAGCCAGGGCCCCGGTCTGGGCATACATCAGCGCCAGCAGCAGCGCACCGACGAAATTGCCGCCGTAGACCAGCAGCCAGCTCTTGGCCAGCTCCGGCCAGCTGACACGGCGCGACAGCACGCCGACGGTCATGTACATGACATTACTGGTAAACAGCTCGGTCTTGCTGACGATGATGGTGCACAGTGCGGTACCGAAGAAGCCGGCACTGGCGGCGTAGTACAGCGGCGACCCGGCCAGATGCAGTGTCTGCCCAAGCTGCAGGCTGACGATCAGCACCACGGCAATCAGGGCCCCGGCCATGACGGCACTCATGAAATAGCGCAGGGGGGCGGCATTCATGATCTGACGCTTGCGCGCGGATTCAGCAACAACGTAGGGAAGCGGGTGAAGAGTAGCCATAAGATTCCAAGCGCTCCGGATCGGCCGGGCCGATCAAATCAGTGGGTTTCGATGACGAAAAAATATTCCAAAACGAAAAAATACAACTGGAAGGTGCGTTTGCAATCACCAGGAGCCATTCGCCAACCGGCCAGCAAATCACTATATACATTGATTTTTTGAAAGATTACCCAGATTCAAAAAACAACACATTGATCTCAAACAAACATTTTATGTTCGTTTACGATCATTCCGGTGCGTAAAAAAACCCGCTTTTGCGGGATCTGCTTGCTGACAAACCTTTGTCTGCATCACGGACGCGCCCTTGCAGGGCAAGGGCGGGCATGCGTGCGAATCTTTGATTCGCTCAGCGGGGATTGAATTTCAATGGACAGGCGGGGAAATCAGTCCGTTGGCGACAGGGCCCGGCGGTGCCGGGCCCTGCAAACCGGTCGCCCTCCCCCTTTGCCAACACAGCCTGCCCCGCACCCAAGGGGCAGGATCATGGCTTTCCGGTCAGAGCTGCTGCAACTCCAGCAGGTAGCCAATGTTCTTCCATTGACTGACCTCCTGGCGCAGGGCATTGGCCGTCAGCGGGTTGGCCGCCAGCCAGTCGCGCTCCAGCGTCAGGGTAAAGCCGCGCGGATGGGGCTTGAGATCCAGCCGGCCGGGCAAGGTATTGTCATGGCGACTGCGATAGAACAGCACGGCCATGCGCAGGCAGACGATGGCCACCCACAGCATGCGGTCGTTGATATAGGGCAACAGCTTGCCCATGTCGCCACGGTGGCCCAGCACGATCTGGCCGAGCGCCGTTTGTTCGCGCCGGGAAAAACCGGGCATATCGGCATATTGCAGAATATAGGCCGAGTGCTTGTGATAGGCGGTATGCGCGATCGACAGACCGATTTCATGCAGACGGCCCGCCCAGATCAGCAGCTTGAGCCAGTCCTGGTCCAGATCTTCGCCGCACACCTTGCGGAACAGACTTTCAGCCAGAACGGTTACCCGCTTCATCTGCTCGACATCGACATGGTAGCGGCGGCAGAACTGATTGACCGTGGTTTCGCGCATATCGTGTTCGCGCTGGCGGCCGAGCAGGTCGTACAGCACCCCGTCGCGCAGCGCCCCTTCGGCCACCGTCATCTTGCTGATTTCCAGCTCCTCGAAGATGCCGATCATGATCGCCAGGCCACCCGGCAATACCGGGGCACGATCTGCTTTCAGGCCATTGAGCGTAATGTTCTTCACATGGCCGCGCCGCAGCATCTCGGCACGCAGCTGCTCCATGCCTTCCAGGGTGATGTCCGCCGGGGTGTAATCATTGATTTCGAGGATGTCGCGCAGCGAACGGGCCGTGCCGGAAGTCCCGACCGCCAGTTGCCACTCTTCCGGCCGGAAGGCGTGACGAATGCGCTGGATTTCGTTGCGTGCCGCCAGGGTGGCATCACGAAACTGGCTTTTGCCCAGCTTGCCGTCAGGGAAGAAGCGCAGGCTGTAGCTGACGCAGCCCAGCGGCAGGCTTTCCGTCACCAGGGCGCGATACTGGCTGCCGATGATGAACTCGGTCGAGCCGCCGCCAATATCGACCACCAGACGACGCTCGCGGGTCGCCGGCAGGGAGTGGGCCGCCCCCAAATAGATCAGACGGGCCTCTTCGCGGCCGGCGATGATTTCGATCGGAAAACCGAGCAGGGTTTCGGCCCGCTCGATGAAAGCCGGGGCATTCTTCGCCACGCGCAGGGTATTGGTACCAACCACGCGCACCTGACCGGGGGCGAAGCCGCGCAGGCGCTCGCCAAAGCGGGCCATGCAGGCCAGCGCGCGCTGCTGGGTATCATCGTCGAGCACCTTGTCTCGCCCGAGGCCGGCGCCCAGACGCACGGTTTCCTTCAGGGCATCCAGGGTATAGAGCTGATCGTCGACCAGGCGCGAGATTTGCAGCCGGAAGCTGTTCGACCCCAGGTCGACCGTCGCCAGCACGTCGTAAGAAGGTTGTGATTCGGTAGTCAAGGCAGCCCCTTCGGCGGAGGGTTTGGTGAATACCCCATGCCGGGGCATATCTTCATCATATAAGCATAAAAAAAGCGGCAACCGAATGTTACCGCTGTTTTGCCGAGGCCGTCACCCCTGTGTTTAGTACGTCGTCGTCATCAGACGCCCGTCGCTGCATTCAGCTTGGCTTCCGGCGGCAGGTGACGGATATCCGTCCCCTTGACCAGATAGACCACATACTCGGAGATATTGGTGGCATGGTCACCGATACGCTCGATGGCCTTGGCCATGAACAGGGTATCGATCGACATGCTGATGGTGCGCGGGTCTTCCATCATGAAGGTAATCAGCTGGCGCAGCTCGGCATTGAAATCGTCGTCCAGACGGCGATCTTCGCGCTCCAGCTCCTCGGCCGCACTGACATCCATGCGGGCAAAGGCATCCAGTGCGCGACGCACCATGCCCAGCGCCACCTCGGCCATCTTGCGGATCTCACGGAAGCGCGGCACCTGATAACGTTCGGTCTGGTAAATGGTCTTGCCCATGCGCGCGATTTTCTGCGCCTCGTCACCGATCCGCTCCAGATCGGTAATGGTCTTGATGACCGTCATCACCATGCGCAAGTCACTGGCCGCCGGCTGGCGGCGGGCAATGATGTGGGTGCAGTCGTCGTCAATGGAGACTTCCATGGCGTTGACCTGGGTATCCTGATCCACCACCTTCTGCAGCTTCTCGATATCGCCGGCCATCAGCGCCTCGATCGCCGAGCGGATCTGCTGCTCGACCAGGCCGCCCATCTGCAGCACGCGCGTACGCACGTTTTCCAGCTCGAGATCAAACTGTTTGGAAGTATGTTCAGCCATTTACGCCTCATGCATTTGAAACTGATAAACGCGGATTTTAAACCGGCCAGATGACAGTCAGATGACAGTTCATGCTGGCCGGATCAACAGCGAGATTACTTGAGAATTTCCACACCGCTCTGGCGGCCGAGTACCAACACGTCGGCACGACGTTTGGCAAACAGGCCGTTGGTGACGACACCGGCGATCTGGTTGAGGGTCTCTTCCAGTTCGACCGGTTTGCTGATTTTCAGGCCGTGCACGTCCAGAATGATGTTGCCGTTGTCAGTGACAAAATCCTTGCGCAGCTCCGGATGTCCGCCCAGGCGCACCAGTTCGCGCGCAACATAGCTGCGCGCCATCGGCACCACCTCGATCGGCAGCGGAAACTCGCCGAGCATCTCGACATATTTGTTTTCGTCGGCGATGCAGATGTATTGATCGGCCGCGGCCGCCACGATCTTTTCGCGCGTCAGCGCACCGCCGCCGCCCTTGATCATGTGCAGGTAGTGATTGATCTCGTCGGCGCCATCGATGTAGACCGGGAGCTGATCGACGGTATTCAGGTCGTAGACCGGAATGCCGTGCGCCTTGAGCCGCTCGGTACTGGCGTTGGAGCTGGAGACCGCTCCCTTGAGCCGGCCCTTGATGCTGGCCAGCTCATCGATGAACAGATTGACGGTGCTGCCGGTGCCGACGCCGATGATGGCTTCGTCCGGGATGAATTCCAGGGCCTTTTTGGCCACTGCAAGCTTGAGCTGGTCTTGGGTCAACATTCAACAATCTCCCGTAATGTGTTCATGTTATGACAGGACTGTACTTCATTATCCCAGATGAATGAAAAAAGGCATATGTCGCAGGTCATGCGCGTTGCAGCAAACAGATGGCCTGGGTCTCGATCGCTTCCTGGCGGCCAAGATAACCCAGTTTCTCATTGGTCTTGCCCTTGACATTCACGCAGGCCGGATCGAGCGCCAGAATGGCGGCAATCCGCCCGCACATGGCATCGATATGTCCGGCCAGCTTCGGCGCCTGGGCAATCACGGTGGCATCGACATTCACCAGCTGCCAGCCGGCGGCACGCACCCGGGCATAGGCTTCCTGCAGCAGCTTGGCACTGTCCGCACCGCGAAAGCGTTCGTCGGTATCGGGGAAGTGACGACCGATATCCCCCAGGCCGGCCGCGCCCAGTACGGCATCGGTGATGGCATGCAACAGGGCATCGGCATCCGAGTGCCCCAGCAGGCCGTGATCATGGGCGATTTCAATGCCACCCAGCATCAGAGGGCGACCCGGCACCAGCCGGTGCACATCATAGCCTTGTCCGACACGCCAGTCCGTCATGATTTTCTTGCCTCCAGAATGGCCCGCGCCAGCGGCAGATCACGTGGCCAGGTCACCTTGAAATTGCTGGCATCCCCCTCCACCAGCACCGGCTTGAGTCCCAGGCGCTCGATGGCCGACGCTTCATCGGTCACCCCGTCGCCCAGCTCCCCGGCCAGGGCATGGGACAGCGTACCGGCCCGGAACATCTGCGGGGTCTGTGCCAGCCACATCCCCTGGCGGGGCAGGGTCATGGCCACGCGTCCCTCGCGGTCGGCACGCTTGACGGTATCGGGTACCGGCATGGCCAGCAGGCCGCCGACCGCATCATCGCCGACCTGACTCAGCAGCCGCTCGACCATGGCCACCGACAGACAGCAACGTGCGGCGTCGTGCACCAATACCCAGTCTTCAGCGCTCAGCTGCAGCGCCTCCAGGCCGTTGCGTACAGTCAGGGCACGCGATGCGCCACCAACACGATGGACGGACAGCTTGGGCAAATCCCACTGGTAGTCGTCAAACCACTCGTCACCGGGCGAGAGAATCAGCACCACCTGTTCGATGGCCGCTACCTCGCACAGGGTGGCCAGCGTGTACCACATCAGCGGGCGGCCACCCAGCTGCAGATATTGTTTCGGGCAGGCGGCACCGAAACGCGAACCGTTGCCGGCGGCGGGCACCAGGGCCACATAGCGTGTCATGCCGTCCCCTCCCCGCCTTCCAGCGTCCGCCACAGACAGGCGCCCTTGACGATTTTGTCCAGATCATCGAGATAGCGCTGATGTTCGGCCAGCTCGGCGTCATCGGCGCGCAGCACCGACAAAGGCTTGCGCTCGAAACCTTCGCTGTGCATTTGCAGGTCCTGGCCATCATCCAGCTCGATGTCCATGACCAGGCTTTCCTGCCCGCGCGTCATGGACAGATAGACTTCGGCCAGCAGCTCGCAGTCGATCAGGGCGCCGTGCAGTGTCCGATTGGAACGATCGATGTCAAAGCGGTCGCACAGGGCATCCAGGCTGTTGCGCTTGCCGGGAAACTGATCCCGCGCCATGGCCAGGGTATCGATGACGCTGCTGCAGAGCTGCTTGACCGGCTCGATGCCGATGCGCTCGAATTCGGCGTTGAGGAAGCCGACGTCAAATGGTGCATTGTGGATAATCAGTTCGGCACCGCGAATGAACTCCACCACCTCGCGACCGCTGGAGGAAAAGCGCGGCTTGTCCGCCAGGAAGTCGAGCGATATGCCATGCACGCGCTCGGCGTCCGGATCGATGGCCCGGTCGGGATGGAAATACAGATGCAGATGCCGCCCGGTCAGTTTGCGGTTGATCATTTCCAGACCGGCAAACTCGATGATGCGATGGCCCTGCGAGGGTTCGAGACCGGTGGTTTCGGTATCGAGGATGATTTGTCTCATGCGATGCACCTGCGCTGCCGCCCGGCGGCAGAAAATTACAAAATGGACTCGACGCCGCGGTTGGCCAGTTGGTCCGCCCGCTCATTGAATTCGTGGCCGGCATGGCCCTTGACCCAGCGCCACTCGACCTGGTGCCGCTCACGGGCGGCATCGAGCAGTTGCCACAGGTCGGCGTTTTTCACCGGTTCCTTGCTGGCGGTTTTCCAGCCACGTTTTTTCCAGTTGTGGATCCACTCGCTGATGCCGTTCTTGACATACTGGGAGTCGGTATAGACCACGACACTGCAGGGACGGGTCAGGGCCTGCAGGCCCGCAATGACCGCCCGCAGCTCCATGCGGTTATTGGTGGTGTCCGGTTCGCCGCCGAACAGCTCTTTTTCCTGTCCGTTATAACGCAGCAGTGCGCCCCAGCCGCCCGGTCCGGGATTCCCCTTGCAGGCGCCGTCGGTATAAATCTCTACCTGATGTTGTGTCATGCGATCTTGTCTGATTGCTTGGATACCGGTTGATGGTGGTCCTTGCCGGCCACCATCAGTCCGGCTTTGGTCTTGCGCCACTTGGGCATGATCAGGCGCATGCCGCGACGCCGCTTGACGGCCTCGATGCCATAAACCCCCGCGGCCAACGGCCACCAGCGGTCACCGGCCGACTCCATGAAGCGGCAGTTCTCCAGCCAGTCGGTGCGCTCGAAGGGGGGAGCATAGGCCAGAAAAGCGCCCCCGCCCGGCTCGAGTTCGAGCAGGGCCAGCCAGTCCTTGATGCGCGGCAGCGGCAGGAAGTTGCCGCTCCAGGGCGAATAAAACCGCCCCTGTATCATGCGGCGCACGCCCCAGAGCGAGACCGGATTGAAACCGGTCAGCACCAGGCGGCCATCCGGCATCAGCACCCGCTCGGCCTCACGCAGCACCTGATGCGGCTGATCGGTAAAATCGAGCACATGCGGCAGCGCCAGCAGGTCCAGACTGGCGCTGGCAAACGGCAGCTGCGCCGGATCACAGACGACCTGAGCCCCCGGGTCCCGGCCGGCATGGCATTGCCAGGGGATACGGTTTTCGCGTAAAAAATCGACCTGCGGCACCCCGATCTGCACGGCATGATAGCCGAACACATCGGCCACGGCACGATCGAAATACGTCTGCTCCTTTGCCAGCAGATACCGGCCCAGCTCGCTTTGTGTCAGCCACTGGGAAAATGACTTGATCATCGCGAAAGGTCTCTGATCACCATGCTTGTGCTCTCTCCTGTCTCGGCGTTTTCCGACAATTATATCTGGGTTTTACACAACGGGTCGGACGCCCTTGCGGTGGACCCGGGCGATGCGCGCCCCCTGCTGGCATTTCTGCAGCAACAACAGTTGCAACTGCAGACCGTCCTGATCACACACCGCCACGACGATCATGTCGGCGGTCTGCCGATGCTGCGCAATCATTTTCCCGCCATGCAGCTGATCGGCCCCGCCACCCTGCCCGGCGTCGACCTGGCCGTCGATCACGGCCGACAGATCCGGGCCCTGGGCCTGGACATTGCCGTCATGGCGGTACCGGGCCATACCCTGGACCATCTGGCCTATTACGCTGCCCCCTGGCTGTTCTGTGGCGACACCCTGTTCGGCGCCGGCTGTGGCCGTCTGTTCGAGGGCAGTCCTGCCCAGATGGCCGCCTCGCTGAGCCAGCTGGCCAGCCTGCCGCCGGAAACCCTGGTGTGCCCGGCGCACGAATATACCTTATCCAACCTGCAATTCGCCAAGCACATTGAGCCATTCAACCAAGATATAAATCAAAGACTTGCCAATGATCAGGCTCGACGGAATCAGGCTCAGCCGACATTACCTTCGCGACTCTCGCTTGAATTGGCGACAAATCCATTTTTGCGCTGCCACACACCGTCTATACGCGAGCAGATTGAACGGCGGGAAAACAGGAAAATGGACAGCGAGGTTGAAATATTCGCGGCATTGCGCCGCTGGAAAGACGGCTTTAAAAGCCAAGATGTTTGATCTCCTGCCGAGCCGGACACAAGAGCGCCCCGCTCCCCTCCGGCCCCCTCCCTGCCAGAAAGCCAGGCAGGAAAAGGCTTTGGCCCGGACTCCGCGCCGGTCGGCCCGCGCCTGGACGCCCGCGCAGGCAAATCACGGTGATTTGTACAATTTTGCCGCAGACCACCGGTTAATCTGTGAAGCAGGTTAAACAGCCAAACGAGAATATTTCTTAAGTTGTCCGAAGCAAATTGACGCCCTCGGCGAGGGTATATTTATCGGATAAATACCACACTTTTAATGATGGAATGCCCGTCCTGCTTGCTATTGCGCCAGCAGATGCTAAAACCTTATGAAATTGTTTGCATTTTTCAGGTTGACACACCCATTTACGGTGGTTAGCATCGGCCAAAAATGAGAGATTCTGGGCCCGCCAAATGAAAAGATTCAAACCGTTGGCACTTGCTTTGTCGTTGCTCTTTGCCGCCTCCGGGGCCGCAAAGGCGGCAGCAGACACGCCGCCGCTGGCAGCCAGTGCCGACCAGGGGCTGGCCGCCGGGCTGGAAATGATGCTGCAAAACGCCAGCATGCTGCGAAACGGCAACAATGTCTGGGAGCGATTGCGCCAGGGTTTCCAGATGCCGGAAGTCAATGACAGCCTGATCAAACGCCAGACCGCCTACTACGCCAGCCACCCCGACGCCTTCAAACGCACCCTCAGCCGTGGTCACAAGTACCTGTTCTACATCCTGAGCGAAGTTGAACGCCGCGGCATGCCGACTGAAATTGCCCTGCTGCCCATGGTGGAGAGTGCCTTCAAGCCCTCCGCCACTTCACCGGTTGGTGCCGCCGGACTCTGGCAATTCATGCCGATGACGGGCCGTCAGTATGGTCTGGAGCAGACCTGGTGGTATGACGGTCGCCGCGATGTCACCGCCGCGACCAATGCCGCACTGGATTATCTGCAAACCTTGTATGCCCAGTTCGGTGACTGGAGCTTTGCGCTCGCCGCCTACAACTGGGGGGAGGGCAACCTGGCCAAGTCCATTGCCCGGACTCAGGCAGCCGGCTTGCCGGTCACCTATGAAAACGTCCGCATGCCGGCCGAGACCCGCAGCTACGTACCGAAGCTGCTGGCCATCCGCGATTTGCTGGCCGATCCGGCCAGTTACGGCGTCCGTCTGGACAAATTCCCCTACAAGCCCTATTTCGTCGCGGTCAGCCCTGGCCGCCACATGGACATCGATCTGGCGGCTCGTCTCGCCGGCATTTCGGTCAGCGAATTCATGGAGCTGAACCCGGCCTTCAATCTGCCGGTGTTTGCCTACAAGACCGGGCGCCAGATGCTGCTGCCCACGCATGCCGTTGATCGCTTCCAGGCCAACCTGGCCAAATGGGACAAACCTTTGCTGAGCTGGCAGGTGTACACCCCGAGCGGCGACGAGTCGGTCGTCGATCTGGCCGGTCGTACCGGCATGAGCAGCGCGCAGCTGCTCAGTGTCAACCACCTGAGCAGCAGTACTCTGCCGGCAGGTCGCCCGGTACTGATTTCGATGAAGAGTGGCGTCAATGACCTGCAGCCTCTGCCGGTCGCCGACACCCAGCTGGCGATGAACGAACCGGCCACGACAACTGACGCTGCGCCGCAGGCCGTCAATGTCGCGCCGCCGGTCAAGGCCACGCCGCCGCTGCTGGTCGCTCAGGCCACCAGCCCGGCGCCGGTCAGCATGGCCCCGTCAGCAAACGTCAGCAGCCCGGCCCCCGCCGCCGCAAGCGCCCCGACCCGGGTCGCCACGACGGATGCCATTGCAGCGCTGGCCGCTGAGCCTGTCTCCCCCCCCTCTGACAACCCCGGCAGCAACCGTCCGGCCAGCCCGAACGTGATCCGCGTGGCCATGGCCGATCCGGTTCCGCAGATGGCACAGGCATCGGCCAGCCAGCACATCGTGGCGCCCGGCGATACCCTCTACAACATCGCTCGCCGCAACAACCTGTCCGTGTCCGACCTCAAGCTGCTCAATGGCCTGACCAGCAACAATGTCCGCCTTGGGCAAGTGTTGCAGCTGAAATCCCGCGCCAGTCAGCAGGTCAGCGACAATGTCGCCGACAAGGCCGTCACGCTCGGCAACAGCCAGGCCTCGGCACAACCGGCACAGTATGTGGTGCAACGTGGCGATACGGTCTACAGCATCGCCCGGCGCTTCGGCATTGACCGGACCCAGCTGCAAAAGCTGAACGACCCCGATCAGCTCAACAGACTGCACCCTGGTCAGGTCGTGGTCATCAACGGCCTGTGACCCGCCGGTCGGCGCAACAAAAAAGGACTGCCTGGCAGTCCTTTTTTGTTGGCGGCGCCTCAATGCGGCAGGCCGGCCAGATAATCGGCAGTAAACCGATCGACATCGATTTGCCTCAAGCCGGCAGAAAAGCGGTCGGCCAGCTTTTGTCCGCGGCTCTCCCGCTTGAAGCAGACATACAAGCCCTGTACCTGCAGCGGCGGCTCCATGGTCTGCACCTTGCTGCCGATGCCGGCCAGTCGGGCGCTGTTGCTCAGCAGCCATTGCATCACATAACGATCGATGATGATCAGATCCACCCGGCCATGCACCAGCTTGACCAGATTCTGCTCATCGGAGGCGGCCACATCGACGCGCTGCACGCCCTTGGCCACATTGGCATCAAAGGCCTCGGTATTGTTGTAGCCGTTCACCACCCCCACCAGATAATGCCGCAGATCCGTCACCCCGCGCACGAGATAGTCTTTGCCTGTGCGCTTGGCCAGCACCACCGGGCTCTCGCCGGCGCGCTCCGACAGGAAACAGTTGCGGCGCACGGCAGGCGAGACATACTCCGGGAAATAGCCGTCAAAACGCGGATCGTGCAGCCCCTTGTAGACCGCCGAGTTCCAGGGCAGGGTCACCACCTCCAGCCGATAGCCCGACAGACGCAAGGCCTCGCGCACCAGGGCCGTATTGAATCCCCCGGCCGGCAAGGCTGCACTGTTATACGGCGGCCACTCCAGCGTGGCCAGTCGAACCAGACGCGCAGGATCGGCCGATGCGGCAGTCATCAGCGACAGCCCGCAGCAAAGCAGCACACGGCGCAGATATCGGGTCATGGCGGTCCATCCGGGCGATGACTTCAAGTATGGCATACCAATTTGAAATTCAATATTTCTAGTCAGGATCCCTGGAGTCCAGCCACAGCGTCACCGGACCGTCATTGACCAGCGCCACCTGCATGTCCGCCCCAAACACCCCGGTGGGTACCGGCCGCCCCATGACCTGCGACAGCTCAGCAACAAAGCGCTCGAACAGAGGCAGAGAAATGCTCGGCGCGGCGGCACGCGAGTAAGACGGACGATTGCCCTTGCGTACACTGGCATACAGTGTGAACTGGCTGACCGCCAGCACATCGCCCCCCACCTCCTGCACAGAACGATTCATCACACCGGCCTCATCATTGAAGATGCGCAGCTGGCTGATCTTGCGGCACAGCCAGTCGATATCCGCCTCGCCATCCGCCGCTTCAATACCGACCAGCACCAGCAGCCCCGTGCCGATCCGCCCAGTTTCCCGGCCATCGACGGTGACCGAGGCACACGACACCCTTTGCAGCAATGCCCGCATCATTAATCCTTTTTCCAAATCAAAACAGCTTATAGAATGCCAGACAGTTTGCCAGTCAATCCAATGAAGGACCCAACCATGTTAATGGTGATTTCTCCGGCCAAAACCCTGGACTACGATACGCCCGCCCACACTGCACAATTCAGCCAGCCCGAGCTGCTGAACCAGAGCGCGGAACTGATCCGCGTTCTGCGTACCCTGTCTCCGGCTGACCTGGCCGCACTGATGTCGATCAGCGATGCCCTGGCCGTGCTGAATGTCGGTCGCTTCCACGACTGGCAGCCCCCGTTTACCCCGGAAAATGCCAAGCAGGCTGTACTGGCCTTCATGGGTGATGTCTACGAGGGGCTGGATGCCGCCAGTCTGAATGAGCAGCAACTGAGCTGGCTGCAAGATCACTTGCGCATTCTGTCCGGTCTGTACGGTTGCCTGCGGCCGCTGGACCTGATGCAGGCCTACCGGCTGGAAATGGGCACCCGGCTGGCCAATCCGCGCGGCAAGGATCTGTACGCCTTCTGGGGTGAGCAAATCACCGAGCAGCTCAAGGCACGCCTGGCGCAGGACCCGGTGCCGGTGCTGGTCAACCTGGCCTCCAACGAGTACTTCAAGTCGGTCAAAACCGCCAAACTGGGCGTGCGCATCGTCACACCGGTCTTTCAGGATCTGAAGGGGGCGCAGTACAAGGTGGTCAGCTTCCATGCCAAGCGCGCACGCGGCCTGATGGTGCGCTGGGCGGTAGATCGCCAGATCGACGATCCGGAGCAACTCAAAGCCTTCGATGCCGAAGGCTATGCTTTCTGCCAGGCCGCGTCTGACGACGATCAGTGGGTTTTCCGCCGCGACCACGCGGGCTGATCGGCATCACCCGCCACACAACATCTGATCGTCCTGACATCCGGCGCCCCCCCTCCCGAACCGCCCGATATGCGCCGCGGGCATTTCGCCCCTCGCCGCACCAAGGCAGGCATTGCGCAGCATCCTGCCAAACAATTGATTAATCTGGCCAGATGCTACCAAGGGAGGGGAATCATCTGGTTGATTTCATCAGCGAGCCGCAGAGACAGCAATACGCGGCTTCCATGCAACATAATCAAAAAACGATTTATGTTTTTGCGACATACAGGTTCATTTTTGAGCCATGACAGCAAGGCAGACTGGTGCGGCGCAGACACTGCCCCCATCTGTGGAAACCCGGCATGCTCCACGAGCGGATCGGCGCCCGGAAACGGATGATCATCGTGGTCTCGCCCTGTGCAGGGTGAACTTTCAGAGACTGATCCTGTCGGCATGGCGCTGCGTCATGTCACCAACATCTGACATTAATCATATTTCCCGGCCCTCTCGCTGCCGTTCGTGTCAGACAAACGGCCTTCCCTGCCACGCCCCCAAGGCCGCAAAGTCAAATTTCTCTTTCAAATTCATAAAGTTGCAAAACAACGCACTGACCGTCACGCGCCGCAGGCGGCGGTCTGGTGAAGCGGTGACATTCATGCAAAAAACGCATGCAAAAATTCGCTGGGCGCATTACACGCACGCCTGATCTGACATGGGGAGCCCACAGCGCCTGGCAGCGGAACCGCGGCCGGGTCCGCTACTCGCCGGGCTGGCAGCACGGTCAGCCAATCGACAGGGAAAATTCTTCGCCAAAGGCTGACTGACAGGATTTTCCACGGCTGTCGGAATCGGCCAAAGCGCGTTAGCATCGCACCTGTCCGAAATGGGGTAGTGGCCGTACTCGCTGTCTGCCCCATCACGGCTAGCCAGGCAACACACTGGCACAGGGAAGCTTTACTGATACACAGGTCAGCGGTTCAGCCGTACCAGCCGCTGCCCCAGATGAGATGCCCCTGTCGCCTGGCTCATTCAATTGTTTGGATATCACGGAGTCACAAATGAAAAAAGAGCTGCCGAAAGGTGCATATGGAGGCATGGCCGGTAAGGACTATGTTCCTTACGTCACAGGCACCTCCACGCTCGGTGGAGGCATGGTCGTCTTCATCATCGGTCTGATTCTCGCTGCCGTCTTTGCTGCATCGACGGCTTACTCGGGCATGAAGGCCGGTCTGACCGTCGCGGCGGGGATCCCTGGCGCCATTCTGGGTACCGGTCTGGTGAACATGTTCGCCAGAAAGAACGGCATCCTGGGCAAGAACCTGATTCAAGGTATGTCCAGCGCGGGTGAATCGGTTGCCAGCGGTATGATCTTCGTCCTGCCGTCGATCCTGCTGATCGGCAGTCAGTTCTCCTTCCTCGAAGGCCTGCTGGCCGGTGTGGGCGGTGTACTGTTCGGGATTGGTGTTGCCTCGATCGTTCACAACTACCTGATCGTCGACGAGCATGGCTCGCTGATGTATCCGGAATCGATGGCCATCTCGGAAACCCTGGTGGCATCTGACTCCGGTGGTGAATCGCTCAAGTACATGGGTATCGGCTTCGGCATCGGTGGCGTGATCACCGCCGTGACCAGCGCAGTCTTCGGCTGGGTCAACAATGTCATGAGCTACATTGGCACCCAGGCCTACAAGTACCGCTTCGAAATGGAAGTCAACCCGCTGCTGCTGGGTATCGGCTTCATCGTCGGTCTGAAGATCTCGCTGACCATGTTCGCCGGCTCGATCATGTCGAACTTCGCCATCATCCCGCTGATCGGCTACTTCTCTGACATGGCTGCCCCGGGTCTGATGGTATGGAACAAGGGTCATGTGGCCGTTCAAGGCATGCCGGTTGGCGTCATTGCCAGCTCGTACGTCAAGTACATCGGCGCTGGCATGATGCTGTGCGGTGGCATTATCGGTGCCATCAAGCTGATCCCGGTCATCGTCGGCTCCATCAAGGAAACCCTGGGCGCCAAGACCAGTGCCGGTGACAGCAAGGACACCCAGTTCCTGAAGATCCTGCTGGCCGGTGCCGTGATTTCCTTTGTGGCCGGCTTCGTCGGCTCCGAAGGCAATGTGGCCATGGCCATCATCGGTACCGTACTGTGCCTGATCCTGATGGTACTGTTCGTGATCGTTTCGGGTCGTCTGACCGGTACCATCGGTACCTCCAACCTGCCGGTATCCGGCATGACCATCGCCTCGCTGGTGATCGTCACCATGACCTTCGTCAGCATGGGCTGGCATGGCCTGGCCGACAACAAGGCACTGCTGCTGTTCGGCAGCCTGATCGTTGTGGCCGTCTCCATCGCCGGTGGCTACATGCAGACCCAGAAGGTGACCTACATCATCGGCGGCAGCAAGAACGAAATGCAGCGCTTCTACGCGCTGGCCAGTATCGTTGGTGTCATCGTGGTCGTTGGTACCATCATGGTGCTGTCCAAGCAGCTGGCCAACACGGGCGCGGATGCCCAGTTCGGTCTGCCGCAAGCCAACCTGATGGCCACCCTGACCTCGGGCATCATGTCCGGCAAGCTGCCGTGGGTGATGATCTTCGTCGGTGTGTTCATGGCACTGGTACTGTTCTTCCTGGAACTGCCGATCATGACCATCGCCATCGGTTTCTACCTGCCGATCTCCACCACCTCGATCATCCTGGTGGGTTCGCTGCTGCGCGTGATTGTCGAAAAGACCGCCAAGAGCGAAGCAGAAAAAGATGCCAAGGTGGCGCACGGCGTCAGCCTGTCGTCCGGCCTGGTAGCCGGTGGTTCGATCATCGGTCTGATCGGCATCATCCTGCAGGTATCCGGCATCATCAACCTGAAGGATCCGGTGGGCTTTGTGGCCAGCAATGAAATGGCCATCGTGCTGCTGGCGGTCCTGTGCGTGCTGACGGTTCTGCCGCTGGTACTCGCCAAGACCTCGCATCATCAGGCTGAGAAGTAAGCAGGAGGCGGTCATGGAACACAACAATCCACTGGACGTGGTTTACGAAATCAAGGCCGGACTGGATTACGAGATCGATGACCGCCGCATCGTCACGATCCTGCGCAAGCAGGATCACTGGATCCAGCGTTTCGTACGCAAGCTGAAATTCAAGATTCCGGCTTATCGCCGCACTTCGCTGGATGACCAGGCCAGCCATGCGTTTCTCAGCATTGATGGCACGCGGACGGTGCAGGAAATTGGCGAGCTGATGGCAGCAAGGTTTGGCGATCAGGCCAATCCGCTGTACGAACGCCTGCTGATGTTCCTGAATCACATCGAGAAGAATGAACGCTTCATTGTCCGGAAGGCTGTTCAGCAAGACTGAATGCCCCGCCAGACGAGCAAAGCGGATTGTCCCCGGACAATCCGCTTTTTTCTTGCCTGCCTGCCCTTGCAGAGACACAAAAGCAAAAACCCGTTACGCAAGCGTAACGGGTTTTTTGGAATTCTTGGTTGCGGGGGCAGGATTTGAACCTACGACCTTCGGGTTATGAGCCCGACGAGCTACCAGACTGCTCCACCCCGCGTCATAAGAAAATCATCTTAACATTGAAGGATCTGACTGTCCAGAAATATCTGGATTATTTTTACCTGACGTTTACTTGGGCTACATAATCCAGCAACAGTGCCCCCCTATATTGGAGACAGTGACATCGGCTCACCGGATTTCTCGGGAGGCGTGAGGTCGCTTGTTATCTCTCTGCATCCGTAGTAACCCTCTTGTCATGGCCGCCACGCGCGGCCATTTTTTTATCTGTACGACATGAAAATCCCCTCGCGACAGCAGCCGGGAGGGGAGAACGGGATGACGGTTGAAACGGAGGAAAAACCGACGCGGAGCGGTCGGTCGTGACGGTCGCTCAGGCGGCCGCGGAAATGAATGCGTTGGCCGGATACAAGGCCGATGCCAGACCGGAAACCGTACGGAAGGTCACTTCAAACATCTTGCCCACCTGGGAGACGCTGACGACTTCGTAATGAATCACTTCACCGCTGTCGCGATGCTCAAGAATCTTGTGACCGGGTTGCAATTGGCTGATTTTCATATTTCACCTTTTTATTATGGTCCATCAAAAACTGTGTATTTACGATCGTTGAACTCAACGCTTAAACTAATTCGACATCAAGCTTCAAGTCAAGTTCCATTTAGCTCTAATATAAGCATAATCAAACAATGTGACGGCAAGATTGTGCCAAATTGACAAATCAAATAACAAAAGCCCTGGCACAAGGCCAGGGCTTTTGTTCTTCGTGCGGCACAAACTTAACTGAGACGCCAGCCCGGCAAGGCGCCGGCATCGACATCCAGCAGATGGAAGTCATGCTCCTCGTCCAGCCCGGCGCAGACAATCATCCCTTCCGACACCCCGAAACGCATCTTGCGCGGCGCCAGGTTGGCGACCACGATCACATTGCGGCCGATCAGCTTAGCCGGATCTGCATAGCTCTTGCGAATACCGGAGAAGATATTGCGCTGCTCGAAACCGAGGTCGACGGTGAACTGCAGCAGCTTGCTGGAGCCTTCGACAAACTGGCAATCCAGCACCTTGCCGACGCGCAGATCCAGCTTGGCAAAATCCTCGATACCAATGGTCGGGGCCAGCGGCTCCAGGCTGGACGCCGGCTTGGCCGCCTCGATCGACTGCTTGTTGGCCACGATCAGGGCATCGATCTGCGACTGCTCCACCCGAGTCATCAGATGCTGATACGGACGGATCTCATGCCCCAGCAACAGGGTCGCCGCATCTTCCCAGCGCAGCGGCGCCACTTGCAGGAAGCCCTCGACGTTTTCCGCCAGCTTCGGCAGGACCGGCTTGAGGAAGATGCTCAGCAGGCGGAAGGCATTGATCAGCACGCTGCACACCTCGTGCAGACGGGCATCGCTGCCCTCCTGACGCGCCAGCTCCCAGGGCTTGTTGGCATCCACATAGCCATTGACCTGATCGGTCAGCGCCATGATGTCACGCAGCGCACGGGCATACTCCCGTGCCTCGAAGGCGGCGGCGATCTCCTCGCTGGCCGCCTGCAGGGACTGCAGCAGCGCGGTATCAGCCAGCGACGGCGCCAGCTTGCCGGCAAAGCGCTTGCTGATGAAACCGGCAGCACGCGAGGCGATGTTGATGTACTTGCCAACCAGATCCGAATTGACGCGGGCAATGAAATCTTCCAGCGACAGGTCGATGTCCTCGATGCGGGCATTGAGCTTGGCGGCAATGTAATAGCGCATCCACTCCGGATTCAGACCACAATCCAGATAGCTCTTGGCGGTAATGAACGTCCCGCGCGACTTGGACATCTTCTGACCATCCACGGTCAGGAAGCCGTGGGCAAAAACGCTGGTCGGCGCACGCAGACCGGCATACTTCAGCATCGCCGGCCAGAACAGGGCGTGGAAATACAGGATGTCCTTGCCGATGAAATGTACCAGCTCGGCCTTGGAATCCGGCCCGAAGTACTCGTCGAAGTCCAGACCGCTGCGATCGCACAGATTCTTGAACGAAGCCATGTAGCCGATCGGCGCATCCAGCCAGACATAGAAATACTTGCCCGGCGCATCCGGAATCTCGAAACCGAAATACGGCGCGTCACGCGAAATATCCCAATCCTGCAGGCCGCCTTCAATCCACTCATTCATCTTGTTGAGCGACTCGGGCTGCAGGTGCGGCAGTTCGCGACCATCGGCCAGACGCGAGCTGCCGGCGGTCCACTTCTTCAGGAAGTCGGCACAATCGCCCAGACGGAAGAAATAATGCTCCGAGCTCTTCAGCACCGGCTTGGCACCGGAAACCACCGAATAGGGATGCTTCAGTTCGGTCGGGCCATAGGTGGCGCCGCACACTTCGCAGTTGTCACCGTACTGATCCTTGGCGCCACACTTAGGGCACTCGCCTTTGACGAAGCGGTCCGGCAGAAACATGTTCTTTTCCGGATCGTAGAGCTGCTCGATGGTGCGGCTGGCGATCTTGCCATTGGCACGCAGTGCCAGATAGATCTGCTCGGCAAACGCCTTGTTTTCCGGCGAGTTGGTGCTGTAATAGTTGTCGTAGCCGATATGGAAACCGCTGAAATCCGCCAAGTGCTCGCCGCGCACGCGCTCGATCAGCGCCTCCGGCTTCATGCCCTGTTTCTCGGCCGCCAGCATGATGGGCGTACCGTGCGTATCGTCGGCGCAAACATAGTGACAGGTATGGCCACGCATCTTCTGGAACCGAACCCAGATATCGGTCTGGATGTGCTCGACCATATGACCGAGGTGGATGGCACCGTTGGCATAGGGCAGTGCACTGGTCACCAGAATCTTGCGTTTGCTTGTCATTGTTTTCGTCCTTTTAGCGGTAACTTACAGCGTTCCAGTATAACAGCAGCGGCAGGCACCGATCACGCGCCCTTTTCTGCCAGACGACCGCCCGGTGCGCGGTCGGCCATGGCCACCCCCACCATGCGGCGCGACAGAAGGAAGAACATCAGCGCCAGCACCAGTACCAGCAGGGCATATCCGGCATAGCCCCCTTGCAGATAGGCCTTTTTCAGCCCCTCGATCCCGCAAGCGTAAACCGCCATCGAGATCATGGTCATGCTGGCTGCCACGGCCCCCTTGGCGATATCCGTCGCCGTCAGGGCAAAACGGTACAGTACGGCAAAAGCCAGGCCCTCACCCAGGGTAATCAGGCTCATGCCGGCAATCAGGAAATAGAACTTCACGGCCGGAAACAAGACCCCGGCCACAATCACTGCCACCCCCGCCAGGGCCGGCAGACGACCAACGGCCACCGAGTGGCCCAGCGGCCAGCGGTCGCCGAACTTGACCAGCAACAGATTGCCGGCGATCAACGCGCCGATCACCGGCAACTGCCACAGGCCATACTGCAGGATCGACATGCCGGCATCCTGCACCAGCATCACCGGCGACAACGCAATCCAGCCCAGCAGCGGCAGCGCCAGCAGCGGAATGCACAGGGCAGAGGCGACAAAGCGGCGATTGGCGAACACGGTGCGGTAATCACGTGCCAGCTTGCCGGCACTGAAGGCCTGCTCGCCGCGCACCACGGTTTCCGGCATCGAAGCAATCAGGCCCACGAACGAAATCGCCGCGAAAACCGCAATCACCAGGAAACTGGCGCGCCAGGGCCAGACATTCACCATGGCCGCACCGGCTACCGGACCAACCAGCGGCGCAATCAGCGCCACATTGGCCATCAACGCCGTCACCTTGACTGCGGCACGTTCTTCATACGCTTCCTGAATGGTGGCGTAGCCGACTGCCGAAATGAAGCACAGCCCCATACCCTGCAACACGCGCAGCACCATGAAACTGATGATGTCATGCGACCACAGGCTGCCCAGGCAGGCGAGAATAAAGAACGCCACACCCCACAGCATGACCGGACGACGGCCGATATGATCGGACAGCGGCCCCATCAGCCAGGGCAGCAAGGCGCCGCCGAGCAGGAAACCGGTCATCGAGGTCGGCACCCAGGAGGCATCGACACCGAATTCACGCACCACGGCCAGCATGCCGGGCTGAATCATGTCATTGGCGATGTAAACCGAGAATTCGAACAAAACCAGAGCGAGCGGGAACAACAGGGTAGCGGGAGAGAGCGCCGCGTGTTTCTGCATGACAAACCTTTCGAAAAAGAACAAAGAGGCCGCTCCCCTCCGGGCCGGCCTCCAGCGTGCCCGAAGCAAAAACCGGGCATGACGCTTAAATTCAACGACTTAGATTGTATCACATCAAACGAATCGACGATATACTGTCCGACAGACAACGCAGTCACCCCCATCTTGCCTCCGGCCAGACCCGCCGTCATTCAGCCAAGTCCGACAAAATGGCAGCGAACGCCAGCTGAATCGCGCTAAAATCAGGCCTGACGCAACGCAATAATTTGAGTAAAATACTCGGGTATTACACCACACGTCCACGGCACCGAGCACACACCATGAGCAAGCAGATCGATACCATTCTGGCCAGCCAGATCGACCCGATTACCCGCAAAGCCTACCGCTGCAAGAACCTGCAGCACGACGCGCAAGGCATCCGCTTCGATGTCGTCCTGCCCTACCCGGCCAACAGCCGCCTGGGCAAAGTACGCGCGCAGTTCGAGACCGCACTGGCCGAGGTGGCGGAAGGACGCCCGCTGACCATCAACGTCAGCAGCCAGGTGATCAGCCATGCCGCCCAGCGTGGCGTGCCGCTGATTCCCGGCATCAAGAACATCATCGCCGTGGCCTCCGGCAAGGGCGGCGTCGGCAAATCCACCACCGCCGTCAACCTGGCGCTGGCACTGGCCGCCGAAGGCGCTCGCGTCGGTTTGCTGGATGCCGACATCTACGGCCCGTCGCAGCCGCTGATGATGGGCGTGACCGGCAGTCGCCCCGAGTCGCCGGACGGCAAGCACATCAAGCCGGTGCTCAGCCATGGCGTGCAGGTCATGTCGATCGGCTTCCTGGTCGACACCGACCAGGCCATGGTGTGGCGCGGCCCGATGGTTTCGCAGGCACTGCAGCAATTGCTCAATGACACCCAGTGGGACGACCTCGACTACCTGGTGATCGACCTGCCCCCGGGTACCGGCGACATCCAGCTCACCCTGGCCCAGAAAGTCCCGGTCACCGGCGCCGTGATCGTCACCACCCCGCAGGACATTGCCCTGCTCGATGCCCGCAAGGGCCTCAAGATGTTCGAAAAAGTCGGCGTGCCGATCCTCGGGCTGGTCGAGAATATGGCCATTCATGTCTGCTCGCACTGCGGCCACGCCGAACACATTTTCGGCAGCGGCGGCGGTGAGCGCATGGCCAGCGAATATGGCGTCGAGCTGCTGGGCTCGCTGCCGCTGGATATCGCCATCCGTACCGCCACCGACCAGGGCAGCCCGACCGTGGTCAGCGCCCCGGACAGCGCCGCCGCTGCCAGCTATCGCGAGCTGGCGCAGCGTGTCGCCGTCAAGGTCGGCGAACAGGCGCAGGACTTCAGCAGCAAGTTCCCCAAGATCGTGATCAAGCACAACTGACCATGATTGCCATGTTCGACTCCGGCCTGGGCGGGCTCTCGGTCTGGCGTGCCGTGACCCGGGCCCTGCCACAGTGGCCGGTCAGCTATTTCGCCGACCAGGCCTACCTGCCCTACGGCGAAAAAACCCGCGAGCAACTGACCGAGCGCAGCCTGCGCATCGGCCGCTTCCTGGCCGATCAGGGCGCGGCCATTCTGATCGTGCCCTGCAATACCGCCACCAGCGCCGCCGTCGATGCCATGCGCCAGGCCCTGCCCCTGCCGATCATCGGCATCGAGCCGGCGGTCAAGCCGGCGGCCGCAGCCAGCCGCACCGGTCGCATTGCCGTGCTGGCCACCGAATTCACGCTGAAAAGTGCCCGCTTCCGCTCCCTGCTGCAGCGCCATGCAGGCAAGGTGGAAGTCCTGCCCCGTCCCGGCACCGGCTGGGTCGAACAGGTCGAGTCCGGCGACCTCGACAGCGCACAGGCGCGAGACACCGTGCGCCAGGTGATCGAACCTTTACTGACAGAAAATGTCGACCACATTGTTCTGGGCTGTACCCACTATCCGTTTCTGGCACCGCTGATCCGCGAGATCGCCGGCCCCGACGTGATACTGGATGACCCGGCGGACGCCATTGCCCGCCGCGCCGTGGCGCTGCTGGCTGGCAAGATGCCTGCCCAGCCCCATGACTACCGTTTTTACACCACGGCCAATCCGGCCGACATGTCCGACGTATTACCGGTTCTGATCGGACAACCGTACCCGGTGCAGCAAGCCGGCATCTGAGATTAAACCGGAAGGCCCCCGACCCTCCCTGTGGCAACATGGAGGGCGGGCGCGTTTTTTCATTTTTTGCGAGAAAGCCTTTCATGCACAAAACACCCAGCCCAATGCATTACCTGATGCTGATGGCCATTGCCCTGATCTGGGGGGCCCAATTCATCTTCAACCAGATCGTGATTCACGAACTGCCGCCGCTGACCCTGGCGGCCGGCCGGGCGGCCATCGGTGCCCTGACCCTGGCCGGCATCGGCCTGTTCATGCCGGATGAGCGCCGCCATGCCGCCGTGGCAGCCCGTCGCCTGCTGCCCACCTATCTGCTGCTGGCCTTCTTCGAAGCCCTGCTGCCGCTGTTCCTGCTCGGCTGGGGCCAGGCACGCGTGGAGAGCAGCGTGGCCTCGATCCTGATGGGCACCATTCCGATCTTCACCATCTTGCTGGCACCGGCCTTTGTCCAGGGCAAACACTGGAGCCTGTCCTCGATCACCAGCGTGGCCGCCGGCTTTGTCGGCATCGTGATCCTGGTCGCCCCCGGCCTGTCGGGCAACTGGGCAGACAACCTGCTGGGCGAACTGGCCGTGCTGGGCTCTGCCGCCAGCGTCTCGGTCAGCCTGCTGATGTTCAACCGCCTGGGCAATCTGTCGCCGGTCATCACCGTGCGCAACATCCTGGCGCTGGCCGCCTTGCCGCTGATCGTGCTGGCGCTGATCATCGACCGGCCCTGGCAGTTGCATGTCAGCCATCAGACCCTGCTGTCCCTGCTGATTCTCGGCGTCTTCTGCGCCGGCATCGTCTATCTGATGTTTGCCCGCCTGATCCAGATGGCCGGCTCGGTCTTCACCTCACTGACCAACTACCTGGTACCGCTGGTCGGCGTCCTGATCGGCGCCTTCATTGGCGGCGAGCGCGTCGGCCTGCACGCCTGGATTGCCCTGCTGTTCATTGCTTCGGCGCTGGTATTCAACCAGCCGGCCCTGTTGCGTCGCTGGTTCAAACGATGACCTCTCCCCCCTGCGGTGCCGGGCGCCGCAGGGGGAGGCATGCATTCAAAAATCCTTATTCGGATCGAATATTCCCCGGCAATGCCATTTGAGTAATTTTCATGCCAAGAAAGCGGGCTTCGTGGCAAAAAAACTGCAGGTTATGCATAAAAGTATGGTTGCCATACCAGATATGAAGACAGCTCGCAGCAGGATGTCTATAATCGCCCCCTAGCTCTTTCAGAGTTTTCCTCGCCTCTTATCAGAACAATATCAATACATTGACCGAGGCACGGTTCGTCGTTGCCACAGCGCCAGACAGCGCCATAACCATAACAGCCAGCTCCAGGCAACGACGTTTAATGGAACATGCTATCTCAAGGGACACAACACACTCATGAAGTCAAAGAAACTCACCCTGTTCATCCTGCTCGGCATGGTACTGGGCATCCTGACCGGGATGTTCGTCCGCTCCGGCACGACGGACCCTGCTGCACTCAAGTCCTTCGCCGACAACGTCGGCATGCTGACCGACATCTTCCTGCGCCTGATCAAGATGATCATCGCCCCGCTGGTCTTCACCACCCTGGTGGCCGGCATTGCCCGCATGGGCGATGGCAAGAGCGTGGGCCGCGTCGGTGCCAAGACCCTGATGTGGTTCATCTCGGCCTCGCTGCTGTCGCTGACCCTGGGCCTGATCATGGTCAACCTGTTCAAGCCGGGTGTGGCCGTCAACCTGCCGCTGCCTGACCTGCACGCCGATGCCGGCATCAAGGCCAGCGCCATGAGCGTCAAGGACTTCATCACCCACGCCTTCCCCAAGAGCGTGTTCGAAGCCATGGCCAACAACGAAATCCTGCAGATCGTGGTGTTCTCGCTGTTCTTCGGCACCGCCTGCGCAGCCCTGGGCGAACGCGCCAAGCTGCTGGTCGATCTGATGGACGTTGCCGCCCATGTCATGCTGAAAGTCACCGGCTACGTCATGGCCGTGGCCCCGGTCGCCGTCTTCGCCGCCCTGGCCGCCACCGTCACCAAGGATGGCCTGGCCATCCTCGGCACCTATGGCAAGTTCCTCGGCGAGTTCTACCTGTCGATCGGCCTGCTGTGGACCCTGCTGATTTTCATCGGCTTCCTGTTCATCGGCCCGCGCGTCCTGACCCTGGTGCGCTCGATCCGCGAACCGCTGCTGCTGTCCTTCTCGACCGCCAGCTCCGAAGCCGCCTATCCGAAGACCCTCGAGCAACTGGAACGCTTCGGCGTCTCCAACAAGATCGCCAGCTTCGTGCTGCCGATGGGCTACTCGTTCAACCTTGACGGCTCGATGATGTATTGCACCTTCGCCACCATCTTCCTGGCGCAGGCCTTCAATATCCCGCTGACCCTGACCCAGGAAATCACCATGCTGCTGATGTTCATGGTGACTTCCAAGGGCATGGCCGGTGTGCCGCGCGCGTCGCTGGTGGTGATTGCCGCCATGCTGCCGCAATTCAACATCCCGGAAGCCGGCCTGCTGCTGATCCTCGGCATCGACCACTTCCTGGACATGGGCCGCTCCGCCACCAACGTGATGGGCAACTCGATTGCCACCGCCGTCGTGGCCAAGTGGGAAAACGAGCTCAAGCACTGAGCATCCGAAACGCGACACTGACACGCCATGCCTGCCGGCATGGCGTTTTTTTTTGCCCGCCGCCGCCCTCCTCCTGCCATGTCCCACTGTTTTATATAAGCAAATGAGATTAAGTTCTTTTTCTTTAGATCATTTGGTTGCTAGATTGACCACAGTCGTCACAATAAAACCCTGCAAGGAGAGAAAGAATGAGGCACTGGACTACCCGCGTACTGCTGCTCGGCGCACTGAGCCTGAGCACCACCCTGGCCGCCGCCGGCGACAGCATCACCGTCGGCTATCAAACCGGCATTGACCCGACCAAGATTCCCCAGGCCGATGGCGCCTACGAAAAAGCCACCGGCAGCACCATCAACTGGCGTAAATTCGAAAGCGGCGCCGAAGTCATCGCCGCCGTCGCTTCCGGCGATGTCGTCATCGGCAACATCGGCTCCAGCCCCCTGGCCGCCGCCGCCAGCCGCGGCCTGCCGATTCAGGCCTTCCTGGTCGCCGATGAAATCGGCGATGCCGAAGCCCTGGTGGTACGCAACGGCAGCAAAATCAGCAAGCCCCAGGACCTGATCGGCAAGAAAGTCGCCGTCCCCTACGTCTCCACGGCGCATTACAGCCTGCTGACCGCCCTCAAGCACTGGAACATCGACGCCAGCAAGGTCAACATCATCAACCTGCGGCCAAGCGAAATCACCGCCGCCTGGCAGCGCGGCGACATTGACGCGGCCTATGTCTGGGACCCGGCACTGGGCAAGGTCAAGGTCAGCGGAAAAGTCCTGACCAGCTCCAGCCAGGTCGCCCAGTGGGGAGGCCCGACCTACGATATCTGGATTGTGCGCAAGGACTTTGCCGAGCAACACCCGGAAATCGTCCAGCGCTTCACCAAGGTCTCGCTGGACGCCATTGCCCAATATCAGGCCAACCCGCAGGCCTTCATCGCCAACACGGCCAATCTGGAGAAAATCAGCCGTCTGACTGGTGCCGCACCGGCCGATGTCATTGCCGGCCTGAAGGGCAACCGCTTCCTGGGGCAACGTGAACAGCTGGTCCGCCTGCAAAAACAGTTCGTCAGCGATGTCACCCATACCGCCCAGTTCCTCAAGGCCCAGGGCAAGGTTGACAGCCTGCAGTCCGACTACAGTCCCTGGATCAACAGCCAGTTCGTCAAGGCAGCCCGCTGATATGAGCCTCTCCGTCCGACACGCCAGTGTCTTCTACCCGGGCCAGGCACAGGCCGCGCTCGCCGATGTCTCGCTCGACATCGGCGAGCAGGACCTGACCGTCGCCATCGGCCCCTCGGGCTGCGGCAAAACCACCCTGCTCAACCTGCTGGCCGGCTTCCTGCAGCCCACCCAGGGCCAGGTACAGTTCGACGGCCGGCCGGTACTCGGCCCGGATGTGGCACGCGCGGTGGTCTTTCAGCACGATGCCCTGCTGCCCTGGCTGAATGTGCGCGACAACGTGGCCTTCGGCCTGCGACTGCAGGGCGTACCGCGTGCGCAGCGCCACCAGCGAGCCGAATCGGTCCTGCAACTGGTCGATCTGGCCGGTGCCGGCGATCGTCAGATCTGGCAACTGTCCGGTGGCCAGCGCCAGCGCGTCGGCATCGCCCGCGCACTGGCCAGCGCCTCGCGCGTCCTGCTGATGGACGAACCCTTTGGCGCCCTGGATGCCTTCACCCGCGAGCAGATGCAACAACTGCTGCTCAAGGTCTGGGCACAGAGCGGCCGGCGCATCTTCCTGATCACCCATGACATCGAAGAAGCCCTGTTCCTGGCAACGGAGCTGCTGCTGATGTCGCCCGGCCCCGGCCGGGTGGTCGAAACCCTGCGGCCGACATTCAGCCAGCGCTTCCGCGATGGGGAATCCGCCCGCGCCATCAAATCCGACCCGACGTTCATCGCGCTGCGCGAACACCTGCTCGACACGCTGTTCGGTCAACGTCAGGCGACACAAGCGGAGGCCGCATGAATCTGCTGGAAACCCCCTATCCGCAAGAAGGAGCGCCACTGGCCACGCTCAGCGCCACGCCGGCCCCGGTGGCCAAACCACGGCGCCCCCTGCCGGGCGCCGTGCTGAGCACCGCCAGCCTGGCACTGCTGCTGGCCGTCTGGTGGCTGCTGGCACACAGCGGTCGCATCGCCCCGCTGTTCCTGCCCTCACCCGAGGCCGTGCTGAGCAAACTGCAACTGGTCGCCAGCCATGGCTTCATGGACGCCACCCTGTGGCAACACCTCTGGGCCAGCCTGCAACGCATCCTGCTGGCCATGAGTGCCGCGGTCCTGCTGGGCATTCCGCTGGGCGTGCTGATGGGCTCCAGCCCGCTGGCTCGCGCCCTGCTCGACCCGCTGGTCGAAGCCTGGCGCCCGGTGCCGCCGCTGGCCTACCTGCCCCTGATCGTCATCTGGTTCGGCATCGGCGAACTGTCCAAGATCCTGCTGATCTTCCTGGCCATTCTGGCGCCAGTCATCATTGCCAGCGCCCATGGCGTCGCTCATGCCGACCCCGAGCGCCGCCGCGCCGCCCTGACCCTCGGCGCCAGCCGCTGGCAGCTGCTCTGGCATGTCACCCTGCCCGAGGCCCTGCCCCACATCCTGACCGGCATCCGCATCGGCCTGGGCACCGGCTGGTCCACCCTGGTGGCCGCCGAACTGGTCGCCGCCACGCGCGGCCTGGGCTTCATGGTGCAATCCGCCGCGCAATTCCTGGTCACCGACGTCGTGGTACTGGGCATTCTGGTGATCGCGCTGGTGGCCTTCGCCCTGGAACTGGCCTTGCGCCTGCTGCAAAACACCCTCTCGCCGTGGTATCGGCGCACACACTGAACAAGGACCCATGATGAGCCTTACCCTGACCCGTCTCTCCCCGGCGCTGGGCGCCATCGTCGAGGGCATCGACCTGGCGGCGCCGCTGGATGCGCCAGCCCTGCAGCAACTGCGCCAGGCCCTGGTCGAACACCAGGTACTGTTCTTTCGCGGCCAGGACCTGAGCCCGCAGGCCCAGCGCGACTTCGCCGCCCGCTTCGGCGACCTGCACACCCACCCGATTTACCCACAACACCCCGATGCCCGGCAGATCATGGTGCTGGACACCGAAGCCTTCGACCTCAAGGACAATGCCATCTGGCACACCGATGTCACCTTCATCGAGACCCCGCCCCTGGGTGCCGTGCTGGCCGCCCGCCAGTTGCCCCCGCAGGGCGGCGATACCCTGTGGGCCAGCGGCTTTGCCGCCTGGGATGCGTTGTCCGACCGACTGAAAACCCTGCTCGATGGCCTGACGGCGACGCATGACTTCACCAAGACCTTCCCGCTGAAACGCTTCGGCCTGACCACGGCCGACCGCGAACGCTGGGAGGAAACCCGCCGCACCCACCCGCCGCTGAGCCACCCCGTGGTACGCACCCACCCGGAAAGCGGCCGCAAGGCCCTGTTCGTCAATGCCGGCTTCACCACCGCCATCAATGAACTGCCGGAAGAAGAAAGCCAGGCCCTGCTGGCCTTCCTCTTTGCCCATCAGTCCCGCCCGGAATTCGGCCTGCGCTGGCGCTGGCAGGCCGGCGACGTGGCCTTCTGGGACAACCGCTCCACCATCCACTACGCCATCGACGACTATCGCCCGGCACGCCGCATCATGCATCGCGCCACCATCCTGGGCGACCGCCCCTACTGAGCCTCCGCCACGGTCGGCAGCCACAGCTGCCGGCCCCGCTTCTCCCCCCGATCAGGGCGACGGCCCCTGGCCGGACATCCTGCTGCTGCATACCAGCGGCGACCTCAAACAGCCGACCAACGCTACGCCCGCCGCCAGGCCGATCAGGGCGATGCCGTCCTGCTGCCGGCCCTTCTCGACGCCGACGGCATCACGGCACAGACCCGGCGCGACGCCTTCACCCGCTGCGCCCAGCCGCTCTATCAGGATCTGGCCGACAGCCTGACGCAACTCAGCCAGCAGCCCCAGGTCGCGGGACGACCACGGGGCACCATCGGGTTGTCCAGCGGGGGCTATTTTGCCTTGTGGCTGGCCGCCACCGGCCGGGTCAGGACGGAGAATTGTTACTACGGTGTGCTGAGCGGTGCCGGCACAGATCAAAACCTGAGGCGCTTTGCCGCGGTGCTTGAGCGCCACAGCAGCCCGGTACTGGTCCTGCATGGCGATAAGGATAATGCGTTGCCAGCCGCACTGGCGCTGCAACTGGCGCAGTCGCTGCAGGTCTATGCGGGCGCCGGACACCGCTTCGAGCGCGAAACGGGCGCGGCCAACCAAGCGGCAGCAGACGACGCCTGGCAACGTTCACTGGCCGGGTGGCAGCAGCATCTCAGCCCTTTAGCTTCCCCTGCAGGTGCTGGCGAATCCAGACCTCGGCGGCGGCTTCGCTGGTAAACACCTCCAGCGGACCGACGTCTTCATACACGGTATGCAGCACCACCTCCATCACGCTGCGCCCTTCCAGACCGGGCGCCAGTACCCAGGCGGTGGCCACCCGGCCGGTCGAACGGGTATCGCGCTGAGCCGCCGCGCGCAGTGACAGCAGGGCATCAGGCGCACACACCGTACTGCCCAGCACCACCACGATCAGCCCCCAGGGCGCATGCAAAGGTTGCACCGCACGCGCCTCCTCGAATACATCCCGCGCCAGCCGGACCCGCTCCGCATCCCACGGCCCTTCGACAAACAGCCAGGCCAGATTGGCACTGAAGCGGGTACTGACAAGACTTGGTTCCGGCAGTCCCTGAAACATCGGTCATTCCCCACGCTGAAGACAACTTTCACCATACATTACAACAGCATGTTTTGCTTGCCATGGTGCTTCTATTCAACATCAGTGGAGGAAAACCCGTGGCACAGCCAGAACAGGCGTTTTCCCTCAGAAAAATTCGTTGACAAGGCGAAAAGGCGTCCGTAGAATTCGCATCTCACTGAGCAGCGGAGAGGTGCCGGAGAGGCCTAACGGCCCTGACTCGAAATCAGTGGAGGACGCGAGTCCTACGTGGGTTCGAATCCCACCCTCTCCGCCAGTGACCCTACATCAAAGCCCCGAGCAATCGGGGCTTTTTTGTTTTTCCTCTTCTGCGACTGCTGCTGAAACGGCGCTGACTACTCTTCTAATATCTTGGATTTGTTTCTAATAAAACGCCGTTCCCCCCCCCTCAGCTGACATGGCTCACGCAAAGACAACATTTTAAGCCATTAATTCTATTAAAAATAACTTTCACACATTGACATTGACACCGCTGACTTGGCCTCTAATACGATTCATTGGGATGCCCAAGCAGCTTGAAGCATGAGCGAGACAGAGGCACTAAACTGTCTCAAGCACCACCAGTTTCCCACCGCAGTGAATCGCCCCGAGCAAAATGGCGCCACACAGTAAAATGAAATAACCAAGGCCGCCGGGCATCATCTCAATTGGGGAGAGTAGTCGTTGACCATCGCACACGCTGGTACTAATCTGTTGCCGCTGCCGTATAGGGATCGTATCTGAAGACACTTGGGCCACCATGGCTAAGGCATTCAGCATCAAGCCTTCAGCCCAAAGCCCTCCCTTGACTTGAGTTACATCGTCTTTGCCAATCCTTGTGAGCACTACATGTCCCTCAAAGACCAAATAGAAAAAACATTCGGCCACGAGGCCTGTAGCGACGGACTGTTTTATCGCTTTCCTGGCGGGCTACGCTTTGAACTGTCAGAGAGCGGCACATCAATGGAGATGGTTTTGGGCGCTCTTTGGAAAGCAAAGGCGATCTTTGAATTTACTTTCACCCCAAGCAACGAGGTTTTAGTGTGTCTGCGCCGGTTCATGGGGGAAAGCCCCTATTCGCTTCGTTCGGCTCTGCGCGAACTAGAGATCGCGGATATCTCGATTCCTGCCAATCGTGAGTATTGGTTGGAATCGATCGCACCTAAGGATAGGTTCGACGAAAATACGGAAGAGTGGTACGCATATCTCGCATTCGAATTGCCCGTTGCCAAACTTGAGCCTCTCATCTGGTGTGCCGTCGCCACAGATTTTCCGCAACTTCATCCCAATCCACATTGCTCGGTGTATGTTATAGACATTAAACAACGCCTATTGGCGCATCCATATGACGATAGAGGAATGGATATCATTGGACCTAATACTCAGCGCCTCTCTGAGCTCTATGCTCAGTTCAATTCAATGCTCCTAGACTATGACCGTTCGACAATGGACAAGAGCTTTAAAACAACGAACAACCAAAAGCATGAAAACTCGTGAGGCGATGGCGCAGGTTTTGCCAAGACTGAATTTAGGTCATTAGATACATAGTGTCGGAATGACTGCACCGATTGCAGTGCGGGGATCAATGGGTTGATACAACATCACAAAGAAGAGGTTGTCCGCAGTACATTCTCTCTTGCCTAACGCTGACGAGCTCTACTCAGATCCACAAATTTACTCACTCAAGTCAAAACAAGCTTCTAATAAACAGCAGTCGATTTAGCAATTCCGGCACTTCCAAGCCATAAAAACAGGAAAATATTAGAAGCCATCATCGGATAACCTACTGATTCTGTACCATTTACGCCATAACTCGAAATCCGTGGAGGACGCGAGTCCTACGTGGGTTCGAATCCCACCCTCTCCGCCAGTGACCCTACATCAAAGCCCTGACTTGTCAGGGCTTTTTTGTGCTTCATCATGAAGCGGATTGACCATCTGCACTTCGGGTATTGCCGACTCAGCTCAGCATCCTGTCGCTGCGCAGCCCCTCCCTGCCATCGCAGACAGCCACGCAATCTCTGCGCGCACCTCTTGAGATTCACCGCACTGGCTTCATCTAAGTTGTTTATTCAACACGCCGTAAACCCTTGCTGCGTACCAACCTTTCACTCAGGAAAAAGACATGTCCATTCTCGTTAACGGCGTCGAAATCACCGAAGAGATGATTCAGGCTGAACAGAACCTCCATACCGATGCGCCGGAGCCGCGCGAGGCCATCATCCAGGAACTGATCCTGCGTGAACTGTTGCTGCAGAAGGCTCGTGAAGCGGGGCAGGACACCAGCAATGTCAGTGACGCCATTGGCGCGCTGATGGAAAAGGAAATTCAAGTCGATCCGGTCGATGAGGCCACCTGTCGCGCGTTCTACGAACAATATCCGGAACGCTTCAACAGCGGCGAATCCGCCGAGGCCAGCCACATACTGTTCCCGCTGACGGGAGGGGACGAGCTGTCCAACATGCTGACCAAGTCCAAAGCTGAAGGCGTGCTGGGCGAAGTGCAAGCCGCGCCATCGCTGTTTGCTTCGCTGGCAGAACAGCATTCCTCCTGCCCGTCCGGCAAGCAAGGCGGCAACCTCGGCCGCTTCGGCCGTGGCCAGATGGTGCCGGAATTCGAACAGGCCGTGTTCAGCACCGAGGCCGGCCAGATCACCCCTCACCTGGTTCAGACCCAGTTCGGCTACCACATCATCCAGGTCAACGAGCGTCACCCGGGCGAACAAATCAGCTTTGACGACGTCAAGGGACGGTTGCAGCAATACCTGACCCAGATGGCGAGCAGCCAGAAAATGCATCAGTACCTGAGCGGCCTGGTCAAAGCGGCCAACATCGAAGGCTATACCATGCCGTCGCTGTAAGACGTCCCCCCTGTTGCCAGGCAGCGCAGCCGGACACGATTGCACTGCCTGGCAATACGGCAGATGACCGCAGCAAAATGCAGCAGGCCACGGGCACCCGCGTCATGCGGGACAGACAGTTCGCGACCTGACGGCTCACACCGCTTCCCGCTGCAGACGGGTCTGATGACGCAAGCTCTCGGCCAGCGCCATCACCGCCGGGTCGAACTGCAGACACTCCTCACCAAAGACCAGATACAGCGGCGTCTTGCGCACCTGCCCGGCCGCCAGCGGCAAGCGGCGCAATACCCCGCTTTTCTCCAGCGCCCCCACGCTGTGCAGAGGCAACCAGCCATACCCCACGCCGTGCCCCACGGCCTCGATGGCCGCCTCCATGGTCGTGAACGACCAGACGGAGCGGGTCGCACGCATCTGGATGCGCTGGATGGTGCGATCGGTAATGACCACCAGCGGATACTGCTCCAGCTGCGCGGCCGTCAGCGGTCCAGGCAATTGGTGCAGGGGATGATGGACCGCGGCCATGGCGACAAAGTCGATATCGATCAGCAGGTCGGCAGCGTTGGCCTCGTTCGCCGGGCGGTGGGTCGTGATATACAGCTCGGCCTCCTGCCGGGCCAGCGCCGTCGCAGTTTCGGTACGCAATACCTCGGCCACATGCACCTGCACCTCGGGCCAGTCCAGTTGAAAGGCACGCAGGGCAGCAAAGAGCATTTTCTTGGGGAAAGCGGTATCGACAATCAGCGAGATGTGGGAACGCACCCCGGCGCGCAGGCCGGCAGCCAGTGATTCGAGTTGGCGGAAGGCGGCGAGCAGGGGTTGTGCCTGCGACAACATCAGGCGGCCATCTTCGGTGAGTTCTGCCTTGCGCCCGACGATCTGCAGCAATTCGACCCCCAGCCGCTCCTGCAGCAGCGACAGGGCATAACTGACAGAAGAGGTGCTGCGGCACAGGCGCTCGGCAGCCCGGGCGTAACTGCCCTCCTCGACCACGGTCTGCAGCACGACCCATTGTTCGACGGTGGTTCCGGGCATCATGAATGTCATCCTATCGTTCAAAAAATCAGAACATTTATCACAAAAATCAGCGTCAATATCACTAATTTTAGCTCATAAAATGGTGGCACTTATCCTTCATATCCCGGAGTACACCATGGCCACGTTCGACACGCAGGATCTCTCCGCCTTCGTTGGCAAACATATCGTCTACACCTACGACAATGGCTGGCAGTACGAGGTCTACATCAAGAACGATCACACCATCGATTACCGCATCCACAGCGGGATCGTCGGCAACCGCTGGGTGAAAGATCAGCGCGTGTTCATCGCCCGCGTTGGCATCAATACCTGGAAAATCTCCTGGACGGAGCCCACCGGCACCGATGTCAGCCTGATCGCCAATCTGGATGACATGATCTACCACGGCACAATTTTCTTCCCGCGCTGGGTGATGAATGACCCGAAAAAGACGGTCTGCTTCCAGAATGATCACCTTGCCCAGATGGAAGCCTATCGCACCGCCGGCCCGACCTACCCGACCGAGGTGATTGATGAATTTGCCACCATCACCTTCGTGCGCGATTGCGGAATGGACGACGACACGGTGATCAACTGCCCCGCCAGCGAGCTGCCGGCCAACTTCCCGGACAATCTGAAGTAAGCAGCGCCGTCCGGCGAATGCTGCGCAAAACGACCCCATGACCAGGCCCGCCATCCGCGGGCCTGGTCACATGCACGACCGTTCCGGCCTGGCCCCCATCGCGGAGATTTCACTCCTTAGTTTACTATTTAGTTGAATACGACTATAGTAAACAAAACTTCGGGAGGAACCCATGAAATATCTGATCATTGGCGGGGTGGCCGGCGGGGCCACGGCGGCGGCCAGGCTGCGCCGCAACGACGAACAGGCCGAGATTGTCATGGTGGAGCGCGGCCCCTACATCAGCTTTGCCAACTGTGGCCTGCCCTATCATCTGTCCGGGGTCATCGCCGAGCGCGACGCGTTGCTGGTGACGTCCGAAGCCGCCTTCAGCCAGCGTTATGCGCTGACCGTTCACAGCCGTACCGAGGCCCTGGCCATCGACCGGCAGGCCAAAACCGTGCGTCTGCGTGATCTGGCAACGGGTGAGGAGCGTGACGAATCCTACGACAAGCTGCTGCTGGCACCGGGCGCCGAGCCGATCCGTCCCAGGCTGCCGGGCGCCGACAGTGCCCGTGTGTTCAGCCTGCGCAACCTGCCGGATCTGGACCGCATCATGGGCTATCTGCAAGACCAGTCGCCGCGCCGTGCCGTGGTGATCGGTGGCGGGTTCATCGGGATCGAGGTGGCAGAGAACCTGCACCAGCGCGGCATCGCTACCAGCATCGTCGAGGGCGCACCACAAATCCTGGCCCCCATCGATGAGGAGATGGCCGCCATCGTGCACCAGCATCTGCGCGATCAGCAGGTCGGACTGTATCTGTCCGACCGCATCGAGCGCCTGGAAGAGCAGCCAGACCACGCTGAGGTCGTGCTGCAAAGTGGCCAAAGGCTGGCCGCCGATCTGGTGATCATGGCGATTGGCGTGCGCCCGGAAACCACGCTGGCCAGCCAGGCAGGCCTGACGCTCGGCAGTACCGGCGGCATTGCCGTCAACGGCTGGCTGCAAACCAGTGATCCGGACATTTATGCCGTGGGGGACGCTGTGGAAGTGACAATGCGTGTCAGTGGCCAGCCGGCGCTGATTCCCCTCGCCGGCCCGGCCAATCGCCAGGGACGGCTGGCAGCCGACAATATGTCGCAGGGGAATCGGCAGACGTACGGCGGCACGCAGGGGACAGCCATTCTCAAGGTCTTCGACTATGCAGTGGCCAGTACCGGGCTGAATGAAAAGCAATTGCGCAAACTGGGTCTGCCCTGGCACAGCACCATGATTCATGGTCAGTCGCATGCCAGCTATTACCCGGGGGCCCGCCCGCTGAGCATCAAGCTGCTGTATGCGCCGGATGGCAAGCTGCTCGGCGCGCAGGTGGTCGGTATCGAGGGGGTGGACAAGCGCATCGATGTCATCGCCACGGCACTGCATGCCGGTCTGACCGTCGGGCAGCTGGCCGATCTGGAGCTGGCCTATGCCCCTCCCTTCGGCTCAGCCAAGGACCCGGTCAATATTGCCGGACAGGTGGCTCTCAATACCCTGCAGGGCCGGCACGAGGTCATCGACTGGGCCGGACTGAATGCCCTGCCGGCGGATGCAATCCAGTTGCTGGATGTGCGCACGGCGCAAGAACACCAGCTGGGCACCATTCCCGGGGCACGCCATCTCGAGCTGGATCAGCTGCGCCGACAACTCAATCAGCTGGACCGGCAGAAACCGGTGGTGGTGTTCTGTCAGGTCGGTCTGCGCGGCTACCTAGCCTACCGCATTCTCAAGCAACACGGCTTTCGGGTGCGCAACCTGAGCGGCGGCTACCAGACCTGGCGTCTGGCCAGCGTGCCACAGCACAATCCGCAGCCACCCGAACCAGCCCCCCTGCCGGCCGCGGCGGCACAAGCAAACACCATGGAGGCACCACCGATGACCTACCCCACACCGCATACACTCGACGCGGTCGGCTTGCAGTGTCCGGGGCCGATCATGCAGACCAACCGTGCCATGGCAGCACTGCAGGATGGCGAACAACTGCAGGTCACGGCCTCCGACCCGGCCTTTGGCCGCGATGTGCAGTGCTGGGCGGAACAGACCGGCCATCAGCTGCTGTCGGTCTCGCGGGCCGAAGGGCTGGTAACGGCATTGTTGCGCAAGGGACAGCCCGAAGCGTTGCCGCAAACCCTGCCCGGGGTCGCCACCCGCGATAAGACCACCCTGGTGGTGTTCAGTAGCGAGCTGGACCGTGTCATGGCCAGCCTGATCATTGCCAATGGCGCCCTGGCCATGGGCAAGCCGGTCAGCGTGTTCTTCACCTTCTGGGGGCTGAATGTGCTGCGCAAGGAGACGCCGCCAGCCGTGCGCAAATCATTCATGGACCGGATGTTCGGCGCCATGATGCCGCGCGGCGCCGCGCGGCTGAATTCGATCAGCAGGATGAACTTCGGTGGTCTGGGCGCCGGGCTGATCCGCAAGGTGATGCGCGACAAGCAGGTCGACCTGCCGGGCAAGCTGCTGCAGGATCTGGTAGCAGGCGGGGCACAGCTGATTGCCTGCCAGATGTCGATGGATGTGATGGGCATTCGTCACGAAGAGCTGATCGACGGTGTGGAACTGGGCGGCGTGGCCACCTTCCTCGGGGAAGCCAGCGAGTCAGCCACCTCGCTGTTCATCTGAGGCACGGCGGCGCCCAGATTCAGATTGATTTCTCGGCGGCGACAGGCGACCATCAGGCGATCAGCCGGCACAGACCGGCCAAGCAAACGGACTGCACCATGTTGGCATTCAGCCTGAGCGCCTGCGCACTTACCCTGCAGGCAGGCTTGCTCTCGACACTCTCGCCTGTCTCCCTGCCGATGCTGCCGGTCGTCATGGCCGCCGCACGCACCTTTCCGCAGCGGGTGCTGCGGCTATTGGCCGCGCTGGCCCTGACTGATGCCCTGAGCAGTGCCAGCCTGGTACGCAGCGGCACGGTGCTGCTGCTTGATCCGGCGCTCTGCCGCCTGCTGGCGGCCACCTTGCTGGGCGGGCTGGGGCTGTGTCTGCTGCGCAGCAAGATCTCGCCGGGCCTGTCGCAGGCAACCCCCTGGCTGATCGGCCTGCTGCTCGGTCTGGCCTGGCCACCCAGCATCAGTCCCACACTGGGCATCGCCATGGTGCTGGTCAGTCAGGGCCAGAGCCTGCTGTCCCTGCTGCTGATGATGCTGGTCTTCGGCGCCAGTGCCGCCCTGCCGCTGTGGGGCTTGTCCGCCGTGTCGCGACTGGGTCTGACCGCGCCGGCCGGACCGCGCTGGCTGGGCGGCACCTTGTTGCTGTTGGCGCTGCTGGTCTTGCCCGGTCTGGACATGACGCTGAAAGGCTGGCTGCTGGCGCAGACCCCGTTCTGACTCACGGCTTTGCGGCACGGATTGAAAGCACGGCAGGCTCAGTCCCACAGAATGGCACGGTCGATTTGATCAATCCGGGTGACGCCGCAGAGCGCCATGCTGGTTTCCAGCTCTTTCTGGATGAGGTGCAGGCACTGACTGACCCCGGGCTGACCCAGTGCCCCCAGGCCGTACAGGAAACTGCGTCCGATCAGGGTGCCACGCGCACCGAGCGCCAGGGCGCGCAGCACGTCCTGACCACTGCGAATACCGCCATCCATCCACACCTCGATGTCCCGCCCGACCGCCTCGACAATGGCCGGCAAGGCCTCGACCGACGCCGGCGCCCCGTCCAGCTGTCGCCCGCCGTGATTGGACACCACCAGGGCATCGGCGCCGCTGTCGGCCGCCAGACGGGCATCGCGCTCATCCAGGATGCCCTTGAGAATCAGCTTGCCGCCCCACTGACGCTTGACCCACTCGACATCGGCCCAGCTGAGGGTCGGGTCGAACTGTTCGGCGGTCCAGGCGCTGAGCGAGCGCAGGTCGGTGACGTTCCTGGCATGGCCGACGATATTGCCGAAGCTGTGCCGGCGGGTGCCGAGCATGCCCAGACACCAGCGCGGCCGGGTAGCCAGATGCAACAGATTGGCCAGGGTCAGCCGGGGAGGGGTGGACAGGCCGTTTTTGATGTCCTTGTGACGCTGACCAAGGATCTGCAGGTCCAGTGTGAGCATCAGTGCACTGCAGTTGGCCGCGCGCGCACGCGCGATCAGCTGTGCCATGAATTCGCGGTCGCGCATCATGTAGAGCTGAAACCAGAACGGTTCCGGGCTGTGGGCGGCAATGTCCTCGATCGAGCAGATGCTCATGGTCGACAGGGTAAACGGCACACCAAACGCTGCCGCGGCCCGGGCGGCGAGGATCTCGCCGTCGGCATGCTGCATACCGGCCAGACCGGTCGGCGCCAGCGCCACCGGCATGGCCACCGGCTGCCCGATCATCGTGCCGGCCGTGCTGCGCCCGGTCATGTCGACGGCCACCCGCTGGCGGAAGCGGATCGCCTGCAGGGCCTGCTCATTGGCACGATAAGTCGACTCGGTCCACGAACCACTGTCCGCGTAGTCGTAGAACATGCGCGGCACGCGCCGCTGCGCCAGCCGGCGCAAATCTTCGATGCAAGTCATCACGGCCATCACCATCCTCCGGATAAAAATGCCACACTGGCCAAGCCATGACCTTAACCCGCCATTCCATTGGCATCAAGCGACTTTTCCCACCCATTCGGCCTGTCGTTCAGACACTTAACAGAAGAGTATTTTTTGGTGATTTCCCCGCCTTCTGCTACCATCCCTCCCCTGATTTGCACTGCCAAAATCCAATAAATAACTAAAAAAGCATTCCTTCACGAGAGAAAACAGATGTCATACCCACAACAGTGCCTGCCGCGTCTGCGCGTCGGCATGCTGGCTCTGCTGCTGTCCGGCAGCGCCCTGGCCTCCGGTTACAATTTCGGTTCGCAGAGCGTGTCGGCTCAGGGCAGCTCGCATGCCAATGGCGCCGAAGCCGCCGATGCCTCGACCCTGTATTACAACCCGGCCGGCATGACGCGCCTGGCCGGCGATCAGCTCAGCTTCGGCATGACCACCGTCATCCCGCAAACCAGCTATGAAGATCAAGGCTCGACCTACCCGGTCTTCCATGGCGGCACACAGCAGCAAACCGCGGCAACCGGCGACAACGGCGGCCACTTTGCCCCGTCATCGGTCACCGTCCCCAGTTTCTATCTGACACACCAGGTCAACGACCGCCTGCACCTGGGCTTTGCCCTGTTTGTGCCTTATGGCGCCCAGCTCAACTACGGCAGCAGCTGGGTGGGCCGCTACGCCATGGAAAGCGTCAAGCTGGAGTCGGTAAACTTCAATCCCTCGCTGGCATTGAAGCTGGATGAACGTCAGTCGGTCGCCCTCGGCGTGTCGGCACAATACATGCGGGCCCATCTGCAAAAGGCCGTCGATCTGGCGGCCCTGACCCCGCTGGCAACCCAGGATGGGCAGGCCTCGTTCTCGGCTGACTCCTGGGGCTATGGCTTCAATCTGGGCTATCTGTTCGAACTGGACGATCACACCCGCTTTGGCCTGGCTTACCGCTCGCGCATCAAGCAAGCGCTGAGTGGCTCGGCACACTGGGACTTCTCCGGCAATCCGAACTTCATCCAGACACTGGGACGTACCTGGCACCCGGATTCGTCCGCCACCACCGATGTCACCACCCCGGCCTCGGCCAGTGCCAACTTCTATCACGACCTGACCGACAAGCTGGCTGTGATGGGCAATATCACCTGGACCGGCCACTCGGACATGCAGAGCATCACCATCAAGCTGCCGGGCACCACCCAGGGCGATATGGTGATCAATCAGCAGTGGCGCGACTCCTGGCTGTATGCGCTGGGTGCCAACTACAAGTGGAATGAGCGCCTGATGCTGCGCACCGGCGTGGCCTATGATCAGTCTCCGGTGTCGGACGATACCCTGCGTCACCCGGCCCTGCCGGACAGCGATCGCTACTGGATCTCGCTGGGTGCCAATCTGCGGCTCGACAAGCAATCCTCGCTCGACTTTGCCTACAGCTACGTGTTCTTCCGCGACGCGACCGTCAACTACAGCGACCGTTGCGCCCCCCAGGCGGCGGCAGTCACCGCCTGCACCGGCAATGGCGAAACCACTCGCGGTACCTACAAGACCTCGCTGCAGTTGCTCGGTCTGCAGTACAACTATCGTTTCTGATCGCGCTTGACCAAGCACAGGGGGTCAGGTCTTGTTTTTTGCACTACATGCAAAAAACAAGACCTGACCCCCTGTGCGTTTTTAGGCTTCGACCCGCGCCTCCGTCATGGCGGCAGACTGGCGTCCTTGTGCGTCGAGCAATTGCGGCAAGTGGTGCTCGATCCAGTCGGTCAGTTGCTGGACATGCAGGCCGATACCCTCGCCCAGCGGGGTCAGCGAATACTCGACATGCGGCGGTACCACCGGGAAGGAGATCCGCCGGACGAAGCCGTCCTGCTCCAGCTGCTGCAGGGTCTGCGCCAGCATTTTTTCACTCACGCCACCGATTTTGCGCCGCAGTTCGCTGAAACGGTGCACGCCATCCATCAACGCCATCAGCACCAGCGTGCCCCACTGGCTGGTCACATGTTTGAGAATATCGCGCGACGGACACTCCGCCGCGAGCACATTGCCCCGGCGCATGGCGGCGGCCAGCACCCCTGACTGTCGGTCTTCCATATACTTACCTTTTTGTGTGTACTTACTTTTTGAAAGTATAGCCGATATGCTGGCCGTGTTCACTTCAACACGCAAAAAGGAAAACAAGATGATTGCCATTACCGGTGCCACTGGCCAGCTCGGCCAACTCGTAATCCGCGCCTTGCTCGACAAAGTGCCTGCCGGGCAGATTGTCGCCATCGTGCGCAATGTGGACAAAGCGCGCGATCTCGCCGCCCTCGGCGTCACCGTGCGCCAGGCCGACTACAACCAGCCCGCAGGCTGGCCGGATGCACTGCAAGGGGTGGAAAAACTGCTGCTGATCTCCTCCAGCGAGGTGGGACAACGCACACAGCAGCACCGCCATGTGATCGATGCCGCCGGGCAAGCTGGCGTCCAATTGCTGGCCTACACCAGCCTGCTGCATGCGGACAGCTCGCCGCTGGGACTGGCCGAAGAGCATCGCGCCACTGAAGCCGCGATCCGCGCCTCCGGTCTGCCCTTCGTCCTGCTGCGCAATGGCTGGTATACCGAGAATTATGCGATGGGAATTGGCGCCGCGCTGGCCCTGGGTTCCCTGTACGGCAGCGCGGGCGAGGGACGGATTGCCTCGGCCAGCCGCGCCGACTATGCCGAAGCGGCTGCCGTGGTATTGAGCAGCGGACAGCAGGCAGGCAAGGTCTATGAACTGGCCGGTGACACGGCCTATACCCTGGGTGATTTCGCCGCGGAAATCTCGCAGCAGACTGGCCGCAGCATCCCCTATGTCAACCTGCCGGAGCAGGATTACAAGCAAGCCTTGCTGGGGGCCGGCCTGCCTGAACCGTTGGCCGGCTTGCTGGCCGACTCCGATGCCGGTGTGGCCAAAGGGGGACTGTTTGATGCCGGTCGCCAACTGAGCCAACTGATCGGCCGGCCGACCACCGCCTGGCAAAGCGAAGTCACTAAAGCGCTGTCCTGAACCACATCAACAGACGGGGTCAGGTCTTGAATCGTGCATTCACGCAAAATTCAAGACCTGACCCCGTCTTGAGGTTCGGTCGTATCAGGCCGTGATTGCCTGCGCCACCGCTTCGGCGACCTTGATGCCGTCGATGCCGGCCGACAGGATGCCGCCGGCGTAACCCGCCCCCTCTCCGGCCGGGTACAGTCCCTTGACGTTCAGGCTCTGGCAGTCTTCGCCCCGGGTGATGCGCAAGGGCGAGCTGGTGCGGGTTTCCACCCCGGTGAGCACCGCATCGTGCATGGCAAAGCCGCGGATCTTCTTGTCAAAGGCCGGCAGGGCCTCGCGCATGGCGGCAATGGCATAGTCCGGCAAGGCGGTGGACAGGTCGGTCAGGTGCACGCCGGGCTGATAGGACGGGATCACGGCACCAAGTTTGGTGGAGGGGCGCCCGGCCAGGAAGTCACCGACCAGCTGGCCCGGCGCCTCGTAGGTACAGCCCCCCAGTTGATAGGCGTGGCTTTCCAGTGCGCGCTGGAAGGCGATGCCGGCCAGCGGGCCGCCCGGATAGTCATCCGGGGTGATGCCGACCACGATACCGGCATTGGCGTTGCGCTCGTTGCGCGAGTACTGGCTCATGCCATTGGTCACCACCCGTCCCGGTTCGGAGGTGGCTGCCACCACCTGTCCGCCCGGGCACATGCAGAAGCTGTAGACCGAGCGGCCGTTGGCGGCATGGTGAACCAGCTTGTAGTCCGCCGCACCGAGAATCTCGTTGCCGGCGTACTTGCCCCAGCGCACCTTGTCGATCAGCGACTGCGGATGCTCGATGCGGAAGCCAACCGAGAACGGCTTGGCTTCCATGAAGACACCGCGCTCATGCAGCATCTCGAAGGTATCGCGCGCACTGTGTCCCAGCGCCATCACGACGTGATCGGCGCGGATTTGCTCACCGCTGGCCAGGGTCAGGCCGCGCACCCTGCCGTCTTCGATCAGAACATCGGTCACGCGTTGCTGAAAGCGGATCTCGCCGCCCAGCGACTCAATCTCGGCACGCATTTTTTCCACCATGCTCACCAGACGGAAAGTGCCGATGTGCGGCTTGGCGATGTAGAGGATTTCTTCCGGCGCACCGGCCTTGACGAACTCGGTCAGCACCTTGCGGCCGAGGAAGCGCGGGTCTTTGACCTGGCTGTAGAGCTTGCCGTCGGAGAAGGTGCCTGCCCCGCCTTCGCCGAACTGCACGTTCGATTCGGGATGCAGATTGTTCTTGCGCCACAGGTCCCAGGTGTCCTTGGTGCGTTCGCGCACTTTCTTGCCGCGCTCCAGCACCAGCGGCTTGAAGCCCATCTGGGCCAGGATCAGGGCGGCAAAGATGCCACAGGGGCCAAAGCCGACCACCACCGGGCGGTGTTCGATCTGTGCCGGCGCCTGACAGACAAAGTGGTAGCTGGTATCCGGAGTGGGCAGGATGTGCGGATCGCCCTGGAACTTGGCCAGCAGCTTGTCTTCGTGCTCGACCCGGGCATCGATGATGTAGGTCAGCATCATCATCGACTTGCGCGCATCGTAGCTGCGCTTGTAGACGGTGAAGTCGTGCAATTGGGCGGCCGGAATGCCGAGGCGGGTCAGAATGGCGGCCTGCAGGGCCTCCGCCGGGTGCTCCAGCGGCAGCTTCAATTCGGTAATGCGTAACATGGATTGTCCAAACGGGTTGGTAGCTATTCAACAACCCGTCATTGTAGCTGGCTGCGGCAGCAAGAGAAATGCTCTTGCTGCCCGGCACGGTCATCTCACCGCCCGAAGCGCTGTCGGCTCAGGGACCCGTGTCAGCGCTTGCGCCCCGGCAGGAACCACATCACCACGGCACCAAGACATCCCCCGACCATGGACGCCACCACCATGCGCACGACGTCGATGCCCTGCACTGCGCTGCCGGCCCGCCACAGGGTGACACCGTTGAGCACGATGAACAGCAGGCTCAGGATGACGAAGTGCTTGAGGACAAAAAAGCGGAAGGTCGGCTTGCCAGCGGGATGCGATTGCGTCATGGGGGCTCCAGTGAAAACAGGCGGCGCCCAAAGCGCCGCCTCGCCATTGTAACGGTTGTTCGTGACGTTTTACTGCAGTGGATCAAGCTTGCTGCAGGTGTTCAGCGCCCGGCAACCACCACCCCGCAGCCCGCTTCCACGCCGCCTTCCCCCTCCTCACCCGGCATGACCGCCACGCAAGGGGTGGCCTGACGGTAACGCTGCGCCTTGTCCACCAGCCATTGCATGAAGATCTGCAATGCGGCCGAGGTGCTCTTGCGCTCCGGATAGACCAGGTAGTAACCGCGTTCGCTCTTCATCGAATGGGTGCAGGGCACCAGCAAATCCCCCGAGGCCAGTTCGCCCAACACGAAGAAGCGCGGCACCAGCGCCACCCCCAGTCCGGCCCGTGCGGCTTCTACCAGCATGGAGAACAGCTCGTAACGCGGCCCGCGCATGGCATTGATGTCGGCAATGTGCAGCATGTCGAACCACTGATGCCAGGCATCCGGGCGCGCCGACTGGTGCAACAGGGTGAAGCGCTTGAGGTCGTGCGGGTCGAGCGGCAGCTTTTCCTTTTCCAGCAGCTTCGGGCTGCATACCGGCACGATCTCTTCGCCGAACAGGAATTCGGCCACGGCCCCCGGCCAGACCGGATCGCCAAAGTGAATGGCGGCATCGAACGGGGTATCGGTGAACATGAACGGTTCGGCGCGGGTGGTCAGGTTGAGGGTGATTTCGGGATGCAGGCTGTTGAATTCGCCCAGGCGTGGAATGAGCCAGCGTGTGGCAAAAGTGGGAATGACCGCCAGTTCCAGGACCCCGCCCGCCCCTTCATGCGCCATCACCGACAGCGTGTCGCGCTCCAGCCGGGCCAGGTGTTCGCGTATCTGTTTGGCGTATTGCTGCCCGGCATCGGTCAGGCTGATGCGCTTCTTGATGCGGTTGAACATCGGCACACCGAGATACTGCTCCAGCCCGGCGATCTGGCGGCAAACCGCGCTCTGGGTCAGGTTCAGCTCGGCAGCGGCGCGGGTGAAGCTCAGATGGCGTGCCGCCGTTTCAAAAGCGATCAGCACATCTGTACCAGGGATTTTGCGGCGCATGGCAGTTCATTCCAAAAATGCACTATGTAGTGATTTTATATCGTTTGCTTCATAAGCGGGAACTAATAAAAATGGGAGCAACAGAAGTATTCGAGTTTGCTCATACAGAGTTGATGCGCCGCACGCACCAACCCATGCAAATAAGGCATCACCCGCGCAAACCCGGATGCAAAGGAATTATCAGCATCCTGCCGGTCCGACACAAGCCGACCGACAGAAGCCAGACACATCACAGGGAGATTTGTCATGCAAGACACCATCGTCATTGGCGTTATCGGTTCCGATTGTCACGCTGTCGGCAACAAGATTCTGGAAAACGTGTTCGCCCGCGCCGGCTTCAACGTCATCAATCTGGGCGTGATGGTCAGCCAGGATGAATACATCGACGCTGCCATCGAAACCAATGCCAAGGCCATCCTGATCTCCTCGATCTACGGTCACGGCGAAATCGACTGCATCGGCATGCGCGACCGCTGTACCGAACGCGGTCTGGACGGCATCCCGCTGTTTGTCGGTGGCAACCTGGTGATCGGCAAGCGCGAATTCAAGGATGTGGAAGTGATCTTCAAGGGCATGGGTTTTGACCGCGTCTTCGGCCCGGATGTCGATCTGGAACAAGTGGTTCAGTTCCTGCGCCAGGACATCGCCACTTACACCCGCGAACATCTGGCTGTTGAGGCTGCAGCATGAAAACCGTCTCCATCGATATCGGCTCCACCTGGACAAAGGGTGCGTTGTTCGAGGTCGGGGATCGAAAGCTGCAACTGCTGAAACGGACGGTCCATCCGACCACCGTGCAACATCTGGCCAATGGCTTCTATCAGGTGCTCAATGAGCTGCTGAATGACGACAACGCCATCGAACGCATCCGCTCGGGTGAAATCACGCTGAACTACTCCTCGTCGGCCAAGGGTGGCCTGGCGGTGGCAGCCCTCGGGCTGGTACCGGCCATCACCCTTGAATCGGCCCGGGTCGCCGCCTACTCCGCCGGTGCCAAGATCACCCAGGTTTTTGCCTATCGCATGAACCGGTCTGACATCCGCGCGCTGGAACAGAATCCGCCGGACATCCTGCTGTTTGCCGGCGGGACGGATGGCGGCCACTTTGACACCATTCGCCACAATGCCTCGCTGCTGGCTGCCTCCGCGCTGGACTGCTCTATCGTCTACGCCGGCAACCGTGCGGTACAGGACGAAGTCACCGACCTGCTCGGCGACAAGGATCTGGTGGTGGTGGAAAACGTGCTGCCGGCACTGGATCAGCAAAACCCGGATCCGGCCCGCGAGGCCATGCGTTCGATCTTTCTGTCGCGCATCGTCAAGGGCAAGGGCCTGGACGAAATCATTGCCGCCACCGGCTCCGAACCGGTTCCGACGCCTTATGCCGTATATGAGTTCACCCGGCATATCCAGGAAAACGTCCCGGGCTGGAACGACTTCATGTTGCTCGACATGGGGGGGGCCACCACCGACGTCTACTCTTCGCACAACCAGTGCCCGCCGCCGGGAGCGATCCAGCGCGGTCTGCCGGAACCGCTGATCAAGCGCACGGTGGAAGGCGATCTGGGGATGCGGGTGTCGGCCGAGGCCGCCAGCGAAACCGGCGAAGCGCTGATTGCCGAGCATCTGGAGCATGATCCGGCACTGATCACTGCCTTCCACGACTATGTGGAAAAGGTGACCGCCGAACCGGATTACCTGCCGGACGACGCCACGGGCAAGCGTTTTGACACCTTGCTGGCAGGAGCCTGCGCAGCCTATGCCTGCGAACGGCATGCCGGGCGCTCGACCCAGGTCTACACGCTGGAAGGCACGGTCGACGTGCAGACCGGCCGTGATCTGACCGGCGTAAAGAAGGTCATCGGCTCCGGTGGCTGGCTGTCGAACAGCAAGGATTTCAATGTCGGCGAGTGGATCCGCGAACGCAAGGTCGACAGCAAGGGCAAGACCGTGCTGCTGCCGGCCGAGGTCGAGTACTTCCGCGACGAGCAATATCTCTTTCCGTTGCTTGCCAACGTGGCAAGAAACTACCCAGAGGCTGCCGCCTTTACCGGTGTCAGCATGCTGGCGCAATCATGATGGGAAACACCATGGAACTGATCAACAAGAAAATCGAGCTGTCGGACTTCCTGGCAGAACGCGAACAGGTGCTGATGACCTGGCCGACCGGCAAGGACGTCAAGTTCGCTGATGGCGTGAAGTACCAGCAATCGCTGCCGGAGCACAAGCGCTTCGCGGCGGTCCTGAAGAAGGCCGACGACGAGGGCAAGACCCTGTCGCAACCGCGTGCCGGCGTGGCACTGGTTGATGAGCACATCGCGCTGCTGCAAGGTCTGCAGACCGCCTGCGATCTGCTGCCCTCCACCATCGATGCCTATACCCGTCTGAACCGTTACGACGAAGCCGCCAAGGGCATCGCCAAGTCGCGCGAAGCCGGCACCTCGCTGCTCAACGGCTTCCCTGCGGTCAACCATGGTCTGGAAGAATGCCGCCGTGTGGTCGAAGCGGTCGACAAACCGGTGCAAGTGCGCCACGGCACCCCGGATGCCCGCCTGCTGGCGGAAATCACCCTGGCCGGTGGCTTCAGCGCCTACGAGGGTGGTGGTATCTCCTACAACATCCCCTACGCCAAGAAAGTCTCGCTGGAGAAGTCGATCCGCGACTGGCAATACTGCGACCGTCTGGTCGGCCTGTATGAAGAACATGGCGTGCGCATCAACCGCGAACCGTTCGGCCCGCTGTCCGGCACCCTGGTGCCGCCGTTCATCTCGCACTCGGTGGCCATCATTGAAGGGCTGCTGGCGCTGGAACAGGGCGTGCGCTCGATCACCGTCGGCTACGGCCAGGTCGGCAACATGGTGCAGGACATCGCCGCCATCCGCGCCCTGCGCGAACTGGCTGACGAATACTTCCGCGCCGCCGGCTTCGACGACTTCGAACTGACCACGGTGTTCCACCAGTGGATGGGCGGTTTCCCGGAAAACGAATCGATGGCTTTCTCGGTGATCTCCTGGGGCGGCGCCATTGCCGGCCTGTCGGGTGCCACCAAGGTCATCGTCAAGACCCCGCACGAAGCCCGCGGCATTCCGACCATGGAAGCCAACCGCGCCGGTCTGAACGCCACGCGCCAGATTCTGAACATGGTGCAGGATCAGGTGTTCCCGAACAGTGATGCGCTGGCCTTCGAAGTGGATCTGATCAAGCGCGAAGTGCGCGCGGTCATGAGCAAGGTATTCGAACTGGGTGAAGGCGATCTGGCCGTCGGTACCGTGCGTGCCTTCGAAGCCGGCGTGATCGACGTGCCCTTCGCCCCTGCCGCCTGCAATGCCGGCAAACTGCTGCCGGTGCGCGACAACCACGGTGCGGTCCGTGTCTTTGAAGCCGGCAATGTGCCGCTGCCGCAAGACGTACTGACCCTGCACCGCGACCTGATTGCTGAACGTGCCCGTGCCGAAGGCCGTGACCCGTCGTTCCAGATGGTCGTTGACGATATTTACGCTATTTCCAAGAGTACCCTGATCGGGAGACCGGCAAAATGAAAATTATTCGCGCATTGTTTGTAGCAGGCTATTCCTCCTTCTACTTCGACGACCAGCAAGCCATCAAGAATGGTGCCGGTCATGACGGCTTCAACTACACCGGTGCACCGGTGACCCCGGGCTTCCGCGCCGTACGTCAGGCGGGTGAATGTGTCTCGGTCCTGCTGCAACTGGAAAACGGCGCCATGGCCGTCGGTGACTGCGCCGCCGTGCAATACTCCGGCGCCGGCGGCCGCGACCCGCTGTTCCTGGGCGAACAGTTCGTGCCCTTCCTGGAAAAGCACATCAAGCCGCTGCTGGAAGGCCGTGATGTCGGCACTTTCCTGGAAAACGCGCGCTTCTTCGACAACCTGCAAGTGGAAGGCAAGCGCCTGCATACCGCCATCCGCTACGGTCTGACCCAGGCCCTGCTGGATGCCACCGCCCTGTCGACCGGCCGCCTGAAGGCTGAAGTGATCTGCGCCGAATACAATCTGCCGGTGATCGCCGAACCGATCCCGCTGTTCGGCCAGAGTGGCGACGACCGCTACAACGCCGTCGACAAGATGATCATCAAGGGCGTGGATGTCCTGCCGCACGGCCTGATCAACAATGTGGAAGAAAAGCTGGGCTTCAAGGGTGAAAAGCTGCAGGCCTACGTCAAGTGGCTGGCCGAACGCGTCAAGCAACTGGCCCCGGACAACAGCTATCGTCCGGCGCTGCATATCGACGTCTACGGCACCATCGGCCTGATCTTCGACAATGACCCGATCCGCGTGGCGCAATACATTGCCGGTCTGGAAGACTTCGCCGGTGGTCTGGCGCTGTACATCGAAGGTCCGGTCGACATGGGCGAGAAGGCAGCCCAGATCGAGTGCATGGCCAAGATCACGGCCGAACTGACCCGCATGGGCTCGCCGGTCAAGCTGGTGGCCGACGAATGGTGCAACACCTACGAAGATATCGTGGACTTCACCGATGCCAAGTGCTGCCACATGGTTCAGATCAAGACCCCGGACCTGGGCGGTATCCACAACATCGTCGACTCGGTGCTGTATTGCAACCAGAACGGTATGGAAGCCTACCAGGGCGGCACCTGCAACGAGACCGACGTCAGCGCCCGCACCTGCGTCCACCTCGCCGTGGCCGCCCGTCCGATGCGCATGCTGGTCAAGCCGGGCATGGGCTTCGATGAAGGTCTGAACATCGTTTACAACGAAATGCACCGCACGATTGCCCAGCTCAAGGCAAAAGGGAGCGCAAAGTGAAACCCGCATTCAAAATCCTGTCGCCGACCGCGATTCTGGGTTATGGCTTCCCGGAAGAAAGCTTCCGCCGTGCCATCGCCGAAAAACCCGACCTGATCGCCGTTGACGGCGGTTCCTCCGATCCTGGCCCTTACTATCTGGGCGCGGGCAAAGCCTTTACCGACCGCACCGGTGTCAAGCGCGACCTGCGCTTCATGATCACCGAAGGGGTGAAGAACGGCATTCCGGTGGTCATCGGCACCGCCGGGGGGTCCGGCGCGGCACCGCATCTGGAATGGTGCCGCCAGATCATCCTGGAAATCGCCGCCGAAGAGCAGCTGAGCTTCAAGATGGCGGTGATCCCGACCGATGTCTCCAAGGAGGCCGTCCATGCGGCGCTGGATGCCGGCAAGATCGAGTCGCTGGAATTCGTGCCGCCGCTGACCCACGAAGCCATCGACGCCACCACCAATCTGGTGGCCCAGATGGGTGTGGAACCGTTCATCAAGGCCCTGCAGGCAGGGGCACAGGTGGTGCTGGGCGGTCGTGCCTATGATCCTTCCTGCTTCGCCGCCCTGCCGATCATGCTGGGTTACGATGAAGGTCTGGCGCTGCATTGCGGCAAGATCCTCGAGTGTGCCGCCATCGCGGCCACCCCGGGCTCGGGCTCCGACTGCGCCATGGGCATCCTGGACGAAACCGGCTTTGTGCTGAAAACCTTCTCCGATGAACGCAAGTTCACCCCGGAATCGGCTGCCGCCCATACCCTGTACGAGAAATCCGACCCCTATCTGCTGCCCGGCCCGGGCGGCGTGCTGAACCTCAAGGGCTGCAAGTTCGAAGACATCGGCAATGGTCAGGTGCGCGTCACCGGCTCGCGCCACGAACACACCCCCTACAAGGTCAAGCTGGAAGGCTCGCGTCCGATCGGCTACCGCACCGTCGCCATCGCCGGTGTGCGAGACCCGATCATGATCGCCTCGATCGAGGAGATCCTGCAGGCCGTGCGTGCCCGCGTCGAAAAGAACCTCGGTGCCAACGCCGATGCCAGGGTGTTCTTCCATATCTATGGCAAGAACGGTGTGATGGGCGATCTGGAACCGGTCAAGCAGACCCAGACGCATGAACTGGGGATCGTCGTGGAAGTGGTTGCGCCGACGCAGGAAGCGGCCGATACCGTCTGCTCGCTGACGCGTTCCACGCTGCTGCACTACGGCTATCCGGGTCGTGTCGCCACCGCCGGCAACCTGGCGCTGCCGTTCTCGCCGTCGGATATCCGCGCCGGCGTGGTGTACGAGTTCTCGGTTTATCACCTGATGGATCTGCCGCAGGAAGAGCTGTTCCCCTTCCACATGCAACAGGTCACCCCGCAAGGAGTTTCGGCATGAAACACGGCATTCTCGATATCGCGCGCGTCGTGCGCTCGAAGAACTCCGGACCATTCGAGCTGGTGCTGGACGTGATGTTCAAGGATCACACCATCTACGAAACGCTGCGCGAGACCCGTCAGTTCACCAAGGAACGCGTCGCAGCCGCCTACGGCATCGCCCCGGAGGATATCCATAACATCGTCTGGTTTGCCCCGGCCCATGCGGTCAAGGTGGTGATGCAGCGTCGCATTGTTTCCGGTGCACCGGGCGACTCGGATGTCTATGGCGCCCAACAGCATGCCCCCCTGCTCGGGCTGACTTTCGAGCTCTGAGCCAAAAAGCGCGGGCCTCTCCGGCCCGCGCTTTTTTGTTTCCTCCGCGCGTCTCACCCGCATCCCCGGCAGAAAGATGACCGCAAGGAAAACCTGCCCCATTCCATGCCCGGCAGACAGGCTCGCAGCACAATGACCATACCTACTGATTGCATTGTCATCCAAGAGTCTGATCCTACCCCCTCAGCCGGACATGCTCGATGAGATAACGCCACTGGCACTGCTCAATCTGCGCCTGATGCTGCCTGTCGCGCTCGGCGCGCTCGTCCCCGCGGAGATGGGCATAACCTTGCAGGACCCGCACCGAACGCAGGCAAAAGCGCCGGACAGATTCGCTGCGACGCTCGGCACTGGCAACCTCTGCCAGCACGGGCTCACCCAGCAGCCAAAGCAGACTGGCCAGCACAGCCATCTGAAGATGTTTCATCATCATACTCCCAGGCTGGCCACGCTTTGCCGGCACCGAGGGTCGGCGGGTGGCCGAAAAGAAAAAGCCCCGGACCTGGCCGGGGCGAATGTGAGCCATCAGCGTGCGGCCGCGCCGTGCTCGACCATGTAACGCCGGTAGCAGTCCTCGATCACCTCGCTGAATTCACGGTCTCGCGACGCGCGCTCGGCCGAGGGCAACTTGGCATAGTTCAGCCGGGCCTGGACAATACCGGTGCAATGACGGTTGATCTGCAGATTGCGTTTGTTGAGCTCGTCGGCACTGGCCTGGACCTGAGCCAGGGTGACGCCGCTGAAGAGCGCCAGCGTCATAAACAGGCAAGACAGTTTTTTCATTTGCAGCTCCTTTTTTAAAGATCAATCTTAAACAAATTGTTTAAGCATAGACGTTATAAAACTGCAAAATCCACGACGTCAAGTCGATGCAACCTGCGGCCAATCCTCTGCTCTCCGACTACATAAGCCCCCACAGAACGGGTAAAATAGGCCGATGCCAACCAAGGCTCATCCCGACAGGACACTTCATCCATGAGTAGCATTCTGGTCACCGGCGGTGCCGGCTATATTGGCAGTCATTCCCTGCTGGAGCTGATGGCAGCCGGTCACCGCGTGCTGGTTGTCGACAACTTCAGCAACAGCAAACCGGCAGTTCTGGAGCGTGTCGCCCAGCTGAGCGGCCAGCAGGTGGCCTTCCGGCAGCTGGATCTGCTGGATCGTCCGGCACTGCAGCAATTGTTTGAGCAGCATGCCATCGATGCGGTGATTCACTTTGCCGCCCTCAAGGCGGTCGGCGAGTCGGTGGCCCAGCCGTTGCGCTACTATCACAACAACCTCACCGGCACGCTCAATCTGCTGGGCTGCATGCAACAGGCCGGGGTGCGGAGAATCGTCTTCAGCTCATCGGCCACGGTGTATCGCGATGCCGGGGGACAGGCCATCGGCGAGGACTTCCCGCTGGGGCCGACCAACCCCTATGGCCAGACCAAGCTGATGACCGAAACCTTCCTGCGTGATCTGGCCATCAGCGAAGGCGGCTGGGACATTGCCCTGCTGCGTTACTTCAACCCCGTCGGCGCCCATCCCAGTGGCCTGATCGGCGAAGACCCCAATGGCATTCCGAACAACCTGCTGCCCTTCGTCAGCCAGGTGGCGGTCGGCAAGCTGGCCGAGCTCAAGGTATTCGGCAATGACTACCCCACCCCGGATGGCACCGGTGTACGCGACTATCTTCATGTAGTGGATCTGGCGCGGGCCCACGTCAAGGCACTGGATCTGATCCGCGCACAGAGCGGGGTCCATACCCTGAACCTGGGTACCGGCCGCGGCTATTCAGTGCTGGAGATGATCCGCGCCTTCGAACGCGCCAGCGGCCGCAGCATCCCCTTCCGGGTGGCAGAGCGGCGACCGGGCGATATTGCCTGCTGTTTTGCCGACCCGACACGGGCGCAGCAGCTCATGGGCTGGCGGGCGGAATACGATCTGGATGATATGTGCCGCGATGCCTGGCGCTGGCAGCAGCAGAATCCGCAGGGATATAACTGAGACAAACCAAAGGGCCGGTCAGACTGACCGGCCCTGTCATTTTCAACCATCGCTTCAGGCAATACGCGGCGTATCGACCTTCACATCACCACACTGTGCACGGTGACGCAGCGCATGATCCATCAGCACCAGCGCCAGCATGGCCTCGGCAATCGGGGTCGCACGAATGCCGACACAGGGATCGTGGCGGCCGTGGGTTTCCAGCGTCACCGGGTTCCCCTGCCTGTCGATCGAACGCCGTGGCGTGGCGATGCTGGAAGTCGGCTTGATGGCGATGGAAACGTCGATGTTCTGTCCGGTAGAGATGCCACCGAGGATGCCGCCGGCGTGGTTGCTGAGAAAGCCCTGCGGCGTCAGCTCGTCGCCATGCTCGCTGCCCAGCTGGGCAACGCTGGCAAACCCGGCACCGATCTCCACCCCCTTGACGGCATTGATGCTCATCATGGCATAGGCAATCTCGGCATCCAGCCGATCGTAGACCGGTTCACCCCAACCCACCGGGACCTTCTCGGCCACCACCCGCAAGCGTGCGCCCACCGAATCCAGACGCTTGCGAATACTGTCCATGTAGGCCTCCAGCGCGGGAACCGTGGCGCTATCGGCAGCAAAAAACGGATTGCGCGCCACTTCAGACCAGTCGGTGAACGGGATCTCGATGTCACCGATCTGGGTCATGTGGCCGCGAATCACGATGCCGTATTGTTCATGCAACCACTTCTTGGCAATGGCGCCGGCGGCGACGCGCACCGCGGTTTCACGCGCAGAAGAACGCCCGCCGCCACGCGGATCGCGCACGCCGTATTTGTGCCAGTAGGTGTAATCGGCATGCCCCGGGCGGAAGGTATCGGCAATATTGCCGTAATCGCGCGAGCGCTGATCGGTGTTGCGAATCAGCAGGGCAATCGGGGTCCCGGTGGTTTTGCCCTCATAGACACCGGAAAGAATTTCGACCTTGTCTTCTTCGCGGCGCTGGGTCACATGGCGGCTGGTGCCCGGCTTGCGCCGGTCCAGTTCCAGCTGGATATCTTCCTCGCCAAGCGCCATGCCCGGCGGACAGCCATCGACGACGCAGCCGATGGCCGGACCATGGCTCTCGCCGAAGGAGGTGACTGTAAACAACAAGCCGAAGGTGTTTCCCGACATCCTGGTTTCTCCATGATTCAAATCTGTTTTCAGCCGATTCTAGCATGCAGAGCGGCACACACCTGTCGGCAATCTTTACAGATTCTCCGCCACCTGGTCGTGGCGGCCGGCCAGCCAGTGCAGCACCAGGAGGAAATGTTCCTCGACCGCGTCGGGATGGGTCAGCAGGGAGGCATGGTCATAATCATGGCGGTAGCCGGTCTCCCGGCCGAGCAGATGCAGACGGGACAGGTGCGGCCCGGACTCATCGCGGAAACGTCGCACATCGTCGCGGTGCCCCAGACAGGGATCATCGGCCGCAGCGAAATACAGGGTGGGCGGCAGGGTGTGTCGTGCCGCCGCCGCGCCGTAATCGTAGCCGTCCACCGGATCGACCCAACGATCATCCTGAACCCAGCGATTGCTGTGACCATGGCTGGCGGCACTCTCGTTATCCGGCCCCAGCCCCATGGCGCGTGACGGCAGATAGCCGACCACCGAGACGATGGCACGCGCCAGATAGTTCCAGAACAGATCCACCTTGAGATAGCGCTGAAGATTGCGCACACGCACGCTGCGCTTGGAGGCGAAGTAAACACAGGAGGCGACATCGTCGATCAGCGCCGGGGCACGCAGCAACGCACTGTGCATCAGCACCCCGCCCCAGGAGTGCCCCATCCAGTGAACCGGAACCTGGCCCTTGATGGCACGAATGGCCCGATGTGCCGCCGGGATATCATCACGGATGCTTTCGGTCTGACCATGGCGCGCCCGGGCATCAATCCGCGGGGTGCTGCCCCCGCGACCGCGCAGGTCGAGCACGAACACATCGTAACCGGCTCGCGCCAGGTAATGCGCCAGCCCCTTGCCGGAGCTGGAATAGAAGATCCGGCCGTTGGCCATGGCACCATGCACCATCAGCACCGGCGCACCGGCCCCTTCGCGGTAGATCCGTTTGATGCGCAGGGTATCGTCTGCCGTCACCGGCACGTAGAGGTCTTGCTGCAAATTGTTCACGGCCATCCCATGGTCAAGTTCGATCGCCGTCTGACGCGGCAATTCAAGCAAACGCTTGAATGATTACCGTAGCCAGCGGCTGACGTCAAGCCATGGTCATTGGCCGTAGGCCGCCGCCTCAGCGGGACGACGGCGTGGCACGCCCTGCCGTCAACCAGGACAGCAGCGCCAGGGCCACGCCAATCATCAGCATGCCCGAGGCTTCGGGCGGATTGGGGACCTCCCCCATTTGCAGCCAGGCCAGCAGTACCGCCACGGCGGGGATCGCCAGCACATTCAGTCCGGCCATACCGGCCGTCAGCCGTGACAGCAAGACCATCCACAGCAGCCAGCCCAGTCCGGAGGCCAGCACGCCGAGGTAGAGCAGCAGGCCGACCAGTGTCCAGCTGACATGCACGGGCGGAGCCGGGATCAGCCAGGCCAGCAACCCCAGCGGGATCAGCCCCCAAAGCATCTGCCAGAAGGTCAGCGCCAGGGTATCGACCCGGTGGGCCTTGCGCAGCAGCTTGGCTTGAACAGCCGCCAGCGCCCAGGACAGACCACTGGCCAGCGCCAGCAGATCGGGCAGCAGGCTGCCGTGCAAATGCCAGGGCTGAATGATCAGCACCAGACCTACGGCAGCCACCAGGACAGCGCCCCACTGCATGGACGACAAACGTTCATCCAGCGTGACGCGCGCCAGCAGCAGGGTCCAGAACGGCATGGTGTAGGCCAGTACCGAAACCTTGCCGGCACCGCCGGCCAGCAATGCCATGGTGGCCAGGGCGCCGAAGCCGGCAGTCTGCCCCATGCCGAGCCAGAAGGTCGGCCAGAAGGGGGTCGGCCGCACGCTGCGACCGGTCAGCAACAGGGCACACCCCAGGGTCACCAGACCAAGCAAGGTGCGCCAGAATGCCAGTTGCAAAGGTGACATATAGGGCAGGCCCAGCTTGCTGGCCGTCCAGCTGTATCCCCACACCAGCCATAGCCCGAGCAGCAGCATCAGGCTGGCGCCACGCGAAGGCGTTTTCACGGTATCTCCCCAAAAGCTTTGCCATTGAATGAAAAAACGGGCGTGATCGCGCACGCCCGTCCGGATGGCCGCCCCCGCAGGGGCGGCATGATCATGCCTGTTCGAGGTTCTTCGACACGATCTCGAACACGTCCTTGGACAGCTTGGCGGCCGCCATGCGTTCCAGTTCTGCCTTCATCAGGGCCTGACGCTGCGGCTCGACCTTCTTCCAGCGGTTGAAGGCCGCCACCAGGCGACTGGCCACCGACGGGTTGAGGGCATCAATCTGCAGCACCTGGTCGGCCATGAAGCGATAGCCACTGCCATCGGCAGCATGGAAATGCTGGATGTTGCGGCCGAAGGTCCGTTGCAGCGAGTAGACCTTGTTCGGGTTCTTGATCGAGAAGGCCGGATGTTCCAGCGCCCCCTTGACATGTTCCAGGGCACAAGGAATCTGGCTGCTGGCCAGCAGGGCAAAATACTTGTCCATCACCAGCGGATCATCGATCCAGCGCTCGGAGAAGGTCAGCAGGCAGTCGGTACGCTCGGTCGAGTCACGATCGCGCAGGGCAAGCAGCGCGCCCATCTGGTCGGTCATGTTGTCGGCAGCCAGGAACTGCTTCTTGGCGGCCTCCAGCGGCCAGGCCTCATCCAGCAGGCACAGCATGGCCAGGGCATGGTTCTTCAGTGCACGGCGGCCGGCATCGGCAGGACGGTACTCACGGGTCTGGTTCAGCTCGAAGGTCGAGCGCCATTCGGCACGCAGTGCCTGCGCCAACTGACGCAGCACGAAATCGCGCACGTGGTGGTTGGCAGCCGGGTCGGCGCCATCGAACCACTCCAGCATTTCACCCTCGCCCGGCAGGGTCAGCATCAGCGCCTTGAAGGCCGGATCGGCCAGGGTATCCTTCAGCACGGCGGCAAAGGCGGCGGTAAAGTGCTCCGGCACCACCAGGGCGCGGCCGGCCTGATGATCGGCCACCATCTGACGCAGCACACGCTGCGACAGGGTCTGCCCCGCTTCCCAGCGCGCAAAGGCGTCGGAATCGTTGGCCATCAGGAAGGCCAGCTGGGCATCGGTCAGGTCGATGTGCAGATTCACCGGTGCGGAGAAGTCACGCAGCAGCGACGGGACTGGTTCGCACGGCACATTGATGAACACGAAGCGCTGTTCGGCCTGCTTGATGTCCAGCACGCGGGTGGTGGCACCGGCGGTGCTTTCACCCTGCAGCTGCAGCGGCAGATCCTTGCCATCCGTTCCAATCAGGCCGAGCGACAGCGGAATGTGCATCGGCTGTTTGTCCGTCTGACCCGGGGTGGCCGGGCAGGACTGGCTGACATCCAGCTGATAGGTACGTGCGGCGGCGTCATACTGGCCCTTGACCGTCAGCACCGGCGTGCCGGCCTGACTGTACCAAAGGGCAAACTGGCTCAGATCGACATCGTTGGCGTCGGCCATGGCGGCGCGGAAGTCATCGCAGGTCACGGCATGGCCGTCATGGCGCTTGAAGTACAGGTCCAGGCCCTTGCGGAAGCCGTCACGGCCCAGCAGGGTCTGGTACATGCGCACCACTTCGGCACCCTTCTCATACACCGTCATGGTGTAGAAGTTGTTCATTTCGATATAGCTGTCGGGACGGATCGGATGGGCGGTCGGACCGGCATCTTCCGGGAACTGCATGGCACGCAGCCCCTTGACTTCCTCGATGCGCTTGACAGCGCGACTGGTCATGTCGGCACCGAACTCCTGATCACGGAAGACCGTCAGGCCCTCCTTGAGCGACAGCTGGAACCAGTCGCGGCAGGTGACACGGTTACCGGTCCAGTTGTGGAAGTACTCGTGGCCAATGACGCGCTCGACACCTTCAAAGTCGAAGTCGGTGGCGGTTTCCTGGCGCGCCAGCACGTACTTGGTATTGAAAATGTTCAGGCCCTTGTTCTCCATGGCGCCCATATTGAAGTCGCCCACGGCCACGATCATATAGATGTCGAGGTCGTACTCCAGGCCAAAGCGCTCTTCGTCCCACTTCATGGCGTGCTTGACCGCCTCCATGGCGAACAGCACCTTGTCCTGATCCGCCGGTTCGGTCCAGATTTCCAGCGCCACTTCCCGACCGCTCATGGTGATGAACTTGTCTTTCAGCGCGGTCAGCTTGCCAGCCACCATGGCAAACAGGTAGGACGGCTTGCGATACGGATCAACCCACTTCACCCAGCGGCGCTTCTTGTCGACCATCCCTTCGCCGACCTTGTTGCCGTTGGACAGCATGGCCGGGAACTTGACCTTGTCAGCCACGATGGTGGTGGTGAACTTGGCCATCACATCGGGACGATCCAGATAGTAGGTGATCTTGCGGAAGCCTTCCGGCTCGCACTGGGTAAACAGATTGCCATTCGAGGCATACAGCCCCATCAGGCTGGTATTCCTGGCCGGCTCGATTTCGGTTTCGACTTCAAGGATGAAGCTGTCCGGCACATTGCGGACGGTCAGCTGGTCATCGACCAGCTGATAGCGGTCTTCGCCCAGGGCCTGGCCATCCAGCACCACACCGGTCAGTCGTGCCGAACCATCGAGCACCAGATCAGCGGCCGTCTCGGCCGCCGGATTGCGATTGATCACCAGGCGCGAGGAAACCCGCGTCAACTCGTCTTCGATATCAAACTTCAGATCAACCCGGTCTACCAGAAAAGCGGTCGGGCGGTAATCATGGCGATACTTGACTTGAGGCTGGAGTGTCATTTTCAAACTCACTTTTACGAGGTCGATACGGCAGGGCAGATGCGCTGCCAACCATCCGCTATGCTGCGGATTTCACTGAGCCGGCCAGGGGCCGGTTTTTTTCATCAGGGACAAACGGCAGACATCGGGCTGCTGAGCCAGCGGGGTCACGCTCAGCGTCAGCAGTTCGTCGCGACGGAAGGCATGCACGCTGACACGCTGACCCGGCACCAGACGGGCCTGCATCTTGTCGGCATCGGTGACACGCAGACCGTCAACGGCCACGATGACATCGCCGCCGGACAGACCGGCCGCCTGGGCGGCCCCGCCATCCCAAACCTGCTGCAGACGCACGCCCAGGGCGTCGGCCGTGGCCTTGATGCCCAGCGTCGCCCGCGGTGTTTCCGGTGCCGGCTTAGCAGCACCAAAGCCCCCCCGGTCTGAGGGCGAGGCAGCCAGATCCAGGCTGAGCGTCACGCCCTGGGTCGCCAGCAACTCGGCCAGGGGCAGATCCCGCGTCGAACGCAGGGCATGTTCGAAGAAGTCCGTCAGGTCGAGGCCGGTGGCCTCGGCAGCCAGTTTTTCCCACTCATCCTCGGCAATGCCGGCGCCATCCCGTAGCCATTTTTCCCACATGTGGCGCATGACATTGTCCAGAGACTTGGCCCCACCGGTCTTGTCGCGAATCAACAAATCCAGTGCCAGCGCCACCAGGGCACCCTTGGTGTAATAGCTGACGATACTGTTGGGGCTGTTCTCGTCCTGGCGGTAATACTTGGTCCAGGCATCAAAGCTGGACGCTTCCAGTGTCTGCTTGGTACGACCATTGCCGCGCAGGACGCCGGTGATGGTTTCAGCCAGCAGGCCGAGATAGCGTTCGCGATCGATCAGACCGCTGCGCAGCAGTGCCAGGTCGTCATAGTAAGAGGTGATGCCCTCGAAGGCCCACAGCAGGCGGGTGTGATTTTCCCGTGTCAGGTCATAGGGCTGGAATACGGCCGGCTTGAGTCGCTTGACGTTCCACGAGTGGAAATATTCATGGCTGATCAGACCCAGCAGGCGCAGATAGCCATCACTGACCGCCTTGACCCCGGGTTGCGGCAGATCATCGCGTTCGGCCATCAGCGCGGTAGAGCTACGGTGCTCCAGCCCCCCATAGATCTCTTTGCCGGCCAGCAGCATGAAGACATAGCGCTCGAAGGGGGCCGGCTCGCCAAACAGACGGATATGCCATTCGCAAATTTTCTTGACATCACGCGCCAGGCGCTTCAAGTCGGCGGTAAAGTGGCCGGCGATGACAAATTCATGCGGCACGCCACAGGCCTTGAACGACACGGTCTGGAAGGTACCGATCTCGACCGGGTGATCGATCAGCTCATCGTAGTTCTCGGCCCGGTAACGGCCAAATCCGCCGCGCTTTTGCTTGTCGGCACGGGGCGTGAGACTGGTGGCGACCCGCCAGTCCTGGTAGCCCTTGCCGCGCGGGGCCTCGATGTCGACTTCACAGCGACTTTGCTCATAGCCCTCGACCGACAGGAACACGCTGGTGCCATTGAAAAAGCCGCGTTGCTGATCGAGATAAGCGCCGCGCACCGACAGATCGTAGGCATACACCTGATAGTGCAGGGTCAGCGGTCCGCTGACCGGATCGGCTTGCCAGCTGTGCTTGTCCAGCTGGTGCAGCGCCACCGCCTGCCCTTCGCTCTCGGCACGCAGTGTCACGATATGGCGCGCAAACTCGCGAATCATGTAACTGCCGGGAATCCAGGCTGGCAAATGGAACAGCTGACCTTTTTTGGCGGGCTGACTGACGGTGAGGGAGACTTCGAACAGATGTGCTTCGGGCGACAGGAGACGAATGCGATAGAGAACGGGCACCGACATGAGAAACCATCCTGCAATGCAAAAACGGCATTCTAACATTGCTAATGGCATTGTGCTGGGCGCCAAAAGAAATTGATGCAGGTCAACTAATGTCGACACCATGACATTATACTGCAAATGTTGTTGGTATTAGTTTAATAACAAAGCAAGCCTGCAAGCCGCCGGGGTCAATGAACCTTGCGATTTTCATGACCACTGAAATTCGCTGGTGTTTGGCGAATGTTAATAGAATAACGGCATAGGCATTACGGGATAAATTCGGTTCGCTGCTTGGCGAACCAAGGGATATGTCTCAACGAGGAATCTGCCGGACATCGGATCGCGGGTAATCCCGGTCAGATGTCTTCTGCGGCGTTGCAGTGTTTTTCACGTTCTGAGTTCGCAACCTTGGAGAAAACCATAAATGGAAACGCAATCCACTTATAATTATAAGGTGGTGCGCCAGTTTGCCATCATGACCGTTGTATGGGGCATAGTCGGCATGCTGGTGGGCGTCATTATCGCGGCCCAGATGGTGTGGCCGGAGCTCAATTTCGGGCCCTGGTTCCACTTCGGTCGTCTGCGCCCCTTGCATACCAACGCGGTGATCTTTGCCTTCGGCGGCAGTGGCCTGTTCGCTACCTCGTATTATGTGGTTCAGCGCACCTGCAACGTCCGGCTGATCTCCGACAAACTGGCAGCCTTCACCTTCTGGGGATGGCAATTCGTGATTGTCTGTGCGGCCATCTCCTTCCCGCTCGGCATTACCTTCGGCAAGGAATACGCCGAACTGGAATGGCCGATCAAGATCATGATCGCCGTGATCTGGGTGGTGTACGCCATCGTGTTCTTCGGCACGCTGGCCATCCGCAAGGTCAAGCACATCTACGTCGCCAACTGGTTCTACGGCGCCTTCATCCTGGCGGTAGCCCTGCTGCACATCGTCAACAGCGCCTTCATCCCGGTGACGTTCCTGAAGTCCTACTCGGCCTACTCCGGCGCCGTCGATGCCATGGTGCAATGGTGGTATGGCCACAATGCCGTGGGCTTCTTCCTGACCGCCGCCTTCCTCGGCATGATGTACTACTTCGTCCCGAAACAGGCCGGTCGCCCGATCTACTCCTACCGTCTGTCGGTGGTGCACTTCTGGGCGCTGATCTTCACCTATATGTGGGCGGGTCCGCACCATCTGCACTACACGGCGCTGCCTGACTGGACCCAGTCGCTGGGCATGGTGTTCTCGCTGGTGCTGCTGGCACCGAGCTGGGGCGGCATGATCAACGGCATCATGACCCTGTCCGGCGCCTGGCACAAACTGCGTACCGACCCGATCCTGAAGTTCCTCATCGTTTCGCTGTCGTTCTACGGCATGTCGACCTTCGAAGGTCCGATGATGTCGATCAAGACCGTGAACGCCCTGTCGCACTACTCCGACTGGGGTATCGGCCACGTGCACTCCGGTGCGCTGGGCTGGGTGGGCTTCATCACGATCGGTGCCATCTACTACCTGATCCCGCGTCTGTGGAACCGTGAAGAAATGTTCAGCATCAAGCTGATCGAAGTGCACTTCTGGATTGCCACCGTCGGCGTGGTGCTCTACATCGCCTCGATGTGGATTGCCGGTGTGACCGAAGGTCTGATGTGGCGTGCAATCAACCCGGACGGCACCCTGACCTACGCCTTCGTGGAAGTGGTCAAGGCAGTTCACCCGTACCTGATCGTCCGGACGCTCGGCGGCCTGTTCTATCTCGCAGGCATGCTGATCATGGGTTACAACGTGTTCCGCACCATCAATGCAGGCAAGGCTGTCGACGCCAAGATCCCGGCGCTGGCTGGCCAAGGCCACTGAGCGGAAAGGCAGAATAAAAAATGGATAAGATCCAGAAACTTGTCGAAGAACATGTCGGCTTCCTGATCGTGTTCACCCTGATCGTGATCAGTATTGCCGGCCTGGTGGAAATTGTTCCGCTGGCCTTCCAGAAATCCACGACCCAGCCGATCGCCGGTCTCAAGCCGTACAGCGCGCTGGAGCTGACCGGTCGTGACATCTATATCCGCGAAGGCTGTTATGTCTGCCACTCGCAGATGATCCGTCCGTTCCGCGCCGAAACCGAGCGTTACGGTCACTACTCCGTCGCCGGCGAATCGGTGTACGACCATCCGTTCCAGTGGGGCTCCAAGCGTAACGGCCCGGATCTGGCCCGCGTTGGTGGCCGCTACTCCGACGAATGGCATCGTGTCCACCTGATGAATCCGCGTGATGTCGTGCCGGAATCGAACATGCCGGCATTCCCGTGGCTGGCCAAGAATCTGGCGGATTCGGATGACGTTCAGGCCAAGATGCGTGCCCTGCGCATGGTCGGTGTTCCGTACACCGATCAGGACATCGCCAATGCCAAGTCGGAAGTCGAGGGCAAGTCCGAAATGGATGCGCTGATCGCCTACCTGCAAAGCCTCGGCCTTGCACTGAAGAACGTGCGTTAAGCCATGGACTGGACCAATTTTGCCCGTGAGCTGTTTACCGTTTTCTGCTTTGCATCGTTTCTGGTGTTTGCCTGGGTGGCTTACAGCAAGCGCTCGAAGAAACGCTACAACGACGTTGCGAAGATGATCATCGACGACGATGACACGCCGCGAGATAACGGTGAACAACAATCCGGCAATGGAGCGAGATGATGAGTGATTTTGTCAGCGGTTTTTGGGGGATCTACATCACGGTAATCGTGATCGTCGGCTTTATCGGCATGGCCGCGCTGTTGATTACCCAGTCGAAAACAACGGTCAAGCCGGGTGAGCAGGCCGAAACCATGGGCCATGTGTGGGACGGGGACCTGCAGGAGTACAACAATCCCCTGCCGCGCTGGTGGATGATGCTGTTTTATCTGACCCTGGCCTTCGGCGCCGTGTACCTGGTGCTGTACCCCGGTCTCGGCACGTTCAAGGGCTTGCGCAACTGGACGTCGGTCGGTCAGTACAATGAAGAGCGTGCCCAGGCCGAAGCCAAGTACCTGCCGATGTACAACAAGTACCTGTCGATGGACCTGAAGGCTGTCGCCGCCGATCCGCAGGCACATGAAATGGGGCAGCGTCTGTTCCAGACCTATTGCATCCAGTGCCATGGCTCGGATGCCCGCGGTGCCAAGGGCTTCCCGAACCTGGTTCACCACGACTGGCAGTATGGCGGGGATCCGCAAACCATCAAGACCACCATCCTCGGTGGCCGTCATGGCCAGATGCCGGCCTGGGGTTCGGTACTGGGTGAAGAGAAGGTCAAGGATGTGGCCAACTACGTGCTGTCCATCGCCGGCAAGAAGCATGATGCCGACCGTGCCGCCCGTGGCGAGTCGACCTTCAAGACCATCTGCGCCACCTGCCACGGACCGGATGGCCATGGCAACCAGCAGCTTGGTGCGCCGAACCTGACGCACCCGAGTGGTGTATGGCTGTATGGTGGTACCGAGAAGACCATCATCGAAACCATCACCAACGGCCGCAACAACCAGATGCCGGCCTGGAAGGACTTCCTGGGTGAAGGCAAGGTGCACCTGCTGGCCGCCTATGTCTGGGGTCTGTCCAATCTGCCGCAACAACCGGCTCAGTAATTCCGGTTGATCGCCACAGCCCGCGCAAGCGGGCTGTGGCGTTTCAACATAACAAATCATTCTAAGGTTATAACCTTAGAACCATAAGAATGATGTAAAATTCATAAAAGTGAACTTTAGATCATTCTCCTAGGGGAAACGACCATGTCGGATTCACTGAAGGACATCAAGGTCAAGGTGGAAAGCCCGAAAGAGCAATCCATTTCGTTGTACGAAAAATCTCGCAAGCTCTACCCGCGCGACGTGCGCGGGATCTTCGCCAAATGGCGCCTGCTGTTCCTGTTCGGCACCCAATTGTTCTACCTCGGCATGCCCTGGGTCACCTGGAACGGACGCCAGGCATTGCTGTTCGATCTGGTCAACCGCAAGTTCTACCTGTTCGGCCTGACCATCTGGCCGCAGGACTTCGTCTATCTGTCCGCCCTGCTGATGTGCTGTGCCTTCGGCCTGTTCCTGTGGACCACCATCGCCGGACGTCTGTGGTGTGGCTACGCCTGTCCGCAAACCGTCTACACCGAGGTCATGCTGTGGATCGAACGCCTGGTGGAAGGCGACCACATCAAGCGGCAAAAGCTCGACAAGCAGGCCATGAACGGACGCAAGTTCGTCACCAAGACCATCAAGCACGGCATCATGATCGTGTTCTCGCTGTGGACCGGCTTTACTCTGGTCGGCTACTACACGCCAATCCGCGATCTGGTGGCGGCCGCCCCGACCTTCAACTACGGTCCCTGGGAAACCTTCTGGATCTTCTTCTACGCCGGCTTTACCTATCTGTTTGCCGCCCATATGCGCGAGCAGGTCTGTAAGTACATGTGTCCCTACGCCCGCTTCCAGAGTGTGATGTTCGACCGCGACACGCTGATCATTTCTTACGACGAAGCCCGCGGCGAACCACGCGGAGCACGCAAGAAAGGGATCGACCCGAAGGATGCCGGACTGGGCAGTTGCATCAACTGCGGTATCTGTGTCCAGGTCTGCCCGGTGGGCATCGACATCCGTGACGGTCTGCAATATGAATGCATCGGCTGTGCCGCCTGTATTGATGCCTGTGACGAAGTCATGGACAAAATGGGCTACCCGCGCGGCCTGATCAGCTACACCACCGAAAATGTGCAGGAAGGCAAGTTCACGCGGGACCAGATCAAGCAGCGCATCCTGCGACCGCGCGTCATCATGTATTCGCTGGTTTTGCTGGTGGTCATCACCACGGCGGCGACGGCATTCTTCCTGCGCCTGCCCTTCAAGGTAGACATCATCCGCGACCGCGCTTCTCTGGTACGGGAAACCGATGATGGCTGGCTGGAAAACAGCTACAGCATCCGCATCATGAACGTCACCGACCAGCCGCAGCGCTTCACGCTGACCGTTGACGGCATGCCGGATCTGCGACTGCAGGCCGATGAGAAGGAAATACTGGTTCGCCCGGGCGATAACCGCTTGGTCGGTGTGCGTGTTCAGGCACAGCCGGAAGTGGCCACCAAGGGTAGCCACGAAATTCACTTCACCATCAGTCGGGCGGATGATCCGTCGCTGAAGACCCGGGAAAAATCGAGCTTCATCGGCGAGTAAGCCGATTCCCGGTCCACACAACGCCGTCGTCAGCGACGGCGTTATTGCATCCGCGCGGCAAATGACGTCCAATGCCGCTTTCGTTTGCCAAACAGGAGAAACACCATGTTGTCCGTCAAACCACTGTTGACCGCCCTGTCCTGCGCCCTGTTGCTCGCTGCCTGCGCCAGCACGCCCTACCAGCCGGCCAGCCTGAACGGCAACATTCAGTTGCCGGCCAGCCTGATGACAGCCAAAGAGCTCATGGTGCGGCAACGCCTGCTGGATGTCAGCGGCAGCGGTGGTGCCGCCAGCGTGCTGAGCGAGCAGTTTATCAACCGCCCGCAGAAAAACCCGCTGGTCTATGCCCTGCCCTATGACCGCCAGGCTATCCACAGCGGGGGTCATTACGAAATTGATACTCAGGTCTATGCCGGCGGTGAGCTGCGTGCGCATGCCACCCAGGCACTGACGGCAGGAAGCGATGGCCTACCGGCCACCGCAGACGTCCAGGCACAGCCTGTGGGCCAATAAAGCAGAACCTGTACAACCGGCATTGACAGAAGAATATCTATAATCAAGGAACAAACATCTGGCCGGCGCGGCACGACCGGCCGGCGCAAGGGGGGAATCACATGAAACGCCAGTTTTCGCTGACCCAGCAACTGACGGCCACGCTGGCCCTGGGCTTTTTTGCCCTGCTGCTGGTCGGACTCATCGGCATGCTCAAGTTGTCGCAATCGCAGGACCGCTTTGACTACAGCATGAAATATGTCATCCCGGCCATCCAGCAGATGAGCGACCTGGCCGCCGCCTCGGATCAGTTGCGCATCAACGCGCTGCTGCTACCGATCGCCACCCCGGCAGCCCGCCCGGACATCGAGAAAAAAATGGCCGACATCGATGCCTCCATGGACAAGACCATGTCGCAGTACGTCTCGAGCTATACCGATGAGGACGTGCGAGCCATCGGTCAGGCCAAGGTCGATTATTACTCGGCACAGGACCCGACCCTGTTCAAAGAGGATGTGGCCGCGCTCAAAGCCTGGCGTGCCGAGCGCGATATCTTCGTCAAGGCGGTACATGCCAATGACCAGGCCGCCATGCAGGCCAGCTACACCGGCTTTGCCCAGGCCAGCGACAATCTGACCAAGGCCTTCGCCAGCCACCTCAAGATGAATTACGACCTCGGTGTGGACGTGTCGGATGCCAACAAGGCCAACTATGAGCTGGCACGCAATTTCATGCTCGGCCTGATCGTTATCTCCGGCGCCCTGTCGGCCCTGTTCGGCATTCGTATGGTGCGCAATATGCGCAGCAGCCTGCTGGCACTGAAGGACACCATGAAAAATGTCCGGGAAAGTCTGAACCTGACCCAGCGAGCACCGGTTCTGCGCCGGGACGAAATCGGCGAAACATCGGCCAACTTCAACGAGCTGCTGGAGCGGCTGCAGGACAATCTGCGCACCATCCTGCAGGGGGCGGACCGCGTGGCGCTGCTGGCCAACTCGGTGACACAGGCCTCCAATAAAGTCTCGCAGAGTGCCAATGTGCAGAGCGAGGCCTCCTCGGCCATGGCAGCCTCCATCGAGCAGATGACCGTCAGCATCACCCATGTGGCTGATCGTGCCAGCGATACCCGTGACGGCGCGCAAAACGCCGGAGAGAAGGCCAAGCAGGGGGCGGCTTCGATCAGTGAAACCATCAGCGATATCCACAATATCGCCGACGTGGTGGAGGAGGCGGCAGAGAGCATCCGCAAGCTGGACGAAGAAAGCACCCAGGTGGCCAACGTCATCCAGATCATCCGTGACATCGCCGACCAGACCAATCTGCTGGCGCTCAATGCCGCCATCGAGGCAGCCCGTGCCGGCGAACAGGGACGCGGTTTTGCCGTGGTCGCCGACGAAGTGCGCAAGCTGGCGGAGCGCACGGCGCAATCGACGCTGGAAATTGGCGCCACCATCACCAAGATGCGTGATTACGCCCACAGCGCCACCAATCAGATGTCAAATGTGGAGAACCTGGTCCAGACCGGTGAGCAACGTGCCGACCTGGCCGACAAGTCGATCCGCGAAATCGGCGAGGCCACGCGCCTGGCCTCCGAGCAGGTCGGTGAAATCAGTCAGGCCATCAGCGAACAAGGTGCGGCCAGCCAGACCATCGCTGCCCGGGTGGAGCAAGTGGCCGGCATGGCCGTGGAAGCCAGCCAGGCATCGGAGGAAACCGCCCGACTGTCCGATGAACTCGACGAGCTGGCCAAGGAGCAAATTCGCATTCTGAAGAGTTACACCCTCTGACCGCGCTTCTTCGGGGTTGCCCGGGTACACCGCTTACCTGAGCAACCCTGCCGCCTGCCGCTGTTCAGCTTCCTTCCTCTCCATTTTCCGATACAAATCCATCACGCCGATGTCACCTGTCTTCTGGGCCGTGTCACGGGGGTTCGACCCATCGCGCCATGGTGCCAGAACCCCTTTGAGCAACGCTTGGGCCGGTTCCGTGTCAATGGCCAGCAAAACCTGGCAATACTCGATCAGTCTGGCGGAAGAACCTTCACGCAAGGTCCTACAGTGGTCAGCATCCAGCTTCAGGGCATTCACGACCTCCACATCGCTCAGTAAGCCACAACGGGATAATTGCTGCAGCAGCGCCCCAAAACGTTTGATATTCCCGGAGAGTGGGTTCTGGAACAACAAGTTTTCCAACAGCAAGGGCCCCCCCGCTGCGCCAATCAGCTTGCGGACTTGCTCACCTGTCAGTACCTTCTCCCGCACCAGCATCGCCAGCATTTGGGCATAGTGTGAATAATCCTGTGACAGGCTGTTGGTCAACAAATTGAGCACCCCCTGCCCCAGCCAGTCTGTCAGCTTTGACATGGCCGTCTTCGAGCTGCGCTTCATGGCCACCAGAACCTCGCCAACTTCAGGCGTGAGCCGGGGCTGGCTCTCGGAGAGCAAGGTCTGCCATTGGTCTACCCCCAAACGCACGGGGGGAAGCTCGGCGGCAAGATTCGGCACGATTTGCAGCAATTTCTGCCTCACCCAGGCAGCATGCAGCTGTGCCTTGGCCCGCGTCTCAACCGGCCACGCATTGTCTAGCGTCGGCAGCAGAAAGGACGCCAAATTCTTCTGGTCCAGACATTTCAGTTGGTATAACGCCGCGCAGAACGAGGCATATTGCTGCAGCAGGATCGTCTCCTGCGGACTCTTTGGCGTCTGCCAGTGACTCAGCAGCCGGGGGCGCAGCAGGCTTAACCCTGGATGGCGCAGACATCCCTCTACCCATCGTTCGCCAAGGGTTTCACCCTGTTTCAGCATGGTCAGCAACTTGTCATAGAGTGTCGCCTGGTTTGCCATCAAAGGATGGCAGTGCGATTGCAGCCAGCCCCCCTCTCCCGCCTCGGCCAGTTGACGGTATAGGTTCATACAGGTGTCCTCCAGCCCCGCATGGATGCCCGTCTTCAGCACCGTCAGCGAGGCGGCCAGATAGCGCTGGCCAGCCTCGACAGAGCTCAGCACGTTCCAGGGCTGCCGCTGCAGATACTGATGCGCCCGTTCAGGTCCCAGCCGGCACAGAAAACGCGTCAGACATGCCGGATCCCTCAGCAAGGCAGCCGGCATGGCCAGCAAGTCATCGGGCGGAGCGTGCTCGATCAGTTGATCGACCATCTGGGGCAGGTAGCGGCGCAGCGCGCTGTGCAACGGATGCTCCCGCCCGGCATCCAGTGCCTGTACCAGCTGGTTGAGGTCTGCGACTTGCAGCGGACGGGGTTGGCTATTCCGGGCATCCCCCGATAGCGCATCTTGACACCAGAATACGTCGGCCTGGGCGACCAGGGTGGTGGACGCCTGATTCTGCGACCATTTGACGAGATGCACTTCGGGATAGGCCTCTGCCGGAAAGCAGTTGCCTGCCATCTGCCGGAGGATACGGCGGGTAATCAGGCTCGGATCCGTCGGCACGCCGGCTGGCATGTAGTCTTCGTCCAGGCGGGTGACATCGGACATCTCCAGATCAATCGAGGTCTCCTGGCGGATCGCCGCCAGTTGCTCCTCGTCCAGACAGCCCGCATGGGCTGGCGTCAGCGCGGCCTTCAGCTTTTCCTGCACCTGGCCGGCCAGTTGCCAGGCCACCGCCCCCGGATGCAGCCTGGTCAGCAATGCCTCCAGACACTCGTTAATGAGCTCATCATTCAATTGCGCCTGCCAGACATTGCTGTAGACCTCGCCGCAGATGCTCAGGCCAATACTGGGTGCCAGGCGGTTTTTCAGCGCGTTCACGATATGCACTTCATTATATGGATAGGCGTCCAGGTGTCCGAAATAGCGTTCGGCAAAGACCTGGCAGCACTGGTCGGTGATTTGCTCCTTGATCTTCTGCACCTCGCCGGGGAGCCCCGAGAGCCGCAGGCTCAAGGCCTCGCAAGTCCGATACAGGGCACTGAAGGCGCCAGGACCGCAAGCCTGCACATTGTCCCCCAGATCAATCAGCAGGCGGGCCCGCTCATCTTGCGGGATGCCGCCTTTGGCAAGCAGTGAACACAGCAATTCCAGATATTGCTTGCCCTGACCCAGCAAGCTCTCCATGTCATGCTGGCTGTAGCTGGCAGTCACGATTCTGTCGATCAGCCCCTGCAAATGCTGCTGGCAGCGATGGCTCGTGTTCTCTGTCCCGATCGCCTGGCTGGCGGCCTCCTTCAACTGTCTGATTCCGTCCTTGAACTCCGCCAGGCAGCACTGACCCTCCCGGGTCTTTATGAACTCAGACCAGCTCATGCCGCTGGCAGAATGAAAATAATGCCGCGGGCGATCTCCACCCGGCAGATCCTTCGCCGGTGGCGCACTGGGTCCATGAACAGCGCTAGCGGCAGGGCTCGCATTGGCCGCCAGACAAGTATAAAAATCTGCCCTGGGAGAAATGGCTAGCATGACATCCTTTCACTTAGAGTCATCGGATAAGAGGCGTCCATCGGGATGGACTGGGCATGCACGCGCATTCTTCGACCATCCCTGCCGGCGGTCTTTGGTGAAAGCACCGCGGTTTTGCGGTTTTGCGGTTTTGCGGTTTTGCGGTTTTGCCTGATTGACACCACTGGCTGTCAGCATGAAAAAAGGCGCCCGAGGGCGCCTTGTTCTCCAGCCGGACAGCAGGACTCAGACTGGCTTGAGGCGGGCGGTGAAGTGACGCAGGATCGGCGGTTCGTATTCGAAGGTCAGACCACGAATGCTCTTGGCACGTGCGTTCAGGTCGATCAGGCAATCGGCGATGTAGTCCATGTGGTCATTGGTGTAGACACGACGCGGAATGGTCAGCCGCAGCAGTTCGAAGGAAGAGGGCTCCTGTTCACCCGTGGCCGGATTGCGTCCCAGCAGCAGCGAACCGATTTCCACACCACGAATCCCGCCTTCCAGATACAGTTCGCAGGCCAGCGAATGGGCCGGGAACTGGTGCGCCGGGATATGCGGCAGCATCAGCTTGGCATCGACAAACACGGCATGTCCGCCGGTCGGGGTCTGCACCGGCACCCCTCCCTCGGCCAGACGCTCACCCAGATAGGCCACCTGGGCAATACGATAGCTGAGGTAGTCGTGATTCATGCCCTCTTTCAGACCGATGGCCAGCGCTTCCATATCGCGACCGGCCAGGCCACCATAGGTGACGAAGCCTTCCATGGCCACGCAGCGCACCTGTACCGCACGGAACAGATCCAGGTCGTCGCGGAAGCAGCACAGACCACCGATATTCACCAGGCCGTCTTTCTTGGCAGACATGGTAAAGATATCGCCATAGCTGAACATTTCACGCACGATGTCCTGGATCGGGCTGTCAGCGTAATCGCGGTCACGGTGCTTGATGAACCAGGCGTTTTCCGAGAAACGGGCGGCATCCAGAATGACCGGAATACCATGCTGGCGGGCCAGCTGGCTGACGGCACGAATGTTGCCCATCGAGACAGGCTGACCACCGGCACTATTACACGTCACCGTCACGATCACACCGGCGACGTTGTCCACGCCATGGGTGCTGATCGCGGTTTTCAGGCCTTCCAGGTCGAAGTCGCCCTTCCAGTCATAGGCTTTCTGGGTATCCAGTGCGGCAGGTGTCAGAACATTGAGTGCGCGGGCGCCGGCCATTTCGACGTGGGCCTTGGTGGTGTCGAAATGGTAGTTGGACAGGAACACCGGCGACTTGCCGGCTTTGCGCTTGACCAGCTCCGGGAACAGGATCTGTTCCGCACCACGACCCTGGTGGGTCGGCATCACGTGCTGGTAACCGAACACTTCGCGTACCGTCTGTTCCAGATGGTAGAAGTTGCGGCTGCCGGCATAGGATTCGTCGCCCATCATCAGGCCAGCCCACTGCCGGTCGCTCATGGCGCCGGTTCCGCTGTCCGTCAGCAAATCAATGTAGACATCATCGCCATGCAGCAGGAACGGGTTCCAGCCGGCCTCGGCCAAGGCCTGGCGGCGGTACTCCGGGGTGGTCTGGTGAATGGGTTCAACCATCTTGATACGGAACGGTTCAGGAATACGACGAGCCATGTTTACTCTCCCTGGGCGCAACGAGGCCTGCCTGCATTGGCAATGGCATGTTGGCCACACATTAGCGAAATCTGAATTTTTGGAAAAAACGGGCTGCGCAAGCGCGCAAGGGAATCAGACGCGAGGAAAGTCGTAGGTCAGGACGATGTCGACCGTATACCAGTTCGGGATCACGGCCCGATACGTGTGAGCATCCATCTTCAACTCGAAATCAGTGGGTTAGGACAAGTGTGCTTTTTGTCAGCACTATCTCAGACTACTCCATCACCCATTTCTCATACAAGAAAAAAATATTCCATGAGTTTGCTCAGACGCAAACACGCCTCATTCAGCATCAATCGTCAAAACGCCATGCCCACATTGGCCATTTATGTCAACCGATTAGTAAAAATCCACAGACTTATATCAAAAAATCAGGAAACAATCCTCTTGTCATTACATTTTTATGGAAATATTACCAATGAAAATAAGAATATCGCTATGATGCAAAACCCCATCGAAGCGTCAAATGAATGGGACATAACAAAAAAACATAATGTCGTTGGTCTTCTCAAGTTCGCGGACAAGGAAATCTTTTCATGATCAAACAATCACATCCCAAGGGGCTGTACCTGCTCTTCGTGACTGAAATGTGGGAACGTTTCAGCTACTACGGCATGCGCGCCATTTTCGTACTTTTCATGGTCAAGGCCCTGATGCTGGACAAGGCACATGCCTCCAGCGTCTATGGCACCTTTACCAGCCTGGTCTATCTGACCCCGCTGGCCGGTGGCTACATCGCCGACCGTTTCTGGGGTAATCGCCGCTCGATCATTGCCGGCGGGCTGCTGATGGCAGCAGGCCAGTTCCTGCTGTTCTTCTCCGGCTCGGTGTTCAGCCAGTCGATCGCTTCGGCCACCACCCTGATGTACATCGGTCTCGGGGTTCTGATTGCCGGCAACGGCCTGTTCAAGCCGAACATCTCCTCCATGGTGGGGCAGCTGTACCCGGCCGGCGACAAGCGCGTCGATGCGGCATTCACCATCTTCTACATGGGCATCAATGCCGGTGCACTGATTGCACCGCTGGTCTGCGGCACGCTGGGGGACACTGGCAATCCGCATGACTTCAAGTGGGGCTTCCTGGCAGCAGGCTGCGGCATGCTGTTCAGCCTTGCCATTTTTGTCACGCTGAAGAATGCCCTGCTGGTGACCCCGGAGGGTCGTGCCATCGGTCTCAAGCCGGCACGCGATGCCGACGGTCAGAGTGCGGTCAGCCATGAGCCGCTGACACGCAAGGACTATGAACGCCTGGCGGTCATCCTGATCGTGTCGCTGTTCGTGATCTTCTTCTGGTCCGCCTTCGAGCAGGCCGGGGCGTCGCTGACGTTCTTCGCCGACGAGCAGACCAACCGCAACCTGCTGGGCTTTGTGGTGCCGGCTTCGTACTTCCAGTCGATCAACCCGGTGGGTATCGTGCTGTTCGCCCCGGTGTTTGCCTGGCTGTGGGGCAAGCTGGGTCAGCGCGGCATGGAGCCGGCCTCGCCGACCAAGATGGCCATCGGCCTGTTCCTGCTGGCCGTCGGTTATCTGGTGATTGCGTTCGGTGTCGATGGCCTGCAACCGGGCGTCAAGGTCAGCATGATGTGGCTGGTCAGCCTGTACATGCTGCACACCTTTGGTGAACTGTGCCTGTCGCCGGTCGGCCTGTCGCTGGTGGTCAAACTGTCGCCAGCCCGCTTTACCAGCCTGATGATGGGGATCTGGTTCCTGTCCAACTTTGCCGCCAACAAGTTTGCCGGTGTGCTGTCCGGTCTGTATCCGGATCCGAAAATGGCCCCGCCGGTTTTCCTCGGCTACACCATCACCAACCTGCATGACTTCTTCATGCTGTTTGTCGTGATGGCCGGCTTTGCCTCGCTGATTCTGTTCCTGCTGTCGCGCAAGCTGCAGAAGATGATGCATATCGAAGCCTGACCGACACGGAACCGGACGCTTCAATCAAGCCACAGCGGCTGCTGTGGCTTTTTTTATGCGGTTTTTTTTGTGGGAAAGCGTCAGCTTTAAAAGCATATTAAGCCTTGCTGGTATAAAATCGCAGGTTGCTATAAACACGGCTGGCAGGAATTGACATGGACAAGACCAAACGGCGCGTGGTGATGGTGTTGCTGGCGCTGCTGACAATCCGGCTGCTGGCGATGTTTTTCATCCCGCTCAACGACACCACGGAAGCGCGCTACGCGGAAATCGCCCGCAAGATGCTGGAGACCGGCAACTGGGTGACCCCGCTGCACGACTATGGTGTGCCGTTCTGGGCCAAGCCCCCCCTGTCGACCTGGCTGTCCGCTGCCTCGATGGGGCTGTTTGGCGTGAATGCTTTCGCCGTGCGTCTGCCGGCGCTGCTGCTGGGGATCGCGACCGGCTGGCTGACCTTTCTGCTGGCGCGTCGCCGTCAGGGTGAGGAAGCGGCCTGGATTGCCGTGCTGGCCCTGGCCGGCGGCGTGCTGTTCTATCTGTGCGCCGGTACGGTGATGACCGACCCGTCGCTGCTGTTCTGCGTGACGCTGGCCCAGGTGGCCTTCTGGTTTGCCCTGCGCGAGAACAGCCGGCTGTGGGGCTATCTGTTTTTTGCCGCCCTGGGGCTGGGCCTGCTGGCCAAGGGGCCGCTGACCATCGTGCTGGTCGGCATGCCGATCTTCATCTGGCTGTGTCTGCGGCGCGAATGGATGACCATGTGGCGTGGACTGCCGTGGTTCGGTGGTCTGTTGCTGCTGCTGGCCATCGGGGTGCCCTGGTACATCCTGGCCGAAATCCGCACGCCGGGCTTCCTCAACTACTTCATCATGGGCGAGCACGTTCACCGCTTCCTGGACCCGGGCTGGAAGGGGGATCGCTATGGTTTTGCCCATGCCACGCCGCACGGCATGATCTGGCCATTCGCTTTTGCCGGGCTGCTGCCCTGGTCGCCGCTGGCAATTTTCTGGCTGCTGCGCCGTCGTCCGGCCCTGCCGGGCGAGCCGAATGATGGCTGGATGTCCTATATTGGCTTGTGGTCGCTGATGACTCTGGCTTTCTTCACCTTGTCCGGCAACATCATTTTTCCCTATCCGCTGCCGATGGTGGCGGGATTTGCGCTGCTGTTCGCCGAACTGTGGCGCCGCCGCCGGGCCGGGGCCGGTCTGGTCATCGGGCTGGGGCTGTCGGCCGGTGTACTGACGCTGGCGGCCACACTGGCCTTCCAGCTCTGGCCTGGCAAGGTTGGTCGTTCCCAGGTGTCGCTAGTACGCGCCTGGCAGGCGGATCATCCCGCGCCCTACAGCCATTTGCTGTATTGGGATACCCGTCGCGAATTCTCGGCAGAGTTCTATTCGCAGGGACGGGTCCACACCAGTATCGAGCCGCAGGCAGCGCTGGCGCTGCTGGACGACAATACGGTGGATTACATTGCCACTTCACTCAGCGATTATCCGACCCTGCCCCAGGCGGTGAAGGACGCTTTTGAAGAAATCGGACGCTTTCACAACCCGGGTGAAGTCACCCTGCTGTTACGTAAAAAACACGGCGCTGCCTGACCAGGATCTGTCATGACCGACGATTTCGTTCCAGAATATCTTTTGCAATTGCGTGCATCCGAGCGGCCAGCCGACCCGCTGGTCAGCTGCATCGTCCCCGCATTCAACGAGGCCGACAATATTGTCCCCCTGCTGCAGACCCTGCATCAGATCCTGCAGGCAGAAGGCCTGCGTCATGAGCTGATCGTGGTGGATGACGGCAGCCGCGACGCCACGGTGGAGCGGGTACTGGGGATCAAGGAGCACCTGCCGGTCACGCTGGTGCAACTGTCACGCAACTTCGGCAAGGAGCTGGCACTGACCGCCGGTATCGACCTGGCGCGTGGTGATGTGGCCGTGCTGATCGACGGTGACTTCCAGCATCCGCCCGAGATGATTCCGGCCTTCCTGGCCAACTGGCGCAAGGGCTATGACATGGTCTACAGCGTGCGCGCCAGTCGTGACGGCGAAACCCTGGCCAAGCGCTGGTTTACCCGTGTGTTCTATGCCCTGCTCAATACCGGCGCCCAGCTGAAGATTCCGGAAAACACCCAGGATTTCCGTGTGCTGGACCGCTGCATTCTGCATGCCCTGCGCCAGATGCCTGAGCGCAACCGTTTCATGAAGGGGCTGTACAACTGGGTGGGCTTTACCCGGCTGGGGGTGGAAACCCACACCAACGACCGCCGCGGCGGCAAGAGCAGCTTCAACCTGTATCGTCTGCTCGGCCTCGGGCTCACCGGCCTGACGGCCTTCTCCAATGTCCCCCTGCGCGTCTGGACCCTGATCGGCAGCTGCATCTCGCTGGCCTCGATCGCCTATGCCCTGTTCGTGCTGGTGGAAACCCTGCTGTTTGGCAATGACCAGCACGGCTGGCCGACCCTGACGGTCGGCATCATGTTCCTCGGCGGCGTGCAGTTGCTGTCCATCGGTGTGCTGGGCGAGTACATCGGCCGCATCTTCACCGAGGTCAAGCTGCGTCCGGCCTATTTTGTCAGCCGGATCACCCATCTGACCGGCAGTGCCGAGGGCCGCGAGTGAAGCAACAGCTGTTCTGGTTCGGCGTGGTCGGCATCAGCGCACTGATCGTGCACTTCGTGGTGGTGACAGTTTTTTTGACGCCGCTGGGGCTGGCCCCGCTGCTGGCGAATATCGTCGGCTTTCTGGTGGCCTTTCAGGTCAGCTACTGGGGACACCGCCAGCTGACTTTCGGCCAGGTCTCGGTACCGCACCACCAGGCTTTGCCGCGCTTTTTCGGCATTGCCTGCCTGAGTTTTGCCGTCAATGAAAGCCTGTATGCGCTGCTGTTGCGCTATACCCCGCTGGATTACCGCGTCGCTTTGCTGATCGTGTTGTTCACGGTCGCTGCCCTGACATTTGTGCTGAGCAAACTGTGGGCCTTTCGCAGCCGGAGTGCCGCCTGATGCGCCGCCTGATTCTCTGCGCCGATGATTTTGCCCAGTCCCCCGCCATCAGCCGCGGCATTCTGGCACTGATCGATGCGGGCAGGTTGTCGGCCACCAGTGTGTTTTCCTTGTCGGATTGCTGGCCTGAGCTGGCCCCGGAACTATCAGACCGTGCCGTGGATGTCGGCCTGCATTTCAACCTGACCGAAGCACTCGGCCAGCCGGTGCGCGGACTGGGCTACTGGCTGCTGATGAGCCAGCTGCGGACCCTGTCCCGGCAGCAGCTGTGCCATCAATGGCTGCAGCAGATCGATGCCTTCGCCGACAAGCTGGGGCGCTTGCCGGATTATCTCGATGGCCATCAGCACGTGCATGCCCTGCCGGTGGTACGCGCCGCCATGACCGATGCCATCGCCCTGCGCTGGCCTGCCGCGGACAAGCCTTATATCCGGCGCCCGGACCGACTGGCTGATGCCGGTGACAGCGCGTTCAAAGGACGGGTACTGCGGGGATGTTGCGCCGGTTTCTCGGGCCACTTGCAACAACATGGCCTGCAAGGGCCGGACTGGTTTGCCGGCCTGTACTCGCTGACGCCGGCGGCCGACTTTGCCGGTCTGATGCGTCACTGGCTGCAGACCATGCCGGATGGCGGACTGATCATGTGCCATCCCGGAGACCCCGATGAGCGCCCGGACCCGATCTCGGCCACGCGCCCGCTGGAGTGGGCCTGGCTGGCCGGTGACGGCTTTGCGGACGACATGGCCAGCGCCGGGGTGACCCTGAGCCGCTACACGCCGGTCTAAAGCCGGTCGCGCAGGTTCGCCGGACGCCAGTCTGCCTGCGTCAGCAGGGCATGCAGGGCCGGCAGACGAAACCATTCGCCCTCGGTTGGCGGACATTCGAAATCAAAGACCTCTTCCCCCAGACGAAAGCGCAGCGACCAGGCATGCAGATAGCCGCGATCGACCGGCGGCTGGCTGGCCGGATGATAGAGCGGATCGCCCAGAATCGGTGCCCCCAGACTTTTCATGGCCACCCGCAGCTGGTGGGTCTTGCCGGTCAGCGGCTTGAGAAAGAACAGCCGGATGCCCGGCTGCAGCGACGTACTGAGGAAGCGGGTGCGCGCCGGCTGGTGCTGCGCACTCGTCAGCCGCCAGGCCCCGCCCCTTCCCTTGAGCATGTCACCGCTGATCAGTCCCTGTTTCTTGCCCGGCTTGCGATCCGACAGCGCCAGATAGAGCTTGTCCATCTGCCGCTCAGCCAGTTGTTGCGACAATGCCCGCGCCACGTCGGGTGAACGTGCCAGCAACAGCAAGCCCGAGGTCATGCGATCCAGGCGGTGAACCGGCCAGACCTCCCCCAGCCCGGCGCGCACTGCCTCCACCAGCCCGGTTTCTTCCCCCTGATGGTGAAAGCTGACTCCCGCCTGCTTGTCGATCAGGAAAAAGCGCGGATCTTCATGCACAAGACGGAACAAGGCTATTCTCCCCGGTAGCGCACGCCCAGCGCACTGCGCGCCTGATCCAGCAGGGCAATCATGCGCCGCGAGTGCGTGTGGCTCAGAATCGGGCTTTCCAGTCCGCCGGCCCGCAGCAACTGGCAGAAATGCGCGGTTTCATAATTCAGGCCGCCACCGCTGACCGGTTCATCCAGTTCGACCACGCGGCCATCCTGGTACTGAATGGTGGCCCGGGCCGGATTCCACCACTTGTCGTGCAGGGTGACATGCCCGCGCGTCCCGGCGAGCAGGGCGTCCCCCTTGCCGCAGACATCCAGCCCGCTATACAGCTGGGCAAAGCCGTCGTCAAAACCGACATTCAGGCTGGCAAACAGATCAATGCCCTCGCCGCTCAGGCGACCCAGGGTCTGCACTGTACGCGCCTCACCCAACCAGTCCACGGCCAGAAACGCACCGTAGATGCCAACGTCCAGCAAGCCACCACCCGCCTGCTCATGACGAAAGACACTATGACCGGCCGGCAGGCCGGCACTGGCAAAGCCGGCGCGCACCAGCCGGACCGGACCGATCGGGTCTTTGGCAAGCTGCTGGCGCAGACGCTGATAGAGGGGGAAAAATGGTGGCTTCATGGCCTCCATGAAGAGCCGGCCATGCTGTCTGGCACATTGCAGCACCTGCTCCAGCTGACGGGCATTGAGGGCGGCAGGTTTTTCGCACAGCACGGCCTTGCCGGCGGCCAGCGCCTGGCAGGCATAGTCGGCATGACTGTCGTGCAGGGTGGCGATGTAGATCGCCTCCACCTCGCTGGCCAGCAGGTCCGCCAGCCCGGCGCAGACCTGGGCCTGCCCCCGTGCCGCCAAGTCGGCGGCAGCCTCGGGACGGCGTGCCCAGACATGGGTCAGGCAGGCCTCGGGCACCGCCTGCAGCGAATCGACAAAGCGGCGCGCAATGCTGCCGGCACCGATGATGCCAAAACGCACTGGCGGGCGTGAAAAGTCGGACATGGTGACTCCATCAGAACAGGGCAAGCATTGTGCCTGCCGCCCCGGGCCGGATCAATCGTCTGCCAGCTCGCGCATGCGCGCTTCGGCCTCGATGCGCATCTTGCGGCGGATTTCCGCCTGGCGAAAACGCTTTTTCTGCTCGTCGGTTTCCAGTGTCAGAGGAGGCACGGCAACCGGCTTGCCCTCTTGCAGGGCGACCATGGTGAAGTAACAACTGTTGGTATGACGAACCATGCGCTGCTGGATGTTCTCCGCCACCACCTTGATCCCGACCTCCATCGAGGTGCGGCCGGCGTGATTGACGCAGGCCAGAAAGGTCACCAGCTCTCCGACGTGGATCGGCTGCTTGAACAGCACCTGGTCGACCGACAGCGTCACCACATAACTGCCGGCATAGCGACTGGCACAGGCATAGGCCACCTGATCCAGCAGCTTGAGCAGCACGCCACCGTGAACGTTACCGGAAAAATTCGCCATGTCGGGTGTCATCAGCACCGACATCACCAGCTCTCGCTCAGCCATTCGCGTCTCCTGAGTAAACAAGCACCATGATGCCATCCGTCATGTGGTGCTATGATAAAGAATCACAAGGTGTTGATTCCATGTCGATATCAAGCATATCTGCCAGCAGCTACAGTGGCTTCCCTGCACCGACGGGCAGCAATGGCCAGCCGCTGACACCGGCGCAGCAAAAGCAGGTGGCCGATTTGCAGGCCGCCGACCGCGACGTGCGTGCCCATGAACAGGCACACATGGCGGCCGCCGGCGGTCTGGCGACCGGTGGCGCCAGCTTTACCTATCAGACCGGACCGGATGGCAAGCAGTATGCCATTGCCGGCGAGGTGCCGATCGCCATTTCCACCGGCAGTTCGCCGCAGCAAACCATTGCCCTGGCACGCCAAATGGAAAAGGCGGCGCTGGCACCGGCTGATCCCTCGCCGCAGGATCGCAAGGTGGCTGCCAGCGCCCAGCAGATGATCGCCAGGGCGGAGGCGCAACTGCGCGAGCAACAGATGCAAAAACAACAGGCTGGCAGCCCGGATCAAGCTGCCAGCCCCACCTACTCGGCCAGTGGTACCACCGAAAGTGCTACCGCCACGAGCGGCAGCCTGATCAACACCTACGCCTGATCTCCGCGCTGACCTGCCAGCCGCAAGCCATTGCCGACCACCATCAGACTGGCGCCCACATCGGCAAACACCGCCATCCACAAAGAAGCATGACCTGCCAGCGCCAGGGCAAAGAACACCAGTTTGATCGCCAGTGCCAGCCCCAGATTGAAATACAGTACCCGCATGGTACGGCGTGCCAGGGCAAACATTGGCGGCAGCTTGCTCAGGCGATCCTCCATCAGGGCGACCGAGGCGGTTTCCAGCGCCGTATCCGAGGCCGCGCCCATGGCGATACCCAGATCGGCCCGTGCCAGCGCCGGCGCATCATTCACCCCGTCGCCAACCATGGCCACGACACCGTAACGGCGCTGCAGCGCTTCGATCTGCTGCAGCTTGTCCTGTGGCAACAGGGCACCGTGCGCCTCCTCGATGCCGGCCACCTGGGCCAGGCTGTCCACGACGCGCTGGTTATCGCCGGACAGAATGACGCTGTGCACCCCCAGTGCCGCGAGGCGTGACACGCTGTCGGCCGCGTCATGACGTGGCTTGTCCGCCACGGCGATCAGTGCCAGCACCTGCTGCTCAGCCATCAGCACCAGGGCGGCCTGCCCCTTGGCCTCGACATGATCCAGAGCCTGCAACAGCGCTTCATTCAAGGCACCGGCCTGTTCGGCCATGCGCCGGCTGCCCATGGCATACAGGCGCCCATCGATGCGTCCCTGCACTCCCAGACCAGCCTGTTCGCTCAGGCCTTCGGCCACGGGCAAGCTCAGGGCCCGCTCACTGGCCGCGCGTTGCAGGGCGCGCGCCAGGGGGTGTGTGGAATGGGCATCCAGGGCGGCGGCCAGCGTCAGGACGGCTTCTTCGCTCTGCGCATCAAAGGGCTGGATCCCCACCACCTCGGTCTGCCCGGTGGTCAGGGTACCGGTCTTGTCGAAGGCCACGGCCTTGACGCGGGCGGCAGTTTCCAGCGCCTCGCCACCCTTGATCAACAATCCCTGCCGCGCGGCAGAAGCCAGCGCACTGACCAGCGTCACCGGCGTGGCAATCACCATGGCGCAAGGGCAGGCAATCACCAGCAGCACCAGCGACTGATAGAACGCTTCACGTGCCGGCATCAGTCCGAACCAGGGCAGCAGGATTGCCGCCGCCACGGCCAGCAGTACCACGACCGGCGTGTAAATCAGCGCAAACCGGTCGATGAAGCGCTGGGTCGGCGCACGCGAGGCCTGGGCATCGCGGACGCTGTCGATGATGCGCGCCAGCACCGAGCCGTCCGCGGCGGCATGGCTGACCATTTCGATCAGGCCCTGGCCATTGATGCTGCCGGCAAAGACAGTGCCCCCTACCCCCTTGTCGCGCGGCAGACTCTCGCCGGTAATCGGTGCCTCATTGAAGCTGCTTTCGCCCGCGATGATCTCGCCATCCAGCGGCACGCGTTCGCCCGGACGCACCCGCAGTCGGCTGCCGACAGCCACCTCGGCCACCGGCACCTCGCGCCAGCCGGACCGGGCATCGGCCAGCCAGGCCGTGGCCGGAGCCAGGCTCATCAATTCACGCACGGCCTGTCCGACCCGGGCCAGCGACATGGCCTCGAGTTTTTCCGCCAGACTGAACAGGAACAGCACCATGGCCGCTTCCGGCCACTGACCGATGATCAGCGCCCCGGTGACCGCCAGGGCCATGAGGAAATGGATGTTCATCACCCGCGAACGCAGGGCAATCCAGCCCTTTCTCAGCGTCGGCAGACCGCCGCAGGCAATCGAGATCAACACCAGGACGATCACCAGCGGATGATGATCGGTCGACACCCAGGCCACGCCTTCGGCGGCCACCGCAGCCAGGCCGGAAAGGAGGAAACCGGTTTCACGCAGGGGATGACGGGCCGTAGCCACCGGCGCGTCCACTGCCTGCAGAGGCTCGGCCTGCATGCCGACATGGCCGATGGCACGGATGACCTGGTCGATGTCGAGCTGATGGTGCTCGATGGTCAGGATGCGTTCGAAGAAGTCAAAATGCAGCCCGGTCACACCCGGCACCTGGGCCAGTGCTTTTTCAATCAGCCGCGCTTCGGTCGGACAGTCCATGGCCTGGATACGCAGCGACGTCCGCAGCGCGCCAGTCTGTTCGCTCAGACGGCTTTGCAAGGCGGCCTGACTGCCGCAGCAGCCACCCGCGGCATGCTCATGCTGGTGCTCATGCCCATGCTCATGCTGGTGCTCATGCCCATGCTCATGCTGGTGCTCATGCTGGTGCTCTTGCTTCGGCTCGCAGGCATGTCCCTGGCAACCGCAGCCCTGCTTCCGGAAAATCGACTCGCTCATCACGCTATCCTTGCCGTGCATTACTGTTGTAGCGAATTCCACACCCTGAAGCTACTATAGGGTCAAGCACTTTTTTGTGAGAGTCATGATGCTGATTGGAGAACTGGCCAAACTGGCAGGCTGTGAGGTGGAAACCATCCGCTTCTACGAGAAGGAAAAACTGCTGTCGGCGCCCGAGCGCAGCGCCTCGGGCTATCGCCATTATCGCAGCGACCACCTGGGTGAGCTGAACTTCATCCTGCACTGTCGTTCGCTGGGCATTTCCCTGGCCGAAATCCGTCAGCTGGCCAATTTCCGCGCCGACCCTTCACTGGCCTGCGAAGAGATCAACCAGTTGATCGACCAGCATATCAAGAGTGTGCACCAGCAACTGGAGTCGCTGCGACTGCTGGAGCAGCAACTGCTGACCTTGCGCCAGCGTTGCCAGCACAGCAGTGATGCCGCTCATTGCGGGATTCTGCAGACGCTGGTACAGGCCGCCGAAGGTGAGCCCTGTGCCTGTCATGGCGCCCTCCCGTCGCAGACGGCGAATTGAACCCTGCCCCCTCGTCCTTTACACGGGCTTGATACCAAAGATCAGTAGTCCATCGCTGGCACGATCTCTATTTTTTATCCGGATGTAATCACACATCCGAATATTTACAACAGCTATAGAAAAATAGAGAGCCATGGAAACTGTCAATCGATTACTCATCGCCAATCAGGCCTGGGCAGAACGCTGCCGGGCCCGCGACCCGGAGGCGTTTCTGCACCTGAGCCGCGGGCAACGGCCATCGGTCTTCTGGGTCGGCTGTGCCGACAGCCGGGTACCTGCCGAGCGACTGACCAACGCCGCACCCGGCGAACTCTTTGTTTATCGCCATATCGCCAACTTGCTGCTCGATCAGCATGGCACCGCCATGAGCGCCCTGGAGTACGCGGTCGAGGTGCTGCAAGTCCCGCATATCGTGATCTGCGCCCATAGTGGTTGCGGTGGTGTGCGAGCGGCACTCGAGGGCAGCTTTGCAGAAGACTCTTCACTGGGGCGTCATTTGCAACCACTGGTACAGTTGGCCCGGCGTCATGCCAGCGATCTGCAGGCCTTCGGGCAAGAGGCCGAACGGATCGATTGTCTGGCGCAGTTGAGCGTCATGACCCAACTCGAACAACTGGCGCAACTGCCTTTGATCCGGCAAGCCCGGCGCCGCCCGGTCCTGCATGGCCTGATGTTTGATCTGGGCAGCGGCCGCCTGCGGCGCCTGCCCCATCCGGGAGCGTGATATGCAGCTGAATGACATCACTCGCGAAGTCGGCGCCGCACTGGTGGTTTATCTGGTCGCCCTGCCCCTCTGCCTGGGCATCGCCAGTGCCTGTGGCGTGCCGCCTCAGGCAGGCATCATGGCCGGCATCCTCGGCGGCATCGTCATCGGGCTCGGCAGCGGCTCTCAGGTCAGCGTCAGCGGGCCGGCGGCCGGGTTGATTCTCATTGTGGTCAATGCCATCGGCCAGATTGGTTTTCCCGGTTTGCTGGTGGCAACCTCGCTCGCCGGCGTCATGCAATGGCTGCTGGGGCTGACCGGGTTTCACCGGCTGATGGGCTTCATTCCTGCCGCGGTCATCAAGGGGATGCTGGCCGCCATTGGCGCGACGCTGGTGCTGCGCCAGCTACCGGTACTGCTGGGAATGGGCCGCTTGCCCGGTCTGCACGACACCGATGCACTGATTGCCCGCCATACCGCCGTCCAGCAGGAGGCACTGGGACTGTGGCATCTTGATACCGGTTTCGGCGTCTGGTTGCCCGCGCCACTGCTGGCCGGGCTGCTCACCTTGTGTTTGCTGATCGCCTGGCCGGCCAGGCTCAGGCGCCTGCCCGTGCCCATCCTGGCGGTCATCGCATCGGCCATGCTCGCCTGGGCTTTGCCCCGGTTTTTCCCCAGCCTGTCTCTCCCCGCCAGCGCATTTGTCAACTTGCCACCACTCCCCGGCTGGTCCGAATGGGCACAGTGGCTGCCAACGCCTGACTGGTCCTGGCTGACGCATCCGGTGCTCTGGCAAATCGCGCTGGAACTCGCGCTCATTGCCAGCCTGGAGACCTTGCTCAGTCTGGAGGCCATGCAACAGCTGCGCCCCAGCCTGCTACCCGCCCCGCTGAAAAGAGAGTTACTGGCGCAGGGGACAGGCAATTTGCTGGCCGGGTTGCTGGGCAGTCTGCCACTGACGGCCGTGATCGTTCGCAGCTCGGCCAATATTCAGGCCGGAGCCCGCACCCGCTGGTCCACCATCCTGCATGGCTTGTTGCTGCTTCTCAGCGTGGCCTGGCTGATCCCGCTGATTCGTCTGGTACCGCTGGCCAGTCTGGCGGCCATCCTGTTGCTCACCGGCTGGAAGCTGGCCAATCCTGTTCTGTTGCGATCCATGCTGCACCGACCCCGACAGGAATCACTGCCCTTCGTGGTCACGTTGCTGGGAGCGATGATGCTGGACCTCCTCAGCGGTATTGTGCTTGGGGTGCTGACCAGCATCGGCTTCATGCTGTGGCGACAACTGAAGAACAACCTGCACATGACCATTGCGGGCGATGACTACCTGCTGGTCCTCAATCAGGATGTGTCCTTCATGAACCGTCCGCTGCTCAAACAGCGATTGGCCTGTGTCCCGGACAGGGCGGCGCTGGTGATTGATGCAGAGCATATGGATACCATTGATCTGGATGCTCTGGACGTGCTGGAAAATGAGTTGCGCAACCTGCGTGCGCGAGGCGTGAGCATCGAACTGCGCCATTGGCCGGTACACTGCCGCCAGCCTGAGGGCGGAGATCCGGTGTAGTGCGGGCAAAAAAAAGGGCCGGCGATTAGCCGGCCCGAATCAACGCTCGTTATGGGACATACGGAGAAAAACTTCCGCGATGGTGCCCACACAGCACACAGGGAACTGGTACAACAACAATCTGTTTATCCGGGGTCGTCTTGTTCTTTTTCCCCTTCGGCTTTGACTACCCTCTGGTAGCCTGCCTGCCGGTTGCGCACTGGGCGCAACCTGCTGAAATCTTCTGGTGCGGCAATCCTGCCTGAACCACCTTCCCCCCACTGCCGGCAAATCGTCATTCCGGCCAGAGCGCCCCGAGTCCCGGGTACACCCCCAGCACTTCGGCTGGCACCACTGGCAGGAACTGACTACTCAATCTTGCGATTGAGAACACAACACAACACAGGGAGAGTCGCTAGTATAGGCAGGCTGCTAACATTCTAAAAATGAATTAATATTATAAAATCGATTCCAATATGGAATGTTATAGATGGACATTCGCGCCCTGCGTTATTTCACAGAAGTAGTTCGGCAACAAAGCTTTACCCGCGCTGCCGAGAAGTTGTTTGTCACCCAGCCGACCATCAGCAAGATGATGAAGCACCTGGAGGATGAACTGGGCATGCCCCTGTTCATTCGCGAAGGCCGCAGCTTTCGCCTGACCGACGCAGGCCGGGTGGCCTTTGATCGCGGCCAGGATGTCATGGCGGCGATGAACCGCATGAAAGCTGAAATGGCGGACCTGGTGTCGCTGGAGCGCGGCGAGCTGGTGGTCGGCCTGCCACCGATGTCCGGTGGGGCGTTTCTGGCCCCGGTCGTCAGTGCGTTCCGTGAACAATATCCGAATATCGAACTCAAAATGGTGGAGGATGGCGCACTGGCCATCGAGAACAGCGTACGGACCGGACAGCTGGAAATCGGTGCAGCGGTGTTGCCGGTCGATTCTCAAACCTTCGAACAATTCGGCTTTGTGCGTGATCCGCTGTGCGTGGTGGCGCCGGCCGGTTCACCCTGGCAAGGGAAACAATCCGTCAAGCTGGCAGATGTGGCAGACTGGCCCATCGTGTTCTATCCGGAAGACTTTACCCTCAGTCGCCGCATCCTCGATGGATTTGCCCAGCTGGGCAAACCCATCCGCATTGCCGGACGCAGTGCCCACTGGGACTTCATTGTCGCCATGGTCAACGCCAATCTGGGCATTGCGCTGCTGCCGCGCTCGGTCGCCGACCGCCTGGAAAGCTGGCCGTTCGATGTGGTCCAGCTGGATGAAGACCAGATTGTCTGGAGCCTCGGACTGATCTGGCAAAAGGATGTCTATCTGTCACACGCTGCGCGCGCCTGGATTCAGGTCACGCAGGATGTTTTGGGAAAAATGCCATGAAATGGATGCAACACCTCAAATGGGGCCTGATGGCCATGCTGCTGGCCTTGCTGGTCGGCTGCAGCAATCTGGCCCTGAAGAAACCCGATGTACAGGTCGCCAATATTGAAACCGGCAAGACCACCCTGCTCTCGCAGGACTTCACCGTGACCCTGCGGGTGCAGAACCCCAACGAGACGGCACTGAATGCCCAGGGGCTGTCGTTCGAACTGATGGCCAATGGCAAGAAGGTGGCCAACGGGCTGAGCAACCAGCCGATCTCTGTGCCGGCCATGGGCGAGAGCCTGGTGCCGCTGACGGTGCACACCTCGATCATCGACTGGCTGCAACTGGCCGGCGCCGCCATGCAGCAGGGCAAAACCAGCCTCAACTACCAGATCAATGGTTATCTGGACGGGCTGAACGGCTGGGGGCGCATTCCGTTCACCCGCAGCGGCGAGTGGCAGTTGCCAAAATAAAAAATGGCGCCGTCTGCACGGCGCCATTTCAGCTACGACTTAGAGGACACTTACGCCATGCCCTTGCTCTTCAGCAGCTCCAGCATGGTGCTGCCGATTTCCGCCGGGCTGCGGGTATAGGCCATGCCAGCCTTTTCAAAGGCGCGGAACTTCTCTTCGGCCGTGCCCTTGCCGCCGGAGATGATGGCACCGGCGTGGCCCATGCGCTTGCCCTTGGGCGCCGTCACACCGGCGATGTAGCCGACGACCGGCTTGTTCACCTCGGACTGGATGAACTCGGCCGCTTCTTCTTCGGCGGTACCGCCGATTTCACCGATCATCACGATGGCTTCGGTTTCCGGATCGTCCTGGAACAGCTTCAGGGCACCGACATGGTTCAGGCCCGGGATCGGGTCGCCGCCAATGCCGATGCAGGTGGTCTGCCCCAGGCCCAGCTTGGTGGTCTGCGCCACGGCTTCGTAGGTCAGGGTGCCGGAACGCGAGATGATGCCGATCTTGCCGCGACGGTGGATGTGTCCCGGCATAATGCCGATCTTGCACTCCCCCGGCGTGATGATGCCCGGGCAGTTCGGACCGATCAGGGTCACGCCGCCGACGGTTTCGATGTAGCGCTTGGCCTTGAGCATGTCCAGCGTCGGCACGCCTTCAGTAATGCAGACGATCAGTTCGATGCCGGAATCCACGGCTTCGACGATGGAGTCGAGCACGAACGGCGCCGGCACGAAGATGACCGAGGCATTGGCGCCGGTTTCACGCACCGCTTCGTTCATGGTGTTGAACACCGGACGGCCCAGGTGGCTCGCACCGCCCTTGCCCGGGGTTACACCGCCGACGATCTGGGTGCCGTAGGCCATGCACTGCTCGGCGTGGAAGGTGCCGTTCTTGCCGGTAAAGCCCTGCACCAGCACCTTGGTGTCTTTATTTACGAGTACGCTCATTCTTCAATCCTTTGTGTGCTGGGTTAGGCCTTGACGGCAGCCACGATCTTGGCGGCAGCGTCGGCGAGGCCATCGGCCGGGGTCAGTTGCAGGCCGGACTCGGACAGCAGCTTGGCGCCCAGTTCGGCATTGTTGCCTTCCAGACGCACCACCACCGGTACGGTCACTTTCACTTCCTTGACGGCAGCGATGATCGCTTCGGCGATCATGTCGCAACGCACGATGCCACCGAAGATGTTGATCAGCACGCCCTCGACCGACGGATCGGCCAGGATCAGCTTGAACGCCTCGATGACGCGCTCCTTGGTGGCACCGCCACCCACGTCGAGGAAGTTGGCCGGCTGACCGCCGTACAGCTTGATGATGTCCATGGTGGCCATGGCCAGACCGGCACCATTCACCATGCAGCCGATATTGCCTTCCAGCGCCACGTAGTTCAGGTCGAACTCGGAAGCCTTCAGCTCGCGTTCGTTTTCCTGGCTCTTGTCGCGTTGCACCAGCAGATCCGGATGACGGTACAGGGCATTGCTGTCCAGACCGATCTTGGCATCCACGCAAGCCAGTGCGCCGTTGGCACGCACGGCCAGCGGGTTGATTTCGAACAGGGCGAAATCGTTGTCGATGAAGGCCTGGTAGGCGCCCAGCATCAGCTTGGTGAAGGCGGCGATCTGCTCACCCTTCAGGTTGAGGGCGAAGGCCACTTCACGTGCCTGGCACGGCTGCATGCCGACCAGCGGGTCCACCGTCACCTTGATGATCTTTTCCGGGGTTTCTTCCGCCACCTTCTCGATTTCCACACCGCCTTCGGTGGAGGCCATGAAGGTCACGCGACGGCTGCCACGATCGACCACAGCGCCCAGGTACAGCTCGCGTTCGACCGGGTACATGTCTTCGCAGACCAGCACCGAGCGCACCGGCTGACCCAGCGCATCCGTCTGGTAGGTCACCAGGCGGGTGCCGATCAGCGAGCGGGTCACGTCGGCGGCTTCTTCGCGGCTCTTGACCACTTTGACGCCACCGGCCTTGCCGCGGCCACCGGCATGCACCTGGGCCTTGATCACGGCGAACTTGCCGCCGAGCTTGTCGAACGCGGCCGCGGCTTCTTCCGGCGAAGCGGCCAGTACACCCTGCTGCACCGGCAGACCGTACTTGGCCAGCAGCGCTTTCGCTTGGTATTCGTGGAGGTTCATCTATGGTTTCCTTTTCACTGGGTGGCGGACCAGGTCCGCCGCGCCCGATGGTGGCTGATTTGCAGCTTCTTCATGGACGGACTTGCGCCCGTCCCGGGGTTTTACTTGTTATCCGTGCAGGGCACGCTTGTCGCAGGCCAGCGCGGCTTCATGCACCGCTTCCGACAGACTCGGATGCGCATGCACGATACGGGCGAGGTCTTCGCTCGCGGCCTTGAACTCCAGCGACAGCACGCCTTCGGTGATCAGCTCGGAAGCCATCGGCCCGATCACGTGCATGCCGAGGATGCGGTCGGTTTCGGCATCGGCCAGCAGCTTGACCGTGCCTTGCGCCTGGCCCATGCCCAGGGCACGACCGTTGGCGGCGAAGGTGGCCGTGCCCTTCTTGTAGGCGATACCGGCAGCTTTCAGCTGCTCTTCGGTCTTGCCGACCCAGGCGATCTCCGGCGAAGTGTAGATCACCCACGGAATCGAGGCGAAATCCACATGCGGCTTCTGACCGGCGATACGCTCGGCCACGGCGACGCCCTCTTCCATCGCCTTGTGTGCCAGCATCGGACCGCGCACCACGTCGCCAATGGCCCAGACATTCGGCAAGTTGGTATGGCAGCTGTCATCCACCACGATGAAGCCACGCTCATCCATCTGCAGATTGACCGCAGCGCCATTCAGGCCATCCGTGTTCGGCACGCGGCCGACCGCCACGATCAGCTTGTCGACGGTCAGGGTCTCGGCCTTGCCGTCCTTCTCATAGTCGACGCTGATGGTCTTGCCGGTCTTGATGGCACCAATCTTGACGCCGGTCTGGATGTTCAGACCGGTATCCTTGGTCAGGGTGCGCAGCGCTTCGCGGGCGATCTGGCCATCGGCGGCGCCGAGGAAATTCGGCAGCGCTTCCAGAATGGTCACTTCGCTGCCCAGACGGGCCCAGACCGAGCCCATTTCCAGGCCGATCACGCCGGCGCCGATCACGCCAAGGCGCTTGGGCGTGCTGGTCAGCGCCAGGGCCCCGGTGTTGTCCAGCACGTTCTTGTTGTCGATCTCGACACCCGGCAGCGGGCGCGGCCGCGAACCGGTGGCCACGATGACGTGGGTGGCGGTCACGGTGTCGACCTTGTCGCCATCACGGACTTCCAGCTGCCACTTTTCGCTGTCGCGGCCCTTGAGGCTGCCCAGACCGTGGAGGCTGGTGACTTTGTTCTTCTTGAACAGGAAGGCCACGCCGCTGGTGAGCTTCTGCACGATGCCGTCCTTGCGGGCGATCATCTGGGCCGGGTCGAAGCTGGCGCCCTTGACGGTAATGCCGTGCTCAGCGAAACCGTGGTTCAGGGTGTGGAAATGCTCGGACGATTGCAGCAGGGCCTTGGACGGGATGCAGCCGACGTTCAGGCAGGTGCCCCCCAGTGCCGGCTGGCCATCGGGACCTTTGAAAGCATCGATACATGCGGTCTTGAAACCGAGTTGCGCGGCGCGGATGGCGGCAATGTAACCGCCGGGGCCGGCACCGATCACTACAACATCAAATTCCTGACTCATAAGTCTTCCTTGATGGTGAAACGCAATGCGTGAAACGGGACCCGGCTCCGCCGTCATGGCGGGCAAGCCGGATCCCTTTGGTCATCGGTTACAGATCCAGAATCAGGCGGGCCGGATCTTCCAGCAGGTCCTTGATGGTCACCAGCGTCAGCACGGCTTCGCGGCCGTCGATGATGCGGTGGTCATAGGACAACGCCAGATACATCATCGGACGCACCACCACCTGGCCGTTTTCCACCACGGCACGCTCCTTGGTGGCATGCATGCCGAGAATGGCCGACTGCGGCGGGTTGATGATCGGGGTCGACATCATCGAGCCGAAGGTACCGCCGTTGGTCACCGAGAAGGTCCCCCCGGTCAGATCTTCCAGCGACAGCTTGCCATCGCGGGCCTTGACGGCGAAATCGGCGATCTGGCGCTCGATTTCGGCAATCGACATCTGGTCGGCATTGCGCAGGATCGGCACCACCAGACCACGCGGGCTGCCCACGGCGATACCGATATCAAAGTAGCCGTGATAGATGATGTCGTTGCCATCGACCGAGGCATTCACCACCGGGAATTTCTTCAGTGCGGCCACGGCAGCCTTGACGAAGAAGGACATGAAGCCCAGCTTGACGCCGTGCTCCTTCTCGAACTTCTCCTTGTACTTGTTGCGCAGATCCATGACCGGCTTCATGTTGACTTCGTTGAAGGTGGTCAGGATGGCATTGGTCTGCTGCGACATCAGCAGGCGCTCGGCGACACGCTGGCGCAGGCGGCTCATCGGCACACGCTGTTCCGGACGGTCGGCCAGCAGGCTGGCGACATTGACGGCATCCGGTGTCGAGGCCAGGGCCGCACCACCGGCGGGGGCCGTCTTGGCCAGCACCGGGCCGGCCTGCGACGGGGCTGCCACCGGGGCGGCCGGCGCCTTGGCGGCTGCCTGCACGTCTTCCTTCAGGATGCGGCCATCACGGCCACTGCCGGAGACCTTCGACAAGTCGACCCCGGCTTCGGCTGCCAGCTTGGCGGCCGAAGGCATGGCGGCCCCGCCCGGTGCGGCGCTCGTGGCGGCAGCCGGTTCGGCCACCGCTGCGGCGGCGGCCGGCGCGGCGGCACTGACGCTGCCGGCGGCGGCTTCGGTATCGATCACCGCCAGCAACTGGCCGGAAACCACGGTCGCCCCATCGGCTTCGACCAGCTTGACGATCACCCCGGCCTGCGGCGAAGGCAGTTCCAGCACGACCTTGTCGGTTTCCAGGTCAATCAGGTTTTCGTCGCGGTTGACGAATTCGCCCACTTTCTTGTGCCAGGTCATCAGCGTGGCTTCGGAAACCGATTCCGGCAGTTGCGGGACTTTGACTTCGATCTGCATATCTTCTCCGTTTCGCGGGGCGCCGGCCCCGCGGTTATTCTTGTCTGCTGCCTTACTTGGCAAGGGTCATGGCTTCGTCGATAAAGGCCTTGAGCTGGGCAACGTGCTTGCTCATATAGCCGACGGCCGGCGAGGCGGAGGACGGACGACCGGCAAAGGCCAGCGTCTGCTTGCCGATCAACAGGCCTTCCAGACGGTGGCGGATCTGGTACCAGGCCCCCTGGTTGCGCGGCTCTTCCTGCACCCACAGCACTTCCTTGGCCGCGGTATAACGCGCCAGCTCGGCCGCGACCTGCTCGGTCGGGAACGGATAGAGCTGCTCGATGCGCACAATCGCGATGTCCTTTTCCAGACCGCGGTCACGACGGGCATTGAACAGGTCGTAGTAGACCTGGCCGGCACACAGCAGCACGCGCTTGACCTTCTTGGCATCGGCCACGGTGCTGTCACCGATGACCGGGCGGAAGCTGCCGCTGGTCAGCGACTCGATCGGGCTCATGGAGTCCTTGTAGCGCAGCAGGCGCTTGGACAGGAAGATGATCAGCGGCTTGCGGTACGGACGCAGGATCTGGCGGCGCAGCAGATGGAACATCTGACCGGCTTCCGACGGCATGATGACCTGGATATTGTGCTCGGCGCACAGTTGCAGCCAGCGCTCCAAGCGGGCGGAAGAGTGCTCCGGCCCCTGCCCGTCATAACCGTGCGGCAGGATCACACCCAGACCGCACAGACGACCCCACTTGGTTTCGCCCGAGGAGATGAACTGGTCGATGGCGACCTGGGCGCCGTTGGCGAAGTCGCCGAACTGCGCTTCCCAGATCACCAGCTCGTTCGGCGACGAGCAGGCATAGCCGTATTCATAGGCCAGCACGGCTTCTTCGTTGAGGATCGAGTCGATCACCAGGAAGTCGCCCTGCCCTTCGGCCATATTGCGCAGGGGGACATAGGCACCCTGATCCCAGCGTTCGCGATTCTGGTCGTGCAGCACAGCGTGACGGTGGGCAAAGGTGCCGCGGCCGGAGTCTTCGCCGGACAGGCGGACCGAGTAGCCGTTGGTGACCAGCGAGGCATAGGCCAGGGTTTCAGCCATGCCCCAGTCGATGTCCTGCTTGCCTTCGGCCATGGCACGGCGGGCATTCATGACCTTCTCGACCGTCGGGTGCAGCTTGAAGCCTTCCGGTATGGTGGTGAACTTGTCTGCCAGACGCTGCAGATCGGCCAGCGGCAGACCGGTATCGGTCGGATGCGCCCAGTGGGTGCCGATGAAGCGGCTCCAGTCGTTGGCATGTTCGCGCTTGTAGTTGGACAGCACGGTCTGTTCGACATGCTCGCCCTTGTCGAGCGCATCGCGGTAGGCCTTGATCAGGCCATCGGCGGCGTCCTTGCTCAGCACGCCATCCGCCACCAGACGGTTGGCATACATGGCCCGCACGCCTTCGTGCTTGGCAATGCGCTTGTACATCATCGGCTGGGTCAGGAAGGGGTCATCGCCCTCGTTATGGCCCAGCTTGCGGTAGCAGACCATGTCGATGACCACATCCTTCTTGAAGGCCATGCGGTAGTCCAGCGCCAGCTGGGTCACGTAGCAGACGGCTTCCGGATCATCACCGTTGACGTGGAAGATCGGCGCTTCGACCATCTTGGCCACGTCGGTACAGTACATGGTGGAGCGCATGTCGCGCGTATCGGAGGTGGTAAAACCGACCTGGTTGTTGATCACCAGGTGGATGGTACCGCCGGTGCCGTAGCCACGGGTCTGCGACAGGTTGAAGGTGCCCTGGTTGACGCCCAGGCCGGCAAAGGCCGAGTCGCCGTGAATCAGCACCGGCACCACCTGCTTGCGTTCGCTGTCGTTGCGGTGTTCCTGGCGCGCGCGCACCGAACCTTCCACCACCGGGTTGACGATTTCCAGGTGCGAGGGGTTGAAGGCCAGCGAGACATGCATCGGGCCATGCGGGGTCGGGATGTCACTGGAGAAGCCCATGTGATACTTGACGTCGCCCGACGCCAGATCGGTGGTCTTCTTGCCTTCGAACTCGGCGAACAGGTCGCGCGGCAGCTTGCCCAGGGTGTTGACCAGCACGTTCAGGCGGCCACGGTGGGCCATGCCGATGATCAGCTCCTGCGTGCCATGCTGGCCGGCGGTCTGAATCAGGTGGTCCAGCGCGGCAATGGCGCTTTCGCCGCCTTCCAGCGAGAAACGCTTCTGGCCGACGTATTTGGTATGCAGATAACGCTCCAGCGTCTCGGCGGCAGTGATCTGCTTGAGGATGCGCTGCTTTTTGGCCACGTCGAAACGCGGCGTCGACAGATCGGCCTCAAAGCGCTGTTGCAGCCAGTGCTTTTCCGCCGAATCGGTGATGTGCATGTACTCGAAGCCGATATTGCCGCAGTAGGTCTGCTTCAGGCGCGAGACAATCTCGGACAGCGGCAGGCGCTGCGGGCCGACCAGCGAACCCACGTTGAACTGAACGGCCATGTCGGCATCGCCCAGGCCGTGGCTGGCCAGGTCGAGTTCCGGTACCGGATGCTGATCCATGCGCTGCAGCGGATCCAGATTGGCCTGGCGTGCCCCCAACACGCGATAGGCCGAGATCAGCTTCAGCACACCAACCTGCTTCTGCATCGACTCCCACTCGGCGACAGCACTCTTGCCCTTCGGGCTCATCGGCTGCTTGGCGAGCTGGATGAACGACTCCTGGATCGGCAGGTGCGGTACATCGCGCTCGCTGGCGCCCGGCGCCTGGGCGAGCTTGTCGAAGTAGGCACGCCACTGTTCATCGATACCGTTCGGATCCGCCAGGTACTGTTCGTACAGCTCCTCGATGAACGGTGCATTCCCACCGAACAGGTAGGAATGACTGTACATGCTTTGCATCATGGTTCTGCCCTTTGTTTTGTCTTGAGTGCAGCGTGGTAAAAGCTTTAGGGGTATGGCGGGCGTCAGACGCACGCCATGACCGTAAGGCTCTCTGCGACAAAAGGAGCCGGTAACGACACCGGCTCCCTGCCTGCGTTTAGCGCTTGTCGACCGGCACGTAGTCGCGGCGCGGTGCACCGGTATACAGCTGGCGAGGACGACCAATCTTCTGTTGCGGATCGGACAGCATTTCGTCCCAGTGGCTGATCCAGCCCACGGTACGGGCCAGGGCGAAGATCACGGTGAACATCGATACCGGAATATTCAGCGCAGCCAGCACAATGCCGGAGTAGAAGTCGACGTTCGGGTACAGCTTGCGCTCGACGAAGTACGGGTCGTTCAGCGCGATCTGTTCCAGCTTCATCGCCAGCTTGAACTTCGGATCGTCATGCAGGCCCAGCTCGTTCAGGACGTCATGGCAGGTTTCGCGCATGATGCTGGCGCGCGGGTCCATGTTCTTGTACACGCGGTGACCGAAGCCCATCAGGCGGTAACGCTTGTCCTTCACGCCCTGGATGAATTCTTCGATGTTGTCTTCGGTACCGATCTCGTCGAGCATCTTCAGCACCGCCTCGTTGGCACCACCGTGCGCCGGGCCCCACAGGCAGGCGATACCGGCGGCGATACACGCAAACGGGTTGGCACCGCTCGAACCGGCGAGACGCACGGTCGAGGTCGAGGCGTTCTGCTCGTGGTCGGCATGCAGGATCAGGATGCGATCCAGCGCCTGCACCAGCACCGGGTTCGGCTCATACGGCTCGCACGGGGTGGCGAACATCATGTGCAGGAAGTTGGCGCTGTACGACAGGTTGTTGCGCGGGTACATGAACGGTGCGCCGATCGAATAGCGGAAGCACATGGCTGCGATCGTCGGGATCTTGGAGATCAGACGGAACTTGGCCACCTTGCGGTGTTCGGGATTGGAGATGTCCAGGCTGTCCTGGTAGAACGCCGACAGGGCACCGACCACACCGACCATCATGGCCATCGGGTGCGAGTCGCGACGGAAACCCTTGAAGAAGCTGGACAGCTGCTCGTGCACCATGGTGTGGTGCATGATGGTGTTGTTGAATTCGGCGCGCTGCTCGGCGGTCGGCAGTTCGCCGTTCATCAGCAGATAGCAGCACTCCAGGTAGTCGGAGTGCTCGGCCAGTTGTTCGATCGGGTAACCACGGTAGTACAGCTGGCCCAGATCGCCGTCAATGAAGGTGATTTTGGATTCGCAGCTGGCCGTCGCCAGGAAGCCCGGGTCAAAGGTAAACATGCCGGTCTTGGCAAAATTGCGGATGTCGACGACATCCGGCCCCAGCGAACCGGCCAGAACCGGCAGCTCCAGATTGTCTTTGCCTTCACTGTACGTGAGCGTCACTTTGCGGTTGGTTTCCACAGCTATTACTCCCAGTTGTTATGATGATTTTGTTTGCAGCCCTTCGACCGCCCCGCAGGGACGGCCTTCCCCTACGCGGTCAGACAGCGCGCAGCTGATGCACGATGGCCATCAGCGCGGCATCGTCCAGATCGGCCTTGCCGTTCACGACATCCAGAAAATCGTTGTCGTCCAGCTCCAGCAGGCGGCGATAGTCCGCCAGCTGCGCCTGCGTCAGATCGTCAAACCCGCGGGCGAGAAACCGCTCGAGCACGATGTCGAGTTCGAGCAGTCCCCGGCGCGAGCGCCAGCGAATCCGTTTCTTTTCGGTGGCATCGATCTGGTTCATACCGCGCGCTTCACCATCAGGTCCTTGATCTTGCCGATCGCCTTGGTCGGGTTCAGATGCTTCGGACAGACATCGACGCAATTCATGATGGTATGGCAACGGAACAGCCGGTACGGGTCTTCCAGATTGTCCAGACGCTCGCTGGTCATCTCGTCACGGGTGTCGGCGATGAAGCGGTAAGCCGCCAGCAGGCCGGCCGGGCCGACAAACTTGTCCGGATTCCACCAGAACGACGGGCAGGACGTGGAACAGCAGGCGCACAGGATGCACTCGTACAGGCCATCGAGCTCCTTGCGGTCTTCCGGCGACTGCAGACGTTCGCGTTCCGGTGCCGGCGTGTTGTTCACCACATAGGGCTTGATGGAATGGTATTGCTTGAAGAACTGGGCCATGTCGACGATCAGGTCGCGAATGACCGGCAGGCCGGGCAGCGGACGCAGCGTCACCGGCTCGGACAGGCTGGCCACGTCGGTCAGACAAGCCAGGCCGTTCTTGCCGTTGATGTTCATGCCGTCCGAACCGCAGATGCCTTCGCGGCAGGAACGGCGGAACGACAGGGTGTCGTCCATGGCCTTCATCTTGACCAGCACGTCAAGCAGCTTGATGTCCTTCGGACCGATTTCCACCTCGTAGTCCTGCATGTAAGGCTTGGCATCGGTCTCCGGGTTGTAGCGGTAGATCGAGAAACGCATTTTCTTCATGTCTGGGCTCCGGGTCAGAACGTCCGTTCTTTCGGCGGAATGTAATCCACCGACAGCGGCTTGGTATGGACCGGCTTGTAGCTCAGGCTGCGGTCGGAACCGAAGTACAGCGAGTGCTTCATCCAGTTTTCATCGTCGCGGTGCGGGTAGTCGTCATGGGCATGGGCACCACGCGACTCCTTGCGCGCCTCGGCAGACACCAGCGTGGCCACGGCCACTTCGACCAGGTTCTCCAGTTCCAGCGCCTCAACGCGCGCGGTATTGAAGACCTTGGACTTGTCCTTGATCTGCAGGACACGGGCACGATCCGCCACCTGGGCGATTTCATCCACGCCCAGCTTGAGGTTGGCGTCATTGCGGAACACACCGGCGCGCGACTGGACGGTACGCTGCATGGCGGTACGCACTTCGGCCACTTCCTCGCCCCCGGTCTGACTGTCCAGACGCGCCACGCGTGCCAGCGACAGATCGGCGGCATCAGCCGGCAGATCCTTCCAGGTCGGCATTTCTTCGCGGATGTACTTGATCATGCTGTCGCCCGCCGACTTGCCGAACACCACCAGGTCAAGCAGCGAGTTGGTTCCCAGACGGTTGGCACCGTGTACCGAGGCACAGGCACACTCACCGGCGGCATAGAAACCGTTGACGCGCGCTTCCGGATTGTCGCCCTTGGGCGCCACCACTTCACCGCGATAGTTGGTCGGAATGCCACCCATCATGTAATGGCAGGTCGGGATGACCGGGATCGGCTCCTTGATCGGATCGACGCCGGCGAACTTGATGGCAATCTCGCGGATGCCCGGCAGACGCTGGTTGATGATGTCCGGACCGAGGTGATCGAGCTTGAGCAGCACGTGATCCTTGTGCGGACCGCAACCACGGCCTTCCAGCACTTCCAGCTCCATCGAGCGCGACACGAAGTCACGCGGCGCCAGGTCCTTCAGGTTCGGCGCGTAGCGTTCCATGAAGCGTTCGCCATTGGCGTTGAGCAGAATGCCGCCCTCGCCGCGCACCCCTTCGGTGATCAGCACGCCGGCACCGGCGACGCCGGTCGGGTGGAATTGCCAGAATTCCATGTCTTCCAGCGGCAGGCCGGCACGCACGCACATACCCAGGCCATCACCGGTGTTGATGAAGGCATTGGTGGACGCGGCATAGATACGACCGGCACCGCCGGTGGCGAACAGCACCGCCTTGGCGTGCAGGATGAAGATCTCGCCGGTTTCCATTTCCAGCGCCGTGACACCAACCACATCGCCCTCGGCATCACGGATCAGGTCCAGCGCCATCCACTCGACGAAGAACTGGGTATTGGCACGCACATTGCGCTGATACAGCGTATGCAGCATGGCATGACCGGTACGGTCGGCGGCCGCACAGGCGCGCTGCACCGGGGTCTTGCCGTTGTGCTGGGTGTGGCCGCCAAACGGCCGCTGGTAGATCTTGCCGTTTTCCAGCCGGTCGAACGGCATGCCGAAGTGTTCCAGCTCGACCACCGCATCCGGCGCGGTACGGCACATGAATTCGATGGCATCCTGGTCGCCCAGCCAGTCCGACCCCTTGACGGTGTCGTACATATGCCATTGCCAGTGGTCTTCCTGAACATTGCCCAGCGAAGCGGAAATCCCGCCCTGTGCCGCCACAGTGTGCGAACGGGTCGGGAAGACCTTGGAGAGAACGGCAGTCTTGAGACCTGCCTCGGACAGTTGCAGCGCGGCACGCAAACCGGCGCCACCGCCGCCAACAATCACTGCATCAAATCGACGAACGGGTACGCCCATTACAGCCCCCAGACTACCTTGACGGAATAGATGAAACAGGACACGAGCCAAAGAATGGTCAGCGCATGCAGCGTCAGGCGCAGGCCGACCGGTTTGACGTAGTCCATCCAGATATCACGCACGCCCACCCAGGCATGCAATGCCAGTGCCAGCAGGGTCACCTGGGTCAGCAGCCGCACCCAGCCATGCGTGAACAGCGATTTCCAGCCCTCGAAGCCGGACGGCATCACCAGCAGGAACAGCACCAGCGCCAGCGTGTAAGCCAGCATCACCACCGCGGTAATGCGCTGCATCAGCCAGTCGCGCAGCCCGTAGCGGGCACCGACAACAATGCGATTTACCATACTGCCACCCCCAGAATCACAGTCAGGGCCAGGCTGACAACCAGCACGGTCTTGGCGGTTGCGCGCGCCGTAGCCAGTTCGACACCCTTATGGATATCCAGAAACAGGAAACGGATGCCGGCGATGGCATGATGCAGGAAGGCCCACAACAGGCCGATCAGCACCAGCTTGACCAGAGGGAAGGCAATCAGGGAACGGAAGGAATCGAACGATTCAGCCGAGCTCAGCGAGCCCTGGAGGAGGTAGATCAGGACCGGCAAGAACAGGAACAGCGCCGCGCCGCTGACCCGATGCAGGATCGAGACGATGCCGGGAACCGGCAGCCTGATCTTGCCCACATCCAGATGCTTGGGTCTTTGCTTCTGCATTTGGTTTTCCACTTTGTTGAGCAATTGTTTCGACAGGCCCCGTAGCCGGGGGCCGCCCGAGTCCGCCAACTCTTGTGCAACGGTCGGCTGAGACTCCACTTCAGGCCCATCGCCGACAGCCGTCGGCAATATGACCGATGAATTCTAGCAAATGCGGACGCTTGACGCCCGGATTACACACCCCGCCCTGTGGTATAAGCCAAAGCGCTGGTCAGACAGATTCGCTGCCGCCACTCCAGCGGCTCACCCTCCATCGAGGCCGACACACGCAGCATGGACAACACCGGCTGCTCAGGCTCCACCCCCAGCAGGGCCGCGTCTTCGCGGCCAAGCATCACGGCGCGCAGCTGAGCGGCGGTTACCCGCGGACGCACGCCGAAACGACGCTGCAGGGCCACATACACACCGCCACCGCACTGACGGATCCAGCGCGCATCCAGGCCGTCAAACGGCTCGGCCGGCAGATAGACATCGTCCAGTGCCACGGCCAGACCACGCAGGCGCCACAGTTGCCGCACCCGGATCACCGGGGCACCGCGCCGCAACCCCAGCAGACGCGCCACCTCTTCCGGTGCATTGCCGCGCGAACAGCCCAGCAGTTCCAGCCCCAGCTCATCCGGCTTCTCGTCCAGCAGACCCGGCGTGACCAGACAGCCCTCGCCCCAATCGCTGGCAACATCGGCGACAAAGGTACCGCGCCCCTGGCGGCGATACAGGATGCCCTGTGCCACCAGTTCACCCAGCGCCTTGCGAACGGTCCCCTGACTCACATCCAGCTGCGCGGCGAGTTCCCACTCGCTGGGCAGTGCCTGGTTGGCCTGCCATTCGCCTTCGCCGATGCGCCGGATCAAAACCGACTTGATTTGTGCATAAAGCGGCAGGCGCCGCAGCGTGTTTCTCATCATCCCCGTCTTTTTATCACCAAACAAATCAAGCGTAAAGAGAAGTCTTATATAAGACATAAGTTTCAGGCCAAGACATTTGCAACAATAGGACATTTCCGAACACATGGCCAATTCTGCGTGCTACACTCAGGCATCTGACGAAATGCAGCACCAAAAACGGACACACAAAGGAGAGTCAGTCATATGAAAGCCCCCGTACGCGTAGCCGTCACCGGCGCCGCCGGCCAGATTGGTTACAGCCTGCTGTTCCGCATCGCCAGCGGCGAAATGCTCGGCAAGGACCAACCGGTCATCCTGCAACTGCTCGACCTCCCGCAAGCCCAGACCGCCGTCAAGGGCGTGATGATGGAGCTGGAAGACTGTGCCTTCCCGCTGCTGGCCGGCATGGTCGCCACCGACGACCCGAACGTCGCCTTCAAGGATGCGCAAGTGGCCATCCTGGTCGGTGCCCGCCCGCGCTCGAAAGGCATGGAACGCAAGGACCTGCTGGAAGCCAACGGCGCCATCTTCACCGTGCAGGGCAAGGCGCTGAACGATCACGCAGACCGCAACGTCAAGGTGCTGGTCGTCGGCAACCCGGCCAACACTAACGCCTACATCGCCATGAAGAGCGCACCGGATCTGAATCCGCGCCAATTCACCGCCATGTTGCGTCTTGACCACAACCGTGCCCTGTCGCAACTGGCAGGCAAGACCGGCAAGCCGGTGTCGTCGATCCGCAAGCTGGCAGTGTGGGGCAACCACTCGCCGACCATGTACGCCGACTACCGCTTTGCCACCATCGATGGCCAGAGCGTCAAGGCACTGATCAACGACCACGAGTGGAACCGTGACGTCTTCCTGCCGACCGTCGGCAAGCGCGGCGCAGCCATCATCGAGGCACGCGGCCTGTCTTCCGCCGCCTCGGCCGCCAATGCCGCCATCGATCACATCCGTGACTGGTGGCTCGGCACCAACGGCGAATGGGTCACCATGGGCATCCCGTCCGATGGTTCCTACGGCATTCCGGAAGGCCTGATGTACGGCTTCCCTGTTGTATGCGAAAATGGCGACTACAAGATCGTGCAAGGTCTTGAAATCGACGAATTCAGCCGCGAACGGATGACCATCACCCAGACCGAACTGGAAGAAGAGCGCGCAGCCATCCTGCCGCTGCTTGGCTGATCCGCACCGTCCGCCGGCCTGACCGGCAGTCGATCAAGGCGCACCCCCGGGGTGCGCTTTGCATTTGATGCCCTATCATTAGAGTTTCTGGATATTTATTTGGAGTGGTTGAGCATGATCGAAGCAGAAGTTCTGAACCAGATCGCGGCCAAGATGGAAGATCTGGCTACCCGGTTGATTGATATCCGGGGGTATCTTTGACTACGCTGGCAAAAAAGACCGGCTGGAAGAAGTCGTACGCCTGACCGAAGATCCGGATATCTGGAACGACCCGAAAAAGGCCCAGGACCTGGGCCGTGAGCGCAAGCAGCTCGAAGACGTGGTTCTGACGCTGGAAACCCTCGACGCCGGCGTGAGCGACAGCCGCGACCTGTTCGACATGGCACGCGAAGAAGGCGACGACGACACCATCCTGGCGGTCCAGGCTGACCTGGAGGGCATCGAGAGCCGTCTGGCCGAGCTGGAATTCCGCCGCATGTTCAGCGACCCGATGGACCCGCGCCCCTGCTTCCTCGACATTCAGGCCGGCGCCGGCGGCACCGAGGCCCAGGACTGGGCCGGCATGCTGCTGCGCATGTATACCCGCTTTGCCGAACGCAAGGGCTTCAAGGTCGATGTGCTGGAAGAATCCGAAGGCGAAGTCGCCGGGATCACCAGCGCCACCCTGAAGATCGAGGGCGAGTATGCCTACGGCCTGCTGCGCACCGAAGTCGGCGTACATCGCCTGGTACGGGTGTCCCCCTTTGATTCGAACGCCCGTCGCCACACCTCCTTCTCCTCAGTCTTCGTCTATCCGGAAGTCGACGACTCGATCGAGATCGAGATCAATCCGGCGGATCTCCGGGTGGATACCTACCGCGCATCCGGTGCGGGCGGTCAGCACATCAACAAAACCGATTCGGCTGTGCGCATTACCCACAACCCCACTGGCATTGTGGTACAGTGTCAGAACGATAGATCGCAGCATCGCAACCGCGACGAAGCCATGCAGATGCTGCGTGCCAAGCTGTATGAGCTTGAGCTAAAAAAGCGCAATGCCGCCAAGCAGGCGCTGGAGGACACCAAGACCGACGTAGGCTGGGGACATCAAATTCGTTCCTACGTCTTCGACCAGTCGCGCATCAAAGACCTGCGCACCGGTCACGAGGTTGGCAACATCAAAGCCGTGATGGATGGCGATCTGGATGACTTCATCCAGGCCAGCCTGAAGCAAGGCGTTTAAAAAGCCGGGGATGGTCCCCGGCTGGCAGCAAGGGAAGCCCACCTCCCGACGCACATCTACCCCCTGGTGCATCGATTGCGGCTTCCTCATCAAGTAGCTAATGGAGCTTTTATGTCTGAACACGAACAAACATCTGCGATTCAGGACGAAAACCAAATCATGGCGGAGCGCCGCCTGAAGCTGAAAGCAATCCGCGAAAAAGGCGTCGCCTATCCGAACGATTTCAAACGCAATGCGTTTGCCAAAGATCTGCAGGAGAAACACGCTGGTAAACCGGGTGATGCGCTGGAAGCCGAAAAGATCGAGGTCGCCGTCGTTGGTCGCATGATGCTCAAACGTGTCATGGGCAAGGCTTCGTTCGCCACGCTGCAGGACTTCACCGGCACGATCCAGATCTTCGTCGCCAGCGACGACGTGCCGGCCGAGTCCTACGAAGATTTCAAGCGTTGGGACATCGGTGACATCCTCGGGGTAAAGGGTTCGCTGTTCATCACCAAGACCGGTGAGCTGACGGTGCGTGCCAGCGAGGTGCGCCTGCTGTCGAAGGCCATCCGTCCGCTGCCGGACAAGTTCCACGGCCTGACCGACCAGGAGCAGAAGTACCGTCAACGCTATGTTGACCTGGTGATGAACCAGGAGTCGCGCGACGTGTTCTTCAAGCGCTCGCAGATCGTGCAAAACATCCGCTCGATCATGATTGGTGAACGCTACCTCGAAGTGGAAACCCCGATGCTGCACCCGATCCCGGGTGGCGCACTGGCCAAGCCGTTCAAGACGCACCACAACGCGCTCGACATGCCGATGTTCCTGCGCATTTCGCCGGAACTGTATCTGAAGCGTCTGGTCGTCGGTGGCTTCGAACGCGTGTTCGAAATCAACCGCAACTTCCGTAACGAGGGGATCAGTACCCGTCACAACCCCGAGTTCACCATGATGGAGTTCTACGAGGCCTACTCGGATTACCATCGCATGATGGAAATGACCGAGAAGATCATCCAGGACTGCGCCATGAAGTTGTACGGCACGCTGCAGATTCCGTATCAGGGCAAGACCGTCGACCTGTCGACCTTCGAGCGTCTGACCACGGTACAGGCGATCAAGAAGTACAACCCGCAATACACCGATGCCCAGCTGAATGATCCGGAATGGGTAGCGGCCGAGATCAAGCGCCTGGGCGGCAAGTTGCCGGGTGCGCAAGGTCTGGGCAGCCTGCAACTGACCCTGTTCGAAGAATGTGCGGAAGGCCAGCTGTGGAACCCGACCTTCATCATCGACTATCCGGTCGAGGTCTCCCCGCTGGCACGAGCCTCCGACAAGTTCGAAGGCATCACCGAACGCTTCGAGCTGTTCTGCACCGGTCGCGAACTGGCCAACGGTTACTCCGAGTTGAATGACCCGGAAGACCAGGCAGCCCGCTTCATGGAGCAGGTCAAGCAGCTGGATGCCGGCGACGACGAAGCCATGCACTACGACGCCGACTACGTGCGTGCGCTGGAGTATGGCCTCTCCCCGACCGGTGGCTGCGGTATCGGTATCGACCGTCTGGTCATGCTGCTGACCGACTCGGCCTCGATCCGCGACGTGGTTCTGTTCCCGCACCTGCGTCCGGAATAAGCCGTACCGCAAGGCAAGTACTGTCACGACCCGCGCAAGTTCGCTTGCGCGGGTTTTTTCATGTCCGCCAGGCTTTTTACACCTTTTTGATATGTGCTCGGCTACCTTGACATCACTGACACCCAAGGGAGCGCAAGATCGTGATCGCCGACGCCAATCTGCCCGCCAACATCACCGAACAAGCCTGCATCCGGCCGGCCCTGCCGGCTGACATCGCCCCGCTGCTGGCGCTGGAATGGACCCGCCAGCCCCATCAACGCCTGGCCCGCAACCAGTTGCGTCATCTGCTGACCCAGGGTCATGCCCTGACGCTGGTCGATGAATTCCATGGCAAGATCCGCGGCTATATCCTGCTCCTGTTTCGCCGCGACAGCCGTCGCAGCCGCATCTTCAACCTGACGGTCCACCCCTCCTGGCAGCGCAGTGGCGTCGCCTCCGGCCTGCTGCAAGCCGCCGAGCAAGCGGCACACATTCTGCAACGACCGCACCTGACCGTTGACATCACCGCCGACAATATCAGGGCACTGCAATGGTTTCTTGGCCAGGGCTACCGGCCATGCAGCGAACATCCGCAGGACACGCGCAGCGGGATCGGGCTGTACCGGCTGGAGAAAACCCGCCTGAGCCGACCGCGCCCCCATACGCGCCGCACCCAGCGCTGGGCCTTCTCGCTGGACAATGGCGCCTCCCCATCAATGCCTCTCTGAACACGACATGTCTGTCCCAAATGACAAAGCCCCCGATGGGGGCTTTGTCTGCAGACAGCCAGGAAGGCTATCGCTCATTCGGCCGGTCTCTGCGCACCAGCCGCCGCACAACCGGATCGTCGACGCCACCAGCTCATCAGGCGACCACGACGTGGTCGGGTCAGGGCCAGATAGCGTCCGAGCAACATGCGCTGCCGACGCGCCCATGGCGCAATCAGCGCATCGGCCTGTGAACGGGACTCCTCCCGCGGCTTGGTCTGATTCAATAAATGCATGTAAAGACCCATGGTCCTCTCCGATCCTGTCATGCCGCACTGTTGCAGCGACCTGCCCATCTTAGGGAAGAGCAGATAAAAAACGCATAAAACCAGCGCTCTCCCGACAGTGCTATCATGCGGTCAGCCAATGCCGGAACCCACCATGATCCGCTTTACCCTCGACGACAACGACCTGCAGTACAGCGCCATCCGTGCCCAGGGCGCGGGCGGCCAGAACGTCAATAAAGTCTCGAATGCCGTCCACCTGCGCTACGACATCCACGCCGCCCAGTTGCCCGCCATCCTGAAAGAACGGTTGCTGGCCCTGTCAGACCAGCGCATCAGCCGTGACGGCACCATCATCATCAAGGCACAGCAATCACGCAGCCTGGAGCAGAACAAGCTGGAAGCGCGCCAGCGCCTGATCGAACTGATCGAGTCCGTTGCCACCACCCCCAAGACCCGCCATGCCACACGCCCGACGCTTGGCGCCAGAAAGCGCCGGCTGGAAGGTAAAAGTCGCCGTGGCGAGATCAAGGCACTGCGCGGCAAGATCCAGGACTGAGAAGCAGGCTTGTTTAGCATTGGCTGAAATACCACAGGCATGGACACTTGCATATTGCTGTAATCAAAGCAAATTACACTATTCCGGATAAATAACACTGACCATTCGTAGAGGTCACTTCTACTTAAGTGACATAATCTACCCATCGCCAACCCAGGCAAATCCGGAGTCCATGCATATGACATCGAAGCCAGAAGATCAAATCCAAACCGACAATCAGCCCGCAGACCCATCACGTCGCAAACTGTTCGAGACGGCCGCGGCATTGAGTGTCGCCACCGTCATGCCGACCGTGTGGTCACAAGGGGCCGAAGCCGCCGCCAGCCACGCGGCGCCCATGGTTCTGACCGGTGGGGCACTGGATAAAAAGCTGAAGAGTCACGTCAAGAACATCGTGGTGATCTATCTGGAAAACCGCAGCTTCAACAATCTGTTCGGTAATTTCCCCGGCGTACGCTACCCGCTGTCGGCAGTTCCGGCCGAAGCCTACCAGCAGAAGGACCGGGATGGCCGCACCACCCTGGCCACCCTGCCAAAAATCTGGGGCGGACTGGTGCAAAAGGGCCAGACTGTTGCCGGCAAGTACTACATGATCGGTGAAGACAAGATCACCGGTTTGCCCAATGCCCCGTTCCCGCTCAAGGATGCCGAAGGCAAACTATTGCCCGAGGCGGTCATCACCCGTGACCTTTGGCACCTGTTCTACCAGAACCAGATGCAGATCAACGGCGGCAAGAATGACGGCTTTGCGGCCTGGGCAGATTCCGGCGGCCTGGTGATGGGTTATTACAGCGAAACTGCCAAGAACCTCAACCAGTGGAAAATCGCCCAGGAATACACCCTGTGCGACAACTTCTTCATGGCGGCCTTTGGCGGCTCCTTCCTGAACCACCAGTTCCTGGCCTGTGCCCGAGCCCCGTTCTACCCGAACGCTGCCAACAGCCCGGCCAAGGGCAAGATTGCCGTGCTGGAAGACGGTCCGACCGGCACCCGCCTCAAACTGGCGGCCGACAGCCCGGCCTCGGCGCTCGGTGGCGTGCCGAAATTCGTCAATAATGGTGCCATTTCGCCGGATGGCTATGCCATCAACACCATGGCCCCACCCTACCAGCCGAGCTACATCCCGCCGGCCAGCGGTGGCGATCCGGCACTGGCCGATCCGAACAACCCCAATACCCTGCCACCGCAGAAGCATGACACCATCGGCGACCTGCTGTCGGCCAAGGGTGTCAGCTGGGCCTGGTACAGCGGTGCCTGGCAAGCGGCGCTGGATGGCAAAGGCGGTCCGGACCAGCCGAACTTCCAGTACCACCACCAGCCGTTCAACTACTTCGAACGCTATGCCCCGGGCACCGCGGCACGCGCCAAGCACCTGCGCGATGCCGGCCTGGGTGACAGCCCGGTGTCCAACCACTTCCTGGCAGATATCGAAGCCGGCAAGCTGCCTGCAGTGAGCTTCTACAAGCCGCAAGGCAACCTGAACCTGCACGCCGGCTACTCGGATGTCGAGTCGGGCGACCGTCACGTGGCCAACGTCCTGGCCTACCTGCGCAAGAGCCCGCAATGGAAGAACATGGTGGTCGTGGTGACCTATGACGAAAACGGTGGCTGGTGGGATCACGTGGCCCCGCCCAAGGGTGACCGCTTCGGCCCGGGCTCGCGCATTCCGGCCATCGTCATTTCGCCGTTTGCCCGCAAGGGACATGTCGACCACACCTTCTACGACACGACCTCGATCCTGCGCCTGATCACCCGCGTGTTTGACCTGCCCAAGCTGGAAGGCATCAAGATGCGCGACGAAGCCTTTGCGGCGCAAGGCACCCAGGGTCCTGGCGACCTGACCGGCGCACTGGCCTTTGCCTGATTCCCGCCCTGCCCAGCACAAAACCCGGCTCTGGCCGGGTTTTTTTATGGGAAGCCATAATGACAAAAGGGTAATACGACCTAATATTCAATCTGGTTCATTTTCCAGGATCGGTCGCTCATGGCAAGTCCCGCACCCGACTGGCGTGCCCTGTTCGAGGCGATGCCCGGCCTTTGTCTGGCCTTGCAGGCCGATGGCACCATCCTGGCGGCGACCAACGCCTGCTGCCGGGCATTGGGTCTCACCCAAGCACAATTGTCCGGACAATCCATCCTCACGCTGGCGAAAAGGCATACCCCGGAGACCGACCGCCGCGAGCTGGCCCAGCTGCTGGCACAATGGCAACAGGACCCGCCTGACGCACAGGGGGCGGCTCAGCCGTGGCGGCTCGTGCTGGACGAGCAGACGGCACAGCCTGTCGCCTGCGAGCCTCGTCTGCAGGCCATTCCCGATGAGCACGGACATCTCTCCTGGCTGCTATTGAGCCTGATCCCCCGGTACGCTCAGCCAGACAGCCCGCTTTCGCCTTCCCCCTCGCCAGAGTGGCCGCAGGGGTATGAGGCGCTCAACCAGCTCTACCAGAAAACCCTGGAGCTGGACGAGCTGAAAAGCCGCTTCCTGACGCGCATCAGTCATGAGCTGCGCACCCCGCTGACCCTGGTGCTGGGCCCCATCGAGCTGTTGCTGACGCAATCCGACCTCAGTGACAGCAGCAAACGCCGGCTGGAAATGGTGGCACGCAATGGACGCTACCTTTATCGGCTGGTCAATGACCTGATGGATCTGTCACGGCTGGCGGCCCGGCGCATGGGGCTGCATTATGGCCGCTTTGATGTCGCCGCCAGCCTGCGCATACTCTGCGCCCAGTTTGATGCCGAGGCCCGCCAACAAAAGATTGCCTACCAGATACAAACCCCGGAAACCCTGTTGCTGGAGGCCGATGAGGCCAAAGTGCAGCGCATGGTGCTCAACCTGCTGACACATTGCCTGCAGCACACCCCAGCGGGGGGCCACGTCGACATTGAACTGAGCCGACAGGGCGAGCACCTGCGGCTGGATATCCGCGACAGCGGCCCGACGCTGCCGCCCGAGATGCGCGAGGACATCTTCGACCACCTGCGCCCTGTCGCCCTGCCCGGGCGCAAAAGACAATCAGGCATGGGACTCGGCCTCTCCATCGTGCGGGAGTTCGCCATGCTGCATCATGGCAATGTGGTCTGTCTGCCGGTCACGGCGGGAGGCAACCTGTTCCGGCTGACACTGCCATGTCTCGCGCCCCCCGGCAGCAGCATGACAGACAAGCCGGAGGCGCTGGATCCGATCCTGTCACGCCAGGCACAGGATGAACGCCAGGCCCACCACTTGCCCCTGCCGGACGGCAGTGAGACACCGCAGCTTGCACCACGCATCTTGCTGATCGAGCCGCACAGCGACATGAATCGCTATATTGCCGAAGCGCTCGGCCAGCATTACCGGGTGGTGAGCGCCCTCTCCGGTGCCGAAGGACTGGAACAGGCGCTGGCACAGCAACCGGATCTGATTCTCGGTGACGCCGCCATTCAGGACATCCCCGGCGAGACACTGATCCGCGAGCTGAAGAAGCACCATGAGCTGGCGGATGTGCCCATCATCGCGCTGACCAACCGCAGCGATCGCCAGTATGGTATTCAACTGCTGCGACTGGGCATCCATGGCTTCATCAGCAAGCCCTTCCCGCTGGAAGAACTGCTGGCCAGGGTCAGCAATGCCCTGGCTGAACGCCAACGGGTCCGCACGACACTGTTTGCCAGCGAAGCCCGCTTTTCCAGCATCTTCCATGCCTGTCCGGAGGGTATTTGTCTCACCCGGCTGAGCGATAACCTGTTTGTCGATGCCAATGAAGCCATGCTGAAAATGCTGGGATACGAACGAGCTGAACTCATCGGTCACAGCGGGCTCCAGATCGGCCTGTGGGCCCAGCCGGAAAGTCGCAGCGAAGTTCTGCAGCAACTGGCCCGGACTGGCCTGGTTCAAGACAGGCTGACCAGGCTGCGCCACAAGAATGGCACCGTGCTGGAGGTTCGCCTGACGGCGCGACAAATCGACATCGGCGGGCAGCCTCATTTACTGGGCATCCTCAGCGACATCACACCGCAAATGCAGGCACAGCGAGAACTGGAGAGCCACAAAACCCAGCTGGAAGCCGAAGTCGCCGTACGCACAAACGAACTGGTCAAGGCACGTCAGCAAGCCGAGCAGCTCACCGAGGCCAAGAGCGAATTCCTCGCCAACATGAGCCATGAAATCCGTACCCCCTTGAACGGGATTCTCGGCATGGCGCAGATCGGCCACCGCGACACACATGAAGAGCGGGCCAGGGCCATCTTCGGTCGTATTCTCGACTCCGGCCATCTGCTCTCCGGTGTCATCAATGACATTCTGGACTTCTCCAAGATCGAGGCCGGCAAAATGGCCATCGAAAGTGTGCCGGTGGATCTGCACCGTCTGCTGGATGATCTGTTCGTCCTGATGCAGCAACCGGCCCAGGACAAGCAACTGCAACTGGCCCTGCACAAAGCCCCCTCCTTGCCTCATGCCTGCGCACTGGATCCACTCCGTCTGAAACAGATCCTGATGAACCTGCTGGCCAATGCCATCAAGTTCACCGAACACGGCAGCGTGACGCTGCTCGTGGCACTGGAAGCACCCTGGCTGGTTTTCCGGGTCAGAGACACCGGGATCGGCATCGCGGCAGAGCAGGTTGAAAGCATGTTCGACGCCTTCCAGCAGGCCAACAGCTCCACCACACGCCAATATGGCGGCACCGGGCTGGGGCTGGCCATCACCCGGCGCCTGATTGAGCTGATGAGCGGCGAGATCCGTGTCGAGAGCCAGCAGGGCAAGGGCAGCCTGTTTGAAGTGCGGCTGCCTTATCTGGCCGCCGAGCTGCCTGACACGCAAGGCAGGCAGCCCCCCCTCGCTGCCGCACAGCGACTGGCGGGGCTGCGCATTCTGGTCGCGGAAGACAGTCGGGTCAATCAGATGGTGCTGGAGGAAATGCTGCTCGCCGAGGGGGCCTGCATCGACCTGGTGGCCAATGGCCAGGAAGCGGTCGAGCGCATCCGCCAGGCACCACCCCGGCATTACCACCTGGTTCTGATGGACATTCAGATGCCGGTGATGGACGGGTATGAGGCCACCCGTCAACTGAGCACCATCGCTCCGGCACTGCCGATCATCGGTCAGACGGCACATGCCATGAGCGAAGACCGGGCCAAATGCCTGGCGGTGGGGATGGTCGATCATGTGGCCAAGCCGATTGATCTGGAGCAGCTGGTAGATTGCATCATGCGTCACTGCCGTCCGGACAGCCTGGCGCCGTCCGGCGCAACCGCCCCCCCCCTTCGCGCGGAAACACCCCCGCCGGGAGACTACCGCATACAGTGGGCAGAACTGGAAACCCGCTATGCCCGCAATCCGGCTTTCATCCGGCAACTACTGACGGTTTTTCTCAACAGCAATGCCGGCCTGCCACAGCAACTGCGTCAGGCACTGGGCCGCCAGGACAGCCATGCGCTGGCCGGTCTGGCGCATGGGCTGAAAGGCATGGCTGGCAGCATCGTGGCGCGTGACTTGCTGGCGCTGAGCCAGCATGTGGAGCAGGCAGCGAAAGCCCAGGCGCCAGATCAGTCTGAACTGACCGAAGCGCTGATCGGCCGGCTGGAAGACACGCTGACCGATATCCGGCAGCGCCTGGAAACCCTCTGAGGGCCGGATGTCAGCCCTTGGGACGATCACCGGGGAGAGGACTTGTTAAACGGGACGATGGAAAAGTTTCCTATACTGGCTAAATCACCGCCACCCGGTCAGGACGGCCAGTATGACGAAGCCCTCAGACCCGATCGATGCCGCAAAGCTTCTGGCAGAGCACAGCTCGCTGTTTCGGGCCATCACGGACCACTCTGACAACGTCATCAGCGTCAAGGACCTCGACGGACGCTACCTGTATGTCAACCAGCAATACATCCGTCTGTTTCACCAGCCGGCGGAGCGCTATTACGGACACACCGACAGCGAGTTGTTTCCTCCAGAGATTGCCACGCAATTTCGCAACAATGACCTGCGCGTCCAGCAGCAGAACGCCGCGCTGACGGTGGAGGAGATTGCCCTGGTCGAAGGGCAGCCGCGCCACTTCCTGTCGGTCAAGTTCCCGATTCACAATGCGCTGGGCCAGATGTATGCCACCGGCCTGATCGCCACCGACATTACCGAGCGCAAGGCCGCGGAGCAGCAATTATGGGCCAGTGAGGAGCGTTTCCGACTGGCATTCGAGCAGGCCACAGTCGGCATGACCATGGTCGACATCAACGGCATGATCCTGCGCATCAATCCGTTTGGCAGTCAGTTGCTCGGCTATCAGCAACACGAGCTGGAAGGCCGGCACATCAACAGCATCACCCATCCGCAAGACCGGACCCGCTCCATGGCCCTGATCCGCAAGGCCCTGGCCAGCAACCTGCCGCATGCCGAAATCGAGAAGCGTTATCTGCACAAGGATGGCTCGGTGCTGTTCTGCCGGATTGCCACCTCACTGATCCGCGACAGCCAGGGACAGCCTCTCTACTTTGTCTCCCATATCAACAATGTGACCGAAACCCTGCGTATTGAGGCCGAACTGAAGCGTCTGGCCAATACCGACCCGCTGACCGGCGTCGCCAATCGTCGTCCTTTCCTGGAACGCATGCAGCATGAGCTGGCACGGGTACGGCGCTATGGCGTCCACAGTTGCTGCCTGATGCTGGATTTCGATCACTTCAAGCGGATCAATGACCGCTGGGGCCATAGTGGCGGCGACGCCGTCCTGCAATATTTCAGCCAGGTCTGCCAGCAGCGGCTGCGTGCAACCGACCTGCTGGGGCGACTGGGGGGAGAGGAGTTTGCCATCCTGATGCCGAATACCGATCTGGCAGGCGCGCGGGAGCTGGGGGAGCAGCTGCGTCACTGGGTGACACAGCATCCCCTGCAGCAGGGGGAGCAGCAAATTCACTTCAGCATCAGTCTGGGGATAACTGAAATGCGGGCAGAAGATACCTCGCCGGATCAGGTGCTGGCCCGCACCGACGAAGCCTTGTATCGCGCCAAGGATCTGGGCAGAAACCGCATCGAGTGCCTGTAAGCCGGCAAGGGGCTCAGGCGCTCTCGGCCGGCAACAAGGTCCCGAGACTCAGCAATTGGGCAAACTCGGTCGCAGGCAGTGGCCGGGCCAGCAGATAGCCCTGAACCAGATCACAGCCCTCGCCGAGCAGGAAGTGCCACTGCTCGATGGTTTCCACCCCCTCGGCCACCACCTTCATGTTCAGGGTCTGGGCAATATTGATCACCGCCTTGGCAATCTCGCTGTCGTCGCTGTCGTGCGGAATGTCCTGCACGAAAGAGCGGTCGATTTTCAGCTTGTCGGCCTTGAAGCGTTTCAGATAGGACAGACTGGAATAGCCGGTGCCGAAATCATCGATCGACAGCTGCATGCCCATGCGCTTGATGGCATCGATGGTCTGCACGGTGGCTTCGACATCCTCCATCACCACGCTCTCGGTCACCTCGATATCCAGCACCCGGCCCGGCAGGCCGTTGGCCGACATGGCTCGCTCCAGCGTCGGCACCAGATCGGCCTGGCGGAACTGTAGCGCCGACAGGTTGATCGCCAGCGAAATTTCGGGCAACCCGCCTGCATTCCAGGCAGCCAGCTGGCGGCAGGCCTCGCGGATGACCCAGTTGCCGAGCTGAACGATGAAGCCACGCTCCTCGGCCACATCAATAAAGCGGTTGGGACCCAGCAAGCCCAGTGCCGGATGGTTCCAGCGGATCAGCGCTTCGGCGCCGACAATGCGGCCGGTGCGCATGTCCACCTGGGGCTGGTAGTGCAGCACAAACTCGTTGCGGTCGAGGGCAAAACGCAACTGGCTTTCAATCGCCAGGATCTCGTGGGCACGGGCATTGAGGTCGGCAGTATAGAACTTGAAGCTGTTGCGACCGAAAGACTTGGCGTGATACATCGCCGCATCGGCATTGCGCACCAGCATGTCGAAATCGCGCCCGTCCTCCGGATACACGCTGATGCCGATAGACGGAGTAATGCTGATCGAATGGTTTTGCAGATCCACGGCCGGGGCAAAGGCATGGATAATGCGTTCGGCCAGCATGGCGGCCTCGCCCGGATCCTGGATGGCGGGCAGCAGGATGATGAACTCGTCGCCCCCCTGGCGCGCCACCATCTGCCCGGGCGCCAGCACCGACTTGATGCGATCGGCAGCCACCTGCAACAGGGTATCGCCCGCCGAATGCCCCAGGGATTCGTTGATGGTCTTGAACCGATCCAGATCGAGCAGCAGCAGGGCCAGGTGCAGGTTGTCGCGCGCGGCCGCCGTGATGGCCAGCTCGGTACGATCCTGCATCTGCGCCCGGTTGGGCAGACTGGTCAGCACATCGAAATGCGCCAGGAACTGGATGCGCTCATCGGCGGCACGCCGTTCCGACTGATCGCTGAAGATGGCCACGTAGTGGGTGACCTCGCCCAGGGCACTCTTGACCACATTGATCGCCAGCCACTCCGGATAGATCTCGCCATTCTTGCGCCGGTTCCATACCTCGCCCTGCCAGAAGCCCTGCGCGGTCAACTGCTGCCACATCTGGACATAGAAGCCTTCGTCATGACGACCGGAGGACAGAATGCTCGGTTTCTGCCCCAGCACTTCCTGCTGGCTGTAGCCGGTAATATCGCTGAAGGCCCGGTTGACGATGCGGATGCGCAGATCGGCATCGGTGATCATGATGCCTTCGGTGGTGTTCTCGAACACCTTGGCTGCCAGTTGCATACGCTCTTCCGCACTGCGCCGTTCGGAGATGTCACGCACCATGCGCCAGACGGCATTGATGCGGCCCATCGGGTCGCGCATGGCGACCGTCTTGACGCTGACCGGGACCGGATTGCCGAAGCGGTTGAGATAGGTAGCCTCGAATTCGTCACAATAGCCGAAGCGCAGCACCTTGTTGTCGAGATTGAAATGCTCCAGAGCTTCGCTCTCGGTCGACACCAGCGACCAGAAATTCTGCAGCTTGAGCTGGTCGAGGTTGTAGCACATCAGATTGAGAAAGGCCGGATTGGCGTCAATCACCTGGCCATCGAGCGAGCTGATGATGATGCCGTCCAGATTGGACCAGAACAGCTCGCGATATTTGTTTTCCGAACGCCGCAGCGCATCTTCCATCTCGCGCCGGCGGGCAATATCGGCCTCCAGCGCCATGGTCTTGGCGCGCAACTCGTCAAACAGTCGCTTGAGCTCAGAGCGTGTCCACTCGAGATGGCGGCCCAAGCGTCCGATCTCGTCACCCCGCTCCCAATGAAACCGGCCATCCAGTTTGAGTTCCGCCAGCTGCGTGGCCTGATCGGTCAACTGACGGATCGGACGCAGGAAGCGCGAATGCAGGATGGCCATGATCAGCAGCATGGAGAGCACGATCTGCGCCAGCAGGGTCATCACCATGCGCTGCAAATCGCTTTTCAGCCGGTTGGCCAGATGCTCGGTATCGAATTCGATGGTGACCTGACCGATTTCTTCCCCCCGGTAGATCACCGGTTTTTGCAGAATGGACACCGAGCCGATACGGCGCTCGCTGCGCAGGGCGGAAAGGAAGACGGTATTGGACTGCGTATCTGTGACGCGGATCGACACCACGCGCTGATCGTCCATCACGGACTCGATCAGCGGTGCGCCGGATTGCCGGCTCAGGTTCCACAGCGGTTCCTGCATCCCCAGCGCCAGAATGTCCAGCACCCGTTTCTGATCGGAAGACAGATCACTGGTCACGGTCTCCCTTTGCAGATTGAGCGTCAGCGCCCCCATCAGCGTGGCAGGGATCAGCACCCCAAGCAGGACTGCAATCAGAAATACAGTGCGCAACGACAGTACGGCGGCAAAGCCGGTTTTAGCGTTCGACATCGTCATGCGATCTCAGTCCGTCCAAATCCTCAGGAATAGCCTGGATGGTTGAATTAAGGTCGATCATCTATTCGGTAAAGTATACACGTACATCATTATTTCTAGGGATTCCCACACTCAGATGTTATGTTTTTTTCTCTTTTGCCATCGATTCCGTTTTCCACCCCCCCTGCATCCGGCTCCGCTGGCCATGCTGATTGCTTTGCGATTGGCGAGTGCCTACAATCGATCCATTTCTCATTCAGGATCGATAACATGGCTGACACGCGCTATGACTTGGTGGTGACCGCACGCTGGATGATCACCGTAGAAAATGACGGCGAAGTACTGGAAAACCATGCGCTGGCTATCCGCAACGGCGTCATCGAGGCGATTCTGCCGGCCGCCCAGGCGGCATCGCTGCCCGCCGACCGCCACGTCAAGCTGGACAGCCATGTCCTGATGCCGGGCCTGATCAACCTGCACGGCCACTCTGCCATGACGCTGCTGCGCGGCATGGCCGACGACCTGGCCCTGATGGACTGGCTCACCGGCCACATCTGGCCGGCCGAAGGCAAGCATGTGCGCGATGACTTCGTCTTTGACGGCGCCATGCTGGCGATGGCGGAAATGATCCGCAGCGGCACCACCACCATCAATGACATGTACTTCTTCCACGGCGCCATGGCCCGCGCCGGGCTGGCTGCCGGCATGCGTACCTTCGTCGGCTGTTCGATTCTGGAATTTCCGACCAACTACGCCGTCAATGCCGATGACTATATCAGCAAGAGCCTGGCAGAGCGGCGCGAATTCCTCGGCGAAGAGCTGGTGACCTTCACGCTGGCACCGCATGCCCCCTACACCGTGGGCGACGAAACCTTCCGCAAGGTGGTCACCATCGCCGAACAGGAAGACATGCTGATTCACTGCCACATCCACGAAACCGCCGGCGAAGTGGAAAACGGCATCAAGGAACATCATCAGCGCCCGCTGGCACGCCTGAAGGCTTTGGGCATGCTGTCGCCACGGCTGATCGCCGCCCATATGGTGCATCTGTCGCCGGAAGAAATCGAACTGGCTGCCAGCCACGGGCTTTCCATTGCGCACAACCCCTCCTCCAACATGAAGCTGGCCTCGGGCATTGCCCCGATTCCGCAACTGCTGGCCGCCGGGGTCAATGTCGGCATCGGTACCGATGGCGCCGCCTCGAACAACAAACTGGATATGCTGGCCGAAACCCGTCTGGCCGCCCTGCTGGCCAAGGTCGGCTCGCTCGACCCGACTGCCGTGCCCGCCGCCACCGCACTGCGCATGGCCACGCTGCACGGTGCCCGGGCACTGGGCATCGAGGATCGCACCGGCAGCCTGAAGACCGGCAAGCAGGCCGACATGATTGCCATCGATCTGTCGGCGCTGGAAACCGCCCCGACCTTTGACCCGATCTCGCACGTCGTCTATGCCGCCGGTCGCGAGCAGGTCAGCCATGTCTGGGTCAAGGGCCAGAACCTGATGAACGAGCGTCAGTTGCAAACGCTGGATGAATCGGCACTCAAGGCGCGTGCCGAAGACTGGCGTCACCGGATTGTGAGTGCCCGATGAGCATCAACGTCGATCAGAGCGAGCTGGCCAAATTCAGCGAGCTGGCACACAAATGGTGGGATCAGGAAAGCGAATTCAAACCGCTGCACGAGATCAATCCCCTGCGTCTGGGTTTTATCGACCAGCATGCCTCGCTGCCCGGCAAGAAGGTACTGGATGTGGGGTGTGGCGGCGGCATTCTGGCCGAGAGCATGGCCAGTCGCGGTGCCAGCGTCACCGGTATCGACCTGGCAAAGAAGTCGCTCAAGGTGGCCCAGCTGCATAGCCTGGAATCGGGTGTGGCCGTCGACTACCGCTGTGTGCCGGTCGAGGAACTCGCCGCAGCCGAAGCCGGCAGTTACGACGTGGTCACCTGCATGGAAATGCTCGAGCATGTCCCGGATCCGGCCAGTGTCATCGCCAGTTGTGGCCAGCTGGTCAAGCCGGGAGGCTGGGTATTCTTCTCGACCCTGAACCGCAATGCCAAGGCCTACCTGCAGGCCATCATCGGCGCCGAGTACCTGCTGGGCATGTTACCGCGCGGCACCCACGACTATCAGCGCTTCCTCAAGCCCTCGGAACTGTCGCGCATGTTGCGACCGGCCGGGCTGAGTCTGGTATCGCTGACCGGCATGCACTACAACCCGCTGAGCAAGGTCTATTCGCTCGGCGACGGCACGGATGTCAATTATCTGGTGGCGACACGCCGCACCGATTGAATCACGGGGCGACGGCCCCGTTTTTCTTTTCCCCGCCCCTTCCGGACATGTCTCCCCGCCGCCCGCGTCAACTGGCGGCATCTTCAGGACAAAGCCGCCGCTTTTAACCTCCTGCTGCCAAATAATGCCCCAAATGGGGTTTGATGCGAGTAGAATCAATGCCCATTGTTTGACAGCCAAACAATATAATTTTATTTCATATACTATAAATATTTCGCATCACAGGACGTACCCGCTCATGCAGGAGCCGCACATGTCATTCAAGGCCAATGATTCCCTGACCGAACAAATTGCACAGTATCTGGAACAACGCATCATCCTGGGGGAAATGAAACCCAGTGAACGCATTCAGGAATTACGCATCGCCGCCGAGCTGGAAGTCAGCCGGGGTTCGGTACGTGAAGCGCTGCTGATTTTGCAGCGGCGACATCTGGTGGAAATCTACCCGCGCCGTGGCGCCGTCGTGGCCAGCATCACCGCACGCGACGTGAAGGATTTCTTCGAGCTGTGGCTGTTGCTGTTCGACCGCGTCGTCTGCAACCTGGCGCAAAACTGGAAAAACGACGATCTGGCGGGCTTCTTCGAGCTGATGACGCAGATGGATCAGTGCCAGCGCAAGGGCGACCTGCAGGGCTTCTATCAACATGGCATGGACTTCCTGCGCGCCATGTATCAGTACGCCGACAATCGCTATCTGACGGATGCACTGGACGACCTGTTCCCGCTGACCCAGCGCTGCCTGTTTGCCATCCTGCGCGCCGGTCAGACTCAGATCGCACGCACTTACCGCTTCCTGGAAGACCTGCTGAAAATCATCATCGAGCGCGATGTCACCCGCCTGCACCGCATGGTGTTCGAATTCGGCACCAGCTACAGCCAGCTGGCCCAGGCCTCGGCGGAAGCCCTGCAAGGCCGCGTGGCACGCTGAAACGCTGTAACAGCCAACCAACAGCCCGGCAGGTGCCAACCTGTCGGGCTGTTGGCTTTATCGCGATGATTTGCGGTATTCGACAAAGGCGAAATGCAGGCCATCGGCACTGACCTGCGGCTCGCGTCGCACCTCGCGCCAGCCCTGGGACAGAAACTCGGGAAAACAGGCGTCCCCGCTGATCTCCAGCTCAATCTCCGTCAGTTGCAGGCAATCCGCCCAGGGTAAAGCCTGGGCATAAAGCTCGGCACCGCCGATCAGACACACTTCCGGCACCGCACCGGCCAGGGCAAGCGCCTGCTCGATGCCATGTGCCACTTCCACGCCCTGCGCCTGCCAGTCAGCCTGGCGGGTCACCACGATATTGCGCCGCCCAGGCAGTGGCCGACCGATCGACTCATAGGTCTTGCGTCCCATGATCACCGGCTTGCCCAGGGTCAGCGCCTTGAAATGCCGGAGATCCTCGGGCAGGTGCCAGGGCAGGCGATTCTCGATGCCGATCACGCGGCCCGCCGCCATCGCGGCCACCATGGTCAGTTGCGGCTGGCTCATACCGCCACCGGCGCCTTGATGTGGGGATGCGGATCATAGCCCTCCAGCGTGAAATCCTCGAAGCGGAAGGCAAACAGATCCGTTACCGCCGGATTGATACGCATGGTCGGCAAGGGCCGTGGCGTACGCGACAACTGTTCACGCGCCTGCTCGAAATGATTGCTGTAGAGGTGGGCATCGCCCAGGGTGTGCACGAAATCCCCCGGCTGCAGACCACACACCTGGGCCACCATCATGGTCAGCAGGGCATAACTGGCGATATTGAACGGCACGCCGAGAAAGATGTCGGCCGAACGCTGGTACAGCTGGCAGGACAGCTTGCCGTCGGCCACATAGAACTGGAACAGAGAATGGCAGGGAGGCAGCGCCATCTGGTCGACCAGCGCCGGGTTCCAGGCAGAGACAATCAGGCGGCGCGAATCCGGCGTCTCGCGGATCATGCGCACCACATTGGCAATCTGATCGATGCCCCCCCCGTCCGGGGTAGGCCAGCTGCGCCACTGATAGCCATAAACCGGGCCCAGATTGCCCTGTTCGTCGGCCCATTCATCCCAGATCGACACCCCGTTTTCCTTGAGATAGCGGATATTGGTGTCGCCGGACAGGAACCACAGCAATTCATGAATGATCGACTTCAGGTGCAGCTTCTTGGTGGTCACCAGCGGAAAGCCCTCCGCCAGGTCAAAGCGCATCTGATAACCGAAGACTGACCGGGTGCCGGTACCGGTCCGGTCGGACTTGTCCTGACCGTGAGCCAGTACGTGCTGCATCAAATCCAGATACTGTTTCATGTTTTCTCGAAAGTCCGGGCACGGCGGCAGGAGGCCGTACAGGTTGCAATGACACTGATTGTAACTGAAAGCGTCGCGGGAAGGCGGTTGCGCATAGGCTATTCAGGTAGCTTCCAATAGCTTAAATACGCTAACATCCGGTTGAAAATCCTCATGATTGCCTTGAACCGAGACGATGGCCGAAGAATCAGACCTCGAACGCACAGAACCAGCGACCAGTAAACGGCTGGAACAGGCGCGTGGACAAGGCAATATTCCGCGTTCACGCGAGCTGACGACCTTTGCCCTGACCATGACCGGCGTTGCCATGCTGATGGTCGAGGGCGGGCATCTGTACGCCTTCATGCGCGAGCTGTTCCGCCGGCTGTTCACCTTCGACCATGCCACGCTCAACGGCACCGACCCGATCATGCTGCACTTTCGCGAGGCCATCTTCGGTGCGATCTGGGCCATGCTGCCAATGCTGGCAGCGCTGTTCCTGGTCGCCCTGTTCGCCCCGATGCTGGTTGGCGGATGGAATTTCACCACCGAGGCACTGGAGCCGAAGTTCAACAAGCTCAACCCGCTGCCCGGCCTGATGCGCATGGTGTCGATGAACTCGCTCACCGAGGCCTTCAAGGCGATTCTCAAGTCGATCCTGATCGGCGGGGTGGCCACCAATGTCCTGTGGAAGCAAAAGAGCGAGATTATCGGCATCGGCCAGATGCCGCTGGAGGCCGGACTGGCCAAGCTGGTCAGCATGATGTTGCATAACTTTCTCATCATCGCCGGTGCGATGGTGCTGCTGGTGGCCATTGATGTGCCCTACCAGATCTGGAGCTACAACAAGAAGCTGCGCATGACCAAGGAAGAGGTCAAGCGCGAGTTCAAGGAACAGGACCTGCCGGCCGAGGTCAAGGGCAAGCAGCGACAGATGCAGCGCGAGGCAGCTCGCCGCCGCATGATGCAGGCCGTCCCCAAGGCCAATGTGATTCTGACCAACCCGACACACTATGCCGTTGCTCTGCTTTACGAAGAAGGAATGAGAGCCCCGCAGGTGGTGGCCAAGGGGTCGCTGCTGCTGGCGGAAAAGATCATCGATCTGGCCAAGGAAAACCGGGTGGCCATCATGCGTGTACCCAGCTTTGCCCGCGCCCTGTACTTCAACACCGAACCGGGCGATGAAATTCCGACCCGGCTCTATGCCGCCGCCGCTCAGGTCCTGGCTTACGTGCATCAACTGCGTCTTTACGAGATCAATGGCGGGCTGGCGCCGGCCTATCCGGACAAGATCGAGGTTCCCGAAGATCTTGACCCGCAAAGCAAACGTGCCCATCATGCGGCGCCTGGTGCGAGCGAATAATCAGGCATGGATAATTTCCTGGATTTACTAAAACGTTTTAACTACGCCTCGCTGGCCGGGCCGGTACTCATCATCCTGATTCTGACGATGATGGTGCTGCCGCTGCCACCGTTGATGCTCGACATCTTCTTCACGTTCAACATCGCGGTTTCGGTCATCGTGCTGCTCGTCGGCATCAATGTGCGCAAACCGCTGGACTTCTCGGCCTTCCCTGCCGTCCTGTTGGTCACCACGCTGTTGCGGCTGTCGCTCAACGTCGCCTCGGCCCGGGTCATTCTGCTCAATGGCCATACCGGTCCGGATGCCGCCGGCCAGGTGATCGAATCGTTTGCCCGCTTCCTGGTCGGCGGCAACGTGGCCATTGGTATCGTGGTGTTCATCATCATCACCATCATCAACTTCGTGGTGATCACCAAGGGTGCTGGCCGGATTGCCGAAGTGAGTGCCCGCTTTACCCTGGACGCCATGCCCGGCAAGCAGATGGCCATCGACGCCGACCTGAATGCCGGCCTGATCGGTGAAGACGAAGCACGCAAGCGCCGCGCCATCATTGCCGAGGAAGCCAATTTCTTCGGCGCCATGGATGGTGCCTCCAAGTTCGTGCGCGGCGATGCCACCGCCGGCATCATGATCATCCTGATCAACATCATCGGCGGCCTGATCGTCGGGGTGGTGCAGCACGACCTGGCCGCGGGCGAAGCGGCCAATACCTATACCCTGCTGACCATCGGTGACGGTCTGGTCGCCCAGATTCCGGCCCTGATCATCTCGACCGCCGCCGGTATCGTGGTGTCGCGCGTCGGCACGGAGAAGGATCTGTCGGAAATGCTGCTTGGCCAGTTGTTCTCCACCCCGCGGGTGCTGAACATTACGGCCGGGGTCATCGGCATGATCGGCCTGATTCCCAATATGCCGCACCTGGCCTTCCTGCTGATCGCCGCCATGCTGGCCGGCTTGTCTCGCCTGATGAGCAAGCGTCAGGTACAGACCCAGCAGGCCGAGCAGCGTGCCGAAGCCGCCAGCCGTGTGGCGCGGGAGCAGCCGGTGGCCGAAGTCAGCTGGAACGATGTCCAGCATGTCGACCAGCTGGGGCTGGAGGTCGGTTACCGGCTGATTCCGCTGGTGGACCGCAATCAGGATGGCGAGCTGCTGCGGCGCATTCGCGGCATCCGCAAGAAGATCGCCCAGGAGCTGGGTTTCCTGGTTCCGGCCGTACATATCCGCGACAATCTGGAGATCAAGCCCAACGCTTACCGCATCCTGCTCAAAGGCGTGGAAATCGGCCGCGGCGAGGCCTTCATCCACCAGATGCTGGCCATCAACCCGGGTAAGGTGCTGGGCGAAATGCAGGGCCTGGCCACCACCGACCCGGCCTTCGGCCTGCCGGCGGTCTGGATCGACAGCGCCAAACGCGAGGAGGCCCAGGCGCTGGGCTATACCGTGGTCGACACCAGCACGGTGGTCGCCACCCACATTTCGAATCTGCTGCACACCCATGCCGCCGAGCTGCTCGGCCGCGAGGAAGTTCAGGCGCTGGTCAATCATCTGGCCAAGGACTCGCCCAAGCTGGTGGAGGATCTGGTGCCCAAGGTGGTACCGATCGGCACCCTGCAGAAGGTTCTGCAGCAGCTGCTGATCGACGGCATCCACATCCGCGACATGCGTTCGGTGGTGGAAGCGCTGGCCGACAATATTGCCGTGACACAGGATATCGACGAACTGGCGGCGGCGGTGCGGACGGCACTGGGACGCGTGATCGTGCAGCAACTGTTCCCGGGCGAGACCGAATTGCCGTTGCTGACACTGGATCCGGCACTGGAAAATGTCCTGATGCAGGCGGTGCAGTCCAAGGCGGGAGGCGGGCTGGAGCCCGGGCTGGCAGAGAATCTGCTGGCCAGCGCGGCCCAGGAGTCGGAACAGGCAGAGGTACAGGGCTTCAACCCGGTGCTGTTGACGCCCCCGGCGCTCAGACCGCTGTTGGCACGTTTTTTACGTCGCCCCCTGCCACAGTTGCGAGTAATTTCGCATAATGAGATACCAGATAATAAATCAATTCGTATAATTGCCGTAATTGGGGGCAGCAAGGGCTAATCAATAATGGTGGTCAAAAAGTACTTCGGAAAAACCACACGAGACGCACTCCGGCAAGTTCGTGAAGAACTGGGTGCCGATGCCCTGATCCTGTCGAATCGCCCGACACAGGGCGGTGGCGTGGAAATCATGGCCGTGGCGGACGCCGACGTCGCCAATCTGGCCACGACACTGTCGACCTCGTCGAGCAAGCACCCGCCGCGCAATGCACCGAGCCCGACGCATGGCACCGCCGTCAATCGGGCCCTGGCGCGCACCTATGCCATGCCGGTCGAACCGATGACGGCACCGCCGCCGCCTCGCCCGGAAGTGCGTGCCGTCAGCCCTGAGCCGGCCGTGATGCGCCCGGCTGCCGCCCCCGCACCGACATTCGCCACCCCGACGCCGCCGCCAGCGTCTCCCGCACCGCGGGCCACACCGCCGGCCGCCCGTCCTGCCCAGAGCGCCGATGCCGCGGCAGAGTCCGCAGTCATGGCCAATGACCTGAAGGAAATCGGCGACGAAATCAAGCTGCTGCGCAGCCTGCTGCAAAGCCAGCTGGCCAGCTTCGCCTGGTCCGATCTGGAGGGCCGTGCCCCCAACCGCATCGAGTTGTTCAAGCAGTTGCTGGCCACCGGCCTGTCCTCGACACTGATCCGCCAGCTGATCGAGAAGCTGCCGGCTCAGTACAGTGGTGAAACCGCGCTGAAATGGGCGCGCTCCGCCCTGCTGCACAATCTGCGCTGCATTGATGCCGACAGCGAGATCATGGATCGTGGCGGCATTTTCGCTCTGGTCGGTCCGACCGGCGTCGGCAAGACCACCACGGTCGCCAAGCTGGCCGCGCGCGCCACGATGAAGTTCGGCCCGCAGCACGTCGCACTGATCACCACCGACAGTTACCGGATCGGCGCACAGGATCAGTTGCGCATCTATGGCAAGATTCTTGGCGTTCCGGTGTTCTCGATCCAGAACGAAGGCGATCTGCAGCTCACGCTGGCCGATCTGGCCACCCGCCACATCATCTTCATCGACACCGTCGGCATGGGACAGCGCGATGCCCGGGTCGCCGCACAGACCGGCATGTTTGCCGCCATGGACCGCCCGGTGGAACGGGTGCTGGTGATGGCCGCCAATGCCGACGGCCACACGCTGGAAGATGTCGTACGCAACTATCAGGGCCAGGGTGGCCTGTCGGGCTGCATTCTCTCCAAGATCGACGAGAGCGTGTCGCTGGGCGCCTGCCTGGACATCGTGATCCGCAACCGTCTCAAGGTATGCTATGTCACCAACGGACAGCGGGTTCCGGAAGACCTGCACAGCGCACACGGCAACTTCCTGGTCGATCGGGCGCTGAAGGCTCCCCACAGCAACTCGCCTTTCGCCATGCAGCATGACGAAATGCAGATCCTCAACGCCGCACAGGCAGGTTGGCTATGAATCTGCCACAGGATCAGGCCGCCAGCCTGCGCCGCCTCAACGCCCAGCCTCAGCGGGCACCCAGCTTTGCCTTTCTCGGTCCGGAAGGCACCGGTACCAGTACCCTGGTCACCGAGCTGGCCGTGGGTGCCGCTTTTGCCGGCGGCCAGCCTGTGATCATCGATTGCTGTAGCGGGCAGCATATCGCCCGCCATCTCGGCGTACCGACCACCGCAACGCTGGAAACCCAGGTCATCAGCATGGGAGGCCTGGAGGAAATGACGGCGCGCTCGCGCCAGGGGGTAACCCTGGTCAATCTCTATGCCCGGCCTGAAGAGCGTGCCCTGTTTTCTTCCCAGCTCTGGCTGCGCCTTGGCGGCGAGTTTGCCGCCATGGAGCGCGATGCCTCGATGCTGCTGATCGACGCGCCGAATCCGGCCATCGATCCGGTACCGGCATGCGTGGCCGACAATCTGGTGCTGATTCTCACCCCGCAGGCCGAGTCGCTGACCATGGCCTACGCCACCATCAAGCGCCTGGCCAGCCAATATGGCCGTACCTGTTTCAACGTGCTGGTCAATCGGGCCCGTCATCTGGAAGAGGCCCGCGAGCTGTTTACCCGCCTGTCTGCCGTGGCCAGCGAGTTTCTCACCGTCGCCTTGCGCTGGGTCGGATTCGTACCGGAAGACAGTGCCATTCGCCGCAGTCTCGCCCTGCACCGCCCCTCCATCGAGGCCTTCCCGCAAAGCGAATCCAGTATTGCCTTTGCCCAATTGGCTGCAGTGCTGCCACAATGGCATACAACAGACAGTACACACAGTGGTACTGGTTACATGGATATGCTAATCGCCGCATCGCGTGACTGGGCAGAAAGCGAGGGAGCCGTCTGATGAGCAATAACCCGATGCCGTCTAAGGTGGCGGCGGGCTATCACCCCAGCGCACATGGTGGCGATCTGATCCTGGACATCACCCAGTATGCCCCGATGGTGAAGAAGATTGCCGGCATCCTGATCTCGCGCCTGCCGGCCTCCATCGAACTGGATGACCTGATTCAGGTCGGCATCATCGGCCTGATCGATGCGGCCCGCCAGTTTGATCCCGGTCAGGGCGTGCAATTCGAAACCTTCGCCAGTCAACGGGTACGCGGCGCCATGCTGGATGAGCTGCGACGCGAGGACTGGATGCCACGCCAGACACGGCGTCACGCCAAGCAGATTGAAGAAGCGGTCTCCGTGCTGGAGCAACGGCTGGGACGCAGCCCGCTCGAATCGGAAATCGCCGAGGAAATGTCGCTGTCGCTGGCTGACTATCAGGAACTGCTCGGCGAGTGCAAGGGCTTGTCCCTGCTGCACTACGAAGACTTTACCGACGAGGACGGGGATGCCCTCGGCGCCATCTCGACGCTGGTGGACAGCAGCAGCCCCGACCCGCTGGCGACCCTGTCGGACGTCAATTTCCGCCAGTCGCTGATCGAGGCGATTACCCTGTTGCCGGAGCGCGATCAGCTGTTGATGGCGCTCTACTATGAGCAGGAGCTGAACCTGAAGGAAATCGGTGCCGTGCTGGGGGTATCGGAATCCCGGGTCAGCCAGTTGCACAGTCAGGCCATCGTTCGCCTGCGCAGCAAGTTGAAAGACTGGATTTAACGGTAAATAACAGTAATATCACGGTCAGTCAGCAAAACTAACAATATCGGATCAGGCTCGTGGACAAGATCAGCATTATCGCCATCATCGGCGGTTTCACCGCCATCATCGCCGGCCAGGCCATGGAGGGCGGCAGCGTCGGCTCGCTGCTGCAACTGACGGCCTTCATGATCGTCATCGGCGGCACGCTCAGTGCCGTGATGCTGCAAAGTACTCCCAAGCAGTTCATGACCGGCCTGCGCATGCTGCGCTGGATCATCTCGCCCCCGGCATTCAATCACGAAAGCATGATCCGCGAGATCATCAACTGGAGCCAGAGCGCCCGCCGCGGCGGCCTGCTGTCGCTGGAAGGCTTCGTCAACATGCAGCGCGACCCGTTTACACGCAAGGCCCTGCAGATGCTGGTCGACGGCGGTGAGCCGGATACCCTGCGCGGGGTGATGGAAGTGGAAATCACCATGTTCGAACATGCCCGGCGCCAGGCGGCCAAGATCTGGGAGTCGGCCGGTGGCTACTCTCCCACCATGGGGATTCTGGGTGCGGTACTCGGCCTGATCCACGTGATGGAAAACCTGACTGACCCGTCCAAGCTGGGCGCGGGGATTGCGGTGGCCTTCGTGGCCACCGTCTATGGGGTCGGCTCGGCCAACCTGCTGTTCCTGCCGATCGGCAACAAGCTGAAGAACATCATCTCCGGAGAAGTGGCGATGAAAGAGCTGGTGGTGGAAGGCATCGTGGCCATCGCCAACGGGGAAAACCCGCGCATCATCGAAACCCGTCTGCGCGGCTTCCTCGCCATGCACGAATAAATCCTTGCCGGGCACTGGCCGTCGACCTGATCGGCGGCCGGACCGGCATCAGGCCAGCGCCACGACATGCGTCCCCGCAGCCGGGCTTCTGAAATATGCCGTCAACAGCTTCACCACATCCGGATCGAGCAGCACCGGTCCGCTCAGCGGCCCGCCCCTGCCCGCCTCGCGACAGCCCAGATAACACCAGTGATCGAAATGATGCTCAAGTGCCTTGCCGCTGACCTCATCGCGCTCGACGATGGCAATGGCTCCGGCATGCGGCCAGTCGCGCTGCGTCAGACGCTCCAGCGCCTTGACCAGACGGGCGTTGTGCGCTGAAGCAGCCTCAAGGCCAATACAGGCGCCCTGACAACGCCCCTTGCCGCGACCGTCGCAGGGCTGGCCCTTGCGGCTGGTGACCCGCTCGACTCCCAGTACCCACTGACACAAGCCCTGGGATTCGGCCAGATCCTTCAGTGCCTTTCGGGCTTCGCGCGCAGAGCGGAACAAGCCGTAGCGGCGCGTCTGACCGTCCGGCAGCAAAGCCGCGCCGGACACGATCTCCGCGCGGACAAAGCCGTCTTCCGCCGCCTGCAGGCTCAGGGTACACACCTCGCTGGCCATGCGCCCCTTGGGGTTCAGACGCGGACGGCGGGTCTTGAGCTGCAGCAGATATTCCAGCGCCGTGCCAAACTCGCCCAGCGTTTCCGTCCACTCAATACGGCCAGCCTCCTCCCCCAGCTGCAGCACCTTGCCATTGCCCGGGGTGTAATGTGCCAGTACGCCACGCCGGATATTGCCATCCTGCCCGACATACAGTGGCAGGCCATGCCGGTCATGAATGCAATACACGCCGGGAACATCCGGCAAGGCATCGAAGGTATCGGCATCCATGCCGGCTGGCGGGGCACTCTGCGCCATCAGCGCTTCGGCCGCGGCCAGGACACAGTCCCGCCCCTGTTCGGTACTGGCGGCCTGCAAGAAGCGGAAAACCGCCTCGGCATCAGCCAGGGCGCGATGCCGCTCGGGCAGCGTAATGCCATGGCGCGCCATGACGGCATCCAGATTATGCTTGTAGTGACCGGGATAGAGTTTGCGCGACAGCTTGACGGTGCACAGGGTCTCATTCTGCAGGCGCATGCCGAGGCGCTTGAACTCGTTTTTCAGCACGCCATAGTCGAAGCGCACGTTATGCGCGATCAGCAGCCTGCCTGACAGACGCTGATGCACGGCCTGCGCCAGATCGGCAAAGCCCGGGGCCTGCGCCACCATGGCATCGCTGATGCCGGTCATGTTCTGGATAAAAGCCGGAATCGGCTGACCGGGATTCACCAGCGAAGAAAACCGCTCGACCTGCTCCCCGTCGACCAGGATGATCCCGATCTCGGTAATGCGGTCACGCGACAAATGACCCCCGGTGGTTTCGAGGTCAACAATGGCAAATGGGCGGGGAAATGGCATCGGTCTTCCGGAAAATAACGGCCTGCAGCAGAAAAAACGCGTGCCAGTGCACGCAAGTGGTTCATTTTACTGCCGTATCGAGAAAAATCCTATATTTGTTGACATGGATATTACATCACGCTAGAATTCTTTTCTCTTACAGCGCACCCGTAGCTCAGTTGGATAGAGTATCTGGCTACGAACCAGAGGGTCGGGCGTTCGAATCGCTCCGGGTGCGCCACTAAGACTTAGTCCCTATAGTTTAGCGGTTAGAACACTGCCCTTTCACGGCGGCGGCCGGGGTTCGATTCCCCGTGGGGACGCCAGTTTTGCACCCGTAGCTCAGTTGGATAGAGTATCTGGCTACGAACCAGAGGGTCGGGCGTTCGAATCGCTCCGGGTGCGCCACAATTCAGTCCCTATAGTTTAGCGGTTAGAACACTGCCCTTTCACGGCGGCGGCCGGGGTTCGATTCCCCGTGGGGACGCCAGATTCAACAAGAAGCTTCTGCTGCGGCAGAAGCTTTTTTCATTCCTGCCAATACATCATTATTTCATGATGTATCAGTCCGCAAATCGAAATTTATCCCGCCGGGGGGCCGGCGTAACCTGCTTCCATTGCATAGCGGAAAACCATCATGAGCCCCCACACCTCCCTGCCCTGCCTGTGCGTCGATCTGGACAAAATCCGCCATAACACCCGCCTGATGGCGCAGCACTGCCACGAAGCCGGCATCCAGCTGGCCGCGGTGGTCAAGCTGATGCGTGGTGCCCCCCAAGTGGCACGGGCATTGCGCGAATCCGGCGTGGACCTGCTGGCTGATTCGCGCCTGTCCAACCTGCAGCGTCTGGCCGACAGCGGTCTGCCGCGCCTGCTGCTGCGGCTGCCCTCCCTGCACCAGGTCGACGAGGTGGTGATGCACAGCGAGATCTCGCTCAACAGCGAAGCCGTCACCTTGCAGGCCCTGTCCGAGGCCGCCTGCCGTCTGCGTCGCGAACATCAGGTGATCGTCATGCAGGATCTGGGCGATCTGCGTGAAGGGTGCTGGGACGAAGAAGAGACCCTGCAGCTGGCACGCCTGACCTGCCAGCTGCCCGGGCTGCGCCTGGCGGGCATTGGCGCCAATCTGGCCTGTTACGGCGGGGTCGCCCCGTCGGTCGACAACCAGCAACGCCTGGTTCGTCTGGCACAGCATATTCGCGAAACACTGCAGTGCGAGTGCCCGGTCGTTTCCGGCTGCAACTCGGCGGCCAGTTTCATGCTGCTGGACCACACGCTGCCGTCCGGCATCAATCAGTTGCGGCTGGGCGCCTCCCTGCTGATGGGGATTGGCCTGAATGATCTGCCGATTCCCGGCCTGGTGCAGGATGCCATGCGGCTGCAAGCCGAAATCATCGAGTGCCGAGCCAAGCCCTCGGTGCCGCTCAACAGCACCGCGCTGGACGCCTTCGGCCACAGGCCGGTGTTTGAAGATCGCGGCATCCGCCAGCGCGCACTATGTGCCCTGGGCAAGCAGGATGTGTCATTCAGCGAAATCACCCCGCTGGACCCCGGCATCCGTATCATCGGCGGCAGTAGTGACCACCTGATCCTGGACGTCAGCGATGCCAGCCATCCTTACCGGGTGGGCGACAGCGTGGGCTTCTCGCTCAGTTATGCCGGCACTTTGCAGTGCATGACTTCTGACGACATCCAGAAGGTATACTTGCACTAAATTCGCTTTATCAAGACCTCATTCTGGCTCGCGCCCGGGCCAAGATCGGCATCATGCGCCTAGACAATTTCGATATCCGGCTTCTGCGTCTGTTTGTCTGCATCGTCGACTGTGGCGGCTTCTCGGCCGCCCAGCCCAAGCTCGGTCTGAGCCAGTCGGCGATCAGCACCAAGATGAACGATCTGGAGACCCGCCTCGGCCTGACCCTGTGCCTGCGCGGACGCAAGGGGTTTCAGCTGACGACCGAGGGACAGCAGGTCTATGAGGCGACGCTGGATCTGCTCAAGCGCATTGAACACTATGAAGAGGAAGTGGGCGAAATGCGCCGGGTGGCGTTCGGTCATGTCCGCATCGGCCTGTCGGACAACATCGCCACGCACCCGGGCTGCAAGCTGCACGACGCCTTGCGCCGCTTCTGCCAGCAATGCCCCAAGGTCACGCTGACCCTGGAAGTCTGTGACGCCACCCGCATCGAAACCCTGCTGCTGCAGGGCGAACTGGATATCGGGGTGGCCTCGAGTGAAAAGCATCTGCCCGGGCTGAGTTACCAGCCCCTGTTCAGCGAAACCCAGCAATTGTACGCCGCGGCAGGCCATCCGGTATTCGGGCTGGAGAAGCCCTGTGCACGCGACATTCTGGCCTTTCCCATCGCGGGACGCGGCAAATCCCATCCGGTCACGCCGCTGTGCCAGAGCATGGGCTTGCAGGCCCAGGCGGCATCAACCCATATGGAAGGCACGCTGCACCTGCTGCTGTCGCAAGCCTTCATCGGCTATCTGCCTGATCACTACGCGCAGGACTGGGTGGCGCGCGGCATTCTGAAACGCCTGCCCACCCCGGAGCTGGACTATGTGGCCGAATTTCATCTGCTGCAGGCACGCTTTGCCGCGCACTCGCAGGCCAGCGAACTACTGATCGCCGAAATCCTGGCAAGCCAGCAAGCCGCAGAGGGACACGGATTCAGAAGCGATAGCTCAGCGAAGTCATGACCTTCGAGCTGAGTTTCATGGCCTGACGGACGGGCAAAGGCAGGCGTGCCGCACCGAAATCATGCGCCATCTCGGCATGACGGCGCTCATCATCCCGCATCTGCGCCACAATGGCGCGACTCTTGCCATCCTGTGGCGGCAACTGGGCCAGATGCCCTTCCAGATGGGCCGTCACCTGATGCTCGGTTTCCTCGAGAAAACCGAGATTCCATTTGTCCCCCAGCACACCGGCCACCACGCCGATGGCCAGCGAACCGCCATACCACAGCGGATTGAACAGACTGACCCGGCCGCCGAGCTCCTGGACACGCTGCGCGGTCCAGGCCAGATGTTCTTCTTCTTCCTGCGCGGCCTGGCGCAAGGCCTGCCGCGCAGCCGGGTCACGTGCCGTCAGCGCCTGGCCCTGATACAGCGCCTGGGCGCAGATCTCGCCACAGTGATTGACGCGCATCAGCCCGAGCGCATGGCGCTTTTCCTCCGCCGACAACTCGACCTCCTCCACGCTGGCATCCGGATGGGGACGCACGCTGCGGGCAGGCGCAAACAGGGTACGCAATCCCTGATCGAATTCGGTAATCAGCTTGTCGAACATGTGGAGTCAGTCCTTTCCGGCAACAATGTGCGAAGTATACCTCAGCGGATCGCAGTTTTTGGCCGCATGCTTCGCCCAGCAGGGAAAAGCTTGGTTATAATCTGGGGATCGTTTCCGTGAGCAACGTTGAATACTAAAGGATTGAAGACGATGGACCTGAAGCACATCCCCGCCGGCAAGGACATGCCGAACGATTTCAATGTCGTGATCGAAATCTCCGCCAATGGCGCACCGATCAAATACGAACTGGACAAGGATTCCGGCGCCATCTTTGTCGACCGCTTCATGGGTACCTCGATGTTCTACCCGGCCAACTATGGCTTTGTACCGAACACCCTGTCCGGTGATGGCGACCCGGTCGACGTGCTGGTCGTGACCCCGTTCCCGCTGCCGCCGGGCGTGGTCGTGCGCTGTCGCGCCCTGGGCCTGATCAAGATGGAAGATGAATCCGGCATCGACGCCAAGGTCGTGGCCGTTCCGGTCGAGAAGCTGTGCCCGATGTACAAGGCCGTACAGAAGCTGGAAGACCTGCCGGAACTGCTGCGCAACCAGATGGTGCATTTCTTCGAGCACTACAAGGATCTGGAAAAGGGCAAGTGGGTCAAGGTTCAGGGCTGGGGCACACTGGACGATGCCACCGCCGAACTCAAGAACGGCGTTGCCAACTACAAGGGCTGATCCGCCCCGTCGCAAAAGAAACCGGCCCCTGGCCGGTTTTTTTTATCCCCGGCTACCCGGGGAACAATTATCTGCTACGCTGGAGGACGAGCCCCCCTTCTACCCTGTCCCTGTGAGTGCACCGTGAAAATCACCGTTCTGGGGAATGCCGAACATGATCAGTGGTTCGCCCGCCGACTGCAAGCCCGTGGCTTCGCCGTATCCATGGCCCATCAAAGCGAGCACCCGTTCACCCACCTTGCCGGGGCGCAGGCAGGCCCCGGACTGCTGGCGGATAGTGTGCTGATCGACACCGGCCCGGGCAGTATCGAGGCACGCCATCGCATGGCCGCGCACTGCAGCGAAGCCGGTCTGGGCTATGCCGAGCTGGCGGGGCAATGGCAGGCACTGGGCGTACCGTTCGGCTTTGCGCTGTTTGTCGGTACCGACCCGGATACTCGCGATGCACTGACGCCACTGCTGGATGCGCTCGCGCCTCAGGCCGGTGCCTGGCTGCCGGCCGGACCGGCTGCCAGCGCCCGCTTCGCCGCCCAGGTCTTCGATGCGCTGTCCATGGCGTGTGCCCTGGCCTGCCAGGCCGGCTGGTCACAGCCCGGCCAGCTGCCGCACACCCCGGACTGGGGGGCATTCTTCCTGCAGCAGCAGCAACTGGCGGACAAACTGCTGGCACTATCACAGCACTATCTCTCACTATTCCCGGACGAAAACGGTGCCGAATCGCAAGACCCCTGGCAACAATTGGCGCATTTCAGCCATCCGCCGCGCGAACAGGAACACTTCTCCGCCAACCTGGCACGACTGATCGTGCTGGCACTTTCCCAGCGCGAGGCACAACAGGCCATTTTCACCAGACTGATGCCGGGCGCCGGCTGAACCCTGGTTCCAGACAACAAAAAACCGCCCGAAGGCGGTTTTTTTATCCGGCAGGCGGACGATCAGGCACCGGCAGAGGCAGCCGGCTTCTTGGTATTGCGAGCCACGGCAGCAGAAGCAGCCTTGGCCGAGTTGGTCGCAGCCTGAACGCTGGCTTCGGCGATCTCGGCACCAACCTTCTTGGCGGTCTTGGAGACGCTGTCGAACGCAGCGCTGGACTGGTTGACCAGCGTCTTCAGGGCGCTGACAGCGATATCGGAACCTGCCGGCGCATTCTTGGCCAGGCGATCCAGCGAGCTGATCAGCGTCTTGTTGTTTTCGGCAACCTGCTCTTCCAGGAAGGCCGACAGTTCATTCTGGGTTGCTACGGCAGCGTCATAGACATTGCGGGCAACAGCAAAAGCCTGGTCGATGGTCGGCTGCGCCAGCGAGGACTGCAGTTCCACCAGACCCTTCGGGTCTTTCACTTCGGCCAGGGCCTTGAAAGTCTGCGCCTGATCCGCCAGCAGCTTGCGGGTCAGATCCAGTTGCAGGGTAGCCAGGCGCTCGGCGCCGGTCAGTACGATGGAGGACAGGCGCACAGCTTTGTCAAACTGCGCTTGCCCAATAGCAGAGAATTCCTGAGTGTTGAACGACATGGATAGCTCCTACGTAAGATAGACAGTTCAGCAGCGAGAACATCGAGCCGGCGATTGTTGCACCGCACAATCCAACATTACGCGCACGGCAACCTGACGTCAATAACATATTGCAGCGCACAATCCACCAAGCCACTAATTTCGCATCATTTTTGCGACACTCGCATTCAAACATCATTAAGTGAAAATCATATGACGCCATGCCAACGACATTGCAAGACTGCTGCCCTGCAGCACACCGACCGAAAACCCACCAATAATTGACAGACAAATCCTGCAGATTGATTGAAAGGCATCCGGCAAGGCAGTACACTGCCCCCATAAAAGAAATCTATCCAAAGGCATCATGAGCCAAGCAGCAAACAATACATTCGACATCAAGTCTGCCAGCCTGGATGTGCTGGCGCTGATTCCGCGCACCGCCGATCTGGCAGCCCTCGGCCAGGCACTGGCCCAACGCTTCGGCCAGCAGGGGGCGCGCGACGAAGCCTTCATTCTCGACCTGGAGGGCATCGAGCAACCGCAACAGCTCGACCTGGCCCGCCTGCTGCCCCTGCTCAGCCAGCATGGCCTGCGCGTGGTTGGCCTGCGCCATCCTGACCCGGCCCTGGCCGAACTGGCCACCCGGCACCAGTTGCCCTACCTGGGCGAACTGGCGCGCAGCGAAAAACCGGTTGCCGCCGCCCCGGTCAGCGAAGCACCACGCGCGATCGCCGCCAGTGCCCCGGAACCCGTGGTCACGCCAACCATGCTGATCGAACGCCCGGTGCGTGCCGGGCAGCAGATCTATGCCAAGGGCGCCAATCTGGTGGTGCTGGCCATGGTCAGCGCCGGCGCCGAAATCATCGCCGACGGCGACATCCATGTGTACGCTCCCTTGCGTGGCCGCGCCCTGGCGGGTGCACGCGGCAACACCGCCGCCCGCATCTTCGTGCGCAGCATGGAAGCCGAACTGGTATCGATTGCCGGTGTTTATCGCACCATCGAACAAGCCCTGCCCGACAGCATCCGGGCCAAGGCAACGCAGATTTTCCTGGAGAACGAGCGCCTGGTCATGACCGCGCTCGGCGAATAACCGACTGACATTGAATAGGGAATCATTGTGGCAAAAATCATTGTCGTGACTTCGGGCAAGGGCGGCGTCGGCAAGACGACCACCAGCGCCAGCTTTGCCTCCGGCCTGGCTCTCAACGGCCACAAAACGGCCGTGATCGACTTCGACGTCGGTCTGCGCAACCTCGACCTGATCATGGGCTGCGAGCGACGCGTGGTTTATGACCTGATCAACGTGGTCAACAAAGAAGCCACCTTGAACCAGGCGCTGATCAAGGACAAGAACTGCGACAATCTGTACATCCTGCCGGCCTCGCAAACGCGGGACAAGGATGCCCTTACCGAAGAAGGCGTCGAACAGGTTCTGAAAGAACTGGCCGAGATGAACTTCGAGTACATCGTCTGCGACTCCCCGGCCGGTATCGAAAAGGGTGCCCTGCTGGCGCTGTACTATGCCGACGAGGCACTGATCGTCACCAACCCGGAAGTGTCCTCGGTACGTGACTCTGACCGTATCCTCGGCATTCTGTCGGCCAAGTCCAAGCGTGCGCTGGAAGGTCGCGAGCCGGTCAAGGAGCACCTGCTGCTGACCCGCTACTCCCCCGCTCGGGTTGAAAAGGGTGAAATGCTGTCGGTCGACGACGTGAAGGAAATCCTGCGCGTGCCGCTGATCGGCGTCATCCCCGAATCGCAAGTGGTCCTGCAGGCGTCGAACGCCGGCAATCCGGCCATCCACATGAAAGGCACCGATGTCGCCGATGCTTATGCCGACGTGGTGTCCCGTTTCCTGGGCAGAGACTGCCCGATGCGCTTCCTCGATGCACCGAAGGCCGGTCTCCTCAAGCGCTTGTTTGGGGGCTAAGGCATGACGCTCATTGAAAGAATCTTTGGTAAACGCCAGAAGTCGGCCGATATCGCCCGTGAACGCCTGCAGATCATTCTGGCGCACGAGCGCAGCGGACGCGGTGCCGGCACCACGCCGGACTACCTGCCGGCGCTGCAGCGCGAACTGGTCGAAGTGATCTCCAAGTACGTGTCGATCAACCAGGATGACATCAAGGTCCAACTGGAACGCCAGGACAACTTTGAAGTCCTGGAGGTCAACATCGTCCTGCCGGAAAAGAATCGCTGACACTCATGACGCTAACCGAACTGCGCTACATCGTTGCCGTGGCACGCGAAAGGCATTTTGGCCGCGCCGCGCAGGGCTGCTTTGTCAGCCAGCCGACTTTGTCGATTGCCATCAAGAAGCTGGAAGACGAACTGGGCATCACGCTGTTCGAGCGTGGTGGCCAGGAAGTCAGCGTGACCGAAATCGGCGAGCGGGTGGTAGAGCAGGCGCAGCGGGTACTGGAAGAAGCCGATACCATCAAGCGCCTGGCGGGCGAGCACCAGAACGAACTGGTCGGCCCGCTCAAGCTCGGGGTGATCTTCACCATCGGCCCCTACCTGTTGCCGCGCCTGATCCCGGCGCTGCGCGAACTGGCACCCGACATGCCGCTGATCATCGAGGAAAACTACACGGCGCGACTGGCAGAAATGCTCAAACGTGGTGAAGTCGATGCGGTGATCGTCGCCGATCCGTTCGATGAACCAGGCACCATTGCCTGGCCGCTGTATGACGAACCCTTCGTCGTCGCCACCCCCAAGGGCCACCCCTGGGAAAAGCTCGAACAAATCGATGCCAGCCAGCTGTCGCAACAAAGCGTTCTGCTGCTGACGCAGGGCAACTGCTTCCGTGATCAGGTATTGCAGGCCTGCAGCGAACTGGCCAGCCGCCAGAATCAGGGACATGGTCTGGCCAGCATGCTGCAGGGCAGCTCGCTCAACACCATCCGCCACATGGTCGCCAGCGGCACCGGCATTACCGTCATGCCGGCCACCTCGGTCAGTGCCGCCGACGAGCCCCTGCTGTCCGTGCGCCCGTTCAAGGCGCCTGTGCCACAGCGGCGAGTCCTGCTGGTCACCCGCAAGCAGTTTTTCCGGCGCAAGGCAATCGAAACGCTGCAACAGGCCGTGTTCCGCTCCGGACTGCCAACCGTCTGCATGCTGGAAGACCAAGCCGAACCCATCGGCGCCTGATGCAAACCCGGGGTCAGGTCTTGTATTTTGCATTGATGCAAAATACAAGACCTGACCCCGTCTTATTACGTCATATTAGTCGATCTTCTCGTAGCGCACTTCCAGCACCTCGATATCCTCGTCGCCGTCCGGACCGCGAAACAGCACGGTATCGCCCTCGCGCGCCTTGAGCAGGCTACGGGCAATGGGAGATACCCAGCTGATGTGGTGCTTGCTCAGATCAGTCTCATCCACGCCGACGATGCGCAACAACTGCGCCTCGCCATTGCCACGTTCGATGAGTACGGTGGCCCCGAAAAAGATCTGATCGGTCGGCGGCCGCGTCTCCGGGTCCACCACCTCGGCAATCTCCAGCCGCTTGGTGAGAAAACGGATGCGCCGGTCGATCTCGCGCAGCCTGCGCTTGCCATAGATGTAATCGCCATTTTCCGAGCGGTCACCATTGCTGGCCGCCCAGTTCACCACCTGGACCATCTCGGGTCGTTCCCGATGCACCAGGTGATACAGCTCCTCTTTCAGTCGGCGCCAGCCACCCGGTGTCAGATAATTCTTGCTGCTGGCTGGCAGGCGCTGCTCGGCGGGCAGATCGTCCTCTGCATCGTCATCGCGCTCTTTGGTAAAAGCCTTGTTCATCTTCCGCCCTGCAAATAAAAAACCTCCGAAGACACAAAGGTAGGTATCCGGAGGTTCGATTTCAAGCGTCAGCGCATTAACGGCGCTGCTTGCCACCCGTCATCGTCAGGTGTGCCCACTTCATCACTGCGGCGACCTCGACCTCGTTGAGCTCGTAGAACTGGCCACGCTTGAGGCGCGGCGGCAGGCCGATCTGGCCAAAACGCACGCGCATCAGACGGCTGACCTGCAACCCGAAGTGCTCAAACATGCGGCGCACCTCACGGTTGCGGCCTTCCTTGATGATCACACGGTACCAGTGGTTCACCCCTTCGCCGCCCTGATCGATAATCCGTTCGAACCGGGCCGGGCCATCTTCCAGCTCGATTTCCTGGCACATTTCGCGACGCTGCTCGTCGGTCAGCTCACCCAGGACGCGCACGGCGTACTCACGCTCCACTTCGAAGCTCGGGTGCATCATGTTGTTGGCCAGTTCACCACTGGTGGTCAGGATGATCAGGCCGCTGGTATTGATGTCCAGACGGCCGATGGCCACCCAGCGGCTGGTCTTGGCCTGCGGCAGACGGTCAAATACCGTCACCCGGCCCTGCGGGTCATCACGGGTGACGATTTCCCCTTCCTGCTTGTGGTACAGGATCACGCGCGGCAGGCGGTCAGCCCACTTCAGCTTGATCGGGTTACCCTTGACCGTCACGCGGTCATGCGGCACCACCTTGTCACCCAGCGTAGCCTTCTGGCCATTGACCAGCACCAGACCTGCCTCGATCCACTCTTCCATCTCGCGGCGCGAACCCACACCGGATTGGGCCAGCGCCTTCTGCAGCCGTACCGGCTCCAGATTGTCGTAATCGACCCGGGTTTCGCGCAGCTTGCGCGCCCGCTCCTGCATTTTCTGCCCCTGCTCACGCACGACCAGCTTCTTGGCACGTTGCACCTTGGGCGCGGCACCTCGCTCATCACGCGGCGCACGCACTTCCTGACGCGGCTCGCGGTTGAACGGTGCACGCTCGTCCTGACGCGGCTCGCGGCTATACGGGGTACGTTCGTCCTGGCGGCGGTCACGGCTGTACGGGGCACGTTCGTCCTGGCGGCGGTCACGGCTGTACGGTGTGCGCTCGTCCTGACGCGGCTCTCGGCTGTACGGGGCACGTTCGTCCTGGCGGCGATCACGGCTGTATGGGGCGCGTTCGTCCTGGCGGCGGTCACGGCTGTACGGGGCACGTTCGTCCTGACGCGGCTCGCGGCTGTACGGGGCGCGTTCTTCCTGACGGCGGTCACGGCTGTATGGTGCACGCTCGTCCTGGCGCGGCTCGCGGCTGAAGGGTGCCTTGCCCTGGGGCGCCGAAGCACTGCGGCCAAACACCGGCTTCTTGCCTGCGGGATGCTGTTTGCCCGACCCCGGCGGCAATTGCGCCGGTTTGGACTTGATGAATGACGAGCCTCCCGGCTTGCCGCTGCCAGCCGGATTGCGCGGCTGGCTCGTCTCGCGGCCTTTGACACGCGCCACCGGCTGGCGGGCGTGGTTGTTTTGTCCTTTAGACATGTTGATTCCTGTTCATTGGAGCGTGTCCCCACGCCCATGACCCCATCAATGCGTCAGGGGTCGATCCTCCGGCTCGTCAGCCGGTTCAAGGCCCGGCACCACCAGGGTGCCCAGTTCAGCCAGGGGCGGCAAATCACGCAGCGAGTTCAGTCCCAGATCATCGAGGAACTTGCGCGTGGTGGCATACAAGCCAGGCCGGCCCGGCACTTCCCTGTGCCCGATCACTTCGATCCAGGCACGTTCCAGCAAAGTCTGCATCACCCCGGTAGACACCGACACACCGCGGATCGACTCGATATCGCCGCGGGTGACAGGTTGCTTATAGGCAATAATCGCCAGGGTTTCCATCACCGCCCGCGAATAACGCGGTGGTTTTTCCGGATTGAGCCGCGACAGATAGGGGGTCAGTTCGGTGCGGGCACGAAAGCGCCAGCCCGACGACAACCTGACCAGCTCGACACCACGCCCCAACCAGTCCCGCTGGATCTCGTCCAGCAGGTCATTGATCGTGGCGGCCGACAGCGCTTCCACAAACAGCTTTTTCAGCTGCCCGACAGACAATGGCTCGGTCGCCGTCAACAGCGCGGTTTCCAAAACAGTCTTGTAGAGAGTCAAGTCGCCCGTCATGGACATGGATCAGGTGCAGAAAATGCAGGAAGCTGCGGATTTTACACGAAAATTCTGATCAGAGGGGAGAAATCGCCGCAAGACGAAAGACAAGACACCGCTCAGGCACGGCGCACGTAAATCGGCTGATAGGGCGCATCCTGACTGACCACCAGCAGCCCCTCCTTCACCAGCTCGAGAATGGCGATGAAATTGACCACCAGATAGGACACGCCCAGGGCAGCCTCGAACAGCTCCTCGAAGGCGACATAATCGCGACCGTCCACCTGGCGCAGGATCCAGCTCATCTGCTCGCGCACCGACAGCTCGTCGGTGGTCACCTGATGATGCTGATTGCGCGCAGCACGCGACAGGATGGCCAGCCAGGCCTGACGCAGATCCACCGGCGAAACATCCGGCAATTGCGCTTCGGCGCTCTGCTCCAGCAGCACCGCCAGCCAGACGAAATCACGCTCCGCCTGCGGCAGCTGGTCCAGCGCGAGCCCCGCCAGCTTCATCTGCTCGTATTCCAGCAGACGACGGGCCAGTTCGGCGCGCGGGTCCTCCGGCTCCGACTCATCCTCGCGTGGCGGACGCGGCAGCAGCAGACGCGACTTGATCTCGATCAGCAGAGCGGCCATCAGCAGGTATTCGGCAGCCAGCTCCAGCCGCTCGTGCTGCATGGCGTCGATATAGGCCATGTACTGGGCGGTGATCGGTGCCATCGGGATATCGAGCACATTGAGGTTCTGCTTGCGGATCAGGTAGAGCAGCAGATCCAGCGGACCTTCGAAACTCTCCAGGATGACCTTGAGGGCATCCGGCGGGATAAACAGATCCTGCGGCAGTTCCAGCACCGGCTCGCCAAACACGTGCGCCAGCGGCAGCCCGGCAGGCAGGGCCGGCGCTTCCAGAACGAATCCGTCCTCCACGGGCTGACTCATCGCTTACAGCAGCATGCCCATCAGGCCGTACACCAGCTGAACCAGCGGCGACAGCAGCAAGGACAGGATATGAATGCCCCCCACCTGCCCCAGGATCAGCAGACCGATCAGGATGTACATGCCATAGGGCTCGCTGCGCGAGTACTGCCAGGCCAGCCGGCGCGGCAGCAGACTTTCCAGCACGCGACCACCGTCCAGCGGCAGGATGGGCAGCAGGTTGAAGGCAAACAGCATGACATTGATCATCATGCCGGCCTGGCTCATCAGCGCCAGCGGCTCGCTGTAACTGTTGTCCATCCACAGCGCACACTTGAGCAGCAGGGTCCAGATCAGCGCCATCGCCAGATTGGCCGCCGGACCGGCCGCCGCCACCCAGCGACCACCGACGCGCGGATTGCGCAGTGCGCCGAAATTGACTGGCACCGGCTTGGCCCAGCCAAAAATAAATCCACCGACCGACAGGCACAGCAGCGGCAGCAGGATGGTACCGAACGGGTCAATGTGCCTGAGCGGGTTGAGCGTCATGCGGCCGAGCACGAAGGCAGTCGGATCGCCGAAACGCTTGGCCGCATAAGCATGGGCCGCCTCGTGCACGGTGATGGCCAGCAGCACCGGCAGGGCATAAACCGAAATTTTTTGCAGTAGCGTGAGTGTATCCATGAACTCTCTTGATCAGAAAACCGGTCAGAATGATTGGAACTTGTCTGACGCAAAACGTTCGTGACGGCGGCTCAGGCCAGACCAAACAGCGCCGGATCACCCTTGCCGCGCCGGATCAGTTCGGCACCTTCAGTCAGATCGATCACCGTGGTCGGATCACTGCCGCACCAACCACCATCGAGGATCAGATCCACCTGATGCTCCAGCCGGTCGCGGATGTCGTAAGGGTCGCACAGCGGTTCTTCATCGCCCGGCAACATCAGGGTCGAGGACAGAATCGGCTCGCCCAGCTCCTGCAGCAGCGCCAGCGCCACCTTGTGATCCGGGACGCGCAGCCCAATGGTCGAACGCTTGGGATGCAGGGTGCGGCGCGGTACTTCGCGCGTCGCCTGCAAAATGAAGGTGAAACTGCCCGGTGTGGCCGCCTTGAGCAAGCGGAACTGGGCATTGTCCACCTTGGCGTAATTGGCCAGCTCGGACAGATTGTTGCAGACCAGGGTCAGGTGATGCTTGAGATCGACCTGGCGGATACTCAGGATACGCTCCATCGCCTGCTTGTCGCCCAGCTTGCAGCCCAGGGCATAACAGGAGTCGGTCGGATAAACAATCACCCCGCCTTCCTGCAGGATCTTCACCGCTTCGCGAATCAGTCGCTGCTGCGGATTATCCGGATGAATCACAAAAAACTGTGCCATGGCTACTCCATCAAACCAGAATGTGGTCGGCCAGGCGTTCCCACACCGGTCGGCAGATTGGCGGCAGGTCATCGGTACGGCCGACATCGCGGCAACCTTCCCCTGGCGCATGAAAATCGCTGCCGGCACTGCTCCACAGCTCAAAGCGCTGGGCGATCAGCGCATATTTGTGCATGTCGTCCAGGCTATGACTGCCGCTGGCCACTTCAATGGCCTCGCCGCCGGCATCCTTGAATTCGTTGATCAGACGCTCGGTCAGCGTCCGCCCCATGTCATAGCGACCGGGATGGGCGATCACCGCCACGCCGCCGGCGCCGACAATCCAGCCCACGGCATCGGCCAGCGCAGCCCAGTGATGCGGCACATAGCCCGGCTTGCCCGGCGTCAGATACTTGCGAAACACCGTACGCACATCCTTGACCCGACCGCTCTCCACCAGGAAGCGGGCAAAGTGGGTACGGCTGATCTGATCCGGATTGGCGCAAAATGCCATGGCCCCTTCGAAGGCGCCGTCGATCCCCACACGCGCCAGCTGGGCCGCCATCTCATGGGCACGTTCGATACGACCACGGCGCACACTGTCCAGCCCGGCGCGCAAGGCCGCATTGCCGGCATCAAACCCCAGGCCGACGATATGCACCGTCTGCGCCTTGCTGCCCCAGCTGACTGAGGCTTCCACCCCGTTGAGAAACGGCAGTCCCAGCGCCGCCGCCGTGCTGCGTGCCTCATCCAGACCGGCCAGACAATCATGGTCGGTCAGGGCTACCAGCGTTGCCTCGCGCTCATGGGCGCGACGAATCACCTCGGCCGGTGCCAGGGCACCATCCGATGCACAGGAATGAAAATGCAGATCGATACTAGCCATTCAGACTCCCCGCCTGACCGGACTGACGGCGCTGCCAGTCAGCCAGTGCCTGGCGATAAGCCGCCAGCTCGGCAAAATACACGGTCCAGACACAAAACTCGCAACCACTGCCACAGCACATGCTGTCCTCGGGCGGCACCGGCTCAACCGGGGCCTGATCCAAGGCTTCTTCAGCCATGTACTGCCACCACCTCGATGACGAAGCCAGCGCCGCTGACACGACTGCCCGGGCGGATCTTGCAGGTTTTGCGCAGCTCCTGCTGACCATCCACGCTGATACCCCCTTCGGCCACCAGATGCTTGGCCGCCCCACCGCTGTCCGCCACACCACAGATCTTCAACAAATCGCACAAGGCGATATATTCACTGCGCAATTCGAAAGTTGTTTGCATTTCTTCACATCCATACTGAATAGTGCTGTGGGCGGGCAGTGGATAAGCACTGCAAGTCCTTCACGCTTCAGGATAATTCATGACTGCCCATTTTTTGGGCACCGCAGCCCGGCTATCCACGACGAAACGGGACAGCCTTGTGAGCCGATTGTGGAAAACCGCATCAAGCCCCTGAGCGGGCTGGACTTTTTCCAAACGATTAAAATTTAGGCAGGTCCGGACAAATTTGCCGCAAGGCCTGCCAGGCCAAATCAATGCGCTGAGGCCCTTCCCCGGCAATTTCCACCACGGGAGCCGGAGAGAACCGCAAGGCCTCACGATACAGCCCCAGCAACATCTCCCGTTGCTGCGGATGCGAGCGCAGCGGATCGGGCGTCCAGGGAATGTCCGGGCGCGGCAGCAGGGTCAAGGCATAGTCGCGTGCATCGTACAGCCGGGCCAGTGCCGGCTCGACCGTCCCGAAGGCCACTCTGGCCCAGATCAGACAGGTCAGCACCGTGCTGTCGCACAGCAGGATCCGTGCCCCCCCGGCGGCCGCCTCTGCCTCGGCTGCCAATTGCCCGCGGGCGATGGCCAGCACATCCCCGGGCGTCGGCACATAGGCTCGCTCGGCATAATAGGCCCGGGCATATTCCGCGACCACGGCCGTCTCCATGCCGGCAGTCTGCAGTTTTTGCTGCAAGGCCATGGCCAGCGTCGTCTTGCCACAAGACTCCGGTCCGACAATCGCCACCTTGCACAAGACAGTATGCATGGACAAATCGATACCAAAGTTAAACATTATATGACTAGCCACCGCTGCTGGGTAAATTCTCACAATTGGCGGGGACAGGGCTGTGCAAGGCTTGTGGACAATCATGGCAACTGGCTGAAGCAAAAGCCGCTTTTAATCACTGATTAAAATTTAATCACCCGCTGCCGAACAGGGGGAAAATGCTGATCACGGAGACTTTTCCCCAGAGGAACGGCCCGGCGGATGTCGGTTTTCCCCACCCCCCGGGGACAGCACTGTGTGCCAGTTGTGGATAGCACAGGCAAGTCCATGATGCAGCGGCAAGTTTTATCACTGATCAAAAAACAGGCATGACCGCAGGTTTTTCCACGCCACTTGGGGAAGGGGCTGTGGGCGGGCTGTGGACAAGACAAACAAGTGTTTGATACGACATGAAGAAATCATCCCTGCCTAAAAAACAGGCACATCGAGCCCCTTCAGGGCGTGGTTCACGACCTGACCACGACCGTGAACCACGCTCTCAGAACAACACTCAGGAAGGATTGCCGACCGTGACCTGCATGGCCGAGACCTTGCCCTTCAGGCCATTCTTGTGGTGAAACACCACCTGGTAATCATCATTATCGACATTCGACTCCACCGAGATTGGCCCCGTTTGATCGATAATATCCCGCTTGACGTTGACCTCAACCCAGTCATCACCGGTACTGGCATCCGGACTGTCATAGAGCGCGAAATGCGTCCCCGCCAAAGCCGACTTGATATTGAAGAAATACACATCATCATTTGAACAGCTCTCGGTGCCATCTATGGACGGTACGCGGCCATTTTTGAAATTGACCGAATAATGATCGCCGGGCCAGAGATTGGCCGAGCAATAGTGACGACCATTGCTACCGGTCAGTTCAACCTGATAGGACGAAGCGCCGCGCAAGAGAGAAAAGGCGTCCAGACCACCCAGTTAATCACCGGATACTTTCTGGATCATGCCCCGATTCGCGTCTGTACGGGCGACATCCAGATCGGGCAAGGACAGATTGCTGACATCCTTGGTGAGATGCACGGTCGCCCAATGTCCATACTGCTTGTTGTCGCCCCAGCCATAGAAGGTCAGCAGAGAATCGGCTGGTGCCTCATCATTTTGTGCTCTCGCATTGGCCAGGTCATTCTCCAGCCAGTCCAGGCTGGACGTTAAGCCATCACCGTTGGATTTTTACCTGCGACCGCCGCATCACTGACAGTCAAAGCTGCCAACCCGAGCACAAAAGCTGTCAGCATTTTTTCTTGATAATCATTGATTCACTCAACTCATGGTTGAAAATGAACCACGACTTTAGCGAGCATAATGAAGAAAAACTCTCAGAATTAACTTAATAAAGAGACGAGACAAAAACATATAAACCGCAATTTAAATCAAATGAAAATCACGGCCACTTTTCCGAAAGAATCTGAAACAGATACAGCCTCACCGGACAACCGTTACAGGCTGTATCCATCCCACTCTTCCGTCATGACCAAATCAGGAAGACTCGCCGATCAGCGACAGCCCCAACAATCGGCGCTTTTCTTCCATGGCGACGGGCAAGCCACTTAGCCACAACATTTTGGCCAGTGCCGCTTCCGGGGTCAGATCGCTGCCCGGTACGGCTCCTGCACGCACCAGCGGCTGACTGGCCGCATAAGCACCCGGCTCGACTGCACCACGAACAGCCTGGGTCAGATTCAGTACCAGCGTACCGCGCGCCGTGGCTGCGGCCACACCAGCCAGTAATGCATCATCCTCCGGGGCATTGCCATTGCCGTAACTCATCAGCAGCGCCCCATCCAGAGCAACCTCCGCCAGAGTCGAGCCAATCAGCGCGGCCCCTGCACCCGGCGTGAGGAAAAAGGCCGCCACCCGGCCATCCAGTGCCGCGTCGGACAGCGGTGCCGACTTGTCCGCGGCAAGCCAGCGCGACTTGTGCCAATGCGCGGCAATGCCGAATTCGGCCAGCGGCGGACAATTCGGACTGTCAAAGCCATGAAAGCCCGCTGCATCCACCTTGCGCGCCCGGCAGCCGCGCAACATCACGCGGTCGAACACAATCACCACCTCATGCAGATCCGGCTGGCAGGCTGCCTCAATCGCATCGGCCAGATTGCTCCAGCCATCGCTGCGTGGCCGGATCAGCGGCAGTTGAGAGCCGGTGACCACCACCGGTCGCCCCAGCCCCTGCAGGGCAAAGGCCAGCACCGAGGCGGTATAGGCCATGGTGTCGGTACCATGCACCACGATAAAGCCATCGTACTGCTCCCGCCGCGAGGCAATGTCCGTCACCATCTGCTGCCAGTGCGCCGGGGTGATGGCCGAGGAGTCGATCAACTGCGGGTATTCGATCAGCTCCAGCTCGCAGCGTCCGTCGCGCAGACGCTCGATCAGCCGTGGCAACAGGCCGGCTTCAGGCGCCAGGCCTTCGGGGGTGTCATTCATGCCGATGGTGCCACCGGTATACAACATCAAAATGCGAGGCATGCAGTCATTCTCCGGAAATAATGCAGGAATGATAACGCACCCCCACTCCCCCCGAATTGATCCGGCCCCGACAATCGATAAAAAAGCCACCCGGCGCATAGCGCGGGTGGCGTGAGTACAACCCCAGCGTGAGACTAGTTGCCGGACAGGGACAGCGATTTGATCTCGCTCATGGCTTTGCCAAAGTGGGCGACACTGTACGCCTCAACGTCAACATTGCCATTCAGTGAGTCGAGCACCACCGGGGCGGTCAGGTCTTGCTTGATCAGCATTCCCGTGTAAGAACTGCCCAGCGCGCTACCCGGCTTGGGCACCTCCGTCGGGAAGAAACTGATCTGCTCGCCGGCTTTGGCATGCTCGACCCGTACCGAGGCAATATTGCTGGTCGGGCAGCTGGCGAACTCTCCGCTCCCCAATGTCCCCTCCTGCAAGCCACCGGTGATCGGCACCACACAGGCAGGGACAGACGATGCGGAAGCGGCGCCATTGCCGGTATAAAGCTTCAATACCGGCGTCGCAGACGACTGCGGCACATCACACTGCGGACGCCCGACGTTGACACGAGCCGGGGCATTACGCTGCGCGAAACCTGAGGGTGCCGTGCCATTGTCAAATGACTGCGACGTGCCATCACAATCGATGGGCCCGTTGCCGCCGCCGATCTGCAGATCTCGCGAGGAAGCGTTGGCCAGCTCTTCTTGCGTGATCGTCTGATGATTGTAGATTTCGATCGAGTCCACCCCATCCATCACATGATCACCCACGTGGGTGATCTTGATGTCGTCATCTTCGTAATCATTGTCCAGATCGGTCAGCTGGCGTTGACTACGCAACGGCGTCTTGAAATACACCTCGGTGTAATCATGGCTCTTGTCCTGGTTCGGGTAGTCGTACAGCACCAGGGTGTCCCCCGCCTCGGCAGCGCGTACCGTCACCGTCTTGGCGGCGTTGTTGCGACAAATATTGGCAGTATCCGTCTGGAAATCACTGGCGAAGTAACGCTGGTGCATCCAGAAATTACAGTCCGAACCCGCTCCGTCCAGCGAGACATCGCGTGTGATGCCGGGGATAGCGTCATACACCAGACCATCAGCCGTGATAGGAAGTGAATTAGACAGAGAGCCGATAAACGACCAATGTACTCCCTCGGGCAAGGTCGTCAGCACAGACTGACCACTGCCAAACGCCCCGATTTCCGGCACACCAACCAAAGAAGCGTTTGCCTGAGCGCTCAGCTGCACCCCATTGGTGTAATGATAACTCTGAGGGGTGCCATTATATGAGAAGCCACTCAAGAACCGGACGGAAGCACCTTGCGGCATTCGCCGGAGCACGGCGGCCTCTACATCTGCACGACATATCGCGCCACTCCCCATTGCCAGGGCATGTTGAGCGTTGTTTAGCGAGTTGAAATTGCAGGACAGACTGGCCTGCCCGCCAACACCACCAAAGGTGTACTTATCAAAGCGCCATGCCGTCTGGTGATACAGATTGAAATCGTACTGCACCAGATCATCGCGCAGTGGGAAGCTGCCATTAATCGCGGAAATCTTGCCATCCAGACCGTTTTTGTAGTGCAGCTGGACCTTCACATACTCGTTCTCAAAAGACTGTTCGAAGGTATTCAACGGCATCGGGAACGGCAGATCCTGCTTGAAATGGATCACGGTGTAATCGTCCGAGGTCGAATAAGACGGACTGTCAAACACCTTGATCTCGCTGCCGGCCACGGCATTCCACACAAAGCCGGAACGGATCGCGTCGTTTTTACACGGCGCGGCCGAGTCCTTGATGTCGAATGCGGTGTTCAGCCCGGGCACGTCCGAAATAGAGCACAGACCGACCCCGCCCTGATTATTGCCGGAGTAGAAATCTACATGGTAAGGCAGCGTATTCGGCCCACTGGTCAATAAGTAGTCTCCGACCTTTTCCAGGCTGTAAGTGCCGCCAGTGGCTTGCACCTGCAGGGCAGATACGGTCATGAAGGCCCGATCGGGATCCACCTGAACCATCAGGCCGGTACCGGCCACGACCGAGCCGATCTGGAACTTGCTGATGCCTTCCCACAGCGAGCCATCCGCATCGCGGCTGATCTGGCCCACCTCGTTTTCATCATTCGCGGCAAACACAGCGGAGACCTGGTACTGGCGCAGCATATTGACCAATGACGTCATGCCGGGACCATCGGTCGAATCGTTCATCATCACCACAATGATCTGGCCAGCCTGTCGGGCGATATTCAGGTCAGTTTGCAACCCGCTCAGAAAGGATTGCTGCTGGCTACTGCTCAACAGCTTGATATCCACCATCTGTACCACATGCACCTTGCCGATATTGACGCTGTAAGCGTTATCCGTCGGATTCTGGGAATACACATAAATCAGATTGGCATTGTCCGGGGCCGCTGCCTTGTGACTCACCTGACTGTTCACCCAGTTACTGATCGTCGCCCCCCCTGCCAGGTCACGCGGCCCCAGGCCAAAGAACACATTGGGCAAGAACACCTTGACCCCTTGCGTCCAGGCGGAGGAAACGAAGTTCAGCTCGCTTTGCGTACCATGTGCCGTCTGGGAGCCATTGACCCACAGCGAGGTCAGATTCGTCCCCGGATAGTCATCGGGGATGTGATTCACCGCATGGGTAAAGCTGTCTACCATATAGTTGGCATCGCTTTTGCATACGTTGTCGCTGCTACTGTTGCTGGTGCCACAATCTCCGCCCGTGGTCCGGGCATATTGGGTATCGCCGGTAATGACGAAAGCGAAAGGCGACTGCGCCATGACGCAGGGGCTGACAAACAGCGCAGCCAGCGCACAGCGCATCAGACTGTGCTTGAAACCTGGTTTGCTCATGATGACCTCTAATCAAAGGAGCGTTACAAATCGGACGAATGGGGCCTCATGCTGAGAAACTGCCTTCAGCAAAGGGCTGACTCAGTTTGAGAAAGGCCGACATACGACAGAGCAGGAACAATCCCAATCAGTGCACCAGTGCAGGTTATTTGCGTTTGAGACAGCATGATTCAGGAATGAAGCGCTTGTTTTCAGGATTTCATGTGAGCGCCAGCACAGACGGAACCAGCTGCATCGCGGATCATGCATGGCCGTTGGATGCAATCGGCAGCAGTGGCATAATTGGTGGATATAATCTAAATACTCTTGATATTGCCATTCGGGTGACCGGGCAAGGAGACCACATGCAACAATCAAAGCCACAGGCGGATACTGAGCTGGCTCAGGCCAGAAAAGCCCTTGAGCAGGGTCAGATACCTCAAGCGGAAGCCATCTGCCTGCAGTTGCTGGCCGAGCACCCGGAATATGCCCCTGCCCTGCATCTGGGCAGTCTGCTGCTGTTCCGCCAGGGCAAGGTACTGGGTGCCATTGAGCGCATGATGCATGCCATTGAACTGGACCCGACTCGTGCCGACTGGCTCAACGATCTGGGCAATCTGCTGGCTGCGCATGGTCAACCGGATCAGGCTGTCCGCTTCTTCCAGCATGCGCTGCTGATTGACCCGGAGAATGCCCGCATCTGGAACAATCTGGGCTCAATGCGCGAGAAGCTGGGTGAAAGCGAACTGGCCGGAGAGGCTTATGCCCAGGCGGTCAGCCTGGACGACTCCCTGGTCGAGGCCTGGGCCAATTACGCCAATTGGCTGACGGCCCAGGGCCGTGAGCAGGATGCGGCAGAGTGTGTGCTGCGCGCCTTCGTGGCGGCCCCGGCAGAAGGACAGCCACTGGTCATGCGCGGCATGGCGCTGGCACGGCTTGGCCGGCAGCAGGAAGCTGCCGCCTGCTACCAGCAACACCTGGCCCTGCACCCGCAGGATCCGACCGCCTTGCACCTTTACCAGGCCTGCCTGCGAGAAAGCGTACCGGCCAGAGCCTCCAATGCCTATATCGAAGCCAAGTACGATGACTATGCCGACACCTACGACAGCCATCAGGCTTCGCTCGGTTATCGTGGCGCACAGATTGTGGCTCAGGCCGTGGCCACCGCTTGCGGTCAAGGCCTGCGCGCACTCGATGCCGGCTGCGGCAGCGGCCTGGTCGGCAAACTGATCAAACCGCAGTGCGTCAGCCTGACCGGCGTTGATTTGTCCGACAAAATGCTGACCCTGGCCCGCGAGGGCGGAGATTACCATCAGGTGGTGCAGGCCGAGATCATCGACTGGCTGGCCTCGCACTCTGCCCAGTACGACCTGATCACCGCCGCCGACCTGCTGATCTACTTCGGTGACCTGACCGGTTTCCTGCAGCAGGCACACCATGCGCTGCGTCCGGGCGGCCGACTGGTCCTGACCCTGGAGGCCCTGCAAGACAGCACTCAGGACTTCGAGATCCAGCCCAATGGGCGTTTCCGCCATGCCGAAGCTTATGCAGACAACCTGCTGGCGCGGATGGGCTTCGACCAGATCGACATCATCCCGGAAACCCTGCGTATGGAAGGTGGCACCGAGCTGGCCTGCTGGCTGGTCAGTGCCCGTCGCCCCTAAATCCCGCGACAGCCAACCCGGGGTCAGGTCTTTCATTTTGCATTCGGTTGCAACAGGAAAGACCTGACCCCGGTTTGGCTGTATCAGAGCAGATAAATTTCGATTCTTTCTTTGCCCTGCCCGATATTCTTGCGCTTGAGTCGCACCGCGCCGACCTCGCTGCTTCTTGCCAGATGGGTCCCGCCGCAGGGCACACGGGCGAAGCCCTCGATTTGCCAGTAGCGCCGCTGTGCCGCCTCATCGCTGAACGCACTGGTAATGGGCAAATCTGCCGCGACCAGCTGCGTCAGTTGCTGCTGCAGGGCCGGCAGATGGGGGGTAATGGGTTCGGCCATGACGAAGTCGATGCGCGCTTTGTCGGCGGCGATATGGGCACCAATCTTTTCCGTGGCGGGAAAACGGCGATACACCAGCTCCAGCATCAATTCGGCAGCAAAATGCAGGCGCATCAACGCCCAGCGCCGTGGCCAGTCGATCTGCATGGTCACGCGTTGTCCCTCTTGCATGCCATCGGTACTGGCCAGGGTATAGATAATGTCCATGCCCTGCTTGCGAGCCTGCAGCACGGCCTGCCCGGCCAGCGTGCCGTGGTCACTCTCCTGCCCGCCGCTCTCGGCGTAAAAGATGGTCTGTGCCACCTGCACCTCATGGCCGTTCACTGCGGTCAGCGTGGTCTGTAGCTCGGTTTGCCGCGGGTCAACCCAGAATTGCTTGAACGTCATGCCAGCCCCTTCAAAAAAATAGATCTCTTTAAAGCCCCGCTGATTGATATGTCGCAAGCGCTGTATTGCCCGCTCCCTTTGACAATAGCCCCCTTGATCCGGCGCACCGCCGGCGTAACCCGCAAAGGAAGAGTGGATAAAACATGCAATCAGGTCTATCAGTCAGACAGAAAATACTGAGTGGTTTCGGCATCATCATCCTGATGATGGCCGTTGTCGTCGGCATGGCGCTGTTGAAAATCAATGATTTGCAGCAGCAAATCACCCGCGTGACCGATCAAGCTTACCCGAAAGTCATGCTGGCCAATCAGTTAGGCAACCGTACACTGGATAATGGACTGGCGCTGCGCAGTGCCCTGCTGGCGCAGGACAGTGCCGAGCGTCAGCAATGGCTGGCCCGCAGCAGCGATGACCGGCAGCAGATCGGGCAGCTCATGACACAAATGGCGCCGCTGGCGAGCGATGAGCGCGAACAAACCCTGCTGGTAGCAGCCCGTCAGGCCAGAGAAGCCACCGAGCAAAGCAGCCTGCAGGTGCAAAAACTGGTACAGGCGCAGCACGATGTCGCCTCGCAACAGGCCACCCGCCTGTATCTGGACCAAACCTTCATTCCGGCCAACAGTGCGCTGTTGAAGGTGATGGAGCAATGGGCCCAACACGAGGCCGACAATATGGCGCAGGCCAAGACCGATGCCGAATCGGCAGCCACCCGCGCCTATGTGGAGCTGTCGATCTGGCTGGCCATTTCACTGGCCCTGGCCCTGGTCATGGCCTATGCCCTGTCTGGTCGACTGGTGCAACCGCTGCGCGCTGCCATGAACCTGATCAACACCATCGAGGCGGGCGATCTGACCGGGCACGAGGCCCCGCAGGCGCCGAGCCGCGACGAGGCCATCGAATTGCGCCGCCACCTCGCGTTAATGCGCGAACGACTGCATGAACTGATCTCGCACATCCAGCGCAGTGCCCACGAGGTTTCCGACAGTGCGCACGAGTTGTCGGGCATGGCGCAATATGTGTCCAGCAGCACACAACAGCAGGCCGCGGCGACCAGCTCTGCCGCCGCCACCATCGAGCAGCTGACGGTGAGCATCAATCATGTGGCCGACAGTGCCGGCGAAGTCGCGCAAAGAGCGGTCAACGCAGGTGCCCTGGCCCATCAGGGCGGAGGTGAGGCAGCACAATCGGCGCAGCAGATCAGCGTGGTGGCCGAAGAGGTATCGACCACCAGCAATCAGATGAATGCATTGTCGCAGCAGGTGCGCGATATCGATTCGATCGTGACGGTCATCAAGGAAGTGGCCGACCAGACTAATTTGCTGGCGCTCAATGCCGCCATTGAAGCAGCACGCGCCGGTGAGGCGGGTCGTGGCTTTGCGGTGGTGGCAGACGAGGTCCGCAAGCTGGCCGAGCGCACGGGCAGCTCCGCGCAGGAAATCACCCAGATGATCGACAGCATCCAGCAGGGGGTGCAGGAGGCGGTGACGCAGATGAACGGCAATCTGCATGATGTGCGTCAGGTGAGCGAGCGCGCCGAGCTGGCCGCGCAGACCATGCATCAGATCGAGACGCACAGCCAGGAAGTCAACGTGGCCATCGGCGCCATCAATGAGGCGCTGGGCGAACAGCGCGAAGCCAGTTCGGATCTGGCGCAAAGGATGGAGCAGATGACACAGATGTCGGATGGCAACAGTGCCACGGTGGAAGAATTGGCCACCACCTCGAATCAGTTGTCGGCGCTGTCGAAAGACTTGTCCGAGCTGACGGCACGTTTCCGTCTCTGAGCGGTCCGTAAACGGGGTCAGCAGAAGGGGTCAGGTCTTTCGTTTTGCGTGAAATGCAAAATGAAAGACCTGACCCCTTCTTATACTTCTGCTACGTCTGTCATTCAGTCGCTGCGTACCAGCAGCACCGGCAGGTCCGCCTGGCGCAGCACCCCTTCGGCCACACTGCCCAACAGCAGATGCATGATGCCGCTGCGGCCATGGGTCCCCATGATGATGACATCGGCCGCCGTGTCCCGGGCAGCATCAAGCAACACCTGGGCAATCGGCTTGCCCCGGTTGTGCACCAGCTGGAGTTCAGCGGTCACGCCGGCAGCCCTGGCTTTGGCCAGCCCGGTCTGCAGCAGATCCTGCGCGGCATCGACCAGCGGTTTATCCAGATCGCCATTGTCCAGCAACTCCGGCGCCCCGCGGCCGAAGGTCGGCGCATCGACACTATGCGCGATGATCAGCGTGGCCTTGAGCGACTTGCCCAACCGGATGGCCTCATCCAGCGCCAGGTCGGAAGGGGTACTGTTATCAATCGGAACAAACAAGCGCTGGTACAGCATGACAGGCTCCTTGCAATGCATCGTCGATACAGCCACTGTAGCGACCGGATGACCGGCAGGGATTGATCATGCGCAAGCCTGATGCCAAATGATTAGCCGGGCATGGGCGCGAGGGCGCTCAGGCCACGAATCGATCGCCCACCCTGGCCGTGCGCATGAAGGCCATCAGGCCGGCAACCGCCGGCTCGCCCTCGGCCGGTGACCAGGCCGCCATATCCGCCGGAGACGGCGGCACATAGGGGCCATGCTTGACTTCAAAGATCACACTGCCGGGAGCCAGCGACACGACAGAGTGCCAGACTCCGGCGTCCTGCTCGCACAAGGTCAGGCCATCCGCCCCCAGACGATGGCGTGCCAGCACGACACCCTGGTCATCAAATTGCAGCAGGTCAAAACAGCCGCTCAAGGGCATCAACAGTTCAAAACTGTGTGGATGACGATGCGGGCGCACATAGGTATCCGGCTCCATGGCAATGGCCAGACGCTGGATCGGATCACTCAGTTCGGGGTGAAAATTCTGATGGGCGCGTTGACGCGGCGCCACCGCCGCCTTGGCTGTCAGCGCAGCCAGATCGGCGTGATTCAGGCTCTTCATGCAGGACCTCGGTAAGGGGATTGGATGTTTGTACTTTCAAGTCAGCATGGTTATTATGTCAGACTTTGGCGATTCACCCGTCGCTTTGTCCACCCGAGCCCGCCGCGTCCACCGCCGACCCATGACCACATACACCTTTGATACCGCTGCGACACCGACCCGACATGCCTGGTTCGCCTGGCTGGTTTTTGCCGTCATCTGGTTCGGCTCGATCGGACACAACACCCTGATCAGCCCTGACGAGGGGCGTTACGCCACCCTGTCGCTGGGCATGCTGCAAAGTGGCGACTGGCTGTCGCCGCGCCTCAATGGCCTGCTCTATTTCGAGAAGCCGGCCCTGCCCTACTGGCTGGGAGCCATCAGCTTCAAGCTGTTCGGCATCACCGAGTTTGCCGCCCGCCTCTGGCCGGCGCTTGCCGGCTTCCTCTCCATCGGCATGGTGGGCCTGACGGCACGCCGGCTGTGGGGCAGCGATGCCGGCCATCTGGCGGCCATGATCATGGGCAGCAGCAGCTGGGTGATGCTCAACAGCCATTTTCTCAATCTGGACACTGGTCTGACCTGCTTCCTGACCATGACGCTGTGTGCCTTCCTGCTGGCTCAGCGCGAGGATGCAGGCCGCAGCGAGCGTCGCGGCTGGATGTGGCTGAGCTGGGCCGGCATGGCCGGTGCCATCCTGTGCAAGGGGCTGATCGGCATCGCCATCCCAGGTGCTGTCCTGGTGTTCTACAGCCTGCTGTTCCGCCAGTTTGCCTTCTGGCGCCGCCTGCACCTGATCTCCGGGATCATCCTGCTGCTTGCGCTGACGGCACCGTGGCTGGTGCTGGTCTCGCTGAAAAACCCGGATTTCGCCCGGTTTTTCTTCATTCACGAGCATGTCGAGCGCTTCCTGACCACAGAGCATCGTCGCAGCGGCCCGATCTGGTACTTCGTGCCCTTCCTGCTGATCGGTTTCATGCCCTGGGTCACCCTGCTGCCGGCCGTTCTGCGTCAGGGAATGCAGCGGGCGGGCCGCGAGTCACTGCAGCGGGACCGTCTGCTGCTGGTCTGGGCCCTGTTCATTTTCGTGTTTTTCAGCCTGTCCGGTTCCAAGCTGCCCTCGTATATTCTGCCGATGTTCCCGGCGCTGGCGCTGCTGGCGGGACATTATCTGTCGCGTCAGCGGCCGTCCGTGCTGATGAAACACCTGCTGGTTCCCCTGCTGTTCTGGCTGGCCTTGCTGGTCACCAGCTTCTTCAGCCACCGCTGGGTAGAGGCGGATGTGCCGCTGAGCGCCTTGCAGCCGCTGGCACGCCATATTGCGCTCGGCGCCCTGGTGTTCGTGCTGGGCACGGCTTGCGCCTGGCGCTTTCTCGTTCTGGAGCGCAAGACGGCGGCGGTCATCGCCCTGTCGCTGGCCAGCCTGTCGGCGCTGACGCTGGCGATGATCGGCTACAACCCCTATGCGCAGCTGAAGAGCAGCAAGGAAATTGTCCAGCTGCTGCAACCGACGCCCGACACCGAGGTGTTCTCGGTGCGCAGCTATGACCAGACCCTGCCCTTCTACCTGCAGCGCCCGGTCACGCTGGTTGATTATGTCGACGAGTTCGAGCTCGGCGAGAAGATCGAGCCGGCGAAGTGGATTCCCACGCTGGATGGCTTCGTCCTGCGCTGGCACGGCAGTCATCGGGCACTGGCCATGATGTCCGCCGATACCTATCAATTGCTCAAGGCACAAGGTGTGCCGATGCGGGTCGTCTACAGTGACCCGCGCCGCCTGGTGGTGGCCAAGCCATGAAACTGATCGAGTTTGCCCTGATCCTGTTCGGCGTGCTGCTCAACGCAGCTGCCCAGTTGTGCCTGAAAGCCGGCGTACGCCAGATCGGGCATTTTGATTTCTCCCCCGCCAACATTCTGCCGATCGGCTGGAAGCTGGCCACCAATCTGCCGATTTTCGGCGGGCTGTCCTGCTATGTAGTCAGCGTGGTGGTGTGGATCCTGGCCCTGTCGCGCGTCGAAGTCAGCATGGCCTATCCGATGCTCTCGATCGGCTATGTGGTCAATGCCCTGCTTGCCTGGTGGCTGTTCGGTGAAATGATCACCGCCCAGCGCATGGCCGGTATCGCCGTGATCATCATTGGCGTAGTGCTGGTTGCTCGCAGCTGACGAGAGGATTGTCATGGATTTTCTGCCTTTTACCCGACCGGATATCGACGAAGCGACCATCGCCTCGGTCGCCGAGGTACTGCGCTCCGGCTGGCTCGCCACCGGGCCGCGCTGCCGCGAGTTCGAGGCACGCCTGTCGGAATGGACTGGCGGACGCCCGGTACGGGTCGTCACCTCGGCCACGGCCGCCCTGCAAATGGCGCTGCAGATTGCGGGCGTCGGCCCCGGCGATGAAGTGATCACCACGCCGCTGTCCTGGATTGCCACGGCCAATGTCATTCTGGCGCTGGGTGCCACGCCGGTGTTTGTCGATGTGGATCCGCGCACGCGCAATATCGACCTGTCCCTGATCGAGCAGGCCATTACCCCGCGTACCCGGGCGCTGATTCCGGTCGATCTGGGTGGTCTGGCCGTGGATCGTGACCGCTTGTACCAGCTTGCCCGTCAGCATGGTCTGCGCGTGGTCGAAGATGCCGCCCAGTCGATGGGAGCCAGCTGGAACGGACGCCGCATCGGCCAGGATGGCGATCTGGTGTCGTTCAGTTTCCACCCGAACAAGAACATGACCAGTGGCGAAGGCGGTTGCCTGGTCATGAATAACGAAGAAGAAGCCCGGCTGTTCGAGAAGCTGCGCCTGCAGGGTGTCACCCGTCTGCCGGATGGCACCATGGACGTCGATGTCCTCGGGGGCAAGGCCAACCTGACCGACATTGCCGCCGCCATCGGCCTGGGCCAGCTGGCACGGCTGGACAGCTTCAATGCCCGTCGCGCCGAACTGGCCCGTCGCTACTTCGATCGCCTGGATCCGGCGCTGGGCCTGGAACTGCCGCCGGCCGACTTTGCCAACAGCAACTGGCACATGTTTCAGCCGCTGCTGCCGCTGGCGCGCATGCGCCTGTCGCGCGGGGAATTCATCGATGCCATGAAACAAGAAGGCATCGGCATCGGCGTGCACTATCCCGCCATGCATCTGTTCACCCTGTTCAAGTCGCGCGGCTTCAAGGCCGGCGATTTCCCGGTGGCAGAGGATATCGGCAATCGTACCATCACCCTGCCGCTGTTCCCTGCCATGCAGGACAGCGATGTTGATCGCGTCTGTGATGCGCTGTTGCGTGTCATGCAACCTGTACTAAATTGAACCAACATGACTGACACTATCCATCTGTCCGTGGTCATCCCGGTCTACAACGAAGAAGCCGTGCTGGAGGCCCTGTTCGCCCGGCTCTATCCGGCACTGGACGCCCTGGCCATCCGCTACGAAATCGTTTTCATCAACGATGGCAGCCGTGACCGATCGGCCGCCATGCTGGCCGACCAGTTCAATCTGCGCCCGGAGGTGACCCGTGTCGTGCTGTTCAATGGCAATTTCGGCCAGCACCGCGCGATCCTGGCCGGTTTCGAACACTGCCGTGGCGAACGGATCGTGACGCTGGATGCTGACCTGCAGAACCCGCCTGAAGATATCGGCGTACTGCTGGCCAAGATGGACGAGGGCTACGATTACGTCGGCTCAATCCGCCGCCAGCGCAACGACAGCATGTGGCGTCACCTGGCGTCGCGCGCCATGAACCGCCTGCGCGAACGCATCACCCGCATCAAGATGACCGATCAGGGCTGCATGATGCGAGCCTATAGCCGCCGCATCATCGATACCATCAATCAGTGCAACGAGCTGCATACCTTCATCCCGGCACTGGCCTACCAGTTTGCCCAGAAGCCGACCGAAGTCGTTGTCGGCCATGAGGAGCGCTTCGCCGGCGAGAGCAAATACTCGCTGTACTCGCTGATCCGGCTGAATTTCGACCTGATGACCGGATTCTCGCTGGTGCCGCTGCAACTGTTCTCTTTCCTCGGCATTTCGGTATCCATGCTCTCGGCCCTGCTGGTGCTCTACATGGGCGCCCGGCGCCTGATCATCGGGCCGGAAGAAGGCGGGCTGTTCACCCTGTTCGCGATTGCCTTCCTGCTGATCGGTATTGCCCTGTTCGGCATTGGTTTGCTGGGCGAGTACATTGGCCGCATCTATCAGGAAGTCCGCAAGCGTCCGCGCTATCTGATCAGCGCCGTGCTGGAGAAAAAAGAATGACGCGGGCCGTGGTGTTCGCCTATCACGACGTCGGCGTGCGTTGTCTCAAAACGCTGATCGGCGCCGGCGTCGAGGTGGCGCTGGTGGTGACGCACGAGGACAATCCCGCGGAGAACATCTGGTTTGACAGTGTGGCGGGCGTCGCCGCCGACTTCGACATCCCGGTCATCACGCCGGAAGATCCGAATGCCGAGACTGTCGTGGCCCAGATCCGGGCCCTGGCGCCGGACTTCCTGTTCTCGTTCTATTACCGCAAGATGCTCAAGGCACCGTTGCTGGCCTGCGCGGCACGCGGTGCCTATAACATGCACGGCTCGCTGCTGCCGAGGTATCGCGGTCGTGTGCCGATCAACTGGGCGGTGATCCACGGCGAAACCGAAACCGGTGCCACCCTGCACCAGATGAACGTCAAGCCGGACAATGGTCCGCTGGTGGATCAGTTTGCCGTGCCGATCCTGCCGGACGATACCGCTGCCGAAGTATTCGACAAGGTGGTGGTTGCCGCCGAAATCGTGCTGGCCCGCAGCCTGCCGCGGCTGATTGACGGCACGGCCACACTGACGCAGCAGGATCTGAGCCTGGGTGCCTACTTTGGCGGGCGCGGCCCGGAAGACGGTCGTCTGGATGGTCGACAATCGGCGCAGGCACTGCACAACTTCGTGCGCGCCCTGTCACATCCCTACCCCGGTGCCTTTGCCGATACGCCGGCCGGCCGGCTGGTACTGTGGAAAACCCGCCGACTGGACGTCGCCGGGCGACAAGCCGATCGGGCCTGCCTGAGTATCGATGGTCCCCACCTGCGACTGGACTGCGCCGATGGAGGTGTTTTACGCATTCTTGACGCAGATCTGGACGGCAGCCCGCTGGATACTGCAAGATTCGCCGCGTGCTTCGGTGAGCGCGCGTCGCTCCCTATTTAATTCGAAACGGTAGCTGACAACATGAAAAAAGTCCTCATCCTCGGTGTCAACGGCTTTATCGGCCATCACCTGACCAAGCGCATCATCGAAACCACCGACTGGGAAGTGTATGGCATGGACATGCATGCCGACCGCGTCCTCGAGTGGAAGGATCATCCGCGCTTCCACTTCTTCGAAGGTGACATCACCATCAACCGCGAGTGGATCGAATACCACGTCAAGAAATGCGACGTGGTGCTGCCGCTGGTGGCCATCGCCACCCCGGCCACCTATGTTCAGGCGCCGCTGCGCGTGTTCGAACTGGACTTCGAGGCCAACCTGCCGATCATCAAGTGGTGCGCCAAGTACAAGAAGCGCGTGGTGTTCCCGTCGACCTCGGAAGTCTACGGCAAGAGCACCGATGCCGAGTTCGATCCGGAAAATTCCGATCTGGTCTACGGCCCGATCAACAAGCCGCGCTGGATCTATGCCTGCTCCAAGCAGCTGATGGACCGTGTCATCGCCGCCTACGGCCAGCAGGAAGGTCTGGATTACACCCTGTTCCGTCCGTTCAACTGGATCGGCGCCGGTCTGGACAGCATCCACACCCCGAAGGAAGGCTCCAGCCGCGTGATCACCCAGTTCCTCGGCCACATCGTGCGCGGCGAACCGATCAAGCTGGTGGACGGCGGGGCGCAGAAGCGTGCCTTCACCTATATCGACGACGGCATCAGCGCGCTGATGAAGATCATCGAGAACAAGGACGGCAAGGCTTCGGGCCAGATCTACAACATCGGCAACCCGAAGAACAACTTCTCGATCCGCGAACTGGCCCACATGATGCTGACGCTGGCCGCCGCCTATCCGGAATACCGCGAGCATGCCGCCAAGGTGCAGCTGCTGGAAACCACTTCCGGCGAGTACTACGGCAAGGGCTATCAGGACGTGCAGAACCGCGTGCCGAAGATCGCCAACACCATGGCCGATCTGGGCTGGGCACCGACGGTTACCATGGATGACGCGCTGAAGGGCATCTTCGACTTCTACCGCGATCAAGCCGCCTCCGCGCGCGACCTGGCCGACCAGTAATGACCAAGCTGGCACTCAAGGTGGATGTCGACACCTGGCGCGGCACCCGTGACGGTGTGCCACGCCTGGTGGAACTCTTTGCCCGCCACCAGGCGGGCGCCACCTTTTTGTTCAGCCTCGGCCCGGACCATACCGGCCGCGCCATCCGGCGAGTCTTCCGCCGCGGCTTCCTGCAGAAGGTGTCGCGCACCTCGGTGGTCGAGCACTATGGTATCCGCACCTTGCTGTATGGCACCCTGCTGCCCGGCCCGGACATCGGCCGCCGCGAAGCGGTGCTGATGCGGGGCGTGCGAGATGCCGGCTTTGAGGTCGGCATCCACACCTGGGACCATATCCGCTGGCAGGACTTTGTGGCCGGCAAGGACGCCGCCTGGACCGAGCGCGAGATGAACAAGGCCGCACAGCGCTTTGAACAGATCTTCGGTCAGCCTCCGCGCACCCATGGCGCGGCGGGCTGGCAAATGAACACGGCCGCCTACGCCCATGAAGCCACGCTGCAGCTCGACTACGCCTCCGACGGTCGCGGACACTGTCCGTTCCAGCCGGTCGATGCCGAAGGCCGCGTGCTGGGTGTGCCGCAGCTGCCAACGACCCTGCCGACCCTGGATGAACTGATCGGCCTGGATGGCCTGACCGCCGACAACGTGCATCAGGTGATTCTGGACCAGACCAGCACACCTCCGCAGACAGGGCATGTCTACACCCTGCACGCCGAGCTGGAAGGCCTGCGACTGCTCGACACCCTGGACCGGCTGCTGAGTGGCTGGAAACAACAGGGCTATCAGCTGGTTTCCTGCGCTGAATTGTTTGCCGGACTGGATGTCGGCCAACTGCCCCGCTGTCAGGTCGAGATGGGCGAGATTCCCGGACGCAGCGGTACCCTGGCGCTGCAAGGCCCGGCGGTGGTGTCTTCATGATGCCCCTGCTCGGCGCCCGCGTTGACCGCTCGCTGCGCATTCTGGTCAACACCCGGCTGGATGGCTATCCGGCCTATTTCCATGTCGAACCGCAAGCGCTGTTTGCCTGGCTGCAGCAGCCGGACGGTACACCGGAGGCTGCCCTGGCCCTGCTCCAGGAATCCTGGCCGACGCTCAGCCTGCGGCTGGAGAAACTGGTGCAACGCCACGGCAACGACTTTGTCGTCACCGCGGCCATGCTTGCCTGACGGTTTTTCAATCGTGCCCTGGCGGGGTGCTGCGGTACTGCCCCTGCCGCTCGATCATCCAGGCCGGATATTCTTCCGGCAGACGACTCACCTGATCCAGCAAAGCCAGCTCGTCATCCTGCAGGCGCACGCGACTGGCGGCGATATTGTCCTGCAGCTGCTCGGTGGTGCGCGCACCGATAATCACTGAACTGACCGTCTGCTGCGCCAGTAGCCAGGCCAGCGCAATCTGCGCCACAGAGACCCCGCGCGCCTCGGCCATCGGTCGCATGGCATCGATACAGTCAAACGCCCGACCCTTGTCGACCAGCGGAAAGTCAAAGCTTGCCCGCCGACTGCCTGCCGGCCCGCTGCCATCGCGCTGGAACTTGCCGCTCAGCAAGCCACCGGCCAGCGGACTCCAGACCATCAGCCCCATGCCCTGGTCACGCAGCAGCGGCAGCAACTCCCGCTCCAGATCACGCCCGGCCAGCGTGTAATACGCCTGCAGACTGACAAAGCGCGCCCAGTCGTGCCTTGCCGACACCCCGAGCGCTTTCATGATCTGCCATGCCGCCATATTGCAGACCCCGATGTAGCGCACCTTGCCGCTGCGCACCATGTCATCAAGCGCCGACAGGGACTCCTCGAAGGGCGTCAGCGGATCAAAACCATGCAGCTGGTACAGGTCGATATGATCCACTTGCAGGCGCTTCAGGCTGGCGTCCAGCTGATTCATCAGGTGGTAGCGCGACTGCCCGCGGTCATTGGGCGTCTTGTCGTTCATGATACCGGTCGCCTTGGTGGCAATGACCAGCTGGTCACGCGGCAGGCCGAGATCTTTCAGCGCCTGGCCAACGCGGGTCTCCGACTGACCCAGGGCATAGACATTGGCGGTATCGATGAAATTGATCCCGTGATCGAAGGCATAGCGCAGCTGTGCGTTGACGGCCTGCTGCTCCAGCCCGCCCATCACCTTCCAGAAGCCTTCACTGCCATAGGTCATGGTCCCCAGGCACAACTCCGACACATACAGACCGGTCTGGCCCAACAAACGATACTTCATGCTCTGCACTCCCTCGCATTGGCGACAATCCGCACATCATAGTCCTTCATCATGCAGCGTGGATAAAGAAAAACCCGGCCGCAGCCGGGTTGCTCGAGATCCGCTTCCCTGCGAACTAGACTCTGAAGCGCGAGAACATTTCGCGCATGCGCGAGGCCCCCTGACTCAGGGTCGACAGGGTCTGGTGCACCTGACCCAGCGAGTGATCATTCTCGATAATGCGACCATTGATGCGCTCGGTACTCTGGGCAATCACCGTGGTAGCTTTGTGCTGCTCACTGGTGGACAGGGCGATCTCGTTCATTTTGGCTTCGACCTGGCGCATGGACTGCTGAATCGAGGCAATGCGTTCGGCCGCACTCTGCGTCAGCCCGACCCCGCCATCGACCGACTGCACGGTCAGTTGCATATTGCTGACTGCCTGACCGGTCTCGCTGCGAATCAGCTCGACCATGCCGGCAATTTCCTGCGTCGCACCACCGGTACGCTCAGCCAGCTTGCGAACCTCATCGGCCACCACCGCGAAACCGCGCCCCATCTCACCGGCACGCGCCGCCTCAATGGCCGCATTCAGCGCCAGCAAATTGGTCTGGTCGGCAATATCTTTGATCACCTCGGTAATACCGGAAATTTGCTGGGAACGCTGATCCAGCGAGGACAGCATTTCCGACAGGCCCTTGACCACGGTCACCGTGCCACCCATCTCTTGCGACAGCTTGTCCATGTCACCGGCGCTTTCACTCGATACCACACCGGTCTGCGCCACCAGCCCATCCGCCTCATTGGCGGCCTCGGAGATATGCGAAATGCTGACGGTAATCTGCTCCAGCGTCGCGGCATTGGCGCTGGAGACATCAGAAATTTCACGCGAGTCACTGACCACCTTCTCAATCGACTGGCCTGCACCCTGCACGCCTTCGATCAGGCGGTCTGCCTCCAGCTTCACGCCCTGGAACATATTTTGCAGCTGCCCGATGAAGACATTGAAGGCACTGGCGGTTTCGGCAATTTCATCCTGGCCGGGAACATCGATGCGGCGGGTCAGATCGCCCTCACCCTGCGAGATTTCCTGCATGGCCTGCTTGAGTCGCTGCAGCCCCTTGAGCATGCCGGCCAGCACCAGGCTGGCAATCGGCACCAGAATGATCAGCGCCGCCAGAACCGTCAGCGCAATGGTGATCACGACCTTGGTCATCGGGTCGGTCACCACCGAAGTGTCCATGGCCACGCCAAGCAGCCAGTCCGTCCCGGCCACCGGAATGATCTGCACATACATCGACTGGCCATCCATGGCCACCTGCAGGGTCTCGCCGCTGCCCGACGCACTGGCCAGCCGGTCTGCCGTCAGCTCCGGGGCGATATTGCTCAGGGGCTTGAGGGTCAGCTGGGCATTCGGGTGGGCCAGCACCTTGCCGTCCTTGCCGACCAGGAAAGCAAAGCCGTTACCACGCAACTTGACCGACAACACGGTCTTGACCAGATCGTCGATGAACACATCACCACCGGCCACGGCCTTGAGACTGCCGCCACTCATGACCGGTGCCGCAAAGGTCACCGTCAGGCGACCGGTAGTGAAGTCGGCATAAGGAGGCGTCACGCCGGGCTTGCCGCTGCCGGCCACCATTTTGAACCACGGCCGGGCCGTCGGATCGTAGCCCGGTTTGGCGGCATGGCCATCCGAATAGACAATGTGTTTGTCAGAAAAACCGATATACGATTTATTAAAGGCGCCGGCCTCGCTGATTTTGCCCAGGGCCGGTACCGGATCGGCCATCTCGGCCAGACCACCGGCGGCCACGACATTGGTCAGCTTGCCGTCGTACCAGTCTTTTACGAAGGTGGCATAACCATGTGCCGTTCCCGACAACTCATGATCCACCCCCTCGAGCATGCCGCTTCGCATCTGGCTGTACACCAGCACGGCAATCACCAGGCTGATGAAGGCCATCAGCATGGCAACAAACACAATGAGTTTGACACGTAGTGAACGCATGATTGGCTTTTCCTGTTTCGTTCATCATCCAACGACTCCCCCACCGGCAAGAGTCATCCATTTGGCATTTTTTATTACACTCACATGGAACAATGAGCATTTTTTGCGCAAAGATACCTTGTCGGAACACAGATTGCAGCGGAATTTTTTCTGAGTGTGGTGCGACACCAACCCAAGTAAAAATACTGATTGCACCCGGACGGCATTTGTGATTATCGGTTTAATTTAAACCTGCAAATATAAAGCATTTGCTTTTATGTTGAGAGATCCACGGGGGCAGGCAAAGGCCATGACAGACCGGTGGGTCCGGCGCAAAGGGGCGTCTGGACAAAAAAGGACATCAGGGAACGGGACTGAACATCCCGGTCAGGCGACGCAACGTGCCGTCCTTGCGCATGGATTGCAGGGCCAGGTCGAGCGCGGCCAGTGTTTCCGGTGTCGTGGCCGGGTGACAGGCCAGATACTGGTCGGACTGACCGATGACCAGCAAGGGGCGAATGCCATGAAAGGCATCCTGAGCAATCAGGGTTTGGGCGCGACCGGCAGCCGCCAGCCACAGGTCAATATGCCCCGCCATCAGCTTGCGGGCATTGAGCGCCTCATCACTCACCAGGTCCAGGCGGGTAAAGCCCTTGGCGCGCAGAAAATCGGATTTGGCATCGCGCAGGGTACCGCCGATGCGGTAAGGGCGGGCATCATCCAGCGAGCCAATGCGGCCTTTGAAGCCCGGCCCCGCATACAGCACCCATTGATTGACCGCGATCGGCCCCACCCAACGGAATAAAGGCTCACGCTCGGCGGAACGCACCGTGGAGTAAAGACAGGTATTGGCAGATTGCAAAGCCAGGGCATAGGCACGAGGCCAGGGCAGTACGCTGAACTGACCGCTCAGATGAGCCCGTCGCAACATCTCGGCGATGACGTCGCTGGACAGACCGGCAATATGACCATTGTCTTCGTAGTTCAAGGGAGGCTGATTTTCCGTCACCAGCTGCAGCACAGAATCAGCCCTGCCGGACAGACAGGCCAGCGCCAGACAAATGGCCACCATACCAGGCCCCAGGCGGCTTGCTGATCGTCTCATCACCTACGTTCCCGTCGACTCGATGAATGTTTGTGTTCGTACCCTACCACAAATTCATGCCAATATCATTTTTTACTGCCAAGCTGTTCTCTGTCTGCGGGGATGCCGCCAGGCATGGAGAATGAAATGCAAAAACCCGCCGCAGCGGGTTTCCGGAAGGACCTGCCTGAATCGGTCAGGCGGATTCGGCCGACATGGCAGCACGCTGCTTGTGCCCCAGACCAAACACCTTGTAGCAGACCGAGACGGCAGCCAGCAGCAAGGTACCGACAATCAGCGAGACCCGGGTATCCGGATTGATCAGCATGCCGATCAGCACACAGATCAGGAAAGCGATGGTCAGGTAGTTGGCCAGCGGGAACAGCACCGACTTGAAGGGATGATCCTTCATCGCCTCCGCATGAGCACGGCGGAAGCGGGCCTGGCACACCAGCACCACGAACCAGGGCACCATGCCCGGCAACACGCTGGCACTGTAGACATACACAAACACGCGCTCAGGATTCGGAATGATGTAGTTCAGTGCGGAGCCCAGCAACAGGAAGGCGATGGTGACCCAGATGGCATTGACCGGCACACCACCACGGGACACGCGCGACAGGAAGGCCGGCAACTGGCGGTTCTGCGACAAGGTGAACAGCATGCGGCCACAGCTGTAGATACCGCTGTTACAGCCGGACAGTGCCGCCGTCAGCACCACGAAGTTGATGATGCCGGCCGCCGTGCTGATACCAATCTTGGAGAAGGTCTGCACAAAGGGACTGCCGGTGGTGCCGATCAGGTTCCACGGGTAGATGGTGACAATGACGAAAATGGCGCCGATGTAGAAGATCAGGATACGCCATACGATATTGTTCACCGCACGCTTCAGCGTCACCTGCGGATTCTTGGCCTCACCCGCAGTAATCCCGACCAGTTCGACCCCCTGATAGGCTGCCACGACCAGACAGAGGGCAAACAGGAAACCTTGCCAGCCGCCGGCAAAGAAGCCGCCATGTACGCTCAGGTTGGCAAAACCGGTGGCCGGCATGCTGCCGCTGCCGACAAAAATCAGCTTCAGGCCCACCAGGATCATGACCACGATGGTGGAGATCTTGATCAGGCCGAACCAGAACTCGAACTCACCATACAGACGCACGGCCAGCAGGTTGGAAGCCGCCAGGATACCGACAAAGGCCAGGGCGGGGATCCATTGCGGCAGCCCGGGGAACCAGTACTGCATGTAGACCCCGGCTGCGGTGATTTCAGAAATGCCGACCGCCACCCACATCAGCCAGTAACCCCAGGCGGTGAGGTAGCCGAAATAAGGATGAAGATACTTGTGGGCGTAAACGGCAAACGAGCCGGTGACCGGTTCGGTATAGAGCATCTCGCCCATGATGCGCATGATAAAGAAGATGAACAGGCCGGCAATGGCATAGGCCAGCAACACAGAGGGGCCTGCCCAATGCAGGGTACTGGCCGAGCCCATGAACAGGCCGACCCCGATGGTGCCCCCCAGGGCAATCAGTTCGATATGTCGCGACTCCAGGCCGCGATGCAGCTTTTTCTCTTCCGGGCTGTCATTCATGATGTGTTTTTTCCCAGTTTGGTGATCAAAATGTCCACAGACTTTGTAAGTCCGTGCCAAACATGTGTCAAGAAAATTGCCGGTATGTGACACCAGGGACAAAAAAACATGCCGCATCAAAGACAATGACATCAAGATAAATCCAACAACCATCGGTTTTGACGGATTTTTTATTCATTGGTCATGGGGTAATGCGGGTTGCCAAATTGCAACGGATGAAATCTCTGTTCAAGCAAAGATTTAACGTGAAAAGCAAAGAAGAGCAATCTTCAGAACGGGTAAATGCCCTACAAAAAACAAAACGGGGAGCGCAATGCCCCCCGCCTGAACCGCCATCAATATCAGAAGCGGTAATTCACGCCCAGCGTCACGGCAGACGTCATCGGACGACCGGTGGACATGCCATCGTGCTGAGTACTGTATTCCGTCTTGAGCCACTCAAGACTGGTCTCTACATGAGCCATCGGCTGATAGGCCACACCGACGCCATACCCCCAGCCATGGAAGTGCTTGGTGACGGAGCCGACGAAGCTGTCATTAACTTCGATATTGGCATATTGATAAGCCACCTTGCCGTAAGCCATCAGCTTGGGCGTCACCAGATAGCCCGGCGCCACCGACAGCGACCAGCGATCCTTCATCTTGCCGGACACCGTTTCGGTGCCACCGAGGTAGCTCGAGCTGCCGAGCGAAGGCTGATCCAGATTGATGCTCATGCCGGTATTGACGACCACCTTCGGTGCCACGGCAAAACCGTAACCGACGTTCAGATCCGAAGTGGTCCGGGTCGTCGACATGGACGGAATATTCAGCGAACCACCGAAATCCACCGTGCTGCGCACGCTGCTGACACTCAGACCAACCGTGGGGCCGACAAACGGCTCTGCGGCATAGGCACCGGCAGAAACCAGCACCGAAGCCAGGACGGCCAGCCGGATCGTTTTCATTTGCATTTTTTTCTCCAAAGCAGGGTCCGGCACGTGCAGACATGCATCGAACCCACTGAACAAAGGGCCGATGATTATAAATCAAACAAGAAAGATAACAAATAATTACATACAATGCATTTTTGTTATTGCCTGCAGTCCGCGCACAAGCCTGCCGTCCGGCATGACCCAACAGGGGGTGAAGGCAGGACGGGCAGCTTGTCCCGCAGGGGGGCTGGCAACAGCGCAAGACGGAAAGGCCTGTCGTCAGTGGCAGGGTGCGGCATGCAACCCGTAGCGCTTGGCGATACGCTCGGTGTCGCCACTGACACACAGTTGAGACAGCGTGGCATTGAAGCGTCTGATCTCGTTCTCCGACCAGCGGCGCGACAGGCCAAAACAGTACTGGATGGGCTGGATGGCGGCTTTGAGCACCAGCCCGGAATAAGCATTCTGGCGGATCAGCCAGGCAGCGACATCATCATTAATGAACACCAGGCCATCCCGGCCATAACGCCGCCTGGCCAATTTACTCATGGCGGTCAGGTTATCCAGCTCCTCGAGCTTCTGGGCCGGCACACCCCGCAACAACTGATCCAGCGCATACTCCGTGGCAGAAGGCCCATACGCTGCGATCTGCAGCCCCGCCAGACTGGCCGGGCCAGCATAGCGCCAGGGACTCTCCTCGCGGCCATACAGGCTGTAACGGCCTTGCAGCACCGGCAAGGACACATGCATGGCAGCCCGCCGGGCCGGAATATCCATCACCACATAGATACCATCGGCCAGATGCTGATCCATCATTCGCAAGGCACGTCGCCAGGGCATCACGGTCGTCTGGCATCGCCAGCCCATACGCACACAGACCTGCTGCAGAATGGCCTCCATCGGTCCTTCAAGCTGACCGTCATGCCATTGGCTATAGGGGGGAAACTCTTCGGTCACAAAGCGCTGTACGACCGGCACGGCCGCCAGGGCAGGCAACGAGAACAGGAAGGAGAGGCACAAGGCCCAATGAAATACACTGCAAGAGTGCAGCCAAGACCGCATGCCAAGACCCCGGGACAAATCGGCTGATAACCGCATCAGCCCATGACGATGGCAAATAATACCATACCATCGTCATGATTCACGACGCATACCGGCTAGGCAGGCAGATGGGCCAGACTGGCCATCAACTGACGCGAATCGGCATGAAGAGTCGCCGGATCCACCGTGGAGATCAGGCGGCTCAGCTGATGACGATACTGCTCCCATTGACCGACCTGACTACCCTGCAGACCACGATATGCGGCACGGCCACCATCGCCATGCGCATACTTGCGCATCAGATTACGCGTCAGCTGCAAGGTTGCCGTCACGGAGCGGATACGCTCCACGACCGGCAATCGGTCCTCGCCCTTCACTCCGGCACTCTCCAGCACCAGAGCATTGAGCATGCTCCCCTGTAAAGCGGCCAGCTGCTGCAACAATTCACCTTCCCCCACATCCCCCGGCAGCGCCTCGTTGGCCTTGGGCGGCAGGACTACACCAGGCAAAGATTTGGCAGCCGCCAGAGGAGTCGCCATCTGGGGAGCCGATGCCACGCTCCTGGTGGGTGCCACCGGGGTATTGACGGGCAATGGCGTTACCGCCTGGGGTGCCCGCAAGGCCTCTTTGGGTGCAGGGATCGCGCCCACAGGCGTGTGCGGCGGCGTCTTGCCCTTCTGCGCAGCAGACGCCGGAACTGGCGCAGGTACCGTCACCGGCAGCTTGTCAGACGCGTGCAACGGAACCGGCCGCGCAGGCTTTGCGGGTGTGGCAGCGACCCTGATGCTGTCTGGTGCCGAGGCCGTCCGAATCGACTTTTCCGGGGACGACGCAGCCATATGAACCATTGCCGCAGCCACCACATCGGAGGTACTGGCTGGCGCGTTTGGCCGGATAGCCGGCATCGCTCCAGGGCGCAGCAGAGATAGGCCCCCCATCAGTGCACAGACCACGCCCAAACCAATCACTCCCGGCTTGCTGACACGAGACCAGTCGATAGCCGCTGGCGGCGTCCCGACAGAGGCGGGCACCGTAGGGGCCGAAGGGCCCGAAGCGGACTCCATCAAGGGCCAAACCGGCACCTGGTCAACGGGCGGTGAAGCGGGCATGACGGTCTGTCCGACAAAGCGGGCGCCCTCGTCCATGGCTAGCCACAGACATTCGAGCAAACCCGTCATGCTGGCACTAGCTTGCAACCAGACACTTTGCGCCCGGCAGTTCCCGGCCAGCTCGCCGGCCAGAAACAGACTCGCCGCCCGCACCTCGCCTTCGACCCTGGCTCCCGCCTCGATCCAGACCAGTGCGTCTTCGGCAATCACATCGCCCTGCACCAGGCCGGCGATGCGAATGGGCGCCGTCGCCAGAGGAATGGACACGGCGAGGTGCTGACTCATTGCCCTTGCGTGTCGGCAGCCACCTTGCGGTAGGCCTGCCGGCCACGCCCTTGCTCTTTGCTGGCAAACAACTGCTCGATATCCTCCACCTGCTCGGACTTGCCGCTGAACTGACCGCCCTTGCGGATCGAAAAGCGCTGCGAACGCGCGGTGCCCTGCAGGCGGCCATGTTCAAGGATTTCCAGCGCCGCGGCACTGCAAACACCTTCGACTTCGCCATCAATCACAATGCTTTGCGCCATGATGTCGCCTTCGATCCGGCCAGAACGCATGATGCGCACATGGCCGCCTGGTACTTGTACATTCCCGACCACGGTGCCATGAATTTGCAGGCTGCCCTGTGCCACGACATTTCCCTCAATTCGGGCATCCGAAGCCAGAACCGATGCCGTACGCGCAGCGACTTCCTGCGGCTCAGCGAGCGGCAGCACGGCCGGTTCGTTCGCCTCGACAGCCTCCATGACCGGGGTGTCATTGACCGGCGCAATCTTGTCTTCACGACGGCTCAGGGTGCCCATCACTTCTTTCATAAAACTCAATGCCTGCATATCAAATCCCATCAAATATCAACAAGTTAATCAATGACAACGCGGTATCCACTCGTTGTTTTATCCATTTGTTGAATTCTAAGAGGATCGTGTATGAGGAATTAATCGGACGTTTCCTAAAGAACGCTAGATATAGGAGATTTGGCTGACAGGCTAAGAAGGCGGGAAAGTGAAATGAAAAAAGCCACCGTTTGCACGGTGGCTATCAAATCGAAAGTCAGAGCGCGTGGCTCAAATCAGAACTTGTGCGTAACTTGCAGGTAAACGGTGCTGCCGCTCGAAGTCTGGAACTTGGTGGAGTCACCAGCCTGAGCACGCATCGCTTCGCTATATTGTGCGTTCTCGTTCTGCAGACCATAGCCCAGTTCGAAGCTGGTTCGCTTGCTGGCTTGATACACTTCCGAAATACCGAACTGACGAACACCGGTATTCAGCTCCTGACCATCAACCTTCCAGTTCTTCATCTGGGAGATCACGGCCTGGGTCTTCCAGGCACCGACGGTGTAGGAAGCGTAAACAGCCAGGTGACGCGCGGTCAGGTGGGAGTTCACGTTGGAGATGCCGTGGTTGGTGAAGAAGGTGTTGTAGTTCTTGTTAGTACCACTATCCACCCAAGCACCGCTTGCCGCCGTGGTATCACCGTACATGGAATCCAGGCTGTAGGACACGGCAAAGCTCAGGGCATCGCCATTGAAACCCGCTTCCAGACGCGAGGTGGAGCTGTTGCTGATCGCGCTCTTCGGGCTGGTCATGATCCACTGCAGACCATTGACGAACCATTTGTTGTCCGGCGTGGTATAGCCGATACGATAACCCCAGTAGTCCTGAGCCTTGGTGTTGGCAGTCGCATTTTCACCGGCGGCGTATTGCACGCTGGCGCTGATGCCAGCCCAGGTCGGCGAATCCCAACGGATGGTATTCTTGGCACGGCCGTCGCCAGCAAAGAACTTGGTGCCGCCATCCGGCGAAGCACCGTAGAACGGAGCAGGCAGCAAGCCGTTATCATAGGTCGGTACGGTCGCATAGCCGCGGTCACCGCGGGCGCCACCCAGATTATCGGCCGCTTCGTTGTCGCCCAGAATGTCATTCACATAGCCGATGCGCAGTACACCGAAGGAATCGTGGCTCAGGCCGATATAGGTCTGGCGGTTGGCCCACAGACCCGAACCACTGCCACCGGTCGGCACGCCGTCGGTGTTGAAACCGTTTTCAACCTTGAACAGCGCCTTCAGGCCATTGCCCAGATCTTCTTCACCAGTGAAACGGATCTTGGAACCGTAGTCATCGACACCAGTCTGGCGAACACCCTTCTCAGTGGTCTTGGTCGAGCCAATACCAACGGCCAGGTTGCCGGAGATGGTGACATCTGCGTGAGCCAACACAGGCAGAGCGGCTGCCACTGCAATAACGAGAGAGAGTTTTTTCATTTTTTCGTTTTTCCACATTGATATTCAGGGCGCAGCACGGATCACGCACTGCGCTGACCGAGTCTGCATGCCAGGTCGGTGATGGCCGCCTGTTCATGTCAGGTGGGTATGATTCTGTAATCGAGCGATATTAGAGTCAATTAACATTGTTGAAGTCGCATCAAACCACCCCTGTCGCTCGACGCCCAATCGGCGTAAAACCGCTGTCACAAAAGTCATTTGAAATTCATGCAGCGCTAAACATTTGGAAACAAAAGAGATTTTTATCGAACATTTTTTTGTTGCATTACAACATTGCGACAATATTTGTTGTAAAAAAGCCATACAACGGACGAAATACAAATTTCTTCATTCTTTAATGAGACACCTTTGGGTGGCTTGTGTTCTCTTTCTGCAACAGTTCTTGAGCATCACGCCAGCGTATTGACATTGTCATCCACACATAGTCAATGCTGTAAAGTTATACAAATTCACGTCCGAGAAAAATGACAACAGCCTAACTGTCCGACAAAAAAACAGCGGCCACACTTGCCGCCGAACAGATCAGAGGGCTGCCGGATCGGCGGATGGCATGGCCAGCCAGGCATGAAGCTGTGGATGTAACTGGCCAGGGTCGCAGCGCCGGATCGCCGTCAAGGTCAACGGCAACAACTCGGCCACCTCCGGCCCTGGTCGCACAAGGGCCGCACCTTCGGCAATGAACAAAGCGCAGTATTCCTCATCCAGCAGCAGGACAGGTCCGGGCCTCAGAGGCAAATCCTTCACACCCAGTTCTTCCTGCAACTCTCTTCGCGCGGCCTGCAACAAGGATTCTCCGGGCTCCACACCACCGCCCGCGGCAAAATCCAGGCAGCCAGGATAATCGGCATCATCGAAGGCACGCCGTTGCCAGAGGTACTGCTCACCTTGCTGCCACAGGATCAACACACTGGTGGCTTGATGGGGCATGGTCATGATGGCTCCTGGCAAGAAAGGCCGGCCATGTTAGCAATCGTGTCACTCTCCATGCAAATGGAATTAACACTACACTAAAAGATGAGAATCACCTGAGGCAGGGTGACGGCGAATCAGCCGCACCAAAGAGAGAGGAGGCTCACCGACACACCAGCGGCGAACCTCGACAAAACCGAAATCTTGATACAGGGACAGCGCGGGCTGATTGGCGAGCGCCGTCTGGACGTGCAATGTCTGCCGCGGGCAATCCGCCAGCAGGGACTGCATCAGAGCCCGTGCGACCCCCTGGCGGTGGCAGCCTGGGTCAACCACCAGAGAAGCGATGCACCAGCCCCCGTCAGGATCAGGCTCAATCGCCAGGGCCCCCAGCAAGCGTGCCCCCTGCCAGGCCCCGCGATACTGCCAGGCAGTCGCTTGCAGTACCTCGAGCCCGACCTGCAGCGGTGGAAAGTCCTGTCGCCCGAGCAAGGCCGCCTCATGGAGATAAGCGGCGCGATGCACCGCCAGCAAGGTTGTGGCAACGGCCTTGCTGGACAGATCGAGCGCCTCGATGAGCATCGGCAATCAGAGAATGGTGCTGGCCAGGGCCGTGTCCTGATGGTGACGTTCCAGCGCCAGGTCAATCAGGGTACTGATCAGATCCCGATAGCTCAGACCACTGGCTTCCCACAGCTTGGGGTACATGCTGATGTTGGTGAACCCCGGCAAGGTATTGAGTTCGTTGATGATCACCTCGCCCGATGGCGTCAGGAACACGTCCACCCGGGCCATGCCACGGCAATCCAGCGCCTGGAAAGCCTGCACCGCGATGTCGCGGATGCGCTGATGGAGATCGTCCGGCAGGTCCGCCGGGGCCACCACACGGGCACCGCTGTCACTGATGTACTTGGTGTCGTAAGAGTAGAACTCGTCGCTCAGTACAATCTCGCCACAAACACTGGCCCGCGGCTGATCATTCCCCAGCACCGCACACTCGATCTCTCGACCGACAATGGTCTGCTCGATCAACACCTTGTGATCAAAGCGCAGGGCCTGATCGATGGCCTGGTCGAACTCGCTGGCGTCATGCACCTTGCTGACCCCGACCGAGGACCCCTGATTGGCCGGCTTGACGAACAGAGGCAGGCCAAGTTTGGCCTCGACATCGGCAAAACGCAGCGAGGCACGATTGGCACGCGTCACGCAGACAAAAGGCGCCACCGGCAAGCCGGCATCGCGCAACAGACGCTTGGCGACATCCTTGTCCATGCAGACTGCCGAGCCCAGCACACCACAGCCGACAAAAGGCAGATTGGCCATGCGCAGCAACCCCTGCAAGGAGCCATCCTCCCCCAGGGTGCCATGGACGATCGGAAACACCACGTCAATTTGTGCCAGCGGGTGGGCCGAAGCGGCGTGACGCAGTTGCTGACTGGCGGCGCCGGGCAGCAGCGACACCGACTGCCCAGAAGGTTTGAAGGCAATGCGGGCCGGATCATCTGCATGCAGCAGATAATCGTTGGCCGGACTGACATGCCAGTTACCTTGTTTGTCGATGCCGATCAGCAGCACGTCAAAGCGCGCCGGATCCATGGCATTGGCAATATTCCTGGCCGACTGCAGAGACACCTCATGCTCGGCAGACTGACCGCCGAAGATCAGCCCTACTCTCAGTTTGCTCATACCCCGTCCTCAATGACCGTTTTCGACCCACTCGATACGCGCACCGAGTGAAACCAGGTTTTCGACAAACCGCGGGTGAGCACGACGGATCGGCGTGGCATTGAAGATCTTGGACTTGCCATCGATGCTGGCGGCCAGCATCAGCAGTGCAATGGCGACCCGGATGATGTAGGGGCTTTCGACTTCGGCGGCCACCAGATGCTTGCCACCAAAGGTCACCACGCGGTGCGGATCGGAAATGAAGGCATGGGCACCGAACTTGCTCAGCTCCGAGGTCCAGCCGAGCGCCCCGTCGTAGACTTTGTTCCAGAACATCATATTGCCTTCGGCGCGGACACCCAGGGCAATGAAGATCGGCAGCAGATCCACGGCCAGATAGGGCCACGGCGCCGCCTCGACTTTTTGCAGCATGTTGCGGGTAAAGGGTTCCCGCACCCGCAGGCCGTCATCGACGAAGGCCTGCGACCAGCCGTCCTGATGCACCACGCGCACGCCGAATTTGGCAAAAGTACGATCAATCAGCGGGAAGAACTCCGGCGCGCCGTTTTTGACCTGAATGTCACCACCGGTGATGGCGCCAAGCGCCAGGAAGGTCACCACTTCGTGGAAGTCTTCGACAAAGCTGAAGTCGACACCATGCAGGGACTGCACGCCACGGATGGTCAGGCGCGAGGTGCCGATACCGTCGATCTCGGCGCCCATCTGCTGCATGAAGCGGCAGAACTCCTGCACGTGCGGTTCGCAGGCTGCATTGGTCAGGGTCGAGGTGCCATCGGCCATGGCAGCGCCCATCACGAAGTTTTCGGTCGTGGTCACCGAGGCATAGTCCAGCCAGCAATCCTGCGCATGCAGGGGTTGCGGCGCCTTGACCAGCAGCATTTCCGCCCCGCGCAGCACCTCGGCACCAAAGCCCTGGAAAATCTCCACATGCGGGTCGATTTCACGCACCCCCAGGGTGCAGCCTTGCACATCGTTCTCGATGCGGGCACAACCGAAGCGCGCCAGCAGGGGAGGAACCAGCATGATGGAAGAGCGCATTTCTTCCGGCAGCCGGTTATGGGCAATGTCGAAATGTGTGTCGTGGTGGTGAATGGTCAACAGGCCCTGATCCAGCTCGCCTTCGACATGGCTGCCCAGCTCGCGGAACACCGACAGGATCTTGCGCACGTCGGTAATGTCCGGCACGCCTCGCAAGGTCACCGGTTCGCGGGTGAGCAATGTGGCGCACAGAATCGGCAGCACGGCGTTTTTGTTGGCGGAAGGGGTAATACGGCCTTTAAGGGGTAGGCCGCCATGGACCACGAGATCAGACATGCCGGTTGTCCTGGAAATGAAGTGAGATTAGCAACTCGCAATATTAAATGATTTGCGGGCGGCTGTGGCGTCACTTGCAGTCATCTGGGCGACACCGGAATAGGTCAGTGTCTCCAGAATGAGGCGAAGGCAGCAGAGGGTGGCTGGCACCAGACCTGCCACCCTCGTCATGCGCTGACTGACGCGCGGTCCGCCGGCCGGCAAGTTACGGTGCGGGGTAAGCCGCGGCGCCCCCCCACTGCTGCCCACCCTGGAGCCAGGACAGGAAGGGCGGCGCCAGCAGGCGACTTCCCGCCCAGTTCAAGTGATCGGAATCCCGGTAGAGCAAAGTCCCGCTGTCGGTCACCTTGCATTGGCTTCGGCCACAGAACACATTGATCGGGTCGAACACTCGGACTTGCGGATTGTTGGCGACCAGTTTTTTCACCATCAAACGTGCCTGCCCCTGACGAGCCAGAACCGTCGTACGCGCCAGCTCGCAACGCGGCGTCAGCTTAAACAAAGGCCGCTGGACGCAATCGTGGGTCAGGAAGGGCAACTCCGGCACATCCATCATGATGACGACAGACTTGTTGGCCTTGGTCAGGGCACGGATGGTGTTTTCCAGGCCGTGATAAAACAGCTCGGCCTTGCTGGCACCCGGCATATCGGGGCTACTCATCTGCACCGAGCTGGCCCAGTGGTCAATTTTGCGCTGGCCGGCGAAATCGGTATCCAGAATATAGTCAGCGAAGAAGGCCAGCACGACCGTGTGAATCGAGGCGTTCTCTTCGACATATTGCATGACACGGTCCCGCCGGGCGGCGCAATGGCGCACGCCATTCGGCTCGTGGATCGTCAGACCAAGGGTGGGCGGACAACTCGGGTTGGCCAGCAACAGCCAGGCATGCTGCTGATCCATACTGGCGAATCCTGGAAACACGCTGCGCGCATGGCTGTCACCGATGACAACCCGATCCGGAGTCTGGTTGCCTGCCGAACGGCGGCAATATTCGGGCGCATTGGCCCCCTGGCCGATGACGTCGGGGCACTGCGGAAAACGGCTGATACCATCATCCATCACCGACAGCGGCAACTTGATGCGGAAAGGTAGCCCATGGCGTCGCTCAGCATCGTGTCCCAGCCAGGCCACCAGGGCCATCAGCAGGCACAGCACAATAATTTTTCCCCGGCCGGGGATGCCGAAACGGATCGGTCGCTCGATCCAGCGCCAGCTGATCCAGGCCAGCAGGATGCTCAGCGCGACGGCAAGACAGCGCCCCCACCAAGGCAGATCCTGCGCCAGCACGATGCGCGAGAAAGACAGAATCGGCCAATGCCAGAGATACAGCGGGTAACTGATCAACCCGATCCAGACGGCAAGCGGATGGGACAGCAGCCGCCGGTTGAGCACGGCATCCGGTCCGGCATAAATCAGCAAGAAGGCACCCAGTACAGGCAGCGTGGCCCACCAGCCGGGAAAAGCAATCCGGCTTTCATCCAGCAAAAACACAGACCCGAGCAGAAGCACGCCACCGATGACGGACAAGCCATGATACCCGGCTGGCGGCTGGCCAGCCTCCGCCGAGGTTCGACTTTTTACCAGCCAGGCCAGCATGGCGCCCGCCAGCAACTCCCAAAAGCGGCTCAACGGCGAATAGAAACTACCGGCAGGATCAATCGCCATCAGGTGCAGACTGGACACGAACGAGGCGGCCATCAGCAACACAATCACCACCGGCGTCGCACGGCGCAGGCGGTAGGCGGCAAACAGAATCAAGGGCCAGGCGAAATAAAACTGCTCCTCCACCCCCAGCGACCATAAATGTAGCAGGGGTTTGGTGTGGGCCACCGTATCGAAATAACCCGTGTCCTGCCAAAGCAGCAGGTTGGCGTAAAAACCCGCGCCACCGAGCATTTCACGCCCCAGCGTCTGGAACTCGTCGGGCAACAGGGCAAACCAGCCGAAAAAATAGCAACAGAGCATCACGACCGACAAAACGGGGAAAATCCGCTTGATTCGGTGGGCATAAAAGGTGGAGAAGCGAAAAGACCCGGCATCCATCCCCTTGTACATGATGCCGGAGATCAAATACCCCGAGATGACAAAGAAAATATCTACCCCGACAAAGCCCCCCGGCAAGAGGCCGGGAAAAGCATGAAAACAGACCACGGAAAGCACGGCCAGCGCGCGCAGGCCGTCAATATCAGGACGATAATTTTGAATTTTTACGAGATTCTGCGCCACGAGAGATCCAGATCGGTCACGAACCAGCAGGGACCACCTGCTCAAAGCAGTTCGTCGCCACAAGGCTTCTATTCATCTAAAGAGGAATGCAAGTATACCCACCCCTTCTGACAGCGTCACCCAGAGGTATGCCAACGAAGAAACAGGGACGGCGATAAATGCCGGTCAACAGCGCACCACACAGGCAGCGCATGCCTTGCCACGATGAACAGGGTGCGAGCGCGGATCCCCCACAGGCCCTAACGACCCTTTATGCCTGATTTTCCATGGAAGACACCACATCGTGCCGTGCCCGGGACGGACCCGGCTGATAGTGGACAATCATGTGGCGACCTGCGGATTTGGCGCTGTACATGGCACTGTCGGCATGCAGCACCAGCTCCTCGGCCGTGGCGCCGTGGTCGGGAAACAGGCTGACGCCGATACTGGTACCGAGGCGAACCGACAGCTCGCCGACCTGCAGGGTCGGGCCGATGCTTTGCAGGATGCGGGCAGCAATCTGCCGGACCTTGTCGATAATGCCGGCGCCCTTGAGCAATACAATGAATTCATCCCCCCCCAGACGCGCCACGACATCCTCATCGCGCAGGATCTGCCGCAGCTCGCCGGCCACGGCGATCAGCACCTGATCACCAATGACGTGGCCGTACTGGTCGTTGATGTGCTTGAAGTAATCCAGATCCAGAAACAGCACGGCCAGCTGGCGCTCGTGCCCGGCCAGCTCGCTGATGGCTTGCTCGAGCTGGCGGAAGAAATGCATGCGATTGGGCAGGCCGGTCAACGGATCAAACCAGGCCAGTCGGGCCAGTTCCTGTTCGGCCAGCTTGCGCTGGGTGATATCGACATGCGTCCCCAGGATACGCAGCGCCCTGCCCCTGGCATCGCGCTCGATGACACGCCCCTGATCCCACAGCCAGGTGACAGTCCCGTCCGGGCCGACGGTGCGGTACTGACTTTCATAGCGCGGCGTCTTGCCCGCCAGATGGGCATGGTAGTTCGCCAGCACATGACCGGCATCTTCCGGATGCAATTTGGCACAGAAGGCATCGAAATTCGGCGCCATATCGCCATCCCGGAAGTTCTGCAGATTGAAAACCTTCAACTCCCCGGTCGGCGGCACGCCCTGCCACAGACACAGACCAGTCCCGTCCAATGCCGCGTCCAGCTTTTCATTCAGATCGCGAATGGTCGCCTGCGCCGAGGCCAGGTTGGCTTCCAACTGTGCAATGCGGGCGCGCAGTCGATCTGCTTCACCCTCCTCCATACTCACGCTCATACCCCTCTCGGCAATGGTATTCGCCGACGACATTGTCGTGGCTGATCTATTTTGCATACTAACCATATCACCAGGCGCAAGCAATCAAGCCTTTGACTTAGAAATGGAAACATTTTGCAACCGCACAATGCCTTGCCAAAAGCGGCAAAACCGGCTAAATTCGTCCCCTCTTACGCGAAAGCACGCGGGTGTAGCTCAATGGTAGAGCAGAAGCTTCCCAAGCTTACGACGAGGGTTCGATTCCCTTCACCCGCTCCAACAGACCCATGCTAACCCGCACCGTTAGTCCAACGCCCGTCCTCCCCCTGCCATGAACTGGAACTCCGGCCGCCTCTGGTTACGCATCACCGTTTACTCTGCCCTGACGTTGCTGCTGCTGGGCATCGTGACGCAAAGTCTGATCTTCTGGCAGTTCGATGAAGCCGCCGTGCGACGCTCGCTGGGGGAGTCGCTGCGCGACACCGGGCGCCAGGTGCTGGTCGAAGGCACCATCACCCCGCGGGTTTTCCCGTTCCCGGGCATTGACGTCAACGATATTTCGATCACCGAACCGAACAGTACCGCCCGGTTTGCCAAGGTGGTCCGCATGGAAGCCAGACTGGCCTGGTGGCCACTGCTGTTTGGCCGGCGTGAAGTCCGCTCGCTGCGTCTTTACGCACCGAATATCGCCATCACGCGCCAGAAAGACGGGCTGCTGTCGATCAGTGATTTGTTCATGCGACGCCCGCAACAGGGCTTCAATATCAATCTGAATACCCTGGTCATCCATGACGGCGAACTGAATTATCAGGATGATGTCAACGACAGCCATCAGCGGCTGACCGGCATCACCCTGGAAGCCGACGGCCTGAAGAGCAGCGCCATGCTGAGTGCCGGAGCGGTGCTGGACAATGGCTCACGACCGCTGCGCATGACGCTGAGCACCCCGCTGACCATCGTGGACAACCGCCTGGATTTCAGCCAGATCGAATCGCAGATCGAAAACGAGACACCGACGCTGGGCAAGACACAGCTGCAGACCCGGGGCTCGCTGCATCTTGACATCAACAAGCTCAAGGCGTCCGGCAATGACCTGGTGTTCGAATTCACCACCGAACGTCCGCAAAGCAGCGCCACGCTCAATGTCCCCACGCTGGAGGCCGGCCCGGAATACATCCTGATTCCGCAAAGCCACCTGTCGAGCAGCATGCAGTACGAACGCAGCCACTATCAGCTGGAAGCCAATCTGGCCAACCTGAACATCAGCCGCAACGCCATGAACGCCAGCCGCCTCAACGGCGAGTTCAACTGGCAGGTGGGCAACAACCGGGTGAAGCTGACGCTGGATGCACCCTTCACCCTGGCCAGGCTGAATGACCTGCAACTGTCACCACTCAGCCTGAGCGCTCAGGCCATCACCCCCCTGCTACCCCGTGGCCAGCTGATCGCCAATATGCAGGGCTCGCTGAGCGGCACACTGCATGACGAACGCTTTGACCTGCATGGCAAGGGCAAGATCGATGGTTCGGATATCGCGCTGGATGTAACGCAATATGGTCTGGTCCACCCGCGCCATGAAGCGGCACTGAGCATCGGGGCACTCGACCTGAACCGCTATCTGCCGGAAACCAAGGGAGAGGCGGTCGCCATTTTCCAGAACAAGAACCCGATCCCGCTGGACTGGATGGATTTCTTTGACCTGAATGGCAAGATCAGCGCCGGTGAACTGTCAGTCGGACGCTTCCGCATGAAGGATGTCGCTGCCGCGGTACGCATCCTGCCGCAGGAAATGGAACTGACTCAGATTTCCGCCAATATCTATGCCGGCAGACTGCAGGGTGACGCACGACTCAAGCGCGGCCCGGTCAATCGCTACGAAGTGCGCCAGACCTTGCGCGGCATGAACATCCGCCCCTTGCTGGTGGATCTGTTCAGCTTTGGCCAGCTGGACGGCAAGGGGAATGGCCAGGTCGCGCTGTCGGCACAGGGCGACTCGTTTGTCGACTTGCGCAATAACCTGAGCGGTGACGTGCAGATGAGCCTGAACCAGGGGGCGCTGACCGGGATCGACCTGGTCGCCGCCCTGAAGAACCTGCCTGCCGAACTCAAGGAAATGAACACCCCGGCGCGCGCCAACCAGAAGACCACCTTCTCGACACTTCAGGCCAGCTTCCACATGGATCAGGGCATCGGGCGCAATCAGGATCTCAAGCTTGCCTCGCAGCTGGTCAACGTCAATGGCGGCGGCAAGCTCGACCTGCGCCACAGCATCATCGACTACAACATGAACGTGCAGGCCAATCCGAAAGAGTTTTCCAGCCTGAAGGGCGTGAATATCCCGCTGAAGATTACCGGGCCGCTGAATGCCCCGGTGTATGCGCTGAACTTCAATGCCCTGGTCAAGGGAAAGAAAACCGAGACCGAAAAACAGCAGGCGCTGAAGCAGGAACTGAAAAAACAGATCACCACCATCCTGCCATGAGCGGCGGGCGGCCGATGGCCGCCCCTGCCGTTCAGGCGCCGCTCAGGATGCGCTTCTCCGCCCGGGCCAGCTGCTCGGCATTGCCCAGCAACACCAGCACGTCCCCCATCCCCAGCTGCAGATTCTCGTCCAGATCAAAGAAGCGCCGGTTCTGACTGCGCATCGACTTGATGGACACACCGAGTTCAGCCAGCTGCAGCGCATGCAGGGGCTGGCCGATGGCCGCCGCCCCCTCGCACAGCACCACACTCTGCAAGCGCGGGATTCGGGCCTCATCCTCCAGCGAATCGATATCGTCCATGCCGTGGAAGAAACCACGGAACAAACCATAACGCTCTTCCCGCACCCGACGGATGCGCCTCAGCACACGCTGCAACGGGACACCGACCTCCATGAGCGCCTGCGAGGCCAGCATCAGGCTGCCCTCCAGGATCTCCGGCACCACCTCGTCCGCGCCGGCCGCACGCAGCCGATCGATATCACCGTCATCCACCGTGCGCACAATGACCGACAAATCCGGCCGCAATTGCTGCACGCGATTCAGGATGCGGCAAGCCACCTCGGTATCGGAAAAGGAAATCACCATCACCTTGGCACGCTGAATACCTGCCGCCAGCAGCACCTCCGTCTTGCAGGCATCACCAAACACCACCGGGTCCCCCGCCTCGGCCGCCTCCTGTACCCGGGTCGGATCCATGTCGAGAGCAAAAAACGGGATATCCTCGGTTTCCAGCAACCGGGCCAGCGCCTGACCGCTGCGTCCGTAGCCGCAGATCAGCACGTGATCACTCTTGGACATGCTCTCCACCAGCACGTGGTGCAGGTCGAAGGCCTGCAGGGTCCAGTCTTGCCGGACCAGCCGTTTGGCAATGGCCTCGCCATGCATCAGGATGAAGGGCGCCACCAGCATGGAAATCAACACGGCAGCGACCGCCGCCTGCATGACCGGCGTCGTGATCAGATCCAGGCGCGAGGCCAGCGTCAGCAGGACAAAGCCGAACTCCCCGCCCTGCGCCAGCGCCAGCGCACCGCGCATCGAGGCCATGGACTGGTGGCCGAAGGCGCGCGCCACGCCATAGACCACGCCCAGCTTGACCGGCAACAGAATCAGCACCATCAACAGCACCAGCTCGAACTGGTCCACCAGCACAGGCAGGGACAGACGCATGCCGACCGTAATGAAGAAGAAGCCCAGCAGCAGATCACGGAATGGCCGGATATCCTCTTCAACCTGATAGCGATACTCGGTCTCGGAGATCAGCATGCCGGCGACAAAGGCCCCCAGAGCCAGCGAGAGCCCGGACAACTCGGTCAGCCAGGCAATGCCCAGCGTCACCAGCAGGACATTCAGCATGAACAGCTCGCCGGAGCGCTGGCGTGCGACCAGATGAAACCAGGGACGGATCAGGCGCTGGCCCAGCACCAGCAACACGGTCAGCACCACCAGCACCTTGAGAGCCGCCATGCCCAGCGACTGCCACAGCAGCGCCTGGCTGCCGCTCAGGGCGGGCAGCAGGATCAACAGCGGCACCACGGCAATGTCCTGGAACAACAACACGCCAATGGCCAGCTGGCCATGCGGTTGCCCCAGCTCGCGCTGCTCGGTCAGCAGGCGACTGACGATCGCGGTAGAGGACATGGCCAGCGCACCTCCCAGCGCAAAGGCAGCACCGGCATGACCAATGAACAGATAACAAACCACCCCGCCCAGCAGCATGGTCAGCGTGACCTGCAGCAGGCCGACGCCAAACACCAGCTGTTGCATGGCCTTGAGCTTGGCCAGCGAGAACTCCAGGCCAATGGTAAACATCAGGAAGACAATGCCGATCTCACCCAGCAGGGCGGTCGACTCCCCTTCGGGCACCAGGCCCGCCACCGCCGGGCCGGCCAGAAAGCCGATCAGCAGGTAGGCCAGCAGGGAAGGAACGCGCAACCGGCGGCACAAGGTAATGACCAGTACAGCCAGCAGCAATACCACGACGACAACAGCAAGTGAATGCATGGTCAGTTATGTTCTCCGCAACTTTTATCGATATCACATGACAGAGTCAAAGGTTTAAGCAAAAGTTGCACCAGCCGCGACCCCTGGGCTTATAACCTTGATATAATTCACGCTTATGGATACCCAAATTTACACGAACCGCTTGCAAAGCGCCCGAGAAGTCTTGCGAACCGAGGCCGAGGCGCTGGAAGCGCTGGCCCTGCGTCTGAATGGCGACTTTTCGCGCGCCGTGGATCTGATCCTCGCCTGCAAGGGACGCCTGGTCGTGACCGGCATGGGAAAATCCGGTCATGTCGCGCGCAAGATCGCCGCCACCATGGCCAGTACCGGCACCCCTGCCTTCTTCCTGCACCCGGCCGAAGCCGTGCATGGCGATCTGGGCATGATCATGCGCGAAGACGTCCTGCTGGCACTGTCCAACTCCGGTGAGAGTGATGAAGTCCTGGCCATGTGGCCGGCGCTCAAGCGCAAGGGCATTCACACCATCTGCATGACCGGGCGCGAGGGATCGACCATGGCCAAGCTGGCCAATGTCCACCTAGATGCCCATGTCGACAAGGAAGCCTGCCCGCTGGGACTGGCCCCCACCTCCAGCACCACGGCGCAGCTGGCCCTGGGCGATGCCCTGGCCGTCACCCTGATGCAGGAGCGGCAGTTCCGCGAAGAAGACTTTGCCATGTCGCATCCGGCGGGCAGCCTCGGCCGCCGCCTGCTGGTGCGTGTTGCCGATGTCATGCACACCGGTGAGGCATTGCCCTGCGTCAAGGTGGGCGCATCCCTGAAAGATGCCTTGCTGGAAATGTCGAAGAAAGGTCTGGGCATGACGGCGGTGGCCGATGCCGCCGGCTCGCTGGTCGGGGTTTACACCGACGGCGACCTGCGTCGCACGCTGGACAAGACCCTGGACCTGACCGGCATCCGCATCGAAGACGTCATGACCCGATCGCCCCGCACCATTGCGGCACACTGCCTGGCCACCGAGGCCGTCGAGCAGATGGAAGCCAGCAAGGTGCTCTGTCTGCTGGTGACCAATGCCGAACAGCAGCTGGTCGGGGCCCTCAACATGCACGACCTGTTCAAGGCCGGCGTGGTCTGATCCCGCCAGCCAGCCCGAGGAATAACATGCAAGCGACCAATGACCTGGCACGCAATGTCCGTCTGCTGATCATGGATGTGGACGGTGTACTGACCGATGGCACGATTTTCATTACCGCCGCGGGGGAAGAACTCAAGGGGTTCAATACGCTGGATGGCCATGGCCTGAAAATGCTGCAGTCCACCGGCGTCAAACTGGCCCTCATTACCGGCCGCGCCGCAAGCTGTGTCGAGCACCGCGCCCGCGGGCTCGGCATCGATTTTTACTATGCCGGCATTCACGACAAGCGCACGGCTTTCGAGGATTTGCTGGCCAAGGCGGGCGTGCAGCCGGCGCAATGTGCCTATGTGGGCGATGATGTGGTCGACCTGCCGGTCATGCTGCGTGTCGGGCTGGCGATTTCCGTCCCCGAAGCCCCGAGCGTGGTGCGCCAGCACGCCCACTACGTCACCGGCAATCGTGGCGGACGTGGGGCCGTACGCGAAACCTGCGAGCTGATCATGCAGGCCCAGGGCACGCTGGACGACCTGATCGCGGGCTATCTGTCATGAAGAGCGGGCATTGGACACGGTTGTTCCCCGTGGCGCTGGTCGCCCTCACCGCCCTGCTGACGATCTGGCTGGATCAGGTCTCCAAGCTGGGCAGCTTCGGCCATGATCTCGATCCGTCCCAGCCCGAATATGTTGCCGAGAAAATCGACGCGACACGCTTTGATGAGCAAGGGCGCGTCCTGCAGCACATGATTGCCGACAGACTGTGGCAGTACCCCAACCAGCGCGAGCTGTATTTCAATCAGGGCAACATCGCGCTGTTCAAGGATGGACAGCTGGATTACACGCTGATCGCCGACAACGGGCGTTACAATACCGAGTCGCGCGTCGCGTTCCTTGAGCATAAGGCGCATCTGCAGAAACCGGCGGTCGCGGGTCAGCCGCCGATGACGCTGGACAGCTCTGCCATGACCGTCGACACCGTCCGTCACTACGCCAGCTCACCGATGCCGACCACCGTTCACTATGGCAGCAGTGTCGCCAATTCGACGGGTTTCAATTACGACCAAAAGACCGGCATCGTGAACATGCTGTCTTATGCAAAGGCCACTTATGTTCAATAAATCCGCCCTGCTGCTGACACTCCTTGCCCTGGCCACCCCGCTGGCGTTCGCCGAAAAAGCCGACAGCGGCAAGCCGATCCAGATCAGCGCCGACCGCGCCACGCTCGACCAGATCAAGGGCATCACCGAATGGGATGGCGCGGTCGTGGTCATCCAGGGCACCATGCTGATGCATGCCGACCACCTGACGGTCACCCGTGACGCTCAGGGCAATCAGACCATGATCGCCACCGGCAAGCTGGTCACCTTCCGTCAGAAGGCGGATGATACGCCGGAAAAGAAAAATGTCTGGATCGACGGGCAGGCCAAGCGCATCGACTACAGCACGGTCACCCATACCGCCATCCTGACCACCAATGCCCGCGTCAAGAAGGGGGATGACCTGCTGATCGGCGACGTCATCGTCTACAACACCGAAACCCAGGTCTATCAGAGCCAGGGCGGCAGCGGCAATACCGCCAACAAGGGCCGGGTCACCGCCATCATCCAGCCACAAAAGAAAGACGCCAGCAGCGGCGCCGGAAAGTGATCATGACCGATAGCGTATTGACAGTGCAGCGCCTGAAAAAGCGCTACAAGAACCGCACGGTAGTCAAGGATGTCTCGCTGCAGATCAAGAGTGGCGAAGTCGTGGGTTTGCTGGGGCCGAATGGTGCCGGCAAGACCACCAGCTTTTACATGATCGTCGGTCTGGTCGGTGCCGATGACGGTGAAATCACCATCAACGAGCAGTCCATCACCCACATGCCGATCCACCGTCGGGCGCGGCTCGGGCTGGGCTATCTGCCGCAGGAAGCCTCGATCTTCCGCAAGATGACGGTCGACGAAAACATCCGCGCCATTCTGGAGATCACCGGCTTCAAGAAAGACGAACTGGAAAAAGAGCTCGACCTGCTGCTGGATGACCTGAACATCGCCCATCTGCGCAACAGCAATGCCCTGTCGCTGTCCGGCGGCGAGCGGCGCCGGGTGGAAATTGCCCGCGTGCTGGCCACGCGGCCACGCTTCATCCTGCTGGATGAACCCTTTGCCGGGGTCGATCCGATTGCCGTCATCGACATCCAGAAGATCATTTCCTTCCTCAAGGAACGCGGTATCGGCGTACTGATCACCGACCACAACGTGCGAGAAACACTGCGGATCTGCGACCGCGCCTACATCATCAGCGACGGTGCCGTGCTGGCTGCCGGCGAGCCGGAAACACTGGTCAACGACGAGCGGGTGCGCAAAGTCTACCTGGGCGAGCATTTCCATCTGTAAACCATCATGAAGCAAAGCCTCCAGCTCAAAGTCTCCCAGCAGTTGACCCTGACGCCGCAATTGCAGCAGTCGATCAAGCTGCTGCAACTGTCGACGGTCGAACTGCAAGCCGAAGTCGAACGCTATCTGCTGGAAAACCCGCTGCTCGAGCGCGATGAAGACACTCCCGGCGAACCCGGCCTGCCGGAGCGCCCGATGGAAAGCAGCCACAGCGAAGAGGTCCCGAAGCAGCAGGAGCAGGACACGGCGAGCGAACCGGGCATGGAAGCGCTGCAGGACTGGGGCAGCGGCAGCGGGACCGGCAGTGGTGGCAGCTACGACGACGAATTCGACCCCTTTTACAATGTGCCCTGTCATCAGACCCTGCGCGAGCTGTTGCTGTCGCAGCTGGGAGAAATTGACCTGCCGCAGCGCGACCACGCCGTCGTGCAACTGCTGATTGAAGAACTGGATGACGATGGCTACCTGACCACGCCGCTGGCCGAACTGGTGGCCAGTCTGCCCGAAGAGCTGGCCCTGGACGAAGATGAACTGGCCGTCGGCCTGCGCATGCTGCAGCAGTTCGACCCCCCCGGCGTCGGCGCCCGCTCACTGCCCGAATCCCTGCAACTGCAACTGGCCAGATTACCGGCCAGCACCCCCGGCAAATCCCTGGCCGGCGACATCATCGCGCAGCACCTGGCCCTGCTCGGCGCCCGTGACTACACCCGCCTGCGCAAGCTGCTGGGCACCAGCGACGATGCCCTGCGCGAAGCCCAGACCCTGATCGCCCGCCTCAACCCGCGTCCGGCCAGCGGCTTCGACGCGCGCGACACCCATTACGTCACCCCGGACGTCACCGTCAGAAAGCGTAAAGGCCGCTGGGTGGCCGAGCTCAACAGCAGCGCCGTCCCGCAATTGCGCGTCAACCAGATCTACGCCCGCATGCTGTCGGAAAACCGCCAGCAATCCGGCGATCTCGGCAGTCGTCTGCAAGAGGCACGGTGGCTGGTCAAGAACATTCAACAGCGATTTGACACTATCCTGAAAGTGTCGGAAGCTATAGTCGACAAGCAGCAAGCGTTCTTTGAACAAGGCGAAGTGGCCATGCGGCCGATGATCCTGCGCAATATCGCCGATGAGCTCGGGCTGCACGAATCCACCGTCTCCAGAGTCACCACCCAGAAATATCTGCTCTGTCCCCGGGGACTTTTCGAGCTGAAATATTTCTTCGGCAGTGCCCTGGAAACCGACAGTGGCGAAGAATGCTCCGCCACCGCCATCAAGGCACATATCCGCAGGCTGATCGAACAGGAGAACCCATCCAGGCCACTGTCAGACAGCGCCATTGCCGAACAGCTATCCAGCCAGGGAATTCAGGTTGCAAGACGTACCGTTGCCAAGTATCGTGAAGCCATGCAGATAGCGCCGGTCAATCAAAGAAAGGCTCTGTAATCCAACATCCGGCTGTACGGCCGACCCGACCGTGCAGTCATCATGGCAACAAAGTAAGGAGTAAGGGTTATGAACATCAAAGTGACTGGTCTTCACCTCGAGATCACCCCGTCGTTGCGCGACTATATTGATGAGAAGCTCGAGCGCATCAGCCGCCATGTCGACGACCTGATCGATGTCTCCGTTACCCTGTCCGTGGACAAACTGGTCCAGAAAGCCGAGGTCAACGTTCACCTGTCCGGCAAGGACATCCATGTCGAAGCCACCGAGGCCGACATGTACGCCGCCATCGACCTGCTGATGGACAAGCTGGACCGTCAGGTGCTGAAGTTCAAGGAAAAGCAGACCGAGCACCGCGGCGCCCACCCGGAAGCTTCGCTGTAAAGTGACATTCAGTACTGCCGGGAACCTTCGGGTTCCCGTTTTTGTTTGCCAGACTTTTTGACGAAGCCGGTCCGCCCGGCCTCCGATGCCGCCAAACGCTATGAAACAGATCGGTAAGATTCTTTCCCGCGAGCACATCCTGCTCGACCTCGACGTCAGCAGCAAGAAAAGGGTTTTCGAGCAGGTCGGTCTGCTGATGGAAAATACCTGCGGCATCGCCCGCAGCGAGGTGTTCGATTGTCTGTTTGCCCGAGAAAAACTCGGCTCCACCGGCCTGGGTCAGGGGGTTGCCATTCCCCACGGCCGAGCCCAGGGACTCAAGGAAGCCGCGGCCATCTTCATCCGCCTGAAAGCGCCGATTCCTTTCGATGCCCCGGACGGCAAACCGGTACAAAGCCTGTTCGTCCTGCTGGTACCGGAACAGGCCACCGACCTGCACCTGCAGGTCCTGTCCGAGCTGGCGCAACTCTTCTCCAGCCGCCCGTTGCGCGAAAAAATGCTCACCGCCCAAAGCGTGGACGAGCTCTACCAGATTCTTTCCGAGTGGTCGACCCATGCCTAGCATAACCGTGCGCAAGCTTTACCAGGAAAACCAGCAAAAGCTGAATCTCAGCTGGGTTGTCGGGACGGCGGGCGCCGACAACATTATCGGCATCGACGAACAGCGCCCTACGCTGGCGCTGGTCGGCCACCTGAATTTCATCCACCCCAACCGTGTCCAGGTACTGGGCCTCGCCGAGGTCGATTACCTGAACCGACTGGAACAGTCGGCGGCCAAAACCGCCCTCGACCAACTGTTCCACAAGAGCATGTCAGTGGTCATGGTGGCCAATGGCCAGCCGGTACCGAAACTGCTGCGCGACTACTGCCACTCCCACAGCGTGCCGCTGATGTCCACCCCGCTGGAAAGCCCGTACCTGATGGATGTGCTGCGCATCTATCTGGCTCGCGCGCTGGCCGTCTCCACCGTACTGCATGGCGTCTTCCTCGACGTCCTGGAAATCGGCGTACTGATCATGGGCGACTCGGCCATGGGCAAGAGCGAACTGGCCCTGGACCTGATCTCGCGCGGCCACGGCCTGGTGGCCGACGATGCCGTCGAACTCTACCGGATCGGGCCGGAAACCCTGGAAGGACGCTGCCCGCCTCTGCTGCGCGACTTCCTGGAGGTACGCGGGCTGGGCATTCTGAACATCCGCACCATCTTCGGCGAAACCGCCGTACGACCGAAGAAAGTACTGAAACTGATCATCCACCTGGTCAAGGCCAACGATCAGGCCATGCAGGCCCTCGACCGGCTGAACATCCAGTCGGAAACACAGGACATTCTCGGCGTCACGGTGCGCAAGGTCGTCCTGCCGGTGGCGGCCGGTCGCAACCTCGCCGTTCTGGTCGAAGCCGCCGTCCGCAACTACATCCTGCAACTGCGCGGCATCGACAGCACGCGCGAATTCATCGAACGTCACACCAATTTCCTGAAGGATCAGGAACATGCAACTGATATTGATTAGCGGGCAATCCGGTTCGGGAAAATCCATTGCCCTGCGGGCGCTGGAAGACTCGGGTTTCTACTGCGTCGACAACCTGCCCGCCACCATGCTGAGCGAGGCCGTGTCGCTGTATCAGGATTACGGCTTCGAGCAGATCGGCATCAGCGTGGATGTCCGCTCCAGCCCCTCCCTCGGTGCGCTGCCCCATGAAATGCAGAAGCTGCGCGAACAAGGCGTCGATGTGCGCCTGCTGTTCCTTGAAGCGCAGGACGACACCCTGGTCAAACGCTTTTCCGAAACCCGCCGCCGCCACCCGCTGGCCGGCAACGGACTCCTGACCATCAACGAATGCATCCTGGCCGAGAAAGACATGCTGGGCAGCATCCAGGAACTCGGCGCCCGCTTCGACACCACCGACCTCGTTCCCAATGCCCTGCGCAGCTGGGTCAAGGACCTGGTGTCGGCAGACAGCAGCCGCCTGACCCTGGTACTGCAATCCTTCGGCTTCAAGCACGGCGTCCCGCTCGATCTGGACTTCGCCTTTGACGTGCGCTGCCTGCCCAACCCCTACTACAACCCGCAACTGCGGCCGCTGACCGGCAAGGATCAACCCGTCATCGACTTCTTCCTGCAAGAGCCCGCCGTCGCCGAAATGACCGAAGACATCCGCCGCATCATTGCCCGCTGGCTGCCCTGCTTCAACCAGGAAAGCCGCAGCTACCTGACCGTGGCCATCGGCTGTACCGGCGGCCAGCACCGCTCGGTCTACATTGCCGAGCAACTGGCGAAATGCTTCCCTGACCAGCAAATCATGCTTCGCCACCGCCAGTTACAATATGCCGACTAGGGCCGCCGCACGCGGCCCGTTCACCGAACGAGCATCACCATGCGCCAGATTCAAACCATCGCCGTTGCCCTGACCGGCGCCTCGGGCCTGCCCTACGGCCTGCGCCTGATCGACTGCCTGATCGCCGCCGGCGTGCGGGTCTGGGTGCTCTACTCCCAGGCCGCCCAGGTCGTTGCCCAGCAAGAGCTGGGACTCACCCTGCCGGGCCGTCCGGCCGACGCCGAACAATGGTTCATCGAACAAAGCGGCGCCGAACCCGGCCAACTGAAAGTCTTCGGCCGCGAAGAATGGTTTGCCCCGGTGGCCTCGGGCACCAACCCGGCCGATGCCATGGTGGTCTGCCCGTGCTCGATGGGCACCCTGGCGGCCATCGCCCATGGCCTGTCGGACAACCTGATCGAGCGGGCCGCCGATGTCAGCCTCAAGGAAGGCCGCAAACTCATCCTGGTCCCGCGCGAGACCCCCTTCTCGGCCCTGCACCTGGAAAACATGCTCAAGCTGGCCCGCCTCGGCGCGGTCATCCTGCCCCCCAGCCCCGGCTTCTACACCCACCCGAAATCCGTCGACGACATGGTGGACTTCATCGTGGCACGCATCATGGACCAGCTCGGGGTACCGCATAACCTGATCCAGCGCTGGGGTGAAACCCGGCCATGAGCAGCGCCATCTACAGCGGTGCCGCCCTGCGCGCACTGGAACAGCGCGCCGAGACACTGGGCATCGACCTGATGGCCCGCGCCGGCCAGTCTGCCGCCCGGTGGATAGCAGCTCGCTGGCCGACAGGCGCCCACATCCTGCTGGCCGCCGGCCCCGGCAACAATGGCGGCGATGCCCTGGTCTGCGCGACCGCCCTGCTGCACGCCGGATTCCGGGCCGAAGTGCTGCTGCCGGCGGCCCCCAGAACGGCGGCGGCACGCCAGGCACTGGCCGCCTGGCAAGCCGTACAAGGCACGACCCTGGCAGAGCTGCCGGCCGATGCCACCCGCCCCGACCTGCTGGTGGACGGTCTGTTCGGCATCGGCGCAGATCGACCATTCGATCCCTTCTGGTGTGCGCTACTCGATCGACTGCAGGCTCTGCATGTACCGACCCTGGCACTCGACGTACCGACCGGACTCGATGCCTGGCAGGGCACCGCCCGCAACCGGGTGCTGCGCGCCGATGCCACCCTGACCTTCCTCAGTCACAAACCGGGTCTGCTGACCGGTGACGGACCGGACCTGGCCGGCGAAATCTACCTCGACACCCTGCAGCACCCGGGCTGGGCCGGCGAAGCCCCCGAAGGGGCGGTCTATCATCCGGTCGACCTGAGCGCCCTGCTGCGCCCCCACAACAGCCACAAAGGCCGCTTCGGTACCCTCGCCATCGCCGGGGGCGCCGAAGGCATGCTGGGCGCCGCCCTGCTGGCCGGCCGCGCCGCCCTGGCGGCAGGCGCCGGCAAAGTCCTGCTGGCCACCCTGGACGACCGGCTTGCCGTCGACCCGACCGCGCCCGAACTGATGATCCGGCCCGCCGATCCCCTGCCCGACTGTGACGTACTGGTCATCGGTCCCGGACTGGGACAGGATCTGCGCGCGCGGCAACTGCTGCAACAGGCACTCGCCCACCCCGGCCCCCTGCTGCTGGACGCCGATGCCCTCAACCTGCTCGCCGGCGCCAGCGAGCTGCAGAACCAGCTGGCCGAACGACGCTGGCCCAGCCTGATCACCCCGCACCCGGCCGAAGCCGCCCGATTGCTCGAGACCGACACCGCCGCCGTGCAGGCAAACCGCCTGCACACCGTCAGGACGCTGGCCGCCCGACTGAATGCCGTCACCCTGCTCAAGGGAAGCGGCACACTGATCGCCGGCCCCGACGGCTACTACCATGTCAACACCAGCGGCGGGCCGGCCCTGGCCGCAGCCGGTCAGGGTGATGTCCTGAGCGGCCTGATCGGCGCCCTGCTGGCCCAGAAACTCGACCCGTTTGCCGCCGCCTCGCTCGGCGCCTACGTCCACGGCTGCGTGGCAAACCACTACACCCGGCAGCAGGGCGGTCCCATCGGCCTGAGCGCATCGGCCACCGCCACCGCCCTGTCCGCCGAACTCAACCGTCTGCTGCCCCGTCTGCGCACTCTCCCGGGGACCCATGCACAGCCGTGACCAACGCCGCGCCACCCTCGCCGGACTCGGCGCCGTCCTGGCCTGGTCAACCGTCGCCAGCGCCTTCAAGCTGAGCCTGCAGCACCTGACCCCGTCCCAACTGCTGCTGTGGGCCAATCTCGCCTCCCTGCTCTGCCTGCTGGCCATCCTCAGCGTTCAGGGCAGGCTGGGTGAACTGCGCACCAGCTGGCGCGCCCACTGGCAGCGCTCGCTGCTGCTCGGCGCCATCAACCCCTTTGCCTACTATCTGGTGCTGTTCCAGGCCTACGCCCTGCTGCCGGCACAGGAAGCACAGGCCATCAATTACACCTGGGCCCTGACACTGTCGCTTCTCTCCGTCCCCGTCCTCAAACAACGCCTGCGCAGCCAGGACATGCTGGCGGCCCTGGTCTGCTACCTCGGCGTCCTCGCCATCGCCACCCATGGCGACTTACTGTCACTGCACTTCGGCAACCCGCAGGGCGTCATCCTGGCACTGGGATCGACCCTGCTGTGGGCCGGCTACTGGCTGGCCAACACGCGCGACCGCCGTGAGCCGGTGATCGGCCTGACACTCAACTTTGCCTGTGCCCTGCCGCTGATCCTGCTGTGGTGCGCCTGGCGCGGCCAGCTGCAGTGGCCCTCCTGGCAAGGCCTGCTCGGCGGCAGCTATGTCGGTGCCTTCGAAATGGGCTTTACCTTCGTACTATGGCTCTCGGCCCTCAAACGCGCCGTCAATACCGCACGCATCGCCAATCTCATCTTCCTGTCCCCCCTGCTCTCGCTGCTGCTCATCCACCTGCTGGCCGGCGAAGCCATCCTGCCCTCCACCCTGTACGGACTGGCACTGATCCTGTTCGGACTGCTGCTGCAGAAATGGCCTGCGCCCCGTCCGGCCACCGCCTGACCCACCGATCTGCATCGACAATGGCATTAATCAACTATTCATGATTGTGTTTTGCATTTTGCATCCGGCTTATTTACGATGAGAAGGAGTGAGGAAGCCGCCCATCATGATGAAAAGCATCAAGGCTCAACTGACTGTCTGGCTGATCGTCGGCATTACCGTGATCCTATCGGTCATGGGCTACGTCTCTTTCAGCAACAGCAAAGCCCAAGGCGAAGCCGACTATCAGGCTTTGCGCACCGCATTGAAAGAGCGTCTCGCGCTGTCGCTTCCGCACGGCGTCTGGCAGCTGGATGACCAATACATCCAGCTGACACTGGATGCCGAACTGGGCTGGCAATCGCTGATTGCCATCCGTATCAAGGGCGATGCCGGCCTCAACATCGGCCGCATCCGCGACAGCCGCGGCCTGCGCGACATGACCCCCAGCGAAGAACCCGTGGCCGACGATGTCCTGACCATCCCCATCGTCTATCAGGGCAAAGAAAAACTCGGCATTGCCCAGGTCTACCTGTCACGGCGCGACCTGAATGCCCAGCTGCGCAGCCGCCTGACCGAAAGCGTGGTGCAGATCGTCCTGCTCGACTTCCTCATCCTGATCATGATGAGCTACGCCCTGCGCCATTTCGTCTTCCACCCGCTGAAAGACCTGCAAGACGCCCTGGACCTGGCCGCCAGCAGCTCCGACCTCGAATCCGCCACCATCACAGTCAACCAGAAAAACGAATTCGGCGATGTCATGCACAGCTTCAACCGCATCGTCGAACGGATCATGGATGATCTGAAAATGCGGACACAGGCCGAAGCCATTGCCCGCGAAGAAAAAGAAAAAGCCCAGGATGCCTATCGCCGCCTGGTGCAGACCCAGCAAACCCTGGTCGAATCGGAAAAACTCGCCTCCCTCGGCGGCCTGGTCGCCGGTGTCGCCCACGAAATCAACACCCCGGTCGGCATCTCGCTCACCGCCGCCTCACACCTGGCCGCCATCACTCAGCAACTCAACAGCGAACTGGAAGCCGGCGCCATCAAGAAGAGCGACTTCCAGAACTACCTGTCGACCGCCAAGGAAAGCTGTGACCTGATCCTGTCCAACGCCGAACGCGCGGCCAACCTGATCCACAGCTTCAAGCAGGTGGCCGTCGACCAGACCAGCGAGGCACGGCGCGACTTCCAGCTGGAAGACTATCTGCACGAAATCATCACCAGCCTGCGCCCCAAGTTCAAGCGCACCCAGATCGACATCCAGGTCGACTGCGAAGCGGATCTGCTGATGGACAGCTATCCCGGCGCCCTGTCGCAAGTCATGACCAACTTACTGGTCAATGCCGCCACCCATGCCTTTGAAGAAGGCCAGGAAGGACGCATCGACATTCACGCCCACCGCCTGGAAAACGGCTATCTGGCCCTGTCCGTGCGGGACAACGGCAAAGGCATTGCACCGGAAAACATGGGCAAGATCTTCCAGCCCTTCTTCACCACCCGCCGCGGCAGCGGGGGCAGCGGGCTGGGTCTGCATATCGTCTACAACATTGTGCGGCAGCGCCTGGGCGGGAGCATCGACGTCTCCAGCGTGCTCGGCGAAGGGACCACCTTCTCGATCACCCTGCCGTGCATTGCGCCTGAAATTGCGCCCAAGGAGGGCAGCTGATGGTCGACAAGAACAAACATCAAGACGAAGAAAACTGGCTACTGGACGATGATCACGTCGAGGTCAGCGAAGACCCCTTGTCGCCGCCGAAACGGCCGTGGAAGGTCCTGATCGTCGATGATGAAAAAGACGTGCATACCGCCACCCGCCTGGCCATCCAGGACATCCGCTTCAAAGACAAGGGGCTGATGCTGCTATACGCCTCCTCCGCCGACGAAGGCTTCCGGGTCATCGCCGAACATCCGGATACCGCGCTGATCCTGCTCGACGTCGTCATGGAGACCGACGATGCCGGCCTGAAGCTGGTGCACCGCATCCGCAGCGAACTGAACAACCAGACCGTGCGCATCGTGCTGCGTACCGGCCAGCCCGGCCAGGCCCCCGAACAGGAAGTCATCCTCGATTACGACATCAACGACTACAAGACCAAGACCGAGCTGACGGTACAGAAACTGTTCACCACCGTCATTGCCTCCCTGCGCGCGCACGAAAACCTGCTGACCATCGAGAAAAACCGCCAGGGACTGGCCAAGATCCTCGAAGGCGCCGGCGATCTCTACCAGCTGCATTCACTGAAAGAATTTGCCTCCGGCGTGCTCAAGCAAGTCAGCACCCTGCTTGATGTCGGCATGGATGGCATCCTGTGCGTGGAAAATGGCAGCCAGACCAACGGCCGGCTGGCCGTCGAAGTCATCGCCGCCACCGGCTCCTACGAGCACCTGACCCACACCAGCGATTTCAGCGCCCTGCCAGAACTGGCCGCCGCCATTCACGAGGCACTGAAACAGAAAAAGAGCATGTACCACCACCCGTATGACGTGCTCTACATCACCTCGCAGAACAACCGCGAGTTCGTGGTCCATTTCAGCCCGCCCTGGCCACTGGAAGACGTCGAGCGCAACCTGCTGGAAGTCTTCTGCCAGCGCATCTCGGCGGCCTACGACAACCTCTACCTCTACAACCAGCTGCGCAAATCCCAGGAAGCCACCGTCGTGGCCCTGGCTGACCTGGCCGAATACCGCGACTCCGACACCGGCCAGCACGTGCTGCGCGTGCAGCGCCTGACCGACGCCCTGGCGCAGGAACTCAAGCGCATGCAAGTCTATGCCACCGACCTGAGTGGCGAGTTCATGGAAATGATCGGCATGGCCAGCATCCTGCACGATGTCGGCAAAGTCGGCACACCCGATCACATCCTGTTCAAGCCAGGCAAACTGGACCCGGACGAACGCACCATCATGGAACAGCACGCCACCATCGGCGCGCAGATCCTGCACAAATCCAGCCTGATGGTCGAAGGCAAAAGCTATCTGTCCTTCGGCAGCGAGATTGCCGGCGGCCACCACGAACACTACGACGGTCGAGGCTACCCGCAGCGCAAGCAGGGCGAGGAAATCCCGCTGTCAGCGCGCATCGTGGCCGTGGTCGATGTCTTTGATGCCTTGCTGCACAAACGGCCGTACAAAGAACCCTGGACCCTGAGCGAGACCATGGACTACATCCGCCAGCGCGCCGGCAGCCAGTTCGACCCCCATGTCGTCACCGCCCTGTCGACCCTGGTCGCCGAACAGCGCGTGCCATTCGAAGTACCGCGCCCCGAGTAAGCCCCCCGGCCGGCCGGACAAAAAAAATGCATCGCCGTGGCGATGCATTTTTCTTTGCGACAGTGACAGGCTTCAGACGTACCACATGACGCAGACAAACTGGCAGACACTGCCGGCCAGCACAAACAGATGCCAGATCCCGTGCCCGTGGCGGATCTTCTCATCATTCAGAAACCAATAAATCCCCACGCTGTAGAACAGGCCGCCCAGCGCCAGCCAGATCAGACCCGGCAGGGCCAGCGTCGTCACCAGCGGCTTGATGGCAATCAGCACCATCCAGCCCATCAGCACATACAAAATCATCGACAACAGCCGGGTACGACGACCAATGGTCAACTCCTGCACAATGCCGAACAGCGCCAGCCCCCAGCTCAGACCAAACAGCGTCCAGCCCCATGCCCCACGCAGTGTGACCAGGGCAAACGGGGTGTAACTGCCGGCAATCAGCAGATAAATCGCCGAGTGATCGCACTTCTGCAAAATCGCCTTGGCCCGGCCCCGAACGCTGTGATACAGCGTCGACACCAGATACAAAATCACCAGCGTGGCGCCATACAGGCTGAAACTGACCACCTTCCAGGGGTCGCCCTCGATCCCCGCGCGCGTGACCAGCACGGCCAGACCGGTGATCGCCAGCAGCGTACCGATCAAATGGGAGATGCCGTTAAAGCGTTCTCCTTGATACATGCCATTCTCCAGAACCGACGTTCAAATTACCTTGCGGCAAGTGTACAGATTAACGCAGGCCCTGTGCGAAATCTCTGAGAATTATCAGGAGGTGATTGATTTCTAATGAAATCACACCACGCCGGCCGGCACGGCAGGCCCAAAAAAAACCGCCTTGCGGCGGTTTTCTTCATCAGGCGCCAAGCGCCTTCAGCACCTCATCCCGCACGGCCTCGACCGCACGCGTGCCATCCACCCGCACATACTTCGGCGCCTTGGCATCACCGGCAGCCGCCTGCTGCGAATAGTAGGACACCAGCACTTCCGTTTGCTCGTGATAAACCTGCAAGCGCTTCTTGACGGTCTCTTCCTTGTCGTCATCGCGCTGAATCAGCGGCTCGCCGGTCAGATCATCCAGCCCATCCTGCCTAGGCGGATTGAACTTCACGTGATAGGTACGACCGGACGCCACATGCACGCGGCGGCCCGACATACGGTCCACGATCAGCGCATCAGGCACATCGATCTCGACCACGAAATCAATATCGACCCCCGCCTGCTTCATCGCTTCCGCCTGCGGAATCGTGCGCGGGAAACCGTCAAACAGGAAACCATTGGCGCAATCCGCCTCGGCAATGCGCTCCTTGACCAGGCCGATGATGATGTCGTCACGCACCAGGCCACCCTCGTCCATGATCTTCTTGGCCGCCAGGCCCAGCTCGGTACCGGCCTTGACGGCGGCACGCAGCATATCACCGGTGGAAATCTGCGGAATGCCGAACTTCTCCTTGATGAAGTTGGCCTGGGTACCCTTGCCGGCGCCCGGGGCGCCCAACAGAATCAGTCTCATCTCATTACTCCAGGATTGAATGGGTTATTGTCGGTTCAGATGAATAGTTGGCGGACACGCGCCAGATCTTCCGGCGTATCGACCCCCGGCGCAGGCGCGGCGTCCACCGTCGCCACGGCAATCGGATAGCCATACCACAGCGCACGCAGTTGCTCGAGCGCCTCGAAGGTTTCCAGCGGTGCCGGCGCCAGCCGCGCATAAGTCCGCAAAAAACCGGCACGATAGGCATACATGCCGATATGACGCAAAACCGGCAAACCGTCCGGCAGGCTGTCACGCCCGGCCGCAAAAGCATCGCGCGCAAACGGAATCGGCGCCCGGCTGAAATACAGCGCCCGGCCGTGACTGTCCACCACGGCCTTGACCACATTCGGATTAAACATCTCGGCCGCATCGGCAATCGGATGCGCCAGCGTCGCCATCGGCAGTGCCGCATCATCCAGCAGACCCGCCAGCCGGTTGATCAGCGCCGGATCAATCAGCGGCTCATCACCCTGAACATTCACCAGCACTGCGTCATCCGCCAGCGCCAGCTGTTCCGCCACCTCGGCCAGCCGATCCGTCCCGGAGGCATGATCCGCGCGCGTCATCACCACCTCAATGCCGTGCGCCCGGCAAGCCGCCTGCACATCCGCATGATCCGTCGCCACCAGCACTCGCGTGGCCTCACTCTGCAGCGCCTGACGCGCCACACGCACCACCATCGGCACACCCGCAATATCGGCCAGCGGCTTACCCGGCAGACGGCTGGAAGCCATGCGCGCCGGAATCACCACGACAAAGCCGGTCATTCGACCTCTTCCTCCGGCGCCAGCTCACGCGCCTCTTCCTCCAGCATCAGCGGAATACCGTCACGGATAGGAAAAGCCAGGCGATCGCCCTTGCAGACCAGCTCCTGCTGCGATTTGACCAGCACCAGCGGCCCCTTGCACACCGGGCACACCAGGATATCGAGAAATTTAGCGTCCATTCATTGCCTTCTGTCTTGCCAGTATCCACGCGGCCAGATCCGGCTCAAGATGAGCCTCGACCGGCAGAACCCACAGTTTATCATGATTGAGGTGTCTCATCTTGACAGCATCCTTGCTTGTCATGATGACAGCATCAGCGTCCGTCGGCAGATCCGCCTGGGTGAACACATGATGATCGGGAAACACCAGCTCGCGCTCAGCAACAATCCCCACCTCGCGCAGCGAGGCAAAGAAACGCCAGGGATTACCGATACCCGCCAGCGCCACCACCTTGCGACCGGCGAAATCCGCCGCCGTGGCCAGCCTGCCCGGCTCGGCCACGGCATACAGCGCCCCGGGCGCCAGCGACATGGCAAAACAGGGCAAGTGCGCCGGCAGCGAAATCCGCCCCTGCTGCCGGCCGTTGATCACCAGCGCATCCACCTGCTGCAGACGCCGCAGCGGCTCACGCAACGGCCCGTTGGGCAACAGATGACGCTGGCCGAAACCCCGCGCTCCGTCCACCACCACAACTTCCAGATCACGCGCCAGACGATAATGCTGCAAACCATCGTCAGTCAGAATCAGTTGCACGTCCGGATGCGCCGCCAGCAAGGCACGCCCGGCCGCCACCCGGTCCCGGCCCACAAAAACCGGCACCCCGGCGGCGGCCAGCAAGATCGGCTCATCCCCCACCTGCGCCGGGTCACTGTCGGGCAACACCGCCGTCGGCTGACGGTGCTGACCGCCATAACCGCGACTGATCACCCCGACCCGCACGCCCTGCTGCCGCAGCGAATGCAGCAGCGCCAGCGTCAGCGGCGTCTTGCCGACCCCGCCCACATGAATATTGCCGATCACCACCACCGGCACCGGCAAACGCTCGCTGGCCAGCCAGCCATAACGAAAAGCCGCACGGCGCAGGGCAGCCAGTGCGGCAAACAACCATTCCAGCGGGGTCAGCAATACAGTCAGCCAGAGGCGCGGCTGCTGCCAGTGCCGTTCGATCAGGCTCACTGAGCGGGCACCTGGGTAGCAAAAGTCAGCCGGGTCAGACCGGCACTGCGTGCCGCCTCCATCACACTGACCACCGACTGATGCGACGCCTTGCCATCCGCATTAATGATCACCACGCTATCCGGCTTGGCCTGCTGCAGCGCCGCCAGCAGACCCTTCTCGTCCCCGGCCGCCAGTGCATGCTGATCAACCGACATGCGGCCATCGGCCGCTATGCTCACCTGTACGGTCAGCGGCTTGTCCTTGGCGACATCCCCCTGTCCGACCGGCAGATTGACCTGCATCTCGGCGTAATGCTGATAACTGGTCGTGACCATCAGGAAAATCAGGATCACCAGCAACACGTCAATCAACGGAATCAAATTGATTTCCGGCTCATCGCGATGATGCCCTCGACGGAAATTCATGGCTTACCCCTGGCGGCGTTCGCCGTGAATCACTTCCACCAGCCGGACCGCCTGGGACTCCATCTCCACCAGCAAGGCATCCACCTTGGCGCGGAAATGCCGGTAAAACATCATGCTGGGAATCGCCACAATCAGACCGAAGGCCGTGTTATAGAGCGCCACGGAAATCCCGTGCGCCAGAACGTGCGGATTGGTGCCGGCCGGGGTCTGCGAACCGAACAGTTCAATCATCCCCACCACGGTACCAAGCAGACCCAGCAACGGGGCCATGGCGGCGATCGACCCCAAAGTGGTTAAAAATCGTTCGAGTTGGAACAATACAATCCGCCCCTCATCTTCAATCGCTTCTTTCATCACCTCGCGGCTGACATCGGCATTGCGAATGCCGGCATCCAGAATCCGGCCCAGCGGCGAGGCCTGCGCAATACGCCGCAGCGCGGCACTGTCCGCCCCGTTGCGACGGTACTCCTCCAGCGTCTGAGCCAGCAGACCGGCAGGCGCCACCAGGCTCTGACGCAGGGAGTAAAGGCGTTCGAGAATAATGGCCAGCGAAACCACCGAGGCAACCACAATTGTCCAGATCGGCCAACCGGCCGCTTCAATGATTGACCACACGAGTCATTCTCCAGAATCCGCGCTATAAAGCAGAGACTTTATCCGTTTCACACACCGCAGGGCAATACGCATACCCGCAAGCGGTAAAACACCATTTTAAACTAACTGTTAAATAACGCCCGTAAAAAATGATCCGGGCATGGCCATCCCGGTCAGGGCCAGATTCATCACCGACAAATTGTTGTAGCAATACTACAGTAAGAGAATGGCCAGAACAGACGCATCCCTGCAGAAGGAGGCATCCGATGGAAAGAGGGCGGCGCCTGCCATTGCCTAGCATCACGTAACCATTAGCAAATACTGGTCTTATCGACGTGCGAGGCGCGCCATGTAGCGATGTTACATGACGCAAGTATTTTATTCCGCCTTGGCAAGTACCGACTCGGTTGATCCAAATCAATGGATTTTGATTACAAATGAGAATATTCTCTGACTCGCCGACGGCATTTCCGACTGCAATGCAGGTTGGCACCACACGGATATCTTCAATCTTGTTTTGCATGCCAGGGTCACATCAGGCGCATCGCCTCCGAAGAGACCGTGGCAAGCCGAGAGGTTTTCAATATGGGTACTTCTGAACTGCATCAGGAACTGGTCCTGAATGCCCCCCTTTCCGGCATGCTGCTGCCCCTGAGCGCGGTACCTGATCCGGTTTTCGCAGAAAAAATGATCGGCGACGGCATTGCCATCTCGCCGGCCAGCAACATGCTGCGCGCACCCTGCGCCGGCACCGTCACCCACATTCACTCGGCACGACATGCGCTGACCCTGACCTCCGACGACGGCATCGAAATCCTGATGCACATCGGCCTGGACACCGTCGACCTCAAGGGCCAGGGCTTCACCGCCCGCGTCAGCCAGGGCGACCACGTCAATGCCGGTGACGCACTAATCGAATTCGACGATGCCTTCCTGGCCACCCATGCCCGCAGCCTGATCACCCCGATCATCATCCTGACCGGCGACAAGGTTGCCGCCATGGACAGCGCCAGCGGCCATGTCGTCGCCGGCCGCGACCGCATCCTGACCCTGAGCCGCACCGGCGAGTTCTCCAGCCGCCTGGCCGACAGCGAAGCACGCGCCAGCGTCGAGTCCCCGTCCATCACCGTCGTCGGCCGCGCCGGCCTGCACGCCCGCCCCTGTGCCGTGCTCGCCCATGCCGCCAAGCAATTCCAGTCCGACATCAAGCTGATCTGCGGCAACGAACAGGCCAACGCCAAGAGCGTCGTCGCCCTGCTCGGTCTGAACGTGCGCCACGGCGACGTCGTCCGCCTGATCGCCGAAGGTGAAGATGCCCAGGCCGCCATCGAAAAGCTGACCCTGCTGGCCGCCGGCGACGCCCATGAGGCCGCACCGGAAACCCAGACACCACAGGCAGAAGCCCCGCAGGAAGAAGTCGGCGAACGCGACCCCAACCTGCTGCGCGGCGTCGGTGCCTCGGCCGGCATCGCCGTCGGCCAGGCCTTCATCCTCAACCACCAGCAAATCACCCTGACCGAAAACGGCACCGGTGAAAGCCAGGAGCGCGAAGCCCTGCAAAACGCGCTGACCGAAGCCCATACCCAGCTGGAACAACTCAAGTACCAGACCCACGGCAAGACCAGCAGCGGCCGCGCCGAAATCTTCGCCGCCCACCAGGAACTGCTGGAAGACCCGGACCTGCTGGACATGGTGTTCAGCGGCATCAGCAATGGCAAGAGCGCCGCCTTTGCCTGGAAACAAGCCTTCACCCTGCATGCAGAACGCCTGTCGCATCTGCCCAACCCGTTGCTGGCCGCCCGCGCCAACGACCTGCGCGACGTCGGCCTGCGAGTGCTGCAGATCCTGACCGGCAGCCGCATGACCGCACCGGAACTGCCGGCCAACACCATCCTGATCGCCGAAGACCTGACCCCGTCCCTGACCGTCAGCCTCGACCGCAGCAAGGTACTGGCCTTCTGTACCAGCGGCGGCAGCTCCACCAGCCACGTGGCCATCCTGGCCCGCTCGCTCGACATCCCGGCCGTCGTCGGCATCGACCGCGAGGCCCTGCAAATTGCCGACGGCACCCCGGTCATCCTGGATGGCAGCCGCGGTACCCTGCGCATCAACCCGACCGTGGAAGAACTGTCCAGCATCCGCTCGCAGCAGCAGCGCCAGGCGGAACAGCGCGAAGCCGACCTGGAAAACGCCGCCCAGCCGGCCCTGACCTCCGACGGCCACCGCGTGGAAGTCGTGGCCAACATCGGCGGCCTGCAGGATGCCGAAAAGGGCATGGAAAAAGGCGCGGAAGGCGTGGGCCTGCTGCGCTCCGAGTTCCTGTTCCTGCAGCGCGAAGATGCCCCGGGCGAAGCCGAACAGGCCGACTCCTACATGAGCATCGCCCGTGCCGTCGGCCACAACCGCCCGCTGGTGATCCGCACCCTGGACGTCGGTGGTGACAAGCCGCTGGCCTACCTGCCGATGCCGGCAGAAGAAAACCCCTTCCTGGGCGTGCGCGGCGTACGCCTGACGCTGGCCCAGCCGGACATCATGCGCAGCCAGCTGCGCGCCATCCTGCGCGCCGCGCCCTACGCCAAGCTGTGCATCATGTTCCCGATGATCGCCACCCTCGACGAGCTGCGCGAATGCAAGGCCATGGTCGAGGAAGAGCGCCAGGCGCTCAACGTACCGCCGGTACAGGTGGGCGTCATGATTGAAGTTCCGTCGGCCGCCATCATGGCCGAACAGTTCGCCCGTGAAGTCGATTTCTTCTCGATCGGCACCAACGACCTCACCCAGTACGTGCTTGCGATGGACCGCAACCACCCGGGCGTGGGGCGTCAGGCGGACGCATTGAATCCAGCCGTGCTGCAGTTGATGGCAAGCACGGTGCAGGCTGCACATCGCCACGGCAAATGGGTCGGGGTATGTGGCGGTCTGGCATCCGACCCGCTGGCCGTACCGGTGCTGGTGGGGATGGGGGTGGATGAATTGTCGGTCTCCGTACCGTCGATTCCTGAAATCAAGGCACTGGTGCGCAAGTTCAGCAAAACCGAATGCGAGGCACTGGCAGCCGAGGTCTTGACGCTGTCCACCGCGTCAGAAGTTCGCGCTCGTTTGACCCAGGCAATCAAGGAATAACGCCGCGGGCAAAGGTTACACGACACAACGAAAAGGGGTAGTAGATCATGTCATTCAATGCATTTGCTGTACTACAAAAGATCGGCAAGGCGCTGATGATGCCTGTCGCAGTGCTCCCGGTTGCGGGCTTGCTGCTGGGTATCGGCGCCGCCAATTTCAGCTGGATTCCGCCTATCGTGTCCCACCTGATGGCAGCTGGCGGTGGTGCCGTCTTCGGCAACCTGCCCATCCTGTTTGCCGTGGGTGTGGCACTCGGTCTGACCGACAATGATGGCGTTGCTTCCATCGCCGCCATCGTCGGCTATGCCGTCCTGGTCGCCACCATGGGCATCATGGCGCCGATCCTGGGCGTCAAGACCGTCATGGTATTCGGCATGCCTTCCATGGACACCGGCGTCTTCGGCGGTATCCTGTCGGGTATCCTGGCTGCCGCGCTGTTCAACAAGTACTACCGCATTGAACTGCCGAGCTACCTCGGCTTCTTTGCCGGCAAGCGCTTCGTGCCGATCGTGACCGGTATCTCCTCCATCTTCCTGGGGGTTGTCCTGGCCTTCATCTGGGCACCGATCCAACATGGTATCGACGTGTTCTCCCAATGGGCTGCCGTCAGCAACCCGGCCGTCGCCGTTACCCTGTATGGCGTGGTAGAACGCATGCTGCTGCCGTTCGGTCTGCATCACATCTGGAACGCACCGTTCTTCTTCGTGATGGGTAACTTCACCGACCCGGTGACCGGTCAGATCATCCACGGCGACATCAACCGCTTCTTCGCAGGCGACCCGACTGCCGGCATCCTGGCTGGCGGCTTCCTGCCGAAGATGTGGGGCCTGCCGGCCGCTGCGATTGCCATCTGGCACACCGCCAAGCCGGAAAACCGCACCAAGATCGGCGCCATGATGGTTTCCGCTGCGCTGACCTCGTTCCTGACCGGTATCACCGAGCCGATCGAGTTCTCCTTCCTGTTCGTTGCACCGGTCCTGTACGCCGTGCACGCCGTCCTGGTGGGCCTGGCCTTCTGGCTGATGAACACCTTCGGCGCCCACATGGGCTTCACCTTCTCCCAGGGCTTTATTGACTTTGCTGTGTTCTATGTCAAAGACGTCAAGCCGTGGTTGGTGTTTATTCTGGGTCCGATCTACGCGATTGTTTACTACACCGTATTCCGCGTACTGATTACCGCCCTGAACCTCAAGACCCCGGGTCGTGAAGACACCGTCGAGGAAGAGCAACTTGACGAAGTCGCCGTTGCCAAGGCCGTATCGGCTTCCGGCGCACCGGTAGAACAAGCCAAGGCAGCCGCACCGGCCGGTAACGACAAGTCGGCCATGGCCCAAGGCCTGGTAGAAGCTTTCGGTGGTCGCAGCAACCTGACCAGCCTGGATGCCTGCATCACCCGCCTGCGCGTCAGCGTGGCCGAAGTCGACAAGGTCGACCAGGCTCGCCTGAAGTCCATGGGTGCCGCTGGCGTGGTCGTGGTTGGCAACAACATTCAGGCCATCTTCGGACCGCGCTCCGAAAACCTGAAGACCGACATGCAAGAGTACCTGAAGCACCACTAAGCAGTTTTGCAGGGCCGGCGGCGATCCGGCCCGACCGGATCGCCGCCCGTAGTCAAAGCAGCAAGTAACACAGAACACGCTCGTTTCATTTACCCGATTTTTTGCTCCCGCATGCCGCTGGCGCCGCGGGGGAAAGCAAGGAGCACAACATGGCTATCCGTCTGGCAATCAATGGTTATGGTCGTATCGGTCGCAACGTCCTGCGCGCCATCTTCGAAAGTGGCCGCGACAAGGACTTCACCCTGGTGGCGATCAATGACCTGGGCGATGCCGAAATCAACGCCTACCTGACCCGCCACGACTCTGTTCACGGTCACTTCAACGCCAGCGTCAAGGTGGAAGGTGACAACATGATCGTCAATGGCCAGGCCATCAAGGTGTGCTCCGAACGCGACCCGGCCAAACTGCCGTGGAAAGAACTTGGCGTGGACATCGTGCTGGAATGCACCGGCCTGTTCACCAGCAAGGAAAAAGCCTCGGCCCACATCGCCGCCGGCGCCAAGAAAGTCCTGATCTCCGCCCCGGGCGGCAAGGATGTCGATGCCACCATCGTGTACGGTGTCAACCATCAGACCCTGAAGGCCACCGACACCGTCGTGTCCAACGCCTCGTGCACCACCAACTGCCTGGCCCCGCTGGTCAAGCCGCTGGCTGACAAGATCGGTGTCCTGAGCGGCCTGATGACCACCATCCACTCCTACACCAACGACCAGGTCCTGACCGACGTGTACCACAGCGACCGCCGCCGCGCCCGCTCGGCCACCCAGTCGATGATCCCGACCAAGACCGGCGCCGCCGCCGCCGTCGGCCTGGTGCTGCCGGAACTGGCCGGCAAGCTGGACGGCTTCGCGGTTCGCGTGCCGACCATCAACGTCTCCGTCGTCGACCTGACCTTCGTGGCCGCTCGTCCGACCAGCGTGGCCGAAGTCAACCAGATCCTGCGCGAAGCCTCCGAAGGCGCGCTCAAGGGCGTGCTCAACTACAACGAAGAGCCACTGGTCTCCATCGACTTCAACCACAACCCGGCCTCGTCCACCTACGACTCGACCCAGACCCGCGTTGACGGCAACGGCACCCTGGTCAAAGTCCTGTCCTGGTACGACAACGAGTGGGGCTTCTCCAACCGCATGCTGGATACCGCGCATGCCATGTGGAATGCCTGATCGCACTGAGTAAAGCCTGAAACAGGGGGAGGCCCGCCTCCCCCTGCCTCCCGAGGTTTTTCACGAATTGCCGCCTCAGCCACCCGCCGCTGCCCGTGTCGCGCGTCCCCGGACATTCGTGAACGACTTTGCTTCGCCCAAGGGCGACAACCCAATTTTGCTATGTAGAGAGGAAGTAACATGGACAGTAACCAGCTCAACCAACTGGTCAGCCGTGTCAAAGCGGCTCAGCGGCTCTATGCCACCTACACCCAGGAACAGGTCGACGCCATCTTCCGCGCCGCCGCCCTGGCCGCTGCCGATGCCCGCATTCCGCTGGCAAAACTGGCAGCAGAAGAAACCCGCATGGGCGTCGTCGAAGACAAAGTGATCAAAAACCACTTCTCTTCCGAATACATCTACAACAAGTACAAGGACGAGAAGACCTGCGGCATCATCGACCATGATCCGTCCTTCGGCATCCTGACCATCGCCGAGCCGATCGGCCTGCTGTGCGGCATCGTGCCGACCACCAACCCGACCTCGACGGCCATCTTCAAGGCACTGATCTCGCTCAAGACCCGCAACGGCATCATCTTCAGCCCGCACCCGCGCGCCAAGAAAGCCACCTGCGAAGCCGCCCGCATCGTCCTGGAAGCCGCCGTCAAGGCCGGCGCACCGGCCGACATCATCGGCTGGGTCGGCGAACCGACCGTCGAGCTATCCAACCAGCTGATGCGCCACCCCGACATCAACCTGATCCTGGCCACCGGTGGCCCGGGCATGGTCAAGGCCGCCTACTCCTCCGGCAAGCCGGCCATCGGCGTCGGCGCCGGCAACACCCCGGTCATCATCGACGAAACCTGCGACATCAAGCGTGCCGTCGCCTCGATCCTGATGTCCAAGACCTTCGACAACGGCGTCGTCTGCGCCTCCGAACAATCGGTCGTCATCGTCGACGCGGTCTACAAGCAAGTCAAAGAGCGCTTCCACAGCCATGGCGGCCACGTCCTGACCGCCGAAGAATGCAAGGCCGTCAGCAAGGTCATCCTCAAGGAAGGCGCCCTCAATGCCGACATCGTCGGCCAGTCGGCCATCCGCATCGCTGAAATGGCCGGCATCAAGGTCCCGCCGACCACCCGCGTCCTGATCGGCGAAATCGACAAGGTGAGCGAAGACGAAGCCTTCGCCCACGAAAAACTGTCGCCGACCCTGGCCATGATCCGCGCCCGCGACTTCGACGACGCCCTCGACAAAGCCGAGGCCCTCGTCACCATGGGCGGCATTGGCCACACCTCGGTGCTCTATACCGACCAGGACCTGGAACGCGAACGCATCCGCCGCTTCGGCGAGCGCATGAAGACCGCGCGCATCCTGATCAACTCGCCGGCCTCGCAAGGCGCCATCGGCGACCTGTACAACTTCAAGCTGGCCCCGTCGCTGACGCTGGGTTGCGGTTCGTGGGGCGGTAACTCCATCTCCGAAAACGTGGGTCCGCAACACCTGATCAACAAGAAAACGGTGGCTGAACGGGCTGAAAACATGCTGTGGCACAAACTTCCGAAGTCGATCTATTTCCGTCGCGGCTGCCTGCCGGTTGCCCTTGAAGAACTCTCCGACAAGAAGCGCGCCCTGATCGTCACCGACGGCTTCCTGTTCAAGAACGGCTATGTCGACCAGGTCAGCGACATCCTCAAGAAGAGCGGCGTCGAAGTCGAAGTCTTCTACGAAGTCGAAGCCGACCCGACCCTGGCCATCGTGCGCCGTGGCGCCGCCGTCGCCTCGCGCTTCAAGCCGGACGTCATCATCGCCCTCGGCGGTGGTTCGCCGATGGACGCCGCCAAGATCATGTGGGTCATGTACGAGCACCCGGACGTCTCCTTCGAAGAACTGGCCCTGCGCTTCATGGACATCCGCAAGCGCATCTACAAGTTCCCGAAACTGGGCGTCAAGGCACAGATGGTCGCCATTCCGACCACCTCGGGCACGGGCTCCGAAGTCACCCCGTTCGCCGTCGTCACCGACGAAAAGACCGGCATGAAGTACCCGCTGGCCGACTACGAACTGACGCCGAACATGGCCATCGTCGATGCCAACCTGGTGATGAACATGCCGAAGTCGCTGACCTCGTTCGGGGGTATCGACGCGGTCACCCACGCCCTGGAAGCCTACGTGTCCGTCATGGCCAACGAATACAGTGACGGCCAGTCGCTGCAGGCCCTGCAACTGCTCAAGGACTACCTGCCGGCCTCCTATGCCCAGGGTTCCCATGACCCGGTTGCCCGCGAAAAGGTCCACAATGCCGCGACCATTGCCGGTATCGCCTTTGCCAACGCCTTCCTCGGCATCTGCCACTCGATGGCACACAAGCTGGGTTCGGAATTCCACATTCCGCACGGTCTGGCCAACGCCCTGCTGATCAGCAACGTGATCCGCTTCAACGCCACCGACACCCCGACCAAGCAGGCCGCCTTCAGCCAGTACTCGCGTCCGCAAGCACTGTGCCGCTATGCCGCCATTGCCGATCACCTGAAACTGGCCGGCAAGAACGACAAGCAAAAGGTCGAAAACCTGATCGCCTGGGTCGACGAACTGAAGCAGCAACTGGACATCCCGGCCTCCATCCGCGAAGCCGGCGTGGCAGAAGCCGACTTCCTGGCCAAGGTCGACAAGCTGGCCGAAGAAGCCTTTGACGACCAGTGCACCGGCGCCAACCCGCGCTTCCCGCTGATCAGTGAACTGAAGCAGATCCTGCTCGACACCTACTACGGTCGCCCGTACGTCGAGAGCCACCTGCGCACCGAAGAAAAGCCGGCAGAAAAGTCGGGCAAAAAAGCCTGATGACCCGCTGACACTTTGAGAGCGCAACACGCAAACGGCCGCGAATCGCGGCCGTTTTTCTTGCCAGACTGTTGCAAAGATACCGGCCACCAGCACTGACTGCTACAATGCACCGGTCGCTGACAAACAATTAAAGCGCGGCTTCAACGGTGTGGATAAACCTGTTGATAATATTGAAAAATCCACCCCGAAAAACCGAACACACCAAGTCGGTGCATCATCTAGAATGATTTGATAATGTCAACGCAACGATTTGATTTTATTTGGCTTTTCACCAATCACTCCGGATATTTTCACCGATTTTGCACGATGTCTTCAGATAAAATCGTGCTTTGTCAACTGCTGTGGATGACTTGACAAAATGCCATTTCCCCCTTTGGCCAGTGACGTCATCAGCGTCTCGACCTTGAACCGCCTGGCCCGTGATCTGCTCGAATCCGGCCTGCCTGCCGCATGGATCGGCGGCGAAATCTCCAACCTGACCATCGCCGCCTCCGGCCACGCCTACTTCTCGCTCAAAGATGCCGGCGCCCAGGTACGCTGCGTCATGTTCCGCGGCCGCGTCGCCACCCTGCCCTTCCGGCTCAGCAACGGCCAGCAAGTCGAATTGCGCGGCACCCCCTCACTGTACGAAGCGCGGGGCGAATTCCAGATCAATGTCGACACCGTCAGAATGGCCGGCCTCGGCAAACTGTTCGAAGCCTTCGAACGCCTCAAGGCACAACTGAGCGCCGAAGGCCTGTTCGCCGCCGAACGCAAACGCCCGATCCCCTCTCTGCCAAGCGCCATCGGCATCGTCACCTCCCCCGCCGCCGCTGCCCTGCGCGACGTCGTCACCACCCTGCGACGCCGCATGCCCGGCCTGCCCCTGATCCTCTACCCCACCCAGGTCCAGGGAGAAGGCGCCGCCCAGCAAATCGCCCAGGCCATCCGCAGCGCCGGCCAACGCCAGGAAGTCGACGTCCTGATCGTCTGCCGCGGCGGCGGCAGCATCGAAGACCTGTGGTCCTTCAACGAAGAAATCGTCGCCCGCGCCATCAGCCAGAGCCCTATCCCGGTCATCAGCGGCGTCGGCCACGAAACCGACTTCACCATCAGTGACTTTGTTGCCGACCTGCGCGCCCCCACCCCGACCGCCGCAGCCGAACTGGCCGCCCCCAGCCGCGACCAATTGCAACGCCAGCTCGACCAGAGCCAGCAGACACTGCGCCGCGCCCTCGACCGGCAACTCGGCCACAAGGCACAGCAACTCGACCTGAAAGCACAACGCCTGCGCCACCCGGGCGAGCGCCTGCGCCAACAGGCTCGCCAGCTGAGCCACCTCGCCGAACAACTGCAACAACGCCTGCAAATGCGCATGCAGCGCTACGGCATGCAGGTGGAACGCCTGCAAAACCGCCTGCAAGCCAACCGTCCCGCCCTGGCAACACGCCAACAACGCCTGGCGCAACAGGCCGCCGCACTGCAACGCGCCATGCAGACCGGCATGCAACGCCGACAACAAACCCTGCTCAACCAGGCCGGCCTGCTGGAATCCTACAACCCGCAATCCGTCCTGCAGCGAGGCTATGCCATCGTGCAGACAGAACAGGGTATCGTCGTGCGCAGCAGCCACAACCTGCGTCAGGGACAGCGCCTGCAGGTACAGCTGGCAGAGGGGCAGACCGACGTACGCGTCGATCTCAAGATCGCACAGCAACCCGAACTGCCGTTCTGACACGGCCGGATACTGCGCGCAGAAAAGACAACGGGCCACGCTGGACGTGGCCCGTACTGGCCGAACCCGCAGGTTCGCGCCGTCACGAACAGGAAAATCAGTCGCCGAAACCGCAGAACACTTCGCGCATCATTTTCAGCACTTCGAGTGTCCGGATATCACCCACCCGGTAATACACCCTGTTGGCATCTTTGCGCGTCCGCAACACACCTTTGTCGCGCATGATGGCGAGGTGCTGCGAAATATTGCTCTGTGACGTGCCTACCTGTTCGACAATATCCTGAACACTGACCTCTTGATCCCCAAGCACCGAGATGATCTTCAGGCGCAGCGGATGCGACATGGCCTTCATCGCGCGCGAAGACTGTTCGATCTGGTCGTTGTTGAACAACAAGGTATTACTCCTAATGTAGTCATTTTTCTGATGCGATATACGGTACAATAGTAAACATAAAATCGCCATCCATCAAGAATTTCTAATATTCTGATTGCCAATATCATGAAAAAACCCACACCCGTAATGTTGTTAATCCTGGATGGCTTCGGTTATCGCCCGGAAGGCGATGACAATGCCATCCTGCACGCTGCCATGCCGAACTGGAAATCGCTGTGCGATCAGTATGCATTTGGCACAATTCAGGCCTCCGACCACTATGTCGGACTGCCGCGCGGCCAGTTCGGCAACTCCGAAGTCGGCCACCTGAACATCGGGGCAGGACGCATCGTGCAACAAGACATCAGCCGCATCGATTGCGACATCGAAGACGGCAGCTTTGCCGGCAACGAGACCCTGCAAGCCGCCTTCCGCCAGGCACAGCAAGGCACCCTGCACATCATGGGCCTGCTGTCCGACGGCGGCGTACACAGCCACGAAAACCACATCCATGCCGTCCTGCGCGCCGCCCAGCAAGCCGGCGTGGCCCGCATCGCCGTCCATGCCTTCCTCGACGGCCGCGACACCCCGCCACAAAGCGCCAAGCTCTACCTGGAACGCCTCGACGCCGTGCTGGCCACCATTCCCCAGGCCCGCCTCGCCTCGATGACCGGCCGCTACTGGGCCATGGACCGCGACAAACGCTGGGAACGCGTCGAAACCGCCTACCGCCTGCTGGTCGACGGCGAAGGCGAATTCCACAGCGACACCGGCCTGAATGGCCTGAAGGCCGCCTACGACCGCGGCGAAAACGACGAATTCGTCAAACCGACCTCGATCGGCGACAAAACCGTCATGGCCGATGGCGACAGCGTGATCTTCATGAACTTCCGCGCCGACCGCGCGCGCCAGCTGGTCACGGCACTCACCGACCCGGCCTTCGACGGCTTCAAACACCGTCAGCCCAAGTTCGGCTACTTCGCCACCCTGACCCGCTACGGCGAAGACTTCCCGCAACCCACGCTGTACGCCCCGCAGACCATCCACAACGGCTTCGGCGAATACCTGTCCGGCCTTGGCCTGCAACAGCTGCGCATCGCGGAAACCGAGAAATACCCGCACGTCACCTACTTCTTCAACGGCGGCGAAGAGCAGGTCTACCCGGGAGAAGACCGCATCCTGGTGCCCTCCCCCAAAGTCGCCACCTATGACCTGCAGCCGGAAATGAGCGCACCGCAAGTCGCCGACCACATCGTCGAAGCCATCGCCAGCGGCAAATACGACGCCATCGTCTGCAACTTTGCCAACGGCGACATGGTCGGCCATACCGGCGTCTTCGACGCCGCCGTCAAAGCCGTCGAAACCCTGGACGCCTGCATCGGCCGCTGTGTCGAAGCCATGCTGGCCGCCGGTGGCGAAGTCATCATCAGTGCCGACCACGGCAACTGCGAAAAGATGTATGACGAAATCAACCAGCAACCGCATACCCAGCACACGACCAATCTGGTACCGTTCCTGTATATCGGCCGCCATGCCCGCATCCGCCAGGGTGGCGCGCTGAAGGATATTGCGCCGTCGATGCTGGCCGTGATGGGCATCGACAAACCCGCAGAAATGACCGGTGAATCCCTGATCGACTTCCAGTGAAACGTACTCTTCTCCTCCTCCTGCTGCTCGCCGGCCCGACCTGGGCCGCGAGCAACAACCTGAGCACCGCCCCGCAGCAGAAAAACCTCAAGGCGGTGCGTCAGCAAATCGACACCCTGCAAAAGGACATCGCCCAGAAACAGGCCGTCCAGAAGCAGGCGCAGACCGCCATCCAGCAGTCCGAAGTCGCCATCCAGCAGACCAACCAGGTCCTCAACCAGCTGGGCAAAAAGCAAAACGCCTCCTCCGCCCGGCTGGCAGACCTGGAAAAGCAGATCCGGGACGCCCAGCAACAGGTCGCCCTGGTACAGCAGAAAGTGGCGCAAATGCTGGCGCGGCAATACCGCAACGGCGAACACGACGCCATGAAGCTGATGCTCAACGGTTCAGACCCCAATCAGACCTCGCGCGACATGGTGTACTACCAGTACATTGCCCGCGCACAACAAAAACTGATCGCCGACCTGAACCAGCGCCAGGCCACCCTGGCGCAACTGGCCGAGCAACTGGAACAGCAGCTGCACGTCATCGTCAGCATGAGCACCCGCAAGGCGCAGGAGAAGAGTCAACTGCAGCAGGCCAAGGCCAGCAAGCAGCAACAGGTCAACCAGCTGGGCAACGAAATCCAGAACCGTCAGGATCAGCTGGCGAAACTCAAGCAAGATGAGAAGCGGCTGACCGACCTGATTGCCGACATCAACCGCAAGATCCAGCAGCAGATCGCCGAACGCAAGGCGAAAGAAAAAGCCGCCTTCAAGGCGCGTCAGGAAGCCGCCCGCAAAGAAAACGAACGCCGGCGCAAACTGGCCGCCGAGGCCCAGAAACAAGGCAAGCCGGTGCCGGAAGTCGCCAAGAGCCAGGTGCCGGTCGAAACCGTCGACAGCGCCGCAGACGACAGCAATGCCGGCCGCGCCTTCCGCAGCCTGCAAGGCCGCATGAAACTGCCGGTCACCGGCGAAATTGCCGGCCGCTTCGGCAGCATGCGCAACGAAGGCACCACCTGGAAAGGCGTCTTCATCCATGCCAGCCGCGGCCAGGCCGTGCATGTCGTCGCCGATGGCCGCGTCGTCTACGCCGATGCCCTGCGCGGCTTCGGCAACGCCGTCATCGTCGACCATGGCGGCAACTACCTGACCGTCTATACCGGCCTGTCCGCCATCGGACGTGGTGTCGGTGATGCAGTCAAGGCAGGCGACAGCCTGGGCAGCACCGGGGCACTGGACAGCGGCGAAGCTGGCCTGTACTTTGAAATACGATATCTGGGCAAGCCAATCAACCCGCTTACCTGGGTGCATTAACTACAAACGGAGAGTCATTCCTGATGAGTAGTCATCGCCTGAAAAAAATTGCCCTGGTGGGTGCCGGCGCCCTGGCGGGCGGGGTGCTGACCCTGAGCCTGCAAGCCTTTGCAGAAAAAGACAACAACCTCTCCACCCTGCCGCTCAACGAACTGCGGACCTTTGCCGAGGTCTTCGGTCGCGTCAAGCAGGACTACGTCGAGCCGGTCGATGACAAAAAACTGATCAACGATGCCATCAAAGGCATGCTGACCGGTCTGGACCCGCACTCCGACTACATGACCCCGGACGAATTCAAAGACCTGCGCGAAAAAACCCAGGGCGAATTCGGCGGCCTGGGCATTGAAATCGGCGCCGAAGACGGCCTGGTCAAAGTCGTCTCGCCGATCGAAGACACCCCGGCCCAAAAAGCCGGCGTACGCAGCGGCGACTACATCGTCAAAATCGATGACGCCCCGGTCCGCGGCATGAGCCTCAACGACGCCGTCAAGCGCATGCGCGGCAAACCCGGCTCCAAAGTCACCCTGACCATCGCACGCAAAGATGCCGACAAACCGATCGTCCTGACCCTGACGCGCGCCATCATCCGCACCAAGAGCGTCAAGTTCAAACTGCTCGAACCCGGCTACGGCTATGTGCGCGTCACCCAGTTCCAGGAACACTCCGCGGAAAACCTGGCCAACGCCATCCAGAGCATGTACGCCAGCAACAAGGGCGACCTCAAGGGTCTGGTCCTCGACCTGCGCGACGACCCCGGCGGCCTGCTCAATGGCGCTGTCGGCGTCGCCGCCGCCTTCCTGCCCAAGGACACCCTGGTGGTCTACACCCAGGGCCGCACCGCCGACTCCAAGATGCACCTGACCGCCAACCTGGCCAACTACGCCAACGCCGATGGCAGCGACCCGCTGGCCAAACTGCCGCCGCAGACCCGCAAGGTGCCGATGGTCGTCCTGGTCAACGGCGGCTCCGCCTCCGCCTCGGAAATCGTCGCCGGTGCCCTGCAGGACAGCAAACGCGCCCTGATCATCGGCACCCAGACCTTCGGCAAGGGCTCGGTACAAAGCATCCTGCCCCTGTCCAACGATGGCGGCATCCGCCTGACCACCTCGCGCTACTTCACCCCGAGTGGACGCTCGATCCAGGCCAAGGGCATCACCCCCGACATCCTGGCCGACGATGGTGACTCCGCCTACCGCGCCTTCACCGTGCGCGAAGCCGACCTGGAAGGCCACCTGGCCAACCCGAACGGCGACGACAAGACCCCGGCAGCCCAGCCCAAGCCCGCAGCGGCGCCCAAAACCGCCCCGGACAGCAGCAAGCCGCCGCGCGCCCAGGTCAACGGCGACGTACCGGACCCGTCCAGCGACTACCAGTTGAGCCAGGCACTCAACACCCTGAAAGTACAACAACTGCTGGTCAAGAAAGCCGCCAGCCAGTAAAACCGCGACTGCGCCGACAGGCTGCAGTCAGATCCGTCAGGCCGGGGTGCGCAGGCTCTCCCCGGCCTGGATTTTTACCACTACCCCACTGTCGGAGCCGGGCATCATGTTGTCTCACCAGTTTGCGCTGCCATTTCGCGAGGCAGCCCCCTACATCAACACCTTTCGTGGCAAAACCTTCGTGCTGGCCATCAGTGGCGAGACCGTCGACAACGGCCATTTCCCGCAACTGGCACAAGACATCAACCTGCTGGTCAGCCTCGGCGTGCGCGTGGTTCTGGTGCACGGCATCCGCCCGCAAATCGACAAACTGCTGGCACGCCACGGGCTGAACCGCCAGTTCCACCACCACCGCCGCATCACCGACGACGACACCATCGACGTCGTCAAACAGGCCGTTGGCCTGGCCAGACTCGACATCGAAGCCGCCCTCTCCACCGGCATGCCCAACTCACCGATGCACGGCGCCCACCTGCGCGTCGTCGGCGGCAACGTGCTGACCGCACAACCGCTCGGCGTCGTCGACGGCGTCGACATGCAATACACCGGCCAGGTCCGCCGCCTCGACACCCAGGCCATCCACTCCTGGCTGGCCAACGGCGACCTGGTGCTGATGTCGCCCATCGGCTACTCCCCCACCGGCGAAGCCTTCAATCTCACCATGGAAGAAGTCGCCACCGAAACCGCCATTGCCCTGCGCGCCGAAAAACTGATCTTCCTCATCGAAGGCATCGGCGTCCTCAACCAGGATGGCGAACTGATCCACAACATGACCGCCCAGCAGGCCGAAGAACTGCTCGCCACCGGCAACCTCAACGACGAAGCCCGGCTCTACCTGCCCTACAGCGTGCGCGCCACCCGCGAAGGCGTCACCCGCGCCCACCTGGTCAGCGACAGCGACGACGGCGCCCTGCTGACCGAACTCTTCACCTCCGCCGGCGCCGGCAGCATGATCGCCCGCGACCCGCTGGTCAAACTGCGCCCGGCCAACATCGACGACATCGGCGACCTCATGGGACTGATCCGCCCCCTGGAAGAACAAAACATCCTGGTTCGCCGCAGCCGCGAACACCTGGAAATGGAAATCGGCCGCTACACCGTGCTGGAACACGACAACCGCATCTACGGCTGCGTCGCCATGCACCCCTTCCACGAAGCCGAAACCGCCGAACTCGCCTGCCTGGCCGTCTCGCCCGAACGCCGCAACAGCGGCTTTGGCGAAATGCTGCTGCACCACGTCGAATACCAGGCACGCACCCAGGGACTCAGCTCACTATTCGTCCTCACCACCAAGACCGCCCACTGGTTCATCGAGCGCGGCTTCAGCGAGCAGCCCCCCAGCGCCCTGCCGGAGACCCGACAAAAGCTCTACAACCAGCAACGCCGCTCCAAAGTCTTCGTGAAAACCCTGTGAGCCCCTACCTACATCAAGGTTGGAGCCGATGACCGGATATGCCACAATAGCCGGCATAACTGATTTAACTGAATCAAGGATTTTCAATGGCACGCACAGTTCAATGCATCAAGCTCGGCCGTGAAGCCGATGGTCTGGATTTCCCGCCGCTGCCCGGCCCGCTCGGCCAGCGCGTCTTCGAAAACGTTTCCAAAGAAGCCTGGCAAGGCTGGATTCGCTACCAGACCATGCTGATCAACGAAAACCGCCTGAGCCTGGCCGACCAGCGTGCGCGACAATACCTGTCGCAACAGCTGGAAGCCTATTTCTTTGGCGAGGGTGCCGATACCCCAACTGGGTACGTTCCACCAGCAGGTCAATGAAACATAATAAAAGCCCGGTATACTGGGCTTTTTTCTTTTTGACTTCCGCACGGACTGCACCATGGCAAACCAAGAACAAACCATGCTCAACCGCGAACTGGGACTGATCGAATTCAACCGCCGCGTCCTGGCACAGGCGGAAGACCCCAGACTGCCCCTGCTAGAGCGACTGAAATTCCTCTGCATCGTCTCCTCCAACCTGGACGAATTCTTTGAAGTCCGTGTCGCCTGGCTCAAGGAAGTCAAAGAGCACACCCCCGAACGCATCCTCGCCGACGGCAGCAACGCCGAACAATGCCTGGCCAAAGTCTGCGCCGCCGCCCGCCAGCTGATCCGCGAACAATACGGCGTCATGCGCGAAGTCATCTTCCCGGCCCTGCGCGAAGAAAACATCCAGTTCCTGCGCCGCAACGAATGGACCATCGAGCAGCAAGAGTGGGTCAAAGACTTCTTCCACCGCGAACTGCTGCCCATCCTCACCCCCATCGGACTCGACCCCTCCCACCCCTTCCCCAAGGTGCTGAACAAGAGTCTGAACTTTGCCGTCGAACTCGAAGGCCGCGACGCCTTCGGCCGCCAGTCCGGCATCGCCATCGTCCAGGCCCCGCGCATCCTGCCGCGCGTCATCAAACTGCCGGCAGAAATCAGCGACGGCCACCGCCACACCTTCGTCTTCCTCTCCTCCATCCTGCACTCCCACGTGCACGAACTGTTCCTCGGCATGACGGTCAAGGGCTGCTACCAGTTCCGCGTCACCCGCAACAGCGAACTGAACCTCGAAGAGGAAGACATGAAAAACCTGCGCACCGCCCTGCAAGGCGAGCTGCGCCACCGCCAGTTCGGCGATGCCGTCCGGCTCGAAGTTGCCGACACCTGTCCGGCCCATATGGAAGAATTCCTGCTGACCCAGTTCGGCCTCGACCCGCGTGACGTCTTCCGCGTCGACGGTCCGGTCAACCTGGTACGCCTGATGTCCCTGCCCGACCTCGTCGACCGCCCGGACCTTAAATTCAAACCCTTCATCCCCAGCCTGCCACCGCAACTGGAGAAAAAAGTCGGACTATTCGACGCCATCAGCCAGGGCGACATCCTTCTGCACCACCCCTACCAGAGCTTCCAGCCGGTCATCGACCTGCTTAACCTGGCCGCCACCGACCCGCAAGTGGTGGCCATCAAGATGACCGTCTACCGCACCGGCACCGACTCCGTCCTCATGGACTCGCTGATCGCCGCGGCCCGCGCCGGCAAACAAGTCACCGTGGTCGTCGAACTCATGGCCCGTTTCGACGAAGAAGCCAACATCAGCTGGGCCTCCCTGCTGGAAGATGCCGGCGCCCACGTGGTCTACGGCGTCTTCGGCTACAAAGTCCACGCCAAAATGCTCATGGTGGTACGACGCGAAGAACGCGGCCTCAAACGCTACGTACATCTGGGCACCGGCAACTACCACCCGCGCACCGCGCGCATGTACACCGACTTCGGCCTGCTGACCTGCAACGAAAAAGTCGCCAGCGACGTCAACGACATCTTCGTCCAGCTCACCGGCCTCGGCCGCGCCAGCAAACTGCACCTGCTGCACCAGAGCCCCTTCACCCTGCACAGCATGATCCTCGAATCCATCGAGCGCGAAATCCAGAACGCCGAAGCCGGCCGCCCGGCCCAGATCATGGCCAAGATGAACGCCCTGCTCGACCCGCAGGTCATCGCCGCGCTCTACCGCGCCAGCCAGGCCGGCGTCAAAATCCAGCTCATCGTGCGCGGCGTTTGCGCCCTGCGCCCCGGCGTCCCCGGCATGTCCGAAAACATCACCGTACGCTCCATCGTCGGCCGCTTCCTCGAACACCCGCGCGTGTTCTACTTCTACAACGACCGCGAAGAAAACCTCTACATCGCCAGTGCCGACTGGATGGGCCGCAACTTCTTCCGCCGCATCGAAAGCTGCGTGCCGATCATCGACCCCAAACTCAAGCGCCGCCTGATCAAGGAAGCCCTTCGCCTCTACCTGGAAGACAACGTCAACGCCTGGGAAATGCAGCCCGACGGCAGCTACCGGCGCAAAAACGTGCGCGGCCGCTTACGCTGCGCCCAAGATACCCTGCTCGAGGAATACACCCGCTGACCGCGTGGTAAAATCCCTCTTTTTCTGACTTAGCTTTCGGCAGATAAACATGTCTCAATACGTATTTTCGATGTTGCGTGTCAGCAAGGTGGTCCCGCCCAAACGGCAGATCATCAAGGACATTTCGCTCAGCTTCTTCCCCGGCGCCAAAATCGGCCTGCTCGGCCTGAACGGCTCCGGCAAATCCACCGTGCTGCGCATCATGGCCGGCCTGGACAAAGAAATCGAAGGCGAAGCCACGCCGATGCCCGGCATCAAGATCGGTTATCTGCCGCAAGAGCCGGAACTCAACCCCGAGCACACCGTCCGCGAAGCCGTCGAAGAAGGCCTGGGCGACGTCATGCTGGCGCAGAAAAAACTCGACGAGATCTACGCCGCCTACGCCGAACCCGACGCCGACTTCGACTTCCTCTCCGCCGAGCAGGCCAAATACGAAGCCATCCTGGCCACCAGCGACGGCAGCGCCAACCAGCAAATGGAAATCGCCGCCGACGCCCTGCGCCTGCCCGACTGGGACGCCAAAATCGGCCATCTCTCCGGCGGGGAAAAACGCCGCGTCGCCCTGTGCCGCCTGCTGCTGTCCAAACCCGACATGCTGCTGCTGGACGAGCCGACCAACCACCTCGACGCCGAATCCGTCGAATGGCTGGAACAATTCCTGGTGCGCTTCCCCGGCACCGTGGTCGCCGTCACCCACGACCGCTACTTCCTCGACAACGCCGCCGAATGGATCCTCGAACTCGACCGCGGCCACGGCATCCCCTGGAAGGGCAACTACTCCTCCTGGCTCGACCAGAAAGAAGCCCGCCTGAAACAGGAAGAAAACAGCGAATCCGCCCGCCAGCGCGCCATCAAGAAAGAACTGGAATGGGTGCGGCAAAACCCCAAGGGACGCCAGGCCAAGTCCAAGGCCCGTCTGGCCCGCTTCGAAGAGCTGTCCAGCCAGGAATACCAGCGCCGCAACGAAACCCAGGAAATCTTCATCCCGATCGGCGAACGCCTGGGCAATGAAGTCATCGAATTCGACCACGTCAGCAAAGCCTTCGGCGACCGCCTGCTGATCGACGACCTGAGCTTCAAGGTACCGCCCGGCGCCATCGTCGGCATCATCGGCCCCAACGGCGCCGGTAAGTCCACCCTGTTCCGCATGCTGGCCGGACAGGAACAACCCGACAGCGGCAGCGTCAAGATCGGCCCGACCGTCAAAATGGCCTATGTCGACCAGAGCCGCGGCTCGCTCGACGCCAACAAGACCGTCTTCGACGAAATCGCCGATGGCCACGACCTGCTGACCGTCGGCCGCTACGAAACCCCGTCGCGCGCCTACATCGGCCGCTTCAACTTCAAGGGCGCCGACCAGCAGAAAATCGTCGGCCAGCTCTCCGGCGGTGAGCGCGGCCGCCTGCACCTGGCCAAGACCCTGATCGCCGGCGGCAACGTCCTGCTGCTCGACGAACCCTCCAACGACCTCGACGTGGAAACCCTGCGCGCCCTGGAAGACGCCCTGCTCGAATTCGCCGGCTGCGTCATGGTCATCAGCCACGACCGCTGGTTCCTCGACCGGATCGCCACCCACATCCTGGCCTGCGAAGGCGACTCCAAATGGACCTTCTTCGACGGCAACTACCAGGAATACGAAGCCGACAAGAAAAAGCGCCTGGGCGAAGAAGGCGCCAAACCCAAGCGCATCCGCTACAAGCCGATCACCCGCTGATCGACACCGAAGCCACCCAAAGCAGCCTCGCGGCTGCTTTTTTTGCACTTCCGCACCACAATGCGCATGTCATGACCTGCGAAGCCACGCAGATGTCGTAATATGAATCAATGCGTCCGAGAAACTGTCAGAAAACCAAAAACCAGGAGAAGTGAACATGTTCGGATGGGGCAAACAGCGGGACAACACCAGTGCGGAGCGTACCGAGCTGGCACGCCTGAAAAGCGTACTCGACCTGTCAGACCACCTGGTCATGCTGGCCGACAACAGCCAGGACAACCTGGTGTTCTACATGAACCGTACCGCCCGCCAGGCCTTCAACCAGCACCGCGAAGCCCTCAACCGTCACCTCAACAACGGCCACGACGTGCAGAACGCGTTCGGCCAGAGCATCCACCAACTCCACCAGGACCCGCAACGCAGCCGCTCACTGTTTGCCGACCTCAAGGCGCGCCGCATCAGCGAACACGAAGCCCTGATGCAGATCGGCGAGCTGATCTTCAAAGCCCGGCTGGAACCCCTCTGGCACAGCGAACGCCCCGGCGAAATCGACTGCTTCCTCGCCACCTTCATGGACGTCACCGCCAAAGAACGCGCCCGCGCCCTCGAGGCCGACAAAGACAGCCACCGCAGCGACCTGCGCAGCCGCGTGGCCGAAGTCTCCGGCAGCATGACCAGCCTCGGCCACAGCATCAACGAAGTCGCCGAACAGACCGCCTCCGTCTCCGAATCCGCCAGCGTCATGCTGGCCGAGTCCCACACCGGCGTCGACATCCTCAGCCAGACCAGCCAGAGCATGAACGGCGTCGGCAACATGGTGCGCCAGACGGCACAGAACCTCGAAGAACTCGGCAAACGCTCGGAAACCATCGGCCAGATCGTCAACGTGATTCGCGAGATTGCCGACCAGACCAACCTGCTGGCACTGAACGCCGCCATCGAAGCCGCACGTGCCGGCGAACAGGGACGCGGCTTTGCCGTGGTGGCCGACGAAGTACGCAAACTGGCCGAACGCACCGCCAAAGCCACCGGCGAGATCTCCACCATGATTGGCGACATCCAGCGCGAGGTGAAGCAAAACGTGGCCGTGATTGAAGACGGACGGCAAAAAGTGGAAACCACCGAACAGGACTTCCGCCGCGCCGAAGAGGCATTAACCAAAATTGTGGACGAGCTGGTCGCACTGCGAGACGCCGTGACCCATATCGCCTACTCCGCCGAGCAGGAATCCGCCACCACGCTCAAAGTCGCCCGCCAGCTGCAGGACATGATCAAGGCGTAAGCTGCAAGGCACCGGCCTGACGCTGCTCCGCTGCCGTCACCAGCCGGTTGCCGCCATCGCGCTTGGCCTGATACATACGGACATCGGCGAACTCCACCAGCGTATGCCAGTCCTCCAGGCCATCTGCCTGCCGCTCGGCCAGCCCGATGCTGCAGGTCAGCAGCGAACCATCCGGCCGCCGTCCCAGCCCATTCTCCAGCACCCGCAACAGCGCCTGACGCGCCTGCTGCATATCGGTATTCGGCATCAGCAGCAAAAACTCCTCGCCGCCCCAGCGAATCAGAATGTCACCATGGCGCAGACTGCGCGAAATCGAGCGATTGACCTGCTGCAACACCCGGTCGCCGGCCTCGTGCCCATACTCGTCATTGATCTTCTTGAAACTGTCCAGATCGACAAATGCCACCGACAGCGGCGTATTGTGGCGCCGGGCATAACTTTGCTGCAGCGCCAGCAGCTCCTCGCCGCTGCGACGGGAAAACATGCCGGTCAGCGGGTCGTGAATCGTCTGATTCACCAGGGCAATAATGAAAGCCAGCTGACTCAGACTGGCCAGACTGCCCACCCCCGCCAGCAACACCAGCAACCACAGCTGCGCACCAAAAGACGGCAAATTCACCTCATGCCAGTTAAAGGCATACGCCACCATATTGGCCGCCAGCACCGCCAGCGAAAACAACACCGTCTCGATCAACGTCAGCGGGAAAATCGCCATACCCGCCAGCAACACAAACGGCAGGAAAGCATAACCGGCACTCATCGCGGCCGCCGCACCCTGCAAGTGCTGATCCACCAGCAACATGTGCGACACCAGATAGAACACCGTCGGAATGGCAAACAGCGCCACCATGGCACGATAGGCATGGCGCATGCGCCCATTGCGCGGCAGCAGCACCACCAGCGCGACAAACGCACAGGTGGCCACCAGACGCAGCAGCGCCAGGCGCAGCCACAGCGACAAGGGCAGCGTGACCATATCCACCACCACCCACAGCGGCGTCAGCACCGCAAACAGCGAAGCAAACAGCCGCACCCGATTGAGAATCATCTGAGCACGCCGGAACACGATCAACGGCATGTGCAGGCGCGGGCTGACCAGCCAGCCGGTTTCATTCGGCTCGACTTCCCCCGGCAGCATGCCGAGCAACCATTGCCATAGCAGATTAGCGAGATACATCGTCATTCCAGCGAAGAGTCCATTTCATTTTATCCACAGCTAGATAAAAAGAACATAGGCATATTCAAAACAATCATATGGGATGCAGATGCATAAGGAAGGCAACCGGGCGCAGAAAACAAAAAAGCACCTGACGAGATCAGGTGCTTCTTGAATACTAACCGGTCCTTGGCGTCCCCACGGGGATTCGAACCCCGGTTACCGCCGTGAAAGGGCGATGTCCTAGGCCTCTAGACGATGGGGACCAGGAGTGGCGCACCCGGAGCGATTCGAACGCCCGACCCTCTGGTTCGTAGCCAGATACTCTATCCAACTGAGCTACGGGTGCGCGGGAGGTCTGGCGGAGAAAGAGGGATTCGAACCCTCGATACAGGTTTTGCCCGTATGCACCCTTAGCAGGGGTGTGCCTTCGACCACTCGGCCATTTCTCCGTTCAGAGGGTTGCGATATTAAGGAATGCCGCTCCCTCTGTCAAGCCTTAATCTTCCTGATCCAGGGAAAAAGCTTTATGCAACACGCGAACGGCCAATTCCAGGTACTTTTCATCCACCAGCACCGACACCTTGATTTCCGACGTGGAGATCAACTGAATGTTGATGCCCTCCTCCGCCAGGGTACGGAACATGGTCGATGCGACCCCACAGTGCGAGCGCATGCCGACACCAACGATGGACAGCTTGGCCACCTTGTCATTGGCATCAATCTTGGCGGCACCGATATGAGCCTGCACATCGCGCAGAATGGTCAGCGAACGCTGGAACTCGCCGCGCGGCACGGTAAAGGAAAAGTCCGTGGTACCGTTTTCGCCGACATTCTGAATGATCATGTCCACTTCAATATTGGCGTCGGCAATCGGGCCGAGAATCTGGTAGGCAATGCCCGGCTTGTCCGGCACCCCTTTGACATTGATGCGCGCTTCATTGCGGTCAAATGCGATGCCTGCCACGACTGCCTTTTCCATATTCTCATCTTCCTCAAACGTAATCAGCGTACCTTCACCTTCGTCCTCTTCGAAACTGGACAACACCCGCAGGCGAACGCGGTATTTGCCGGCAAACTCCACCGAGCGGATCTGCAGCACCTTGGAGCCCAGGCTGGCCATCTCGATCATTTCTTCAAACGTGATGGTTTTCAGCCGGCGCGCCTCCGGCACCACACGCGGATCGGTGGTATACACCCCGTCCACGTCGGTATAGATCTGGCACTCCTCCGCCCCCAGGGCCGCCGCCAGCGCCACCGCCGAGGTATCCGAACCACCGCGCCCCAGTGTGGTGATATGCCCCAGCTCATCCACCCCCTGGAAGCCGGCCACGATCACCACCTTGCCGGCGGCCAGATCGCTGCGGATCTCTTCTTCATCAATGGACTGAATACGCGCCTTGCCATGCGAACTGTCGGTCGTGACCCGCACCTGCCAGCCACAATAGCTGTGCGCGGGAACACCGATCTCCTGCAGTGCCATGGCCAGCAAACCGATCGTGACCTGCTCGCCGGTGGACACCACCACATCCAGCTCGCGAGGGTCCGGCTGCGCCTGGATCTCATTGGCCAGGGCGATAAGGCGATTGGTCTCGCCGCTCATCGCCGACACCACGATCACCAGATCATGCCCCTGTGCCTTCCAACGGGCGACACGCCGAGCCACGTTCTTGATACGCTCCGTGGTGCCGACTGACGTGCCCCCGTACTTTTGTACGATTAGTGCCATGCTCTTTGTCTTTTGAATTTTGTGGAATGTCGAGCTTCGATTAATGCCGCAAGCGGACAAGAAAAGCAAGCAGCATGGCGGCATATCCGGCATTTTCTGCTGCGTCGCAACAGCAGGCCACGGATCACTCTGAAAAGGCGGGAACAAACTTGTCAGCCCAGAGCGGCCTCTTTAGAATTTATGCCATTCTTCGGGCCGGTAGCTCAGCTGGGAGAGCGCTGCGTTCGCAATGCAGAGGTCGGGAGTTCGATCCTCCTCCGGTCCACCAGTCTTCCCCTCTTTCGCGGTCTATCCTGTCCTCGCCGTCATCACTTTGCGATGAACATCAGATCCATCATGACAACGCAGCAGCCCGCGCAAGACCTTACACCACCCCGCCAAGGCTCCACCTTAAGCAGCACCATCCGCCACCGCCCACTCCCCGCAGATTGATGGCGCACTTGAAGCGTGCGCCCTACGGTGCTCTCCAGGCAGGATGACCGCGCTGACTTGCGGATCTGTCATCGCTTTCGCTAGGGTATGGGTCGCGGCAATGATGCCGTGAATAGGCGCGGGCCCGGGGGTGCTGGTAACACCCCCGAGCCCGCTAACCAAACCAACTCGAACGAGGAGTCAGTATGGCTGCCAAGCATGGTAATTCACCCCTGTCCCACTTCACAAATCGCCGTTCTCATCCGTCGTCGTTCATGCCGCTGTTTGAGCTGGTTTCCGAGCTGTGCCCACCACGTGAGGCGCTGGCCGAACCCGGCATGTGCCGCCTGATCGTCGATGGCCGGCTCGACTGGTCATTGGCCAGGGTCAATGGCCACAGCTGGCTGTATCTGCCGCGAGCGGTGCCGATGCGGCAATTGGCGGGTTGCACGGTGTTGCTGGCGGAGTAGGCATTCAACTGGAGGCCGGGGGGTGTTAAGCCCCCCGGAGGGGTCGGTTTGGCGCATTGCTGCGGTGCATTTCTGCGGTGCATTGCTGCGGTGCATTTCTGCGGTGCATTGCCTTCGGCGAATGCACCCTACGCGAATGTGCCCTACGCGAATGTGCCCTACGCGAATGCACCCTACGCGAATGTGCCCTACTCGTGCCGAGCGGTCACCTTACCCGCCCCCCACACCCCCTCGTACTTCATCTCCCACCGCTGCCGCCCCAGCCAGTCCGCCAGCAACCGCGCCCGGTGCTGAGCTTGCCCCCCTCCCGCCCCGCCAAGACCTGCTGCGCCTCACGTATCGCCCAGCCCGCGTCAGCATCACGTTTCAGCCGCACCTGTGCTCCAGCCTCGCTCGCCCTGGCACAACGAGAGAGACGAACCGCTGCCACGGCGCCCCCTGCAACGCGTCGGCTTCCGCCGCGAGCAGGCGGACGGCACCTGGCGCGACAGCTCCCTGTTCCCGTTGCCAATTTGGAACGGGAACAGGGACGCTCGCCGCAAACCCTTGCAAGACAAGGCTGTTCCCGTTGTTCCCGTTGTTCCCGTGCCTTTTGAGGTAAAGAGGGGAATAGGTACCGAGATCACGTGAAATACTGTACGGGAGAGATGTTTAAGAATGACAAATACATATAAATATATATAGGCATACATACAAATACTAATTACCTACATAACAGATCAATTCCTCCCCTCTCCCCCTCTCTTTACTTTCTTGCTTAAAACGAACGGGAACAGCGGGAACAGCCTTGTCTGGCAAGGGTTTCAACCGGGTACACCGCGTTCCCGTTCCTGAATGCAACGGGAACATGGGGGCTTCATACGCCGATGCAATGTGAACGGCGCACTTGAAGAGTGCGCCCTACGTAGGATGCATTCGCCGAATGGCAATGCATCAATGCATCGCGTAGGGTGCATTCGCGTAGGGTGCATTCGCCGAAGGCAATGCGCCGATGCAATGCGCCAATGGTGCATTCGCCGAAGGCAATGCGCCGATGCAATGCGCCAATGATGCATTCGCCGAATGGCAATGCATCATTGCAATGCGCCCATGGCACGCCATCCTCATCTCCTGCCAGCGATACCACGCCGGAACTCACGTGACGACATGTGACGATTCACCACCTGGCCAGAATTTGCGCGAGTTCCCCACTGGATTGAAGTCGAGCAAAGGCCTTCTGGATACGCTGCTCGGTGTCATAGGGGAAATGCAGCCCTGCGGCCAGATAGACCCCGGTTGGCGGCCCGAAGGCGGCCCCCATCTGCAAGGCGCCTTCAGGATAGCCCATGGTTTTCCAGTAATAGCGCACAATGAGATCCGAATCTGCAATGCTCACAACACGATGGTGATACAGTTTTCGGACATTACTGCTGGCGTTTTCCGCGCCAGTGTCCAGCAGCGAGAACCCGGCCGCCTGTAATTCGCCAATCAGCGCGTGCCCTCTGACAAGCCCAATGTCCACCCTTCGCGCCTCGTCGATGGAAGCAATGGGGTGTGGCAGCATGTAGGAATAGAAGTGCGACTGGGTCACAAGCAGCTTTGCCAGCCAACGATAGCTGCTTTCTCGCTGCGCAGTGCGGGAGAAGGGAATGATGCCGGATAGTTCATTGCCTTGTTGCTGGATCATCTCTTGCGCTCTTCGCCACGGGACATCGAAACGGAAGTGAAATTCCGGTGCACCATAGCGGGTAGCCGCCTGCAGGATTTCTATCGCCAATCCGGTGGCGTATCCCCCACTGGATCCGCAATAAGGCATAGCCTGCAGCGCATAGACTTCCACCGTCTCGGCCTTGGCCAGGATCGGCAGGATGAGCATCCCGAGCAACAGCTGGCGTAACAATCGCGCAAGATGCATAGAGGCCGATCCTTGTTTTTGACCATTTATACAATGCTAGTCGCCAAAGGTCATTGCACCAAATACAGACATGTAAGCGCACAACGCCCCCCGACACATCGCGCCTCGAATCAAGGCATGAGCGTCGTGTCGTGGTCTAACCATCCCGGACACCGCCCGCGACTTCCTGCCGTGTCATCTGCCGCCCGGCCTGTCGCGCGGGTACCCGCGCGACAGCCTGCGGCAGCTTCGTCGAGCCAGTACGGTGCAGCCATTGTGGTGACGTGTGCTATGCCCTGAAGCGCACAGGGCAGGACGGGGATGTGTACGTCCAGATCAAACACCCGTCGACGCCGGACTGGGTGCATTCACCAACGGCAATGCACCAATGCAATACAGCGAAACGCGACTGTTTCCCCGGGATTCAGGAGTTCACCGCAAAGCCAGGCGGGATCGAGATGGTGGTCGCCGCTGGTGATACTTGCCGACCGTCGAAAAACACCGCCAGTTGATTGCCGGTGTTGCTCGTGGCGGCATAGCGCATGGCGTTGAGCGTCTGGAAAATGTTCCATTCGTCATGACAACCGATAGCGAAATTACTGCTGGCACGCAGTGCGAAGTAACGAATGAACTCGCGCCGCGCGTTCTGCCACGCTTCCTGCACTTGCGCCGGCGTGGCTTTGCTCGTACCGGCGCCAGCGTTGTAGAACGCCTGAAAGCGCGGGTCCAGCGCCAACTTGCTGGCGAAATAGCTTTCGATGCCTGCCGTGATACTGGCTTCGCGCTGGGTAAAGAACGCGCGCACGTCGGAGGGCCCGAGAAAATAGACACCATCGAAGTCGTAACCGAGATTGGCCGCCAGGCTGCGGGTACTGACCTGGCCCTGGTAATCGATATACCACTCCGTGCGGGCGGCATTCGTCACCAGCACTTTGGTCCACATATACATGTAACTGCCGCCGGATGGCACCGGCTCGAATTGGCCCTCGGCATTCTGGCTCGGCAGGTCTTTGATGCCCTGCTGGCTCAAATAGGCAATATGCTGCGACAGCTGACTGGCGCCCGACTGCGAGTGCAACTGAAAGTCGGCCGGATTGAGAAAGAAGAAGCCATCCCCCCATTCGTTGCTGAGACGCCGATGGGTGAATTGGGCGATTTCGACGTTGGTGACTTGAAAGCCGCCGGCTTCGGTACTAACCGGCAGACTCATGTAGATCACCGATTTGCCGGCTGCGCGAGCGCGCTGGATATGGTTGCGCACCAACTCGGTTTGCAGGTCGAAGACCGGTTGCCAGACGTTTTGCCAGGTGAACTGAATGGGAAAGCCTGACACCGGCTGACCGGTGGTGGTCGACGGCGTCTTCGGTGGCTTCTTGGGTTTCGGCGGCTTGGCGGGGCTCATGTGACTCCTTCGGTATTCGTTTGAACGGCAAGGCATGCCGCACACGGCGACTTTCGAAGCCTAGTCAACAGATTATTCTTTTGCCATAAACTATTGATAATTTTATGTGCTTGGCAATTGTCGCACAGTCGGCCCACGCCCCACCCGGACAGAAGGTTGGCCAAGCGGCACGGGCATGTGCACGATCGCTTTGGCCTGACTGCCCCACATCACGGGAAATGACGCCACACGCATGGCCTGGGTAATCGTCGGGATGCTGAAGCTGTCGACGCGATCATGACCTGGTGCCGCTCGCCCAGACCGCAAGATGTCCGACGCACAAGCGGTTGGCGCACGCGCCAGGTGCGCCAACCACCCTCCCCCTATGGCATCAATAGCAAATTAAAATTGGTAATTACGCGGCAATACAATAAAACTATAACAACAAAACCGCCATCCATGAGCAAGGAGAAAGACCATGTCCAGCCAAGCCAAATGCCCGTTTGCGCACGATGTCCGCCAACACACCACCGCCGCCGCCCCCGGCAATGCGGACTGGTGGCCGCAGCAACTCAAACTCGACATCCTGCACCAACACTCGGCCAAGTCCGATCCCCTGGGGGCCGATTTCAACTATGCCGAAGCCTTCAAGCAACTGGACCTGGACGCCGTCAAGCGCGACCTGACGGCACTGATGACGGATTCGCAAGACTGGTGGCCGGCCGACTTCGGCCATTATGGTCCGCTGTTTGTGCGCATGGCCTGGCACAGTGCCGGCACCTATCGCATCAGCGATGGCCGTGGCGGCGCCGGCACCGGTAATCAGCGCTTTGCGCCGCTCAACAGCTGGCCGGACAACGTCAATCTGGATAAGGCACGGCGCCTGCTGTGGCCGATCAAGCAGAAATACGGCCGCAGCCTGTCCTGGGCCGACCTGATGATTCTGGCCGGCAACGTGGCGCTGGAATCCATGGGCTTCAAGACCTTCGGTTTCGCCGGTGGCCGCGAAGATATCTGGGAGCCGGAACAAGACATTTACTGGGGGCCGGAGCGCAGCTGGCTGGCCGACCAGCGCTATCACGGGGAGCGCGAGCTGGAAAACCCGCTGGCCGCCGTGCAGATGGGGCTGATTTATGTGAATCCGGAAGGGCCGAACGGCCATCCGGACCCGCTGGCCGCGGCGCGCGATATCCGCGAGACCTTTGCCCGCATGGCGATGAACGATGAGGAAACCGTCGCGCTGATCGCCGGTGGCCATACCTTTGGCAAGACCCACGGCGCCGCCGACAGTCAGCATGTGGGGGCCGAACCGGAAGCCGCCGGCATCGAGCAGCAAGGACTGGGCTGGCACAATGCCTTTGGCAGTGGCAAGGGGGCGGACACCATCACCAGCGGACTGGAAGTCACCTGGACCACCACGCCGACGCAGTGGAGCAATAACTTCCTGTGGAATCTGTTCGGCTATGAATGGGAGCTGACACGCAGCCCGGCCGGCGCGCACCAGTGGCAGCCCAAGCATGGCATGGGGGCCGGCACGGTGCCGGATGCCCATGACCCCTCGCGTCGCCATGCGCCGGCCATGCTGACCACCGACCTGGCGCTGCGCTTCGACCCGGCGTATGAAAAAATCGCCCGCCGTTTCCTTGAGCACCCGGAACAGTTTGCCGACGCCTTCGCCCGCGCCTGGTTCAAGCTGACCCACCGCGACATGGGCCCGCGTACCCGCTACCTCGGCCCGGACGTACCGGCCGAAGTGCTGCTGTGGCAAGACCCGGTCCCCGCCGTCAATCATCGGCTGGTGGATGAGCAGGACATCGCCCTGCTGAAGGCCCGGCTGCTGACCAGCGGCCTGAGCCTGTCCCAGTTGGTGAGTACCGCCTGGGCCTCGGCCAGCACCTTCCGCGGCAGCGACAAGCGCGGCGGGGCCAACGGCGCCCGACTGCGGCTGGCACCGCAAAAGGACTGGGCGGTCAACCAGCCGGCGGAACTGGCGCAGGTGCTGAGCCAGCTCGAGGCCATCCAGCAGGCCTTCAACCAGGCTCAGCGCGATGGCAAGCAGATTTCGCTGGCGGACCTGATCGTGCTGGGTGGTTGTGCCGCGGTAGAAGCCGCGGCCGACAAAGCCGGCCATCCGGTCAAGGTGCCCTTCGTGCCGGGCCGGACCGATGCCACGGCAGCGCAGACGGATGTTGAGTCGTTCGCCGTGCTGGAGCCGGTGGCCGATGGCTTCCGCAACCATGTCCGCGCCGGGCAGGAGGAAAGGCAAGCGGAATGGCTGATCGACAAGGCACAGCAACTGACGCTGACCGCACCGGAAATGACCGTGCTGATCGGGGGCATGCGGGTGCTGAATGCCAACAGTGACCACAGCGACCATGGTGTGCTCACTCATCGGCCGGAAACCCTGAGCAATGACTTTTTTGTCAACCTGCTGGATATGGCCACCCAATGGCAGCGCTCTGCCACGCAACCCGGTGTCCTGGAAGGACGCGATCGACACAGCGGGGAGCTGAAGTGGACGGCGACGGTAGTGGACCTGCTGTTCGGTTCCAACGCCCAGCTGCGGGCGCTGGCCGAGGTGTATGCCAGTGCGGATGGTCAGGCGAAGTTCGTGCGCGACTTTGCCGCCGCCTGGCACAAGGTGATGAGTCTGGATCGTTTCGATCTGGCCTGATGGCGACAGGATAAGGAGGGGGCGCCAGCCCCCTGCTTGGCGGGCCGGCGCGCTTGCTGACCAGCAGGCTTACAGGCTGCGGCCACTGATCCCCATCATGAAGGTGCCGTGCGGGCGGATAGGCAGGTAGCGCTGGTAGAAGCCCAGATAAGTCGCTTGCGGGTTGAGGTCGCGGAACAGGTCCGGATAGAGCGTCTTGGCCACGTACTGCAGCAGCGCAGCGTCCATCACGCTGCGGGTGGCGCCGTGGTACACCGCATAGACCCGCTGATTTTTCACCGCCGGCAGCTCGGCCCAGCCAGCGCGCTGGGTAAAGCCTTTCAAGCGTTCCAGCACGGTGGCGGCCGGAATGTCCTGGCCAATCTGCATGGCCGTGGCACTGGTAACGTTCTCATAACCGGCAATCAGGATGACCTCCGGCTTGCTGGCCATCAGCTGTTCGGGGTGGATCGTGCCCCAGTCCTGGACAAACGGCTGGGCAATATTATTTCCCCCCGCCAGTTGGGCCATGGCCCCCCACATGTTTTTGCCATAGGTGTAGCTGTACTCGGCCGGCCCTTTGTCGCCCAGCTCGATATAGATTCGCGGTGCCGGGCGTTTGGCCTTGGCGACACGCTGCATGATGGTCTCAACCACCTGGCGGTAATCACTGGCAATGCGCTGTGCGCGGGCCGTCTCGCCGGTCACTTCCCCCAGAACACGGGTACTGGCCAGGTGGCGCGCCAGCGTCTGCGCGTTGTAATCCACCACGACTACCGGAATGCGCGCCGCCTCCAGGCGTGCGACCTCGGCACCGAGAGCCTTGTACTGCCAGTCTGCCAACACCACGACATCCGGCCTGGTCGCCAGGACTTTCTCGATGGAAAAGGTCTGATCTTGCACATTGCCGACGTCTGGCACCTTGGCCAGCTGCGGCTTGCTGGCCACGTACATGGCCCAGGTCGCCGGGCGGGACTTAACAAACCACCCTCGCGACATGCCCGCCAGGCGGTCATAGCCCTTGTCGCCCGCCACGGCAAAGTAGTCTTCGATATAAAAGCCCAGCATCACGCGCTTGGCAGGCACATCCACGGTGACCTTGCGGCCGAGCACGTCTTCGATCACCACCGGCTTGGCCACGGCCAGGCCACTGAGACTGCATAACAACAGGCTGGCGAGCAAAGCGCAGAGTCGGGCTCGGGTATTCATGCGTTTCCTTTCTGAAAATGACAATTATTCTCATTTACAAGAAACAGAACAAGCTTGACTCACGCTGCATGGGGCTTGCCCGGCACAATCGCGCCTCGCGGGCATCCTGCGGCCGAGGTGAATCCTGCCAGAAATGAAATCGATTTCAGCATGACCTGGCGGTCAGGTGCTGTGGCGCAACCGTTCCGTGCTTATTTAGCACGTGACGTTCTGCTTCACATTGACTCATCATTTGCCAAACGAGAATAATTCTCATACTCATTAAGAAATCAGGATATCGCAATGCCCCGAAGCACCTTGAAGCACACCTTGCTGCTGGCCTCACTGCTGGCGCTCCCCACCCTCTCCCATGCCTCCCCGGTCACCGTGACCGATATCGTTGGCCGCCAGGTCAAACTGGATTTGCCCGCCAAGCGTGTGGTGCTGGGCTTCTACTTCGAAGACTACATGGCGATTGGCGGCGAAAAGGCATACGACAGGGTGGTCGGGATCTCGCGTGAAGCATGGGAAGGCTGGCGCCCGGCCAACTGGGTGCTGTTTAGCGCCAAGCGCCCGTCGCTGAAGACACTGGCCGATGTGGGCGAAGTCGAAGTGCAGACCTTCTCGGTGGAAAAGGTACTGGCGCTGAAGCCGGACGTCCTGGTGCTGGCCGAGTGGCAATACAAGGGACTGGGTCCGGACATCAAACGCCTGGAAAAGGCGGGCGTGCCCATCGTGGTGGTGGACTACAACATGGAGCTGCCCACCAACCACCGTGCCAGCACGCTGCTGCTGGGCAAGATTGCCGGCGAAGAAAAGCGCGCCACCCGGATCGCCAATGAATACACCCAGGCGATTAACCAGGTGCAGCAACGCATTGCCAGCGCCGGCCTGCCCAAACCGCGCTTCTACGTGGAGTTTGGCAATAAAGGTCCGTCGGAGTACGGCTTCAGTTACGGCAAGGGCATGTGGGGTCCGCTGGGCGCACTGGCGGGTGGCGAGAACATCGCTGCCCCCTACGTGGAGTGGTATGGCCCGATGAACCCGGAAAAGGTGCTGGCGGCACAACCGGAAGTGGTGTTCATCGCCGGCACCGAATCTGCCAAGAACCCCACCGCCATGCTGCTGGGCCAGGGAGTGGATCGCAAAGTCGCCGAACAGCGCCTGCAGGGCTACCGCCAGCGCAACGGCTGGTCCAGCCTGCCTGCCGTGAAGAACCAGCGTGTCTACGGCGTCTATCAGGGTGCCGCGCGCACCGTGCTGGACTACAGCATGGTGCAGTTCATGGCCAAGGCGCTGTATCCGTCGCTGTTCAAGGACATCCAGCCTGAAGCCAACTACTTGCGCTTCTACCAGCGTTACTTGCCGGTCGCCGCCACGGGCACCTTCATGCTCGGCCAGTAAACCTGCCTCATCCGGCTTGCCGGGCGGAGTGCGCTGCACCGCTCCCCCTGCAGGCCACCCCCTGCCTTTTTGCAAGGATGATTTCATGCTGGACTCTCTCGCGCTGCAGAGCGCCCTGGTACAACAGCGCACGCGCGAAAAGCGCCGCTGGTGCTTCTTGCTGCTGTTTATCCTGCTGATTGCCTGCAGTCTGCTGCTGGATGTCGCCACCGGCCCGTCGCTGCTGCCACTGCGCGACGTGGTCAGCACGCTGCTGGCCCCCGCCCGCGCAGACAGCATGACCTACGCGATCGTGATGGACATGCGCCTGCCCATCGCGCTGATGGCGCTGGTGGTCGGCGCGGCGCTCGGCCTGGGCGGTGCTCAGATGCAGACCCTGCTGGACAACCCTCTGGCCAGCCCATTCACACTGGGATTGGCGGCGGCGGCCGGCTTCGGTGCGGCGCTGGCGCTGGTGAGCGGCGGGTTTGGTCTGCCGCCCCTGATTGCCATCCCGGCGGGAGCGTTTGTGTGCTGCATGCTGGCCGCCAGCTTGCTGTTCGGACTGGCGCTGATGCAGCACGTCAGTAGCCAGACCATCATTCTGGCCGGCATTGCCATGTTGTTTCTGTTTCAGTCGCTGCTGTCCCTGCTGCAGTTTTTGTCTTCCCCGGAGCTGAACCAGCAAATCGTGTTCTGGCTGTTCGGCAGCCTGATGCGGACCACCTGGGAGGCGCTCGCCATCACCGCTGGCGTCACCATCCTGTGTGCCATCTTGCTGTATCGCGACGCATGGCAGCTCACCTGCCTGCGCCTGGGCGAGGCCCGGGCGCGCAGCCTGGGCGTGGACGTGACCCGCCTGCGCCTGAAAACCCTGGTCCTGGTGGCGCTGATGACCGCCACCGCCATCAGCTTTGTCGGCATCATCGGCTTCATCGGGCTGGTCGCTCCGCATATCGCCCGCATGCTGATTGGCGAAGACCAGCGCTTTCTGATACCGCTATCGGCGCTGTGCGGCGCCTGCATGCTGTCGGTATCGTCCGTGTTGTCCAAGTCCATCATCCCGGGCGCGCTCTTCCCCATCGGGATTGTCACCGCCATCATCGGTGTGCCGTTTTTCATCTGGCTGATTCTGGGAAAGGGGCGCAAACGTGCTTGAGCTGAAAAACCTGACGCTGCACATCGGCAAGCAACCGCTGGTGCGCCAGCTGAGTCTGCAACTGCAGCCCGGCCAACTTCATGTGATCATCGGCCCCAACGGCACCGGCAAAACCAGCCTGCTACGCGCGCTGTTCGGCGAGCTGGCGCCACAGCGCGGCGAGATCCGCTTTGACGGCGAAGCCCTGTCGCGCCTGCACCTGGCTCGCTGGCGCAAACGCTTTGGCTATATGCCGCAAAACACCCAGCTAGAGCTGGACCTGAGTGTACTGGAGGTGGTGGTGCTGGGCCGGCTGGACAGCCTGAGCATGCGCCTGTCCGACGACGACATCATGGCCGCCCTGCAAGCCCTGCAAGCGCTTGGCATCGCCCACCTGGCCGACCGCGCCATGTATTCGCTCAGCGGCGGGCAGCGCCAGATGGTGCTGTTTGCCCAGGTCCTGCTGCGCGACCCGCAAATCATGCTGCTGGACGAGCCGGTCAGCGCACTGGACCTGCAACACCAGATGCAACTGATGGAACATCTGCACCAGCAAACTCGTGCCAAAAACTGGGTGAGCCTGGTGGTGTTACACGACCTCAACCTGGCCGCACAGTACGCCGATCAGCTCATCGTTCTGGCCGCGGGCGAACTGCAAGCCTTCGGCCCGCCGGCTCAGATTCTGCACGCCGACCTGATTCACCAGCTATACAACGTGCCGGTAGACATCCACCACGACCGCGACGGCAAACCGTATATCCGTACCTTGCGACCAGCGCAGACCAGCCCATGCTGACGCCCCTGGCCGCCAATCGCCAAACCTGGCAGCAGCTCAGCCCGGCCGCACGGCTGCTGGTCGCCAATGGCCTGGCCTTTAATCTGGGCTTCTACATGATGATGCCCTTCCTGGCCCAGCACCTGGGCGGCACGCTGGGCATGGCAGGCTGGGCTGCCGGCCTGGTGATGGGCATGCGCGTGTTCAGCCAGCAGGGCATGTTTCTGCTGGGTGGCACTCTGGGCGACCGCATCGGCTACCGCCCGGCCATCATCGGCGGCTGCCTGGTGCGCAGCGCCGGTTTTGCCCTGCTCGGTTGGGCCGAGCGCCTGCCGCTGCTGTTGCTGGCGGCTTTTCTGACCGGTTTTGCCGGCGCGTTGTTTACCCCCTGCGCCCAGGCCTACCTGGCGGCGGAGTGCCGCAACGCCACGCAGCGACAGCAAGCGTTTGCCCTGCACAATCTGGCAAGCGAGGCAGGCATGCTGCTGGGACCGCTGGCCGGCATGCTGCTAACCGACATCCATTACGGACTGACCGGGCTGGTATCCGGCGGAATATTCCTGCTGCTGACCGGGTTGCAATGGCGGGTCCTGCCCGATGAGCCTCCTCGGCCACAGACCGTGGCGGCCAGCGTCTGGCAACAATGGCACCATCTGATCCGCAACGTCCCCTTCCTGCGCTTTACCGCGCTGGCCAGCTGCTATTCCTTGCTGTTCCAGCAGCTCTACCTGGCGGTCCCGGCTTTCATTCATAGCCAGCCGCATGCGACCTGGTTGCTGGGGAGCGTCTTCACCGTGACTGCGCTCATCGGGGTGTGTCTGCAGCTACCGGCCACCCATCTGGTCCAGCAGCGCCTGGGCAGTGCTGGCGGCATGGGGCTGGGCCTGGCACTGATGGGCAGCAGCTACCTGCTCCTGCCCTGGTTGGCCGCATGGCCGGTGCTGGCCGTGCTGGGCATGGCGGTGGTTTTTTCGCTGGGTTCGATCTTGTGCTACCCCCTGTTCTCCGCCCACCTGCCTCACTACGCCGGCAGCGAACGACTGGGGGGCTACTACGGTTTTCACGCCAGCAGCGGCGGGGTCGTGGCGCTACTGGCCAATGTGGGCATCGGCGCAGCCTTGGGCAAAGCCGGCAGCACACCGCCACTCGTCGTGTGGTACGGCCTGGCGCTGGCCGGCGTGCTTGCCGGACTGCTGCTGTATGGACAACTGCAAGGTGAACAACGGCGGTCAACGATCTGACCCCATTCTCCGCAGACGAGTGGCCGATCGGCCCCTCCGGGGGGCTTAACACCCCCCGGCCTCCAGTTGAATGCCTACTCCGCCAGCAACACCGTGCAACCCGCCAATTGCCGCATCGGCACCGCACGCGGCAGATACAGCCAGCTCTGACCATGGACTCTGGCCAGCGACCAGTCGAGTCGGCCATCGACGATCAGGCGGCATAGCCCCGGCTGGGACAGCGCTTCACGTGGTGGGCACAGCTCGGAAACCAGCTCAAACAGCGGTAACAAAGGGGGATGCGGTAGACGGCGATTTGTGAAGTGGGACAGGGGTGAATTACCATACTTGGCAGCCATACTGACTCCTGATTCGAGTTGGTTTGGTTAGCGGGCTCGGGGGTGCTGGTTACACCCCCGGGCCCGCGCCTTTTCACGGCATCATTGCCGCGACCCATACCCTAGCGAAAGCGATGACAGATCGGCAAGTTTGCGCGGTCATCCTTCTGCGGTGCATTGCATTGATGTATTACATTGGCGCATTGCATTGATGCATTGCCTTCGGCGAATGCATCCTACGCGAATGCATCCTATGCGAATGTGTCCTACGCGAATGTGTCCTGCGGCTGTAGGGCGCACTCTTCAAGTGCGCAATCCTTCTACGGCGCATTGCCTTCGGCGAAGGCACCCTACACTTTGGAGGAATGGCTGAGGCGGCGAAAAGCCGGCCCCTTCTCAACGGTGGAGGCCGGGTGGGTTCACCTCCCGAGGGGGGGGTCAACCAGCCGCGCCAGCAGCGCCTTGCGCTCAGCGGTGTAGGCCCACCAGGGCTGCGCGGGGGCGCCATCGGCAAAGCGCACCACCGAGATCAGGGTATCCAGTACGCAGGGGTCCTGCCGGGCACCGCTCAGTTCGCACAACCGCCAGTACATCGCCAGCGGATCCTGTCCGGCCAGCTCTCCCGGTGTCTGCACACCGAGCCGCTGCAGGTCTCGCGCCATGGCCGGGCCGATATTCGGCAAGTCGGTCAGTTGCCGCAGTTGCTGACGGTCTACCTTGTCCGGATGCATCCTCTCACGCCTGACTGTCGGACGAGCGCACCTGATTGCGCCCGGTTTGTTTGGCCGCATACAGCGCCTGATCGGCGCGGCTCAGCAGGCTGCTGACCGTGTCGCCATCACGCCAGCTGGCCACGCCGAAGCTGGCGGTGCAATGGCCGCCACCGGCAAACACGCTGTCTTCCACACAGCGGCGCCATTTCTCGGCGGCCGCCAGGGCGCCATCGAGCGGGGTGCCGGCGCACACGATCAGGAATTCTTCCCCGCCCCAGCGCGCCACGACATCACTGTCGCGCACCTGCTGACGCAGGATCTGCGCAAACTGCTGCAATACCTGATCGCCAACTTGATGGCCGTAGTGGTCGTTGACCAGCTTGAAGTGGTCGATATCCAGCATCACCAGCGACAACGGCGCGCCGCTGCGCCGGGCCGTGGCACTGGCCTGCAGCAGGACCTGATCGACAAACAGGCGGTTGTAGAGTCCGGTCAGGGTGTCGGTCACCGCCAGTTGCTCCAGTTCCTGGTTCTTGCGGCGCAGCTCATCGGTGCGCTCGGCCACGGTGGCTTCCAGCGCCTGGTTGACGCGCGCGAGTTCTTCGACTTGCTGCTTGAGGGCCCGGTCCAGGGCAAAGGTACGAATTGCCGCCTGGATGGTCAGCACGATGTCCTCGTTCTGCCACGGCTTTTCCAGAAAGCGGAACAGATTGGCCTCGTTGATGGCGCGTTTGACGCCCTGCATGTCGCTCTGCCCGGTGAGCATGATGGTCACGGTGCCGGGCATGCGTGCATGCACCTGGATCAGCAGCTCGTCGCCCTTCATGCCGGGCATGATGTAGTCGGCCACCACCGCCGTCAGCGGCTGGCCTTCCCGCGCCAGCTCGTCCACCAGCTCGAGCGCCTCTTCGCCGCTCTCGGCGATCTCGATCACGACATGTCCGGGCAGGTGATGGCTCAGCAGGGTCCGCAGGGCATGGAGCACGCTGCTGTCATCGTCGACACAGAGGATGGTATCCAGTGCCATCTCAGCCCCCTGCCCGCTCATGTCGCCTCTCCCCAGGGCAGATAGACCCGGAAGGTCGAGCCCTGCCCGGGCGTGCTGTCGACCTCGATGCGGCCGCGATGACGCTCGACGATCTTGCGCACGATGTCCAGCCCGAGCCCGGTGCCCTCGCCGGCCGGCTTGGTGGTAAAGAAGGGTTCGAAGATCCGCTCGCGCACCTCCGGCGCCATACCGCTGCCGGTGTCCGCGATGCTCACCACCACGTACTTACCCGCCACGTCGATGCCCAGGGTCAGGGTGCCCTTGTAGTTCATGGCCTGCAGGGCGTTGGACACCAGATTGGTCCAGACCTGGTTGAGCTGGTCCGGCAAGCATCGCACCGGCGGAATCTCGCGGAAATGGCGCACGATTTCCGTGCCCTGCTTGATCTTGTTCTGGTAGATGGTCAGTACCATTTCCAGTCCCTCGCGCAGATCGCTCTCGCACAGCTCACCCTCGGCATCGAAGCGCGAGAAGGTCTTGAGGGCAAAGATGATCTTGGTCACGCGCTCGACCGCCACGTTGATGTTCACCGCATTCATCACGATGGCGGAGATGCTGTAGGCGGTCTCCAGGATCTGGCTGCACTGCGGATGCTGCAGCAAGGGCAGGAAGCGTTCGACATCGTCGTGCACCTTGAGCTGTACCAGCACGCTGGCGCGCTGGCGGGCGTCGGCAATGCCGTGCTGCGCCAGTCGCAGCGCCAGATCACGCGAGATGGCACGCTCCTCGCGCGTGTTGATGACCTGCCCCGGCTGGCGGCTCAGGTCGAGCAGCTGCAGAAACAATACGCGTTGCGCCGGTTCCAGTTGGGTCAGGGCGGCAGGCAGGCTCTGCAGGGCATGGTCGAGGGCATCGAGGATATTGCGGCCGCTGGATTTGACGGCACCGATGGGCGTGTTGATCTCGTGCGCCACGCCGGCCACCAGTTGCCCGAGCGCCGCCATTTTTTCCGAGTGGATCAGTTGCCCCTGCGCCTGGCGCACTTCGATCAGCGCCTGGTCGGCCTGCTGGCGTGCCGCCTCGGCGGCGGCATAGGCGCTGGCATTGCCCAGGGCAATGGCGGCATAGGCGCCGATGGAGCGCACGATGTCCTGCTCGCGCTCGTGGTAGACATGCGGCACATGGCTGAGCACGATCACCACGCCGAGGCGCTGGCCATGCACGCTCAGCGGACGCAGGATGGCTTCGCGCATCGGCTCTGGCGGCAGGTTGGCGATGCCCAGCGGCGACGTCTGCAGTGTCGTCTCATCCACCAGCATGGCCTCGCTGCTGGCGAGAAAGGCGCGCGCGATCAGGGCGGCTTCGGGGTCCAGCCGCAGCGCGGCCGGCTCGGCGCTGCGACCGTCGGCGACGCAGTACACCAGCTCCAGCTGGTCGGGGGTGGCGGTGCGCATCGCCACGGCAAAGGCATCCAGCGGCATCAGGGCCTCCAGATGCTGGTGCAGCGACTGGCAGATGGCCTGGGGGTTGAGGCTGGCGGTCAGGTCCTTGCCGATGTCGCCCAGCTGGCGCAGGGTCTCGGCCGAATGCGCCAGCGCATCATTGGCCACCGACAATTCGACGGTGCGCGCCTCGACCAGCTCGGACAGATGATCGCGGTGCGCCGCCAGCTCGCTCTCGTATTGCTGCTTCTGCAGCAGGTAATCGGACAGATTGTGTTGCAGCTGATTCACCCCGGCGACCAGGGTGGCCAGTTCGTCATTGAGCGGCTGCTTGCGCTGCAGTCGCAGGCGCTCGCCCAGGGTCTGCGGCGTCAGTGCCTGCAGGTGGCGGGCAATGCGCTGCACATGCACGGTCACCGAACGATTGAAGATCAGCATGATGAAACTGGCCAGCAGCAGGGACTGAATGACCTGGGTGATGATGATGTTGGTGATCTCACCTTTGAGCCGGCTCCACAGTACGCGCTCGTCGCCATACAGCAAGAGGGAGCCGACCCGCTGCGGCGCGGCCCCGGCAAAGGTCTGATAGCCGAGCGGCAGGTTTTCTACCGGGGCATAGGCCGAAGGCTGCCAGCCCGGCCGCGTCAGGGTGAGGATTTCGGGGGGCTGCTGGTCATGGTTGATGGTAATCACCGCCCGGCCGATGGCCGGTACAGCCCGGCTGCTGGCCAGATGGCTTTGTACCGATTCGCGATCCAGCTCCCAGATCGCCTTGGTCAGGGTGTGATCGTAAATGCGCGCCACCAGCAGCAATTCAGCACGCATGGCCGTCACGTCGTCCATCCAGGCCAGCCAGGTTTTGACGGCCACCGCACCCAGGGTAAACACCAGGCAAAATGCCAGCGTGGCCAGCACCATCCGGCTGCCGAGCGATTGGGTATTGCGGGTGGCAAGCAACATGGCGACTCCTTCCGGCGGCGCTACATCAGCCACTTGGCTTTGATGCGGTCAAAGGTTCCGTTCTGCTTGATGGCCAGCAGCCCCTTGCGAAAGCGCTCGACCAGCGCATCCGGTGTCTGCGGGCTGAACGCCATATAGTAGTCGCCGCTGATCTCGGTCAGATGCAGGCTGGGGTACAGCACCTGCTGCGGATCATCGCCCTCGCGGCGTGCCAGGTATTGCGCCACCAGCAGATTCATCACCCACAGATCGACCCGCCCCGCCTTGAGCTTTTGGTAATTCAGCTGATACGCGGCACTGGGCTGCAGGTTCTTGCCGACGGTAAAGCCGAGACTGCGCAGATACTGGTCGCCCACATCCTCATACACCGTGGCCACGGTATAGCGGCTGGCCTCCTGCAGGCGGTGCACCACCACGGGGTGCTGTGCCGAGGAAAACAAGTAGATGTCCTCGGGAGCCACGCTGCCGACCCATTTGAACCGCGGCTCGCGCTGCCGGGTGCGGGTGATCGAGTAGATCAGCACATTGGGGGCGGATTGCGCCAGCTCATAGGCCCGCGCCCAGGGCATCACCTTGAAGCGGGCCGTCAGGTCGAGTTGATGCAACACGGCCTGCACCACCTCGGTACTCAGACCGGTCAGGCTGCCCTGATCGGTAAAATTGTAGGGCGGCAATTCTTCGGTCACGATCAGCAGCTCGTCCGCCGCCCGACAGGCAGGCAGGATCAGTAACAGCGCCAGGAATCCCGCAATCGCCCGAAGCAGCCAGCCCGCCATAAGTCCTCCCGACCGGCCGCTCAGCGCGGCGCCATGATGTGATCGACCACGCCAGCCGCCCGCAGCGCCTCGAAGGCCTGTCGGGTACGGTTGACCACCTCGTCCGACGTCTGCTGGCTATAGGCCATGTACAGCTTGGTCGTCAGCTCATCCAGGGCGAACACTTTTTCCAGCCGCGTGCAATCCGCCTTCAGCCTGGCACAGTAGGCGGCCGGCTCCTCGGGCAGCAGCGGCATCATTTGTACCTGACGGGCCAGCAGCAGTTGAAAGTTGTTCAGCGCACTGCTGGAGACGATCAGACGATGAAAGCCCTTTTTCTGCAGGTATTGCTGACTGACATCGTCACGCACCACGCCGATGTTGTATGACATGGCATCGGACAAACTGTGCAGCGTGATCGGCGGGGTGTCTTTGAGCTTGTAGAGATAGGGGCGGAAGCGCACCACTTCGCCCACCCATTTGAACTGGTTCTCGCGCGCCGGGGTGCGGGCGATCAGGTAGATCAGCACATCGGGCTGGCGCAGCGCCATTTCGTAGGAGCGCGCCCAGGGATAGAGGCTGAGCTGAAAACGGTAGCCGGCACGCGTCAGGGTGCGCTGCACCACCTCGGTGGCGGTCCCCGCGACCTTGCCATTGCTGACAAACGCCCAGGGGGTTTCTTCCGTCACGGCGTGAATCACGGTGGTCGAGGCCAGCGCCAGCCAGGGCAACATGCCCCAGAGCGCCATCAGCCCCATCCGGCACCACGCTGACCTTGCCATGCGTCACCCCCGCTGCTGCCTGCTCGCCTCGCCCCCTGGCAGACATGCACCAGGCACCTTCTATCGTTTTAGCGAGAAAACGCAGTGAAGCAAAGCTCGGCAAGGCACTCAGCCGGGGAAGCGCCCCTCGGACTCGGCCTGTTGCAGCTGCTTCAGGGCGGCTATCAGCGGGTCGTCCTGCGCGGCGCCCTGCTGCCACTGATCGATGAACACCAGCTCATCGGCGGGCAGACGCGGCAGCCAGCCGGCCTTCTCCAGCTCGGGCTTTTCATGGAAATGACTGACCTTGCCCAGGCACAGATAGGCAATCGGCACGATCTGCTCGGGGATGCCCAGCACCGTCTGCAACCGCTGCTGATCGAAGATGCTCACCCAACCGACGCCCAGCCCCTCGGCACGCGCCGCCAGCCACAGGTTTTGCACGGCACAGACGCAGCTGTAGAGATCCATGCTGCTGATATGCGTCCGGCCCAGCACCAGGGGGCCGCTGCGCTGGCGGTCACAGGTAATGCACAGATTCAGCGGCGACTCGAGAATCCCCTCCAGCTTGAAGCGGCTGTACAGTTCGCGCCGCTCGCCGCTGAACAGCACCCGAGCCTCCTCGTTGGCCTGGGAAAACAGGGCATGCACCTGCTGGCGCACCGCCGGTGAACGCACCAGCAGAAAATTCCACGGCTGCATGAAGCCGACCGATGGCGCGTGATGCGCCGCAAGGAGAATACGCGCCAACACCTCATCCTCAATGGCATCGGGCAAAAACTGACCGCGCACATCACGGCGGCTGAAAATGGCCTGATACACCGCATCACGGGCAGCGGCGGCAAAAGGATGATCGGCAGGAGAAACAGACGACGTCACGGCATGACCTTTCCGGCGCAAGACAAAAACGCATCATGAGCCAGCCACCTTGCCACAGCAAGCCACAAACCGGAACGGGATCAGCCCGAAGGGGGTCAGGGCGTGGGTTGGCGCAGGCTGCTGCGGGCACCGTCACAGACGGCGCGGGTCAGGCGTTCCAGTCGCGGGGGCTGGAGGTTCCAGCAGTGCCACCACAGGGGGACATCCAGCGGATGGGCCGGCAAGAGGTCGATCAGCTGGCCTTGTGCCAGTTCGGCATTGGCCTGCAGCTCCGGCAGCAGGCCATAACACAGGCCCTGAAGGATCGCCCGCATGAAGGCCTCGCTGGAGGGTAGGTACAGGCAGGGTAATACCGAGGCCGGCAGGCCAAAGACCTGTTGCAGGACCTGCCATTGCAGCAGGTCTTTGCGGTCGAACACGGCCAGCGGCGCCCGCTGTGCGCTCTGGCGTGTGAAGCCGGCGGCAAACCAGCGCGCGACGAAGGCCGGGCTGGCCACCATGCGATAGCGCATGTGGCCGAGCCACTCGGCCCGACAGCCACGCAGGGTATCGGGCTGGCTGGCAATGCCGGCCACGGCGCGGCCGGCCTCCATCAGGCCCTGGGTGTGTGTCTGGTCATCCAGGGTGATGTCGAGCAGGATGCGCTCTTGTTGCAGGCACTCGCCCAGCGCCGGCAGCAGCCAGGTCGCCATGGAGTCGTGGTTGACCGCCAGCGGGACCGACAGCCAGCCCTGATCTTCGAGTGCCATTTCGGCGCGCCACTCCTGCTCCAGCAGCCGGCTGCGCTGCAGATAGAGCAGGATCTTGCGGCCGGCCGGGGTCGGCTGGCAGGGGCGGCTGCGCAGGACCAGCGGCTGACCGATTTCTTCCTCCAGTGCGCGCAGGCGTTGCGATACCGCCGACGCGGTTAGGTGCAGGCGTTCGGCCGCCCGTTCGAAGCTGCCCTCTTCCAGCACGGCGAGCAGTGCCTCGCCCTTGCGCCAGTCAAATTGCATCTCGACCTCATTAAGATATTTTTAGCCTATCTTAAATATCTTTAGTTTTGTTTACCTTGGCAAGCGCTTTTGCCACACTGCGTGCATAACATATTGAACAATCAAGGAGAAATCATGCGATGTGAACTGGACGCCAGCCTGCTGGCCAAGTATCCCGACATGCAGGTCAGCGGCCTGCTGGTGCGCGGCATCGATCAGGCGGCGGTGGCTGCTCTGGCGTTTCCGGCCTGGCCGCAAGCCGCCGAGGAGCAGGCCGAGCCCGTCATCCGTCACTGGAAGGCGCTGCACAAGCAGCTCTCCGGCGACAAGCATGCCCGCAGCTCGATCGCCTATCTGGTCAAGGCGGCCAACCGCGACAGTCTGCGCCGTATCAACCCGCTGGTGGATTGGTATAACCAGGCTTCGCTACGCAGTCTGAGCCCCTTCGGCGGCGAAGATATTCGCTGTTTGTCCGGCGCACTGCGCCTGACGCTGGCGCAGGGTCAGGAGCGTTTTGTGCCGCTGGGCCGTCCCGATGAGGTACAGCTGCCCGGTGCCGGCGAAGTGGTCTGGCTGGACGGGGCGGGCAAGGTGGTCTGCCGCGCACTGAACTGGCTGGAGTCGGATCTGCACAAGATTACCGGGCAGACCCGCGATGTGGTGTTTGTCAGCGAACGCCCCGACCGGACGCTGCCGGACCCGCAACCGGGCATGGACTGGCTGGCCGCGCAGCTGGCACCGTGTGCCGCCGAGCTGCAGCCTTTCCTGCTGGACCGTCACACCACGCAAATTGATCTGGGGGACGCATGATTTTTTCACCTGCCGTATTTGGTTCCGCCGCCCTGCTGGCCGCCTCGCAAATTGTCAGCATCGGCCCGCAAAATGCGTTCGTGATCCGCCAGGGCCTGGCCCGGCAACACATTGTGCCGATCATTCTGATCTGCATCCTGAGTGATTTCCTGCTGATCGGCCTGGGGGTACTGGGCATGGGCAAGCTGCTCAATGCCATTCCCGGTTTTGTCGGCATGGCGCTGCTGGCGTCGGCCTTGCTGGTGGCCTGGCTCGGCCTGCGCTCGCTGCGCGCGGCGCTGCGTCCGGCCGGCGGTCTGCCCGGCGGCAAGGTGGCCGATCAGCGCAGTGCGGCCATCCGCACGATTCTGGCGGTGACGCTGCTCAACCCCTATGTCTGGTTTGATACCGTGGTACTGATCGGCGGCGTCTCGGCCAGTTGTCTGCCCGAGGCGCGTCCCTCGTTCTTCGCCGGCGCCCTGCTGGCGTCGGTGCTGTGGTTCAGTCTGGTCGGCGGTTTGTCGACGCGGCTGGCGCCCTGGTTCGAGCGGCCGAACAGCTGGCGCTGGCTGGATGGCGGGGTGGCGCTGGTGATGTTCATCACCGCCGGCACCATGGCCTGGCGTTTTATGCTGTCACTCGCGGCCTGACGCCGCGCGGCGCCAGCGCGAACCACGCCAGACTGGTCAGCAGGCTGGCCGACAGGATGACGACGGCCATGACTGCGGCGCCGCCGGGCAGGCAGCCGATCAGCGTACTGCACAGGGCGGCACAACTCATCTGCACGAAGAAAAACAGTCCCGAAGCGGTCCCGACCCGCTGCGGATGGGCCTGCATGACGGCCAGCTGGCAGGCCGGTATCAGCACCCCGACCGAGAGCATGAGCAGCATCATCGGCAGCACGATGGCCCAGGGCGAGGCTGGCCAGATCCGGACACTCAGCCACAGCAGCAGACTGGCCAGCAGATTGAGCAGGCAGGCGCCCCCGAGCAGGCGATCGAGCGCCAGGCGCCCGGCCAGGCGCCGCATGAGGTGCGCGCCGAGCAGATAACCCAGCACCGACAGGGCAAAGCAGCCGGCGTATTGCAGGGGGCTGAGCTGCAGATCGTGCTGGAACAGGAAGGATGATGCCGAGATGAAGGCAAAGTAGGTGGCATAGCCCAGGCTGATGGTCAGGGTCGGACGCAGGAAGTCGCGGTCACGCAGCAGCAAGGCGTACTGGCGGGCCAGTGGCGTGCGGGCCTGCTGCCGGGTCTGTAGCGTCACGGTCTCCGGCACATGGCGCCAGATCAGCCAGAGCAGCACGGCGCCCAGCAAGGCCATCAGCAGGAAGTCGGCGCGCCAGCCGGCATGGGTCTCGATCAGGCCGCCGAGCATCGGGGCCAGCACCGGCGTCAGCGCCATGCCACTGGAAAGATGGGCCAGCAGCGAGGCCTGGGCCGAGGGGGGAAAGCGGTCTTTGACGATCACGCGTCCGACGACCGTGCCGCAACACCCGCCCAGTGCCTGCAGCAGGCGGGCGGCGGTCAGGACGTCGATGCGCGCGGCAAACAGGCAGACCAGGGTGGCCAGCAGATAGAGCGCCAGGCCGCCCAGCAAGACCGGACGTCGGCCATAGCGATCGGCCAGCGGGCCGCACAGCAGCATGGAGCAGGCATAACCGATCATGTAGTCGCTGAGGGTGCGCTGGACCTCGGCCGGGGTGGCCGCCAGCTCGCTCGCCATCGCAGGCAGGGAAGGAAGATAGAGATCGATGGTCAGTCTGGGCAGACAGACCACGGCCATGAGCAGCGCCAGCCAGCGCCAGGTGTACTGCCGGTTCATGAACGCTCCCGTCACATCAGAGCGCAGACTGTAGCCGCCGCGGCCGGCGCGGCCAAGAGCCAGAATCGGGCCGTGCGACCGGACCACTTGCCGGCAGACACGGCCCGCGGGGCCTCAGACGCGATACTGCGTCACCGCCTTGCGCATCTTGCCGACGCTGGTTTGCAGCTGATGGGTGATGGATTCGGTCTGGTGGGCCACGGCCAGGTTTTCGTCGGTCAGATGGGCCACCTGCTCGACGCCCTGGGCCATCGACTGCATGGCCACGCTCTGCTCGCTGGAGGAATGCGAGATGTGCGACACCATTTCCTGGGTCCGGCGCATCTCCTGATTGATGCGCTGCAGGGACAGCTCGGCATCATGCACCAGACTCACACTCAGGCCGACCTGATCGGCACTCTGACGCATGCCGTCCACGGCATTGCCGGTTTCCTGCTGGATGCCGCTGATCATGTGATCGATTTCCTGGGTGGCCCGCGCGGTGCGCTCGGCCAGCTTGCGTACTTCATCGGCCACCACGGCGAAGCCACGCCCCTGTTCCCCGGCGCGTGCCGCCTCGATGGCGGCGTTCAGGGCCAGCAGATTGGTCTGGTCGGCGATGTCCTTGATCACCGCGGCCACCTTGCCCACTTCTTCGGTACGTTGTCCCAGTTGTTCGACGGTTTCGGCCGATTGCGCCACGGTCTGTGCCAGCGCCTGGATGGTGCTGGTGGCCTTGCCGGACAGGCGGGCCCCCTCTTCGGCCATCGCCCGGGTCTCGTCCGCCACGGCATGGGTGGATTCGGCATGCTGTGCCACTTCGCCGATCGAGACCGACACTTCCTCCACCCCGGCGGCGGCGGCGGACGAGGTAGCGCTCTGCTGTTCGGCGGCCGTCGCCAGACGGGCCACCGTGCCCTGCAGCGCGTCGCTGGACGCATTCACTTCGCGCGAAGCATCGGCAATCACCTGCAGCGTGGCGCGCATGGCCGACATCAGGGTTTCCAGCTGGCCGGAGACCTGTCCGATGCTATCGTTCTGCTGCGGCACCGGCGCGTCGGTCAGATCACCGACCGACAGGGCGTGCGACAGGTAGTTGCTGATGCGCTGCAAGCGTCCCAGCGCTTTGGGCAGGTAGATCATCCCCATGTACAGCGACAGGGCCAGCATGGTGAACGACAGTCCCTGATGGAAGCGTTCGAGTTGCGGGATCAGGTCCATATCGGACAGGACACCGGTCAGCTGGGTCAGGAAGGCGAGCAGAACGAAGCCATACAGCCGCGACTCGTGCGAGATCAGCTTTTCCATCAGCGGCGAGCGGTTCTTGACCACCCGGCCCTCCTGCACGCGGATGCGGCGATCTCCGCCGTTGATGCGCTGGTAGGCGGCCTCGGCGGCCTCGATCTGCGCGCGGGTCGGGCTGGTGCGTACCGACTGGTAACCGACGACCTGGCCGTCTTCGCGTACCGGCGACGCATTGGCCACGACCCAGTAGAAGTCGCCGTTCTTGCGCCGGTTCTTGACCACCCCTTTCCAGGGTTTGCCGGCCTTGAGATTACGCCACATGTCTTCAAAGGCCGCCGGCGGCATGTCCGGGTGACGGATCATATTGTGCGGCTGGCCGAGCATTTCGGCCGGCTCATAGCCGCTGATTTCGGCGAAGGTCGGGTTGACCTCGACGATCATCCCTCTCAGGTCGGTGCGGGAATAGATGAATACGCCTTGCGGGATGACGTACTCTTGTTTGGTCACCGGTTGATTGTTGCGCATGGTCATGCCCCCTTCTTGTTAACCTGGCCACCTCGCCGTATCGCCGACACAACACACTGGAGGCCGGGGACGAAGACGGATGTCGTATGAGCATGTCAGCCAGGGCGATTTTAAATCGTTTCCCGCGCCTGGCCGGCATGATTTGTTTTATTTTGTATAAGTAACCCGTTTGGGGTACTTGAAAACTTTTTAAACCAGATAAGTATGCACAGTTCTTTTTTTGATTGAAGTGCTAAATGCTGAAAATTTGATTAATTTCAAAACGATACCCAAAGGGCATATCAGCCACAGTATGCGCCATGCATATTGCGCACCCCGGGCATTCGGGTACACTGCCATGACAATTTCATTTTTCATGTACTCTGCCCCGGAGGAAGTCCCCAACCGTGACGTGGATGTTTTCCGCCAGCGATGATCCGCTGCAGCACTGGCCCCGCGCTCTGCAAATCGTGCTGGCCATCGTGCTGGCCCTGCTGCCGCTGGTTATTCACTCTCTGCACCCCTTCTTGCTGACCGGGCACGCCCTGCTGCTGGTCGGCATGCTGCCCGTGATTCTCAGTGCCTATCTGAGTGGTTTTGTCCCGGGCATGCTGGCCACCGCCATCGGGGTCTGGTCCGCCAGCGATCCCCTGATTCCCTGGGAGCCGGTCTATCCGGGCTCGGCGGTACCGTTCAGCAGTCTGGCCACCTTTGCTGCTGCCGGCCTGTGCATCAGTGCCCTCAGCCAGCGCTCCCTGTCCGCGCTGCGCCTGCGCACCCGGGTCGAACGCAAGCTGGAGGCGTTTGCCCAGCTGATCGACTCCACCGACGACTCGGTGGTCTCGACGCGCGACGGCGCCATCGTCACCCACTGGAACCGCGGGGCGGAAAAGTTGTTCGGCTACCGGGCGGAAGAGATGATTGGCCAGTCGGCGCAGTTGCTGGTGCCCGCCTGGCTGCTGGCCCATGAGCAGGCGATCCTCGACCGGGTCCGGCAGGGCGAGCATGTCCCGGCTTATGAGACGCAGCGCATCCACAAGGATGGCCATCTGGTGGATATATCCACCACGGTGTCGGTCATTCTGGACCGGCAGGGCTGGCAGATCGGCATTTCGCGCATCTCGCGCGACATCACGCCAAAGAAACGCGCCGAACGGGAAAAAGCCGAGGTGGAGGCCAAGTTCCGCGCGCTGGTCGAGCAGTCGATTACCGGGGTGTATATCGTGCAGGATGGTCGCGTGGTCTACGCCAATCAGGCGTTTGCCGACATCTTTGGCTTTGCCTCGGCCGAGGCCCTGCTCGACAAGCGCTCGATGCTGCTGGTGGCGCCGCAGGACCGCGAGCAGGTGGCCGAGAAGATTCAGCAACGTCTGGACGGGACGGCCGACTCGCTGCGCTACCATTTCAATGCCGTGCGCGCCGATGGCTCGCCGCTGGTGGTCGAGGTACACGGCCGGCGTTTCATGCATGAAGGGCGACCGGCCATCATCGGCTCACTGATTGATGTCACCGAAGCCCAGCTGCATCACGCCGAGCTGGCGCGGCTGGTGGCCGAAAAAACCACCCTGCTGCGTCAGCGCGAGCAGGAGCTGCATACCATCCTCGACAATATGCCGGCGCTGATCAGCTATTACGATCCGGATCTGCGCCATCGCTTCGGCAACCAGGGCTATTGCGACTGGTACGGCATTGCCCCCGACCGGCTGGCCGGCATGCCGCTGGCCGATCTGATTCCGGCTCAGCATTTCCAGCTGGCGCTGCCGCGTCTGCGCGAGGCGCTGGCCGGCACACCGCAGATCTTTGATTATCGTGTCAGCCGGGCCGACAACACACAGCACTGGCATGCGCAGATTCATCTGATTCCGGACCGGCAGGACGATCAGATTCACGGCTTGTTTGCCCTGATTCTGGATATCACGCCGATCAAGAAAGCGGAAGCGGCCCTGCGGGAGTCCGAGGGCCGCTTCCGTCAGTTGTTCGAGACGGCGCCGGTGGGCATGTCGCTGTACCACAGCGATGGCCAGTGCATCATGGCCAATCAGGCGCAGGCCGATCTGGCCGGCGCCACACGTGAGCAATTGCTGGCGCAGAATTTCCGCAAGGTCAGCACCTGGGCCAACTCCGGTCTGCTGACGGTGGCCTTGCGCACGCTGGAAACCGGGCAGCCGCAGCACTATGAGCTGCATATGGTGTCCAGCTTCGGCCGCATGATGGAAGTGGATTGCGAGTTCACCCTGCCGGAGGTACAGGGGGTGCGCTATCTGATGCTGCTGGCCAAGGACATCACCCCCTATCGCCAGGCCGCGCGACTGATGAAGCAGGCGATGGATGCCGAGCTGGAAAAATCACGGCTGGATCATCAGTATCGCCAGGTGGTGGAGAACATGGTCGATGGCTTCTTTGCCATCGACAATCATGGCCAGTTGCTGGAAACCAACGATGTCTTCGCCCGGCTGTGCGGCTATGCCCGTGCCGACTTGCTGCAGTTGTCGGTCGACGAGCTGGAGCTCAATGCCACCCGCGAGGATGTGGCGGCACGGATTCACCGCATCGTGCACCATGGCAGCGAGCGTTTTGAATGCCGCATGCGCCGGCAGGATGGCAGTCACTGGCCGGCGGAAATCTCGGCCACCTGCGCCGGCGGGGATGGCGGCAAGATTTACGCCTTTGTACGCGACATCACCGAACGCAAGCGCTCGGAGGATGAAATTCGCCGTCTGGCCTTCTATGACTCGCTCAGCGGTCTGCCCAACCGCCAGTTACTGCTGGAGCGGCTGCAACAGGCGCTGGTGAGCTGCAAGCGCTCGCGCCAGCATGGCGCGCTGTTGTTCATTGATCTGGATAATTTCAAGCTGCTGAATGACACGCTGGGCCATGACATGGGCGACCGTCTGCTGGTCATGGTGGCCAAGCGGCTCAAGGCCTGTGTGCGCGCCAAGGATACCGTGGCGCGTCTGGGCGGCGACGAGTTCATCATTCTGCTGGAGGATCTGGACGCGCGGCGGGAAAAGGCCGCCAGCCAGATCCGCGCAGTGGCCGACATGATCATGGCGGCACTCAATCAGCCCTACCCGCTGGACAAGGTGGATTTCCACAATACCCCGAGCATCGGCATCGCCATGTTCAATGACCAGGATCAGACCACGGTCGAGGAGCAGCTCAAGCACGCCGATCTGGCGATGTATCAGGCCAAGGCCGCCGGGCGCAACACCCTGTGTTTCTTCGATCCGGTCACCCAGGCCGAGCTGGAAACGCGCAGTTCGCTGGAGAGCGAGTTGCGCAATGCGCTGCGCAAGGATCATCTGGTGCTGTATTACCAGCCGCAGATTGACCGCGATGGCCGCATCATCGGCGCCGAGGCGCTGGTGCGCTGGCTGCATCCGCAACGTGGCCTGATCCCGCCGGCGCAATTCATCGGCCTGGCCGAAGAGTGCGGTCTGGTGCACCAGCTGGGCCTGCGTGTGCTGGAGATCGCCTGCGGTCAGCTGGCGCTGTGGAAGGCCTGCCCGACCATGAGCCAGATCACCATGGCGGTGAATGTCAGCGCGCGCCAGTTCCGGCACTGCGAGTTTGTCCCGCAGATCCGCGAGTTGCTGACGCGGTTTGACATCGACCCCTCGCGGCTCAAGCTGGAGCTGACGGAAAGCCTGCTGCTGCACGATATGGCGGAGTCCGCCGCCAAGATGGCGACGCTGCGCGCCATGGGGGTGAAGTTCAGCCTGGATGATTTCGGCACCGGCTACTCGTCGCTGTCGTATCTGAAGACGCTGCCGCTGGAGCAGCTGAAAATCGACCGTTCTTTTGTGCACGATATTCTGACCGATGCCAACGATGCCGCCATCGTCCGCGCCATCATCAGCATGGGCCACAGCCTGGGCTTGCAGGTCGTGGCCGAGGGGGTGGAGACGGCGGCGCAGTGGCAGTTCCTGCTGCAGGAGGGCTGCGACATCGGCCAGGGCTATCTGTTCAGCCCGCCGGTGCCGCAGGGCGACTTCGAACGCGACAAGGCGCACCAGCCTCACAGCGCCGTGCTGGTCTGAGCCGGCTCAGCGCGTCAGCAACCGATACCAGCGCCGCTGCAGACGACGATGCAGCGGGTCGAGCAGCATGGCGCCGTATTGCCGCGTCAGGCGCGCCACGATGCAGGCCACCAGTACGGCGCCGAGCATGTCGAAGGGGAAATGCACGCCGAGATAGATCCGTCCCCAGGCCGTGAGCACGGCCATCAGGGCCCACAGCCGGCCGGCCTGGCGCCAGCCCTGCAGCCACAGGCTGGCCGCGGTCACCGACATCAGGGTCATGTGGTCACTGGGAAAGGATGGATCGGCCACATGCGCGATCAGGGTATGCCCCAGGCCGATGGCAAAGGGTCGCGGATGCGGCCAGATCATGCCGATGATCTGGTTGGCCAGCAGGGCCAGCAAGGCCGACAGGAACACTTCCAGCATGACGCGGCGGGTCGGTTCGCTGCCGCGCAACCAGCCCGCCACGAGCATCAGCGGTAAAAACCAGATCAGCATTTCGCCGCACAGATAGGCCAGCGCAAACAGCTGAAAGTTGGCGTCCGCCGCCGCATTCAACTTGAGAAACAGTGCTTGATTGAGGTGTTCCATATTTAAAATAACTAAGGCATGCAATGTTGATAATCGTACTCAGACCCGACACCATCGTTCGGGTTCCGGTACGCATCATCGCATTGCTCGATTAAGTCAGCCTTAGTCAGTCGGCCAGGCCGCGTGCACGCTGATCCAGCGCGCTCAGCCCCTGCTGCAGGCGCAGCGCCAGCGCCTGTGACACCTCGCTCATCGGCGCCCGCAATTCATTGTGAATCCGCCCCTGCAGCGCCAGTGCCGCCTTGACCGGACCCGGATTGGCTTCGGCAAACATCAGCCGCATCATCGGCGCCAGAGCATGGAAGATGGCCCGGGCTCGCGGCAACTCGCAGGCGGCGACGGCCTGTTGCAGCGCCACGAACAGGTCGGGACGGATATGGGCCGAGGCGGCAATGGCACCGCTGCCGCCCATGCAAAGGGTGTTGAGCAGGTTCATGTCCTCGCCGGCCAGTACTTGCAGGCGGCCATCGGCAATCAGCGTCTGGGTGGTATCCACCGAGCCGGCACAATCCTTGATGGCCCGAATGTTCGGATGGGCCGCCAGGGTCAGCAGGGTATCCAGTTCCATGCGCACGCCGGTGCGATAGGGAATGTCGTACAGCACCAGCGGCACGCTGCTCAGTTCGGCCAGCCCGGTGAAATAGTCGACCAGGCCCTGCTGACTGGGACGGATGTAGTACGGCGCCGGGGTCAGCAGGCCGGCAATCGGCCGCTGGCAGAACGCCTTGAGGCGCGCATGCAGATGGCCCAGGTGATTGCCGGCCAGACCGGCGATCACCGGCAGATCGCCGGCCACGGCCAGCACGCTGTCGATCACCGCCAGTTGTTCGTCGTCGTCCAGGGCAGCAGCTTCGCCCGTGGTACCCAGCGCCACGATGCCGGCCACGCCGGCCTGATGATAATGTTCGGTCAGCGCCCGCAAGGCGATGTGGTCAACCGCCCCGTCGCGAAACGGCGTAACCAGCGGCACCCAGATACCGGAAAAATCCATGTTGACACCCTCTCTGTGAGTACAAGACCGTATTCGGGTCCGTCAGCAGCGGGCGATCGGGAGGCAGGGCAAGAGTAAGCAGAGACCGGGGCCTGTTCCGTCGCTCACCTGACGGAACAGCACGCTCCGGTCAGATGAGCAGCTGTTTTTTGGCTTTGGCAAACACGCACGGCGACACCCCGCGCAGGGCGGCGGAGTGTCCGGAGAGAAATGTGCGAATGTTTTCCATGACTTGCAATGTAATTGGCTTTATGACATTTGACAAGCACTTCGCTGCAAAACGCAGGCGGCGCCGGTTTCAGTGCGCCTCTGTGCTGTCAATCTCGAACCAGCGGTGCCCCTGATCATCCTGCCGGATGGCGCCACCCAGCCCGATGCGGCGCTCGTGGCGGTAGTCATACTGACTGCGCGAACGACTCAGCAGCGTCATGTCCAGTTCGACCACCCGCTGTTCCGGGCCAGCCCCGCACTCGGCGACGATCTCGCCGAAAGGATCGACCACCACGCTCTGGCCGGGGAACTGATGGCCGGCGCCTTCGCCGCAGCGATTCACCAGCACGGCAAACATCTGGTTTTCCATGGCCCGGGCCACGATGGCCCGACGGTGTACCGGACCATAGGGGTCCATATTGCCGTCGGTGACCAGCAGCAGCTCGGCGCCCAGCGCGGCCAGGGCGCGCGCCGACTCCGGAAACTCGATGTCATAGCAAATCAGGCTGCCGACCTGCAGCCCGCGCCAGTCACAACACTCGATGCGATCACCCGGGCTGAACACGCCCTGATCGGAGGCCCACATGTGCACCTTGCGATAGGCCATCGCCAGTCCGTCCGGGGTCAGCAGGATGGTGGTATTGAAGAAGCGCCCGTCGCGCACCTCGGCCAGGCCGATGGCAATCGACAGCTTGTGCTCGCGCGCGGCGCCCTGCAGCAGGCCGACCACCGCGCCATCCAGCGGCTGCGCCAGGCTGGCAACGTTCTCCGGGGTCGGAAAACCACTGAGGAAGGTTTCGGGGAAGACGATCAGGTCCGTGGCATTGCCGGTGCGGGCCACGGCCTGCAGAGCATTGGCCAGGTTGGCCTTGAGGTTGCCGTCTTCACAGGGCAGTTGCGCGAGTTCGATATGCATGGTTCGGTTTTACTCTCCGGCCGCGACATGGCTGTCCACGGTGATGCGGATGGCGTCGTGTCGCCAGTACTCGTGATCACAGTCGATGATGCGGCCATGCTGGTCATAGTTGATGCGAAATACCAGCAGGATCGGACTCCCTTCGGCCAGCGTCAAGGCTTGTGCCACTTCGCCGCGTGCGGCACTGGGAAAAATGTCGAAACGCGAGCGGCCATAGCGGATGTCGTAGCGCTGCTGGTAGATCAGGGTCAGCGACTGTGACAGGTCCTGTTGCAGGATGCCGGGAAAGAACTCGGGCTTGAGATGGTGCTCGACATACATCACTACCCGGCCATCAATGCTGCGGGTGCGGCGGATCTGCAAGAGCTGGGCCAGCGGCCCGAGCGACAGTTCCTGGCTCAGGGCCGGCGTGGCCAGCACGGTCGAGGCCGACAGGACGCGGGTTTCCACCTGGCGCTGCTGGCGCGTCACCATATCATGGAAGTGCGAGCGATACTGCGGGTTGTAGATCAGTCGCGGCGGGGAAACAAACCAGCCCCGGCGGTCCTCGCGATAGATGCGTCCCTCGGCCTCCAGGGCCAGCAGGGCATCCTTGATGGTGATGCGGGTAGTGGAAAACAGTTCGGACAACTCGCGCTCGGAAGGCAGCTTGCTGCCCAGCGGCAGCAGGCCGCTGTCAATCTGGGCCGCCAGGGACTCGCGGATGGTTGCTGCTTGGGAACGGGGCACTTGGCTCATTTGGACTAGTCCACAATCGATCCTGGATCGCAAAATCCAGAGAAAACAAATGTTTTCACTGTACTCGGGCAAGATTGCAAATTGATGATCGTCGATATGCCGCCATGAATGCCCCGGATAACGGCGGCTGAAGTCATATTTTTGTCATCATGGCTGGCTATGATCGGCCGACACCTTCTGACCTAGTCCAATAGTCAAAGTTTCCGCAGACGGAAGATCTCATGCGCCAAAAAGTGATCCTGGTTTTGATCGACGGCCTGGCCTGGCAAGTGGCCAGCCATGGCATGGGCTATCTGCTGGGGCTGTGCGAAGCACGCCAGGCAACGATGTATCGCCTCTGCAGTGCCCTGCCCTCGCTGTCCCGGCCCCTGTATGAATGCATCCTGACCGGCAGTACCCCGGTGCAGAGTGGTATTGTCCACAACGGCATCCAGCGGCTGTCGAACCAGCAGAGCATTTTTCATCTGGCTCGCGATGCCGGGCTGGTCACCGCAGCGGCGGCGTACCACTGGATCAGCGAGCTGTATAACCGTACGCCCTATCTCGCCCGCCGCGACCGCCATACCCAGGATGCAGGCCTGCCGATTCAGTACGGCATGTTCTATCACAGCGATGACTATCCGGATGAGCATCTGCTGCTGGATGCCGAAGCCCTGCGCTGCCGGCATGACCCGGACTTTCTGCTGATTCATCCGATGAATGTCGATGATGCCGGCCATCGTTTCGGTCTGGACTCGGCGCAGTATCGCAATGCGGCGCGGTGCTTTGACCAGTTGCTGTCTGACCTGCTGCCCGCCTGGCTGGCCGAGGGGTATCAGATCCTCGTCACCAGCGATCACGGCATGAACAACGATCACACGCACGGCGGCAATCTGCCGGAAGAACGCGACGTGCCGTTGTTCGTGCTGGGCCGGGCGTTCAGCCACCGCCCCGATGTGTCGGTCACGCAGACCGCGCTGTGCGGCATCGCGGCCGATCTGCTCGGTCTCTCTCACACCAAACCTCACTGCCCGGAGTTGCTTGCCTGATGTCTCTCGCGATTTTTGATCTGGACGATACCCTGGTCGACGGCGACAGCTCGTCGATGTTTCTGCAATATCTGGTCGATGCGGGACTGGCCGCAGCGGACATGCTGGCACGCGAAGCGGCGATGATGGCCGACTATCGTGCCGGCCAGCTGGGCATGGAGGACTACATGCTGTTCACCATGCAGCCCTTGCAGGGCAAATCAGTGCAGGAGGTGGCCACGTGGACAGCCGACTATATCCAGCAGCGCATCCTGCCGCGCCTCTTCCCGCAGGCGCTGGCGGCCCTGGCCGACTATCGTGCCGTCGGGCGCCGCATCGTGATCATCTCGGCCACCGGCGACCACATTGTGCAGCCGATTGCCCGGGCGCTCGGGGTCGATGACGCGCTGGCGATCCAGCTGGAAACCCGCGAGGGATGCTATACCGGCCGCACCCGCGGCACGCTGACTTATCAGCATGGCAAGGTCAGCCGGCTGCACGACTGGCTGGCCGAACAAGGCGAAACGCTGGCCAACAGTCATGGTTACAGTGACTCGATCAATGATGTGCCGCTGCTGGAGGCGGTCAGTCAGGCGCATGTGGTGAATCCGGATGCCCGACTGGCCGCCGTGGCGGCCGAGCGTCACTGGCCTCAGCTCGCCTGGGCGCGCTGAGCCTCGCTGAGCACCACCCGCGCCGCCGGCTTGCGGAACACCAGCACGTTCCCCAGCAGGACCAGCACCACGCCGGTCAGGGCGGCCGGCGTCCAGCGATAGCCTTCCAGCAGGGCGGAAACATTCAGCGCCACAATGGGGAACAGCACGGTACAGTAGGCGGCGCGCGCAGCGCCCAGGCGTCCGACCAGCATCAGGTAGGCGGTGAAGCCAATCACCGATCCCGGCACGGCCAGGTACAGCATCGCGCCCCAGTAGCGCGGGTCACTTTCCAGCTGGAACGGCACCCCGGCCAGCAGGCAGCCGACGATCAGTACCAGGGTACCGGTCAGCATGGCCCAGGCATTGGTTTGCAGCGGGGTATGGCCGAGGGACTGCAGGCGGCTGGAGAGCAGATTGCCGAAGGAAAAGCACAGCGTACCCAGCAGGGCCAGCCCCAGTCCCAGCAGACTCGACCAGGAGAAGGACGCGCCGGCCAGTTGCTCCCAGGACAGGACGGTGATGCCGGTCAGGCCGATGGCACCGCCGAGCACGACCTGCGGGGCAATGCGCTGTTTGAAGAAGATCCGCGCATTCAGGGCATTCCACAGGGTGGCCATGGAGAACACCACGGCGACCAGGCCGCTGGGAATCCAGCGCGTGGCGTTGTAGAAGCAGAGGAAGTTGCAGCAAAACAGCAGCACGCCTTGCGCCAGTACCAGCTTCAGCGCCGGTCCTCGTGGCGGCGCCAGGCGCTTCTTCCAGGCCAGGATGGCAAACAGCACCAGCGCCGCCATGGCAAAGCGCACGGCGATCGAGACCGGAATCGGCGTGGATCCCAGCTCCCATTTGATGGCAATCCAGGTGGTGCCCCAGATCAGGACAGTCAACAGATACAGAAAGGCATTCATGGTCGGCTCCTTTTTTTCAGCATGGCGCCGGGCCGGAGCCGGGTATTGCACAATCCTGCGCTTTTGATTGATGAATCAATAAAATGAACGCGCAAAGCACCTGTCCGACGCTACACTGACGGCATGGAGAATCTGATCCACCACCCGCGACCGGCCAGCCCGGTGTATGAAGTCCTCAGCCATTCACGTGCCGATCTGGAGCGTGAGGGTTTGCTGGGCGATGATCTGCGCGCGGCGCTATGGCTGCGCGAGCAGCTGGAAGATACCCATTATGACCGGCCTGCACACCATACCCTGTCGCTGTATCTGGAAGATGGCTACGACGTGCATCTGTACGGCCGCCCGGAGCAGCGCGGCGGCCCGGGCAAGCTGTGCCTGCTGCCGGCCGAACATGAATCGTTCTGGCGCATCAACGGCCGCATCCGGTTCATTCACTTTTATTTCAGCCAGGCGCAGTTCGGGGATCTGGCGATCCGCATGCTGGACCGCGAACCGCGCACCCTGAGTCTGAGCGAGCGGATTTATGTCGATGATGGCCGTCTGGCGACGCTGGGGCGCCAGCTGGCCACCCTCACCTGGCAGGACAATGCCAGCCGGCTCGAGGCCAATGCCATCGGCCACGAGATGCTGGCGCATCTGTTGCTGAACTACAGCGATCAGCCGCGCAAGCTGCGCATCCGTGGCGGACTGGCTCCGAGCCAGCGCCGGCGTGCGCTGGACCTGATCGAAGCCCGGCTGGACAGCGACTTGTCGATCGGCGAGCTGGCCAATGAGCTGGCCCTGTCGGAATACCACTTCGCCCGCATGTTCCGCGTCTCAGTCGGCGAAGCGCCGCACCGCTGGATCATGCGCCGCCGGCTGGCGCGGGCGCGCAAGGCGCTGGCCCGGGGCGATCTGCCGCTGAGCGTGGTCGCCAATCAGAGTGGTTTCACCCATGCCAGTCACCTGACGCGTCATTTCCAGCAGGCACTCGGGGTCACGCCTGGCGTCTATCGCCAGTGGACGCAGGGCTTGCTCTGACCGCTCTTTGCCCGGCGGCGCATCGCCGCCGCCCCCTCCCCTGCGACCATTTGTCGCATCCCCAGCGATACCCCCACCCCCTATCATGACAAGGGGGTCCTCTGCACAGCGGGTTGGCTGAATCCATGCCGCTTTCCAGATGGCCCACTCCGTCCGGATTTTCCACTCAAAAACAAAAGCCATGATGAGCCGTTACCGCCGAGAGATCATCGCCGTGCTGGTGATCAAGATCGTATTGATTCTCACCATCAGGATGATCTGGTTTTCCGACCGACCGCCGATCAGCGACCAGGCGGTGGCCAGCCGCCTGCTGGCGGCGCCAGCTGCGGCAGAAAACGGCTCCAAGGAGCACCCATGACAGAAACATTGGTTGATCTTTCACGATTACAGTTCGCGGTCACCGCGCTGTATCACTTCCTGTTTGTGCCGCTGACGCTGGGACTGAGCATGATGCTGGTGATCATGGAGTCGGTCTATGTGATCACCCGCAAGCAGATCTATCAGGACATGACCCGCTTCTGGGGCAAGCTGTTCGGCATCAACTTCGCGCTGGGTGTCACCACCGGCATCACCATGGAGTTTCAGTTCGGCACCAACTGGGCCTACTACTCGCACTATGTCGGCGATATTTTCGGCGCGCCGCTGGCCATCGAGGGCCTGATGGCCTTCTTCCTCGAATCGACCTTCATCGGCTTGTTCTTCTTTGGCTGGGAGCGGCTGTCGCGCGCCAAGCACCTGATGGTGACCATGCTGATGGCCATCGGCTCGAACCTGTCGGCGCTGTGGATCCTGATCGCCAACGGCTGGATGCAGGACCCGGTCGGTGCGCATTTCAACTACCGCACCATGCGCATGGAGCTGTCGAGCTTCTGGGACATCATTTTCAACCCGACGGCCCAGGCCAAGTTCGTGCATACCGTCAGCGCCGGCTATGTCACCGCCGCCTGTTTCGTGCTGGGGATTTCCAGCTGGTATCTGCTGCGCGGTCGTGACATCGCCTTTGCCCGCCGCAGTTTCCGCATCGCCGCAGCCTTCGGTTTTGCCGCCGCCCTGTCGGTGATCGTGCTGGGCGACGAATCCGGCTATACGGTCAGTGAGTCGCAGCAGACCAAGATGGCCGCCATTGAGGCGATCTGGAATACCGAACCGGCACCGGCCGGGCTGACCGTGTTTGCCCTGCCGGACCAGCAGGCGCGCACCAATCACTATGAGCTGCAGATTCCCTATGTCATGGGGCTGATCGGCACCCGCTCGACCACCAAGGAGATTCCGGGCATCAACCAGATCGTGGCCAAGAATCGCGAGCGCATTGTCGATGGTCAGCAGGCGGTGATCGCACTGGAAGCGCTGCGCAAGGCGCCGGATGACCCGGCCTTGCGTGCCGCCTTCGAGCAGCATCAGGCCAATCTCGGCTTCGGCCTGCTGCTGAAGAAATATGTCGCCGATGTGCGCCAGGCAACGCCGGCCATCATTGATCAGGCCGCCTGGAGCACCATTCCCAGGGTGGCACCGCTGTTCTGGAGCTTCAGGCTGATGGTTGGTCTGGGCATGAGCTTCCTGCTGCTGTTCTCCGCCGCCCTGCTGTTCTCGCTGAAGAACACCTTCGCGCAGAAGACATGGTTGCTGCGCTGGGCGCTGCTGTGGATTCCGATGCCGTGGATTGCCTGCGAGCTGGGCTGGTTTGTCGCCGAGTACGGCCGGCAGCCCTGGACCATTTACGGTCTGCTGCCGACGCACCTGTCGACCTCGACGCTGAGCGTGGCCTCGGTCGCCGGCTCGCTGATCGGCTTTGTGGTGTTGTATACCGGTTTGCTGATCGCCGAGCTGCTGCTGATGATCAAGTATGCCCGCCTTGGCCCGGCCAGCCTGGGCACCGGTCGTTACCACGATGAACAAGTCAAGGAAGCCAAGTGATGCTCGACTATGAAACCCTGCGCTTTATCTGGTGGCTGCTGGTCGGCGTGCTGCTGATCGGTTTTGCCGTGATGGATGGTCATGACCTGGGCGTCGGCACCCTGTTGCTGTGGGTGGCACGCGACGACGACGAACGCCGGGTGCTGCTCAACACGGTCGGGCCGCACTGGGATGGCAATCAGGTGTGGTTCATCACCGGGGGCGGTGCCCTGTTTGCCGCCTGGCCGTTCATCTATGCCACGGCATTCTCCGGTTTTTACTGGGCCATGCTGGCCGTACTGTGGACCCTGTTCCTGCGTCCGGTCGGCTTCGACTATCGCAGCAAGCTGCCCCAGGCCAGCTGGCGTCGTTTCTGGGATGTGGCGCTGTTCATCAGCGGCGCCATCCCGCCGGTGATCTTCGGCGTAGCCTTCGGCAATCTGTTGCTGGGCGTGCCGTTCACCTTCGACGACACCCTGCGGGCCGACTATACCGGTTCGTTCTGGGCCCTGCTGACACCGTTCCCGCTGCTGTGCGGCCTGGTGTCCAGCGCCATGATCACCTTCCAGGGGGCGACCTTCCTGATGATCAAGACCGTCGGTGCCCCGCAGCTGCGCGCACGCCGCGCCGCGCATCTGGCCGGTCTGCTGTGTGCCCTGCTGTTCGTCGGGGCCGGGGTCTGGGTCAGCCAGTTGCCCGGCTACCAGATCATCGCCGGTGCCCTGCCCTCGGCCGAGTCCAATCCGCTGGCCAAGGTGGTGACGCTGCATGCCGGCGGCTGGCTGGCCAATTATCATCACTGGCCGCTGCTGTGGCTGGTACCGGCCGTGGGGGTGCTGTCGGCGCTGGTCGGTTCGGCACTGGCGCGCGCCGGGCGCGGCGGTCTGGCCTTCATCGCCTCCAGCCTGACCCAGGCCGGCGTGATCGGCACCGCCGGGGTGAGCATGTTCCCGTTCCTGATGCCGTCCAGCCTGAACCCGAATGCCAGCCTGACCGCCTGGGATGCCACCTCCAGCCATCTGACGCTGTCGGTGATGTTTTGGGCCGCGCTGATCTTTACCCCGCTGATCGTGCTGTACACCAGCTGGTGCTATCGCGTGATGCGTGGCCCGGTAACGGTCGAGCAGGTCCGCAAGAACTCGAAATCGGCTTACTGAAAGGAGACGCACATGTGGTATTTCGCCTGGATGCTGGGTCTGCCGCTGGCGATCTCGCTGGCGGTGATCAACGTCATCATCGAGGAAAACCTGCACCATGATGATCTCGAGGACGAGACCAGGTGACGGTTGACCGTCGCTGGCGACACCGATAGTATCGAAATCATGAAACTGAACCTGCTGAACCTGACCCTGCGCCCGCAACCGTGTTGTCCGACACGGCCAGGGAGGTCGTGCGTCTAACGCATCCGTTCAGCACCCCCAGGGCCGCCGTGTTATTGCAACCGGCGGCTTTTTCTTTTGGAGAACCGCATGCAGCTGCATTTGTACGATACCTGGCAACGCGCCCTGCGCCCCTTCGAACCCTTGCGTGCGGAGGGCGTCGGCCTGTACTGCTGTGGCCCGACGGTGTACGACTATGCCCATATCGGCAATCTGCGCACCTATCTGTTCGAGGACACGCTGCGCCGCGTGCTGCAGTTCAACGGGCATACCGTACGCCATGTGGTCAACATTACCGATGTCGGGCATCTGGTGTCGGATGCGGATGAGGGTGAGGACAAGATGGAAAAGGGTAGCCAGCGGGCCGGCGGCGAGTCGGCCTGGGTGCTGGCCGAGCGTTTTACCGAGGCCTTCCGGCAGGACATGCAGGCGCTGAACATGCTGCCCCCCACCCTGTGGTGCCGCGCCACCGAGCATATCCCGGAGCAGATCGACTTCATCCGCATCCTGGAAGACAAGGGCTATACCTACCGCACCGACGACGGCATTTACTTCGATACCGCACGCCAGGATGACTACGGCTATCTGGCCCGGCTGAAACGCGAAGGGCTGCAGGCCGGTATCCGGGTCGAGCTGGGGCAGAAGCGTCAGCCGACCGATTTCGCTCTGTGGAAGTTCAGCCCGCGCGACAGCCAGCGCCAGATGGAGTGGGACAGCCCCTGGGGGCGCGGCTTTCCTGGCTGGCACATCGAGTGCTCGGCCATGTCGGCCAAGTACCTGTCGCCCTGGTTCGACATTCACTGTGGCGGCGAGGATCACGTGGCGGTGCATCACAGCAACGAGATCGCGCAGAGCCAGGCCTGCCATGGCACCCGTGCCGCCAACTTCTGGCTGCATGGCGCTTTCCTGCAACTGGATGAGGCCAAGATGTCCAAGTCCAGCGGCGACTTCCTGCGTCTGCAGACCTTGCTGGATCGCGGCTACGACCCGCTGGCCTATCGCTATCTGAGCCTGACCGCCCATTACCGCAAGCAGCTCAATTTCAGCTGGGACTCGCTGGAGGGCGCACAGCAGGCGCTGAACCGTCTGCGCAGTACGTATGCAGGTTGGCCTGAGGGCGGCAAGCTGCTGCCGGCATTCGTCGAGGCCTTCACCGCCGAGATCAATCAGGATCTGAATCTGCCGCGCGCGCTGGCCCTGGTATGGGGGCTGCTGAAGCAGTCCGACAGCGATGCGGACAAGAAAGCCACCTTGCGCCACTGTGATCAGGTGCTGGGTCTGGCGCTCGATCGGTGGCAACCGGTCGAACAGGCGATCCCGGCAGAGATTCTGGCGCTGGCAGAGGCTCGCCAGGCGGCACGCCAGGCCAGGGACTGGACCCGGGCGGATGCGCTGCGTGACGAACTGGGTGCGCTCGGCTATGTGCTGGAGGATGGGGTGGACGGGGTGAGCGTGCGCCCGGCCCGCTGAGGCAAAGCGATGCGCTGCGGCCTATGCTGAAGTCAGGAGGACAACATCATGCGCCGCAGCCGAAACATCCAGATCGTGCCCAACGACAGCAAACCCGACGATGAGGATCTGGCGCCGGAGGTGCTGCCACTGTTCAAGCGCTATGAAAGCCAGGGCATTGCCCGCCAGATTTCGTTCTACCTGTCGGGCGAGATCGGTGATCCGATTCACTACACCGATCTGCTCTATACCCTGCGCAGTGCCAGCCAGACGGATCTGATCCTGCTGCATCTCAACAGCCCGGGCGGCAATTTCGATACCGGGCTGCAAATCATCAACAACATCGCCGCCAGTGACGCCCATGTCATGACGGTACTGGAAGCACGGGCCTATTCGATGGCCGCGCTGATTTTTCTCGCCGGCGACGAGCTGATCGTCCATGACACCTGCCAGCTGATGTTCCACAACTATTCGTCCGCCCTGATCGGCAAGGGCAATGAGCAACAGGCGCAGGTCGGCGCGGTCAGCAAATGGTTCGAGAAGGTCATGCGCCACGTCTGCCGCCCCTTCCTCGCGGATGAGGAAATTGGCCGCATTCTGCATGGCGAAGATATCTGGATGGATACCGACGAAATTCGCCGCCGGCTGACCCATCTGCAGAAAGGCGAGCCGGCGGTGACGCCGAAAAAGCGTCAGGGCACAAAGGCCTGATCAGGCCTGAGGCGGCTCGGCTTCGCGGGCGAAGCGCCAGGCGATGAAGCGGCTTTGTTTCTGCCCCTGGGCCATGGCCACGGTGCGGACATCAACCGCGCCAGCACGGCGCAGAGCCGGACGCAGGGCATTCAATGTCTCGGCGCGCGAGACCAGGCTGCTGAACCAGTGGCACTGTCCGGCCAGCTCGCGACTCTCGGCCACCATGCGCAGCAGGAAGCCGGCCTCGCCGCCCGGGCACCACAGCTCATTGCTCTGACCGCCGAAGTTCAGCAGCGGGGCGCCGGGCTGGGTTCGGCCCAGATTGCGCCACTTGCGGGCCGAACCGGCGCGCGCCTCCTCGGCCGAGGCATGGAAAGGCGGGTTACACAGAACCAGGTCGAACTGGTCGCGCGCCTTGACCACCTGCTGAAAGATGGCCTGCGGGTCAGGCTGCAGGCGCAGCTCGATCTGCTTGCCCAGCCCATTGGCACCGACGATCACCCGGGCCGTTTCCAGCGCCTGAGGATCGATGTCGCTGCCGACAAAGCGCCAGCCATACTCAGCCTGACCAATCAGCGGATAAATGCAGTTGGCGCCCACGCCGACATCCAGCACCCGCACGGATCCGCCTCGCGGCACCTCGCCGCCATGATCTTCAGCCAGCAAGTCGGCCAGGTAGTGCAGATAATCGGCGCGGCCCGGGATGGGCGGACACAGATAGCCGGCGGGCAGATCCCAGAAACGGATGCCGTAATGCTGTTGCAGCAGGGCCGCATTGAGCAGGCGCACTGCCTGCGGATCGGCAAAATCGATGGTAGCCTCGCCGGCCGGATTGGCCTGCACAAACGGCGCCAGCGCCGGATTCAGCTCAACCAGGGCGGCCAGATCATAGCGGCCCTGGTGACGGTTGCGAGGGTGAAGCGTGGTGGCAGCTTTGGTGCCCATAAAGCCATCCTGTAACTTGATGGGCGCCATTATAAGCCCCCGGCGTCAGATCCAGCCGAGAAAACCGAAGATCAGCAGCGCACTGACCACGCCGCCGGCGAGTCCGGCCACGACTTTGATCTGGCGAATGCGCGATGGCATGTCGTGCACCCAGTAGGCCACCAGGAAGAACGGCAGGTAGCCGATGAGGAAAATCAGCCAGGGGGCATGCAGCCCCCAGCCGGACCACGCCCAGGTCAGCACCCCGATGTGGTTGAGCCAGCACTCGACCAGGACGCACAGGATCGAGTTGACCACCGCCAGCAGCAGCCGGTTGGGCACGCCGAGGATTTTCAGCTCGCGCTGCGGCGGCAGCATGCGTACGGCCATCAGTCCCATCACGGCGAACATCAGCGAAATTTCCAGGTTCAGGCCGATCAGCAGCACCAGGGATGACGAGCCATTGGGCGTCCCCCACACCGGGGCAAAGCCGGAGAAGTGGGCAATCAGGCCGTTCCAGATCTCGTTGACCCAGTCCATCAGCCAGAAGGCGATGCCGGCCAGCACCACAGACCAGCGCCGCTCGGCAATTTGCTCGTTATAGACATAGAGCACCAGCAGGAAGACCGGCAGGATGCCCCATTGGAAGTGGCTGGTATCGCGCAGCAGGCTCTGGGCCTGGGCAGCAGAGGCAGCAAGCATGGTGTTCTCCTTGTTGTAGTGGGCTCATTACAGGATCAATTCATGCCATTGTCAATTCATGGTCCCGACGGCCGATAAAGATGCCAGCGACAGGCATAAAGAAAGCCGTCAATCCGTCGATAAAAGCTCGACAGCATCAGGAGTGTGGCCATGCAGATTTCTCATCAGACCCAGAACAACACCGCGGCTTACGGCTTTAGCGAGTCGCTCATGGCCCAGACGCAGTTTCAGTTGCAGGCAGTCAACAGCAGCCAGAGCAGGCCAGGCTCAGTGTCGGACCAGATCAGTCTGAGCCCGGGGGCACTGGCGGGCAGTCGCACCAGCGACGCAACCGATCCGATGAGCTCGCTGCTGGGGGTGATGCAAAGCATTCTGCAGCAGGTGCTGGGCGTGTCGATGAACACGGTGGCCGCCACCGGTAAACCCGATGCGGTCAGCGGGAGTACGGCAGGCTCGGACACCAGCCAGCGTGGCCCGGACAGCTCGCTGGATCAGCTGACGTCTTCCATTTTGTCGGCCCTGCAGGGCGATGACGCCAGCCAGTCTGCCAAGAGTGGCGGCAACCAGGACAGCCTGTTGAGCGCCCTGAGCAATATGGGCCGCTCGGTCGAAAGCGATGCCCTGTCGCTGTTCAACAACCTGTCTGCCCAGAATCAATCGATGATGAACGGCCTGCTGGGCAGTGCCGTGTCGCAAGGCGCCTCGGGCAGCTATCTCAGTCAGGTGTCGGTGGCGGAGAGCCAGCATTTCAGTTTCGCGGCCAGTGGTCAGCTGACCACGGCGAGTGGTCAGCGCTACCAGTTTTCCCTGCAGGTCGATCTGGAAGTGGATGTCGCCATCAGCAGCAGCCAGTCCGGTACATTTGGCCCGGGCAATGCCAGCCAGAATAGTGGCGGCATGCAAAGCCTGCAGCTGGGCGCCATGGCCGGTCTGTTCAGCGGTGCCAGCCTGAGCTATCCGCAACCGACGCTGCAGTCTGCGACGCAAGGCAAGGACAAGGGCAAGGACAAGGACGAAGGCTCAGCAACCAGCAGCGCCCCGACGCTGGCCTCGATCGGCCAGCAGATCAACAGCGCGCTGGCCAGCCTGATCCTGACACCAGAGCAACAGGACGGGAAAACGAAGCGTCAGGCACAGCAGCAGATCAGCGCCTTGCTGCAGCCCGCTCATCGTCATCACAAGCATGGCCAGGGCAAACACCAGGACGTGACTACCCAGACCGCTGCCCAGACACAAGCTCAGGCAGACACCACCGCCACACAGGCGAAGGATCTGGCAAGCAACGAGGCATGATTCGATGCCGGGCAAATCCGGCATCGAAATAGAGACGAAGAGTCCATCCACAGCCTCCATCGGCGATCGTGCAGTCTGGCGATCGTTTTTTTTGTCCCGAACAAGGCAAGGGAATGAGACGGGTCTCTGTCGAAAGCAGGTTGATCCGTTGGGTTTTTTTGGAGATCGTCATGCAGATTCGTTCGTTCTCATTGGACATGGCGGCACAACATAGCCAGATGTCCAGGCAATCCAGCACCCTCACCCGCCTGTCGGCAGGCCCTTCACCCGAGTTATCTGTTGAATCCGCGTGGCAAACCGGTGCGAGCACCCAGCGCAGTCAGATCAGCACCGCCAGTACGGCATCACCGGCGGCAACCTCGTCGACAGCGGGCTCGGCACAGGAGATGGCCGACGACAGCAGCATCCCGCCCTTGCTGAACCTGGCGAAGATGATTCTGGAAAAGGTCATGGGGGTACACTTCTCGCTCTATCACGGCAAGCTGCAGCCTGATCCGTCCACCGATAACGCCGAGGCGACGACCACGCCGGCCGCGCCGAACACCACGCCAGCCAACCGCGAGCAAAGCGGCTGGCTGATCACCCGGCAACACACGCAGGAGCAGGAGCAGAGTAGCTTTCAGGCGAATGGCAGCATCACCACCGCAGACGGGCAGGTGTTTGCTTTTCAGTTGAACAGCAGCCTGCAGCGTTCATTTGAGCAGACAAGCGAGAGCGTGCGCCGGCTGAATGCCCATGGCAGCATCGACCCACTGATGATCACGCTGCCCCGGGATGAAACCCGGTTCAGTGGTGCCAGCGTGAAATTCGACTTGCAGGCCAATGGCCAACTGGTCGACCTGCCTTTTGCCAGCCAGGGCGGCTGGCTGGTCTGGGACAAGAATCACGATGGCAAGATGACCGATGGCCGACAGCTGTTTGGCCCGCAAAGTGGCAACGGCTTCGCCGATCTGGCCCGCCAGGACAGTAATCATGATCAGGTCATCGACAGCAGTGATCCGGTGTTTGCCGATCTTAAAGTCTGGACCGGCATGGACAGCCAGGGTAAAGCACAACTGGCATCACTGTCGTCCCTGCAGATCGGCGCCATTCTGCTGCCCAGCATCGACACGCCGTTCAGCTTGCGCGATAGCGACAATCAGTCTCAGGGGGAGGTGCGCCGCAGCGGCGTCTACCTGACCGAACAAGGTCAGGCAGGCCTGATCAGTCAGGTGGATGTGTCGGTCTAGGGGCGGTTTGCCGACCGCCCCCGGGAGGAGGACTCAGTCGCCGTCCTCGTCTTCTTCGCCGGCGGGGTCAAGGTGGGTGGTGACATAGAGCACCGGCAGGGCGGTCAGGACCTTGTTGCGGGCGGCCACGGCAATGGCATGGCCTTGGCGCACTGTCAGGTCACCATCCACCTCCAGATGCACGTCCACCACGATGCGATCGCCCATCATGCGGGTGCGCAAATCATGCAGCCCCTGCACGCCCGGCGTGCTGAGCAGGCAGTCGTTGAGTTGTCGGATCTGTTCGTCACTGGCGGCCCGGTCCATCAGGTCGTGCATGGCATTCCAGGCAAAGGTCCAGCCCATGCGGCCGACCATGACGCCGACCACCAGGGCGGCCAGCGGATCGAGCAGATGGAAACCCAGCAGGTTGCCGCCAATGCCGATGGCCACCACCAGTGAGGAGGCGGCATCGGAGCGGGCATGCCAGGCATTGGCTTCCAGCATGCTGGAACCCACGCTTCGTGCAGCGCGCAGCATGTAGCGGAACAGAATTTCCTTGGCCACCAGGGCGAACAGCGCCACCCACAGTGCCAGGCCATGCACCTGCACGATCAGTTGCGGATCCAGCACCTTGTGCGCACCGTTCCAGACCATGCCGACGCCCACCACCAGCAGCAGCACGCCCAGCACCAGGGATGCGGCGGTCTCGTAGCGCAGGTGGCCATACTGGTGGTCTTCATCGGCGGCTTTCTGACTGTGGCGATTGGCCAGCAGCACCACGAAGTCGGCCAGCAGATCGGACAAGGAGTGGATACCATCGGCAATCAGGCCCTGCGAGCCGGAAAGAAAACCGGCCATCACCTGCCCCACCGTCAGCACCACATTCGTCAGGACGCTGACCATGGTGCTGCGATGAGCGACCTGCTGCCGCTGTACGTCCTGATCCTGCGCCGGCCGGACCGTCATTTCTGAACTCATGAAAACACCCTGATTTTTAAATACCGTAGCAAAATCGCCATCACGCCAAAATGGCCAAGTGAAAGCTATTGTAAACAGTCATTTTGCCGGAAGTCCAAGACAAAATATTTCATGTCATTTAGCAAGAATCATTCGCATATTTGAATGATAACAAGTCGCAAAATGACGCTTAATTAACCATTTCGAAAAAACGGCCATTTAGACAGGTTTACGCCACAGGGTCAAACCGAGTCCCGGCGCCAAGCCATACAAATACTGAGGCGCTGCGTCTCTCCCTGATCCCTCGGGCAGTGAGCGCAAGAATAAATACCCAAGTCATATTCCATTGGAATTTACGGGCAATCAGCCAACCCGGAAAAGGGTTGATCTGGATCAATGGGCTGCCTTGCCTGCCCAGAGCTCGTTACTATAGAATTATTTTCGAATATAACAATTATGCCGAATACCTGATTCGGATGTTTCACCGCCTGGAATGATCAGGCCTTCCGCTTTTTTCGACTCCTTGTGCGAGTCCGACGTTTTGTCATCCCCGGAGCATGATCTCCGGCATACGTACCCTCTTCGGCCCAGTCAGACTACCCCACGCTGATTCGGTTGTATGACGTGATTTCTGCTGGACTGCAGGCTGACGGCCTTGGCGGTCCAGGTCAAAACGGGTGCCCCCGGGCACACCCTGCCGTGTCACCGCGGGTGACACGTCTGTCGATTTCTGAAATGTGATTGAAAAAGCGACGGTTCCGTCCCTGTCTCTGGCTTGCCCAGCGTCAATGACATCGTCATTGAACCGTCATGTTCCAACCGCCAACCAGGAAGCAGTGAATTGGCACATACCTTCAGCACTACCCGCGCCCTGTGGCGCAAGTTTCAAAGCACGCGCAAATTTTTTAAACATTGATTCGGGATCATCATGTCTTCCAGTTCTGCCAAAAGTACCAAAATGGGGGTGGTCGGTCTGACCATTATCGTTGCCGTCAATATGATGGGTTCCGGCATCATCATGCTGCCAGCCAGCCTGGCCAAGGTCGGGACCATTTCGCTGCTGTCCTGGGTCGTCACGGCGCTGGGCTCGATGGCGCTGGCCTACTCGTTCGCACAGTGCGGCTTCTTCGTCAGCCGTTCGGGCGGCATGTCGGCCTATGCGGAAGAGGCTCACGGCAAGTCGGCCTTCTTCATGGCCTCGTACACCTACTACCTCTCGCTGGCCATCGCCAACGTGGCCATCGCCATCACGGCCATTGGCTACCTCTCCCCCTTCGTTCCATGGTTGTCGGCCTCGCCGGTGAATACCTGCATCGGTGTCATCGCACTGCTGTGGATCACCGCCATCGCCAACTTTGGCGGCCCGCGCATTACCGGCCGGATCAGTGGCGTCACGGTGTGGGGGGTGATCATCCCGGTGGCGACACTGGCGATTTTTGGTTGGTTCTGGTTTGACCCGCATCTGTTTACCAGCGCCTGGAACGTGCAGCACAAGCCGTTCGGCGAAGCCATTTCCTCCAGTATTGCCCTGACCCTGTGGGCCTTCCTCGGCATGGAGTCGGCCTGCGCCAACTCGGACGCGGTGGAAAACCCCAAGAAGAATGTACCGATCGCCGTGATGGCCGGTACCGGGGTAGCGGCAGTGATCTATATTCTGTCGACGACCGCCATGCAGGGTATCGTGCCGAACCATGAACTGGCCACGTCCTCGGCACCGTTCGGTCTGGCGTTCAGCATGCTGTTCTCGCCGGCACTGGGTAGCCTGGTGAGCCTGCTGGCCGTGGTTGCCTGCACCGGTTCGCTCCTGGGCTGGCAATTCACGATCGGTCAGGTTTCCAAGGCGGCCGCCGATCAGGGGGTGTTTGCCAAGATATTCAGCGCCGTCAACAGCAAGGGCGCGCCGGTCAAGGGCATGGTGATCGTCACGGCCGCACAGACCGTGATCTCGCTGATGACCATTTCGCCGAGCCTGAACCAGCAGTTCAACGTGCTGGTCAATCTGGCGGTGTTCACCAATGTGGTGCCCTATATCCTGTCGCTGACGGCCCTGTCGGCCATCATGAAGAAAAACGCCGTGGCGTCGGGGATTTACCTGCGCAATATGGTGATCGTGATGGTCGCGCTGCTGTATAGCCTGTACGGCATCTATGCCGCCGGTACCGATGCGGTGTTCTGGGGTGCGCTGGTGATGCTGGCCGGTTACATTCTGTACGGCCTGCGTGCCGACCGCTTCCCGGTCGTTATCGCCGACAACGCGCAGTAAGCCCTGTCTGCACCACGCATGAAAAAACCGCCGCGACAGGTTGTCGCGGCGGTTTTGCTTTCTCTCTCCCTGCGTCTTGCAAGCCGATCAGGACAGGTAGGGCGAATCGTCCTGACGGGTATGGGTTTCCGGCAACACGATGGCCTGGCTCGGGGTACGCAGCGGCAGATGGATTTCCGCCACCATGCAGCGTGCACCGCCACCACCGAGTCGTTCGATGGTATCGACCGGGGCCTGCACCGGGGTCACATACTTCAGGATCTGTTCCTGCTGGCCCTTGCTGAGCGACCCCCATGCCTGACGGGACAGCGCCAGGATCGGCTGATCCTTGTGGCCCTTGAGCTCGATACAGTTGCCGGCGAAGTGCTCGACCTGATCCAGGGTGATGTCGACGATTTCCTTGCCGCTCTTTTCCAGCGACTGCACAACGGCCTTGCGTTCGTACGGGCTGAGGATGGATTCCAGGCACACCACGGCCATCTTGCTGCCCACATGCATCATCACGTTGGTGTGATAGATCGGCATGTTGGACTTGTCGACGGCAGTGAACCAGACGGTGCTGTAGCCCATGACCTTGGCAAATGCCCCTTCGACCATTTCATGGCTGCGCGAGGAGCGGCAGACATAGGCGATGTAGTTTTCCCGGTCCAGCACCATCGAGCCGGTCCCTTCCAGGAAGTACTCTTTCGATTCGTAGGAGCTGAAGTCCATGACCGAGGAAATATCGAAGCGTTCGCCAATACATTCCAGAATGTCGCGACGACGTTCCAGGCGGCGGTTCAGGGCTTCCATCGGGTACAGGATGACCGTGCCGTCATCATGGGTGGTGATCCAGTTGTTCGGGAAAATCGAGTCCGGGGTGTGCGGCGTCTGGCGATCCTGAATCACCATGACATCGACACCGGCTTCACGCAGCAGCGCGACGTATTCGTCGAACTCGCGTACGGCAGCGGCCTGGCCTTCTTCGGCCGTCATATCGGCGTGCTGGAAGGTGTTGCTGCCCATGGTATCCGGGTTGCTGGTGAAGTTGGTCGGACGGACCATCAGGATGTGTTTCGTGGTTTGCATGACATGACCTCGTGATGAAATCAGGCGGGTGAGAATGGGGCTCATTTTGCGAGCATTTGCCTAACAATTCCGGCTGTAATTCCTGTTGGCTGACAGCGGTTTCTGTTATATTCGACAGCACGACAGCGGATTCCGCTGCAAACCTTTAAACACAGTACTCTCCGGGGCTTTTGCCATGAAACGGGACGACAAGAAACTTGCCATCAGCCAGCTCGACCGCATTGATCGCAAAATCCTCGAGGTCCTGCGTCAGGACGGGCGCATCACTTACCAGCGCCTGTCGGAAATCGTTTACCTGACCCCCCGCCCCTGCCAGGAGCGGGTACGCCGGCTGGAGCAGGCCGGCATTATCCGTGGCTACACGGCCATCATCGACGAAGACGTCCACCCGCTGGGCGTGACCCTGCACGCCAAGATCGCGTTTTCCAGCCAGAGCGGCCGCTCGGCACAGCAGGCCTTCGAGGCGGAAGTGCGGCAGCGCGACGAAGTCCTGGATTGCTGGCTGGTCAGTGGTCAGTTCGACTATGTCGTGCGCATTCAATGCGCCGACATGGACCGGTATCGCACCCTGACCAGCGAATGGCTGGCCAGTGACATCTTCAAGATCGAAAAGATTGTCAGCGATCCGGAAATGCAGGTCATCAAAGGCACCGGCATTTCACGGCCTTAGGACAGCAGCCCGCAGGCCGGTCAATCGCTTCAATATAGACTGCCGCATGGGTTCGGCATTTGGCCTGGATCAAGCTCCCGGCGCGGGGAATTCATAGCTTTTCATGCGAATATTCGGCGAATCTGCCGCATAACGTTCGCACGCAGTCAGTTTGCCGATCTGACAGGGAAAGGACTTGCCGCCGAACACCGCGGCATGGATCTGGTCCAGCACCGCGCGCAGTTCGACTTTGTCCTTGCAGCGGCGCAACCAGCTCTTGGGCAGGTAGCGGGCATCGCTGCCGTCCTGCCACTGAAACCCGCCGACGGCCTTGAGCTTGTCCTTGTCGTCGAAGCGCACTTGCAGGTTCAGCAGAAACGACGGTTTGTCCGCGCTTTGCAGCAGGGCGGCCAGCGCGGTTTCGCCGCGCGGTTCCAGCACCTGCCCGAGCATGAACAGCAGAGCCCAGCAGTCATTCAGAGCACGGTGGCTGTCGTAGAAATAGCCACAGTGGTAGACCAGCAGCTCCAGCTTGGCACTGGTGAAACCCGCCTCCATCCAGTCGATTTCGTTCACCGAGCAGGCAAAGGCTTTGTCGCGGAACACCGGCCAGCGTCGTTCGAGGAAGGGGCGGTCAAAGGCAGCATTGTGGGCGATGACCAGATCGGCCTGACTGGCCAGCGCATTGACGCGCTCGTCATCCATTTGCTGGCCGGCCAGATCGGCATCGCGCAAACCGGTGACGGTCTGCACCACGCGCGACAGCGGCTGCTCCGGGTCTTCGAGGCCGTCATAGTGTCCCTCGATCGCCAGCCACTCGCCGGTATCGCGGCGATAACGCACCAGCAGCATGCCAACCTCGATGACCAGGTCCCGCTGTTTGTCCATGCCGGTGGTTTCGGTATCGATGATCAGCGCCAGACCGGTATCCCCTTCGGCTTCCGCAACGGGCGGCAGGCTTTCCGGCACGCGGCGCAACAGGCGGAAATCGGGATCGTTGGCGAGGGTTTGCAGGGCTTGCAGGGTATCCATGAAATCAATGCATTCGAAGACAATGGTGCATGATACCGCGCAGCAGCCATCCTTCGGAATTTTTCCGGCGCAGGAAAGGCACCCTTCCCCTTGCCTGGCAGCAAAATCCTGTATGACGACTACAATGCAAGCAACAGGCACCGCCCATGGCCATTCGACCTTAATATTGGCTTAATATATTGATTTTTTTGTGTTTTTTAGCAAAAAACCCTAAACTCAACCGCTGCCGTGCCGATAGAAGAAGTGAGATCAGTTTACTGAGCTCTTCTCTTACAGACCGGCGCATCGCCGAACAAGGAGTCCATGATGTCGATCAGCCCCGTTTCTTCTGGCAATAGCCAGGTCTATACCCCGGCAACCAGTGCGACGCGCGAGGCCGCCGAGCCCAAGGTCAATGGCAAGGAAGCCCGCAGTGATGGTGACGGAGATGACGGGGGCGGCAAGATTCAGGCCCCGACGGTCAACACCAGTGGCCAGTTGACCGGCTCGCAGATCAATACCACCGCCTGATGCTTGTACCGGCCGGTACCCGTCGCGGTCACCGGCCCCGCTTCACTGCCCTCCTCTTCCCCCGCCTGTCCGGTCAGGACAATGGACAGGCGGGTACCTGCATGCCAAGGTATGTTTACGGCATATCGTTTGACCCAAGGCAACTACGCCAGTGGCACCCTCTCGCGCCATGCCGCAAAATAGCAGACTTGCATCCTCTTTCGCTCAAATCACAAGAAAGACACCCATGAAACTGCATTCATTGGCATTATTGCTTGGTTTGGCATTTGGTTCTGCCTCAGCCCTGAGCGCACCGGTATCCGGCATCGACTTCAGCGGCTTCGATCGTTCGGTTCGCATCCAGGATGACCTCTTCTCGGCCGTCAATGGTCAGTGGGTCAAGACCACCAGTATTCCCGGCGACCATGCCTCCTATGGCGCCTTCAATAAGCTGCGCGATGACAATGAAGCCCGCAGCCGGCAGTTGATCGAACAAGTCGCCAAGGCGCCGTCCGCCTCTAAGGAGGAACGCAAGCTGGCGGATCTTTACCTGAGCTTCATGGATGTGAAATCGGCTGATCAGCGCGGCCTCAGCCCGCTGTCCGGCCAGTTGGCTCAGATCGCCGGGGCGGACAGTCTGCCGGCGCTCACGCGTCTGTTGGGTCAGCTGCAGGCCGCGCCGATAGAGCTGCCGATCAGTGTCAGCGTCGATCCGGATGCCGCCAATCCGGGCGTGACGCTGTTGCAGTTGAATCAGGATGGCCTGGGTCTGCCGGATCGCGATTATTACCTGCAGAACGATGCCCGTTTTGTCGCCGCGCGCCAGGCCTACCAGGGTTATCTGACCCAGCTGTTTACCCTGGCCGGGATGAGCCATGCCGCCGAACGGGCCACGGCCGTGCTGACGCTGGAAACCCGCATTGCCCAGGCGCAATGGGACAACGTCACCAACCGCGACCCGATCAAGACCTATAACCCGATGAGCCGGGCCCAGTTGCAGAAAACCGCACCCGGCATCGACTGGCAGATCTGGTTTGCAGCGGCCGGGGTGGGCAATACGGACAAGCTGAACCTGACCCAGCCAAGCTATGTCAAGGCACTGGGCGAGCTGTTGCATGACACGCCGTTGCCGGTCTGGCGCGATTATCTGACTATCCGTCTGCTGGACGGCTATGCCCCCTTCCTGAGCAAGCCGTTTGTGGATGCGCATTTCGCGCTGCATCAGCAGGCGCTGTCCGGCGTGAAGGAGCAGCGCGCGCGCTGGAAAAACGGCGTGTCGCTGGTGGAACGCTCGATGGGCGAGGCGCTGGGCAAGCTGTATGTGGCGCAGTACTTCCCGCCCGAGGCCAAGGCCAGGATGGATGAGCTGGTCCACAATCTGATGCAGGCCTACCAGCAAAGCATCGACAAGCTGAGCTGGATGACGCCGGCGACGCGTCAGGCTGCGCAGGAAAAACTGTCCAAGTATCAGATCAAGATCGGCTATCCGGCCAAGTGGCGAGATTATGGCAAGTTGCAGATTGATCGCCACGATCTTGCCGGCAACGTGCTGCGTGCCTCGCAATTTGCCTATCAGTACCGGCTGAGCAAGCTGGGCCGCCCGGTCGATCGCACGGAATGGCAGATGACGCCGCAGACGGTCAACGCTTATTACGACCCTTCGCTGAATGAAATCGTCTTCCCGGCCGGCATCCTGCAGCCGCCGTTCTTCAATGCCAGGGCGGATGAGGCGGTGAACTACGGGGCGATCGGCGCGGTGATCGGCCATGAGATCAGCCATGGCTTTGATGATCAGGGCAGCCAGTTCGACGGAGATGGCAAGCTGCGCAATTGGTGGACGCCGGAGGACCGCAGCCGCTTTGATGCGCTGACCAGCAAGCTGGTGGCGCAGTACGATGCCTATGAGCCGCTGCCGGGCAAGCACATCAACGGCAAGCTCACGCTGGGGGAGAATATTGCCGACAATGCCGGCTTGCAGATTGCCTACAAGGCTTATCACCTGTCACTGGGGGGCAAGCCAGCGGCCGTGATCGACCGGCTGACCGGTGATCAGCGCTTCTTTATCGGGTTTGCGCAGGTATGGCGCAGCAAGATCAAGGATCAGGCCCTGCTGAAGCTGCTGGTGACCGATCCGCACTCACCAGCGGCGTTCCGGCCGCAGGGGGCGGCGGTGAATACCGATGGGTTCTATGACGCCTTCGAGGTCAAGGCAGGTGACAAGATGTTCAAGCCGCAGAGCGAGCGCATCCACCTCTGGTAAGAGACCGGCATTCCGTCTGGCCCGGTCATGGTGACCGGGCTTTTTTTCGTCGGCTGGATCAGACCGGCCAGAGGGGAGGCTCGTCCATCAGGGCGATCTGCTCGCGCAGCTCAAGGATACGATCCTGCCAGTAGCGTTGGCTGCCGAACCAGGGGAAGGCGGCGGGAAAGGCCGGGTCATGCCAGCGCCGTGCCAGCCAGGCGCTGTAATGCATCAGGCGCAGGGTGCGCAGCGCTTCGATGAGATAGAGCTCGCGGGTATCGAATTCGCAGAAGTCCTCATAGCCGGCCAGCAGATCGGCCAGCTGGCGCGACTGGTCTGACCGCTCGCCGGACAACAGCATCCACAGGTCCTGTACCGCCGGACCGCTGCGGCTGTCATCGAAATCGACGAAGTGCGGACCGTCATCGGTCCAGAGCACATTGCCGGCATGACAATCGCCATGCAGACGGATGCTGCGTACCGCGCCGGCGCGGTCAAAGCAGCGCCGCACGCCATCCAGGGCCTGTCGGGCCACGCCCTGATACACCTCGCGCAACTCGGCCGGCAGCCAGTCATGCGCCATCAGCCAGGCCAGCGGTTCTTCGCCGAAGGTCTCGATATTCAGGGCAGGACGGTGCTGGTAGGGCTGGCTGGCGCCAAGCGCATGAATGCGCCCCATGAAGCGGCCCATCCACATCAGGGTGTCGGCCTGGTCGAAATCCGGCATGCGACCGCCGAGACGCGGAAACAGGGCAAAACGGTAGTCAGCGTGCCGGTGCAGGGTGTGCCCGGCAAAGTCCAGCGCGGGGACTACCGGGATTTCCAGCCCGGCCAGGGCGGCCACGAAGGCATGCTCTTCGAGGATTTGTGTCTCGGTCCAGCGTTCGGGCCGGTAGAACTTGGCGACCAGTGGCGGCCCTTCGTCCATGCCGATCTGATAGACACGGTTTTCGTAGCTGTTGAGCGCCAGCAGGCTGCCATCAGGGCGCAGGCCCAGGGTCTCGACGGCGTCGAGCAGGGTATCGGGAGTCAGCCCGGCAAAGGGCGGCGCAGAGGGTTCCATGGGTCGCAGTATATCGGATTGCGACCCATGGCAGGGAAATGCCGGTCAGAATGCTCAGCGGGCGGGGGCGTTGACCTTGTAGCGCGGCGGCAGCAGCAATGCCGGGATTTCACGCTGTTGCTTGCCGCGACCACGGCGAACGGCCTTGGGCTGCTTGATCCCTTCCGGGGCGCCGGTCAGGGCGGCGGCCGTCGGTGCTACCGGGGCTTCCACCACCGGGCGCGGCATCCAGGAGGGCCAGAAGCCATCCACCGCCTGCGCTTCCAGGTTCTTGCGGATCAGCTTGTTGATCGCCTCGAGCTGACGGCTTTCTTCCTGGGACATCAGCGAGATGGCAACGCCGGAGGCACCGGCACGACCGGTACGGCCAATGCGGTGCACGTAGTCTTCCGGGGCGTTGGGCAGCTCGAAGTTGACCACATAGGGCAGTTCGGTGATGTCCAGACCGCGGGCAGCGACATCGGTCGCCACCAGCACCTTGATGCTGCCTTCCTTGAAGGCAGACAGGGTTTCCAGTCGGGCTGCCTGGGCCTTGTCGCCGTGAATGGCTTCGGCGGCATGACCGTCGCGCTTGAGGTCACGGGCAAGCTGATCGGCGCTGAGCTTGGTCTTGCAGAAGACAATGACCTGGCCCATGTCGCGATTGCGGATCAGGTGCGACAGCAGCTTGCGCTTCTGCCAGCCATCCGCGGCATAGACCAGTTGCTCGACGTCTTCATTGGTCGAGTTCTGGCGCGCGACTTCGACCACCTGCGGGTCTCGCATGAAGTCTTCGGCCAGCTTCTTGATTTCCGGCGCGAAGGTGGCGGAGAACAGCAGGGTCTGCCGTTCACGCGGCAGCAAGGCCATGATCTTGCGGATGTCCTGGATGAAGCCCATGTCGAGCATGCGGTCGCCTTCGTCCAGCACCAGCACATCGACTTTGTTCAGCTGCACGGTTTTTTGCGAAACGTGGTCCAGCAGGCGCCCCGGGGTGGCGATGAGGATCTCGACCCCGCGCCGCAGTTCGGCCACCTGGGGATCCATATTGATGCCGCCGAAGATGGTGGTGGCGCGCAGCGGCAGATAACGGGTGTAGGCCTTGACGTTGACGCCGATCTGGTCAGCCAGCTCGCGCGTCGGCGACAGAATCAGGGCGCGCACCGGGTGCATGGCCGGCGAGGCGCTGGCATTGGCGTATTTCTTCAGGCGCTCCAGGATCGGCAGCATGAAGGCGGCGGTCTTGCCGGTACCGGTTTGTGCGGCAGCCAGCATGTCGCGGCCGGTCAACACCAGCGGGATGGCCTTGGCCTGGATCGGGGTGGGCTCGTTATAGCCCTGCTCGCCGATGGCACGGAGCAGCTCCGGCGACAGGCCAAGTTCGGAAAAAGACATGTGAAATCTCCACTGATAATTCTTCAGCAGTGCCAGCGACGGCACTGTACATCACACCCGCAAGGGGCAAGAATGCCAACGCCGCCCTTCGGGGCGGCGCAGGGGGTCGGCGCGATCTCTCAGCCCAGCAGGCTGGCCACGCTCATGAGCAGGATGACCAGTAACCACAACAGGGCGGAGCGCCAGATCAACCCGACGGCACTACGCAGATAGTTCGGATCGGCTTCATCGCCGAGACCGAGTTCCGGCCGGAACTTGACCGTATAGTCCTGCTTCAGCGGGTCACCCAGCCGGATGCCGAGGGCACCGGCTGCGGACGCCAGCAGGATACCGTTGGCGTAATGGCCCCAGGCTTTGGCCTGGGAGCGCCAGCAGTACACCGCATCTTCAAAATCGCCCATCACGGCGAAACTGGCGGCGGTCAGACGCACAGGCAGCCAGTCCAGCCAGCTGGCAGCCCGGTCGGCAAACTGCCCGAAGCGGTCTTCCGCCTGCGGACGATTGCCCCACTTCTGGTACAGCATCTGGCTCAGGCGATACATAAGCGCGCCGGAAGGTCCCGGCAGCAGTACGAACCAGAACATGGTCCCGAACACGAAACGATAGCTGTCCATGACGCCCTGCTCGATCGACAGGCGGGCGATCTCGTTGACGGACAGCTCGGCGCTCGGTTGCCCGGTCCAGCGCGACAGGGCGACCCTGGCATCCAGATCACGCCCCTCGGCCAGCGCCAGGGAAATATCGGAAAACGCACTGGAGAAGTGGCGGAACCCCATCGTCAGGTACAGCACGAAAACGTTCCAGCACAAGGCCAGCACCGGACTGATGGCTTTCAGTCCGTAATAAATGACAATGCTCAGCAGCATCGCCGGCACAATGGCCAGCAGCCAGGCAAAGACGCCATGCCGGTTGGCGCCGGCATTCAGATTTCGCTCGAGATGATTGGCGAATCGAATGAACAGCAGCCAGACGCGGTTGCGGTTGCCGAGCGGGCGAATCTGCTCGAGCCCCAGTGCGAAGATCAGTGATAGCAGGGTCATTGTTTTTGGAAGGTTGTTCAGGCCCAACTGGAAGATACCACAACTACCACCCGGCAATCACTTGTCAGGCCGAACCAAGGTGACGGCCACCGATCGGTACTTGCGCCTGGGCGCCATCCGGCCCGTAGGACATCATCGACGCCGCCGCGCTCTTGAGGACATTCAGCCCCTCCCGGGCACGGTGCAGCCCCTGATTGATCTGCTGGCCGTTAAATTCGTTCAGCACCACGGCGCGCTTGATCGCGCCTTCGAGCTGAAACCAGGCATCACACAGTGCCGGCCGCGAAGTCAGCCATTCATGCACCGCCTGCGGGCTGGTCAGCCCCTGGGTCTGCATCCATTGCTGACGCTGCTGGCTCAGTTGCGCCAGTTGATCCAGCGCCCGGCTCTTGTCATCGGCCAGCTGTTCCAGCTTCAGCACCTCGCCGGCCAGCAGGGCCTGTTGTTCCATTTCCAGAAATGCAATTAGCCGGGACACCTGTTCGGTTTCGTCCCGGCAAAATCTGGCAAACAATTCAATATCCGCCATAACCATCCATATATCAGGCTGTCATGCGCGCGTCTCAGCCCGCCAGCAACTGCCTGGTCGAATTAATCAGCCCGTCGGCAATATCCTCAGCGTTGATCTTGAAGTTGCCGGCAGCGATCGCACTCTTGATGGATTCGACCTTGGCCATATCAAAAGACGGCTCGGTCGCCATGTTCTGGGCAACCTCATTGATCTGGCTGGCCAGCGGGTTGATGGCAACCTGAGACGACGGCGCACTGGAGCTGGACGATTCAGTGTCCTGCTTGCGCTTGGCCGGCTTGTTCTGCGCCGGATAAAGATCCTGGATATTACCCGATTGATCGATTTTCATGATTGGGTCCCTTCCTTCAAGACTCCACGGTTACCTGTATTATCGTCTCAAATATGCGTAACATGAGAAATTATTTTAATTAGATAAGCTTACTACACCATCTTGTCCCGCCACGCCGCGCAACAACTGCCCGTTGGGCATGCGCACCGTCACGACGTCACCCGCGCGGCCATTGGCGATGGCGACCCCCTCGGCCTCCACGCTGAATCCGTCACCACTGACAACCACTCTCACACGCTGATTCATTTTCACAACAAATGGCGGGCGCACCATGAAATTACGCAGCCAGATCCCGGCGGCAGCACCGCTGGTCATGCTCTGACCAACGACCTGGGCGGGGTCCGACAGCACATCACGCGCCATGGCGGCATCCGGTAGCGGCGCCTGGCGCACATCGCCCGGTTCCAGCGTGTCGCCGGCCCTGACAGGCCGGGTCAGCACCAGGCCGAGCACGGTCTCGTTGATGGCGACCGGCAGGCGCAGACGCCAGGCCGGTGCCAGGCAATAGAGATCGATATAGGTGTTGCCACTTGGCACGGCACCATCGGCCCATGCCACCTGAGGGGCGGGGCAGGCCGGCAGAGCCAGACGGCGGTCCAGCCTGCCGAGACGGAAGGTGGCCTGGGGACGCTGACTCAGTTCGCCCTGCACATAGCTGCGCGCCATCTGCTCCAGCAAGGTCAGATTCTGATTCGCAGCCAGTGCCGGCACTGTCAGGCACAGCGCCAGCATCATGAGAAAAATCCGCTTCATGCCGACATTGTAACGCAATCAGTCGTCGAGCATCCCCGGGGTGATCATGGCTTTCAGGCGGACCGGATCGCCACCGGCCTGATGACGCAGGCCCAGCCACCAGATGGCCCCCTTCTTGATGTTCCAGTACTGCGGATCGCCGGACATCAGCCGGGCGGCCAGGCGGCCCAGATAAGGCTGATGGCCGACCAGCACCACCGTGTCGACATGATGGTACTGATCCAGCACCGCCAGCACGTCTTCCATGGCGGCACCGGGGTTCAGGGCCGCCTCGGTCTCGAACCCCTTGCTGAGAAAGGCCGCCGTCTGGCGTGAGCGCTTGGCCTCTGACGCCAGCACCACATAGTCTTGCGGCAGACGACGCCCCAGCCAGGCCGCCATGCTGCGCCCTTGCTGCTGGCCCTTGCGGGTCAGGGCCCGCGACAAATCGTCAGAGCCTTCTTCGGCGTCGGCGTGACGCCACAGGATCAAATCCATGAGTCCCTCTCTGCATGACATTCAAAGCGTTGGTTATTACTTCAGCATACTGCAAATCAGAGGCACCAGCACCGCTGTCCACAAACCGTTCAACCCCATGGCCAGGCCGGCGAAGGCGCCAGCGGTCTCCGACAACTGCAGCGCTCTGGCGGTGCCGACGCCGTGCGCCGCCACACCGGTGGCAAACCCAAGCGTCATGTCGTCCAGCCGTGGAAAGCGCTGCCGCAAGGGACCGAGCAAGGCAGCGCCGAGGATGCCGGTCAGAATGACACCGGCGGCCGCCACCGAGGGGATGCCGCCGATCTGTTCGGCAATGCCCATGGCGATGGGGGTGGTGGCCGAGCGCGGCAGCAGGGACAACAGGATGGGCCGGGGCAGTCCCAGCAGCTTGCCCAGCAGACCGCCGGAGAGAATGCCGACTGCCCCGCCGCCCAGCAGCGCCAGCCCCAGCACGGCGGCATGGCGCTTGAGGTGGTGCAGGTTGTCATACAGCGGCACGGCCAGCGCCACGGTTGCCGGGCCGAGCAGGAGGTGGATGAAACGTCCGCCCGCCATGTACTCCTCGTAGCGGATGCCAGTTGCCCAGAGCACCAGCATCACCAGCAGGACACCGACCAGCACCGTATTGGTGAGGGGATGGCCATGGCAGCGCCGGTTGAGCAGGATGGCCAGCCGATAAGCCAGCAGGGTCAGGAACAGGCCGGTCAGCGGGGAGTGGCGGACGGCCAGCAGGGCTGCGTTCATGGCTGTCTGGCCTTTCTGCGCAGCAAGGCATGCAGCAGGCCGGCGCTGGCCAGCCAGGTCAACAGGGTGGCCAGCAGCACGACGGCCAGCAACTGCCAGGCCAGCGGCGCCAGCTGACTGCGCCAGAGCATGCCCCCGACCCCGGCGGGAATGAACAGCATCGACAGATGGCGCAGCAGGCCCGGTACGGTGCTGCGCAGGTCATCCGGAATGCCGCGGCGCAGGCACAGTGTCAGAAACAGCAGCAGCATGCCCAGCACCGGACCGGGCACCGGCAGGGACAGCAGGCGGGCCAGCGCCTCGCCGGCGATCTGGTAGCCCAGCAGCCAGATCAGGGCATTCAGCATGGCGGGTCTCCACAGGATGATCTGTCTGCCGTGTCGTCGGGCCACGGGACAGCAGGGTTTACGTTTGGCATAATGTGCGCCATGTTTGCCGATACACACTGGGCGGCCACGCCGCCCCACACCTCTGCGCTGCTGCAGCCATGGCTGACGGACAGCACCTCCCTGACGGAACGACTGATGGCCACCGGTCGCGAGTTTGCCGTGCGCGTACTGTATCAGGGGCCTTCGGTGGCCGCCTCCGACGAGGCCGACCTGGTCGGCGCGGCCGCCGGCAGCCCGCTCAGCGCCCGGCATGTCGCCCTGACGCTGGATGGCGTTTGTGTCGTCGTGGCGCGCAGCATCATCCGCCCCGGTTGCCCGGTCTGGGAGCCGATCCTGCAGCGCGGCAGCCGCTCGCTCGGCCTGACGCTGTTCAGTCAGGACAGCGCGATTATACGTCAACCCCTGCGCTATCGTGAGCTGCAGCCCGGCCACCCGCTGTTTGCGCTGGTGCGCGGCCAGGATATGGAAGAGGCGCCGCGCTATGCCGCCCGACGCTCCACTTTTCTGCTCGATGGCGCCGCCCTGAATGTATGCGAGGCCTTTCTGCCGGTCTTGGAGACCTTCCTGTGACGACAGCGCTGCGCGACAGGCTGACCATCTACAGCCAACTCATGCGTCTGGACAAGCCCATCGGCACCCTGCTGCTGCTTTGGCCGACGTTGTGGGCCATCTGGATTGCCTCGGCCGGCCACCCGACGCTGCCGGTTCTGCTGATCTTCTGTCTGGGCACCTTGCTGATGCGCTCGGCGGGCTGTGTCATCAACGATTATGCCGACCGTGATTTCGATGCCCTGGTGGCGCGCACCAGCGGGCGTCCCTTTGCACGCAAGGCGGTCAGTGGCAAGGAGGCCTTGCTGCTGGCTGGCGGCCTGGCGCTGCTGTCCCTGCTGCTGATCCTGCCGCTCAACCGGCTCACCCTGCTGTTGAGCGTGCCGGCGGTGCTGGTGGCCGCCAGTTACCCCTATACCAAGCGTTTCTTCCCGCTGCCGCAGGCCTATCTGGGCATCGCCTTTTCCTTTGGCATCCCCATGGCCTTTGCCGCCATCGGCAACCATGTCCCGCTGCTGGCCTGGCTGATGATGCTGGCGACGGCTTTCTGGGTGGTGGCCTACGACACGGCCTATGCCATGGCCGACAAACCGGACGATCTGAAAATCGGCATCAAGACCTCGGCCATTACCTTTGGCCGTTTCGATGCCGAGGCGGTCATGCTGTGCCACGCCGTGTTTCTGGTCCTGATGAGCTGGCTCGGCCGCCAGTGGCAGTTCGGCCTGGTCTTTTATGCCGGGATACTTGTATCCGCATTCCTGATTATGCTTCAGTACCGCGAGATCAAGGGGCGTGACCGGCAGCGCTGCTTCAAGGCTTTCCTGGATAACAACCGTGTCGGTCTGGTGCTGTTTGTCGCCATCGTCCTGGACTACCTGAGCCGATAAGCTGCCGAGGCCCTTCCCTGCTCGCGACCTCTGACAACCCCGCACAGACAGGAACCGCCCATGAAAACCGTTGTTGCCCTGCTACTGGCGTGCGCCGTCGCCGCGCCGGCTTTTGCCGCCGACGCCTCGGCCCCGAAGGACATGAAACAGATGGAAAAACAGCACAAGCCCATGCACAAGAAACAGATGCACATGAAGAAGAAGGCCTCCGCCGCATAAACCGGCGGACTTCAGACGACAACAGGCGCCGCGGCGCCTGTTGTCATTTCACCTGCAGGGGCAGGCGGTAGCGCTGCCCGTTCAGCAGCAAGACCATCTGCCAGTCGCGGCGCCCGGTAACACAGACCGGCAGGGTCGCCCGCGCGCGCCACCCCGTGGCGCTGCGTACGAAGCGGTAGCGGTTGAATCCCATGTCCATGCTTTGCATGCTGAATTCCGCTGCCGGCTCCTCGCCGCCGACCCCGGTCAGTTCGATGACAAAGGGCTGCCCCACCACGATCGGACCGAAAAAGCGCAGGGTGCCGCCGCCCGGCAAAGCACAGGAGGTCGCCCCTGCCGCACAGGGCAAGGTCTGTGCCACGGACTTGTCCTGTCCGGACTGCCAATACCAGCGCAGCACCACCAGCTTGACGATGCCCAGCGCCAGCAAGGCCAGCGCGAGCAGCAGCCACTGGCGGCGGTTCATGACCAGGCGCCCCGCATCAGGGCCACGCCGTGCGCGCCATGCGCCTGCGCCAGCGCCAGGTCCGCCGCGTTCAGCCCGCCAAGCGCATACACCGGCAGGGGCGCACCGACCGCCAGCATCTGGCTGAAACCAGTCCAGCCCAGCCCCGGCGCGCCGGGGTGGCTCGGCGTCGGCAGCACATGTCCCAGCAGCGCATAGTCCAGACCGAGCTCACCGGCCTGCTGCAGCTCAGCGGCCTGATGCACGGAGGCACCGACCCAGGGGAAGTCAGGCCGGGCATGACAGGCCAGCAGGCGTGCCGCCGTGAGGTGCACACCATCAATCGGCCACCCAGCCAGCTGTGCCGGATCGGCATTGACCAGCACACGCCCCCCATAGCCATGCACCCGCTGCGCCACCGCCTCGGTGAAGCGCCGCAGCGCCGGCAGGCTCATCTCCGGCTCGCGCACCTGCACCAGGCGCGGGGCATCCGGCGCACTCAGCCGGTGCAGAATGGCGTCCTCGCCCACCAGATGGGCACAGGTGATGGCATAGTCGAATGGCAGGGACAGGGCCTTGATGATCGGGCCATTGGCCGGCAGCATCGGCTCGACCGTCACGGTGCCCGGCGCCATCCAGGCAAACTGCTGCCCCTCCAGCGGACGCGGCTCGCCCTGCCAGTCCCAGACACGGAAAAAGCGCAGCCTGACCGAGGCATGTTCATAGTGGTGCTCGCGCGTCTGCCAGTAACTGGCCCGCGTCATGCGGATGCCCATTTCTTCTGCCAGCTCGCGCGCCAGCGCCTGCTCGAAGCTTTCGCCCGGCTCGACCTTGCCGCCGGGGAATTCCCAGTAACCCGCATAGGGTTTGCCCTCCGGGCGGCTGCCGAGCATATAGCTGCCATCGGGCCGGGTCAGAACCCCGGCCACCACTTCAATGATTTTTGGGGAGGTCATGTCGCCTGCCATACCTTGCGTTCTTTCTTGCTGCGCCCGGCCCAGTCGCAGGCAAACTGCCAGGCCACACGCCCGGAACGGCCGCCACGGGTGAGGGACCATTGCAGCGCTGCCCGTTCGGCCACGGCATCGAATTCGACGGCAAAATGCGCCAGCCAGCCACGGACGGCATCCAGGTACGCCTGCTGATCAAAGGGATAAAACGACAGCCACAGGCCGAAGCGATCCGACAGCGAGATCTTTTCCTCAATGGCCTCGCCGGGATGGATCTCGCCATCGCGGGCGTGAGTATCGAGATTGTCGGCCTGACGCTCCGGCAGCAGGTGGCGCCGGTTGGAGGTGGCATACACCAGCAGGTTGGCCGCCCGGCGGGCAATTCCGCCATCGAGCGCCACCTTGAGCGCCTTGTAGCCATCATCGCCGGCCTCGAAGGAGAGGTCATCGCAAAACAGGATGAAGCGCTCGGGTCGCCCGGCCACCAGATCGACCATCATCGGCAGATCGGCGAGATGATCCTTGTCGACCTCGATCAGGCGCAGCCCCTGGTCGGCGAACAGCGGCAGCAGGGTCTTGATCAGCGAGGTTTTGCCGGTGCCGCGCGCCCCGGTCAGCAGCACATTATTGGCCGGCCGGCCGCGCACGAACTGGCGCGTGTTCTGGATCAGCTGCTCGCGCTGCCGTTCGACATGGGTCAACTGCCCGGGCAACAGGGTGTGGGGCTCATGAATCGGCGCCAGCCAGCCCGCCGCGCCCTGACGGCGCCAGACGAAGGCCGGGGCGGTCCAGTCCGGGGCCTGCGGTGCCGGCGGCAACAGGGTCTCCAGCCGCGACAGCACGGTCTCGGCGCGCACCAGCAAGGCTTCGAGCTTGTCCATGGGCCGCCTCAGTCGCGCAGCGAGACGACGGGCCAGTCATGCGCCTCGGCATGGGCACGCAGTACCGGGTCCGGATCCACTGCCACCGGGTGGCTCACCAGCGACAACAGGGGCAGATCGTTCTTGGAGTCACTGTAGAAGAAGGTCTTGTCATACTGCGCCAGCTGTTCGCCGCGCTCGGCCAGCCAGGCATGCAGGCGGGTGATCTTGCCCTCCTGGAAGCTCAGCACGCCTTCGGAACGACCGGTGAAATTGCCGGCCGAATCCTGTTCCAGCTCGATGGCAATCAGGTGCTCGACGCCCAGTTCGGCGGCAATCGGCGCCGTGAGGAAGCGGTTGGTCGCGGTAATGATCAGCACCAGATCGCCCTGCGCCCGGTGTGCCGCCAGCAACTGGCGCGCCTTGTCCGGAATGATCGGCAGGATGTGCTCGGCCATGTATTCGGCATGCAGGGCATCCAGCTCGCTGCGCGGGAAGTCCGCCAGGTGCGCCAGCTGGTGGTTGAGTGCTTCCTGCAGGTTGAGTGTTCCGGCCAGGTACTGCTGGTAATACGCCTCGCTCTTTTCCAGGTGCGCCGGCGGCAGCAGTCCGCGCTTGAGCATGAAACGCGGCCACTCGGCCTCGGAGTCACCGGCAATCAGGGTATTGTCGAGATCGAAAATCGCGAGATTCATGGTTGGGCTCTGGTGGTTTGCAAAACGTTTTTGACCAGCGGCACGGTAATCGGCCGGCGCATGGCCAGCGAGTAGCGATCGAGCATGTCGAGCATCGAGATCAGGCTGGACAGGTCGCGCCGCCAGTGGGTCAGCAGATAGCGGAACACATCGTCGGCTACCGCCAGCTGCCGCTTGGCGGCGTGGGCATGCAGGGCAGCCAGTTTTTCCTCGTCGGACAGCGCCTTGACCTCGAACACCAGGCCCCAGCCCAGCCGGGTGCGCAGGTCATCGCGCACGGCCAGCGCCAGCGGCGGCTTGCGCCCGGCCATCAGCAGGTAACCGCTGCCGGCATCTTTCAGCGAGTTGTAGATCGAGAACAGGGTGATCTGATCATCCGGATCCAGGTCATCGATATGGTCGACGGCGATGAAGCTGGCCTCGCGGGCGAAGTCCGGCAGGCGCTCCAGCTTGGCGTCGAGATAGATGGAGGAACGCCCCAGCGTCTCGGCATGGGCAATCCAGGCCTGCAGCAGGTGCGTCTTGCCGCTGCCGGCATCGCCCCACAAATAGATGAAGCGTTCGCTGCCCGGGTCGGTCAGGGCAGAGATCACTTCCCGGTTGCGTTCGGCGACGAAAGTATCGAAAACCGGCAGGGGAACAGGGGCTAAATCCAGTACGAGCTGATCCAAAATCTTGGGCGTGCGAAAGAAAAGTTCAGGGTCTGATTTTACGCTGAACCGGGGCTTGGGCGAAACCTCGTTTTTTTGTCCGCTGCCCGCCCTGTCTCATGACAGTCGATTGACCAGCCAAAGGAGGAAAATTCGGTTAAAATACAGCGGCTTTTGTGCAGATAAAAGCTCGACGTCAAACTATGTCACGTGAAGAAAGCGAGCAGATCTTGAATCCCACGTCCCTCAGTTATCGCGATGCCGGTGTTGATATCGATGCCGGCGACGCGCTGGTCGAAAACATCAAGCCCTACGCCAAGCGCACCATGCGTCCGGAAGTGCTCGGCGGTATCGGCGGTTTCGGCGCACTGGTGGAAATCTCCAAAAAGTACCGCGAGCCGGTACTGGTTTCCGGTACCGACGGCGTCGGCACCAAACTGAAGCTGGCCTTTGACTGGCAGCGCCATGACACCGTGGGCATCGATCTGGTGGCCATGAGCGTCAACGACATTCTGGTGCAGGGCGCGGAACCGCTGTTCTTCCTCGACTACTTTGCCTGCGGCAAGCTGGACGTCGCGCAGGCCACGGAAGTGGTCAAGGGCATTGCAGCCGGTTGCGAACAGGCTGGCTGTGCGCTGATCGGCGGCGAGACCGCGGAAATGCCCGGCATGTACCCGGTCGGCGAGTATGACCTGGCCGGCTTTGCCGTCGGCGTGGTGGAAAAAGCGGCCATCATCACCGGCCGCAGTATCCGCCCGGGCGATGTGGTGCTGGGCCTGGCGTCCAATGGCGCCCACTCCAACGGCTACTCGCTGATCCGCAAGATCATCGAGCGCGCCGCGCCGGATCTGGACGCGCCGTTTGCCGACGGCAAGTCGCTGCGCGACACCGTCATCGCCCCGACCCGCATCTACGTCAAGCCGCTGCTGGCGCTGATGCAGCAGCTGCCGGTCAAGGGCATGGCCCACATCACCGGTGGCGGCATTACCGAGAACACCCCGCGCGTCCTGCCGGAAGGGGTGGTCGCGGAAATCGATGCCGCCAGCTGGCCGTTGCCGCCGCTGTTCCAGTGGTTGCAGCAGCAGGGTGGTGTCGACGCGCAGGAAATGTACCGTACCTTCAACTGCGGCATCGGCATGGTGGTCATCGTGGCGCCGGAGCATGCGGCCGAGGCCAGTGCGCTGCTGGCACAGCAGGGTGAAACGGTTTATACCATCGGCAAGATCCGCCAGCGGGATGGCGCCGAGCATCAGACCCGGGTAAGCTAAGCTCCGTCCGTCACGGCGCCGCGGATCGTCCCCGCGGCGCCGTTATTTTTTGGCACAGCCAGGCGAACACACATGAAAAACATCGTCATCCTGATTTCCGGTCGCGGCTCCAATATGGAGGCCATCGTGCGCGCCCGGCTGCCCGGCGTGCACATTGCCGCCGTCCTGTCCAACCGGGCGGAGGCGGCCGGCCTGGCCTTCGCCCGCGAGCATGGCATTGCCACCGGCGTCGTGGATCACAAGCAATTTGACTCGCGCGAAGCCTTCGACAGCGCCCTGGCGCAGGAAATCGACCGCCACCACCCCGACCTGGTGGTACTGGCCGGCTTCATGCGCATCCTGACCCCGGCGTTCACCCGTCATTACGAAGGACGCATGCTCAACATCCACCCGTCGCTGCTGCCGGCCTTCACCGGCCTGCACACGCACCAGCGCGCCATTGAGGCCGGCTGCAAGCTGGCCGGCTGTACGGTGCATTTCGTCACAGCAGAGCTGGACCACGGGCCGATCGTGGCCCAGGCGGCCGTCCCCGTCCTGCCGGATGATGACGAAAGCCGTCTGGCGGCCCGCGTGCTGCAGCAGGAGCACCGGCTGTATCCCCAGGTCATTGGCTGGTTTGCCGCAGGGCGCCTGCAATGGCAACAGGGGCGTGTCTACCTGCACGAGGAGGCGGATCGCGGTGGCGATGCGCTGGTGAATCCGCGCGGATGAAGCGTCTGCAGCGACAGGCCCTGCTGCTGGCCCTGCTGGTCTCGGTGCTGCTGCATCTGGCACTGCTGGGCTCCGGCTGGCTGCCCTCCTTCGCCCCGCCGCCGGACAGCAAGCTCGATCCGATCAGCATCCGCCTGCAGGCCATGCAACTGGACCCGGCACCAGCGCCCCCCACCCCCGCAGCCAAAAAAGAAGAGAAAGGCACCATGAGCGTGGCCGCCCTGCCCGGCCACGGGCAACGCCCGCTCAAGAAGCGGCCGGACAGCGACCAGGCCAGCAGTAGCCCGGCGGCGGTTGCCTCCGACGTCGCGAGCAGGCTGCCGCAGCAGGAGGCCTCCGCCCCGCAGGAGGACAGCCGGAATGCCATCCTGAGTCCGGAGCACGCCCTGCCGCGCTTCCCCAAGGTCGCCCAACTGCACTACCAGGTCTTCTATGGTGCCCTGATGGCCGGGGTGGCGATCATCGACTGGCAGCGCAGCGGCAACCACTATGTGCTGGAAAGCCGCATCCGGCCGATTTTCGGCCCCACGCTGCGCTATCGCTCGAGCGGGGTGATCAGCAGGCACGGGCTCAAGCCCATCGATTACCAGGCCTTCCGCAACGACGATGCGCGCGAACACGCGCATTTCGACTGGGACGGGCTGATACTGGATTACGGCGAGGACAATCGCCAGCAAGTCGCCCTGCAAAAGGGGGCGCAGGATATTTTCAGCCTGATTTACCAGTTGGCGCTGAAAGGGTCGGATGGCGAATCGGTGCAGATCACCACCGGCAAGAAGGTTTACCAATATCCGCTGACCGCGGTCGGCCAGGCCGATTTCGATACCGGCTTCGGCAAGATCCATGCGCTGGTTTTCCGTGCCAGCGGCAGCGACGACACCACCGAATTCTGGCTGGCGCCGGATTTCGCCAATCAACCCGTCCGGATCATCCGTTCGGACACTAGAATGAAACTGGACATGCGGGTCACCGACATTGTCATTGACGACAACAGCGAGTGGCACCTGCCCAAACCCACACCGAGAAAGCACGACAAATGATTCACGCCGCCCAACTGGGACATATTGAAAACGTTATCGGCCAGATGCTGGCCTTTGATCGACCGGCCGACGCGGTTCTGTCGAATTACTTCTACCAGAACAAATCGCTCGGCGCGCAGGATCGCCACCTGATTGCCGAAACCGCCTTTGCCTGCCTGCGCCGGCTGAGCCAGCTGCGGGCGCTGATCGAACCGGATCGTATCACCGCGCGCCGCCTGGCCCTGGCCACCCTGGCCCGGGTGCGCGGCCTCAATCTGAAAGAATTCGGCAGTACCCTGAAGAACAACGAGGCAGAGTGGCTCTCCACCTTCAAGGCCCGCACCCTGCCGGACGATCTGGCCATCCAGGCCGAGCTGCCACAATGGGTGATCGACCGCCTGGAAGACCAAAGCCCGGAAGCCGTGATGGCACTGGGCCGCGCCATGATGCAAAGTGCGCCGCTGGATCTGCGCGTCAATCTGCTCAAGATGAAGCGCGACGAGGCGCTGAGCCGACTGGATGAAGCCGGCATCAAGGCGGTGGCCACGCCCTATTCGCCGATCGGCATTCGTGTCGAAGGCAAGCCGGCACTCAACAAGCTGGAGCTCTTCAAGAGCGGTGCCATCGAGGTACAGGACGAAGGCAGCCAGATCCTCGGCCTGATGGTCGGTGCCCGCCGCGGCGAGATGGTGGCCGATTTCTGCGCCGGCGCCGGTGGCAAAACCCTGCTGCTGGGCGCACAGATGGCCTCCACCGGCCGGCTGTATGCTTTCGATATCGCGGAAAAGCGTCTGGCCAATCTCAAGCCGCGCCTGGCCCGCTCCGGCCTGTCCAACGTTCACCCGCAGCTGATTGCCAATGAAAACGACGCCCGTATCAAGCGCCTGGCCGGCAAGCTGGATCGCGTGCTGGTCGATGCCCCCTGCTCCGGTCTCGGCACCCTGCGCCGCAACCCGGATCTGAAGTTCCGCCAGACGCCGGAATCGGTGGCCGCGCTGAACGAGCAGCAGCTTTCGATCCTGACCAGCGCCAGCCGCCTGGTACGCCAGGGCGGACGACTGGTCTATGCGACCTGCAGCCTGCTGCCACAAGAAAACCAGCAGATCGTCGACAGCTTCCTTTCTACTCATCCGGAATATTCTATTATTCCGGCATCAGAGATCCTCGCCGAGCAGAAAATCCCGCTGGCAATGCAAGACACGCTCAGCATCAATCCGGCACGTGACAATATGGACGGTTTCTTCGCCGTGGTATTGGCAAAAGAGGGCAAATGACCTAAGATTGAATATTAGATAATTCGAATTTTTCAAAAAAGGACGATAGCCGCATGCCAGATCAGCACGTTGCCGGACTGCTCAGACAACAGATAAGTCGGCGTCTGCGCCACTTTGTCCTGTCGACAGCCCTGTGGCGACGACGTTCCCCGATCTGGCTGGCGGCCGTGCTGATCGGCATTACCGCTTTCATCTTTTCGAGCGGCAGCAAACTGGCGCACAGCCTGTTCGAAGCCGCCTACGCCCACTCGCCCTACTGGTCGCTGCTGATTACCCCCTGCGGCCTGGGGCTGTCGGTGCTCCTGCTCAATCGCTACTTCGCCGGGGCCGTCGGCGGCGGCATTCCGCAGGCCATTGCCTCGCTGCATCCCGGCACCCTGGCGCTGCGCGAGCGCATCCTGACCATCAAGGCCGCCTTCGGTCAGATCCTGCTGACCCTGATCGGTATTTCCTCCGGCGCCACCTTCGGCTACGAGGGCCCGATCGTGCAGGTCGGGGCTGCCATCAAGTACAGCCTGAACCGGGCCTCCGCGATCAAGAACGAGGGGACCTCGCGCAGTCTGATCCTGGCCGGCGGCGCCGCCAGCGTCGCCGCCGCCTTCAATGCGCCGCTGGCCGGCATCGTGTTCGCCATTGAAGAGATGAGCCATGCCTTCGACCAGCGGGCCACCTCGACCATTCTGCTGTCGGTGATCATTGCCGGTCTGACCGCCATGAGTCTGGAAGGCAATTACAACTACTTCGGCATCACCTCGGTCACGATCGACCTGCACCAGGGCTGGGTTGCCCTGCCGGTCTGCGGCATCGCCGGGGGGCTGCTCGGCGGCCTGACCGCCAAGGTCATGCTCAAGCTGGCCAGTCATCTGCCGACCCCGCTCAACCGTCTGCGCGCGGAGCACCCGATCCTGTTTGCCATGCTGTGCGGCCTGCTGATTGCCGTCATCGGCATTCTGGCCCATGGCATCACCTTCGGTACCGGCTACTGGCGCGCGCGCGAAATCATCCTGCAAGGCGGTGACGGCCTGGAGGCCTATGGTCCCCTCAAGTGGCTGACCATGCTGATCAGCTTCATCAGCGGCGCACCGGGCGGCACGCTGGCGCCTTCGCTGGCGGTTGGTGCAGGTATCGGACTTAATCTGGCGTCGCTGATGCCGGATCTGCCGCAGACCGCCATCATCCTGCTGGGCATGGTGGCTTTCTTCTCCGGCATGACCCAGGCGCCGATGACCGGCTTCGTCATCGTGATGGAAATGAGCGACTCCTCCAGCATGATCATCCCGCTGATGGCCGCGGCACTGATTGCCGCCAACCTGTCGCGCTTCATCTGCCGCAAGGCGCTGTACGGTGAACTGGGCAATATGCTGCTGCGCAAGGTCCGGCAGCAAGAAGCACAAATTGACCAGGCGCGGCGCGCCGCGTAAAATACCCAATCAGATCAGTCGGGTATTAATCCCGCATGCCCTCATCATCAGGAGCCCAGCCATGGACACCCAGCAACACATTCAGCAAACCGTTACTGACAATCCGGTCGTACTCTACATGAAGGGCTCGGCCCAGTTTCCGCAATGCGGTTTCTCCTCCCGCGCCGTACAGTTGATCAAGGCCTGTGGCGTCGCCAAATTCCTCACGGTGGATGTCCTGGCTGACCCGGACGTGCGTCAGGGCATCAAGGAATTCTCCAACTGGCCGACCATCCCGCAACTGTACGTCAAGGGCGAGTTCATCGGCGGGTCGGACATCATGGCCGAAATGTACCAGAACGGAGAGCTGCAAAGCCTGCTGAAGGAATTTGCCGGCTGAGGCATGGTCTGGCACGACAGACCGTGCTAGAATACGCTCCCATACCTGCGTCAGTGTCAGAAAAGCGCCGCGGTTCACCGAAACCGGCCGGCAGCGCGACACCCGCACCGAGCGGCAGCGAAAGCTGCCGTTGACGTATGAAAAGCTGTTTTTCACCGGTCGCAGCCGTGGAAAAACAGCTTTTTCACAAGGTTTGGGACCCAGCATGAACATCACCGTCGTCAATCACCCGCTGATCCAGCACAAACTCGGCCTGCTGCGCGAGGGCGAAATCAGCACCATGAAATTCCGTCAGCTGACTCAAGAGCTGGCGCGTCTGCTCGCCTACGAAGCCACCCGCGACTTCGAACTGGAAACGGTCACCATCGAGGGCTGGTGCGGCCCGATCGAGGTGCAACAGATCAAGGGCAAGAAAGTGACCGTCGTGCCCATCCTGCGTGCCGGCCTCGGCATGCTCGACGGCGTGCTCGATCTGGTGCCGTCGGCCAAGATCAGCGTCGTCGGCCTGTACCGCAACGAAGAAACCCTGGAACCGGTTCCCTACTTCGACAAGTTCGTCGACAGCCTGGACGAGCGCATCGCCCTGATCATCGACCCGATGCTGGCCACCGGCGGCTCGATGGTCGCCACCATCGACCTGCTCAAGCGCAAGGGCTGCAAGCACATCAAGGCCGTGGTCATGGTAGCGGCACCGGAAGGAGTGAAAGTCGTCAACAGCGCCCACCCGGACGTGCAGATCTATTCGGCCTCGCTCGACAGCCACCTGAATGAAGTCGGCTACATCATCCCGGGTCTGGGCGATGCCGGCGACAAGATCTTCGGCACCAAGCACGCCTGACATGACATCCGACACCACGCCGCTTGCCCCTTTTGGCCAAGCGGCTTTTTTGCAACCTGCCGAAACGCCACACCAGAGGAAACAGCCATGAACGCCTGGCAACAGATCGACCATGATTTTCTGCTGCGCTTTCCCGGCGGCCTGTCCGACCCGGACTGGCTGACGCTCGGCAAGAAGCACAAGAGTGTCAACAACGTCATGCGGCTGTGCGCCGAAGGCCTGGCCGAACCCGCCATGGCCGCTGCCCTGGCGAAGGATGATCTGGCCGGTCTGATCGACACCTGCCGCCAGATCATCGGTCGCAGCACCACGGTCAGCACCTTCGAAAAGATGGCCATGCGCAATTATCTGGCCTTCAGCGACGTACACCGGCCCTTCCTGCACAGTCTGCATGCCCTGCTGCATCACTTCGGACCGCGCAGCTTTGCCGATTTCGTCGAGGTGCTGCAGCTCTGCCGCCACGACCACAACGCCAACCCGGCCAAGTGGCCGGTCGTGACCTGCTTCCTGGCCTACAGCCAGCCGTTCGAGCATGTCTGCATCAAGCCGACCACCATCAAGCGTCTGGCGGCACGGCTGCAGGTGGATATTGCCTATCAGGCACTGCCCAATTACGACACCTACCAGCGGGTACGGCAAATGGTGCAGACCTTCCGCCAGCACAGCACCCTGGCAGCCGGACAGAACAACATCATTGCCCAGGCCATCATGTACTGCACCGCATGAAGGACAACATGGCGCCGGAACGGCGCCCCCATTATCACTATCCCGACAAGAGAGATCGCCCATGTTCCAACAACTGAAGTTAGCCGTCTCCGGCGCCCAGATCCTGTTCGTCGCCTTCGGCGCGCTGGTTCTGGTGCCGCTGCTGACCGGTCTGAACCCCGCCATGGCCCTGCTGGGCGGCGGCATCGGTACTTTGCTGTTCCAGCTCTGCACCCGGCGCCAGGTACCGATTTTCCTCGGCTCCTCCTTTGCCTTCATCGGACCGATCATCTACTCGGCCCACACCTGGGGCATGCCCTCGACCCTGTTCGGCCTGTTCTGTGCCGGCTTCATGTACTTCCTGTTCGCCGCACTGATCCGCTGGCGCGGCATCGAGATGGTCAATCGGCTGCTGCCCCCGGTGGTCATCGGCCCGGTCATCATGATCATCGGCCTGTCCGTCGCCGGAGCCGCCTCGAACATGGCCATGGGCCGTGCCGGCGGCGCACAGGTCATGGATTACCACACGGCCCTGCTGCTGGCCGGCATCTCGCTGGCCACCACCATCGTGGTGTCGCTGTTTGCCCGCGGCATGTTCCGCCTGGTGCCGATCCTGGCCGGGGTCAGCGTCGGCTACCTGTGCGCCGTGTTCATGGGTCAGGTGGATCTGGCCAAAATCGCCGCAGCACCGTGGTTTGCCGTACCGCACTTCATCACCCCGCAGGTCAACTGGGCGGCCGCCTTGTTCATGCTGCCGGTCGCCATTGCGCCGGCCATCGAACATATTGGCGGCGTGATGGCCATCGGTGGTGTCACCGGCAAGGACTACACCAAGCATCCCGGCCTGCACCGCACGCTGTTCGGTGACGGCCTGGGCGTCTGTCTGGCCGGTCTGATCGGCGGCCCGCCGGTCACCACCTATGCCGAAGTCACCGGCGCGGTCATGATTACCCGCAACTTCAATCCGGTCACCATGACCTGGGCTGCCCTGTTTGCCATCGCCATGGCCTTCTTCGGCAAGTTCAACGCACTGCTGCAGTCGATCCCGATGCCGGTCATGGGCGGCATCATGGTGCTGCTGTTCGGCACCATCGCCTCGATTGGTCTGAAAACCCTGATCGAAGCCAAGGTCGACCTGATGGAACCACGCAATCTGGTGATCATCTCGGTGGTACTCACCGCCGGCATCGGTGGCCTGGAACTGAAAATCGGCAACCTTGGTCTGGCCGGTGTCGGCCTGTGCTCGCTGCTGGCACTGATCCTGAACCTGATTCTGCCCAAACATGCCCCCAGTCATGAGGGGATTCCGGAAGGGCAGGATCTCTGACAAGACAGGCCGGGACGACCCCCGGCCTTTTCTTCCGCTGAGCAGCTGGCTGGCCCCTGATGCGCAGGGTATGATTCTGGCATTCACCGCTCAGGAGCCCTACCATGCTGCTCGACAAGCAACACGCTGTTCTGCTGGTCATCGATGTACAGGAAAAACTGCTCCCCGCCATCCTCGACGCCCCCCTGCTCGAACGCCGCCTGGCCTGGCTGATCGGCGCCTGCCATGACCACCAGCTGCCGATTGTCTTCTCCGAGCAATATCCGCGCGGTCTCGGACAGACGCTGCCGGCCTTGCTGGCCCTGGCCCCGGACGCCAGCGTGGTCGACAAGCTGCACTTCTCCTGCATCGCCGCCGGCTGCCTGCCGGACCATGCCCTGCGGCAACGGCACTTCATCCTGTGTGGTATGGAAAGTCATGTCTGCGTGCTGCAAACCGCCATGGATCTGCTGCGCCTGGACAAGCAGGTCTTCGTGGTGGCAGATGCCATCGGCAGCCGCCATGCAGCCGATCACCAGCTGGCACTGGAACGGCTGCGCCAGGCAGGAGCCCAGATCGTGACGCGTGAGATGGTGCTGTTTGAAATCCTGCAGCAGGCCGGTACCGATGCCTTCAAGGCCGCCAGCAAGACCTATCTGCAGGGGGAACAGCCCTGAGCAATGGATCGGCGCAGAAAAGAAAAAAGGCTGCCCTCAGGCAGCCTTTTTCATACGATCAGACGAGGATCAGGCCAGAGCCGAAACCACGATCTTGATCGGTGCAACCACGTCGTGGTGCAGGGCGATTTCCAGTTCGTATTCGCCGATGGCCTTCAGCGGGCCGTTCGGCAGGCGAACTTCGTGACGCTTGATTTCAACGCCGAAAGCGGTAACCGCTTCAGCGATGTCAACGTTGGTCACCGAGCCGAACAGGCGGCCATCAACACCGGCCTTTTGTTCGATGGTGACAACAGCGCCTTCCAGCTTTTCGCCACGAACCTTGGCATCAGCCAGGATCTGAGCTTGCTTGGCTTCGAGTTCGGCGCGACGAGCTTCGAACTCTTTCAGGTTGGCTTCCGTTGCACGCTTGGCCTTGCCTTGCGGGATCAGGAAGTTACGGCCGTAGCCGTCCTTGACCTTGACGACATCGCCCAGTTGACCCAGGTTGGCTACTTTTTCGAGCAGAATTACTTGCATCTTGTCTGTTCCTTTCCCGGATTAGTGCTGATCGGTGTACGGCAGGAACGCCAGGAAGCGAGCACGCTTGATCGCGGTGGTCAGCTGACGCTGGTAGCGGGCCTTGGTGCCGGTGATGCGAGCCGGGATGATCTTGCCGTTTTCGGCGATGAAATCCTTCAGCAGTTCAACCGACTTGTAGTCGATTTCCTTGATGCCTTCTGCCGTGAAGCGGCAGAACTTCTTGCGCTTGAAGAGTTGACGTGCCATTTGTCTAACCTTTTACAAATTCAACGTATTCGATATGCAGTACCAACCGCGGATTTTTCAGACTGCGCTGACTGAGGAAACCGGTGAGTGTCACCGTGTTGCCGGCCAGCTTGCCCGCATGGAGCGGCGCCTGTTTGCCGATCAGGACGGCCTGGATTTCACAGGTCACATCCCGCTCGAAGCCTGCTTCATTCTGCTTCGAATGGTGCCTGAGCCACATTTCCAGCACCGGGAGACCGGCCGGGGTGTATCTCAGTGCTTCTTCGCGTTCGACTGTCGCGGTCAATACCAGGTGATTCTGCAAAACATCCGCCTCAGGCAGCGGCTTCAGCCTCTTCAGCCGATTGCTGACCGTCGAGCAGGTTCTTGGCCTTCTCGTCCTTCATCATCGGGGAAGCTTCAGTCACGGCATGAGCCATCTTGATGGTCAGATGACGCAGAACCGCATCGTTGAATTTGAATGCGTGTTCAAGTTCAGCGAGGGTTTCGGTTGCGCACTCGATGTTCATCAGAACATAGTGAGCCTTGTGCAGCTTCTGGATCGGGTAAGCCAGTTGACGGCGGCCCCAGTCTTCCAGACGGTGAATCACGCCACCAGCGCTGACAACCATGCCCTTGTAGCGTTCGATCATCGCCGGAACCTGTTCGCTTTGGTCCGGATGTACGATGAACACAATCTCGTAATGACGCATGTGAACTCCTTTTGGATTAAAGCCCTTCCACCATGCGTGTGGAAAAGCAAGGGTAGAAACCGGGCGATTCTACGCAAAAACCCCTCGCCAGGCAAGCAAATACCTGATGAAACGAGGGATTTTTCCGGTAATGGTTAAAAAGGTGTCTGATTCGCGCCCGTTGACTCAGGCAACGTCAAAGCCGGCCGCGCGCACAGCATCGGCCAGACGGGCCGGTGCCAGTTCAGCGGCCAGCTCAACCGTCACCCGGCCGCTGGGCAGATCCACCGCGACCGCCTCGACGCCGTCCAGCGCCTTGAGCGCCTTTTCCACGCTGGCGGCACAACCGCCGCAACTCATTCCCTGCACCTGCAAGACTTGCTGGCTCATGGCCCGCTCCTATCTGATTTTCTTCACCACATCCAGCAGCTCGGCCGCCATCTCCTGCGCCGAGGCCGTACCGAACGAACGTGCCACACAACCCTGCACATGGTTTTCCAGCAATTGCATCGCCACCGCATCCAGCGCCGATTTCACCGCCGCCACCTGGGTCAGCACATCCACACAATAACGATCATCGGCGATCATGCCGCTGATCCCACGCACCTGACCTTCGATGCGGGCCAGACGCTGCAACAGCCGGGTCTTGTCCGGTTGCACCACCGACTTGTCCGCGCCGGTCGAGCAACCACAGTCGTGCGTGGCTTCACTCATGTTTACCCCTCGGCCGCCAGCACACGCTGGCGACGGCTCTCGGCCAGCACCATACCGGCCGACACCGATACATTCAGACTTTCCACCGTACCGAACATCGGAATCGAGACCAGCACATCGCAATGTTCGCGCGTCAGACGGCGCATGCCCTCGCCCTCGGCGCCCATCACCCAGGCCAGCGGACCACGCTGATCGAAATGGAACAGATCGGTATCGGCTTCCATGGTGGTGCCAGCGATCCACACGCCGGCATCCTTCAGATCACGCAGCGTGCGCGCCAGATTGGTCACCATGATGTAGGGCATGGTTTCGGCCGCGCCGCAGGCGACCTTCGACACCGTGGCATTGATGCTGGCGGCGCGATCTTTCGGCGCAATCACCGCATGGGCGCCCATGGCGTCCGCCACCCGCAGGCAGGCACCCAGATTATGCGGATCGGTCACGCCATCCAGGATCAGCAACAGCGGCGGCTCCTGCAGACTGTCGAGCACATCCTCGACACTGACAAACTGGTGGCTGGCATCAATCCAGGCAGCGACCCCCTGATGACGGGCATTGCCGGTCAGGCTGTCCAGCCGGGTCTTGTCCACCACATGCAGCTTGACCCCTTCCGACTGCGCCCGCTCGGACACCGCGCGCGCGCGCTCATCCTGACGGCCGCCGGCCAGATAGATCTCGATCAGACTCTTGGGGTTTTGCCACAGACGGGCATTCACGGCATGAAACCCGTGTATCAGGCGCTTGTTGCTCATTATTTACTCATATGAAGATTCGCGGCTATTTAACCGCGCAGCGCCGGGGAATGCAACCGCAATGCCCGACAGAGCCCACGATCTCAGCGCGCCGGCTGCACGATCTCCTCATCCGCGGCCAGCCAGGCAACAAAATGCTCGGCGGGCATCGGCTTGCCGAAGTAATACCCTTGCAGCGTATCGCAACCAATGTTCTGCAGGAAATTGGCCTGCCCCTCGTGCTCCACCCCTTCCGCCACCACCGCAAAGCCGAGCTTGCGTGCCATCGCCAGCACCGCCTCGGTAATCGCCGCACTATCCCCATCCTGCGGCAGACCATCAATAAAGGAGCGGTCAATTTTCAGCGAGTCCAGCGGGAAGCGCTTCAGAATCGACAAGGACGAGTAGCCGGTCCCGAAATCATCAATCGCCAGCTTCACCCCCAGATGCTTGAGCTCATTGAGAATCCGCACCGTCTCGACCGGATTCTGCATAATCATGCTCTCGGTGATCTCCAGCTCCAGCCGGTGCGGCGCCAGATCGGTCTGCTGCAGCGCCTCGGCCACCAGACCGATCAGATTGGCCTGCTCAAACTGGCGAGCCGACAGGTTGACCGCCACACGCGGCACCGACAAACCCTCGCGATCCCAGGCGGTCAGCTGGCGACAGGCATGCCGCAGCACCCAGGCGCCGATCGGCTTGATCAGACCGGTTTCCTCCGCCAGCGGAATGAAGCGCCCCGGCGCCACCAGTCCCAGCTGCGGGTGACGCCAGCGCAGCAGCACCTCGACCCCGACCAGCTCGCGGCGCTTGGCATCGACCTGCGGCTGGAAATGCAGCTCGAACTCATCGCGCTCCAGCGCCAGCCGCAGACTGTTCTCCATCACCAGCCGTTCCACGGTCTGGGCATTCATCTCGGCATCGAAGAACTCATAGGTATTCTTGCCGGAGTCCTTGGCGCGATACATCGCGGCATCGGCATTTTTCAGCAGGGTACGTGCATCGGCACCGTCATTGGGATACACACTGACACCGATACTGCCGGTGACATACACCTCGTGCTCCTCCAGACGCAGCGGCTTGGCCAGCACCCCCAGCACCTGCTCGGCAATCGCCGACAGATCTGCCTGGCCCTCGAAATCCGATACCAGCAGGGTAAACTCATCCCCCCCCAGCCGCGCCAGCATGCCGCGATCACCGATCGCATTGGCCAGACGAATGGCAATGACACGCAGCAGCTCATCCCCCGACTGGTGACCAAACGAGTCATTGATCAGCTTGAAGCGATCCAGATCGATGAAAATCACCGCCAGCTTGCCCTCGCCCTCCACCATCGACAGCAGACGATCTTCCAGCGCCGAGATCAGGCAACTGCGGTTGGGCAGACGGGTCAGCGGATCGTGATTGGCCAGGAAGTGCATGCGCTCCTGCGCCTGCTTGCGCACCGTGATATCGGCAAACAGGCCGACATAGTTCACCACCATGCCCTGCGCATCCAACACCACCGACAGCGACAGCTCGGCGGGATACCACTCGCCATTCTTGCGCCGGTCGAGCATCTCGCCACGCCAGTAGCCCTGGCTGCTGAGCGCGCTCATCATCTGCGCATAGTTATCACGCTGCTCATCACTGAAGACCCGCGAGACCTTGCCGAGCGCTTCCTCGCGCTGATAGCCGGTAATGCGGGTAAAGGCACGGTTCACCGCAATGATGCGCAGCTCGGCATCACAGATCAGAATGCCTTCGGCCGAGGTCTCGAATACCTTGGCGGTCAGCTGCTGATTGGCATCGGCGGCGATGCGGTCCGAGATATCCAGTGCAAAACCAATGCTGGCCTGACGGCCGTTATAGTCGAACAGGCGGCTGTGCACCTCGACATCCAGCAGGCTGCCATCGCGGCGCACGATGCGGGTGGTGTAATGCATGATCGGCAACTGCTGGTCAAAGCGCAGACGGACCTGCTCGCGGATGCGCGACAGCTCCTCTGCCGGCAGGATGTCCTCCAGGCGGCAACCATGCAGCGACTCGCTGCTGCCGCCGAGCATTTCGGCCAGCTTGTCATTGAGATAGACCAGACGGTCATCCTGGAAAATGAAAATCCCCGCCAGCGACTGCTCAATCAGTGCGCCATACTTCTGCTCGGCTTCCTGAACCGCCTGCTGCTGCTTGCGTGATTCGGTGATGTCGGTCACCACCGAACCAATCCCGGCCGGCAGGCCCTGGGCATCAAACAAGGGGAACTTGGACACCAGCAGATAGTAATTGCGGCCCGCCACCTCGACATCGTATTCAAACTGCCGCGGTTCCAGGCAACGCAGTACCATCTCGTCCTGCGCGCGAATCTTGCTGGCCATCTCGACCGGAAACAGTTCACTCGGCCGTTTGCCGATCATGTCGATCGGCGCCAGACCGACATGGGCGGCGTAGGCACGATTGACCATGGCATAGCAACCATCCGGCCCCTTGAAGGCCATCAGGTTTGGACTATTGTTGACCAGGGCTTCAACCCGCGCCTGAAACTCGCCCAGGCTGCGCTCATGCCGACGCTGCACTGCCACCACGGCCGCCACCACCAGCCCCATGATCTCGGCCGACAACAGCACCAGCCCATCGGCGACGGCACCATACGTCGTGCCGCCGAGATTGAACCCCGTCAGCAGCACCATCACCATCACGCAGACCAGCGCGACGCCACGCCAGGTCAGGCGATAGGCAGCCACCACGATCACCGGCAGGAACAACAGGGCACTGGGAAACAGCAAGAGATGGCGTCCCGGATACAGCGCCAGACCAATCCCGAGCGTCAGCAGGCCATACAGCAGCAGCTCCACCAGGCGACGACGCTCCGGCGCTTCGTCGCTCATCGCCGGCGGTACCAGCGCACACAGGCACAGACTGGCGCAGCCCCACACCATGCCGCCCCAGGCCAGCAGATGCAGCGACACGTCAAACAGCAGGGAAAGCAGGGACAGCGACAGCGCCAGCAACAGCGCCGGATAGAAAATCAGCCGCAGTACCAGGCGTAGCAGACTGGCCGGACTGTCGAGCGACTCGCGCTCCGTGGTCAGCCCCAGCAGCGACAGAGCGGCAGCCAGCCCATACAAAGAGAGCGACAGACAAGCGGCCCAGCCAGGCGGAGAAAAAGGCAGCATGGCCAGGAAAGCACACAGCGGCCACCACAGCACCGGTGCCGCGCGACGCGCACGCACCACGCTGGCGGCAAAAAAAGCGTGCGGCAGAAAGGAGGCCAGTGAAATGGCAGCCAGCGGCGCCCGGGGCCAAAAGGCCAGGGCGGCAAGAAAGCAGAGGAAGGCCCCTGCATCGGACAGTCTTTTGGCATTCACGCCCGCAGATTCCCTCATTGTCTCCCGAGCGGCCGGTCAACCGGTCTTTCCTGCCGGGAACCTTTCTGAAACAGCCATCGGGCTGCTGGTATAATACCGTGAGCGCCATGAATGTGAAGCAATTTATGTTGGACAAATACCCCGAAATTCCTTCCCCAGGACAGAAACATCGCCTCGGCACCTTGCCGGAAGGCGTGGATGCCGCGTGGCTGGCCGGCCTGGCCCGCCAGGCAGAACGTCCGCTGCTGATCCTGACCGCCGATGCCCAGTCCGCACAGCGACTGCAGGCGGAAATCCCTTTTTTTGATCCGGCATTGCGCGTGGCGCTGTTTCCCGACTGGGAAACCCTGCCCTACGATCATTTCTCGCCGCACAGCGACCTGATCAGCGAACGCCTGGCCACCCTCTGGCAGATCCGCCATGGCGAGTGCGATGTGGTGCTGGCACCGCTGTCGACCGTGATGACCCGGCTGCCGCCGGTGTCCTTTCTGCTCGGCCGCACCTTCTTCCTCCAGACCGGCCAGACCCTCGACGTCGAGGCACTGCGCGCCGATCTGGTCACTGCCGGTTACAACCACGTCACCCAGGTCATGGTGCCGGGCGAGTTCTCCCTGCGCGGCGGCCTGATCGACCTGTTTCCGATGGGCTCGGTGCTGCCCTACCGCATTGACTTGTTCGATCGCGACATCGAGACCCTGCGCACCTTCGACCCGGACAGCCAGCGCACCCTCTACCCGGTGCCGGAAGTCCGCATGTTGCCGGCACGCGAGTATCCGGCCGACGAAGACGGCGTCACCCGTTTCCGCCAGCACTACCGTGAAAAAATCGAAGGCGACCCGTCGAGAAGCCGCATCTACCGCGACGTCTCGCAGCAACTCTTTCCGGCGGGCATTGAATACTATCTGCCGCTGTTCTTCGACGAGACCGCCACCCTGTTCGACTACCTCGGCGACAACGCCCTGGTGGTGCTGCACCACGTTGACGTGGCCGAGGCCGAGCAATTCTGGCGCGATGTCGACAGCCGTTACCTGATGGCGCGCAGCGACAGCGAACGCCCGGTACTGCCGCCGGCCGAACTGTTCCTGCGCCCCGACGACCTGATGCGCCGCCTGAAAGACTTCGCGCGCTACGAGCTGCCGCGCGACGGCGAAGCGACGGCCGGCATCCAGTCGCTGCCCGCCCTGGCGGTCGATCGCCGTGCCGAACAGCCGCTGCACCGTCTGCAGGCCTTCCTGCAGCAACAGCCCGGTCGCGTGCTGCTGATTGCCGAAAGCATGGGGCGACGCGAAACCATGCTGCAGTTTCTGGCGGAAAATGGCCTCAAGCCGCAAACCACCGACAACTGGCAAGGTTTCCTCGGCGGCCAGGCGCCGCTGATGCTGACGGTCTCGCCGCTGTATCGTGGCTTCTGCCTGCGTGAACCGGCCATCGCCGTCATCACCGAAACCGAGCTCTATCAGCATATCGCGCGCAGCCAGACCCGGCGCGCGCGCAGCAAACCCCAGTCAGACGCCATGCTGCGCGACCTGGCGGAGATCAAGATCGGCGACCCGGTGGTGCATGAGCAGCATGGCATCGGCCGCTACATGGGTCTGGTTTCCATGGATCTGGGCGAAGGCACCAGCGAAATGATGCAGCTCGAGTACGCCGACAACGCCAAACTGTATGTGCCGGTGTCTCAGCTACAGCTGATCTCGCGCTATGCCGGCAGTGCCAGCGACAACGCCCCGCTGCACCGGCTGGGCGCACCGGCCTGGGAAAAGGCCAAACGCAAGGCCGCGGAGAAGGCGCGCGACACCGCGGCCGAACTGCTCAATCTGTACGCCCAGCGTGCGGCACGCGAAGGCCACAGCTTCTCGCTGGCCCACCACGATTACGACGCCTTTGCCGCCGGCTTCGGCTTCGAAGAAACCCCGGATCAGGCCAGCGCCATCCAGGCGGTCATTGAGGATATGTGCTCCGGCAAGCCGATGGACCGGCTGGTCTGCGGCGATGTCGGCTTTGGCAAGACCGAAGTGGCGCTGCGCGCCGCCTTCGTGGCCGTCATGGGCGGCAAGCAGGTGGCCGTGCTGGTGCCGACCACCCTGCTGGCCGAGCAACACTTCCAGAATTTCAGCGACCGCTTTGCCGACTGGCCGGTGAAGATTGCCGAACTGTCCCGCTTCCGTTCGGCCAAGGAGAGCAAGGCCGCACTGGAGGGTCTGAAAACCGGCGCCGTCGACATCGTCATCGGCACCCACAAGCTGGTGCAGCCGGATATCGAATTCAAAAACCTCGGTCTGGTGATCATCGACGAAGAGCACCGTTTCGGCGTACGGCAGAAAGAGCAGCTCAAGCGCCTGCGCGCCAATGTTGACGTGCTGACCCTGACCGCCACCCCGATTCCGCGCACGCTGTCGATGGCGCTGGAAGGCCTGCGCGACTTCTCCGCCATCGCCACCGCCCCATCGCGCCGTCTGGCGGTCAAGACCTTCGTCTCGCCACTGTCCAATGGCGTGATCCGCGAAGCCATGCTGCGCGAACTCAAGCGCGGCGGTCAGGTGTTCTTCCTGCACAACGAAGTCGACACCATCGAGAACATGCACCAGAAGCTGGCCGAGCTGATTCCGGAAGCGCGCATCGGCGTGGCGCACGGCCAGCTGCGCGAACGCGAGCTGGAGCAGGTAATGCGCGACTTCCTGCAGCAGCGTTTCAACGTGCTGCTGTGCTCGACCATCATCGAAACCGGCATCGACATCCCCAATGCCAACACCATCCTGATCAACCGTGCCGACAAGTTCGGCCTGGCCCAGCTGCACCAGCTGCGTGGCCGGGTCGGCCGCTCGCATCACCAGGCCTACGCCTATCTGCTGACCCCGGATGGCATGACCAAAGACGCCGCCAAGCGGCTGGAAGCCATCCAGATGTCGGGCGAACTCGGCGCCGGCTTCTATCTGGCCATGCATGATCTGGAAATCCGCGGGGCTGGCGAAGTACTGGGCGAAGGGCAATCGGGTGAAATGCAGGAGGTCGGCTTTGCGCTTTACACCGAAATGCTCAAGCAGGCGGTGCGCGACCTGAAGAAGGGCCGTCAGCCCGATCTGGATGCCCCGCTGGGCGTGACCACCGAGATCAATCTGCATGGCCCGGCTCTGCTGCCGGAAGACTACTGTCCGGACGTGCACGAACGGCTGGTGCTGTACAAGCGGCTGGCCACGTGCGAAACCGACAGCGAGATCGACGCCATTCACGAAGAGCTGGTCGACCGCTTCGGCCTGCCGCCGCAGCCGGTCAAGACGCTGATCGACAGCCACCGCCTGCGGCTGGCCGCCAAACAGCTGGGGGTGCAGAAGGTCGATGCCAGCGACAGTGCCATCCAGCTGACCTTCATCGCCAACCCGCCGATCGAGCCGATGAAGATCATCAGCCTGATCCAGAGCAAGCGGAACTACAAACTGGCCGGCCAGGACAAACTGCGCGTCGAGGTCGGCATCGAGGACGTGGCCCTGCGCGTGGTGCGGGTCAAGGAGCTGTTCAAGGAGTTGAGCTGACCAAACCACGCCCTGCCAGGACGGCAGGGCGTGGTGGTTTCAGCACGAGGCGACAGGCTTAGGGCCGTGAAATAGCGTGGTTAATTTGCAAGGCCACGTTGGTTTTGGCCAGCAAATTGCTGCTGCTACCGCTGTTGATGAACTTGGGACGCGGAATCTTGCCCGCACTGCCAGCATCCGTCTGGCCAGCTTGACGGCCCCCCTGGCCCAGCACACGTCGGAAATCGCTGACCGTCGCGGAGGTCTTGTCACCGAGATTTGCCCCTTCACTGTTCAAAAACTCCACCGCCCGCCGCTTAGACTCGAGAGAACCCCACATATTGTGCCCCCCGTACGCAAACTTCCCCGATGCGTTCACCAACACGGTGGAGCTACCCTGCAAGTTCTCCATGCGGCTCAGAATCTCTTTAGGAGACGAATCGGTCGTCAGACGCGCCCCACCCATGGCACTGGCAAATAAACTCATAATTTCAACCTCAAGATAAAGTAGATAACAGCGGCTAAAAAGTCAGCGGCCAGGCAGGATCGGCGGCCCGCGGCGTTCACCCGGCGAGCCAGGTCCACTGGCCGGTGCGGTCAACTGCAGCCACAGCGCCGCCGCCTCAGCCAGCAGCCCGTCAAAGGCCTCCAGCAGTTGTGGCAGGGTCGACCCACTGAGCGGCAAGCGCAGCCACATCGTCAGACGATCCTGTTCATCCAGCGCCAGCACCGGCTGCCAGCGCCGGGGGCTAATCTGGTTAGCCTGCAGCAGGCGACGCCACCCGGCTTCCGATGCAGCCGGCTGCGCTGCGCTCAGATCCACCAGCACAAAGCAATGCTCGCGATCGATATGACCAAAATGCAGTGTGTAGCGCTGATCCACTTCCAGTGTCAGCATATCCTGCCCCTCAACAAAACCTGTTCCTGGCATGCCGATATGCTTCAGCAGTTCACCCACCACCCGATGGAAATTGTCCAGATCCTGCATCTCCCGCCTCTTTAAGTTGCAACTGACTTGCCTGGCATCGTGCCGTCCGGCGCGACAGCACGCTTTGGCAAACGTCCCGTCTTTAGCAAAAGTTGCCCCAGGCAGCGGTGGCAGACCCAAAAACTGACAGTGGAGACTGAAGGCACCGGCCGATAACAGCCAAAACACGGCAAGGGAAGATTCAATTGCAGCCAGTCATGACTAAGCTGCACGCCCTTTTGTAGCGCGTTTCCCATTCATGACTGCAAGGAGTTCCTGTCAGATGCACGTGTTTTCTCCCAGACGCAACAGAATGTGCGCCCTCGCCCTGTTCTGCCTGCCGGCATTGGGCTGGAGCCATGCCATGCCGACGGCCATCGCCGAAGACCAGACCTGGCGGTTGTGGCCGGATGGCGTGGTGTATTACGAATTGATCGAGCAGGCCTCACACAGTGATCCGGCCCAGAGCGAGACACGGCGCCCGCTGGATGCGGCCGCACGGCAGGTTTTGCTGGAGGCGATGCAACACATTCGTCAGCGCACGGCAGAGGCCGTGGTGTTCGTGCCCTCCACCGATCATCCGCAGCGCGTCCGGATGTCACTGATGCCCGACCACCCGGATCAGCATCTTTGCGGCATCGCCAGTGTGGGCTATCACAGCCATGCCACGCTGCAGCTGACCGATCGAAGCGATTGCAAAACACGTGCCGTTGCGCTGCATGAGCTGATGCATACGCTGGGTTTCCTGCATGAAAACCAGCGCTTTCAGGCCATCATGGATCACGAGCGGCGCCCTTGGGCACGAGGCTTTTATGCCGATACCCGCGAGCAGGTCGATCATGACTCGATCACCTACAACGATGGCGTGCAGGGAGAACGACTGGACCAGCAACGTCAACCGCACGACATCCTGCTGGTGAGACTGCGCCACGGCAGCGACGCCACGGGACGATGGTTTCAGGAGCTGTCGACTCAGGATGTGGCCAGCATCCGCCAGTACTATCGTCCCGAGCAGACACTGGCCGGCCAATTGGCACGGGCCGCACGCGAGCGACCGGATCTGACATTTCAACGTTTGTCGATCGAGCAGGGACAATGTCTGCAAACAGGCGCCATTCCAGGCAACCAGACCGTTGGGCAGCACCGCTGGCGCGAGCTGTTCGTGGCACGCTGCGATGAACTGTCACCCGGGCAACGCTGGGCCTTCGACCGCCACGGTGCCCTGCACAGCCTGCCTTATCCTGATCATTGTGTGATGCGGCTGGCGGAAACGGCGCACGATGCGCGCGCCGGCAGCCATGCCGCGCTGGTACGTTGCCGCCCGGGAGAACCGGCCCAGCAGTGGCAGCAGCGCTCAGGTCAACTGGTCTCGCAGGCGCAGCCACATTTGAGCCTGCAATTTGATCCACAGCGACGCAATGTACTGGTCTGGGGGCAGGACGAGCGACTCAGGTCGCAGTGGCAAGCGCTGGCAGTGACGACGCCGGGAGCCAGACCGGTGGTGGCGGCCCAAGCCGCCGCCTTCGACCCCTGGCAATTCACGCTGAACCGCCAGCCGCACCTTGGCGAATCGGTTCTGCGCCTGCGTCAGGGGGAGTACTGCCTCGGCAGCGCTGCCGGTGCGACATCTACGACGATCCCGCTGAGCATGCAACGCTGCGACACTCGTCGCAGCCTGCAGTGGCAACTGATCCGGGGGCGTCTTGGTAACGTCGCGCATCCTGGCTGGTGCCTGGACAGCAGCGGAGAACCGGCCAGACCGAGCGCCATGCCGGTTCTGCAGCCTTGTCGCGAGGGCCGACGACCACAGCGCTGGACCATACAGAGCATCACAGGCAGTGCGCAGCAGGTCCTCAGCACCAGCTTCAATGCCCTGCTGAGCGAGGACCTGCACCTGCTGGCCACCTCGCCAGACAGACAGCTGTTTTTTGCCCGCCCGCGCGCGCCGGGTCTGCGCAGCGGCTGGCAAATCGAGCCCTTCGGTCAGCAGCCCGCACCGGCACCACGTGCAACAGAGCCCGGCCCCACACCGCACTCCCTGCCTGACGCCGCCGGACGGATGATTCCTCTGCTTGGCGGTGCCAGTGCGCGACAAACGGCCAAGCAGTGCCTGCAAATTCTGGCGGGACGCCCACCCGGTTTTGACCCGCAGGAACGCGGGGTCGGCATCGCAGACTGTGACCCGGGCAAGCCGCTCCAGCGCTGGTCATTACTCGATAACGGTCAGTTGCGCAGCCCTGCCCTGCCCGGGCTGTGTCTGGGCAGAAACCGGGCCCGGCTTGGCCAGGAACGACACCACAGCTACCTGCAACGAGGGTTTCGCCTGACCGGTTACGCCGCCATGCAGCCCTGCCAGGATCAGGCGCCGGATCAGCAATGGCACTGGCGCACCCCGCGCTACGGGCATCTGGGTGGTGGAGAGGCCGGTGCGCAACTGACCCTGCGCGACAGTCCTGATTTGTCGCTGATCGTCGATGGCAAGGCGCAGGGGCCGCAGCTGCGGATTGGACAGGCGGATGTGGCAGACCTGTTTCAATTTTACCGCTGGCAACCGACCCGGGCCCCGATCGCCATGCCCAATGCCCTGGGCGGGATACGGGCACTGGAATGGGCCTCTCCCGGGCAACGCTGGGGACAGGATGCGCCGGGATACCGCGGACAAGGGTTCAATATGGCTGGCGCCCGACCATTCAGGCCATTGCGCTGGCATGACAGTCAGCAGTGTCTGAGCGTGCGGGCCGAGGGCGTCTGGCGTGTGGTGCTGGCCACCTGCCAGCCCGGGGCCAGTGAGCAACGCTGGCGCATTGACGGACAATACCGGCTGATCAATGAGCGCCATGCGCAGCAATGCCTGCTGCGTCAGGGTAATCAGGTCCTGCTGGGTGACTGCCGGGATAAGCAGGCCCTGCGGCACTGGTTCCATAACGACAGTCATCAGTTGGACAGCCTGGACCAGGCGCCGTTGCGCTTGCGTCGCAGTGCACAAGGCGATGTCGTGCTGGACCCGCAGGGTTACTCGGGATTTGCCTCGCGCTGGTACTGGCAAGACAGCACGCGCTAACGTCGCTGGCCGATGAGCACCCCCAGCAGCACCAGGGCACAAGCCAGCATCTGCGGCAGGCTGAGGGTCTCTCCCAGGACAATCCAGGCACTGAGCACGGTCATGACCGGGATCAGGTTGTTGAAGGAGGCGGCGACCGTCACGGGCACCCGGGTCACCGCCCAGATATGCAGGCCATAGGCACCCAGGGTCACCCCGGCGCCCAGATAGAGGATCAGCAGGCAGGCGCCGAGCGGGTAATGCTGCGGCAGCTGCACGCCGGGCAACAACATGCCGGCGCCGAACCACAGACAGCCCATCAGGGCGGGCATGCCGGTCATGACCAGCGGCGAGTAGCGGTCCGACAGTTTTTTGACAATCAGTACGAAGGCCGCCGAGCAGCACATGGCGGCCAGCTCCAGCAGGTTGCCCAGCCAGGGGTCGGGCGCATGTTCGTCCGGATGGCTGCCCAGCGTCAGCCAGATGATGCCGGCACAGGACAGACACAAGCCCAGCCATTTGTGCAAAGACACTTTCTCGCGCAGGAACAGCATGGCGCCCAGGGCCACCAGAAACGGCATGGCGCTGGTGATCATGCCGGCCTGGGAGGCACTGGTGTACTGCAGCGCCCGCGCTTCGAACAGGAAATACAGACAGGGTTCGATCAGCCCCATGGCCAGCAGCCACTTCCAGTCCCCCGCCCGGTAGTCGAAACGCACGCCGCCGCGCCACCAGACCAGCAGGCCCAGACACAGCGAGGCCACCAGCATGCGGGCAAACAGCACCACCATGGGATCAAAGACAGCAAACACCAGCTTGAGCACGACAAAGGTACTCGACCACAGGAACATGGCGGTCAGAATGGCAACATACGGCACGGCAATCCCTAATTCATATTTGATTATTTTGTCTGCATATTGTCGCCTGCCAGGCCGCCTGCTGTCGAATGAGACAACTCGGAAAATTGCCCCCCATGGCGCGCGGCCTGCGACAAACAAAGAAAAACCGCCCGGAGGCGGTTTGTCCTTGCCAGGCCAAAGGCCTTACTGATTCAGTTCCTTGGCCAGGTAGAGCCAGGTTTCTACCACGGTGTCCGGGTTGAGCGAGACCGTTTCGATCCCCTCTTCCACCAGCCACTTGGCGAAATCCGGATGGTCCGACGGGCCCTGGCCGCAAATACCGATGTATTTGTCCAGCTTGCGGCAAGCCGAGATCGCCATCGACAGCATAGCCTTCACCGCTTCGTTACGCTCGTCGAAGGTCGAGGCGATCGGGCCGCCGGAGTCGCGGTCCACCCCCAGGGTCAGCTGGGTCATGTCATTGGAGCCGATGGAGAAGCCATCGAAATGCTGCAGGAACTTCTCGGCCAGAACGGCATTGGTCGGCAGCTCGCACATCATGATCAGGCGCAGGCCATTTTCTCCGCGCTTCAGGCCATTGTGGGCCAGCAGCTCGACCACCTTCTCGGCTTCCGCCAGGGTACGCACGAAGGGGATCATGACCTCGACGTTAGTCAGGCCCATCTCGTCGCGTACCTTCTTCATGGCACGGCATTCGAGGTCGAAGCAGTCGCGGAAGGATTCCGACACATAACGCGCCGCGCCGCGGAAACCGATCATCGGGTTTTCTTCGTGCGGTTCGTAGGCCTGGCCGCCGATCAGGTTGGCGTACTCGTTGGACTTGAAGTCCGACATGCGCACGATGACCTTTTTCGGATAGAAGGCAGCGGCCAGCGTGGCGATGCCTTCGGCCAGCTTGTCGACATAGAAGTCGACCGGGCTGGCGTAGCCGGCGATGCGTTCGCGGATCACGGCCTTCAGCTCATCCGATTGCTGGTCGAATGCCAGCAGTGCCTTGGGGTGGATGCCGATCTGACGGTTGATGACGAACTCCAGACGAGCCAGACCCACGCCTTCGTTCGGCAGCTGGGCAAAGTCAAAGGCCAGTTCCGGGTTGCCGACGTTCATCATGATCTTGACCGGGCTCTTGGGCATCTTGTCCAGCGCCAGATCGATCACCTCGATGTCCAGCAGGCCATCGTAGATGTTGCCGGTATCGCCTTCCGAGCAGGACACGGTCACCTGCATGCCGTCCGACAGCACATCGGTGGCATCGCCGCAGCCGACAACGGCCGGAATGCCCAGTTCGCGTGCAATGATGGCCGCGTGGCAGGTACGGCCGCCACGGTTGGTGACGATGGCCGCAGCACGCTTCATGACCGGTTCCCAGTCCGGGTCGGTCATGTCGGTCACCAGCACGTCGCCCGGCTTGACGCGATCCATTTCGGCTGCGCTCTTGATCAGGCGCACCACGCCCTGGCCGACCTTCTGGCCGATGGCACGGCCTTCACACAGGATCTTCGACTTGTTCTTCAGGCGGTAGCGGCGCAGGGTCTCGACACGGTTTTCCTGCGACTTCACGGTTTCCGGACGAGCCTGCAGGATGTACAGCTTGCCGTCGATCCCGTCACGGCCCCACTCGATGTCCATCGGGCGACCGTAGTGTTTTTCGATGATCAGGGCATAGTGCGCCAGCTCGCTGACTTCGGCATCGCTGATGGAGAAGCTCAGACGGTCCTTGTCTTCCACGTCGACGGTACGCACCGAACGGCCAGCCTGCGAGGCGTCGGTAAACTCCATCTTGATCAGCTTGGAGCCGCGGTTCTTGCGCAGGATGGCCGGACGACCTGCCTTGAGGGTCGGCTTGTGCACATAGAATTCGTCCGGGTTCACAGCACCCTGGACCACGGTTTCGCCCAGGCCATAGGAGGCGGTGATGAACACCACGTCTTCGAAGCCGGATTCAGTGTCGATGGTGAACATCACACCGGCGGCGCCACAGTCCGAGCGCACCATGCGCTGGATGCCGGCCGACAGGGCGACCACGTCGTGGGCAAAGCCCTTGTGCACGCGGTAGGAAATGGCGCGGTCATTGTACAAAGAGGCGAACACATGCTTGATCGCCTCTTTGACATTGTCCAGCCCGCGGATATTCAGGAAGGTTTCCTGCTGACCGGCGAATGACGCGTCCGGCAGGTCTTCGGCGGTCGCGGAGGAACGGACGGCGACCGAGATGTCGCTGTTGCCGGCATCGGCGACCATTTTGTCCCAGGCAGTCTTGATGTCTTGCTCAAGCTTGGCCGGGAAGGGGGTATCGATGATCCACTGGCGAATTTCCTTGCCGACACGCGCCAGTTCGGTCACGTCTTCGATATCCAGCTTGGCCAGCGCCTGATTGATGCGGTCTGCCAGGCCGTTGTGCTGCAGGAAATCACGGTAGGCTTCGGCGGTGGTTGCAAAACCGCCCGGAACACGGACGCCGGAATGGGCCAGCTGACTGATCATTTCCCCCAGGGAGGCGTTCTTGCCGCCCACCTGCTCGACATCGGTCATCCGCAGATGCTCGAACCAGATCACGTAATTCTCTGCCATCACTTCATTTCCTGTTTTGGATTGGAACGGTAGAAGCCGAGATTCTATCCGAATAACCCTGGCTTTGCGTAGTGCATTTTGCATCGCACAATCCTGATATACCGGGCTTTCTGGCGCATTTCCGACAATTCCACCTGCATAATGTTGACGTAAAAATATCTTCACATAAAGTTAATGTAGTCTTCAAACTACAAGGGGCGCGGGTTCACCCCTGAGAAAACCTGCATGACAACCCGAGCGTCATGACAACAACGCGGTATACTTGAATTCCGGATTTATCGTGCAAACAGGTGCATCCATGCCACACCAACGTTCCGCCTTTTTCATTTCCGACCGTACCGGCATCACGGCCGAGTCGCTGGGGCAGACGCTGCTGACCCAGTTCGACACGCTGGAATTCCATCGCGAGACGGTTCCGTTCATCGACACCGTGGAGAAGGCGCAGGCGCTGGCAGCACGTATCCGCGAGCGGGCGCAGATCGATCATCACAAGCCACTGGTGTTCACCAGTATCGTCAACCCGGAGATCCGCCGGGTGCTGAAGATCGACAATGCGCTGGTGATCGACTTCTTCGAGACCTTCATCAGCGAGCTGGAAGCCGAACTCGGGCAGAACGCCTCGCTCACCATGGGCAAGGCGCACGGCATGGTGAGCGAAGAGAAGTACGACCACCGTATTGAAGCGGTGAACTTCTCGCTCAACCATGACGACGGCGTCAAACTGAAGGATCTGGCCGAGGCCGACGTGATCCTGGTTGGCGTATCGCGCTCGGGCAAAACCCCGACCTGTCTGTACCTTGCTCTGCAGTACGGCATCAAGGCCGCCAATTATCCGCTGACACCGGAAGACCTGGACACCACCTCGCTGCCGAAGATCCTGCTGCCCTATCGCAGCAAGCTGTTCGGACTGACCATCGACCCGGCCCGGCTGCACCATATCCGCTCCGAACGGCGCCCGGATTCGCGCTACGCCAGCCTGGACAACTGCCGCTTTGAGGTCAACGAGGCCGAATCGATGTTCCGCCAGCATGCCGTGCCCTTCATCAGCACCACGCACAAATCCATCGAGGAAATTGCCTCTACCATCATGCACAAGGCCACGCTAGAGAGACATTTCTGAAAACATTGGGTCCCTTGACGGAAAGCGGGCAACGTGGTCTGATAGCCCGCATGACGAATTCAAGCACACGCCTCTCCAACTGGTGGTGGCGCCACAACTAGGCGCCCGGGAGAGTCGTACCCCAAACACCCGGAGGCAGCCGGCCAGGCGACCCCGGGTTTTTTGTTTCCGGGCTTCACCGGCCGCCTCCAGAAATCTGAAAACGGAGATTGCGGATGGAAACACAGGAAAACAAACCGGTTACGGCCTCGGACATTATTCTGACCGGTGACCGGACCACTGGCCCGCTGCACCTGGGCCACTATGTCGGCTCGCTGAAAAACCGTGTGGTGTTGCAGGAGGTCTGCCCGCAGTTCCTGCTGCTGGCCGATGCCCAGGCCCTGACCGACAACATGGGCAATTACGTCAAGGTGCGCGACAACGTGCTGCAGGTGGCGCTGGACTATCTGGCTGCCGGCATCGATCCGGCCAAGAGCACCATCTTCATCCAGAGCCTGGTGCCGGAACTGTCCGAGTTGTCTTCCTACTACCTCAACCTGGTGACCGTGGCACGGCTGGAACGCAACCCGACCATCAAGGACGAGATCAAGCTGCGCGGTTTCGAGCGCGACATCCCTGCCGGCTTCCTCACCTATCCGGCAGCGCAAGCGGCCGACATCACCGCCTTCAAGGCCACCGTGGTGCCGGTTGGTGCCGACCAGATCCCGATGATCGAACAGACCAATGAAATCGTACGTCGCTTCAACAACAGCGTGAATGACGAGATCCTGGTCGAATGCCGTGCCCTGGTGCCGGAAAACGGTGCACGTCTGCCGGGTATCGACGGCAAGGCCAAAATGTCCAAGTCGCTGGGCAATGCCCTGCCGCTGTCGGCCTCGGAAGACGAAATCCGCCAGGCCGTGAAGATGATGTTCACCGACCCGAATCACCTGCGCGTGGCCGACCCGGGTCAGGTGGAGGGCAATGTGGTCTTCACCTACCTGGATGTGTTCGATCCGGATACCGCTGCGGTGGAAGAGCTGAAAGCGCATTACCGCCGTGGCGGCCTGGGCGATATGGTGATCAAGCGTCGTCTGGAGGAAATCCTGCAGGCCCTGCTGGCGCCGATCCGTGCTCGCCGCGAAGAGTTCGCCCGTGATCCGGCACAGGTCATGGCCATGCTGAAGGAAGGCACCAACAAGGCGCGCGAAGCGGCAGGCCGCACCCTGTCTGAAGTCAAGGGCGCCATGGGCATCAACTACTTCTGAGCCTGCCTGCACGATCCCCGGCCGGAGCACCGCGCGTGCTCCGGCTTTTTTTGCGCCTTACTCAGGCGCGCGACACTTCGGCATAGCGTGCATCGTCAAACTCCCCCTCGCTTTTGGCCACCAGCACCGCCGCCAGCGCATCACCCGAGATATTGGTCGAGGTATTGATCATGTCGATGATGCGGTCAACGGCCGCGACGATGGCAATCACCTCCAGCGGCAGGCCCACGCTGCTGAGCACCAGACTCATGACCACCAGACCGGTTCCCGGCACACCGGCCGCGCCCATGGCGCCCAGCGTGGTGGTGAGTACCACCATCAGTTTCTGTAGCAGAGACAGCTCGACCCCGGCTGCATTGGCGGCAAAGATCGCCACCGCCCCGAGATAGGTGGCCAGCCCGTTCATGTTGATGGTGGAGCCCAGCGGCAGAACGAAGGCCGAAATGGTCTGGCGCACGCCGAGCCGGTTGGCGGTATCCAGCGTCATCGGCAACGCGGCGTTGGAGCTGCAGGTGGAAAAGGCGAACAACTGCACTGGCAGCATCTTGTTCATGAAGGGCAGCGGGTTGAGGCCGGCCAGGCGCAACAGACCGCCATAGACCACGGTCAGCACCAGCAGGCAGGACAGATAGAGCGTGCCGACCAGCGATGCCAGCTGACTGAGCATGCCCAGGCCATTATTGGCTGTCACCCAGGCCATGAGGGCGAACACCCCGAGCGGGGCAAGGCGCAGCAGCATGCTGATCAGGCGAAAGATCACCTGGTTGAGGGCATCGAAGAAATGCGTCACCGGCCGGGCCGCCTCGCCGCAGAGATTGATCGCCAGACCGAACAGCAGGGAAAACAGCATCACCGGCAGGACCTGGCCCTGTGCCATGGCCTGCACCGGGTTGGTCGGCATCAGGCTGGACCAGTCCATCGCCATGTCCTGTACCACCGACTGGTGCGCATAGTGCAAACCCTTGCCGATCGAGAAGGTCTCGGCCAGCACCATCGACAGGATGGCCGAGAGCATCATGGTCAGGGCATAGATCAGCAGGGTCTTGACGGCGATGCGACGCATGCGCGACAGATCGTTGAGCGCGGTGACCGCACAGACCAGCGAGACGAAGATCACCGGCATGACCATCATGCGGATCAGGGCGACAAACAGATCACCGAGCGGCTTGAGCCATTGAGCCTGCTGGCCGAGCAGCAGACCGGCGAGCACGCCGGACACCATCGACAGCAGAATCACCAGCCAGGGCGGAAGTGATTTTCGAGCAAAAATTGCCACGTGTTTTCCCATATCGAGTTCAGAAAAACGCCCAGTCTCGACTGCGAATTTTTACACGTCAAATCGATGATTATTAAATGTTTTTTTGGATATTATTTTGGCATCAGGCGTCCAGCCGAATCCGCAGGCCATCGTAGCCAACTTCGACACCGGGCGGGCATTGTGCCTGCAAGGCGTGATACTCCAGCTCGTGGGTCATGTGGATCAGCACGGTACGCTCGGCCCCGATGCGACTTGCCCACTCGAAGGACTCGGCGACCGACAGGTGCGAGTGATAGGGCGTCTGGCGCAGGCAGTCCAGGAATAACAGCCGCACGCCCTGCAAGCTGTCCATCGTGGCCTCGGGAATGTTCGACAGGTCGGTCAGCCATGCCATGTCGCCAATACGCCAGCCCAGGCAGGGCCAGGCGCCATGCTCCAGCGGCAGCGGGGTCAGACGCACCCCGCCGTGCTCGAAGGGCTGGGTCACCACCACCGGCTCCAGCACCGGCTTGTCCCAGTGCGCCGAGGGGGCCTGCAGCGCGTAGCCGAAACGCTGGCGGATGTTGTCCAGGGTAAAGGCATTGCCGTACAGGGTCAGCGCGCCCTTGCGGCGATAGCAGAAGGCGCGCAGGTCATCGATGCCATTGAGGTGGTCGGCATGCGGGTGGGTGTAGAGTACGGCATCCAGCCAGTCGATGCCGTGCGCCAGGGCCTGGGTCCGCAGGTCGGGGCCGGTATCGATCAGGAAGGTCTGCCCGCCGGCGCGTACCGCCAGGCTGGCACGACGACGCTGATTGCGCGGATCGGTCGAGCGGCAGGTCTCACAGCCACAGCCGATCGCCGGGGTCCCCGAACTGGAGCCGCAGCCCAGCACGATCGCTTCGACAGACTGACTCATGGCGTGACCTCTGCGACCTGGACGCCGGTCTTGGCAAACAGGCGGAAAAAGTTCTCGCTGGTCGCCCGCGCCAGCGTCTCGTACGGCACCCCGCGCAGTGCGGCGATGAACTCGGCCACATGGCGCACATAGGCCGGCTGGTTTTGCTTGCCACGGTGCGGCACCGGGGCCAGGTAAGGGGAGTCGGTTTCCACCAGCAAGCGGTCAAGCGGCACCTTGCTGGCCACTTCCTGCACCTGGGCGGCATTTTTGAAGGTGACGATCCCGGAAATCGAGATATACATGCCCAGATCCAGGGCACGCCGGGCACTGGCCCAGTCTTCGGTAAAGCAGTGCATCACGCCGCCGCACTCGCCGGCCTGCTCTTCTTCGAGCAGACGCAGGGTATCGGCCACCGACTCGCGGGTGTGCACGACCAGCGGCAGACCGCAGGCACGTGCCGCGCGAATGTGGGTACGAAAACGTTCATGCTGCCAGCCGAGGTCCCCCTTGCACCAGTAATAGTCCAGACCGGTTTCGCCGATGCCGACGACCCGCGGATGGCTGGCCAGCTGGATCAGTTGCTCGCAGGACGGCTCGACCGCCTCCGGATTGTCCGGATGGACGCCGACCGTGGCCCACAGATTGTCGTGCTGTTCCGCCAGAGCCAGCACCGAAGGGAAATCGGGCAGGGTCACACCGATCACCAGCGCATGACTGACCTGCTGGTCGCGCATGGCGTCCAGCACCTCGGGCAGGCGATTGGCGAGATCGGGGAAATTCAGGTGGCAGTGCGAATCAACCAGCATGGGGCATCCTTCAGTGAGCGGCGTCACGGCGCGCTCAGGCAAAAATTTTCAGATATTCCATCAGCGCAGACTCGAGCTGCAGCCGGACGTTCAGCGTGTGCTGACCATAGGGGGCCAGACGATCCAGAGCCGCTGCCGCCTGCATTAGCTGCGGCAAGTCGGCTCGGCGGGCCAGATTGTCCAGCGCCACACGATGATCGGGGTAATAGCGCACGATGCCGGACAGACGCAGTGCCGCCAGATCATGCAGCCACATCTGCAGCCACTCCAGCGGCACAGCCAGCGGCAGTTTCTGCTTGTCGGCACGCTCGGCCATCTGCAGCACATTGGCCAGACTCGGCTGGATCAGCCCGTCAATGAATGCCGCCCGGGCGGTGCTCAGCGCCGGGTCGTGGTCAAACAGCGGGGCGCCGCCGTGGTGGGCCAGCTCGGTCTGGGCATCGGCCACCCCCTGCTGGCGCAGCCAGGCCAGGGCCTGCTCCTGCGAGGGAGCGGTCATGGCGAACTGACGACAGCGGCTGCGAATGGTCGGCAGCAGACGCTGCGGCGCATGGGCCACCAGCAGGAACAGCACATCGGCCGGCGGCTCTTCGAGGATTTTCAGCAAGGCATTCGCCGCGGCTGGGTTGAGGGCCTCGGCCGGCTCGACCAGCACCACGCGCTGCCCCTGGCGATGAGAGGTCAGGTGGGCAAATTCGATCACCTCGCGCACGGCCTCGATCTTGATGACCGGCAGTTTGCGGCTGGTCTTTTCCTCGTCCTCTTCGGTGAGCGGCGACAGGCGGCGGAAGTCGGGGTGGCTGCCGAGGGCAAACCAGCGGCAGGACTCGCATTCGCCGCAGGCCGCATGATCGGCGGCGGGATAATCGCACAGCAGCGAGCGCGCCAGCTCTTCGGCAAAGGCGGCCTTGCCGATGCCGGCCAGGCCGGTCAGCAGCCAGGCATTCGGCAGGCGCTCGCGTTCGAGGTTGATGCGCCGCCAATCCTCCGCTTGCCAGGGATAGCGCATCAGACAGACTCCAGCAGGGTGGTCAGACGGGCGGCGATATCGTCGCGGATCACCGCCAGCGGACGGGTCGAGTCCAGCACACAGAATCGCGGGAAAGTGGCGGCACGATCCAGATAGGCCTGTCGTGCACGCTGATGAAAATCCTGCTGCTCGCGTTCGATACGATCCAGGGTACGTTCCCCGGCCATGCGCGCCTTGGCCACCTCGATCGGCACATCGAACAGCAAGGTCAGATCAGGCTGCAGGCCCTGCTGTACCCAGTCTTCCAGCACGGCGATGCGTGCGGACGGCAGGCCACGCCCGCCCCCCTGATAGGCAAAGGAAGAGTCGGTGAAACGGTCGGAGACCACCCAGCGACCGGCGGCCAGCGCCGGCCGGATCACGCGCTGGATGTGCTCCTGGCGCGAGGCGAACATCAGCAGGGTTTCGGTTTCCAGCGAGACCTCGGTTTCCGGTGCCAGCAGCAGCGCGCGCAGTTTCTCGGCCAGCACGGTACCGCCCGGCTCACGGGTAAAGACGGCATCGATGTGGCGCTCGGCCAGCCATTGGCGGATGAAGTCCAGATGAGAACTCTTGCCGGCGCCGTCAATACCTTCCAGCGTGATGAAACGGGGACTCATCAATCAGTTGCCCTTCTTGAGAATGTACTTGCGCACAGCATCATTGTGCTGATCGAGGGTTTGCGAAAAATAACTGCTGCCATCGCCGCGGGCAACGAAGTACAGCACATCGCTGGCCGCCGGATGCGCGGCGGCCGCCAGCGCGGCCGAGCCCGGCAGGGCAATCGGCGTCGGGGTCAGCCCGTTGCGCGTGTAGGTGTTGTACGGCGTATCCCGGCGCAGGTCGGCCTTGGTGATATTGCCATGGTAGGCATCGCCCATCCCGTAGATGACGGCCGGATCGGTCTGCAGGCGCATGCTCTTGTTCAGCCGATTGACGAACACGGCGGCAATCATCGTCCGGTCCTGCGGCCGCGCGGTTTCTTTTTCCACCAGACTGGCCAGGGTCAGCAACTGGTAGGGAGAACTGACCGGCAAAGTACTGTTGCGCCCCTGCCAGGCCTCGGCCAGCTTGCGCTGCATGGTGACATAGGCACGCCGATAAATGTCCAGATCGCTGGAACCGGGCGTGAAGTAGTAGGTGCTGGGGAAAAACAGCCCTTCCGGATGCGGTTCGCTGGCACCGATGCGCGCCAGGATTTCGCCATCGCTCAGGCCGGCGGTATCGTGCGTGACATCCGGATGCTGATCCAGCAGATTGCGGAACTGGCGGAAGGTCCATCCCTCCACGACCGTGGCACTGGCCTCATCAGGATTGCCCTCGGCAAAACGCTGCAGAATGCCCCACAGGCTGATCGAGCCATTGAAACGGTACTGGCCCGCCTTGATGCGGCGATCCGTCCCCTGCAGACGGGCCAGCAACACCATCACGCCCCGGCTGCGCACCACCCCCTCCTGCTTCAGGCTGGTCGCTACCTGCGACAGGGTGCGGCTCGGGCCGACGGTAATCGTGTATGGCGTGGCCGGCGGTTCGATCGGCACGAACACCACCCAGGAAAGCCAGACAACCGCCAGCAGGAATGCTGCCAGCACCAAACGGGTCAACCATTTCATCATCTACCGCGTCCGCAATGTCAATACGCCTGACCGGCCAAGCGCCGGTGAGAAAAAGTATGTGCATGATAGCAGACTGCGCCGCTTCTACCGACCCTCTCCCTGCCTCCGGCCAGGAGAATTCTGCCCGGCAGGCTGGTCGACCTGACGTCTGCGCCGGAACCATTGCCTAGCACTTTGGTCTCTTTTAAACCTTCTGCATAGGTTTAATGATTTATGAATGCCTTCTACAAACTGGCCTGCGCACTGGTGGCCTGGTCGGCCCTGTCGATGTCGGATGGCGCACTGGCAGCACAACCGCTGTCCTCGCTGCCCATGACGGCCTTCCAGATGTCGCAGGAGCATCCGGAACGATTCAGTTTTGTTCGTCCCGGCGTGGATCTGAGCCAATACCGCGGCGTGATGCTGGCGCCGCTGTCTTTCATCGCGGCATCGGGTGCGGACTGGCAGTTGCAGCGCGCCAGCGCCGATCACCCGCTGGAGCAGCATTTCCGCCTGGTCATGAGCGAGGCGCTGCAGGCCCAGGGGCTGTCTCTGGCCGCTGAGCCTGCCAGCGATATCCTGTGCCTGAAGCTGGCACTGGCGCACCCCGCCGACCCGGCGCTGGTGGCGGCCTCGCTGGATTTGAACCGTCTGACCGACGGCGTGGCGCATTATCTGTCTCAGGTGCAGATCGTCGGGGAAGTGGCGGACTCACACAGCGGATTGCTGCTGGCCGGGGTGGCCCAGCTGGGTCAGACGCCGCATTCGGGCGGCAAGCGCAGTGACATGACCGCCCTGCTGGATGACTGGAGTCTGGCCAGTGCCAGCAGACTGGCGCAGGCTCTGGGCCGGGATCAGGCCTAGGCGTCAATCGCAGGGATCGACCTCGATACCGTATTGGCGCCACAGCCGGGGCAGGGTTTCCACCTGAAGCGGAATCTCGCCCTCCGGCAGCGCCACGCTGCCAGGCAGCGATGACAGCATGCCATCCCAGTGCGGCATGCATTCTGCCACCACGCTGGCCAGTTCTCGATCGTCGATGAGAGCCAGGGTACCGTCGATGTCGAGCAACATCTCGCCATCCGGTGTCACAAAAGCACTGCGGGCGGGGCGGACCGTCTCTCCGGGCCGTATCTGCCAGCCATGACTCACGCGCCTGGCAACATACGGTGCTGTCTCCAGGGCCACATAGACCTTTTGCGGGCCATTCTGCACGTAGTAGCGCCCCTGGCCATCACAACCGTAGTTGCGCTGGAAAAAGGCATTCATTGCATCGTGTGACAACCGTTCGTCACGCAGCCACCAGTGCCCGCGGGCATCCAGCCGCAACCAGCCGAAGACAGCGGCCACATCCGGCCATTTGGCCATCGCGGCAATGACTTGCGCATCCATGCACGCTCCTTGTCGATACGGTTTGCTGACATCAGGCATCTTACCCGAAATGGATAAGATGCCTGAATATCATGACCGACCCGGCAAGATGATCGCGCCGTGCCGGTACTCAGCGCAGATCCGGATCACCACCGAGCGCCTGCAGCAGCGCATCGGGATCCTGATCGCAGGATCGCAGCGCCTCGCGCACCTTGTTGTAGGCGACGCTGGCTTCGGCCGGATACTTGGTGAACGGGGTCAGACTGTGATGCTTCCAGCCGGCCGCTGCCATGATCTTCTTGTGGAAGGGCGGTGCTGCCGTCCCCCCGCCGACCAGTTGCATCAGATAGCGGTCGATCAGAATGTGCGGATGGGGGTCGCGCGACAGGGTGCTGAAATGCTCCGGCTTGACTTCATTGAATTCCATGTTCACTCCTCCACTCAGGTACTTTTCATCAAAGCCCAGCCAAGGCATTTTTTCCAGTTCATCCGTCACGCAGCAGGCGCAAGGGAGACTGGCGCAACAGCTGACCGCATATCGGCCAGCCCGCCAATGGCACCAGGAACATGCCGCAAAGCATGCCCAGTAAAGGTAAAAGCCCGTTGAAGTGCCAGGGCAGATCAAACAGGACCCAGCCCGCCAGCGCACCGAGACACATGGCACCGCTGCCGGCAATCAGGCCGGTCACCGCCCCCAGGCTCAGCAATTCGCCCAACACCACCGCCAGCAACTGCTGTCGCGAGGCACCGAGCGCCCGCAGCAGGGCCGCATCGCTCAGGCGCTCATCACGGGTCGCACCAAGCGCCGCCCACAGCACCAGCAGACCGGCCATCAAGGTCAGCACGAACAAGGCCTCGATAGCCTGCGCCAGACGCTCGATGATCTCCCGCACTTGTGCCAGCACCTCGCTGACATCGATGAGCGTCAGATTCGGCATGGCCTGCACCAGTTGTGTGGCAAACAGCGAACGCCCCGGTGGCAGATAAAAACTGGCCACCAGACTGCCCTGTTGCGACGCCAGCATCGGCCGTGTCGCGAGCACAAAGAAATTCACCCGGAAGCTATCCCAGGCGAGCTGGCGCAGATTCATGACCCGCCCCTGCAAAGGGGTGCCGGCCAGGTCAAAGGTCAGACGATCGCCCAGGCGAATCCCCAGTTTCCTGGCCAGCCCCTGCTCGACGGAAAACGCCCCGCTGGCATCCGGCGACCACCATTGTCCGGCGACCAGCTGGTTACCCGGCGGCGGCGTGTCGCGCCAGGAAAGATTGAACTCACGCTGCAGCAACCGCTGCGTTTCACTATCTGCATAGTGCGTTGGGACGATCGGGCGATCATTGATGGCGATCAAACGGCCCCGCACCATCGGGGCCGTCTCGGGGACGGGCAGGCCCGCCGAGCGAAACCGGGCGCTGAATGCCGCAAGCTGGTCCTCCTGCAGATTGAGGACGAACTGATTCGGCGTATCGGCCGGCAAACTGGCCCGCCAGGCCTGCAGCAGATCCGTACGCACGACGGTCATGGTCAGCAGGGCCATCAGGCCGAGCGACAGCGCCAGCACCTGCAGGACGGCAAGCGCGGGTCGCCGGCCAGGGGCTGCCATGCCAAAGCGCCAGCCAACCCCGGCCGCGTACCGCGACAGATAGCGCATCCCCTGCACGGCCCCCCAGGCCAGCCCCCCGGCCAGCAAGGCATAGACCAGGATGGCGACAAGCAGCCAGACGGCAGGCCCAGGCTCGCCCACCTGCCACAATGACAGCGCCAGCAGCACCAGCACACTGAATACCGACAGCAGCAGCCCGGCCGGCTGCGGTCGTAGGCCGGCCCGCAGGACCGCCATCGGCGGCACACGTTGCACCATCAGCAGCGGCGGCACAGCCAGCCCCAGCAGCAGCAACAGGGCGCTCAGCGGCCCCTGCGCCAGCAACCAGCGTGAAGGGGGCGGCAGACTGTCGAGCTGAGCCGGCAAGGCCACCCGTGCCAGCACCTCCTGCAAGCCATAACCGGCAAGGCTGCCACAGGCGCCGGCCAACAGCCCGACCAGGAACAGAATGCCGGCAAACAACCCGGTCACCTGCCGTCGTGTCATACCCAGGCAGCGCAGCACGGCCACCTGTTGCCAGTGACGGGCCAGATAGCGGCGCACCGCCAACAGGGCGGCGGCCGCCGCCAGCGTGACCGTCAGCATGGCACTCAGGCCGAGAAAACGCTGTACGCGATCCATGGCCTGACGCAGCGCCAGCTGAGCGGATTCGGCGCTCTCGATGCGCGCCCCCGCAGGCAGTTGCGGCCTGGCCCACTGCAGCCACTGTCGCACACGCGCCGGCTCCCCGCTGACCATCAGACGCCAGTTGGCACGCGCACCCGGCAGCAACAGGCCGGTCGCCGCCAGATCCTGCTGGTTCAGCAGCACTCGCGGCATAAAGTTGAAAGCATTGAGCGCCTGATCCGGTTCGCGCAGCAGTTCGCCGCCGAGCCGCAAGGTCAGCAGCCCCAGCCGAAGCCTGGCCCCCGGCCGGACGTCAAGCCGCGCCAGCAGGCGGGTATCGGCCCAGATTTCGCCCGGGGCCGGCTGGATACGCCCTTGCACCACCCGACCATCGGCCAGACGCACGCGCAACACTCCCCGCAGGGGGTAGTTGCCGGGGATGGCGCGCAGGGAGGCCAGCATCATGGCTTGTCCGCTCGATACCATCGAAGGAAAGGTCACACTGCGGCTGACTTGCAGCCCGTCGCGCTGCGCCCGGGCGGCCAGCCCTTCCGGCAAGGGTGTATCGGCCAGCAACACACCATCGGCAGTCAGCAGTTGCCGGTTCTGCAGGCTCATTCCCTGCGTCACCCGATCCGCCAGCATGCTCACGCTGCTGGTAGCACAGACGGCCACCAGCAGGGCCAGCCATAACAGGCGCAACTCGCCGGATCGGCCTTCGCGCCAGACAAAGCGCCAGCTCAGCATCCGCCGTTTCATGAGGGCTCGGCCTGCAAATGGCCATCCTGCAGGCGGTACACCACCTGGCAGCGCCCGGCCAGAGCCGGGTCGTGCGTCACCAGCACCAGGGCCGTACCCTGTTCACGGTTCAGCTCGAACAGCAGCTCGATCACTTGCTGCCCCGAGGCGGCATCGAGATTGCCGGTCGGCTCATCGGCAAACAACAGCGCCGGATGGCCGACAAAGGCACGTGCCAGGGCTACCCGCTGCTGCTCGCCCCCCGAAAGATGGCGCGGATAGTGCGCCAGCCGATGCGACAGCCCCACCCTTGCCAGCATCTGCGCCGCCCGCTCCCTGGCCGGGTGAATCCCGCTCAGTTCCAGCGGGAGCATGACATTCTCCAGCGCCGTCAGTTGCGGCATGAGCTGAAAGTTCTGGAACACGAAACCGACACGCTGCCGCCGCAATCGCGCTCGACCGTCTTCGTCGAGTCCGCCCAGCGGCGTCGAGAACAGTGCGACCTCGCCGGCAGAGGGCTGGTCCAGTCCGGCCAGCAGGGCCAGCAACGTCGATTTGCCGGAGCCGGAAACGCCGACAATCGCCACGCTGTCGCCCTGATATACATTCAGGTTGATGTCATGCAGAATGGGAATTGTTTCATTTTGAAACAGAATCTGTCTGGCCAGGCCACGGGCTGTCAGCACAATTTGCTCCGGATGATCTTGCATGCGTTTTCGACGCTTCCATTTGGCTGGGTTGTTGATCTGCGGCCTGTCGCTGCCGCTGCAGGCCGCCACGGTCATGGTCTTTGGCGACAGCCTTTCGGCGGCTTACGGACTGTCGCCATCCCAGGGCTGGGTCGCCCTGCTGGCACGGGATCTGGCGCCGAAGCACAAGGTCGTCAATGCCAGTCTGTCCGGCGAAACCACTGCCGGCGGGCTCAGTCGCCTGCCCCAGGCGCTGGCGACGCACAAACCGGACTGGGTGATTCTCGAACTCGGTGCCAATGACGGTCTGCGCGGCCTGCCTCTGCCCGCCATGCAGGCCAATCTGCAGCGCATGATCCGGTTGAGCCGCCAGGCGCATGCCAACGTACTGCTGATCGGCATCGCCTTGCCGCCCAATTACGGACCGGACTACACCCGGGCATTTCACGCGGTGTACGACCGGCTGGCGCGTGAACTCAAGTTGCCCTATGTCCCACAACTGATGGCGGGCTTCGCCGGCGACCTGTCGCGTTTTCAGGCGGATGGCATTCATCCGGCGGCGTCGGCGCAAGGTCAGATGATGCAGACCGTCCGGCAGGCATTACCTTTATGAATTATGCGCCAGCACACAGGGTGCGGCGCAGCGATTGGTTCAGAAATATGACTGAACCGTAACGGAAATCACCGACTCATGCCACGCTCGACTTTACTGCGCCTGCTTGCCCCCTACCGCGGCCTGCCGCGCACGGTCTACATCCAGATCGTCTGCTCCTTTCTCAATAATATGGGTGGCATGGCCAAGCTGTTTCTGCCGCTGTATCTGCATGCCAACTATGGCGTGCCCTATCGCTGGGTCGGGCTGATGGTGTCGGCCTACGGCATCGGTGCCCTGGTCGGCTCGTATCGCGGCGGCAGCCTGTCCGATCGCTACGACAGCCGTCTGCTGTCCAAGCTGTTTCTGGCCGGAGCCAGCATCAGCATGGTGCTGCTGGCCCTGCCGATCCCGCTGTGGCTGTTTGCTCCGGTACTGATTGTGTCCGGCTTCTGCGACGGGGCCTTCCGTCCGGTCAATCAGCGACTGGCACTCGAGCCCTGTACGCCGGAGCAGCGAGGGCAGGCTCAGGGCATGTTGCGCGTGGCGATCAATCTTGGGGTGGCGGTCAGCGGCATTACCGGTGGTTTTCTGGCGACCCTGGGCTATCAGTGGGTCTATCTCAGCAATGGGATCGCGACCGGCCTGGGGGCCCTCTGGCTGGCCTGGGCCTATCATCGTTATCCGGTGGTGCTGGAGCGACGCCTGCAGCGGGGCGAAGTGACGACCCCGACGACGGCCAGCCTCAGTCCCTGGCATGACCTGCCCTTTCTGCGACTGATGTTCGGCATGGTGATTGCCGCTGCCGTCTTCGATCAGATGTATTCAGTGCTTGGGCTGTATCTGGCTGAGTACAACCATCTCGGACCGCACTGGCTGGGCATCCTGTTTACCATCAACGGTCTGATGGTGGTCTTCCTGCAAGTGCCGGTGTCCCAGCGGATGAACCACTGGGGGATCGGGCGTTGCGCCCAGATCGGGGTGATGCTGACCGGGTTCAGCTACCTGTTGCTGCTGGTCAGCCCACACCCGCTCTGGCCGGTGCTGGCCGCTATCGGGCAGACCTGTGGTGAACTGCTGATTTCACCGGCTTTCATGCTGCTGGTGATGCGGCGCTCGGAAGGTCGTCTGCGTGGGCGCTATATGGGCATGTACAGCTCGGCCTGGGCAGGCCGCACCCTGTTTGCCCCGGCGCTGGGCGCCTGGGTCTACGGCACGGCCGGCGGGGTGACGCTCTGGGTAGGCTGTGCGCTGGCCACCACCCTGGCGGCGCTGATCCAGATGGCACCGCTGCGGCAAATCCTGCAACCGGGCGTCCCGGCCTCCCTGCCGCAGCAGGCCTGATCACTGCAAGAAGTCATGGATGCGCCGATAGGTTTCGGCACACACCGCAGGCACCAGCCGTTCCAGATTCAGGAAGGCATGGATCATGTCCGGCTTCTCCTCGTACGCCACGTTGACGCCGGCGGCCTGCAGCGCCTGACTGTACTGTCGTGCCTCATCGCGCAGCGGATCGAAGCCGGCGCTGATCACCAGCGTTGCCGGCAGGCGCGGGCCGATCGGCAGGTAAAGGGGTGAAGCCGCACGGCGATCCTCGCCATGCTGGAAGTACTGGTTGAAATACCAGGCGATGCGTGCCCGGGTCAGGAAGTAGCCGTCGGCATTCTCCTGCATCGACGGTGACGTCATGGTGTAGTCCAGCGAGGGATAGATCAGTACCTGCCGGTGGATCGACACCTCGCTCTCATGCTGTGCCCAGGCACATCCGGCGGCCGCCAGCGCGGCCCCCGCCGAATCGCCAGCCACCGACAGGCGGCGCATAAAGGTCAGCTGACGCCCCTGCAGCATGGCAAATACCCCCTTGATGACGGTGCGGGTATCCATCTGCGCGGCAGGATAAGGGTTTTCCGGGGCAAGGCGATATTCCGGTACAACCACGATATGACCGGTGGCGGCAGCCAGCCGCCGGCTGATCGGATCATAGACGCTGACCCCTCCGGCGGTATGTCCTCCGCCATGCAGGAACAGCAACACCGGGCATGCTTGCGTCGGGGCCGGATGATAGATGCGTACGGGCACACTATAGTCGTGGCCGGGGATGAGGTCATCGTTGACCCAGGCGATGGGCGGCCCCTCACTTACCATCTGGCGGGTCAGACCGGCAAGGGCCTCGCGCGCGCCAATGGCGGTCGGCTTGTATCCGTCCGCCATCATCTGTGCCACGCGCTGGTTGAACTCGGCCAGCCAGCTGGCCAGGGCCGGGTGCAGGGCTTGTGTGCTCACCGTCGCGTCTCCCGCAGATAAAATGACTACATCATTATCCGCAGCAAAAAACGAAAAGGCCAGCCGGTGAGGGCTGGCCTTTGATCCGTTTGGAGACAGGAACGGACGTCTTGAGACTTACAGGTCCTTGGCGTTTTCTGCCAGGTAAGAAGCCACACCGCTGATGCTGGCTTCCATGGCCTTCTTGCCCTTGTTCCAGCCTGCCGGGCAGACATCGCCGTTCTCTTCGAAGAACTGCAGGGCATCGACCATGCGCAGGGCTTCGTCGATATTGCGGCCCAGCGGCATGTCGTTGACGACCTGGTGGCGCACCACGCCGCTCTTGTCGATCAGGAAGGTGCCGCGGAATGCCGGACCATCGACCGACTCGACATCGAACTCGCGTGCCAGCACGTGGTTGACGTCAGCGACCAGGGTGTAACCCACTTTACCGATACCGCCCTTTTCGACCGGGGTTTCACGCCATGCATTGTGGGTGAACTCGCTGTCGATCGATACACCGATCACTTCGACATTACGCTTTTTGAATTCTTCGAGGCGATGGTCGAATGCAATCAGTTCGGACGGGCAAACAAAGGTGAAGTCCAACGGGTAGAAGAACACGACGGTGTATTTGCCGGCGGTGGCCTTCTGGAAGTTGAAGTCTTCAACGATGTTGCCATTGCCCAGTACGGCGGCAAACTTCTTGTCTGCATCATGGAAAAACGGAGCTTGCTTACCAACTAGTACTGCCATCATGGATCTCCTTTTTTAGCATCTGTTTGGCGTCTGGCGCCAGGAGTTGGCATATTTATAGCCCAGACAACACCAAACGGGAAATAGTAAATTAATATCGAGGTAATTAACTTTCTCAATGCACCCGGTAGATCAGCAGCTTAGGCTCGCTATAGTGACATAAAAAAACGGATGCCGTGGCATCCGTTTTTGATCAGCGCGCTGGCCGGGCCATTTACTGGCCTTCGGTCTTGCGCAAGCGCAGATTCAGTTCGCGCAATTGCTTGTCGTCGACGTGGTTCGGCGCCTGGGTCAGCAGACACTGGGCACGCTGGGTCTTCGGGAAGGCAATCACGTCGCGGATCGACTCGGCACCGGCCATCAGGGTCACCAGACGATCCAGGCCAAAGGCCAGACCACCATGCGGCGGCGCGCCAAACTTCAGGTTGTCCAGCAGGAAGCCGAACTTGTTCTGTTGCTCTTCCGGCGTGATCTTCAGTGCGGCGAATACCTTCTCCTGCACTTCGGCACGGTGGATACGGATCGAACCGCCACCGATTTCCCAGCCGTTGAGCACCATGTCGTAGGCGCGCGCCAGGCAGGCTGCCGGATCCTTGTCCATCAGGTCTTCGTGCCCCGGCTTGGGCGAGGTGAACGGATGGTGGCAGGCGGTCCAGCGATCGTCTTCCTCGTCATGCTCGAACATCGGGAAGTCCACCACCCACAGCGGCTTCCAGTCCTTGCTGGCCAGGCCCTTTTCATGCCCGATCTTGATGCGCAGGGCACCCAGCGCCTCGTTGACCACCTTGGCACGGTCGGCACCGAAGAAGATCAGGTCACCGTTCTGGGCACCGGTACGCTGGATGATTTCGGCCAGCGCGGCTTCGGACAGGAACTTGACGATCGGCGACTGCAGGCCGCTGTCTTCGCCATTGCTCAGCTTGCTGACGTCATTGACCTTGATGTAGGCCAGACCCTTGGCGCCGTAAATGGCGACAAACTGGGTGTAGTCATCGATTTCCTTGCGCGACAGGCTGGCACCACCCGGAATCTTCAGCGCAGCGACACGGCCGTTCGGCAGGTCGGCGGCGGCGCGGAACACCTTGAACGACTCGGTCTTCATCAGATCGGTCAGTTCGGTGAACTGCAGCGGCACACGCATGTCCGGCTTGTCGGAACCGTAATAGAACATGGCATCGGCATAGGTCATGCGCGGGAAGGCCGGCAGGTCGACGCCCAGCACGTCGCGGAAGATCTCGCGCGTCATGCTTTCGGTGATGTCCATGATCTCTTCTTCACCCAGGAAGGAGGTTTCAATATCGATCTGGGTGAATTCAGGCTGACGGTCAGCACGCAGGTCTTCGTCACGGAAGCACTTGGTGATCTGGTAGTAGCGGTCGAAGCCGGCCACCATCAGCAGTTGCTTGAACAGCTGCGGCGACTGCGGCAGGGCAAAGAATTCGCCCGGGTGCACGCGGGACGGCACCAGGTAGTCGCGTGCGCCTTCCGGCGTCGAGCGGGTCAGCATCGGGGTTTCGATGTCGATGAAGCCCATGCGGTCGAGGTACTGACGCACCCCCATGGCCACGCGGTAGCGCAGGCGCAGGTTCTTTTGCATTTGCGGACGACGCAGGTCGATCACGCGATTGGTCAGGCGAACGTTTTCCGACAGGCCTTCGTCATCGATCTGGAACGGCGGGGTCACCGCACTGTTCAGTACTTCGATTTCCTTGGCCAGGATCTCGATTTCACCGGAAATCAGATTGGCATTGGTGGTACCGGCCGGGCGCTCGCGCACGATACCGGTGATCGACAGGACGAACTCGTTGCGGCTGGCATCGGCGGTAGCAAAGGCTTCCGGGGTATCCGGATCGATCACGACCTGTACCAGACCTTCACGGTCGCGCAAGTCGATGAAGATCACGCCGCCATGGTCGCGACGGCGGTGTGCCCAGCCCTTGACCGTCACGGTCTGGCCCAGATATTTCTTGTCAATCAGTCCGCAGTAATCGGTTCGCATATTTACAATCGCTTCAAGTCATTCATTCGTAAAGAGGGGTAGCTTAACGCGTTTGAGCGCCGAATCAAAATCCGGCGCCCGGCAAACGGACAGATCGTGGCAGGAACAGCAAAAAACCGGCCGCAGGCCGGTTATCGGCTTTCCCTGTTCAGGACTTGCGCTCGGTTTGCGGCGCGACGACCCCCATGGAAATCACATACTTCAACGCGTCGTCGACGCTCATGTCGAGTTCGCGCGTATCCTTCTTGGCCACCATGATGAAGTAGCCGGATGTCGGGTTGGGCGTAGTCGGCACATAGACGCTGATGTACTCGTCCTCGCCCAGCAGCGGGACCAGGTTCGCCGCCGGCTTGCCGGTCTGGAAGGCGACCGTCCAGGCGTCCTGATGCGGGAAACGCACCAGCAGGGCCCGGCGGAAAGCCTGTCCCGAGTCGGACAGCAGGGTGTCACTCACCTGCTTGACGCTGTTGTAGATCGACTTGACCACCGGGGTGCGCGAAATCACGCCATGCCAGAACATCAGCAGACGCTGGCCGAGCACGTTGGCCGTCAGCATGCCGGTGCCGAGCAGCACCAGCACGGCGAAGACGACCCCGAAGCCCGGAATGTTCACGCCGAACAGATGCTCCGGCCGCCAGGCGGTCGGCAGCAGGTTCAGGGTCTGGTCCAGCGTGCCCACGATCAGGTTGAGCACCCAGAGCGTCACGGCCAGCGGCAACCACAGCAGCAGGCCGGTGACCAGATACCCCTTGAGGGTCATCTTGATGGGTTTCATGTCAGGAGTGGCTGCAGGATCCGGAACAGGTGTGACCGCCACCCGACTCGGCCACCGGGCAGCTGCCGCCCTTGAAGTCGGTGGCATACCAGCCATTGCCCTTCAGCTGGAAACCGGCCGCCGACATCAGCTTGCGATATTGGGTACTGCCGCAGGACGGGCAGCTGGCAATCTGCTCATCGCTCATCTTCTGCAGGTGTTCTTTCTGGCTGCCACAGTCGTCGCAGCGGTATTCATAAATCGGCATTTCTCGTACTCCGCATTCTTGACATTGACACGGTCGGGACCGCGTGCCCCGAACCGCTGCACCATGCAAGCGCAGATGCGGTCAAACGGCACAAACTCAAGGGGACTTGCCCCCGGAACCCCGATTATATCTGACAACACGTGGGATCGCAGCCCACAACGTATGGAAACATTCCTGATATTGCATTGCAACAAAACAAGACTACCATGAAGTATTTAAACCACTTACAGAGGTAGGCATGAACGTCAGCGGCAACATCATTGCAGGCAAGAAGGGACTGATCGTCGGCATCGCCAACGACCAGAGTATCGCCTACGGCTGCGCCACAGTGCTGCGTCAGCTGGGTGCCGAACTGGCGGTCACCTACCTGAACGAAAAAGCCGAGAAATACGTCCGCCCCCTGGCCGAAGGTCTCGATGCCAAACTGATCCTGCCGCTGAACGTCGAAGAACCCGGCCAGATGGCTCAGGTGTTCGACACGATTCGCCAGGAATGGGGCCATCTCGACTTCGTGGTCCACTCGATCGCCTACTGCCCGATGGAAGACCTGCACGGCCGCGTGGTCGACTGCTCGCTCGACGGGTTCCAGCAAGCGATGCGGGTTTCCTGCTACTCCTTCCTGGAACTGGCACACCACGCCGAACCCCTGATGACCCATGGCGGCACATTACTGACCATGAGTTACTACGGATCGGATAAAGTAGTAGAAAATTACAACATCATGGGACCGGTCAAGGCGGCGCTGGAAAGCGTCAGCCGCTACATGGCCAACGAGCTGGGTCCCAAGGGCATCCGCGTGCACGCCCTCTCGCCCGGACCGCTGAAAACCCGTGCCGCCTCGGGCATCGCCCACTTCGACAGTCTGATCAGCGATGCCATCGAGCGGGCGCCCCAGAATCGCCTGGTCGATATCGAGGACGTCGGTCAGGTCGCCGCCTTCCTGATTTCGGATGCGGCGCGTGCACTGACCGGTGCCACCATCTATGTCGATGGCGGCTTCAACATCATGGCCTGAGGGGAAACCGACGATGCTGTTGCGAGACATCCATGCTTTTGAAGACATCCGGGAGGAGGCCAAGCGCCTGGGCCCTCTGCCCATGGCCGTGGCGCACCCCTGCAGCCGCGAGTCGCTGCAGGGCGCCATCGAAACCAGCCACGACGGTGTCGCCACCCCCATCCTGATCGGTCCGGAAAACAAAATCCGCCGCCTGGCCGAGGAAATCGACATCGACCTGCAGGACATCGAAATTGTCGACATGCCTCACAGCCATGCCGCAGCCGAAACCGCGGTCGCCATGGTGCGCGACGGTCGTGCCGACATCCTGATGAAGGGCAGCCTGCATACCGATGAGTTCATGACTGAAGTGCTGGCGCGCAATACCGGTATTCGCACCGACCGCCGCATCAGCCATGTCTTCATCATGCGGGTCGAAAGCTATCCGCGCTATCTGTTCATCACCGATGCCGCCATCAATATTGCCCCCGACCTGATGACCAAGCGCGACATCTGCCAGAACGCCATCGATCTGTGTCACTCGCTCGGCATCGCCGAACCCAAGGTGGCCATCCTGTCGGCAGTCGAAACCATCACCCCGGAAATCGCTTCGACCGTAGATGCCGCCGCCCTGTGCAAGATGGCGGATCGCGGCCAGATCCGCGGCGCCATCCTCGATGGTCCGCTGGCCTTCGACAATGCGATTTCGCTGCAGGCGGCCGACACCAAGGGCATTGTTTCCCCCGTGGCCGGCAGTCCGGACATCCTGCTGGTGCCTGACCTAGAGTCGGGCAATATGCTGGCCAAGCAGCTGACCTATCTGGCGGCAGCCGCCTCGGCCGGCATCGTCATGGGCGCCCGCGCGCCCATCGTACTGACCAGCCGCTCGGAAGATGCGCCCGGCCGGCTGGCCTCGGCGGCCATTGCCAACCTGCTGGCGCACCGCCGGCGCAAAATCGGAAAGATTGCATGAGGTCATCCCTGCTTGCCGTCAACGCCGGCTCTGCCACGCTGAAATTCCGCGTCTACGACGACGCCGGCAGCACCCTGCTGGTCAGCGGCCTGATCGACCGCTTTGGCGACAGTCAGGACAGCACCCTGACCCTCTCCGATGCCCGTGGCCATCAACTGGCTGAACATCGCCTGGAGCGGGGCGACAAGGAGGCAGCGATTGCCAGCATGATCGCCACCCTGGCCGAACATCACCTGCGCGTCGATGCCGTGGTGCACCGGGTGGTGCATGGCGGCGGCTTCTATAACCGCCCGGTCTGGCTGGACGAGGACGTGCGCAACCGCCTGGAAGAATGGATCCCCCTGGCGCCCTTGCACCAGCCGGTCAGCCTGGCGGTCATCGACGCCTTCCTGGTGCTGGACCCGTCCCTGCCGCAGATTGTCTGCTTCGACACCGCCTTCCATGCCAGCCAGCCGGAAGTCGCCACCCGCTTCGGCATTGCCCGCCACTGGCACGACGAAGGCATCCGCCGCTATGGCTTTCATGGCCTGTCCTATGCCTCGATTGCGCGCCGCCTGCCGGAGCTGGGGCTGGACGAAGCCAGGGTGGTGGTCTGCCACCTCGGCAGCGGGGCCAGCGCCTGCGCCATGGTCAATGGAGCCAGCGTCGCCTCCAGCATGGGCTTTTCCGCCGTGGAGGGCCTGATGATGTCCACCCGGCCCGGCTCGCTGGATGCCGAGGTGCTGTTGTACTGGATGGAGCACGAGGGCATGGGCGTGCGCGACGTGCGGCGCGAGCTGTACAAAAACTCCGGTCTGCTCGGCGTTTCCGGCCTGTCGGCCGACATGCGACAGTTGCTGGCCAGCAGTGACCCGGCGGCACGCGAGGCGGTGGAACTGTTCTGCTATCGCGCCGTGCGGGAAATCGGCGCACTGGCTGCCTGCATGAAGGGCATCGATGCCCTGATCTTTACCGCCGGCATCGGGGAGCGCTCGCCGGAAATCCGCGCCCGCATCCTCAAGCAACTGAGCTGGCTGGGTTTCGACCTGGACCTGTCGGCCAATCTGTCACAGGCGCGGCGACTGACCACGCCGAACAGCACGCGACACGCCTGGATGCTGCCGACGGACGAAGAAGGAGAAATGGCACGCAGCGCCGCCCTGCTGCTGGCGACCCGCGAAGAGGCATGAAGGGATACCGGAAAACACAAAAGGCTCCGAAAGGAGCCTTTTTGCGTATTCTGTCTGGCTGAAAACTGCTTAGGCAGCCATTGCCTTGATCTGGGCAGACAGGCGGCTCTTGTGGCGAGCGGCCTTGTTCTTGTGGAACACGCCCTTGTCGGCGATACGGTCGAGAACCTTGACCGAAGACTGGAAGACTTCGCGGGCGGCAGCCTTGTCGCCGGCCTCGACAGCCTTGAGGACTTTCTTCACTGCGGTACGGAACGCAGTGCGCAGGCTGGCGTTGTGCGCGCGCTGCTTGAGAGCCTGGCGTGCACGCTTGCGAGCTTGTGCGCTATTAGCCATGAAACTTTCTCCTGGTGAACTGAATCTGAAACCCGCGATTTTATGCTTTAAGTTCTAGTTTTGCAAGAAAAATACCAGCACTCCGCCGCGAGCGGTCTCGCATGATACAACAGAATGACAGAAAACAACTCACTGGCAGCTTTGCGCTACACTTGGCCCCCTTCACAAAACCTCCGCAAGCGGCATGAATCTTCTCAAGACATTGGCCCGGGTCAGCAGTCTGACCCTGCTGTCGCGCATCCTCGGCTTTGTGCGCGACACCCTGATCGCACGCCAGTTTGGCGCCGGTCCGGCCACCGATGCCTTTTTCGTCGCCTTCAAGCTGCCCAACCTGCTGCGCAGGCTGTTTTCCGAAGGGGCCTTTGCCCAGGCCTTCGTGCCGATGCTCAGCGAGCACCGCCATCACAGAAGCCATGCCGAAACCCGCGCCTTCATCGCCAGCATCAGCGCCATGCTCGGACTGGCCCTGACCCTGCTCAGCGCGCTGGGCATGCTGGCCGCACCGCTGCTGGTCTGGCTGATGGCCCCCGGCTTCAGCCGCAGCGGCCCCCAGTTTGCCCTGACCGTCGACCTGCTGCGCATCACCCTGCCCTATATCCTGCTGATCTCGCTGTCCTCGCTGGCAGGCAGCATCCTCAATGCCTGGGGACGCTTCGCCATTCCGGCCTTTACCCCGGCGATCCTCAACCTGACCTTCATCGTGGTCACGCTGACCGTCGCCCGCCATGTCGATCCGCCGGTGGCGGCGCTGGCCTGGGCGACCTTCTTCGGCGGCTGCCTGCAACTGCTTTATCCGCTTTATGCCCTCAGGCGACTGGACCTGCTGCCGCGCCCACGGCTCAACCTGCAAGACCGAGCGGCCTGGCGCGTCATGCTGCGCATGCTGCCGGCCATCTTCAGTGTCTCGGTCGCGCAGATTTCCCTGCTGCTGAATTCGACCTTTGCCTCTTTCCTGCCCAGCGGCAGCGTCTCCTGGATGTACTACGCCGATCGGCTGATGGAATTCCCCACCGGGGTACTCGGCGCGGCCCTCGGCACCATCCTGCTGCCCTCGCTCAGCCGCCATGCCGCCGATGCCGACCACGCCGCCTACAGTGCCCTGCTCGACTGGGGCATCCGACTGACCCTGCTGCTGGCCCTGCCGGCCACCCTCGGCCTGGCCATGCTGGCCGGCCCGCTGACCAATACCCTGTTCCACTATGGCCAGTTCACCCTGCACGATGCCGCCATGACCCGTCAGGCACTGATCGCCTATGCCATCGGTCTGGTCGGCCTGATCCTGATCAAGGTGCTGGCACCGGGCTTCTTCGCCCGGCAAAATCTGCGCACACCAGTCCGGATTGCCCTGTGGACCCTGGCCGCCACCCTGCTGCTTAACCTGCTGCTGATCGTCCCGCTGCGCCATGCCGGACTGGCCCTGTCCATCGGACTGGCCTCCCTGCTCAACGCCGGCCTGCTACTCTATGAACTGTGGCGCAGCCGCATCTATCGTCCGGCCGCGGGCTGGCCACGCTATCTGGCACAACTGGCCGGCGCACTGGCCGTCATGGCACTGCTCTTGCACGGCCTCCAGCAAGGGCTGCCGGCAGGCTGGGATCAGCAGGCTCATGGCCGCATGGCCGGCCTGGCGCTGCTCATCGGCCTGGGTGCCATCGGCTACTTTCTGACACTGCTGGCGCTCGGTCTGCGCCCGCGCGATCTGAAACACCAGTAATACGGAGAATCACGGCATGACCATGCAACAACCCGAAAACTCGCCACTGGGCAAAAAAGTCGACTATCAGGATCACTACGACCCCAGCCTGCTGTTCCCGATTCCGCGTCGCGCCAAACGCGAAGAAATCGGCATTGATGAGGCGGCCCTGCCATTTCGCGGCGTCGACATCTGGAATGGCTACGAACTCTCCTGGCTCAATGCGCGCGGCAAACCGCAAGTCGCCATCGTGACCTTCGAGATTCCGGCCGAATCGCCCTGCCTGATCGAATCGAAGTCGTTCAAGCTGTACCTGAACACCTTCAACCAGACCCGACTGGACAACGAGCAGGCACTGCTGGACTGCCTGACCCGCGACCTGAGCCAGGCCGCCGGTGCGCCGGTACGCGTCAGCCTGACCCGGCGCGCCGACTTTGCCGCCGAACGCTTTGCCGAACTGCCGGGCGAATCCATCGACGAGCTGGACATCGAAGTCAGCGACTACGGTCCCGACCCGTTGCGCCTGCATGCGCATGCCGGCGACATCGTGGAAGAAACCCTGTGCTCCGACCTGCTCAAATCCAATTGTCTGGTCACCGGCCAGCCAGACTGGGGCAGCGTGACCATCCACTACCAGGGCCCGCGTCTGGATCGCGAAGGCCTGCTGCGCTACCTGATCGGATTCCGTCAGCACAACGAGTTTCACGAACAATGCGTCGAGCGCATCTTTGCCGACATTCAGCGCCAGTGCGCCCCGGCCCGCCTGACCGTCTATGCCCGCTACACCCGCCGCGGCGGTCTGGACATCAACCCCTGGCGCAGCAACGACCCGCAGGCCACCGGACCGGTCAACCTGCGTACCGCGAGACAATGACATGAAAATCCTGACCGCCCTGCTCTGCCTGCTGCCACTGGCGGGCTGCGCCACCATGAACGAACAGGAGTGCCGCAACATCACCCCGGCACAGCTGGGCCTGAAGGATGGCCGGCAAGGTTACGGGCTGTGGCGGCTGGAGAAACATGTCGAATCCTGCGCTCGCTTCGGTATCGACTTTGACCGCCAGGCCTATCTGACCGCACGCGAAACGGGTTTACAAGGCTATTGCACCCCGGAAAACGGGGAAAAAGTCGGCGAGCGGGGCGAGGGCTACGAAGGCGTCTGCCCGGCGAGCAGCGAGCCGGCCTTCCTGGCCAAATACCAGCCGGCCTACCGCGAATACCTGATCGATAACCGAGGCGGTCCGTTCTGGTTCCCCTGGCCACTGCGCCACTGAGCGCCGGCCGCTTCACCCGTATTGCATTTGACGCATCCTGCCCCCACGCTGTAAGAATACTGTCAAACAGACATCTCACAAGGGCAGGCCATCATGCAGGAATGCTTCTATCTCGACCCCTATCAGACCGAACTGCAGACCACCGTCCTGCACCACCGCCCCGGCGGCGTGGTGCTGGCGGACACCATCAGCTACCCGCAAGGCGGCGGGCAGCCCGGGGACACCGGTACCCTGACCCTGCAGGACGGCAGCGTCATCGCGGTGGAAAATACCCGGCGCGACCCCGACAGTGGCGAGATCGTGCACTTCCTGCCGGAGACCGCCCAGTACCCGGCCAGCGGCAGCCCGGTCACCCTGCGCATCGACTGGGCACGGCGCCATCGCCACATGCGCATGCACACCTGTCTGCACCTGCTGTCCGAAGTCCTCAAATACGAAGTCACCAGCGGGAACCTGACCGCCGAGAGCGCCCGGCTCGACTTCAACCTGCCCGAGGGTGAGGAACTGAACAAGGACGACATCGAAACCCGTCTCAACCAGATGATCGCGGCCGACCATGCGGTCACCATGAAAATGATCCCGGCCGCCGAGCTGATCCGGCAACCCGACCTGATCGCCTCCATGGCGCTGCCCCCGCCGCTGGACAAACCGGAGGTTCACCTGGTTGAAATCAGTGGCGTCAGCCTGGAGCCCTGTGGCGGCACCCATGTGCGCCATACCGCCGAAATCGGCCCGGTGCTGGTGAAAAAAATCGAAAACAAGGGCAAGCGCAACAAGCGCGTGGTGATTGCCTTCGCCGACGCCTGAGGAGGAGAAACCAATTGGCAGAGCTCTTTTACCAAGACACCTATCAAACCCGACTCGAGACCGAGGTGGTCAGTCAGGACGCGCAGGGCGGCCTGATCCTCGCCGACACCATTTTCTACCCGCAAGGCGGCGGCCAGCCGGCGGATACCGGCACGCTATGCAGCGGTGGCGTGTGCTACCCGATCGTCAACACCCTGCGCGACCCGGACAGCGGACAAATCGTGCACTACCTCGGCGCAGCACCGACCCTGCCGCCCGGCACCCGCGTCAGCCTGGAACTCGACTGGTCTCGCCGTTACCGCCACATGCGCATGCATACCTGCCAGCACCTGCTGACCGTGGTGCTGCCCTATGAAGTGACCGGCGGCAATCTCAACGAAGAAGGCGGGCGCATGGATTTCAACCTGCCCGAAGGGGTGGTGCTGGACAAGGAGACCATCCAGCGCGAACTGGACCGGCTGGTTGGTGCCGATTATCCGGTACACATGAAGCTGACCAGCAGCGAGGTCTTGCGCGCGCAGCCGGATCTCGTCAAGACCATGAGCGCCCCGCCGCCAATGGATGCGGCAGAAGTGCACCTGGTGGAAATCGAGGGCATCGACCTGCAGTCCTGTGCCGGCACCCATGTCCGGCGCACCGGCGAAATCGGCCAGGTGCAGGTGAAGAAAATCGAAAACAAGGGCGCACGCAACAAACGCGTCCATCTCGCCCTGCTGTGAGCCCCAGGCCGGGGGCCTAGGCCTCCGGCTGACCGATCAGGCGCCGCACGCGCCGGCGCAACCCGTCCAGCAACGTATACACCACCGGCACCACCAGCAGCGTCAGCAGGGTGGAGGTCACCAGGCCGCCGATAATGGCATGCGCCATCGGCCGCTGCGTCTCCGCGCCTTCGCCGCCCGACAGCGCCAGCGGCAACATGCCGAAGATCATCGCCAGACTGGTCATCACGATCGGACGCAGACGCACCTGCGCGGCGGCCAGAATCGCCTCGTGCCGCGACAGCCCCTCGCGGCGCGACTGATTGATGAAGTCCACCAGCAGAATCCCGTTCTTCGCCGCCAGCCCCATCAGCATCACGATCCCGATCACTGAGAACATGTTCAGCGTCGAGCCCCACAGCCACAAGGCGACAAACACCCCGACAAAAGCCAGCGGCAGCGCCATCATGATGGTCACCGGCAAGGTAAAACTGCGGAACTGCGCGGCCAGAATCATGTAAATGAAGATCACACCCAGACCAAGGGCCTGCAAGGCCGCCGACAGGGCTTCCTGCATGTTCTGGCTGTCGCCCTGCTGATCGATGCTCACCCCGTCCGGCAGGCGCGTTTGCTTGATCAGACGGTCGACATCGGCAAACACCGCCGCCGGATCACGCTCACTGATATTGGCCGTCACGGTGATCTCGCGCTGCAGATCGACCCGGTCAATCTCGCGCGGCGTCTCGCCACGCTTGAGCTGGGTCACGGTCGACAGGGGCACCATGCTGGCGCCGGCGCTGGCATCCCGATTGCCGGCCACGGTCAGCACATCCAGCAATTCGCTGCGGCGCAGGGACTTGGGCACCTGCAGGCGCACATCGTAATTCTCGCCATCCGGCGCTTCCCAGGTAGTCACCACCGAACCGCCCAGCAGGGTCGACAAGGTCTGACCGACCCGACTGAGATCGATGCCCAGCGAGGCGGCCGCATCACGCCGCACCTGAATGTCCAGCGAGGGATCGGCCTCCGCCAGGGAGGAGCGCGGCTCGCGAATGCCCGGCACTTTGGACAGACCGCTGATGAACTGCTGGGCAGCCTGCGACAGCGCAGTCAGATCGTTGCCGCGCAGCGCAATGCTCACCGGTTGCCCGCCACCGCCATCCTGATCCAGCTCACTGACCGACTTGACCTCAATACCGCCGACCTGCCCCGCCAGCGTGCGGGCCTGGGCAATGATCTGCGTCAGCGTGCGCCGGCGCTGGTCACGCGGGCCGACATCCACCCGCAGCGAACCTTCCGAGGCGGCTGAACCGAAGTCGCCGTTGCCGGTCGAGATCCCCACAGTCTTGACCTCCGGGATCTGACGCATCAGCACCTCCAGCGTCCGCGCCTTGTCCGTGGTATACGCCAGCGTCGAGCCGGCCTCCGTCTTGAAACTGATGAGAAAACTGCCACGGTCCTGGCGCGGCATGAACTCGCCGCCAATGCGCGGCACCAGGGCAAAGCTGCCCACCGTCAGCAGCAGGGCCAGGCCAATCACCGTCTTGCGATGTGCCAGCGACCACTGCAGGGCGCGCAGATAATGCCCGCCAACCCGGTCAAGCAGCGATTCGAAACCATCCAGCAACGGCCCCAGCCAGCCCTTGTGCCGGTCGCCATGCCGATGCGGGTCGGGCCAGATTGAGGACAGCATCGGATCGAGCGAAAAGCTGACCAGCATCGAGATCAGTACCGCCACGGTCACCGTCAGACCGAACTGGTGAAAGAACTTGCCGATCACCCCGCCCATGAAGCCCACCGGCAGGAACACCGCCACGATGGTCAGGGTCGTGGCCAGCACCGCCAGACCGATCTCGTTGGTGCCGTCCAGCGCCGCCTGCCGGTGCCCCTTGCCCAGATTCACATGGCGCACGATATTTTCCCGCACCACGATGGCATCATCGATCAGCAGGCCGATCGACAGCGACAGGGCCATCAGCGTCATCATGTTGAGGGTGAATCCCGCCATCTGCAGGGCAAACAGCGTCCCGATCAGCGCCACCGGCAGCGTCAGGCCGGTAATCACCGTACTGCGCCAGGAGCCGAGAAACAGAAACACGATCAGTACGGTCAGGATCGCCCCTTCCAGCAGCGTGGCCTGCACATTGGCCAGCGAGCGCTTGATGCTGACCGACTTGTCTTCGGTAAAGTGCACCGTGGCACCCGCCGGCATCTGCGACTGCATCTCCGCCAGCAGCGCATGAACACCATCGGCCATCTGCACCACATTGGCGCCGCGGGTGGCGCGGATATCCAGTCCGACGCCCGGCTGGCCGTTGATCAGGGCCACACTGTCCTGCTCTCCCTCGGCGTCGCTCACGCTGGCGACCTCCGACAGCGCAATAGCGCGATTGTCGCGATAGCCCACCACCAGGCGGGCAAAATCCTCCGGCGTCTTCAATTTGCCGGCGATGCGCACCGCCAGCTCGTTGTGCGCCGTCGTCACCGTGCCGGCGGGAAAATCACGGTTGGCCTCGCGCACGGCATCGGCGATCTCCGGCACCGACAAGCCAAGCGCCTCCAGCCGGTAGGGATCGACATCGATGCGGATCTCGCGCGACACCCCGCCATACATTTTCACCTCGCCCACCCCCGGCACGGTCTGCAGGCGCTTCTTCAGTACCTGCTCGACCCAGGTCGTCAGCGCACGCTGGCTCACCTGACTGGTATTCAGCGTCAGCGACATCAAGGGACGATCATTGGGATTGAACTGCGAGACGCGCGGTGTGCCGATCTCGCGCCGGAACTGTCCCTGCACCCCGCCGACGCGGTCACGCACATCCTGCAGGGCCACGGTCGGATCGATGCCCAGCTCGAACTCGGCGACCACATAAGAGAAGCCAAGCATGGAATAGGAGCGGATATGCTTGATGCCGCTGATGGTGTTGAGCGCCTCCTCCAGCGGCCGGCTGACCTCACTCTCCACCACCGCCGGTGAGGCACCGCTGTACTCGGTGATCACCACCGCCACCGGGAAGCGGATATCCGGAAACTCTTCCACCGGCAGGCGCGACCAGGAGAATGCCCCCAGCACGACCAGGGCCAGCATCAGCACCGTGGCGAAATAAGGATTATGGACGCTGATGCGGGTCAGCCACATGTTTGCGCTCCTCAGTGACCGGCAGGCAGCGTCACCGCGTCGCCCGCCTTCAGCCCCAGCAGACTGCCGACCACCACGGTCTGCCCCGGCGTCACCCCGGAGATCGCGGCCAGGCGCTCTGCCTCGGCCCGCAGCCGAATCTGCACCGGCAGTCGCACCAGTTTGCCGTCGCGCACGCCCATCACCCATGGCTGGCCATCGGCGTCATGCACTGCAGTCAACGGCAGCGCCACCTGATCCGCGACCTGAGTCAGGCCGATCGTCCCCTGGACGAATTGTCCGGCACGCAACTGCCCCTGCGGATTGGCCACGCGCAGAAACACGGCAAAACTGCGCGTCGAGGACTGAGCGACCGGATTCATGCGCACCAGCGTCCCCTGCCAGCGCTGATCACTGCCCTCGATACGAAACTGGCCCGTCATGCCCAAACGCAGTCGGGCAACCTGCTGCGAAGGGATATTGGCGGTAATTTCCAGCACCGACAGATCAGCAATGCTGAACAGACTGGCTCCGCGTTGCGCCTGCTCGCCCGGATTGATCTTGCGCTGATACACCACCCCATCGATCGGCGCACGCAGCACGCTGTCGGCCAGCACCTTGCGCGCACGCGCCAGCTGCGTTTGCTGCGCACGGAACTCACCTTCGGCGATGCGGTAATTGCTGCTTTCCTCTTCAAAGGCCAGCTTGGAGATGAAGCCCTTGGCAAACAGCTCGCGCTGCTTCTCCAGCTTGATACGGGCCAGCGCAAGGCGAGACTGGTGATTGGCCAGCTGCGCCTGCTGCTCCGACATCGCCGCGCGCGCCACACGACTGTCGATGCGCGCCAGCACCTGCCCGCGCCGCACCGGTTCGCCCTCGCGCACCGCCACCTCCAGCACCGTTCCTTCCAGTTCCGAGCCCACCACACTGCTGCGCAGCGGATTGAGCGTGCCGGTAAACGGCAATCCATCCACCACCGGCGCGATGCGCGCAACCTGGACGTCCTGCGCCGATAACAGACGGGGCACCACCGCCGCCGTTTCTTCGGCCTGCTGCTTGCCGCAGGCGGTCAGTCCGATCAACAAACACCAGCAAAACCATCGGCGCATGGCAAAGACTTTCCTGTCATCAGAGCGATGGGACGTGCCCCATTGGGCAGCAGCAACCACATGCTGCCCGCCTGTTTCATGCTGCCGGCATTGAGTCCGGCTTCGGCACCATAACCCCAGAAGAAATCGGCGCGCAACGCGCCACGAATGGCATTGCCGGTATCCTGGGCATGCATCAGCCGGTTGAGCGGCTGCTGCGAATTCGGCCGGGTGGTCGCCAGATACACCGGCGTGCCCAGTGGAATGAAATGTGGATCAACCGCAATGCTGTAGCCATTGGTCAACGGCACCCCGAGCGCCCCGACCGGCCCCTCGTCGTTGCCCGGCATGGCGCGGAAGAAGATATAGCGCGGATTGACATTGAACAGCGTCTGCTGGCGATCCGGATGCAGGCGCACCCAGTTCTGGATGCCGCTCATCGATGCCTGCCCCATGGTCAGCTCACCGTGATCCACCAGCCAGCGACCGATCGACTGATAACCCCAGCCGTTATTGTCGGCCACCCCGACACGCAGAATGCTGCCATCGTCCAGCTGGATACGACCGGCGCCCTGTACCTGCAGGAAAAACAGCTCAACCGGATCTTCCACCCAGGCCAGCACCGGCGGTGTATGCCCCTGCCCGGCCGCCAGTTCGGCGCGCGTGTAATAGGGCAAAAGACGACCATTATCGATGCGCCCCTTGAGCTGCCCGCGGGCATCCGCCGGGAAGTCGGCAGGATTCACCAGCACCTGGCCCGGGGCGGCACTGCTCGCCCCCGGCACCAGCTGCAGGCGGTTGGCACCGACCCGACGTGCCACCAGCGTGCCACCATTGCGGGCCGAGGCAGGCAGTGACAGCGAGAGCAAATCGTCCGGCAGCCCGTAGACCGGCCAGGGTGTGGCAGCACTGCGCGTGCGGCTGCCGCTGAGAATCGGTTCGTAATAGCCGGTGATCAGACCGCTGTCTTTGGCACCGTCCTGAATTTTCCAGGCAGTAAAGTGCGATTCGAAAAACTGGCGCAGCGCCTGATTGTCTTCGCTGCCGAGACTCGCCAGCCCCTGGCAAGGGGCGCTCCACTGCGGCTGCCGCGCCACCACACGGCAACTCTGGCGCAAGGCCGCCAGCGAGGCGGACAGATCCTGTTGCTGCCAATCCGGCAGCGCCGTCACCGGCCCGGGACTGAAATGGATCGCACCGGCACTGACCGGCGATCCGCCGGGAGACGGCGGGGTGAGCGGTGCAGACGGGGGAAGACTGGAACACGCTACCAGCAGGGACAGCGGCAGCAGGGGCAACAGGGAACGCAAAGACTTCAACATGGGTAATCAGGGCAGGCGACGGGAAAAGCAGCAGTTTATCCCGCACCCTGACCAGCGCCAAGCAAAGATCTCGGATCCTCGCCAGGGCGGGCTAGCGGCCTGACCAAAGGTCCGGCCTCAGCCCGTCGTGCTGAGCCGGTAACCGACCCCGGTCTCGGTCAGGATATGGCGCGGCATGGCCGGATTATCTTCCAGCTTCTGGCGCAAATGCCCCATATACACTCGCAGATACTGGTTGCTCTCCGAATAAGACGGCCCCCAGACCTCGCGCAGCAACTCACGATGCGTCAGCACCTTGCCGGCATCGCGGATCAGCACGCTGAGCAGCCGGTACTCCACCGGCGTCAGGCGCACTTCGGTGCCGGCCTTGTACACCAGGCGCCTGACCGGATCGACCCGCACATCACCAAACTCGAACACCTGACTGGCCGAAGCACTGTCGCGCACCCGGCGCCGCAGCAACACCCGCACCCGCGCCAGGCACTCGGCCACGCCAAAGGGCTTGGTCAGATAATCTTCGGCGCCGGCATCCAGCGCCGCCACTTTTTGCGCTTCCTGGGTACGGGCCGACAACACCAGAATCGGCACTTGCGACCACTGGCGCAGGCGCTGGATCACCTCCACGCCATCCAGATCCGGCAAACCGAGATCGAGGATGACCAGATCCGGCTTGCGCGTCTCGACCTCGATCAGACCCTTCTTGCCGCTTTCCGCCTCAAACACGCGCATGCCCTCGTTCTCGAGCGCCGCCACCAGAAAATGGCGAATGGCCTTTTCATCTTCGATCATGACGATGGAAATCGGCAGTTCACTCATGGCAATCAGGCCTCCGGCACCACCGGGGGGTGCCCCAGCGGCAAAGTAAAGGTGAAGCGGGCACCGTGTGGTTCGACCGCGCTGGCCTCAATGCTGCCCCCATGCGCCTCGACAATCGAGCGGCAGATCGCCAGCCCCAGACCGACACCCGGCGTCGGCGACTCGGAGATACCCCGGGTAAATTTATCGAACAGCCGGTTTTCCAACCCCACCGGCAGGCCCGGACCATTATCGCTCACCATGATCGCCACCTCACGCGCCTCAACACGCGCCGAGAGGCAGATCAGGGACCCTTCCGGGGTATATTTGCCGGCATTTTGCAGCAAATTGACCAGCACACGCTCGATCAGCACCTCGTCGAACTCCAGCAGAGGCAGATCCGCCGGCAAAGCGATCTGCAGCTCATGGTGCTGCAGTGCCGTATCGGCCGAGCGCAGCGCACTGCCCACCACATCATCCAGCAACTGCCACTGCTTGTTGAGCCGCACGCCGGACTGCAAGCGCGCCATATCCAGCAGATTGGTCACCAGATTGTTCATGCGCAAGGCCTCGTCATGGATCAGATGGGCCACCTCCAGCTGGCGCTCGCGCGACAGCGTCTGCGCCAGCAAGGTCGACAGCCCGACCATGGTGGTCAGCGGGGTACGCAAATCATGCGAGATGGCCGACAGCACACTGTTGCGCAGACGCTCCGACTCCATCGCCACGATGGCATCCTGAGCCACTTCGACGTAGTGCACCCGCTCCAGTGACAGCGCGATCTGGCTGGCACAGGTTTCCAGCAATCGCTGCTGTTCGGGAATAAACACCTGATGCAGGTCCTGCGGCACCAGGGCCAGCACGCCGCGCGTGCGCATCGGCGCCTTGAGCGGCACATACAGCGCGGCACTGGATGGCAAGGTATCGGTCCCCAGTCCCGCCGGCTGCTGGTGGTCATACACCCACTGCGCCACCCCCACATCGGCAATCTCCTTCTCCAGCGCCGGGCGCACTTGCTCCTGACTATTGGGCGTGAGCAGATCACATCGCGCCTGGAACAGCGCCTCGACATGACTGGCGCCGATCTCGATGATTTGCTGCGCCGTCAGGGCACCGGCCAGCTCGCGTCCCAGGTCAAACAGCGCGCGGGTGCGACGTTCGCGCTGGGTGGCAATGCGGACGGAGAAACTCATGCGTGCCGTCAGCTGGCTGATGGTCAGCGCCACCCCCAGCATGACGACAAAGGTCACCAGATACTGGGTATCCGACACCGAGAACGACATGCGCGGCGGCACAAAAAAGAAATCGAACACCGCCACCGAGAGGAAGGACGCCAGCACGCCCGGCCCGCGCCCGAAGCGCACCGCAATCCCCACCACCACCATCAGGTAGATCATGATGATGTTGGACAGATCCAGCAGTGGCACCAGCACGGAGGCCAGTGCCGTCGTGGCGGCACACACCCCGGCCGCGGCCAGATAGCCGACCCGTTTCTTCTCTTCCGCCTCGCGCGACGCGTACAGGCCGTCACGACGACGCAGACCATCCGGGCGGGCGTCGCCCTCGGTGGTCGCCTCATTACCGACCACATAGATATCGAACTGGCTGTGGCGACGCGACAGTTCATCCACCAGGGTCGGACGGACAATCTGCGACCAACGGCTGCGCGGCGATTTGCCGACCACCAGTTTGGAAACATTGCGGGTATTGGCGTAGGCCTCGACGGTTTCCGCCAGATCGGCACCGGCCAGCACGCTGGTCTCGGCGCCGAGCTCCTGCGCCAGACGCAAAACCTTCAGGATGCGGTCGCGCGCCGCCTGACTCAGCCGCTGCAGATGCGGCGTCTCGACATACACCACGATCCAGTCGGCATCGAGGTTGGCCGCCATGCGCTTGGCACTGCGCACCAGCTTCTCGCCGCCCGGCGCCGGCCCGAGACAGATCAGCAGACGCTCGCGCGCCTGCCACACCGGTTTGATCGCCTGGTCGGCACGATAGGCACGCATCTGGGCATCGACCCGGTCAGCCGTACGGCGCAGCGCCAGCTCGCGCAGGGCCAGCAAATTACCCTTGCGAAAGAAGTTGTCGACGGCGCGCTTGGCCTGGTGGGCGATATACACCTTGCCGGCATGCAGACGCCCCAGCAGTTCTTCCGGCGGCAAATCGACCAGCGCCACCTCGTCCGCCGAGTCGAAGACCTTGTCCGGCAAGGTCTCGCGCACCACGATGCCGGTAATCTGCCCGACCACATCATTCAGGCTTTCCAGATGCTGCACATTCAGGGTGGTGTAGACGTCGATGCCGGCCGCCAGCAACTCCTCGACATCCTGCCAGCGCTTGGGATGGCGCGAACCCGGCACATTGGAATGGGCAAACTCGTCGATCAGGATCAGCGGGGGCCGCAGCGCCAGGGCGGCATCCAGGTCGAACTCCCTGAGCGTGTGCCCCTTGTACTCGATCTCCCTGAGCGGCAACTGCTTCAGCCCGGCCAGCTTCTCTTCGGTTTCCTTGCGGCCATGGGTCTCCACCACCCCGGCCACCACCTCGCCGCCACCAGCCATACGCTCCTGTGCCGCACTCAGCATGGCGTAGGTTTTGCCGACACCGGCGCAGGCACCGAAGAAGATTTTCAGCCGGCCACGCTGCGCCTCCGCCTCTTCACGCTTTAGCTGATTGAGCAGTTCGTCCGGATCTGGTCGCTGATCATCGGTCATGTTGTCATTCCTTCAATATCGGAAAGGTGCATTGGCGCATTGCCTTCGGCGAATGCCCCCTACGGCACAAATGCGTAGGGCGCACTCTTCAAGTGCGCCATCCAACACGGCACCCAACGGTTTATTTCATCTCGTCGAGGGCCAGGTTCAGCTGCAGGACATTCACCCGCGACTCACCGAGGAATCCCCACTGCGGGCCAATGACCTGGCTGTCCACCAGGGCCTTCACCCGCTCGGCCGGCAGCTTGCGCACGGCAGCAACACGCAGCACCTGATAGTAAGCCGCGGCGGGCGAGATGTCCGGATCCAGACCACTGGCCGAGGCGGTGACCAGATCCACCGGTACGGCACCGGCCGGCACCGGACCCGCCGCCTTGAGCGCCTCGATACGCGACTTGACCGCATCGCTCAGCGCCGGATTGGTCGGCCCCTGATTCGAGCCACCTGAGTTGGCGGCATTATTGCTCATCGGGCTGGTGGCCGAGGGACGACTCCAGAAATAGCGATTATCGCTGAAGTTTTGCCCGATCAGGCGGGAACCGACCAGTTGGCCGTTGCGACTCACCAGGCTGCCGTTGGCCTGCTGCGGAAACAGCCACTGCGCCAGCCCGGTCATCGCCAGCGGGTAAATCAGACCGGTCATCAGCGTCAGCATGACGAACAGCACAACGGCAGGACGAATGGTTTTATTCATGATGTTCTCCTCAGGCCAAGCCCATGGCACCGATGATCATGTCGATCAGCTTGATGCCGACAAAGGGGACGATGATGCCGCCCAGGCCATAAATCAGCAGGTTGTCGCGCAACAGTTGCGCGGCGGCCTGCGCCTTGTACTTCACCCCTTTCAGCGCCAGCGGAATCAGCACCACAATCACCAGGGCGTTGAAAATCACCGCCGACAGAATGGCCGAATTCGGACTGTTCAGATGCATGACGTTGAGCGCATTGAGCTGCGGATAGGTCGAAGCAAACGCGGCAGGAATGATGGCGAAATACTTGGCCACGTCGTTGGCAATCGAGAAGGTGGTCAGCGAACCGCGGGTCATCAGCATTTGCTTGCCGATCTCCACGATCTCGATCAGCTTGGTCGGATTAGAGTCCAGATCGACCATATTGCCGGCTTCCTTGGCCGCCTGGGTACCGGTATTCATCGCCACAGCCACATCGGCCTGGGCCAGCGCCGGCGCGTCATTGGTCCCGTCGCCCGTCATGGCCACCAGCTTGCCTTCTGCCTGATGCTTGCGGATCAGCGACAGCTTGTTCTCCGGCGTCGCTTCGGCCAGAAAATCGTCCACCCCGGCCTCGGCCGCAATGGCCGCCGCCGTCAGCGGGTTATCGCCGGTGATCATGATGGTCTTGATGCCCATCTGACGCAGTTCGGCAAAGCGCTCCTTGATGCCGCCCTTCACGATATCCTTGAGCTCGATCACCCCCAGCACCCGATTGCCTTCGGCCACCAGCAGCGGCGTGCTGCCACGACGGGCGACTTCGTCGGCGATGCGGCCCACGTCTTCCGGGAAGGTACCGCCGGCAGACTGCACATGCTTGCGGATGGCGTCGATGGCGCCCTTGCGGATCTGACGGCCGTCATAGTCGACACCCGACATGCGCGTCATGGCCGAGAAAGGAATAAAGGTGGCCTCATGATCCTGAATGGCCCGGCTGCGCAGATTGAACTGCTGCTTGGCCAGGACCACAATGCTGCGCCCCTCGGGGGTTTCATCGGCCAGCGAGGCCAGTTGGGCGGCATCAGCCAGCATTTCCACGCTGACGCCCATGGCCGGCAGGAAGCTGGCCGCCTGGCGGTTGCCCAGCGTGATGGTGCCGGTCTTGTCCAGCAGCAATACATCCACGTCCCCGGCGGCTTCCACGGCACGGCCCGAGGTGGCAATCACATTGGCCTGCATCATGCGGCTCATGCCTGCCACACCGATGGCCGACAACAGACCGCCAATGGTGGTCGGAATCAGACAGACCAGCAGGGCAACCAGCACGGTAATGGTGATCGGCGTGCCGGCGTGAGCCACATTGACGCTGAACACCGAGAACGGCAGCAGGGTCACGGTCACCACCAGGAACACGATGGTCAGCGCCACCAGCAGAATGGTCAGCGCGATCTCGTTCGGGGTCTTCTGCCGCTTGGCTCCTTCCACCATGGCAATCATGCGGTCGAGGAAGGTCTCCCCCGGGTTGGCACTGATGCGCACCACGATCCAGTCGGACAGCACACGGGTACCCCCAGTGACCGAGGAGAAGTCGCCACCGAACTCGCGGATCACCGGGGCCGATTCGCCGGTAATCGCCGACTCGTCCACCGAGGCCACGCCTTCGATCACTTCGCCATCGACCGGAATGGTATCGCCGGCCTCGACCAGCACGATGTCGCCCTTGCGCAGGCTGGCGCCATCGACCACGGTCACCGGGTCACCGTACTTGCCGCCGGCCGTCAGCTTCTTGGCCACCACATTTTTCTTGGCACTGCGCAGACTGGCCGCCTGGGCCTTGCTGCGCCCTTCGGCCAGCGCTTCGGCAAAATTGGCAAACAGCAGGGTGAACCACAGCCACAGGGTGATGGCCAGAATGAAGCCGAAGGAGGCCTCGCCCTTGCCCTGTGCCGCCGGGATCAGCAGCAAGGTGGTCAGGATGCTGCCGACAAACACCACGAACATCACCGGATTGCGCCATTGCGCCCGTGGCGACAGCTTTCTGAAAGAATCGATCAGTGCCGGCTTGACCAGACTCGGGTCAAACATCGACAGGTTTTTGTTTGTTTGGCTCATTTTCCGTCTCTCCTGTCGTCTGTTAGTGCGCCAGGATCATTTGCAAATGTTCGGCCACCGGCCCCAATGCCAGCGCCGGGACATAGTTCAGGGCCCCGACCAGCAACACCACGCCGATCAGCAGCACCACGAACAGCGGCCCATGCGTCGGCAGGGTGCCGGAGGTTGCCTGCAGACGTTTCTTGGCCGCCAGCGAACCACCGATGGCCAGAATCGGTACGATCATGAAGAAACGGCCAAACCACATCGCCAGACCAGTCATGGTGTTGTAGAACGGGGTCCCGGCCGACAGGCCACCAAAGGCGCTGCCGTTGTTGTTGGCCGCCGAGGTGAAGGCGTACAGGATTTCACTGAAACCATGCGCTCCCGGATTGGCAATGCCGGCACGACCGGCATCGGTCATCACGGCAATGGCGGTCAGCACCAGCACCAGCGTCGGGGTCACCAGAATGGTCAGCGCGGTCATCTTCATTTCGAAAATTTCGATCTTCTTGCCGAGGTACTCCGGCGTGCGCCCAACCATCAGCCCGGCGATGAACACCGCCAGAATGGCAAAGATCAGCATGCCGTACAGACCGGAACCGACACCACCGAATACCACTTCACCCAGTTGCATCAGGAAGGTCGGCACCAGACCGCCCAGCGGCGTCAGGGAGTCATGCATGGCATTGACCGCACCGCAGGAGGCCGAGGTGGTCACGGCCACAAACAGCATGGTGCTGTTGATGCCAAAACGGGTCTCCTTGCCCTCCATATTGCCGCCGGCCTGCAGACTGCTGGCCTGCTGGTCGACATGCAGCGCATTCAGTGCCGGCACGCCTTTCTGCTCGGCCCACAGGCCGACGCAGGTCAGCGAGACAAACAGCACCGTCATGGCGGCAATCACCGCCCAGCCCTGGCGCTTGTCGCCCACCATGCTGCCGAAGGTAAAGCACAGACCCGCCGGGATCAGGAAGATCGCCAGCATTTGCAGCAGATTGCTCAGCGGGGTCGGGTTTTCAAACGGATGGGCCGAGTTGGCATTGAAGAAACCACCGCCATTGGTCCCCAGCATCTTGATGGCCTCCTGCGAGGCGACCGGGCCCATGGCCAGGGTCTGAGTCCTGGCGGTCAGCGTATCCACCACCGGCTTGCCGCTGGCGTCCTTGACCGGATTGCCCTCCTTGTCCAGACGCGCTTGCTGATACTGGGTGGCCTGCACCGTGGTCACTTCCTGGTAGGGGCGCAGATTCTGGATCACCCCCTGGCCGACAAACAACAGGCTGAACACCATAGCCAGCGGCAACAGGATATACAGCGTAATGCGTGTCAAATCGGCCCACAGATTGCCAATGGCGGCAGCGCTGTGGCGTGCAAAACCGCGAATCAGCGCCACCACCACGGCAATGCCGCTGGCGGCAGACAGGAAGTTCTGTACCGTCAGCGCCATCATCTGGGTCAGATAGCTCATGGTGCTTTCACCGCCATAGCTTTGCCAGTTGGTATTGGCGACAAAGGAAATGGCGGTATTGAATGCCGTATCCGGGCCGACCGCGCCCATTCCTTGCGGATTGAGCGGCAGATAGCCCTGCACGCGCTGCAGCAGATACGTAAACAGGGTGCCCACCAGACTAAAAACGATCAGTCCGATGGCATAGCCCTTCCAGCCAGACTCTTGTTCCGGGTCGACGCCGCACAGGCGATAAATGGCACATTCGAGCGGCCGCAACACGCGGGCCGCACCGGGGGTCTCGCCCTTGATGATCCGCGCCATATAGCCACCCAGCGGATAGGACAGCAGCAACAGCGCCAGCAGAAAGGTCCCCAGCAAAATCAGGGCATCAGACGTCATGTTAGAAATTCTCCGGTTTCAACAGGGCATAAATCAGGTACACCAGCAACCCGATTGCCGAGGCAGCACTCAACAGGTAAATCAGACTCATGACTTGCCTCCCAGCCGCGCGCAGCCTTCGATCAGCAAGAAAGTCAGCAGCGCGAACAGCAGCGTCAGACCGACGTAGATCAAATCCATCACGATCTCCAGGTTATTCAGGGCGGCGGCACCGCAGTACCTCGCCCGGGGATTCACGCTGGCACATTACGCTTTGGGATATAAAAACGGCGTAAAAAAACCATTACACCAATGATTGGCGCGAGGCAGACAAAGAGAAAATGCCCCGCCAGCGGCAGGGCTTGGCCTGTACCCATGCCAGTGCTGTGCCGCTCGTGACATCAGCTTTTTCTGTATCCCAGCCGGCCTCGAACCGTTCTCTGGCACGCGAGATCATCGCGAACCACAAAGCGCCGACATCCTTGCTTGACGCGATCGCGATACGGCAAGGCCCTTCCGGCAATCGGCCGAAACAACCCTGAAGGCTGATTTCCTGCCCGGCGCCGCCCGCGCAGCGGGCCATGCCGTGGCAGGCCGGAAACCATCGCCCGCCCGCCGCCTCTGTGACAAAGGCGACCGAATTCACGGACGCCTCTTCTTGGAGAAAGCCTCATGAAACTGTTCAAGCGCCATGTACTGACTGCCGGAAAACTGGGCCACGAAATCTGCGCCTCTCACCACACACGAGGCACCCAGGGTGGCTCGATCTATGAAATCTCCGCCTGGGTTTACAAGCGCGTCTGACCCCGCCACGGCCGCCCCGGAACCTGGCCGGGGCGGTTTTCTTCCCTACCAACAAGCCCGCCATGACCACCACCATCCGACAAATCCAATTATGGTTCTCCGATCAGCCCGTCACCCCTCTGCACTCCCCCGTCTGGCCGGACGATCTCGCCCTGCTGGCCACACCGGGACTGCTCAGCGCCCCCCTGGACCGTACCCTGCCCCTGCCGGAGGGCAACCAGCTCCATCTGACTCCCGAACACATCACCCTGCGCAAAGCCATCGATGCCCGCTTTCCGCTGTTCTTCTGCCTGCACCACGACACGCTGCTGATCGGCGACCGCTGGCTGTGGCTGCAACGCCAGACCGGCTGGCGCGAGTGGGACCTGCCCCATCTGGCCTACTTCCTGTGCCGGGAGGAAACCCAGCTACGCCAGTCCCCGCTCAAGGGCATCCTGCAACTGTTCAATGGCGAGCAACTGCGCCTGCAGCGTCAGGGGGGCCGCATGGACAGCAGCATGCACGAGGTACTTGATTGCCTTATCCCCCAGGATCCGCCCGGAGATCTGGCGCAAGGGCTGAAGGACAGCCTGGCGACCCGACTGGGCAAGCAGGGGGCCTTGCTGGAGTTTTCCGGCGGCCTCGACTCCACTGCCCTGCTGCTCAGCGCCCGCGCCCTGAGCATCCCGGTACAGACCGTCACCGCCTGGGACAGCCAGTCGAGCGCGCCGGATGACCGGCGCCATGCCCAGCAATGCGCCGTACGGCTCGGTGTATCACAGCAATTGATCGATCTGGCACACATCGACTGCATGCCGCTGCATACGACGCTGCCGGCCAACCACCCCTCGATGATGTTTCTCGCCCTCGGCTATGAACAAAGCCTGCTCGACCACTGTCATGGCGCGAGCTCACTGCCGCACCTGAACGGTCACGGTGGCGATCATCTGTTTCTTGCCAGCCCGCCGGTGGCCAGCGTGCTGGAGGCCCCGGCAGCCCAGCGCGAAGACACCCTGCGCCGCCTCGCCGCCCATTACGGACTCCCCCTGCTGAGCCTGCGCTTCAAGTTGCTGCAACTGCAGTGGCAAACCCTGCGCGGCCGAGCGGAGATGCCGGATGACCAGACCTGGCACAGCAACGGAGGCAGCCTGCGCCTGCAGCGGCTGGCCCGCCAGGCGGAAAGCTGGCGCCAGCAGCCCGGCATGCAGACGCTGACGCTGATGCAGCATTGGCGCGCCACCTTGCTGTTCCAGCTGGCACAGGAGCTGTCGCACCATCGTCTGCGCGATGGTTGCACCCGGGTGGTGTTTCCCTTCTTTGACCGGGCCATTCTGCGCGCTGCGCATGCCCTGCCGGCCTGGCAGAGCTTTGATGCGCAACACAGCCGGCTCGCGCTGCGACGCGCCCTGTACCAGCGTTACCGCGAACCCGGTCTCTGGCGTCAGAGCAAGGGTCACACCACGGCCATGGTGCTGCGCGCACTGAACCGGCATCACCAGGCCCTGGCCGAACTGATCCGCGAAGGCTGGCTGGTGAGGCAGGGACTGCTTTCCTGGCCGGCACTCGAAGCTGAACTGCAGCGGCAGCGCTACGGCATCGGCGACATCTCGCCGCTGCTGATGAAGGTCATCGCCGTCGAGCGCTTCCTGCAGCAAGCCAGCCGGGAGCTGACATGACGGCGCATCTGATCTTTGCTCCCCACATTCACCATCTGTTTGTCGGCGAGCGACTGATCCTGCTCGATGCCCGGCGTGACCGTTACCTCTTCATCGAGGCGCCGGACAGCCTGTTGCTGCGGCAAGCCCTGCAGGCCGCCCCAGAAGGGGCACCGGCGCCGATCGTGCAACGCGCCCTGCATGGCGGGGTCCTGCGGCACGCCGCCATGTCACAGCCCCTGCGCGAGGAGACACACCGCCCGGCCGGCGTCGGTCTGCACGAATGGCAGCTGCCGCCAGACCACCCGCCGCCCCTGGTCCCGGGCCAGCGCAGCCGGATCCTGTGGGACTTCCTGCTGACCCGCCTCATGACGCAGACGCGCGGCCTGCATGGTCAGTTTGTCCGGCTGGCCCGGCGCCAGACGCAGCACTGTCGCCCGGCGGCGCCTGCGCAATGCCGGTCACTGGCGCTGCAGATTCGCGCCTGCAGCCTCTACCTGCCCTTCCGGACAGCCTGTCTGGAAAATGCCCTGGTGACCGCGCTATGGTTGGCAAGACAGTCGATCGCCTGCGAGTTCTGCATCGGCTTCCAGCTCAACCCGTTTTTGGCGCACGCCTGGCTCAATGTCGGCGGAGAGGTTCTGCTCGACCGCCCCGACCTGAATCACGCGCTGCATCTTCTGGTGCGAATACCCTGATGAACCTGCCTGTCGCCTGGCAACACTATCGCCGCCTGCTGGCGGCATTGCGCCGCCACCACCCGCGTGCCCTGGCGCAATTGGGCATGATCTCGCTGGTGGTCTGCCTGATCAGCAGCGCCAGCATCCTCACGCCCTGGCTGCTCAAGCAGTCGCTGGACCAATTGCAGGACCAGCAACATTGGCCCGGCATCCTGACCATCAGTGCCTATGCCCTGTGCTGGGGCGCCAGCCAGGTGGCCTTCTTCTGGAAGAACACCCTGGCCGCCAGCCTGTCGGCCTCTTTCGAATGCGGCCTCGGGCTGGCGCTGTTCGAACATCGCATCCGCCAGCCATGGCGCACACACAATCCGCAGGAGCCGGCCGGCGAAACCCTGGCGATTTTCCGCCGCGTAGCCGGCAGCGTCGGCGCCCTGACCTGCAATCTCAGTTGGGGCCTGCTGCCCATCGTCATCGAACTGATCGGTGCGGCCTGGCTGCTGACCCTCAGCCAGGGCGGGCAGATCGCGCTGGTCCTGCTCCTGACCATGGCGGCCTTCTTCGGCTGCTCGCTGCTCACCGTGCGCGTCGCACGCGACGTCACCCGCGACATCCACCACGAAAGCACCCGGCTGAGCGGACATCTGCAGGAGCGCCTCGGCCTGATTCCCACCCTGCAGCTGAACAACGCGCAGACCCAGGCCATGCAGCAGGCCAGCCAGTACTGCACACGCTGGCAGGACGCGGTCATCCGTGGCAACCGCCGACTGGGCACACTCTACGCCGGCAAAATCCTGCTGATCTCGGCCGGCCTGCTGCTGTCGACCCTGGCGATTCAGCAGGGGCATGGCAGTCTGGGCGATCTGGTCATGCTCAATGCCTACATGATCCAGTTCGCCATGCCCATGACCTGGCTGGCGGGCAGCCTGTTCGACATGCAGCGTCATCTGCTGGCGCTGGAAGAAGGCGTCCGCTGGCTATCGACCGACTGCCAGCCGTCCCGGCCCGCTCTCCATCCGGCATTACCGGCCACCCTGCAGGTGGCGGCACTGCAGGTGGGCAGCGGAGCCCCCCTGTCGTTCTCCGTTCCCCCCGGTCAATGGCTGGGGCTCACCGGCCCCTCAGGGACAGGCAAAAGCCGCGTGCTGGACGCCCTGCTGAAACTGAGTGGTTATCAGGGCAGCATCTGCCTGGGAACGTGTTGCGCCGAAACCTGCAGTGATGAGACGTGGCATGCGCTGGTGACCGGCGTCAGACAGCAGCCTCAGCTGTTGGCAGGCAGCCTGCGCGACAACCTGACCCTGGGTCTGAGCCAGCCGGTCGATGCCCAGCTGTTGCAGCGTGCCTGCTACCTGGCCTGCCTGGACCGGCTCATCGCAGACAAGCCTGAGGGATGGGAGCATCCGGTCAGCCCGGAGGGGGGCAATCTGTCCGGCGGAGAGAGGATGCGACTGGCCATTGCACGAGCCCTGCTGCACCAGCCGGCGGTGCTGATTCTGGACGAGCCGACGGCGGCGCTGGACAGCGAAACCGAGCGCCAGTTACTGGCCCGGCTGCGCAGCAGTGGCCTGACCATCATCGTCGCCAGCCACTCGGCTTATTGCCTGCAGCAATGCGAGCAGATCCTGAGCCTCGGCCCCGCTGAAGGACGAATTCATGACAACAATGGCCTTCTGCCTTGTGATCAAACCCATGAGCATGGATAATCATTCCATTTTTGCGGTTTGCCATGCAGCCCATCGTTTCCATCATCCTTCCCAGCTACAACGACCTCAGTTATCTCGAAACCACGCTGCGCTCAATCACGGCACAGACCTTTACCAATTTCGAGCTGATCATCGTCGATGACGGCAGCAGCGACGAAACACCGGTTCGGCTGCGCTCGCTGATCGCCTCCGACACCCGGCTGCGCTATGCCCGCCGCCAGCGCGGCGGCGTCGGCGCAGCTCGCAACACCGGGCTGGAGCAGGCCCGAGGCCGCTTTATTGCCTTTGTCGATGCCGACGATCTGCTGCACCCCACTTTCCTGCACACCCTGGTCAACGCGGCCGAGAACAGTCAGGCCGACGTGGTGCAATGCTGGATGCACGGCTTTGCCGATGGCACCCCCTGCAACTTCCCGCCAACCTATACCGTGGCAGGCAAAGGGATGGCCGGCCTGGACGGACTGCGCGCCCTGCTGACCGGCGAATTGCCCGTCAGCGTCTGCAGCCGGCTGTACCGGCGCGAGAGCATGGGGTCGATGCGCTTTGCCGAAGGACTGGTTTACGAGGATCTGGAGTTCTCCGTCCGGCTGATGGCCTCGGTCACGCGGGTGCAGATCGTGCCACTGGCCCTGTACGGCAATCGTCAGCGCCAGCGCGGCATTCGTGCGCAGTACGCGCCCTTCCTGGTGGAAGACCGCATCACCATCCTGCAACGCGTCAAGGACACCCTGCAGCAAAGCCAGCACTGGCCGGCGCTGCGCCCGGAGTTCCAGCAGCTGGCGGTACGCTTTCTCGGCAGGGAAGGCTTCAAGGATCTGATCCGCGACCAGTCTCTGGACGAGTTTCTCTATCAACGCCTGCTCAGCAGCCTGCGCCTGGATGGCGAACTGACGCTCGGCCTGCTGCGCAAACTGCCGCTGGCGCCAGGAGAAAGGAAATGGGTGGGCTTGCCCCTGCTACATCCCTCGCTCGGCCGCACTTTCCTGAACTTCCAGTTGAGGCGGCGTCTCAAGCGCAGCAAGGCATGACCGGCTGCGGTGCAAGCCGCAACCGGTCAGTCAGGATCAGGCAGAGAAGGGTTTGAGTGCGCCCGGTGCGCGCAGCATCTTGTTGACCTCGTCAAGATGCAGCTCTTCCTGCACGATCATCTCGCGGGCATATTCCTCCAGCAGAACCGACTTGTCGGCACTGATCTTCAGCAGCTCGTAGTAGGCATCGAGTGCGGCCTGCTCATGCGACAGACTCTCGCGCAGGATATCGCCGATATCATGACGCTCAGTTTCCAGCAGGGCGCCGATCTTCAGTGAAGGATGACCGCCCAGCAGAGTCACCAGCTCGCCGGCACGATGGGCATGGTCCAGACTCTCCGTGGCATTGCCCTTGAGCCATGACACGATGGGGATACGGTTGTAGCCATACACCATCAGCGCATAGTGGGTGTACTTCACCACCCCGGCCAACTCCAGTTCCATGATGTGATTCAGGGCTTCAATCGCTTTTTTGGTATCTTTGGCATTCATGCAGCTCTCCTTTGGAATACCCGTCCTGCAGGACAGGTCGACTTATGGACTGTAGCAGCATTGCCGAAGAACTGCAGGCGAGCGCATCAGGGATTGCAGAAGTCGCAAGTGGCAGGATCCGCCGCACCGGACGCAGCCGGCTCTAGCTGCTCATGGCGGCAACGCAGGCAGACCCAGCGGCAGGCAAGCGGCTGACGTGTCGGGCAGCCGCAAGCCTCGCAGGGCAGACCCGGCACCGTATCGACCCTGTTCCAGCCGGGGGCATAACAGGCCGGGCAATGTGCGCGCAAACGGGCCAGCAAGGCCTGCCCGGCCTCGACAATCACGCCCTGCCGGGTGGGATTGCAGTGCGCCCGCAAATCACTCTCCATGAACACCTGGCCGTTGGCGGAAGCCTGCTGCAGCCGCTCGAAAGCCTGACGCAAGGCCCCCTCGTCCGCCAGCCCCTTGTACAGCAGGGGATGATCCGGTCCCTCCGGACGCAACACCAGGCGATGGGCAGGAAATCCGGCAGCCCGGGCCGCCGCCAGCAAGGCCGGCCAGTCAGGCACCCGCACATGATGATGCCGGGCAGGCCCCTGCGCCCACGCCACCAGTTCCAGCCCCAGACGATCGTCCAACATCACCAGCACTTCGACGTTCCACGGCAGCCCCATCCCGAAAGGATCCGGCCCAAAACTGCCCTCGCTCCCCAGACCGAGAGGCAGCCCGGTCAACGACATACCGAGCCTGGCCTTGGTTCGGGCAGCCTGCAACTGCGAGCCTGCCCGGGCATGCTCGCGGGTAAAACTGCCCAGCTGGTCGGTATCGAAGCCGGTCTCCGGCTGCACGGCGAGCCCGGCCTGGCTCAGCAGCGGCGCCAGCAGACGCGCCTTGTCATGCAAACTCAACAACGCGACGGTCTGACCGGCATACAGCGGATCAGGCGCCATCACCGGCCACCACCTGCCAGCCATCGCGGCGCCAGAGCGCCACGGCCCCGGACTGCGGATCGATCTGCAGCAGGAACAGCCACTGATTCTGCACCAGTTGCCGTACCAGATCCTGCGCGGCCAGCACCTGATCCAGCATGGCGACCGGCGCCTCCACCAACACCGACAAGCGCAAGGGTTCATGCACCCAGTCGCGGCCATCATGCAGCGACTGCAGCGGCAAACCGATGCGCAAGTCGCCGGCATTCCCCTCAAACACCCCGAGATGCCCGCCCACCACGTTGTGCAGCAACTTGTTGCCGCTGCCGAAACGCTCGTTGTCGACGGTCGAGGCGTAGTACTGCAGATTGATCCAGTGCGCCACCACCACCGGCGCTGTCATGATCTGCGTCAGCAAGCACCCGTCGGGATCCTGCCGCCAGTCGTAGTCGTGCAGGAAGACCCGGCCATCCAGCGGCCGCCCCTGCGTGCGCCGACGCGGAGCGGCGACAAACGCTGCGTTGCCGGCCAGCCCCCACTCCGGACGGGTCTGCGCCCAATCACAGGCCCTGACCTGCAAGGCCGCCAGCAAGCCCGCACCCTGCCCGCTCTGCGGCACCAGATCCAGCCGCCCGGCGCGTTCGGCACGCGCCCCCTCGCTGGCACGCTGCAACACGGGCAGCAGCCGATTCACCGCCGCCTGCTGCGCCGCCGGCAGCCCAGCGGTGTCGAACAACTGCAGGACATCCGTGCTGGTCTGGTGCAGCGCAGCCAGGAACAGCGTCTCGCCCAGCGGCCAGCCGCGCTGCGCCAGGCCGGCCCGTACCGACGGACGGTTGAGCAACTCAGCCAGCGCCCTGGCATTGACCTCGCCACTCTGGCCGCAACAGGCTCCGCAATCCAGCGCGGCCGCCATCGGGTTGTTGGCGCTCTGGCTGGCATGACCGACCAACAACACCAGCGGCGCCAGCGCCCCCTGCAAGCCCATGCCCGTCAACACCCGCTCGGCCAGATCCAGCGCGGCATCTCCCTCGATCTGTACCCGCGGGCGCAGGCGCGCGGCCTCGGCACCACGCAAGCCAGCGACTACGGCGGTCAGCGCGCGTCCCGGCAGACTGCGACGCAGCAACTTGCCCACATAGCCCAGACCGAGCGCCTCGACCTGCAGGAAAGACGAAGCCGGCATGCGGGCAAACGGCTGCGCCGCCTGACGGCGCAGCAGCCGTCTCTGTCTCAGGGTGGTCAGACGCTGATCCAGCCCCGACTGTCCACTACTCTCGACCGCCGTCATCGTCGGACTCAGCAGACCGGGCAACTGCGGCTGACGCAGCGCCATCCCCAGCGGTTCAAACGCAATCGGCAAGCCGAAAAAGCCGGCAAAGCCACGCGTCTCGATGCGGCTGTCCTGTTGCTCCAGATGGCGCCGCAACACCTCGGAACGCACATCAATGCAAAACACCATCTGCACCGACGGCGTGGTTGCCGCCGCTGGCCGTACCCCGGCCAGCTGTCGCGCCAGCGGCAGCTGATAGGCCAGCTCGCGGGCACGCAGCCACAAGGCCGCCGCCTGATCGACCCGGGGCGAAGGCCGTTGCTGCCAGGCCTGCAGCCAGTCATGCCACACGCTGCCTGCCTCACGCCGGCCATCATCCAGCAGACATTCCCAGGCCAGCCGGATGGCCAGCAACTCACGCAACTGACCCGCCTGCGGTCGCTCGGGCCAGTCACGCCAGGCACAATGCGCTGCCCAGCCATTGACCGACAACAGCAGGGCCTGCAGATAGTCTGCCCACAACGGCTCGGGCAGCCCCAGCACGGAGAGGGCATGGCACAGCAGCGCCTCAGCCTGATCGGGCAAGCCACGCGCCCGCGCCGCCAGCCAGGGCGCGTTCAGCAACAGACTGACGGCATGATCATGCTGCACACCATGCAACCAGGCCTGATACAGGCTGCCCTCATGCGGCGCATGCCAATCCGCCTGACCATCGTCAAACCAGGCGGCACAAAACTGGCTGATCTGCTGCGTCAGCACCGTACTCCAGGCCGGGGCATGCCCCAGATCTCTCCGCGCATCCAGGACATGCACCAGCAAAGGCCAGCGCTGCGCGGGTGGCTCAGGCTGATCCAGCCACGCGATCAGCCGGGCACGCGACCAGCTGTGGTCGCCCTCCTGCAAGGCCAGATCCAGATGCCCGGGCTGAATACGGCCCTGGCGCCAGTCTTCGGCAAAACGCTGACGGGATGGAAACAGCGAACGCCCCATCAGCCGCGTCAGTCGTGCCCCCTGCTCGGCAAACGGCAGGTCGATGGCGCCCCAGTGCGGATTGACCGCAATCAGCTGATCCAGAGGCCAGGCCGGGGCAATGCCGCCACAGGCACGCTCCACCGCGGCACACAAGGTCGTCTGCTGGCTGACGGCAGCGTCGCTACGGGCATTCATGGGCGTTCTCCTGCAGACAGCGGCCGCGCCAGCGGCCAGAGACGAAAAGTCAGGCGGGTAAACCACTCATCCAGATAGAAACCACCATATGCACGGGGATAGAGCCACTGCGCCAGACGTCCGGCCGGATGACAAGCCAGCCAGCTCTGCAGGCCATACAGCAGCGTCAGCCAGGCCACGGCCCACCAGGCCGCCCCTTCGGGGGCAAGACCATGAGGCAGCCACTGGCCAAATACCGCATGCCAGAGCAGATACAGCGCCAGCAGGCCAGCCACGCGCAAGCCCCCCCAGAGCGCCAGTGACGGCGAAGCCACCTGCCACAGGCAGGGTGCCAGCCCCAGGGACAGCATCCCGCAAAGGGGAGCAGGCAACCCTGTCGGCAGCAGCATGACAAACAGCAGCAGCGGCACCACACACAGCCAGGGCCAGCCAGGCAGGGACAGCGCCGGCCACCCCTGGCGCTGACGATAATGCTGCAGCACCTCGCCGGCCGACAGGAAGGCATGCGCTTTATAAAGTGAATGCGCCAGCAGATGCAGCAGAGCCAGCGAATACCAGCCCAGACCACACTCCAGCAACATGAAACCTATCTGGGCGCAGGTCGACCAGGCCAGCCGCAGTTTGATACTCACCCGGGTCATCATCACCAGGCCGGCCACCGAAGCCGTCAGACTGCCCACCAGCACCAGCAGCCATTGCGCCAGCGGGACGACCTCCAGCAAGGGCGCCAGCCGGATTAGCACCACCCCCCCCAGATTGACCACTCCGGCATGCAGCAGCGCCGACACCGGCGTCGGCGCCTCCATCACCTGCAGCAGCCAGCCATGCACCGGCAATTGCGCCGTCTTCAGGCACACGGCAAACACCAGCAGGATGGCGGCAAGCTGCAGCCCCGGCGTCCCTCCCTGGCGCGCCAGCTCGCTGCTCAGCGCCGCCAGCGAACCGCTGCCGACCTGTTGATAGATCAGGGTCAGTGCCAGCCACAGACAAACATCGGCCAGCCGGCTGGCAATGAACTTCTTGTGCGCAGCCACCTGCGCCGCCTCACGCCGCGGATAAAAAAGCAACAGACGGTGCAAGGTCAGGCTGGTGGCGGTCCAGGCCAGCGCCAGCCACAGCAAATGATCGGTCTGCACCACCGTGGCCGCGCCGGCCAGGGTCCACAGCATGGCCAGCAAATAGCGGCGCTGTCCGGGCTCGCCACGCAAATAGCGCCGTGAATAGCGCACGATCACCCAGCCCAGCAAAGCGATCAGCAGGCTGACGGCGACCATCACCCCCTGAGCAGCCAGCCAGGCCGGCCAGGCGCCCGCCAGCACAAAAAACAAGGCCAGCAGACTGATGGCCTCGGCCCATGACCACGCCTGGTCATCGCGCCGAAACACTGGCAGCAGCGCCCCGGCCAGCAGATAGCTCAGTGGCAACAGCGCGAGCAGAGAAAGGGAATTCGGCATGAGCGCCTCCTGAAAACAACCATGGCGCATACTTTGCCTTGCCCTTTAACTCTCGTAAAATAGAATAAAATTCACATTACGTTCTATTTTAAAGAACCATGCACAGACTGAACTTCCACCACCTGCATTACTTCTGGGCCGTGGCACGCGAAGGCCACCTGACACGCGCAGCAGAGCGCCTGCATGTGTCGCAATCGGCGCTGTCCTCACAAATCCGTCAGCTGGAAGCGCAGCTCGGCCAGCCATTGTTCGAGCGTGAGGGCCGCAGTCTCAGCCTGACCGAGACCGGTCGCATGGTATTGAGTTACGCCGAGAGCATTTTTTCTCTGGGCAAGGAAATGATGGCGGCGCTGGACAACCACCGAGCCGCCGGGATCCGGCGGCTGCGTGTCGGCAGTGACGCCACCCTGTCGCGCAATTTTCAGGAGAACTTCCTGCGTCCGCTGCTGGCCGCGAGCGACACGCAATTGTTGTTGAGGTCCGGTCAGCTGGAAACCCTGCTGCCCCTGCTCAAGGCCCACGAGCTGGACGTGATTCTGTCCAACCGGCCAGTCAGCAGCGATGCACGCCAACCCTGGCGCTGCCGCCCGCTCTCACGCCAGAGTGTCTGTCTGGTCGGCCCGCCGCGCCGGGACGACCAGCCCTTCCGGCTACCGCAGAGCCTGCAGGATTGCGCCATGATCCTGCCCGGTCCGGACAGCGAACTGCGCGGACGCTTCAGCACGCTGTGTGAACAATGGGGGGTGACGCCGAAGATCCGTGCCGAAGTCGACGACATGGCAATGCTGCGCCTGCTGGCGCGCGATGCCGGCTGCGTGGCGCTGGTGCCGGCTGTGGTGGTACAGGATGAATTGCAACAGGGGCAGCTGGTGCAGTACTGCACCCTGCCCCAGGTCGAAGAGACGTTTTACGCCATTACTGTCGAACGGCAGTTCCAGCCGCCGGGACTCGCGGCGCTGCTGGCGGCATGGAAGACTTAAAGGATCGCATTGATTCCCTTCGACATTTCGTCAATTAAGATAGGACCTACAGACAACATCGGGTACAGGACAAGAAGATACGCACGTCACACTGACAGCAACCAAAACCATCGGCGTCAGGCACGTGTCGTCGTCGAATTTTTTATTTTTGTCCTGCACCAGACGCGCCAGGATCACGGCAAGGCTGAGTGCTGGCTCTGACTTTTCTGGCCAAGATGATCAAAAAACACATTCTTTCCTCCATGCTTTCCACCTGTTTGCTCCTCGGCGCGTCCACAGGCGCTCAGGCGGCCCCCGTCAGTCTCCCGCAGGGCGCTGACAACGCCATGCCGGGTTATTCCGCCACCATCAATATTCCGGAAAACTGGCAATGGGGAGGGAATGCGCTGATCGTACGCATCTATCAACCCTGGGGAGATGGCAGCGAAACGGGGTGGCAAAAAGACATGACCCCACCCACCGTCACGCTGGACGACGGCAGCACGGTTGATCTGCTCTATCTCAGCGGCTTTGGTGGTCTCGATTATCTGGGGGGATCCAATTTGCTGGGCTATGACCAATATGCGCAATACTATGCCGCGTTTGTTCCGGCTTATGCGAACCAGGTGACCATACATGGCACCTTCCAGCAGTACGCCTTCATGAACGTTTCGCTCGACAATCTCTCCTCCGGCGAGCAAATCCAGATCTACGATCAGGATATGGCCACCAGCAAGGCGAACCCTTTCCGACAGCTGAACCCGTCGGTGTTCGCCTACCAGGAACCATTCAGCACTCAAGCAAACAAGGCGGCGCAACACAAAGCGGCACCCCAGCCCTCTGCCATCCCGCCGTTGCGGTCTGCGCAGTTGCTTCGTCCTGCCACGCTGAGCAGCAATGATGATGGTGCCATTGCGTTTTACCGCCCTGATCAGCAGACATCGCAAAATGGCAATAACCATCTGGACGGCATTGCCGCAGATGGCTGCAGCGCCAACTACCTGACTGCCTACAAACAGCCCAATCAGGAAATGATGATCATGCGCATTAAGGTCCCCAAGACTTTCATCAGCGCTGACAAACCAGATCTGGTCTTCAAGTCCTATCAGGCCCGTTACTTCAGCGTCAGTGCCAACACCACGCAAAGCAACCCGACCATGCCCTACTGGACGGTCAACGGCCGCATGCTCGACAGCCAGAAAGACCAGGATGGCTATGCCTACGTCTTCTTTGGTCCAAACAGCGACTCGCGAGCCAAGAGTTTGCAATACAGCGACGATCCCAACACACCGCCGGTCATTACCTGGGGGAAATACAGGGGCTATTATCTGGGCAACCCGGATTACGCTGTGATCTTGCGGTACAAGCTGGCGGATGAGAACTGGCAAGGCTCCCCGATTCATGCGGCTTGTTATGCCTCACCGGCCGTACAGCAGCCGGTGACTGCCGCGGAACTGGGGGATTATTTGCCGGAGATGTATGGTGACAGCATGGATAACTTCAATGCAGGCCATATCGGCGCTGTTTCCCAGAATCAGGACTGGCCGTCTCATTGACCATCCGGTAGTGATCAAAAAAACCGCATGCTGCTGGCGTGCGGTTTTTTTATGGAGAACGGAAAGCCATTTCGTCAGACCGGCTGACTGGCGCGATGGAGGCGGTCGTGCACGGCCGCCCAGGCGGGCGTGTCGGGCGGGGTTTGAATCAGCAAACGGCTGATGCCCTCAAGGTGATCGAGCTGGTAAAGCGCATCGTACAGCGCACGCGCATAGGCTTTGGGATCGTCCCCCAGATCCAGCGCCGGACCGGCGCTGGCCTGGGCACCACCGCACCACAGCCAGGCACAGCCAGCATCCGCCAGCGCTTCGGCCGGCACCTCACTAAAGCGCCAGGCCGGCGTATGCGGGGCATAGTGACGGTGATGCTGGCCGGGCACGCGCAGCCCGCCTTTGGCACCGACCTCCAGCTTGCAGCCCAGCACCGCTTCCAGCTCGGCCGCAGACAACATGCCGTGGCGCAGCAGACGCGGCGGCTCGCCGGGCAGCAGGCCGACAATGGTCGACTCCAGTCCGACCTTGCAGGCGCCGCCATCCAGAATCAGCAAATCCTCGCCGGCAAACTGGCGCGCCACATGCGCCGCCGAGGTCGGACTGATCGACATATAGCGATTGGCTGACGGTGCCACCAGCCCGCCGCCAAAACGATGCAGCAGTTCGCGTGCCTGCGGGTGGGCCGGCACACGCAGCGCCACACTGCCCTGACCGGCGGTAATCACCCGCGACACATGGTCGGCCGCCGGCAACACCAGCGTCAGCGGCCCGGGCCAGAAGGTTTTCATCAGCTTTTCTGCGGCGGGCGGGACATCCTTGACCCAGTTGACCGACTGCGCGGCTTCCGCCAGATGCACGATCAGCGGATTGCTGGCCGGACGACGCTTGAGCCGGAACACCTTCTGCACCGCGTCCAGATTGCAGGCATCGGCCGCCAGTCCATAAACGGTTTCAGTGGGAATGGCAACCAGTTGGCCCACGCGCAAGCGTGCACAGGCCTGATCGATATCGGTGGTAACAGTGGGATTCACGGCAGCAGCAATCGAGACAGAGAACCGCCATTATCCATGCTGCGGCTGCAGCATGCAAAAAACGGTCCGGGGCAGTGCCCCGGAACCGTCTCATTCCTGCTGTCAGACCCTGCAAGGGTGCTACGCCGTTTCCGGCCGGATCATCTCAGACCAGCGCGGCTGACCGTCATCAGTCAGCGTCAGCATGCGCAGCGCACCATCGGCACACGTCAGCCACAAAGCCGTGCCGCGGGACTGCACTGCGCGCACACCACGCAGCGGCAGGCAGCTCAGCGCCCCACCTGGTACGCCCGCCTGCAAGGCCTCACTCAACCACAGCTGGCCGCTGGAGGCTGACCAGCACAACAGGCGCGCACCGGCCGGCGTGTGCCAGACATGAACCGGCACCTGGTCTGCAATCCCGGCCTCCAGCACCTGCCAGCACCCCTGCGCCGGCAGGCAGACCAGGCGACGCGCGGTGCTCGTCTCCATTAACAACCAGGGTGCCAGCACCGTCTCGATCACCTGTGGCGAGGTCAGCTGTACGCCACGTCCTGGTGCGGCACCGGTCAGCAGCGACTGCCAGGGCGCCAGCAGATTTTCGCCCGCCACCGGGGGCCGCCAGCCGGCCAGCCAGGCATGCAGCGGGCGCTCTTCCAGCCCCTGCACACTGTGCAACACCATTTGCCCATCTTGCAGCACATAACGCAAGCCGAGCGCAGGCCGCCCTTCGCCTTCGATGCGCTGGCTCACCAGACAATGCGCCCCGGCGGCTACCACCGACTCGATCAGGCTCTGCTCGCCGCCAAAACACAGCGGGATGCGGCCGTCAAACCGGTCGCTGTCACGCGCACTGCGCCAGAACGCCAGTTGCAGCGGATTAAAGTAATAGGCATGTTCGGCAGTCACGCCGACACAACGCAGACCGATCGCCAGACGACCAACATCGTCAATGCCATTGGACAGCAGGCGCCCCTGCCGACTGTCGTACCATTGCTCCCTGCAGTATGACTGTTGCTCGGACCATTGCCGGCGCCAGACTGCGCGAGCTGCGGCGGATGCCGAAGCGGGCAGCGGCGCCGGCAGTTGCCCGTGAATCAGCCGCACCAGCGGGGCGACGCGCCCCTGGCGCTGCCACTGCTGCCACTGCTCGCGTGCCGGCACAGGCGATCCGCTGCGCAAATCCAGCGCCTGCAGGCGCACCACCCCGCTCAACAGATCGATCTGCCAGCGACCGATACTGCCCGCCACCTGCAAACTGCCGCGCAAGCCATGCATTCCCACCGTCAATACGCCACCCTGATCATCGTGCAGCAACAATTGACCATCTTGCAGCTGCACGGTCTCCGGCGTGGCCAGCCGGGCATCCGGCAGCGACAACTCGAAATGTGAAGGCTGCGCCTCGCTCAGCTGCAGACGGACACCGGCATGCAGCCCCATCAGCCGGTAGCTGCCCCCCTGCCCCTGCAGGCGATACGCCATCTCGCCACTGCCCCGGCTGAACCACAACGTCTGCGCCCCGCGTGCCAGGATCACCGACAGGGACAGCGCCTGACGGCGCAGCGTCAGCGCCCCGGCCGAGTAAATACCGCGGGCAAAGGCAAACACCCCGGCCTGCTCCAGCAACGTCACCACTTGCTGCTCGCGCTCGCTCAGACTGACCCGGCCGGCGGTGTACTGATAATCCAGCCACAAAGCCGGTGTCGACGGCAGTACCCACTCGGCATCGCTGTCCGGCAAGGCCAGCTGGCGCGGCACGCCGAACGCCTCGCGCAAGGCGAAATGCTGGCCATGACGCCGACTGGGGCGACTCAGCGCATCGTCATAACCGCTCTTGACCATCTGCTGGCTGCCGAAGGTCAGCTGACCGTTGAGAAAGTCGAGCTGTTCGATCACCACATAAGGGTCGGCCACCATGGCGCCGCTTTCCTCATCACGCAGAAAACCACCACGCCGATAGCCATCGCGCACCTTGCTCAGGTAGTCCAGCAAGCCATGGCTCTGCTGCTGATGCGCGGCGATCTGCCCCGCCAGCGCGGAAAAGCCGAAACCGGCCGCCGCCAGCGGCAGTGCCAGCAGGCCAAAGGGCCCCGCCAGCGCCGCTTCAGGCAACAGGCGCGTCAGCACACCGCTGCCCAGCTGCAGCAACAGCGCCGCCGAAGAAAAGCCGAACTGTGTTCCCGCTGCCGCACGGCTGACCGGGTCCGGCGCATGAAAAAAGCGCCAGCCATCCCAGACCACCGACCCGGCCATGAACAGCATGTTACCGGTCTCGAAAGCCCTGGCGAGCAAGGCCAGCGAAGACAGCGCGGCACTCTCCGGCGCTGCCAGCTCAAGCACCAGACGGCCGAACTGCACGCCGTCACCGGCCACGGCGGTCCCCATGGCGGCCAGATTCCAGTAAGCGGACAGGCGCGCCTCGGTCGACAACGCGCGTCCGGACAGCCAGGACATCAGCGCCATGATCAGGAAGGCCGAGTTCATGCTGTTGAGCCCGCCGGCCTCCCCCTCCACAGCGGGCTTCAACCGCAACGCCGACCCTGCCGGGCCAACCTCGACCTGTGACGCCAGCTGCCGCCAGAGATCTCGCAACGATGCCTGGGCCCGCGCCAGTGCAGCCCCTTCGGCCAACATCACCTGGCGCACCTCGCCACGCTGACGATGTACCAGACTCAGGCGATACCCCCCGTCAGCCAGACGTTGCAGACTGTCCGGCACCGCCAGCCATTCCCTGCGCGACAAGCCCTGCGTCTCGTAGACCGCGCTCAGGATGCGTTCCTGCGTGCCCAGCCAGTCCTCGACCTGCACCTGTGCCGCCCGGGCCTCCGCCTGCTGCTGCCACAGATCGAAGGGGCCCACCACCCCGTGGCCCCCATCGTTCACCACCGTGGTCGCTCGGGGATAGGGTGACGGCACATGACGCGCTACCTGCAGGCTGCCGTCAGGCTGGGGGGTCAACTGCCATTTGCCGACATGGCCGCCATGCTGCAACTGATTGCCCACCCGGTAGACATGGCGACCGGGCTGAATGGTGCCCTGCAGCGGGCCGCCACGCCGCACCAGATAAACCTGTTGCTCAGAGCCGCTCAGGCGCGACAAGGACAACTCGGGATGAGCCTGACGCAAGGCGTGATAGAGCAAGGCACCGGTTTCGGGCTCACTCTGGCAGGCCAACAGTGCCAGATGCCCGATGGCCCGCACCTCGGACAGCATCCCCGCCAGTTGCGCCGGCAAATCCGGCTGGCGCATGGCACTGACCAGCCCCAGATCACCCTCGCCATGCCCCAGCACCGTCAGCTTGGCGAAGCGACCACGCAGGGGCTCGGCCAGACGCACCCAGCCATCACGCCCGCTGCCCTCGCCGAGCGGGCGCATCACCCACTGACGCCAGACGCCATCCTGCTCGCTCAAGGCATAAAACTCGGTCTCCGGATGTTTGTGCCGCAAGCTGTACACCGCCTGATGAAACAAGGTGCCGCCGGCACGCTGCAACACCTCCTGCGGCACCACCAGCAGCACGGCGCGCCGGCTGACCGCCTCGCCCGGCAGAGCCACGGCATAGGGCGGCTGATAACGCGCCAGCCCGGGCACACCGGCCTCAGGGACCGGCTCACGGACAAACTGCTCGCCCTCCAGCCGCGCCAGATAGCGCAGGCCGCCGCCACGCTGCCAGGACTCGCCACCCGGCATGTCGCTCTGCCACACCTGGCCGAACACATCGACCACCAGCTCACTGCCATAACTCTTGACCGTCGCCCCGTCGACACCTTCGGCACGCAGCGCGCGCAGCAGGTTTTCCACATAGTCCGGCCCGCGGCCAGGTGCCAGCGGCAGACTGGCATTGGCCACCAGCTTGATGCGGGCAATCTGCCCGCCAGGCGGGAGCAGCTGGGCGATCAGCCGCGCCAGCGCCGCCGCCGGCAGATCGCCCAGCTCGCGCTGATCGGCGCTCAGTTGCCCGACCAGCACCAGACGGCTGTTGTCATCCCACTGACTGGCATCCAGTTGCTGAACCAGACGGTTGTCCAGCCGCAGCGCCCCATCCCCCTGGCGCACGATATGCCGCGAGTTCGGGTGACGGTTGTTCAGATAGCGGGCGGCGGTCTGCGTGAGTTCACGCTGGTCGAGCGACAACACCAACTGCCGGGCATACTTCGACGCCTCGCTCAGCGACAGACGCGCCGGCAAGGGGGCGCCGCGCCAGGACGACTCGATATCCGCCGGGGTATCCGACGCCAGCCACGCCGGCGCGGCATACAGCGGCAAAGCATCCTCCGCCGTGAGTTGCTGCCAGTCGCGCCAGGCCATCCAGGGCATGGCATCGGCCTCACGGACAGCAGAACCCTCCTCCTCATCGCTGATCTCGCTGGCGGCACTGTCCCCCGAGGTGTCACTCTGCGCACTGTCGTCGCTGTCATCTTGCGGCTCATCCGGTGCCAGCGCCTGCAAGATGGCGCGTGCAAAGGCATTCGGTCCGGTCAGATAGCCGGTTACCCCCGAATCCACCTCCATGCCATCCAGCCGGTACAGACCGTGGGCACGCTCACGATAGTCGGCATCTTCGGGCAGGGCTTGCGGGAGGTCCGGATACCACAGCAACTGTCGTTCAGACAGCTCGCGATAGCGTTGCTGCACCAGTTGCCAATAGTGGGCAAAGGCGGGAGCCCCGGCACGAGCATGCATGACATCAATGTCGAAGCCGATGGTCAGGCGCGGACGACGCTGCATCGCCAGCCCCACGGCGCCAACCGTCGCCCGCGGGATCGGCTCGAACAAGGCCGGCAACACCTGCGAAAGTTCCTGCCCGATCCCTTGCAGGCGCCTGGCCGGTGCTCCCTGCACTTCCTGCAAATATCGCTGAGCCAGCTCGGCAATCTCCGGCACGAACTGCACCATCAGATTGTCGCGCAGCGCCTGATAGGCCTGATCCCCCGCCAGCGCCGCCACGCCGAACGGATCGCCCGGCCACTGCGCAAGATGATTGTGAGTCGCCTGCACCCGAATGGCGTGCAACTGGGTGGAGAACACCGCCAGATTACCGGTCAGGGTGTCTGGCGAACTATGACGTGCCACCCGTGCCAGCAATTCACGCTCCAGCGTGGGCAAGGTACGGCCGCTGAACACCTCGGCCCGCGGCCGCAGACTGACATCGGCATCCAGATAGCTGCCGCCGTACTGGTTCAGCAGCAGGGAGCGCCCCAGATCCGCCGCCGCCGGCAAATTGCCGCGCAGCCATAACTCCTGCAGATAAATCGGGTACAACGCATGCTCCGCCGGCAACAGGCTGGCCAGATCGACGCGTTGCAGGCTGCCGGCGCCGAAACGCTCGGCAAAGATCTGCTCGACCGAGGCCCACTCCTGACGCGCCGCCGCCAGCCAGGCTTGCAACTCGGCCCGTGGCTGACCATGTACCTCGACCATGAAATCGATCACCACCTGCGACGGGTCACTGCCCGACGGCATCAGCCGCGGCAGCAGGGCCTCATAGGCCTGGTTCTGCAACTGCAGCCAGCGTTGCCGGAACAGTGCCGTGCGCTCGCTGTCAGCCGGGAGGCCATTGATACTGGCCAGCGCCAGCTTTTTCAACAACTGATTCAGGCGTGGCGCCATCAGCGCCCGCTCGTCACTGGCCAGATAGAAGCGCAGCGGCACCGCATCGGCAGCCTGCTGACGAGCCAGAAACAGACGCAGACTGGCCTTGAGCGTGGCCGGCAACGCCCCCAGCCAGAGAAAGTGCACATTGCCCGGCACCGGCTTGGCCAACTGCTGCAGCCGTGCCGTGGCCTGGCGTGCCAGACGGGCCAGCGTGGCGCTGGCACGCGGCACACTCCGCAGTGCGGCTTGCAACAGCGCCAGACGCTGGGTCTGCGCCATACGACTCAGCCCGGGCTGCAGGGCGTTGATCAGATAAAGCCGCACATCCTGCAGGCGCATCAGCCACAAGGGACGGTAATGCCCGCCGGACGGGTTCAGTACGATGCCCTCGGCTTCCAGGCCCTGACGCCATGCCGCCTCCGACATCAATTCACCGCTTTCCGCCACCTCGGCCTCATCGGTCTCATCCGCCAGTTCGATCTGGCCAAGCTGTTCGGTGCGCAGGGCCTGATGGGCGGCACGTGCCGCCGCGGCGGCAGACTGCCACAAGGCACGGGCCTGTTGCAGGGACTGCTCATAGTGCTGGCGGGCCTCGGCCAGCGCGGCACGGTCGGCCGACGGGTCCTGGCGCAAGACACGCAGCGCCTCGTGCGCCTGCTCGCACTGCAGTCGGGCTGCATCGGCCTGGTCCAGCGCCTGCTGGATCGCTGGCAGGGCCTCAACGGCCAGCGCTTCGTCCATGGCGGCAGCCTGACGCACTGCCTCCAGCGCGGCAGCCGCCTGCGGGTCAAGAGACAATGCCGACACCCCGGGCTCAAGAGGGAAATCTGTATCAATCATGAATGGCTTCGCTTTCCAGCACCGGTCCTGGCCGATGCCCATCAAAAAGAATCGAGGCGTCCCGATGGAACGCCCCGATACTCTAGACAACCCGCCTTCACGCAACTTGCAGGAAGCGCTCACGCGTCGACGACTAACCCTCCAGCGTCACCCAATCGCAGTGTTGCTCCTGTCCGCCGGCATCCACGACCACCAACTGCTGATCACCACACACCAGCCAGACCAGCCCGCCCTGATGGTCCACCGCGACAATGCCCCGGGTCGCCAGCGGCTGCACCGCCACCAGACCATGTTCATCCAGCTGCAGCCGCCAGGCTCGCCCCTGACGCGGCGACCAGCACAGCAGGCTCACCCCGGCATCATGCGGCCAATGGTGTGCCAGCAAGACATCGTCCGCGCCGGTCTGCAGCAGATCGACCACCCGTCCCTGCATCAATTGCACGGCATGACGGAACTCGGCCCCATCCTGATGGCGCCCCTCCACCTGCAACCAGGGAGCCAGAGCGACCTCGTGCTGTGGCAGCGATGGCGACAGCTGCCGTGCGCTTGCTGCCTGCAGTCCCAATGCCACGGCCAGCGCCGGCCAGAGTGCCTCCCCAGGCTGGTGCACCATCTGGGCCAGCATGGCCTGCCAGGCAGTCAGTGCCTTCCCCTGCAAGCCACCGAGCACCCGCAGCTGCATCGGGCCATCGGCGGTCATGCCATAGGCCAGCTGTAATGTGTCCCCCTCCAGCACGATGCGCTGGCGCACCAGCAACAGATTGCCCTGGAGGCGTACTTCTTCGACCTGGCCCTCAGCATGGTTCAGCGGCAGCACATACTGCGCCACGGCGCGGTCATCCTGACGCGAGGTGCACCAGAAGCCCTGATGCAACCCATTGAAAAAGTAGGCGTGCTGCTCAGAGGCCCCGACAAAGCGCGTACCGAACTGCAGGGCTGTTTCGTGCTCCAGTCCATGACGCAACAGACGTCCCTGCCCGGCATCGAACACCGTCTGGTTCGACAGACGGGTCATGGCCGCCAGGCGCAGCGCCTCGTCTTGTGCCGGCAGATCCGCCACGGGCAAGGGCAGCTTGCCCTGAATCACCCGTACCAGTGGCGCACATTGCTGCTGTGCAGCCAGGCGGCTGAGGCGCAACAACCAGGGCGCATCCCCCAGACGCCGCACATCCAGCGTCATCAGCACCATGCGGCCACGCAGCGGATCGATGTCCCAACTACCGGCCGTCCCGCTGACCAGAAGCCGCCCCTGCAGCCCCGAGACCCCTACTGACAACCAGCGCCCCTGATCATCGCGCAGCCGCAACTGCCCCTGCGCCAGCTGCAGATCACCCGCGTCCATCAGACGGGCCTCCGGCAACTGCAACTGGAACAACGACGGGGCCGACAGACCGTCAGCATCGGTCAATTGCAGCGACAGACCGGCATGCAGACCTTTGAGCTGATAGCAGGCTCCATGCCCCTGCAGGCGATAGCTGACCGGCTGTGCCGTCTGGCTGAACCAGCAGGTCTGCGCCTCACGTGCCAGCAGCACCTCGATCTGCAGAGGCGAGGCCAGCAACTGCAGCTTGCTGGCGGAATAAATCCCGCCATCGAACCAGAACACCCCGGCCTGCTCCAGCCGGCTGACCAGCGCCTGCTCCTCTGCGTTCAGCGACACCTCGCCGGCCAGGTACTCATAGTGCAGCGACAACTGTGGCGTCGAAGGCAGTAACCACTCATCAGCCGTGAAACGCAGGGGCACCGTGGCCGGCAGACCCAGCGAATCGCGCAGCGGAAACTCGTGATACATGTCCAGATGCGGCGCACTGATCGGGCGCGGGCTACTGCGCAGCAGCATCTGACTGCCAAAGGTCACTTCGCCGCGCACAAAGTCCAGCCGGGTAATCACGGCATAGGGGTCGGCAGCAGCACGCAGGCCGCTCTCCTCCAGCTGGAATCCCCCCTGACGGTAGGCCTTCTGCGCTTTGAGCAGATAATCCAGCAGTTGATGGCTTCCCTGCTGATGGGCGGCAATCTGACTGGCGAATGCCGACCACCCCAGACCCAGCGCCATCACCGGCGCCGCCAGCAGACCAAAGGCCGTGGCACTGGCGGCCCCGGGCAGCGCCCAGGCCAGCAGACTGGCACCAAACTGCAGTGCCAGCGCCCCGCTGGTCATGCCCAACTGCACCGCGCGGCTCACCTGGCTGACCCAATCCTGGCTGTTGCTCAGATGCCAGGCGTCCCACACCAGCGACCCCGCCAGGAACAGCAAATTGCCGGCCTCGAAGACCCGGGACAGCAGGGCCAGCGATTGCGCCACGGCGCCATCCGGGGCCGTGGCGGCCAGCACCAGTTGCCCCAGCTGCACGCCGTCCCCGGTGGCGGCGGTGCCCATGGCGGCCAGATTCCACCAGGCAGACAACCGCGCTTCATCACTGAGTTGTCCTGCCTGCAGGCAGGACATCAGCGCCATGATCAGGAAGGCGCCATTGCTGCTGCCCGGAGTGCCGCCCTGCCAGATCTGCCCGGAAGCCGCCCCATGCCATTGCAGCCGGTGGGCATCATCACGCTGCAACTGTGGCGCCAACTGGCGCCACAGCGTGGACAAGGCACCGTGCACAGCGGCCAGGCGCTCACCGTCAGGACACACCACCTCACGCACCACACCCTGGCGACGATCACTCACCGACAGGAGATACTGCCCGCGGCCATCACGCCGCAAGCTGTCCGGCAGCGCCAGCCACTGCGCCCGCGGCAAATCGTGCTCGCCATAGAACCGGGTCAGCAGATCTTCCTGCTCATTCAGCCAGGCTGCGACCTGACGCCGTGCCTGGACCGCCTGCCGCTGCCAGAGCAGCAGATCAAACGGCCCGATCAGTGGTGCCGCCAGCGGACGCAACTGCACCGGCTTGTCGTGCAGATTGGCCAGCAGGCTGTCGACCTGCAGACTGCCATCCTCCCTGGCGCTCACCTGCCACTTGCCGGCATGGCCGCCGTGCTGCGCCACCTCGCCGACACGATACAGACGACGCCCGGCCGACAGCGGGGTCGGATTGACATCGCCCGGCCCCATGATGAACACCTGACGCTCCGAGCCGGTGATACGACCGATGCGCGGCCCGGGCGAGGTACTCAGTGCCCGCAGCAACAACACGCCATTCTCCGGCCGCATGGCGCAGGCCAGCACACTCAGGTGCCCGATGGTCTGCACCTCGGACAACATCGCCGACAATGCCGACAGCCGTGCCCCATCCTGCAGCAAGTCCACCAGCCCCAGATCCCCCTGGGCGTGCCCGAGCAAGGTCAGCTTGGCGAAAGCGCCGGCCAGCGGTGCCGGCAGGGGCTGCCAGCGCATGCCCCAGGGACGGTCCAGCCCCGGCGGCATGCGCTGCACCCACTGGCGCCATACGCCATGCTGCTCGGTCAGGGCATAAAATTCGGTGGTGGGGTGTTTGCGGGTCAGGCTGTCGATGGCCAGATGGAAAGCATCTCCGCCCATCCCCTGCAGCGCGGCCTCCGGCGCCAGCAGCAACACCGCCCGCCGCTGAGTCGGCACCAGCGGCAAGGGCGCAGCAAACGGTGGCAATCGCGGTGCCGGCAACGCGGCCGTGCGGCCCTGCACCGGCACACACTCGAAGCGCTCTCCCTGCAAGCGCGCCAGTAAACGCAGCGACTCCGCATGGCGCACCGGCATGCCGCGCTGCCCGTCCTGCACCCAGACATGGCCAAACACATCCACGGCAATCGGTCCGGCATAGCCCTTCAGCGCACCGATGGACACGCCGACCTGGCGCAGAGCGCGCAACAGCTGTTCGGCATAGCTCGGCCCGCTCAACAGGGTCCCGGGAGCCGGCATGGCATGACTGGCCACCAGTCGCAGTCGCTCGATATGCAGTGGCGTCTCGCTGTCAGACGGCAGCAAATCCCCCAGTAACTGCGCCAGCGTGCTCGCCGGCAACTCGCCCAGCGTGCGCTGATCGGCGCTGAGGTGTCCGACCAGCACCACCCGGGGACGACTGCCCCAGTCCTCCAGCTTCAGTTGCACGATGGCCCGCTTGCCGCTGAGCAGGGTGCCATCGGCCAGGCGCACGATCAGCATGGAGTGCGGATGGGCGTTGTTCAAATAGCGCGCCGCATTCAGCGAGGACATCCCCTTGTCGAGCAACACCACCACCTGGCGGTCATAGGGCGAGGAACCCGGCTCATCGCGCAGCGCCGACAGGCCGCTGGCGCGCCAGGAAGAGGCCAGATCCCCCGGCGTATCCATCTCCAGCCGCACCGGCGCCAGACACAGGGCCTTGCGATCCAGGAAATCCATCCTGGCCCAGAGACTGCGTGCCGGCTCTTCCTCGGGTTGAAGACTGTCGTAGACCGCACGCAAATAGGCTTGCGGCCCGGTCATGTACCCGGTCGCCGCCGACTCCTCGACCAGGCCATCCAGTCGGTATATGCCATGGGCCTTGCCGGCGAACATTGAATCAGGTGCCAGTGACTCAGGCACTTGCGGGAACCAGCGCTGACCGCTGGCCGACATCGCGCGGTAGCGCCGCTGCACCGTCTGCCAGTAGTGCGCAAACACCGCCGCGCCAGCCTGGCCATGCATCACGGAGATGTCCACCCCCAGATCGATGTTCAGCTGCACCTGCAGGGACAGACCGGCAGGACCGACGACCCCGGGACTCAGCCGCTGGAATAACTGCGGCAAGGCCTCGCCTGGCGCGATACCAAGCGCCCGCACCCGCGCAGCCGGCGCCTGCGCCACCAGCGGCAGATATTCGGCGATCAGCGCGCGCAAACCGGGCAAATGCTGGCACAGCAGACTGTCGCGCAAGGCCTCATAGGCCAGCTCACCTTGCAGCCCCCTCACCCCATAAGGATCGCCCGGCAACTCAGCCAGATAATTGCCGAGCGCCTGGATACGTGCGGCACACAGTCGGGCAGAGAACACAATGCGATTGGTCAGTCTTTGCTCGCCCGGCTGGCTGGCCAAATCGATCTCGCGCAGGATTTGCGTCTCCAGCGCCGACACGCTCTGGCCGAACGCCTCATCCACGGGTAACAGGCTGACATCGGTATCCAGATAGGTGCCGCCATAGCGGTGCAGCATGGTGGAGCGGGCCAGATCGGCAGCCGCCGGCAGATTGCCGCGCAGCCACAGCTCCTGCAGATAGGCGTCGTATACCGGATGATCCGGTGGCAGCAGCTCGCCCAGATCGACCAGGGTCAGCGCCCCGGCCCCGAAACGCTGGCGCAAGTCAGCGTCGAATTCGATCCAGCGCTGTCTGACCTCGCTCAGCCATTGCGTGAGTTCGGCCCGCGACTGCGCCTGAAACTCGACCAGAAAATCGATGGCGGCCAGATTGAAATCGCCGCCATTTTGCTGCGCCCCGGCCAGTACCGCCTGATAAGCCTGGTTCTGCATCTGCAGCACGGCCCGCTGATAGCGCAGATCCCGCGCCGCGCCCGGCGGGCTGCCGGCCACACTGGCCCGGCCAACGCGGGCAATGATCTGACGCAGCCGCGGCGCCATCAGCGCACGCGGATCATGACCAAGATAAAACTGCCATGGCAACTCGCCTGGTAAGGCATCTGCCTGCATCTGGCGCGCCAGCAACAGGCGCAGGGCAGCACGAGCCGCATCAGGCAGATCGCCGATCCACAATGCATGCACCCTGTTTGGCGCCGGTTCACCCAGGGCCGCCAGCCGGGCCATGGTCTGCAGACGCAGGCGACGCAGGGTCGGACTGAGTGCCGGATCCACCTCTGTCGCAGACAAGGCCGCCAGCAAGACCCCCAGTTGTTGCGCCTGGCTGCGTGGTGTCAGGGTCTGTTGCTGCAGGGTCTCCAGCGCCGCGCGCACGTCGCCGAAATGCACCATCTGCGGACGGGCATAGGGATCGTCACTGACCGCAACCATCAGTCCCTCCGCCTGCATCCCGCGCTCAAAATCCTCCGGCGACATGAGTTGAGGATCGCCGTGCAAGGCATCGGCCCCTTCCTGAAGCGCCACGCGCTGCGCGCCCATCCGGCGGATTTCCCCCGCCACCTGACGCGCCAGCTGCTCGGCCTGCTGGCGCATTTGCTCGGCCTGCTGGCGCTGAACCTCATACTGCCGATAGGCCGCATGCGCCTCAGTAGCCAACTGCACGGCGTGCGCCGCGGCGGACTCGGCTTCGGGACCGGGCTGTGACATGGCCATGACCTGTTGCGCCACGTTCAGCGCCAGGTTGGCCTGCTCGACCTGGCGCCGGATGACCGGATAGCGACTCAGCAGTTGCTGGCGCGCCTGGCGAACCGCCTGCATGGCACGCGCCACCTCCGGCCAGCGCTCGACCGTTTCGGCTTCGGTAATGGCGCCTTGCCACTGCGCATCGGCCAGCTCTGCGGCCAGTGCCGGCTCGACGCCATCCGGTTCGGGCGGCAGGGGAATGGGATCGGGAAGAATCATGAGTGTCTGCTTTCTCTGCGCGGATACAGCGCGTATCCGCCATGGTGGATGAACAACGGTCGGCAGGAACCGACGCGCCCATCCTGCGAGAAAGCCGACAAGCCGCCTTGCAGATTTCACTCATCCGGCTCAATGCCGGGGAAAAACAGCCGATAACAGGTCACAACCTGTCTGGGAGAGCATCATGCCTCATCCGGTTGACCGCCTGCAGCTGGCCGCCGCCCGACATCAGCGACTGGCAGGGATACTGCATCACGGCATTTACCAGTACTGCAGCGATTGTGCCGCGCGGCACAATATTGAAGCGCTCTATGTCTGCCTGGCCTGCGGACGCACGCGGTGTCAGGCCTGTGCCCGCGAGCGCGCCGGTCGCCACCCGGACCGGCTGCGCTGCGCCTGCGGTCAGCCGCTGGCCCGCGTCGCCCGCTGGGCCGCGCTGCCGGACGCTGACTGAATCCGCTCAGTCAGCCATTGTCGCCAGCCAGCGCCTGCAGCCGATGCAGGTGACCGGCGATGTCCAGCCCTTCCGCATACTGACCGGCAATGCGTTCGGCGGCACTGCCGACCAGACTCAGAACGATGTTTTCCTGGTGGTCGGTCAGTCCCAGTGTCGGGAATGCCATCTGCAACTCAGTCAGGGTACTTTCCAGCCAGGCTTCGGTCTGGCTCTGATGGCGATGAAAGGTGGCATCGATCTCGGCCAGCGCCGCCATGGCCTGCTCGCCAAAATGCGCCCGGGCGCGTTCGCGCACGCGCAGCTGGTTCATGGCCTCGATCATGCGCAGGCAGGCCTGCCCCCCCTCGGCCAGCATCGCCAGATGGTCGCGCAGCCGACCGGCCCGATCCGGTTCCTGATCCGGCATATTCTTGATCAGCAAGGTCAGCCCCCCGTAATTGAACACCGACTGCCGTCCCAGACTGACAATGCGCTCGCCGGTGGACAGCAGATCCAGCACGCCGGCCTCGACCCGGGTCAGTACCCCCTGCTGGCTGCGGCCATACACCCCGGCGCTGGTCTGCAGCCGCACGCAGGCCTCCAGGCCGAACTCGGCACAACCGGACAACAGGCAGGCCGCCAGACCGCTTTCGTCGCTGACGGCAAAGCAGCGACGCAAAATCCCCAGCAACACCCCCAGCTCACTGGCCGAAGACATGGCCGTCATCGCCACGCCCATGGCATCCCGCGCCCCGCTTTCCAGTCGCAGACGCTCGGCCACGTTCTTCAGGGTCAGCGACACCTTGGCGCGCAGCTCATCCGGTTCGACCGGCTTGCCGATGAAATCCTCACCACCGGCCTCATAGGCGGCCAGCCGGTCAGACAGGCTGACATTGGCCGAGATGAACACCACCGGCACCTGGGCCAGGGCGGCATGCTGCTTGAGCTGGCGACAGACCTGAAAACCGTCCTGATCCGCCAGGGTAATATCCAGCAACACCAGGGCCGGCACATACTCGCGCGCCAGCATCAGGGCATCGGCCCCGCTTTCTGCCTCCAGCAGGCGATAGTGCGGCGTCAGGGCATCGGCCGTCAGCATGCGGTACATCGGATCATCATCCACCAGCAGGATGGTCTTGATTTCACTCATGGCGCTTCCTTTGCAGCCAGGCTTCGTTGGTCAAAGAAACGCAGCGCCGGGCCGAACTCAAAGCTGTCGACCAGCCGCAGCAGATATTGAAAATCCTCTTCATGCATCCAGAGAAAGGCCGCGCGCTGTTGTGCCAGCCAGGCGGCACTCTCGACATCATGCGTCTGCAGACGGTGACGCAGGCGCTGTTCGGCAGCCTCCCCGTCCTCGGCAGCCTGCGGACCGAGCAGAACGCGCTCCAGCCGCGCCACTTCATGGCACAGCGCCCGGCAGTCTGCCTGCGCCGGGGTGTCGCCGCGCAACACCCCCTCCAGTCGCTCAGCGGCCAGACGCAACGCGTCCGCCCCCAGGGACATGCCGGTGCCCTTAAGGGTATGCACGATGCGGGTCGCCGCGCTCAGATCCCCGCCGGCCAGCAAGGCCGGCAAGCCGGCCGCCAGCGGCACATGGTGCTGCAGGAACATGCCCAGCACGCGCTCGATGGTGTCGGGATTGCCCTTGGTCATCTTTTCCAGGTAGGCAAAATCCACCAGCCCGGCTTGCTGCAGCCGCTGCCCCAGCGGGCCGAAGAGCGCCGCCGGAGCCTCCGGCAAGGCAATACGCTCGGCGTCGCTGGCAGCTGCCGCCGGCAGGTAGCGCGCCAGGCGCTCGCGCAGCACCAGCGGCTCGATCGGCTTGCTGAGAAAGTCATTCATACCGGCCTGCAGGCAGGCATCGCGGTCTTCGGCATAGGCGTTGGCGGTCAGGGCCAGGATCGGCAAATGACGTGTCTGAGCGAACTGACGCAGCTCGCGGGTGGCACTGAGGCCATCCATCACCGGCATCTGCATGTCCATCAACACCAGATCGAACGACTCGTCCAGACAGGCGGCCACCGCACTCTGGCCATCGCCAACCACCTTGCAGCTCAGCCCCAGATCCTGCATCAGTCCCTGCATGAAATCCTGGTTGAGCGGATTGTCTTCGGCGATCAGCACATGTCCGGCAAAACGCAGTGGTACCGGCAGGTCCCCTGTCTCCTCGGCCAGCACCGCTTCCGCCTGCGGCGTCTCCATGGGGCGCAGCGGCAGGGTCAGCCAGAAGCAGCTGCCGCCACCGGGCCGGCTCTCGCCTCCGACCGAACCGCCCATCAGCTGCGCCAGACTGCGGCTGAGCGCCAGGCCGAGGCCGGTGCCACCGAAACGTCGGGTAATCGAGGCATCCGCCTGGACAAAAGGCACGAACAGCCGGGCAAATTGGGCCGGGTCGATCCCGATGCCGCTGTCCAGGACCTCGAAGCGCAGCCACACCAGCTCACCCTCCCGGCCCTCCTCGCGCACCACCAGTTCGATCCGGCCCTCGGCGGTAAATTTGGCAGCATTGCTGACGAAGTTCCCCAGAATCTGTCCGATGCGCAGGCTGTCCCCCAGCCAATTGGCCGGCACCGTCCCCTCGACCCGGATTTCGAAGCTGACCGGCTTGTCGGCCAGCCGCGGCATCACCATGTCGCGGATGAATTCCAGCAAGGGTTGCAGGCTGAATGGCTCGCTGTGGATTTCCACATGGCCGGCCTCCAGTTTGGAGAAGTCCAGCACATCATTGATGATGGCCAGCAGGTGCTGAGCCGCGCTGTCGATCTTGTCCAGCCAGGCCTGGGCACGCGGATTCTGCTCCTGGTTGCGCACCAGATGGGCGAAACCGACGATGGCATTGAGCGGGGTGCGGATTTCATGGCTCATATTGGCCAGAAAGGTACTCTTCAGCCGGGTGGCACTTTCGGCCGCTTCCTTGGCCTCCAGCAAATCACGGGTCCGCTCCTCGACCAGCGCTTCCAGATGGTGACGATGCGCCTCCAGCTCGGCGCTGGTGCGCTTGCTGTCGGTCACGTCCTGCGCCACGCCAACGTATTTGCCGACCAGCCCCTCCGCATCAAACAGCGGCGAAATGACGTAAAAAACCTGATACTCACGGCCATCTGGTCGTTTCTGACTCACTTCACCCTGCCAGGGCTGGCCGCCCTCGGCGTTGCGCCAGGGCATGGCCGAAACCGTCCCCTGATCAGCAGACTGCCACAGCGCCTGCAACGCCATCTCCTTGAGCTCGGCATTCGGCAGGCCGGTCAGTTGCTCATAGGCACGGTTGGCATACTCGATCTGTCCGTCGCGGTCGATCATGACAAACCCGACCGGACTCTGACCGATGGCCTGTGACAGCTCCAGCAGGGTCTGCTCGTAGGCCTCGCGCTGTGTCACATCGCGGCCAATGGCCATGAAGTATTTGCCCTCGGGCAGGCTGACGGTCGCCAGCGTCACTTCGAGCGGGAAGTGACTGCCATCACTGCGCTTCGCGCGCACCTTGCGCCCGCCGGCCATGCTGCGGCCATAAACTTCTTCACTGGCAAAGCGCTCGAAAAGGCGGGTATGGCGCTCGTGACTGTCAGTCGCCATCAGAATCGACAGCGGCTGCCCGATCAGGTCGGCAGTGCTGTAGCCAAACAGCTGGCCGGCGGCCGGGTTGGCCGAGACGATGGTCTGCTGGCTGTCGACGGTGATGATGGCATCCGGGGCATTGAACACCAGTCCGACATACCGCGCCTGCATGGCGCGCAGGCGCAGGGCGGTTTCACGCTCGCTGCTGATATCAGAGAAAGTGCAGACGCACATGCACTCGCCCGAGCTGGGCTCCTGCATCGGGTGGGCGTTGATCTCGATCCAGCGGGTATCTCCGCTGGGCAGATTCACCCCCATGATCACCCGCTCGATCGCCACACCATGCTCCAGCACCTGCATGGCCGGGTGATCCCCTCCCGGAAACGGGCGGCCATCTTCATGAATGCAGTGCCAGGCAGGGTCGAGCGAGCTGCGGCCGAGCAACTGAGACTCCTCCAGGCCGAGAATTTCCAGCGCCCGCCGGTTGTGGCCGACGATATGGCCATTGGCTGCCTGGATGACAATCCCTTCGTTCATCGACTCCAGCACGGTATCCAGGCGAAGCTTGGCGGCCGACAGCAGGCGTTGTTCCTGTTGCCGCTGCCAGGCGGCCGCCGCCATGATCAGCGCAGGCAAGGGCGTCAGCAGCAGCGGCAGAGCCGACATGGCCTGATCGGCCTCGGTGAGTACCGGCGGTGGCAGATACAGGCCACTGGCCAGTGCCCAGCTCATCAACAGGGTCTGCAACCACAGCAGGATGAACAGCTCATTCAGGCTGAGCAGCAGGCTGGCCAGTACTTCGACGGCAATAATGACTTCGAACGGGGAGGACAACAGACGCAGCGCCAGCCAATCCAGCAAGGTCACCAGCAACAGGCCGCCACCAAAGTGCAGGATCGCCGGCATGCCCGGGCCGCGCAGCTGATTCGGCTGACTCAGCCACAGCGCCAGCGGCAAGGCCGTCAGGGCGCCCAGCATATGTCCCTGACCGAATAACAGCGCCTGGGCGGCAAACCCCTCGCCATATCCCCAGGTCGACACCACGGCGCCGGCCACACCACCGAGCATGGCAGGCAGGATGGCACCGACACTCAGCGTGAGCACCATCTGCATGGCCCCGGCATGGAAACGGGAGGGCAGATCAAAATGGCGCAGCAGGGCAATGGTACTGAGCACTTCCAGTATGGACATCACGGCCGCCGGCAGTCCGCTGCCCAGTCCGCCTATCCATTGGCAACCAGCCAGCCCCAGCAGCAGCACGGGCAGGCTGCGCCGCCAGGGCAGGCGGCACAACATGCCGGCCAGCCAGGCATTGGCCGGCCACCAGGCCAGCGCGGCCAGGGCATGCCGGTCCAGCCAGACGGCCAGCAGCGCCAGCAACCAGCAGCCCGCCAGCGTGCGCAGTTCAAGTCGTCCGGGCATGGAGACCTTCCTCAAACCTGGCGGTGCGGCACCACACGATCAGCTCGCCACACTGCTGCATAACCCACAGGCCAGCACACTGCCAATGCATGCCCCCTCCCGAATTCTGGAACCGCCCATGAAGATGGTCGCTGCCTGCGATCTAGTCCAGACAACCTTTATTCCAAAAATATAGGAAGAAAAACAAAATAATTACAGGTGCATCAAGCATTTAGCACGGCCAGACACCGCAACTCAGTGCCACCAGGCTTTGAAGCGCGCCCAGGGGCCACGCTGATAGAAGGGAACAACGGATTGATGAAAGTAGTCGGCCAGGCCTCCCTCATTGGCATGAATCTGCAGCAGGTCGGCCACTTCGCCGGCGGGCAGCAGGTCAGCCAGCACATTGCCGGCTTCGCGCAAGACCTGCTCGATATCGCCCTCGCCCTCCAGGCCGATCACCAGGTGCGGCTGCTCGCTCTGACTGGTGTCGTGCATCAGCGCCAGATAGGCGCGCTGCACAGGCGGATGCTTGAGCAACAGGGTAGACAGCGCCTGCTTGAGATCCTGCGGGTCATGCAGAGGCTGTCCCAGCAATACGCTCGTTTGCTCGCGGATTTCGCGCTGCTCCGGCGCATGGGTCAGACCGCTGGCCAGCAGCTCGCGGATTTCTGCGGCCTCGAATGACTTGCCGCAGTCCGAGCCGGGATTGAGATCCAGTGCGCTGCCCAGTGTCAGCTCGAACAGCGAGCGGGCCGGCAGCGCCAGGTAGCGGCTCTCTTGCTCGATGGCCTGCTGCAGCAAGCCGAGCGAGGTGAAGAAGGGAATGGTACTGACCCCGTCCGGACGCTGCCAATGCTGGATATGCAGCTGGCTGCCGGCCTGTATGGTCGTTTCGCCCGGCCCCAGATCGGTATGGCCGATGATGAACACTTCGGCCTGCAGCAGCGCCGCGAAAAACGCCGGCCGATGCGCCGGATCGGCGGCAGCCTGGCGCAGCAAAGCTTCCAGTGGACTTTCGCGAATCACCTCCATCAGTCGCCATCCTCTCCCGCAAACTCACCCAGGCCGGCCGGATTGAGTACCAGAATCTCTCTGCCGTTCACCTGGATCAGCTGCGCCGTCATTAACCGCTGCAACATGCGCGAGAAGGTTTCCGGCGTCAGGTTGAGGCGCGAGGCAATCAGGTTTTTATTCAGCGGCAGGGTAAACGCCTGTGACGGCTCGCCGGCCTCGCGCCAGCTCTGCAGCAGATAGCCGCTGACACGCTGCAAGGTGCTTTCGGTCGAGTAGCGCTCGACATCACGCACCAGGCCGTGCAGTCGCATCGACATGCCGGCCAGCAGGCGCCGGGCGAAATCAGCATCCGCCGACAAGGCCTGCAGAATGCCATCCGCATCAATTTTCAGCAGCAAGGCATCATCCAGACATTGCGCCAGCACCGGCATCGGGTAGCCAAGAAACATCACCGCCTCGGCAAAACTCTGCCCGGGCTGGATCACCTCCACGACCTTCTCGCTGCCCTGAGCAGAGAACAGCGACAGCTTGACGCGACCGAAGACCACCACATACATGCCATCGCAGGGATCCCCCTTCTGAAACAGCACCTGCCCCTTGTCGGCGCGCACTTCCTGCGCATGCGGCAGCAAGGCGCTCAGTTGCTCGGGCGAGAGCGCCTGGAACAGGGGTTGGTGACGCAACAGGGCAGCAATATCGACGTGGGGCATGGGATCTTGAAATCCTTGATTCAAATCATTCTGGCTAATAAGGGCGTGCCGACATACTGCCACGCAATGTCTGATGCTTCACTCATTTTTGATTTCCGGAAGGCGATGCCATGAATGCCATAGAAAGACTGATCGACCAACACCGTACCTGTGATGCCCATCTGGTGGACTGCGAGTCTGCCGTGCGCGCCGGCCAGTGGCAGCCGGCCCTGAGCCATTGGCAGGCTTTCGAAACTGCCATGCTGGCGCACTTCACACTGGAGGAGACACAGCTGTTTCCGGCTTTTGAAGACGCGACCGGTATGCGCATGGGGCCGACCGTGGTAATGCGCAGCGAGCATGAGGAAATGCGCGCGTTGTTGACCGATGTGCAGGCGGCGCTCAGCCAGCAGGATGCCGCCGCCTTTCTCGGCCATGGCGAGACGCTGCTGATCCTGATGCAGCAACATAATATGAAAGAAGAAAACGTTCTCTATCCGATGTGCGGCCAGCATGTAGCCGGGCTGGAGTCGATGGTGGCCGAGCCATGAACGCCCGCGACTTGCGTCATCTGGTACCGCCACAACCGATGGAGATCATTCTGGAAGACATTGAGTCACTGCAGGCAGGCCAGGCGCTGGCGTATATCCTGCCGCACCACCCGGTGCCACTGTTCCCGCTGCTGAACCAGGCCGGAGTACAGCATCAGTGCAGTCTGACCGAGGATGGCGGGGTGCTGATCACCCTGACCCGGACATGATCGGCAGCACACTGGACTACGACAAAGCGCCACCGCTTTGGCTGCCGACAGGTTTTTTCCTGGCGGCCATTGGCTGGCTGCTGGTGCTGGCGCTCAGCCTCGCCGCCGCCAGTCCGCTGGCGGCGGATCGCTATCAGCCGCTGGTCGTCGCCCTGACCCACATGCTGGCACTGGGCGTGCTGGGCAACATCATGCTGGGCGCCTTGCTGCAATTGCTGGCCGTGCTGGCCGGCGTGGCGCTGACGCGACCGATACGCCTGCTGTGGACAGTGTGGCTACCCTGGCAGGCCGGCGTCGCGCTGCTGTGCCTGGGCTTCGCCCGGGGCTTCAGCCCGGACGAACTGCTGGCCGGAGTGATAGGGCTGGCACTGGCGCTGGCGGTGTTTCTGACACACGGCATCGTCGGACTGCATCGTTCTCCGGCGCGCGATGGCGGCAGCCGCGGCATGTTGCGCGCCATGACGGCACTGATGGTCACCGCCCTCCTCGGACTGGCGATGGTGGCCACCCTGCGCGGCAGCGCGGCACTCCCCTTGTTGCCCCTGCTGCACAGTCATGTGCTGTGGGGCGGGATCGGCTGGCTGCTCGGCCTCTTGATCGCGATCAGTCAGACCGTGTTGCCGATGTTCCTGATCACACCGGCTTATCCGCGCCCGGTGCGCTGGCTGAGTGCGGCCCTGCTGCCACTCTTGCTGCTGGCCACACTGTGGCGTCTGCTGGCTCCCGCCATGCCAGATCCCTCTGCGCTGGCACTGTGGCTGGCCGTCATGCTCTATGGCGCCCTCACCCTGCGCCTGCTGCAGCAGGCGCGGCGCCCGCAGGACCCGGCACGACGCAGCTGGCAGCGGGCCGTCTGGTGTCTGCCCGCATCGGCACTGCTGGCCCTCGTCGCCTGGTGGTCCCCAGCTGCTTGCTGGCCGCTGCTGGCGGGGTGGCTGTGGCTGGGCGGGCTCGGCTTCGGCGTCATGCTGGCCATGCTGGGCAAGATCGTGCCTTTCCTGTGCTGGCTGCACCTGAAGGCCCTGCAACCGCCGCGCGGTGCCCTGCCCTCCACGCACGGCTTCCTGAGCGAGCAGGTACAGCAACGACTGGGCTGGCTGCATGCGCTGTGGCTGGCAGGCGGGATCGGCTGGTGCCTGTCCCCCGCACTCTGGCAAGGTGTGTTTGCGGCATCCAGTACCCTGCTGGCAGGCAGTCTGGCCTGGCTGGCCTGGCGCATCACCCGGCAATACCGCGCGCTGCGCCGGCAGTTTCTGGCCGACGCGCCGCACCCAGCTAGCCACTATTAGCCACCACATGCATAATTAGCCATCACATAGCTAAAGGTGGCTGACATGCCGGATGATGCCCTGCACTACCCGCGTCAGAAACTGGCCGAATCGGTGTTGATGATGCTCGACAGCGGCCTGTCTTCTGCCCTGACGCTGTTTGCGCCGCGCCGCATGGGCAAGACCGAATTCCTGCTCAAGGATCTGTTGCCGCTGGCGGAACAGCATGGCTGGCGCGTCGGCTATCACAGTTTCATGGAGGATGACGGCCATGGCGGGGCTCACCACTTTCCGGCCATGCTGGCCGCCTTTGCCGACGAGGAACACTGGCTGGCGCGGACGCTGGACAAGATCGGCAGTCATCTGCTGATCCGTGGCCAGTGGGGGCCGGCCAGCATTGAAAACCGTCCGCCATCCCCGACGGCACCGCTGCCCGCCGTCAGCCAGTTGATCGGCGACCTGGCCGCACAGAAGAAACCGGTCCTGTTGCTGCTGGATGAAATCCAGGAGCTGGCTCGCCGCAGTGGCAGCGCGACGCTGATCGCCTCGCTGCGCACGGGACTGGATCTGCATCGTGACCGGGTCAAGGTGATCTTTACCGGCTCATCACAAGCCGGCTTGCGCGCCATGTTCGGCGATGCCCGTGCCCCGTTTTTTCACTTTGCCACCCTGATCGACTTCCCGCCGCTGGACGAAGGCTTCACCCGCCACATGGCGCAAGGCTACCAGCGCATCACCCGTCGCCCCCTGGATGAGGCCGCGTTGTGGCAGGCCTTCCTGCAACTGGGTCGGGTCCCACTGCATCTGCGCGCGCTGGTGGAAGAGCTGGCATTGAACCCCGAGCGCACGCTGACCGAGGCCCTGACGGCACGGCTGAACCTGTTGTCGGATACCAGCGCCTTTGAAAGCCGCTGGCTGGGGCTGGCGCCGCTGGAGCAAAGCCTGTTGCGCGCCATTGCCGCCGGCCAGCACAGCCCGTATCGCCAGGGCAGCCGGGTGGCACTGGCGGCCGAGCTGGGCCTGCCGACGCTGACGCCCTCTCAGGTTCAGACGGCACTGCGCAAGCTGGAGCGGCGGGATGTGGTGACCCGCGACGCGCAGGGCTGGCGTCTGGCCGATCCGGTCTTTGCCGAATGGCTGAAGGAACACGACTGACACCTCTCCCGGGCAGACCGGAACATACCATCCGGTCTGCTTGGTAAATATCGACCTATATCAAAACGGCTTTCTTTTTGACGTGAAACAATGATTATTTGATAGTCGATAGTTATTTTTAGCTAGAACATTTAACCGTAATGGTTATTATTCTGATATCTGACCGGTAGCAAGCATGGACGGTTGCCGTGTCGCCGACGTGCCACCTGTCAACGGGGTATTTCTCGCCCGGACAGACACATTAACCATGAGTCAATGATCTGCAACCGGCATTCGGCCATTCGGGCAGCCGCAGCCTGCCCCGCCTGTTGCGATCACCAGTCCTGGTGACTGGTTTGCCGAGGTGCCAGATGCTGGGATCGTTAGTGGATGATGCGCGGGTAGATGCCTTGCTGGGGTTTTTTGAGCGCCTCGGACAGCAAGCTTTCTTCATCGCCATCCGCCGCGGCCTGGCTTTCTCCCTCCCGCCGATCATGGTCGGTGCCCTGATCATTCTGTTGCGCCACTTTCCCTCGCTGGTTCTGCAACGCTTCTTCAGCCAGCTATTGGGCGAACAATGGTTTGCCACCCTGGATGACGTGGCCCAGGTGGCCTTCAGCATGGTCCCGCTGGCGATTCTGGCCGGCTATGCCAGTACCCGGACCGAGATGTTCAACGAGCAGCACCAAAGCCGCACGGCCATCCCCCCGCTGATTACCTCGGTCGTGATGATGGCCTGCCTGCTGATTGTGTCGGTGCCGGGCAGCACTGGCAGCTGGTCGGGGGTGCTGTCGGTGGAGCGCGGCTTGCTGGCGGCCATTGTCATCGCCGCCCTGGGCAGCCCGCTGTTTCTGCGTCTGGCGAGCATACCGCGTCTGCAACTGTCGCTTGGCTCGGCGGGCTTCGACCCCATGGTGCGCGATATCGTGGCCATGACCCCGGCGGCCATGTGCACCATCCTGCTGTTTTGCGGTCTGCGTGCCCTCCTGCTGGCCTGGGGATTCGGCGATCTGCATGCCTACCAGACCCATCTGCTTGGGCTGATTTTTACCGGCCATCAGGACCCGCTGCACTTTGTGCTCAGCTACGTCTCCATCGGGCAGCTGCTGTGGTTTTTCGGCCTGCATGGCCCGAACATCCTGGCGCCGGTGACCAACACCCTGCTGATTCCGTCCTCGCTGGCCAATGTCCAGATCGCCGGCCACGGCGCCGGCTCGTATTACATCGTCACACGCGAGTTCATCGATGCCTTTGCCCGTCTGGGCGGCTCGGGCAGTACGCTGTGCCTGATTGCCGCCATCCAGCTCGGCTGCCAGGATCGCGGGATACGCCGATTTGCCCTGTTTGCCCTGATCCCGGCGGCCTTCAACATCAATGAACCGCTGTTGTTTGGCATCCCGCTGATTCTCAACCCGGTCTACCTGATTCCCTTCGTCTGCGCGCCGCTGCTGCAGATCTGCCTGGCTTACGCCGCCACGCAGCTCGGGCTGATCCCCTGCACCACCCAGTTGACCGTCTGGACTACCCCGCCGCTGCTGAATGTCTATGCCATGACCCACTCGCTGACCGCGGTCTGGGTGCAGGGCTTGTGTCTGCTGCTGGGGACGCTGATCTATCTGCCCTTTGTCAGGTTGTCGGATACCCTGCGTGCGCGGCGCAGTCGTTTGTTACTGCGTGCGCTGGCCAGTGCGGCGGAAATGACCGACGCGGGCGGTACAGAGCGCAAGGTGTTGAGTTTGCCTGGTGAGCTTGGCCTGCTGGCCGAGGCGCTGGCTTTCGATTTGCAAAAAGCCCTGCAGCACCCGGGAGAATTATTTCTCGAGTACCAGCCGCAAATCATGGCCGACCGTCGCGAGGTATACGGGGTGGAAGCGCTGCTGCGCTGGGCGCATCCGGTTTACGGCCGCATTCCCCCGCCGCTGGTGATTGCGCTGGCGGAAGATATCGGCTGCCTGGATGAGCTGGGCATGTTTGTCTTGTCCAGTGCCTGCCAGCAACGGGCCGCCTGGAGCGGCCTGGTACCGGCACAGCTGAAAATGTCGGTCAATATCTCGCCCAGACAGCTGATCAACCGGGAGTTTGCCACTCAGGTATTGCAGACCCTGTCCGGTTACCGGCTGGACGCGCCCTTGCTGGAGCTGGAGATCACCGAAACCACGGCGCTGGAGCCGGATGACTTCTCGCTGAGCGCCCTGCAGGACGTGCGCCATTCAGGCGTGCGGATTGCACTGGATGATTTCGGCATGGGACATACGTCGCTGCGTTATCTGCGGGATTTGCCCATCGACACCATCAAGATCGATAAATCACTGACCCGCTGCATCGGCGAGGAAACCTCCAGCCAGATCGTGCGCAGCATCGTTGAACTCAGCCACAGCCTGGCCATGGCCACCATCGTCGAAGGGGTGGAGGATGAGACCCAGCTGGCGCAGTGCCTGGCACTGGGCTGCGACTGCTTCCAGGGCTATCTGTTCAGTCCGCCCCTGCCGGCTGAGCGCTGCCTGGACTATATCCGCGCCCTGCCCGGCGACAACGTCCCGGGTCTGCCTGCAAACGATTAGACCCTAGGCCTGCAGCAAGGCCTGCAACATGCCGCTGGCCAGCCCGTCCGGCAAACTGTCCAGCAGTTGGCGAGCCTCTTCGATCTCCGCACGTTCAAACAGCATCGAGCCCAGCGCCGTCATGGTGTGGCGCTCTTGCGCCGTCATTCTGGGCGCCAGTTGTACCTGCATGATGGCATAGGCCATGGCACCGCTGCTGCGCTGTCCGTTGTAAGAATCCTTCTTGTTTGAAGCCATGTTTTGCAGCAGGCCGATCACGGCATCGTGACCGCCGGCCAGGGTGTTGTCATTCACGTCAGGGGCATCCATAAGCTAGACAGGACGGCAATATGCCATCGACATTAAGCATTTATAAAATGTGGTCAAAAACAAACATACCATTTGGTATTTTACGGTTTAATGTAGGAATAAAACACATAATTCTTTAGACTCTCTTGACGTGAATCTATAAAAAAACGGAGCAAAGAATGACTATCTCAAGGCGGCTGGTTTTGACCCTGCTGGTGGCGCTCAGCGCCCTGCTGATCGTCGGGGGCTATGGCATCTGGGAACTGGGCCGTAGCCAGACCAGCCACGAAGCCATGATGGATAATATTTTTCCCAGCATTGACGATATCACCAAGGCGCAGCATGGCCTGACCAATATCCGCGTCGGTATCCGCGACATCACGCTGGCCGCCAACGAGACCGAACTGGCCGATGCCAAGGCCAAAATTGAACTGGGCAAATCCAAAATTGATTCGGCACTGGATGATTACCAGCAGAAGAATATCTACAACGAGGAAGACCAGCAGGCGCTGAACAAGGTCAAAGACAGCTATAACCAGTTTTGGCAAGTGATTCAGCCCCTGGTGCAGCACGCCTCGTCCATGTCTCATGAGCAGCAGATTGCGCAGCTGAAAAACGCCACCAAGGCGGCACGGGCCACGGAAGCCGCCATGGATGCCCACTATACCCTGAACAAGGTACTGACCAAGCAAGATGCCGCTGAGAGCCGCAAGGCCTATGAGACTTCCCGCCTGATCTCGCTGGCGGTCATTGCGCTGGCCTTCCTGGTGTCCGGCCTGCTGGCCGTGAGCCTGTACCGTGCCATCCGCACCGGTCTGGGCCAGATTCGCCAGGCCTTGCATCAGATCAGCGATACCCTCGACTTCAGCCAGCGCGTGGCGATCGTCCATCAGGATGAGGTCGGCGATGCCTGCCAGGCGCTGAACCGCCTGCTGGATACCTTGCAAACCAGCTTCAAGTCCTTGCGCCATGTAGCCGACGATGTCGGCAAGGCCTCGCTCGAGCTGAGCGCCACCGCCCAACAGGTGTCCACGGCCTCGGCAGCGCAAAGTGAGGCGGCGTCCAGCATGGCGGCCACCATTGAGCAGATGACGGTCAGCATCAACCATGTCGCCGAGCAGGCAGTCACCACCAAGGCCGGGACGGAAGAAGCCCGTGAACTGGTGCAGTCTGGTTCGGCCATCATTCGCCAGACGATTCTGGACATTCACGAAATCTCCAGCATGGTGAAATCCTCGGCCACCGACATTCAAAAGCTGGAGCAGGAAAGTGCCCAGGTCGGTACCGTGGTAAACGTGATTCGCGATATCGCCGACCAGACCAACCTGCTGGCCTTGAATGCCGCCATCGAAGCGGCGCGCGCCGGTGAGCAGGGGCGCGGCTTTGCCGTGGTGGCGGACGAGGTGCGCAAGCTCGCGGAGCGTACCACCAAGTCGACGCAGGAAATCGCTGCCACGATCGAGTCCATGGTCACCATGGCCAAGCGCACGGCGGAATCGATGGAAGCGGCCGACACGCTGGTGGAAACCAGTGTGTCGCGTGCCGATGAGGCCAGCCGGGCCATCGAGACGATTGGCGAGCATGCGGCGCACTCGGCCAGCAGTATTGGCGAAATCTCTGCGGCCATTCAGCAGCAGGGGGTGGCCAGCAACAATATCGCCATGCAGGTAGAACGTACGGCCCAGATGTCGGAAGAATCCAGTGCGGCTGCGCAGAATACCGCCGCCAGCGCACATCATCTGGATGCGCTGGTGCAGCAACAGTTGCAGACGCTGTCGAACTTCAAATTGTGACCCCGCTTGCATGACAACTTGCTTTTTGCTTGATCCCGTAGATAATGGCGGCATTCAAGCAGTGGCAGGTTGTCATGTCCTTTTTTCACCATCGTCCCAAACAGCCTGAGCGCGTCAAGGCAGGACTGATTTCCGCCAGCATCGAACTGCTGGTCGGGGTGGGCCTGCATGCCGTGACGCTTGATGCCGTCTGCCGCCGGGCAGGGGTGAGCAAAGGCGCACTGATTCATCACTTCGAGAACCGTGCCGGCCTGCTCAATGCCGTGACCGACAGCTTGCTGGATGGTTTTCGCAGCCGTTTCGAACAAGCCTTGCAGCAGGAGCCGCCCGGCCCCGGGCGCTATACCCGCGCCTATATTCAAACAGCCTTTACCGATTCGGCCGACACCACCAAGGCCTTGGCCCTGTTGTCGCTGGCCTGGCCCTATTGCATCGAGCAATGTCGGCTGGTGCAGATGGCGCTGGAGGAGGAGGACGGTTGTGACACGCCGCTGGCCAATCAGTTGCTGTTGCTGCGACTGACGGCGGAAGGGATCTGGTATGCCCGTGTGCGTGGTTCGCCGGAGATGGATGCGGCAAAGAGCCGATTGTTGCTGCAGGGTTTGCGCGATCAGTGTCTGCAGTTGCTGGGCATGGTCAGCGGGGGGTGATGTGATCGCTTGGTCGGCGAGGGCCGGCCGGGTGTGTTGTCGGTTCTGACCGCGCTGGCTTGCTTGTCTGTCGGTGCATTGAGTAGTGTGCTGTCTGCGGCATTTGCCGTAACGGGCGCGGGCCCTTGGGTGCGACAACACCCCCGGGCCCGCTAACCACACACACTCATGCAAGGAGTTTGTATGGCTGCGTATGATGGTAATTCACCCCTGGTCTATCCACCAAGTCGTCAGCAGCGCGATCTGCAGTTGTTGCAGCTGGTTTCCCGGCTTTGCCCCCCGCGTGACAGCCTGCCCGAGCAGGGCCTGTGCCGTCTGATTGTCGATAGCCGCCTGGCCTGGGCGGTCGAGGCGATCGACGGCCAGTCGTCATGGCTGTATCTGCCCAGTGCAGCGCGGGCACGGCAGGTGGCGGGTTGTACGGTGTTGTTGGCGGAGTAGGCAATCTTGCGGAGGCCGGGGGGTGAAAGCCCCCCGGGGGGCGCTACTGGCACTCGGCCTGCCAGTCCAGAGCCTGGATCCTGGCCATGTCCGCCGTGTTGTCCCGCTGGATGGCGGCGAGTTTTTCCTGCAGGTTTTCACCCGGGATCGCGGGGTACTGGCGGGCAAATTGCAGGTTGACGATGCCTCCGCAGGCGGTGCGGGCAATCCAGACATCGGACTCGTAGGTTTGCAGTTTGGCGCTCCCGGCAACCGGCAGATAGATCATGCTGAATTGCGCCTGACTTTCCCCGACTTGTCGCATCTCATAGCGCGGCGGCGGATTTTCCTTTTGCAGGGCTTGTGCCATGCTCTGCATCCATTGCGCCATGCTCGACAGCTTGTTGACTTGTGTGATGGTCACCAGGCTGGTCCACTGCCAGTTCTGAACATCCTCTCCCTCAAGACCGTACTCCCAGGTGGACCGCATCACGCCGGTGTGGGAAAACGCCAGACGATAGGACTTGCCATCGAAAGCGAAGGTCTTCGGGGCGACAACACTGCCCGGCAGCGGATTGGCCATGCAGGCAGCAGCGGTCATGATGGTGGCGATGCTCAGCAGTACAGAGAGGCGATGGGTGTTCATGGTAGCCGGTGCCCGGTCAGGAGGTGGTGTTGAGTGGATGCCGACATTTTAGCCCGGCGATGCAAGCATGGTCACTCGCTCGTTCTGTAATAGAACGCCTGCGTCAGCAACTTGCCTGAAGCGGATAGCGAAAAGGCTCTCAGCGGTTAACGCGCTGAGAGCCTTGATGTGTTTGGTGGGCCCTGCGGGGCTCGAACCCGCGACCAAAGGATTATGAGTCCTCTGCTCTAACCAACTGAGCTAAAGGCCCGTGGGGTGCGGATTATAACAAATCCGCACCGCCGTGCCACTAGCCTTTACTGATTGCCCGGTTCGTTGTCGAGGAAGCTGCGCAGGCGTTCCGAGCGGGTCGGGTGACGCAGTTTGCGCAGTGCCTTGGCTTCGATCTGGCGGATCCGTTCGCGGGTGACGTCGAACTGCTTGCCGACTTCTTCCAGCGTGTGGTCGGTGTTCATGTCGATGCCGAAACGCATGCGCAGCACCTTGGCTTCGCGCGGTGTCAGGGTATCGAGCACTTCCTTGGTGGCGTCCTTGAGGCTGGAATACATCACCGCTTCGGACGGCGCCAGGGTCACCGAGTCTTCGATGAAGTCGCCCAGATGGCTGTCGTCATCGTCGCCGATCGGCGTTTCCATGGAGATCGGCTCCTTGGAGATCTTCATGATCTTGCGGATCTTCTCCTCGGGCATTTCCATGCGCTCGGCCAGTTCCGCCGGATCGGGCTCGCGACCGGTTTCCTGCAGGATCTGACGGCTGATGCGGTTCATCTTGTTGATGGTCTCGATCATGTGCACCGGAATACGGATGGTGCGCGCCTGGTCCGCGATGGAGCGGGTGATGGCCTGGCGAATCCACCAGGTGGCGTAGGTCGAGAACTTGTAACCGCGGCGGTATTCGAACTTGTCCACCGCCTTCATCAGCCCGATGTTGCCTTCCTGGATCAGGTCGAGGAACTGCAGGCCACGGTTGGTGTACTTCTTGGCAATCGAGATCACCAGACGCAGGTTGGCCTCGATCATTTCCTTCTTGGCGCGCCGTGCCTTGGATTCACCGGAAGACATCTGCCGGTTGATTTCCTTCAGCTCCTTGATCGGCAGCATGGCCTTTTCCTGCAGCTCGGCCAGTTTCGACTGCTTTTCAATGATGGCGTACTTGAAGCGGGTCAGGGATTCCGACCACGCCTTGCCGGCATTGATTTCTTCTTCCACCCAGGTCAGGTTGCATTCGTTGCCCGGGAAGCACTTGATGAAGTGGGCACGATCCATGCGCACGCGGGTCACGCAGATGTCCTGGATGTCACGCTCGAAGGTACGGATTTCGTTGACGCGGCGGCGCAGCGATTCGCACAGGCTTTCGATCTGACGGGTGGAGAAGCGAACCTTCATGAACTCGGCCGAGATGGCTTCCTGCAGCTGCAGATAGGCCGGGCTGTGCGAGCCGTTCTTGCCCAGCTCCACGACCATCTTGTCGAACAGGGCACGCACGGCGCGGAAGTGCTCCAGCGCCTGCTGCTTGAGTTCTTCCAGATTGGCACTGGCAGCGGCTTCGACATCGGCTTCGGCGTCGGCGTCTTCGGCATCTTCGTCGTCGATCAGCTCTTCTTCTTCGACCACCGGTTCGGCAAAGGCCACTTCTTCAGTGTCTTCGGCGTTGGGGTCGATGAAGCCGTCGACCACTTCGTCAACGCGAATTTCTTCGCGTTCGACGCGGTCGATCAGTTCCAGCACGTCGGCAATGGTGCCCGGACATGCCGAAATGGCCTGGATCATGAACTTGAGGCCATCCTCGATACGCTTGGCGATTTCGATTTCGCCTTCGCGCGTCAGGAGTTCGACCGAGCCCATTTCGCGCATGTACATGCGCACCGGGTCGGTGGTACGGCCGAATTCGGAATCGACCGAGGACAGCGCCGCTTCCGCTTCTTCAACCGCATCCTCGTCGGCCACCGCAGGCGCCGCATCGGACATCAGCAGCGTGTCGGCATCCGGGGCTTCGTCATACACCTGGATACCGAGACCGCTGATCATGGTCACGATGTTTTCGATCTGCTCGGCATCGGACACATCTTCAGGCAGATGGTCGTTGATTTCCGCGTAGGTCAGGTAACCGCGCTCTTTGCCCAGGGCAATCAGCTGACGCAGCCGCTTGCGCTGTTCTTCGAGGCTCATCGCCTGTTCCTGTACTTCCTTTTGATTTTCGGGAGAGGCCGCCATTTCGCTTCCTGCTTGAAAAAGCCGAAAAAAACAGTTGAGTATAGCACCGATGGGTTGAATTCAGGTCTTGCGACTCAGCAATTCGAGCATCAGTTTCGATTCTTCCGTTGTCAATCGCTCGCTCCGGGACTTCTGTTTTAGCCGATCAAGCTCGGCCTCGCGCAGCAGTTGCAGCAATTTCTCATTGCCATCGCGAAACTGCATTCTGTCGTCGTCGTCCGGTGCAGCGAATTCTTCCGGGTCTTGCATGGCCTGCTGCAGCACACCATCCACCAGCGACTCCCAGGGAGTACCGCGAATGGATTCGATCAGCTGCGCCGTGGTCAGGTCGGTTCCGTGCTCGCGAGCACGTTCGGCCAGCATGGCAAAACAGGCCAGGTCATCCGAGAGCGTCAGGCTGTCTGGCATTTGCACGTCTTCGGCCCAGTTCGGGTTCATCAGCAGCCATTTCAACTGGCGGCGTACGATGGACATCTGGGACGGCCTGACGGATCCGGCCGGCAAGCGGTATTCGCGCTTGCCCTTGCGCTCCGGCTTTTTGTTGCCCATCAGCATGTCGAATTCATCGACATCTATGCCGGCGAGTTCCGCCAGCCGCTTTTTGATGATCAGGCCAAGTGCCGGTGCTGCAATCTGTGCCAGAAGCGGCATGGCCTGACGAATCAGGTCGGCACGCCCTTCCGGCGAATTCATGTCAACGCGCGTGGTCAGTTCGCGCGTGAAATAGGTCGAGAGCGGCAGGCTTTGTTCCTGCAACAGTGTCTCGAATTTCTCCCTGCCCTGTTCTCGGACAAAACTGTCCGGATCATGTTCTTCCGGCAGGAAGAGAAAATGTAGCGATTTGCCGTCCTGCAGCTGCGGCAGGCTGTTCTCCAGCGCACGCCAGGCCGCTTTCTGGCCGGCGCGGTCACCGTCGAAACAGAAATACACGTGGTCGGCATGGCGCATCAGCTTGCGCACGTGCTCGCCGGTGGTGGCGGTACCGAGGGTCGCGACGGCGTAATCGATGCCGTACTGCGCCAGGGCCACCACGTCCATATAGCCTTCGACCACCAGCACGCGGTTCTGGGCACGGATGCCCTGTCTGGCTTCGTACAGGCCGTAGAGTTCACGCCCCTTTTCGAACAGCGGGGTTTCCGGCGAGTTGAGGTACTTTGGCTCGCCTTTGCCCAGAACACGTCCGCCAAAGCCGATGATGCCGCCGCGCTGGTTGCGGATCGGGAACATCAGCCGGTCGCGGAAACGGTCGTAACGTCGTCCTTCTTCGTTCTGGATGACCAGTCCGGACTCCACCAGGCGTTCATCCTGGTAGTCACTGAAGATCGCCGCCAGGTTCTGCCAGCCATCAGGGGCATAGCCAAGGCCGAAGCGGGCGGCGATTTCGCCGCTCAGGCCGCGGCCCTTGCAGTACGAAACCGCATTGGGCGAGGACTTCAGTTGCTGCTTGTAATAGCCTGCGGCCTGCTGCAGACCTTCTTCCAGCGACAGCCGGCGTACGCGGGCGGCCTGTTCGGCCACCGGATCCAGGCTGCGCACCGCCTGCGGCACGGTCATGCCGACGCTTTCGGCCAGCAGTTTGACCGCATCGACAAAGCCCAGCCCCTGATACTCCATGACGAAGCCGATGGCGGAGCCGTGCGCACCGCAACCAAAGCAGTGATAGAACTGCTTGGACTGGCTGACGGTGAAGGATGGCGACTTTTCCTTGTGGAAGGGGCAGCACGCCAGGTAATTCTGCCCGCCTTTTTTCAGCGGGACGTAGCGATCCACCACGTCGACGATGTCGACGCGCGTCAGCAACTGATCGACGAAATCCTGCGGGATCACGGCAGCATGCAGCGCTTAGCGCGCCAGCCGGGCCTTGATGCGGGCGGAGACCGCTCCCATGTCGGCGCGGCCGGCCATTTGCGGCTTCAAGAGCCCCATGACCTTGCCCATGTCCTGCATCGAGGCGGCGCCGGACTGCTGCACGGCGGCTTCGATCAGGGCATCGATTTCGGCTTCACTCAGTTGCTGCGGCAGATAGGTAGTCAAGGTTTCCAGCTCGAAACGCTCTTTCTCCACCAAATCCATGCGACCCGCGGCTTCGTACTGGCTGATCGAATCGCGCAATTGCTTGCACATCTTGTCGATGACCGCCAGGATGGCCGCGTCGTCCAGCTCGATGCGCTCGTCGACTTCTTTCTGCTTCATGGCGGCCATGAGCAAACGAATGGCCGCCAGGCGCTCGGTTTCCCGCGCCTTCATGGCGGCCTTCATATCATCCTGGATACGGGCTTTGAGACTCATGCTTGACTGTCCAAATGAGGGGGATCGAAAAACCGGTCGTACAAACGGCAAAACCGCAGGTTAAACCTGCGGTCCTGCGGGACTGCCGAATGGCGAAGCGATTAGAACAGCTTCGGCGGCAGCATTTGGCTGCGGATGCGCTTGTAGTGGCGCTTTACGGCAGCAGCATGCTTGCGCTTGCGTTCGGTGGTCGGCTTTTCGTAGAACTCGCGGGCGCGCAGTTCGGTCAGCAGACCGGTCTTTTCTACCGAACGCTTGAAGCGGCGCATTGCAACTTCAAACGGCTCATTCTCTTTAACGCGAATGTGAGGCATTAACCATCATCCTTAAAAATTCAGATGAGCACAAAGCTCGAATAATCCAATATTGTAACCAATTGACGGACTTAATGAAAGCCCGAATACGACAGTGCAAGGCGACATCATCATGCCTTGCGGGTCGAAATCACCCCCAGACTCGGCGAACTTGGTGTAGCACTATAAAAACGTTTAGGCATCCGCCCTGCCCTGAAGGCAGCACGGCCAGCCTCAACAGCCTGTTTCATGGCATGCGCCATGAGCACCGGATCGTTTGCTGCCGCGATCGCGGTATTCATCAGAACGCCGTCACAGCCAAGCTCCATGGCAATGGCCGCATCCGACGCGGTACCGACACCGGCATCCACCAGCACCGGCACATTAACCGATTCAATAATCAACCCCAGATTCCACGGGTTGATGATTCCCATGCCGGAACCGATCAGGCTGGCCAGCGGCATGATGGCGCAACAGCCAATGGCTTCGAGTTCGCGGGCCACAATGGGATCGTCGGAGGTATACACCATCACGTCGAAACCTTCGTTGACCAGCGTTTCGGCAGCCTTCAGCGTTTCACGCACATTGGGATACAGCGAGGTAGCATCACCCAGGACTTCCAGCTTGACCAACCGATGATCGTCGAGCAGCTCGCGCGCCAGCCGAAGGGTACGTACCGCCTCGTCCGCGCTGTAGCAGCCCGCCGTATTGGGCAGCAATGTATACCGGTTTTTAGGCAAAAAGTCGAGCAAATTCGGCTCGTTAGGGTTTTGCCCCAGGTTGACACGGCGGATGGCCACCGTAACGATTTCACACCCCGAGGCATCCAGAGCGTCCGCTGTCTGCTGGAAATCACGGTATTTCCCGGTCCCTACCAGCAGGCGGGAATCATAGCTTTTTCCTGCAATCACCAATTGGTCATTTTGCAACACTTGCACGATCTCCCGGTCAGCCACCGCCGACAGCAACCACAATCTCCAGCACATCCTGCGACGCCAGCGCGGTCTCGGCATGACGGCTGCGCGGCACGATTTCACCGTTCAGCTCCACGGCGATGCGCTTGCCGCCCAGTGCCAGTGCCGCAATCAGGTCGGCCACGGTAGCAACATTATCGAAGCGCTGGGCTTCGCCATTGATACTCAACTCAAGCATCGAACTCATTTCCTCTCGGCGCGCTGGACGAACTTCACCTGACCGATTTCGGTCAGCACCCGCTCCAGATGTGCCAGCCCTTCGACCTGCACGCGGAAGTGGATATGCAGGAAGTCGTCGCCCATATGGGTGTCGAGGGTATCGACGCCCTCGATATTGGCCGAGGCCAGCGAGATGGCCGTGGCGATTTCGGCCAGGGCACCGCGCTCCTTGCGAGCCAGGACACTGATGGTCGCGCCGAACATGCGGTCCTTCTGGGCATCCCAGGTGACGGCCAGCAGTTTGTCGGCATCGGCGCGCTTGGCATTGGGACAACCGGAACGGTGAATCACCAGCCCCTGCCCCTTGGTGATCACGCCGATGATGTCATCGCCGGGAATCGGGTTGCAGCAGGCGGACAGTTGCACCGAGCCACCTTCGTTGCCGCGGATGGCGACCGGCGCCAGGTGCAGGTCCTCGCCCAGCCGCTCGCCGGCCAGTTCGATCAGGCGGCGCGCAGCCACCACCGGCAGCAGCTTGCCGACGCCGATTTCCACCAGCATGTCCTGGAAGCTGCTCATTTTGTCGCCGTGCTCACGCAGATAGGCTTCGCGCAGGGCATCGTCGATCTGCAGCGGCTCGGCCGCCAGGGCTCCGACGGCCTGGCGCAGCATTTTCTCGCCCAGCTGGGCGGCCTCGCTGCGCTGCATGCTCTTGAGGTAGCTGCGGATGCAGGAGCGTGCCCGACCGCTTTGCACGAAGCTCAGCCAGGACGGGTTGGGCTTGGCCTGGGTCGAGGTGATGATTTCCACCGTATCGCCATTGCGCAGTACGGTACGCAGCGGCACCAGGGCATGGTTGACGCGCGCGGCAATACAGCGATGACCGACATCGGTATGAACCGCATAGGCAAAGTCTACCGGGGTCGAGCCTTGCGGCAGCACCAGGATCTTGCCCTTGGGGGTGAAGACGTAGGCTTCGTCCGGGAACAGGTCGATCTTGATGTGTTCGAAAAATTCGACCGGATCATCGCTTTCCGCCTGGATGTCGAGAATGCTCTGCAGCCACTGATGGGTACGCTGCTGCGCCGTATCCAGACTGGCATCGCCGCTCTTGTACATCCAGTGCGACGCCACGCCGGCTTCGGCCACGCGGTTCATGTCGCGGGTACGGATCTGCATCTCCACCGGCGTGCCATAGGGGCCGAACAGGGTGGTATGCAGACTCTGATAGCCATTGCCCTTGGGAATGGCGATGTAATCCTTGAACTTGCCGGGGATAGGTTTGTACAGGCTGTGCAGGGCGCCGAGCGCCAGGTAGCAGCTCGGAATATCGTTGACCACCACGCGGAAGCCGTAGATATCCAGCACCTCGGAAAACGACAGGTGCTTTTCCTGCATTTTCTTGTAGATGCTGTAGAGGTTTTTCTCGCGCCCCTTGATCACCGCTTCGATATTACAGCTCACCAGCTTCTGACTCACCGCCTGCAGGATCTTGTTGACCACTTCGCGCCGGTTGCCGCGCGCGGCCCGCACAGCCTTGTTGAGCACGTGATAGCGGTGGTAGTGCAGGTGTTTGAACGCCAGATCCTGCAACTCGCGGTAAACGCGGTTCAGGCCGATGCGGTTGGCGACCGGGGCGTAGATCTCCAGGGTTTCGAGTGCGATGCGTTTACGCTTGTCCTCGCGCATCGAATCGAGGGTGCGCATATTGTGCAGACGGTCGGCCAGCTTGACGATGATGACGCGGATATCGCGCGCCATGGCCAGCACCATCTTGCGGAAATTCTCTGCCTGGGCGGTTTCGCGGGTCTGATACTCGAGGCGTTCCAGCTTGGAGAGACCATCGACCAGATCGGCGATGGTACGACCGAATTTTTCACTCAGCGTGGGCTTGCTGACCCCGGTGTCCTCCAGGACATCGTGCAGCAGCGCGGCGGCCAGCCCCTGGGCGTCGATGCGCCAGTCGGTGAGCATGGTGGCCACGGCCAGCGGATGGGTGATGTAGGGCTCGCCGCTCTTGCGGGTCTGCCCTTCATGCGCCTCGCGACTGAGGGCGAAGGCCTGCTGCAGCAGCTTGACATCATCCGGTTTCAGATAGCGCGCTGCAGCAGAAAAAAATGCCTCGGCGTCGCGCTCGATGATGGCTTGATAATCGATGGGCGAGACTGCGTCGGCATTCATGGGGTTGTGCTACCGTCCCGGATCAGGTGCGGCTACGGGTCAGAACTTCCTTGCCGACGTGGCCGGCGGCGATTTCGCGCAGGGCAACCACGGTCGGTTTGTGACGACCGGCATCCACGAATGCCGTGGCACCGGAAGCGACCTGACGGGCGCGGTAGGCTGCAGCCAGGGTCAGGTCGAAGCGGTTGGTGATACGGTCCAGGCAATCATCTACAGTAATACGGGCCATGTCGGAACTTTCTCTCAAAATGAATGAAAACTATAACGAAAAACCGGCGGCAAACCAATCGCCTCAGCGCTGGGTTCCCATATGGGCCAGTTTGTCGGCAAAACGCAGCCGTTGCACCGGAGTGCGCAGCCGCTGGGCACGCACGATGCTGATCAGATCCAGCCGTGCACGCTCAAAATTCTCATTGACCACCATGTAGTCGTATTCCGGGATCATGTCGATCTCGTTGCGCGCCGAGGCCAGACGGCGCTCGATGACCTCGGGACTATCGGTTGCCCGGCCGCGCAGGCGGCGCTCCAGCTCTTCGATCGAGGGCGGCACAATGAAGATGCCCACCGCCTCGGGGAAGACCTTGCGCACCTGGCGCGCACCCTGCCAGTCGATTTCCAGCAAGATGTCCTGACCCTCGGCCAGACGCGAGCGGATCCAGCCGCTACTGGTGCCGTAATAATTGCCGTACACCTCGGCATACTCGAGGAAATCACCCTGGCGGATCATGGTCTCGAACTCGGCATGCGAGATGAAGTGATAATGCTTGCCGTCGATCTCGCCTTCACGCGCCGCACGCGTGGTATGGGAGACAGACAGGCAAACGCTCGGCTCGGCCTCCAGCAGGGCCGCGACCAGCGAAGTCTTTCCTGCCCCGGAAGGGGCCACAACGATGAAAATCGTGCCGCTTGCCTGTGTCATGATCAGCCGCAACACCCAGTAAAAATATAATTTTTCAGGATATCACAAATCGCTAACCGATGGAATCCAGGCAGGTATTTTCACGTCAAAGTTTAGGAAAATCACCAACTTACCGCTTAGAATCACGCCCTTTGTTGTTATGCAATGACGTAGAGGGAGCGAATACCAATGCAGTTACTGGAAAGTTTTTTCAAACTGAAAGAACACCATACCACGGTCAAGACGGAAGTGCTGGCCGGGTTTACCACTTTCCTGACCATGGCCTACATCGTCCTGGTCAACCCGCTGATCCTGTCCTCGACCGGCATGGACCTGAACGCCGTCTTCGTCGCCACCTGCCTGGCTGCCGCGCTGGGTACCGCCATCATGGGCCTGGTGGCTAACTACCCGATGGCCCTGGCCCCGGGCATGGGTCTGAACGCCTACTTCACCTTTACCGTCGTCAAGGGGATGGGCGTGCACTGGCAGGTCGCCCTCGGTGCGGTCTTCATCTCCGGCCTGGTCTTCCTGGCGGTCAGCCTGTTCAAGGTACGCGAGGCCATCGTCAACGCCATTCCGCAGTCGCTGAAATTTGCCATCTCGGCCGGTGTCGGCATGTTCCTGGCGATCATTGCACTGAAGAACGCCGGCGTCGTCGCCGCTCATCCGGTGACCTATCTGACGCTGGGTGACATGCACAATCCGACCACCCTGCTGGCCATCTTCGGCTTCTTCCTGATCGTGGCCCTGGAATATCGCCGCATTCACGGTTCGATCATCATCGGCATTCTGGTCGTCACCGCGCTGTCGATCCTGTTCGGCCTGTCGAAGTTCGAAGGCATCGTGGCCCCGGTACCGAGCATGGCACCGACCTTCATGCAGATGGATCTGCATGGCGCGGCCAACATCGGCCTGCTGGGCGTGGTGTTCGTGTTCTTCTTCGTCGACCTGTTTGACACCACCGGTACGCTGATCGGCGTCTCGCACCGCGCCGGCCTGCTGGACAAGGATGGCAAGCTGCCGCGCCTGAAGCGCGCCCTGCTGGCCGACTCCATCGCCATTACCGCCGGCGCCGTGATGGGCACCTCGTCCACCACCGCCTACATCGAGTCGGCGGCAGGCACTGCCGTGGGCGGCCGTACCGGCCTCACCGCCACCGTGGTCGCCATCCTGTTCCTGGCCTGCCTGTGGTTGTCGCCGCTGGCCAAGACGGTACCGGCTTATGCCACCGCGCCGGCATTGTGCTATGTCGCCGTGCTGATGGCTCGCGGCCTGGCGGAAATCGAGTGGCACGACCTGACCGAATCGGCCCCGGCCGTGATGACTGCACTGGCCATGCCGTTCACCTTCTCGATTGCTGACGGCATCGCCTTCGGTTTCATCAGCTACGCCGTGATCAAGATCCTGGCTGGCCGCTACCGCGATCTGAAACCGGCCGTGGTCATCATCGCCGCCCTGTGGATTTTCAAGCTGGCACTCTTCTGATTGGGTACAATGACGGTATGGAAAATCTAAGCAACCTGGATTATGCCAGCTACCTCAAGGGCTGGATCCGTACCGTCCCCGATTGGCCGCACGAAGGCGTGATGTTCCGCGACATCACGCCCCTGCTGCAGAACCCGAAATCCTTCCGGGTGCTGATCGATCTGTTCGTGCACCGCTACATGTCCGAACAGGTTGACCTGATTGCCGGGCTGGACGCACGTGGTTTCATCATCGGCTCGGTACTGGCCTATGAACTGAACATCGGCTTCGTCCCGATCCGCAAGAAGGGCAAACTGCCCTACACCACGGTGGCCGAAGAATATGTGCTGGAATACGGCAACGCCACGGTCGAGATGCATACCGACGCCTGCAAGCAGGGCGACCGCGTGGTGCTGATCGACGACCTGGTCGCCACCGGCGGCACCATGATCGCCGGCTACAAGCTGCTCAAGAAACTGGGCGCAGATGTCCTGGAAGCCGCGGCGATCATCGATCTGCCGGAACTGGGGGGCAGTCAGCTGATCCGTCGGGAAGGGCTGCCGCTATTTACCGTGTGCGAATTTGAAGGCCTGTGAGCCAGCCGGAAAAGAGCCGCCGCCAGGCGGCTTTTTTCATGCCATAAAAATCCTTGCTGCACTCGCACAAATGACATTGTTATTTTAACCACCCCTGCTACATAATGACTTGAGCTCATTCCAATCAGGAGTCAAGTCATGACCCCCGTGCGCAAGCCGTCCGCCAATCCCAAATCCGTCGCCCTGATCCTCGGCGGGGGCGCACCCAATGCCACCCTGATGGCAGGCGCGCTGGAAGCCTTTATCGATCGCCAGGTACGTTTCGAGCTGATCTCGACCTCGGGCGCAGGTGCCCTGATTGGCCTGCTCTACAGTGCGCCCAGATCGGGCGATCCGCGCGCCGCCCTGCGGGCCCTGATCGACATGGGGGTGGATGACGCCATTTATGCGCAGTTTCCCGTCAACTACAAAGTGTTCAACAAGCCCGGCCTGCTGGCTGATTTCTGGCGCCAGCTGTGCGCAGCCAATCCGCTGCTGGCCGCACTGAGGCAACAACAGGACAGCAGCGAGGCGGCACGTTTTGTGAACGACTGGACGCAACTGATGCTGGCCTCCCTGTGCCCGAGCGATCTGAGCGCAGACAGCACCGGCCTGTGCGCGCACGTCCCCTTCATCGACAGTGTGGTGGACTTCGACGCCCTGGCCAACAGCGGTCCGCAGTTCTATCTCAGTGCCTACAACCTGAGCCAGCGGCGCATGGACAGCTGGGACAAGACCGAAATCGGCAAGGCACAGTTTCTGGCCGCCATGTCCTTCCCCTTCCTCTATCCGCCCTACCTGCTCAATGGCGACTACTACATCGAAGGCGCCGCACTCGACACACTGAATTTCAAGGGGCTGTTCCAGCGTCATACCGCGCCGATCGACAGCGTCGTGGTGTTTGACGTGCTGGGCAGCGAGCGCATTCTGCATCCGCCGCGCGACCTTTACGACGCCTGGGTGCAGTCGATCATCGTGCCACTGACCGAACTGGCACGGGATGACCTGAAGCTTTTCCAGGCGCTGCACAATGTCGATCCGGCCACTGGCAAACCACGTTGTGAACTGCTGCGGGTCAATTTCGAGGAGCGCATGAGTGCCAGCGACAACCTGCACGAACTGGACTGGTCGCACAGCAATCTGGCACGGCTGTACGACATTGGGTATGAAACCGGCCATGCATTCTGCAAGCAGCATGCCGAAGCACTGGGGCTGTAAATGAAAAAACCCGGACAGAATCTGTCCGGGTTGTCATCTTGCCGATCAGCCGCGATCAGTCACCCAGGGTGGCGACCAGGATCGCCTTGATGGTGTGCATGCGGTTTTCAGCTTGTTCGAACTGCAGGGCCATCGGCGACTCGAAGACGTCTTCGGTCACTTCCACGCCGTCCAGACCGAAGGTCTCGAAGACCCACTGACCGATCTTGGTTTCCTTGTTGTGGTACGCCGGCAGGCAGTGCATGAACTTCACGTTCGGGTTGCCGCTGGCCTTCATCAGCGCCATGTTGACCTGATACGGCTTCAGCAGGTCGATACGTTCCTTCCAGGCCGATTCCGGCTCGCCCATCGACACCCAGACGTCAGTGTGAACGAAGTCGGTACCCTTCACGGCTTCGACTGGATCTTCGGTCAGCGTGATGCGGGCGCCGGTTTCAGCGGCGATCTTCTTGCACTCGGCAACCAGTTCGTCGGTCGGCCACAGGTGCTTCGGCGCACCGATGCGTACGTGCATACCCAGTTTGCAACCGATCACCAGCAGCGAGTTACCCATGTTGTTGCGGGCGTCACCCATGTAGGTGTAGCTGATCTGGGACAGCGGCTTGTCGCTGTTTTCCCACATGGTCAGCACGTCGGCCAGCATCTGGGTCGGGTGGAATTCGTCGGTCAGACCGTTGTACACCGGCACACCAGCGTAGGCAGCCAGTTCCTTCTCAACCATTTCCTGGCTGAAGCCACGGTATTCGATGGCATCGTACATGCGGCCCAGAACGCGGGCGGTATCCTTCATCGATTCCTTGTGACCGATCTGCGAGCCGGACGGGCCGAGGTAGGTCACGTGCGCGCCCTGGTCATAGCAGGCCACTTCGAACGCACAGCGGGTACGGGTCGAGGTCTTTTCGAAGATCAGGGCAACGTTCTTGCCCTTCAGGTGTTGCTGCTCGGTACCGTTGTACTTGGCGCGCTTCAGGTCACGGGCCAGGTCCAGCATGTAGCGGATTTCACGCGGGGTGAAGTCCAGCATCTTCAGAAAATGACGGTTGCGCAGATTGAAAGCCATGTATCGCTCCTAAAGCTGTTGATTGCTGACTACCGGGCGTCAAAAGGGAGTGGCGGGCGTTTTTGCTGCCCGAGTGCCACTCCCTGCACCCTATTCGGATTTAGATTTTTACTTCGTCGCGGATCAGCGGGCAGGTCATGCAGTGACCACCACCACGGCCACGGCCCAGTTCGGCGGCCGGGATCTCGATCACTTCCACACCATGCTCGCGCATCAGGCGGTTGGTATGGGTGTTGCGGTCGTAAGCCACGACCACACGACGGTCCAGGGCCACGACGTTATTGCCGTCATCCCACTGTTCGCGTTCGCGCTGGTAAGCGTCGCCACCGGTTTCCAGGGCGCGGATTTCGCTCAGGCCCAGGGCTTCGCGAACCACTTCCAGCAGATGCTTGCCTTCGTGACGCTCGAAGCGGACTTCACCGGCCTTGTCACCCTGGTACATGCTGGTGCAGACGATTTCGTCGACCACGTCCGGGAACACCGAGATGAGATCGATGTCGAGGAAGCTGAACACGGTATCCAGGTGCATGGCACCACGGCTCTTCGGCATCTGGCAGGCGATGACGCGGGTCGCGCCGCCTTCCTTGCCCAGAATGTTGCGAGCCACTTGTACCACGGCTTGCGGGCTGGTGCGTTCGCCCATGCCGATCAGGACCACGCCGTTGCCGATCGGCATCACGTCGCCGCCTTCCAGGGTGGCCAGGCCATAATCCGTGTCGCTGTCGCCCCACCATACGTTCACCTTGCCGGCAAAGTACGGATGGAACTTGTACACAGCTTGCAGCAGCAGGGTTTCCTGGCGGCGAGCCGGCCAGTACATCGGGTTCAGGGTCACACCTTCGTACATCCAGCAGGTGGTATCGCGCTGGAACAGAATGTTCGGCACAGCCGGCAGCACGAAGTCGGAACGATCCAGATAGCCACCGAACAGGCCCTTGGCGTCGAACGGCAGTTCGAACTTGGCGATACCGCCAATCATGTGTTCAGCCAGTTGAGCAGACGGCATTTCATCCAGCCAGGCACGCAGTTCCTTTTGCATGCCGATGCCGACGTTGTCGGCCTTGACCTTGCGATCCAGCACCCAGGCACGACCGGCCTTGTCATCCATCACCTTGGCCAGGGCATCCATCAGCTCGACCACTTCAATGCCACGCGAACGCATTTGTTCGACGAAGAAGGCATGGTCTTGCTGCGCACGCTCAACCCAGATCACATCATCAAACAGCATGCTGTCACAGTTGCCCGGGGTCAGACGCTTGTGCGCCAGATTAGGACGGCTGACGAGAACACTTCGCAGCTTGCCGCATTCAGAATGGACACCAAACTTGGTCATGTTGCACTCCTTGGACTTACATCCAAATTGGTTTTGGCGATCACCGCCCGGCGACCGCTTTGCGGGGTGTAGATTGCGGCCAGGAAACCGCATTTCCCGGCGCACATGGCTGGCCTGAAGGCCCGGCTCATGCTCATGGCAGCAATATTATTAAATAATGAAACGTTAAGATAGCCGTGACTCAGCTTGAAGATAGCAGACCATCATGACTTTACGACTTGATCAATCACAGATTTATTCAATATAGATAGCGAAAGCCTGTTTTCCACGTACAAAAACCGGCCTGTTTCCCACCAGAGAAACCGTCTATTTACCTTTGAATTTCATCTACTTAGGCTAGACCAAAGACTCAAACACTGCACAAAGGGACAGGCAGGCTTATTCACGCCGTCATTCGCTGCAGTGCACCAATCAGCCGGAATGACGCATAAAAAAAGCGACCCGAAACAGATATTCCGGGTCGCATTTGGGCAAGACAAAAAAGCCGCTTTTTATTTGCCCTGCATGTCCTTGGCCAGGAAGAAGGCATCGGAGAAGAACTCGCTCTCCGGCAAGCCGCGCTCGGCGATAAAGCTGCGATGCGCGGCCTCGACCATCACCGGCACGCCGCAAGCGTAAACCTGATGGCCGGACAGGTCGGCAAAGTCATCCAGCACCGCCTGATGCACGAAGCCGGTCCGGCCGGTCCAGGCGTCTTCGACACGGGCTTCCGACAACACCGGCACAAAGCGGAACAAGTCCGGATGCGCTGCCTGCCACTGCTCGGCCAGGGATGCCATATAGAGATCCGGCTTGGTACGGGCGCCCCAGTAGAGCACCATCGGACGCTGGCTGCCGGTGAACAGGGCATGCTCGACAATCCCCTTGATCGGGGCAAAGCCGGTGCCACTGGCCACCAGAATGATCGGCTTGTCCGAGTCTTCGCGCAGGAAGAACGAGCCCATCGGCCCCTTGAAGCGCATGATTTCGCGCTCCTTCATCTGATTGAACACATACTCGGAGAAAGAACCGCCAGGCTGGTGACGGATATGCAGTTCGATGAAGGCATCATCGTGCGGGGCATTGGCGATGGAGAAACTGCGCGACTTGCCATCTTTCATCAGGATGTCGATGTACTGGCCGGCCATGAACTGCAGACGCTCTGAAACCGGCAATTTCAGGCGCAGCACTGCCACGTCGTGGATTTTTTCGATGGTTTCGACACGGCACGGCAGGGTCTTGATCTGAATCTGGCCGGCGCTGCTGAGCACGTTGGCCTCGATGGTGAGATCGCCTTGCGGACGGGCACAGCAAAACAGCGTGTAGCCCTGCACACGATCCTGCTCCGACAGCGCCGAATCGGCATACCCTTCGGTGCTCACCTCGCCACTGACGACCTTGCCGCGGCAGGCACCGCAGGCGCCGTTGCGGCAGCCGTACGGCAGGCCGATATTCTGGCGCAATGCCGCCTCAAGAATGGTTTCGTGCGCTTCGACACCAAACTCATGCCCACTCGGTTGCACTTTGACTTGAGATACCATCTTGCCCTTACCCTGAATTCGCTAAAATATTGAGCATGCAAACATTACTGATAGCCGGCCTGGGCGATGTCGCCCGCCGTGCCATACCGCTGCTGCGCGGTCACTGGCGGATCGTGGCGCTGGTACGCGGCGCCGATCAACAACGTCGCGCCCGTGAACTCGGCGTCCTGCCGGTGCTGGCCGATCTGGACGATGCCCGCAGTCTGCGACGTCTGGCCGGACTGGCCCAGGCGGTACTGTACACCGCCCCGCCGCCGCTGCACGGCCAGCAGGATCCTCGCCTGGTTAAGCTATTGTCTGCGCTGAGAAAAACCATCAGCATACCACAGCGTTTTGTCTACATCAGCACTTCAGGTGTCTACGGCGACCAGCAAGGCAGAAGGGTGACGGAATGTACGCCGCTGGCCGCCCGCACGCCGCGTGCCCTGCGCCGCATTGCCGCCGAAGCCGCCCTGCGCCAGGCCGCACATTGGCCGATGACGGTGACGGTGCTGCGTGCGCCGGGGATTTATGCCGAGGATCGCCTGCCGCTGGACCGGCTGCGTGCCGGCACCCCGGCGGCCATTCGCGAACAGGATGGTTTCGGCAATCACATCCATGCCGATGATCTGGCACGACTGTGTGTACGGGCGCTGCGACGAGAAGGTGGGATCAGGGTGTATAACGCCTGCGACGATCTGCCCCTGCCCTTCGGCGACTGGTTCGATCTGCTGGCCGACCGCTTCGGCCTGGCGCGGGTGACACGTCTGCCGATGGCCGAACTGCTGCAGGTGCTCAGCCCGATGCAGGCTTCCTTTCTGACCGAATCGCGGCAACTGGACAATGGCCGGCTCAAGCGCGAGCTGGGCGACGTGCTGCAATACCACACGGTGCATGATTTTCTGGCGGTCGCGGACGATGCCCTCGCCCTGCAGGCCAAGTTTCGGTAACATCAGCTGTTTTTCGATTTTGGCGCTCAATACGATGGAAAACCCGGATTTTCAACGGCATATTCGCAGCTTTGTCCTGCGGCAAGGTCACCTGTCTGCAGCGCAGAAGCGCGCCATGGACGAAGGCATGCCGCGCTGGGGCATCGAGTATCAGCCGGCAGTGCTCGACCTGACGCAGGCGTTCGGACGCAGCGCGCCCAAGATTCTCGAGATTGGCTTCGGCATGGGCACGGCCACGGCGGAGATCGCCGAGCAGAATCCTGACCGCGATTATCTCGGCATCGAGGTACACTCCCCCGGTGTCGGCAACCTGCTCAAGCTGATCAATGAGAAGCAACTGAGCAATCTGCGCCTGATCCGCCACGATGCAGTCGAGGTCATCGACAATATGCTGGCCGATGGCTGCCTGGACGGCATTCATATTTTCTTCCCCGATCCCTGGCCGAAGAAGCGGCACCACAAGCGCCGCCTGATCCAGTCGCCGCTGATTGCCAAACTGGCCACCAAGCTGCGTCCCGGCGGCTATCTGCACGCAGCCACCGACTGGGAGGAGTATGCCCAGCAAATGCTGGAAGTGTTCAGCGCTGAGCCGCTGCTGGCCAATAGTGTCGCCGAAGGCTATGCGCCGCGGCCGGATTACCGCCCGCTGACCAAGTTCGAGCTGCGCGGCATCCGCCTCGGCCATGGTGTCTGGGATGTGATTTTCCAGCGCAAGGGCTGAGTGTCCTGCCCAGCAAAACCATGCCGCTCGCAGCCAGACTGCCAGCGGCATTTTTCACGCCCTTGCCTCAGGGGCGCCGCAGCAGGCGATGGATATCTTCTACCAGTTCATAGGGCTCGACCGCTGGCTCGAAGCGCTTGACCAGCCGCCCCTGCGGATCGATGAGGAATTTGGTGAAGTTCCACTTCACCGGCTGCGGGTAGTCGCCGGCGGCACCGGTCAGCCATTGCCACAAGGGGCTGGCCCCCGGGCCGTTGACCTCACATTTGGCCATCACCGGGAACGTCACGGCAAAGCGCGTCTGGCAAAAGGAGACGATGTCGGCATGACTGCCCGGCTCCTGCGCACCGAACTGGTTGCAGGGAAAGGCCAGCACGCTAAACGGCGACAGACTGAAGTGCTGCTGCAGCTCCTGCAGGCCGGCATATTGCCGTGTATAGCCGCACTCGCTGGCGGTATTGACGACCAGCACGACCTTGCCGGCATAAAGCGCCAGGGACTGCTGGCCACCCTCTCCGGTCTCGGCGCTGAAATCATGGAACGTGGGCATGGCATCTCTCCATCGCGTATAATCCGGTTTCCCGTTTTTCTCAGGTCGTTCCCCATGTTCAACCCAAGCCGTCAGGACGCGCGTCGCTTTTTTTTTGATATCTGGTCGAAGCATAAAGCGCAAGAAACTTTGGCAGATCTCGAACGCCTGACCCTGGGAATCCTGCTGGCGCACCCGGAATATCACCCGATCCTCGACAATCCGGAGCAATATCTGGAGCAGGAATGGCCGCCGGAGCTTGGCCAGACCAATCCTTTCCTGCACATGAGCCTGCACATGGCCATCGAGGAGCAGCGTTCGATCGATCAGCCGTTTGGCATTCGCTCGCTGTATGCGCAACTGGCGCTGCGCCTGGGGGACGAACATGCTGCGCAGCACGCCATGATGGACTGCCTGGCCGAGATGATCTGGCAGTCGCAGCGCAACCACACCCCGCCGGACGTCAACGTCTACCTGAGCGCAGTACGCGCCAGGCTGGGCATGGGCGCGGAAGAGACCCCGCGCCCGACGCTGGACGAACTCTAGCCGCCGCCTGTCCCCGCTGCGTGGACAGGTCCAGCCTCACACCACCCGGTTTTGCAAATTGCCGGCGTAATACGAACTGACATTGTCCACCACCTGCTGTGCCAGCCGTGTCATCGCCTGCTGACTGGCCCAGGCCACATGCGGCGTGACGATCAGATTGGGCAGCGCGACGCGGCTCAGAATGTGGTCTTCCGGCGCCGGCTCGACACTCAGCACGTCCAACCCTGCCCCGCCCAGCCTGCCGCCCTGCAGGGCCGCCAGCAAGGCCGCCTCATCTACCAGTTCGCCGCGGGCGGTATTGATCAGCAGCGCATCTCGACGCATCAGCGACAGCGCCGCCGCATCGATCAGCCCGCGGGTCTCCGGCGTCAGCAAACAGTGCAGCGACAGCACGTCGGCACGACGCAAACCGTCCTCAAACAGACAGTAACCAGGCCTTGGCGTGGAGACGCCCCGGCGCTCGGCGAAAACCACCTGCATGCCAAACGCCCGGGCGCGGACGGCCAGCGCCTGACCGATCCCGCCGGAGCCGATGATGACCAGCGTACGCCCAGCCATGTCGCGCACGGGCTCGCCATACAGGCAAAACTGGCGCGAACGTGCCCACTCGCCGGCCAGGACGGCCTGGCGGTAGTAGGGCAGATTGCGCGCCAGCGCCAGCATCAGCATGAAGGCATGCTCTGCCACCGTGTCGTCGCCGTAATGGCGGACGTTGCACACGGCAATTTCCTGCTCGTGGCAGGCAGCCAGATCCACATTGTTCACCCCGGTCGCGGCCACGGCGATCAGCCTGAGCTTGGGCAATTGCTGCAGCAGTTCACGCCGCAGCGGCACCTTGTTGACGATCAGCACCTCGGCGTCTGCACAACGCTCCAGCAACTGGGCCGGAGCGGTTTCGCCATGACACTGCAACTGGTGGGGGAAGGCAAAGGCAGGCAGTTCGACAGGCAGGCTGTCACGATCGGGAAAAACAATCTGGACGGTCATGCATCGCACCTCGGGTCGGGTCGCAGACCCGGCCCGGGCGGATCTGCCTCAATATTGGTAGGAGACGGTATCGCGGTAGGCGTGCCAGCTGGCGAGAGCGATCAGAGGCATGGTGAACACCAGACCGATCAGGTAGGTTGCCAGGCCGATACCAGTCAATACCACGATGATAGCGGCCCACCATGTCATTGTCTTGATGTTCTTTTGCACCACCCGCAGGCTGATGAGCATGGCGGTCATGGTGTCGACCTCCTTGTCCAGCATCATCGGCACGGCAATGACACTGGCGACGAAGGCCACCAGGGCAAACAGCAGGCCGGCGGCAAAGTAGCTCAGCAAAAAAGCGGCATTGGGCGTGCGCGACAGGTGCAGCAGGATGTCGCCAAGGGAAGGCAGCATGGCGGCACCAAAAAACAGGGTAAACAGCAGCAGCGACAGCCGGAACCAGCAGAAGGCCAGCACCGCCAGCATGGCCGCATAGAGCGAGATGCCCTGCAGATTGTGGCGCCAGGCCAGCAGACTGCGCCACAGCGAGACCTGCCCGTGCCGCTTGATCCCTTCGCGCTGGCGCGCCAGGTCATACAGGCCGATGGCCATGAACGGCCCGGTCAGCAGGAACAGCGAAGACAAAATCAGCACCACCAGCGGCGTGGCGGAGAAGAAGCCGGTAGCGGCATAGCCCATCAGCACGAAGATCGCCCCATAAAACAAGGCATCGGCCGAGGCGCGCTGCAGATCCTCCAGCGCCAGCTGCAGCCAGTGCCGGATCCGGCCTGGCAGGACTTCGCGAATGATGACGTGCTCGGTGACGGAATCATGGGTCAGCTCCATGGCACCTCCAGAACGGTCGGAAAAGGATGGCTGCTGATTTGATTGTTATGGTTTGGCCGCGGAAAAACAAGCCGCGAATACAACAGGGTAAGCCATGGCCTGCTACAATCCGCTTCGCTTATTCATTTCCACGGAACACATCATGACCACTGAACTGATCATCGAAGACATCACCGTTGGCGAAGGCGCCGAAGCCACGCCGGGCAAGGAAGTCACCGTGCATTACACCGGCTGGCTGACGGATGGCAAGAAATTCGACTCGAGCAAGGACCGCTTTCAGCCGTTCAGCTTTCCGCTGGGGGCCGGGCATGTGATCAAAGGCTGGGATCAGGGCGTGGCAGGCATGAAGGTCGGCGGCGTCCGCAAGCTGACCATCCCGCCGGAACTGGGCTATGGGGCACGTGGCGCCGGCGGCGTGATTCCGCCGAACGCCGTACTGGTCTTTGAAGTCGAGCTGCTGAAAATCGACTGAGCGCGATTCACTGATCACCCGCTTCGGCGGGTGAGGTGTTTTTGAGGCGGGCCTCTGCCGCCGCACGCTTCTTGCGGGCACGGCGGATCAGGTAGATCCCCAGCAGCACCCCGCCGACAGCCAGGGTGAGGATGCCGGCCTGACCGCGGTGGATCCAGGTCAGCAGCACGTCGCGGTTGGCGGCACCGTAATAGCCCATGTACACCCACAGGGGGACCGAGATCAGCGCGGCAAAACCATCGAGCAGCAGGAAACGCCAGTAAGGCACACGGCGGGTCATGCCGGCCGTGATGAAAATCGGTGAGCGCAGTCCGGGCAGGAAACGGGCCACGAACAGCACCCAGTGGCCGTAGCGGGAGAACTGCTGCTGGACGGCACGGAAACGCGCCGGGGTCAGAATGCGGGCGATCGGCCGGAACTTCAGCACCCGTTTGCCCAGCCGGCGGCCGAGCAGGAACATGGCCCCATCACCGATCAGCACACCCAGCATGCCGACGAAGAACATCGTGTGGACATTGGTATACCCCAGACCGGAAATGATGCCACCCGCCACCAGGGTAATATCCTCGGGAATCGGCACACCGAAACCGCACAGCAGCAACACCGTGAACACGGCCAGATAGCCGTAACCGGTGAAGAAGTCGATCAGAATCTGAAGAATATCCATCTACCGTTGCCTGACTCCGCCCTCATGACAAGAAAGTGCTGATGGACAATGCCCCAGCAAGGCAAGAGGAGAATATAATAACACACCTACTGTGACGATACCCCGAACATGACTCGCCCCATTCGCGTTGAGATCAACCTCTCCGCCATCAAGCATAACTACCGCCATTCCCGCCATCAGGCCCCGGGCAGCCAGGCCTATGCCGTCATCAAGGCCAATGCCTATGGCCATGGTGCCATGGAGGTCGCCACTGCACTGGCCGAGGAGGCAGATGGCTTTGCCATGCTGAATCTCGAAGACGCGCTGGCGCTGCGCAAGGCCGGCATCCGCCAGCCGCTCGCGCTGCTGGAAGGCCCTTTCGAGAAGCAGGAAACCATTCTGATGGCCGCACACGGCATTGCCGGCGCCATCCATAGCGAGCATCAGCTGGCCTGGCTGGCCGATGCCCATTTCCGTCATGGCCAGTTTGACGCCTGGCTGAAGGTCAACAGCGGCATGAACCGCCTTGGCTTCCAGCCGCGCCAGGTCCGCCTGGCGCTCCAGCAACTGCGCAACATGCCGGATGTCCAGCTGTCGACCATCATGACCCACTTTGCCAGTGCCGATGACGAACGCGGCGTGGCGGATCAGTGGCAGCGCTTCGAGCCCATCGCCCGTGAATCGGGTCTGGCCGTCAGTGCCGCCAACTCCGCTGCCGTGTTCCATCACCCGCACACCCACTGCGACCGGGTACGTCCCGGCATCACGCTGTATGGCTGCTCGCCGTTCGAAGGGCAGACCGGGCGCGATCTGGGGCTGATTCCGGCCATGACCCTCTCGGCCGACATCATCGCCGTGCAGTACCTGCAGCCCGGCGACAATGTCGGCTATGGCTGCCGCTTCACGGCCGACAAGCCGATGCGCATCGGCATCGTCGCCTGCGGCTATGCTGACGGCTATCCGCGCATTGCACCGAACGGCACACCGGTCAGCATCGACGGCATTCGCTCCGGCACAGTGGGCCGGGTGTCGATGGACATGCTGGCGGTGGACATCAGCCACATCGAACAGGCCGGCGTCGGCAGTCGCGTGGTGTTGTGGGGGGAAGACATTCCGCTGGAAAACGTCGCGGCAGCGGTCGGCACCCTGGCCTACGAGCTGATGTGCGGCGTGACCCTGCGGGTTCCCAAGATCTACGTCTGAGCACCTGAGCGCCCGTCAGTCAGGCCGTCGTCGCGGACAACGGCCTGACCGCTGGCCAGGATCAGGCAGCGGCCGCCTCGATGGCGGCGGCGATGGCGCGAGCCCACTTGTCGGCCAGTTCGGCGGCATCGGCTTCGACCATCACCCGCACCACCGGTTCGGTCCCGCTCGGGCGCAATACCACCCGGCCATGACCGGCCAGTGCGGTTTCTGCCTGAGCCAGGGTCTCCTGTGCCGCCTGCTTCCAGTCCTGGCCTTTGAGGCGGACGTTGATCAGGGTCTGCGGGAAGGGCTGCCAGTCGGCACAGATACCGGCCAGATCGGCGGACAGCTCGCGCAGGCTGTTGAGTACCTGCAGGGCGGAAATGATGCCATCGCCGGTGCTGTGCTTGTCCAGACACAGGATGTGACCGGAAGCTTCGCCGCCGACCTGCCAGCCATTGGCGTGCAGCATCTCCAGCACGTAGCGGTCACCCACCTTGGCCCGGCCGAATTCGACGCCCTGCTTCTTCAGTGCCAGCTCCATGCCCAGATTGGTCATCACGGTACCGGCAATGCCACCCTTGAGTTCACCCCGCGCAGCCCGCGCCTTGGCGATCACATAGATCAGCTGGTCGCCGTCATAAACCCGCCCCGTGCGATCCACCATCATCAGCCGGTCGCCATCGCCATCCAGCGCGATGCCGAAGTCGGCCTCGTGCTGCAGCACGGCCGCCTGCAGGGTCTTGGTATGGGTGGCCCCCACCTTGTCGTTAATATTGTAGCCGTTCGGCTCGCCACCGATGACGATGACCTCGGCGCCCAGTTCGTGGAACACCTTGGGGGCAATGTGGTAGGTCGCGCCATGGGCGCAGTCGACCACCAGCTTGAGGCCCCTCAGATCGCGATCATTGGGGAAGCTGCTCTTGCAGAATTCGATATAGCGCTCGGCCGCGCCTTCAATGCGACGGGCACGTCCCAGCCCGGTCGAGGGCTTGGTTTCCAGCGGCTCGTCCAGCATGGCTTCAATTTCCAGCTCAATGCGGTCATCCAGCTTGATGCCGCCTTCGGCGAAGAACTTGATGCCGTTATCGTGGAAGGGGTTGTGCGAGGCCGAGATCATGACCCCGGCCGACAAACGCAATGCGCGTGTCAGGTAGGCAATGCCCGGGGTCGGCAGCGGCCCGGTGAGCAGCACATTGACCCCGGCGGCGGTAAAGCCGGCCTGCAGAGCCGCTTCCAGCATATAGCCGGAAATGCGGGTGTCCTTGCCGATCAGGACCGTCGGATGCTGGTCGCGATCATGATTGACCAGCACGCGGCCGGCGGCATAACCGAGCTTGAGGACAAACTCGGGAGTAATCGGAAACTGGCCGACTTCGCCACGCACCCCATCGGTGCCAAAGTATTTGCGAGACATCGTATTCATCCTGCTCAAGGTTATTCTTGCTGCAACGCGGCCAGCACTTGCAGTGCCTGGCGTGTTGCCTTGACATCATGTACCCGGATCACCGCGGCACCGCGGCGTGCCGATTCCATCGCGACGGCCACGCTGGCCCCGAGACGCTCGCTGGCCACGCGCTCTCCGGTGATGGCACCCAGCATCGACTTGCGCGACAGGCCGACCAGCAGGGGCACACCGGCGCGCGCCTGCAGCTGCGGCAAGGCGCGCAACAGCGCCAGGTTGTGCGCCAGGGTCTTGCCGAAGCCGAAGCCCGGGTCCACCAGCAGACGCTCGCGGGCGATGCCGGCATCCAGGCACAGCGCCACGCGCCGTTGCAGATAGCTGCCGACCTCGTCCACCACATCCTGATAGTGCGGATCGTGCTGCATGGTGTCCGGATTGCCCTGCTTGTGCATCAGGCAGATCCCGGCCTCGCAGTCGGCCATCAGCGCCACGGCGCCCTCGTCTTCCAGCGCCGATACGTCATTGATGAGATCGATGCCGATGGTCAGCGCCTCGCGCATCACCTCGCGGCGCCGGGTATCCAGCGACAGGGGCACACCGCACCCCTGCAGCCGTGCCAGAACCGGCAATACCCGGTCCATCTCCTGCTGCGGGCTGACAAAGGGCGCATTGGGACGTGTCGATTCGCCACCGATATCCAGCAGGTCGGCGCCCTCGGCCAACAGCCGTTCGGCCTGCGCCAGTGCCGCATCGGGCGCGTCGAACCGGCCACCGTCGGAAAACGAATCAGGCGTGACATTGAGAATGCCCATCACCAGGGGACGGGACAGATCAAGCTGGAAACGGCCGCATTGCATCATGGCAGTCAAAATGGAAAGACTGGCGGGGAAACCCCGCCAGTCTGCATGAGAAGATCAGGAAGCCACCGGCGCCAGATCGGCCGGCGGAGGATTGTCGTTCTTGCCCAGTGCCGCCATGCCCTGCGGCGCGGTCGGCACTTCGCCTGCCATGATCTGGTTGATCTGGCCGGCATCGATGGTTTCCCATTCGAGCAGCGCAGCGGTCATGGCTTCCACCTTGTCGCGGTTTTCCTCCAGCAGGCGACGGGCCAGGCTGTACTGCTCGTCGATCACGCGGCGGATCTCCTGGTCAACCAGCTGCATGGTGGCTTCAGACAGATTCTTGTGGGTGGTGATCGAGCGGCCGAGGAAGACCTCGCCCTCGTTCTCGCCATACACCATCGGGCCGAGGCGATCGGACATACCGTAACGGGTGACCATGTCGCGTGCCATCTGGGTGGCGCGCTCGAAGTCGTTGGAAGCGCCGGTGGTCATCTGGTTCATGAACAGCTCTTCGGCAATGCGGCCACCAAACAGGATGGCAATCCGATTGAGCAGATATTCACGATCGTAGGCGTAACGGTCTTCTTCCGGCAGCTGCATGGTCACGCCCAGGGCACGGCCACGCGGGATGATGGTGACTTTGTGTACCGGATCAGTCTTGGGCAGCAGCTTGGCGACGACCGCATGACCGGACTCGTGATAGGCGGTATTGCGCTTCTCGTCCTCGTTCATGACCATCGACTTGCGCTCGGCGCCCATCATGATCTTGTCCTTGGCTGCCTCGAAGTCTTCCATGTCGACCAGACGCTTGTTGCGGCGTGCGGCGAACAGGGCGGCTTCATTCACCAGATTGGCCAGATCGGCACCGGAGAAACCCGGGGTACCGCGGGCAATGATGGTGGCTTCGACGTCGGCGGCAATCGGTACCTTGCGCATGTGCACCGACAGAATTTGCTCGCGACCGCGGATATCCGGCAGCGGAACCACAACCTGACGGTCAAAGCGGCCGGGACGCTGCAGCGCCGGGTCCAGCACGTCCGGACGGTTGGTGGCGGCAATCACGATGACGGTCGTGTTGGTATCGAAACCGTCCATCTCCACCAGCAACTGGTTCAGTGTCTGTTCGCGCTCGTCGTTGCCACCGCCGAGACCGGCGCCACGCTGACGACCGACAGCGTCGATTTCATCAATGAAGATGATGCAGGGCGAGCTCTTCTTCGCCTGTTCGAACATGTCGCGCACACGGGCGGCACCGACACCGACGAACATTTCCACGAAATCGGAACCGGAGATGCTGAAGAACGGGACCTTGGCCTCACCGGCAATCGCCTTGGCCAGCAAGGTTTTACCGGTACCCGGGCTACCGCACAGCAGGATGCCGCGCGGGATGCGGCCACCCAGGCTCTGGTAACGACTCGGGTCGCGCAGGTAATCGACGATTTCCTTGACCTCTTCCTTGGCCTCGTCGCAACCGGCGACATCGGCGAAGGTGACGGTATTGCTGTCCTGGTCCAGCATGCGTGCCTTGCTCTTGCCGAACGAGAAGGCACCGCCCTTGCCACCACCCTGCATCTGGCGCATGAAGAAGACCCAGACGCCGATCAGCAGCAGCATCGGGAACCAGCTGATGAAGATGTTCATCAGCATGCTCGGTTCTTCTTCCGGCTTGGCGGCAAAGCGAACGTTGTTCTTGATCAGGTCATCCACCAGCTGCGGGTCGTAGGGCGCGTAGGTGGTGAAGGTCGAACCGTCGGCACGCTTGCCCTTGAGCCACTGGCCGCGCAGGGGGTTGCCCTCGATGGTCAGGTTGGTGACCTTGCCGGATTCGACGTCGCTAATGAACTGGGAATAAACAACCAGGTCCTGTGTTTCCTGCTTTTTGTTGAGCTGATTGAATACCGTCATCAGCACAACACCAATAATGATCCAGATGGCGATATTTTTGCCGATATTGTTCACTCGCGCGGACTCCTCTGTGCCCTACTTGCTGGTTTCCGATTGATTCGGATTGTAACCCCCGGCGCGCTTAATGTCAGCGTCGTCACATGCGACCAAGCGCAATGACAGTATCCACCGGGCTTTCATCGCCACAGGCACGTGCGAAAACTTCACGCGGCATGCCGGATTGTCGTTCCGTTGTCAGATATTGGGCTGAGTAGGCAAATTGCAAGCTCAGCGCCGGCCACGACCCAGCAGATAGACCTCGCTGGAGCGATCGCGCGAGGCCTTGGGCTTGCGTGTCAGCACTTCGCCGAACAGTTCGCGCATGGCTTTCATATAGGCCTGGAACTCGCTGCCCTGGAAAACCTTGACCAGGAAATGCCCGCCCGGCTTGAGGTGATCGCGGGCGAAGTCCAGTGCCAGCTCGGTCAGGAGGAAGCTGCGCGCCTGATCAATACTGCTCATGCCGGAGATATTCGGCGCCATGTCGGAGATCACCAGATCCAGTGCCCGGCCGTCGAGCAGCTCGATGAACTGCTCCAGCACTTCTTCCTCGCGGAAGTCTCCCTGAATGAAGTTCACCCCCGGCACCGGATCCATCGGCAGGATATCCAGGGCGAACACCCGCCCCTGATCGCCGACGATACGCGCCGCCACCTGCGACCAGCTGCCCGGGGCACTGCCCAGATCAGCCAGCACGGTACCCGGGCGAATCAGTTTGTCTTTCTCGTTGATTTCCAGCAGCTTGTACGCCGCACGGGCGCGATAGCCGTCTTTCTGTGCCATGTGCACATAAGGATCGTTCACATGTTCCTGCAGCCAGGCATTGCTGGATTTGCTTCGTTTCATACTGGATGGCTCGTTGTTTCTGGCAAGTGATTGGGATTATGACTAAATTCTAGTAAAATCCGCTTTTAGTCAGGAATTTACCCATACATGAAAATTGAACTTGCTACCTTTGAGCGCCAGTACCTCAAGGGTCTGGCTCATGGTGTCGATCCGGTGGTGATGATCGGCAACCAGGGTCTGTCCGAGTCGGTGATGCGTGAAATCGCCATCAGCCTGGACGCTCACGAACTGATCAAGATCCGCGTGCAGGGCGATGACCGCGACGCGCGCATCGCCATGTTCGAGCAGATCTGTGATCAGCTCGACGCCGCACCGGTACAGCATATCGGCAAGCTGCTGGTCATCTGGCGACCGTCCGACAAGCAGCGCATCGTGCTGCCAAAAAGCAAGAAGGCGCTGAAAGCAGCGCCTTGATCCGCAACGGGCCAGTCGGCCCGTTTTTCATTTCCCGCTGTCGACCTTGATCACGTACACCAGCCCCATCAGGCTCTGCACCAGATAAATCAGGCTGGAGATCGCGTGCCAGGTGCCAAAACCGCCGCCAAACAGGCCTTCTGCCGCCTGGTTCATGTGCTGCTTCAGATTGCTGATGATTGGCGAGACGGCGAACTGGTTGATCACCGTGCACACCAGCATGCCGAACACCAGCCAGAAGGCGGCGGTTTTCAGCCCGCGCACGCCCTCTTTCCAGATGACGTGAACCAGCAGGAAGGTCCCGCACACCAGCCCCACCCAGGCAATGGACTGGAACAGCCGTCCGGCCACCATGCCGGCCGACATGCGATCGAGCAGGGCAAACAGCACCGGCGTCACCAGAATGCCGATGGCCCACATACCGCCGATCCAGAAGGTTTTGGCAACCGCCTTCAAGCCGTCCATGGCATCCCCCGCGTCAGATGTATTGCACTTCCAGCACTTCGTATTCGCGCACACCGCCCGGCGCCATGACTTCAGCCACGTCGCCTTCTTCCTTGCCGATCAGTGCACGGGCGATCGGCGAATTGACCGATACCTTGCCCAGCTTGATGTCGGCCTCATCGTCGCCGACGATCTGGTAGGTGACTTTGTCTTCGGTTTCCAGATCCATCAGCGAGACAGTGGTGCCAAAGACGATGCGTCCTTCGGCATCCAGCGTGGCCGGATCGATGATCTGGGCGTTGGACAACTTGCTCTCCAGATCGGCGATACGCCCTTCGACGAAGGCCTGGCGTTCCTTGGCGGCATCGTATTCGGCATTTTCCGACAAGTCGCCGTGCGAACGCGCTTCGGCGATGGCCTCGATCACGGCGGGACGCTCAACGCTCTTCAGGCGTTGCAGTTCTTCTTTGAGCATTTCTGCGCCACGCACGGTCAACGGGACTTTACTCATTCTTTCTCTCCAGCGGCGGAATGCCCGCCATCATCAAAAACACAAGCCGCCGTACGGGACGGCGGCTTGGCTGCTGCTAACTTTAATGCTGATTGTAACGGCAAATTGTCCGGCATTCAAAGCCCGACGCTTGCATCACCCTGTCAATCAGCGGATTTGATCTCCCAGCAAGGCATGGAGTTCCTGCACGCTGTACACGTCGAAGTCAGCCGCATGCGCCAGACCCAGGCAGACCGCCTTGGCGCCGGCCAGCGTGGTGTGCAGCGGGATGCGCGCCTGCAGGGCAGAGCGACGGATCGAGCGGCTGTCCTGCAGCGCCTGACGCTTCTCGGTCACCGTATTCACCACCAGGGCAATCTCGCCGTTCTTGATCATGTCGACCACGTGCGGACGGCCCTCAGTGACCTTGTTGACGCGCTGAACCACGATGCCGGCATCGAGCAGACTGCGGGCGGTACCTCGTGTGGCGCAAACGCCAAAACCCAGCCGCTGCAGCTCGCGGGCGATTTCAATGACACCGTTCTTGTCAGTGTCGCGTACCGACAACAACACCTTGCCCGACTTGGGCAGCACGTCGCCGGCAGCCAGCTGGCTCTTGACGAAGGCCTCGGCAAAACTCTTGCCCACCCCCATCACTTCGCCGGTCGACTTCATCTCCGGCCCGAGCACCGTATCGACCCCCGGGAACTTGATGAAGGGGAACACCGCTTCCTTGACCGAATAGTAGGCCGGCACCACCTCGCGCTCGACGCGCTGCTCGGCCAGCGAGATACCCGCCATGGCGCGTGCCGCCACCCGGGCCAGCGGCACCCCGGTGGCCTTGGAGACAAACGGCACCGTCCGGCTGGCCCGCGGATTGACCTCCAGCACGTAGATCTCGTCGCGCTGGATGGCGAACTGCACATTCATCAGGCCAACAACGTTCAGGGCGCGGGCCATGGCGATGGTCTGGCGGCGAATTTCATCGCGCAGGGACGGGAACAGGCTGAACGGCGGCAGCGAGCAGGCCGAATCGCCGGAGTGCACCCCGGCCTGTTCGACGTGCTCCATGATGCCGCCGATCACCACCTGCTTGCCGTCGGCCACGCAGTCGACATCCACTTCGATGGCGTCATTGAGGAAGCTGTCGAGCAGCACCGGGCTGTCGTTGGACACCTTGACCGCCTCGCGCATGTAGCGCTCCAGATCGGCCTCGGCGTGGACAATCTCCATCGCCCGCCCCCCCAGCACATAGGACGGACGCACCACCAGCGGATAGCCGATCTCGGCCGCCAGGCGCAAGGCCTCTTCCGGGCTCCTGGCGGTGCGGTTTTCCGGCTGTTTGAGTCCGAGCGACTGCAGCATCTTCTGAAAACGCTCGCGGTCTTCGGCGGCATCGATCATGTCCGGCGAGGTGCCGATGATCGGGACGCCATAGCTTTCCAGCGCACGCGCCAGCTTGAGCGGCGTCTGCCCGCCATACTGCACGATCACGCCGAACGGCTGCTCGACATGCACGATCTCCAGCACGTCTTCCAGCGTCAGCGGCTCGAAGTACAGGCGGTCCGAGGTGTCGTAGTCGGTGGAAACGGTTTCCGGGTTGCAGTTGACCATGATGGTCTCGAAGCCGGACTCGCGCAGACTCAGGGCCGCATGCACGCAGCAGTAGTCGAATTCGATGCCCTGGCCGATGCGGTTCGGCCCGCCGCCCAGCACCATGATTTTCTTGCGCGCCGAAGGCGCGGCCTCGCACTCCTCCTCGTAGGTGGAGTACAGATAGGCCGTCGAGGTCGCGAACTCGGCCGCGCAGGTGTCAACACGCTTGTAGACCGGACGCACCTTCAGCGCCCAGCGCCGTGCACGTACTTCGGCAGCCGGGACGCCCAGCAGGGTGGCCAGCCGGGCATCGGAGAACCCCTTGCGCTTGAGACGGAACAGCGCGTCATGGTCCAGCGCCGCCAGCGACTGGCCGCCGAGCGCCTGCTCTTCGTGGACCAGGTCCTCGATCTGCGCCAGGAACCAGGGGTCGATGTGCGACTCTTCGAACACTTCGTCCAGACTCATGCCGACGCGGAAGGCATCGGCCACGTACAGGATCCGCTCCGGGCCGGGCGCACCCAGTTCGTGGCGGATTTCCTCCGGGTCAGTCGAGCGCGGATCAAAACCGCTCAGACCGGTCTCCAGTCCGCGCAGGGCCTTCTGCATCGACTCCTGCAGGCTGCGGCCGATGGCCATGACTTCGCCCACCGATTTCATCTGGGTGGTGAGACGGTCGTCGGCCAGCGGGAATTTCTCGAAGGCAAAGCGCGGGATCTTGGTGACCACGTAGTCGATGGACGGCTCGAACGACGCCGGGGTAGCGCCGCCGGTAATGTCGTTCTTCAGCTCGTCCAGGGTGTAGCCGACGGCCAGCTTGGCCGCCACCTTGGCAATCGGGAAGCCGGTCGCCTTGGAAGCCAGCGCCGAGGAGCGCGAGACCCGCGGGTTCATTTCGATGACGATCATGCGGCCGTCTTCGGGGTTGATGGCGAACTGCACGTTGGAGCCGCCGGTATCGACGCCGATCTCGCGCAGTACCGCGATCGAGGCATTGCGCATCAGCTGGTATTCCTTGTCGGTCAGCGTCTGCGCCGGCGCCACGGTGACCGAGTCACCGGTATGCACCCCCATCGGGTCGAAGTTCTCGATCGAGCAGATGATGATGCAGTTGTCCTTGCAATCGCGCACCACCTCCATCTCGTACTCTTTCCAGCCCAGTACCGACTGCTCGATCAGCAGCTCGTGGGTGGGCGAGGCCTCGAAACCACGCTCGCAGATGGCGGCAAACTCCTCGCGGTTGTAGGCAATGCCGCCGCCGGAACCGCCCATGGTGAAGCTGGGGCGGATCAGGGTCGGGAAGCCGACCTGGCTCTGGGCGGCCAGGGCCTCCTCCATGCTTTGCGCCACAAAGGACAGCGGGCAGGACAGGCCGATCTTTTCCATGGCCTCCTTGAAGCGGCCACGGTCTTCTGCCTTGTCGATGGCATCTTCGGAGGCGCCGATCAGTTCGACGCCATAGCGCTCGAGCACGCCATGTCGCGCCAGGTCGAGCGCGCAGTTCAGGGCGGTCTGACCGCCCATGGTCGGCAGCAGGGCATCGGGCCGTTCCTTGGCAATGATCTTTTCCAGCACCTGCCAGTTGATCGGCTCGATATAGGTCACGTCGGCCATTTCCGGGTCGGTCATGATGGTGGCCGGATTGGAGTTGACCAGAACGATCTTGTAGCCCTCTTCGCGCAGGGCCTTGCAGGCTTGTGCGCCGGAATAGTCGAATTCGCACGCCTGGCCGATCACGATCGGGCCGGCGCCGATAATCAGGATGCTCTTGATGTCAGTACGTTTTGGCATATTGCACGCTCATCATGGATGTCTTTGTTTTTGCTAGCCCAGGCTCGCCATGGCGAGCTTGGCGCCGAAGCCGAGGAACATGGCCCCGACCCCGCCCTTGAGCACCGACGACAGCCCCTGGCGTCGTCGGAAGGCATGCGCCAGTCGCGTACCGGCAAAGATCAGCGTCGACAGATAGAGCGCGCTGAAACATTGCAGGATGGCGCCGAGCGCCAGGAAGGTCAGGGCCGGATGCGGGTAGGCCGGATCGACGAATTGCACGAAGAACGACACGAAGAACAGGATGGCCTTGGGATTCATCAGGCTGATACCGAGCGAACGGCTGAACGGTCGCGACAGGGCGATGGCCGGCACACTGGCCTCCGGCACATCCTGGCCGCGCAGCCGCCAGGAGCGCACGCTGCCGCGCAGCATGGCGATACCCAGCCAGGCCAGATATGCCCCGCCGGCATACTTGATGCCGGCAAACAGCAGCGGATTGGTCTTGAGCAGCGAGGCCGCCCCGGTGGCCGCCAGCGTCATCAGCACCGAGTCCCCGACGAAAATGCCACAGGCGCCGCGAAAGCCCTGGCCGATACCGCGCTGTGCCGCCACGGACAGCACATACAGCGAATTCGGTCCGGGCAACAGCACAATCACGATCACACCAAGCACGTAGGTAGTCAGGTCGGTAATCCCCAGCATCCGGTTCTCCTTAGTCGTTGGCTCAGGCGCGGGTACGGGCACGTTGCTGGTCGATGGCCACAGTGAAGCGATCGAACAGATAGGCCACATCCTGAGGTCCCGGACTGGCTTCCGGGTGACCTTGAAAACCGAAGGCCAGACGGTCGGTCAGGCTGATGCCCTGCACCGTGCCGTCGAACAGGCTGCGGTGCGTCACGCGCACATTGGCCGGCAACGAGGTTTCATCGACATGAAAACCATGGTTCTGGCTGGTGATCATCACCCGCCCGCTGTCGAGATCCTGCACCGGGTGATTGGCGCCATGATGGCCGAACTTCATCTTGCCGGTTCGGGCGCCGCTTGCCAACGCCAGCAACTGGTGGCCAAGGCAGATACCGAACAGCGGCATGCGCAGATCCAGTAACTGGCGGATAGCACGAATGGCGTAGTCACAAGGCTCCGGATCCCCGGGGCCATTGGACAGGAAGACCCCGTCAGGTTGCAGCGCCAGCACTTCGTCGGCCGGCGTGGTAGCCGGCACCACGGTCAGGCGGCAGCCGCGTTCGGCCAGCATGCGCAGAATGTTGTGCTTGACGCCAAAGTCGTAGGCCACCACATGGCGCGCCACATCGCGGCGCGGCACGAAGCCCTGGCCGAGACGCCATTCGCCCTCCTGCCATTCATAAGGGGAGGTGCAGCTGACTTCGCGCGCCAGATCCTGGCCGGCCATCGAACCGAAGGCCTGTGCCAGTGCCACGGCGCGCGCAGGGTCGATGTCCCCGGCCATGATGGTGCCGGCCTGGGCCCCGCCTTCGCGCAGGATACGCGTCAATCGTCGGGTGTCGATGCCGCCAATCGCCACCACCTTGTGTTCGCGCAGGTAGTCGGACAGCGATTGTCCGGCCCGGAAGTTGCTGTGTCGCAGCGGGACATCGCGCACGATGAGCCCAGATGCAAAAACGGCGCGAGATTCGTTGTCTTCCGAATTCGCGCCGACGTTTCCGATATGGGGATACGTCAAGGTGACGAGTTGCTTGCAGTATGAGGGATCGCTGAGGATTTCCTGATACCCCGTGATGGCAGTATTGAATACCACCTCACCGACCGACAGGCCGGTGGCGCCGATGGCGTGCCCCGTGAAAAGGCTGCCGTCGGCCAGTGCGAGAATAGCGGCTGTTGCTGACACGGCTGGCTCCTGGTGAGTCTTTTTATGATTGTCTGACGTGAATAACGGGACTGGCGCCACGCGCTCGTCCCGTTTTGCCAAACCTTCTCATCATATGATCATCAGCCTTTTCTGGCAACAGAAACTTATATTTTTGCGACATGAACGTAAACAAAGACGACGTGAAGATAAGTACTGACCACCTGACAGATCGCGCTCAGGGCCGGGCACCGCTGAATACCGCATCAACCTCGACCAGCCCAGACCCCACGGCCTGCACGCGCAGCTGGCTGACGCGCACTGCATGGCGCTGCTGCAGCTCGGCCAGCAGGTGCAGCCAGCCATCAAAGGCAACCCGCCCCGCCAGCCGCACGCCGTCAGCCTGCCGGGACCACTGCCAATCGTGATGATCCAGCCCCTGCGCCTCGGCCAGTTGCGCCAGACGCTCGGGAAGCTGCGCCAGGGGCAGCGACGGTTGGACACTTTGCCCGCGCAGCGCCTGCCAGTCCTGCGCGACGGCCTGCAGACGGGCTGCGTCGCCCTGCACTTCGATCAGAACCTGACGCGAGGTCTGCACCGCCTGCCACAGTGGCCCGCGCCACACGCCGTATTGCAGGCCAAGCAGGAGCAGCAGCGCCAGCGGCGGCCAGAGCAATCGCCACGGACGCACAGCCCGCGACAGCCAGCGCGGTCGACGCCAGACCAGGCGGCTCACCATGCCCCCTCCGCGTCGGGGCGGGCGGCAAAGCGCAGCGTCAGTTGCAGGGCATCGGCCTGCGCCACGTGCCAGCCCCCCTGCGCCAACAGTCGGGATTGTTCACGGCTCAGGCGCGGGAAGGGTCGGCTGCCCTGCAGGGTCAGCAAACCTTGCCGATAGTGCAGTCCCTGCAATGCCCCGGCCTCGGCCAGCCCGGAAGGCAGGGCGGCCAGCATCGGCAGCAAGTCGCCGTCCTGTGCCAGCCCATGCTGCAGCCGTCGCTGTGCCAGCTGCTGGCGGGCCTGGTCCAGCACTTCGGCACCAGCGGGCCGCGGCGTCACCCCCATAGGCTGCGCCAACTGCTGCATCTGAGCCACCAGCTGTGCACGCTGCCAGCTGAGCCAGCCCCACTGCGCCATCAACCAGCCCCCCTCCAGCAGCGACAGCAGCGATAACAGCACGACCCCCTCGCGGCACAGCGCCGGGACACGGCGCAGGGTGCGCCACCAGCGCGCCAGAGAGGGTGAAAAGTCATGAGCGCAGACCGGTTGCGCCTGCTGCCAGCGGCAGTCCGGCTGCCGCCGCCAGGGCAGATCCGCCAGCGCATCCGGCAGAGCACTGTCACCGCACAGCCACAGTTGCTGAGGTTCTCCCCGGCGGCGCAGCGTCGCCCACAGCGCATCCCCCTGATGCGGCACGCACAGTGTCTGCCCGTCGGCAAAACGCACCGCCCAGACAGCCTCTCGCCGGGCCACGACCCAGGTGTCCGCAGGCGGCAAGGGCAGGCACTGCTCCTCAGGCACGATGGCGCTGACAGCGACGCCCTGCCGCCCGAGCCAGCCCAGCACCGCCTGCAGCGGCGCCTGTGCGGTCAGACACACCCGCAGATCCGTCCTGTCCGGCAGGCTGGCATAACGATTGTCCTCCGCCTCATTGAGCAGGCCCTCTTCCAGCGCATAAGCGATCAGGGCCGAGGTCTGCCGCCGGGTACCGCCGGGCAATGCCACGCGCGCACAGCGACTCGTCCCGGCGGCCAGCACCAGCAGGCATTGATCAGCCCCCCGGGGCAGCACCCCTCCCTGTCCGCTACTCAGCGTCCGGCCCTGGGCATCGCTCAGGCTCCAGAGCACTTCCGATTCGGCCGTCGTGGCCGACAGATACACGCGCAACACCGACATCGGCTATCTCACTCCGCAAGAGGGGGCAAGGCCCCCGGTTCTGCCCGCCGAAGCAGGCGCACCCGCCCGGCCTCCACTTGCAGGATGGCCTCGACATGGCGCTCGGCACGCTGATGCCGGACGACACCATGCAACTGAAACAGCACCGAGCTGGTCGCAAACAAGCTGGGGCGCAACACGGCAGCAGCCCCGACCCGACTGGCAAAATCCGCCTGATCACGAAACGGCAAGGTACGACGCTGCTGCAAGACACGCGCCAGCGCAGCCGGCGCCACCTCCGGCAACAAGGCCTGCAACAGCGGCAAGGGCGCCGTGTTCAGATTGATTCGGCTGAAGGAGCTCGGCAGCAGACTTACCAGCGGACCCAAACGCTGCATGACGGCCGGGGTGTAGCCACTGACCTCGGCCAGTTGCCGCCAGTCGCGCAATCCGCGTACCGCTTGACCACTGCCGCCCTGGCCATCAGCCGGGCGCAGCCCCTGCCAGCGCACCAGTTGATCGGCCAGCGTCCCCGGCAGCTGCAAGGACTGCAACAGCCGCTGATAGGCCTCGAGCATGTCCTGATTGACTCGCCCGTCCGGCAGACCCAGTGCATTGAGGTTCAACCTTGACTGCAAGTCATGCAGCCGGGCCTGCCAGTGATAGTCACCCTCGCTACCCTGCCAGGGACGGGCCCAGGACTGGTTCAGCGCCACGATGGCACGACTATGCAGACGGGTTGCCGCCCAGGCCAGCTGGGCATCCAGCAGCAAGCGCATCTGAGCCCGCTGACGATCCACTTCCACCTGCTGCCACCACAGCCCCTGTTGCCACAACACCAGACTGGCGGCCGAAGCGGCCAGCGCCACCAGTAACAGCGCCATGATCACCGCCATGCCGGACTGACGCCTCATGGCAACCGCCAGAAGCGTGTCACGCTGCCCAGGGCACGGTCGCGCACCTGCATTTCCAGCAAACGAGGCCGGTTGGCCGAAGCGCCGTGCCACTGCTCGACCCAGCGCCCGTCATCCAGTTGCAGGCGCCACTGCACCCGGGCGCCGGAAGACAACAGGGGAAAGAACTGGCCGTCGGCACGGCTGCTGGACCAGGCCAGGCCTTCCTGACCGGCGCGATAGCGTACCTGGTCCAGGCTGCCGGGCGAGGGCGTGCCGGGCAGCCAGACGCTCAGCACCTGATTCGTGGGTTCGCCCTGCAGCAGCAGGCGGGGCCGGGGATCCGCGCCATCCAGGGGGGGCAGGCGATCAAGATCATGCCCCACGCGGGCGAACACCCGGGCCAGATCGACCCATTGCGCCGAGACCGACAGCAACCGTTCACGGGCGATCAGCAGGGCACTGAAGCCCTGGTAACCCAGCACGGACAGGATGGCCATCAGACTCATGGCCACCAGCAACTCGATCAGGGTCATGCCCTGCTGCCTGGCCGATGGCGCCGTCATGAGCGCGCCCCCGGCAAATAGGCCACTAACCGTGCCAGGGGATAATCCCGCCCGGCATCGGCCTGCACGCTGACCTCGATCCGCAGCAAGCTGCCTTCGAACAAAGGAGAAACCTGCTGGCGCCAATACCAGCGCCGCTCGTCCAGCTCGACACTGCCTTGCTGCAGACCAGGGACCGGTGGCGTCCCTGCCGTCTGCAGCAGGGCGAGATGATCTTCGGCCACCCAGCCTGCCAGCATGCGCTCGCGCAGTACCATACTGTTCTCGGCGGCCAGACCGCTGACTCGCAGCAGGGCCGACAGGGCAATGGCGGTAATCGCCAGTGCCACCAGTACCTCCAGCAGGGTAAAGCCTTGCTGCCTCATGGCGCCGCGCCGTCCAGCGAGACCCGCCCCAGCGGCGACAGACTCAAATCCACCTGATGCCCGCCGCCGGTCAGACGCAAAACCAGCCAGGGGCTCTGCCCTTGCTGCCACAGCGGCCAGGGCTGCGCGGCAGGGGCACGCAGAATCTGAGCCTGAACCCCTTCCGGCCAGGCATGCGCCGCAAAGAAGTCATCGCCGGCCGGCTGCCAGCGCCCGGCGACATCGCGCCGCACGAAGGCATAGCCGGCCGGTTGCCAGCGCAGCGCCAGCGGGTCGCCCTCCTCTGCCATGGCGACGCCCTGCTCCAGCATCCGCGCCAGACGATAGCTTTCTTCCTGCAATTGGCGATGCGTGTCCGGGCTGATCGACAGGGTCAGGGTGGTGGTCAGGATGCCGATGATGGCCATGACCACCAGCACCTCAAGCAGGGTGAAGCCGCGCATCGTGCCTCACTGCATCCAGTTGCCGATATCGCCATTGACGCCGCTGCCGCCCGGCTGGCCATCGGCCCCCAGACTCCACAGATCGATCTCGCCATGCGCCCCGGGATTGAGATAACGATACGGCGTCCCCCAGGGATCAAGCGGCAGTCGCTCGAGATAACCGCCGGGTTTCCAGTTGCGCGGCAGCGGCGGCGTGGCCGGCTGCTGGATCAGCGCCTGCAAGCCCTGGACCGTGGTCGGGTAACGACCGTTGTCCAGGCGGTACAGTTTGAGCGCCTGCATCAGGGCATTGATGTCCTGGCGTGCCGCCACCACCCGGGCCTCATCCGGGCGGCTCATGACCTTGGGCACCACCAGGGCGCCCAATACCCCGAGGATGACGATGACCACCATGATTTCGATCAGGGTGAAGCCGCGCTGCATCTTGGCCGATGACTGCATGAAAACTCCTTGAAACGCCGTGAAGGCAGGTTGATGGCAAAACCGGAAATCGGGTGGCTGCACTCAGTGCACCATCTGGTTCATGTCGATGATCGGCAGCATGATGGCCAGCACGATCACCAGCACCACGCCCCCCATGCACAGAATCAGCAGCGGTTCCATCAGTGCGCTCATGGTGCCCAGCCGTCGCTCGACCTCCTGTTGCTGCTGCAGGGCGGCCCGCTCCAGCATCAGCGCCAGGGTACCGCTGGACTCTCCGCTGCCCACCAGGTGCACCAGCACCGGGGGAAAACAGCCGCGTGCCGCCAGGGCACGCGACAGCGGCTGCCCTTCGCGCACCTGGGTCATGACCTCGTCCATGGCGTCACGCAGCAGCAGACAGCCGAGCAGCGGCTGGACGGTGGCCAGGGCAGACAACAACGGCACGCCGCTGGACACCAGGATCGCCAGCGTGCTGGCCATGCGGGCCGTGTTGATGGCCAGCAGCAGACTGCCAAACAATGGCAGGGCGAGCAGCAGGGACTCGCTGCGCCGGCGCCATGCCGGCCGCGATAACAGGCGGCGCAGGCACAGCACCACACTCAGCAGGCCAGGCAACAGCAGCCAGCCCCATTCACGCAAGCCGGCGGACAGGGCCATCAGGGCCCGCGTCAGCCACGGCAGCGTCTGATGGCTCTGGACAAACACCCCGACAACCTGCGGCACCACCCAGGTCATCAGGCCGCTGACCACCAGCAAAGCAACCAGCATGACGGCCAGCGGATAGGCCAGCGCCTGAATCAGTTTCTGCCTTGCGCTGGCACGCCGGGCCAGATAGTCGGCCAGCCGGACCAGCACGCTGTCCAGACGGCCACTCTGTTCCCCGGCCTCGATCAGCGCACGGTACAGCGGCGAAAACACGCCGGGACGCTGGGACAGCGCCCCGGCCAGACTTTGCCCCTGCAGAATGTCCGTGCGCAGCGCTTCCAGCACCTGCCGTGCCGGGCCCTGACCGGTCTGCTCGATGACGGCGCTGAGCGCTCGTTCCAGCGGCAACCCGGCCTCCAGCAAGGTGGACAACTGCTGGGTCAGCAACACCAGACTGCCGGCCGGCAGGCGCAGGCGCCGCTGCCGGCCTGGCAACTGCAACGTCAGCGGCATCAGCCCCTGTTCGCGCAGGCGGCTGCGTGCCTGGCGCGCACTTTCGGCCTGCAGTGTTCCACGGAGGCGCCGTCCGTCCTTGTCGAGTGCCTGATAGCGATAGCTGGCCATCTCAGGTCCGGGTCACACGCAAGACCTCTTCCTGAGTGGTCTCGCCGCGCTCGACAAGCCGCAGACCATCCTCGCGCAGACTGCGCATTCCCTGCGTCTGCGCGTGCTGCCGCAGTTGCTGTTCCGAGGCCGCGCCGTGGATCAGCCGCTGCAATTCGGCATCAACCAGCAACAACTCGTACAGACCGGTACGACCACGGTAGCCACTACCACCGCAGGTCGGGCAGGCATGCCTCACCGGCCCCGCCCGTGTGGTGCGGCAATCCGGGCAACAGCGTCGCACCAGCCGTTGCGCCATGACCGCCAGCAGCGACGAGGCCAGCAGAAATGGCTCCACCCCCATGTCCACCAGCCGCGTCACGGCACTGACGGCATCATTGGTATGCAGGGTAGCCAGCACCAGATGGCCGGTCAGCGAGGCCTGAATGGCGATCTGGGCGGTTTCCAGATCGCGGATCTCGCCGATCATGATGACATCCGGGTCCTGGCGCAGGATGGCGCGCAGGGCACGGGCAAAGCTCATGTCGATGCGGGCATTCACCTGGGTCTGGCCAATACCCGGCAGGTGGTACTCCACCGGGTCCTCGACGGTCATGATGTTGGTCTGATCGGCATCCAGCCGCGACAGGGCTGCATACAGGGTGGTGGTCTTGCCCGAGCCGGTCGGCCCGGTCACCAGCAGGATGCCGTGCGGCTGACGAATCACCCGGTCGACGGCCGCCAGGGTGTCGGGCGGCATGCCCAGCGCGCCCAGGTCCAGGCGGGCGGCCTCCTTGTCCAGCAGACGCAGCACCACCCGCTCGCCAAAGCCGGTCGGCAGGGTCGAGACCCGGACGTCGACCGGCCGCCCCCCAAGGCGCAGCGAGATGCGGCCATCCTGCGGCAGGCGCCGCTCGGCAATATCCAGGCTGGCCATGATCTTGATGCGCGACACCATGGCGGCATGCAATGCCCGGTGCGGACGGGCAATGTCGCGCAGCGTGCCGTCCAGGCGAAAGCGCACCACCGAATACCCCTCGAAGGGCTCGATGTGGATGTCGGAGGCCTGCTCGCGCAAGGCCTGCGCCAGCAGCGCATTGATCATGCGGATGATCGGGGCATCGCCCTCGCTCTCCAGCAGATCTTCCACCGTGGGCAGGGACTCGATCAGCCGGGCAATATCCAGGGTCTGGCCGATGTCCTCGACCACGCCGGCCGCCCCGTCATGCTCGGCATAGTGCGCCGCCAGGGCCTGGCCGAAGGCCGTCTCCGTCAGCAGGACGACCTGTGCCGGTGGGCCGAACAGGCGCAGCACCTCACTCCATCCCTCCGGCGCCGCATCCTCGCGCACCTGCCAGCTGCCATCCGGCAGCAGCAGCACGCCCTGATCACGGGCAAAGGCAAAGGGCAGACGACGGCTCATGGTGCGCCGCCCTCCCCCTGCAGCGACTTGATGCCGCTGGGCAGCGCTTCCAGCGCGCTGCGGGCATCCAGCGCCAGCGGGCTCGTCCGGCGCGCATAGCTGTCGCCCAGAATGTAGCGATAGCGCTCTTCGGCGATGGCGCGCGCACCGCCGTCATCCCGCACGATGGTCGGTTTGAGGAACACCAGCAGATTGGTTTTGTTGCGGGCCTTCACCTGATGCCGGAACAGCCAGCCCAGACCGGGGATGTCGCCCAGCAGCGGGATCTTGTCCTGATTGTTGCTGACGGTCTCCTGGATCAGCCCGCCGATGGCGATGATGCCGCCATCCTCGACCGTGACCGAGGTTTCCACCGAGCGGATGTTGAAGGTCGGGAGAGTGGAGTTGGCACTGGCCGGATCAATGGAGGAGGCCGTCTGCAGGATCTTCATGCGAATGCTGCCGCCCTCGGAGATCTGCGGCACGATGGCCAGCTTGAGGCCGACCGTCTTGCGGTCATAGGTGGTAAAGGGCGAGGCCGTATTGCTGCCTGAGCCGAGATTGCTGTACTGACCGGTCTGTACCGCGATTTCCTGGCCGACCTCGATGCGCGCCGGTTCGTTGTCGGTCGCCATCAGCGTCGGGTTGGAGAGGATATTGCCCTGAGCCTCGGTCTCGAGTGCGCGGGCCAGCACCGTCAGGTCCAGCACATTGCCCAGACCCTTGACGTGCAAGACACCAGCCCCGCTTCCGGCCGTGAGTCCCAGCCCCTGACTGCCCAACTGAAGCGCCAGCGTATTGCCGCCGGCCGACCCACTGCCGGGCTGTGTCTGCAGCGCCTGCCAGCGCACGCCCAACTCCTGCAGACGCTGTGCCGAGACCTCCATGACCAGGGTCTCGACATGGACCTGAGCGCGCCGGCGATCCAGCAGGTCGATCACATTGCGCAGGTTGCGATACATGCTGTCCGGCACATTGAGAATCAGGGCATTGCTGGCGGTATCAGCCTGCACCAGCGTACTGGCCGGAGTGTTGCCGGCGGCGGATCCGTCGGGCGCTGCCGCCGGATCGGCCGCCAGGGGTGCGGCATTGCTGCTGCCGGCGTCCTGATTGCCGGCGACCTGCCCCTGGCCGATCCCGCTGGCGGCGGGGGATGAGGGCAGGCTGCTCTTGCGCGTTTCGGCCAGCGGGGCGGCACTGCTGCTCAACAGGGCTCGCAAGGTTTGCGCCACGCGGGCGGCATCGGCGTTTTTCAGGTACACCACCCGTACATTGGCACCGGCCTGGCTGGGCTGATCCAGCATCTGCACCAGTTGCCGCACCTGGTTAAGCCGCCCCGGCAGGTCGGCACGCACCAGCAACACATTGGCCCGGCTGTCGGCATTGATGATCAGCCGGCTGCCCTCACTGCCGGCATCCTGCAGCAGCTTGCCCAGCGTCGTCGCCAGCTCACTGGCCGAGGCATAAAGCAAGGGAACCACGGCCGTCTGACTGTCGGCCACGCCCTCCAGGCTGGCCACGATGCTTTCGATGCGGCGCAGGTTGTCGGCGTAGTCCGTCACCACCAGCGCATTGGCCTGGGCAAAGGCGGACAAGGCATTGTTGGGAGACACGATCGGCCGGATGACCGGCAGCAACTGTGCCGCATTGCTGTTTTTCAGGGTGAAGACCCGGGTGATCAGTCGCTCGCCGCCCTGACCGCCCCGAGTCGCAACACGGGCATGCAGCTTGGCATCCGACTCGGGCACGATCTTGACCACCCCCTCCCCCTCGACCGCGCTGAAGCCCTGCAGACGCAGTGAGGACAGCAGGATCTGGTAGGCCAGCGCCCTTGACACCGGCTGGGAGGAGATAATGTTGACGGTACCTTTGATGCGCGGGTCGAGCAGGAAGTTGTGCCCGGTCATCTCGCCGATGGCGCGCACCACGGTCTCGATATCGGCATTGGCAAAATTGAGCGTGACACTCTCCCTGCCCGCCGGCGTGGCGCCAAGCGGCGTGTTCAGTGCGGCCAGCAGGAACAGCAGCCCCGCCAGGTGGTGGCGCGGCATCACTCGTCGTCTCCCGGCAGCGGCAGGGCATCCTGACCGCCCCCCTCCCCCGCCGGGGTCGTCTGCCGGCTGAGGGGATAAAAGTGCTGATGGCGTCCCTGAGCCAGAATCAGGCCATCCGGCGCAATCGCCTGCACGCGCCATTGTTCCAGTTGCTGACCGGCCAGCAGCGCCAGGCTGGCGCCATCACGGCGGGCAATGGCAAAGCCGGGCTGATGCGCCCCGTGGCCGGGCGCAAAGACGCCGAGCACGACCAGACCAGGCGGGTCGGGGGGCACAAGCGGGCCGAACCAGTGTGCCGACGCCAGACGGCTGGCGGCCTGCTGCAAGTCCGGTGCGGCCGCGGGCTTTGCCATCACGACAGGCAGCGTCGGCAAAGTCAGCAGCCGCCAGCCGGACCAGACCAGGCAGAGACACAGCAGCGCCCAATGGCGACGAAAGGGGAAGCGGGAAATATCGATGACGTTCATTGTGTCCGAGCGTACTGATCGTGGCCTCGCCCTTCACCTGACCGGAGGAACGGGAGGCGGCACGAGCAGAACACTGATTCAGGCTGATAATCAATCGGACAATTATTAATAGCTGCTTTCAAATGGCAAGGCGGCGCGGTCGATCCATGGCGGCCGGCCAAAAAAAACCGCCGTGCGGTCCCTTGGGACGGCACGGCGGTGGCAGGCGGGGAAGCCGCTCAGAAGCTGGCTTCGCCCAGCTCCAGCACGCTTTCGGCCCCTTCGACGATGGCATGCGCCAGGCCGGCGGTCTGCGGCAGCAGGTGTTCGCCATAAAAGCGCGCGGTGACCAGCTTGGACTGCAGGAAATCCTGATCGGCGCCCTCCTCGGTCAAGCCACGCTGGGCAATCAGCGCTGCCCGTCCCATTTGCCAGCCGCCGAGTACGATACCCATCAGCTTGAGGAAGGGTACCGAGCCGGCTGCCGGCCATTCCGGCCGGGTAGTGAAATGTTCGAGCACGAAACCGATGGCGCGACTGGCGTCTGCTGCGGCACGACGCAAATTGCGCGCCAGACCGCTCTGCCCGGCAGCCTCCAGCTCGCGCACCGTCACCAGAACCTCTTCCAGCAGCCCCTGCGCCACGGCGCCCTGGTCACCGGCAGTCTTGCGGCCGATCAGATCCAGCGCCTGGATACCGGTCGTGCCTTCGTAAATCGCCGTGATGCGCGCGTCGCGGTAGTACTGCGCCACGCCGGTCTCCTCGATATAGCCCATGCCACCGTGTACCTGGATGGCCATCGAGGTGATCTCATTGGCCTGTTCGGTATTCCAGCCTTTGACGATGGGGATGAGGAAATTCAGCAGTGCCTGGTTGCGTGCACGCTCTTCCGGTACCGGATGATGGCCGGCACGATCCAGTGCGGCGGCGGCATAGCAGGCCAGTGCCCGTTGCGCCTCGATCTGCGCCCGCATGGTCATCAGCATGCGGCGGATATCTGGATGGCGAATGATCGGTACGCCTGCGGCATCGGCGGCGCCGACGGCACGGCTTTGCACGCGCTCGCGGGCATAGTTGACCGCGGCCTGATAGGCGCGCTCGGACACTGCCAGCCCCTCTACCCCGACGCCGAGACGGGCATGGTTCATCATGGTGAACATATAGGCCAGGCCTTTGTTCAGCTCGCCCACCAGATAGCCGACGGCGCCGCCCTGATCGCCAAAACTCATCACGGCAGTCGGGCTGCCGTGAATGCCCAACTTGTGTTCGATCGACACGCAGCGCACATCGTTGCGGGCGCCGAGGCTGCCATCGGCATTGACCAGGAACTTGGGCACGATGAACAGCGAGATGCCCTTGACACCGGCCGGGGCATCCGGCAGTCGGGCCAGCACCAGATGGACGATGTTGTCCGCCATGTCATGCTCGCCCCAGGTGATGAAGATCTTCTGGCCACTGATGCGGTAGCTGCCGTCGGCCTGGGCTTCGGCCCGAGTGCGGACCTGCGCCAGATCGGAACCGGCCTGCGGTTCGGTCAGGTTCATGGTGCCGGTCCATTCGCCGGTCGCCATGCGCGGCAGGTAGAGGTCCTTGAGGGCCTCGCTGGCATGGTGTTCGATCGCTTCGATGGCCCCCAGGGTCAGCATCGGTGCCAGGGAAAAAGCCAGGTTGGCCGAACACCACATTTCTTCGGCCGCCAGCGCCACCAGGGCCGGCAGGCCCTGGCCGCCATAGGCTGCCGGGGCGCGCAGGCCGACCCAGCCGGACTCGACATAGCCCTTCCAGGCCTGCTTGAAGCCCGGGGCGGCGGTCACCTCGCCATCGTGCCAGCGTGCCCCCTGGTCTCCCTGGCGGTTGATCGGTGCCAATTCCTGTTCGGCGAACTTGGCGCCCTCCTCCAGGATGGCCTCCACCAGTTCAACGCTGCAATCCTCATAGCCCGGCAGGCTGCAGACCGATGGCAGCTCGGCAATCTGGTTGAGCACGAAATTGAGCTCTTTCAGCGGTGCCTTGTAGTTCATGCTGTTTCTCCCGTGTTGCTGTGTTTTTATATGAAAAAACCGGCAAACGCGCCCCTCGTGCGTTGCCGGTCTGTTTACTGCGACATGCCTGCTCAGCCCTTGGACAGTTCAGCCAGCAGCTCGGGCACCACGGTGAACAGATCGCCGACAATGCCGTAATCCGCCACCTGGAAAATCGGTGCCTCTTCGTCCTTGTTGATGGCCACGATGACCTTGGAATCCTTCATACCGGCCAGATGCTGAATGGCACCGGAGATCCCGACGGCAACATACAGCTGCGGCGCCACCACCTTGCCGGTCTGACCGACCTGCAGGTCATTGGGCGCATAACCGGCATCCACGGCGGCGCGCGAGGCACCGAGTGCCGCGCCCAGCTTGTCGGCCAGCGGCGCCAGGACGGCCTGGAACTGATCGGCCGAACCCAGGGCACGCCCGCCCGACACGATGATGCTGGCGGCGGCCAGCTCGGGACGATCCGACTTGGTCAGCTCCTGCGAGACAAAGCGCGACACACCGGCATCCGCGGCAGCGGCAATGTTCTCCACGGCAGCGCTGCCGCCGCTGGCAGCCACGGGATCAAACGCCGTGGTACGCACGGTGATGACCTTGACGCTGTCGGCAGACTCGACCGTAGCCAGCACGTTACCGGCGTAGATCGGGCGCACGAAGACATTGGGCGATTCGACGGCCACGATGTCGGAGATCTGCGCCACGTCCAACAGGGCGGCGACGCGCGGCAGGAAGTTCTTGCCGCTGGCGGTGGCCGGCGCCAGCACATGGCTGTAGCCCTTGGCCAGACCCAGCACCAGATTGGCCAGATTTTCAGCCAGACCGTGGGCATACAGCGCATCGTCGGCCAGCAACACCTTGCTCACGCCGGCGACCTGACGGGCCGCTTCGGCAACGGCGGCGCAACCCTGGCCGGCCACCAGCAGGTGAATCTCGCCGCCGATCTTGCCGGCCGCAGCAACGGTGTTCAGGGTGCCTGCTTTCAGGCTGTGATGATCGTGTTCAGCAATAACAAGAATGGCCATGTCACAGCACCTTTGCTTCGTTCTTGAGTTTGGCCACCAGCTCGGCTGCGTTGGCCACCTTGATGCCGGCAGCACGGCTGCCCGGCTCGGCGACTTTCACGGTCTTGAGACGCGGCGCCGGATCCACCCCCAGCTCGGCCGGGGTGAGTTTGTCCAGCGGCTTCTTCTTGGCGGCCATGATGTTCGGCAGCTTGACGTAGCGCGGCTCGTTCAGACGCAGGTCGGTGGTCACGATGGCCGGCAGACGCAGATCCACGGTCTCCATGCCGCCGTCGATTTCACGTGTCACCTTGATGGTTTCACTGCCCAGCTCGACCTTGGAGGCAAACGTGCCTTGCGCCCAGCCCAGCAGGGCGGACAGCATCTGGCCGGTCTGATTGGCATCGTCATCGATGGCCTGTTTGCCGAGGATGATCAGTTGCGGCTGTTCGCGCTCGGCCACGCTCTTGAGCAGCTTGGCCACGGCCAGCGGCTGCAGTTCGACCTCGGTTTCCACCAGAATGGCGCGGTCGGCCCCCATGGCCAGCGCGGTACGCAAGGTTTCTTCACACTGCTTGACCCCGAGCGACACCACCACGATTTCCGAGATCTTGCCCGCCTCTTTCAGCCGGACGGCCTCTTCCACCGCGATTTCGTCGAACGGATTCATCGACATTTTGACATTGGCGATGTCAACGCCGGAACCATCGGCTTTGACACGGACTTTGACGTTGTAATCAACAACGCGCTTTACAGCTACAAGGGCTTTCATCGTTCTGGTTCACCATATTGAGTTGTATCAAAGGCGGTGCGTATCGGCGTTCGCCGTCGCGTCCGGTCTGGGTGCCGGCTGGGCGAACGGTGAAGACGTCCTGATTATGCATGATCATCCATTTCAAACAATCGTTTGTTTGGAGTGACATCAGCATATCGTCGCAAAAATGCAACCAAATCCAGATACTACGTCATCTGACGATAATTTGCATGGCGTCAAACTGCGGTAGTATGGACGTCCATTTCTTTGTCATAGCCAGGAAGCACACCATGACCGTTTACTTCGAAGAGTTGAAAGTGGGCGATGTTGCCGAGTTCGGCAAAACCATCACCGAAGCCGATGTGCTGATGTTTGCCGCCGCCAGTGGCGACACCAATCCGGTGCACTTCAACCAGGCCTATGCCGAAACCACACCGTTCAAAACCCGCATTGCCCACGGCATGCTGACGGCCAGCCTGATCTCGACCATTCTCGGCACCAAGCTGCCGGGCGAAGGCACGATCTATCTGTCGCAATCGGCCAAATTCAAGGCGCCGGTGAAGCTGGGTGAAACCGTGATCGCTCGTGCCACGGTGATTGCGCTGGACGAGGCGAAGAAGCGGGTGACGCTGGCCACGCAATGCCTGGTCGGCGACAAGGTGGTGATGGAAGGCGAGTCGCTGGTGATTGCCCCCAGCCGCAGCTGATTCAAGCCCGGTCCGGCACGCCGTGCCGGGCCAGCGCCCAGGCCACATGCTCGCGCACCAGCGCGGAGGGATGATCGGCCCGCGCCTGCAGGGCCGCGATCACCGCGGGGCTGCCCGGCGCATTCCCCAGCCCCACGGCCAGATTGCGCAACCAGCGTTCGAACCCGATGCGATAGATCGGACTGCCGGCCAAGCGGGCATGAAAATCTGCTTCACTCCAGGCAAACAAATCCACCAGACTGGCCCGGTCCAGCCCGTGCCGGACCGCGAAATCGGCCTCACTCGCCGGCACGGCAAAGCGATTCCACGGACAGGCCAGCTGGCAGTCATCACAGCCATAGACACGATTGCCGATTAATGGCCGCAACGTTTCGGGGATGGGACCGGCCAGCTCGATGGTCAGATAAGAGATGCAGCGGCGTGCATCGACCTCATACGGCGCCACGATGGCACCGGTGGGGCAGGCGCTGATGCAGCGCGAGCAACGGCCACAATGCCCTTGCTGCGCGGCATCTTCCGGCAAGGGCAAGGTGGTAAACAGTTCGCCGAGGAAAAACAGCGAACCCTGCTCCCGGGTCAGCAGCAGCGTATGTTTGCCGCGCCAGCCCAGCCCGGCCTGGCTGGCCAGCGACACTTCCGCCACCGGGGCGCTGTCGGTAAAGGCCCGGTGGCCGTAAGGACCGATGTGGGTCTGAATGCGCTCCGCCAGTTTCTGCAGGCGGTTGCGCAGCACCTTGTGGTAGTCGCGCCCCAGGGCATAGCGCGACAGATAGGCCTGCTGACCATCCTGCAACTGCGTCATGGCATCGGCTGCCGTCTGCGGCCAGTAGTTCATGCGCACGCTGATGACCGACAAGGTCCCGGGGACCAGCGCGGCGGGCTGCACGCGCAGCACGCCGTGGCGCGACATATAGTCCATCTCGCCATGATGGCCCTTGCTCAGCCAGTCATTCAGCCGTGCCTCGGCGGCCGCCGGCAATGACGGGCGGGTAATACGGGCGTCGGCAAACCCCAATTCATGGCTCCAGGCTTTGATTTGCCGCGCCAATTCGGGATAATCCGGTGTTTGAAAGGATATTTCGCTCATGGACTCACATGATACCAGCCTATGTTATCTGCCAGACGAAGCCGCTACGCTGGCGCTCGCCGGGCGGTTTGCACGCGCACTGACGCCGGGGCTGGTGATTCATCTCCATGGCGATCTGGGTGCCGGCAAGACCACCTTCACTCGCGGCCTGCTGCAAGGACTGGGCTATCAGGGCAAGGTCAAGAGTCCGACCTATACCCTGGTGGAAACTTATTCCCTGCCCGCTTTGACACTACACCACTTCGACCTCTATCGCTTTGCCGATCCCGAGGAGTGGGAAGACGCGGGCTTTCGCGATTATTTCGCGGCAGACACGGTCTGTCTGGTGGAATGGCCGGACAAGGCACAGGGGCTGTTGCCGCCACCGGACCTGATCCTGGCACTGGAGGTGGCCGACAGCGGCCGTCATTACCGATTCACCGCATTGAGCGAGGCAGGAAAAACATGTCTGACACGCCATTCGACCCCACCCGCCGCCGATTGCTGAATCTGGCGGCAGCCACGCTGATCCTGTCGGTCAGCCGGGTCAGCCGTGCAGCCGAAAGCCAGTTGGTCGCCGTCCGCGTCTGGCCGTCTTCGACCTATACCCGGGTCACGCTGGAAACCAGCGCGGCCGTGCAGTTCAAGACCTTCACCCTGGCCAACCCTGACCGTCTGGTGGTGGATCTGCAGGGCATCAGCCTGAATGGCATCCTCAAGGATATCGGCAGTCAGATCAGCGCCAGTGACCCGTATATCAAGTCGGCACGCGCAGGCCAGTACTCTCCGGACACGGTGCGTCTGGTACTGGAGCTGAAAACACCGATCAAGCCGCAGGTGTTTACCCTGGCGCCGGTGGCGGACTTCAAGAACCGCCTGGTGGTCGACCTGTATCCGGGCGGGGCCGCAGCGGCACAGGATGACCCGCTGCTGGGGCTGCTGGAGGATTACAACAAGGGCACCATGACGCAGCCGGACGTGCGCACCCGCAACAAGCCCTCCCCCAGCCAGGGCCGCCCGATCGTGATCATGCTCGACCCCGGCCATGGTGGCGAGGATCCCGGTGCCACCGGCCCCGCCGGCAATCACGAAAAGCATGTCGTGCTGAAAATCGCTTCGCTGCTCAAGTCCCTGATCAACGCCGATGGCAAGATGAAGGCTTACATGACGCGCGAAGATGACGTCTTTATTCCGCTCGGTGTACGGGTGGCCAAGGCGCGCAAGCTGAACGCGGATCTGTTCATCTCGATTCATGCCGATGCCTTCACCACGCCGCAAGCCAGCGGGACATCGGTTTTTGCCTTGTCGGAAAAAGGCGCGACCAGTGCGGCAGCACGCTTCCTGGCACAAAGCCAGAACGAGGCCGACTTGATCGGCGGGGTGAAGATTGCCAATACGCGCGACAAATATCTGGCCAATACCCTGTTCGACCTGACGCAGACCGCCACCATCAATGACAGCTTGAAGCTGGGCCGTCTGGTGCTCAACCAGGCCGGTTCGCTCAATCGCCTGCACAAGGGCAAGGTCGAGCAGGCCGGGTTTGCGGTGCTCAAGGCACCGGACATTCCTTCTATCCTGGTCGAGACCGCCTTCATCAGTAATCCGGATGAAGAACAGCGGCTGATCAGCGGGGAGTTCCAGCAGAAAATGGCGCAGGCGATTTATGATGGCATCAAAGCCTACTTCGCCCAGGGTGCTGCGCTGGCCCGGGTCTGAGGAGGGTGGCCAGCGAAAGAAAAAACGGGGCGATTCGCCCCGTTTTTTCTTTCGGCTGTCCGGCGGTCAGATTTCATTTTCCATCGGCTCGGTCTCAACGGCCGGCAGGCGATAGCCCTCTTCGGCCCACTGGCCGAGATCAATCAGCTTGCAGCGCTCGGAGCAAAACGGCCGCCAGGTGCTGGCAGCCACCCAGCGCACCTTGGTGCGACAGGTCGGACAACGGACGACAGTGACAGATTCAGACATTTTCAAAGTTAAAATTTGCAGTGGGTCAGGCCGAACTCGATGTCGCTCTCGGTCTGGCGGGCACGCGACTCACCGGTGCCGGCCTCGATGAAGCGGATGTTCAGCGCGTATTTGTTGGCGGACAGCTCGGGCAGGATGCCCAGCGTTTCATCGTAATTCACCCGGATCAGCTGAACCACCTTGCCGCCAGACATTTGCTGGAATGCACCGTGGCGGGCCACGTAGTGGTGGGTTTTACCACTGTCGCGCAGGATTTGCAGCAGGATGCGCGTGGCTTCGGCAGTCGGCATCAGCGGGGCAACCCAGCGTTTCAGGTCGATGCGTCGCTCATCGGAGGTTTTTTCCTGCCACAGATGGTAGGAGGGCAAATCGAACTGGCAAGTCCCGCCCGGAATGCCTGCCCGCTGTTTGATGGCCATCAGCCATTCGTTTTCGCGCAGATGCTGGCCGAATTTGCCGGTCAGGGCCAGCAGATCGGTCGAGGTCGCCTCGATCGACTCCAGCACCCCTTCCAGGGTTTCTTCCGCCACATTCGGGTTGTCGCGCAAGGCCTCGAGCATTTGCTTCTGTCGCTCGAGTTCCTGCAGCAGATCCGCCTTCAGATCGGCCCTGGACGCGGTTTCCATCAGCTCGAACAGCACCAGCAGCGCAGCATGATGCTCGTAGCAATGCTCACGCTCGATGAAAAAGCCGAGCCGTCCATAGAGCTGTTCCAGTCTGAGCAGGATCCGAGTCCGCTCGGTGACAGGGAATTCAAAACTGATCACGACGCGTCCGCCCTTCTTGGTGGCTTTGATTCAGGATGGTTAATCTAGCTGAGAATGGCATGATAATAACGATGTTTCTCCTCAACTTGAAGCCTCAAATCATCCAATGAGCCGTTATTGTGGATAATATCGTCCGCGCGGGCCTGTCTTTCTGCCCGAGACATCTGCGCCGCCATGATGGCGCGCACCTCCGTATCGGACAATCCACTGCGTTGCGCCACGCGCGCCACCTGCAGCGACTCGTCACAATCGATCAGCAAACTGCGTGAAATCAGGGTCAGATAGCGCTGGCTTTCAAACAGCAGCGGCACCACCAGCAGCGCGTAAGCCCCCTGTGCCTGCTGCAGCTGACGCATGCCGTGCACCATGATCATGGGGTGCAGGATCGCCTCCAGCCGTGCACGCGCCTGCGGATCGGCAAACACCTGCTGCCGCATCGCCACCCGGTTCAGGGAACCATCCGGCAACACACACTCGGCACCAAACGCCTGGCGCAACGGCGCCATGGCCTCGCCATCGGGCCCGGTCAGACGGCGCGAGATGACATCAGTGTCGACGACCACCACCCCCAGCCCGGCGAACAGATCAGCCGCCGCGCTCTTGCCTGAACCGATACCGCCGGTCAGGCCCACTACCTTGATTGCCATGGTTCAACGTCTCTTCAAGCAGCCCCCCACAGCCAGTACATCCAGCCAGCCAGCGCCAGAAATGGTCCGAAGGGCAATGCATCACGGCGCGACATGCGCCGCAAAAGCATAAGGATACCCGCCGCAACCAAACCTGTCAGCGAAGACAGCAGCAGCAGCGGCGGCAACGCCTGCCAGCCCAGCCAGGCGCCCAGCGCCGCCAGCAGCTTGAAATCGCCATACCCCAGGCCTTCACGCCCGGTCAGCAGCCGGAAGCACCAGTACAACAGCCACAGCACCAGATAACCAGCCACCGCCCCGAGCACAGCCTGCGAGAGCGGGACACGGGCGCCGTTCAGGTTGAACAGCAGCCCGGCCCACAGCAGGGGCAGCGTCAGGCTGTCCGGCAACAGCCCGGTTTCGGCATCGATGACCAGCAGGGCGATCAGGCAGGCCGTCAGCCACAGCCCGCCAAGCAGCCAGTAAGCATCCCCCGCGCGCCAGGCCAGCAAGGCGAAACAACTCCCCGTCAGCAGCTCGACCAAGGGGTAGCGTGCGGAAATGCCCGCCCGGCAAAAGGCACAACGTCCGCGCAGGCACAGCCAGGAGAGCACCGGAACCAGGTCACGAGCACGCAGGACATGGCGACAAGCCGGACAATGCGAACGCGGCCAGACCGGGTTGTACACCCCGCTGACCTCCCCTCGCACCATGCGCGGCAGGCGGTGGATCAGTACGTTCAGAAAACTGCCGATCAGCAGGCCAAACAGGCCGACCAGCCACCAGGGAAGCAAGGAAATCATCATCACATCACCGTTTCACCCAATTCAAAGATCGGCAGATAAAGTGCCCAGATCAGGCCGGCACACATCAGCCCCAGCAGCAGCATGGCAAAGGGCTCCAGCAAGCCAGTCAGCACGGCCACCCTTTGCTCCACCTCCGCCGCAAAATACTCGGCAGCCCGCGCACACATGCCGGCCAGTGCCCCGCTCTGTTCGCCGACACGCAGCAGCTGGACCAGAATCGGCGGAAACCAGGGCATGCCCGCCACGGTCTGGTGCAGGCTGCTGCCCGCACTGACCAACTGCAGCATTGTGCGCGAAAGATGATCCAGAACATGATGACCGGCCGCCTGCGAAGCCGCCGGCAATGCCACCATCAGGGGCACCCCGGCCTCGAGCAGCAGGGACAGTGTCCGGGTCCAGCGCGCCAGGGCCGCCTCGCGTCTCAGCGGCCCCCACAGCGGCAGCCGGTCCGCCAGCCGCGCCAGCAGCCCGCTGCGCCCGAGCCAGGCCCGCCGACGGAGAAGCCAAACCAGCAGGACAGCACAGATCGGCAACAAGGCGCCCAGGGGGCTGGTGAGGGCGTCGGTCAGCGCGAGCAGCCCCCGCGTCACCAGGGGCAAGTCACGTCCGGCGGCCAGATAGTGCTCGCGAAACACCGGCACCACCGTCAGACAGACGCCGAGCATTACCCCCAACCCGGTCAGCATCACCAGGACCGGGTAAAACAGTGCCTGACGAACCCTGGCTGCCAGACGATTTCGCCCCTCCTGCTCCAGCGCCAGCTGCATCAGCGTCCTGGCCAACTGGCCGCCGGCCTCGGCGGCCATGATGGCCACGCAGACCCTGGCAGGAAACAGCCGCGGAAAGCGCTGCAGCGCCCGATGCAATGCCTCGCCTTCACTCAGGGCATAACTCACCCCCTGCAGTGCCTGATGCATATTAGCCGACAATGGCCCCTGGACCAGGATTTCCAGCGCCTGACTCAGTGGCACACCGGCCTGCAGCAAGGTTGCCAGCTGACGCAACACCCAGCCCAGCTGTTGTGCGTGTGATGACTGACGCAGCATGGACTCAGGCCACTGTCTGCGCCAACGCTTCGGCCAGACTGGTTTCCCCCTGCATCACCTTGAGCAAGGCGGCCTGGCGCAAATTGGGACCGGTTTCCTGCATCTCGGCCCCCCGTCCCTCTTCGGAAAACTGCAGCAATTCGAAGATGCCAATGCGCCCGTGATAGCCACTGAACTGGCACGCCGGGCAGCCTGCAGCATCATGACAATCCATCTGTTCCGGCAGGGCCTGCGGCCACCCCAGCTCTCGCCAGCCACCCGGCGACAGATGCACTGGCAGGCGACACTGTCGGCATAGCCTGCGCAGCAAGCGCTGCGACACGATCAGCGGTCTGGCCGAGGCCAGGTTGACGGCGGAGACGCCCATATTCAACAAACGGGCAATAGACGCACGGGCACTGGCAGTATGCAGACTGGACAGCACCAGATGACCCGTTTGCGCCGCCTTGATGGCGATGTCGGCCGTAAGGCCATCGCGCATCTCACCGACCATGATGACATCCGGGTCCTGCCGTAGCAGCGCGCGCAGCGCCAGCGGAAAGTCCAGTCCACTCCGCTCACACACCGCCACCTGATGTACGCCCTCCAGCGCCATTTCCACCGGGTCTTCCACCGTACTGACATTCAGCGTCTGTACCGAGAGTGATTGCAGGCAGGCATACAGCGTTGTGGTTTTGCCACTGCCGGTCGGACCGGTCATCAGCAACATGCCATGCGGCCGGGCCAGTCCCTGCTGCAGGCGCTGCAATTGCGCGGACGCCAGCCCGAGTGCACTCAATGGCAGGGCCTGCGGCTGGCTCAGGATACGCATCACCAGTTTTTCGCCTGCCAGCGTCGGCAGACTGCTGACACGGATATCGCGCACGACGCCATCCGGCAGCGTGAAGTCAAAGCGGCCATCCTGAGGCAACCGCCGCTCGGCAATGTCCATCTGGGCCAGCACCTTGGCGCACGACACCAGGCGGTCATGCCCGACGGGAGAGGACAGCGTAGCCGGTCGCAGCTGCCCGTCGATACGCCAGCGGATGACACTGTGCACATGCCCGGGTTCGAGATGAATATCGGATGCCCGCTCGCCGATGGCGGCTTCAATCAGAGATTGCAGGTAAGCGCTGCTGGGTTCGTGTTCGAACATGACTCAGCTCTCCGTGGGTGGAAAGCTGCCAAGACTAGGCAAGTACGTGGAGAAAGAACAGGGAGCGTGGCAAAGGGAAAAGCGCAAATGGAAAAAGGGCTGCCGAAGCAGCCCTTTCCATCACAGTTCTAACTGATCGGAATCAGATTAGAAGTTGTGTTGCAGGGTGAACGCCAGGGTCTTGACGGTCAGGTCGGAACCAGAGTTCCAGCCTTGAGCCAGGGTGGTGTTCTTGTCGAAGTTTACACGACCGTAGGACAGACCAGCGGTGGTACGCTTGGACAACAGGTAGTCAACGCCCAGAACATACTGGGTGTAGCCCGAGTTGTTCACGCTCGAACCGTTGGCGCTTTGATCCCAGCCCTTGGCGTAGGTGATCTTCGGTACGATGGCGCCGAAAGCGTAGGAAGCGGACAGAGCAGCCTGACGGGACTTCAGCTGAGCTTGAACCGAGTTGTTACCGGTAGCGCCAACAACATTACCGTTCCACTTCTTGGTGATGTCGAAGCCGCCGTTGTCGCCAGCGAAGCCGTCTTGCCAGTCGTAACCGGTCGAAGAAGCGTAAGCCAGGCCAACAAACAGGTTGTCTTGGTTGTAGTCAACTTCTACGTAGTGCTTGGAAGCCGAATGGTTGCCAGTGGAGCCAACGACGTTCGACGGATTGCTTTCTTGCTGGTAAGCGTAGTGAGCAGCAACCGGGCCGTAGGTGTAGTTCAGGCCAGCACCCCAGATGTTGGAGGAGCTAGTGGTGCCGTCAGCACGTTGGTTTTGAACGGCGTTTTCACCAGCGCTGTACACCAGGCCAAAGTTGAAACCGGCGAAGGTAGCGCTGTCGTAACGGATGGCGTTCTTCAGGCGGGCACCGGTATTGGTGAAGATACCCAGACCGTTAGCACCGGACAGGGAAGCGTTACCATTTGCCGTGGAAGAGCCATAACCGTAGTTGCTGTTGTATTGCCACTGGTCAACCGCGCCCAGATCGTTCTGGAAGTTGTTGATATAACCGACACGGATCAAACCCAGGTTGCCACCGTCCAGACCTACGAAGGTTTGACGCGAAGCGAAGCCGTCGGAACCGGTGCCATCAGCGTGAGCGCGGGTTTCAACTTGCCATACGGTCTTCAGGCCGTTGCCCAGGTCTTCGGTGCCCTTGAAACCAACCTTGGAGGTGGTATCTTGCACGCGGTTTTGCGAAGCTTGGTTGGTCACCGAGTCATGCTGTACAGCAACGCTCAGGTCACCATAGATGGTTACGTCAGCCATAGCGGCGACCGGCAGAGCAGCCAGTGCAACAGCGATCAGCTTTTTGTTCATCGCTCATTCCTTTCGAAGTCAGTTAAATTTGTCCGTAACGCTGAATTGTCCGAACATTTTGTCACCACCGTTACTGTGCGGTGGTTTGTGTCCGGAATATAAATCGCCCGTTGCTAAAATACAAAACCGTCGCGAGCTGTCGGCGCACGTCGCTAGACAAAATCACAGCAAAACATCATAAACATATGTTTTTAATAGATATTTTAAGTTTGTCGCTTTGTTGCCAAATCACAACAAAACAATCGCAACACACATATAGTGTTGTAAAAAACACAACAAAAGTGGTCTAACAAGACCTGAACCGCGCTTCAGAACAGTGAGATTTGCCCATCATGAGCACCGAAACCGCCCTTTGCTGGCTCCGCCGCGACCTTCGCCTGCAGGATCACGCCGCGCTCTATTCTGCGTTGATAAAACATCCGCGGACACTCTGTGTCTTTGTCTTCGACCGGGGCATCCTGGAGCATCTGCCGCGGCATGATCGCCGGGTAGACTTCATCTGGCACAGTCTGCAGGTGCTGAAACAGCAGTTGCAGCAGCGTGGCAGTGACCTGCTGGTGGCCATGGGACATCCGCAAGAAGAGATCTGCCGCCTGGCGGCGCGCCATCAGGCTGTCGCCGTCTATGCCGCCAGCGATGTGGAGCCACAGGCAATCAGCCGCGACCAACAGGTGGCCCAGGCGCTGCAGCAGCAAGGCTGCCGCCTGGAGCTGGTGCAAGACCAGGTCATCTTCGCCCGCGATGCGATTCTGAGCAAAGCCGGTACGCCCTACACCGTATTCACTCCCTACAAACAAGCCTGGCTGGCGCGCCTGACGTCCGCCGACTGGCAGCCCTATCCCAGCGAGACACTGCTGCACAAGCTTTGCCCGATCGCCCCGCAAACTTTGCCATCGCTGGAAGAGATCGGCTTTATGCCGACTGATTTGTGCTCTCTGGGCTGGCAACCCGGTGAATTCGCCGCGCAGACCTTGCTGCAGCGCTTTGCCGACCGACTGGATCGTTATCACGAGGAGCGGGATTTTCCTGCGGTGGATGGCACTTCACGGCTGTCGCCGCACCTGCGTTTTGGTACGGTGTCCGTTCGTCAGGCGGTCGCACTGACCACCTCTCGCCCCTCCCCGGGCGCCAGCACCTGGCTCAATGAACTGATCTGGCGCGAGTTCTACCAGCAACTACTGTGGCATTTCCCCCACGTCGTGGAACAAAGCTTCCGCCCTCAGTACCGCCATCTGGCCTTTGGCAATCGCCAGGACTGGTTCGAGGCCTGGTGCGAAGGGCGCACAGGCTACCCGCTGGTGGATGCGGCGATGCGGCAATTGCGTCAGACCGGCTGGATGCACAATCGCCTGCGCATGCTGGTCGCCAGCTTTCTGGTCAAGGATTTGCTGGTGGACTGGCGCTGGGGGGAGCAGTTTTTTGCCGAACATCTGCTCGACTACGAACTGGCCTCCAACAATGGTGGCTGGCAGTGGGCCGCCTCGACGGGCTGTGATGCGCAGCCGTGGTTCCGCATTTTCAATCCGGTCACCCAGTCAAAGAAGTTTGATCCGCAAGGCCGCTTCATCCGCCAGTTTGTGCCAGAGCTGACCGGGATGAGTGATCGAGACATCCATGCCCCCTGGCAGGCCGGCGAAAAACTCCGCCATGGAGACTACCCGCCCCCGCTGATCGACCATGCCGTTCAAAGAGCCGCTGCGCTGGCTCTGTTCGGCCAGACGTAACATCGGGCCGCCGGCAGGCGGCCCGACCCGCACTCCTTATATATTACTTACCGCTTGGCTTGCTCTGCTTCGATCACGGTCGGCCCGCTGACGCTCAGTTTGTCGGCGAGCTTGCGCACCGTCTTGTCGCCAAAGCCCGGCACGCGGCGCAGATCCTGCACCGCAGCAAAAGGCCCATGCTTTTCGCGAAACTCGATAATGGCACGGGCCTTGGCGGGGCCTACCCCCTGAAGTGTTTCAAGTTCCTGCCGGCTGGCGGTATTGATATTGACGGCTGCCAGCGCCAGCGCTGACAGACACATCAGAAAAAACGACAAAACCAGTTGCTGCATGGCCTGCTCCTTTCAAGAGCGCGGCCAGTCGGCAGCCCCTAGCCGCGGTGGAGAATCAACTCGAGAACAATCTTGCTGCCGAGGTATGCCAATAACAAAGCGACAAAACCGGCCAGGGTCCAGCGGATAGCCACCCGGCCCCGCCAGCCGTAACGCCAGCGCCCAGCCAGCAGCGCACCGAACAGCAGCCAGGAAATGGCGCCGAACACGGTTTTATGGGTAAAGGCCGCAGGGCGTCCCAGCACTTCTTCGGAAAACACCACCCCGCTGACCAGTGTGGCGGTGAGCAGCACAAAGCCCACCGACAGCACCTGGAACATCATGCGCTCGAGCGAGAGCAGCGGCGGCAGACGACTGAGCAGCGGTGCGGCACGACGGGCATGCAGGGCCCGCTCCAGCCACAACATCAGGATGGCCAGCATGGCGCCGATAGCGAACAGGCTGTAGGCCAGCATCGAGACCAGAATGTGGAAGGCAAAGGCGGGGTTGAACAGATCGTGCACCGCATGGCTGCCAGGGAACAACAGGGCAAAGGCCAGCGTCAGGCTGGCCAGCGGCATCATGAACAGTTGCAGACCATCGACGCGATAGAAAAAGCCGCTGGTCCAGTAGATGGTCAGCATCAGCCACACGACGGCCGCCATGGCATGCCCGACACCAAGCGCCACCATCTGCCCCTGCATCATGGGAGCGAACACGGCAATGGCGTGCAACAGCAACAGCACCCCCAGCGCGGAGTGCTCGCGCCGTACATTGCGCGTTCCGCTCTGAGGACCGCCCCAATGGCGGATGACATGCCAGGACAATGCCGCATAGGCGACAATCAGGATCAGGCTGAGTGCGGGCAGAAAACCGGTCATCGTGGTAATTTCGTCGGCAGCCGGACACAGGGTCGGCCGCTAGTGTAAAATGGACTGTTTGAGAGTCTACACCAAGCTGCCGTTTGATGGCAGACACGAGGAAGTTCCATGCTCGACAACCTTTCCAATCGCCTCTCCGGCGTCATCAAAACCCTGCGCGGCCAGGCCCGTCTGTCGGAAACCAATATCACCGACGCACTGCGTGAGGTGCGCATGGCACTGCTGGAGGCGGATGTGGCGCTGCCGGTGGTCAAAAGTTTCATCGCCGACGTCAAGCAACGCGCCCTCGGTCAGGAAGTCATCGGCAGCCTGACCCCCGGCCAGGCGCTGATCGGCGTGGTCAACGAAGAACTTACCCGCCTGATGGGCGCCCAGAATGACGCGCTCAATCTGGCTGCGGTCCCGCCCGCCATCATCCTGATGGCCGGTCTGCAGGGCGCCGGCAAGACCACCACCGTGGGCAAGCTGGCCAAACTGCTCAAGGAAACGCAAAAGAAAAAGGTTCTGGTGGTCTCGGCGGACGTTTACCGTCCTGCGGCTATCGAGCAGTTGAAGCTGCTGGCGAGCCAGGTCGGCGTGGAGTGGTTCCCGTCGGATGCCGGTCAGCAACCTGAAGCCATCGCGCGCGCGGCGCTCGACCATGCCAAGCGTCACTACTTTGACGTCCTGATGGTCGACACCGCCGGCCGCCTGGCCATCGACGATGCCATGATGCAGGAAATCAAGTCCCTGCATGCCGCGCTCAATCCGATTGAAACCCTGTTCGTGGTCGACGCCATGCAGGGCCAGGATGCCGTCCATACGGCCCAGGCCTTCAACGAAGCCCTGCCCCTGACCGGCGTGATCCTCACCAAGATGGACGGTGACGCGCGTGGTGGTGCCGCCCTGTCGGTACGCCATGTCACCGGCAAACCGATCAAGTTCATCGGTGTCGGCGAAAAGATCAACGGCCTCGAGCCCTTCCATCCGGACCGCATGGCCAGCCGCATCCTCGGCATGGGCGACGTACTGTCGCTGATCGAGGATGTCCAGAAGGGCATCGATCAGGAAGAAGCCGCCCGTGTGGCGAAAAAGCTCAAGAGCGGCAAGGGTTTCGACCTGGAAGACTTCAAGGCCCAGATGCAGCAGATGAAAAAGATGGGCGGCATGAGCAACCTGATGGAAAAAATGCCGGGCCAGCTGGGCCAGATGGCCAAGGGCATTCAGGGTGCCGAGGCAGAAAAGAGCATGGCGCGCATTGAAGCCATCATCAATTCGATGACCCCGCTCGAACGCCGCAAGCCGGAACTGATCAAAGCCAGCCGCAAGCGACGGATCGCTGCCGGTTCTGGCACCTCGGTGCAGGAAGTCAACAAACTGCTCAATCAGTTCGAGCAGACGCAAAAACTCATGAAGCAGTTCTCCAAGGGCGGCTTGATGAAGATGATGCGCGGCATGAAGGGCATGATGCCCGGCATGTAAGCCATCGCAACACATGGGCGCTGGCGCGCCCGGATTCAAATCTCTGACTGGAAGCAAGCCATGAATTTGTCGACGATGACCGCACTGAGCCCGCTGGACGGCCGCTACGCCGGACAAACCGAGCCGCTGCGTAACCTGTTCTCCGAATACGGACTGATGAAAGCCCGCATCAAGGTCGAGCTGGAATGGCTCAAGATGCTGGCTGCCGAACCGGGCATCGAAGAAGTGCCGCCGTTCTCGGCCACCACCATCGCTGAAATCGACGACATCATCCTGCACTTCAGCGAAGAGCATGCCCAGGCCGTCAAGGCGATCGAAGCGCGCACCAACCACGACGTCAAGGCGATCGAGTACTGGCTAAAAGAACGCCTGTCCGACAACCCCGAGGTCATGAACGCCAGCGAATTCATCCACTTCGCCTGCACCTCGGAAGACATCAACAACTTGTCGCACGCCCTGATGCTCAAAACCGCGCGCAACACGGTCATGCTGCCGGCACTGGATGGACTGATCTCGCGTCTGACCGAACTGGCCCACGAGCTGGCACCGGCCCCCATGATGTGCCGTACCCACGGGCAGCCGGCAACGCCGTCCACCATGGGCAAGGAGCTGGCCAACGTCATCTATCGTCTGCAACGCCAGCGTGAACAGCTGATGGGCCAGGAAATGCTGGGCAAGATCAACGGTGCCGTCGGCAATTACAACGCCCACCTGGTCGCCTATCCGGAAATCGACTGGGAAAGTCTGTGCGGCCGTTTTGTCGCCAGCCTCGGCCTGACCTTCAACCCCTACACCATCCAGATCGAACCGCACGACTACATGGCGGAGCTGTTCCAGACCCTGTCGCGCATCAATACCGTGCTGATCGACCTGAACCGCGACATCTGGGGCTATATCTCGCTGGGCTACTTCAAGCAGAAGGTCAAGGCAGGCGAAGTGGGCAGCTCCACCATGCCGCACAAGGTTAACCCGATCGACTTTGAGAACGCCGAAGGCAACTTCGGTCTGGCCAATGCCCTGCTGACGCACCTGGCGGAAAAGCTGCCGATTTCGCGCTGGCAGCGCGACCTGACCGACTCGACGGTGCTGCGCAACATGGGCGTAGCCATGGGCTACACCCTGCTGGGCTACTCGGCCTGCCTGCGCGGCCTGAACAAGCTGGAAGCCAACCTGCCGGCCATGCAGCAGGATCTGGACAGCACCTGGGAGCTGCTGGCAGAGCCGATCCAGACCGTGATGCGCCGGTACGGTGTCGCCAACCCCTACGAGCAACTGAAAGAGCTGACCCGTGGCAAGGACGGCATCACCCGGGAAACCCTGGCCTCGTTCATCCGCAGCCTGGCCATCCCGGAAGCGGAAAAGGCACGCCTGCTGGCTCTGACACCGGCCAGCTACACCGGCAAGGCGACCGACCTGGCCAAGCGCATCTGAGCGGTCTGCACTGGACAACGCAAAAAGGCGATCATCCGATCGCCTTTTTTGTTAGCAAACATTGCCGCGGAACATAAAAGAACGGCCATGCGCAGGCATGGCCGTATAAAAACATGACTCGAGGGGAACGCGCCCAAAAAAGAATGAACGCGAACTAACGCCAAGCTAAACGCGAAGGAGCCAGAGCACCTCTGACAAGGAATGCTCTGGCTTCGGAATACTTGGTTGCGGGGGCAGGATTTGAACCTACGACCTTCGGGTTATGAGCCCGACGAGCTACCAGACTGCTCCACCCCGCGTCCGTTAGAGAAAAGCATATTACAGAACGAATACCTTGCTGTCAAGGCCTCAGGAAGACCAAGCGACCCAGCCCAGCTTCCAGCTGGCCAGAATCAGTAAACCAAATGCGATTCGGTACCAGGCGAACACAGCGAAGGAATGGTTCGAGACATAGCGGATCAAGCCGCGAACCGCCACCAGGGCACTAAAGAACGCCGCGATGAACCCCAGCGCAAACACCGGCAGATCCGATATCGAAAACAAGGCATGGTGCTTGTAGACATCGTAAAGCGTCGCGGCAAACATGGTCGGCACGGCGAGGAAGAACGAGAACTCGGTGGCGACACGCCGGTCCAGCCCGAACAACATGCCGCCAATGATGGTCGCCCCGGAACGAGACGTTCCCGGCACCAGCGCCAGCACCTGGGCACAGCCGACCTTCAGGGCATCCTGCCAGCTCATGGCATCCACATCGAGCACCCGGCCCCGTCTCGGACGTCGTTCCACCCACAGAATGATCAGTCCCCCGACCACCAGCGCCATGGCCACGCTGGGCGCATTAAACAAGCGGGCCTTGATGAAGCCCGCCGTCAACACCCCCACCACGGCCGCGGGCAGAAAAGCCAGCAGCAAGTGGCCGGCAAACTGCTGTTGCTCGCGCTTGGCGACAATCCCGCAGGCCAGGTCCCAGAAACGCTGGCGGTAGATCCACAGAACAGCCAGGATGGCCCCCAGCTGAATCACGACCTCAAAGACTTTGGCGGTGGCACCATCAAAGCCGATCAAGTCGGCGGCGACAATCAAATGCCCGGTACTCGAGATTGGAAAAAACTCCGTGATGCCCTCGACGACACCCAATAGCAGAGCCTTGCCCAGAAGAATCAGATCCATCATTTCCCCATAAAAAAACGGGCGCACAATGCGCCCGTTATTCTAACCCTTCCGAAGGGTTATTTGATCTCTTTCTTCGCCATGGCCACCATTTCATTCAGGTGTTTGAGCAGCACATCCGGGGTAGCCGGCTGCAGGGCATATTTGCCATTGACCACCAGGGTCGGCGTGCCCTGAATGGCATAATTCTGTGTCATCTGCTTGGCACTGGCCACCTGGGCATTGATGCCGAAGGAGTTGTAGGTCTGCATGAACTTGTTCACATCAACCCCGGGCTGGGTCTTGAGCCAGGCAGTCAGCTTGGCCGGATCGCCCAGATTGATACGCTTTTCGACCATGGCCACAAACACCGGATGATGCAACTTCTCGGTCAGGTTCAGGGCGTTCATGGTGGCGAACAGTTTGGCAAACGGCTCGAACTGCGAACCCCAGACAATCTGCACACGCTTGAAATCAACGTAGGACGGCTTGGTCTTGACCCAGTTGCTCATGCTGACATCCAGGTCATAGCAATGGATGCAGGTATAAGAGAAGAACTCGATTACCTCGACCTTCTTGGGATTGGCAACCGGTTGCGGTGTCATCAGACGGGTATAGTCCTTGCCCTCGCCCTCAACCAGTGCGGCGTGCGCCAGACCGGTGACCACCATCAGTACTGCGAAAAGCCACTTCTTCATGCTTTCTCCTCACTCTGTGCTTTTGATTGACAGGCCGGCCTTCGAGACCGTGCCCGTGTGCATCAATTCGCGGGACGCCCCGCCAGATCGATGCCGTTTTGCTTGAGCAGACTACGAACCCGGTCAATATCTGCCTGGGTGGCAAACGGGCCGACCCGGACTCGGTGCACGATCCCCTTGCCCGGCACATCGGCAGACTGAATGGTGGCTTCGACGCCAATCAGGGCCAGCTTGGCCTTGAGATTGTCGGCATCATCCTGATCCTGGAAGGCGCCCAGCTGCAGATAGGGCTTCTTGCCGACATTGTCCGCATGGGCGGCGGCCGGTGCAGCGCCATCCTTGACGACGGCATCGACCTGCCCCGGCAGGATCTTGTAGAAATCGAAACGCTGGCTGTTCTTGTCCTTGTCCGCCGGCTGCGGCTTGGCGACCTGGCCGCCGGCAGCAGGCTGCGGGGCGGTTGCCGGCTGCGATGCCGCAGCGGACGGCGCGGGCGGCGCCTCGACCGGGCCCTTGTCATTGGCACTGGCATTGCTCAGGGTTATCCCTGGCGACAGGATCTGCGTCGGGGTGGAAGCCGCCCCCTGGCTGGCCGTGTGCTCCATCTTCTGCAGGTTGGTGAACGGCGTACCCGCCTTGCTGAAATACATCACCACGCCGACCACGGCCGCCACGCCCACGATCAGGCCAATGATGACGCCCATCATCACCCCACCACCACCGCCACTACGTTTGCTGGTCGCATGACTGCGTGCCGGCCGAGAAGAATTCTTCAAATCACGATGACCCATCAATGACATACCAAGTTGATTGATTCAGGCATTATCCCGCCTAAAACAGAAGAGGACTACTGCCGCGCGAAGGTCTGCCTCCTCAGTTGCACGGCCTGCAACACCTGCGCGCGACCAACCTTTGCCAACCCGGCCAGATCGGCCAGGGTCAGCGCCAGACGCAAGGTTCGATGCAAGGCGCGTGCAGACAGATGCAGTCGCCCCAACAACTCAGCAAGAAACTCAAGCAAACCGGTTTCGACACGGCAATAGCGCTCAAGTTCACCTGCCGTCAAAAAAGCATTCACCTTGCCCTGGCGATGCAGTTGACGCTCACGCGCCATCTGCACACGCTGCAGCACGAGGGCGGACCCTTCTCCCGGGCCGTTTTGCAACAGCTCGGCAGGCGTGTGCCCCGCCATTTCCACCTGCATGTCGATACGATCCAGCAGGGGGCCGGAGATTTTACCGCGATAACGCGAAATTTGCTCAGGCGAACACAGACATCTTCCCGAGACATCCCCGGCATAGCCACAGGGGCAGGGATTCATGGCCGCCACCAGCTGAAAACGGGCCGGGAAGGAGAAACGGCGTGCGGCGCGCGCCAGATGGACCACCCCGGTCTCCATGGGCTCGCGCAGCGCCTCCAGAGCCCGTCGTTCGAACTCGGGCATTTCATCCAGGAACAGCACCCCATGATGCGCCAGCGTGATTTCCCCCGGTCTGGGCACGCTGCCGCCCCCCACCAGCGCCGCGACAGAACTGCCATGATGCGGGGCGCGAAAGGGACGCTGGCGCCAGTCCGCCGGATCGAAGCCCTGCGAGCTGAGGGAATGCAGCGCAGCACACTCCAGCGCCTCCGCTTCGCTCATCACGGGCAGAATACCGGGCAAACGCGCCGCCAGCATGCTCTTGCCACAGCCCGGCGCCCCGATCATCAGCAGGCTGTGGCCCCCAGCCGCCGCCAGTTCGAGAGCATGACGGGCAACGCCCTGCCCGCGAACCTCGGCAAGATCCGGCAGCAAACGACCACACGGCGGAGACTTCGCCTCGGCGATACTCAGCGCCTGCACACCATTGAGATGCGCACAGACCTGCAGCAGGCTGTCTGCCTGCAAAACCTGCACGCCGGGCACCAGTGCCGCCTCGGCCGCACTGGCCGTGGGCAGCACCAGGCAACGTGCAGCACGGGCCGCATGACAGGCCATCGCCAGCGCACCGCGCACCGGCCGCAACTGCCCGGACAGCCCCAGCTCGCCGGCGAACTCATGCCGGGCAAGTGGCGCTGCCAGCAGTTGGCCGGAAGCGGCCAGGATGCCCAGCGCAATCGGCAGATCGAAACGGCCGGAGGCCTTGGGCAGGTCAGCCGGCGCCAGGCTGACGATGATCTTGCTGGCGGGAAATTCAAAGCCGGAGGTCTGAATCGCGCTGCGGACCCTGTCGCGACTCTCCTTGACCTCGGTATCAGGCAAACCAACGATATGAAAAGCGGGCAACCCCGCTGAAAGATGCACTTCCACTTCCACGTCGGGCGCATCCGCACCATCCAGCGCCCGACTATGCACCACGGCGAGCTTCATCGCCGCAATCAGGCGCGGCCGTGTTCCGCAGCCTCATCCGACGCCCCTTCCAGACGCGCCAGACGCTCCTCCAGCCGAGCCAGCTGCTCGCGGGTGCGAACCAGTACCTCCTGCTGCACCTCGAACTCCTCGCGGGTAACCAGATCCAGCTTGCTGAAAGTCGCGGCCATCATGGCCTTGAGGTTTTTCTCCACATCCCGAACCGGGCTGGCGGCGATGGTCTCACTGATTTTGCTGCTCAATTCCTCGAACAGTTTCTGACTAAGCATGGCAATACTCCGTTCGTATTCGGTCTGATTGAAATCCGGCTTGAGTGTAGCAAAAAGCCCCAGCTCCCGCAGTGTCCGTGGCATGCACCAGACTTGCCAGCCAACGCACCAGCATGGTGCATGAACAGACGAGCCGGACCTGCGCCCCCGCATCACCGCCCTGCCCTCGTTCAGACAACAACGCGGACGAACAGACAGCCTGCTTTTTTCAAGCGGCCGAAATGCTGGCTGGATAAGGCATTCAGTCTGCTCGCGGAATTTTTTTCTCACAACAGTGTGAGGCTGGCATGTTTTCTGCAATGCAGCATATGAAGTCTACAAAACATCAGCAGGATCAGGGACAGCAAAGGAGAGGTCATGAAATTGGTCACAGCGATTATCAAGCCGTTCAAGCTTGACGAAGTACGCGAGGCCCTCTCGGCCATCGGCGTACAAGGTATCACCGTCTCGGAAGTCAAAGGCTTCGGGCGCCAGAAGGGACACACCGAACTCTATCGCGGCGCAGAGTATGTGGTGGACTTCCTGCCCAAGGTCAAACTGGAAATCGCCATCGACGATGCCCTGCTTGATCAGGTCGTCGAAGCCATCGAGAAATCGGCGCGTACCGGCAAGATCGGTGACGGCAAGATTTTTGTCGTGGATCTGCTGCAGGTTGTCCGTATCCGGACGGGCGAAACCGGCGTGGACGCAGTTTGATCATTGGACAGGGGGGAATAGAGATGAAGAAAACCATCACTGCGCTGGGTCTGGTCGGGCTGTTTCTTGCCCTGCCGGCTTTGGCCGATGCGCCGGCAGGTCCGGCACTGCAAGACTTCAAGGTCATCAACTCCGGTGACACGGCCTGGATGATGACCTCGACCGCGCTGGTTCTGTTCATGACCATCCCGGGTCTGGCGCTGTTCTACGGTGGCATGGTACGCAAGAAGAACGTCCTGGCGACCCTGATGCAGAGCTTTGCCATTACCGCACTGGTCACGATCATCTGGACGGTCATCGGGTACAGCCTGGCCTTTACGGTCGGCTCGCCGTACATCGGCGACCTCAGCCGCGCCTTCCTGCAGGGCATGGACTACCTCAGTGACGTCAAGAAGATCAGCGTCCACCCGAGCGCCGGCACCATTCCTGAAGCAGTCTTCATGATGTTCCAGATGACCTTTGCCATCATCACGCCGGCACTGATCACCGGTGCCTTTGCCGAACGGATGAAGTTCTCCGCCATGCTGATCTTCATGACCCTGTGGTCGATTCTGGTCTACGCGCCGGTCGCCCACTGGGTGTGGGCACCGGGCGGATGGATGGCCGGCAAGGGGGTCCTGGATTTTGCCGGCGGCACAGTGGTGCACATCAATGCCGGTATCGCCGGTCTGGTCTGTGCCCTGGTGATGGGCAAGCGTGTCGGTTTCGGCAAGGAAGCCATGCCGCCGCATAACCTGGTCCTGACGCTGATTGGCGCTTCGATGCTGTGGGTAGGCTGGTTCGGCTTCAACGCCGGCTCCGCGGTCGTCGCCGATGGGCGTGCCGCCATGGCCATGGTCACCACCCAGATCGCTACTGCCGCGGCGGCACTGGCCTGGATGTTTGCCGAATGGCTGACCAAGAAAAAGCCGTCCGTACTCGGCATCGCCTCCGGCGCCGTCGCCGGCCTGGTGGCCATCACGCCGGCCTCCGGTTTCGTCGATGTACAGGGTGCCCTGATCATCGGCATCGCTGCCGGGGTGGTCTGCTTCTGGGGTGCCACCGGCCTGAAGCACATGCTGGGCTATGACGACTCGCTGGATGCCTTCGGTGTTCACGGCGTCGGCGGCATTCTCGGCGCCCTGCTGACCGGTGTCTTCGCCGTCAAGCATATCGGCGGCGCCGATGGCAGTCTGGCCACTCAGGCGCTGGGGGTTGGCGTCACGGCGGTGTACTGCGCGATCGTGACCTTCATCCTGCTGAAAGTCATCGATCTGGTTGTCGGTCTGCGTGTCGCCGAAGAAGAAGAACGCGAAGGGCTGGACGTGGTTCTGCACGGTGAACGCATCGAATAAGCACAGAATTCGTGGTAAGGGACTTTGGGGCGCTTCGGCGCCCCCTTTTTTTGTCTGCCGGGCGGACAAAGAAAAACGGGCGCCGCAGCGCCCGTGATGATTCGATCCGGCTTACTTGACGATGCGCAGGTTGGGCGGCCCCTTGGGCTTGTCGCCCTCGGGGGCGGCAGGCGAAGCAGACTGATTGCCCTTCTCGCCCGGAATCGCCGCCGGTGCATGATCAACGGCATGCAGGTGCTCGGTATTGGCCAGCTCGACATCAAACCCCATCCCCTCACCGGTTTCGCGGGCGAAGATCGACATCACGTTGCCAATCGGCACGAAGACCTGACGGGCCACACCGGCAAAACGCGCCGAGAAGGTGATCAGGTCATTATCGATGCGCAGCTCCTTGGTGGCATCGGCACTGATGTTCAGCACAATCTCGTTGTTCTGCACATACTCGCGCGGCACATCGGTACGCTCATTGACCCATACGACGATATACGGCGTATGACCGTTGTCGGTGCACCACTGATGCAGGGCACGGAGCAGATAGGGTTTGGTGCTGGTGGTCATGGGAACCCCTTATTTACGCATGGCCTTTTCGGACGGCGTCAGCGAATCGATGAACGACTGGCGCTGGAAAATACGCTCGGCGTACTTGAGAATCGGCGCGGCACTCTTGCCCAGATCGATGTTGTAGTGTTCCAGACGCCACATCAGCGGCGCGATGGCCACATCGATCATCGAGAAATCATCGGCCAGCATGAACTTCTGCTTGGCAAAGATCGGGGCGATGGTGGTCAGGCCGTCACGGATGGCTTCACGGGCCTTGGTGGCTTCCTTGCCGGTCGCACCGGATTCCAGTGTCTTGACGTGGTTGAACAGTTCCTTTTCGAAACGGAACAGGAACAGACGGGCACGGGCACGCATCACCGGATCGGCCGGCATCAGTTGCGGGTGCGGGAAGCGCTCGTCGATGTATTCGTTGATGATGTCGGATTCATGCAGGATCAGATCACGCTCGATCAACACCGGCACCTCGTTGTACGGATTCATTACCGCGAGGTCTTCCGGCTTGTTGTGGAGATCCACGTCGATGATCTCGAAATCCATGCCCTTTTCGTACAGCACGATACGGCAACGGTGGCTGAAGGGGCAGGTAATGCCGGAGTACAGGGTCATCATGGCAGGCACTCATCCTTGACGGTTCAGGTTGGAAAATTGCCACGATTCTAGCATTTTCCACCCTGCCATTACCAGTTTTTATGCGTAAGCGCATGATTAAAAAAGAAAAAAGGCAAGGTTCGCACCTTGCCTTTTATCCCGAAGTTCACACGTCTCAGTGCACGTCGCGCCAGTATTCCTTCTTGAGGAAGTAGGCCAGCGGCAACAGCAACAGGCCGAGGAACATCAGCACGACATAACCGATCTGCAGTCGCTTGACCTGAGCCGGCTCGGCCATGAAGACCAGGTAGTTGGTCAGGTCGGCCATACGCTGGTCGAACTCGGCCGTATTGGCGTGACCGTTTTCCAGCTTGGTCATGCTGCCTGCCTTGACCAGCACCAGTTGTTTCTCTTCGGTGCCGTCACTGTTCTTCACGGTTTTCAGCTGCTGGTCACCCTGCCATTGCCACAGCACATGCGGCATGGCCACCTTGTCGAACACCAGGTTGTTCCAGCCGGTCGGACGGGTATCGTCCCGGTAGAAACCGCGCAGGTAGGCATACAGCCAGTCGGCGCCACGAGCACGCGCCTCAACCGACAAATCCGGCGGGTTGTTGCTCAACCACTTCTTGGCATCCTGCGGATCCATGGCCACATGCATGGTGTCGCCGATCTTGTCACTGGCGAACATCAGGTTCTTCTTGATCTGATCTTCCGAAAGACCAATATCGGTCAGCCGGTTGTAGCGCATGGCATTGGCCGAATGGCAGGACAGACAGTAGTTGACGAAGATCTGCGCACCGCGCTGCAACGACTCGGTGTCCTGAATATCAATCGGTGCCTTCGGCAGCACCGGACCTTCTTCGGCCGCTGCTGCCAACGGCAGCAGCAGTGCCAGCGCCGCGAGCAGATGACGAATTGGCTTTTTCATGATGGTCATCCCTTCGGTCAGATATGGTTGGCGAACAGGGCGGCGGCCACGATCAGCAGCGCCCACAGCACGAAGAACATCACCTTGCCGCGCGTCGTCGACTCGGTCACCCGTGTCGGTACCGGCACCTTGCCGGCATCGTTCTTGGTATAGAACGGCATGCCGAGGAAGAAGGCAAAGTAAATGACCGACAGCGTGCGCGCCACCAGCGTACGAACATCCGTCGGCGGCAAGGCGCCCAGGATGCCGAGACCGACAAAGGCAATCACGAACAGCGTCAGCATGAACTTGAACTTCGGCCCACGATAGCGCACCGACTTGATCGGCGAACGATCCAGCCAGGGCAGGAACACAATCAGCACCACCGCGGCGCCCATGGCCAGCACGCCCCAGACCTGAGTCCCGAGGAAGGACGGCACGGCGCGCAAGATGGCGTAGAACGGCGTGAAGTACCATACCGGCGCAATATGCGGCGGCGTCTTGAGCGGGTCGGCCGGGAAGAAGTTATTCGCTTCCAGGAAGTACCCCCCCATGGTCGGCATGAAGAACACGATGCAGGAGAACACAATCAGGAACACGGCCACGCCCAGCACATCCTTGACGGTGTAGTAGGGGTGGAACGGAATGCCATCCAGCGGCAGATGGGTTTGCGGATCCTTGTGCTCCTTGATTTCCACGCCATCGGGGTTATTGGAACCGACCTCATGCAGCGCCATCAGGTGCGCCACGACCAGTGCCAGCAGCACCAGCGGCACGGCAATCACGTGCAGGGCAAAGAAGCGGTTCAGCGTGGCGCCCGACACGACATAGTCACCACGGATAAAGACCGACAGGTCAGGACCGATGACCGGGATCGAGCTGAACAGGTTGACGATCACCTGAGCCCCCCAGAACGACATCTGGCCCCATGGCAGCAGATACCCCAGGAAGGCCTCGGCCATCAGGCACAGGAAGATCAGCATGCCGAAGATCCACACCAGCTCGCGCGGCTGCTTGTAGGAGCCATAGATCAGGCCACGGAACATGTGCAGATACACCACGACGAAGAACATCGAGGCGCCGGTGGAGTGCATGTAGCGGATGATCCAGCCACCGCTGACGTCACGCATGATGTACTCGACCGAGGCGAAGGCCACCGACATCTTGGTACCGGGCACCAGGGTGGCATCCGGCATGTAGTTCATGGTCAGGAAGATACCGGTCAGCAGCTGCATGACCAGCACCAGCAGCGCCAGCGAACCGAAGAAATACCAGAAATTGAAATTCTTGGGCGCGTAATACTCGATTACGTGCTCCTTGAGCATCGACGTCAGCGGAAAGCGTGCGTCGATCCAGTTCAGCAGTTTTTGTCCCTTGCTCATGGTTTCGCCCTCAGCTTATTTATCGTCGCCGACCAGGATGCGCGTGTCGGACAGGTATTTGTGTGGGGGAATCAGCAGATTCTTCGGTGCCGGCATGCTCTTGTAGACGCGTGCGGCCAGATCATACTTCGAACCGTGGCAAGGACAGTAGAAACCACCCAGCCAGTCCGGGCCCAGATCTGCCGGCGCCAGGTCAGGCCGGAAAGTCGGCGAACAGCCCAGATGCGTACAGATACCCACAGTCACCAGCAAGCCAGGCTTGATCGAGCGATGACGGTTTTTGCAGTACTCCGGTTGCTGATCCATGTCGGACGTCGGATCGGCCATCTGATCATCCAGCTTGGCCAGATTCGCCACTTGCGTCGGCGTGCGCGACAGCAGCCAGACCGGCTTGCCCTGCCACTCGACGTTGACCATCTGGCCAGGTTCGATCTTGCTGATATCCACCTCGACCGGCGCGCCGGCGGCCTTGGCACGTTCTGACGGCAGGAAACTCAGCACAAACGGCGTGGCCACCCCGGCCACCGCCACTCCCCCGACCGCGCTGGTTGCCACCGTCAGGAAGCGACGGCGCCCTGCATCGACTTGTTGTTCACTCATTACAGTCATCCTCAATCATGGAAACTCGAGCGTTTATCCCAACGGATTTTACCTGATTACCCCTACAAATCTGAAGGGTTTATGCAAATAAATTGATTATGCCCGCTACATTTATGCTTAAACAGGGTTTGGCAGATCAACAAAATCCACCTCAATGCCAAAGGCATCAGCCAGCGAGCCCCCCAAAGCCGCGATACCATAGCGTTCCGTGGCATGATGGCCGGCCGCCATAAACACACAGCCAGACTCCATGGCCATATGCTGATTTTGTTCAGAAGCTTCCCCCGTCAGAAAGGCATCTACACCGAGGGCAATGGCGGCATCAAAAAAGCCCTGCGCACCGCCAGTACACCAGGCCACACGACGAATCGGCCTTGAGGCCTCGCCGAGCATCAGGACCTCACGGTGCAGACGGGCAGACACCGCCTGGCGCCAGGCCTCCGCCGACAGGGCCTCTGGCAAGTGGCCATGCCACAGCAGATCCTGCTCTCCCGTCTGACCTTGCGGCAGCAACCCCAGCACTTTGGCCAGCTGGGCGTTATTGCCATACTGCGGATGGGCATCCAGCGGCAAGTGATAGGCCAGCAAGCTGATGTCATGCTGCAGCAGGGCCTGCAGACGACGCTTTTTCATGCCGATAATGCGCTGGTCCTCACCCTTCCAGAAAAAGCCATGATGCACCAGCACCGCGTCAGCCTGGCGCGCTACCGCCTCATCAATCAGTGCCTGCGAGGCGGTCACGCCACACACAACCCGCCTCACCTCCTCGCGCCCGGCCACCTGCAAACCATTGGGGCAATAATCCTTGAAACGCCACGGCTCCAGCACCTGATCCAGATGATTCAGCAAATCTGCTAACTGCATATCACATCCAATAATTGAAAATCTCTGTCATTAAAGCCTACCGCAGCAAGAAACAAAAGCCCAGCCACCCGGCTGGAAACAATAAAAAAACGCCACGAGCAAGCTCGTGGCGTTTTTCATGACAGATGACAGATGGTCTGTCGGCGATTACATCATGCCGTCCATGCCCATACCGCCCATGCCGCCCATACCGCCCATGCCGCCAGCAGCAGCCTTGTCTTCCGGCAGTTCAGCGATCATGCAGTCGGTGGTCAGCATCAGGCTGGCGACCGAAGCGGCGTGTTGCAGCGCAGTGCGGGTCACCTTGGCCGGATCCAGCACGCCCATTTCCAGCATATCGCCGTACTCGTCGGTCGCAGCGTTGAAGCCAAAGTTGCCCTTGCCTTCCAGCACGCGATTCACCACAACGGACGGTTCGCCACCGGCGTTGGCAACGATCTGACGCAGCGGCGCCTCGATGGCACGCAGCACGATCTTGATACCGGCATCTTGATCAGCGTTGTCGCCCTTCAGGGTTTCCAGCGATGCACGAGCGCGCAGGATGGCAACGCCACCGCCAGGCACCACGCCTTCTTCAACGGCTGCACGGGTAGCGTGCAGGGCGTCTTCGACGCGTGCCTTCTTTTCCTTCATTTCAACTTCGGTGGCAGCGCCAACCTTGATCACAGCAACACCGCCTGCCAGCTTGGCAACGCGCTCTTGCAGTTTTTCACGGTCGTAATCGGAAGTGGCTTCTTCGATCTGCTTGCGGATTTCACCCACGCGCGCCTGGATCGAGGCGGCATCACCAGCACCGTCGATGATGGTGGTGTTTTCCTTGCCCACTTCGATACGCTTGGCTTGGCCCAGCATGTCGAGGGTGACCTTTTCCAGGGTCAGGCCCACTTCTTCGGCAATCACGGTACCACCGGACAGAACGGCGATATCCTGCAGCATGGCCTTGCGACGGTCGCCAAAGCCCGGAGCCTTGACGGCAACGGTCTTCAGGATGCCGCGAATGTTGTTGACCACCAGGGTCGCCAGGGCTTCGCCTTCAACATCTTCGGCGATGATCAGCAGCGGACGGCCCGACTTGGCCACCTGTTCCAGAACCGGCAGCAGGTCGCGGATGTTCGAGATCTTCTTATCGAACAGCAGGACGAACGGGTTGTCCAGGGCAGCGATTTGCTTGTCCTGATTATTGATGAAGTACGGGGACAGGTAGCCGCGGTCAAACTGCATACCTTCCACAACTTCCAGTTCGTTGTTCAGCGACTTGCCGTCTTCAACGGTGATCACGCCTTCCTTGCCAACCTTTTCCATGGCATTGGCGATGATTTCGCCGATGTCGGAGTCAGAGTTGGCGGAGATCGAACCCACCTGAGCGATTTCCTTGGAGTTGGAGCACGGACGCGACAGCTTGGCCAGTTCGCCAACCAGGGCGATCACAGCCTTGTCGATACCACGCTTCAGATCCATCGGGTTCATGCCGGCAGCGACGAACTTCATGCCTTCCTGAACGATGGCCTGAGCCAGCACGGTCGCCGTCGTGGTACCGTCACCGGCCACGTCGGAGGTCTTGGAAGCCACTTCCTTGACCATTTGAGCGCCCATGTTCTCGAACTTGTCCTTCAGTTCGATTTCCTTGGCAACCGAAACACCATCCTTGGTGATGGTCGGAGCACCGAAGGAACGGTCCAGGACCACATTACGACCCTTCGGGCCCAGGGTGACCTTGACCGCATCGGCCAGGACATTGACACCCACTACCATCTTGGCACGGGCGGATTCACCAAAACGTACGTCTTTAGCAGCCATTCTCAAACTCTCCAGTAATCTGTTCAGTCAGCGACAGCATTATTCAACGATGGCCATCACGTCTTCCTCGCGCATCACGAGGACTTCGTCACCGTCGATCTTGACGGTCTGGCCGGAGTACTTGCCGAAGATCACCTTGTTGCCGACTTTCAATTCCAGCGGACGACGTTCGCCGTTTTCCAGGATCTTGCCATTGCCGACGGCAATCACTTCACCCATATCCGGCTTTTCGGCAGCTGCACCCGGCAGCACGATACCGGACGCAGTTTTTTCTTCTGCCTCAAGGCGCTTGATCACAACACGGTCATGCAAAGGACGAATAGCCATTGATTTCTCCTGATATCCAGTGGCTGTTGAAAGTTGAAATACCAATCAAATCAGCATTTTGTTCGAGCGCCTAGCACTCGACCCTAGCGAGTGCTAATGATATGGGCGCATCAAACCCCTTTCAAGGGCACGGAGAACAAAAATTATTTCTATAGACGCAAAGCAATCAATAGAAACCGGCAAATCAGACCACCCCCATTTCTCTTGCATACTCGGCAATGGCGATCGAATTCTTCAGCTTGAGCTTGGTCAGCACCCGGGCCTTATAGGTACTGACCGTCTTCTGGCTGATGAAGAACATGGCGGCAATTTCCTTGTTGCTGAAGCCCTTGGCGATGTAGCGCATGATGGCCAGCTCCCGGACCGTCAGGGCGGTCAGGGCATCGCTGGCCTTCAAGGCCTGAGGATTGATCCCCTGCGCGGCAATCAGATGGGCGGCCGGAAAGCAGTTATAGCCCGCCAGCAGCGCACGCACCGTATTGGCAATTTCGGTCATGTCCTTGGACTTGGTGACAAAACCATTGGCCCCCTCCTCGGCGGCCTTGGCGGCGTACAAACCTTCTTCATGCCCCGTCAGCACCAGGATGCGGATCTTGTCACTCACCGCCTTGATGCGGCGAATCATGCCCAGGCCATCCGTCTTCGGCAAAAACAGATCCAGAATCACCAGATCCGGCACATGGCGCTTCACTTTTTCCAGCCCGTCCTGCCCACTGTCCGACACATCGACGACAGACAGATCCCCTACCTGCTCCAGGCAGGTCTTCAAGGCCAGCACGATCACCGGATGATCGTCGATCACAATGATTTTTTTCATATGCATACCCTTGCGGCGCAATCGTCCGCTGTTATCCCCGCGGGAACTATGGGGTACACAAGGATGGCAGGGCTATCAGATGAAAAGAGCCGGCGTCACGGCCGGCTCTGAAAGACAGGTAAGATCATTCCTAAATGCCTGGCGAGCGTGAATCAAGCGTCCCCATCACGCTTGCACGAAGCGCGCACCAGCCAGCGCGGCGTTTTAAATCGAATGATCATGCGATAGAGTGCGAGGTAAAGCAGGACAAACAGCAGCACACACACCATCAAAACCGGTGTGCTCTGCCAGAACAGCATGGCAGGCGCAATCGACAATGCGGTCAGACCCCACAGATAAGGAGCGGTCATGCTATTACGGCGAGTGAGGTGCTCGGCTTCGCGGGAGCCGACCATCCACAGTACCAATCGTTTGTACACGAGCATATGTAAATGCAAGCCATCAGGTACGCCAGGGGACATGCCACGCAACACTTTTTTGCGGTAAATAGAGTACAACGTCTCAAAAACCGGATACACAACACATAGCAAAGGAAACCATGGAGAGACTTGTGCATTGCGAGCCACAAGCAGAACCGAAACTTCCGCAATCAGGAAGCCTACTAAATAAGCACCACCATCACCCGCAAAGATCAATCCACGCGGGTAATTCAACAGCAAGAATCCCAGTAAAGCGCCACAAGCAGAAGCACTGATTGATAAGAGGAGAGAGTCACCTACCTTAAATGAGACATAACCCAGTGCAATGAAGATCAACATTGAAACCATACCAGACAAACCATTATAGCCATCAATGATATTTATTGAATGTGCTACACCGCCTACAGCAATCATAGTAAACAGAATTGCGACGATCGGGAACTTCAATAAGAGCCCGTCAACCAATGGCAATCCAAGGCGTCCAATCACCGCATGAAAAACCAGAATTCCAAGCAAAGCTGCGGCCAAGGTTGCACCTAGCCTGGTCTTCACACCCACCCCTTTAGTGATATCTTCGACGAGACCCGCCACATAAGCAGGCAAGGCCACTAGAAGAATTTCTATACCAAGCAGATCTCTTTGCAGCCAGAACATTAAGCCACTACCGACCAACAGCCCGAGAAAAATTGGCACGCCACCAATTCTAGGCACTGGGGTTGCATGGAATTTCTGGACGCCCTGTAAATCATTATCAGCAGAAAACTGAGCATGCAGATGCTGATAGCGGATTAACAAGACAGCAGAAATAAAAGCACACAACATCGACATCAATAAAATAAGCAACATAGAGTAGTGTTTTCATCCAGGCGAAAAACAGATACTTGAGAGGCACAGACGACTATCAAAGCCTACCTCACAATGCTCCAACCAGCAACGAGATGCCCTCATTAAAGCCCCTCTGGATTGCTTCCTTCACAGCAAAGATACTCCATTGTCATTGATTTATGGTATGACGCCAAGGTGAAATGAGGATCACCCGGCATACGTGGGCCCCAAAACCACGCTCACAGCGCATTACAGATCAATCTCTCCATCAGGAAGTCGCATGCCATATCGGAAAATAGCCTGTACCACAGGCCGGTCTGTAGCCGTTGCGGAAAGAGAAACTAGAGGAGACCGTCAAACCCAAGCAATGCATACCATCCCACCGACATCCCCCTGTATTCAGTAGCAGAGGGCTTTAGAGTCCGAGGGTAATTTAACTGATTTTCCGGTGAGTGACTTGGCGTAAGCTGCTGGGGTCAATCCACCAAGGACTTTCTTGGGCCTTTCATCGTTGCATTCCCTGCGCCAGGCTTCGATAACGACCTGGGCATGGCGTAGGCTAGTGAACCAGTGTTCGTTTAGGCATTCATCGCGGAAACGCCCGTTAAACGATTCGATATACGCGTTCTGATTGGGCTTGCCGGGCTCGATCAGAAACAGTTGCACGCCACGAGCATGCACCCAGGTCAACATGGCTCGACTACAGAACTCCTTGCCGTTATCCGTCCGAATCGCTTTGCCCCCCGTGTCGTCGCCAGCTGCTCCAGGATGGACGTCAGTTGCATGCTGACCTGACTGCTTTTATCGGACCACTCGCCTCTAGAAATTCATGACCCAAGGTTGCGTAGTCATCTCCGACTTCCGACGAAACTCCATCGGTGTCAGGTACTGCAAACTCGAATGCGGGCGCACTTCATTGTAATGAACGCGCCAGTCTTCGATCACGATTCTGGCTTCAATTCGGTTCCGGAACCACTCCATCGCCAGACACTCATCGCGAAATTTCCCGTTGAAGCTTTCATTCGTACCGTTTTGCCACGGTTTGCCGGGTTCAATGAGCGTCGATTCAATCCGCTCCTCCATCGCCCATTTCAATAACGCCTCACTGACAAATTCAGGGCCATTGTCTGATCGGATGTAGCGTGGCGCGCCATGGATACTGATCAACCGGCTCAGTACGTCGATGACACGTTTTGACCGGATCGATCCGGCGACATCAATGGCCAGACATTCCCGCGTGTATTCGTCGATCACCGTCAGGCATTTGATCTGCTGACCATTGGCACAGGCATCAAACACAAAGTCATAGCACCACACGCTGTTTCTACTGGCGGGCGCATGGGGCCGTGGCCGGCTGCCGGCTACGCGGCGCCGACGCCGTTTCCTGGGCACTTGCAGTCCGGCCTGCGCCCATAGCACGACACAGCGATCCCGGCCAATCACGATCCCTTCTCTTTGCAGGAAGACACGAATGCGCCGCGAACCAAAGCGGGGGTACTGCCCCGCTAACAACCGCATCGATTCGATGACCGGCGCGTTCTTGCGCCGCATCTTGGGCTCGTAGTGCAAGGTCGAACGGCTGATCTGCATCAGCGCACACGCCTGCCGCTGGCTGAGCCCTCGCTCAATGGCATAGTGAGCTTGGGTCCGGCGGACCTGTGCGCTCACCATTTTTTTGCGACAATTTCCTTCATCACTTCGATTTCGAGATCGCGTTCCGCCACCAACTTCTTCAGGCGGGTATTCTCGGCTTCGAGCGCCTTCAATCGTTTGACGTCGTCGCTGACCATCTCGTCAAACCGTTTACGCCAGGCGTAGATCGATGCCTCGCTGACGCCATGGCGCTTGGCCACTTCGGTGATCGGAGCACGATCCGCTTCACGCAAGATCCTGACGATTTGTTCGTCGCTGTACCGGCTCTTCTTCATTGCCGCACCTCAGATCTGAGGAGCCATTATCTCTAGATTCGATTGGTCGGAAAAACCCATGACAGGTCAGAGGGACGTCGTTATACATAAGAAAAACATGGACAACCGGGTTCTTGTATAATGATAAAGTCCCTCTAAGCATGAACTTGTCTATTCTAGAGAGTCCGACTCAAGGGAGTTCCACCGCTGATGAGTAATATACGTAAAGGCATCATCCTGGCCGGCGGGTCTGGCACACGCCTATATCCTGCGACCCTGGCACTCAGCAAGCAGTTGATACCCATCTACGACAAACCCATGATCTATTACCCGCTCAGCACACTGATGCTTGCCGGCATACGAGAAATACTCGTCATTTCAACACCACAGGATCTACCTCGGTTTGAGGCATTACTCGGAGACGGGGCTCGTTGGGGATTAGACATCCAGTACAAAGTGCAACCATCGCCTGATGGTATCGCACAGGCATTCCTGCTCGGTGAGCAGTATCTCGCTGGAGCGCCATCTGCGCTCGTATTGGGTGATAACATTTTTTATGGCGATGATTTTGCCACTCTCTTGCAACACACCAATCGTCAGACGAGCGGAGCAACAGTTTTCGCCTATCGTGTGCAAGATCCCGAACGTTACGGCGTGATCCAGTTCGACGAAAATGGCAAGGCCGTTTCAATAGAAGAAAAACCACAATTTCCCAAATCAAACTATGCCATAACCGGTTTGTATTTCTATGACGAGCACGTTTCAGACATTGCTAAATCCATTCGTCCCTCTGCGCGCGGCGAACTTGAAATCACTGATGTCAATCTTGCCTATCTTGCTGCCGGTTCATTGGAAGTAACAACAATGGGACGTGGTTATGCGTGGCTAGACACTGGAACTCATGAATCAATGCTGGACGCCAGCCAATTTATTGCAACCATCGAAAAACGCCAGGGATTAAAAGTTGCCTGCCCAGAAGAAATATCCTACCGCATGGGCTATATATCAGCAGAACAAGTTTCTGCGTTGGCAAGCACAATGAAAAAAAACAACTATGGACAATATCTGCTTAGAATGCTAGAAGAATGACAATGCGAGCCATTGACACCCCCTTGGATGGTTTGAAAATTATTGAACCCGTTATCTTTGAAGATGATCGTGGATTTTTCTTTGAAAGTTTTAATCAAAAAGATTTTTGCAATGCCATAAACAGGGAAATTACCTTCGTCCAAGATAATCATTCTAAGTCAAAAAAAGGGGTATTGCGTGGTTTGCATTTCCAGACCCCCCCCTTTGCACAGGGTAAGCTAGTACGCGTCATCGAGGGAGAGGCATTTGATGTTGCTGTTGACATTAGACCTGACTCGAAAACTTTTGGCCGATGGTATGGGCTAAATCTCTCCGAAAAAAACAAGCTACAACTATGGATACCAGAGGGCTTCGCCCACGGCTTCTTAGCCCTAACAGAAACCGTTGAGCTCATATATAAAACCACCAATTACTGGGTCAATACGGCAGAAAAAACAATACATTGGAAAGATTCAGACATTTGTGTTGAATGGCCACTAACCGAAGCACCCATTTTATCGATTAAAGACCAGCAGGGTATCCGTCTGAAAGAAATTATCAGATCGACCACCTCCAACTCATAGAACGTCATCACTTTCAAAAAGTGGGCCTCACAGATTCGTCCGCCCGATCAGGAGAAGGGTCACGTGGAGCAACACGAGCCCCGTAGTGAGTCATCTAATAATGAAGCACGGCTGTAAATAAATCACCGCACCAAGCCCCTTTCATCCCATGACACTATTTAACGGCCCAAAGAGAAGGCCAATGTCACAGCGAGAGGACTTAATTGTATAAATCATAAAAAGGGCAAACTGCCCCCCCCCCCCGGAGGGCCTGATACCATGCGGACCGTCTGCGTCCTGCCCAAGGCTGTATAACAATTCAAAGTCGCAACCCAGATTTGAAGCACCACCACCTGTCAGTCAAAGTCGCGCGACTTGCCTCGTTCAGCCAGGAATTTGGAACCGTGCATCTCTGTTTCGACCAGGTTGCGGCGATGGTACTCACTCCACTTTTTCCTAAGCTTTCGTCCCAGATACTTTTGGCGCAGCGACTCATTGCGAGCCCGATTGTCCTGTGAATGCCCTTTCCAGCGTCGGCCGTTTCGACACGGCGGCATGATGGCGGCTGCCGCGCGATCTACAATCGCTATTTGACATAGAAGTGTCGTACGCCCCTCCGTGGCAACCATCTCAAGTCCATCAGCCTCCGGAATTTGTGATAGCCGCTCTGGCTGCATCGTGGCATCGCCAATTTAGAGCGTTGGTAACTTTCATTGCTCGGATTTCCTGTATCTGCGCGTTAATGCCCAGATGTAGCTTGCGTCATTGGCGGCGGTAGTCTGCGCCATGCGTTTTACCCTCCACACACCCTTTTCCACCATACTTGATGCCTATGTTATCTACCAGGAGCTGTAGGCAGCCGGCTTCTTCCATACTGAGATGAAAACCTGCAGGTCTGTCTGGGGGCGGGCAATCGCACCAAGGTCAGAAACGAACCAGTTAAGTCCAGCTAGGCATAACATACCTTCGCTCATGCCTGTGGCTTAGCGTATCGCCTGACCAAACAGGTCATGGTATGGTAGGACGTAACTGGATAGCCACTTCGTAGAAAGTGGGCTGCCTTTGCCGGCTGCAGAGGATGGGACCACCTCGTGCATGTCATTGTCCAGCCAAAGAAGGTGCTACCCACTCTGTTCGAGGGACTGGTTGTAAACCCGCCAGCAAAACCTTTGTCACTTGGCACGAAGGAGCTAGATCATGCAATCACTCAACCTGACAGACGCAAGCCATGATTTGTGCAACAAAGCCATTACCAGAAGAAAGTCCAACGTCAGGCATTACCTCATCGTTGATTTGCTCACCGAGGGGCTTGGTAAGCCATTTCACATCCTGTAGCATCCAACTTGTAAAAACACTAAGCCCCTGTTCATGAAGCCGACAACATCCTATCAACATATCTGTGAAGAAATTGCTGAGAGTCCCCGCGACTGGTTGGTAACCGGCTCGGCTGGCTTCATCGGCAGCAACCTGGTCGAGACCCTGCTTAAGCTCAACCAACGAGTAGTTGGTCTGGACAACTTCTCCACAGGTTTTCGCCACAATCTGGAAGAAGTTAAATCACAAGTCTCGGAGGCTCAGTGGGCTCGATTTAAATTCTTCGAGGGCGATATTAGAAACCTTGATGATTGCATGCGTGCGTGTTCTGGGGTGCAGCATGTACTCCACCAAGCAGCCCTCGGCTCTGTGCCGCGCAGCATAAATGACCCCATTTTAACCAATGCGAACAATATTGATGGCTTCCTGAACATGCTCGTTGCAGCGAGAGACTCAGGTGTTTCGCATTTTGTCTTTGCTGCAAGTAGCTCTACGTACGGCGACCATCCGGGGCTACCTAAAGTTGAAGATTTGATTGGATCCCCGCTATCTCCCTATGCAATTACCAAATATGTTAATGAACTCTATGCAGATATATTTGCGCGTTGCTATGGATTTCACTCCATTGGATTACGTTACTTCAACGTATTTGGAAAGCGCCAGGATCCAAATGGCGCATATGCAGCAGTGATTCCAAAGTGGATTTCATCTCTTATTAAAAACGAGCCTGTATATATCAATGGTGATGGAGAGACTAGCCGCGACTTTTGTTATATTGAGAACTGCATCCAAGCTAATATCTTGGCAGCAACTACAACCACACAGGCAGCCCAGAATCAAATTTATAATGTTGCAGTGGGCGATTCTACCTCGCTAAATCAACTATTCAATTTATTGCAAAAAAACCTATCGAATCATTTTGACCATGTAGCAGCTATCCAGCCTGTTTATCGAAATTTTCGAGCAGGAGATGTCCGTCACTCATTGGCATCAGTTGAAAAAGCAAAAATGCTCTTGGGGTACCAACCGTCATACAAGGTAGAAGATGGCCTCAACGAGGCGATGAAATGGTACATTGATTACCTGGATGAATGACTGTCCCTGCTGTTTCGTTATCCGGCCCGACCGGCTTGTTGAGCCTTGACAACAAGCAGCCTCCCTCGCGAGGGTACTAAATTGTCCTGATGTTTAACTGGTTTACCCCTTGCAGGATCAAGAATGAAACACCCCCATCCCCCATGATGGTGGGGCCGGATGCTTCTGCAGACTTCATAACGATTAAGATTGCCAATATCGAATGCGTGTTCTTTTTATCATTACCTCGCTGTCGACTGGTGGCGCTGAGATCTCCTTAAAAAAGCTTGTACTCAGCATGAACCCTCAGGATGTTCTTGTCGTTTCCCTGACAAGCCAAGGGGAGGTCGGCAACGAACTGACAAAAGCGGGATACACGGTGAAGGCGATACAGCTCAAGCCTGGCATTGGAGGGATTAAGTCGCTGTACAATCTTATCCGGCTTATTAAGAAAAGTCAGCCAGACATAGTCTCGACCTGGCTCTATCATGCGGATCTCATCGGAGGGCTCGCAGCACGCTTGGCCGGCATCAATGCTGTCGTCTGGGGAATCAGGAATGGGGAACTCCCCCGGCATGCCACCAAGCGCACTACGCGTCTCACGGCAAAGATATGTGCAATCTGCTCGCGCTGGATACCAGCAAAGATCATCTCGTGCTCACAAAAAGCTCAACAAGTGCACATCAAAATGGGGTATGACCCTAGAAAATTCTCAGTCATCCCCAATGGATTTGACCTGACCAAGTTCAAGATAATCCCTAATGCCGGATCAGAATTACGCGACAGCCTTGGTATCTCGCCGACAGTCCAGTTAATTGGAATGGTTGCACGCTATGATCCAATTAAAAACCATGAAGGCTTTCTTAAAGCCGCAGCAATTCTAAGTGCACATCGAGAAAATGTGCATTTTATTCTTGTTGGCCAAGGGATAGATCATAATAACCAACCACTTTCAGATTTAATTACATCGCTCAATCTACAGAATCGGGTTCATCTGCTGGGGCTTCGGCGAGATACAGCATCGCTATACCCTGCCTTCGACATTGCTACCCTTACGTCCTGGAGCGAAGCATTTCCCACAGTCGTTGGAGAGGCAATGGCTTGTGCAGTGCCATGTGTCGTTACCGATGCAGGCGATGCCGCCCATATCGTAGGGGATACTGGCATAGTGGTCCCAGCAGGTGATATAGAGGCGTTATCCCATGCCTGGCAACAGCTATTAGAATTAGGCCCTGACCATCGTAGGCAGATCGGTTTACGTGCAAGAGCAAGAATTGCAGAAAACTTTGAAATCAGCTCAACCCAGAAACGCTTTGCATCGCTATTTTCAGAAACTGCACAGCGCCATCCTATAGGTAGACAACTATAAATGTGTGGCTTCACTGGATTCGCCACCCCACGCTCATGGGGGGCCTTGGATGCAGCCAAGATACTGCAAATGATGGCCAGTGCCCTGTCCCATCGGGGGCCAGATGATGAAGATATATGGTTGGATAGACAAGCAAACGTTGCGCTCGCCCATCGGCGATTGGCCATTGTCGATCTGTCAACCGCCGGGCACCAGCCCATGCACTCTGCCAGCGACAGATTCGTCATTGTCTATAACGGAGAAGTTTACAACTACCAAGAGTTACGTCGCGAGCTGGAAAAGATTGCTTCGTGGCAGTGGCGAGGGCACTCAGATACGGAGGTACTGCTGGCCGGTTTTGAAACGTGGGGGATTATTGGAACATTGCAACGCAGTGTTGGCATGTTTTCTTTCGCCCTTTGGGACAAAGCGGAACATACTTTAACGCTAGCGCGAGACAGGTTTGGCGAGAAGCCATTGTATTATGGCTGGAATGACGGAATGCTCCTCTTCGGCTCCGAACTCAAAGCATTAAAGCAGCATCCATCCTTTGACCGCGAAATCGATCACTACGCATTGACGCTCATGTTGCGGTATGGCTACGTTCCCACGCCGCACTCTATTTATAAGAAAACAAAAAAACTTTCGCCGGGACATTACATCACAATCCCCCTTAATCAAGGCGTTGCCCTGGCACAGGCAGCCACCTCTTCACCATATTGGTCTCTTGAGAACGTCATTGAACAGGCGGCCCACTCTCCATTCAGTGGCACAGAAGGGGAAGCCATTGAGCAGCTCGATAGCTTGCTCAGACAAACAATCCGGCAACAACAGGTCGCCGATGTTCCCCTGGGCGCCTTTCTTTCGGGCGGAGTGGACTCCAGCACCATCGTTGCACTCATGCAGGCAGAGTCATCCCAGCCCGTCAAAACCTTTTCAATTGGATTCAATGAATCAGGCTACAACGAGGCCGGATATGCCAAGGCCGTAGCCCAACATCTTAAAACCGATCATACCGAACTGTATGTCACACCACAGGAAGTCATTGATTTAGTGCCGAAACTAGCACAAATCTGGGATGAGCCATTTGCCGACTCATCACAGATGCCAACCTACCTCGTTGCCGAATTGGCAAAGCGGCAGGTAACCGTTGCATTGTCTGGTGATGCTGGAGATGAGGTGTTTGCTGGCTACAATCGATACCTTCTTGCACAAGCAGTCTGGCGTAGAATTTCTCCTCTGCCACAGACCGTGCGAAGAGCCATGTCTTCAGGACTGACAGCTGTCGCACCGGAGCAATGGGATAAGCTGTATAAAAATACCTCCCAGATATTGCCAAAAAAATATCAGCTGGCCCAATTTGGAGACAAACTCCACAAGTTTTCGGCACTACTCGCTGCTACCAGCGATAAAGCACTCTATCAATCATTAATCACATACTGGGGAAATCCAGCGTCGATTCTATTGAATGCAGCGAATGCTGCACAAGTTCACCAAGCATTTGATCCGAATAATCAAATGAACTTGGACTTTACCAGTTGGATGATGGCTCAGGATACCAAGTCATACCTGACTGATGATATTCTCGTCAAAGTCGACCGGGCCGCGATGGCGAATAGCCTTGAAACACGAGTTCCACTACTAGACCACAGAATCGTTGAGTTTGCCTGGTCTCTCCCTGGCGACATGAAGATTAGAAATCAGCAGGGAAAGTGGCTTCTTCGCCAGGTTCTATATAAATATGTACCTGCCTCATTAATCGAACGGCCGAAGCAAGGGTTTGCAATACCAATCGGCACCTGGCTTCGTGGTCCGCTCAAAGCCTGGGCAGAACGCCTTCTGGATCGCCCCCGATTACAACAAGAGGGCATATTCAACACAGAGATGGTTCACCGCTACTGGCAGGAACATCTATCAGGGAAGCGCAACTGGCAACATCAGATATGGGCCGTTTTGATGTTTCAGAACTGGCTAGAACACAACAACTAAACTCTGTTTTGTGATTTCGTATCATATGAAAATAATACTTCTATGTTCTAACACAGCCTGGTCCATCTACAACTTCCGCAGAACCCTTGTATCTAGACTATTAGAACAAGGCCACACCGTTATTGTTCTGGCCCCACACGATCAAACATCAGAAAAACTAATACAATTAGGTTGCCAATTCATTGATATCAGCATCTCGGCTCAAGGCACCAACCCGATTAAAGATGTAAAATTAATTTACAGTTTATTTAAAACATACAAACGCCTCAAGCCAGATGTGATCCTGCATTACACAATAAAACCCAACATTTATGGATCAATGGCTGCAGGATTAGCAAAAATAAAAAATATAGCGACTGTAACTGGCGCAGGATTTACTTTCACTTCAGACACTTGGCTTTCAAAAGTAGCACGGCTCTTATATCGCATTGCTTTTCGATACCCAGCGAAGATTGTTTTTCAAAATCTTGATGATCGTCGAGAGTTCATCTCCTATAAGCTATTAGATTCCAAGCTATCTGAGCATGTTCCCGGCTCAGGTGTAGATCTTCACTTTTACACCCCACAACCATCTAGTGAGAGAGATAAAACGACTTTCCTCCTGGTTGCCAGAATGCTTTGGGACAAGGGGATTGGCGAATATGTTGAAGCAGCAAAAATCCTAAAAGAAGGATATCCAGACATTGAACTGCAGATGGCAGGAGCAAGCAACGTCCCAAACCCCAGTGCAATCCCTATTGAACAAATCAACCACTGGCAAGAACAAGGGCTGATCAATTATCTTGGCTACCAAAACGACATCCGTAGTCTAATTGCCAATGCGGACTGTGTTGTCTTGCCATCATACCGAGAGGGAGTTCCTCGCTCGCTCTTAGAGGCCGCAGCGATGGGTAAGCCAGTCATCACGACGGACACTCAAGGTTGTCGGGACGTTGTCATAGCTGGCAAAACAGGCTGGCTGTGCCCAGTAAAAGATGCACATGCACTGGCTGATTGCATGAAAGAGTTTCTTTCGTTGGAAAAAGAAGACCGAGCACGCATGGGGACGATGGCTCGGTCATTTATTGAAGAGAAATTTGATGAAGAGATTATCATCAAAAAATACATGGCAATGATTGCGGAAATTACTCTCTAAGCCATCAAAACATCGGTTAATATTTGAGCTTAACCGGCACCACTTTTCTTATATTTTTAAAAAACTGCTCAAGCTTTGGCCGCGCCCTCAAATAGTGAAGCAGCCCTCGAATAGAAAAGTGGTAAGCTGCTGAAAAATTAATACGCCTTGTTTTTATTACAACCCAAACCTCTTCAAAGGCAAGCTTAATTTTGAACTGCAGCAAAAACAACATCACATAAAAAAACCTGAATGCCGCATAATTTCTTCTGAACTCCACATCCTGACAAACAGGCACGCTATTATTTATTAAATTGCCACCATTCAATTTATCAAATACAAGCTTAAAGCCAGAGTCGATATCATAGGTTTTGATCGCTCTTTCATATGCCTGCTGTGCCATCGCCTCTCTGCGATTGTTTTCTGACAAATACAGCCGCACCTTCTCAAGAAGTTCTTCTCGGGTATGAAATACATCAAATTCATCTCCCAGAGCAAACATGTTTTCAATCCCAGCCGCATGCTGCGATAAAACAAAACCACCACATAGCGCGATCTCGATTGGCCTTCCCTTTGACTGTTTTATTCGTTGATTAATGGATGGAAGTCGAATTGCATAGCCTGAAAAATCAGCCGTTCCCGTAAAATTCAGATTGATCTTGCTTCTATTAAATACTTCAATCATTTTTTCGAAAGAAGCAAATCCATTCTCGCTCCCCACGCCATATGTTTGAACATTAACGCCATTACTTCGGAGGTAATCAATATATTCAGCGCGATTTGACTGTTTCAAGTTGCCCACAAAGGAGACATCAATATCCTTCTCTATGCTGTCAAGTTTTTTATATGCCGATTTATCATACAATGCAAAGCTTGTATGTGCAGGTATATTTAAATGCTCATACCGATATCTTGACAGCCAATCAGGCAGCAGAACAAGACTTGCCACTTGAGCATAATATCGATCTACGCCCTCAAAAAAATACTCTGTATCAAAGTAGTTAATGACTATTTTGGCCTTACTTGACAATCTAGACAAATAATCAAGACTGAACGTCAGGTCGCATGACCACCATACAAAAAAAACATGGGTAATGGCATACTTTTCCACCTCCTCGTCAATCAGGCTCTCAAGCCTCCTTCGTCCAAGCTGGTGGTATGTCTCTATATAATCTATATATCTATATACGCCAGCATTACGCCGAATTCCATTACAGTAATCTTCAAAGACCCTATTGATTCCATCATTAAAATGACTAAGAACCAAAACACGGTTAGAGTTTTCTATCATGTCGATTTTTTCGAGCAGCGCCCATACATGGCAAAAATAGGGAAAAGCGGAACCCAAAGATACCGGAGATACAAGTGCGGATTAACAAGCGCTATAAATAAAAACATAAAACATGCCAACGCAGCCGGTATACGCTCAAGGGATGAGTTATCAAGGAATAATGTCCGCGCACCAGTCCAAAAGTAGCAAAAAAAGGCGATAGCAGACAATAACCCACATTCCAACCAGAGAAGCATATAGGTGTTATGAATATCCAGTTGCACACCAAAAAACTTGAAATTCGAGGAATATACAGAATTACCTAACCCTACCCCCCAAACAATATTTCCACCGTAATGACGAATCTCATGAAAGCCCATACGAATTAGCTGCATTCGCTGAATAGCACTGCCGACTTCTCCGTGCGAGGTTACTGGCACTTGATCGGAGGTTGCTGGCACCTGATCGAAGGATTCTGAAACGTGGGCAGAGGCCACGTCCGGGCCAACCACAGTTCTGACCATTTCAGTGAGTTTTATTGCGGCGCTGTCGACTCTCGGTGACAAGTCAGTTGTAACTGTTTTGGCATAAAAATAAACAAGACAACTTGTCATCAACACCCAGAGAAAACTCTTTAAAAAAAATAAAAAAATTTGCTTAATTTCAATATGCCGGCTGCGCACTAGTTGTGACAGAGGATAAACAGCTAGCACACAGAGCATCAGCAGACCAAGCCATCCGCTAAACGAGACAGTCAAAACCAGAGAAACAATGGATAGTGTTTGCCCCAGAAACCCTACAATTCTCCACCGACCGAAATCACATGAAGCAAGATAGGTATAAAATGGCAGCATCAAAATAATAACATTTGCAAATCCGTTTGCATTGCCATAAGTGCCTATCGCCCTGTGTACTGAATAAAAATGGCTTCGAATAAACTCCGGAATGGCATGATTCAATAGAACAAGTCCAATCATCATCGGCACAAGGTATCCGACAGCCAGCCATCTAATTAATGTATGTACTCTCATGCTAAAGAAGCGCTCAGCGATAAGCGGTAGCGCAACCATGACAAAACCATACTGACATAGCGCAACTAAAAAAGAGTAAAAATGAAATGGATAGGTTTCTGAGGCGTATACTCGTCCTGTCAACGACCCCAAAATCAGCAGGGCAACAAAAATTGCCCCTAGTGATGACAATTGATTCCCCCGAAGCCGAGTCATCATATGATGACGCTCCTCGTAAACGACGATTCCAAATAACACAAACAAAAAAATATCTACTAAGCTTAGGCTGACCCCACGAGAAAAATCATCACCATACCAGCGAAGGTAATAAAAGGGCGCAAGTAAAATCGCCCCCATTGTCATAAATCGTATACATTTTTCTCGTAAAGCTCCAATCTCGTTCATCCCCCGCCCCCAGCCTTGCTAGAACATTAACCAATGAGTTTTACAAAACTCTATAATCCACTGCACGCGTCTTTAAGTTTCTTCAAAAAAGGGATTTTTCGCAAAACACTTTTTACTCGACCTTTAAAATCGTATGGAATAGGGGTATTGATTTCCCACCATTCACACCGTCTTTTCCTGCCCAAAAAAGGGTGCCATTTTGCAAAAAAAGTCTCGGTATCCTTCTCAAATGAACTCGCCAAATTGGCCTGCTTCACTACATCTTCTGCTTGAGCAATTTCAATCCAAGCATTCTGACACACTTGAACACTCCCGCCCATGGCATGAATTCTGAGAGAAAGATCAGGATCCGCCCAATAATTACGGAAAACCGGATCAAACAATCCACCGGCGGCATCAATCGTTTTCTTTGTGGCGCATAGCCAACCTACATAAAGCTTCCCATAAACCGACCACTGCTCCGACTCTCTGCCTGTTTCATCTTTTTTTCGGAAGCCTGCAGCGAAAAGCCCATCCTGACTCTTAGTAAATTTCACTATATTTTCAATGGCTTGTGGCTGTATTTTTGCATCATCGGACCAAAGCACAACCATCTCGCCAGAAGCTGCCTTATAAGCCTCGTTCATGGCGTGAATGACTCCACGACGTTCGTTTTCCTGTATATGAACAACTCTTGGCAAATCAACACTAAAAGGACTAACGAGAACCACTTCATAGTCAATTTGATGGATATGTTCGGCAAACTCGCTTATACGTTGCTTCGCGAGCTCTGGCCTGATCGACGGAAGAAGAATACTGATAGCAGTCATGCGTATAGGTGCCTTTAGGCAAGATTAGCAATGATATTGGGGTCATCGAGAACTCGTACAATTTTCCCGGCCTCTAGATTTAAAATAAAATCGCAAGTGCGCAAGGTACTAAGCCGATGTGCGATGATCAGAAGCGTGATGCTGCGATCCAGCATCGTGATGGATTGCATAACCGCTCTCTCAGTCTCGGTATCCAATGCACTAGTGGCCTCATCCAACACCAGTACAGAAGCTTGTTTATACAGTGCGCGTGCAACACCAATACGTTGCCGCTGGCCACCAGACAAACGTACTCCTCGTTCACCGACCAGAGTGTCATAACCATGAGAAAGGCTCATCACATACTGATCGATCTGGGCCATTTTTGCGGCCTTATGGACCAGATCAATATCAATGGATTTACGTTCGACACCAAATGCAATGTTTTCTGCAATGGTCGTGTCGGCAAGATAAAGACTTTGCGACACATGCGACACAGTTCTCTGCCAACAACCGAGGTTTTGTTGGCAGAGCTGGGTGTCATCAATGTATATCTTGCCCTCTGTCGGCAGCAGCAGTCCCATGACAATATCAAGCAGAGTACTTTTCCCACTCCCGGTGGGCCCGATAATTCCTACTCGTGAGCCGGCTGGAATACGCAACTGTTCGATATCAACAATCCAAGAGCCGGCAGTCTGATAACGAAATTTCACGCCTTCTAGTGTCACCGCCTCACGTAAAACTAGAGGAGTATCTAGCTTTCCTTGCACGGGCCTAACTTGGTCAAGCAGCAGCAAGGAATCTTCAAGGGAAGACTTACTCCCCATGATTAATGACCATGAGTTATATGCTTGTTGAAAGGCGGGCAGTAAGCGCTGAACGCCAAGGGTGAGCGCGCCGAGCGTTGGTAGTGCATTAGCCAACCCCCCCTGCTTCTGGAGCACAAATGCTAGCAGCGCAATAGTTACAGCACCAAGTGCCTCCATGACATAGCGCGGACACCCGGATGTGAATAGATTCCGGCCCTGTGCACGTCTCATCGCCAAATCCGCTTTGCTGTACTGCTCACAAAAAATATGCTGGGTACCGTTAACAAGTACCTCTCTAATCCCGCCCAACCCCTCCTGCAGCGCCTTGATTGTGCTCGTCTGCGCACGAGCAATGATCTTGCTGTCTGCAGAGAGCTGAGCATATGTCATTCGTGCCAAACCTAAGTAACATGCAGCAAAAAAAGCGGAAGTACCAAGTGCAACGACAGGGTCGATGACTACTAGCGCTGTAAAAATGAATACCAAAACAATCGTCGAGTTCACAATGGTAAGACTCGGCAGCAATACATCGAACATCACCGCATTTGTCTTGGTTGTGATGCCGCTAACGATCTCAGCGCTGTTTCTGGCTATATGCACTGCGTACGGCTGATACAGCGTACGCTCGTAAATATTCATACTCAAATCCGCGCCTGCACTGAACGTCAGCCAGGTAGTCGCGCGCAGTAACACCAGCCTCAATACACCGGCGATCAATGACAAGACTACAAATACTAAAGTCAACATTGCGAATGGTCCCAATCCAAGAAAACCTAGGATTGGTTCCAACCTCTGCAACACGGCGCGTGTTGTATGTCCATCAGGTGCAGCAAGGGCGCCAAGGAAAGGTAAGACAGCTCCCAATGATGCAATCTCGGAAATTGCACTTGCTAGCATAAGAAGCAGCAACCACCCGAATTGCCACCGGCGATTAGGCGCAAGATGATGCCATAACCGCTGTAGTTGCTTAAGAACATTCAATGCACGATTTGGGGACGCTATCTGCGGCATTCGCTAATCTCAACACTCGCTGAAAATAAATGGATCAACCTAGAAGATGGTAATGTGCCTACCTTGCTCCGGACTTAGCAATGTAGTGCACTGCAGAAAGCAGGTTCTCGGCAAGAGGGATTTCTGGCGATACTGCAGCAGACTCCCTCAACCCATATCCCGTCTGAACCAGGATCGGAGACACACCACACTTCATACCTGCGGCAATATCCGACTGCTTATCGCCAACGATCCAGGATCTGTGTAGCGCGATATTAAACGATTGCTGTGCAGCCAGTAGCATGCCGGTATCCGGTTTGCGGCATGAGCATGCACGGTCTAATCCGAATTGAGGATGGTGCGGGCAGTAGTAAAAGGCATCAATTTTTGCCCCTGCCCTGGCCAGCTCTTCATCAACCCTAGCATGCAAATTCAGGATATCTGCCTCGTTATAATAGCCACGCGCAACGCCGGCTTGATTAGTTACCACAATGACAAGATAACCTAATCGATTTAGCAATCCGATTGCATCAATTGCACCAGGAATCCACTCCCAATCCTCGAACTTGTACAGATACTCTTTTTCAATGTTAATCGTACCATCTCGATCCAAAAATACAGCTTTTTGGCCAACAAATTCAGATATTTTGGGAGCACTTTGGGTCATAAACTTTCCATCATTTTAAGTTGCTGGCAAGAAAAATCAGTCAAGTCCATGCCCGTCAACGCGCCTCCTCCACTCTATCCACCAGCCACTCAGCAAATGCCATTGAGCTCGTAAATGCAGGAGAAATAGAATTAAGTACATGCAGCGTACTATCAGTTCTCTCGATAATATAATCCATCTCAAGCGTTTTGGTTTTGACATTGATTAGCTGAGGTCGTATACCCACCTTATCACAGGGAATCAAGTCAGAAGCAGTCAGCTCTTTCATCAATTTTTGCGCAGATGCCAAAAAGGAGCTTTTTAAATATTTTTTTGCTTCTGTATGCACCAGCAACCTGAAATTTTGCTTATTGGCACAGTACATACCAAAAAGTTCTACGCCAATCTTCATGCTTTCGAACAGCTCCAGCCCCTTGAGGATGCCATAATTCTCGCGGCCAAGGGCTGGTATTGCGGTTGGACCAACGTAGACATCTCCGCTGATGCCTCGCGTGAGATGGACGCCGAGGAAAGGTAGATCAACATCGGGCACAGGATAAATATTGCCAAGTACGAGATCTCTGCGCTCTGGTCGCAATTTGTAGTAAATACCCTTGAAAGGTACTAATGTATAGTCCTTCGCTAATCCAAACTTTTTGGCTACTATATCTGCTCCAGCCCCCGCGCAATTAAAAAGATATCCATAGGAAAATGTTTCCTTTGGGGTCTGCGCAATTTTTTCACTGGGCAAAGCCGACACAAGAGGAGATTCGAAAACAATCTCTACTCCTTCTTGCTCTAGCAACGTCCGTAGCTTACAGACAACTGCTTTACTATCTATTACAGCAGTATCTGGACAATATATGCCCGTTTGATACGCTGTCGCATGCGGCTCAAGCCTGCGAATACCGTCCTCATCCAAGCGTTCGGCAACTATGCCATTCTCTTTCGCATTTTTTAATAAACGCTCGACTGTTGGCAAATCCCGCTCAGATGTTGCAATGATAACTTTCCCAGAACGGCGGCAAGGAATGTTGTGCTCTTCGGCAAACAAGCGCATTTTAGTTGCGCCCGAAGAGCACACCTTCGCTTTGAGCGTCGTGCTTCCGTAGTAAACACCAGAATGTAATACGCCACTGTTACGCCCACTGGCATGCTTTCCAACTTCAACATCTTTCTCCAGCACAATAATTTTTGCAGCTGGATTACGCCGTTTCAGTTCTCTTGCAACCGTCAAGCCAACAATACCAGCACCGACAATCAAGTAATCACAGGTTTGAGCCATAATATTTTTACACGTTACCAAAACGGGCATTGCGAATCATAGTAAACCCGGTAATTAGCTCGGAAATACCACGATCAAGAGAGAACTCTGGTTTAAATCCAGTGGACTCCAATTTTTCATTAGAAACAATATAATTACGCTGGTCCGGATCTTTACCAACCGGGGCGTCAATGAAAACGAAATTAGGCAATTGTTTTTGAATATGTTCGCAAAGTTCTGTTTTCGACACGTTTGCATCAGACAGGCCGACGTTATAGATTTGGCCCTTCATTTTCTCATGATTATTCAGAGCGTGCTGGAATGCCCGTGACACATCTCGCACATGGATATAGTTTCGTTTGAATTGTCCTTCGAAAAGAACTACAAAACGGTCATGAACAGCTCGGTAGGTGAAGTCATTCACCAGCAGGTCGATTCGCATGCGGGGAGACATACCAAACACCGTAGCCAGTCGGAAGCTAATCGCATTCGGGTGCTCCATGAGCTTTTTCTCAACCTTAACCTTTTCGATAGCATATTGCGAAATAGGATTAAGCGGAGACTCCTCGGTGCAGAAGTTATTCTCATCGCCAGTACCGTATGCACTATTGGTCGTTGGCATCAGTACCATTTGCTCTTTCGACATCAGCTTAAGCATCATCTCAATCGCATCATGGTTCGTCGTTGTCGCCCCAACGGGATCCATGCTGCAAAGAGGCGCACCGACCAAGGCAGCCAGAGGAATTACGACATCATTTTTTTTCAACAGTGGTGCGATAGTCGACTCAACACGAATATCACCTTTGACAACAGAGAAATTCGGGTGATAGCAGCAATGGTTGAGACTTGCTTGCTTATACATAAAATTATCAATCACGGTCACTTTATGGCCTGCAGCTAGCAAGTCGGGAACCATAACAGAGCCAAGGTAACCGGCGCCACCAGTGACTAGAATATTAAAGGCCATTTTTTTTCCTTCTAAAGTTGCGTTAATTAAACATCAGCTGCTCGATATACTCACACAGCGTATGAGCAAGCACTATATGTACTTCTTGAATTGTTGCGGTATATTCACCCGGGGAAACAATGCAGTGGGTAGCCAGTTCTTTAGAAAGTCCGCCATCACGGCCAGCAAAAACGACACTAGGAATATCCATTCGTTTACATGCTTCAAGCGCACGTATGATATTCTTCGAATTACCCGATGTAGTGATCCCGAGGAAAATATCCTGAGGGGACATTTTTCCTTCTACCTGACGAGAGAAAACCTCATCATAGCCATAGTCATTACCAATGGCCGTCAAAATAGAAGTATCAACTGTTAATGCTTCTGCCGGGAGGGGTTTTCTGTCCCTTGCCAGCTTGCTGACAAACTCGGCAGCCAAATGCTGGGCATCCGCAGCAGACCCACCATTTCCAGCAATGTAGAGTCTGCCACCATTGCGATATTGTCTGGCTACATCCAGAGCCGCCTGCTCGAAAGAAAGACATTGCGCAGCATCAGCCAAAAGTGCCTGCTTAGCAGCAATCGACCGGAGCAAGTTAGCCTGCAAAATTTCGGATGGTTTCATTTCTTTTCCCGTCATGTACGCAAAAATTCACTCGCACGATGGTAATCATGGGGAACACCAATATCGATAAACTTCCCGGGGCAGGCCAAACCATACAATGCTCGGCCAGCATTCTGGATCGTGCTCAGGATACCCTCCTCCAGTGAGACCTTCTCTCCCTGAGCATATCCACAGTCAGCCAAAACGTCAGACTGTATGATGTATACGCCACCATTCCCCAGAAAAGGCTTTTTATCACTCATTGCCGATCGAAGAGAAACAATGCGACAATCATCATCAGTAATGACACCCATATAGCGATTGGCATCACATGTATTAAACAAGGCAAACGTCCAATCCGACTTTCTCTGTCGATGAAAGGCAATCAGCTCAGACAGTGACACATCAAAAAACGTATCGCCGTTTAAAACAAGGAGCGTTGAATGCGGCGGAGCAAGGGTGGCAGCCATCAAAAGCCCACCCCCGGTTCCCAACGGCTGCTCTTCAACCGCATACTGAAGCATTGCCCCATGATAATTGGCGCCAAAGTGGTCAATTATCACTTCATAGCGATAGCCAACGGATAGGATGAAAGAGCGGATGCCCTGATCAATCCAATAATCAAGCTGATACTCAAGGAAAGGGCGCCCATCGATAGGAGCCATTGGTTTCGGTACATCGGCGACAACACTCCGCAACCGTGTTCCTAAGCCTCCAGCAAGAATAATTGCTGTCGTTGGCTCCCCGTCTGTCAAGTCATCTCCTCGAATCATGGCAAATCAGACCGCATTCAAGATTCGGCACAACTCATCGACTTCTTCATCATGAAGATCCGGGAAATTGCCAATATAGAAGCCGTAGAAGTGGATGTGCTCAGTCTGAGGGAACTGAAGGTGATAATCGTGCGGCACAATACCCTTTAAGTAGGGCTGTCGCAGCTGATTTCCGCCCCCTGCACTTCCACGACGGAACTCGATACCGCATTCTCTCATCCGAACCATTAAGTGCTGGACAAAATCGTCATCAGGTTGTTGCAAGATAAGATTAAAGGCATAGTTGCTCGACCCTTCGAGCTTAAAATCTGTGCGGTATCTTACAGGATCAATCTTACTCAAGAACCGCTCCAGATTCGCCGTTCGCCTTGCAACATTCTGGTCAAGACGCTTCAGTTGACTGAGCCCCATGATGCCGCCAATCTCGGTATTACGCACGTTATAAGCGGGATAAGCAAAGATGAAATCCGGATTCAATTCAGGATATTGCTCCAAATACGATGCCTTGAGTTGATCGTTATTGGCTTCTCGGACCATTCCATGCGAACGAAGCATGCGTGCTTGTTGATACACAGACTCATCATTGGTGCAGACCATCCCCCCCTCAATCGTGCTCATATGATGGGCATAGTAGAAGGAGAAGTTGGACATCCAGCCGATACTGCCGGCTTTCCGATGATTATGCATGGCACCGTGCGACTCACAAACATCCTCGATAAGCGGAATATTGCGACGCTCCAGTTCGACAATCAGCTCATCCGTCAGTGCATCGAAACCCTGAATATGACTTAAGAACACAGCCCGGGTTTTTTCACTCAGCTTGGCGATGATTTGAGCGCTATCCATCCCTAATGTACGCGGATCAATATCAACAAAAACCGGGGTAAACCCATTTTGCAAAACGGAAGCAATGTCTGAAATCCATGTCAGGGGGGGGACAATCACCTCACCGCCATCAGGATGATTCAAACGCAAAATGGCCATTGACAACAGGTTAGCAGAGGCACCGGAATTGACAAAAACGCTGTATTTTACGCCAAGCCATTTGGACCATTCCGCCTCAAATTTACGGACATTAACCGAATGAGTCAGAATTGGATCATCTTGCTTCAGATGCTCAATAACAGCATCCAAATCTTCTCGAGCAATATTATTGCGCATCAATGGAAATTTCATTAGTTCTCCCAACAAGTTTTCTATGATCCAATTTAGAGGACATTTAAGAAATTCTGAACTTTTGACATGACAGCGTGGGGGCCAATACCCACTTCTTCATGAAGACTGGAGCGTGTCCCGAGTTCAAAGCTATACCCACCTTCCACACCAAGATTCAAAAGCCGTGTCGGCAAATTTTCACGCTGAATAAACTCGAATAGCATTGCATCCATGCCGCCACGTCCATGGAACCCTTCTTCAAGAGACACGGCACCTTCGTATCGTGCCAACTCATTATTCAGACCTATCCGATCAAATTCAGACAAATCGAACAGATCGATCACGCCAACATTTACCCCCTCAGCTGTTAATGCTTCGGCCACTTGCAATGCCGTATGCACCATGTAACCCGTCGCAATCAGAGCAACCTTTTTACCCTGACGATGAACGTGGAATCCCATATGTAAATCAGGCTCAGAGGTATAGATCATGGGCAAAACCTGAGCGTCCAATCGGAGATATTTTGGTCCATTCTTTTGTATACACAGATCGAACAGCCCCCCGGCCACAACCTGATCCGCCGGCGACAACACGCGCATATTTGGCATTGCACGCATCAGTGTAATATCCTCGTAGCACTGATGTGTCGGACCGGATACTACGTAGCTGTATCCTGCACCGACACCAATGAGATTCACATTCATTGGTCGTACCTGAGACAACAGCGCAAGATTGACGCGGATTTGCTCGTAGCAGCGCATTGTAATGAATGGCGCAATCGCATAAGCAAAAACCGTATAACCCTCAAGAGCTAAACCTGCAGAAACATTGATGAGATTCTGTTCCGCAATACCGACGTTTACGAAACGATCTGGGTAGTCAGCACGAATTTTATCAAGCACGGGGGAGCCAAAGTCCGCGCAGGCAAAGAAAATTTTGGGATCTTCACCCATTGCAAGCCAAATACGCTGCAATAAGGCATCACGCATTGCTAGCGTCTTCACGGGCGCATTCATTTCGTTTGCTCCAACAAGCTATCGATCAACTCCGGCTTGGGATTGATGATATGAGATAAGGGTGCATCCTCAAGGCCTGGTATGCCTCGCCCTTTAGTCGTATGGGCGATAATTGCCTTAGGCTTGCCTTCCCTGCATTGCTTGGCCAGCAAGAGGGCATTTTGCACCTCAAGAACATTATGACCATCAACTTCCTGGCAATCCCAGCCAAATGCGGCCAAGCGAGCACTCAATTGGCCATGAGATACGATGGTATCTGTATGGCCAAGCATGCTGATTCGGTTGTCGTCTACAATAAGGTGCAGATTGTCCAATTGGTGCTGCGCGGCAAACATGATCGCCTCCCAGTTCGCCCCTTCATGCAATTCACCATCACCTGCAACGACAAACACGCTCATATCCTCTGATTGTCTTTTCAGCCCAAACGCCGATCCTGTCCCCACCCCCAAGCCATGGCCCAACGAACCATTGACCGTCTCGTAGCCGGGAATCACTGGATCAGGAATTCCGCCAAGAAAGCCGCCGGGCTCGCAGACATGCTGCAGCGCCTCCATGGCAAAAAAGCCCAAGTCAGCCAGGATTGGATACATGCAAATCGAGCCATGCCCCTTGCTGATAATGCACCGATCCCGCTGCTTCGCCCTGGGGTTTTTCGCGTCGTAGCGGAGAACCCCACCATAGTAAAGCGCTACAAAGATCTCGATAGAAGACAAAGAAGATGCCAAGCGAGTCTCTGGCGCACGCCGATGAATTGCCAGCGTTTCGCGCCAAACCCAGTGGGCTTTTTGTAATAAATCTACAGGCTCATTTCGCACAGGGTATCCTCACTTCGTTTGCTGACCAACATACCATTGGTACGTTGACTTCAGACCATCGTAGAAATCGACAGTTGGACGCCAACCAAACTCCCTCAGACGAGAACTATCCAACAGTTTTCTTTGAGCACCATCAGGTTTGCTGGTATCCCACTCCAGCGCTCCATCATAGCCAACAACGGAGGCAATTTTCTCCGCAAGCTCCTTAATCGAGAAGTCCAGTCCACTACCCACATTCACAGGCAATGATAACTGCGAAGTATCTTGTACCAACAATGAGAGACAAGCATCAGCAATATCGTCAACATGGATAAACTCTCGGCGAGGTTGGCCACTCCCCCACAAAGTCACACTGGCGGCTCCAGCGAGTTTTGCCTCGTGAAACCTTCGGATCAAGGCAGATAACACATGTCCCGACTTGGGGTCAAAATTATCATTCGGTCCATAAGCACTATTAGGAATGACAGGAATGAACCGATTTTCCCCATCCTGCTGATTATAAGCTAGGCACATTTGAACTCCTGCCAACTTTGATATGGCGTACGCCATGCTGGTTGGCTCCGGGTAGCCGGAAAGCAAAGCTGCTTCGCTCATTGGCTGAGGACAAACTTTTGGGTACATGCATGAGGATGCAAAAAATAGCAATTTACGAACTTTAGAACGACGCGCCGCCCGCATGACATTGAGCTGGATTGACAAATTCTTATCCATGAAATCGGCAGGATGCGTTTGATTCTCAACGATGCCACCAACTTTTCCCGCAGCCAAAACTACGTAGTCTGGCTTGTGCTCATCAAAAAAACGTTCTACAGCCGCAGTATCCGTCAACTCCAGATCTCGATGGGATTTGACCAAAATCTGGCGAAATCCTTCACGCTCTAATCTGCGCAGCACGGCTGAACCAATTAAGCCGGTGTGGCCGGCCACGTAAATTTTTGCTTGCTTATCCATTTTCAGAACCCATTCGGCTGGTATAAAACGACGCGGCTTCCCGAGTCCTCAAAATCAAAAGGAACGTGAATAAGCTTATGCAACCTTTCACGAATTGCTTGTTGTCGTTCTGGCTTAGCAAATAAGAGAAGGAACCCCCCCCCACCAGCACCAAGAATTTTACCTCCAAGAGCCCCCGCATCAAGTGCAGATTGATAAATTTCATCAATTTCAGGCGTAGAGACGCGATCCGACAAACTACGCTTATATAACCAGCTCGTATGCAACAATTGGCCAAACCGTTCAATTGGCTCGCGTGAATCTTGCAGCAATCCAATGGCCTCATCCACCATGGCGCGCATATGGTTCAATTCTTTTTCTCGGTTTTTTAAATTCTCAACCTTAGATTTAGCAACTTCAGAAGCAATACGAGAGAATCCAGTAAAGAACAACATCAAGTGAGAACGCAGTTCTTCTTTGCGATTTGCCGGCAAAATTACTGGCGAAGCATCGAAGGAGTCATTCTTGTGAAACTCAATTCTATTAAATCCCCCGATTGCAGCAGAGATTTGATCCTGTGATCCTACATTTTCCCCAATCACGTTTTGCTCTACATGGATAGCATCAGCCGCCAGTTTTTCCTGACTGACCATCTTTCCTTGCATTCCATATAGCGCATGTAATAAACCAACAGTAAACGAAGAGCTAGAACCCAAGCCAGAGCGGGCGGGAAGGTCGCCATCATGGTGAATCTCCAAGCCATCGTCTACATTCATCCATTGCAAAATGGCGCGTACCGCAGGGTGTTGAATCGCATCGATTGTCTGGACATTTTCAATTTGCGAATAAACAATACGGTGTTTGTGTTCAAAGAAAGGAGGGAGCCGTCTGCACGAAATATAGCAATATTTATTGATGGAGGTTGCCAAAACAGAGCCGCCATGCTCTCTATACCAGGCAGGATAATCACTCCCACCTCCAAAAAACGAAATTCTGAAGGGCGTTCTGGTAATAATCATATTAACGTTTCTCAAACACAATGAAATTTATCGCCAAATTGACAACGCAAATTTTTATCCGCCGCGCGCAGAAAACTCAGTGAAATTCAGAGTCTCAAATCTGACTCCTGAGCAGTCAGAACGTATTTCAGATCATACAAAACTGAATTGGGCTTACCAAGTGCACGGATTGCAGCAGCCCCCATGCTTTTGAACTGATAATGAGATACGGCCAAAACGATGGCATCGTAGCTACCGGAATGCGGCTCAGGAATTGGCGAGATGTTGTATTCGTGCCGGGCCTCATCAACGGACACCCAGGGATCGTAGACTTCCACAACACAGTTGTAGTCTTTAAGTTCAGCAACGATATCGACCACACGCGTGTTACGTAAATCCGGACAGTTCTCTTTGAATGAGAGTCCCATGATCAATACCTTGGCACCCTCTACTTGGATACGCTTCTTGATCATTGATTTGACCAGCTGAGCCGCCACATAGGCACCCATGCTGTCATTCAGACGCCTGCCGGCCAGAATAATTTCTGGATGGTAACCAATAGCTTGTGCTTTATGAGTTAAATAATAAGGATCGACACCAATACAGTGACCACCAACCAAACCTGGGCGGAAAGGAAGAAAGTTCCACTTGCTCCCAGCTGCCTTTAGCACAGCTTCCGTATCGATATCCATTTTGTTAAAAATCAGGGCCAGTTCATTCACGAGGGCGATATTGAGATCACGCTGAGTGTTTTCAATAACTTTGGCAGCCTCGGCCACTTTGATACTTTCAGCTTTATGTGTACCGACTGTAATAATTTCGTTATATAAAGCATCGATCAAGTCTGCAATTTCAGGCGTTGAGCCAGACGTGATTTTTTTAATAGTTGTGACGCGGTGTTCTTTGTCACCAGGATTAATTCGTTCTGGGCTATAGCCGCAGTAGAAATCTTGATTCAGCTTCAACCCAGAAAACTTTTCAAGAACAGGGGCACAGTCCTCTTCAGTACACCCAGGATAGACTGTAGACTCATAAATAACGATGTCTCCCTTTGCAAGTACCTTCCCGACAGTTTCGCTAGCCTTGATCAAAGGAGTTAGGTCTGGCCGCTTGTATTCGTCAATGGGAGTAGGGACCGTTATGATGTAACAGTTACATGCACGAAGATCATCGATTTCTGCGGTATAAGTGAGGAGTTTTGCTGCTGCTAGCTCATCCGACGTAGTTTCCAGAGTATAATCCGAGCCACATTTCAGATCATTAATACGCCGCTGGTTGATGTCGAACCCTACAACGGAGCGTTTCCGACCAAACTCTACTGCCAAGGGCAACCCAACATAACCAAGTCCAACAACAGCAAGCTTAACATCTTGTAGATGCATCAAGTTTTACCCCGAAACGAAAATTCAATGGAAACAATGCTGTCCGCCCAAAAGCGGTGGTAAACCCCGCCAAATTATCCAATAATAATCAATAACCTACTAAACTGATGAAAAAGCCGTGACACCGACACACATCTCATTTCATGAGTGCATAGCGCTGTCGAACAGAGTCTAACAGATGCACTTACAGAACAAAAATTTTAGCCTAATGTACTACAATATGAGGAAGGCGTGGACTGTCTTTTCCGAAGCTAGAAGACGATAAGATATATAACGTTCAAAACGAAAAACACCCAAATTCGTTTGAAACACAAATAAGACTGTATCGAACTCCACGGATGACAGATGCGTGGGGGGGATTCTATGATCATCCGTCACCGCTCAACAACATGAGCAGTCTCTCAACCTGATGAATCTATCGAAGGATACTTAATCAGAGGGGAGCCTTGTTGTCACCCTCCCCTCCCTGTCAAAATCAATTCACCTCCCCAGCCACCCCAAAATCCCCTCCGCCGCCTCCCGGCCCTCAAACACCGCACGCACGACCAGATCGGCCCCGCGCACCATGTCCCCGCCGGCGAAGATCTTTGGATTTGCGGTCTGGTACTTAAACTCGCCACGTGACGACACCACCGTCCGGCCACGACCATCCACCTTGACACCTTGTGCCTCAAACCAGGAGGCCGCCTCGGCCTGGAAGCCGAAGGCAATCAGCACGTGGTCACATTCGAGGATCTCTTCCGAGCCGGGCACGATCTCGGCATTGCGCCGCCCCTTGGCATCCGGCTCGCCCAGGCGGGTTTCAGCCAGTTTTACCCGCAAGCTGCCGTCTGCAGCACGCTCAATGCCCAGCGGTTGCCGTTGCCAGAGGAACTCGACACCTTCTTCCTTGGCGTTGGCCACTTCACGGCGCGAGCCCGGCATGTTGGCTTCGTCTCGACGATAAGCACAGATCACACTCTCCGCGCCCTGGCGGATGGCAGTCCGGTTGCAGTCCATCGCCGTGTCACCACCACCCAGCACCACCACACGCTTGCCCTGCATATTGAGCGGCGCCTCGCCGGCCGGCAGGGTGCCCATGCTCTGGCGCACGTTGTTGATCAGGTAGGGCAAGGCCTCCAGCACGCCCGGCAGATCCTCGCCGGGGAAGCCGCCCTTCATATACTGATAGGCGCCCATGCCCATGAACACCGCATCGTACTCTTGCAGCAGCTGCTCAATCTTGATGTCACGGCCGATTTCGGTGTTCAGGCAAAACTCGACACCCATGCCCTCCATGATCTCGCGCCGGCGGCGTACCACGGCCTTTTCCAGCTTGAACTCCGGAATACCGAAGGTCAGCAGGCCGCCAATTTCTTCATAGCGGTCAAACACCACCGGCCGCACCCCATTGCGCACCAGCACATCGGCACAGGCCAGGCCGGCCGGGCCGGCGCCAATGATGGCCACTTTCTTGTTGCTGAAGGAGACGCGACTCATGTCCGGTCGCCAGCCGGCCTTGAAGGCCTCGTCGGTAATGTACTTCTCCACCGAACCGATGGTGACGGCCCCGAAGCCGCCCTGGTTCAGCGTGCAGGCGCCTTCACACAGTCGGTCCTGCGGACAGACGCGTCCGCAGATTTCCGGCAGCGAGTTGGTCTTGTGCGACAGCTCGGCCGCATCGAACAGACGCCCCTGCTTGACCAGCTCCAGCCAGTTGGGAATGTAGTTGTGTACCGGACACTCCCATTCGCAATACGGATTACCACAGGACAGGCAGCGCCCGGCCTGCTCGCCGGCATCTTCCCGGTTCAGCGGCTGGTAAATTTCCTTGAACTCGATCTTGCGGACTTCGGCGTCCACCTTCTCGCCCGGATTGCGTGCGAGATTCATAAATTGGAATACGTCACCCATGATTCACCTCATCAATCTTTCAGCAGGCTGTCGAGCTTGGCCGCCTTGGGCTTCACCAGCCAGAAGTCATCCACGTAGTCGTCAAAGTCCTGCAGCATCTTGCGCCCCATCTCCGAACCGGTCAGTTCGACGTGGCGGGCAAGCTTCTCCAGCAGGAAGGCACGGTAGGTGCCCATGGCTTCGCCGTTGATCAGGTGAATGTCGATCAGTTCGTTGTTGTAGCGGTAGGCGAACTTCTCCGTCGGGTCGTAGACGAAGGCAAAGCCGCCGGTCATGCCGGCACCGAAGTTGTAGCCGGCCTCGCCCAGCACGATGACACAACCACCGGTCATGTACTCGCAGCAATGGTCGCCGGCACCTTCGATCACCGCCAGCGCCCCCGAGTTGCGCACGCCGAAGCGCTCACCGGCCACGCCGGCCGCGTACAGCTGGCCACCGGTGGCGCCATACAGGCAGGTATTGCCGATGATGATCGATTCATGCGCCACATAGGCAGCGTTTTTGGGCGGGTAGATCACCACCCGGCCACCGGCCATGCCCTTGCCGACGTAGTCGTTGGCGTCGCCTTCCAGCTCCAGATGCAGGCCGGGGGCGTTCCACACACCAAAGCTCTGGCCGGCGGAGCCGGTGAACTTTACCGTCAGGCAGCCATCCGGCAAGCCGGCGGCACCATGCTTGCGGGCGATCTCACCCGACAGGCGCGCCCCCATGGAGCGGTTGACGTTGTCGATCGGGAATTCGAGACGCAGCATCTGACGTTGCTCGATGGCCGGTGCCGCGGCACGCAGCACCTCTTCCGCCAGCTCGCCCTTGTCGAAGGAGGGATTGGAGGCTTCGGTACAGTAACGCGGCACATCGGCCGGGATACTGCCCTGACTCAGCAGCGCACCAAGCTGCAGCTTCTGCTGTCGGGCGGTTTCACCGGGCAGCAGTTCCAGCAGATCGAAGCGGCCGATCAGGTCTTCCATGCGGGTCACACCGAGGCGGGCCATCCATTCACGGGTTTCACGCGCCACGAACAGGAAGTAGTTCATCACCCGCTCAGGCAGGCCGGTGAAGTACTTCGAACGCAGCTTGAGTTCCTGGGTAGCGACACCGGTGGCGCAGTTGTTGAGGTGGCAGATGCGCAGATATTTGCAGCCCAGGGCAATCATCGGGCCGGTCCCGAAGCCGAAGCTTTCGGCGCCCATGATGGCAGCCTTGACCACGTCCAGACCGGTCTTCAGGCCACCGTCGGTCTGCACGCGCACCCGGCCGCGCAGGCCATTGGCGCGCAGCACCTGCTGGGCTTCGGTCAGCCCCAGTTCCCAGGGCGAACCGGCGTACTTGACCGAGGTCAGCGGCGAGGCGCCGGTCCCACCGTCGTAACCGGAGATGGTGATCAGATCGGCATAGGCCTTGGCCACCCCGGCGGCCACGGTGCCGACCCCCGGCTCGGCCACCAGCTTGACCGACACCAGCGCCTGCGGATTGACCTGTTTCAGGTCAAAAATCAGCTGGGCCAGGTCTTCGATCGAGTAGATGTCGTGATGCGGCGGCGGCGAGATCAGGCTGATTCCCGGCTTGGAGCAGCGCAGACGGGCGATCAGCGGCGAGACCTTGTCGCCCGGCAGCTGGCCGCCTTCACCCGGCTTGGCACCCTGCGCCACTTTGATCTGCAGCACGTCAGCATTGACCAGGTAGTGCGGGGTCACGCCAAAGCGGCCCGAGGCCACCTGCTTGATGCGCGACATCTTCTCGGTGCCGTAGCGCTCAGGGTCTTCGCCGCCTTCGCCGGAGTTGGAGCGACCGCCGAGGCGGTTCATGGCAATGGCCAGCGCCTCATGGGCCTCGGGTGACAGCGCACCCAGTGACATACCGGCCGAGTCGAAGCGCTTGAGCAGGCTTTCCACCGGTTCAACGTCGTCAAGGCTGACCGGCTGATCGGCCAGCTTCAGTTGCATCAAATCGCGGAACATGGCCGCCGGCCGCTGGTTGACCAGTTCGGCATAGCGCAGATAGGCGTTGTAGTCGTCGTTCTGCACGGCCTCCTGCAGGGTCATCACCACGTCCGGGTTGTAGGCGTGATATTCCTCGCCATGCACGTACTTGAGCAGACCACCCTGCTTGATATCGCGCAGCGGATTGAAAGCCTGACGGGCCAGCTTTTTCTGGTCGTCGGCAAAGTCGGCGAAATCGGCACCGCCAATACGGCTGACCGTGCCCTTCATGCACAGGGCGATCACTTCGTCGTTCAGGCCGACGGCTTCGAACAGCTGGGCGCCGCGGTAGGAGGCGATGGTGGAAATCCCCATCTTGGACAGCACCTTGAGCAAGCCCTTGTTGATGCCGCGCCGATAGTGCTGCAGCGCCTCGTTGACCTTGAGCTGCAGGTCGCCGCGATGCACCAGGTCGATGATCGACTGGTAGGCCAGATAGGGGTAGACCGCCGTGGCACCGAAGCCGATCAGACAGGCCATCTGGTGCGCGTCACGCACCGTGGCGGTCTCGACCACGATATTGGTCTTGCAGCGCAGGCCACTGTCGATCAGGGCATGGTGTACCGCACCGGTGGCAAACAGGGCATGGATCGGCAAGCGCTGCGGAGTAATGTGGCGGTCGGACAGCACCACGATCACCGTCCCTTCGCGCACGGCCTCGACCACGTGCTGGGCCAGTTGCTCGATGGCGGTTTTGAGATCGGTCTCGGCCGGGTCGTAGCACAGATCGAACGAGGTCGCCTTGAGATAGGGCTCGGGGCGGGTGGTAACACGCTGGAACTTCTCGTGCGACAGCACTGGCGAGCGGACTTCCAGTCGCTTGGCGTGCTCGGCGCTCTCGTCGAACATATTGCGCTCGGGACCGAACACCGAATTGAGCGACATCACCACGGCTTCGCGGATCGGGTCGATCGGCGGATTGGTCACCTGGGCGAATTGCTGGCGCAGGTAGTCAAAGGGCGAACGCACCTGGCCGGACAGGACCGCCATCGGGGTATCGTCGCCCATCGAGCCGACCGGTTCCTGGGCATCATCGGCCAGCACGCGCAGGATCTGGTCTCGCTCTTCGCGTGTCAGGTTGTACAGTTTCTGGAAGGTGGCGAGCTCATCAGCCGGCATCGGCTCCAGCGTGGAGTCGTCGTCAATCGACAATTCAAGATACTTGGCATTGTCCTTGATCCACTGGCGATAGGGCTTGGCACTCTTGAGCTGGGCGTCGATCTCTTCCGGCATCAGCAGTTCGCCGGTTTGCAGATCGGCCGCAAACAGCTGGCCGGGCTTGACACGCCCCTTGCGAACCACGTCTTCCGGCTTGTAGTCCCAGACACCGACTTCGGAGGCAATGGTCAGGATGTTGTCGCGGGTCAGCACCCAGCGTGCCGGACGCAGGCCATTACGGTCGAGAATACAGGCGGCATAGCGGCCATCGGTCAGCACGATGCCGGCCGGACCGTCCCAGGGCTCCATATGCATGGAGTTGAATTCGTAGAAGGCGCGCAGATCCTTGTCGGTGCTGTCGCCATTCTGCCAGGCCGGCGGCACCAACAGACGCAGGGCACGGAACAGGCCGATCCCCCCCATCAGCAGGCCTTCCAGCATATTGTCCAGACTCATCGAGTCCGAACCGTCGGTCTGCACGATCGGACGCACCTGTTCCATGTCGAGGTGGGGCGAAGCCATGATGCGTTCGCGTGCCCGGGCCCAGTTGCGATTGCCCTGTACGGTATTGATTTCGCCGTTGTGCGCCAGATAGCGGAAAGGCTGTGCCAGCTTCCACTGCGGCCAGGTATTGGTCGAGAAGCGCTGGTGGAACACCGCCAGGCTGGATTCGAAACGCTCGTCCTGCAGGTCGAGGAAGAAGCGGGTCAGATTGTCCGGTGTCACCAGCCCCTTGTAAGACAGGGTGTGCGGCGACAGGGTCGGAATGTAGAAATAGCTGTCTTGTGCCTTGTTGGCCTTTTCGGCCTGCCGGCGTGCCATGTACAAACGGCGCTGGAAGGTGAGCTCGTCCATGCCGAAGGGGCAGTTGACGAACACCTGACCGATGGACGGCAGGGTTTGCAGGGCATACTCACCACAGGCGGCGGGATCGACCGGCACCTGGCGCAGGCCGGCGTACTCCAGTTCCTGGCCCTCGATGGCGCCACGCAGGGCGGCGATGCTGGCCAGCCCCTGCGCCGTGTCCGGATGATGGAACACCAGGCCGGCGGCATACACCGCCTTGAGGGTGATGCCCTCTGCCGCGGCCACCTCGCGCAGGAAGCCATCCGGCTTCTTGAACAGCAGGCCACAGCCGTCACCGGATTTGCCATCGGCCGCCACGGCACCGCGGTGCGTCAGTTTGGCCAGTGATTCAATGGCGGTCTTGACGATCCAGTGGCTGGGTTTGTCATCCAGCTGGGTGATCAGGCCGAAACCGCAACTGTCCTGTTCAAAGTCGGGTTGGTATAAAGTACCCTCCAGCCAACGTTGTCTGTCCATGGTGATTGCCCTGTTATTATCCAGATGTAATGACATCGATTCTAAGTGCAACATTTGACCGTCGCAACACATTATTTGTGCGGTGCATTAATTATTTAAAATCATTTAGCTAAGCCCTGGTTTGGCGCATTTTTTGCATGGCATTCGCACAAAATTTGGCCATATTTCCACCTGAACTTACGCTAAAGTTAAATCATAAAAACATTGCATACTCATGCAGATAGCATCAGGCTACGGGGTAGTTCGCTGTCAGACTTGAATATTGTTTAACAATTCGCCAATTTCATGACTCATCCGCCGAGCACCGAGACCGACCAACGTTCGATTCGCCTGCTGGCCGACCAGGCTTTTGCCCGCTCGGCCGGTGCGCCGTTAATCAATGGCAATCAGGTTGAGTTGCTGTTCGACAGCACGCAGAACTTCCCCGCCTGGCTGCAGGCCATCGAGTCGGCCAGCGAGTCGATCCTGATCGAGATGTATTTGTTCGCGGATGACGACTATGGCCGGCGCGTGCGTTCGGCACTGATCGACAAGGCGATGAACGGCGTGGCGGTGTATCTGCTCTACGATGCACTGGGTTGCTGGCGCGAGCATTGGCGCGGTTTTTTCAAGCCACTGCGTCTGGCCGGCGCCCAGGTGCGCGCCTATAACCCGATCAATCCGCTGCGCGGACTGGGTTTGCTGGGGCGCAATCATCGCAAGCTGATCGTGGTCGACCGTCAGCTGGCCTTCGTTTCCGGCCTGTGCATCAGCTCACGCTGGGAGGGAGATGCCCGGCGCCACCTGCAGCCCTGGCGCGACACTGGCGTGGCGCTCAGGGGACCGGTGGTGGATGAGGCCGTCGCCGCCTTTGCCGACAGCTGGGTCAGCTGTGGCCCCGCCCTTCAGCTTCCCCCGCTCCCCCCTGCGCCCATCGCGCACCAGCCGGCACCGGTTGCCGTGCGCCTGATCGCCACCACCCCCAGCACGGCACACATGATGCGGCTGGACCTGCTGATCACCAGCTTCGCACGCAAGACGCTGTGGCTGACTGATGCCTACTTCATGGGCACCAGCCTGTATCTGTCGGCACTGAAACAGGCGGCCAAGGACGGGGTGGACGTGCGCCTGCTGGTACCGCGCTCCAGCGACATCGGCTGGATCGCCACGGTGTCGCGCACGCTGTACCGTCCGCTGCTCGAAGCCGGGGTCAGGGTCTTTGAATGGAACGGGCCGATGGTGCATGCCAAAACGGCAGTGGCCGATGGCCGCTGGGCCCGCATCGGTTCCAGCAACCTGAATCTCTCCAGCTGGCTGGCCAATCGCGAGCTGGATGTTGCCATTGAGGACGAGGGCATTGCCAGTGCCATGGCCGTGAAGTTTATCGAGGATCTGGCGCAATCAACCGAGATCGTACTGAAAGGCTCGCGGCGCCGGCCTCAGTTGTCGGCACCACGAGAAGTGGACCTGGCACAGTCTGTCCTTGAACTGATGCATCCGGGCACCAACGCCCGGCGAGCCTCGGCCGCCGCGCGCCAGGCGGCACGCATCAGTGACGCACTGGGCGCCGTGGTGCGCGGCACCCGCCCGGTGGAGAGCAGTGAGGCCGCCTCATTCCTGTCGATCGGGCTGGCGCTGCTGGCCACGGCGTTGCTGGTCGGTTTCTTTCCCTATCTGGTGGCCGCACCGCTGGTGCTGGCGCTGGTCATCAGCGGCGGCGGCATCGCCCTGCGCTCGCTCGGTCTGATGTGGCAGCGACATCGCCGGCAGGGGGATCTGCCGCCCAGACATGAGCCTCCTCGGGACAAGAACGGCTGAAATGCTTTAGCGCCGGGATGGCAGCAACTGATCCAGCACCTGGCGCACCCCTGCCTGCCAGTCCGGCAGCGTCAGGCGGTAATCCTGCATCAGCTTGTGGCAATCCAGCGAGGAGTTGGCCGGACGGGTCGCCGGCAGTGGATAGGCCGATGCCGGAATGCCTTCGACCTCGCGCACCATGAGCGGGGCCCCGCGCAGACGGGCTTCGGCAAAAATGAAACGGGCATAGTCACACCAGCTGGTGCGTCCCTGCGCCGTCAGATGATAGGTCCCCAGAGGCAGCGAATCCGCTGCGGCGATGGCTTGCTGCAGCATGGCCGCGCTCACCTCGGCGATCAGCGCCGTGGAGGTCGGGGCGCCGAACTGATCCGCCACGATGCGCAACTGCTCGCGTTCGGCGCCGAGTCGCAGCATGGTCTTGAGGAAGTTGCCACCATGCGCGCCAAACACCCAGCTGGTACGCAGAATCAGATGACGGCAGCCACTGGCCCGAATCGCTTCCTCTCCCCGGCATTTGCTGCGGCCATAGGCCGACTGCGGAGCCGTGGCATCCTCCTCGCGGTATGGCCTGTCCAGCTGACCATCAAACACATAATCAGTGGAGTAATGCATCAGCAGCGCGTCATGGCGGGCCGCCCACTGCGCCATGGCCGCCGGGGCGTGCGCATTGACCGCCATGGCCTGAGCCTCTTCGCTTTCTGCTCGATCGACCGCCGTATAGGCCGCCGGATTGATGATGATGGCCGGCTGCCACTGGTCGAGCCGGGCCTGGATCGATGAAGCATCGGCCAGGTCCATCTCGGCCCGGCTCACGGCATGTACCTCACCCAGCGGAGCCAGCGCTGTCTGCAGGACATGCCCCAGCTGGCCACTGACACCGGTCAGCAGGATCCGGCTCATGCGCGATCCCCGTACTGCTTTGCCACCCAGTCGCGATAGTGCCCGCTCACCACGTTCTGCACCCAGTCCTGGTTGGCCAGGTACCACTGCACCGTCTGACGGATACCGCTGTCAAAGGTCTGCTGCGGTTTCCAGCCCAGCTCGCTTTCCAGCTTGCGCGCATCAATGGCATAGCGGCGGTCATGACCGGGGCGATCCTGAACGAAGGTGATCTGGCTGGCATAGGACTGGCCATCGGCACGGGGACTGAGCGCATCCAGCGTGGCACACAAGGTATGCACCACCTCCAGATTGGTTTTTTCGTTCCAGCCACCGACGTTATAGGTTTCCCCCAGTTTTCCTGCGGCCAGCACACGGCGAATGGCGCTGCAGTGGTCCTTGACGTACAGCCAGTCGCGCACTTGCCGGCCATCGCCATAAATCGGCAACGGCTTGCCGGCCAGGGCGTTGAGGATCACCAGCGGAATCAGCTTTTCCGGAAAATGGTAGGGGCCGTAGTTATTGCTGCAATTGGTGGTCAGTACCGGCAGGCCATAGGTATGGTGCCAGGCGCGCACCAGGTGATCCGAGGCGGCCTTGCTGGCGGAATAAGGGCTGTTTGGCTCGTAGCGGCTGCTTTCGACAAAGGCCGCATCTTCCGGCGCCAGCGAGCCATAGACCTCGTCGGTGGAAACGTGCAGGAAGCGGAATGCCTCCCGTTCGCCGGCCGGCAGGTCCTGCCAGTAGGCACGAACCGCCTCCAGCAGATGGAAGGTACCGACAACATTGGTCTGAATGAATTCACCCGGACCATGGATCGAACGATCGACATGCGATTCGGCGGCAAAATTGAGCACCGCACGCGGCTGATGCTGCGCCAGCAGCGCCGCGACCAGCGAGCGGTCACCAATATCACCCTGCACGAAGACATGACGCGCATCATGGCGCAGCGAGGACAGGGTCTCGAGATTGCCGGCATAGGTCAGCTTGTCGAGATTGACCACCGGCTCATCGCTGCCGGCCAGCCAGTCGAGCACAAAATTGCCACCGATAAAGCCGGCTCCGCCGGTCACCAGAATCGTCATGCTGCATCACCTGAAAGCAGATCAAGCCGAGATCATAACGCCAATGGCTGGATTATTCAGCCAGCGCCTGCGCCAGATCCGCCAGGATGTCGTCGATATCCTCGATGCCGATGGACAGACGCAACTGCCCCTCGCGCACACCAAGCTGCTGCTTGAGCTCGGCCGGCATGGCGCCGTGCGACATGCTGGCGGAGTGATTGACCAGCGACTCCACGCCCCCCAGTGATTCGGCCAGGGCAAACAACTGCAGACGCTGGGCCACCCGACCGGCCGCCTCGCGGGTGTTGTCTTTCAGGTAGATGGTAATGACGCCACCAAAGCGCTTCATCTGCCTGGCGGCCAGTGCATGGCCGGGGTGCGCCGGCAGCCCGGGGAAGAAGACCTTCTCCACCGAGGCTTGCTGGCACAGCCAGCGGGCGACCACCTCGGCATTGTCGCAATGGCGCTCCATGCGCAGGGCGAGCGTCTTGATGCCGCGCAGAGTCAGGAAGCAATCCTGCGGCCCGGGTACGCCGCCCGAGGCACTCTGGATAAACCGGATGGCCTGAAACAGCTCGCTGTCATTGACGGCCACCAGTCCGAGCAGCACGTCGGAATGGCCGGCCAGGTATTTGGTCGCCGAATGGACCACCACATCGGCGCCCTGATCCAGCGGGTTCTGCAGATAAGGTGTGGCAAAGGTGTTGTCGACGGCCACCACCACATTCTGCCGATGCGCCAGGGCACTGAGCGCCTGGATGTCGACCAGCTTGAGCAAGGGATTGCTCGGCGTTTCCAGCCACAGCAGTTTGACCGCCGGCGTCAGCGCGGCGCTCAGGGCGGCCGGATCGGACAGATCAACAAAATGCACCTTAATGCCGGCCGGCGCCAGCACCTTGGTCAACAGCCGGTAGGCGCCGCCGTACACGTCCTGCTGGGCAATCACTTCGTCTCCGGGCTTGAGCACTGCACGCATCACGGCATCGATGGCGGCCATGCCACTGGCAAAAGCCAGACCATGCGCCGCATTTTCCAGTGCAGCCAGATTGGCCTCCAGCGCCGCCCGGGTCGGCGTACCGGTACGGGCGTAGGAAAAGGGCAGCTTGCTGTCCAGCGCGGGATGGGCAAAGGCCGAGGTCTGATAAATGGGCGGCATGACGGCATGGCCATGCTCTTCACTGTCATAACCGATGTGGATCGCCTTGGTGGCAAATTTCATGATGATTTCACCTGGAGGTTGCCGGGCAGGACGGTCAGACACCGGCCAGCCCAATCATTTTGCATAATGCATTTGTGCCATGCAATTACCATGCACAACGCATCAAACAGAGGCAGGATGTTGATTTCAGGCAATTTAATCATGAAGATTTCTTTACACTGAATCACTTTCGCGTTAATGTGCGGCGTTTCCAAAATCAAGTACCGCCGGCATGACGCAAACCCGCGCTTTTGACTTTCTGCAGCAACAGCTCGACCGCTTTCCCCGCAAGGATTGCCTGTGTGGCAAGAATGGCAAATCCTGGACGGTGATGTCGACCGCAGAAACGGTGAAAACCGTGGACCTGCTCAGCCTTGGCCTGATGCACCATGGCATCGAACCGGGCGACCGTGTCGCGATCGCAGCGGAAAACTGTCTGGAGTGGGCGCTGGTTGACCTGGCCCTGCAGCAGATCGGCGCCGTGAGCGTACCGCTGTATCCTACCTGCACGCTTGATGATGCAAGATATATCCTTGCCCACGCCGAGGTCAAACTGGCTTTTGCCGGCAATACGGCCCAGCATGACAAGCTGGTCGCAGCCACCGAGCCTGCCGCCCTGCCGATCTTCGCCTTTGGCAAGGTAGCCGGCGCCCCCTCCTGGCGCCAGTTGCTGGAAGCCGGCAGGGAGGGCGACCAGGACGAACTGAGCCGCCGCCGCGATGCCATCACCGAAGACGAGATCTTCACCATCATTTACACCTCCGGAACCACCGGTCGCTCGAAGGGCGTCATGCTCTCGCACCGCAACGTGGTTTCGACCGTACGCTCATCAGCGGCACACACCGGCCTGCCACGCGGAACCTGCCGCGCCATCAGCTTCCTGCCCTTGTCGCATATCTTCGAGCGTGCCTGCGTACACTACTATCTGCACACCGGCACCGGGGTGTACTTCAGTACGGTCGAGCAACTGTCCTCGACGCTGTCCGAGGTTCGGCCGCATACCTTCAGCGCGGTCCCGCGCGTACTGGAAAAGGTCTACGAGAAGCTGGCCGGCAAGGCGCGCACGCTGAGCGGTGTCACCCGCAAGCTGTATATCTGGGCACTGCACCTGGCCGAACACTACGAACCGAATGCGCGTTACTCGCTGTTCGACAAGGCCCGCTACGCCATTGCCCGTCAGCTGGTATTCAACAAGTGGTACCAGGCCATGGGCGGCGAACTGCGCTGGATCAACGTCGGTTCCGCTGCGCTGCAACCCCGGCTGGCACGTCTGTTCTGGGCGTGCGGAGTGGTGGTCAGCGAAGGGTATGGCATGACGGAATCGGCGCCGGTGATTGCCGCCAACCCGTTCAATGCCGCGGGCGTGCGCATTGGTACCGTCGGCATCCCGATGCCGGGCGTGGAAGTGCGCTTTGCCGACGATGGCGAGATCCTGGTGCGTGGCGACAACGTCATGGAAGGCTATTACAAGGAGCCGGAACTGACCGCCGAGGTCTTGCGCGGTGGCTGGCTGCACACGGGTGACATCGGTGTCATGGAACAGGGCTATATCCGCATCACCGATCGCAAGAAAGAAATGTTCAAGACTTCCAACGGCAAGTACATCGCCCCGCAGGCGATCGAAAACAAGCTGAAGGAGTCGGCCTTCATCGATCAGGTGATGGTGGTGGGCGACGGGGAGAAATACCCCAGCGCGCTGATTGTGCCGCTGTTCGACAAGCTGCGCGAATGGTGCGCCGATCAGGGTATCTGCTATACCTCCGATCATGACATGACGCTGCATCCGAAGGTGCATGACCTGATTGACCGCGAAATCAAGCGGTTCAATCATTACTTCGGCAGCTGGGAGCATATCCGCAAGTTCACCCTGCTGGACCGTGCCTGGTGCGTTGATCAGGGCGAACTGGCGCCGACCCTCAAACTGCGCCGCAAGGTCATTACCGAGCGCTGCCGCGACATGATCGAACGCATGTACGCTCACCAGCCCGAACTGGCGTGATCAAAGCAAAACCGGCCTGATGGCCGGTTTTGCTTTTCTGCCGTCTTCAGCCGCCATCCGCGCGGACCACCAGCACATCGCTCTCGTCCTTCAGCCCGACTCCGGTCAGCGCCAGCTCCCGTGCCCTCGTCAGCATCCAGGCCAGCTTCCTGGCTGCCAGACCTACCGGCAGGCCTTCGGGACGGACATTGGACAGACAGTTGCGCTCAGCATCGAGTCGGCCGACTTGCGGCGCATACGTCAGGTAGATGCCCAGGCTGTCAGGAGAAGACAGGCCCGGCCGCTCCCCGACCAGCAGCACCACCATGCGAGCGCCGAGCGCCTGCCCCACCTCGTCCCCCAGCGCCACCCGCGCCTGGCTGGCCAACACCACAGGACCGGACCGCCAGCCGGCATCCTGCCACAACGGTCTTGCCTCGCACAGCAAGGGGACCGCATGCCGCTCGACCGCCTGCGCCGACAGACCATCGGCAATGACAAACACCAGTTCAGCCTGCGGCAAACGCTGCAATGTCTGCAGACTGTCCGCCGACAGGCGCCGACCGAGATCGGGCCGTTGCAGATAGATCCTTCTGTCACCGGCCTGACTGCAAACCGGCACCGAGGCAAAACCATGCGATGACAGCGCCTTGGCGATGGCGGCCCAGTCGGCCTCAGCATGAACCGCGTCACGGGCCTCGGCGAGGGCCAGGGTAAAGCGCAGCACTTCACGACTTGGCAGGCTGCCGCCACTGCGCCCCAGCGCAATCCGTGCCGGCGTCAAACTGCTCAGCGCCTGCCAGGGGTCCTGGCGGCTGGCCGTTGGCTGGATGGCCTTGTCGCTCATGCCAGCTCCCGGCTCATCGCCAGCAAGGGGATGCCATTGTCGGGGGGCAACAGGGAGCCATCCGCGCGCGCAATCTGCATTCGCTGCAACCAGGCCTCGAACTCGGGGGCACGCTGCAAGCCGAGCAGCTGACGCACGTAGAGCGCATCATGGAACGAGGTACTCTGATAATTGAGCATGATGTCATCAGCCCCCGGCACACCGATGATGAAATTGATCCCGGCCGTGGCGAGCAAGGTCAACAGGGTATCCATATCGTCCTGATCGGCCTCGGCGTGATTGGTGTAGCAAATGTCACAGCCCATGGGCAGTCCCATCAGCTTGCCGCAGAAGTGATCCTCCAGCCCGGCACGAATGATCTGCTTGCCGTCGTACAGATATTCCGGGCCGATGAAGCCGACCACGGTATTCACCAGCAGCGGCTGGAAATGGCGAGCAACCGCATAGGCACGGGCCTCGCAGGTCTGTTGATCGACACCATGATGTGCATTGGCCGACAGGGCACTGCCCTGCCCGGTCTCGAAATACATGACGTTATTGCCCAGCGTTCCGCGTTGCAGCGACAAGGCAGCTTCGCGCGCCTCGCCCAGCAAGGCCAGATTGACGCCGAATCCGGCATTGGCCGCCTCGGTGCCGGCGATGGACTGGAAAACCAGATCGACCGGCGCACCGCGACGGATCAGTTCCAGGGTATTGGTCACATGGGTCAGCACACAGGTCTGGGTCGGGATCTCGAAACGCGCGCGAATACCGTCCATCAGGTACAGCAGGTCGTGAATCGCGCTCAGACTGTCGCTGGCCGGATTGACGCCGATGACCGCGTCGCCGGCGCCATACATCAGTCCGTCCAGGATCGAGGCAGCGATGCCACGGGCATCATCGGTCGGATGGTTAGGCTGTAGCCGCACCGCCAGATGGCCCGGCAGGCCGAGGGTATTGCGAAAGCGTGTCACCACCCGGCACTTTTTGGCCACCAGAATCAGATCCTGGTTACGCATCAGCTTGCTGACCGCCGCTGCCATCTCCGGCGTGATCCCCGGTGCCACCCGGGCCAGCGTGTCGCCATCAGCCTGCTCGGAAAGCAGCCAGTCGCGAAAATCACCCACGGTCAGATGACGCAGCGGGGCAAAGGCGACGGCATCATGCCGGTCGATGATCAGCCGTGTGACCTCATCGGCCTCATAGGGAATCAGGGCCTGCTCGAGGAAGGTGACCAGCGGCAGATCCGCCAGCAACATGCGCGCCACAATGCGTTCCTGAGCCGTCTCAGCCGCCACGCCGGCCAGGCAGTCACCCGCGCGCAATGGCGTGGCTTTCGCCATCAAGGTTTTCAGGTCGGCAAACTGGTAGCGACGCACGCCAACGGTAGAGGTATAAGCCATGACGGTTGCGGGCGCCGTAACGCCCGCCCTGTGCAGTTAACGGGTTTCTGCCGGTGCCAGATTCCCTTCCAGCAAGGCATCCGGTGCGGCGGCGGCACGATGGTGCGAAGTCAGGCGATAGTAAACATAGCCGGCCAGCAACATCACGGCGAAAATCGCCGCCAGAAGCTGATTGTAGTACACCATGGCCAGCAGACAGCCGACGGACAGGCTGAGGGCAATCGCCGGTACCAGCGGATAGGCCGGTGCACGGAAGGGGCGCGGCAGCAGCGGTTCGCTGCGGCGCAGCTTGAACAGCGCCAGCATGGAGACGATGTACATCACGATGGCGCCAAAGACCGACAGCGTGACGATATTGGCCGTCAGCGGCTGCCCGGCAATCACAATCAGGTTGTCGCTGAAGATCGCGGCGATGCCGATCACGCCACCGGCCAGAATGGCGCGGTGCGGGGTCTTGAAACGTGGATGCACGGCGGCCAGCCAGGGCGGCAGGAAGCCGGCACGGGCCAGGGCAAAGATCTGGCGCGAGTACCCCATGATGATGCCGTGGAACGAGGCGATCAGGCCGAACAGCCCGAGCCAGACCAGCATGTGCAGCCAGCCGCTGTGGCTGCCGACGATGCGCTTCATGGCCTGAGGCAGCGGGTCGTTGATATTCGCCAGGGTGCGCCAGTCACCGACGCCGCCGGCAAACACCATGACGCCCAGCGCCAGCACCACCAGCGTCAGGATGCCGGCGATATAGGCCACCGGAATGGTGCGCTGTGGATCTTTGGCCTCCTCGGCGGCCATGGCAGCGCCCTCGATGGCCAGAAAGAACCAGATGGCAAACGGCACGGCAGCCAGCATGCCGGCCAGCGCGCCGGGATGAAACTGATCCTGTCCGGCCCAGCCCGCCTGGGTAAAGTGCGCCCAGGAAAAGCCGGGGGCCACCACGCCCATGAACACCAGCAGCTCGATAATCGCCAGCACGGTGACCAGCAGCTCGAAGGTCGCGGCAATGCTCACGCCAAGGATATTCAGTGTCATGAACACCCCGTAGCAGCCGACGGCCACCCACTTGGGGCTCAGCTCGGGGAACTGGACGTTCAGATAGGCGCCGATGGCCAGGGCAATGGCCGGCGGTGCGAAGACGAACTCGCACAAGGTCGCCAGGCCGGCGATGAAGCCCCCCAGGGGACCGAAGGCCCGCCGGGCATAGGCGAAAGGACCACCGGCATGCGGAATCGAGGTCGTCAGCTCAGTAAAGCTGAAAATGAATGCGGTATACATGATGGCCACCACCAGTGCCGCCACCATGAATCCCATCGTACCGGCGCTGGCCCAGCCATAGCTCCAGCCGAAGTACTCACCGGAAATCACCAGCCCGACGGCAATGCCCCAAAGCTGCCAGGGGCCGAGGCGCTGCGCCAGTCCTCCTTGTGCTGAACTCATCTGCTTGCTCCCATACAGGTTAATGACGCAATGAGCATAGGCATGGCCGGACGGGCAACGTTATCAGAAATCGGAAAATATGCTGCACCGCAAAAAGGCGGCATGCACCGAAATCGGTCACGGTCCGCGGAGAACCCCCGCTCTGAGCGGTCTCTCCGGGCATGGCTGCAGGCATGATGCTTGCAAGGCAGAAGCCAAACCGTGTCATTTGGGGTGAGACATGAATCGCTTTCAACAGCGTCGGCTCGATGACGTGGATGAGCAGGCCAACAGTATCAGCGCCTGGCAACAGGCCTACCTGCAACTGAGTGATGGCCCCTTCCACGGTCAGCTGGACGAAATCTGCAGCGGACAGGTGCAGTTATTTCATGAATACACCAGCCTGGCCACCTGGCAACAGTGTCAGCCCTGGCGAACGGCCATCTGGTTCGGCCTGCCCTCGGACCCCGAGGTAGTGGGACTGCACTATGCCGGGCGCCCCATGAGCGGGCAGCCTTTACTGATCTGCCCGGCAGGGCAGGATTTCGATTTGCGCACACCGGGCGACTTCGGCATTTTCGGGCTGGTGGTCGATCAGGCATGGCTGGGCGAGGTCGCGGCACGTCACGGCCTGCCCTGTCAGCTGCCGGCCGCGCCGGCAGCCCTGCCCTTGTCCGGGCAGGCCTACTGGCATCTCGGTCATCATCTGCGCCTGCTGCTGGCACAGCCACCCGACCGGCAGCACGCGCCACTGGAAATCCAGACCGAGCCCCTGCTGGTGAGCCTGTTGCGTCTGCTGGCCAGTACCAGGCTGCCCAGCCTGCCGGCGCCCACCCGCCACTGGGCCGTCATGGAGCGGGCGCGCGCGCTGATTGCCGATGAGCAGCACGGCGTCCATGACGTACAGACACTGGCGCGGCGTCTTTACCTGACACGACGCACGCTGCAGAACCTGACACAGGAAACGCTGGGCATCACGCCGCTGGCACTGATTCATGCCATCCGGCTGCAGGCGTTGCGCCGCGATCTGCGCGATCCGGCACAGGCTGCCATCCCGCTGGCGGAGCTGGCCTCCCGGCACGATTTCTGGCATGCCGGACAACTGGCTCAGAGCTATCGGCGCCACTTTGGCGAAGGGCTGCGTCCTGGCAGGCGTTGACAGGCGCGCTGCCTCAACCGCTGTCCTGTGCTCACCCCGCTGGCCTAACGTTCAGTTGCAGCGCGCCCCGTAGCGTCAGGGCCTGCTCCAGGGCGGGGCTCAACGCCGCACGCTGAAACTGCAGTTCCGGCTGAATCAGCGCCGAGCTGGTCCACATCGATTGCTCCGTGAGTTCTGCCTTTCCCCGGCCATCGTGCTTCAATTGCGCCAGCAGTCGGGAAAAGCCATCCACGGCACTTCGTTCATGTGCACCGCCCTCCGACCGCAGATAGTCATCCAGCACATGCGTCCATTGCATGCACAGCCCCAGGTCCGCCGTGTCGTCCAGTTTGCCCAGCACCTTGCCGATCACCTGTTGCAACAGATCCTTCATGAAATGCGACTGTTCCAGCAACGTGGCTTTTGCCAGCAATGCCGGATTTGGGTCAGATGCGGGTCCGGACGACGGTGCAGCCACTGCTGGGCTGGCGAATGCACGGAACACTTCTGCGGTACGATCTAACGAAGTGCGAAACACGCCCTCTCCCGTGGCAGAACGCATGACTTTGTCCGGGAAGGCATCGAACATCCGGGCACAGGCGAGACGCATGTCCGTGTTAAGCGCACACGCGTCCCACAGACGGGAAAACCGCACCTTGACCGGCGACATGGCCATGGCCAGCATCGCATTAAATATCTGCTTGCTGGCCTCCGTCGGCGTCACGCTACCGGATGGTCCGTCAATACAAATCGCGCCCGGTCTGGCGCGCGGGGCAAGCCTTGATCCAACCGGCCTCCTCTCCACGCCCGTGGACAAGTCCGCCGACTGGCGAATGCCCTCAGGGCGAGCCCGCCGGACCGGGTTCGAACGCAGGCAGACCGTCTCATCGGGCAGCGATGTCTCGCGCACAAAATCGCCGGCGGCCGCAACGGGGCGCATGGTCAGGGTATGAGAGCGATAGCGGGCGATAGCCACGTCCGGCGCAACGGCAGCGGATTGAGGGAGACCGGCAGTACTCAAAGTGGTAGAGACTGAAAGCATTTTTTCGCCTTTATCTGATTGAAAATCAGAGTGTCCACACGGCGAGCAGCAGAGGCTTTGGAATTATGGCCAGGATTTTGGCATCTGCACGATGACGTGCGGCCATGAAAGCACAGGGCCGCGGCCACACACAGCAAGGTGCGACCGCGGCCCCGGAGGACGGCGAGGGGTCAGACGTTGAACAGGAAGTGCATTACATCGCCGTCCTTGACGATGTATTCCTTGCCTTCGACGCGCATCTTGCCGGCTTCCTTGGCCTTGGCTTCACCGCCCAGTGCCACGAAGTCCTCGAAGCTGATCACCTGGGCGCGGATGAAGCCGCGCTCGAAGTCGGTGTGGATCACCCCGGCTGCCTGCGGGGCGGTGGCGCCCACGGCCACGGTCCAGGCGCGCACTTCCTTCACCCCGGCGGTGAAGTAGGTCTGCAGGCCCAGCAGCTTGTAGCCAGCACGGATCAGTCGATTCAGACCCGGCTCTTCCAGGCCCATGTCGGCGAGGAATTCGGTCTTGTCGGCATCATCCAGATCGGCAATTTCCGATTCGATGGCGGCACACAGCGCCACGACCGGAGCGCCTTCGGCATCAGCCAGCTTTTGCAATGCATCCAGGTGCGGGTTGTTGTGGAAGCCGTCTTCCGCCACGTTGGCCACATACATGGCCGGCTTGATGGTCAGCAGGCAGTAGGGCTTGAGCAGCTCGATTTCTTCCACATCCAGGCCCATGCTGCGTGCCGGCTTGCCCTGATCAAGGTGGCTGCGCAGCTTTTCCAGCAGGGCGATGGCCTTGATGGCTTCCTTGTCGCCCGACTTGGCTTTTTTGCCATCGCGCTGGATGGCTTTTTCGACGGTGGCCAGGTCCGCCAGCGCCAGCTCGGTGCCGATGGTCTCGATGTCCGAGATCGGGTCGACGCGGCCGGCAACATGCACCACGTTTTCGTCATCGAAGCAGCGAACGACGTTGACGATGGCGTCTGTTTCGCGAATGTTGGCCAGGAACTGGTTGCCCAGCCCTTCGCCGCGCGAGGCACCGGCGACCAGACCGGCGATGTCGACGAATTCGACGATGGCCGGCTGCATGCGCTGCGGATTGACGATGGCCGCCAGTTGCGCCATGCGCGTATCCGGCACTTCGACGATGCCGACGTTCGGCTCGATGGTGCAGAACGGGTAGTTGGCCGCTTCAATGCCGGCCTTGGTCAGGGCATTGAACAGGGTGGACTTGCCGACATTGGGCAGACCGACGATGCCGCACTTGAGACTCATGAGCGCTTTCCTTTCGTTGTCGGGCAGTGTACTCACTGCCCGCGAGATTCATTTGGCTGCGGTGTGCAGCGTTTTCATGGCACCGGCCATGTCACCGGCCAGGGCCTGCGGCAGGACGCGCAAGGACGCCACGATGGCCTCATCGATGGCCGTCTGCTCTTCTGCCCGCGGCTTTTTCAGCACGAAGTTGACCACTTCGTTGCGATCGCCCGGATGACCGATCCCCAGGCGCAAGCGCCAGAAGTCCTGAGTTCCCAGCTTGGCGATGATGTCGCGCAGCCCATTATGACCGCCGTGGCCACCGCCCTGCTTGAAGCGGGCACTACCTGGCGGCAGGTCGAGTTCATCATGCACCACCAGGATTTCATTGGGCAGGATTTTGTAGAATCGCGCCAGCGCCACGACGGCCTGGCCCGAGAGATTCATGAAGGTGGCCGGTTTGAGCAGCCACAGATCGCCACCACCCGGCAGGCTGGCTCGCGCCGCCTCGCCGAAGAACTTGCTCTCCGCACGGAAGGTCTGTTTGTAGTCCCAGGCCAGCTCGTCCAACAGCCAAAAGCCCGCATTGTGGCGGGTACGTTGATATTCAGGCCCGGGGTTGCCCAGACCGACAACCAGTTTGATCGCTGTCATGGTGTGTCTTCAACACGCAAACAGGGGAAAACCCCATACAGTAAAAAGCCCGCGGCGAACCGCAAGGGCACGCAGCGGGCTTTGACCGTCGCCGAAATTACTCGGCAGCAGCCTCGCCTTCACCGGCAGCAGCCGCTTCAATCACGCCGCGCGGCACAACAGCCTGGGCAACCACGGCGTTGTCGCCACGGGCCAGCAGGGTGATTTCGACGCCAGCCGGCAGCTTCAGATCGCTCAGGTGCACGGAGGCGCCTGCTTCGATGGTCGACAGGTCGACTTCGATGAAGTGCGGGATCTGGTTCGGCAGGGCACGAACGTCAACATCGTTCACCACGTGGGTGATCTTGGCGCCTTGAACCTTGACGGCCGGCGATGCATCGGCGTTCACGAAGTGCAGCGGAACACGTACGTGCATCGGGGCGTTCAGGTCAACGCGCTGGAAATCGATGTGCAGCACTTGCTGCTTGTACGGGTGCATCTGGAAGTCGCGCAGCAGCACGGATTCCTTCTGACCATCCACGACCAGGGTCAGGATGCCGCTGTGGAAATCTTCTTCCTTCAGCGCATAGAACACCGGGTTGTGTTCCAGGACGATGGATTCGGCAGCCTTGTCGCCACCGTAGATAACGCCCGGCAATTTGCCAGCATGACGCAGGCGGCGGCTCGCACCCGTACCCATCTCTTCACGCTTGGCAGCAATCAGTTCGTAAGACATTGAAATACTCCATTCAAGTTAAAGGCATTCCCCCTGCCGCGACCAGCTGGAGGAATGTTTTTCCGGTTGCCCGGAAATTCGCGGCATGCCCGCAGGCCGCCATGTTACGGCAGGCAGGCGCCCGACGAAACCAATTCTTCGTTGAAGAGATAGGAAACCGACTCTTCGTTGTTGATCCTGCGCAGCGTTTCAGCCAGCAGACCGGCAATGGAGACCACACGGATCTTCTCGCACTGCAGCGCCTGGGCGGTCAGCGGGATGGTATCGGTGATCACGACCTGGTCGATGTCCGAGTGGCTGATGCGGTCCACCGCCTGGCCCGAGAAGACCGGGTGGGTGGCATAGGCCAGCACGCGCTGGGCGCCGCGCTCTTTCAGCGCGGAAGCCGCTTTGCACAGCGTGTTGGCGGTATCGATCATGTCGTCGACGATCAGGCAGGTACGGCCGGAAACGTCACCGATGATGTTCATGACTTCCGCCACGTTGGCCTTGGGACGACGTTTGTCGATGATGGCCAGGTCGGTGTTCAGGGCCTTGGCCATGGCACGGGCACGGACCACACCGCCGACATCCGGGCTGACCACGATCAGGTCTTCGATGCGCTGGGCGCGCATGTCCTTCAGCAGCACCGGGGTGGCATAGACGTTGTCCACCGGCATGTCGAAGAAACCCTGGATCTGGTCGGCATGCAGGTCAACGGTCAGCACGCGGTCGATGCCGGCAGAGGTCAGCATGTTGGCCACCAGCTTGGCCGAGATCGGTACGCGGGCCGAACGCGGGCGACGGTCCTGGCGGGCATAGCCGAAATAGGGGATGGCGGCGGTGATGCGACCGGCAGAGGCCCGGCGCAGCGCATCGGCCATCGCCAGGATTTCCATCAGATTGTCATTGGTGGGGGCACAGGTGGACTGCAGGATGAACACATCTCGACCGCGGACATTTTCCAGCAACTCGAGGGCAACCTCCCCGTCGCTGAAGCGGCCGACATCCGCTCTGCCGAGCGAGATATCGAGGTGCTTTACCACATTTTGTGCGAGTTCCGGATTTGCCGTACCGGTGAAAACCATCAAACTGTCGTATGCCGCCATGTCGTCGCCCCAACTGGAATAAAGAAAAAGCGTGTAAGGAAACTTACACGCTTTTATTCTGGTTCTCTAGCATAGAGAAAACTGTGGCTGGGGAGGTAGGGATCGAACCTACGAATGCCGGAATCAAAATCCGGTGCCTTACCACTTGGCGACTCCCCAGTAATCTGCTCAGACCGTGTCGTACAGCGGGTGGTGATCCAACCCCTTGGCCACAAAGCCGTTGTACTTTTCTGACACTAGCCGAAAAATTCTTGCTGCCTCGTTTTCGCTGCCACACTCTAGGAAAACACAACTTCCCGAGCCTGTCATCAACGGCGAACCGAATTTTCCTAGTTCGTCCAGCGCATTTTTTACCGCCGGATACAGCTTGATTACAACGCCTTGCAGATCGTTTCCTGCTTGCTGCGTCGTTTCGAGGATTGGCATTATGCTTGGCTTGGAATCCCTTGTCAACAGGGGCGATGAAAAAATTTCAGCGGTCGGCACATGCACACCAGGATGCAGGACGACATACCATTTTTCCGGCAGGCTGAGCGCGGTGAGTTCTTCACCCACGCCACGCGCAAAAGCGTTCTGTCCGAAAATAAAGACAGGCACATCAGCACCGAGTGACAACCCGATTTCCATCAGTCGCTCGCGAGACAGACCGGTTTCCCACAAACGATTCAGCACCATCAGCACCGTCGCGGCATCCGAGCTGCCGCCACCCAGCCCCCCACCCATGGGGATACGCTTGCTGACGCGCAGATCGGCCCCCGCCTGACAGCCGGTCTCCTTCTGCAGCAGGCGCGCCGCACGCACGGTCAGATCCGCTTCCGCTGCCACGCCGGGAATCGGGTCGTGCAGCACGATGCGCCCATCGTCGCGCAACGCCACCAGGACGTCATCGCCATAGTCCACAAAGCGAAAGACGGTTTCCAGCAGGTGGTAGCCGTCACTGCGGCGCCCCACCACCTTGAGCATCAGGTTGAGCTTGGCCGGAGCCGGATAAGATTGAAAGGCATTCATGGGCATGACGTACAAAAGATTATTGCCAGCGGTAGGTCACCAGCCGGATGGTCAGATCATCGCGGCTCAGGTCAACACGTTTCGGATAGGGACTGGCCGCATCAGGGTCACTCAGGAAACGGATACGCCAGCCCTGCTGCAGCAGATTGCCTTCGGCATCGTAGGCTTCGGTCTCCCCCGGCGCCGGGCGCCCGCGAATCCACCAAACAAGATTGCCCAGCGGCAGCGGCCAGCCCAGACGTGCCTGGGTCAGGCTCTCCACGTCAGGGGCCTGCCAGGTCTTGCCATCGGCCTGCAACGTCACGCCCGCGGCATCGCGCTGCAGACGCGCGACGGTGGTGCCAACCGGGGTATTGACCGACAGCTCATCACTGGCCACGCTGTGCGTCCACTCGAAATTGGCGGTGTGCCCGCGCCCGGCCATATCCACGGCCAGACGCCCGGAGACGCTGAACGGACTGTCGACCGACGACTGCTGGCCGGCGGTCGGGCGGAACAAGGCTTCCTTGCTGGCGCAGGCAGACAGCAGCGCCAGCAGGCAGAGTATCCACCAGTGCCTCATTGCTGCACCGTCAGACGCTTCATGGTCTCGTCCAGTGCCGGGTGGGTTCCAGCGGCCTGCAAGGCCTTGTTCCACAGCGCACGCGCCTCATCCTGGCGACCGAGCGACCAGAGCACCTCGCCATAGTGGGCCGCCACCTCCTGATCAGGCAGCAGACTGTAAGCACGGGACAGATACTGCAGTGACTCTTCGCTGCGCCCCAGCTTGAACAGTACCCAGCCCATGCTGTCGATGATCATGGCGTTGTTGGGCTCGATACGCAGCGCACGGTTGATCAGACCATAAGCCTCCTGGTAACGGTTGGTGCGCGTTGTCAGGATATAGCCCAGGGCATTGAGGGCCTGCTGGTTTTCCGGCTGCAGTTTCAACACCTGGCGCAGATCGCGCTCGGCGGCGGCCGTATCCTGACGGGCATCCGAGATCAGCGCCCGCTCATACAGCAGGTCAGGCCGCTTACCACTCTGTTTCAAGGCATCGCTGAGCATGGCATAGGCAAGATCGTAGCGCTTGGCCTCACGGGCAATCTCGGCGCTGGCCAGCGTCAGTTGCAGCCGTTCCTCCGCCGAACTGCCCAGCCGCCCCAGTCGGGCGATGGCCTGGTCGGTCTGGCCGGCCTGGGCCTCCAGATAAGCCTGCCTGACCTGGGCCGCCATGTACTGACTGCCCTTCGGGACTTGCAGATACCAGCGCGAAGCGGCCGCATTATCCCCCTGGGCTTCAGCGATCTGCCCGAGCGAATAGGTCAGAAAGCCGGTATCCGGATAGTGCTCTGCCAACGCGGCCTCCAGATCGCGCCGGGCAGCCGGCAGGTCATTCAGCTCGAAAGCAAGCAGACCGGTCGCATACAGCAGCTCCGGCTGGCGCGGGTATTGCGGCAACAATCGCTCGAAAGCCGCCCGGGCCTCGACAAACTGCTTCTGCGACACCAGCAGGCGCGGATAGGCCATTTTCATTTCGAAGGAGGCCTCCGGGCGACGGGCCAGTTCCTTCTTCAGCAGGGCCAGGGCCGCGAGAGGCTGATCCTTGCGCAGCCGGTCGGCCAGCCAGGCGACGGGCAAATCCCATTTGGGCGCCAGCGTCGCAAGCCGATCCAGCTCCTGATCAACGACCTCTGTCTTGCCGCTGTCTGCCGCCGCAGTCAGCAGGGCAAACCGTGCTTCGGGCAGGTCGGGATAGTTCTTGGCCAGCGTATCGACCATGGCATAAGCCGCTGCCTTGTCTTTCTGCCCCGGCACCATACGTACCAATTGCTGGAAAACCGGCGAAGCCATGTCCGGCTGCCTGGCCAGCAACTCGTCGATCAGCCGCTGAGACTCAGTCAGCTTGCCGGTACGCAGGGTCACCACGATCAGTTGCTCCCGCGCACGCAGCGAGTCCGGATCTATCTGCAACCACAGTTGCAGGGCTTCGCTGGCGGTATCCATATTGCCGGCCACCAGGGCAAATTGCGCCGCCCGCTCTGCCAGACGCGGATCCCGGGTCTGTTTCGCCAGTGTCAGTTCAGTCACGGAGGCAGAGGCTACGGCGCCGCGCTGGGCGGCAATTTCACTGGCCAGGACACCAAACAGCAACTCGGGGCTCAGGTCCATTTTCGGATAACGCGCCACCTCGCTGTCCGGGACACCGGCAGATGCCGATGCCGCGGAGCGGGCCATGGGCGCGGGCGCGGGGGGCTGGTTGACGGCACAAGCCGTCAACGAAGAAAGCAGAATCAGCAACAGGGGGCGTTTTAGCGATTTCATCAGCATGGAATCATTTTCTGGCGAATGGGTAGAATAACATGCGTAACGACCAACATTTCATTTTCTGGGGCCACTTCAGCCATGCCCGAATTACCGGAAGTCGAGACCACCCGCCGCGGCGTCGAGCCCTGGCTGCTAGACCGAACCATCCACGATGTCGTGGTAAGGGAAGACCGCCTGCGCTGGCGGGTGCCACCACATCTTGCCGAGACCCTGCGCGGCCTGCGTGTGCGTGCCGTCGAGCGACGGGCAAAATACCTGTTGCTGCACTTTGATACCGGCTGCCTGCTGATCCACCTGGGCATGTCCGGCAGTCTGCGCATCGTCGACCCCGATGCGCCACCCGGCAAGCATGACCATCTGGACTTCATTCTCGATGAGCGCCTGATGCGCTACCGCGACCCTCGCCGCTTCGGGGCCGTGTTGTGGCATGTCGGCCCGCTCGAATTCCACCCGCTGCTCAGGGATCTGGGGCCGGAGCCACTCGGTGACGGCTTTGACGGTGCCGCCCTGTTTGCTGCCACCCGCGGCAAACGCACGGCCATCAAACTGATGTTGATGAACAATCACGTGGTGGTCGGTGTGGGCAACATCTACGCCAACGAGGCCCTGTTCAGCGCAGGTATCCATCCCGCCCGCCAGGCCGGTGGCCTGTCGCGTGCCGAATGCGACAGCCTGGCCGCCATCATCAAGCAGACGCTGGCGCGCGCCATTCAGGCCGGCGGCAGCACCCTGCGCGATTTTGTCAGTGCCGAAGGCAAGCCGGGGTATTTTCAGCAGACCTACCAGGTTTATGATCGGGCCGGTCTGCCCTGCCCGCACTGCGCAACACCCATTTGCCATATCCGGCAAGGGCAAAGAAGTTCGTACTATTGCCCACAATGCCAACCATGCTAGAGTGGCGCATCATTTGCCGAACCAACTGATCGTACTGCCTTGAAGACCACCCTGCCCCACACCGCCCTTCCGACCCGGCTGCTGCGCCTGAGCTGCATGGCCTGGCGTTTTCTCACCGGTTTCTCGCTGCTGACCTTCCGCTATCAAAGCCTGTCACGCGAGCAGCAAACCCTGATTACCCGCCGTTGGTGCCGACAGTTCCTGCGTGCACTCGGGCTGGAACTGAAAGTCAGCGGGCAGGTGCCGCAGGGTTTTCCGGGCAATACCCTGCTGGTCTCCAACCATGTTTCCTGGCTGGACATCATTGCCCTGGCCGCCTGTACCCCGCCGCGCTTCGTCGCCAAGATGGAAATCCGCCACTGGCCGATCGTCGGCTGGATGGTCGCCCGGGGCGGCACCCTGTTCATTGATCGCAGCAACCGGCGCGATGCCGGCAGGGTGAACCAGATCATGGCGGCGTCCCTCCGTCAGGGTGACTGCCTGTGCGTTTTCCCGGAAGGGACGACCACCACCGGACATCACATGCTGCCGTTCAAGTCCTCGCTGTTCGAATCCGCCATCCTGGCCGGCAGCACGGTACAACCCGTGTCGCTGCGCTACCTGGACGAACAGGGCAATCTCACCAGCGCACCGGCCTATGCCGGCGATACCACCTTCTGGCAGAGCCTGTGCCGCATGCTGAAGCTGCGCCGGATCACGGTCGAGCTGCACTACGGCCAGCCCCTGGTCAGCGGTCAGGAGCCGCTGCTGACCCGTTTCGAGCTGGCCGAAGCGGCCCGTCACGACATTGCCGCGAACCTCAAGCAATTGCCTGATACGCCTGACACTCAAGCGAAAACAGCTGACGATCCTCAAGTCGAAGTGCGGTAAGGCTGCCCCCCCACAGGCAGCCAGTATCGATCGCCAGGATCTCGTCGGTCACGAACAGCCCCAGCGCAGACCAGTGTCCACAGATGATCGGCGTCCCCTGGCTGCGGCGTCGCTCTACGGCAAACCAGGGCATCAGGTTGGCCGGTGCATCGGCCAGTTCACCCTTGAATGACAAGTCGATTTCCCCATCCCGCGTCACCAGACGCATGCGCGTCATGGCATTGACGATCAGCCGCAGGCGTTCGACACCGCGCAACTCCTCACTCCAGCGCGTCGGCTTGTTGCCGTAGAGTCTGGCGAGGAACTCGCGATACCCCGGGCCGGCCAGCTCGTTCTCCACCTCTTCGGCCAGATCCAGCGCCCGATCGATGGTCCACTCCGGCAGCAGGCCGGCATGCACCATGGCATAGCCGTCGCCGGCAATCATCAGCGGCTGGCAACGCAGCCAGTCGAGCAGGACCTTGCCGTCTGCCGCATGCAGGATATCCAGAATGGTGTCGCTGGCATGCACCTTGCCAAACCCTTCCGAGACCGCCAGCAGATGCAGATCATGATTGCCCAGCACCGTCTGCACGCAATCCTGATGACGATAGACCCAGCGCAGCACCTCGAGAGATTCCGGACCGCGGTTGACCAGATCGCCCGTCAGCCACAAGGTGTCTTTGCCCGGATTAAAGTCGATCTTGCGCAGCAGTTGCTGAAAGGGCGCAAAACAGCCCTGGATATCACCGATTGCATAGCTGGCCATGGTCAAGCTCCTCATTCTGGCGGCTCGCTGCCGCGCGAACCGTACGAAGTGACATGATACCCCATGCTACAATGGACTTTCTGCGTTACCGATTTATTCCAGCAAGCAAAATAATTCCCGGGCTTGCGCTTAGGCGCCCGGAGCTGGCCAGCCTGCCAGTCATCGTCCGTCTGGCTTCGACCGAGAGACCATGTCCCTGACCCAACTGAACACGCCGCAACGCGATGCGATTCATTACCTTGACGGCCCCCTGCTGGTCCTGGCGGGAGCCGGCAGCGGCAAGACCCGCGTCATCACCTTCAAGATTGCGCACTTGATCCGTCATGCCGGCATCAGCGCGCGCAATATTGCGGCCATCACCTTCACCAACAAAGCCGCGCGCGAAATGCTGGAGCGCATCGGCAAGCTGATGAACCCTGGCGAAATCCGCGGCCTGACCGTCTCGACCTTCCACTCGCTCGGCATGCAGATGTTGCGCCAGGAAGCACCGCACCTCGGCTACAAGCCACAGTTTTCCATCCTCGACGCCTTCGATGCCGGCAAGATCATCTCGGACATCCTGCTCACCACGCACAAAGAAGAAGTGCGCAAGGTGCAGACCCAGATCTCCCTGTGGAAAAACGATTTCAAGGACCCGCAGGAAGTGCTGTTCGCGGCAGAGACCGAATTCGACAACGTCTGTGCCAGGACTTACCTCGCCTATCAGGACACGCTGGCCGCCTACCAGGCGATGGACTTCGACGACCTGATCCGCCTGCCGGTCCAGTTGTTGCGCACCAACCCGGAAGTCCTGGAGCGCTGGCAAAACAAGCTGCGCTACTTGCTGATCGACGAATACCAGGACACCAATACCTGCCAGTACCAGATGGTCAAGCTGCTCACCGGCGTGCGCGGCATGTTCACTGCCGTGGGGGACGACGATCAGTCCATCTACGCCTGGCGCGGCGCCAACATGGAAAACCTGCGGCTGCTGCAGCACGATTTCCCGCGCCTGAACATCATCAAGCTGGAGCAAAACTACCGCTCTACCGCGCGCATCCTGCGCGCGGCCAACAGTGTGATCGCCAACAACCCCAAGCTGTTCGAGAAGCAATTGTGGAGCGAACTGGGCCTGGGCGAGCCGATCCATGTCGTGCAGTGCAAGGATGAAGAGCACGAAGCCGAAGTGGTGGTACAGCGCCTGCTGGCACACAAGTTCGAGCACCGTACGTCGTTCAAGGACTATGCCATCCTGTACCGCGGCAACTATCAGGCACGCATCTTCGAACAGGCACTGCGCAACCAGCGCATCCCTTATCAGATGTCGGGCGGCCAGTCCTTCTTCGACAAGCCGGAAATCAAGGATGTGATCGCCTACATGCGGCTGATCACCAACCCGGATGACGATCCGGCCTTCATCCGCGCCCTCACCACCCCGCGGCGCGGCGTCGGTGCCGGTACGCTGGAAAAACTCGGCAGCTATGCCGGACAGCGTCAGAAGAGCCTGTTTGCTGCGGCCCATGAAGAAGGCTTCCAGCATCAGGTGCAGGCGGCCCAGCTCGACCCCTTGCTCGATTTCTGTCGCTTCATCGTCAATCTGCAGTATCGGGCCAGCCGCGAGCCGGCCGGCCCGCTGGCACAGGAAATGCTGCAGGCCATTGGCTATGAGGCCTGGCTCTATGACAGTGAAGAACCCCGTCCGGCGGAAAGCAAATGGAAAAACGTCATGGACATGGTGGCCTGGCTTACCAAAAAAGGGGAAGAGGACGGCAAGTCGCTCATCGACCTGACCCAGACCATTGCGCTGATCACCATGCTGGAAGGCCGCGAAGAAGGCGAGGTGGATGCGGTCAAGATGTCCACCCTGCACGCCTCCAAAGGCCTGGAGTATCCGCATGTGTTTCTGGTCGGGGTGGAAGAAGGCATCCTGCCGCACCAGGAGTCCGTGGATAACGGGATGATCGAAGAAGAACGCCGGCTGATGTACGTCGGCATTACCCGGGCGCAGCGCAGCCTGACCCTCAGCTACTGCGTCAAGCGCCGCCGTGCGGGGGAGTGGCTGTTCGTCGATCCCTCACGCTTCATCGACGAAATTGATCCGCAGGACATCAAGCACTTCGGCCGGCCGGGGGCCGAACCACTGGTCAGCCGCAGCGAGGGCAAGGCCAGACTGGCCAACCTCAGCGCCATGCTGGGCGCCAAGACCAGCAAGGAATAATCCTGCACAAACAAAAAGCCGCCCGAAGGCGGCTTTTCAACCTGCTGAACCTGCTTGATCAGGCACCGTGGAACAGATACATGGCGTTCACGTCGATGGCCATTTGCGTCAGGATGTCGTTGCTCAATTGCTCGGTCAATGCATCCACCTGGCTGACGGTCTTGTCGGTAAAGGCGTCCAGCAGCTTCTGAGCCTGTTTCGGGCTCTTGGCATAAGCCTTCACGTACTCCTTCTCGAACGCCACCTGTTGTTGCTGAATGGAAGTATTCAGCTTGGCAAAGGCGCTTTCCACCATCGGCCCATACTTCGGGAAGTTCTGCATGGCCAGCGTTTGCAGCTTGTGGAGCTTCCACCAGGCCGACTTGCTGTCAGCATGGTCGGTATTGTCCTGATAAGCGGCCGGAATCTTGGCCCCTTGATAGAACGGGACATAGATGCTCAGCGTGGTCATGCCCAGCGCCAGATACTCAACGTTGGCAATCGGCAGCGGCAGATTGGCCCGTTGTTGCAGCACATGCGATTCCTGGGCACGGAATACCGAGATCGGACGATACTTCGACTTCGGATTCTGCGTCATGTACGGCTCGTTCGGCGTGCCCTGATAATGGTTCTGCAGCGCGCTTTCCACATCCGTCACCGACAGCTTGTGCTCAGGCGTCAGGAACACCGGTGCCTTGCCATCCTTGAAGCTTTCATTCTTCAGGCTCGGGTTATAGATGCCCTGCACCGTCCACACACGGTTGTAGTTGTAGTAAACGTTGCTCGGACCATCTTCAGTGAAGGCGGCGAAGAAGTCGAACTTGCCATCGGTACGCGGCTTGGCCAGACCATTCTTCACGGCAAAGTCCGCCAGCCCCTTGGAGGACATCACGTTGGCCTTGTCGTTCAGGTCGATTTCACGCAGACGGCCCTGATTGGCCGACACGAAGTACATATTGTCCGGAATGCGTACCGCCACCCACTGGTGACCGCCAGCGTTCTCGAGATACCAGGCTTCCTTCTGATCGGCAAACGCAATGCCGAAGCCCTCGCCAGAACCCTGGGTTTCAATGATCTTGCCCAGCAGCTCGACACCCTGACGGGCCGATTTGATCTGCGGCAGCAGGATGCTGGTCACTTCACTTTCCGTCAGGCCGGTCTTGTCCAGATAGGGGTCGACCTTCAGCGTCGCCTCATTGCTGTAGATGGTTTCGGTGGCGGACATCGACACGCCGGCCGAATTGAAACCGGCTTCTTCATAAGACTGGCTCTTGCCGTCAAAGTCGGGCAGACCGGTGTAGCTCATCAGATGATCCGGCATCTGATAGGTGAATTGGGATTGTACCGACTTGAACAGGAAGCCCTTCTTCAGTGCTTCGTGCTTGATGAAGTGGATAGGGTGGTTACCCGCGCCGGAATCCACGTTGCGCCCGATCAGGATCGAACCATCGGCAGAGGCATTCTTGCCGACAATGATCGTGGTACAAGCAAAGGTCGAAGCGCAGGACAGACCGATAACGGCCAGGGCAATTTTCTTCAACATCATGACAAATTCGCTCCCAAACGATTGGACGATCAAGCATAATCCCGTCCGGCCGACAATCATTAACAAATAAGCAGATACTTAATTTAAGTCATGAAACTTGAACGAAATGATGGCTGTTCGCGTCTGTCAGTCCTAGAATCGAAGCCCCTGGCGTCTTGCTGAAGCACGATTTGATCGAATCCTGTTCGCGAGACAAAAAAAATGGCGTCCGTGCGGACGCCAGTACAAGAATGAGGAACATCTCTGGGTAGGGTAAGTCCACCGGGAATCACCCTAGCCGAACTAGACAGGAAACCTGGGAGCGAAACGGCGGTTCCTGCGTCATTCAGGCCAGTCAGACGTACCCATGATGCCGGATGCCCCCTGTCCCGACACCTGTCCTTTCAGACAGGCGCCGAACAGCAGGCCAGATTACTTCGAATTGTTCACCATGTATTCGATGGCCGAACGGAACTCGGCATCGCTGCCGGTATAGCCCCCCTTCGGCGGCATGGCATTCAGACCCTTGGTGGCGATCTTCTGCACTTCATCCAGACCCGGCTTCAGACGAACCGCCCAGGCAGCCTTGTCGCCGAACTTCGGTGCACCGGAGACCCCGGCCTGATGACAGGCGATACAAACCGACTCATAGATTTTCTTGCCGGTCACATTCGGATCGATGGCGGCCGTCGCTGCGGCGCCACTGGCATCCGACTTCGGCTCGGCAAACTTGGCACCGCCGGCATTGGCCATATAAGCCACGGCACGGCCCACCTCGTCATCGGTCAGCGTGGTGTTGCCGCCCTTGGCCGGCATGGCATTAAACCCTCCCAGCGCATGCTTCAGCAGGGTGTCATAGCCCTTGGCGATACGCGCCCCCCAGGCCCCGGCATCCCCAAACTTCGGCGAGCCAAGCAAACCAGCGCCGTGACAACTGATACAGACGGCCTGATAAACCTGCTGTCCGCTGCGGCTGCCCGGCTGGCCATCACTGGCCACCGAGTCCCCTACCGGCTTCAGGCGAGCGGCAACGGCCTCATTGGTCATGACCTCGGCGTCCACGTTGAAACCGCTGGTGGCCAACTTGGCCAGCAGAGTGATTGCTACGACAAGGAATACGACGACGCCGACCAGGACTTTGACGATCTGCCCCGTGGCCATTCCGTTTTCATTGCTCATTCGCGCCTCGCCTGAAAAATAATGACATTTAATAATTAGCCGATTATACGAGAAGCATTTCCGCAAGGCAAAACCCCTACTGGACTTGTGGGCGCGCTTTGCGATATGATCCGCCTGCTTCACGATCAGCGCACCCGTAGCTCAGTTGGATAGAGTGTCGGTTTCCGAAGCCGAAGGTCACAGGTTCGATCCCTGTCGGGTGCGCCAGTCACTGCAACGCCACGCCATACCCTCTTTTCCGGCCTCTGCGCCGACACTTCGCCCTCCCCTCACCAACTCACCATCCAGGCCCAAACTGCCAGGCCGTGCCCGCACGTCAGCGATGGGATGAAAGCGAAGAAAAGCCAGGTGCCTGGGAACCAATACAAAAGGGAGAGTCGCCTGAGTGCAGGCGAAAGAAAATCAGTCCGGAGAACCGATGGTCTCGATCACGCGCTTTTGGTGGGTCCGCAGATCGATCACTTGATAAATCTCGACTTTCACCTTGCCGCGATAGAGACGCAGCATGACTTGTGCCGCGGCGCGCGCGGCCTCTACCGTCGGGTAGATCGGGCTCTTGTCATCGATACCGAATGTGTTGGAGATCAATTTCAGACGAAACACTGCAAAAACCTCGCGGCGAAACCACAAAAACAGCAATCATGCCTACAGCATATCAAATGCTGATGATACCAGCGTTATAAAGTATTCTGAATGTCTGGCTGGCACCATTCGGGTAAATGCGTAAGCCACGGGATCCGGGATGTAGAAGCCGTGATTCAGTTTAGGCACTGACGGAGAAAATAGCTGCAGAGACTGAAGTGATTCCCCGCCCGGCGCGGACGAGAAACAAAACGGCGTTGCCAGATCAGGCAACGCCGACGTGCAGAATCAGGGCCGGGCCTGCAAGGCCTCCAGGACATGCCGACTTTCCGGCCCCCAATACCCCAGACGCCCCAGGCATTCCGCCGCCACCAGTGCGGCATCAATCATGAAGCGCTCTTCGATCAGCAGGGACTCAACCTCGGACAGCGACAGCAGCACGTGCTCGGCCACCTCGCCATCCTGATTACAGGGCTGAATTTCCGGCGGCAGCCAGATATCGAAAACATGCAGCCACTCACGATGCAGCCCGCGCTGCACCGGCCTTTCTGCCAGCAGCAGGGAATGTCGCGGCACATCACGCAAGCGCTCGGCCGACAGCCCAGCCTCCTCCCAGCCCTCACGCTCTCTTGCCAGCTCGATCGACTCACCGGCCGCAACCCCGCCGCCGACCATATTATCCATGCGGTTCGGGTCGACCGCCTTGTGCGGGCTGCGTCGTCCCAGCCACATGCGTACTTCGCCATCAGGCATGCGACACAATCCGTTGAGATGTACCGCATGGCTGGTCAGGCCGAGAGGGCGAAAGGCCGCACGTTCCAGCTCGAACAGCGGCGTGCCGTCCGGCAGACAGGCCTGGAAATTTTCGTTGCGCCAGCCATTGAGCCAGCCAGCGGCATGCCAGCGCTCCGCCGCCTCTGCCAGCTGGGCGCTGACGGCCTGGTAGTCGCCCGTCGCCAGACAGACCATGCCCGCCTCCCCGACGGCAAAAAGCGGCGTCGCCTCATTGAGCAATCGCTGGCGCCAGTCGGCATTCACCCAGCCCAGGCGGGTGGCGCCAAAGTACAGAGGGGTAAAAGCGGACAAATCAACCCGCGTCACGCGCGCGAGATAGTCAAGGACACGGTGCAAAGGCATTAGCGCTCCAGACAACCCAAAAATGATCGACAAACCAGCATCTTACGGTGAAGTACCTGACTTTGACTATGTTGAGCGGATTTTATCCGCCAAACCACAATGACGTTGCAGGGTATTACCCATGGCAGCGCACAACATCGCCACCGAGCCCACAAGCCGGAAGCGTTCGCGCGCCCGGGTAATGGCGGTATACACCAGCGCCCGGTCAGGCAGATTGGTCGTGTCCTCCGGCAACACCAGCCAGACCTCGGCAAACTCGGAGCCCTGGCTCTTGTGCACGGTCATGGCATAGACCGTGTCATGCTCCGGCAGCCGCGCCGGCGCCAACTCACGCCAACTGCCATCCGCAGAAGGAAAGGCCACCCGCAACCCTTCCGGCCGCGCGATGGTAAAGCCGATATCACCATTGAACAGCCCGACCCCATAATCATTGCTGCTGATCATGACCGGCCGCCCCGGATACCAGACCTGACCGGGGCTCTTGCGCCCCTCGGCCTCCAGCCGGGCTTCGACCAGCTGATTGATCTGAGCCACCTGGCGTCGCTCGGCGGCCAGTGGCATAAACGCGACAAAGCCTGCCTGTAAAACATCCAGATCCGCCTGCTGATCCAGCGCCTGCCAGTAAGCCGTCCGTCCGGCCTGCAGCCGGTCGACATCCAGCGCCGGCAGACAGCCCAGCACATCCTGCCGTTCATCCAGCAGCAGGGCACTGGCCGCATCGGGCTGATTATCATTGACCAGACGGCTCAGTGCCCCGATCCCCCCGTCAGCCGAAAAACGATGGCTGTGGGTCAACAGCACCACGGCATCGGCCATCGGCGCCGCATCCGTCACCGCCCTGGGCAACTCGGTGGATGGGAAGCCCAATTGAGCCAGCCAATTCAAGGTGTCCTCGCGATAGCCGATATCGCGACACAGCTCGGCCAGCACCGCCCCGGCCTCGACCGAGGCCAACTGATCGCGATCCCCCAGCAGGATGACCCGCGCATGCGGCGGCAAGGCATCGAATGTCCGCGCCATCAAATCCAGATCGATCATCGACGCCTCATCAATCACCAGCACGTCGAGCGGCAAAGTGTGCTCAGCATGATGTCGCGGACGATGCCCTCCCGGCCGCAGACCCAACAGGCGATGCAGGGTCTGGGCACTTTTCGGCAGCCCATCCTTGACGGCCTGTGCCAGCGGCAGACGATCAATGGCCGAGCGGATGGCATCGGACAAACGCGCCGCCGCCTTGCCGGTCGGCGCGGCCAGAGCCATCACCAGCGGGCGGTCGGACAAGACCGCCAGCAGTGCCAGCAGACGGATGACCGTGGTGGTCTTGCCGGTTCCCGGCCCCCCGGATATCACCAGCAGCTGTTGGCGCAGGGCCAGGGCAGCGGCCAGCTTTTGCCGATCAAGGCCCGGGGAGGTCGCAGGAAACAAGGTCGCCAGCCAATGTGCGGCCCGGTCCGGATCGGCGACAGGCAAGCGCGCGGCCCGGGCACGGATGGCCGCCGCCAGCCGGACCTCATCAAACCACTGGCGCGCGAAGTACAAATTGCCGCCGGGCTCCAGGATCAGAGGCACATACTGCCCGGGCGAACCGACCAGCGGACTGGCGGCAAGACGGCGGCGCCCGCCCGGAACGTGAACGGGCAGGCACACATGCCCCTGGCTCTGTGCCTGGATCAGGGCCAGCAACCATTCGGCACACACCTCATCCCATTGCGGGTCCAGTCGGCGGAACAAATCATTCAGGGCAGGATAAAGCGGGGTATCCATAGTGATCCGTCAGTTCTTCAGGCTGGCAGACTGTCGCACCAATTTCGGGGCAAGGCAAGCGCGTCTGCCGACAGAAGACGCCAGCACATTCAGCGTGGAAAACCCTGAAATGACGGCCTGTCGCTTTGGATTTCACAAGCAATGACCACAACAGCAGCGCAAAGCACTGCACTGCAATCAAACTAAGAACCATCCGAAACCAGAGAATGTCCCAAAATGGGTGATTACTTGTCATATATGAGCAATTTTTGGCGTTAACAGCCCTGATTGGCGACATTTTTTGGCAGCAATCCATGCCATAGGCATTTCGGTAGAATATATATTGTATCCAGTGGTTTGACGCTATCGCCGGTCAATGGTCTGATGGTCTGCGAAAAGTCTTACTTGCATACCTGACAGCAATTCCCGAAAGGAGTCCCCGATGAGTCATGCCACTCAAGGCGGCGAGCTCAAACGAGAGCTCAAAAATCGTCATATTCAACTGATTGCGCTGGGCGGCGCGGTCGGTACCGGTCTGTTCCTCGGCTCGGCCAGCGTCCTCAAGGCCGCCGGTCCGTCGATGATTCTCGGCTATGCCATTGCCGGCTTCATCGCCTTCCTGATCATGCGCCAACTGGGAGAAATGATTGCCGAAGAACCGGTCGCCGGCTCCTTCAGCCATTTCGCCTTCAAATACTGGGGGCCGTTTCCGGCCATGGTCGCCGGCTGGACCTACTGGCTGCTGTATGTGCTGGCCGGCATGGCCGAACTGACCGCAGTGGGGGCCTATGTGCAGTACTGGTGGCCGCACGTGCCGACCTGGCTGACTGCCCTGGTCTGCTTCCTTGCCATCAACGGCCTCAATCTGGCGAGCGTCAAGTCTTACGGTGAAACCGAATTCTGGTTTGGCCTGATCAAGATCGTCGCCGTGATCGCCATGATCCTGTTCGGTGGCTACCTGCTGGCGACCGGCAGCGGCGGCCCGCAGGCCGGGGTACATAATCTGTGGAGCCACGGCGGTTTCTTCCCGCATGGCTTTACCGGTCTGTTCATGATGATGGCCCCGATCATGTTCTCCTTCGGCGGTCTGGAGCTGATCGGCATGACGGCAGGCGAAGCGGCCAACCCGCAGAAAGTCATCCCGCGCGCCGTCAACCAGATCATCGTCCGCATCCTGGTGTTCTACATTGGCTCGCTGACCGTCCTGCTGTCCCTCTACCCGTGGAGCGAGGTGGCCAGTGGCGGCAGCCCCTTCGTGATGATCTTCCAGCAGATTGGCGCCGGCGCCACCGCACATGTACTGAACTTCGTGGTCATGACGGCGGCACTGTCGGTCTACAACAGCGGCGTCTATGCCAACAGCCGCATGCTCTACAGCCTGGCCGAACAAGGCAATGCCCCGCGTGCGCTGAAGGATCTCGACCGTCGCGGCGTGCCGGTCAAGGCCACCCTGTTCTCGGCTGCCTGCACCTTCCTCGGCGTGGTACTGAACTATGTCCTGCCGGAAGAGGCCTTCGGCATCCTGATGTCGATGGTGGTCATGACCATCGTCACCAACTGGGCCATGATCAGCCTGGCACACCTCAAGTTCCGCCGCGCCAAGGCCGGCCAGCAACTGGTGTTCCCCTCGATCTGGTTCCCGGCCGCCAATTACCTGTGTCTGGCCTTCATGGTGATGATCCTCGGCATCCTGCTCTTTACGCCGGGTGGCGCCATCTCGGTCTATCTGCTGCCAGTCTGGGTCGGTGTTCTGTGGCTTGGTTTCCGCATGCGCAAGACCGACAGCGCCGCGGAACTGGCCAGCCAGCAGGTTTGAGTTTCTTTACCGCCAGGCGCCATCCGGCCCTGGCGGCACTCGCACAAGGAATCGTCACGTGAGTACCCATCGTCCCCAAACCGAACTGAAACGCGAGCTGAAAAACCGCCATATCCAGCTGATCGCCCTCGGTGGCGCAGTCGGTACCGGCCTGTTTCTCGGCTCGGCCAGCGTGCTCAAGGCCGCCGGCCCGTCGATGATCCTCGGCTATGCCATTGCCGGTTTCATTGCCTTTCTGATCATGCGCCAGCTGGGCGACATGGTGGCCGAAGAGCCGGTCGCCGGCTCATTCAGCCACTTTGCCTATCGCTACTGGGGCAACTTCGCCGGCTTTCTGTCCGGCTGGTCCTACTGGTTGCTGTATGTCCTAGTGAGCATGGCCGAACTGACGGCGGTCGGGGCCTATGTGCAGTTCTGGTGGCCACAATTCCCGACCTGGGCCACCACCCTGCTGTGCTTCGTGGCGATCAACGGCATCAATCTGGCCAGCGTGAAATCCTACGGTGAAACCGAGTTCTGGTTTGCGCTGATCAAGGTGGTCGCCGTGCTGGCCATGATCTGCTTCGGCGGCTATCTGCTGGTTTCCGGCGCCGGCGGCCCGCAGGCCACAGTGCATAACCTCTGGGCAGATGGCGGCTTCTTCCCGCACGGCGGCAGCGGCCTGTTCATGATGATGGCCATCATCATGTTCTCCTTTGGCGGGCTGGAGCTGATCGGCATGACCGCGGCGGAAGCCGACAATCCGCAGAAAGCCATCCCGCGCGCCGTCAATCAGGTGATCGTGCGTATTCTGGTGTTCTACATCGGCTCGCTGACCGTCCTGCTGTCGCTCTACCCGTGGAGCAAGGTCGCCGCAGGTGGCAGCCCCTTCGTGATGATTTTCGAGCAGATCGGCGCCAATGCAACGGCCCAGGTACTGAACTTCGTGGTACTGACCGCGGCACTCTCGGTCTACAACAGCTGTGTCTATGCCACCAGCCGCATGTTGTTCGGCCTGGCCCAGCAAGGCAACGCCCCGCGCGCCTTCCAGCAGACCGACCGTCGCGGCGTACCGGTCAAGGCGACACTGTTCTCGGCTGCCGCCACCTTCGCCTGCGTCATCCTCAACTATGTCCTGCCAGGAGAAGCCCTGGGCATTCTGATGTCGCTGGTGGTGGCCACCCTGGTCATCAACTGGGCAATGATCAGCCTGACCCACCTGAAGTTCCGCCAGGCCAAGCAAGGACAGCAGCGCGTATTCCCGTCCCTGTGGTCGCCATTCTCCAACTATCTGTGTCTGGCCTTCATGCTGATGATTCTCGGCATCCTGCTGATGACCCCGGGCATGGCGATCAGTGCCTATGCCATGCCAGTGTGGATTGCCCTCATGTGGCTGGTCCACCGTCTGCGCAGCCGGGGCGAAAGCGCCACCCTGGCACGCCAGAACAGCTGATCCGACAACAAAAAAAAGCCCGCATGGTCATTCCATGCGGGCTTTTTACTGGCCGGCGCTAGTCGGCGTGCAAGCGGGCTTCCAGCGTTTCGCAGATCGTCTGCAAGATCTTCAGTCGTGCGTAGTACTTATTGTTGGCTTCGACCAGTACCCAGGGAATACGCGTCGTGCTGGTGCGATCCACCATATCGCTCACCGCCAGGCGGTAGTCATCCCACTTGTCGCGATTGCGCCAGTCCTCATCGGTAATCTTGAAGCGCTTGAACCCGGTCTCTTCGCGCGCCTTGAAACGGGTGTACTGCTCCTCCTTGCTGATCGCCAGCCAGAACTTGATGACGATGATGCCGTTCTCGCTCAACTGATGCTCGAAATCATTGATCTCGTAATAGGCCCGCATCCAGTCGGCCTCGCAGGCGAAGCCCTCCACCCGCTCCACCAGCACCCGGCCATACCAGGTCCGGTCAAAAATGCTCACCCGCCCCTTGGCCGGCACATAACGCCAGAAGCGCCACAGCCAGGGCTGGGCGCGCTCCTCTTCCGTCGGCGCAGCAATCGGCACCACATGATAGGTCCGGGCATCCAGCGCCTGGGTGATACGGCGGATGGCGCCGCCCTTGCCGGCGGCATCATTACCTTCAAACGCCAGCACCAGCGCATGCTCGGCAAAGCGCGGATGGCGGGTCAGGTGATACAGCCGCCCCTGCAGCTTGTCGATCTGTGCGCGGTATGCGTCACGCGTGGTCGGCTGATCCAGCACCAGCGCATCCAGAATCAGCTTGTTGTCGATCGGCGCCATCAGCGGCGGCGCATTGGGCTTGCGCTTGTCGCGGGCCGCTTCTTCGGACAGGCGCCCGCGCAGCGCATTCAGAATGGTATTGCCGACCGTCAGGCTGCGGTAATTGGCATCCTCGCCATCGACAATCACCCAGGGCGCATCGGCAGTATTGGTCAGCCGGATCATGTGCTCGGCGTACTTGCGGATCACCTCGTACTGCTCGAAGTGCTCCCAGTCGGTCTTGGTCACCCGCCAGCGGGTGGCCGGGTCCTTCTCCAGCGTCTTGAGGCGTTTCTTCTGCTTCTCGCGCGACAGGTGGAACCAAAACTTGATCACCAGTGCACCGTCCTGCGCCAGCATGTGCTCGAAATGCTGGATCTCCTGGATCTGCAGATCGAAGGCATCCCAGTCACTCTGCCCCTTCACCCGGTCGAACAGCGTGTCCGAATAGTAGGAACCGAAGAACATCCCGAGCCGCCCCTTGCCGGGCAATTCGCGCCAGAAACGCCACATCCACGGACGGGCACGCGCCTCGTCGTTGGGGGCGTCGAAGGCCACGGTGCGGATCAGGCGCGGATCCATCCACTCGTTAATCAGATTCATGGTTTCGCCACGTCCGGCACCATCAAAACCGTGAATCAGGATCAGCACCGGAAAGTCCGGCTTCTCTTTCAGATCATATTGCGCATCCAGCAAGGCCTTGCGCAGCAGCGGTGCCTGCTCTCGGAAGGTTTCCTTGTCGACACGGTGTTCGATTTCGGCTGATTCAAACATCAGGCTCCCCTTGGATAATCAGGCGGCAAACAGGGCATCCAGCGCATCAAGCAGGCCCTCTGCAGGCCGGTCGCACCAGACGCCATGACCTTGCAAATCGACGCCCCTCATATAGAGATAGCGCACACCGGCAAAGCGTGCGGCAAAGTCGATACCGCGGCTGCGTAAATATCTTCGTATGGCAACGCAATAAAACAGGTACTGAAGATAATAGTGCTCGCGTGCAATCGATTGCGCCAGCCGCTCAGCGTGATAATCCGCAAGCTGTGGCCCCAGATCATTCGACTTGTAATCGATCAGATAAAAACGGCCGTCGATTTCGCAGACCAGATCAATAAACCCCTTGAGAAACCCGCGTACCTGACCGAAGTCGAGCGTAGCCGCAGCGGCACGCAGGGCAGGATGCAAACCATGACGGGCATCGCCGAGCAAAGCCTGCAGTGTCTCGGGACGCAGGCGACCGACCGGCAGGGTGAACTCCAGCTCGATCAGGCGCCGCCCAGGCTCAACCTGCGCCAGCGACACCCCCGGATCCAGTGGCGCGGCCAGGGTACGACACACCAGCGCATGCGCTGCTTCGGCATACTCGGCAGTAAAACCATGCGCCAGCACGATCTCGCGCACCTGTTCCAGCGCGGGCGCGGCGAAGTCGATCTGCTCCAGTACCGCATGCAGGCACGTCCCGGCGCGAGCACCGCGCGGGAAGATCAGTTGCGGGCTTTCTGCCTCCAGCCCGAGCTGCAATTCTCCCCGGTCATGATCGGGACGCTCCCGCTCCGCCCCGCCATGGTGCTGCACCAGCCCACTGAAACTGGCCACCCGCCAGGGGGTGTAGATCGGCCGCTCAATACGGGCCGCGTGATAATCCCCTGTCGCCTCGTCCGGGCGGCGCGGCAAGGCGGGCACCAGTTCGACGCCCTGCAGGGCCATGCGTGGAGACTGGCAGGCCGTCCAGCGCTGCAAATCCCCCCATACCTGAGCCCCGCTCAGGGCAGGCAACTGCTCAAGCGCAGTCTCCGCAGACGCATGCAGCAGCCAGGCCAGCGCCGAGGTTTCCATCTGCTGCACCCAGCCCCAACTGATGTACTGCCGGTGTTCGGCCCGGGTCAGCGCCACATAGGCCAATCGCAACTTCTCAGCCAGCAACTCGCGCCGGGCCGCGGCGCGCGTGGCATCGTCCAGCAGCACTTCCGGCGTCAGACGGCTGCCCTGCTCGCCATGACTACGCCAGAACGGCATGTCGCGCCGCTCCAGCGTGCCATCCCACAGGAAGGGACAAAACACCACCGGATACTGCAGGCCCTTGGCACTGTGAACAGTGGCGATCTTGACCAGCGAAGCATCACTTTCCAGCCGCAGCAATGCCGCCTCGCCCCCCTGAGCCTGATGGACCTGCAGCTCGAACCAGTCCAGCAGCGGCAACATGCCCTGCTGGGTGTCGCTGGCGTTTTGCAGCAACTCGATCAGATGCGACAGATTGGTCAGGCGCCGCTCGCCATCCGGCAAGGGCAACAACCGCTCGGCCAGAGAACAGCGGGCAAAGAAGTGGCGCCATGCCGCCATCAGACCGTGCTGCAGCCAGCGCTGATGATCCGCGGCATGCAAGGCCAGCAGGGCCTCCCAGCGACTTTCATCCTGCAGGCAGGCCGCCAGGTCGGCGGCATTGAAACCGACCAGCTCGGTCGCCAGTGCATGGCGCAGGCGCGGCTCATCGGCCGGATGCGCCCAGGCAGACAGCAACACCAGCAACTCGCGTGCCTCATGACTGGCATACACGCTCTGCTGGGTCAGCGCCACGCTGGGAATATTCAGTTCGGCCAGTGCGCTGCGCATCATTTCACCCTGACGATGGGTACTGACCAGCACGGCAATATCCCCGCCGGACAAGGGACGTTCGCCACGCTCACCACACAGCCGGGCACGCCCCTCGGCCGCCAGGGACAACAGGTGGGCGATTTCCGCGGCAGCCCCCTGTGCCGCCTGGGCTGCCGCCTGGGTCTTGCTGGCTCCCTTGGTGGTTTCGCTGAAGTCCAGCCATTGCCACTGGCACGGCGCACGGCCATCGTCGATGACCAGCCGGGTAGCCGGCCCGGCCGCCGCCACAGGCTGATAGCCGATCTCGGACAGCACAAAGGGAGCAGGCCGGGAAAACAGGGCATTGACCGCAGCCACCAGATCGCCCTGCGAACGGCGGTTCACATCCAGCGTGTAGCGGTTGGCCGGCAGGGTATCGTTGCGGGCCTGCAGATAGGCAAAGACATCCGCGCCGCGAAAACTGTAGATCGCCTGCTTCGGATCCCCCACCAGGAACACCGGGCGACCGGCATCGATAAAGCAGTGTTTGAAAATGTGGTACTGCACCGGATCGGTATCCTGAAACTCATCGATCAGTGCCACCCGGAAGCTGCCGGCCAGCTGAGCCGCCAGCGTCGCACCGCGTGCCGGATCGCGCAGCGCGTCATATAAATCCGTCAGCAAATCATCAAAGCTGCGCGTGCGTTCCTCCCGGCGCCGTTGCGCCAATTCCTCGGCCAGCCAGTCAATCAGATCCAGCTTGAGCCGGGTCACCTCCAGCACGGCCGCCTGCTGGTAACGATCCCAGGCGTCCAGCCAGACGCCAATGGCATCGAACGCTGCATGCGAGGGGGGAACATGCCCCTTGTTAGCCGCCTTGGCCAGGGCTGCCGGCGTCAGCTTGTCAAGCAACTTGCGCTCGGCGCTGCCAAGTAGTGGCGGCACACCGTCCACCGCCAGCCAGCGCGTCATCCATTCACTAAGCTGAGCGCGTACGGCAGCACTGTAGCTGCGTCCATTCAGCCCTTCGGCCTGCTGCAGCAAGGCCAGGGCCGCCATGCAAGCCTCGCGCTGCTGCAACAGGGCCTGCCAGCCGGCATCCAGTTCCGCGCGCGCGGTCGCCAGCCCCGAGCCAGGCGGCCGGTCCATGACCAGGTAGGGCTTGGCCAGGTAGGGCCGGATCGCCGCCAGCCAGCGCTCCGGCGACTCGCCGCCATCGGCCAGCAAGCCGGCCAGCAGAGGGTCATGCAGCACATGTCGGCGCCAGAAGTCATCCACCGCTTCCAGTAAGCGCTGGCTGTCATCCTGAATCAGTTCGGCACGAAAGCTCTGGCCGGAGGCAAAGGCGGCATCGGTCAGCGCACGCTGGCAAAACCCGTGAATGGTATAGATCGCCGCGGTATCAAAACCGACAATCGCAGCATTAAGGCGCGACAGGGCCTGCTGGCGGGCGGGTCCGGGCGGATGGCGCTCGGCCATGGCCAGCAGGAAGGGATCCTCACTGTGGCCACCGGCCAGCAAATCAGCCAGGGCGTGCAAGCGGGCGCGCAGACGGCTGCGCAGCTCGGCGGTCGCAGCCTTGGTATAGGTCACCACCAGCAGCTGTTCGATGGCAGGCACCTGACCTTCGGCGTCCGCTTCCAGCAACAGACGCGTGTACAGCGCGGCAATGGTCCAGGTCTTGCCGGTACCGGCCGACGCTTCAATCAGATTGACGCCACTGAGCGGGCAGTCCAGCGCATTGAGCGGATTCATGCCGTCTCCTCCCCGGCCGACATGGCCTGCAACATCGGCAATAGCAACACTTCGGCCAACTGGATGAACAAGGGATCGGCCAAGGGGTCCTGATGTCGGAAAGCCAGTGCCACGGCGGGGTCATCCTTCTGGGCAAATTTGTCTTCAAAGGCCGGCGCCCACTCGCCGAGGGCCCTGACCATCGCCCCGGCAAGATCATCCGGTTTGTCATGGCGATGCCGGGCATAGGCCAGGCTGGTGCGGGCAAAGAACGGCAGCGGCGAGCGTTGGCCGGCCTGCCAGAAGGCCAGCCAGGGGCGCAGCTGTTCGACAGCATCCTCCTGCGGCCCGAGTATCCGGGTACCGTCCACGGCAAACAGCATCGATACCGGCGCCACACCCTGCGGCCGGGCAGCGCACAGCAACAGATGCCCCAGCCACAGATCGAGCAGCTCGGTGGCAAAGGCAGGGCGTGCGCACATCAGCAGCCGCCCCTGTGGCCGCAGGCCGGACAGCGTCCCGACCAGCGTCAGCGCATCGATCTGCAAATTCAGCACCACCGGCGGAAGCGGCGGATCCGCCAGTTCGGGCGGCAAAGCCGCCGCAAAGCGTCGTCCCTGACCAATCTGGCGCGACAGAACCGCCTCTCCCAGTGCCCCGGGTGGCAACCAGCCACTGCCACGTGCCAGCTCGCCGACCCGCGCCAGCGGCCGCCCCTGCATGCTGGCCTCCACCACCCGCTCCACGACCGACTGCGCATACTCCCGTTCCAGCACAAAAGGTTCACGGACCGCCGGCGCCTCCTGCGCCGACGCCACGCGGATGCCAAGACACTCCGACAGCCAGGCCCGGCAGGGCATGCGCCAGAAGCGCAGCCAGGACGCCACCTCCAGCACCGTGGAGGCGGGCACGTCGAGTGGCGCCGCAAAGGGTTGCGGCTGCGCAGGGGGCGCAATCAGGGCCTGGGCAAAGGCCGGCTCGAAGCTGCGCAGGCGCTCATCCCGGCCGTCATAGCAAGTCGGCGAGAAAGGCTGCAGCGGGTGGGCCACACACAGCATCTGCGGCGTCGCCCCCATGGCCAGCAGCGTATCCAGCAGTTCGGATACCAGGGCAGAGGGAGGGAGTGCTTCGTTGCTGCGAGCCGACAAACCGACATAAGACAGGTACAGCGTTTCCCTGGCCGACAGCAGGGCCTCCAGGAACAGATAGCGGTCATCAAAGCGCCGTGATCGGTCTCCACGCCGCGGATGCTGGGCGATCAGGTCAAAACTCACCGGCCGCTCATCGCGCGGATAGGCGCCGTCATTCATCCCGATCAGGCACAGCACACGGAAAGGAATGGAACGCATCGGCACCATGGCGCAGAAGGTCACTCCGCCGGTCAGAAAGCCCCCCGCCGAAGGCTGGCTCAAGCGGCGCGACAGCCAGTCGCGCAGTACCGCCAGGCCAAATGGCCGGGCAAAATCGGCGGCCAGCGCCTCCTGCACCAGGGCGGTCAGTGCTTCGCGCCAGATCTGCAGGGCGTCTTCTTCTGTTTCATCGACCAGCAACAGATCCGCCGCCAAGGCCTGAAGGCGCTGTTGCCAGCCCTCGGCATCCGCAGGCTCGGCACATTGTCGCGCCCAACCATCCAGCGTGTCGTACAGGGCGGAGAAGCGTGCCAGTACCTCGCTGTCGCCACCGCTCGCCAGGGGCAGTGGCAGCAGGTCCTGCCAGAGGGGACTCTCCCTGCCGGCCATGGCGGGCGGCAGAGCACAGCCCAGCAGCAGACGATCCAGCCCCCAGCGCCAGGTAAACAGCGGATCGGCCGGCAAACCCAGCTCGGCCTTGTGATTCGCATCGCGCCCCCAGCGAATGGCAGCCTGCTCGACCCAGCCCTGGATCAGGGGTACATCGGCCGGCGTCAGCCCGAAGCGGCGCAGCAAGGCGGGACAATCCAGCAACGCCATGACCCGATCGGCCGGGAAACGGCTGTCCAGCAAGGTCAGCACCCCCGACAGGGTCGACAGCAGCGGCACATCACGCTCGATACGCCGGTCGGCAATGCTGTAGGGAATCCCCGGGGCATCGGGACGGGCCCCGAACACTGCATCGATATAGGGGGCGTACTGATTGATATCCGGCGTCAGAACGGCGACATCCGCCGGCGTAAGGGTCGGATCGGCAGCAAAACGCGCCAGCAGGCGGTCTTTCAGCACTTCCAGTTCGCGCATGGCGCCATGGGTGGCATGAATCTCGATGGAGTCATCCGCAGCCACGGCCTCGGGCGCCGGCATCTGCAAGGTCAGCATGTCGCGCTGCAGGCGATTGAGCAGACGATTGCCTTGCGGTGCCGCGAATGCCGGCAACGACTCATGCATGCTCTCCGACACCAGATCGAAGAAATCCCGGCCCTGCTTACCCAGCGAAGCCAGCAGCGGATGGTCCGGTGCCACATCCAGCCCCTGACCGCTCAGGCGCAGCTGGCCGCGGGCATCGACAATATTGCCCCAGTACTCCTGACAGGGATTGAGCAGGAACAGGCAGACATCGGTCAGCTCGGCCAGTCGCCGCACCAGTGCCAGATACATCGGCGCCAGACTGGCAATGCCGAACAGGGTGATGCGCTCCGGCAGCATGTCGGATGTCAGCGCGGCCAGAAAGGCATCGCTCATGCGCACCCGGTGCATGCCCGGCACTTCGTCAGCCAGCCGGCGCCACAAAGCCGCCTGCCATGCCTCGTCCGGCCCCAGCCCCTGCAATTCTCCCCGTTCCCAGGCGCGAATCCAGTCCGGACGAAACACCAGGTATTGGTCAAAAATATCGGCCACGCAGCCGGCCAACTCAAACACCGCCCGCTCCCCCCCCTGCAGATAGTGCTGGACCGGAGCAAAGACCGGCTCCTGCAACTGGGGCAGCAAGGCTGTCAGCCGCCAGGTCAGCACCTCTGGCGCAAAGGCAGATTGCTCGGGCAAATCCCCCAGAGCCTGGCGCATCAGACGCCAGGCATAGCCCGCCGGCAGCACGAACTGCAGATGCGCGGCAATGCCGCTGGCGCTGGCTGTCGCCAGCGTCAGCCAGCGCCCCATGCCGCGACTTTGCACCATCACCACCTCGGGTTGAAACGGATCGGACAAAGGCACCGCCTGCACCATCCCGGTAAACAGGGTACCGAGATGCTCCAGACGGTTGGACTGATAGAGATGCAGCATGAGCAAGCGTTCAGGGTGATTTGAATGGCATCAGTTTAGCAGCAGGGCCGGGGTTGGCGGAGAAAGACCCACGTCCCCGGGCGAGCGCTTGATGCAACGCAAAAGCCGGTACGCCCGCCTCTGCTAGGCTTGGGCGGTTTCCCACAAGATCCGTTACTCCCGTCATGACGACCCCTCGCCCTTTGCCGGAACTGGTATGTCCGGCCGGCAGCCTGCCGGCCATGAAAGCCGCTGTCGACCATGGCGCCGATACCGTGTATTTCGGCCTGAAAAATGGCACCAATGCCCGCAATTTTGCCGGCCTCAATTTTGATGACAAAACGGCGCGTGAAGGCATTCGCTATGCCCATGACCGCAAGCGCAAGGTGCTGATGGCCATCAACACCTACGCCCAGGGCGCCGACATCAGCCAATGGAAACGGGCCATTGACGAAGCCGCTTCCCTCGGCGTGGATGCGGTCATCCTGGCCGACCCGGGCCTGATGGATTACGCCGTACGCACCCACCCGGATCTGCGCCTGCACCTGTCAGTACAGGGCTCAGCCACTAATTACGAAGCCATTAATCTGGCGCGCGACCTGTTCGGCATCCGGCGTGCAGTCCTGCCGCGCGTGCTGACACTCGATCAGGTGCGTCAGGTCATCGACAAGACCGATGTAGAAATCGAAGTTTTCGGCTTCGGCAGTCTGTGTGTCATGGTCGAAGGGCGCTGCCTGCTGTCCTCCTATGCCACTGGCGAATCCCCCAATACCCACGGCGTCTGCTCGCCGGCCCGTTTCGTGCGCTGGGAACATGGTCCGGAACACCTGAATGCCAGACTGAACGAGATTCTGATCGACCAGTACGGCAAGACCGACCCGGCCGGCTATCCCACCCTGTGCAAAGGTCGTTTTGACGTCAATGGCGATACTTATTACGCCCTGGAAGAGCCCACCAGCCTCAACGTACTGCCGATGTTGCCCGAACTGATCGACATCGGCGTGGCCGCCATCAAGGTGGAGGGACGCCAGCGCAGCCCGGCCTATGTGGCGCAGGTGACGCGTACACTGCGCGAAGCCCTCGATGCCGCACGCGACAGCCAGCGTTTCAGCGTCAAGCCTGCCTGGCAACAGGCCTTGGGCAAGGTCTCGGAAGGTCATCAGCAAACACTGGGCGCCTATAGCCGCCCGTGGAAGTGAGAAGCACACCGCCATGAACAATCAAGCAATGCAACTGACCCTCGGCCCGATCCTGTTCTTCTGGCCGCGCGATACCGTCATGTCGTTTTATGCCGAAGCGGCACAATGGCCGGTCGATACCATTTATCTGGGTGAAGTCGTGTGCAGCCGCCGCCAGCAACTGCGCTCGGACGACTGGATTGGCCTGGCACAAGACCTGCAGGCTGCCGGCAAGCGCTGTGTGCTGTCCTGCCTGGCCCTGATCGAAAGCGAATCTGATCTCAAACGGGTGCGCAAGCTGGTCGAACAAGGCGACCTGGCCATCGAGGCCAATGACATGGGCGCAGCGCGACTGGCGCACCAGGCCGGACTGCCCTTCGTCGCCGGCCCGCACATGAACATCTACAACGCCGAGACGCTCGCACTCTATCACCGCCTCGGCGCCACCCGCTGGGTACCGCCGGTGGAAATGGACCGTGACACCCTGGCGGCCATTCTGGCCACACAGCCCGAAGTGGAAACCGAGCTGTTTGCCTGGGGCAAGCTGCCGCTGGCCTTGTCTTCGCGCTGCTTCACAGCCCGGCATTACAACCTGAAGAAAGACAGCTGCGAATTCCGCTGTCTGGAACACCCGCAGGGACTGACCCTCGCCACCCGCGAAAGCCAGGACTTCCTGACGATCAATGGCATTCAGACCATGTCTGCCGGTTGTCAGTCGCTCTGGCCGTATCTGGACGATATCCGCAGCATCGGCGTTGATGCCGTGCGACTAAGCCCTCAGGCGGAGGGCTGCGCCGAGCTGGTGACCCATGTGGCTGCCCTGCTGCAAGGCGCCCCCGCCGACACCGCCCTGCTGACGCAAGCGGCATCGCAGGCCGGGGGAATACGTGTCGATGGCTACTGGCGAGGCACCGCCGGGATTGCCCAGCAAGGAGAAGCTCATGCATGTGCCTGATTTCGTCCTGCCCAGCCGACTGGGCAAACTGCTGACCCGGCTGCCGGCCACGCCGCCGGCCTTTGTCCTGGCGGCCGGTCTGAACCAGCTGGTCAAGCGCGGGGTACTGCCCGCCGACATGAGTCTGCTGGCCGGACGCCGCTTTGAGGTCCAGGTACTGGATGCCGGCATCAGCCTGCGCTTTTGTGCCGATGAGCAAGGCTTCAAGGTCGACAAGTCCGGCGAGGCCGCAGATCTGCGCTTTGCTGCCAATGCCGCCGACTTTGCCCGCATGATGCTGCGCGAAGAAGACCCGGACACCTTGTTCTTCAATCGCAAACTGGTGATTGAAGGCGATACCGAGCTGGGACTGATCGTCAAAAACCTGCTCGACAGTGTCGACTGGAGCAGTACCCCGCTCGGCCGCTTCATGGCCGCCTGAGTCTCGGCAGGGCCCTGGCCCTGCCCGGACGGTCAAATCCCCAGACGGTCGCGCCAGCCGTAATACCAGGCCCCCAGTGTCAGCATCGGCACGCGCAACAGGCGTCCTCCCGGGAAGTTGTGATGAGGCAGCGCGGCAAAGGCATCCAGTCGCTGACTTTGCCCCTGTATCGCCTCGGCCAGCAGACACCCAGCCAGATGGGTGTAGGTCACGCCGTGTCCGCTGCACCCCTGTGAGAAATAAAGATTACTGCCCAGGCGACCGGCTTGCGGCAGACGCGACAGGGTCAGCAGGAAATTGCCGGTCCAGCTATAAGCGATGCGCACATCGGACAGATGCGGGAAGGTCTTGCTCAAATTGTGCCGGATCTGTGCCTCAATGCGCGCACTGTCCCTGGCCCCGTAGACCGTGCCGCCACCATACAGCAGGCGCCGGTCCGCACTGAGCCGGAAGTAGTCCAGCATGAAGTTGCAATCCTCCACACAGTGATCGGTGGGCAACAGGCGCGCGGCCTCAGCCGCCGACAAAGGCTCGGTGGCAATGACCTGGGTACCGCAGGGCAGGCTTTTTTCCGCCAGGGCCGGAATCAGATCTCCCAGATAGGCATTGCCGGCCACAATGACAAAGCGGGCCGTCACCTGCCCCCGGGCGGTATGCACGATCGCCGGATCACCCTGCTGCAGTCGCGTCACGGCACTTTGCTCAAAAATCCGCCCACCGAGTGACTCGAACGCCGCCGCCTCGCCCAGCGCCAGATTCAGCGGATGGAGATGCCCACCCCAGTCATCCAGCAGACCGCCGACATAACGCTCACTGCCGATATGCTCGCGAATGCCGTCAGCCTGCAACAAATGCAGTCCGCGATGACCATAGCGCTCCCACAGCGCCTTCTTGGCAGCCAGCTCATCCAGCTGCTTGCTGGTCAGCGCGGCAAAAATATTGCCCGGTTTCAGATCACACTGAATGTTGTAGCGCGCCACCCGCTCGCGAATGATGCGCCCGCCCTCAAAAGCCATCGCTCCCAGTGCCTGGGCCTGGGCCCGGCCATAGCGGCGCTCGATCACATCCAGATCGCGGCTGTAGCTGTTGACGATCTGCCCTCCGTTGCGTCCGGAGGCACCATAACCAACCCGCGCAGCCTCGAGCACAATGACACGGTAACCGGCCTCAGCCAGTGCCAGCCCGGCCGACAGGCCGGTATAGCCTGCCCCAATGATGCAGACATCCGCCTGCTCGCTCCCCTGCAACTCGGCACGAGCAGGTGACGGATTGGCCGAGGCAGCGTAGTAAGAAGCCGGATGGTTGACGGCTGAGCGCATAAGAAGTCCCCTGTGGCGGCGATTAAAATATTATCCTCATGTTTAATATGTTTAACGCATGACACGCCATCTGCCCAGCGGCATCGCCTTCAGAAGGGAAAAGTGAGTACAAAATCTGACAGTGTCAAACAGGAGAAGGGATCAAAAACAAGGGGTCAGGTCTTGTATTTTGCATCCGGATGCAAAATACAAGACCTGACCCCGTCGGTACTGCAGTATCGGAGGTCGGGCGCGCCGCGCCCTCAGTGCCCGCGAATCACAGGTCGACCTGCTGGCGCAGGGCCGAACGCTTGGCCGTCAGGTCCAGTCCGGGCAGATCGGCAATGATGTCCGGATGATCCGCCAGTTTCTCCACGACGAAATCGACAAAGACCCGCGTGCGCGGGGCAATGTGATCGCGGTGCGGGAAACAGATATAGATCGAGCGCTCCAGTGAGACCATGTCGGTCAAAACGGCTTCCAGTTCGCCGGTGCGGATGTAATGCACCACCTCATGACCCGGCAGTTGCGCCACACCCATACCGAGGCGGGCCAGTTCGCATACGGCCTCCATCTCATTCAGGGTATAGGTACCGGTGACTTCCAGCGGGATGCGCTCGCCGGAGCGATCAAACTCCCACTTGAACAGCCGTCCCGACGTCGGGAACTGGAAGTTGATGCAGTCGTGATTGGCGAGATCTTCCGGCTTTTCAGGGCGACCGAATCGCTTCCAGTAGGAAGGCGAGGCTACGACATAGAGCGGCATCTGCGCCAGGTTGCGCGCCACCATGCGCGAGTCAGGCATCATGCCGGTACGTACGCCGACATCGTAACCGTCTTCGACCAGATCGCTGAAGTTATCGTCCAGACCGAAAAACACCTTGATCTTCGGATACAGATCGCAGAACTCTTCCATCAGCGGCAGGATGAAGCGACGGCCAAACGAATTGGGCATGCTGACACGCAGGTGTCCGGCCGGCTCATCACGGCTCGCCTTGAGCTGGTTGATCGCCGAGTCCAGATTGTTGACCGGGCCGCGACATTGCGCATAAAAGCGCCGGCCATCTTCGGTCAGGGTCAGTTGACGCGTGGTGCGGTTAAACAGCCGGACTTCCAGCTCCTGCTCCAGTCGGGCGATGCTCTGACTGATGGCGGCCGGCGACACGCCCAGCTTGCGGGCGGCGTCGGAAAAGCTGCCGTTTTCGGCAGTGGTCATGAAGACCATTAGGGCTTTCAGGGTATCCATAACTCAGCGATGGTCCGTGTTTCAGCAAAGCCCCTGACATGCGACGTCGATCGCATGACATAAGCATTGCCAAAGTCATTATTAAATGTATATTCTTAAAAAAGGTTACACCAATATTTGTAGTTATTAAAGTAAAAAGTTAATAGCAAAAATACGTAGTTTCTGACAATTTTCCCGCATTTTGGCTTGCAACTGCAGGGATGCCAGCGCCCTCGGCATGCATCGGAAATAAATGTCGAAGACATGAAGCTTGCCAGATCTGCTTGCCATATGAATTCAGCCAGTCTCGCTTACCCCACGACGCACCTGCCCGGGCGGCCAGCCCGATCCTGCCTCTGCGGCCAGCAGCCAAGGCAAAGCAATCGTGTTAGCCAAGGCCAAAACTGGTCTAAAAGCCGGGAGAATCATCGTCTTAGGCGACCGATAGACCCTGCGTCCGACAGACGGCTCTGCTATGATTTTTGAACATACTCATTACCAGTGCTTACACCGCCCATGACATCTGTTCATACACTCAATACCAGACCGTTGCCTGCAGATCTGCCGGCTTCCCGGCAATGGATGCTACTGGAGTGGATTCATGCTCTTGGACACATCGAGGAAGAGCAGGGCCTGAAGGATTTCCTCGACCGACTGCAAAGTCAGCTGCCGGCGGAACACATGGTGCTGGCCCTGGGCAGACTGAATGCCCAGCAGCACATGCAGAAAGTCGAAAAACTGATTGATGTCAGCTACCCGCTGGGCTGGCTGGACCATTACATGCAGGAGAACCTCGCCAGCTGCGACCCCATCCTGCACAACCCGATGGGCAGCAATCCGATCTTCTGGCAGGACTCCTTTTCCAGCGCGCGCAGCCCGCTGGCCAAGCGCTTCATCGCCGAAGCCGCCTCGGTCGGTCTTGGCACCGGCGTCACCTTCAGCGCCGCCTCCACCCGGCAGAACATGGCCTGCGTGATCTCGGTGACCGGCGAGGACATTACCCGCGATACCCAGCTGATCGAGATGCTCAACTGCCTGGTGCCCCATCTGCACCAGGCCATGAGCCGAGTCACCGACCTGGCGCCGATGTCTGCCTCGGCGATGCTGCTGTCCAATCGCGAGTACGACATCTTCCACTGGATGAGCCGGGGCAAGACCAACTGGGAAATCGCGACCATCCTGGATATCAGCGAGCGCACGGTCAAATTTCATGTCGCCAACATTATCCGCAAGCTCAATGCCAATAACCGGACACATGCGATTGTGCTGGGGCTGCAGCAGGGGATTCGACCGCCTGTCGCAGCCAACGGATGAACGCCGGCTCGGCGGCCTGCCAGTCGAAATAGGCCGCTTGCGACACCACCCCGCCATCAAGCGGCCGCGCCGGGCCGATGGGCCGGATGGGAAAGCCCAGCCGGTCCAGACGCCGGTAAAATGCCGGCTCGACCACAAAGTACATCCAGCGCACCTGGTGTAGCTCGGCCCAGCGGAACAGACAGTAGTAAAGCAGCATGGCGGCGGGCTCAATGCGCCGGCCCTGCGCATCCGTCTCCACGGCAAAACGGGTAATCTCGGCGCTGGCGGCACCTTTGTGCAGACACCAGCCGTCAGGCAGCAGCGCCGAGAATTCCTTTTCCAGCATGAAAGGCTGATGCCCCGGGGTCATGCGTACCGACCCCACCACCCGTTGCTGGATGAACACGCCGAGATTGTCAGAAAAATCATCGTATTCATCCCGATCCAGACCATCCACCGACAAAGGCACCCAGCGCAGCTGCTCGCGGAAAATCCGGTGCCGGAACCGCAACAACTCGGTTTCCTTGCGCCCGCCACGCACCCGCTCCAGACGAAAACCCTCGCGGGAAGCCAATACGGTCATGCTGTTCATCATGTCCTCTCTCCTGTCGGTGATTGCAGAAAGCCGCACTGTAAGAGAGGGGAAAAAATCTGATAATCTGTCCTTTAGGACAGCCATATACGGGCATCTTTTTCAGAAAAAACACGTTATCATCAAGGATTTAGCCAATACCCTACTTCCTTCCTCTGGAACGAAGCCAAAGGTTCCCTGCCCGCCCGTTTTCCCAACTTCTCCTTGAGATTCATCAATTTGACACGGCAGAAATACCGACGTGCCGGAATTTTCCTGTAAACTAGTGTTTTTGCTCGACACAGGGTCATCCCTATGAAACATGCTTTCCCCCCCCTCGTCATCCGCGGTCGCTCCTTGCTGCCTATCGTTCAGGGCGGCATGGGCGTCGGCATCTCCGCGCAGCGGCTTGCCGGCAGCGTGGCACATGAGGGCGGTGTCGGCACGGTCGCCAGTGTCGACCTGCGCCATCTGCACGAAGACCTGATGGCACGTTCGGCCACGGCCCAGGGCCAGGCCGAACTGGATGCACTGAACCTCATCGCGCTGGATCGCGAGGTCAAAGGCGCGCTGAGCCGCTCGGAAGGTCATGGCATGGTGGCGGTCAACGTCATGAAGGCCGTGGATTCGCACGCCGCCTATGTTCGCCAGGCCTGCGAGTCGGGCGCCCATGCCGTGGTGATGGGGGCCGGTCTGCCGCTGGACCTGCCGGAAATGACAGCCGATCACCCGGACGTCGCCCTGATTCCGATCCTGTCCGAATCGCGCGGCATCAGCATCGTGCTCAAGCGCTGGATGAAAAAGAACTGCCTGCCGGACGCCATCGTGATCGAACATCCGAAACATGCCGGTGGTCACCTGGGCGCGGCCCAGATCCAGGATCTCGGCCAGGAGCGTTTCGATTTCCGCCGTGTACTGGAAGAAACCTTCGAAACCTTCCGTTCACTGGGGCTGGAGCGCGAGAAGATTCCGCTGATCGTTGCCGGTGGCATCAACAGTTTTGACAAGGTACGCACCTTCATCTCCGAACTGGGCGCCACGGCCGTACAGGTCGGCACCGCCTTTGCCGTCACCCGTGAGGGGGATGCGCACGACAACTTCAAGCGCACCCTGGCCGAAGCCCGGCCGGAAGACATCGCCGAGTTCATGAGCGTGGCCGGCCTGCCGGCACGTGGCGTGCTGACGCCGTTCCTGAAGAGCTACCTGAACCGCGAAGCCAAGCTGCAGGCCAATGCCAAGGCCGATCCGCGCCGCTGCACCCAGGGCCTCAACTGCCTGTCGGTATGTGGTTTGCGCGATGGTCTGTCGAAGGTCGGGCAGTTCTGCATCGATCTCAAGCTGGCAGCCGCCTTCCGCGGCGAAGTCAGCAAGGGCCTGTTCTTCCGCGGCTCGGAACCGCTGCCATTCGGTTCCGCCATGCGCAGCGTGCGTGAAACCATCGATTACCTGCTGACCGGCACCATGCCGCAGGAACTGAATTTCAAGCCCGCTGTTTGAGCTTTTCCCGTCTCTGATCAAGCCTCGCTGCTGTCCGGCAGCGGGGCTTTTTGTTAAAGTGCTCTATTACTTCCAACTAATAAAGCCAATCTGGCTATGACAGCATTTACTTCCTGCAATCCGGCCACGGGCGAGGTGGTCTTTACCCGGGCCGCCTGGCCGCACGATCAACTTCCCGGCTGCCTGGCCCGACTGCGCCAGGCGCAGGCCGAATGGGCCCGGCTCGACATCGAGGAGCGTGCCGGGCGCATGATGCGCCTGGCGGATCAATTGATGCAGCACCGCCAGGCACTGGCCGACCTGGTCACCCTGGAGGTCGGCAAGCGCACCGCGGAATGCCTGGCCGAAATCGACAAATCGGAAAAGCTGATTCGCTATTACGCCAGTCTGGCGCCCAGCCTGCTGCAACCGCTGATGATTCCCACCAATGGCAGTCGCAGTGGTGTTGCTTTCGAACCGCTGGGCACCGTCCTGGCAGTGATGCCGTGGAATTATCCGATCTGGCAGGTACTGCGATTTGCCGTGCCGGCACTGATGGCCGGCAACGCCTGTCTGGTCAAACCGGCGCCCGTGGTACCGCAGTCCACCCAGTTGCTGCTGGACTGTGTCCATCAGGCCGGACTGGCCGTACTGGATATTGCCTGGATCGACCATGATCAGGTCGAGCAGGCCATCCGCCTGTCCGATGCGGTCGCCTTCACCGGTTCGACAGCCACCGGCCGACATCTGGCCTCACTGGCCGGCCGACATCTGAAGAAGACCGTCCTGGAGCTGGGCGGCAGCAACCCCTTCATCGTGCTGGCCGATGCCGATGTCGATGCGGCCGCGCGCGAAGCCGTACACTCGCGCTTCCGCGACGCCGGGCAGTCCTGTAATGCCGCCAAGCGCATGATCGTGGTACCCGAGGTGGCCGAACGCTTCATGACCACCTTTGTGGCCGAGGCGGCCGCCCTCCGGGCAGGCGCCCCCACCGACCCGGACACGACACTGTCGCCGCTGACCCGCAGCGATTTACGCGCCGGCCTGCACGCCCAGGTGCTGGATGCGCTGGCCAACGGCGCCACCTTGCGCCTGGGCGGCGAGATGCCGGCGGGGCCCGGCTTCTTCTACCCGGCCACGGTACTCGATCATGTCAATCCGGGCTGCCGGGTCTATCGTGAAGAGGTATTTGGTCCGGTCGCCAGCATTCTGCGCGCACGCGACGAACAGGATGCCGTCCGACTGGCGAATGACACCCCCTTTGGTCTGGGGGCGTCCATCTACAGCAACGATACGGCCCGGGCCTGGGAACTGGCACGTCAGCTGCAGGCGGGTAGTGTCTTCATCAATCGACACACCAGCTCCGACCTGCGTCTGCCGTTTGGTGGCGTCAAGGATTCCGGTTACGGTCGTGAATTGTCCGAATTCGGCCTGTACGAATTCGTCAACGTCAAAACCTATTGGCAAAAGTGAGTCCATGAAGTCATTGCTGTTACTGCTGCTCCTGCCAATCGCCGCCTTTTACGGGGCGATTGCCTTTTTTCCGGCGCTGCTGGCCATACCCTGCGGCCGCTTGCCGCTGTCCATGCTACTGGCACTGGGACTGATCTGGCTGGGTGTGATCGTGAGTCTGCTGTACGTGCGCCAGGCCAACCGGCGTGAGGATCGCACATGAATCTGGCCCAGTTCTGTGTTCTCCTGCTGTTGGTCATCAGCCTGTCGCTGACGCTCTGGGCCTCGCGGCGCACCCATACACGTGCCGAGTTTTATACCGCCGGCGGCCGGATCCGTGCCTGGCAGAATGGCCTCGCGCTGGCCGGCGACTACCTTTCTGCCGCCGCCTTTCTGGGCGCGGCAGGGCTGTTCATGAGCCAGGGCTACGACTCGCTGATCTATGCAGTCGGCACACTGGCCGGCTGGCCGCTGTTGTTGCTGCTGTTTGCGGAAAAACTGCGCGAGCGCGCCCGTTTCACCCTCGGTGATGTGCTGGCCGAGCGCTTTGGCGGCCGGCCGGTGCGAGCCATGGCCGCCTTCAGCACCTTGCTGATCGTGCTGTTCTATCTGGTGGTACAACTGGTCGGTGCCGGCAAGTTGCTCGGTCTGCTGTTCGGCCTGGCCTACCTGCCTGCCGTACTGACCGTGGCGGCCCTGACCATGCTCTATGTTGCACTCGGCGGCATGCTGGCCACTACCTGGGTACAGATCGTCAAAGCCTGCCTGCTGCTGGCCTGCGGGCTCACGCTGGCATTGGGCGTACTGATCAAGAGCGGGTTCAGTACCGACTGGCTGATCACGCAGGCAGAGGCCATCCACCCGGCAGGCCACGGCATCTGGCTGCCCAGCCAGGCTATGCACAACCCGTGGGAAGTCTTGTCGCTCGGTCTCGGGCTGGTACTCGGCCTGCTCGGACTGCCGCATGTGCTGATGCGCTTCTTTACCGTCCCCGATGCCCGCGCCGCACGTGCCTCGGCCTGCTGGGCGACCGCCATCGTCGCCTTGTTCTTTACCCTGAATGTGCTGATCGGCGTTGGCAGCATTGTCTTCGTCAGCAAGACCCCGGCCTTCCTTGATGCGCACGGCAAACTGCTCGGCGGCGGCAATATGGCCGTCTTGCACCTGGCACAGGCGCTGGGCGGTGCTGCGCTGCGTGACGTGGTGGCCGCCGTGGTGTTTGCCACCATCATGGCCGTGGTGGCCGGCCTGACCGTCGCCGGCTCCAGTGCGCTGAGCCACGACATTTACGGCGGCCTGCTGTGTCGCGGCAAACCGGATGAACGGCGTGAATTGCAGGTCTCGCGCGGCTCGGTGCTGCTGCTGGTCCTGTTGGCCGTGCTGCTGTCCTGCGGCTTCCAGAACCAGAACATTGCCATTCTGTTTGGCCTGGCCTTCGGCATGGCGGCCAGCGGCCCGTTCCCGATTCTGCTGTTGACCCTGTTCTGGCCCGGGCTGACGGCCCGCGGCGCGATTGCCGGCGGACTGGTCGGACTGCTCAGCGCCACCCTGCTGATCATTGCCGGCCCGGCAGTCTGGGTCGCAGTACTCGGCCATGCCCGCCCCTTGTTTCCGCTGGCCAGCCCGGCGCTGTGCTCGGTACCGCTGGCCTTCCTGACCGCCTGGCTGGTCTCGCGCCTGCCCGGCACCCCGGAGTGACTGTCTGATGCAAACTGCCGAATTCCTGACTGCGCTGAGCCAATTGATCGGCCCCAGCCATGTCCTGCAAGCCCCGATCGATATCGAGCCATTCTGCCTGGACCTGCGCCAGCGCTATCATGGCCGGCCTCTGGCAGTGGCCTTGCCCGGCAGCCGGCAAGAGGTGGCGGCACTGGTCCGTCTGGCCAGCCAGGCCGGCATCGCCCTGCTGCCGCAAGGGGGCAATACCTCCACCTGCGGCGCCGCCACACCGGATGACAGCGGTCGGACACTGGTAGTGGGGCTGCGCCGGCTGGATCGGGTGATTGAGGTGGACGCCGCCAACAACAGCATGACCCTGGAAGCCGGTGTCACGCTGGCGCGCGCCCAGCAGATCGCCGCCGAAGCTGATCGGCTGTTTCCGCTGTCTCTGGCCAGTGAAGGCAGTTGTCAGATCGGCGGCAATCTGGCGACCAATGCCGGCGGGCTAGCGGTCTTGCGTTACGGCACCATGCGCGATCTGGCACTGGGGCTGGAAGTCGTGTTGCCGGATGGCCGGGTACTCAACCAGCTCTCCGGCCTGCGCAAGGACACCAGCGGTCTGGATCTCAAGCAACTGTTCATCGGCTCGGAAGGCCAGCTGGGTCTGATCACCGCGGCCACGCTCAAAGTTTTCCCCATGCCCCGCGCTCGGGCGACGGCCATGGTGGGCGTCGCCGATGCCCAGACCGCCATCGACTGGCTGGCGGCCTTGCGCGACCGTTTTGCCGACAGGCTGACCACCTTTGAAATGATGTCCGGCGACTGCATGGCGCTGTTGCAGCAGTACCAGGGCGACAAGGTGCCATTCATCGCACCGTGGACCCTGCTGATCGAACTCTCCGACAGCGAGGGGCAGCAGGCGCTGGAAGATCAGCTGGTGCAATGGCTGTCTGAACGGGACATGCTGGATGGGGTAATTGCCCAGAGCGAAACCGAGCGTCTGGCGCTGTGGCAGCTACGTGAAGACATGTCGGAAACCCAGAAACGGCGCGGCCCGAGTATCAAGCATGATATCGGTCTGCCAAGCAGCGCCATTCCGGCCTTTCTGACGCAGTGCGGCGAGGCACTGCAACGCGCTTATCCGGGCTGCAGCATCATGGCATTCGGTCACGCGGGCGATGGCAACCTGCACTACAACGTGTCCTACACCCGGCCAGACAATGCCGAGCTGTTTGCCGACGAAGAAAACGTCAACCGGATTGTCTACGATACGGTATACCGGCTGAACGGCACCCTGGCTGCAGAGCATGGCATCGGGCAGCTGAAAACCCACTGGCTGGAGACTTACAAGGATCCGCTGGCCTTGTCGCTGATGCGCTCGGTCAAGAAGCTGCTGGATCCTGAGAATCGGATGAATCCGGGAAAATGGCTTTCTGACTGAGGTCTGACCTGCCAGCGCCGCAGCGCTCAACCCGGCCATTGGAAGGACCTGCTATGCGCAAGCCCCTCTTGTTGCTGTTTGCCGCTCTGATGGCCTCGGGGGCTGTCGCGGCCGATCTGTCGGTGCGCATGGCCTATGCCGATGTCGCCTCCCCGCCGTATTTCTGGGGCAATGGCAGCCTGATTCCCGAGCATCCCGGCGCAGCCGTCGACCTGATGCGCGAAGCGGCTGCCGCCTGCCACCTCAAGCCGCAGCTGTCGCGCTGGCCGAACAAGCGGCTATTCGCCATGCTGCAGGCGGACCAGATCGACATTTCCTTCATGTATTCCTTTCACGAAGATCGCATGGCGCTGTTCGCCTACCCGATGAGCGGCACGCAACCGGACCGGCGTTATCGCATCACGAGTCTGGTCTACTCGCTCTATGTGCTGCGCAACAGTCCGGTGCAATTCGATGGCCAGCAGATCCTGAACCTGAATAACGGCCTGATCGGCGCCAATACCGGCTGGTCGATTGTCGAAGACTTGCGCAATCGCGGACAAAACGTCGAAGAAGCCCCCACCACCGAAATCAACTTCCGCAAGCTGCAGGCAGGCCGCATCGCCGCCTATGCCACCCAGGACAATGTCGCCGACCATTATCTGAATGCCAGCAAGCTCACCACCTTTGTCAAACTGCAACCTCCGCTTTTACGCAAAGACTACTTTGCCGTCATCAGTCATGGCTGGCTGAAACAGCATCCGCAGGAGTCGAATTGCCTGTGGCAGCAAATCGCCCTGCTGCGGGAACAGCGATTGCCCGCCCTGCTGAACGCAGCGGAACTGTTTTCCCCGTAGGTACGCCAGCCCGGAGAACAGGCATAAAAAAACGGCTCGTGCATGGCACGAGCCGTTGGTTTTTCCTACCGCCGTCGTTACAGCTTGAAGCGGCCGAAGGCATCCTGCATCTGCTTGGCAGCCGCAGACAGGCGCTGCAGCTCTTCGCTGACACTTTGCAGCCGGTCGTCGTTTTCCAGGATGCGACCGTTGATGCTCTCGGTACTCTGGGCAATCAGCGTGGTGGCATTGTGCTGTTCATTGGTCGAGTGGGAAATCTCGCTCATTTTTTCCACCACCACATCCATCGACTGACGGATGCTGCCAATACTGTCGACGGCGACTCGCGTCAATTGCACGCCTTCGTCGACCGAACCGACCGTCTGGTTCATGTCACCCACCGCGCGGCTGGTCTCCTGCCGGATGGCATCCACCATGCTGCTGATACCCAGTGTCGCCTGGGCGGTACGTTCGGCCAGCTTGCGCACTTCGTCGGCCACCACGGCAAAGCCACGGCCCTGCTCACCGGCACGGGCGGCCTCGATGGCGGCATTCAGGGCCAGCAGGTTGGTCTGGTCGGCAATGTCGCGGATCACATTGGTAATGCCGCTGATTTCTTCCGAGCGCTTGTCGAGCGACGCCAGCATGCTCTCCAGCCCGCGCACCGAGGTCACCGTGCTTTCCATGCCGGACGAGAGGCGACTGATGCTCTGCGCACTTTCACCCAGGCGCTGTTCGGTCTGGTTGACCAGCTCGTCGGCCTGGTGTGCACTTTCGGCAATATGCGAAATGCTGACCGTGATCTCTTCCAGTGTCGCGGCATTGGAGGACGACACATCGGACATTTCACGCGAGCTGTTGGCCACGCCGCCCACCAGCTGGCTCACCTGCTGCACACCACCGATCAGGGTGGTAGCATCGTTGCGCAGCGTGCTGAACATGCCTTGCAGACGGGCCACAAACTGGTTGAAGGCATGGGCGGTTTCGGCAATTTCTTCCGCACCGTCCTCAGCCAGACGCAGGGTCAGATCCCCCTCGCCGCGCGACACTTCCACCATGGCGGCTTTCAGCGCCATCAGACCACCGAACATGCGGGCAATCACAAAGCTGGCCACCGGCACCATCAGGATCAGCACCAGCGCCGTCAGGGCAATCAGGGTGTACAGCAAGGTATGCAGCGGCGCCAGCACCTGCGCCTTGTCGACGGCGGCGCAGATATACCAGTCGGTCCCCGGCACCGGCACGGTCTGCCACAGCATCACTTCATTATCAATGGTGGTTTCCTGCACCGGGTCCAGCTTGGAGGCTCGGTCGATTTCATCCGGCGTCAGAGTCGGTGCAATGCTGGTAATCGGCTTCATGGTCAGATCGGGCTTGGGATGGCCGATCAGCTTGCCTGCGCGGTTGATGATGAACATGTAACCGCCGGCACGAATCTTGGCGCTGAGCACGGTATGTACCAGATCCTCGACAAACACGTCACCGGCAACCACGCCGGCAAACTTGCCTCCGGTGGTGAACGGCACGGCAACCGTCATGGTCATCTTTTTGGTCTGGGCATCGACATAGGGCTCGGTCAGGGTGATCCGGTTATTGCTCTTGGTCTGCGAGTACCACGGGCGGTCAGCGGCCTTGTAGTCGGCCGGCGGCTGCCAGTTGTCATTGAAGATCGGCTTGCGGCCATCTTCGAACCCGGCATAGACCCCACCACCGAAATGGCCGCCAGCAGCGGTCTGGGCCAGGAAGGGAATGGCATCCGGGCGATTGACGTTGTTGACCTGGGCAGTGATCAGGCTGACCTTGTCGTCAATCCAGTTCTTGGCCACGGTCTGTTGACCATAGAGCAGCGCATTGAATTCATTGTCGAGATCGGACATGATCTCGCTGCGCATCTGGATATAGCTGATCGATACCAGAATCAGACCGAAAACGGCCAGCATGAACGCATTGAAGACAATGAGCCGGCTTCTCAGTGATTTCAGCATAAAGAGTCTTTCCTCCGGTAGTAGGACGGAAATGCCTGCGGCGACTACCTGCCGGACACACCCGGGTTTGGTTCTAAACCGTTAGAATATCATTTCCAGAACGATTATTAATAAGACATTGATCATATAAAGTTGATTTAGCACGGATCACTGATGCAAAAAAACGGCTCGTGCATGGCACGAGCCGTTGGTTTTTCCTACCGCCGTCGTTACAGCTTGAAGCGGCCGAAGGCATCCTGCATCTGCTTGGCCGCTGCCGCCAGGCGCTGCAGCTCTTCGCTGACACTTTGCAGCCGGTCGTCGTTTTCCAGGATGCGACCGTTGATGCTCTCGGTACTCTGGGCAATCAGCGTGGTGGCATTGTGCTGTTCATTGGTCGAGTGGGCGATTTCACTCATCTTGTCCACCACCACATCCATCGACTGGCGGATGTTGCCAATCCCCTCCACCGCTGCGCGCGTCAGCTGCACGCCGTCGTCCACCGAACTGACCGTCTGGTTCATGTCACCCACCGCGCGGCTGGTCTCCTGCCGGATGGCATCCACCATGCTGCTGATACCCAGTGTCGCCTGGGCGGTACGTTCGGCCAGCTTGCGCACTTCGTCGGCCACCACGGCAAAGCCACGGCCCTGCTCACCGGCACGGGCGGCCTCGATGGCGGCATTCAGGGCCAGCAGGTTGGTCTGGTCGGCAATGTCGCGGATCACATTGGTAATGCCGCTGATTTCTTCCGAGCGCTTGTCGAGCGACGCCAGCATGCTCTCCAGCCCGCGCACCGAGGTCACCGTGCTTTCCATGCCGGACGAGAGGCGACTGATGCTCTGCGCACTTTCACCCAGGCGCTGTTCGGTCTGGTTGACCAGTTCGTCGGCCTGGTGTGCACTTTCGGCAATATGCGAAATGCTGACCGTGATCTCCTCCAGTGTCGCGGCATTGGAGGACGACACATCGGACATTTCTCGCGAACTGGTCGCCACACCGCCCACCAGCTGGCTCACCTGCTGCACACCACCGATCAGGGTGGTAGCATCGTTGCGCAGCGTGCTGAACATGCCTTGCAGACGGGCCACAAACTGGTTGAAGGCATGGGCGGTCTCGGCAATTTCTTCCGCCCCGTCTTCATCCAGACGCAGGGTCAGATCCCCCTCGCCGCGCGAGACCTCAATCATGGCGCTCTTCAGGTGCATCAAGCCACCGAACATGCGGGCAATCACATAGCTGGCCAGAGGCACCATCAATACCAGTACCAGAGCGGTCAGCGCGATCAGGGTATACAGCAGGGTATGCAGCGGCGCCAGCACCTGCGCCTTGTCGACGGCGGCACAGATATACCAGTTGGTACCCGGCACCTGCACCGTCTGCCACAACACGTCTTGTCCGTCGATCTGCGCCGCCTGCACGGAATCCAGTTTGGCGATATTCGCCACGGTTTCCGGCGTCAGATCAGGGGCGATACTCGTCAGAGGCTTCATGGTCAATTCCGTTTTCGGATGACCGATCAGATTGCCGGCACCATTGACGATGAACATGTAGCCCCCGGCGCGGATTTTGGCACTGAGCACCGAGCGCACCAGATCCTCGACAAACACATCACCACCGACCACCCCGGCGAACTGGCCATTGGTGGTAAACGGCACAGCGACCGTCATGGTCATCTTCTTGGTCTGGGCATCGAGATAGGGATCGGTCAGGGTCACCCGGTTATTGCTCTTGGTCTGCGAATACCAGGGACGATCGGCGGCCTTGTAGTCGGCCGGCGGCTGCCAGTTGTCATGAAAAATGGGCTTGCGACCATCCTCGAATCCGGCATAGACCCCGCCGCCAAAGTGACCGCCTGCGGCCGTCTGTGCCAGATACGACACCGCATCCGGCCGATTGACGTTGGTCGCCTGGGCGGTGATCAGACTGACCTTGCCGTCAATCCAGTTCTGCGCCACGGTGCGTTCGCCATACAGCAGCGCGGCAAACTCATTGTTGAGATCATTCATGATCTCGTTGCGCATCTGGGAATAAGCGATGGTGACCAGCACCAGACCGAAAATGGCCAACAGGAACGCATTCAGCACGATCAGGCGGCTTCTGAGTGATTTCAGCATGCAATGCCCCTTGTAACTGGACTATTTAAACAATAATCAAATCATTTTTTATTCTAGAAGCAGTTTCGCCGCCTGAAAGTCAAATTTGATATGCGTCAGACAGACAAAAGCATGCGCAGAAGTAAAAGCCCCCCGCCGCTGTCGCGACGGGGGTCAACACGAGGAAGAAGCATCTTGCGATGCTTCGAGGGGCTAACATCACAACAGCTTCTCAGCCATTGTGAATTCAACAGGACATGAGGTCGCTCACCGCCATGCCCTGCATGAATATTGCAAACAGCATGTAATTTAGTGCAAAAACTCAAGTTTGTCCAACAGTTCGACGGCTCGACAAGATCGCTTATTGTGGCCACTGATAATCGCGCATTTTTTCCCGTAACTTGAGTTTTTGCAGTTTGCCTGTGGCGGTGTGGGGCAATTCGTCGACAAAGATCACGTCATCGGGCGTCCACCATTTGGCCACTTTGCCTTCGTAGAACTGCAGCAGCTCTTCGCGTGTCACCCGGCTGTCCGGTTTGAGCACCACCACCATCACCGGCCGCTCGTCCCACTTGGGGTGAACCACGCCGATGGCAGCCGCTTCGGCAACCGCCGGATGGCCCATGATGATGTTTTCCAGCTCGATCGAACTGATCCACTCGCCGCCGGACTTGATGACATCCTTGGTACGGTCGGTGATGCGCATATAGCCATCGGCATCCAGCTTGGCCACATCCCCGGTATTGAACCAGCCGTCGTCGGTATGACTGGCATCGCGCTCGCGCTTGAAATACTGCGACAACACCCAGGGGCCGCGCACCTGCAGGTTGCCAAACGCCACGCCATCGTGCGGCAGCGGCTGGCCGGCGCCATCCACAATGCGCATCTGCACGCCGAACAACGGCCGTCCCTGCGTCCCCTGGATCCGGCGCAGCCCCGCCACGCCATCGTGGCGATGCTTGAATTTCGGTGTGCTCATGGTGCCGCAGGGCGACATTTCAGTCATGCCCCACAGCTGGCGCAGTTCGACCCCCTGCTCGGCCATGTGCTCGATCATCGAATCCGGTACGGCCGAGCCCCCCACCACAACACGCTTCAGATGATGCAGACGCAGACGATTGGTCTCGCAGTGCTGCAACAGATTCAGCCACACGGTCGGCACGCCGGCAGCCAGATTGACCTCTTCTTCTTCGATCAGCTGATACACACTGACGGCATCCAGCCGCGATCCCGGCAGAACCAGCTTGGCCCCGTTGAGCGCCGCACTATAGGGCAGCCCCCAGCCATTGACGTGGAACATCGGCACGACCGGCAGGATGCAGCTCTGCGCCGACAGGCCGAAGGCATCAGGCAGCGAGCTGGCCAGGGCGTGCAGCACGGTCGAGCGATGGGCATACAGCACCCCCTTGGGGTGACCGGTGGTGCCCGAGGTATAACAGAGGCTGGAAGCGGTTTGTTCGTCAAACTGGGGCCAGTCGAAGCTATCGCTATGGCTACCGACGAGATCTTCATAACACAACAGATTCCCGAGTCGGCTATCTGTTGGCATGTGCTCCCGCCCCCCCAGCAGGATCCAGTGACGCACATGCGGCAGATCAGGTGCCAATTGCTCGACCTGCGGCAGGAAACAGGCATCAAACATCAAAACCCGGTCTTCGGCATGATTGATGATGTAGCTGATCTGATCGGCAAACAGACGGTGATTCACGGTATGGCAGATGGCACCGATACCGGAAATGGCAAAGTACGCCTCAAGATGGCGATAGGTATTCCAGGCCATGGTACCGATGCACTGCCCGGGCTCGACACCCAGTGATTGCAGCGCATTGGCCAATTGACGGGCACGGCGGGCGGTATCGGCCCAGCTGTAGCGATGGATCGTGCCATCGAACAACCGTGACACGATTTCTGCATCGGCATGATTTTGTTCTGCATGCTGCAGCAGGCTGGAGATCAGCAGAGGCTGATCCATCATCTGACCGTATTGCATCTGTCTCCTTCTCCCTGTTGAGGACGCAAAAATGACTGCGTCATTAAATAACCCTAGATTGAATAGAGTCATTACTCAAATGTTTTTTGGGAGAAGCAGCCGTACCGGGAGACTCAGTCGCTGACCGGCTTCTTGGCCAGCATGCGCTGCAAGGTGCGCCGATGCATGTTGAGGGCACGAGCCGTCGCGGAAATATTGCCTTCGTGCTCGGCCAGCACACGCTGCACATGCTCCCAGGTCAGACGACGTACCGACATCGGCCGGGCATTGACCGGCATGGCAGCATCCGGCTCGATCTGCTGAAAAGCCTGCAGGATCTCATCGACCGAGGCCGGCTTGGCAAGGTATTGCACGGCCCCCAGCTTGGTGGCCTCGACGGCAGTGGCGATGCTGGCATAGCCGGTCAGGACCAGCACGGCACTGTCGGGACTGAGGCGTCGCAGCTGCGGCAACAGCTTCAGGCCACTGTCGCCCCCCAGATTGAGGTCCAGGATGATACGTTCGAAGCCACGGGGAAGACATTGCAGCGCCTCGGCCTCACTGGCTGCGCGCTCGACCTGATGGCCGCGGCGCATCAGCGAACGAGCCAGCACGCCGGCAAAGACATCATCGTCATCAATCAGCAGAAAAGTCATGGTGACATCTCTTTCAAGGGCAGGGTGATGTGCGCATGCACACCACCGCTCGCGCGGTTATCCAGGGTCAGGCTGCCCCCCAGTCTGGCAAGCGTGGCATGCGACAACATCACGCCCAGCCCCAGCCCGGCAGGCTTGCCGGACTGCATCTGCCCCAGCCCGGCCGCCCGTAACTGTGCCTCGCTGAGGCAGCCTTCACGATTGACGATATCCACGCTGAGCACCCCCTGGCGGAAAGTGGCGGTGATGTTCACCTGACCGCCACCGGCCTCGGCGGCATTGTTGATCAGGTTAAACAGCGCGGGCCAGAAGGCACTGTCCAGTTCAACCTGCGGATCGCCCTCCCCTGATGGCTGCCACTGCAGGGTGACATCCGGACGCAGGGCACGCCACCCCTCCAGTCGCTCGGTCATGGCGCTGAACAGCGGCAGGATGACGGGACCGGTCCGGGCCTGGGACTTGAGGCGGGTCAGGGCCGCACGACAAACGGCAAGCTGGCTTTTCATCAGTGCCAGCTCATCCACGGGCAGACCGCCGGGGGGCAGGTCATGCCAGTCATCCACCAGCAGCGTCAGGGTGTTGAGCGGTGTCGACAGCGCGTGGGCCGCCATCGCCGCCTGCATGCCGAGTCCGACCAGCTGCTCGTCGCGCAGCTGGCTTTCGCGGGCAATCGCCAGCTCATGTTCGCGATCGGCCAGTTGTCGGGCCAGCCAGGAGATGAAGCCGGTCATCAGCAGGGCAGACAGGGCAAAGGTAAACCACATGCCCAATTGGTGGGCCTGGAAGGCATAGGCGGCATCGGAGTCGGCCAGCGGCCAGGGCAGGTGCCAGACAAACAACACCCCGTAGGCAGTCAGGGCCAGTGCAGAGAGGCACCAGGAGAATACCCCCGGACTAAGCAGGGCGGCGAACAGGACGGGCGGCAGATACAGGGAGGCCAGCGGATTGGCGGCGCCGCCGCTGAAGGCCAGGATTTCACTCAGGGCCACCACATCGGCCAGCAAACCGAAGCGAATCAGCCAGAGCGCAGACACGCCGCGCCGCGCCAGCAGGGGCAACACCGCATTGACCAGTACCAGGGTCAGCATGGCCTGGAGAACCGGGACCCAGGCCAGCTGCACGGGATAACGGGAGACCAGCAGCAGCATCAGGGCACACAGGCCCAGCATCCCCCAGCGCAACAGCCCCAGACGCCGCTGCGCCCGGGCCAGATCGTTGCTTTCGGAGGCAAACAGAGAAGAGGCGATCGGCATGCCCGCTACTCTATCATCCGATGCGCTGTCAGTCAGTCCTGGCGATGCGCACCACCGCCGCGCTCAATCCCCCTTCCGCGCGGTTCGACAGCTGCAATTGCAGCCCATGCAGTTCAGCAATCCGTTCGACGATCGACAGGCCCAGACCACTGCCGGGCTCACTCTGCCCGGGCATGCGCACGAAGCGCTGACGAATTTTGTCCAGCCACGCCGGGTCGATGCCCGGCCCATTGTCCTCGACCACCAGGCGATCCGCCGAGCCGGACAGCCGCACGATGGCCCCGGCCGGGCTATAGCGCAGGGCATTTTCCAGCAGATTGCGCAGCATGAGTGTCAATAAAGTGCTGTCACCCTGCAGTGGCAGCACTTGCTCGGCCGGCACCTGCCAATCCAGCGCGAGCTGGCTGCCGCGTCGCGACAGCAGTGGCGCCAGATCACGCTGCAGGCTGTCGATCAGGCGCGACCAGTCGACGGGTTGGGCCTGGGTCAGGCCCTGCATCGGGTCGAGACGGGAGAGGGCAAGCAACTGATCGACCAGACGAGTAGCCCGCTCGATGCCGATGCCCAGGTTGGTCAGTGCGTGTTGCTGCACGTCGGGATCGTGGGCCAGCTGCGCCACTTCGGTCTGCACCCGCAAGGCCGCCAGGGGGGAACGCAGTTCGTGTGCGGCATCGGCGGTGAAACGCCGTTCATGTTCGATATTCTGTCCGACACGGTCAAACAGCTGATTGAGTGCCTTGATCAGTGGCTGCGCTTCCGCCGGCACCGCCTGACTGAGCGGACTGAGATCATCCGGACGCCGTCCGGCCAGCTCCGCCGCCAGGCGGTTCAAAGGCATCAGCCCGCGCCGCACGGCCAGCACCAGCGCCAGCAGCAGAATGGGCAGGGGCAGGATCCACGCCAGCAACTGACTGCTGACCACCTTGAGCGCCGCCTCGTTGCGGGCACGCAAACGCTGCCCGACCGCCACGACATGCTCGCCATCAGCACTGCGCAGCGCATAGATACGCCAGGGACCATGATGACTGACCCGCAGGAAAAAGCCTCCCTCTCCGGGCGGCAGCTGCCAGTCGGCACCGGCACCATCAGCCCAGATCAGGCGGCCGTCGCGACGCCAGATAGCCTGGGACAACGCATCGGCCTCATCGTCATGACCATGCCGCATACTGCCGTCATCACTTTGCAGCCCGCGTCCACTGGTCAGCAACTGACGAGCCAGCAATTGCAGCTGGGCATCATAGAGCTCATTGATCTCTTCATGGGTCTGATACAGGGCCACCCCGGCCGACAGCAACCACATCAGCGGCGCAATCAACAAGAGGGCCAGCACGATGCGGCGCTGCAGACTGGCCGGCTTCACTCGACATTCCCCAGGGTGTAGCCGATGCCGCGCACCGTACGAATCACATGGCGACCGAGTTTCTTGCGCAGGTGATGGATATGGACTTCGATGGCATTACTTTCCAGATCCTGCTCCCAGCTATAGAGCTTCTCTTCGATCAGCTCGCGGGGCAGCACCCGGCCCTTGTTCAGCATCAGCACCTCGAGAATGGCCATTTCCCGCGCGGTCAACTCCAGGGGCTCACCGTTCAGGTAGGTAGTACGTGCCGCCGGGTCAAAACTGACGGCGCCGTGACTGAGCAACTGGCGGCTCTCGCCGTTGCTGCGCCGGAGCATGGCCCGCAGGCGGGCAGCCACCTCGACAAGCGCAAAGGGCTTGACCAGATAATCGTCAGCGCCGGCATCCAGTCCGGCCACCCGGTCGCTGATGGCATCCCGCGCCGTGAGCACCAGCACCGGCAGGCTGTGGCCCTGACGCCGCCAGCTGGCCAGCACGTCCATGCCATCACAGCCCGGCAAGCCCAGATCCAGCACGGCGGCATCATAGGGCGCGGCATCCATGGCCAGCAGTGCCTCCTTGCCGGAGGTCAGCCAGTCCACGGCAAAGTCGAGCTGACTCAAGCCAGCCTTCAGACCGTCGCCGATCAGGGGATCATCCTCGACTACCAGTATACGCATTGCCCTCTCCTTGGATTCTTACCTGCCCTGCTTGGCATGCTACCCCTTTCGCCCGAAGCTTTCTGCCCGGATTGAAGCAGCCCCGGGTTAACAGACGCTTAAATGGCATCGAAACGACATGGCGGTAAATTCATTTTCCCGTCATCAAATGCTCATTTTTCTGTCATTAGCCATAGGCAGCATGAGCGCGTGACATCTCCCGGAGGCCACCATGCAACGAGAGCAGATCAAGCTGGAAAAGCGCCATTTCCGCAGTATCTGGATCTCCGACGTTCACCTCGGAACAGCGGGCTGCCGGGCAGATCATTTGCTGGATTTCCTGCGCCATCATGAATCGGACACCCTCTATCTGGTGGGAGACATCGTTGACGGCTGGCAACTGCGCAAGTCCTGGTACTGGAAGCAAAGCCACAATGACGTGGTGCAGAAGGTGTTGCGCAAAGCGCGCAAAGGGACACGGGTGATCTACATCCCCGGCAATCATGACGAGATGGCCCGGCAGTTTGCCGGGCTGGATTTTGGCGGCATTGCCATCCGCATGGAGGCCGACCACATCACCGCCGACGGCAAACGGCTGCTGGTGATTCACGGCGACGAATTCGACGGTGTGATTCAGTACGCCAAATGGCTGGCCTATCTCGGCGACAGCCTCTACACCCTCATCCTGCAGCTCAATCGCGGCTACAACTGGTGCCGGATGAAACTGGGCCTGCCCTATTGGTCGCTGTCGCAGTATCTGAAGCACAAGGTGAAAAACGCTGTCAATTTCATCAGCAACTTCGAAAAGATGCTGGCAACGGAAGCCCGTCATCGTGGTTACGATGGCGTCATCTGCGGCCACATTCACCAGCCGGAAGTACGCGACCTGGACGGCACGCTGTATGGCAACAGCGGCGACTGGGTCGAAAGTCTTTCTGCCCTGGTGGAAACAGCCGACGGCACCCTGTCGGTGGTGTACTGGACCCACATCCTGAGCGAATCCTCTGCGCAGGAACCCATCCTTGAGCCTGTACAGGAGAATGTATGCGCATCCTGATCGTCACCGACGCCTGGCGCCCCCAGGTCAATGGCGTGGTTCGCACGCTGACCGAAACGATTCGCGAATTGCAGGGCTTCGGCCACGAAGTCTCGATGATCACCCCGGAAACCTTCACCACCCTGCCCTGCCCGACCTACCCGGACATTCGTCTGTCCCTGTTCCCCTATCGCAAGGTCGCCAGGATGATCGACAGCTTCCAGCCGGATGCCATCCACATTGCCACCGAGGGGCCGCTGGGGCTGGCGGCTCGGCGTCACTGCCTGCGCCATGGCCGGGCCTTCACCACCGCCTATCACACCCGTTTCCCGGAGTACATCCAGGCCCGCACCCGGCTGCCGCTCTCCATCAGCTATGCCTGGATGCGCCGCTTTCACAATGCCTCCAGCGCGGTGATGGCGCCGACTCAATCGATCGTCAATGATCTGAAGGCACGGGGCTTCAACAATGTGGTGTTGTGGAGTCGCGGGGTGGATACCGAGCTGTTCTCCCCCGGCCCGCGCGACCGGCTGGAGGAAAGTCAGCCGCCACGCTTTGTGTATATCGGTCGTGTCGCCGTGGAAAAAAATATCGAGGCTTTTCTCAAGCTCGACCTGCCGGGCAGCAAGTGGGTAGTTGGCGACGGGCCGCTGCTCGCCAGGCTGAAGAAGCATTATCCGGAGGTGCATTTCGCCGGCATTTTCCCGCAGCCGGAACTGGTGCGCTTTTACCGTGCGGCCGATGTATTCGTCTTTCCCAGCCTGACCGACACCTTTGGCCTGGTGCTGCTGGAGGCCATGGCCTGCGGCACCCCGGTGGCCGCCTACCCGGTGGCCGGGCCACTGGATGTGGTCGGCGACAGCGGCGCCGGCGTTCTGGACCAGGACCTGCGTCAAGCTTGCCTGAACGCCCTGGCGCTGGATCGCCAGCATGTGCGTTCGGTCGCCGAGCGTTTCTCCTGGCAGGCCGCAGCACGACAGTTCGAGCATCATCTGCATCCCAACGCCAGCCAGCTCACCCCCGAAGGAGGGCTGTCAGATTCCACCCAGGGCGCACGATAAAAAATCTTGCACCCTGAGAAGGGGGTTCTATACTCCAATCAGGTCATGGCAAGGAGGTAATGAATGCATCTGGGAGAATTTTCGGCTGCAGACCGTTGCTTCTGTGTTGGGATAACACGCCGTTTCATTGACGTTTGAGGCATCGCTGACGATGCAGGTCACCTGGCAGCCGATAGGCCAGATAACGCGAAAAATGCCGAGCAGTCGTAACATGCATCCTGTTTCGGGGAAACCCGTACCAAGCCCGTGATGGGCTCGCGGCTCCAGGGCGCCAAGCCAATGTGGAGCGCCAGCAGTAGCAGTGTGATGTGGTTGTGATGATGTCGCTGCGCAATGCAGCATCGGTCTTTTCATGACGTTGTTGGCGCTTCATTGCATGCGTGGTAGGCATGCAGGACACATGAAGCGGATGAGTGAGCAGTACCGACCCGGGGGCGCGCCAATTTGGTCCGCCCTCGTTCATTTCCATCCGTCATAAATCACCCCTCCCACCCTGCCGTTTTTACTGTCAGGCAATCCAACCAGTCGCCAGCCCACCACAATTCATGTAAAATGCCGTGTTTTCAACTGCTTGCAACCCTTATGGCATGATGGGCATTGCGGTCGCATATACCGCCGTGACACAGCCAACGGTTGCAACTGTTCTATCGCAGCGCTTTATTCGCCGGTAGAATGGCCCGATTCCTAGTTCAATATCAGATTCTGCATATGGCAACCTTGACCTCGGAACGCGTCCTCAGCGTTCACCACTGGAACGACACCCTGTTCAGCTTCACCACCACCCGCGACCCGGGCCTGCGCTTCATCAACGGTCAGTTCGTCATGATCGGTCTGGAGGTCAATGGCCGGCCGCTGATCCGTGCCTACAGCATTGTCAGCGCCAACTGGGAAGAAAACCTCGAGTTTTTCAGCATCAAGGTGCAGGATGGTCCGCTCACCTCGCGCCTGCAGCATCTGAAGGTCAGCGATGAGATCATCGTCAGCGGCAAACCGACCGGCACCCTGGTGCAGGACAACCTGTTGCCGGGCAAGCATTTGTACCTGCTGTCGACCGGTACCGGTCTGGCGCCGTTCATGAGCATCATCAAGGATCCGGAAGTCTACGACCGCTACGAGAAGATCGTGCTGGTGCACGGCGTGCGCTGGGTCAGTGAACTGGCCTACGAGGATTACATCACGCGCGAACTGCCGCAGAACGAATTCTTCGGCGACGTGGTCCGCGACAAGCTGATCTACTACCCGACCGTGACGCGCGAGCCGTTCCGCAACCAGGGTCGTCTGACCGATCTGATCGTCAGTGGCAAGCTGGCAGCCGATATCGGCCTGCCGCAACTGGATCCGGCCAATGACCGCGTTCTGATCTGCGGCAGCCCCAACATGCTGAAAGACAGCTGCCAGATCCTCGACGACATGGGTTTTGTCGAATCGCCGCGCATGGGCGAACCGGGTCACTACGCGATCGAGCGAGCCTTCGTCGAAAAATAAGCATGCCGCCGGGATGAGAAAAAGCAGCCTGACGGCTGCTTTTTTCTTGACGGCGCCAGCATCACGCCTTGTGCGTCACTTCCACAATCTGATACACCCCGCCAAAAACCGTCCGCTTGCGCCAGTCAAAGCGTCCCGCTTCGCGGGCATATTCCTGAATCTCATGCTGCCAGAGGGCCATGGCAAAAGGCTCGAGACAACGATTAACCCAACGCAGCAGCCAGCCGATCGGCTGCCAGGCGGCCGGCCGGTGATAATCGACAAACAGGGCCCGGGCGCCGCGCGGCAACTGATCGAGCATATTGTCCACAATCTCGCGCTTCTTGTTGTCCGGCACTTCGTGCAGCAGGAAAAAACTGACGATCAGGTCATAGTCGGGCTCGCCGCGAAAATCGGCGGCGTCCGCCTGCACCACCCTGGCTTGCGGCATTTGACTCAGCTTGCGCGAGGCATGGGCAATCTGCACCGGCGTCACGTCGGTCAGATCAAAGCCCCCCTGCGGCCCCACCTTGCGCGCTACACGCTGCACCAGATCGCCATAGACATGGGCCACCTGCCAGACCTTCATGCCCGGACGGACCCGGTCCAGATAGGCCTGCATCAGGCGCCGGTCATTGCCAAACAACAGGACCCGCACCACCAGATTACGGTCCAGCCAGGCGGCATGGCGCGGATTGACGTAAGCCCAGTCATAGACTTCCGTCATGTACTGCGGCACATCACGGTAATAGAAGTCGTCGTGCAGCTCGGGGGGATTTTTCGTCATGTCGATCCTGGTTCAATGAGCGTCGTCGAGCGTCAGCCAGACCGGCGCATGGTCCGAGGGACGCTCCCAGCCGCGCGGGGTCTTGTCGATACCGGCATCCCTGGCCCTCTGCGCCAGCGCCTGCCCGTAGAGAATGTGGTCGATACGCAGTCCGAGATTGCGGCGGAACATGGCGGCACGGTAATCCCACCAGCTATAGGCTACCTCCTGCGGGTGGAAATGCCGGAAGGCATCGGTCATGCCCAGCGCGATCAGCGACGCGAAGGCAGCACGCTCCGGTTCAGAGCACAGCACCTTGTCCTGCCAGGCGGCAGGATCATGCACATCGGCATCCGCCGGGGCAATGTTGAAGTCGCCCAGCAAGACGACCCGGCCGGCATGGGCCTGCATTTCACTGGCGACATAACGCTGCAGCGCCGCCAGCCAGGCAAGCTTGTACTGGTATTTGTCCGACTCGACCGACTCGCCATTGACGAAATAGGCGCAGATCACGCGCACCTCACCCACCGTGGCGGCAATGACCCGACTTTGTACGTCCGGATAATCCGGTATGCCGCACACCACCGCCAGCGGCTCATGCGGCAGCCTTGTCAGGATGGCAACGCCGTTATAGGTCTTCTGACCGAACCAGGCGGCACGGTAGCCGGCCGCTTCGATCTCGGCCTGCGGAAAAGCCCCCTGCTCGAGTTTGAGCTCCTGCAGACACAGCACATCCACCGGATTGGCAGCGAGCCATTCCAGGACATGCGGCAAACGGACTTTCAGAGAATTGACGTTCCAGGTGGCAAGCTTCAAGACAACTCCATGTGCAATCGATTGACTCTGGCATGATGCATGAACCAGGCGGGCTGGCTCAAGCAAAATGCCAGACTCAGCCCGACTTCTTGCCCCCCCACCAGACACCGGCCAGTACCGTACCGGCACCGGCAATCTGCAGCACACCCAACGCCTCGCTGAACAGGCCCCAGGCCAGGATGGCAGAGACCACCGGTTGCGTGAGCAACATCAGCGAGGCTGTTGCCGCCGGCAAGCGGTCAAACCCCTTGCCTACCAGTCCCTGGCCGGCACAGTGCACGAGCAGGGCCATCGCCCCCAGCACACTCCAGGCCACCCAGCCATGCGGCCACCAGCTGCCGCCGCGCCACAGCATCAGCGGAATCAGTGTGGCTGTGGCCGCCATGCAGCTGGCCAGCATGACTCGCGGAAAAGCCCCACGGCGCAAGGCCTGCTTGAGCGCCAGGAAATAGGCGGCATACAGCAGCGCGCCGAGCAAGGCGACCAAATGGCCGGCCAGCAGATGACGATCCTGCAGACCCGACAGGCCGCCGCCCTCGCCGAGAATCAGCAGCACCGTACCGATCACCGCCAGCAGCATGCCCACGCCGAGCTGGCGCGAAGGGCGCTCTCCCATGCCCCACCACGCAAACAAGGTGATAAACAGCGGCGCCAGACTATCGACCAGCGAGGCATTGGCGATGCTGATCATGGTCAGCGACTGGTTCCACAGCACCAGATTCAGCGCCAGAAACACCCCGGACAGCCATGCCCACCAACGCGCACACCAGGGGCAATCGAGCGATTCGCCGCTGGTGATGCGCGGAATCAGCAACAGCAGCAACACTGGCTGCGCCAGCAACAAGCGGAAAAAGGCGGCCGCGACCGGCCCAACGTCGGTCAGGCGCACCAGGATGGGCGAAAAGGCGAGGCAGAAGATACCCACGACCAGCTGGAACAGGGCACGGGACGATGGCGCAGGGACCGCAAGGGAAAGCATCACAATGACCGAAAATATAATTGTTTGATTATACAGACTAAATGCTGTCCGGATTTGACCGGAAGCAAGCCTGAACCGCTTGAGAAACGCCGGCGCAAGTGCACTCTGCGCACATTTTCACCACACAAAAATTTGGCCGATTGTATATTAGCCATTTGTAATGATATTTCATTTTTACCTTGTTTTTCATTGACTTGCAGAATCAAAAGGCATGAAATATGTTTTGTATTTTGTGTACAAAACTACTTTTGCATAAAAATCACGGATAGTTGTTGTCAGACAATCCGGCGGTTCATACAATGAAATTGTCTTCGTAACCAGAGAACCATCATGTCTGTTCCCCTTAGATCCCGCGATACCAGCAAGACCCAAAGCTCTACCACTCGTTCTTCGCGTTCCACCCTGGCGCCGATCATGCCGGAGTTCTCGGTTCGCACCCCGTCGTTCAATTCGCGCCCGGATCGTGGCGCACCGCTTCCCACAAACCGTAAAGACTAGCACTGCATCAACGCACCTGCGCGTCCTGGCCAGTGGGTATCGCCGTACTTCATGACGGTTGATCCCTGGCTGCGGACAGCGCGGTGGACGCCCACGCTCCCCCTGCCTGCACGCTGTTGGATCACGTTACCAGCCATGCGCAAAAAAAATGCCCCCGCATGACACGGGGGCGACGGTCTGAGTCCTTGGGAAGACTTTTACGTCCAAGCTCGCTGCTGTTGGTTACACAACAGATAGTTTGAAATTTCTGATCAAGATTAGTTCCCGGTTCTGAGCAAATCTTCCACCATGCCAGAATGACGCAGCAGGGCATCGATCTGCGGATCACGGCCGCGGAACGCCCGGAACGACTCCATCGCCGGGCGGGAGCCGCCTACCGACAGGATTTCACGCCAGAAATGCGCCCCGGTGACCGCATTGGCACCCCCCGCCTCCTCAAAGGCACTGTAGGCATCCGCCGACAGCACTTCGGCCCACTTATAGCTGTAGTAGCCTGCAGCGTAACCCCCGGCAAAGATATGGCTGAAGCTGTTGGGGAAGCGGTTGTAGGCCGGCGGAAAGTTAACCGCCACCTCCTGGCGGACCTGATCCAGCAGGGCCAGCCAGTCCCCCTGGTCGGCATCAAAATCGCTATAGAGCAGCATGTCGAACAGCGAGAACTCGAGTTGTCGCACCGTCTGCATGCCGGACTGGAAGTTGCGTGCGGCCAGCATTTTGTCAAACAGGGCCCGCGGCAGCGGCTCGCCCGTGTCAACATGGGCACTCATCCCGCCCAGCACCTCCCACTCCCAGCAGAAGTTCTCCATGAACTGCGAGGGCAGCTCGACCGCATCCCACTCCACGCCCTTGATGCCCGAGACCGATAACTCATCGACCTCGGTCAGCATATGGTGCAGGCCATGACCAAACTCGTGGAACAGCGTGATCACCTCATCGTGGGTAAACAGGGCAGGCTTGTCGCCGATCGGGCTGCTGAAGTTGCAGGTCAGGAAGGCGACCGGGGTCTGCACGACCCCCGCCTTGACGCAACGCGCCCGGGCATCGTCCATCCAGGCACCCGGCCGCTTGCCTTCGCGGGCATACAGATCAAAGTAGAAGCTGCCGATCACCCGGCCCTGACGCAGGATCTCGTAATAGCGCACCTCCGGATGCCACACCTCGGCCGAGGCCTGACGCACCTCAATGCCAAACAGGGTATTCACCACCCGGAACAGACCGGACAGCACCTTGGGCTCGGGGAAGTACTGCTTCACCTCCTGGTCGGAGAAGGCGTAACGCGCCACGCGCAACTTCTCGGAGACATAGGCCAGGTCCCAGGCTTCCAGGTGATCCATGCCCAGTTCCTCGCGGGCAAAGGCTTCCAGCTCGGCACGATCGCGCAGGGCGAACGGCCGGGCACGCGACGCCAGGTCACGCAGGAAGGCAATCACCTGAGCCGGGCTCTCCGCCATCTTGGTGTAAAGCGACAGTTCGGCGTAATTGGCAAAGCCCAGCAGCTGCGCCTCTTCGCGATTGAGCTGCAGTTTCTCGCGCATCACCGGGGTATTGTCCTGTTCGGCCGGACCGAACTCGGAGGCGCGCTGCACATAGGCATCGTAGAGTGCATGGCGCAAGGCGCCGTCCTCGGCATACTGCATCACCGGCAGATAGCAGGGGAACTGCAAGGTCAGTTTGTAACCGGTCTTGCCCTCCTGGGCAGCCCAGGCCGCCAGCATGGCGCAAACATCCTCGGGCAGGCCGGCCAGCTGGCTGGCATCGTCCAGATAGAGACTGAATCCGTCGGTGGCATCCAGCACGTTCTCTTCAAAGCGGGCCGACAGCTCGGCCAGGCGGCTTTGCACCCCGGCAAAGCGGACCTTGTCGGCATCCGGCAGCTCGGCACCGGACAGCTTGAAGTCACGCAGATTGTTTTCGATGATGCGCTTGCGCGCCGGGTTGTAGGCGGCATAGGCAGGCTGCTCGCACAGTGCCTTGAAGCGGGCATACAGGGCCAGGTTCTGCCCCAGCTCGGTCCAGAACGCCGACAACTGCGGAATATTGGCGTTATACACTTCGCGCAGTGCCGGGGTATTCACCACGGCATTCAGATGGCCGACCACCCCCCAGCAGCGCGACAGGCGTTCGATGACTTCATCAAGCGGCTCGACAAAGTTCTCCCAGGTCGGGGACTGGGCATCAGCGGTCAGACGTGCCACCGTTTCGCGCGCCTCGGCCAGCAGGGCTTCCACGGCGGGCGTCACGTGTTCGGGCTTGATCTCGCCGAAGCGTGGCAGATCGGTGAAATCAAGAAGCGGATTGGCTGTCATTGTTTTGGCATTCCTTTTACCATGATTTGGGTATGATATGCCGCTTGGCACTATCAGCGAATATGAGGACCGAGGCCATGAATCACAATATCCGATCTTACGACGGCATCCGGCCGCAGATTGATCCCAGCAGTCACATTGATCCGGCCGCCGTGGTCATCGGCGATGTCAGCCTCGCGGCGGGCAGCTCGGTCTGGCCCTGCGCGGTGCTGCGCGGTGACGTCAATCACATCCGCATCGGTACCGGCAGCAATATCCAGGATTTCGCCATGCTGCACGTCACCCACAAACGCAGCGATGATCCCGAGGGTGCCCCGCTGATCATTGGCGAGCACGTCACCATCGGCCATCACGTCACGCTGCATGGCTGCACCATCGGTGACGAGGTGCTGATCGGCATCGGCAGCATCGTCCTCGACCGGGCTGTGATTGAAAAACATGTGCTGATCGGCGCCGGCTCACTGGTTCCGCCCGGCAAGCATCTCAAGTCCGGCTATCTCTACCTGGGCAACCCGGTCAAGGCCGTACGCCCGCTCAGCGCCGAAGAGATCGCCTATTTCCGCTACTCGGCGGAGCACTATCAGCGCCTGGCCGCCAAGCATCAGGCCAGCCTGGCTGCCGACCGGACTGAATAATCCTGCAACACAGGCCGGGTAGGCTGACCCGGCCTTCCCTCTCCCTGGCGAACCTCCGATGACACAAGAAGTTGAATACGTCGGTTTTGTGCCGCGAGCCTGCGCCTGGTCTGTCGACAAGCTGCTGGTGCTGGCGCTGACCAGTCTGATGGCCTGGGCCTGGCCGGTCGCCGGGCTGAGCTGGCACGGGCTGCTGGCCTGTGGCAGCGAGCTGGCCTGCTGGCGTCATCAGTTACCCTTGCTGGTCATGGCGGTCGCTCGCTGGTTGTTGCCCGCCGTTCTGACGGTGTTTTTTCTGACCCGCATCCGGGCCACGCCAGGCAAATACCTGCTGCGCGCCGAAGTCGTGGACGCCCGCACCGGCGCCACCCTGACCCAGCGCCAGGCCTGGCTGCGGACCCTGGCCTGCCTCCTGTCCTATCTGACGCTCGGCCTGGGCCACGCCTGGGTGATCATTGACCGGCGCAAACAATCCCTGCATGACAAACTTGCCGGCACGGTGGTCATTCGCCGCCGCCAATGACAAAGCCGCTCACGGTGACCCGGTGAGCGGCCTGATACAGTCAGTCCTTACAGCACGGCCAGCGCAGCGGCATAGTCCGGCTCATTGGCGATTTCGCTCACCAGCTCGGCATGCAGCACGCGGTTATCGGCATCCAGCACCACCACGGCACGGGCACACAGCCCGGCCAGCGGCCCCTGGGCCAGCTTGACACCGTAGTTCTGCAGGAATTCAGGGTGACGGAAGGTCGACAGATTCTTGACGTTTTCCAGCCCCTCGGCACCGCAGAAACGTTGCTGGGCGAACGGCAGGTCGGCCGAAATGCACAGCACCACGGTATCGGCACGATCCGAGGCTTGCTGATTGAACTTGCGCACCGAGGTGGCGCAGGTCGGGGTATCGACACTGGGGAAGATATTGAGGATTTTCTTCTTGCCGGCAAAGGCCGCCAGCGACACATCGGACAGATCAGCCGCCGTCAGCGAGAAATCCGGCGCCGCCTGGCCCTTGGCCGGCAAGGAGCCCGCCACTTCAACCGGGTTTCCCTTCAACGTAACAGTAGACATTGCGCAATCCTTCAGTTTGTTGTGGTGATCTGCTGAAGTTTGCGCCGCCCCCGGCAAAAAGCAACCCCTTATCCAATACGGTTATCGCAAAAAACTATTTCAGCGACTGAACCGTGGCCATGCCCAGCAGCGTCATGAGCAGCGAACCGCTGACATGCAAGGCGATGGCGCCGAAAGCCCACCAGAGTCGCCCCTGTTGCAACAGCGTCGTGGTTTCGGCTGAAAAGGTGGAAAACGTCGTCAGGCCACCGAGAAAGCCGGTGATCACCATCAGCCGCCACTGCGGCGGCAACTCGGGATGGCCGGCAAAGAAAGCGACCGCCACCCCGATCAGATAGCCGCCGAGCAAATTCGCCGCCAGCGTCCCCAGCGGCAAAGTCGGAAACAGGTGATTGAGCTGCAGCCCCAGCCCCCAGCGCAGTAGACACCCGAACGAACCACCCAGCGCGATGGCCAGCATCGAATACCCCATCAGCGCTCTCCTTCGGCGTGCTCGCTGCGACCATCCACCCGGCGGCGGGTCTGCAGGATCGGCGGGGCCCAGACTTCGCCCGGCCGCTTCTTGCGCGTCGCCAGCGTCAGCTCGGACGGCGCAAAAATATTGATATTGTGGGTGTTCGGCGTGGTGATCAGATACTGCGCCTCGGTCGCCTTGAGGAAACCCGCCACCCGGTCGATATTGAAGATATCCAGATGGGCGAAGGGCTCATCGATGAACACGAAGCCGGACGGATTGGCTTCATCCATCATCAGGGCGATCAGCAGGATCAGCGATTTCATCACCTGCTGACCACCGGAGGCCTCGCCGTCATTCATGCCCATCATGCCCTTCTGGTCGAAATTGAAGCGCAAGGCCAGACCAGCCTGTGCCAGCACGGCATCATCATTCTCCAGTTGCGGCAGCTCCACCTCGACGCCGATGCCGGCCAACTCGCCCAGACGTCGGACATTCTGGCCATAGGCCCGCACCGTGGCACGCAGCTTGTTGATATAGGCGGCGCGGGCGTCACCGGTCAGCGCACTGGCACGATCCACTTCCTGCTGACGGCGCTGATGCTCACGTGCCAGCTGTGCCAGGTCGTCAAGCAGCTTGTCCTTGAGCGACAGCACCGTCTCGTCGGTTTCCCAGTCACCACTTTGCAGACGCTCCTGCAGATAGTTGAGCTGATGACGGGCATCGGCGGCACTGTCGTACTCGTCCAGCAGGGCCTCGACCCGTGCGGGCGCCAGCGCCCCATCCGGCAGGCGGGCCGCCCCCTCGCGCAACTCCAGCAGCAGGCGGCGGACCTGACGACGGCTGCCATCGACCTGGCCGCGCAATGCGGCCAGTTGCGCCAGGCCATCCTGCTCGCGCTGGCACACCCGGTCATGCGCCAGACGGGCATCGCTATAGCGCTGGTCGGCGGCCGATTTTTCCTGCTGGGCCTCTGCCAGCTGTCCGCCCAACCTTGCCACGGCCTCCTGCAGGCCGAGCAATTGCTGCGCCAGGGCCGCAAACTCTTCGCTGCGGGCATCCAGGGCGGCAATGGCATCCATGCCGCCGAGATACTCGGCCAGCGCCGCCGCTTCGGCACTCAGCGCCACCAGCCGCTCCTCGTGAGCCAGCACCTGCTGGTTGAGCTGCCGCAGCGACTCGCGCAGCGCCAGCAGACGCGACTGACGCGCCCCCTCGCCAAACGCGTACTCGTGCGGCGCCACACCGATATGCCGTGCGCCGCGCCGCTCGCGGAAATAACCTTCGCGGGTAATCCAGTCGCCGTCGACCTGTTCGGCCGCCGCGACGTTCTCCACCCTGGTCACCTGCCCCAGCTGGCGATACAGCCAGTCCGGCGCCGCCGCCGAAAAACGCAGCACTTCCAGCACACTGCCCGGCCTTGCCTTCGGGGCCTGCTCGCGCTCATGGACCAGGAAGTGACGGTAGCGCAAACGCTCTGCCAGCTGCCAGGCGGCACGCCGGTCTTCTGCCCGCTCCAGCAACACCACATGGCGGTAGGGACGCAGCAGCGCCTCGACCGCGCCCTGCCAGCCGGCATCCAGCACCTCGACAATCTCCGACAGCATGCAATGGCGGATATTGGCTTCATCCAATGCCGCGCGGAACTTCCGCACCTCATCCGGCGCCCGGCCGCGGCCGATCTCCAGCGCCTCGACATGCTGGCTCATCTCGCTGCGCTGCTGCTTCATGGCACGCAGGGCATCCCGCACCGCTTCACTGTCAGCACGCAAGGCCGCCAGTTTCTGCGCCAGGGCGCCGGCATCTTCACCATACTGCTTGCCGGCCAGGGCCTGCAGTCGGTCACGCTCTTTCAACTGCCCCTGCACCGCGGCCACCTCGGCCTTCAGGGCGACAAACTGATCCTGCAGGTGCTGACGCTGCGTTTCAGCCGCCTCGCGGGCTTCGGCAGCGCTTTGCTCGGCCTGCAGCAGCTTCTGTACCAGATCCAGACTGTCGCCGTGCTCCTTCTCCGCCACGCGCAGAGCGCGCAGCTGGCTGCGGTAGCCCTGCCACAGCGAGGCAAAGCCAGCCCGGGCGTCCAGATGGCTCAGCACCGGCAGCGCCTGATCGCGGATCAGCTCGATGCGTTCGGCCAGCTGCCGCCACTCGACATAGCGGTTGGCGCGGGCACGCATGGTTTCCGCGCGGGCCTCCAGCGCCTCCTCCTGACGGGTCAGGGCCTCCAGTTCCAGCTCGGTGGCTTTTTGCTCGTCGCGGGCACGCTGATAGTTGTCCAGCACGTCCTTGTCGCCGAACACCTGAAACACCAGGTCCAGCAGTTGCCGCGGCGAGTACTCGGTCAGCTTGTCGGTATCGCCCTGCTCCAGCGCCAGCACCTCGGCCACCGCCGAGGTCAGACCGGCGACTTCCAGCTGGCGTCGGTATTCCTGCACCCCCAGCCATTGCGCACGCCCTTCGGCCTCCTCCAGTGACACATCGCCCTCGAGGATGGCGTAATGGCGCACCCAGTCGCCACCCTGCTTGCGGATGCGGCACAACAGCGTGACGGTCTCGCTGACGATCGGAAAGAAGGGCGTCGGATAAAGGCCGCCGGACAACCGGCGCGGGTTATCCACCACCCCGCGCAGAAAGGCGAAGGCTTCGCGGTTGTTGCGCACATAGCGTTTGTAGTCGCGCTTGCCGGAACACTTGATCGCCAGCAGGGTACGCATGGCATCCAGCAGGGTGGTCTTGCCCGAGCCGTTGGGCCCGATGATGGTGACAATCTGGGCATCGAGCGGCACAGACAGCCGCTGCCAGAAGTCCCAGTGCACCATTTCTACCGATTTCATTTGGAACATCAGTCGCCCTCCACCGAGTCATCTGCAGCCTGCGGCGTCAGCGCCTGACGGCGACCAAGCACATCGGCCAGCGCCCCTTCGATGATGCGTGGCGCCATCTGGCTGTAATCGATCATCAAATCCAGCATCGGCCCTTCCAGCAGCATGCGATTGCGCCGGATGACAAAGCCCAGGTTGGCCAGACGCCCCAGGTTGGCATTGAAACGGGTCCGTCCGCCCAGCGCCTTGCCGAAGTCGGCATAAAGCGCATCCTCCGACACCCCGGTAGAAACGGTCTCGCCGGTTTCCACCGGCTTCTGCGCACCGAACATATCACTCTGCCCTTCGCGGCCGGCTTCAACCCGGGCAATTTGTCGCTCGCGCTTGGGCAGGATGATCTGTGCCCACAGGATGACCAGCAGGGCCACGCCATCGCGCGGCAAACCCAGATTGTTATTGACCCAACTGTCGCCGGCGCCGAATACCGGTTCGATCATCGGCGGCAGCAAGGCGACCGCAATATGCTCGGCATAGGGGTTCTCGACCAGCCGCAAGCCGACCTCGGCCAGACGGCGATCCAACTCGTTGCGAAAAATGTCATCCAGCAGCGCCCGGCGCGCCAGCGGATCGCTGCGACTCACCACGCGATGCGCCAGCAGGCGCGCAGTCAGGGTTTTAAGTTCGATATCCATGTGATCCAGGGCAGGAATGAAAAGGCGTCAGATGCCCGCGAGGCGGCGGGCAGAGAGGCCGGCCGCTTCATAGAAAGCGCAATTATTTCACAGCTTGCGTGTATCCCGAAATTTCCCCTCCCGGCCGGCCGGCTGCCTGTTGTCGATTCCGCAAAGCCAAAGGGGAAAGACAACAGCTTGGTCCGGTCGACCTGCCTACGATGCATGACATCAACAGAGGCGGATATCTCATGAAAACGACAACGAATCCTTTCGAGCAGATGACCGAGCTGATGCTGCAACTCAAGGCCCAGCTCGCCGAACAAATGGCGCTGACCAGACGCATCAAGGAGGAAATCGGCCTGCTGGAACAACGAGCCCCGGCCGACGCCAAGGCTCGCGACACCCTGGTTCGTCTGGGCTCGCTGATGAAGGAAGAAATTGGCCCCAAGCAGCAGAAGCTGACCGCCCGGGCACAGGCCATGAAGTCCGCCCTTTCGGGCACCGATTCCCCAACGGCGGCCACCAGCGGCAAAAACAAGCCGCGCCGCTCTTTTATTTGACCCACCAGGAGTTATGCCATGCAAGTCACTCCCCCGTATTACAGCGACAGCCAGTTCAATCCTCCCACGACCAACACCGCTGATGTCTCAGCGGCACAGGATACGAAGTATGCGTCGCTGGCCGACCAGATCAATGCCCAGAGCTTCAACCCGGTCATGGCCTTCTATGAAGCCATGAACTCGGTACTGGAATTTGCCGGCCAGATGGTCATCCTGCAATCGCAACTGATCCAGCAACACAATCAGGAAGCCGCCAATACCAAACAGGCCTCGGCCAACCTAGGCGCGACCATCAATGGCATGACTGACGCCAACAGCACGGCTGACCTGCCTTCTGACGTCAAGAACACCTGCGAGCAGTACGATGTTGTCATCACCTGGGACGGCGGCTCGGGCTCCATCGATGACTATCTGAAAGCCATTGGCAAGGAGGATGGCAAGGACCTCGACAAGGAGCAGCTGACCCGCATCCAGTCGGCACTGGACAACACTTCGGACCAGTACAGCAGCCTGTCTTCGCAAGACCAGATGAAGACTCAGCAACAGATGCAGACCTATGCCACGGCCTCCAGCAACATGACCACGGCACTGAACAACGTCAAGACCATGCTCGACGCCATCGTGCGCAACATGGGCGTGTAATGGCGCCAGGCATGCTCTGGCATGCCTGGCCGTTCAAGGAGAGCCGGCATGCCTGATCACTCCCGTGCCGCAGTCTTGCAACATCTGCTGCAAAACGGCGTCACCCTGCAAGCGCTGATGGATATCGACCCAGGCGAGCTGGACCAGTTGTATCTGCATGCCTGCCATGCGTTTGGGCAACAGGACTATGCCAGCGCCTACAAATGGCTGACGCTGCTGACCCGTCTCAGTCATTGGCAATTTGACTATTGGCTGGCACTGGGACAGACCTGCATGCGCCTGGACCGGCTGGAAGAAGCGGTACACAGCTTCAGTCAGGCGGCGCCATTGCGGCTGGACGATCCGCGTCCGCCGGCGCTGAGCGGGGAATGCCTGCTGCGAAGACAGCAGTTTGACGCCGCCGCCGAGGCCTATCAGGCCGCCCTGAGTTGTTGCGCGGACCGCTCGGAACACCGCGCCCTGCGGCAACACATCGAGCAAGCATTGCGCGCTTGCGCCTCGTCCAAGGAGACCTCGACATGACCACGATTGCTTACTTGCCGTCTCTCGGCACCACTGCTCTGCCCAAGAGTGAATCTGCAGACCAGACCGCCCCGATCGGCCAGGAGATCCGGTCGCAGTACTTTGATCCGGTAGAAGACGCCTATCTGGCCCTGGGCGCGGTCCTGGATCAGGCCCTGCCGTCTCAACCATCCCGGCTTGATACGCCCAAGGACGTCGAACCGCCCGCACCACCCGCCGCAACGGGCAAGACAGACAGCCCGGGCTGGCATCAATTACCGCCACCGAAAACCGGTACACGGCTGAGCGATCTGCGCAGTCTGCTGCAAGGGCTGCTGGAGAAAATGCAGGCTCAGGGCAAAGGCACGAAGATCAGTGTCGACGATATTCAGCTCATGCCCGTCGACAAGGTGATGGTGGCCATCTCCTGCAATATGTACGACAACAGTATGGAATTGGCGGCGATTGACATCGATGGCATGAACAAATCCAACGATGTTATCGCCAGCCTGCGCTACAAGCAGTGTGATGATCTGCGTGATCAGATCGACAAGGCGCTGGCCGATCAGAAAAAAGCCAAGAAGGGTGGGATTTTCGGCGCCATCCTGAACTGGATCAATACCGCAGTTCACGCCATTATCGGCGTCGCCAAGATTCTGGTGGGCAATGTTGTCGGCGGGGTTGCGGACCTGGTCACTGCCGGCGCCCTGCTGGTCAAGTCATTGATGAAAACCCTGGCGCTGGTGGACCCCAACCATAAATCCACCTATGACAAGGTCGCCGATATTGCCGGCAAGATTGCGCTCTTTTCTGAATTGTTCAGCCTGGGCAGCGCCATCACCGGCATGGGCGCCGGCACGGGATCCAAACTCATGCAGGGCGATGGCAAGTTCGCCAAGCTGCTACGCGGCATCGACAAGAACATGACATACCTGGAAGCGGCCAAGTTCACGACTTTTGCCGTGACCCCTGCCGCCGAGCAGATCACCAGTGGGGTGATCGATCTCAACAGCGCCAAAACACGTAAACAGATCCAGGATGACATCAACGATTCGATGTTCCTGCAATTTCTGATTTCACAGCTGGACGCCAAGGCCAGAGACCTGCAATCCGAGGCAAGCGATTACATGACAGAAGCGGCCAACAGCATGCGCCGTGGCAATGACAGTCTGAACGTCCTGCACCAAAGCCAACGATTGATCATCAATCCGATCTGAGTATCCGGAGCCCAATTATGAACGTTACCTCATCCACGCTACCCGGCGCAGTCGACAATGTCGACATTCGCCAGGGCGATGTCCCGTCCATTGCGCTGCTGATGCGTGTCGTCATGCAATCGATGATGGAAATTCACAGCATCCTCAAATTGATCGACCAGAACAATCAGGTCACCGCCACCGCCATGGCCAGGTTGAGCTACAACACGCGCAGCGAAGCGGCGCAGAACAATTACCAGGCCGAAATCACCAAGGCCTCCGCCAAAATCGCTACCGGGGTGACCTCGGTGTTTACCGCGCTGCTGCCCGAGAAAAGCCCGCTGGGCAAAATGGTCAACAGCTTCAACCAGATCGCCACCGGCTCGGCCGAACTGAAGGCAGCCGAGTTTGAGCTGGACGGCCAGCAGAATATGGCGGATGCCGAGTTCCAGCGCGGACTGAGTGAGCAATCGGAAAAAAATGCCGAGGGCTCGGCCAATGATGCCCGCCAGGTACTCAGCAATCTGCAGCAGTTCAGCCAGGCGCTGGTGCAGGCCGATGCCAACATCCAGCAAAGCAACAGCATGAAAACCGACTGAGGACCGTGAACATGGATCCTGTCAGCGCCTACCTGCACCGACACGGCCAGCCTGTCCAGCCTGAGTATTTCCTGGGCAGTCACTATCTGCTCGGACAACGTCTGGCGTGCCGGTCATTCCAGCTGACCTACCGACTGGACGGCAACAGGCTGATTCTGTGTGACTTCCGTGCGGTGTCTCACGACGGGCTCGCCGTCCAATCTCTGCGGACGCTGATGCACCGGATCATGGCCGAGGTCGAGGCGGTCCACACGGTCGATGCCATGATTTTTGTCGAAGAGCCCGACCCGCTGCTGGCACAGCAACGTCAGCGGCTGGTGAGGCTCATGCAACAGGAAGGGGCAGAAACCGTCTTGATGGATGGTGCCCCCTGGCTGCGTATCACCTGCAGAAAAGAGGGTCGCGATGATTGATCTCCCTCATTGGCAAGCCGGCCGGATGTCCGCGGCCACACAGCACCGGGTGCGGCAACAGGCTGCGGCGTTGTGTCTGGGCCACACCACGCCGGCGCAGCTCAATGGTCTGGACAGCGCACAGCTCGCCGCGGCCTACGAACGCGGCCATGCAGCCTGGTTGCAGGGCGACCTGGACAGCGCCTGCATGGAGTTTGCCTGGCTGGTGATGCAACAGCCCTTCAACCCCCAATATCACCTGGCGCTGAGCGCCACCCTGCAGGCCAATGCACAAGCCATGCTGGCGCTCTCGTTTTGCCACTACGCCCACGCCCTGCAGCCGGATGACCCACACGCCATCTGGCAGATCGCGACCTGTCTGGCCCAGCTGCATGACCTCGATGCGGCGCGAGCGGCCCTGCAGGATGTGCTCTGCCTGTGCGAAGGCCGGCGCGGCAACGAAGGTTACCCCGAGCTGGCACAGCAAGCCCGGGCCAAACTGCAAACGCTGCATTACTGACAAACTCAGGAGCCTGACCAATGCGTGATCATGCAATCAGGAGCTACGCACCGACACCGCCCCTCGCGGTGATCCCGCCCACGTCCAAGGACGACTTACCCCCCCTGGACTGCCGGCCACCATGCCCCGGCAGTGTCCGGCACACGACCACCACCGACCCGGTACAGCGGGAGCAGGCGCTGGCGCAAGCCACCCGGCGTTCGGAACAGCTGGGGGTCAAAAGAGCCTGGTATGCCGCGCTGGGCAAAGTCGGCTTTGCCGGCATCAGCCTGCTTGGGCTTGGGCTGACCATTGCGGCCAGTGGCGGTATCGCGGCCGCCGTGGTCGGTGGCGTGCTGGCCACCATCATGATCGGGGACGCCTGCTGTGCACTCTACAATTTCCGCCAGACCCGCCGTCAACAGCCCCCGCTGCCGATGGGCAACGATCTTGTGGCCAACGGCATTTACGGCCTGTGTCATGCGCTGGGAACAAAAGATAAAACGGCAATCGAGCTGGGTACGGCCGCTTCGCTGATCTCTCGGGTCAGTTTGATGATCGCTTCCGGCTGCCTGCCTTTCGTTCATCCGGCCAACAGCAGCAGTCAGGCCGTGGCGGTCCTCGGCGGGATCGTGACACCGATACTCTCCGCCGCATCCAGAGGCATGGATATCACCAGCGATATGTTTGCCGCCCTGAAAAGCAAGTCGGACGAACAGCTTGCGGCCTTGCCGGAGGTACCGACAGAGGTCAGCCACCTGTAAGGTGTCGCCACTCAGCCGGGATCCGCCGCGCTGGCGCGGATCCCGCGCACGTAGCAAGCCGCAGCGTGCGACCAGGCAATCAACTGCTGTGCCTGCAGGCTGTCGGCAATCTCGGCGGGCATCGCCTCGTCACCCAGCGTGTCGTCGAGCACCCGCTGCAGCCAGTAGCGTTCGTCGGCGCTCAGTTCGGTCATCAAGAAGGGTTCTCCCGCATCAGGCAGCCAGCAAACGCTGTACGCCAAGGATGAAAGTCACGCGGGCAATCAGCCCGTCCTGCACGTCGTAGATGGCGATGGCCTCCATGGTGCCTGGCCCCTCTGGCAAACGCAGGCTCACTAACTCCTGATCAATCACCGTCTGCCCCTGAACCATACGATTTAACAAACGCGCATGCAGCGTTTCGTCGGTAAATCGCTGGGCATATCGCTCACGCATGGCGGCCTTGCCGGAAAATTGTAGTGTGGACGGGAAGACAAAGACCTGGACCTGCTCGGCGAAGCATGCCAGAAAGGGCTCCAGGTCATGGGCGTTATAGGCGTCAAGTTGGGCCTGGGCGAGAACTTCAGCCTGAGAAAGGGAGGAAGGCATCGGCGGGTATCCGTGCCATGCGGCACGATTTGAAAAGAATAACCGCATTGTGCACCGCATGGGACAACCGTTTCAACCCCGCTTCTGCCGCCGACTCAGGCAACAAAAAACCCGCCGGGCCTCTGGCCAGCGGGTTCCATGATAACGACCGGCGCGCCCCGAAGGCTGGTCTGGCGCCCCGACAGCAATAGAATTAAAAACTTAACATGATGTTTTCTAAGAAAAACGAAAAACAGAATCAGCATTTATATACACATATCTATACACACTTCTACTACACTGAGCCCTGTTTCCATCACATAAAGAACCGTCGCGCCAAGAGACTTGGGCTGCAACCGCTGGATAGAACCACCTAGAGAGTCCCAGCAACCCTCATGGCCGAAACATCAAATGCCAATATGAGAATTTTGCTCATCACATCTCTTTCAAAACAGTATGCCCCATCCCTGTTTACCCCCCCCCCTATCTCATAGGGTGGCCATAAATTCTTACCGCTGGACACATGGTCACAGCTTCACCCTGCTGGCCTTTTGCTCCCCCCCTACCGTAGGTCAAGTAGGCAAACACGACCGCCCAGCCCGCGCCTCATCAGATTTATTATTATGGCCCCCTTGATCACACTGAAATTAGAGAGAAAACGCGCTGCATTCGCCCGCATGCACAACTCCAGGAAAGGACCCGTTGATATTCGGCGTGAGTTGCCATCACGTCTCTGGTTGCCAACCTGCAACAGGTTGCATGTGTCCACACCTCTTTGCACAAAGCAGAACGCTGAATACTGTTTGCAAAGAACTGACGGCGCATTTTCCTTCCCCCTCCAAAAATAGATCGTGACACTAGTGACACAGTGACACCTTTGAATTTAAAGGGGATTTCCGCATAAGCACGTAGTGACTCAACTTGGTGTCACTATGGTGACAGCCAACATCATCCCTTACTTTCGCTCTGGCAATGCGAGCGCTCCCGGCACGGGATACACACCTTGCACAACATCACCATAGTGTTGCCGTGCCCATTGGATCACCACGGATTGGCCGACAGGAGGCAGGGCCATGAACCACACTGCCTTGTTAGCGGACAACTCAACACGCCACAGCCAGCAACGGCCAACCACGACACCTACGCGAGGACGGAAGCGGGTGCAATAGCTGGCGTCATCGCTGCTCGGCATTCCTGCAAGCCAATCGCAGCCCGTGCGCAGCAAGCCCGCACAGCCCAGACACAGCGATGGCAGCGCGGCGGATTGGTCCATGCCGATGCCGCTGATTTCGTCGCCATGATCGGCGCACCAGGGTAACGCCAGCGGGTCAGGCGCGTGCGTTTCTGACTGACCAATTCCGGAAACAGAAACCGCCACGGTTTCGGCGCGGCGGTCTGTTTGCTCTGCCACAGTATAAGTCCGGTTGTCGGACTCATACCGGGCGGGGGGAATGGCCGCGAACCATTCAGCAAGATCAGCCATGCCCTACGCCCTCCCCGTCATCAATGGCCGCCCCACGCTCGAACATGGCCGATGTGACGCAATACACCTTGGCACGCTTGCTCCTGCTGTACTTGGCTTCCGGGGTGGTACGAACTTGCAGCATATGCCCTGCGCCCTTAGTGGTTTCCAGCGCGCCCATCTCGGCCAACAAACGGCATACACGGTTAACGTCGAGGCCAGCACAGACCTCATTACGGAAAGACTCTGGTAACACGTAATACTTGATCAGCCCATTCAATTTGTCCTTCAGTCGATAGCCACATCGACCGATAGTCTTGGGGGCGTGGTCGTCCGGGTCAGGAGTGTGGCCATCGGCATCATGCAAGATTGCCTCATCCGATAGCCGGGTAAACCGCGATTCGCCGTTTTGCTCAAAGAACAACCGGATGCGAGCCTTGATCTCTTCATCTTCCGCGTTGCCCACCGTGCCACGCACCTTTACCCAGTCGGCAAAACAAACCTTGGCTGCATCCCAAGCGATACCCTTGCCCCAGCCGGTTACTCCCCAGGCGCTCGCCAACTCGCCAGCCACCGCCACCAGGGCAAAGCGCGATGCTGCGCGCTGGGCTTGCCCGTGAGCTTCGGGGGGCAACACTTCATCCACAAAGCGAGTCACTTGCGCGCGAACCTCACCGGCAAGATTGGAGCGCTCCGATACCAGCCGTTCAATGAAATTACGTGCCGGGGTGCCATGCTGTTGGCCGCATGCCGCTTTCAAATGATCAGCAAGGGCTTTGCCGCTGGCTTTGTCATGCAAGGTATCGAACAAACCCAGTGATTGACCGGCATCGGCTTGCACCGCCAGCATGCGAATTTCCATCCCGGCTTTCATTTCCTTGCGCGCCTCGGCCATGTGCGCGGCCAGTGTCTTCTCGCCGGAAGACAGGAAAAGCAAACGCCATTCCGCCACGCTTCCCCGGCTTCCGCCCCGGTCATTCGCGCGATTTTTACCCTTGCCATTGCCCAGCATGTACACCGTTTCGCCAATGATGCGCGGGTCGCACTGGTGGATTTCATCCAGTGGGAGCAAGCAATCGGAATAAGCGGCGGCTATGGCCTCGATGGCGTTATCTGTGGCCCGCCAGGTTTGCAGGAAATTTGGCGGCCCGTAGACGCTCGCCGCCACCTGTAACAGCGTGGTCTTGCCTTGCGAGCTATCGCCGTAGAAGTGAAAGCCGCCCGACTCAGCCCCGATTACATCCAGCAGGGGCGCGGCGAATGCCACGGAAACAGCAAACGCAAGGCGGCTATTATCGACACAGTAGCGGGCGATTTGCTGTTGCCAGTCCGTCAGCGTCCCCGCTGCCTGCATGACTTCCCGTTGCTTTGCCGATGCTTGGAATACCAGCGATTCGTTACTGTCACCCAACTGACCGTCAGGAAGCAGAAACACGCCATCGTGCCAGCCCAGGCGACCCACCACCGTGGCACGGTCGCTGCCCTCATAGCGGCCCAGGTATTCAAGCAAGCGCTGGCGCGCCTTCGGACCCGCGCCGATAAGCAGGCCGCGCGATAGCAGGCCCTTGACCACTTCCGCCCCTTCGGCTGCGGCCAACAACTCAGAAGGGATATTCCATTCCTTCACATTGCGGTCAGGATCAGCGAATCGGACCAGCAGCCCCCAGCCCTCGCTATTCTTGTCGCGGGTACGCGCCAAGATTTCCAGCTTTGCACATATCCACAACGGCGCGTCCATGTCTTCCGTCCTGAACCACACGCCGCTATCGGTGACATGAAACGGGCTGCCCGTTCCCTCTGTTTGCGGGCGCTTTGGCGCAGTTTTCTTGGGGCGGCTGGTGCTGGACTTCTCGGCCTTGGCGGGATTCGCCACGCAGGTGGCGCTGGTGCTATTGGGGGCTTCCGCACTGAGCGACACTTGGGCGGCGGTATCCAGCACCAGCCACCGCCCGGACGTGCGCAACAACTCGATATGTTCGGCGGTCCAGCAGCGCGCCAGCGCGTCGGCAGCATCATCGCCAGTATTCCACTCGCCGCCGTCGATCAGCACCGGCTTGCCGCCGTCTTCACCAGGCGCGAACGCCGCGAAGCCGGACAGGTCCACCCGTGCCACCGATGCCGCGCCCACTTTATGTAAGGCGGCCTCAACCGCCTGCGCTGCGTCTGCGCCCGGTTGATCGTTGTCCGGCCAGATCAGGCATTCACGGCCAGCCAAGGGGCTGAAATCGGCCTTACTGACCGCTTCCGCACCATTCATCCAGCAGACGGCGGCATGATCCGGTAACAGCTTGGCGGCTGCATCGGCGGCTTTCTCGCCTTCGCACACCACCACCGGGACGGAGGGACGCACGGCCAGTTGATCGAGGCCATACAGAGGGCGCGGGGTCGGTAGGTTTTTCCAGCGCCATTGCCGTTTGCCGGTCGCATGATCTTGCCATGCGGTCAGCGGCAGGTAATCCTTGCTGCGCCCGTTCTGCCCCGGCTCAAGGCGTGCCACAATCGCAAGAGGACGTCCCTCCGCGTCGCGGTAAGCCCAACGCCCCACGATTTTGCCAGGATGCCCGCGCTTGCTGCGCGGCATCAGCCCTTTCATATTGGCGGGAATCGGCATCAATGGTTGCCAGGTATCAGGCTCGGGCAAGGTGGCGCTCGGCGCTGGCGCTGTAGTGGCCGTAGGCGGTGAAGCCTCGCCGTCCATGATGCCGAACAATTGAGCCAGGTCTTTGCAGGCGTCGCCTTGACCGTACCCTTTCAGATACGCCACCAGGGCAACCACATCGCCGCCTTTGTCGCCGGTTGCGAAGTCGGACCAAACCCCGGTATTGGCGTTGATCGAAAATGAGCCGTACCCATCGTCCGCCCGCTTGGGGTTAATCATCTGGATTTCATGGTGCGCTTGCCGCCAATGCACGCCAGCCCAATCGAGAACGCGGGCCAGGCCATTGAGCGCAGCGGCTTTGACCTCGGGGAAAGGTAAACGCTTATTCGCCATCTTCGTGCCCCTGAACAGCGAGCACCTCGTCGGCCTGCGCCATTGCATGCGACAAGACGCGATACTCGATCAAACCAGCAAATGATCTCATTTCGCTAGACAAGCCGGGGGCCGCCTGCCCGGTTTTCGGGAAGGTTGTTCGTTTCATAAGGGAGTTCCTTAGCTCTTCGGCTGCTTTGCCGGGCCGATTTCCGAAAGGATTGAGGGGATCGCTCGGGCAAACCTTGCCTGCAACTCTTCACCTGGATTTTCGAAGATCAGTTCGCCCACACCGCCCTCAAAGAAAACAATCCGGACTGAACCGATACGCTTAGGCAGATGATTACCGAGATCAACGGGACTGTTATTACTGGACATGGGTGCCATCCTTGCTGCTATCTTCATCTGGCCACATCGCTCGCCCAAGGCTGGACATATAACTCTTCATCAAGCCAACCTCACCCGATGACGCCACACTGAACGAGCCATTCTCATACAGGCAGAAAAGCAGCGACGAGATAACATCAGCGCCAGTGGAGCCGGAGTGCTCTGCACTATTTCCCTGAAGCAATACGCCTTCAAGATTGGCCAATGCTGTTTTAACCTGCTCGTGATCATCTGCTACTTTAAGCAAGATGGCATGAGCGGCACGAATCGTATTGAGCGCCGAGTCCTGCAGCGCATGCGGCATGGCAATAGATTGGTTTTGCAGAGCGTTTTTCATTCGGCGGCCTCCCCAGAAGCAACAAGCTCACTCAACAGCTTGACCTCTAAAGCCATGTCCGATGCGAGCCACAGCACGTTGTCTTGCGCAGCACCATCCATGCTGCGGAATACCTCACCGCCTTCACCTATCAGGCAGGCGAGCAATGCATTTAATTGCCCAGCCCGCCGAGTCAACATATCTGCCGCAGCCGTGTTATACGTCAACATGGTTTGCCCATCAGCTTTATGCATGGAAAGGCCATAAACGAAATGGTGATTCATAGTGCGACACTCCCAAGAATATTGACTAAGGCGGCAGCTGGCAGAGATCCGCTCAGATAGGCTCGATAAGCCAGACGACGAGTTAGCGCAACGGGAATAAGGACGCGGAAGACGCTGATTGCGATACGACAAGGCATGGTGGCTGCCTCCTTAGTGAGATTAACCCCACCACCCAAGACGCCAATCGGGGTGGCAGGCTCATGGCAGGATTGGCGTACCGGCACTAAGGAACCGGCGAACCTTTCGGTTCTCCCACCATGGCCCGCCATAGAAGAAGACGCACCAATGGTGAATAACGGACGCAAAAAAAGCCGCAATAGGCAGCTGTCCGCCTTAGTGTTCGGGACGCCAATCCCGGCCTTGCTATTGAACAAGGCAAATGCAGTATCCACCGGGGAGCAATCAGGGTCAAGCCAAAGGCTGCGAGGGGCTTTTTTATGCAGCATCATTGCACCCGCCGTCACCATTGGCAGCCAACAAATAATCGCGGCGATCTCGAATAGCCTCACTGACATTTGCCAATGCATTAGCCATAGGCACCGCTTGTTGATGCAGATACTTACTGACCTCGCGCAGCACCGCATCAGGAAAAATGGACGATTCGGCCAACTCAATACGTAGGGCCGCATCGCGTAATCCAGCAGCTAAACGTCTCCCAGACTTGGTAATAGTCGTATCTGCAAGCACTAATTGCCCACTGGTCCAATTGGGCGTAACGCCGTTCTGTGCCTCTGCATTCAAGGCAAAAAGCTCATCAAAGTAAGCTGCAATGTGCTTCATTGAGCCCCCACCGCTGGTATGCCCGTGATTCATCATGCAACCTCCCGTGCGACAGAAAGACGTGCAGCAATCCAGTTGTCTACGGATGATGCGCGCCACGCAATGGCCCGGGAGCCCAGGTGCACCGGCAAGGGAAATTCTTTGCTTTTTATCTTGGAGTAAATCCAGCTGCGAGACATGCCGGTTCGGCGCATAACTTCCGGCAACCTAAGCATGCAGTCTGCCTTGGCTATTGACGATTCTTGATGGATGTCCTTTTGCTGCGTGTCGCCTCTGAACTTCTCCAGATCATCGCGCTTGTATACGCATTGACGCCCCACCCTGATGGAGCGCGGGCCTTTGCCTTCGCTAGCCCATTGGTTCAGTGTGTGGACGGACACGCCAAGATACTCGGCGGCTTTCTGGCGGGTAAAACAATCGAGTGAGGTTTGCATTCGCTCTCCTAAAAGGTGTTAGGCCGTTCAATGCGATACGGCACAGCGAATGCTAGATATTGGTCGAGATTGGGATAATTGGCTTTACAGCAATGTGGTGAGGAGCAGCACCTATAGGTGTCTTAGATTTTTTTTAGAACGTAACACCCACAGTTATCCGCATGGGTCAGATTTTTGCACGTTTGCGAATTTCTATAACCCGATCTCTCGATATTTCCTCTCCAAAAACCAGTGAGCACTGAAGGCTCATTGCAGCATGAGAAATTCTAGGAACATCATCCGCCATTGGTCTACGATCAGCGATTGGTAGACCTTTATCAAACAGGGCGATATATCTGGCTGGCAAACTTTCTGGTTGGTACCCATCAATAGTCAATCCGTACTCTCCGTCAGATGCAAACCGTTGAATATGCCAATCTATGCCTTCTACCATGGCCAGCAACATATCAGCCGGACTCGGTAGCTCTTGCCTATTCTCGATCTGATGAATAAGCCACCCCAGGTTATCCCCAGCATATCCATACGTATTGCCAAGTTCCTCTAGGGTCTTGGCTTTACCTTTATCGCCATTATTGTGGAAAACGGCCCTCTGATAGAGACGGGACAATTGCTTGCATTCGGCAGGTAGAATATCGCTGTAGTCGAGCTTAGCGTTTTTGTACTGGTAAAGGCTCACCAGCTTGGACGCCAGCTCACTCGCAAGATCCCTAGCCTCACGAAGATCGCCCTTCACCCGTTGGAAATCATGATGTCGGTCAACAGCAATGAAGTGTGCATACGTATGCACATGCGTCATCAACCAATTTACATAGTCTTCTTCATTGAACTGCCGTAAGCCATCCTCTTCAGACCTTGAGCTTGGCTTTCTATTTAGTAATTTGAACAGTTTTGGAGAATTAGCACCAAAGAGAAGAGGAAATGATGCAGACCACATCCATCCGCCACCACCGTAAATTATTGTGTTTAATTCTCTCCAGATTGCCAAAGGTAAGTAATCAGGCTTACTACCACAAAGAAAATCAAATGGTGATGGAATATCTTTATTTTTCATGTTTTGCGCCGAAATTCTGATCGGACTCCCCAACATTGAGATGTGGCATCTATAACCGTCACTATCTGGCCTGTTTGAAATTAACCGGCACGACATTACTCCCTTCCAAACGGGCAATGTAGTCAGACCACCATTGCATCATGCGACATCGCTCTTCCATGTACTCCGCTCGATTGTATGCCGCCCGGACACGATTGCGCTCAACGTGCGCCAATTGCCGCTCAATCGCGTCAGGATTAAACCCCTCTTCATTCAGGATACTGGATGCGGTAGAGCGGAAGCCATGAACGTCAGCTTTTCCCTTGAACCCCATACGATGCAGTGCACGACGCAGTGTCTCAGGCGACATTGGCCGCATCGGACTATTGCGATTCGGGAAAATATGCTCGCGGCCACCGCTGATGGCCTGAAGCTCTCGCAAGATTGATATAGCTTGGCTAGAGAGTGGAACCAGGTGAGGCGCAGCCGTCTTTCTGGTTTTTTCCGTTAGCTTGCGATGTTCTGGCGGGATCGTCCACAACTGGCCGTCAAAATCAATCTCCTCCCATCTGGCCACGCACATCTCACCCACACGAGTGAATGTATGAAGCATCAAGGCCATCATCAGCTTTGTTTGTCGATTCGACTCCATCGACTCAAGGGCTTGGATAAATTGCGGGAGATCATCCCGCCCAAGCGCCTTACGGTGCTCAACTTGAGGTGTCTTAAGCGCATCAACCAGTGGTGCAGCCGGGTCAGAATCACACCGCCCCGTCAGAATTGCAATTTTGAAGATCGATGAGCACCGCTGCCTCAGACGTTTGCACGTATCCAGATTCCCCGCACGCTCTACCTTGCGGAGCACTTCAAGCAGTTCAAGCGGCTTGATGTCCTTGATTGGCCTAGCACCGATGAATGGAAAGATATGCTGTTCTAAAGACGCCATCACGCGGCCTGCATGCTGAGGACTCCATTCGCCACACTCTTTTGCATGCCATTCCAGGGCAATCGACTTGAATGTATTTGCAGCCGTCAACTTGGCTGTCAGCTTATCGGTCCTTCTCTGCTCTGCAGGATTAACGCCTTGCGCCAATTGCTTACGTGCATCGCCGACCTTGCCTCTCGCATCAGCAAGCCCAACATCAGGGTACTTCCCCAAAGCAAGAACACCGGCCTTCCCATTGAAGCGAAAGCGGTACCGCCACAATCTACCGCCAGATGGCGTCACTTCAAGGAATAGTGAGCCTCCATCCGCAAGAAAATACGACTTACTCTGTGGTTTGGCTTGTTTAATCGCTAGGTCGGTTAGGGGCATGTGCATATCTTCCCTGTGTATATTGTTCGCGCGCCGTCAGGCTAGAGCGTGACTCTAGCCGCGCCCGCCTTTGGCGGACTGAGCCTATGCATTCAGGTGTTTGGGGGTCGATATGCTCCAAAACACCTGCGTCACCATAGTGACAACCCGGCCTGTCACTACCCACCGCCCAAGGAATGTCCATGAAAAACAATGGTGTCACTATGTCACTACGGTCACTACGCACTTTTAAACAGGCAATGACTCGGCATAGACATCTAGCCCGAGAGCCTTCTCGCCCTGACATCTGGGAAGAAATACATACATTTTTCTAACCAGAGTATGAATGGCAAAAGGCACTAGGGACTGTGTGTATAGATTTTATCGGCCATTTCCATCTACGCACAAATCTATACACATATTTTGTGGATTTCTCTGTATTTTGGCGAACACAACAGGACGAGAATGCAACGTCAAACCCTTTGCCTACAAGGGTCAGAAAAACAGTTTTGGACGCTACAGGATGTGTTGGTGGCGCCCCCGACAGGAATCGAACCTGTAACTGCCCCTTAGGAGGGGGCTGTTATATCCATTTAACTACGGAGACGGTCTATCAGGACTGACGGTTGACGGCGTAATCGGCCAGTTCGCGCATGGCGCGGGTGGCGTCGGACGCCGGCAGGCCGGCAATGGCTGCAATGGCCTTTTGCGAGGCTTGCACCGCGGCGGCGCGGGCATAGCCCAACGCGCCGCAGGATTGTACCGCAGCCAGTACCGGCTGGAAATGATCGCGACTGGCGTTGGTAATCGCCTGACGCACACATTCGGATTGTTCCGGCGTGCCATGCTGCATGGTGTAGATCAGCGGCAGGGTCGGCTTGCCTTCAGCCAGATCGTCCCCCAGGCTCTTGCCGATGGTGTCGGCATCACCGCTGTAATCCAGCACGTCATCGATAATCTGGAAGGCACAGCCAAGATAGCGGCCGTAATCGGCCATAGCAGTCTCGGTCTGCAGATCGGCACCGGCAATCAGGGCGCCGACGCGACAGGCCGCCTCGAACAGCTTGGCGGTCTTGAACTCGATCACCTGCAGATAGGAGGCTTCGTCTACCTCGGCGTTACCGATGTTCAGCAACTGCAGCACCTCGCCCTCGGCGATGATGTTGGTGGCTTCGGCCATGACTTCCAGAATGCGCATATTGTGCGTGGTGACCATCATCTGGAAGGCACGGGTATAAAGGAAGTCACCCACCAGCACACTGGCGGCATTGCCGAACAGGGCATTGGCGGTTTCGCGGCCGCGGCGCAGTTCGGACTCATCCACCACATCGTCGTGCAGCAAGGTGGCCGTATGAATGCACTCGACCATGGCCGCCAGTTCGAACAGATGGGCGCCGCGATAGCCACAGGCCTGGCCAGACAGCAGGGTCAGGGCGGGACGCAGCCGCTTGCCGCCGGCAGAGATGATGTATTCGGATACCTGACGGATCAGAACCACATCAGAGTGCAGGCGTGTACGGATGACACGATCGACCGCCAGCATGTCGTCGGCGATCAGGGAGCGGAAAAGCGGGGTCTCGGACACGTTTTTATAGGACCAGTGATTGGGTTATGCCGGGAAATCCGCTCGATTCTAGCAGAAAAGCCGCCCAAGCCGCCATGCCATCAGGATGTCAGGCTAAGCTCATGAAATATTTGACAAGTTTGCAAACTGCCGAATAGAATGACCGGCTTCCCGTCTTTCCGGCGGGAGGATATGAACTTTAGGAGCTATACGAATGTATGCGGTCGTAAAAACTGGCGGCAAACAGTACAAAGTTGCCGTTGGCGAAAAACTCAAAGTAGAACAGATACCTGCAGACATCGACAGCCAAATCGTACTTGAAGAAGTATTGATGGTTGCTGATGGTGATCAGGTCACCGTGGGGACCCCCCGCATTGCTGGTGCAACCGTGACGGCAACCGTCGTGGCACATGGCCGTGGCGAAAAGATCCGCATCTTCAAGATGCGTCGCCGCAAGCACTACCAGAAGCATCAGGGTCATCGTCAGAACTACACCGAAATCCGTATCGACGCGATTGCCAAGTAAGGAGTAAACAGTCATGGCACATAAAAAAGCAGGCGGTAGCTCCCGCAACGGTCGCGATTCCGAATCGAAGCGCCTGGGCGTGAAGGTATACGGCAGCGAACTGATTCCGGCCGGTTCCATCATCGTGCGTCAGCGCGGCACCCGTTTCCACGCTGGTGAAAACGTCGGCTGCGGCAAGGACCACACCCTGTTCGCCAAGGTTGATGGCTACGTGCAGTTCACCGTCAAGGGTGCTCAGCAACGCAAGTACGTCACCGTGGTACCGTACACCGGCGTCGACGCCGAGTAATCGGTGCAACCGGCAGGGGGCCGGCGTGACAGCCCGCAAGGTTGAGCGCTTGAGCCGCCCTGAAAAAGCCCTATCCTTGGTGGTAGGGCTTTTTTCTTAGCGCGGATCAACGATCCGGCGCAGATGGCCGAGGGGCAAGGCGCAATGGCTGTTTTCGGACAGCCATTGCGCCTGACTCCTCGCTCGATACATTCCGGGAGGAATTGAAGATGAAATTTATTGACGAAGCACGCATCGAAGTCGCCGGCGGCAAGGGTGGCAATGGCGCAGCCAGTTTCCGCCGCGAAAAGTACGTACCGTTCGGCGGGCCGGACGGTGGTGACGGCGGCAAGGGCGGCAGCGTCTATGCCGTGGCCGATGAAAACATCAACACCCTGGTCGAGTACCGCTTCGTCAAGCGCTACCAGGCGCAGCACGGCGAGCGGGGACAAAGTTCCGACTGCTACGGCAAGGGCGGCGACGATATCGAACTGCGCATGCCGGTCGGCACCCAGGTGATCGACACCGACACCGAAGAAGTGATCGCCGACCTGACGCAAAACGGCCAGCGCATTCTGCTGGCTCGTGGCGGCAAGGGCGGGCTTGGCAACCTGCACTTCAAGTCCTCGACCAACCGCGCCCCGCGTCAGTGCACCCCGGGTGAAGAAGGCGAAAAGCGCATGCTGCGCCTGGAGCTGAAAGTGCTGGCCGACGTCGGCCTGCTCGGCATGCCGAACGCCGGCAAGTCGACACTGATCCGCTCGGTATCGGCAGCCAAGCCCAAGGTCGCCGACTATCCGTTCACCACCCTGCACCCCAACCTCGGTGTCGTGCGCATGAACGATGCGCAAAGCTTCGTGATCGCTGACATTCCCGGCCTGATCGAAGGGGCGGCAGAAGGCGCCGGCCTGGGCCACCGTTTCCTCAAGCACCTGAGCCGTACCGGTCTGCTGCTGCATGTGGTCGATCTGGCGCCGTTCGATCCGGAAGTCGACCCGGTGCGCGAAGCAAAGGCGATTGTCGAAGAGCTGCGCAAATACGACGAAGAGCTGTACCAGAAGCCCCGCTGGCTGGTGCTCAACAAGCTGGACATGCTGGACGAGGACGAGCGCCGCGAAAGAACCGAAGCCTTCCTGAACGGCTTTGACTGGCCGCGGGATGTTCCGGATGACCGCGACGGCTTCGACATCACGGCTCACCGCGTGTTCTGCATTTCCGCCATCACCGGCGAAGGGACGCGTGAGCTGACCCGCGCCATCATGGACTACCTGGAAGTCGTTCGTGCTGCCGCACGAGAAGCGGCCGAACAGGCACGCCAGGCCGAAGCGGAAGCCAAGGCCCTGGCCAAAGCGCAACGCAGCAGCCTGATCCAGCCGGCGACCAACGTTGACGACAAGACGGCATAACCGGGAAAATCCGGTTTTTCTGATGACCGCAGCGGATTGACCGTGAACTCTCTGGAAGAATTTTTTCAGGCGGGCATCCAGCCCGCCGAGCTGTCCACGGTCGCCCGGCTGACCGGTGCCTGGCCCTATCTGTCGGTTTTCATTACCCTGTTCCGCGGCGGAGACGAAGAGGTGCTGATGCGCCTGCTGGTCCTGCGCGAACTGGGAGCCCAGACCGACACGCCGTTCTGGAGTCCGCAAGAACTGGCACAACGCTTTGCCTATCTGCAGCCGGTCAAGCTCGACACCATCCTCAAACGCCTGCGTGAAGGCGAACTGCTGATCTGGCAGTCCGACACCGGACTGTACCAGCTCTCGGAGGGCGCCCGCGTGGCGCTGGCCGCGCTGTCGACCATGATCGACTTCGCCGGTGACGACGTCGAGCTGGGGTACCTCACCAGCCAGGTCGCCGCAGGCCAGGCCGTCGGCCAGGTTTCTGACGAAGCGCTCAAACATCTGCTGGCCCGCCTGAACGAGCTGTATGCCGAATTCGAGGATGCCCTCGAGTCCCGCTCTGAATTCCGCATTCGTGCCGCCCAGCATCGGCTGGAGGCGGTCTGGCGCTGGGTCGGCAAGTCCACCGAAGTCATCCGCTCACTGACCGCCAGCGAAGACCTCAGCCTCGCCACGCTGAATCAGGCCCAGGCCATTGCCCTGGCCCAAAGCCGCATGCTGGCGCTGGCCGGCACCTTCGAGCGGCGGCTGGCACAACTATCGGCCCAACGTGTTCATCTGGGCACCTCGGGGCTGACCTCGACCGATATCGCCGACTATCTGCGCCACCTGTCCGCCGAGCAATTGGCCACCCTGCTGGCCGAACGGCTGTCCTTCTGCCCCGAACCGGCCTTCCTCTCCGGGGCAGAAATGGCCGATGTCGCCGAGTTTGAACTGCTGGCGCGTGAACGCGCCCGGGCCGAAGAGGCCGTCCTGCCCGGTGCAGCGGCGGCCCCGGCGTCCGAAGGCGTGGAGATCGAGCGCCTGCTGGCGGCCGAGTCGCTGTACGAAGCGCTGGCCGGACTGCGCGAGGCCACACCGCTCAGCGAGGCGGTGCTGGCGGAAACCTATAACGAAACCGCCTACCGCCTGTCGCTGCTGGCCTTGCTCGGCGACCCGGAAACCGGCAAGGAGGGCGACGTCATGGCCGACTTGGCGCGTCTGCCCTTGCGGCTGGTGGATGAAGACGGACAGATCGAGCCGGATCACCCCGAAGTGGCCTCGTTGTCAAACGCCCGCCTGGTACCGCCAGGGCCCTGAGCCGGACTCAGTCGGGCGCCGCCGGCGTCCCCGCCAGGCAGACCGCCCAGCCCTGCTGCCATTGCAGCAGCCCCCCCTGTGCCACCACCCCGCGCGCGCTACTCAGACGCACCAGCGGATTGGCGGCAGACTGCACCGCCATGATCTTTCCGGCTTGCCAGGGCCAGACATCCTGCGCCGCCAGCTGCACCTGCCCCACTTCGACCGCCAGCCAGCCCGCTCTCTCATCGTCCGGCATGGCCGGCACCATCGAATCCACGACCTGCAGTCGATCCGGCGATAACAACTGCACCCGCCCCGGCGAAGCCAGCGGATCGAGCCAGAACACATCCAGTGCCTCGGCCGCAGCCAGCACCGGCAAGGCATCGCCAAGCTGAGCCCCCCCCGGTGGCCAGGCACACCAGCCTATGCCAAGCGGCAAATTCAGCCCGATGTCCGGCGGCGACATGGTACTCAGCCAGCGCATCAGCCACTCCCCCGGCAGCACCTCGATATAGAGCGGCAATCGTCTGCCTGCCGCCTCGAAGCACAAACACCAGCAGGCACTGTCTGGCGCCGGCGCCGCGTCCAGTTGCGCCTCGCGACACAGCGGCAGCGCCAGCGCCTGCCAGACCGGCTCCAGAACCGCCAGTGTCCAGGCGGCCGCCGCGGCCTGCCAGTCTTGCGCCAGCGCCGACAGGTTCGGCACGGGAAGAAGCGGAGACAACCAGTGACACCACTCTGGCTCTGGCACCCAGAAGGCCACCGGCACCCCTTCACAGGAAGCGCGCAACCGCACACCCGGCCCCTGAGCCTGGCGGTAATGGGCATGCTGCAAGCCGTCGCGCCAGGGGGCAGAAGCGCCCTGGCGGCTCAGTGCCAGCAGCCTGGGCAACTCAATCACCGGATTCCCCCGCCACCTGCAACTCGACCGGCACGCCCAACCCCTGTTCGAGTGCCGTGCGCAGCCCATCGCGCTGCTGCCGCAGCCGGCGGCGCAACGCCGGGTCCGGCGAGCTCAGAGACAGACACAGGCGAGGATGACGCCATGCCAGCACCAGTTGCAGTCCCGCCAGCGGGCCATCGCTCACCATACAGCGCAGAGGTTCGGCATCGCTCACCAGCCCCGGCAGCAAGTCATCCGCCGGTCCGGCCGCGCCCCCAGCAAGCATTTCGCGCTGAAAAGCCGCCTGCCGCGCCGTCATGCCGGAGCGGGCCGGCGCCTCGGTCTCGACAGCATGGACGGTCGCCGGCAGCAGCGATGTTCGGTGCCAGTACGCCATCATTCCCTCTCTTTCATCCACAGCAGTTTTTCCAGCTGACGCTGCAACTGTCGCCAGTGTCCTGTTTGCTCCGCCAGCGTCCGCTCAAGGGCGGCCATCTCTGCTTGCAGACGCTGCCGCGTCTGCCGCAGGCCCTGCAAAGTCTGCTGCGTGCTGACGATGCGAGCGCGCAGCCGCGCCAGCGCCCCCTGACTGTAAGTGCCCTGCTCGCCCAGCAAATGCAACAAGACATGGCGCTGCTGACCGATCTCCTGCTGCAGCGCCGCCTGCTGCACCAGCAGGTCCTGCTGACGCTGCTGGGTCTGCGCCATGGCACGCCGCACCCCCTGAGCACGCCGCAGCTTGATGGCTTGCAGCTGGTTCAGCATGCGCCGCTCGCCACCTCATCCAGCATGGCCAGTGTCTCGTCAAATCCGCAATGCAGTGACACCGGCTGACACAGCAAATCCCGAATCGCCTCGCGGCGAGCCACCGCCTCGTCCGCCAGGGCATCCTGACCTGGCTGGTATTCCCCGATGCGCAACAACAACTCGATCTCCTGCCAGGTCGCCAGCCACTGGCGCACCCTGGCCGCCTGCTCGCGCTGCGCTGGCGAGGTCACCAGCGGCATCACCCGGCTGATACTGGCCAGAAGATCAATCGCCGGATAGTGATTGGCTTCGGCCAGCTTGCGCGACAGGACAATGTGCCCATCCAGCAGCGAACGCACCTCCTCGGCCAGCGGATCGGCCCGGTCCTCCATCAGCACGGTATAAAAGGCGCTGATACTGCCCTGAGCCAGACAGCCCGGTCTCTCCAGCAAACGAGGCAGACGCGCATACAGACTGGGGGGATACCCGCCGGCTACCAGCGGCTCCCCTGCCGCCAGCGCCACCTCGCGCACCGCGCGTGCATAGCGCGTCAGCGAGTCCACCAGCAGCAACACCTTCATGCCGGCCTCACGAAATGCCTCGGCCATGGTGGTCGCCGTGGCGGCGGCCTTGATACGCTCCAGTGCAGGGCGATCCGAGGTGGCCACCACCAGCACACTGCGTGCGCGCACAGCCGGGCTCAGGACATGCTGCAAAAACTCGCGCACCTCCCGGCCCCGTTCACCGATCAGTGCCAGCACCACCACGTCCACCTCGGCCCCAGTACTCAACATGCCCAGCAGCGTGCTCTTGCCACAGCCTGGCGGTGCAAAGATTCCCATGCGCTGGCCCTCACCGACGGTCAGCGCCGCATCAATGGCGCGCACCCCGACCGGCAAGGGCCGGGAAATCACCGCACGTTGCAAGGGGGACGGCGGGTCGGCCTCCGCCGCACGCCATGCCTGCGGATGCAGTGGCTGACCATCCAGCGGCTCGCCCAGGGCATCCAGTACCCTGCCGAGCAAGGCTTCGCCGACCGGCACCTGTAATGTCTGGCCGGTGGCCAGCACCCAATCGCCCAGCCCCACACCCAGCGGTTCACAAAACGGCGAGAGCAGCGCCTGCTCGCCACGCAGGGCAATCACCTCGGCCAGATGCCGCTCACCGAAGCGACACAACTCCCCCAGCTTCGCCCCCGGCAATGGCGCCTGCAGACATGCCGCCCCCACCTCGGTCAGGCGCCCCTCGCGCCGGCACGACCACGCCAGCGGCAAGTCCGGCAGCGACAGATGCGACAGCACCGCCTCAATATCCGGTAAACGCATCCACCTCATCCTTTAACTCGATATGGCCCAATACCTGCATCTCCACCTCGTTGCCGATCTCCTGAAACGACAGTACCGGCACATGGCTCAGTTCACGCTCGATCAGTTTGCGTACGAAGCGGCGCACATCAATGGCGGTCACCAGCAGCGTACCGGGCGGGCAGGCAGGCGACAGCGCGGCCCGTATCTGCGCAAGAATGCGTTCGTTCTCTTCAGCCGACAGCGCCGAATACGAGCCAGCGGAGGTCTGACGCACCGACTCGCGCAGTTGCTCTTCGATCTGACTGCCGATGAGCCAGGCCTGAATCACCGCCGTATCCTGGCGATATCGCCCCAGAATGTGGCGGGCCAGCCCGAGCCGGGCATACTCGGCCAGCATCACCGGATCCTTCTCAATCGGCGCCCACTCGACCAGCGCCTGGAAGACCGCGCGCAGATCGCGAATCCCCACCTCTTCCGCCACCAGGCGCCGCAAGACATCGGCCACCCGCACCACCGGCAGATGACGCTGCAGCTCCTTGACCAGCTCCGGATAGCGCTGCTCCATCCGATCCATGAGGAAACGCGCCTCCTGCACGCCAATCAGCTCCGCCCCATGCCGCGACAGCAACCAGCTCAGCAAGCCGGTGATGCGCTCATGGCCCTGCAGCAAGCCAGGCTGCGCGGAGGGGGCATACCAGTGCAGCCGCATCGCGCCATACTGCGGCAAGGGCGTCGTCATCACGGGGTCATCAGGGACATCCTGTTGCCGGGGATCCAGCAAGGCCAGATCCGGCAATGTCAGGCGCAACAGGGACTCCTGAAACAACTGCACATCGATCTCGCCTGGGGCCAGTGTCGCCTCTCCGCGCAACTCAATCTCGGGCAGCGGCAGGCCAGTACGCTCGAACCACCCTTGTGGCAAGGCCTGCAGACGCTGGCGCAGCCCCTCGTCCTGTCCCAGACGGACATCCACCCGCAGCAATAAAGGCACGGCGCCCACCACCAGATGGTCGCTGGCTTCGCCCGTAGCGGCACTGGCGCGATCGGCGACACCGGCGGCCTCGGGCGCGGGCTGACGCGGCACGGAATACGCCACACCGCCGACACCGGCCGCCAGCAGCAGGAAGATCAAGGTCGGGAAACCGGGCAACAGGGAAAACAACACCAGCACCCCGGCGACCAGCCACAAGGCACTGTGATGGCGCGCAATCTGGCCGGACAACTCCACGGCGAGATTGCGGCGTGTCTCTCCCGGCACACGGGTCACGATGATGCCGGCGGCAATCGAAATCAGCAGGGCCGGAATCTGGGCGATCAGCCCATCGCCCACGGACAGAATGGCGTAAGTCGCCGCCGCCTCACCGGCACTCATGCCTTCGCGGAACACCCCGATGGTGATCCCGCCGAGAATATTCACCAGGATCACCACAATCGAAGCAATGGCATCGCCCTTGACGAACTTCATCGCGCCATCCATGGCGCCATACAGCTGGCTCTCCTTCTGCACCTGCGCCCGCAGGCGCCGTGCCTCCGCCGCATCGATGGCACCATTGCGCAAATCACCATCGATGCTCATCTGCTTGCCCGGCATGGCATCGAGAGAAAAGCGGGCGCCCACTTCGGCCACGCGCTCCGACCCCTTGGTAATGACAATGAACTGAACCACGGTAATGATGGCAAACACGATCAGACCGACCGCCAGATTGCCGCCAATGGCGAAATTGCCAAAGGTCTGCACGATCTCGCCGGCATCATGCTGCAACAGAATCAGACGACTGGTACTGATGGTCAGCGCCAGCCGGTACAGCGTGGTGATCAGCAACACAGAAGGGAACGCCGAGAACTCCATCGGCTCACGCAGATACAGCGCCACCATCAGTAGCAGAATCGACAAACCGAGATTGATGGCAATCAACAGATCCACCAGCGGGGTCGGCAAAGGCAGGATCATCATGAATACGGCCAGCAACAGCACCGCGGCCAGGGCCATATCCTGCCGGCCCCTGAGTTGGCTCAGCCAGGCATGCAGCGCCCTCATGCCGACATCCGTATGGCGCGATCCAGCAGACTTTTCATCTGGCGGGCCAGTCCATACCAGGCTTCGGCGCCAGCGCCGGGGGGCATGGTCACGGCCAGCCACAGACTGCCCTGCCCCAGCCAGGCACGCAGGGGCAAACCGGCCGCGGCCTCCGGCGTCAGCAAACTCAGCACATGCCCGAGCATCGTCATCTGCGAGACAGGCGAGACACGACGCGCGCAGCTGATCAGCGCCCGGTCCTGCAACGGCTCGACCTGCAGCCGCTCGCCCTCACTCAGAGACAGGGACAGACACTCGGCCTGCACAATCTGCTGACAGCCCCACAAACGCTGCCAGACTTCCATCTCTCGTTGCCATTGCAGATCCATCTCACACCCAGCTCAGCTCGCGGAGCCTGGATGATGCCGCAGCGACGGCCTCGCTCACATCAGGTACACACCTGATACCCCTGGCGCGGCGCAGCGACAACAATGCCTCACCTGACCGAGAGAAAGCGCCGATGCCGACCATCGCCCTGCCCCCATCTTCCGAGCAATTGATCTTGCTGTTGTCCCTGCTGTCCCTGTTGCCGCTGCTGGTCGTCATGGGCACCTGCTTTCTCAAGCTGGCAGTGGTCTTTTCGCTGCTGCGCAATGCCCTGGGCATCCAGCAAATCCCGCCCAATATGGCGCTGTACGGCCTGGCACTGGTACTGACGCTGTTCATCATGGCGCCGGTCGGACAGGCGGTGCAGCAACGTCTCGCTGCACATCCCGACAAGCAGGGCCTGCGCTGGGAAAGGCTGCAGGACGACACCCTCGACCCCTACCGCCAGTTCCTGCGCAAGTACACCGCGGCAGAACAACTGCGCTATTTTCGCGATGCCACCCGGCGTACCTGGCCAGCCTCTCTGCGGGCGCAGCTCAGCGACGACTCCCTGCTGATCCTGATGCCGGCCTTTGCCGTCAGTCAGTTGATCGAGGCCTTCAAGATCGGCCTGCTGCTGTTTCTGCCCTTCATCGCCATCGATCTGATCGTGTCCAACATCTTGCTGGCCATGGGCATGATGATGGTGTCTCCCATGACGGTATCGATGCCGTTCAAATTACTGATCTTCGTGCTGATTGGCGGCTGGGGAAAGCTACTCGATCAGCTGTTGCTGTCGTATCAGTGATAGCGACCATGGCCCTGTCCCTGATCATTCAGCTGGCACGCGAACTCATGTGGCTGGTGCTGATTCTGTCTCTGCCAGTCATTCTGGTCGCCGCGCTGGTCGGCATGCTGGTCAGCCTGTTTCAGGCACTGACCCAGATTCAGGACCAGACTGTGCCGTTCCTGATCAAGCTGGTGGCGGCCAGCCTGACCCTGGCCATCAGCTACCACTGGATGGGCAATGTTCTGATGCGTTACGCCGATCACTGCCTGTCGCTGATCGGACGCATGAGATGAACATGCCACCACTGACAGCCCTGGTGGCACTGACCCTGCTGGCTGCCATGCGACCGCTGGGCGCCATGCTGCTGGTGCCACTATTCGCCCCCGGCATGCTGGGGGGCAGCCTGATCCGCAACACCCTGGCCCTGATGGCCGCATTCATGTCGCTGCCCTTTTTTTGGGACGTTTCCTTGCCCGATCCGGGGACGCAGCCCCTGGCTTATGCTCTGCTGCTGGCCGGCGAGCTGACCATTGGGCTGTTGCTGGGGTTTGCGGCAGCGCTGCCGTTCTGGGCCCTCGACATGGCCGGCTTCGTGCTCGACACCATGCGCGGTGCATCCATGGCCAGCGTGCTCAACCCCTTGCTGGGCAGCCAGTCCTCGGCGCTCGGCTTCTTGTTCGCCCAGTTGCTGGCCACCGTGTTTCTGGTCAGTGGCGGCTTTCATGCGCTGATCAATGCCTTGCTCGACTCCTATCGGCAGTTGCCGCCGGGGGGCCACTGGCAGTTTGGTCCCGGCTTTCTGCGACTACTCGATACCTCCTGGCAAATGATGTATGCGCTGGCGCTGCGCTTTGCCATGCCGGGCGTGGTCATCATGGTGCTGATCGATCTGGGTCTCGGTCTGATCAACCGCACGGTGCAGCAGCTCAATGTCTTTTCGCTGTCGATGCCGATCAAGAGCCTGGCCGTCCTGTTGATGCTGCTGCTGGCGCTGCAGTACGGCCTGCAACAGGTCGACGACCGGTTTGTCCATTTTGACGCGCCGCTGTTGCAGGGACTGCTCACGTCTCCATGAGCGAAGAAAAGAAGGAAAAACCAACCGCCAAGCGCCTCCGCGACGCGCGCAAGGAGGGGCAAATCGCACGCAGCCAGGATGTCGGTCTGGTGATACAGAGTGGCGTGGTATTGCTATGGCTGATGCTGGAAGGCAAGGCGCTTTACGACGCCCTGGCCGAGGATCTCTGGCTGGTCATCGCGGTCGGGCAGCAAGATCTGGGCGGCGCACTGGCACGCTATCTGCCTCATCTGGGCTGGCTCTGGCTGCGCTTTTGCGGCGGCCTTGCCCTGGTGCTGGTGCTGTGTCTGATCTCGGGCGGCCTGCTGCAGACCGGTTTTCTGTTCGCCCCCAAGGCGCTCAAGCTCTCCGGCCAGCGCATTAACCCGCTGAGCAATGCCAAAAACCTGCTGTCGATGAAAAATCTGATCGAGCTGCTCAAGTCGCTGTGCAAGGTGCTGATTCTCGGGCTGACCTTTGCCTATCTGATTCGCCAATACGGCCCCTCGCTCGCCTACCTGCCCGGCGCCAGTGTTCAGGCCGGCTTGCTGGTCGGCGCCAGACTACTGCTGTGGATGTGGGGCATTCAGCTGGCCACCGGCATGGTATTCGCCATCGCCGACTACGGCTATCAACGCTTCATGTGGCTGAAGCAGTTGCGCATGTCGCACAAGGATCTGCAGCAGGAGTACAAGCACACCGAAGGGGATCCGGAGATCCGGCAGCGCCGCAAGGACCTGCATCAGGAGCTGCTGAGCGGCTCGCTGGCTGGCAAAGTCGCCGCCGCCTCGGTCGTGGTGCGCAACCCGACCCGTCTGGCCGTCTGCCTGCGTTTCGTGCCAGGAGATACACCGCTGCCTCAGATCACGGCGATGGGACGAGATCATCGTGCACGGCATATCCTCCGCCTGGCCGAACGCCATGGCATCCCGGTCGTGGAGCGCGTGCCGCTGGCCCGGGCGCTGTTTGCGGACTGCAAACCTGGCGATTACATCCCGGAATCCCTGTTCGCCGCCGTCGCCGAAGTGTTGCGCTGGCTGATGCAGACCACTGGCTATCCACCCGCCTTACCCCTGGTGACCGACCAGCCCCAGTCGATGCGCCCAGGTACTTAAGGTCGCGGCATTGTGGGCATCCAGCTTGCGCATCAGGTTCAGGCGATGGGTCTCCACGGTCTTGACACTCAACAGCAGCAGTTGGGCAATTTCGCGGTTGCGACGCCCCTCGGCAATCAGCTTGAGCACTTGCCGCTCTCTGGGCGTCAGGCCATGCTCGGCAGGCAGGGAAGCACGACGGGACGACACCGGGGCAATGCTGATCGCCGGATCGACAAAACACTTGCCGGCGAGCAGCTCGGACAATCCTGCCAACAAGACCTTTGGCTGGCTCTGCTTGAGCACATAGCCGGTGGCACCGGCGGCCAGACACCGTTGAATGCGCTGCGACTCGCGGCAGGAAGAGAAAATCAGGATGGGCATGGCTGCCCAGCGACGACGCAAATGCAGGATGACATCCAGACCATCCATGCCGGGCAGACCGAGATCAAGCAGCAACACATCCGGCTGCAGGCGCAGACATTGCTCGTAAACGACCAGCCCGTCCGCCACCACCCCGAGCACTTGCACATGAGGCAGGGCGCGCAATAGCTGGCAGATACCGTCTGCCATCAGGGCATGATCCTCGACGATCAGCAGGCGTATCCCGGGACTCTTCATCCACACCCTCCTTGAGCAGGCATCTCAGCGGATTCTAACCAGCCCTCAACAGGCTACGATTACGACCATTCCTAAACCAGGCTCACGTGCCAGACCTCCCCTTCAGCCATGCTGCGTCCGCCTACATCTCCGCGGCCTGATCACGCAAGACCGACAGAACGCCCTGCAGACGTTCCTTGTGCTCGGCATCCACAAAGCAGTGCCAGGGCAAGGCCTGCACCAGACGGTAAAAGCACTGGCAGAGCGCATAACGCTGCGTCGGCATCCCTTCCGGCAACAGGGGCTCGATCAACGCCGCATCGGGCCAGAGCTGTTCCAGCATCTGCACCAGGGCATACAGCAAGGGCTCACCATCATCCCATCCCGACAGGGCGGCAGCACGCTCATCACACGCGCCGCTCAGGCCGAGGATGCCCAGCAGGCGCTGCAGATCACCGATCACCGCTGCCAGGTGGCTGCCGGCGATCGGTTTGCCGCTGGCCGACAATTCGAAGGACAGCACACGGATCATGGACACAAGCATCGGCCGTCGCTGCGGACGCGGACCGAGATCCGCCAGCCATTGAGACAGACGGGGCCGCTGTTCGCTTGCACGGTGATACAGTCGCCGCAATCCATCACGCCAGGCACTGGTGCGAGGCCCGAGGATCAGCAGGCCAAACAGCGACAAGCTCATCTCTTCGCCGTCCAGCAAGCTGGCCAGCAAAGCCTCCAGACGGGCACGCTGCGCCGGATCCTGACGCGTACGCGCCAGCACCAGCGACAACAACAGCGCCATGCGCACCGGATCCTGCTGCACAAACTGAGCCAGGGCCTGACGGGAGTGCAAGGCAGCCTGCCAGTTGCCCATGTCCTGCAGCGCACTTTCCAGCGTCAGGGCCTCAATGGCCTGAATTTCCAGTATCAGTTTTTGGGCCAGCACCCGCCCCGGCTCTTTGCCGCTGCGCCGGGCGGCCTCGCCACTGCGTTGCGAACCGAGCGCAAAGCCCAGATCCTCAAAGGTTTCCGACAGGGCATCGGTCTGATCCTCCGCCAGCGTCGCCCCCGCCTGTAACCACACCGAATCGCTGGCAACAGCCACCACGCCGGCGGGAAGCGACACCGTCGGCATGGGGGATGGCAAGGACGGCCCGCTCGTGCCACGCAGGCTATCCAGCATGGCGGCCTTCCTCATCACAGCCGGCGAGTTGCTGCAGCAACCAGGTCAGCTGGGCCGGCACATCCAGCGTCACGCGTACCAATCCGTTATCCAGAACCGCCTGACCAGGCTGCAAGCTGACATCTGCCGCGACCCTGAGCAACGGCTCATCAGCCAGCGCGCACCGAATCTGATCGACCTGCTCCGGCGACACACTCAGCAACAGGCGGCCCTGTGCCAGCAAAGCCGGCATCTGTTGATCCAATTGCTGCAACAGCCAGTTCACCTGATCCTGCTGTCCCAGCAGCGCGTGCAGTCCTGCCGCCAACGTCGGTCGCCATCGTGCCAGCAGTTGCCGGGCCACTTGCTGTTCCAGCGCCATTTCCGCCTGCATCCACTGCACGGTCTCGGCCACCGCCGCATCACGGGCTTCCTGCCGCAAAGCGGCACATTCGGCCCGGACTCGTGCCACCGCCTGCTGCTGCCAGCGCTGTTGCCGGACTTCGGCCTCATGCTGCAGCTGTTCGACAGCCTGCTGCAAATCCGTCAGCTGCTGCTGCGCCATGTCGATGGCCCGGACCAGCGAACGTACACTCGCCAGCTCACTGGCGCGCAGCACCCCCTGCGCCGGGCAGGGCAAGGGCACACTCTCCCAGTGCAGCATCAGGGGATTGGCCATCACATCCAACGCACGATCCTCGTCAGCAGCGGTTGCAGGGACTGTCTGGCCGGCAGCATGTCAGGCAACGGCCACAGCAGGCGAAACAGCGACAGAAAAGGCTCGCTGGCCGCCGCGAGACGGCCCGCCCCCAGGCGCTCAGCCACCTCGGCCAGTTCACTTGGCGCCAATGTCGGCATGGCTCGGGTGCCGGGCGGCAACAGCAACTGCAGTCGGGAGAGTTCGTCACCGGTGAACACGCCGGCCAGGGCCTGGCGCCAGGGTTTGCGCAGCAGATAATCAGCACAGCCAAGCGCCTGCAGGCCCAACGCCGTCACACAGCGCTGACGACTGTTGGCCGCACACAGCCTGGACAACAGGACAGCATCCCCCACTTCAGGCGGCGGGCCCTGCTGTGCCAGCAGGTTGCCCAGGCGCTGATCCAGCACCGGTCGCAGCCCGGCATGTTGCTCATAGGCCGTCTGCCAGGCCTGCAGACCCAGGTGATGCCACCATGAGCTGTCCATGCAGGCACCGGGCTGGAACCAGAGCGTCAGATAGAGCGGTTCGGGCAGCATGCTCAACGGCGCTTGCGCCAGAACCACCAGCCCGTGAGGGCCAGTACCACAGACAACACTCCCCCCACGCCGCCCCAGAGCAGCACACGCTCGCGCCAGGCGGGGGGAGGCGGATCGGTCAGAGGCAGGTCGGCCTGCTGCATGACCAGGCTGACCTGCTCCGGGCTCAGCCCCGGAATGCCGTGACTGACCAGAGCGCGCAGCTCAGCCTCGCGTGGCGCGAGGTTGAATGCCGGGCTGTACTGGATGTACACCGCGGCACTGGCCGAGGTCGCCGGTTCTCCCTCTCGCGCCACGCTTTCGGCCACGGAGACGTCAGCACTGATCACACCCTCGATGCGACTGAGCAGATTTTCCATCTCCTGCCCTTTGATGAATCGCAGCTTGGCCGCTTCCTGCTCGGGTGACGACACCAGTTGCCCGGCCGGAAACAGATCGGCAATGCCGACTCGCTGCCGGTGAGGCATTCCGCTTTGCCGCAGCAACTCTTCAGCCTCGACAAAGCGCGAGGGATCGACCCGCAGCAAATAGCCCTCTTTGTCGCGCACCTTCTCAGCGGGAATCTGATGGAATAACAACAGTGCCAACATTCGGTTGGCCTCCACCTCGCCCAGCTGTCCATACAGATCGGCCTTGCAGGCCGTGAGCAGCAGGGTCAGACAGACGACGCCCAGACGCATCTGTCTCATTGCAGGTTGACCAGCTTGTTGATGGCCTGCGTCAGCGCCCCGGCAACTTTGGCCGTCAGATCACTGCCCAGCGTCAGTTGCGTCAACGCACCCTGTGCCTGCAGCATGCCCTCCGGCGAGCCCGGCGCCTCGGCCGACAACAGGGCGGCAAAGCGATCCACGGCTTGTGCCGACGGTGGCGGTGGCAGGGGGCGATCCAGGGCGGAGAGGGGGCGGGCACCCGCCAGAGGTTCGATGGTCATGGCGTTCTCCTTCATCGGTAGCGAGCGGCAACACCGCTCGCAAGGGGGCACAGAGGGCAGGATCCAGCCCGGCGATCAACGATTCGACCTGGCCATACTCACCCTGGCCAAACAACAGGATGGCGCGACAGAGTGCCAAAAGATCTGCATCGTCCAGCCAGTCGGCCAAGGCCTGCTCAATCTGGCGCATTTCGCATCGCATTCCATGCTGTACCGCGGCAAACCCCGCCTCGACAACCAGCTTGCGCAGCAGACCCGTCTCGCCGGGCAGGGGTGCCTGGCTCACAATTTGGCGATGATGCCGGCCATCATGTCCTTGAAGGCCTTCATCACCGAGCTTTCGTAGTTGATCATGGTGCTGTACTGCTGCATGGCATATTGCATCTGCAGCATGGCGGCCGGATTCTCGGTGACATCGCTGGCGGTCACCGCGGCCATCTGGCTGGCCGCCTGTGCCAATTGGGCGTTCAGGCTGGAAACGATGGCATCGATATTCATGCGGCACACCCCATCGGCACGGTGGCGGCCAGGCGGGGCAAGACCGACTGACGCCGGACCGCGCTCGGCGACATCTGGAAGTGGCGCCTGAAACTGTCGGAGAAGTGCGCGTGGTTACAGAAACCGCACTCTACCGCCACATCAATCACCTTTTTGTCTGTGCTTTGCAGCAGATGATGGGCATGCTCCAGACGCTGGACAGTCAGCCATTGTTTGGCCGACTGGCCGAACTTCTCGCGAAAGAGCTGATTAAATTTTCGCAGCGACAAGCCCATCTCATCGGCGTAACGCTGTACCGGCCAGGACTCGAGTCGATGCTGGTGGATGAACTCGAACATATCGCCATCGGCGGCGATGGCACGTTGCAACAGTCCGGCCCATTGCCCCTTGTCCGCCAGCAGACAGTACATGCAGAGGAAATGCAGCATCGCCGTCTTGCTCAGTCCGGCCATCTGGCTGATAGCCCGCTGCATGCCGGCGTCCACGGCCACCGCATGCACCTTGGGCAGCCGCGTGTAACTTTGCGCCGGGGTACGAATCAGGTGACGAATGTCCCGGTAGATCGTCTGCAACTCCAGGGAGGAAAAGACATAGCACTGACATTGGGCACTGACCGTCAGCGCGGTATCCCGGTCAAGCAGCCAGTAAACGTAACCCGGCTGAACCGGCTGACGAAGCGCTTCATGTCGGATAAAGCCACTGTCGTTGGCCAGAATGATATAGACATTGAGCATGTCGGCTCCTTGATGATCTGCATGGGCAACATCATGGCGACATGCCCGGCGCCCCCCTATCGGGTCATCACCTGATTAGCGCGCTGCACCATGGTGACGGGCCCACAAAGCACGAATCACCGACATCGCCGCCTCCAGCGACTGGCAGCGCCGCTGGCAGGCCGCCAGTGCACTGGCGTTCATCCCCTGACGCATCTGGCGCCGGCAGGCCAGCGACGCCCCCTCCAGCAGGCGCAGCCATTCAGCACAAACCCGCCCCGAGACATCCTCGGCCAGCCGTGTCTCCAGCGCAGTCAGGCAAACGGCATCGCACTCAGCCATCGACACGCCAGAACAGCAGGCTGTCACGCCCGAGCAGGGACACCCCATCGGGAAAAATGGCCAGAATCTGCCAGTCGCCCGCCAGTTGACTACCTACTTGCAGCCGCAGGCCGTTACGCATGATCAGGAATGGGGATTCTCGGCTGCCGCCGATGGCGGCCATCTGATCTGACAAGCCCTCGACGTAGGTCGGCGCCTCGGGCGCATCGAGCAAGCGACTGGCGTACAAAGGGGACTGCGGATCGGTCATGGCTTGTCGCAGTCGTTGCCAGCGCGCTGGCGACAGGGCACCGGAAAGTAACCAGCCCTGTGCGCCATGCCGGGCACTCAGGCCATCGAGTTGGCCAAGTTGCTGCAGGGCTGCCACGATGCTCGCCAGCGGAACGCCATCCGGTGGCCGCAATTGCCAGTGAGGCAAGCCCGGTATTTGATCCAGCCCCGCCATGAGACTTGCCAGGGACCCTCCCTGGCGCCAGGGGGCAGCAATCTGCAGAATGCCGTCGGCCGTGATCGTCAGCTGAGCCTGGGCATAGCCATGGTTTTGCAGCAGCGCCCGCACACTGGCCATCCATTCATCCTGGCAGGAGACCTGCCAGCGGTAGCGAACACCGTGCCGTGCCAGTTGCTGCCGCAAACCGGCCAGAGAGCGACTGTCTGTGCACTGCCCGGTAATTTGCAGACTGCCATCCGCCATGGTCTGCCATTGCAGACCTGGCCAGTGCGCACTGGCTTGCTGCAGCCAGCGCAGATCCGATGCCGGCGGCGGCGCGAACAGCAGCCATGCGCTGCCGATGAGCAGTGGCAGCAGACTCAGCCCCAGCCAGAGGGGCCAGTGCGGCCGGGACGCTGCCCGGACCGCTCTGGGCAGCAGCGGCAGGGCTTGTACCGTCTCGCCCTCCGCCGCCAGTACAAAGTGCAGGCCCGCCAGATCAATCAGGCTGCCCAGGGGAAGCAGTCCGGGCGGCTGGGGCAGGCCATTCACCCAGCAAGGAATGGCGTTTGACAGCGCGATGCCTGCCTCATCGATCTGCAAGTGTGCCTGGCACCCGCCCTCCAGGCCCAGGGCAAGATCGGACGCCTCATCGCCCACGGTCAGGGTGCCAATCGCCAGCGGCAGGGTACGACCGGCCAGCGGGCCGCTCAGCAGCAGGAGTTGGTAAGGACAGGCGGGTCGTGGATCCATCTCGGGCTAGACCGCGCGTGGTTCGGCACGGATCAGGAACAGGCGCAGCATGCTGCGTCCGCTGGTCGCCTTGCTGCGGAACAGCCCCCCCAACAGCGGCAGGTCGCCCAGCAGTGGCACCTTGCGCTCCCCCTGCACCGCTTCGTTTTCGACAAAGCCGCCCAACAACAGCGCCTGGCCGGTTTGCAGCGTGGCCTGGGTACTGATCTCGGCATTCTGCACCTGGGGCAGAGACTCGACCTCGCTGACCGGCGGCGCTTGCCGACCGTCCTGGATATTCAACGTCAGCAATACCCTTTCCGGCTGGTCCGGCTCGTGGATCAGCCGCGGTGTCACCCGCATCAACTCGCCGGCAGAGACCGAGGCCAGTTGCGGATTGCTATCGCTGGCCAGCTTGGTATAGAAGGTGATGTTGCGATCCAGTACCGCTTGCACGTTATCCAGCGTCACCACGGACGGTCGGGAAATAATGCGGGCACGCGAACGTGCCGTCAGGGCACTGAGCCGCACCAGGAAGGACTGAGTGTTGGACACCAGGGAGGAGAAGCTGCCCCCCGACAAACCGGTATTGGCATTGAAGGCCACGGCACCGCCGCCGATGGCGGCATTACCCTGCCAGTCGACGCCAAGCTGATCAATATCGGCGGCATCGACATCCAGGATCTCGACCGAGATCTCGATCAGTGTTGGCCGATGATCCAGTTGACGAATCAGATCGCGGTACACGTTCTGGTTTTTGGCCAGGTCACGAACCAGTACGGCATTGCGCTGGCTGTCAGCCGAGAACACTGGCAGGCCGCTGGCTGTCTTCACCGCAGCCCCCCCGGTGCCGGATGCCGGGCTGTGCGTCATGTCGCGCAGCACCGAGACGATGCCCGGCACGAGCACACTCTGGCCACGGAAGCTATAACTGCTGTCCGCCGCACTGGCATAGCGCAGGGGGTAAACCTGCACCACATCCTGACGCTGTGCCTGTTCGGCATACTGGCTATCCAGTTGCTTGGCCATGAGCGTCAGGCGACTCAGGCAGACAGGCACACCCGCGACCTGCAGCGCATTACTCTGATCCAGCAAGGACAACCGGCAAGCCTGCGCATCACTCAGGCCGGCGTCCTTCAGTTGGGCCAGCAACGTGGCCGCCGGCAAGGCTGCCGGGGTCAGCACACTGCGATCCATTTCTTCGGCCTTATAGAGGTAGAGTGCCTGCCCGTCGTAGTAAGGCATGAGCTGATACTGCCGGCTCAGCGTGGACAGGGCCTCGCCGGGATGCGTTTCAGCCAGCCGGCCGCTGAAGCTGTCGCGGATGGCCGGACTGACGACCACGGGCAGGCGATAGTTGGCGCCCAGCTCGCCCAGCACCTCGGCCAGCGGCATCTGCCGACTGGTGAGGAAGAATACCGGTCCTTGCCAGGGAATCGCTTGAGTCCAGGCCTGCGCCGAACATAGCGCGAGCAGAATGCCGAATCGCCTCACAGCCGCCCTCCCCATGTCCGCGAAACCGGCTCGACACGCGAGATACGCCAGGCCAGCAGTTGCACCATGATCTGCTGCTGCTTGAACAGCAGGTCAAATTCAGCCAGCGTCAGCGCCGGGGCAAAACGTCGCCACAGCCAGAGTTTGCCCTCTGCCAGATAGAGCGCGTCATCACAGGCCTCGGGGGTCGCCGCCAGCAGCAGGCAGGCTGCGCGGCACTGACTGGGCGGACGATCCACGCTGATGGCGACCGCCAAGCCATGTGCAAACTGCCGCGCACGCAGACACTGCTCGCCCAGCTGCCCCTGGAGGATCAGGCTGCGGGCTTGCCAGTCCGGTGTCTGCAGTTGTTCCGCCAGCCAGTGAAAGACAGGAAAGGTCGCAGGGACAGGATTCATGGCGGCATGGTGCGCGTACCGGGAACGGCAGACTATCCGGTCTTGACCTGATACCGCGACCCGAACGGCAAACTCGGCGACAGGCGTTATAAAGAAACAAGGAGGCAGGCACTGCCCTGCCTGGCACCGGAACGTAAACAGGCGAGGCCCGTCCGTCGGACTGTCGCCTGCTGGAGGCGATCATGAACACGCAAAGCTGGCAGGATGCCCTGATCGAGGTCATGGCCGGATTCGTCTGGTTGCAATAAAGCGCAGGGACGCTCAGCAGCAAGTCGGTCCGACTTACCTGGCGTCCCTGCTGCGAGTCAGTTGGCAGGTCGCCCGGGAGGCTGGGGGTAACGGCGCCTTTTTGCCGGGTATTTGACGATATAGTAATATGTCCGGCAATTCACATACGGCTTTCGACTTGAGGCCGCCCCTGCTCCCCCTGCTCCAGGTAACGATATGTCCTTTCTGCGCGCTCTTGGTTGGAAAACCCTCCCTGCCGATCTGTATGCCTCCGCATGGCAAAATCACGGCGGCGGGGTGATCACCCATCCCCGGGTACTTGAATTTATCGCGGAAGAAACGGGTTGCCGGCCGGCGTTCTATGGCAAGTGGGACAAGCAGGGCGAACCGCTGGCCGCCATGGCGACCTGGGGCAACTATCTGGCAGGTGATCATGATGCGCAGGTACATTTCGGTATTGATGCACGCTGCGACTTTGGCGTTCCCGAGATCATCCTGCCCCTGTCTGCCGGTTTTCGTGGCGCCATCGGCTTCAAGACCCGCTATCTGTCGCCCTTGAGTGCCCCCCAGGTCAGTAATGCCACACTCAAGCTGAACAAACGCTGGCTTTGTCTGGCCAAAGGACTGGGGCCGGATGGACTGGCCTCCAGCACCTGCAAGCGGCGCCGTACTCAGGCTCGGGTCTGGGAGCGTGATGGTGGCGAAATCCGGCGCATCGATCAGTTCACTCCGGCGGAGCTGGCTGCCGTCTACGCCGATGTGTTCCAGCGTCGCTGGAACAAGCCGCACCACACCCTGGCGACACTGCCGCGCTTTTTCGAGGCACTCTTCCCGCTGATGACCGGCCATGTGGCGCTGATGAATGGTGAGCCGGCCGCCTATCAGCTGTTGCTGACGGCACGGTCGGCGCGCTGTTACGCCGTCGAGTACATCAATGGCGGCTACGACCATCAGTGGGAGCACCTGTCACCGGGCAATGTGGTGACATGGCTCAACCTCTCCGCCTGCTGGCAGCAGAGCCAGGACTGGAAAATCCCCCTGCGCTATTCTTTCGGCCGCAACTATCACCAGTACAAGAAGGATTGGGCGATCGAGACCCATATGGCACGTACCATCAGCTGGTAGTTTGCCGAGAAGGATCCTGACGTCCGATCCCGGCATGAATCGCCGGATTTCCCTGCGTCCACAGCACTTTCTGGGTGATGGCGCGGATCACCCAGTTTGTTCCGTGCTGATCCAGTTCGAACAGGTAAACGCAATGCGTGTCCAGCACCTGACCATCCGGACTCAGGCGTTGTATCAGGGCGGAGACCCTGGCCGTAGCCCCTGTCTGGTTCAGCGTGATCTCATGATTGGCATACAGATGGTGGGTTTTCAGGCCATCCAGCGCCTCGCGCCGCAGGGCGATATAACGTTCGCGGCTGAGGGTTTCGGGCGGTGTACCACGCAAATCGGAATAATCGGTATACAGCGTCTCGGCCAGACATTCGGCCATCTCGTCCCAGGACTTCAAATCAAAGCAGTTGGCAAAACGGTTGAGCTGCTGCTGGATGCACCAGCCTGCACTGGTTTCGTTTGTCATGATTTCTCCTCAGGGGGAAGGGCGTCGGGCAAGCTGCGCACCGGCATGCGGCGGCAGCGGCAGAAACAAGACTGTTGAACACCATGTCAGTACGCCCATGAACAGAAAGGCCAGGGCAAAGTCGCTGCTGACCAGTGCAGCATGGCCACGCCACCAGCCAATGCCTTGCAAGGCGAAGGCGCCGATGGTGACCCCCATGCCCGCAGCCAGTTGCTGCATCACGGCAGACAGACTGGTGGCATGGCTCATGCGCGCCGCGTCGACATCGGCAAAGGCGATGGCGTTCAGGCTGGTGAACTGCAGCGAGCGCAAGCAGCCACCCAGCACAAACACCAGCAGCATCCAGCCATGTGGCGTCTCGGCACGAAACAGCGCATAGGCGGCAATCGACAGCGCCACCAGCATGCTGTTGACGATCAGCACGCGCCGGAATCCGAAGCGTTCGAGCACTTTCATCACAATGGTTTTCATGAAGATGGCACCGATGGCCGTCGAACACGTCAGCATGCCAGAGGCGAAAGGCGTCAGACCAAAGCCCAATTGCAGCATCAGCGGTAGCAGGAACGGGGTGGCGCCGATGCCGACGCGGAACACAAAGCCACCAATGACACTGGCGTGAAATGTGGGCAGGCGAAACAGCGACAGGTCCAGCAGGGGCTTGGCAGTATGCCGGTAATGACGCCAGTAGCCCAGCAGCAAGACGACGCCAAGCACGCTCACCAGCAAGGTGACCGTCCCCGACATCAGATGCTTGCCTTCTGCCGCCATCCCCAGCATCAGCGCGGACAGACCGACACCGCTGAGGAGAAAGCCACGGATATCCAGCGGCGGCAACTGCGCGTCTTTCAGGTTGGCAATGTAGCGACCGCCCAGCACGATGCCGACGATGCCGATCGGGAGATTGATGAAGAAAATCCAGCGCCAGTGGAAGAAGGTACTGATGAAGCCGCCCAGCGGCGGACCGATCACCGGGCCGAGCAAGGCGGGAATGGTCAGATAGCTCAGGGCGCGCACCAGATCTGCCTTGGCGGTACTGCGCACAATCACCAGTCGTCCCACGGGGACCATCATGGCGCCGCCGATCCCCTGCACGAAGCGGGCCAGAACGAAGCCCGACAGGGTGGCGCTGAGGGCACAGCACAGCGATCCCAGCATGAAGACCAGGATGGCCAGTCTGAAGATGCGGCGGGCGCCATGGCGATCGGCCATCCAGCCACTGATCGGGATGAAGACCGCCAGACTGACCAGATAGGATGTCAGCGCCAGCTTGAGCGAGACCGGATCAATCCGCAGGTCGGCGGCAATCGCCGGCAAGGAGGTGGAGATGACCGTGGCATCCATGTTTTCCATGAACAGGGCCGTTGCAACGATCAACGGTGTGATCATGGCAGGCGGAATCTTCAACGGCATAAATTTCAACTAAAGTCATTATATTTACAGAGTTTATCACCGCGACCGGTACACCTGAATATTTCATGACATAAGGCTAAAGCGATACTGATTAATTAATGTAACTTAATAATGTTAGTTTGATTCAGACCAACTTTGCACGGCACTCACCATGCCATGATTCGCCCTGGAGGCCTGTCCATGTCAGGTTTTCGGACTGGATGGCCGTCGCAGGCGCTTCCGTGCTGTCCGCTTTTGGGGGTTCTATGTTTTTATCTGCGCACAAACTGACCAAATATCTGCAACCTTTGTCCACGGCAACGCGCGACGGGGTTGATCTGACCGTCACCCTGGAAGAGCAAGGCAGCCTGGGCTGGATCGGTCGCCTGATCAAGACCTTGTTGACACGCTTCCATAGCGCGCTGGTCAAGATTGCCCGTACCACCATCCAGCTGTCTCAGCAGGCCCCGGAGCTGGCCAAGCTGTCAAAACTGCTGGAAGAACGTGCCCGCGCTCAGCAAGGCAATGCCGAAGAGATTGCGGCGGCCAGCCAGACACTGGCTGAGACGGTCGAAGCCATCTCCCAGAGCGCACGCGAAGCCTCGGCTTTCTCGCGCCAGGTGGCTGAAGCGGCGGCCAGTGCCAATGCCAGTGACCTGCAGAGTCGTAACCAGATCCAGGCTATTGGCGCCAGTACGGCAGCACTGGAAGAACAGATGGCCCTGCTCAAAGCCAGTTCCGCCTCGATTGGTGAAGTGGTTGAGCTGATCAAGAACATTGCCGACCGCACGCGCTTGTTGTCGCTCAATGCCGCGATTGAAGCGGCGCGCGCCGGCGAACAAGGCCGCGGTTTTGCCGTGGTGGCGGACGAGGTGCGCAAGCTGGCAGACCAGACCACCAGCGCCACGCAGAATGTCGAAGCCCTGCTGGCAACGATTCAGGAACAGGTGACGACCTCCAGCGAAACCATGACGGCGATGTCGGTCCAGGTTCACTCGGGGATCGAGGTCTCCCAGCAGGCGGGTGAATCGATTGAGGCTGCCTCGCGGGATATCAACACCCTGATCGGCAGTGTGCAGATGATCGCCGACACCAGCAGTGCGCAGAATGAGAAGGTTCGTGCCATCGCCAACCAGATTGGTGCCGTGGTGGAGAGCTCGCAACTGCAGCTGGAAGGGTCGCGGACGCTGGCGGCCAGCGCCACGCAGATGAGCGAGCAGTGTGATCTGCTGTTGACCGAGGTGGGGGAATTCCGCTTTGCCGGGCATCGCCACATCCGTGAGGGTGTCGAGTCTGCCATCAGGCAATGGGGACTCAGCCGTCTTGAGCGCAGTGATCTGGAAAGCAAGCTGGCCAGCCTGTGCCAGAGTCTGCCGGCACTGGAAATCTGCTATGTAACGGACAAAAGTGGTGTGCAGCTGACGGCAGACGTATCGACGTCGGGACGCGATCCGGGTTCGATTGGGTTCAACTGCAACCAGCGTCGCTGGTTCCAGGAAGCGACCCGTCGTGGCGAGTTGTTCGTGTCGGATATTTACCGCTCAATCCAGACCGGCAATTATGGCTTCACGGTCGCCGCTCCCTTGTTTGACGCCCGTGGCGAGTTGCTGGGCGTGCTCGGTGCCGACGTTCGCTTTGACCATATCATTGATGAGTAAGGACTGACTGCCGGATCAGCTCGGCCAGTTGCCGGGTGGCAGGGCCGCTGCTGGCGGGCTCGGCCATGATCAGATACAGCGGCATGGTGCGCTCGGCACCGTTGGCCAGGGGCAAGGGAAGCAAACGGCCTTGCGCCAGTGGTTCGGCAAGAATCGATTCGGGCAGCCAGGCAAAGGCTAGCCCGGACAGCACGGCAGCCAGCGAGGTCTCTTGCTTGCTGACGGTCCAGCGCTGGCGTGCGCCCAGCCAGCCGGCGTCGCGCGGGGTGTTTTCTCCCGAATCCCGCACCACGACCTGGGTATGGGCGACCAGATCCGCTGCATGCAATTCACGCCCCAGAGCCAGTAGCGGGTGCTCTGGCGCCGCCACCGCCCGGAAGCCGGCATCCAGCAACCAATCCCCGAGAAAGCCGCTCGGCACGCGGGTGGCAATGGCCAGGTCGACCTGGCCGCCATAGAGCGCATCATCCGCCCCGGACATGACGACTTCGTGCAGCTGCAGGCGGGTATCACCACAAAGACTGGCAAACTGCTGCAGGACCCCGAGCAGGATCCCGGCCGGAAACAGCGAATCTACCGCCAACCTCACTTCACTTTCCCAGCCCTGACGCAGCTGTTGCGCACGCATCTCCAGACGCTCCTGTCCCGCCAGCCATTCGCGGGCATCCCGGAGCAAAGTCCGTCCGGCATCCGTCAGTACCATGCGTCGACCTTGCGGCTCCAGCAGGGTGAGTCCCAGTTGTTGTTGCAGGGTGGCGATGCCATGACTGACCGAGGACTGGCTGCGGTGCAGCACACTGGCGGCCTGGGCAAAACCACCGTGATCGACGACCGCCTGCAACATGCGCCATTGGGCGGCGCGGGTCTTGGGTAGATTCATATCGATTTTTTCGATTTATATAGTCGAATAATTGCGCTTTTTTATCGATGAATCAAGATCAATAATCTGTCCTACAAAGCCATCCAACAGGAGAGATCAATGGAAACCATCAATCAGTTGCGTCGAGTGGAAAGCCTGCACCGCGGCATGCCGGTATCGGATGGGGCCGGCGTCAAGCTGCAGCGTGTGCTGACACAGAACCTGCAGCAGCGCCTGGATCCCTTTCTGATGCTGGACGAGTTTGGTTCTGACCAGCCAGGCGACTATATCGCCGGCTTCCCGTCACACCCTCACCGGGGCTTCGAAACGGTCACCTACATGCTGGATGGACGGATGCGCCATCGGGACAATGCTGGCAACGAGGGCGTTCTGGGCCCGGGAGATGTGCAGTGGATGACGGCTGGCCGCGGGGTGGTGCATTCGGAAATGCCGGAACAGGAAGAAGGCCGCATGCGCGGTTTCCAGCTATGGGTAAATTTGCCTGCCAGAGAAAAAATGTGTGACCCGCAGTATCGGGGCATTCAGAACAGCGAGATTCCGCGTCTCTCGCCGGCGCCCGGGGTGATGATCTCGTTGATCGCCGGCGAATATGACGGTCAGCAGGGGGCGATCCGCGGCATCAGCACCCGCCCCCTTTACCTCGATATTCAGTTGGCCGCGGGGGCGACGCTGCATGTCCCTCTGCCCGAGACGCATCATGCTTTTGCCTATGTGTATGAGGGGCAGGTCACCATGGATGAGACCGCTCGCGCGGTGAGCAAGGGAACGCTGGCCGTCCTGACGAATGGCCGTGATCAGCAGGGCGTCCGCCTGCAGGCCGAGACGGAGAGCCGACTCTTGCTGATTGCAGGACAACCACTGCATGAACCGATTGCACAGTGGGGACCGTTCGTGATGAATCGCCGCGAAGAGCTCGAACAAGCTTTCGAAGACTATCATCAGGGCCGGTTCTGAGGATCTTAGACTTGCCTCAGTCGTAGCGGGCGGCTGCAATCAACCGGGAGGTTCCATGCAGGGCATGCTGGAAACGAATCGCCTGGGCAGGTTGCAGTCGCTCGCTGGCCTGTTGCAGCAGCGCCAGCTTTTCAACCAGCGGCAAACCCACCGTGCACAATGCGCCGTTGCTTGCCAGGCCTGCCGCCATGGCCAGGACATGGGTCGGACGGTACTGCTGGCTGCCGCCACAGATGGCGCTGACCAGCCATTGCCAGGCCGTGGCCATCCCTTCTCCGCTAGCCGGTTCTGCCGGCGACTGGGTCTGTGGCATCCCGATGCGGGATAACTCGGTTTCCACCGCGCACAGGGTGCGCTCGATGGTGTGGCCGGACACCATCAAGTGCCAAATCTTGCAGACGACGGCCCAGTATATGGGCTTGACGTAGCAGCACAGGACGATGAGCACCGCCAGGCCACTGCCCAGTTCGCCGACTTGCATCAGTAGTCTTGCATCCATCTGATTCTCCTTACTCACAGTCTGTTGCCATGCTTCCCAGCCTATCGGGCAGATTTGAGGAAACGATGTATGGATTGTGATAAAGGATGACAATCAATTAAATCAGATTAATCTGACAAGCAAAATCAAGATCCTGCAGGGGTTCAGGACAAGCCGTTCATGCGGGCGTATTCCGCCAGGTCCAGCGTTGTCTTGAGGTTAAGCTTGGTCAGAAGACGCATTTTGTAGGTACTGACGGTCTTCGGGCTGATGCAGAGTGCCGAAGCAATTTCCTTGTTTCGACTGCCGCCGGCGATAAAGCGCAAGACGGCCAGTTCGCGCCGGCTCAGTACCGGCACTTCCTGCGCCACCTGCTGGCTGCCCACGGGGAAACAGCGATAGCCGGAACGAACCAGTTGTACCGCGTACAGGATCTCCTGCATCGAACTGGATTTGCTGACATAGCCGCAGGCCCCTTGTTCGGCAGCACGCGTCACATAGATTTTCTCTTCGCGTGAACTGAGAACCAGCACCCGGATTTTCTTGTCAACCAGGCAAACCTGACGGATCAGGCCCAGTCCGTCAAAGGAAGACAGGGCCAGATCGAGAATCACCAGATCCGGCACATGCTGACGCACACATGCCAACGCATCCGCGCCACCGCTTTCTCCGACCACACGACAACGACCATCCTGCTCCAGATAGGTTTTCAGAGCCATCCGGATAGGGGGGTGGTCATCGATCACCACGACTGAACTTATCATCACTACTGCCCCGCATGTGTATTTGGTGCATGCAGGGTACTCAATCAGACGATGCAAATCTTGATGATAGATTCAGGACAAGAAAAAACCCCTCGCGCAGGCGAGGGGTGTGAGTTGGAACAGACAACAGACGGTCAGAACAACTGGTCTTTGACCTTCTCGACGGCATCAGCCGGCGGGGGCGCATCCGGGGTGGCTGCAGGGTCCGCGCCGCCCAGGATGGCAGAGGCATCCGGGGCCACCGGAACGGTGCCGCGATTGTTGATCTTGATGTCCGGATTGGGGGTCTGGAACTCATCGTAGTAATACTCGTCCCCCCCCCGCATACCCGCGCCAGGCTTGACGGTAATGCCCGCCGGCATTGGCAGGTCAACCTCCGGCTCCTTCTTCAGGGCATTGGCCATGTAGTTGATCCAGATCGGCAGCGCGGCGGTACCGCCATAGCCATACCGCCCCAGACTGCGCGGCTGGTCATAGCCGACCCAGGTGGCTGCCACCAGCCCCGGATTGAAGCCGACAAACCAGGCGTCCTTGAAGTCACTGGTGGTACCGGTCTTGCCGGCGATATCACTGCGTCCCAGCACCAGTGCGCGCGTGGCCGTACCGTATCTGATCACATCCTTCATCATATTTGTCATGATGAAGGCATTGCGCGGGTCGATCACCGGGGTGCCGCCCTGACCGGCCACGACAGGCTGGGTCTTGGCCAGCACACGGCCGGTCGAGTCTTCGATGCGATCAATGAAGTAGGCATGGGTGCGGTAACCGCCGTTGGCAAGGGTCGCATAGGCTTCCGCCATCTGCAGCGGCGTCACCGAACCTGCCCCCAGAGCCATCGGCAGGTAGGCCGGATGCTGCTTGGCCGAGAAGCCGAAACGCTGGATGTACTGCTGGGCATAGTCAGTACCGATGGCCTGCAGCAGACGTACCGACACCAGGTTGCGCGACAGCGCCAGGGCATGGTGCATGGTAATCATGCCCATGAATTTGCCGTCATCGTTCTGCGGGGTCCACATCTTGCCCGAGCCATCCTGCGGGTCGAAGCTGAACGGGGCGTCATTGATCATGGTCGATGCCGTCAGACCGCGATCCAGCGCCGCAGAATAGATAAAGGGCTTGAAGGTCGAACCCGGCTGACGCCAGGCCTGGGTCACGTGATTGAAGCTGCGGCGGTTGAAGTCAAAGCCCCCCACCAGCGAACGAATCGCGCCCGTCCGGGTATCCAGAGAGACGAAGGCTCCTTCGATTTCCGGCATCTGGACAATTTCCCAGTAACCCTTTTCATTGGCACGAATGCGAATCACCGCGCCCGGGCGAATCTGTTGCTGCGCCGGCACGCGCGAACCTATCGCTCGGCGGGCGAAGTCGAGCCCTGCCCCATTGATGATGGCAATCTTGCCACCGCGCATGTAGGCACGCACCTCGCCCTGATTGGCGCTCTGCACGATGGCAGGCTGCATGTCCCCGCTGTCGCGGATCTCGGACAGGGCATCATCCAGCGCCATGTCCAGGTCCTCGCCCTGCAGGTTGTTCATGTCGACGAAACTCTCCGGCCCGCGATAGCCATGCTTGCGGTCAAAGTCAATCAGCCCGGCGCGCAGGGCATCATAAGCCCACTGCTGGTGATGACTGTCGATCGTGGTGTAGACCCGGTAACCCTCGGTATAGGCATTCTCGCGGAAGCGGTCATACATGGCCTGGCGCACCATTTCAGCCACATATTGAGCCGGGAAGCCGTTGTTGTCGGTCTGGCCGGCAAACACCAGCTTTTGCGCCATGGCCTGCTGATACTGGGCATCGTTGATGAAGTTCAGCTCTTTCATCCGGCGCAGAACGTACTCCTGACGCAGCTTGGCCCGCTCCGGATTGACGATCGGGTTGTAGGCGGAGGGCGCCTTGGGCAAGCCGGCCAGCATGGCCATTTCTGCAACAGTCAGATCCTGCAGATTTTTCCCATAATAAGCCTGGGCCGCGGCACCGAAGCCGTAGGCACGCTGGCCGAGATAGATCTGGTTAAAGTAAAGCTCAAGGATCTGATCTTTCGACAGCGCATGCTCAATCTTGAAAGCCAGCAGCGCTTCGTTGAATTTCCGCGTGAAGGTCTTCTCGCTGGACAGGAAGAAGTTCTTCGCCACCTGCATGGTGATGGTACTGGCGCCAGAGCGCGCATGGCCGGTCAGCAGGTTGCCAATCGCCGCGCGCATCACACCGGTATAGTCAACCCCGCTGTGCTGGTAAAAGTTCGCATCTTCTGCCGCGAGAAGGGCATTGATCATCTGCTGCGGCACCTCGTGGATGCGCAGAAACGACCGGCGTTCCTCGCCGAATTCCCCGATGAGGACATTGTCCGCCGAGTAAACACGCAGCGGGATCTTCGGCCGGTAGTCGGTCAGCACGTCCAGGCTGGGCAGGCGGGGGTACGTTATGATGATTGCTATCGCCAGGGCCCCGGCTGAAAGCACCACCCCACCCAGAAACAGCCCTGCCAGAATCGCAAATATTCGTTTAAACATGGTTTTCCAGTATTTCGCTGAAACACGGATTATACGACGTGTGACGCCCAGTTGATAAAAACCTGGCTATCCCTGTCTCGGGACATGCCGCGACAGGGAGGATACGGATCTTGTGGCGCCAAAAACTGATGAATCTGACTCGGCCTGCACCTGCGACCATCGCGATCGGGCTGGAATGGCGAACCGAGCGCCTGGCCCTGGTCTCGCTTGAGCGCACGAACGCCGGGGCGCCCCCGGTACTGCATGCCCACGCCTGCCTTTCTCTGCCCACCGACTCGCCGGAAGCCGCCGCCCTTCGACTGCGGGAAACCTGGCAACGCCTGGGCCTCAGCGAAACCCGGGTGGCGGTGTCTGTGCCGATCCCCCCGGCCACCGTGCGGATTGAGACGTCCCCCGCTGCAGCCACACCCGCCATGGGCCGGGTTGAGGCCGAAATGCTCCTGACCGACAACCATGAACAACCCGCCAGGCGGCTTGTCGCCTCCCTGCCCGCCCCCTATCTGACCGGTTTACTCGACACGCTGACACGAGCCGGACTGGAGCCGGTACAGCTACAGATCGACTGCCTGGCCATGCTCACCGCGTGCAGCTACACCCCCTCCTGGCTGCAGGCCGAGTGCCAATCCTGCGCTCTGATCATGATCAATGGACAAACCATTCAGTGGTGGCATCAGGAGCCCGCGACGCCGTTCTCCCACGCCGTGCAACAAGCCGGAAACCCCGACGAATTGCACGAACAACTGGCGCGAGAACTGCCGGACATGTTCTATCTGGCCGGGCCGGCCGCCCAGACACAGCCCTTGCTGGCCTCGCTGCAATCCCGCTGGCCGAAGCAACGCTACTGCAGCAATCCCTTTGCCGGCATACGGCTGGTCAATGAACAAGACCGCCGTCCACTAGCCGCCAACGCCTCGACCCTCTTTGTTGCCTACGGGCTGGCATTGGGTGCTGCCTGATGGCCGGCATGCCCACACCGCCGGCACGTCCATGGGCCAGACTGAATCTGCTGCATCAGCAGCAGGCCGACCGTGCCCTCTGTCGACGCCGCTGGCTGCTCGCCCTGCTGTTGCCTCAGTGTTTCATTCTAGTCGGCTGGCTAATCGTGCAAGGCAGCCGGACCACGCAAATCACCACGACACACGAGGTCACCGCGCCCGCCCAGAGCGATCTCTGGTGGCGCCAGCGCTGGCAGACCGGGCACGACGACGCGCTGCGTCTTCTTGTCCTGCTGGAACACGCCACGCCGTCAGGCGTGGTCCTGAAAGAGGCTTCGCAGCTGAAAGACGAATTTCGCCTGACGGGTCAGGCCAGTCACCCCGGGGTTTTGTCGCACTTCGAGCAGCAGCTGCGGCAGCAAGGTACCTTCAAGCAACGGATTCATCGGGAGGCCTCGGCCGGGGTGGCCCAGGGTCGCCCCGTCAGCGAGTTCTTGCTGGTACTGGCCAGGCCCCCCGTCAACAGACCGGAGAGCACGCCATGAGGGCGCGGCCATGGCCTGCGCCCTGCAGGATGACACGACGCCGGCAATGGCTGTTGATCGGCCTGTTCAATCTGCTCATCGGCATCGTCGAATATAGCTTGCTGCGACACAGCCTGCCTGCCGTCCCGGATCAGCCGCATGCCCTGTCTGCCGCCCCCCCTCCCGCCGTGATGAGCGAGGCGCTGGCGCGCTTGCGGCCGGACTGTGAAATGGCCTTTATCCGCGATGCCGCAAAACGACTGCAAATCACATTGTTGCTGAGCCCGCCGGAGACCATGGGCGATCATCAGGACCGGGTCGAGGCTTCGGCGCGCTTGCTGGCCACCGGGCACTTCCATCCATTGCAGGCGCTGTTGGCCGAGATCAGTCAGCACCCAGCCGCCCTGCTTGTCGACGAGCTACAGCTGACCCGGGCAAGCCAGGGTCGGCTGGATCTTCAGGCGCGTGTTCGCTGCCTGCAACCCGGCACCATGGAGGAAGCTGCCTGATGCGCAAACTGCTTTGCTACGGACTGCTATGCGGATCGATAACCAGTCAGGCTGATCCGGCCCTTCGGACTCCGTTTGACCCGCAGCGCCTGAGTACCGGCAAGGGCGTGGCCGGCCTGCCCAGCATGGATGCAGACCGATTTGACCTGTCACAGCTCAAGCTGGCGGGCACGCTGGTTCGTGGCAGCAAACGTCTGGCGCTGCTGCAGGATCAGCATCAACAGGTATACACCGTCCGGGTGGGTTCCTTGCTGGGCCATGGCCACTGGCAAGTCACCCTGATCGGCGAGTCGCACATCGCCCTGAAGCCGGTCGGCGAGGCGACGCCTTCAAGCCGTGGAGAGCGTTATCTGCATATGGAGACCCCATGAAAACAATTTGGCATGTCGGCTGGCTGACTGTTTTATGTCTGGGCGGGGCGGTACTGCCGGTCTGCGCTCAGGAAGAGCAAGGCAAGATCACGCTGAACTTCCAGAATCTGGATGTACGGGCAGCCCTCTACGCCCTGGCGGATGAGGCAGGCAAGGACATGATCGTCGGAGACGCTGTAAAAGGACAGATCAGCATCAAACTGCAGGACGTCCCCTGGGAGCAGGCTCTGTCACTGATTCTGCAGGCACGGGGACTGGAGCAGCAGCGTATCGGCAAGGTCCGCTATATCTCCGCCAGAGATGAATTGCTGGGGCAGGAAAAGCAACGCTACGAAGCAGGCCAGCAACGCAAGATGCTGATCGCGCCGCAGATGCAGGCCTTCGCTTTGCGCCATCGCCAGGCGGAGGAAATGCGCAAGATTCTGGAACAGGGGCGTTTGCTCAGCGAGAAGGGCAGCATGCTGGTCGACCCGCACAGCAATACGCTGTTTGTGCATGACACGCCGGAGAATGGTCAGAAAATTCAGCAACTCCTCGAATTGACCGACACGCCGCGTCAACAGGTGATGATTGAAGCCAAGATCGTCGAGGCCAATGACCACTTCAGCCGTGAGCTGGGCAGCAAACTCAACTTTGCTCGACTGCCGACCCGAACATCCCAGGCCTCAAGTCACGACAAAGGCAACGGACGACCTCGCCCGGGTTTGTGGCAACCCTATTCCCCAGATTCACGCAGCCTGCCCTCAGGGGTAGATCTGCCCGTCGCCACCTCGTTCGGCTCGATTGCCGCCCTGTTCAAAGCCAGTGCCGGCACCTTGATCAGCCTGGAACTGCAGGCCATGCAGGCGGAGGGACAGGGCAAGCTGGTCTCGACCCCCCGGCTGCTGACCGCCGATCGGCATGAAGCCACCATCGAGGAAGGCAACGAAATGCCGGTGCCGCGCATGTCATCGCGCGGAACCACTGCGGTCGACTTCAAGAAAACCGCCCTGAGCCTGAAAGTCAAACCCACCATTGCGACCGATGGCCAGAGTCTCTGGCTGGAGATCGAGATCAACAAAGACTCACCAAACTACCGCCAGGTTAATCTGACGCCGTCCATCGATACCAAGCGCATCCGGACTGCCGTTCAGGTCGAGAATGGCGGCACCGTGGTACTGGGCGGGATTTATGTGGACGAGCAACACGCGATGAACAGCCAGGTCCCCTGGCTGGGTGACATTCCCTTGCTGGGATGGCTGTTTCGCCACAATACCAAAAAGCACTCGCGGCGCGAGCTGCTGGTCTTCATCACGCCGCAGATTGTCTCGCAAAGTTGAGCCTGCAGTCCTCTCGCCCCTTCTAGCCTGAAAGCCCAAAGACAGATTGTCCTACCATCAGATAGAATGGATGACATGGGAACATTGGCAGGCAACTTTTTTCTGGTCGGGCTCATGGGCGCCGGCAAAACCACCGTCGGGCGTGCGCTGGCACGCAAGGCGGAGAAAACCTTTTATGATTCCGATCAGGAGATCGAAGCCCGGACCGGCGTGCGCGTCGCCACCATCTTCGATATCGAAGGCGAGCCACGCTTCCGCGAACGGGAGGCCTGCGTCATTGCCGATCTGGTCAAGCTCGACAATATTGTCCTAGCAACCGGAGGCGGCGCGGTACTGAAAGAGCAGAACCGCAGGCTGCTGGCGCAGCATGGCACCGTAATTTATCTGCGGGCCAATATCGATGACCTGCTGACCCGTACCCAGCTGGATCGCAATCGCCCGCTGCTGCGAACTGCCGACCCCCGTGCCAGGCTGGCCAGCCTGTTCGAGGAGCGAGATCCGCTCTACCGGGAGATCGCCGACCTGGTTATCGACACCACCCAACAGAACGTCAACACGCTGGTCGGCCATCTGGAAGAGCAGCTTCTCGCCCTGACCGGAAAACACTGACATGATCACGCTCGACCTGACGCTGCCGGATACCCGCTACCCGATCCATATCGGAGAAGGCTTGCTGGCGCAGGCCGACCTGCTGCTGCCCCACATTGCGGGCAATCAGGTCGCCGTCGTCACCAACCAGACCGTTGCGCCGCTGTATCTCGCCAGGCTGAGCGCGGTCCTGACTCAGCATGGCATCCGGGTCATCCCGGTGATTCTGCCGGATGGCGAGGATCACAAGAACTGGCAGACCCTCAATCTGATTTTCGACGTACTGCTCGCTGAACGCTGCGAACGCAGCACCACCCTGATTGCCCTGGGCGGCGGGGTCATCGGGGACATGACCGGCTTTGCGGCCGCCTGCTACCAGCGCGGCGCCCCCTTCATCCAGATCCCCACCACCCTGCTGGCCCAGGTCGACTCCTCGGTCGGCGGCAAAACCGCCATCAACCATCCTCAAGGCAAGAACATGATCGGGGCGTTCTACCAACCCCGCGCGGTCATTGCCGACATGAGCCTGCTGGCCACCCTGCCCGATCGCGAGTTCAACGCCGGTCTGGCCGAAGTCATCAAGTACGGTCTGCTCGGCGATGCCACATTCTTTGACTGGCTGGAAACCCATATCGATGCCCTGCGCTCGCGCGATGCCGCGACACTGCAGGAAGCCGTGCGCCGCTGCTGCGAAATGAAAGCGCAGATAGTGGGCCAGGACGAAAAGGAAAACGGCATCCGTGCCCTGCTCAATCTCGGACACACCTTTGGCCATGCCATTGAAGCCGGCCTCGGCTTTGGTGTCTGGCTGCATGGCGAAGCCGTGGCCGCCGGGATGGTCCTGGCCGCAGCCGCCTCGCAGGCGCAGGGCTGGCTGTCAACCAGCGACCTTGCGCGTATCCGGGCACTGATCCAATCCGCCGGACTGCCCACCCGGGCGCCGGATCTGGGCTTCGAACAGTGGATGTCGCTGATGAGCCACGACAAGAAGGTCAGTCAGGGGCAGATCCGGTTTGTATTGTTGCAACAGATCGGCCAGGCTGTTATCGAAAAAAACTTGTCTGACAAGATCTTGCGAACGATTCTCTCCGCACCGGAACTGCTCGAACCAACCAGCGCCTGACGATTCTCCAGCCCGGTAGCCGGTCCCGCGCCGGCTATGGCGCCATTCCAATGGCAAGCCCGGGCAAGCGGTCCATTCTACTCACCCGGCATTTGTGCGCCTGGCCCTGTCCACCCCTTCGTCACACCTCCAATATCCCAAACGCATAATCCACAGCGTGCCGCTAAGGATTTCTACGGATTGCTTGTTAAAAACGTTCGTCCGAATAATCGAGCACAAAACAAAACAAAGCACGAGGGATTAGCATGATGTTGCTTACAGCAATGGCCAGCAGTCTGGGGTGCATGTTGGCCTACTACGGTATTCGCAAGCTCTGGAGAACTGTCCGTTACACCAAGCCGCGCCATCGGGGCATCGACCCGGTGGGAGAAGCCGAAGTGTTTCTCGCTTACGGCAGAACCAAGGAAGCCGTGCGCGTTTTGCGTGATGCGCTGCGCGACGAACCGGACAATCTCGCCGCCAAGGTCACCTTGTTGCGTGCCTACTCCACCGACGGCAATGTACGCGCCTACAGCTCGCTGGCCTGTGATGTCCAGGAGTCGCTGCGCGGTCAGGCTGTCTGGAGCACCATCCAGCGCAACGGCCGTGACATGGATCCTGGCAATCCGCTGTTCAATGCCTGAAGAACACTTGACGTCAGTAGCACCCGACACCGGCCAAGGCCGGTGTTTCTTTATGCAAAGCTCCCCAGCAAGGCACTGAATACGATAGAATCTGCGTCATTTCAATATCAGCAAAAATGACTTTTCTGCCCGTCCTGTTGTGCCATTCGGCAGGTCGGCATGATCGGAGAAGCCATTTCCTCCGCCATGACACCCCCCATTTCCCCCCCAGCCCGTATCCTGCTCATCAAACTGCGCCATCACGGCGATGTGTTGCTGTGCACCCCGGTCATCCACGCCCTGCAGGCATCCTATCCCGCAGCAGAGATCGACATGCTGCTGTATGAAGAGACACGGCCGATGGTTCAGCACCATCCCGGCCTGAGCCGGATCTGGGGTCTGGACCGCAGCGTGCGGGGCTGGCGGCGGCTGGCGCACTGGCTCGGCCTGTACCGTCAGCTGGCCAGGCGGCATTACGATCTGATCATCCACCTGTCGGATCAAATGAACGCGGCACTGCTGACCAAAGCCTTGGCACCGGCAAACTCGGTCGGTTTTGACTACCCCAAGCGGCGCAACAAGTATTGGCGCAGCTGTTTTCGCCATCTGGCGCCGCTGGCCGAGTCCGACACCCTGCACACCGTCGAGCAGAACCTGCTGGCATTGCAACCGCTGGCACTGACTGTCAGCGACGAAATGCGTCGCTGCCGCATGAGCTACTCGTCGCAGGACCGGGAACACATCCAGCAGCAATTGGCACGCCTGGGCATCCATGGCACCTATATCGTGGCGCATCCGCCTGCCCGCTGGTTTTTCAAATGCTGGGAGGATGAGCGTTTTGCCAGCGTGATTCAGACCCTGGCCGATGATGGCTGGCCGGTGATTGTCACCGGGGGCCGCTCGGTGCAGGAGCAACAGTTGGTCGACAACATCATGCAGCAAGTGCGCTCACCTCGCGTGCACTCTCTGGCAGGACAATTGTCGCTGAACACCCTGGCGGCCCTGATCGATGGTGCCCGCCTGTTCATCGGCGTGGACTCCGTCCCTATGCATATGGCGGCCGCGCTGCAAACCGACTGTGTCGCCCTGTTCGGCCCTAGCAAGCTCAACGAATGGCATCCCTGGATGAATCGCGCCATCGTGATCAATGCCGCAGATCACGGGCCGTTGCCACACCCGGATGCCATCGACACCTCGACGACACAGCGCTATCTCTCGGCCATTCCGGCCGAGACGGTCCTGAACGCCTGCCAGCGTCTGCTGCGACCGCAAAACGATCATCCGGCATAAACCGCCAGCAGGAATCGCCATGACTCAAAACATTTTGTTCATCATCGACGGACTACCGGGCGGGGGCGCGGAACGCGTGGTCCTGACACTGGCCGGCGAGATGGCACGTCGCGGACAGGATGTCACCATCGCGTCCTTGCGTGATCGTTGCGACTACCCCATTCCCCAGGGTGTTCAACTGCTGGTCATCCAAGATACTTACCGCGGTCCCCTAAAGCGTCAAACCGAGATCCGCCGTCGGGCGGCGCAGCTGGATCAGGCGCTGCGCCGGCATTACGCCGGACGCCAGGTAGACCTGGCCGTGTCCAACCTGCCGAAAACCGACCGCATCGTCGTCGCCTGCCCCTTCCTGAAGAACGCATGGCTTTGCCTGCACTGCGCCATCGAGGCCGGTCAACTTCAAGATAAGCGTGGCCTGAAACGCTGGCTCAAGCATCGCCAACTGATTCGCACCTACTCGGGACGAAAATTGATCACGGTTTGCCAGGCTCTGCAGCAGGACGTACTGAAATGCGGGATTCGGCCGGCCAAGATGGCGGCCATCTACAATCCGTTTGATCTGGAGGACATCCGCAGACAGGCGGCAGAGGATCCGCTGCAGATGGCAGCCCCCTTCCTGCTGCACGTCGGGCGCATGAACAGTCAAAAGCGCCATGATCGCTTGCTGGAGGCTTTCAGCCTGAGTGGCTACGAAGGCAGGTTGGTACTACTTGGCCAGGGCGCGGGCATTGAACAGGACGCCTTGCAACAACAGGCTCGCCAGTTGGGCATCGAGGACCAGGTCGTGTTTGCCGGCTTCAGCACGAACCCCTACCGTTACATGCGGGCGGCCCAGGCGCTGGTGCTCAGCTCGGACTATGAGGGATTCGGCAACGTGCTGGTGGAGGCGCTGATCTGCGGCACGCCGGTGGTCAGTACACGCTGCCCCTACGGGCCGGATGAAATCATGACGGGCGACCTGGCCCGGGGACTGAGTGAACTGACGGCCGAATCCCTGGCCGCCGCCATCCGGCGCGTGGTCAGCGCCCCGCCGTCCATCGACCAAGAGGAGCTGCAGCGCTTTACGCTGACCCGTACCGTCGATGCCTATCTCGCACTGGTGGGGCAATAGCGCCTCATTCCCCCTGTTCGTCAGCCACCAGCCGCTGCAGCTGGGCCAGACTCTCGTCCAGGATCAGCAACTGCAAGACCTGCTCGGCCAGAGCCCGATCTCCCTGGCGGTAGGCCTGAGCAAACGCATCGACAGCGCCAGCATCCAGTTGCCCGCCGGTTAATGCGGACAGCCGCCGCCCCAGGCCTTCGAAGCGGGGCGCCAGACTGCCTTGCAGCCAGCCATGCAATGGTGGATTGAAGCCTCGTTTTTTGCGCTGGAAGAAATCCGGCGGCACGGCAGGATGCATGGCGCGCCGGAAAATCAGCTTGGCCGGACGGGTATAGCGCGTTTGAGCCGGCACGGACAGTAAAGTCTGATACAGACGATGATCCAGCAGTGGCGGTCGGCCCTCCAGGCCATGCGCCATGGTGCACAGATCGGACTTGTTAAGGATATAGTCCGGCAGATAGTTGGCAAAATCGATGGCCAGCAACGTTTGCAGGGCATTGTCGGCCTCATCGGCCGCCACCCCGGTCGCTTCGGCCTCGCGCCAGTAACTCAGGCGAGGCAGTGGCCTGCCCCCCTGCAGAAATCGTCGCTGCCCCGGTGTCAGGCCTGAAAAGCGCAGGGAATAGGCTTCTCGCCAGTCCATGGCCATTTCTGTCGCCAGCTTGCCACTCCCTTTGGCCGACAGTTGCGGGCAGACCGGCAATGGCAGTCGCAGATGGCGCCGCCAGCGCGTGCGCAGATGCTTGTTGACCCGCTTGTAGCCAGCCAGCAGCTCATCCCCCCCATCCCCGACCAGCACCACCTTCACGTGCCGTGTGACCTCACGTGCCAGATACCAGGTCGGGAAACTCGAGGGATCGGCGAAGGGCTGATCGAGATCTGCCACAATCCGCGCAAAATCCGCTGCCAGGTCCTGCGGCATGGCCACCGACACATTTTCCAGCCCGAGGCGCTGTGCCGTGTCAGCCGCGTCCCCCGACTCATCCATCCCGGAGCCGGGAAAGGCCGCTGTGAAGGTGCTGAAGCCGGTCAACGACTGGGAGGCCAGACGACTGGCAATGACGGTGGAATCGACCCCGCCGGACAGCAGCACCCCCAGAGGACGGTCGGCCACCGTTCGCATGGCCACCGCCTCATCCAGCACCGACAGCCAGTCACCGGACTCTGCCGTCGGCTGCCAGTAGCGACGCTTGTTCAATTCGCCGGACTTCAGGTCATAGCTCAGGCAATACCCGTTCTCCAGGCGCTGGACATGGCTGAAAATCGTGGCGGGAGAGGGAATGTAGCGATGAGCCAGATAGGCATCGATGGCCTGTGCAGAAAACTGGCGCCTGTCTTTCGGCAGAACGGGCAACACAGCACGGACCAGTGAGCCAAAGGCAAACAGTCCCTCTCCATGGCTGTAGACCAGCGGTTTCTCTCCCATACGGTCACGTGCCAGATGCACCTTGCCCTGACGCAGGTCGAGAATGGCAAAGGCAAACATGCCGCGCAGACGCTGCAGCAGGCCATCCAGCCCCCAGGCCAGATAGGCATTCAGGATGAATTCGGTATCGGAGTGGGTATGGAAGACCGCACCATCAGCTTCCAGTGCCTGCCGATCAGTGTCCCAGTCATAAACTTCGCCGTTATAGCAGATCCACACTTGGCGATCGGCGCTGGCCATGGGCTGGTTGGCAATGGGGCGCGGATCAATGATCGCCAGACGGGCATGCAGCATGGCATGATGCGCCGCCTGATCCGCCGCCAAGGGATGAAAAGCCTGATCCAGCAGCAAGCGGCTGGCGTCATCCGGTCCCCGGCGGGCAAGCTCGGCCAACATGGCATCGGTTACGGAGGGGGCAACGGGAGAGGCAGAAAAGTAACCGGCAATTCCACACATGGCAGGTCGGCACACTCGAATGGGAAAGCGTGAAATTGTAACTGATCGCTCCGGGAGCGTCTGCCTGTCCGACGACATGGGCTCACCAGCAATCGGATTTTTCCGCGCTGATGCGCTATGATCTTCACCACTCGTTTCCCATACCGCGCAAACGCACGACGACTACCAGACAGACTTCCGCACCGTGAACCATTCAGACCCTAGCAGGCCCGCGTTCCTGATCACCATCGATACCGAAGGGGATAACCTTTGGGGTACCGGCCCGTTGAGCACCCGCAATGCCGCCTATCTTGAACGCTTTCAGCTGCTGTGCGAGCAATATGGCTTCAAGCCTTGCTACCTGACCAATTATGAAATGGCCATCGATCCGGTCTATCAGGCCTTTGCCAGAGATGTCATTGCCCGAGGAACGGGCGAGATCGGCATGCACCTGCACGCCTGGAACAGTCCGCCGGCCCACCCGCAAACCGACCATGATGGGGAAGACAAGGCCTACCTGATTGAATATCCGGATGATGTGATGCGCAGCAAGGTCGATACCATGACCAAGTTGCTCGAGGATACCTTCTCCATCAAAATGATCAGCCATCGTGCCGGCCGCTGGGCTTTTGACCGTCGATACGCCGAACTGCTGCTGGAATATGGCTATCAGGTCGACTGCTCGGTCACACCCCATATCGACTGGGGGGGTACGCCAGGCAAGCGTCAGGGACAGGGCGGCACCGACTACCGGCATTTTCCCACTGGAGCCTACTTCATCGACCCGGACGACATTGCCCGCCCAGGCCACTCGGCGCTGCTGGAAATCCCGATGAGTACCCGGCTCAAATATCCGGCATGGTTGCGCGCGACCCGACGCACGCTGGACCGGCTGCGCGGCAAGATCCGACCGGACTCGATCAGCTGGCTGCGACCCAAGCGCGACAACCTGGCCGAGACCCTCTCCCTCACCAACCGCATCCTGGCCGAAGGCAGCGATTACCTTGAATTCATGCTGCACTCTTCAGAATTCATGCCAGGAGGGAGTCCGACCTTTCCGGACGAGGCCAGCATTGAACAATTGTACCGGGATATGGATCAGCTGTTCCGGCACATTGCCAGCCGTTGCCAGGGCATGACCCTGGCCGATTACCATCAGCGTTTCGTGGCAAAATCCGCCAGCAGGCCATAAAACTGTTGCAGATATTGGGCCTGGTCATAACGGGGCAAGGCCGCTTCAACCAGGCAGGCCGCGCTCATGGCCTGGTAGCCTGCCGGCTCTGACGCCAGGGCGGTTACCGCCTCGGCAATCGCCTCAGGCGCCAACATCCGGGTCTCCACCAGCAGATCCTGCTGCGGGTCATACACGCGACGGGCGAAGGCAACACTGGCGCCGGTGAGAGCCTGATAGCCCGATACATCAAGGGTTGGCGTCAGGCAACGACCGGTTTGCCCATCCCGGACCACCTCGGGCAGACCATCGACCATGCAGGCTATCACGGGCACGCCATACGCCATGGACTCGATGCAAACCAGAGGCATGGTTTCATGCATCGAGCTCATCACAAAGAGATCAATCGAACGATAAAACCCGGCCATGTCATCACATAGGCCCAACAGGCGAACATGATCAGCCAGGCCCTCACGGGCAATCAGACGCTCGATCGCACCACGCTCAGGGCCCTCCCCGGCAATGCTGAGCTCGGCGTCCACGCCCTGTTGTCGCAGCAACTTCAACGCCAGCACCACCAGCCCCACCGCCTTGAGCGGAACGAGACGAGCGGCCACACCAAGACGCAACGGCCGGTCCTGCGGCAAACAGCGAACCGGGGCATCCGTCACATGAAGATCGGCGCGCAAAGGGTTCGGGCAGAGATGCACCGGAAAAGAGACGCCATGTTTGAGCTGCAACATGCGCTGCCCTGCCCGCGATACCGCAATGGCGCCATCTACATAGGGCAGAAATCCCTGCAACTGAGCCGGCGCATGCTCATACCAGCTCATGCCATGCTCGTAGTAAATCAGCGGGCATCCCAGATCGGGCGACAAATGAAAGTCAGTAAACTGATTCCATGCCAGAACAACATCCGGCCGGATAGCTCGGATCTGTGCCAGCCGGTTGCGAGCCCGCAGACCCGCCGGACGACGGGGCAACTTGATGCCATGCCAGACTTTGGGCGACACCAGCGTCCTGCTGCAGCGCTCGACAATCGGGCGAAAGCGGGGGGCAAGGTTCAGGCTGTCGGCAATGGTATGGTGTTCCACCTGCCATCCCTCAGGCACCGGGGCCTGAATCAGGCTGGCATACATCGACTCCACCCCGCCGATGCGGTCCAGATCAATGAGATGCGCGATGCGCAAGCGGGTCATGTCGACTCCTGACGACCCGCACGGGCCAGTGCCTGGCGGTAACAGCCCAGCATGCCCTGCATCATGTGATCGAATGACATGTGGGACAGCGCATGCTGATAGGCATTCTCGCGCAAGCGCTCCGCCAGCGCCGGATCCTCGAGCAGGCGACTGACCGCCTGCTGCAAGGCCGCGGCATCACCCGGGGCACACAACAGCCCGGTCTGCTCATGGCGAATCATCTCCGGCAGCCCGCCCACCGTGGTGGCAACCACGTTCTTCTTCATCAGGAAGGCCTGCGCCACCAGACGGGTCTGTGCCTCCGTACCGATGGACGCCACCACCACGATATCCGCCAGTGCCAGCCAGTGCTCGATGTCCGCCTGATAACCCAGGAAACGGATGCGACCACTCTCCAGCGCCGCACCGGCCTCGGCCAGTACCTGCTGCTTGTAACCCCTGGTCTGGCCAGTCGCCTCGCCAAGCTGGATGGCAACCACATCATCACGACAGTCAATGATCTGACGGCAGGCCTGCACGAAAAATAGCTGTCCCTTGTCCGGACGAATCATGCCAACATTGGCCACGACTCGCGCCGCCGGCGCAATCCCGAGCTGAGCACGCAGTGCTGCACCGTCCAGACCAGGGTGGAAACGTTGCTCATCGACACCGGCCACCGCGACATAAACGCGGGCAGAATCGGCGAGACCATCCTGCTGCAACATTTCGCGAATGCGGCCAGCCGTCACCACGATCCCGTGATTGCCGTAACGCCAGACCAGTTTTTTCAGTCCACTGGCGCCAATCGGGTCGGTCACATGCCGGGAACGCACCACCGGCAGGCCGCCAAACCACTTCAGATAGGCACCATACGTACTGTCCCGGTTGCCGTGGCAATCGATCAAATCAATCTGCTGCTCTCGCACAAAGTGGCGCAATGTGCGCAAGGTGGCAGGATTCATCGAGCCACGAATTTCCATCTCCAGCAGCGGCAAACCCCGCTGCCGGGCCTGTGTCAGGATTGCCGATCCCGGGCGCGCGACAATCCAGCAGGGATGTCCGTGCGCATTCAGCCAGACGGCCTGTTCGACAATCCGCAGCTCCTGGCCGCCCCAATCCATCGACGATTCAATATGCGCAATGCGCATGCCAACTCCTGTCTATCCTCGAAAAAAACGGGCGATCCGATCATCGCCCGACGATCCGGCCTCAGAAACGGGGAGAAACCTGCCGGAGCAAAGACCGATATTTCCACCACCGGCTTCGCGGCCGCTCGACCGGATGTTCAAAGCGCTGATCGGACAGGATGGTCCAGGTGAAATTCAGAAACATCCGGCTGTGCCCGTAGCCATGACCGACATGGGCCAATTCACGGCGCTTGCGGCTGTCAGCAGCCGAATTGAACGACAGATCACGAACCAGGCTGTGATAGGAACGCTGACGATCGATATCCGTGCGCTCGATACAGTAGATCCTGCTTGGCAAATAGGTCTGGAAGCTGCCGCGCGCCTTTTGGTACTTCACAAAACGGAAGTCCTCGGCACCATAGTGACCGGCAAACTCTTCATCATAGCCATGACATTCAAAAAACCGGCCACGTGACATGACAAAGAAATTGGAATGCCCCTTGTAGGTTTTGCCCTCGGCATCCCGGCGGCGCATCTTGTAGAGTCGCTTGCCGCACGAGCCGCGCGTCAGCAGCTGCTGCATCGATGCCAGCGGCAACTCATGATCCAGGTCCGTCATCAGTATGGTATCGGCACGTGCATACACCACCCCCAGATTCCGGGCCCCGGCCTGATTCCAGCGAATGTCCTGATCAATGCGAATCCAGGTCAGGTTGAGCGGCAACTCGGGAATCTGATACTTGATCGGCGAACCATCATCAACAATGACAAACTGCACCTGGGCGCGCACCTCTGGCGGATACGCCGCATAACGCTCCAGCAAACGCGTGACCGAGGTAATGTCCTGCTGATTGCAATAAAAATGGGTGATGTAGGCCAGCTTGATATCGGAAAAATCACGCTTGATATTGTGATGCACATCCAGACGTTCGGGATGCAGCAGCGAACCATAGACATGGCCAAGCATCTGCCAGACATCGCCACCGAGCGAGTCCTGCTGCAGGATGACCGGGTTTTGCAAACCCAGATAGCCACTCGCGCCGGAGTGGGCATTGGCCGCCGGATCCAGAAACAGGTTCAGGTCCGTCAACCGGTTATAGATAAAATGATTGATTCGTCCTGCGGCGATCGCCTCCTCCGCCCGAAGATGAGTGGCCAGCAGGGTAGTCGGATGGAAGAAGGCATAGCGTGCCACCTGACGGTGATCCTGCTCGCTGAAAGTCTGGATCAGATCGGGTTCTAACTGTTTGAGCACCTGCCTTACCGCAACGCCGGATTCGGTCCGCACGGCCTGCAAGCCTGCTGCCGTCATTCGCGCATGGTTCGAGGCCCCGGCCAAAATGTGAAATTCATACTGAGGCGCCAAAGGTCCCGACAACAAGTTGATTAACCATTCGATGGCCTGATCTGAAGCTGCCGTGGCAACGAGGGCAATCTTTCGCAAAGAGGGGGCTTTATTCATGACCTGGATTTTCATTAACTTGAGCAATTTTGGCGGATGACTGCTCGTAATCACAAAGCATCAGCAAGAAACCACTGATAAAGAAGAACATCTCCAGCATATGATCACGCCAGATATCGTCAAAGAATCCGCGCATCGTCATCCCCATGACAAAAATCGCCAGGGCCAGCCCGGAAATCATCTTCCTCTGATAAAAATGTCTCAAGCCGTAGCCAATCAGCCAGCCCAGCAACATCAGCCACAGGATGAAACCGGGAATCCCGTTCGACAGGGTAAAGTTGATCATGCCGGAATGACTTTGTGTCGTGGTGGTATACCCATAGTACTTCTCGACGGCACGATGAAAATTCTCGGCATACCAGCCCATACCCAACGGCTCTTTCAGCACCATTTGATAACCGATTTTTTGCCAGGCAATGCGCTCATAGGCAGAGACGTCCACCATATGGCCATTAGCCATCACGGGGTAGGCATGGTGAGCCTTATCGAGCCAGGCAAGGTGATGAGTGGTATCCAGCGCCAGAGGCAAGGTTTGTTTGAAGATCGTCCATCTGGGATCTGTTTTCCAGGAGGTCACCCCAATACCGGCAATCACGGCGACCGCAAGCAAGATAAACAGCGTTGTTTTGCGGCGCCCCCATTGCGAGCCACGCATCAACGAAACCAGGATGGTAATCGACAAAAGATTGGCTACGATCCCCACCGTAGCATTACGCGTCACCAGCCCAAGCTGTGACACCAGCAAAATCAGCAGCACACAACAAAGGCCAATTCTCGAGCCATGAAACAGACTGCGGCCCATGGCAAGTCTTACCGCGATTTCTGCAAACACAAAAACAAGCGCCATGTTGAAATAGACACTCAGCTCAAATCGGGAGTATGCCAAACGGGTAAAACCAAGGGGGAGCAGGCCGGACTGATGCCAAAGCGAAACAAAATCAGCCAATTGAACCAGAGCCAGCAACGTCATGGCCAACAGGATCAACCACAAACACTGCATGCCCCGCTTTGCCTCAATGCGATTTACTGCTAGAACAGGCAGCAAGGTCAGCCCCATAAAACCGGTCTCAAGGGCACGCAGCCATTTGCCATTCAGCTGTTGCAAGAAAACGCTAGTCGAAGGGGAGTGCCAAAGCCCGGTAAGCACAATCCAGCCAGTGAGAACACCAACGAGCAGCAATGGTCTCCTGAATGCCCGCCAGTGAAGGGGCAAGGCATGGCCACGGAACACCAGCCAGGCCTGCAGCAGGAACAAAGGGATGAGTACAAAGTTTCTGTGGAATGGCAATTGCCCGTTGGGAATCGGCCAGATCACCAACAACAACAAGGTCATCAGCAATACCAGCCATGCCTGCGCACGATAGCCATCAGGGGCGCGGTATTGCCCCAGAAAGTCCGGCAACAACCTTGGCAAATAACGCATCAGGTCCGCCCCTGCTCTACACCAGGCTCGGCAAACTGCCGCGAATGCAACATGGCGTATAAACCCTGCCGGGCCATCAGTTGCTGATGGTTCCCCAGCTCCTCAATCTCACCCTGGTGCATGACCACAATCCGGTCGGCATTTTCGATGGTCGACAACCGGTGGGCAATGACGATCGTGGTGCGATCCTTCATCAGGTTTTCCAGCGCGGCCTGCACCAGCCGCTCGGATTGATTGTCGAGCGCCGAGGTCGCCTCATCGAGCACCAGAATCGGCGCATTCTTGATCAGGGCCCGGGCAATCGCCAGACGCTGGCGCTGGCCTCCGGACAACAAGGCACCATTCTCGCCGATCATGCAATCAAAACCACCGGGCAAACTTTCGATGAACTCGAGCGCATTCGCCTGACGGGCGGCCTCGATCACCTGCTCACGGCTAACCTCGCCAAACGCGCCATAGGCGATATTGGCAGCAACCGTATCGTTGAACAGCACCACATCCTGACTCACCATGGCAATCTGCGCTCGCAGGTTATCCAGCCGAATCTCATTCAAATCAACCCCGTCGAGCAGGATCCGCCCGGAACTGGGGGTATAAAAGCGCGGCAACAGGCTGACCAGCGTCGTCTTGCCGCTGCCCGAGGCCCCGACCAGGGCAATGGTCTCCCCGGCCTGCACCTGCAGATCAAAACATCGAATGGCTTCCTTCTCGGCATTCTGATAGCGGAATGCAACCTGTTCGAAGATCAGATTACCCTTTACCTTGTCGAGCTTGCGCGTGCCGTGATCGACTTCCGATGGCTCGTCGAGGAAGGTGAACACGCTTTCTGCCGCCGACAGGCCTCGCTGCAAGGACTGGGAGATATTGGTAATGCGCTTGATCGGGGCAAACATCGCCGACATGCCGGTAATCAGCGCCACAAATGTCCCGGCCGTCAGCTGGCCATGCTGGCCGCGCAACAAGGCAAAATGCACCAACCCGGCAAGGGCCACCGAAATGATCAGCTGGGTCACACTGGTATTCATGGCAGATGCGGCACTTTGCTTGACCTGATTGCGACGGATATCCTGTGCCGCCATGGCAAAACGCTCGGACTCATGCGACTGGCCACCATACACTTTGACCACACGCTGGCAGTCGATGGTTTCACTCAGGACCTGGGTCAGTTGCCCCATCTGGTGCTGACTCAGGCGAGTCAGATTACGCAATCGCTTGCTGATCAGACTGATGCAGATCCCCACGGCCGGGAACACCACGAAACAGATCAGGGTCATGCGCCAATCGTAGTAAAGCAGCATGCCGAGCAGACCGATCACGGTACAACCATCCTTCACCGACACCGTGAGCACATTGAATCCGGCATCCGTCACCTGATTGACGTCATAGGTCACACGCGACATCAGCCGGCCGGAGGTATTATTGTCGAAATAGGCCACCGGCATATTCAGCAACTTATTGAAGACTTCCTGTCTCAAACGTTGTACCAGATGGCCAGTCAGCCAACTGGTGGAATACTCGTTGCCATAACTGCTGATCCCGCGGACCAGGAACAGCAATACGATCAGCGGCGGCAGATAGCGCAGCGCGGCGGGATCCTTGGAGATGAACCCCTCGTCGATCAGGGGCTTCATCAGATTGACAAAGGCCGGCTCGGTCGCGGCGGAAACGGTCATGAACACCAGCGATGCCAGAAAAACCTTCCAGTACTGGCGCAGATAGGTCAGCAAGCGGCGATAGAGCGCCAGATTATTTCTGCGAGGGGTGTCGGTCATTACGTTCAGTTCCGTCATTCTGCAGGGCGCCTGCCCCGCGGTAAATCATCAAGCAACGCGCGATAGTGCGCCAACAAGCGTTCTGCCATGGCAGACAAGTGCAAGGTGGCCACGCTCTCACGAGCCGCCGTACGCATGTCTGGCCAGGCGGCACGCGCCTGCAGCCACTCGCCCACCAGGGCAGACCAGGCCGGCGCATCACGCGCCTCCGCCACCCAGCCATTTTCACCGCGCCGCAACAGCTCGGCTGCACCACAAGTGGGCGTGGTCAGCACCGGCAGTCCACAGGCCAGTGCCTCGACACAGACATTGGGGAAGGGATCATAAAGGGTAGGCAAGACGAACGCATCCGCCATGGCATAGAACGGCCGCACGTCCTGACGTGCGCCACAAAAGCGCACCCGTCCAGCCAGCCCCAGTCGCTCCGCCTCGCGCTGATAGCGCACCAGATGCTTGTCCGTCCCCACCACCACCAGATACACCTCGGGCCAGGCCGCCATCGCAGCCAGCGCCCGTGCCACGCCCTTGCGCTCGAACCCCGAACCGACATACAGCAGCACGGGCGCATCGGCCGGTACCTGCCATTCAGTCCGCATCGCGGCACGAAACTCGGCCGCCAGCCCCGGATGAAAAGCCTCGGTATCCACACCATTGTAAATCACGGCAAAGCGCGCTTCCGGCAAACCGAAGCGCTGCTGAATTTCCAGCTTGATCATCTCGGCATTGCAGATCACCAGCTTCAGCCTGGGGTCCAGAAACATCTGACGTTCGGCCCGGCAGACATAATGGTGATAAGGGTTCAGCTTGAGCGCCAGACGGCGCCAGAACCCCATGGTACTGCGCCGCAACTCAAGCCAGCGCGCATGCACGCCATCTCCGGCCCGGTAAATATCGCAACCTGGAATGCGCTCATGCGACTGCACCAGATCAAAGCCCTCATGGCGCCAGAGACGGCGAGCCGCGCGGGCAAATCCCCAGTCACGCCAGACATTTCCCAGATAAAAAGGCGCGACTGTCAGGGCACGAATCCCGTCGATGCGCTCCCACTTGCGCGCCAGCAACGACACCTCCAGCCCGCTGCTGCGACGCAATACTTCCAGCGCACGGCTGACAAAACGTTCGGCACCACCCGCCGGATTATAGCGCTGGCGTACGATAGCCAAACGAATGCGCCCCCGGAGCTCGACGGGGGCGTTGGACACAGAAGGATCAGTCAATTCAGTTGGTTCAGACAATTGGCTCTCAGCCGATCGAATCGGCATTCAGCTGCTGTAAAAGATCCGCAATTCTATCAGGGTCTTCGGTTCGAAGCATGCGACTTGTCAATTGGGCGATCTTGTCCAGATGCGTATTGAGTACCTGCTGCTTCACTGCCAGCACATTGGCCGGATGCATGGAAAATTTACGCAACCCCATGCCGAGCAACAGACGCGTCAGACGCGGATCACCCGCCATCTCGCCGCACACCGACACCGGCACGCCGCCCCGGGTGCCGACCTTGATGGTATGCAGAATGAGCTGCAGCACGGCCGGATGCACCGGATCATACAAATGGCTGACGGCATCATCGTTGCGATCAATCGCAAGGGTGTACTGAATCAGGTCGTTGGTCCCGATGGACAGAAAATCGATGTGCTTGAGGAAGCTGCTCACCACCAGCGCTGCCGATGGAATTTCAATCATGGCGCCGAATTCGACCGACTCGGCGTAGGGTTGTCCCTCTTCCCGCAACTCCTCGCGCGCGTAATCGACCTGCGCCAGGGCCTGTCGCAGCTCCTGCAGGGAATTGACCATCGGAAACATCACGCGCAACTTGCCGTGCACCGAGGCACGCAGCAGGGCGCGCAACTGCACGCGGAACATCAGCGGCTCGGCCAGACACAGACGGATGCCGGTCAGGCCCAGCGCGGGGTTCTCGGCCACGCCATGATTCAGCCAGCGCGGACTCTTGTCGGCTCCCAGATCCATGGTGCGGATGGTGACCGGCAGATCTTTCATCTGCTCCAGGACCGTGCGGTACGCTTCATACTGTTCGTCTTCCGACGGCAGACTGTCGCGCCCGAGAAACAGAAACTCGCTGCGAAACAAACCGACACCGGCGGCGGCACAGGCACGCACATCCTCGATATCCTGCGGCCCTTCGATATTGGCCAGCAGATCAATCGGCGTCCCGTCCTCGGTCTGGGCACTGGCCTTGCGGATCGACGACAGCTTGCGGCGGGCATCGCGCCAGGCACGCAAACGGCGGCGATACTGTGCCAGCACGATCTCGTCGGGATTGATGATCACCACACCCTGCTGACCATCCACGATCACCAGTTCATCTTCGCGGATCAGTTCACGCGAATGATGCAGAGCGATCACCGAGGGCAGGTCAAGACTGCGGCCGAGAATGGCCGTATGGGAAGTGGCGCCGCCGACATCCGTGATGAAGGCGGCAAATTCGGACTCCTTGAAGTACACCATGTCGGCCGGGGAAAGGTCATGCGCCACCAGAATGGCGTCTTCGACCAGATCCCCCGCGGCCGGCAACTGCGGATCCGTGCCGTCCAGATTCTTGAAAATCCGCTCGATCACCTGCAGCACATCATGCTTGCGCTCACGCAGATAATCTTCTTCGATGGCTTCGAACTGCTCGACCAGCATGTCGCTTTGCAGTTTCAGTGCCCATTCTGCATTGCACTTTTGCGCAGAAATGATCTCGCGCGGCTCGCGCGAGATGGTGACATCGCCCAACAACATGATGTGCAGGGACAGGAAGGCCCCCAGCTCGGCCGGCGCATTTTCGGGGATGGTGCCCCACAGCATTTCCAGCTCTTTGCGCGTGGCCCGGATCGCCTCGTCGAAACGGGCGATCTCCGCCGGAACCTCGTCTTCATCCAGCGAATAGTGGGCAACATCGTCCATGCTGCGCGATATCAGGTGGGCCCGGCCGATCGCCACGCCGCCACCAATCGCCACTCCGTGCAGGATGATGCTCATTGACCCGACCCTCCCGAGAATGCGTCCGAAACTATTCCGACTCGTCGAACCGGTTGTTGATCAAGCCCACCAGCGCCGCCAGCGCCGCCTCTTCATCACTGCCGTTAACCTCGAGCTCAACCGTACTGCCCTTGGCCGCGGCCAGCATCATCACGCCCATGATGCTTTTCCCGTTGACACGGCGATTGTTGCGGGAAATGAAAATCTCGCTCTGGAAGCGGCTGGCCAGCTGGGTAAATTTGCTGGAGGCGCGCGCATGCAGACCAAGCTTATTGATGATTTCGACCTCGGATTTAACCATTCCCCTCCCCCGGAATAATGTACACCACCCCTTCCAGACCGCCGGTCACCGCCTTGCTGACCACGACGTCCAGCGGCTGCTGACTGTAGCTCACCGCCCGGACCAGCATGGGCAGGTTGACCCCCGCGACCGCCTCCACCTTGCCGGCATGGATCAAACGGCTGGCAATGTTCGAGGGCGTGCCGCCCAGCATGTCGGACAACACCAGCACGCCGGAACCATCGTCCAGCGACTGAACCAGTGTGCGCGCCACAGCCAGTTTGACGTCAGGGTCATCAGACTTGTCGACCGACAGCGTCTTCAGGTTTTCCCAGGTACGCCCCAGGATGTGATAGGCATCCTCGGCCAGAACCTCACCGAGATTGCCGTGTGTTATCAGTAATATGCCAACCATAATATGTCGTGAGTCGATCAGTCAGGATGCATCCGGCAAACCGTTTCAGAAAGTTTCCCGGGAACTATCGCCGATTGTAGCAGGGTCGGGGGCTTGCCGGGGATCGAACCAGCCCAGTTTGCCCGCCAGTTGTACAACTTCGCCGACAATGATCAGCGAAGGCGAACGAATGTCCAGCGCGGCAATCTTCTCCGGCAAAGCCGACAAGGTCGAAACCACGACCCGCTGATCCAGCGTGGTCGCCCGCTCCACCACCGCCACCGGGCACGCCGGCGAGCGGCCATGGCGAATGAACGCCTGGCACAGCGCCTCGGCTGTCGACACCCCCATGTAGACCACCACCGTCTGCCCCGGACGACTCAACATCGGCCAGTCAAGATCGATACTGCCATCCTGCCGGTGCCCGGTAACAAACGTCACCGATTGCGCATAGTCACGGTGGGTCAGCGGGATCCCCGCATAACTGGCGGCCCCGCTCGCCGCGGTCACCCCCGGTACCACCTCAAAAGCAATGCCATGCTGCGCCAGCGTTTCAATCTCTTCGCCGCCCCGGCCAAAGATGAAAGGGTCACCCCCCTTCAAACGCAGCACCCGCTTGCCCTGTTGCGCCAGACGAACCATCAGCAGGTTGATTTCCTCCTGACTCAGCGTGTGATTGGCACGGGTTTTACCAACGAAGATGCGCTCGGCATCGCGTCGCACCCAGTTGAGCAGCGCCTCTGCAACCAGCTTGTCGTAGAGCACCACATCCGCCTGCTGCATCAGATGCAAGGCACGGAACGTCAGCAAATCCGGGTTGCCAGGGCCGGCCCCCACCAGATACACCGCCCCTCTGGGCACCCCCTCGGCATTGGCCAGCCGCTGCGCCATCAGACTGTCCGCCCGCTCCAGATTGCCGGCCACCAGATCTTCGGCAATCGGCCCCTGCAGCACCGACTCCCAGAAAGCACGCCGAGCATCCCCGTCCGGAATCCGCTCGGCAACCCGCTGGCGCATGGCACGGGCGAACTGCGCCACCCGACCCCAGCCTGCCGGAATCAGGCTTTCCAGCCGTTCACGCAACATGCGCGCCAGCACCGGTGCACCGCCGCCGGTTGACAGGGCAATCACCAGCGGCGAGCGATCAATGATCGATGGCGTGATACAGGCCGAATGCTCGATGTCATCGACCACATTGACCCAGATATCCGCGGCCTCGGCGGCGGCCGCCACCGCGACATCCACTGCGGGCACACCGGTTGCCGCAATGACCAGACGCATGCCGGTCAGATGGGACGGGGAAAAGACGGTAGCCAGATGATGCACAGCGGCCTGCCCGGCCAGCGCCGACAACCCCTGGATCAGCGTTGGCGCCACCACGGTGACCTTTGCGCCGGCCTGCAGCAAAAGCCGCACCTTGCGCAAAGCGACTTCGCCACCACCGACGACCAGACAGGGGCGGGCCTGCAGCTTGAGAAAAAGCGGGAAATAGTCCATGACATCAAGCGCAGAGGAATTGAATAACTTACCACTTTAAATGTTGCACAAATACGACGCACGCTCTTTTTAATCCGGCGCACCTTACTATCGGAAATAGTAGACTGTGCCGATGGACGACTAACGACAGACCGGAGTCTGGAGTGACCGAACCAAGTTTCGTCAGCCCCCTGGCTGACGACCCCCTGGCCCCCCCCATGGCCCTCACCATCGGTGAGAGCGGCTTTCGCGCCATCATCGAAAATGCCTCCGATATCATTGCCCGTTTCAACCCGCTGCGGCAGTGCACTTACATCAATCACCGCATCAGCCACTATCTCGGCTGCCACCGGGATGCCCTGATCGGCCTGACCCTGAAGGACGAGCGACTCCCTGCCACGCTGGCCATTCCGTTACAGCAGGCCATCGGCAGGGCGCTGGCGCTGGGCCGGGAACAGCATCTCGAACTGCATGCCACCCTCGGCGGCGCACCGCGGGTCTTCGACACACGCTGCTTCCCCGAGCTGAACAGCGATCAGCAGGTCACCTCGATCCTGTGCATGGCCCGCGACATTACCGAGGCCAGCCAGGCAAAACGATTGCTGACCGAGGAAAATGCCGTTCTGGAGATGATTGCCGACAGCCGGCAAGTCAATCAGATCATGTACAGCATCTGCCGCATGATCGAGTCGCAGCTGCCACGATGCATGGGCGCAATCATGACGCTGGATGAAGGGGGACACACGTTGTCACTGGCGGCCGGTCCATCGCTGCCCCCCGCCTACGCCGAACAACTGGAAAAACTGCCCATCGGGCCGGAGGTCGCGGCCTGTGGCGCCGCGGCGTTCTGGAAACGCAGCATCATTGTCAATGATCTGACACAGAGCCCGCTGTGGGAGTCGCTGGGGCCTCTCGCCTGCCAGCTCGGACTTCGGGCCTGCTGGTCCACACCGATCTTTACCGCCGACCACCAATTGCTGGGCACACTCGCCATCTATTATCAGGAAGCGCGCAGCCCGTCTCCCGTCGAATTGCGACTGATTTATCGCTGTTCGCACATCGCCGCCATCGCCCTGCAGCGCAACCTGCACGAAGCCCAGCTCTATCGGCTGGCCACCCAGGATGGTCTGACACAGTTATTCAACCGACGCCACTTTATTGATTCGGCGGAACGCCACCTGAACCAGGCCAGACGCTACCAGCGCCAGGTCGCGGTCATGATGATGGATCTGGATCATTTCAAGGCGATCAATGACCATTACGGCCACGCCGTCGGCGATCGGGTTCTGAGCGTCTTCAGCCGGCTATGCCTGCGCTCGCTGCGCACCTCCGACATTGTCGGTCGTCTCGGCGGGGAAGAATTTGCGGCGCTGCTGCCGGACACCACGCTGGAAGATGCCAGGATCATTGCCGAAAGACTGCGTCAGCACGTGGCCCAGGCCGAGCTGGCCCATGAGGGCCGGGCCATTCGCTTCCATGTCAGCATCGGCATTGCACTGATGAATGAACAGGATAATCTGGACAGCATGCTGGCCAGAGCCGACCGGCTGCTCTACCAGGCCAAGGCACTCGGACGCAACCGGATCTGCATCCCGCAAGAGGCCGTCGACGGCAGCGACCAACAGGGGGAGCTGCCACTCGGACTGGCCTGACTCAGCCCCCCTGGCCGATCTGAACCTGCGGCAGACTCTCGGCAAACTGCGCCACACTGACACCATCCAGACGATGCAGCAGCGGGTCCATCAGGCCGTCGAAGCTGCGCTCCAGCACATCCTCGCGCCGGCGATGCCCCCCCGGATAGACAAAGACCTGCACCAGGTCCGCCATGGTGATCGTCGCCAGCGCGCGCATCAGGACCCAGCGCCGATCACTGCCCTGCTGGACCCAGCCTCGCAAGGCCAGCTGATCCAGAATCCAGCCCAGCTCGTCATAACCCACCGGCACTTCGCGACGCAAGTCGGCAGGCGACAGCGCCAGACCCTGCTCATGCGCCCGCTGCAAGACCAGCAATAGCTGCAAGGCATCGAGCAGACGCCGGCGCGGATTAAGCCGACGACGCCAGGCCGCGCCCTGCCAGTAGGACAGGGCACAGGTGAACACGGCACCGATCAGCACCACCAGCCACATGCAATACACCCACAACAGGACAATCGGAATACTGGCAAAGGCGCCATACACCAGCTTGTAGGACGCAATCGAATCGATGTAGAAGCCGAAGCACAGCTTGGCCACCTCCAGCAACAGTGCTGTCAGCAGCGCGCCGCCATAGGCATGGTTGGCTGGGACATGGCGGTTGGGCACCACCCGATACAACAGCGACAGGGCCATGGTCGTCAGACCGATGGCACCGACCGACTGAATCAGATCGGCCAGCAACGGTGCAGAGTGTTTGAGATGCGAGGCACGCAGCAGGTTGTGCCACAGCAACAGGCCGCCGCCCAGCACCACTGGCCCCAGGGTCAGCATGCCCCAGTACACCACGGTCTGCTGCAGCCAGTGCCGGGAACGCACGACCCCCCAGATAGCATTGAAAGTTCGCTCAATCGTTGCCATCAGCATCAGCGATGTCACCGCCAGCATCAGGATGCCCACAGCCGTCAGTTTTTCCGCATTATCGGCAAACTGACGCATGTAAACAGTCAGAATCTTGCCGGCGAATTCCGGCATCAAGGTCGTCAGCAACATCACCTTGAAGCGCGTACTGTAATCCGCAAACATCGGCAGCGCCGAAATCACGATCAGCGCAATGGTCAGCAGCGGCACCAGGGCCAGCATGGTAGTAAAGGTCAGGCTGCCGGCCACCTGCATCAGGCGGTTGTCCCCCATGCGGCGCAGCAGAAAACGGCCGAAGCTGGCCCAGTGTGTTCTGGCGAGAGAATTCATTTTCATGCGCGCACCTTACTGATAAAGCCCTCTGTCAACAAGTCAGCATTTGTTAAGGGTCCTGTGAATCCGCGTATTTCCCGACAGAAATCGCCTGTACGGCAAGCCCTTCATATTTTCTGAATGTCGTTGTGATGGGATAATATAAAATTCGCGTTTACATCACTAAAAAACCCATGCAGGATATTCTCGTTCTGTATTACAGCCAGTATGGCGCGACACGCGCACTGGCGCAGCAGATTGCACGAGGGGTGGAGTCGGTTCCCGGTTGCCGGGCACGACTACGCACGGTCCCCAGGGTCTCGACCGTTTGCGAAGCCAGCGAACCATCGGTGCCTGACAGCGGCGCGCCCTATGTTGAGCTGGCAGACCTCAACGAATGCATCGGTCTGGCGCTGGGCAGTCCGACACGCTTCGGCAATATGGCGGCTGCCCTGAAGTATTTCCTGGATGGCAGCAGTGGCGAATGGCTGCGTGGCGCCCTGGCCGGCAAGCCGGCCTGCGTGTTCACCAGTTCGGCATCCATGCATGGCGGACAGGAAAGTACCTTGCTGTCGATGGTGCTGCCATTGATGCACCATGGCATGGTTTGGGTCGGTTTGCCCTTTACCCACGCCGAGCTCAGCCAGACCACCAGTGGCGGCACCCCGTATGGCGCCACCCATGTATCTGGCATTAAAAATGACGCAGCATTGACAGAAGAAGAAAAAATCCTTGCTTTGGCGCAAGGAAAACGACTGGCGGGCATTGCACTGAAACTCGCTGGCGAGTAACACTTTCGTACATTTGAGATTGAACAGGCTTCATGGCAACCCACCGGCACCGCAAGGCGGTCACGGCGGGATTTTTTGCATTTTCCGGAGATGATCTATGCGCACAATCACCGTTGCAGCCACCCAGATGGCGTGCACGCCCGACAGCTCGACTAACCTGGCCAATGCCGAGGCCATGGTCCGTCAGGCGGCGAGTCAAGGGGCTCAAATCATTCTGCTGCAAGAGTTGTTTGAGACTCTGTACTTCTGCATCGATCAGGAAGCACGCTACAACAATCTGGCACAACCGCTGCAAGGTCACAGCTGGCTGCCCCGCTTCCAGGCGCTGGCACGCGAACTGGACGTGGTATTGCCCGTCAGCTTCTTCGAGCGCGCCGGTCAGACCCAATTCAACTCGGTCGCCATCATCGATGCCGACGGCAGCCTGCTCGGCGTGTACCGCAAAATGCACATCCCGGACGGCCCCGGCTACACCGAAAAATACTACTTCTCGCCGGGCGACACCGGCTTCCCGGTATGGCAAACCCGCTACGCGCGCATCGGTCTGGGGGTCTGCTGGGACCAGTGGTTCCCGGAAACCGCGCGTGCCTTCGCCCTCGGCGGTGCTGAAATCCTGCTGTTCCCGACGGCCATCGGCACCGAGCCGCACGACAACAGCCTGCAATCGGCCGACCACTGGCAAATGGTGCAACGTGGCCACGCCGCGGCCAACCTGATCCCGGTCATCGCCTCCAACCGTATCGGCATGGAGCACGGCAAGTACTGGGCCAACACCTTCCATGGCCGTTCCTTCATTGCCGGTCCGGAAGGCGAACTGATCGCTGAAGCCTCGGCCGACCAGCAGGAAATCCTGACCGCCTCGTTCGACCTGGCCGCCCTGGCTGCCAAGCGCCGCGCCTGGGGTGTATTCCGCGACCGTCGTCCGGAATACTACGGTGCCCTGACCACGCTGGATGGCAAGGACCCGGTCACCGGCAAGATCGGCCCGCGCTAAGCCACTCTCCGGTACCGATACGATAAAACGCCCTGCATGCAGGGCGTTTTTCATGGACTCAGCAAGAAGACTGCCGGGCCAGCCACTGTCGTCCGTACAGCAGGGTCTGGGCGAGTGAGGCGCCGGCCTCGGCAAACAGATGGGCGACATCACCCTCCTCACTGCCGCGCAGCACTTTCTCCAGGGCCAGCGAACAGCGGCCGAAATCCTGCGCACCCAGCGTCCCCAGCGAACCACGCAGAGTATGCAGAATGCGTCCGGCATCCGGCAGCCGCCCCTGTTGCCACGCCTGCTGCGCCTCGTCGAATTGCGCCTCGGCACTGGCCAGTGTCTGACTGATCAGCCCATGCAAGGACTGGCGATACACCGGATTATCCTGTCCCACCGACAACAAGGTCTGCAGATCAAACACAGGTAAGGTCTGCGGCACTGGCGCAGAAGACAGGTCCTGCTGCGCGGCCAAAGGCAAATACCTGGCAAGACAGGTCAGCAGGTTACCGGCATGGATCGGTTTGGCCACGAAGTCGTTCATGCCGGCCGCACGGCAGGCTTGCTGTTCATCGGCCGTCACACCGGCACTCATGGCAATCACCGGCAGCGTCAGGCGCAGCAACTCGCGGATCTGGCGCGTCGCTGACAAACCGTCCAGCACCGGCATCTGCACATCCATCAGCACCAGATGAAAACGCGCGGCATCCTGCTGCAACAAGGCCAGCGCCTGCTGGCCGTGATCGGCCACCTCCAGCGTGGCACCGGCCTGCTCCAGCATGCCGCGCGCCACCAACTGGTTGAGCGGATTATCTTCGACCAACAACAGATGCCTGCCCAACAACGGGCGGGGTGCATCGCCCTGCACGGTCTCTGCCGCGACCCCCTGCAGGGCGTCGAGCAGACTGCCGCCCGTCACCGGTTTAATCAACACGGCATCGGCCAGCTGTCCGAGCTCGCGCTGGCGCAGCGCTTCATGATCAAAGGCGCCGACCATCAGCATCAGTCGCGTCGGCACACCAGACAACAGTTGCCGTAAACGCTGGATGGCCGCCAGCGCATCCGGATCATCCTGGCGGGCATCGACCAGAACCAGTGCATAGGCAGGACGGGCTACCCGACACTTGGCCATGGCCTCGGTCAGTGTGCCGGCGGCATCGACCTCGCCCCCCCAGGCGCGCAAGGTCTGGCAGAGATACTCGCGGCCGGTCGGATGCTCGTCCACCACCAGCATGCGCCCGGCAGGCATGGCAGAAACTGGCGCCCCGGACGAAGGCAGATGAAAAGGCAGGCTGACGCAAAATTCACTGCCCGCATCCGGCTGACTCCTGACCTCGATGTGCCCCCCCATCAACCCGACCAGGCGCTTGCAAATCGCCAGCCCCAGCCCGGTGCCACCATAGCGTCGCGTGGTCGAGGCATCCCCCTGACTGAATTCGGCGAACAGACGGGACTGCTGTGCCAGGCTCATGCCGGTGCCGGTATCGCGCACCCGGAAAATCAGCCAGGCCTCATGCGGGGTTTTGCCCACCAGCCCGACGAAGAGCGAGACCTCTCCCCTTTCGGTGAACTTGATGGCATTGCCAGTCAGGTTGACCAGCACCTGCTGCAGTCGCAAGGCATCACCATGCAGCCACAACGGCACCCCTGGCTCGATCCCGATGGCCAGATCCAGCGTCTTCGGTCCGGCATTGACCGTCATGATCGACGCCACCGCGCTGAGCACCTCTTCCAGGGCAAAGTCCTGCGGCGCCAGCTCCATGCGACCCGCCTCGATTTTGGAAAAATCCAGGATGTCATTGATGATGCCCAGCAACGATTCGCCTGAATTACGAATCATCTCCAGATACTGCTTCTGTCCGGCATCAAGACGGGTATTGGCCAGCAGTTGAGTCATGCCGAGGATGGCATTGAGCGGTGTGCGGATCTCATGGCTCATATTGGCCACGAACTCGCTCTTGGCCTTGCTGGCCGTCTCGGCCAGCTCCTTGGCCAGCCGCATCAGTTCGCGGGTATTGCTCTGCTCGGAAATGTCGCGCGCAATGCACACCAGTCCCGGCCCGCCCTCCAGCGCCATCGGCGCAAACTTCAGCTCCAGCGGAAAGGTACTGCCATCGGCCTGGCGCCCCTGCCCTTCGAACGCCGAACCAGCCACCCCGGCAAACGACTCGGACAGATCGACCTGCTGCGAAAGATCCGGCCGATTCACCCGCGGAGAGGCCAGCAGCGTCAGAAAAGACTGCCCCAGCAGATCCTTGCCGAGCGTACCGAACATGCGTTCACCCGCCGCATTCAGGCTGAGGATACGACCGTCGCTGGACATGGTCAGCACGGCATCGAGCAGATTGTTCAGCACTGCATTGAGACGGGTCTCGCTGCGCTGCAGACGGCGCAGCGCATCCTCTTCGGCCATGACCACCAGCTCACGGCTGGCCAGGGCGCCCAAGTCGCGCAGCACGGCCGCCTCCCCCTGACTCAGGGTGCGAGGGCGAGTATCGAGAAGACACAGGGTGCCAACCCGGAAGCCATGATGAGCGACAAGGGGACAACCTGCATAGAACCGGAGATGGGGAAAACCGCTGACCAGCGGGTTGTCGGCAAAACGCGGATCCCGGAAGGCATCCTCCACCACGAAGACATCGTCCTGGAGGATGGCATGGCCACAAAAGGAAATGTCACGGGGGATCTGGCAGGTCTCTATCCCCTGCCTGGACTTGAACCACAGCCGGTCGCTGTCGACGAGTGAAACCAGCGCCATCTCCACCTGGAAATGCTGCTGTGCCAGACGGGTGATGCAATCGAAGCGCTCTTCCTGCGCGGTGTCCAGCAGGCTGAGGGCATGCAGCTCGATCAACCGCTCCGCATCATCGAAAGGAATATCCGGCGCTTGCATGAGGCTCCCTGCCACGGCGCGACGCGGCCGGTACAGCCACGTCCTGAGCTCTCTTTATAGGCAGCGCCAGAGGTAATATCGAGCGTCAGGCCAGCTGTGCCGCCTGCAGAATGGCTTCGACCTGCTCGGTCGAGGTTTCTTCGCGCGCATACTCATCGGTGCCGGCAGCCCCCATGGCCAGACCGTCCTTGCGGTACTGCATGGCGCTGGCCAGCGGCAAGCGCGCCGAAGCATGGAATTCCCGGCAACCGGTCAGGCGCATCAGGCCGGCCACATTATCTGCCCGCACCCCGCTGCCCGGCATCACGATCAGGCGCTCGCCGGCGGCAATACGCAGATCACGCAGCAGCTCGCCGCCCAGAAACGCCGTTGCCGCCTGCCCCGAGGTCAACAGGCGCCGACATCCGGTACTGATCACCTGCTCCAGTGCCTGCAGCGGATCACGCGTCAGGTCAAAAGCACGGTGAAACGTCACCGGCAAAGGTGCCGCCAGCGCGACCAGCTCGGACACCAGGGGCACATCGACCTCGCCGTCGGCGGTCAGGGCGCCCAGCACGATGCCATCTACCCCAAGCCGCTTGCATTGCTCGATGTCACGCCGCATCACTTCGATTTCTGCCGCATCGTAGAGAAAATCCCCGCCACGCGGGCGGATCATGACGTTCAGGCCGATCGTCAACTGCTCACGCGCCAGGGAAAGCGTACCGTAAGACGGCGTGGTCCCCCCTTCATTCAGGTTGTCGCACAACTCTACCCGCGATGCGCCCCCGGCCTGAGCGGCCAGGCAGGAATACAGCGATCCGGCACACACTTCCAGCACAATCGATTCAGCAGACATCGTTCACTCCCGATTCAGTTGCTCTCCCGCCAGGGCGCGACGCGCGGCAGCATCAGCATGCCCGGCAGCGCCAGCAGAAAGCACAGCAGAAAAAACGGCATCCAGCCCGTTGCGTCGACCAGATAGCCGGTCGCCGCATTGGCCAGGGTGCGCGGCACAGCAGCCAGACTGGTAAACAGGGCAAACTGGGTGGCCGTATAGGCCGGATCGGTGCAACGGGCGATATAGGCCACAAAGGCCGCCGTACCGAGCCCGACCCCCAGCGCTTCAAAGCCGATCACGCCGGCCAGTTTCCAGAGCTCCGGCGAGCCGACATGGCTGAAGTGGCCATACGAGGCCAGCAAGGCAAACCCCAGGATCGACAGCCACTGCACCACACCAAATACCCAGAGCGCGCGGTTGATGCCCAGCTTGAGCATCCACACCCCGCCGATCAGACCACCAATGACGCTCGGCCACAAGCCGGCATTCTTCGCCACCAGTCCGATCTCCGACTTGCTGAAGCCCATGTCGAGATAGAAAGGTGTTGCCAGCGAGGTCGCCATGCTGTCGCCCAGCTTGTAGAGAAAAATGAACAGCAAGATGGTCAGCGCCGAACGCCAGCCGGCGCGATGGATAAACTCCTGAAACGGCTCGACGACCGCTGCACGCAGGGTTTTCGGCATACCGTGCACCAGCGCCGGCTCCTGAGCCCAGAAGGACAGGAACATGCCGGGCAACATGAACAGGGCCGTGATCCAGAACACACTCTGCCAGGGCAGGTGATCGGCCAGTACCAGGGCCAGCGAACCGGGAATCAGGCTGGCCAGCCGATAAGCATTGATGTGAATGGTATTGCCCAGCCCCAGCTCGCGATTGCTGAGAATTTCACGCCGGAAGGCATCCAGCACGATGTCCTGACTGGCAGAAAAGAACGACACGATCAGGGCCAGCGCCGCAATCGCCCACAGCTGTCCGTGCGGGTCAAAGAAGCCGAAAGCACCAATACTGGCCAGAAGCAGCAACTGACTGAGCAGCATCCAGCCACGGCGGCGCCCCAGGAAAGGCGGTACAAAGCGATCCAGCAGCGGCGACCAGAGAAACTTCCAGGTAAACGGCAGCTGGATCAGGGCAAACAGGCCGATGGCCTTCAGGTTGACGCCATCGCTGCGCAACCACGCCGGCACCAGATTGATCAGCACATACAGGGGCAAGCCGGAAGAAAACCCGGTCAGCACGCAAGTCAGCATCGGGCGCGAAAAGATGTCGCGCCGCAAGCTGACGGTTTCAGTTTCGGAGTGCACCAACACGTCCTTCAAACGGGCTACAAGCCTATGCGATAGAACGCCAGACTGCCCAACAGGTTAGGAAGAAAACGGACACGTCGCTGGCCATCCATGACCACCCGCTCCAGAATGCGGATCTGGTGCTTGGCACAGAGGCTCTCGAAATCGCCCAGCATGCACCAGTGAATGTTCGGCGTGTCATACCACTGAAACGGGATGGTATCAGACACCGGCATATGTCCCATGAAGATCTGCCAGCGGTTCTGCCAATAACCGAAGTTGGGAAAGGTCACGATCGCCTCGCGCCCGACCCGCAGCATTTCACACAAAATCTCTTCGGTATGATGCATGGCCTGGATGGTCTGCGACAGGATCACCAGATCGAAACTGCCATCGGCAAAATCTGCCAGACCGGTTTCCAGATCCCCCTGCATGGCGGATACCCCGGCCGAGACGCAGCGCACCACATTTTCGACATCAATTTCCACTCCATAGCCACGCACCTGCTTGTGCTGTTGCAGCCAGGACAACAAGGCCCCGTCTCCGCACCCCAGATCCAGCACCCGCGCACCGGGCCGCACCCAGTCGGCGATCAGTTGCAAATCAGGACGCAAGGTTTCATTCCCGCTCATCTTCATGCCCCCACCTCCGTCGCCACCCGATCAAGATAACTGTGCATCAGCCGCACATAGGGCGGATCGAGCATCAGAAACGCATCATGACCATGCGTCGACTCGATCTCGCCATAGGCCACCGGCCGGTCGGCAGCGACCAGAGCCCGCACCAGTTCACGCGAACGCAAGGGCGAAAAACGCCAGTCGGAGGTAAAGCTGGCAATCAGGAAGCCGGCTTTGGCTTGCCGCAAGGCGGCCACCAGATCATCGCCGTACGCCTTGGCCGGATCAAAATAATCCAGCGCCTTGGTCATCAGCAGATAGGTGTTGGCATCAAACAGATCCGAAAACTTGTCCCCCTGATAGCGCAGATAGGACTCGATCTCGAACTCGACCTCATAGCCGAAGCGGAACTCTCCGGAACGCAACATGCGGCCGAATTTGGCCCCCATGCCATCATCGGACAGATAGGTAATATGCCCGAGCATGCGCGCCAGTCGCAGACCACGCCGCGGCACCACGCCGTGGGCATAGAAATCTCCGCCGTGGAATTCCGGATCGGTCAGGATGGCCTGGCGGGCGACATCGTTGAAAGCAATATTTTGCGCCGACAACTTGGGGGCAGAGGCGATCACCAGCGCATGCCCGACCCGCTCGGGGAAATCGATGCTCCACTGCAACGCCTGCATGCCGCCCAGACTGCCGCCAATCACCGCCGCCCAGCGATCAATCCCCAGACGATCCGCCAGCCGCGCCTGAGCCCGCACCCAATCCGGCACCGTCATCAGCGGAAAGCCAGAGCCCCAGGGCCGACCGGTCTGCGGATTCTGGCTCAACGGTCCGGTGCTGCCATGACACCCACCGAGATTGTTGACCCCGACGACAAAAAACCGTCGGGTATCGATCGGCTTGCCCGGCCCGACCATATTGTCCCACCAGCCCGTGGACTTTTCTTCGCCGGCATAGTGACCGGCGACATGGTGGTGCCCGGACAGGGCATGGCAAATCAAGACCGCGTTACTTTTGGCGGCATTGAGCTCGCCATAGGTCTCGTACATGAGCTGATAGGCCGGCAGCGTGGCGCCGCAGGCCAGATCCAGCGGGGTAGCAAACTCTGCACATTGTGCAGAAACAATGCCGACTGATTGTTCAGTATTGGACATGAATACACAGGCCCTCTGTTTGGTTATTGTCGGCGTCAAGGCATATTCCAAAAGAGTTTATAACGATATGAGCGACTTGCGCGAGCGTTGTCCGACACCGATAATCGCACCTCATTGCCTTGGTGCCCCTCATGCTTGGACGACTCTTCAACCTGCTGCTGCTCGCCGGTCTGGCCACCGTGCTGCTGCGCGCCCTGTTGAGTCCGGCTCAGCGCCAGGCGCTTCATCAGCTGTTCCGCACCATTGCCTGGGCACTGCTGGCCAGCTCGGCCATCCTGGTCGTGCTCAGCCTGACGCGTATCATCACCCCCTGACTGGTTGTGCCATGGATATCTCCCGTTTTGTGCATACTTTCGGCCAATACCTGAAAACCCGCTTCGGCGAACGGGTCCACAAACTGTCGCTGGCGGGAGACTTCACCTGCCCCAACCGCGATGGCACCCTGGGCAAGGGAGGCTGCACCTTCTGCAATGTCCGCAGTTTCGGACGGGCGGCCGATCAACTGTCGATCAGCGAGCAAATCGGGCGCGAAAAAGAGAAAACCGATCGCGCACGACGCTATCTGGCCTATTTTCAGGCCTATACCAGCACCTATGCCGAAGTGGAAACCCTGCGCCGCTCGTATGAAGAAGCACTCGCCCAGGCGGACATTGTCGGTCTGTGTGTCGGCACCCGCCCGGACTGTGTGCCGGATGCCGTCCTCGATCTGCTGGCCGGCTATCGGGAGCAAGGGCTGGAAGTCTGGCTGGAGCTGGGCCTGCAAAGTGCCCATGACCAGACGCTGGCCGCCATCAACCGTGGCCATGGCATGGCCGCCTATCGCGATGCCGTCGCGCGCAGTCACGCGCGCGGCCTGAATCTGTGTACCCACCTGATCGTGGGTCTGCCGGGGGAAACCCCGGCGATGATGCACGATACGCTGCAGCAGGTGCTGGCGCTCGGGGTGGAAGGTCTCAAGCTGCATCCGCTGATGGTGGTCAAGGGCAGCCGCATGGCAGCGCAATACCGTCGCGAAGAGATTGCGCCATTGCCGCTGGCCGAATATGCCGACCTGGCGGCTGACCTGATCCGTCACACGCCGCCGCAGGTGGTCTATCACCGGGTCTCGGCCACGGCACAGTTTCCGACGCTGATCGCGCCGGAGTGGTGTGCGCCGCGCTGGTCGGGCATGCAGGCCATTGCCGATCGCCTGGCCCGCCTGGGACCACAAGGCAGTGCCATCGGCCAGCCCTGGTCGGCCTCTGGGCAACAAAGCTGATCGGCAGACGCACCTTTCATCAGGCTCCATCATGTCTGCGCGACATTACCGGATTAGTCTGCTTGCTTTTTCACCGGAGCCATTTCATGTTGCCTGCCATCACGCTGTTGCTCGCCACCAGCCTCCCCTCAGCCATGCCGTCCGGCATGCGCCCTTTTCATGACCTGTCGATCGGCTTCTGCATGGCAGAACAGGCCAGACTTGACCCACAAGCCAGTCAAGAGACGCTGATGCAGCGATGTCTGACGAGCAAGACCATTCAAGCCGGCTGAAATCTGCTGGCGCGTCTTTTTTTTCCGGACTAGTGTCAGATTGGCGGGTTTCGCCCGACCAATGCCAAGCCCCTTCAATCCGGCCGACTCGGGAGACCCACATGCTGATCCGCCAGCCAGATGACATTGCACCGTCCGACATCACACCACAGCAGCTGTATCTGGACCGGCGCAAATTCATGCTGGCCGGTGCCGCCGGGATGTTGATGACCAGCAGTGCCTTCGCAGCCCTGTCGTTCAAGAAAGGTCCGAGTTTGCTGGCCGGCAACGACAAACCCAACAGCCTGCGGGAAATCACCCAGTACAACAATTACTACGAGTTCGGCAGCAGCAAGACCGACCCGGCCGAGCACGCCGGCGTGCTCAAGACCCGCCCCTGGAGTGTGCTGGTTGATGGTGCCGTGGAGAAACCTCGGACCTTTGCCATCGAGGAATTGCTGCGTCTGCCACTGGAGGAGCGGATCTACCGTCATCGCTGTGTCGAGGGCTGGTCGATGGTGATTCCCTGGATCGGTTTCCCACTGTCGGCATTGCTCAAGCAGATGAAACTGACCTCGCGGGCACGCTACGTGGCTTTCGAAACCCTGAACCGGCCTTCGGAAATGCCCGGCATGGCAGAAGGTCTGCTCACCTGGCCCTATCGGGAAGGACTACGCATTGACGAGGCCATGCATCCCCTCACCCTGCTGGCGGTCGGCCTCTACGGCCAGGTGCTGCCCAATCAGAATGGCGCACCGATCCGCCTGGTGGTGCCATGGAAGTATGGCTTCAAAAGCATCAAGGCCATTGTGCGCATCCATCTGACCGACACCCAGCCACAAACCAGCTGGCATCAGGCCGCGCCGAGCGAGTACGGCTTCTACTCCAACGTCAATCCAACGGTGGATCATCCGCGCTGGAGTCAGGCCAATGAACGGCGCATCGGTGAATTTCTGCGCCGCCCGACGCTGATGTTCAACGGTTATGGTGCCCAGGTGGCTTCGCTCTATCAGGGCATGGACCTGCGGAAAAACTTCTGATCACAGCGTATGCAGATGACTGTCAACAAGCGCTCCCCGATCCCCTTGCTGAAGGGACTACTCTTCGTCCTGGCCCTGCTGCCGCTGCTGGCCGGCATCTGGCAGGTCGGGCTTGGCGATCCGGTTGATCCCGTAGCCTTCATGACCCATGCCAGCGGCGACTGGGCGCTGAGAATGCTGCTGCTGACGCTGGCCATCACCCCGCTGCGCCGTCTGGGAGCCCCGGGCGGGTTGCTGCGCTTTCGCCGCATGTTGGGCTTGTTTGCCTTCTTCTATGCCATGCTGCATTTTTCGGTATATCTGGTCTTCGACAAGTTCTTCGACGTCCAGGCCATCGCCGGCGACATCTACAAACGCCCCTTCATCACCGTGGGTTTCGCCGCGCTGGTCCTGATGCTGCCGCTGGCCATCACCTCCACCGATGGCTGGATCCGGCGGCTGAAACGGCGCTGGGGCATGCTGCACCGGCTGGTCTATGCCGTGGCGATACTGGGGGTGACACACTACTGGTGGCTGGTGAAGCGCGATATTCGCCTGCCGCTGATGTACGCCGCCATCCTGGCAGGTCTACTCGGGCTGCGTGTTCTGTGGTCAGCGAGCCGGCGCTGGCAAGGGAAGGTTTCTGACGTAAAATAGCCCGGTTTCTTCAGCCAGAGCCCATCATGAGCAAAGCCCCGGTCACGCAGGCCATCCGCATGTTGCGCGAGCACAAGGTCGAATACAGCGAGCATTTGTACAAATACGAAGATCGCGGCGGCACCGAAGTGTCCGCGCGCGAGCTGGGTGTCGACGAGCATTGCGTCATCAAGACGCTGGTTATGGAAGATGAACAGCACAAACCGCTGATCGTGCTGATGCACGGCGACCGGGAGGTCGGCACCGGCATGCTGGCTCGACAGATCGGGGTCAAAAAGGTCAGTCCCTGCGAGCCAAAGACGGCCGACAGGCACAGCGGCTACCAGGTGGGCGGCACCAGCCCGTTTGGCACCCGACATGCCATGCCGGTCTATATGGAAGCCGGCATCGCCGAGCTGCCGCGCATCTATATCAACGGCGGCAAGCGCGGCTTTCTGATCGGCATGCATCCGGCAGACCTGCAGCGGGTGCTGCAGCCGACCCTGGTCCACGTCGCGGCCTGAGCGCACCGCGCGCGCTCATTGCCACATCAGCCACCAGGCAGCATCAATCCAGCCCAGAGCCGGCAGCAGCGGCAGCACGGCGACGAAAGCCCGGCCCTGCCAGCGGCCCAGAATGCGCCAGGCCAGCTGCAGACACCACAGATTGGCCAGACCCAGCAAGGCGAAACGCAGGGGCATGACCCACCACAGCGCGACCCCTTCGACCTTGAGCAGGGTGACGGTCAGCGCCGACAGGCCGAGAAACACGCTACAGCCGGCCAGGGGAATCAGGCTCTGGGCCAGATGGTGCAGACGCGATGTCTGCCACGGTCCTGCCAGCCGCACGGACAGCGCCAGCAGCCCGCCGAGCACGGTACCATACAGCAGGGCCACACCGGCGATATAGCCGATCAGAACCCCGCCATCCAGCCAGGTAAAGCTGTCGTTGACCTCCGGATAGTGCGTCAACAGCCACCAGGGTGCCGAATCCTCCAGCGCCCAGAGCCATTGGTGCTGTGCCAGCCAGTCCGCCAGCCAGAGTTTGATGGCCACAAAGACATCGCTGTTGGTCCACTGAAACGCCCCCATCGCAATGCCGAGCATACCGTACAGGATCAGGGCGGTTTGCCAGCCACTGCTGTCCTTGTCAGCCAGCGCCACCACCTCATGGCCCCAGGGACGGGTAGACAGTGCAATCGCTTCGCGATGGCCGCTGCAACGCCCGCACATATGGCAACCACTGGCGCCCTGCATGTGACGCAGCGGCATCAGCGGCGCACAGTCGACCGACTTGAGCGGGATCACGCCGGAAGTTTTCCAGGCATGTTCATCGACGCGATAGTGCCAGGGGGCCAGTTTGGCCAGCAGGGAAAATACGCCGTTGACCGGACAGAGATGCCGGCACCAGGCCCGCTTGCCGCGGGTATATACCAGGCCAATCGCCACGGCAGCCACCGTCGAGCCACCCAGCACCAGCAGCACCGCCTTGGGATATTGATAGACACTGACCATCTGGCCATATACGGTGGTCATGGCAAAGGCAACAAACGGCCAGCCCCCCCAGCGCATCCAGCGCGGAATGGGGCGACCCAGACCATGTTTCGCGGCCAGCTCGCTCAGCGCCCCTTCGGGACAAAGCACGCCACACCACAAACGGCCGAACAACACCATACTCAGCAGAACGAAAGGCCACCAGATGCCCCAGAACACAAACTGGGCAAATACGGTGAGATGGCTGAACATGCGCGCACTGTCGGTTGGCAGCGGCAGACAGGCGGGTACGATGATCAGAAAGCCATAGACCAGCACCACGCCCCATTGCAGCCAGCGAATCAGCTGCGCATGATCGCGCAGCCAGTCGCCGGCCTTTCGTATCCAGAGCTGCCGACTCATGCGCGACGCCACAGGCGCTGGCGCATCAGCCCCCAGACAGCCAGCCAGAACAGGCCATACCCCAGCAGACTGGTCAGGGCCGGATGGGCACGATAACCGGTCAGTGCCGCCAGTACGCCCCCCAGGGCACTGCTGTCGTCGAGCAGACGGGAACTATCCCAGACCGGGTCCATCAAGGCCGGCAGCCAGTCGAGGGAAATCATCTTTTCCACACCACTGACAAACAGGGCGCCAGCCAGCAACAGCAGCATGACTTCGGTAATGCGGAAAAACACCCGCCAGGACAGCACACGGCTGCCCAGTTGCAGCACGGCGTACATGGCCAGCGCCAGCAGGAAACCGGCCATGCCCGCCAGCACCAGGTTCAGCAGGGTGGCATGATCCGCGGCGGACAGGGTGCCATAGAGAAACACCACCGTTTCACTCCCCTCGCGCCCGACGGCCAGTGCAGCGAGCGTCAGCACGCCCCACCAGTTTTGCTGTTCCGCCTGCGCCGACAACCCTTGCTCGATATCGCGCTTCAAGGTTCGGCCATGGCGCCGCATCCACAGCACCATCTGGACAATCAGCACCGACGCCAGCATGACCATGGCCAGCTGAAACAACTCCTGCTTATCGGCAAATACCTCGCTGGCGGCAAACAGACCAAAGGCCAGCAGAGCGGCCAGAGCCAGCCCGGCGAGCACCCCGCCCCAAAGAAACACCCGGCCGCGAGCGGCAGCCGGATTGCTGCGCAACCAGGCATTCAGAATGCCGACAACCAGCATGGCCTCGATACTCTCGCGCCAGACAATGAACAGAACCTGTCCCATGATTGCTCTCCTGCTACTTCGCCACGATCACACCCTGCGCGGCAGGATGAAACTCATCGTAGAAGCGGTACTCGCCCGGCGACAGCGACTGAAACACCACGAAGCTCTCGGCGCCCGGTGCCAGCACCTTTTCCTTGCGCAACTGCAGGCTTTCGAATTCCGCCGGACTCTTGCCCTTGTTGATCACTTCGATCTTGAAGCGGGTATTGGCCGGTACCACGATACGGTTGACAGACAGCTTGCCGTCGTTCAACTCCAGCCGGAACGTCGGCAGATCCGCCGCCGGGGCGGCCAGCGGCAACGCCGCCAGCAGCAGGGCCATGCAGAGTTTCTTGATCATCGCACCCTCCCGGTTGACCACGATTTCAGTAGCCACCCTTCTTGCCAATGCCGGCATAGGTGAAGCTGTAATTTACTTCGAACGGCTTGAACCACGGCGCCACGCCGGTTTCCTTGTCGGTATGACGGCCGAAATGACTGGCATGATCGGCATTCGGCGCGGAGATGATGTACTTCAGCTTGTACTGGCCCGGGCCCATCAGCTTGACGTTGTCGCCATAGTGCGGGCCATCATTGGCCACCATGGGCATGAAATCACCCTTGATGGTCTTGCCGCCCACCTTGGTCAGTTCGTAACGGATGTTCAGATAAGGCACCCACTCGCCTTCGCCAAAGCCGTTCGGATTGCCCTTGGTGGCATGAATATCGGCCTCCAGATGGACATCCGACTTCTCTGCCGCCAGCATCATGCCTTCCGGCTCCATCTTGACGGGCTGCAGGTACACCGCGCCGATCTCCATGTGATTGACGACTTGCGGCTTGCCCACCGGGTACTCCTTGGCCAGCACCGGCAGAGACAGGGACAGCACGGACAGGGCAGCAACGGCGCGCAGGGTATGAGACATGGTGACTCCGATCAGAAATGAAGGGTAAACGATAATGGTTATGAGAATCATTCTCACACAGATAATCACCTGTCGCAATCATCTTCGTCGTCACTTAGCCATGTCAGCCTGTCAGAAACCCCCGCCCGGCAAGGCGTTCGGGCCGAAAAAATACTTGCAGGCACTTGTTCAGCAGGATGCGGGTGATATGCTATTGATTCGAATGAACTGAAGGACACCCCGTCAGGCCGACCATGATCCGCTTCTATCACAATCCACGCTGCTCCAAGTCCCGCGAGGCGCTGCAGCTGCTGCAAGAAAAGCATGTCGAGCTGGAGATCATCGACTACCTCAAACATCCGCTGCAGGAAGCCGAGCTGGCACAGCTGCTCTCCCTGCTGGAAATGGATGCCCGCGCACTGCTGCGTCGCAAGGAACCCGAGTATGCCGAACTGCATCTGGATGACGTCACACTGGAAAGCAAACACCTGATCCGGGTCATGATCGAGCATCCGCGCCTGATGGAGCGGCCGATCGCGGCAAGCGAAACCCGCGCGGTCATTGGACGGCCACCGGAAAATGTCCTGACGCTGTTATCGGCTTGAATCGACCACGCCAAAGGCATTTACCAAGCAAAGCTAATAGTCACTTGACGAATAGTAACTATAGTGACTATTATCCTGCTTATGAAAAGTTCATTCCAGCAAGTTGAGCAAGCCATCGATGCCGTCGGTCAACGACTGCCCGGCGCCTCCTCGCGTCAGGAGGTTTTGCTCAATCGTTTGTTCTGCCACGTTACGGCCCGGCTTTCCGGTCACCTCAACGAGGCCCTGCGCCCCTATGGCATCAACGATACGATCTGGATTGCACTGATAGCGCTGTACTCCCGTCCCAGCCAGATGCTCTACCCGTCGGAAATCAGCGATGCATTGGATTTTTCCCGCACCAATGCCACCCGTGTTTCGGACGAGATGGTGCGCCACGGCTGGGTCGAACGAGAAGTCTGCGCCGAAGATCGCCGCAAGGTTCGCCTGAAGCTGACGGCGGCTGGCGAACAGTTTGTCGAGAGCATGATCCCGGTCACCCGTCATCACATGCAGTCGCAATGGCAAGACTTCAGCCAGGACGAAAAGGATCAGCTCGAAACCTTGATGCGAAAGCTGTTATCCAGCCTCGGCGGATAATGCATTTTGCATTTACTCTAATAGTAACCATGGTTATTATCATGAGACTAATTATTAGAAAACCAATGGAGACCCAACGGTGAATCGACACCCATGGCAGCAGGGGCTTAGCCTGCTGGTTCTGACCTCGATGCTGAGCGGCTGCGCCAGCTTCGGGCCGGAACACACACCGTCCACCACCCTGACGACACAGCAATTGGCCTTGTCGCAAGAACCCGGCCAGGGTCCGCAAGCGGGTTGGTGGCATGATTTGCACGATGCCCGGCTGGACCAACTGATTGAACAGGCGCTGGCTCAGTCGCCATCCATGAAGCTGGCCGCCGATCGTCTGGGCGAAGCCCGTGCTGCGGTTGGCCTGAGCGAGAGTACGCTCGGCCCGCAAGTTGACGCACATGCATCGCGTGACCGTCAGCTCTACTCGGCCAACGGCCTGTTCCCGCCACCGGTAGGCGGCAGCTACTTCAACGCCTACACGCTGTCGCTCAATGCCGCCTGGGAGCTGGACTTCTGGGGCAAAAACCGCGCCCGCACCAATGCAGCACTCGGCCAGGCCCGTGCAGCGGCCTATGAAATGCAGCAGGCACAGCTGACCCTGACCAATGCGGTCATCGGTCAATACACTGCCCTGCAACGCGAGTTCGACCAGCTGCGCATCAACCGCGCCCGTCTGCAACTGGCCCAGACCCGACTGCAACTGATGCGTGCCCGCGTCAATGCCGGTCTGATGAGTGCCGACAACCTGCACATGGTTGAGCAAAGCATGGCCGGCCTGCAGGCTCAGAATGCCGGGATTTCCGCCGAGATCCAGCGCACGCGCCATGCCCTGGCCGCGCTGACCGGTCAGGGCCCGACGGCGCTGGATCAGTTCACGCCGACCGAGCTGGGCAACACCCCGGCCATGAACGAGGCACGACTGACCACCGATCTGCTGGGCCGCCGCCCCGACATCGCCAGCCAGCGCGAAACCGTCACCTCAATGGAAGAAAACGTCAAAGTTGCCGAGCGTCAGTTCTACCCGGACATCAGCATCAGCGGTCTGATTGGTCTGAACTCGCTGGAATACAGCACGCTGTTCGAGCGCAGCTCGAAAATCGTCGACTTCCAGCCGGCCATCTCGCTGCCGATCTTCCACTCCGGCCAGCTGCGCGCCAATCTGCGCATCGAACAATCGCGCTATGACCAGGCTGTTGACCGCTACAACCAGACTGTACTCAATGGTCTGAAGGATGCGGCTGATGCCTTGACCAATGCCAAACAGGCCAACGCACAACTGGCGGATGCCCAGCGAGGTTTCAGCGCCAGCCGCAAACTGGCGGCCGCCATGCAGCTGCGCATGAACGCCGGCATGGCCGGCAAGCTGGAAGTACTCGACAGTCAGGACAACCTGCTGGTACAGGAAGGGACGCATCTGGAAGCGCAAGCCGCCGCCAGACTGGCCTGGGCCAACCTGAACACCGCCATGGGCGGCGGCATGACCGCCTCCCCCGCTACCCGCTAAGGATTGAATCAAGATGGATGCACAACAGAAAAAAGCCCAGAGTCGCAAGCGTAACCTGATCATCGCCAGCGGTGTGTTTGCCGCCGTCGCCATTGTCTATGGCGTGTACTGGGGCACCGTATTGCGCTTTGAAGAAAGTACCGATGACGCGTACGTCTCCGGCCACATGATGCAATTGACACCGGAAATCGGTGGCACTGTCGTCAAGATCAGCAGCGAAGATACCGACCGTGTCGAGGCCGGCCAGACCGTGGTTCAGCTGGATGTCAATGATGCCCAGATCAACTTCGACAAGGCGCGTCAGGCCTTCATCCAGGCGGTACGTGAGACACGCCAGCTGATGACCAGCTCGCGCCAGCTCGAAGCACAGATCGCCGCTCGCAAAACCGATCTGGCCCGCGCTCAGGAAGACCTGAAGCGCCGCCAGATGCTGGCCGGCACCGAGGCCATCTCCCAGGAAGAACTGTCGCATGCCCGTGACGCTGTCGCCGCTGCCCAGGCCGCCCTGGATGCCAGCATCGAACAACATCAAGGCACCAACGACCTGCTGGGCAATGACCGTATCGAACAGCAACCGCGCGTTCAGGCCGCCGCCAATACCCTGCGCGAAGCCTGGCTGGCGCTGCACCGCACCCAGGTGAAGGCACCGGTGGCCGGTTTCATCGCCCGCCGCAATGTACAACTGGGTCAGCGTGTTGCCGCCGGCTCGCCGCTGATGGCCATCGTGCCGCTGGAAAATGTCTGGGTCGATGCCAACTTCAAGGAAGTGCAGCTGGACAAAATCCGCATCGGGCAACAGGTGGAACTGACCTCTGACCTGTATGGCAGCCGCTTCACCTATCACGGCAAGGTGGCCGGCCTGTCGGCCGGTACCGGTAGCGCCTTCTCCCTGTTGCCGGCACAGAACGCCACCGGCAACTGGATCAAGGTGGTACAGCGTGTTCCGGTGCGTATTGCCCTGGACCCGAAGGAACTGCGCGAGCATCCGCTGCGTGTCGGCCTGTCGATGAACGTCGAAGTCTCGACACGCGATCAGTCTGGCCCGGTCCTGCCGGAAACGCCGGCGACCACCTCGCCGCAGGAAACCCGCGTCCTGACCCCGGATCTCAAGCAGGCTGATGCGCTGATCAAGCAACTGCTTGCAGCCAACGCCCAGTAAGGAACGGCAATGCCGAACCCACCACTGCACGGTGCGCGCCTGTTCTGGATTACGCTGGCCATGTCGCTGGCCACATTCATGCAGGTGCTGGACACCACGATTGCCAACGTGGCACTGCCGACCATTTCCGGCAACCTCGGCGCGGCGACCTCCCAGGGAACCTGGGTAATCACCTCATTCGGGGTGGCCAACGCCATCTCGATCCCGCTGACCGGCTGGCTGGCCAAGCGCTTCGGCGAGGTCAAGCTGTTCCTGGCCTCGACCATGCTGTTCGTGATCGCCTCCTGGCTGTGCGGCATTTCCGTCAGCCTGAACATGCTGATCTTCTTCCGCGTGCTGCAAGGCGCGGTGGCAGGGCCGATGATTCCGCTGTCACAAAGCCTGCTGCTGGCCTGCTACCCCAACGAGAAGAAGGGCATGGCGCTTGCACTGTGGTCCATGACCGTCATCGTGGCACCGATCTTCGGCCCGATTCTCGGCGGCGTGATCAGCGACAACTGGCACTGGGGATGGATCTTCTTCATCAACATTCCGGTCGGCGCCTTTGCCATCTGGGTATCGTGGAAACAGCTGCATGACCGGGAAACCCCGACCATCAACCTGCCCATCGACCGTGTCGGCCTGATGCTGCTGGCGGTTGGTGTGGGCAGCCTGCAGGTGATGCTGGATCAGGGCAAGGAACTGGACTGGTTCAACTCCACCGAGATCGTGATTCTCGCCGTGGTCGCCGTGGTGGCACTGACCTTCCTGGTGATCTGGGAGCTGACCGATGATCATCCGATTGTCGATCTGTCGCTGTTCAAGTCACGCAACTTCACGGTGGGCGTGACCGGCGTCTCGGTGGGCTACCTGATCTACTTCGGCACCATCGTGCTGCTGCCGCTGGTACTGCAGACCCAGCTGGGCTACACCGCCACCTGGGCCGGCCTCGCCGCCGCCCCGATCGGCATCCTGCCGGTGATCCTGTCGCCCGTGATCGGCAAAAACGCCCATCGCGTCGACATGCGGGCCCTGGTGACACTGAGCTTCCTGGTCTATGCAGGCTGCTTCTTCTGGCGCAGTACTTTCGCCCCCAACATGGACTTCGGCTACGTGGTATGGCCACAGTTTGTCCAGGGGATTGGCGTGGCCTGCTTCTTCATGCCGCTGACCACCATTTCGCTGGCGGGATTGAGACCAGACCAGATTGCCAGCGCATCCAGCCTGTCCAACTTCATGCGCGTACTGGCCGGCAGTATTGGCGCCTCGATCACCACCACCATGTGGGATCGTCGCGAGGCCACCCACCACGAGATTCTCACCCAGCACATCAGCGTGTTTGACCAGACCGCCAACCAGTGGTTTGGCTGGCTGGGCAATCTCGGGCTTTCCAGCCAGCAGCAGGCGGCCATGACGGCACAGGAAATCACCCGGCAAGGCTATCTGCTCGGCTCGAATGAAGTGTTCTGGTTCTCCGGCTGGCTGTTCATTGCACTGACGGTGGTGGTGTGGTTTGCCAAACCGCCGTTCAAGCCCGGCAGTGCTGACAGCAGCGGCGCACATTGATTGATTGAGTCATCGACCATCGAGAGAGAGATGACTACCTTCGGCAGGGGTTTTCCCCTGCCGCTTTTTTTTATCCGGCCAGGACGATGGCCTGCTGCCACTGCGCCAGATTGCCTTGCAACAGCCGCAAACGCCCATCGGCCAGCAAGCAGCTGACTCGCCACAAACAAAATGTATCCGACCGGCCGGTTTCAGCCATGGCCTGGCCGAGCAGCCGCGGCAAGGGCCGGGCAGCGGCACCGGCCAGGGAGACCAGGTAGTCGTCATGACAGCTCAGCGGGCGCTCCTGCAGACTCCCCGCCAGCCAGTCACGCACACCCCGGCCAGCCTCCCGCCACTCCCCCCACTCACGAGCGCGCACCTGGCGCTCTTCGGCGGCAATCAGACGGCGCCGAGTCGGTAGTGCCGCCCAGCCCGCATCCTCCAGCATGGCTAGCGCCAGCGGTTCGACCCCCGTTTCGCCGACACAGACCTCGCTGACAGGCACCGGCGAGGCCTGCAGCCAATGATGCACGCGGAGATTCATGAGCCATTCGCTGGCATGCGTGCCATGCCAGATCACCACCTCTCCGGCCCCATGCGCCAGCGCAGACAGCCGCTGGCCATCGCGTTGCAGCTCGCACTGCCAATCGATGTCCAGCGGCGATACGGCAAACAGGTTTTGCCAGAAGGCCACCCGCGCTTGCGGCGATGACTGATCGATGTCGGCCAGCGGCCCGATGGCCAGATCATCTACCAGGGCCAACACCCGCTCTTCTCCTACCAGGGCCCGGACCCGCAGCTCGGCGTCCCCGGCCGGGCAGACATGACAGATTCCACGCATGTTGCGCACGCTCCACTTGATATTGAAAATCAGCATACAGCCAGCCCCCCTGGATGCCATCAGCGCATTCCGGAAACACTCAGCGCGGCTGACAGTCCTCTGACTGAGCCCCCGCCACCGGCCGGCAGACCACAATCAACCCATCCTGATCCATCGCCAGAAACTCATCCCCCAGCCAGAAGTAGCGAGGACGGGCAATCAGGCGATAGCGCCCGGGAATCTCTTCCTGCCGGGCCCCGAAATCCAGATAGTAATAGCGCAAATGTCGCTCGGGCAGCCGTGCCCAGGTCGATCCCTCCCGCGCAAGACCATAGCGTTGATGACGAACATACAACTGCTCCAGATAACGAGCGCTCTGCATCATCGCCAGCCGCGCTTCTGCCTGCCCGACACGAATCACCTGCGCACGCCAGACCCCCATGGCGGAGCCGGCCAACACCAGCATCAAGGCAAGCACCAGCAGCAACTCCACCAGGCTCATGCCGCGCTGATGCCCATGGCACACCATCACAGACGGCGCCAGCTCAACCGCTCGCCGGCCCCCTGTGCCACATAGTAGCTCTGCAGTGTGGTGCTGCTGCGGCTGTTGTGCCCCCAGGCGCGTACCGTGATGCGGAACAGGCCGCCGCGAAACTCTGCATCGAGCAACTCGACCAGGTAGCAGGGCGAGGGGCGGATCGGCCCGATACGCGGGTCGGCAGGACAATACGACGTCTCCTGCCGCGTGCCGGCGAACCAGACCGGTAACGAGACAGAGCGGCATGCCTGCCGGTTGCAAGGGGCCAGAAAGGGCTGCCCCTGTCCCAACAGCCGGGGATGGGTGAGAGAGGGATGGCGACGTTGCCATGCCGGCTGAAGTGTCGTGCCCGGTTGCGCCGGCAGGCACAGCCCCTTGCGCCATTCAAGCGCACTCGTCGCAAACTGGCACCCCTCCCGAAACCAGCCCTGATAGCCGGGCAACCTTGCCAGACCATGTACCTGCTGCTCGGCCACCTGCAGGCCATACTCGGCCAGATACAGACTTTGCAGCCAATGCCGCTGCTGGTTGATCTGACGCCCTTCGTCGAGCAGCAGCCGCTGCACACTGCCCAACAGCAGCAATCCGGCCAGCATCAGCACCATCACCAGCAACATCGCCATACCGCGCTGCCGCGACGCCACAACCAAAGGCCAGACGGGCTGACTGGCATCAGCCGGCAAAAGTTTCAGTTGCCACATGTTCTGATCCTGCCGGAACGAGAAGCCGCGCAGGGGCAGCAGTGGCTGCTGCTCATCCCGCCACAGCATGCCGTCCCGCAGGCGATAGCGCCGCTCCACCAGCGGCATCAGCATCAGAGATGGCACGTGATGCCCCCCCGAACCGCTCAGCGGCACGCGCCGCCCCGGCAGCAAAGCCAGCCGCACCAGCAGCCCCCGGGTCTGCACGCTGAAATCCCGTCCTTCCTGCAAGCGATCCAGCCGGGTACAACTGGCCAACAGCAGGGTGGGCAAGCCACCAGCGGGAACATGCTGCTCATTGAGCATGAGGTGCTGCAGCTGACCACTTTCGTGATCCACTTCAAGATGCCAGATCGGCCAGGCCGGCCCGCCCCAGGCAAGAGACAATTCGTCACCCGTCTGCCCGGGAGGGGCCATTTGCCAACAGCCTGCCTGGCCATGCTGCTGCAGATCCTGAGCTAATTCAGCCAGCAGAATGCGCATCGCCTGATGCTCGGCCACCGGTTGCTGCAGTTGACGGACCGCTTGTCGCACGCTCTGGTAGCGGGTCAGCGCCAGCATGATGCAGCTGCTGCCGAGCAGCATGGCCAGCAGCAGCGCCGGCAGGCTAAACCCGCGCATCATGGCATCGGCACCGGCAGCAGCCATCTGGCCGAAAACGGAATGTGCTGCGGCACCTTCTGCTGATGCGGTCTGGGCGATGGACGCAAGGTAGCAAACCCCAGGTCGAGATGCGCGGCCCCATCGCCGCCACCCCGGTGCTTCATGACTTCCGCATAAAACTCAACACAATCCGGAGACCATGCCGGTGCCAGCGGCCGCTTGCCCTGACTGGAGAAATCTGTCCTTGTCGCCTGCAGCAGGCGCTCGGCCACATTGTGTGCACACCAATGCACACGAGTCAGCCGCGCATGATCGGCCATCGCATGGCGCGTCTGCTGCAGCACCGGTCCGGCAGCGGTGAGCCCCACAGCCAGCGCCCACATGGCCAATATACTGTCGAGCAAGGCCATCCCCTGATCTCGTCTCATCGGCTGCTACCTCGCGCAAGACTGGCCGGGAAGCCATTGCGGCAACCCCAGCCCGCTCGTCACCATGATCATCTGGGAGCCTGCGCTGCGCGGGTCACTCAGCTGCAGGCAGGGCTGCCCGCCCTGATAGCGGCCTGTCGGCTGCACGCTCACCATCTGTTGATGCCCGCTGAGCCGGATACCCGCCAATACCTGCCCGTCCCGCAGATCCTCCCTGGCATCGTATTGCCCCAGCAGTGCAGGTCGCTGCCTGTCCAGACTGCCCGCCGACGGCCAGTCCGCAAACACCAGCAGTCCATCACGCAGGGTTTCCGCTTCCCCCTCTGCCCCATGCTGAGCGCGGCAGCTGTTGAGCCGGCTGTTGCGGCGCATCAGCAAGGCACAGACATGCACCGGCTGGTTGCTGTAGAGCGCCTCGCTGCGCGCCAGCCCCAACACACTCCAGACATGCAGCGCACTGGCCTCCAGCCTGACCTGCCCGGACAACCGCGCCAGAACCTGCCCCGCCATCGCATACATGGCCGACATCAAAGCCATGACCAGCAACATCTCGATCAGGGTCACCCCGCGACAATACCTCGCCATCACACGCTCCCGACAATGCACTCCGGCACGAGGCTACGACAGGCGACACGGCGCCCGACAGGGAAGTCACGCCAGACATGCGCTCGACAACCGCCGGAACAGGACTCAGCGTTTTCTCTATCAGAAATGCTTATTCCGTTGATTCCACTATTTCAAACACCTGTTTCGAGAAAAACATGCTGTTTTGTCGCAAAAGCGCAACGAGTGAACACCGGTCAGACAGCCACATCAGAGATCGCTAAACCATTTGCCCCGTAACTTGTGCTGCATCAACAGCTGTCTGATTTGTCTGTGTTCAGATCGTGTCTGACGTTGGTATTACCGCATTGCACAAATCTGCCAGACAACAACACGCACCGATGCCCTTGTAATAACACCAATCATTTGGCATCGCCCGCGGCGAACAATCCACTGAACCCATCCGCCAAAGTACGGAGTTGGCAGGGATTTCTGTTGCTTTTTTGTTACGCGACAGTTAAAACCTTTCGTCTTGCCGTCACCGCACCCCAGAGTGCGGGTCGGCGAATTTTTTTAGCTAATCGCCAGCCGTCGCCCTCACAGCGTCCTGCTGATGAAAAACAATACCTGCCCACAGGGACAAGACAACCCGATGGACAGGACGGCTGGCTGACCAGGGACAGATGCAATGAGTTTGATGCGCAAGAAAAATGTGCAGGACATGCTGGACTTCAGTAAAACCACCCAGGCCCTGAAAAAGGAACTGGGGGTCTTCGACCTGACCATGCTGGGGATCGGTGCCATCATCGGCACCGGTATTTTCGTGCTGACCGGTACCGGCGCCCTGATCGCCGGCCCGGGCCTGATGTTGTCCTTCGTGATCGGCGCCCTGGCCTGTGGTTTCGCCGCCCTGTGCTATGCCGAATTCGCCTCGATGCTGCCGGTCTCCGGCTCCACCTATACCTATGCCTACGCCACACTGGGTGAGCTGGTAGCCTGGATCATCGGCTGGGACCTGCTGCTGGAATACCTGCTGGCCTCAGCCACCGTCACGGTCGGCTGGTCAGGCTATTTCCAGAACCTGATCGCCGGCTTCGGCCTGCACCTGCCGGATGCGCTGACCGGGGCCTATGGCGCCCGGCCCGGCGTACACAGCCTGTTCAACCTGCCGGCCTTCGTGATTGCCATGGCGGTGACCGCCCTGCTGGCCTTCGGGATCAAGGAGTCCAAGCGTGTCAACAACATCATGGTGGTCATCAAGGTCTCCGTGGTGTTGCTGTTCATTGCCCTTGGCGTCTGGCACGTCAAGCCGGTCAACTGGCAGCCGATGCTGCCCTATGGTCTGAACGGCGTGTTCCACGGTGCCGCCGTGGTGTTCTTCAGCTTCCTTGGCTTCGACGCCGTGACCTGTGCCGCCGAAGAGGTCAAGAACCCGGAGCGTGATCTGCCGCGTGCCGTGATCCTGTCGCTGGGCATCTGCTCCATCCTTTATGTGATCGTCGCTGCCATCATGACCGGCATCGTGCACTACCCGGACTTCGCCGGCATCGACCACCCGGTTTCCAAGGCACTGGAAGTGGCAGGGCTGAACTGGGTCGCCGGTCTGGTGAATATCGGCGCCATCCTGGGCATGACCACCGTCATCCTGGTGATGACCTACGGCCAGACCCGCATCACCTTCGCCATGTCGCGTGACGGCCTGCTGCCCAAAGTGTTCTCCGAGGTGCATCCGAAGCATCGCACCCCCTACCGCGCCACCTGGATCATCGGCACCATCATCGCCATCCTCGGCGCGCTGGTCCCGCTGGGCACCCTGGCCGAACTGGCCAATATCGGCACCCTGGCCGCCTTCTCGCTGATTTCCATCGCCGTGATCATCCTGCGCAAGCGAGAGCCCGATCTGCCACGCAAGTTCCATTGCCCGGGCGTGCCCTACATCCCGGTCCTGGCCATCGTGTTCTGCGTGTTCCTGATGGTGCAACTGGCCAGCCTGACCTGGCTTTGCTTCGTGGTCTGGCTGCTGATCGGTCTGGTGGTGTACTTCGGCTATGCCCGCAGCCGCTCGCTGCTGGCACAGCAAGGCGCCGGCGCCTGACCTGTCCTTCGCTGCCATCAAAAAAGCCACCGATTTCATCATCGGTGGCTTTTTGGTTTCCGCCCTGCCTCAGTGCGCCGCTTCCCAGTTGGGCCCGACCCCGACCTCCGCCAGCAAGGGCACCGACAGATCGGCCGCCGCCGCCATCAGTTGCGGCAACTTCTCGCACACCAGCGCCTGCTCGCTTTCCGGCACCTCCAGCACCAGTTCATCATGCACCTGCATGACCAGGCGCGTGGACAGCCCGTCCTGCCTGAGCCAGTTCTGCACGGCAATCATCGCCAGCTTGATCAGATCGGCGGCACTGCCCTGCATCGGCGCATTGATCGCCGCGCGCTCCGCCCCGCTGCGCCGTCCCGGATTGCTCGAACGGATATCCGGCAAATACAGCCGTCGCCCGAAGACCGTCTCGACATAGCCCTGCTGCTTGGCCTGCTCGCGGGTACGCTGCATATACTCCGCCACCCGCGGATACTGCATGAAATAGCGATCGATGAACTGCTGTGCGGCGCTGCGTTCGATCTCCAGCTGACTGGCCAGCCCAAAGGCGCTCATGCCGTAAATCAGCCCGAAGTTGATGCTCTTTGCGTAACGGCGCTGTTCGCTGCTGACCTGATCCAGCGCCACACCGAATACCTGGGCGGCCGTGGCGCGGTGAATGTCCTCGCCATCGGCAAAGGCCTTGAGCATGCCCTCGTCGCCGGAGACATGCGCCATGATGCGCAACTCGATCTGCGAATAGTCGGCACTGACAATCACATGCCCCGGGGGCGCAATGAAGGCCTCGCGCACGCGCCGCCCTTCCGCCGAACGAATCGGGATGTTCTGCAGATTGGGATCCGAACTGGCCAGCCGCCCGGTGACCGCCACCGCCTGCGCATAGGTGGTATGCACCCGGCCGGTATCGGCGCGGATCAACTGCGGCAGCTTATCGGTATAGGTCGACTTCAGCTTGGCCAGACCACGGTATTCCAGCAGACACTTGGGCAGCGGATGATCCAGCGCCAGCGTTTCCAGCACCGACTCATCGGTCGAAAAACCGCCGGAAGGCGTCTTGCGCACCCCCTTGGTGCTGATGCCGAGCTTGCCGAACAGGATTTCCTGCAGCTGCTTGGGGGAATTCAGATTGAAGGGCTGGCCCGCCAGCGCATAAGCCTGGCTCTCCAGCTCAAGCATGCGGCTGCCGAACTGATGACTCAGCTCAGCCAGCTTCTGCCGGTCGATCAGCACCCCGGTACGCTCCATGTCGAACAGCACCTCGGCCACCGGCAACTCGATGCGGCGATAGACATCAGCCTGACGGCTGTCCATCAGCGGCTTGAGCGCCGCGTCCAGCCGCAGGGTGATATCGGCATCCTCTGCCGCATAGCGGGTGGCGGTCTCCAGATCGACTTCATCGAAGCCGATCTGCTTGGCACCCTTGCCGCAGATGTCCTCGTAATGGATGGTCTGCTCGCCCAGATGGCGCTCGGCCAGATCATCCATATTGTGCGTCAGATGGCTCTCGATGACGTAAGAAGCCAGCATGGTGTCATCCACAACGCCGGCCAGCCGGATGCCGTGATTCAGAAACACATGACGGTCGTACTTGAGGTTTTGCCCCAGCTTCTTCTTGCCGGCATCCTCCAGCCAGGGCTTGAGCCTGGCCAGCGTGGCATCGCGATCCAGCTGTTGCGCCACCCCGGCGGCGCGGTGCGCCAGCGGCAGATAGGCCGCTTCCCCCGGAGTCACGGCAAAACTGATGCCGACAATGCGGGCAGACAGCTGGTCCAGGCTGGTGGTCTCGGTATCCAGCGACACCACTTCGGCCTGTTGCAATGTCAGCAGCCAGGCATCCAGTTCGTCCTGGGTCAGGATGGTGTGGTAATGACGTTCGAGCGGCGCGGCGGGACGCGGGACCACGACCGGAGCCGGGTCGTCCGGACTGCCGAACAGGTCCGCGGTTTCCTGCAGCGTGGCCTGTGGCACCGGGGCCGGCGTCTCCGCCTGGCCCTCGATCTCGCGCAACCAGCTGTTGAAACCGAAGCGGCGGAACAACTCGGCCAGCGCCGGCTTGTTCGGCTGCCCGTGCAACAAGCCATCCAGCCCGGCGGGCAAGTCCGTCTGCAGATCAACATCGCACTTGATGGTGATCAGCTCACGCGACAACGGCAGATGCGGCAGGGCCTCACGCAACTTGTCGCCGACCACGCCGCCGATCTCGTCCGCATGCGCCACCACCCCGTCGAGCGTGCCATAAGCCTGCAGCCATTTCAGTGCCGTCTTCGGGCCGCACTTCTCCACGCCCGGCACATTATCGACCTTGTCGCCGATCAGCGTCAGATAGTCGATGATGCGCTCCGGCGGCACGCCAAACTTCTCCTGCACCCCGGGGATATCCAGCTTCTCGTTGGTCATGGTATTGACCAGCGTGACCAGCGGGGTCACCAGTTGCGCGATGTCCTTGTCGCCAGTCGAGATCACCACCCGCATGCCGGCCGCCTCGGCCTGACGGGCCAGCGTACCGATCACATCGTCCGCCTCCACCCCGGGCACCACCAGCATCGGCCAGCCCGCCGCACGCACTACCTCGTGCACCGCCGCCACTTGCGCGGCAAGATCTTCGGGCATAGAAGGCCGATTGGCCTTATAGTCGGGGTACATGTCGTCGCGGAAGGTCTTGCCTTTTGCGTCAAATATGCACGCGCTATAATCGAACTCGACTTCTTTTTCCAGGCGTCGCAGCATATTGACCATGCCGTAGATCGCCCCTGTCGGCAGCCCCTCCCTCGAACGCAAATCGGGCATCGCGTGAAAGGCGCGGTACAGATAAGAAGAGCCGTCAATCAATAACAATGTTTTCATAAAGGCAACGAAAATGAGTTTGTCCGACAAGTTACCGCAAGCGAGTGACCGTTACGCCATGATGCAGCGATTCCGCTCACGCGAAGCCTGGCATGTATTGAAAATATTGTCGGAGTTTGTCGAGTCGGCAGAGGAACTGCAAGGGATTACCCCCGCCGTCAGTATCTTTGGCAGTGCACGCACCCCGCGCGACCATCCGTACTACAAAAAGACCGAAGAAGTCGCCCGTCTGTTGTCGGATGCCGGGTTCTCGGTATTGTCCGGCGGCGGCCCGGGCATCATGGAAGCCGCCAACAAGGGAGCATTTTATGGCAAAAGCCCCTCGGTCGGCTTGAACATCGTCTTGCCGCATGAACAAAAACCCAACGAATACCAGGATCTCGGCCTGCGCTTCAATCACTTCTTCTCGCGCAAGGTCATGTTCGTCAAGCACGCCATTGCCTATGTGGTCATGCCCGGCGGCTTCGGCACGCTGGATGAAACCTTCGAGGCGCTGACCCTGGTGCAGACCGGCAAGAGCCGGCGCATCCCCATCATCCTGTGCTGCAGCGAGTTCTGGCAGGGGCTGATCGACTGGGTCAAGGATCGCATGGTGAGCGAAAAAATGATCAATCCGGAAGACCTGGATCTGATCCAGCTGATCGACGACCCGGAAACCATTGTCGAGACCATTTTCAAACATTACGAAACCCGCGGTTTCGAAGCGCTGCCGGAAGAGCGCGAACAGTTGCTCAATCTGTAAAACCAATCTGGATGATCAAGATGAAAAACAAGCTGTTGCTGCTGCCCCTGCTGCTGATGCCCGTGCTGGCTCACGCCGCCGACACCCCTGCCCCGACCCCGCCCACCGTCAGCCAGGCGTCGAAAAGCGATGCGCCGCCGCCCCCGCAGGTCGGCGATGATCAAAGCGCCCAGCCTGAGCCGGAAATCACCATCATCCAGCGCGGCCAGGACAAGATCGAAGAGTACCGCCTCAATGGCAAGCTCTATATGGTGAAGGTCACCCCGTCGATCGGGGTGCCCTACTATCTGGTGGACGAAGACGGCAGCGGCAATCTGCGCCAGGTCGACCCCAACCGCCGCATCATCATCCCGCGCTGGGTTCTGTTCCGCTTCTGACGGGGGTTGCATGTCGGTTTTTACCGTTGTAGAGGAAGCGGCGCTGCGTGACTGGCTCGGACAATACAATCTGCAGCTGGTCTCGTTCGAGGGCATCGCCGCCGGCGTCACCAACACCAATTACTTCGTGCATACCACGCACGGCCGCTACGTCCTGACCCTGTTTGAAACCCTCAAACTGGCGGAACTGCCGTTCTACCTGGAGCTGATGAGCCACCTGGCCCGTCATGGCGTCGCCTGCCCGGCACCGCTGCTGGACCAGCAAGACCGGCTGACCTCGATGCTGGCCGGCAAGCCGGCCTGCCTGGTCACCTGTCTGAACGGCCGGGACGTCGAGGCGCCCAGTGCCGTCCAGTGCCGGGCGGTCGGTGACATGCTGGCCAGCCAGCACCGTGCCGCCGCCACCTTCAAACTGCAGATGGACAACCCGCGCGGACCGGCCTGGTGGCAACGCACCGCCGACACCCTCTACCCGCTGATGGCTCCTGCCGACGCCGAGCTGCTGCGCGACGAAATCGCCCGACAGGCCGGGCTGCGCCAGAGTCCGCTGCCGCGTGGCGTGATTCATGCCGACCTGTTCAAGGACAACGTCCTCATGGATGGTGACCGCATTGCCGGCTTCATCGACTTCTACTACGCCTGCAATGATGTGCTCATCTACGATGTCGCCATCGCCGTCAACGACTGGGCTCGCCTGCCCGACGGCAGCATCGATGCCGGACTGGCGCGAGCCTTCCTGCAGGGCTATCAGAGCGTGCGTCCCTTCAGCGCAGCCGAAAGCAGCGCCTGGCCGCTGATGCTGCGCGCGGCAGCACTGCGCTTCTGGGTCTCACGCCTGCTGGACCTGCACCACCCCATGCCCGGCAGCCTGACCTACACCAAGGACCCCGACGTTTTCCGCCAGCTGCTGCTGGCCCATCGCCAACGCACGGACTTCTGGCTCTGAACGGCGGCCTCCGTCTGCGGAGGCCGTCCGGACTACGCCAATTGCGCCAGAAACTGCGACATGCCGCGCGTCATCACCTTGTCGCGATGCATGACCCGATACAGCTTGCGTGTCAGGACAGGCAGAGGCAGAGCCACCAGTTCGCCCCGCGCCAGCTCGCCGGCCACCACCCTGCGCGGCAGACAGCTCACCCCCAGCCCCGCCGCCACCGAATGCTTGATCGCCTCCGAATCCCCCAGCTCCATCGCCACCGCAAACGTGCCCAACTGCGGCAACAGCAGACGCTCCACCTCCTGCCGGGTGCCCGAACCGGGCTCGCGCAAAATCCACTCTGCCTGCGCCAGGGTCTGCCAGTCCGGCATGGCCACAGCAAACGGATGCTGCGGCCCCACCACCACCAGTAACTCATCGTCACGCCAGACCTGCACCAGCAGCTCCGGGTGATGGCATGGTCCCTCAATCAGCCCGACATCCACCTGGAACGCCGCCACCGCAGCCACGATCTCGTCCGTATTGCCGACCATCAGTTCCAGCCGTACCGCCGGATGCTCGCGGCGAAAGGTCGCAATCTGTTGCGGCAGCAGATAATTCGCAATCGTGGTACTGGCCCCCAGACGCAAATGCGCCGCCGTCCCGGAAAACAGGGTCTGGGCCTCATGCCCCAGATCCAGAATGGCGCGAGCCCGCGGCAACAGCAACCTGCCATGCTCATTGGCCACCAGACGACGTCCGACCCGATCAAACAACACCGTCCCCAGCGCCGACTCCAGCGAAGACAACGACTGACTCGCCGCCGACTGGGTCATCGCCAGTCTTTCTGCCGCCCGCGTCACCGTCAGCGACTCACAGATAGCGACAAACACCTCCAGCTCACGCAAGCTCAAACGCAGTGACATAGTAATTTTATTAATCAGTTTAAGTAATTTTATTCGTTTTACTGATTTAACGACGTCAAGTAAAGTCCAATCCATATAAGCATCAGGACTATCGTTATGATTAACAAGAATATGACCCCCGGCCTGGCACTGATCCTGCTGCTGGCAGGGGCCTCGCTGTATCTGGCCAGCCAGCCCTTCTTCAGCCATCTGGGCCTGTCGGCACTGACCCTGGCCATTGTCGGCGGCATGCTGCTCGGCAATACCCTGTATCCGAAACTGGCCGACCACAGCCATCACGGCGTCACCTTCGGCAAGCAGCAATTGCTGCGGCTGGGCATCATTCTCTATGGCTGTCGCCTGACCCTGCAGGACATTGCCAATGTCGGCACCAGCGGCCTGCTGATCGACCTGCTGGTGCTGAGCAGCACCTTTGCCCTGGCGATCTGGCTGGGCACCCGGCTGTTCGGGCTGGACAAGAAAAGCGCCATCCTGATTGGGGCCGGCAGTTCCATCTGCGGTGCCGCTGCCGTCCTGGCCACCGAACCAGTGGTACGCGGCAGCGCCGAAAAAGTGGCCGTCGCGGTCGCCACCGTCGTGGTGTTCGGCACCGCTTCGATGTTCCTCTACCCCCTGCTCTACCCGCTGGCACTGCAATGGTTCGGCAGCAATGCCCACAACTTTGGCGTCTACACCGGCTCGACCATCCACGAAGTCGCTCAGGTCGTCGCCGCCGCCCGTGCCGCCTCGCCGGATGCCGAAAGCGCCGCCGTCATCGTCAAGATGATCCGCGTCATGCTGCTGGCCCCCTTCCTGATCGGCCTGTCGGCCTGGATGGCCCGCAGTGAAAGCGCACAGGGTCACAGCGGCAAGATCACCATTCCCTGGTTCGCGGTGCTGTTCGTCGTCATGACGGCGCTGCACTCGCTGCCGCAATTCCCGCGCCAGTTCGATCACGCCATCCTGTTCATCGACAACCTGCTGCTGGCCATGGCCATGGCCGCCCTCGGCCTGACCACCCATGTCTCCGCCATGCGCCGCGCCGGGGTCAAGCCGCTGCTGTTGGCTGGCGTCCTGTTTGTCTATCTGATTGCCGGTGGCGCCCTGATCAATATCGGCATCACCCGACTACTGGGTTAAGCCGCAGGCAGAGACTGGCCAAGGGAGCGCCGGTGCGTTATTTTATTCATTTGAAATAAATTTCATGCACGGAAAACCCAATATGCTCAGTATCCGACCATTGCTGACGACCGATCAGAACCGCCTCTGGGATTGGCTGCATGTCGCCCTGTGGGACCCGCCCCCGGCGCCGCTGCGCCCGCGCGAAGTCCTCGAACTTCCGGGCGTCCGCCTCTACGCCGAAGGCTGGGGCCGAGCAGGGGACATCGGTGTCGTCGGCGAACTGCCCGGCGAAACTGAACCCGTCGGCGCCTGCTGGATGCGCCTGGTGCCCGACCGACAGGGCCTGGCCTATGTCGCCGACGACGTCCCGCAACTGGGCATCGCCCTGCTGCCGGCCCATCAGCACCGCGGCTACGGCCAGTCATTGATGCTGGCAGCACTGCAAAGCGCGCGCGAGCAAGGCATTCGTCAGGTTGCCCTGACCGTCCACCCGGAAAACCCGGCCATTCGCCTCTACACCCGCTGCGGCTTCAGCCAGCGCGACATCCGTGCCCGCGGCTACTGGCTGATGGTGGCCGACCTGTAGGCGACGCACAAAACAAAGCCGCCAGTCACAGGACTGGCGGCGGGTACGGACAGCCCGGCTCAACTCAACAACACTTGCCCGGCCCGCGACCGGCGAGCCGGCGCTCGGCACAACGGCGCACGAACTCGCCGCGGCTCAGCGGCGGCTGGCGGCTACCGGCCTGATGGCGCCGCGCCAGATAGGCCTCATAGTCCGGCACGCCCACCATCAGCCGCGCCATCTGACAAAGCCAGGTCCAGGCATGACGCCAGCGCTCAGCCACCGGAAGCCTCCTGACGATACACCGCCGGGGTCTCCCGTGCCGTCGGCCATTTCACCGCCAGCGACTGACGCGCCACCCGCAGGGCAAACAGCGCCATCGACAGCACCACCAGCACAAACAGGGCGGTCAACGTGGCATCGACATAGTCATTGAAAACCACCCGCTGCATCTCGGCCAGCGACTTGGCCGGCGCCAGCACCTTGCCCTGTGCCAGCGCCGCCGAAAACTTGTCGGCATGCGCCAGGAAGCTGATCTTGGGATTGGCACTGAACAACTTCTGCCAGCCCGCCGTCAGCGTCACTGCCAGCAACACCGCGGTCGGCAGCAAGGCGACCCAGGCAAAACGTGCCCGCCCCATCTTGATCAGCACCACACTGGCCAGAATCAGCGCAATCCCCGCCAGCATCTGATTGGCAATCCCGAACAACGGCCACAGGGTATTGATACCGCCCAGCGGGTCAATCACCCCCTGATACAGGAAATAGCCCCAGAAGCTGACTGCCAGCCCGGTGGCCACCAGATTGGCCAGCCACGACTCGGTATTGGCCATCGGGGCATACACCAGGCCGCCAAGATCCTGAATCATGAAACGCGTCACCCGCGTACCGGCATCCACCGTGGTCAGAATGAACAGCGCCTCGAACAGAATGGCAAAGTGATACCAGAACGCCATCATCGCCTGTCCGCCCAGTACCCGCGACAGAATATGGGCCATCCCCACCGCCAGCGTCGGCGCCCCGCCGGCGCGCGACAAAATGGTCGTTTCACCGACATCGTGCGCCATCTGGCTCAGGGCATCCGGCGTCACCACAAAGCCCCAGGCGGATATCGCCTGCGCCGCCTCGGCCGCACTGTGACCGATCAGCGCCGCCGGACTGTTCATGGCGAAATACACCGCCGGGTCCAGCACGCAGGCGGCAATCAGCGCCATGATCGCCACCAGGCTCTCCATCAGCATGGCACCATAGCCCACCAGACGAATCTGCGATTCATTTTCCAGCAACTTCGGCGTGGTGCCGGAAGCAATCAGCGAATGGAAGCCCGATACCGCACCGCAGGCAATCGTGATGAACAGGAAGGGAAACAGGCTGCCGGCGAATACCGGGCCGGTGCCATCGACAAAACGGGTGACCGCCGGCATCTGCAGCTGCGGCGCCACCAGCAGAATACCGATGGCCAGACCAATGATGGTGCCCAGCTTGAGGAAGGTCGACAGATAATCGCGCGGCGCCAGCAACAGCCATACCGGCAGCACCGAGGCCACGAAGCCGTAGCCGATCATCCACCAGGCCAGCGTGGTGCCCTTCAGGGTAAACAGCGGCCCCAGCGTCGGGTCCTGGGCCACATGGCCGCCGAACCAGATGGCCAGCAACAGCAGCAGCAGACCGACCAGCGACACCTCACCGATCCGGCCCGGACGGACAAAGCGCGAGTAAAGCCCCATCAACAGGGCAATCGGGATGGTGGCTGCAATGGTGAAGGTGCCCCAGGGGCTGTTAGTCAGCGCCTTGACCACCACCAGCGCCAGCACCGCCAGCAGGATCACCATGATCATCAGAATGCCGAAAGAGGCGATGATGCCCGGCACCGGACCCAGCTCCTGGCGAATCATGTCGCCCAGCGACTTGCCATCGCGCCGTACTGACAGGAACAGGATCAGCATGTCCTGCACCGCACCGGCCAGCATCACCCCGATCAGAATCCACAGCGTACCGGGCAGAAACCCCATCTGAGCCGCCAGCACCGGCCCCACCAGCGGGCCGGCTCCGGCAATGGCCGCGAAGTGGTGGCCGAACACGACCCACTGATTGGTCGGCACATAATCCAGCCCGTCATTGTGACGCTCGGCCGGCGTCATGCGATTGGGTTCAAGTTGCAATACGCGCTGGGCGATAAATCGGCTATAGAAACGGTAGGCAATGGCATAGACCGACAGTGCCGCCACCACCAGCCAGACAGCGCTGACCGGCTCTCCGCGCTGCAAGGCCAGCGTGGCAAAGGCCATCGCGCCCACCAGCGCGACAATCAGCCAGAGCACTTTTTCTTTGTAACGTGGCATCATGATAGTTTCCCTGTAATTATTGTGAACGAGACCATGAAACGGCGTGATTGAGAATTGTTTTTATCGCCCCATTGTTCATCGCGTTCACTTTAATGACAAGTGCAAAGCAGCCAAAACAACCCACCAAGAGCAGCGCCATGAGTGAACACGTATATCTGGTCGAAGACGATGCCCGACTGGCAGAACTGATTGCCGCCTTCCTCGGCAAAAACGGCTACCGGGTCAGCACCTGTGGCAAAGGTGACGAGGCCGAGGCCGCGATCATGGAAGTCCAGCCCGATCTGGTGATCCTCGACCTGATGCTGCCCGGCAAAGGCGGTTTTGAAATCTGCCGCGACCTGCGCCCCTACTATGCCGGCCGCATTCTGATGATGACTGCCCGCAACGACGAGATTGATGAAATTCTTGGTCTGGAACTGGGCGCCGACGACTACCTCGCCAAGCCGGTCGAACCGCGCAAGCTGCTGGCGCGGGTGCGGGCCCTGCTGCGCCGCGCCGACACCGGCAAATCCGGCACCCGGATGGATCAGCTGTCCTTCGGCCAGTTCAGCATCAACCGCGGCACTCGTTCTGCCCGGCTGGGCACTCAGCATCTCGAACTGACCACCGCTGAATTCGACCTGCTGTGGATGCTGGCCAGTCATGCCGGCAGCATTCTGTCGCGCGATGACATCCTCGGCCAGCTGCGCGGCATCGGCTTTGATGGCAACGACCGCTCCATCGATGCCCGCATCTCGCGCCTGCGAAAAAAACTGCTGGATGACCCGATGGCGCCGACACGCATCAAGACCGTGCGCGGCAAAGGCTACCTGTTCTCCAAGAGCGACTGGGAGCTGGCATGAAGCACTTTCTGCGCGGACTGCTGCATCCGTCGCTGGCCACCTTGTTCTTCCGCTATTACCTGAGCACCCTGCTGGCCCTGGTGCTGATCATCAGCACCGTCGGCGTGGTCATCGACCAGCTCTACAGCGGCGTTGACGAAGACAACGCCCGCAGCTTCATGCGCGGCACCGTCCAGATGGTGCAGCGCGAGCTGCTCGATCAGCCCGAACAGGACTGGCCCGGCACGCTGTCCAGACTGAGCCACGGCTTCAGCTACAAGATGGTGCTGACCGACCTCCGGCATCTGCAGGACGTCGACGACGGACTGCGCCAGGACCTGCAGCGCGGCGTCATGCGCTTTGACCAGGACAGCAACCTGCTGTACGCACGAGTCGGCAACAGCCAGCAAATCCTGGTCTTCGGTCCGCTGAACTTTGCCGTGCCCGACAGCGACTCGCTGCTGACCGACGGCACCCACGCCAAGGCGCTGTGGTGGAGCCTCACCGGACTGGGCTTCGGCCTGTTGGTCTTCGTCTTCCTCCGCCCGCTGTGGAACGACCTGGTCGAAATCCGCGGCACGGCCGAACGGCTGGCGGCCGGCGAACTGACCGCCCGCGCCCCCAGGGCCAAAACCTGGCTGCTGACACCGCTCTCCGCCGGTCTCAACAGCATGGCCGAACGCCTGGAAGGTCAGATGAACGCCCACCAGGCACTCAGCCACGCCGTATCGCATGAACTGCGCACCCCCATCGCCCGCCTGCGCTTCGGCCTCACCATGCTGGAAGAGGCCGACAATGACAGCGAGCGTGCAAAGTACCGGGAGGGCATGGAGCACGACATGCAGGAGCTGGACGACCTGGTCAATGCCAGCATGAGCTATGCCCAGCTCGACCAGGGGCAGATCATTCTGCAACGCGAGCATACCGAACTGGCCGAATGGTTCGGCGACCTGCTGGGCCTGGTGCGTCCCCTGGTACCGGAAGGCGTGACGATGACCCTGGATTGCCCACAGACCGAGGCCGAGTTCGACCGCAAACTGATGTACATTGCCACCCGCAACTTGCTGGTCAACGCCGTACGCTTTGCCAACAGCTGCATCCGGCTCAGCATCAGCAAACAGGATGGCTGGCTGAGCGTCACCGTCGACGATGACGGCCCCGGCATCCCGCTGGCCGAACGCGAGCGGGTCTTCGACCCCTTCCACCGCCTGAACAATGAACGCGAGCCCCACAGCGGCAATTACGGACTTGGTCTGTCCTTCGTGCGTCTGATCGCCGGACAGCATGGGGGCAGCGTCTTCGTCACAGACAGCCCGCAGGGCGGTGCACGCTTCGTCCTCAACATCCCCGAGCACGGCCAGCAGGAAGACACCCTGTAGAGCCGAGCCCCCGCTCGGGGTAAAATGACACCTTCATCACCGTAGCAAGGAACCGCCATGCCCAGCCCGCACACCGACCAGGTCAAAACCTATCTGCTCGACCTGCAGAACAGGATTTGCCAGGCACTGGAACAAGCCGATGGCGGCGCCCGTTTTGAGCGCGACAGCTGGCAACGCGCCGAAGGCGGCGGCGGAGAAAGCCGGGTCCTCAGCCAGGGCAAGGTCTTCGAGCAGGCCGGGGTCAATTTCTCCCACGTGGCCGGCAACAAGCTGCCGCCTTCGGCGACCGCTCACCGCCCCGAACTGGTCGGCTGTCGCTTCCAGGCCATGGGCGTGTCGCTGGTCATCCATCCGCACAACCCCTATGTCCCCACCAGCCACGCCAACGTGCGCTTCTTCATCGCCGAACGCGACGATGCCGAGCCGGTCTGGTGGTTTGGCGGCGGCTTCGACCTGACCCCCTACTACGGCTTCGAAGAAGACGCCGTGCACTGGCATACCGTCGCGCGTGACCTGTGCCAGCCCTTCGGCAGCGAGGTCTACCCGGCCTACAAGAAATGGTGCGATGACTACTTCTATCTGAAACACCGCCAGGAAGCGCGCGGCATCGGTGGCCTGTTCTTCGACGACCTGAACGAAGGCGGCTTCGAGCGCTGCTTTGCCCTGATGCAGGCCGTCGGCAATGGTTATCTCGATGCCTACCTGCCGATCGTCGAGCGACGCAAGCGCACCCCGTGGAGCGAACGCGAACGCCAGTTCCAGCTTTACCGTCGCGGCCGCTACGTCGAATTCAACCTGGTCTGGGACCGGGGCACCCTGTTCGGCCTGCAAAGCGGCGGGCGCACTGAATCCATCCTGATGTCCATGCCGCCGCTGGTACGCTGGGAATACGGCTACCAGCCCGAACCGGGCTCGCCCGAAGCGGCGCTTTACCAGCACTTCCTGCCAGTGCGCGACTGGGTGTAAGCCACCCACTGACCGATCTTTCGGCCCGGCGCCTGCCGGGCCACCATACCGCCCACGCCGGCCCTACCCGTTTGACAAGCACCTAGCCGTTTTTACCCGTTACGGCAATCCCTCCAATGGCCACCCCGCCACGCTGAACCGGCCTCCTGGCACTCGGTCGGAGCTACTCCGACCCAGCCCATGGAGTGCCGTACATGAATTGGCGATCTGTCCTTCTCCTGTCTGCCAGCCTCTGCCTGAGCCTCGGCAACGCCCAGGCCCAACCGGCCCCCTCGCTCGCCCCCCTGCATGAGATCTTCGCCGCCCACGACCAGCGTATCACCGAGCAGCACAGCAACTGGCAGGCGGCCTACCAGCACGCACTGACCCTGGCCAAATCCGCACAGCCGGAACGCGCACTGCCCGCCTTCGAAAACCTGCTCGATGCCCTCGCCCCCCAGGAGATCCCGTTTTCACGCGTCTATGCACGCTACTTCACCCTGGCCGAGCAGCGCCATGCCCGCCCCCGCAGCGTCCCCTTCCTGCAGCAACTGAGCCAACGCTACCCCAACCCGTGGGTGCTGGGTGCCTGGCGAGAAACCCAGGCCACCGTCGTAACCCGCGAACAGGCCAGCGCATTGCTCAACCGGCTGCGAGCCATGCCTGAAGCCCCGGCGCTCGCTGCCGATATGGAAATGCTCTACATGCTGCTCTGGGCCAATGGCACACCGGGCGAAGCCGGTGCCATCCTGCATCAGGCCGAAACCCTGATGAACACACTGCCACCAGGCACCGACCCGGGCGGTATCCTGGCCCTGGCGCAATGGCGTTATCGCCAACCCGATACGATCGTGGCCGGCGACCCCACTCAGTGGCATGCCCCGCTGCTCCAGGCACTGGAGTCCAGCGAGCGCAGCACCATCGTCAGCGCCTTCAGCCACTACCTGGCAACCCTGCTTGCCGCCGGCCAGCTCGCCGAGGGCGAACGCTGGGCACAGTCACGTCTGGCCGCCGGCGACCAACGTCCGGCCATGCGCATGATCGCCGACATCCTGACCACCCTGAACCGCCACCACAGCGAGTATCAGCAGGCCATCGCGCAGATGAGCACCCTGCGCCAGCAGGCACCTGACAGCCTGCTGCTGGCAATCAACGAAAGCTCACTGCGCTATTCACAGATTGATCAGGGCTATCAGCAGGCCGACCAGGTCCTTGAGGCATTCGGCCGGCGCCTGCCCCATGACGAGCGTGTGCAACGAGGCGTGCGTTTTCACCGCGACATGCTGGCCAGTTGGGCGGAAGGCAGCCACCGGCGCGTCAAACGCGACTTACCGACACTGGGCACCGTTCATGTCATCGGCACGCGCTCCTCGGGCTTCAGTAGTAGCGGAGTCATTCATGAGGGCGCCGCCAGCCCGGGCCGCAGCCGCTATGAGAAGCAACGTCTGGAGATGGAGCAGAAAGGCTGCCAGGGACAGGGGGTGGCGGCAGCCCGCGCCGAGCCAGTGGCGGGGATGCTGCCGAAGGTGATTAGCAAGCTGCCCAAGGCAAAGTCTGGCGTGCCCCCCTCTTCGCTACTTGATGCGAATGGAAAACTACCACCGGGTATAGGTGGGGTAGGAACACCCATTCCCATGCCACCATCAGTCAATCCAAATGTAACAGCTGAAGCATTTGCCAAGGCTGCATTCAATGGTCAGACACCGATTTCCGTTACTCAGATCAAAGGTGGTAATTCTTGGGTAGCAAAATTACCAGATGGCACTGTTGTAACCTATAGAGTTGCAGGGGATGCGTCTGGCAAGACTAATTTGTCAACAGCGACAGTAGAGATTAACAGCCCATCGATGCGTGCAGCGAATAATGGCGAAATTCCAAAATTCAAATTCCCAGGAATGTGACATGTACAAATTAGACATGAGCCAAGCGATTCAAAAGCAATTAATTTTTGCAGTACTGGATGATTTTTGCCCCAATGGAGCACTTTCCAATTTTTTTGGCGGGCAATATGGTAACAACCAAGAAAAATGGGCGTTGGCCGTCATAGATTTTATATATAACGCCATGGGTTTAGATTTGATAGCACCAATGCAATGCTTGCATGAATTTGAAAAGCTCAGCACCGATGAAGTGAGGGCACTTTTAGTTAGAAGTAGAGCAGGACCTAACCTTGAAAAGGATGAAGATCTTGCTTGGGATATATTGTATCTATGTGGCACAGAAAAGCTAAGATTGGCCGCTGAAAAATTTGATCTTTCCCACTGGGAAGCATTGAACCAACCTGTCAATGAGCAATTTTTTGATTACATAAACACTTCAACCTAAAGCGGCCCCTTGCATCATGACGTTTACTGACATCATGGTGCAGGAGTGACGGCAAAACAATGATACTTATCCAGCAAAACATGCAGAATATTGGATAGAATAACAACCAAAGAGGTATACATGGAAACAGTTATTAAATTTAATACTCTCCATTGCGCAAATCTAATAAGAGCTGACATAAATAAAACAATCAACCTCACACAAAATAGCAATAAAGAAATTCTTCAAGGAAAAAAATGGATCTATGCCACGCTAGATGACAAACAGATACTTGGCCAAGATGCAATCAACTTATCGACCGCAATGAATAATGCAAATTGTCATCAGGCTCATTACGGCTGGGCATTGGACTTTCTCAACAAAAGTGATTTTGAAATCAATACCTTCAGCTCAAACCAAGAATCCATCGAGGAAATTCAACATCCCGAATCAAGACTAGACCACATGGACAGTGTCATTTTCGGGGACCACCCGTTAAGGTTTTGCATTATTCGACCGGACTCATTCGACAAATTACTCTATGTAGTCGGAGAGGAAAACTTCGTCCGTCAATGCTGCAAAGAAACAGGTTGGAAAATATATCGTTAAATATCCACTGGCAGTTTATTGCCAATTATATTGAGCCAAGAACCCAGAGGGAGGCTGAATTCACATGTGCTTGTCGATCACCATCCCTCTGCATTTCGCCGAACAAAAAACCCGCCTGAGTTGGGCGGCCCTGCTCTGCGGCTACCAGCGAGCCTTACTGACCTGGCGTGACCTGGTCGAAGCGGCCAAAATCCAGCAGCACACTGGCGACCCTGTGATCTTGTCATTAGCCAAGGTGGATAAGAATCATGTCTGGCAAGTGTCCGAACTCGCAACTCAGCTGGCGCAACGGGAAACCAGACAAGAAAGCGAGATTAAAAAACAATGGCTATTCCTCAGTCTGGCCTGGGTCTATGAAAACAGGTTGACCGACCCGGACCCTCTCGGCACGGTAGAGACCATCTATGCTGACTTTGATTACCCACAGGAAATGGCGTCTTTTGTCCGCTACATGCCTGTCACTGGCGGATATTTGCCCAACAATCACTCTCCGGCACAGAATCATCAGCGCATGATGGACAACTGGCAACGCTTCCTGACTCATGCTCAGTCCGAATGGATGCATACGACATCAGGAAAGGCGTTATGAAATGAAAGTGAGATGCATAGCCTCTGAGCTGAACGCCGCGCAAAGGCTCGAACTCAGCCTGGCAGAAAATAGCAATCGATACTACTTAGAGGTCGATTCAGTTCACACCGTGTTAGGTATGAGCTGGAACTTATCGCCCCCGATAGGCGTCATGCTGCTTTTACCTACTGAACTATATATTTTACCCGTACCTCAATGCCTTTTTGAGATCATTGACGCCCGCCCATCTCGTCACTGGATTTTCCGCCAAGCCAGCACGACAGGAATAGAGTGCAAGCCAATTGAGTTTTATACCGAAGGCTTTGCCGAGCGCGTCAGTGATTTTGAGCCCGCGGATTGCGAAATATATCGCGAGATATGCATTCGGCTAGAGCATGAATTTGATTAACACTGGTTATATTTGACACATAAAGGGCATAGCCATAGGTCTTGTCTCAGCGATTTACCCCCCTGACCGAGAAGCTCAGTCAGCAGAACGACGCAGGACGGGGGAGTCCAATCGCAGGGCATACGCCTGATAGGCCTATTCCAATCATTGAGCGATTGATTGCAGAACATGGAGGAAGAGCAAGCGACTGGCGTAAAGTAAGTAGCCCAAGCTACACAGCCAAAGATGGCACACAATTCGAGATTCATGCTTACTGGAATCAAGTCACAAAGCAATTAGTTGAACCTAAGAGCATGATCATTCGGACACCTTAAAATGAAAGTTCTCTGCAAAACAACAACACTAACTCCTGAACAAAAGGCGGTCACCGGGCTGGACTGGCCTCAGGAATGGTATCAACTTGAACCTGGTAAGATTTACACGGTTTTTGCTATTTCCTATAACACCAACCAACCTGGTGGCGTATTTATTGACGTTCCTGGTTCAGAATACATACTGAATGCACCAATCTGCTTATTTGAAGTGATAGACGACAGACCTTCTCGCTATTGGATTGCCAGAAAATACGGAGAGCACAATATTTACATCTGGCCCAAAGAGTTATTTATTGAGTTCTTTCACGATTACTTAACTGACCTGGAACCGGAGTATATGGCCATTTATCAAGCGTTGAGGGTAAAGTTAGAACACGAGTTCGACTAAAACTGGCTGCCACTTCAACAGGGAGCTTGACCCTATGGGCCATGCCTCCTTTTTTACACTCGCCATTTCCCCCGTCACAGCTCATCTATGCGCCCTGACGGGAGGGATGGAGACGCCGACAGGAAAGGCATCATGAAATGAAAGTCAGATGCATCGCCTCAGAACTCACCCCAAAACAGAAACAAGAACTTGGTCTGGCCAACAGCACACATCAGTATTACCAAGAGGTTGGTACGGTTCATACCGTATTAGGCATGAGCTGGCATCTATCCCCGCCCTTTGGGGTGATGCTGCAGCTGCCACACCGGTACTACATCCTGCCTATACCCATGTGCCTGTTTGAGATCATTGATCCCCGACCATCACGCCACTGGATCATCCAGCAAGCAGGTACAACAGGGATAGAATGCCAGCCCATTGAATTTTATGCTGCCAGTTTTGCCGAGCGCGTCAGTGATTTTGAGCCTGAAGCTTGCGAGATCTATCACGAGGTCTGCTTTCGGCTTGAGCATGAATTCGATTAAGAATCGCGATATTTCATGCAAAAGGGACAGCGCCATGGGTGCTTGGACTCTAAAGCTACGTGCTACTCAATACCGGGGGGACGTCGGGGCAGGCGAAATTAATCGGTAGATTCAACCTTCTTCGATTGGCATGCAGACCGCTTCATGCTTCAATGTGGCGGTCTGTTTTTTGTGTGGACAAAACATGCTTAAGCACATTAAAACAATAATATTTAAAATAGTTAGATCCCCTTGTTTTCCTGGTATAGCATTAATTACTTTATTTGACATTATTATTTTGATGTGCATTACCCGCTTTTTGTAACAAGATTACAGACTAAGCAAATCAGCGCTTGCTTCACTACGCCCTTGATTACCCACAAACAATCGAGTCTTTATCCCGCGACCTGTCGGCAAATGGCGGGTAGCAACCCAACGATCACTTAGCGGTACAGAATCATCAGCGCATGATGGACAACTGGCAACGCTTCCTGACTCATGCTCAGTCCGAATGGATGCATACGCCATCAGGAAAGGCATCCTGAAAAAAAAGGCGAATGCCAGGCGTCAACGCCGATGCCTGAGCAAATAGCGACAAAAGGGTGCATGCCCCACAGGCCATGCACCCTTTTCTTCATTTCACCCATCGCGGCACACTTCGCGAGCACCGCGGCGGACGATCAGAACCGTTACAGCTTCAGCGCAGCAATCGCTTCGTGGGCGGCATGCAGCGCGGTGGCGCGCTTGTCTTCGCCCATGTTGACCGCTTCGGCGCGCACGATCTGCACGTCGGCGCTGCCGAGGAAGCCCATCACGGTACGCAGGTAATCTTCCTGGAAGTCCATCAGCTGACCTTGCTCATTGGTGTAGACACCACCGCGCGAGGAGGCGATCAGTACCTTCTTGTTCACAGCCAGACCCACCGGACCGTTTTCGGTGTACTTGAAGGTACGGCCCACGGCAGAGATGCGGTCAATCCAGCTCTTCAGTTGCGAAGGAATCGAGAAGTTGTACATCGGCGCAGCAATCACCACCACATCGGCAGCCAGGAACTCATCGATCAGGCTGTCGGTCAGCGCACGTTCGGCACGCTGGGTCGGGGTCCAGTCGGATTCGGGGGCAAAGGCAGCACCAAAGATTTCACCCGACAAGTGAGCGATCGGCTGAGCCACCACATCGCGGTAGGCCACGCTGGCTTGCGGATGACGGGCACGAACAGCGGCCACCATGGCGGCGCTCAGTTCACGCGACACCGACTTGTCACCGAGGATGCTGGCATCGATATGCAGGATTTTCATGATGGGTTTCCTTCACAAGTTGTTTGTATGGCTGAATCGTATATTGCTGGGACAATCATGAATAGATAGCTAAAATCAGATTCATTGTTCCAAAAACAGGACAATCTACATGCAAGACCTGAATGATCTGTTTTACTTTGCCAAAGTGGTCGAACACGGCGGCTTCATGGCCGCCGGCCGCGCCCTGGGCATTCCCAAGTCGCGACTTTCACGGCGCATTGCCGAACTGGAAGAACGCCTGGGCACCCGACTGCTGCATCGCACCACCCGTCACCTGGCGCTGACCGAGATTGGCAGTCAGTACTACCAGCACTGCCAGGCGGTGCTGGCCGAAGCCGAAGCCGCAGAAGAAACCATCGCCCGTGTGCAGGCCGAGCCGCGCGGACTGTTGCGCATCAGCTGTCCGGAACTGCTGGCAAAAACCCTGCTGGCCCCCATCCTGCCACGCTTTCTGGCCGCCCATCCCCAGGTACGCATTCAGCTGGAAGCCACCAACCGCCGCGTCGATCTGATCGAAGAAGGCATTGATCTGGCACTGCGCGTGCGCAATGTGATCGAAGACAGCGCCAATCAGGTTGCTCGCCCCCTGAGTACCAGCCGCATGCTGATGGTTGCCAGCCCGGCCTTGCTGGCAGAGCTGGGCACCCCGCGCATGCCGGGCGAGCTGCTGCGCTACCCCTGCCTGACCATGAGCCGTCCGGATGGCCGAGGCCTGTGGGTGCTGCTGGATGGTGATGGTCATGAAGTCCGGCTGCAGATCGATGCCCCGCGCCTGATGACCGACGATCTGGTGGTCCTGGCCGAAGCGGCGGCTCAGGGGGTCGGCGTCGCCCTGCTGCCCAGCCTGGTCTGCCAGCCCTATCTGCAGGACGGACGGCTGCAGGCGCTGCTGCCGGATTGCCAGTCGCCCTGGGGCATCCTGCATCTGGTCTACCCCTCAAGGCGCGGGCTGATCCCCGCCCTGCGGTTGCTGATCGACTTCCTGCTGAACGAAACGCCAGGCCAGAGCCAGGGCTTCTATCAGGCACGGGTGATCCGGGAATAGCACTGGAAGGGGCCTCGGGCAGGCGGTATAGTCAGCGGATAACCATACGAATACCTGACAACTACATTGGAGAATTCCCTTGTTTGAACACGTCGAATCCTACCCTGGCGATCCGATTCTCGGCCTGCTGCAGGCCTTCCTGAAGGATGAACGCAGCGACAAGGTCAATCTGGGCATCGGCCTCTACTACGATGAGGAAGGCCGCCTGCCACGTCTGGCCGCCGTCAGTGCCGTCGAGGCCAAACTGCAGCAAAATCCGACGCCCTGCAGCTATCTGCCGATGGAAGGCGCCGCCAATTACCGCCAGGCTCTGCAGCCGCTGCTGTTTGGCCCGAATGCGCCATTCGCCCGGATCGCCACCATCCAGACCCTGGGTGGCTCCGGCGCGCTGAAGATCGGCGCCGACTTCCTCAAGCGCACCTTCCCCGAAGCCGGCGTCTGGGTCAGCGACCCGACCTGGGACAACCATGTGGCCGTGTTTGAAGGCGCCGGTTTCAAGGTTGGTCGTTACCCCTACTTCGACGCCCAGGGCAGCCGGGTCAAGTTCGAGGCCATGCTCGACTGCCTGGCCAGTCTGCCGGCACACAGCATCGTGCTGCTGCACCCCTGCTGCCACAACCCGACCGGCACTGACCTGAGCCCGGCCCAGTGGGACCAGGTGATCGATCTGCTGCTTGAGCACGAACTGGTCCCCTTCCTCGACATCGCCTATCAGGGCTTTGGTGACGGGCTGGAAGAAGACGCCTATGCCATTCGTACTCTGCTGGCGCGTGGTGCCTCCTTCCTGGTGGCCAACTCTTTCTCCAAGATCTTCTCGCTCTATGGCGAGCGCTGTGGCGGTCTGTCGGTGGTCTGCGCCAGCGAAGAAGAAGCCCGCCGGGTGCTGGGCCAGTTGCAGGCCACGGTACGGCGCAACTACTCCAGCCCGCCGACCCATGGCAGCCAGCTGATCGCCGGCGTGCTGAGCGATACCGGCTTGCGTGCACAGTGGGAAAACGAGCTGGCCGGCATGCGCGGCCGCATCAAGGCCATGCGCCAGGTGCTGTTCGATGTGCTGAGTCGCGAGCTGCCCGGTCATGACTTCCAGTATCTGCTGACGCAGAAAGGCATGTTCAGCTACACCGGCCTGACACCGCCACAGATCGAGCGCCTGCGCGAAAAGCATGCAGTCTACCTGGTCGGTTCCGGCCGCATGTGCGTCGCTGGACTGAATCGCGGCAACGCCGAGCGCGTGGCCCAGGCCTTTGCCGAAGTGATCCAGTCTGTCTGAACGACCGACATACAAAAGCCCTGCAGCTTGCTGCAGGGCTTTGTTATTTCGGAGGCGGCTGAGCGCCAAACGCCTCACTTTCCGTCAGGATTTTTGCATGATCGTTCTGATGGAAAGGCCATGGGCAAGTCCTATCACAAACAACTTCCCACGCCTTTACGGGAAAGGCAGTCATCTGCCACGAACTGGCGACGCGTCACACTGCCGGACGGTTCCAGTTGCTTCACCCCCAGACCCGAGCCGCCGCCATCACGACTGAGCAGACTGACCCCGCATGGGTTCTGGCTGCTGCTATTGCTGATCATCCTGTTGCAGTCACTGATTCCGGACTGAAACAGCTCAGTCTGCCAGCTCACGCTTGCGCAGCTTGAGCGTCAGTGTCATCTCCCCTTCCCCGTCTGCACTGGAATGAATGTTTTTCAGCGTGATACCGGCCGGCAGCAACAAGCTGATGCCATGGCCGACGCCGTACTTCGACAGCGTCCGCTCCAGCCGCTTGGCCATGCCCTGCGCCGGCAGGGCATCGTGATCATCCCGCACAAAGCCGCAGGACTCGGCCGCCGCATCAAAGGCATGCGCCGCCTGCTCGCGCGGCACGAACTTGCCGGCCACAGCCATCACCTGCCCCGGCGATACCGTCTGGCTCTCTTCGCACAACTCCAGGCACGCCTCGCGGAATTCCGCCTGCTGCACCGGATCTTCGATATCACTGCTGATCTGCTGCACGGCGGTGGCCACCATGCGGCTCTTGGACACCGCATCCGGCACGCGCATGGCCTTGAGAAAATCATCCAGCCAGAACTTGGTCTGCTGCCCCTGGCGATCGATGGCGTAGACGATCGGCCCGTGCTCCAGTATCAGCGCCCCCTTGTCGATCAGCCGCGGGTTGATGCCGCTGGCGTGGCGGATATCGAACACATCCCCCGACTCGACCACACTGAGAAAATCCTCGCGGATCTCGGCCTTGAACACCCCCAGACCACGCACATTGCGCTCACCGTCCGACAGCCCGTCGAACAGGATGACGAACAAGTCACCGGCGCTGATGTTGGGGTGGGTCGAGCGGGCATACAGGTGGCGCGCAATGCGCTGCGACACCTCGAGAAAATCCAGCTCGCCATGAAAGAACTGGCGCGAGTAGTGATAAATCTCGTTCAGCTTGAGATCGGTTTCGTGAAAGAACTGGTACTTCTTCTTGTCCGAGACGATGCCCTTGAGATAGCCATTGAGCAACAGTCCCGAGACCGCCTCATCCACGGCCGGCGTGCGGTCGGACAACTGCAGCACCTCACCGCGCGACTGGTTGCCTACCCGGTGTACCGCCAGACACTGCACATTTGCCTGTTCGATCAACATGCTGCTTGCTCCCTGCCAGAAATCGATGCCGGATTATTCCTGCCGGGCGAGCGCTTGGCAACTGCCATTCCTCAGCGGATCAGTTGCTGCAACTGGGCCGCATCGTTGTCGGTGCGAATCTGGATCCACACCGGCAGATGATCGGACAGCTCGCGGGTATAGCGCGCCTTGCTCATCGGGCCGAAGTGCGCCGGATCAAACAGCTCGTTGATGAACGCGTCGCCCAGATGAAAATCCAGCACCCCGCCCCGGTCGGCAAAACTGTCCGGATACACCGCGGAGGGGTATTGCAGGATCTGGTCATAACGCTTGTCGCGCGCCAGATTGCTGCCGAAGCCATCGCCAATCATCGCCTGCGGCACCTGCAGACCGTAGCGGGTCAGCGCGGCAAACAGCGGACTGTCGCGCGAGGGAATGTTGAAGTCGCCCAGCACGATCAGGTCCTCGTCGACCGACTGCTCCGAGCGGCGAAAATCGTCAAGCCACTGCGCCAGCATGGACAGCTCGCCCAGGCGGTCTGCCTCGTGCTCGCCCCAGCGGATATGCACCGCCATCACCACGAAATCGAAATTGCCGGAACGAAACGAGGCCAGATAGGGCAGGCGCCACCACATCCCCTCAGCCAGGACATATTCGCGGCCCCGGCGCTGGCGCGGCGGAATCGCCACCGCAGCCAGGCCATTGAAGGTGACGGCACGCCGGTCATAGACAAAGGCAAAACGCTCGCCATTACCGCCCGGATCCGGCACCACGCCTGAATAGACCACACGCCAGTCCGGACCGAGGATGGCCAGTACCCGCTGCAGATCCGACAGGTCCTCTTTCAACTCGATCAGCGAAATCAGATCGAACTGCCCCATGATTTCGGCCAGATAGTGAATGGCAGCCTCGCTGCGCGCTCGCTGGCCAAACTCGCGGATATTCCAGGTAGCCAGATTGAGGGTTTCATCAATACGCGAGGACGGAATCGCCGCCGCCGCAATGCGCTGCTTCAGACAACATAAACCACGGGCCAGTACCGGATCGACCTTGCCATGCTGCATGGGCTGCTCCTGGAGAGAGAATCAGCCCGACAGACTAGACAGGGAGGGCGCAGTACAACAGGGCGCGCGGCAACCTCCATCCACATCTGCTGTATGGGCATTCGGTGCTACCATGACGACATGAGCTACCCCCAATGGAAGACCCCATCGTCGGCATGATCGCTTATCAACTCACCGAGATCCTGCTGCTGATGCAGCAGATGTGCGTCTATCTGGTCATTGCCTACCTGATGAGCAAGACCCCCCTGTTCGCGCCACTGGCGGCCGGCACCTTCCGCCTGCCCTACAAGGTGGTGTGCTACCTGGTGTTCTCCGCCTTCTGCATCATGGGCACCTACTTCGGCTTTCACATCAACGATTCGATTGCCAACACCCGCGCCACCGGCGCCGTACTGGGCGGCATCATGGGCGGACCGCTGGTCGGCTTTGCCGTCGGCCTGACCGGCGGCATCCACCGCTACACCCTCGGCGGCTTCTCGGCCTTTGCCTGCATGGTCTCCACCGTCGCCGAAGGCCTGCTGGGCGGGATGGTGCACAGCTATCTGAACCGGCGCGGCCAGCGCGAGCGCCTGTTTAACCCGCTGGTGGTGGCCGGTACCGCCTTCTGCGCCGAAATCATGCAGATGCTGATCATCCTGCTGCTGGCCCATCCCTTTGCCGCCGCCCTCGACCTGGTCAAGCACATCGCCCTGCCCATGACCATTGCCAACTCGCTGGGTGCCGGCATGTTCATGCGCATTTTGCTCGACCGCCGGGTGATCATCGAAAAATACTCCAGCAGCTTCTCCAGCAAGGCACTGAAGATCGCCGCGCGCGCCGAGGGCGTGCTGCGCCAGGGCTTCAATGCCGAAAACAGCCTGCGGGTGGCACGCATCATCTACGAAGAACTGGGCGTCGGCGCTGTGGCCATCACCGACCGCGACAAGCTGCTGGCCTTCATCGGCATCGGCGACGACCACCACCTGACCGGCCAGCCCATCACCTCACCGCATACCCACCGCGCCATCAGCGAAAACCGCGTGGTGTTTGCCGACGGCGCGGAAACCCCCTACCAGTGCTCGATCTCGCCACACTGCCGGCTGGGCTCCACCCTGGTGATTCCGTTGCGGGGCGAGAGCGATCGCGTCATCGGCACGATCAAGCTGTATGAGCCCAAGAACAAACTGATCTCGGCGATCAACCTGACTCTGGGCGAAGGCATCGCCCGCCTGCTGTCGACCCAGATCCTGGCCGGTCGCTTCGATGCCCAGCACCAGCTGCTGGCGCAGACCGAACTCAAGCTGCTGCATGCCCAGGTCAACCCACACTTCCTGTTCAACGCCCTCAACACCCTGTCGGCAGTGATCCGGCGCGACCCGGAGCAGGCGCGGCAACTGGTCCAGCACCTGTCGACCTTCTTCCGCAAAAACCTCAAGCGTCAGACCGAGGAAGTGACGCTGGCCGACGAAATCGAGCACGTCAATGCCTACCTGAAAATCCAGCAGGCCCGTTTTGCCGACAAGCTGCAGGTAGTCTTTGTCTTCGAACCGGACACACTCAACAGCCTGCTGCCGGCCTTCTCGCTGCAGCCGATTGTCGAGAATGCCGTCAAGCACGGCACCGCCCAGCTGCTGGGTCAGGGGCGAATCGAAATCGGCTCGGCCCTGCAGGACGACGGCCTGCTGATCTGGGTCGAGGACAACGCCGGCCTGTACAAACCCAGCATCAGCAAGGACGGTCTGGGCATGAACCTGGTCGACCGGCGTATCAAGGCGCGCTTTGGCGAACGTTACGGGCTGTCGGTACAGTGCGAGCCAGACCGCACCACCCGTGTGGATATTCACTTGCCCTTGCAGAGGGAGGCTGTGGCATGAACGTGCTGATCGTGGACGATGAACCGCTGGCGCGCGAGGAACTGCGCCTGCTGCTGGACCAGGCGCCAGACATCACGGTCATGGGCGAGTGCAGCAACGCCATCGAGGCCATTGCCGCCATTCACCGCCTCAAGCCGGATGTGGTGTTCCTCGACATCCAGATGCCGCGCATCAGCGGGCTGGAGATGCTGGCCATGCTCGACCCGGAGCACATGCCGCACATCGTGTTCCTCACCGCCTACGATGAGTACGCCCTGAAAGCCTTCGAGGAAAATGCCTTCGACTACCTGCTCAAGCCGGCCGAACCGGCGCGACTGGCCAAGACCCTTGAACGACTGCGGCGCGAGCAAGGCTCGCACCAGCCGCTCAACCTGCTGACCCCGGGACAAACCCTGAGCTATGTCCCCTGCCAGGGGGCCGGCAAGATCCTGCTGCTCAAGCTGCCGGACATCGAATACGTCGGCTCGCGCGTCAGCGGGGTGTTCGTGGTCGACCATGCCGGCCAGGAGCACTTTACCGAACTGACCCTGCGCACACTGGAAGAGAAATCGCCGCTGGTGCGCTGTCACCGCCAGTATCTGGTCAACCTGGATGCCGTCGCGGAAATCCGCCTGGGCGAGGCCGGGGCAGCGGATATTCTGGCGCGCAACGGCCATCTGGTCCCGGTCAGCCGCCGCTATCTCAAGCCGCTCAAGCAGCGCGTCGGCATCGCCGACTGAAACCGCTTGGCTGCCGAATCCGACCGCTCAGCCCCGGGCGATGACCGCTTGGTCAGGAACTGCTTGAGCTGGATTTTGATCGTCTTACAGTGACCCCTGAGATCATCCAGGGAGACCGATCATGAATCACGCGATTACCTTCGTCATCGCGACCCTCTGCATCCTTGCCATCTGCTACCGTTTCTACGGTGTGTTCTTCACGCGCAAGGTGCTGGGTTGTGAAAACAATCAAGCCACGCCGTCCCATCTGCTGGAAGACGGCAAGAACTATGTCCCGACCAAGAAGTGGGTCAACTTCGGCCAGCACTTCGCGGCCATCGCCGCTGCCGGCCCGCTGGTCGGCCCGGTCCTGGCCGCCCAGTTCGGCTACCTGCCGGGCTTCCTCTGGCTGCTGATCGGCGCCGTCATCGGCGGGGCCGTGCACGACACCGTGGTGCTGTTTGCCTCGATGAAGCATCAGGGCAAGTCGCTGTCGGAAGTGGCCAAGAGCGAACTCGGCCCGGTGGCCGGCTGGTGCACCGGTCTGGCCATGCTGTTCATCATCACCATTACCATGGCCGGTCTGTCGATGGTGGTGGTCCACGCGCTGGAACGTAATGCCTGGGGCACCTTTGCGGTGTTCATGACCATTCCGATCGCCATCTGCCTCGGCCTGTACGAGAAGTTCTTCGGCAGCAGCAAGATCGCCACCTATGTCGGCATCGCTGCCATCCTGGCCTGTGTGCTGATCGGCCCGCATATTCAGGGGACGCTGCTGGGTGACTGGCTGACGCTGCATGCCCAGACCGTGTCGCTGGCCCTGCCGATCTACGCCTTCTTCGCCACCGCCCTGCCGGTGTGGATGCTGCTGACCCCGCGCGGCTACCTGTCGAGCTTCATGAAGATCGGTGTTTTCGGCGCCCTGGTGGTGGGGGTGGTGTTCATCAACCCGACCATCCAGTTCCCGGCCCTGACCCAGTTCATCCACGGTGGTGGCCCGGTGATCAGCGGTCCGGTCTGGCCGTTCATCTCGATCACCATCGCCTGCGGTGCCATCTCGGGTTTCCACGCCTTCATCGGCTCCGGTACCACCCCCAAGCTGGTGGATAACTGGAAGGACCTGCTGCCGGTCGGCTTTGGCGCCATGCTGGCCGAATGCGTCGTCGGTGTGATGGCCCTGATCGCCGCCACGTCGCTGCACCCGGCCGACTACTTCGCCATCAACGCCACCCCGGCTGCCTTCTCGCACCTGGGCATGCAAGTGGTTGACCTGCCGCGCCTGAGCCAGGAAATCGGCCTGGATCTGACCGGCCGTACCGGTGGTGCAGTCACGCTGGCCGTCGGCATGTCGTCGATCTTCACCAGCATTCCGTGGTTCTCCAAGCTGGCCTCGTACTTCTTCCAGTTCGTGGTGATGTTCGAAGCGGTATTCATCCTGACCGCGGTCGACTCCGGTACCCGTGTAGCGCGTTATCTGATTCAGGACTTCGGCGGCGATTTCTACGCCCCGCTGAAGAAGATTGACTGGATGCCCGGTGCCATCGGCGCCAGCGTGCTGGCCTGCGCCCTGTGGGGCTATCTGCTGATGTCGGGTGACATCAACTCGGTATGGGCACTGTTCGGGGTATCAAACCAGCTGATGGCCTCGATCGGCCTGATCATCGGTGCCACCATCATCCTGCGTCTGTCGCACAACCGCGGCTACATGCTGACCTGCCTGGTCCCGCTGGCCTACCTGTACGTCACGGTCAACTACGCCGGCTACTGGATGATCAGCCATGTGTATCTGAACCCGGCCGCCAAGGGCTACAGCGTGTTCAACGCCACCATCTCGGCCATCATGCTGGCGCTGGGTGTGGTGATCCTGATCTCGGCACTGGGCAAGTGGAAGCAACTGCTGGCCCGTGATCCGAAGGTGGTTCGTCTGCAACAGCAAGAGGCCGCTGCCCGCGCCTGAGGCGAATCAACCACTCGCGTTCAACGCCACGGGGGCCGGTGTTCTACCGGCCCCCGTTTTTTCGCGATGTGTGCGGCGATGGCAGGAGGAGGTCAATCGCTGCCGCCCAGATTCAGGACGCGCTGATCATGACGCCAGTTGTCGTTATCCCCGCGCCCGGTCTGGCCGCTGTGGCTGATCTGGGCGGCGTTGGCCAATCCAGCCCTGCCAGCCTGAGCAAGCTTTGCAACATGCCCACCGCTTGGCGGAGTGCAAGATTAAACAGGTATTTGATCGTCAGGAGAAATGAATGGCGGCATCGCTGAAGGTTTGCGTACGGCCGCGCTTGCCGAGCAGGCTACCGTGCCAGCTCATGTCGCGGTCCAGCCAGATCATCAATGAATCGCGCGCTTTGAGCGCTGCGTTGTAGGCTTTCCAGTTGGTGGTTTTGTACTTTGGCGGGGTGGGCTGGCTCATGCCGTCATTCTACTCCGCCGACTCGGGCCCTGATTTGTGCAACAAAGCCGTTACAAGCAACCCCTCCGGGGACCTTGCGGCCCCCGGCCTCCGAGAACAGTGGTTAATCCAGCGAGAGAATCGTACAACCCGCCACCTGCCGTGCCCGCGCTGCACTGGGCAGATACAGCCATGACGACTGACCGTCGATCGCCTCGACCGCCCAGGCCAGGCGGCTATCGACAATCAGACGGCACAGGCCCTGCTCGGGCAGGCTGTCACGCGGGGGGCAAAGCCGGGAAACCAGCTGCAACAACTGCAGATCGCGTTGCTGACGACTTGGTGGATAGACCAGGGGTGAATTACCATCATACGCAGCCATACAGACTCCTTGTCAGTGTGTGTGGTTAGCGGGCCCGGGGGTGCTTCCGACACCCAAGGGCCCGCGCCCGTTACGGCGAACGCCGCAGACAGCACACTACCCAAGCCCCCGACAGACAAGCAAGCAAGCGCGGTCAGCCCCCCCCCCTCCCTCACCCCAGATTGCGCCACACCACATACAGCACCGTCCCCGCCGCAATGCTCAGCAAGGGATGCTTCCAGCGGTACTGCACCACCATCACCAGCGCCGCCGAGACGATTTCCGCCCAGGGGCCGGATTGCGGGTTGTCGTGGGCGCTGCCGTGCAGGGTATGCAGCACCAGCAGGGTCATGATGGCCGGCGGCAGGAAGCGGCCGAGGCGGTCGATCTCCGGGTAACGGCGCAGCAGTGGTGCGGCGACAAAGGGCAAGGCGCGCAGGGCAAAGGTCACCAGCCCCATGGCGAGAATGGCGGGAACAGCGTAGCTCGGGTCGATCATGCGGCACTCCTGCGGGTGGCGAGTTCGGCTTGCACGACGGCGGCCAGCAGGCACAGGCCGATAGCCACGGCCAGTGCCTGTGCCGGCAGCCACCACTGCGCCAGGGCATAACTGGCGACGGCACAGAGGATGGGCAGCGGTTGACGGGTCGAGCGCCATTGCTCGATGGCCAGCATGGCAAACAGCGCGGCCACAGTGAAGTCCAGCCCCTTGAGGCTGATCTGCGCCCGGGCTCCGATCAGTGCGCCCAGGGTGGCACCCAGCACCCACCAGCCATGGTTGAGCAGGGCGATGCCAACCAGTTTGCGATCGGCGGTGCGGGCCGGCAGGCTGGTCAGTACCGAGTAGGTCTCGTCGGTCAGCGCCCAGGCCAGATAGGCGCGAGCCGCACGTCCGCGCGGCATGTGGTCCAGCAGCGACAGGCCGTAGAAGAGGTGGCGCAGATTGATCACCAGGGTGGCAAAGGCCAGGGTGCTGATCGGCACGCCGGCGGCCAGCAGGGGGATGGCCATGTACTGGGCCGCACCGGCAAACACCAGCACGCTGGCCAGGGTGGCCAGCCACCAGGCGGCACCGGCTTTGACGAACAGGAAGCCATACACCATGCCGAGGGGGACATAGCCCATGGCGATGGGGATCGAGAGGGTGAAGGCGCCCAGCGACGGGCCGGGTGAAGCGGCATCAGGTAGCGACATATCAGGCCTGGCGATCGAGAATGATAATCGACTATACCAATGGTCTGATGTGTCAACAAAGCAAAACCCCGAGCTTTGGCCCGGGGTTTTGTGGGGGCTGACTCAAACGGCAGCCGGTTCGCGTACAGGCTGGATCGGGATGATCATCTCGTCCGGCACCAGCTGGCGGGCCAGGCCACCGCAGGAGGTTTCGCGGTATTTCGAGTTCATGTCCTTGCCGGTTTCGTACATGGCGGCAATCACCTTGTCGAGCGAGACCTTGGGACGGCTGGAGCGATGCAGGGCCATGCGCGCAGCATTGATGGCCTTGACGGCGGCAATGGCATTGCGTTCGACGCAGGGGATCTGCACCTGACCGCCGACCGGGTCGCAGGTCAGGCCCAGGTTGTGCTCCATGGCGATTTCTGCCGCCATGCCGACCTGTTCCGGGCTGCCGCCCATCAGTTCAGTCAGACCGGCGGCGGCCATCGAGCAGGCCACGCCGATTTCGCCCTGGCAGCCGACTTCGGCGCCGGAGATGGAGGCGTTGAGCTTGAACAGGCAGCCGATGGCGCCGGAGGAGAGGAAGTAGCGCAGGGCACTGTCTTCATCCAGCGGGGTGATGAAGCGGTTGTAGTAGGCCAGCACGGCCGGCACCACCCCGCAGGCGCCGTTGGTCGGCGCGGTCACCACGCGGCCGCCGGCCGCGTTTTCTTCGGCCATGGCCATGGCGTACATATTGACCCAGTCGAGCACGCTCATCGGGTCGTTGGCCAGATTGAGGTTGCTGCCCAGCATGCGGTACAGCGACGGGGCACGACGCGGGATATGCATCGGGCCGGGCATATTGCCTTCGGTGCGCATGCCGCGCTCCATGCTGCTTTCCATCACTTGCCAGACATGGCGGAAGTGCGCACGCAGCTCGGCCTCGCTGTGCACGGCCAGTTCGTTTTCCATCACCAGGGCGGCAATCGACAGGCCGCTGGCATTGCACATGTCGATCATTTCCTGGGCGTTGTGGAAGTGGTGCGGCACCTGGATGCTGCTGCACAGGCTCTGGTTGAAGTGCTCGGCCTCGACGATGAAGCCGCCGCCGATAGAGTAGTAGGTCTTGGACAGGACCTTGCTGTCACCGGCAAAGGCATGGATCTGCATGCCGTTTTCGTGCAGCGGCAGATTGTCGGGGATGAAGTCGAGCGCAAAGTTGACACGGCGTTGTTCCGGGCCGAGCAGCATCGAGCCGGTGCGACCGACTTCGGCCACCACGCGCGGGATGCTGTCGATGTCGACGTTTTCCGGCAGGCTGCCGGTCAGACCCATGATGATGGCGCTGTCGGTGCAGTGCCCCTTGCCGGTCAGTGCCAGCGAGCCATGGCATTCGACATGCAGTCGGGTGATGTCGGCGAAGCGTCCGGTGGCACGCAATGCCGCCAGAAATTCGAAGCCGGCTTTCATCGGGCCAACCGTATGAGAGCTGGAGGGGCCGACGCCAATCTTGTAGATGTCTACCATGCTGAACATGATGCGGATCCTTTAATGACTCGCCGGCCCCCGTCCGGCTGGACGGGGCTGCCGGACTCAGACAAACAGTTTGTAAAAAATAGCCGAGATGGCGATCAGTCCGATCACCACCACAAAAACGTTACTGGGCTGGCCGGCGTAACGGCGCATGGCCGGTACCTTGTGGATGGCGTACATCGGCATCAGGAACAGCAGCAGGGCAATCACCGGGCCGCCCAGGGTCTCGATCATGCCGAGTATGCTGGGGTTGAAGGTCGCCACGGCCCAGCAGGTGATGATCATGAAGATGGCGGTGTAACGATCGAGCCGGGCCGGTGACACCGTCTTGCCACGCTGACGCAGGGCCTTGAGCATCAGGCCGTTCATGCCCTCCTTGGCGCCGAGATAATGGCCGAGGAAGGACTTGCTGATGGCAATCATGGCGATCAGCGGGGCCATCCAGGCGATCATCGGATTCTGGAAGTGGTTGGCCAGGTAGGACAGGATGGAAATATTCTGTTCCTTGGCCATCATCAGGTCGGCCGGGGTCAGGCTGAAGACGCAGCTGAACACGAACAGCATGACCGACAGCACCATCAGCAGGTGGGCGCGCAGCAGGGTGCGGTTGGCGGCGGCATCCGGGTTGTCGGGGTGCAGGCGTTTCTGGTCGACGGCGAAGGACGAGATGATCGGCGAGTGGTTGAAGGAGAACACCATCACCGGGATCACCAGCCACAGGGTGTGCCAGAAGCTGCCATGGCCGAGGGCATCGCCCAGGCTGCCGGACTGGGTGATGACGGCAGTGCTCCAGTTCGGGATCAGATAGAGGGCCAGCAGCATCAGCGCGCAGACAAAGGGGTAGACCAGGATGCTCATGGCCTTGACGATGAAGGCGCCCCCCAGGCGCACGACCGACATCAGGCCGAGGATCAGTGCCAGCGAGAACACGGCGCGGGTGGCCAGGCCGCTGCCGACATCGATGCCCAGCTGGTGGTTGAGGAAGGACAGTACGGTATTGGTGATGGCCACACTGTAGACCAGCAGGATCGGGTAGATGGCGAAGAAGTACAGCAGGGTGATCAGCTTGCCGGCGGTCAGGCCGAAGTGTTCTTCCACCACTTCGGTGATGTCGCCGTCGCGGGTCGAGCCGGACAGCACGAAGCGGCTCAGGCCGCGGTGGGCGAAATAGGTCAGTGGCAGGGCCAGCAGGCACATGAAGAGCAATGGCCACAAGCCGCCGATGCCGGCATTGATGGGCAGAAACAGGGTGCCGGCACCAATGGCGGTGCCGTACAGGCCCAGCATCCAAGTGGTGTCATGGCGTGTCCATGCGCCAGCGGCGCGTCGGGACCGGGCGGGGGTCAGCGTCTGTGTTGTCGTACGGGACATGCTTGTCCTCTCCTGAGCGAAGTCACTCCCTGTCACAGCCCTGCCGCGGAATCTTCGCTCCTGTCGGTCAGAATGGCTGCCGTGCCTTATCGCTGATTGTCCCGGTGCATGGGGAAATCTTTACTTCAAAGCTTGGCGTCATTCTAGCCAGTACGTTCACAAACGAATGCAATTATCAAAGTGTCTTTTGACGGTTATCAAACTATAAAAGTGCTGCAAGCGCAGCAAAAAACACTATATAAATTCGCAACTTGTAGAGTATGACCCTATGTTCATGACGCATAGTTTGTCGTGGCATGTTGTATTCGCGCCGCCGTCAAAGTTCGAAATCGAATAAAAACGAAATATCCCTCGCCTTACAAAGCCGAAATCGGCGAGAATTTGGCCATGGCGGGTTGTCGCATTGCACAATTTCCTGTCGCGTTTTTGCACGATACATCGCCCCCGGAGGACGAATCGAACATGGCGCCTTTTCTGGTGTCCGTTCCGATGGATCGATATCACCAAAAGCGACATAAACCCTGTCATTTCAATATGTTCATGCCTGGCCGACCCGGCCAGCACAAACGAAAATCCGTGTTCGGATCTCACAAGAAATGCCACACGCTTGGCATTTGCTTGACCCAAATCAAACACAATGTTCGTTTTCGAATTTATATTGAGTTCGTAAGATGACATTTTGTTTCGAAATCGAAATTGGAGGCGGTAATGGAAGCCCTGACTCGCAACGCGATTGACGCCGACCCCTGGCACAGTTTTGTCTCTGGCAACTGGCAGACTTCGGTCGACGTACGTAACTTCATTCAACTCAACTACACCCCGTATGAAGGCAATGCCGATTTCCTGGCTCCGGCCACCGAGCGCACCAAGGCGCTGTGGGACAAGCTGGGTGAGTTGCTGAAGGAAGAACGTGCACGCGGCGTGCTGGATGTTTCGGCTGACCGCGCCTCCAGCATCACGGCACATGACGCTGGCTACATTGACCAGCAAAGCGAACTGATCGTCGGTCTGCAGACCGATGCCCCGCTCAAGCGCGCCATCATGCCGAACGGCGGTCTGCGCATGGTCGAAAACGGTCTGGAAGCTTTCGGCTTCCATCTCGACCCGATCATCAAGGACATCTGGACTCACCATCGCAAGAGCCACAACCAGGGGGTGTTTGATGTCTACACCCCGGAAATCATGGCTTGCCGCAAGTCGGGCGTGATCACCGGTCTGCCGGATGCCTATGGCCGCGGCCGTATCATCGGCGACTATCGCCGTGTTGCCCTGTACGGCATCGACTTCCTGAAGTCGGATCGTCAGCGCCTGTTCAAGGAACTGAACGACGCCGTCTTCAATGACGACATCCTGCGTCAGCGCGAAGAGCTGTCGGAACAATTCCGCGCCCTGGAAGAGCTGAAGGAAATGGCCGCCAAGTACGGCTATGACATCGGCCGCCCGGCTGCCAATGCCCGCGAAGCCATCCAGTGGGTGTATTTCGCCTACCTGGCTGCCGTCAAGGAGCAAAACGGTGCCGCCATGTCGTTCGGCCGCGTGTCGACCTTCCTCGACGTTTACATCCAGCGTGACCTGGAAGCCGGTGTCCTCACCGAACAGCAAGCGCAGGAAATGATCGATGATCTGGTGATCAAGCTGCGTATCGTGCGCTTCCTGCGTACCCCGGAATACGATCAACTGTTCTCCGGCGATCCGACCTGGGTGACCGAAAGTATCGGCGGCATGGGCGAAGATGGCCGTCCGCTGGTCTCGAAGAGCAGCTTCCGTTTCCTGAACACCCTGTACAACCTGGGCCCGGCACCGGAGCCGAACCTGACCGTGCTGTGGTCGACCGAGCTGCCGCAAGGCTTCAAGGACTTCTGCTCCAAGGTCTCGATCGACACCAGCTCGATCCAGTACGAAAACGACGATCTGATGCGCCCGCACTGGGGTGATGACTACGGTATCGCCTGCTGCGTGTCGGCCATGCGTATCGGCAAGCAGATGCAGTTCTTCGGTGCCCGTGCCAACCTGGCCAAGGCCATGCTGTACGCCATCAACGGTGGGGTGGACGAGAAGTCCGGCGCCGTGGTTGCCCGCGGTTTCGAACCGATCAAGGGCGATGTGCTGACCTATGAAGAACTGATGCCGAAGTTCGACCTGATGATGGACTGGCTGGCCGCCACCTACGTCAAGGCGCTGAACTGCATTCATTACATGCACGACAAGTACGCTTACGAGCGTATCGAGATGGCGCTGCATGACCGCGACATCCTGCGCACCATGGCCTGCGGTATCGCCGGTCTGTCGGTGGCTGCCGACTCGATCTCGGCCGTGAAGCATGCCAAGGTTCACATCATCCGCAACGAAGATGGCCTGGCCGTCGATTACAAGATCGAAGGCGAGTATCCGGCCTACGGCAACAACGATGACCGTGCGGACAGCATCGCGGTATGGCTGACCGAAACCTTCATGAACAAGATCAAGGCGCAACCGTACTTCTATCGCAATGCCATGCCGACCCAGTCGGTACTGACCATCACCTCCAACGTGGTGTATGGCAAGAAGACCGGTAACACCCCGTGCGGCCGCCGCGCCGGCGAACCGTTTGCGCCGGGTGCCAACCCGATGAACGGTCGTGACGTGAAGGGCTTTGTGGCGGCAGGTGCTTCGGTGGCCAAGCTGCCGTACGAAGCTGCGCTGGACGGCATCAGCTGGACCGCTTCGGCAACCCCGGATGCACTGGGTCACACGGCAGAAGAACGCATTGCCAACATGTCGAACTGCCTGGACGGCTTCACCGCTGCCGGTGGCTTCCATGTGAACGTGAACGTGTTCAAGCGTGAAACCCTGCTCGACGCGATGGAACATCCGGAGCTGTATCCGCAGCTGACCATCCGCGTGTCCGGCTATGCGGTGAACTTCATCAAGCTGACGCGCGAGCAGCAGCTGGATGTGATCAACCGCACTTTCCACGCCAAGATGTAATATTGTTGTAGATGGCCGGGGCTTCCTGCCCCGGCTTTTTGTCATAGACGTCTGTTTCGGAAGCTGTCATGAGTACATCCTCCCCAACGCCGCCCATCGGCTATTTGCATTCGACCGAAAGCGGTGCCGGTGTCGATGGACCGGGCATGCGCTTCGTCTTCTTTACCTCCGGCTGTCAGTTCCGCTGCCTGTATTGCCATAATCCCGACACCTGGAAGCTGCATCATGGGCGCCAGGTCACGGTGGAGCAGGCTCTGGCGGAAGTGGCACCGTATGCCAAATTCCTCAAGTTCGCCGGCGGCGTGACGGTTTCCGGTGGCGAGCCACTGATGCAGGCCGAGTTCGTCGGCGCCCTGTTCACGGCCATCAAGCAGCAGTTCGGTCTGCACACGGCACTGGATACCCAGGGCTTCCTGCACGAGAACATCGATGATGCCTGGCTGGAAAATGTCGATCTGGTCATGCTCGACATCAAGCACAGCGACCCGGAGCGCTATCAGGCGCTGACCGGCCAGCCGCTGCAGCCGACCCTGGATTTTGCCCGCCGCCTGCAGCGCCTGGGCAAGAAGATGTGGATCCGCTATGTGCTGGTGCCCGGCCTGACCGATGGCGACGCCGATATCGAGCGTCTGGCGCGCTTTGTCGCCGATCTGGGGCCGACGGTCGAGCGCGTTGAAGTGCTGCCGTTCCACCAGTTGGGCATGGACAAATGGGCGCAGCTCGGCATGAACTATGAACTGAAAGATACACCGGTACCGACGGCCGAGCAGATCGCCAGGGCCCGGGCACTGTTTGCAGCTCAGGGACTGAAAGTCACCTGAGCCCTGTTGATTCCACTCTGATCACCCAACTCAACGCTTCGTAGGTACCTAAAAATGACGACGGCTACTCCACTGATTCTGGTCATCAACTGCGGCAGCTCCTCGCTGAAGTTTGCCCTGCAACCGGTCGGCTCGACCGATCCGATCCTGTCCGGCCTGGCCGAATGCCTGGGGTTGGAAGATTCGCGCATCATCATCAAGGGCGAAGAAGGCAAGTCGACGCAAAGCCTGAATGGCGGTCGTCATGCCGAAGCCATGGAAGTGCTGACCCGCTACCTGGCGGAACGTGATCTGCTGTCCAAGGTGGCCGCGATCGGCCACCGCATCGTGCATGGCGGCGAGCGCTTCACCGCTTCGGCGCTGGTCACCGAAGAAGTGCTGGCCGGGATCGAGGAATGCTGTGAACTGGCTCCGCTGCATAACCCGGGTCACCTGGTCGGTATCCGCGCGGCCCAGAAGGCCTTCCCGCAACTGAAGCAGGTGGTGGTGTTCGATACCGCCTTCCATCAGACCATGCAGCCGGCGGTCTATCGCTACGCCGTCGCCAAGCGCTTCTACACCGACTATCACGTGCGCCGCTACGGCATGCACGGCACCAGCTGCCGCTATGTGACCGGTGAAACCATCCGCGTGCTGGATCTGGATCCGGCCGAACACGGCATCATCATCTGCCACCTGGGCAATGGCGCCTCGGCCACCGCGGTGCGCAACGGCCAGTGTGTCGACACCACCATGGGTATGACCCCGCTGGAAGGCCTGATCATGGGCACCCGTTCCGGTGACATCGACCCGGCTGCCGTCACCTACATCGCCCGCCGCGAAAACCTGGATCTCGACGGCATCGATACGCTGCTGAACAAGCAGAGTGGCCTGCTGGGCATTTCCGGTGTGTCGAGCGACTGTCGCGCGCTGGAAGAAGCGGCTGCGGCAGGTAACGCAGACGCCATCCTGGCGCTGGACATGTTCGCGCATCGCCTGGCCCGTCTGGTCGGTGGTCTGGCCACCTCGCTGCAGCGTCTGGATGCCCTGGTCTTCACCGGCGGGATCGGCGAGAACTCTTCGCTGCTGCGTGCCAAGACCCTGGCTCACCTGAGCATCTTCGGCTTCAAGATCGACGAAGCCGCCAATGAAGCCGCCATCCGTGGCAAGGCCGGGGTGATCACCGCGGCCGGCAGCCCGGTCGCCGTGGTGGTCAACACCAATGAAGAGTGCATGATCGCGCGCGATACCGCCGAACTGGCCGGCATCCACGCCTGATCAACGTCTGCACAGACAAAAAAGCCGGAAGCATTTGCTTCCGGCTTTTTCTTTGGCGAGGTGTCAGCGCAGGCTCTGCAAGCGGCGGCGCTGCTGGCCGTCGGCAGCAAAATTGTCAGGTGCCAGCCAGGCTTCCAGTGCGGCGCGGACGGCCGGCCATTCGTGGTCCAGCAGGCTGAACCAGGCGGTATCGCGATTGAGGCCCCAATTGACCCGAGCCTGGCGGAAGGTCCCTTCGTAGGTGAAGCCCAGTCGTTCGGCCGCCCGCATTGAGGCGGCGTTGAGCTGATTGCACTTCCATTCGTAGCGGCGGTACCCCCAGGCAAAGGCCTGGCGCATCATCAGATACATGGCCTCGGTGGCGATCGGCTGTCGCTTCATCTGTGGCGAAAAGTGCAGCCAGCCGACTTCGATAGAGCCATCAGGCGGGTTGATGCGCAGATAGGATGCGGTACCGACCACCTGGTTGCTGGCCTGCTCAATGATGGCAAAACGCAGCGGGTCCTGGCTTTGTTCACAGCCCTGCAACCATTGATCCCATTCGGCATCGCTCTGTGGCGGCGGGGTCAGATAGGCCCAGCCGGCAAGATCCGGCGCCAGGGCGGCACGCAGTCCGGCACCATGCTGCGCCACGCGGAAGGGTTCGAGCCGGCATAACCGGCCCGACAGGGTAAGCCGCTCGGGTGACTGTGCCCCCTGCCAGCCGGGGACTTCTTCGCCCAGCGGGCGCCCCAGATCGTCGTAGCGCATGCTCAACCCTCGCAACCGCATTGAACCTGACGGCCAGGGGTGGCGGTGGTGGCATAACCATCCCGCTTCCACCAGTCGATGCCGCCCTGCAGTTCCTTGACCCGGAATCCCAGCTCAGCCAGTTTGAGGGCGGTACGGGTGGAGCCATTGCAACCGATGCCATCGCAGAAGGCGACCAGCAGATGGTCGCGCGGCAGTTGGGCGGTGGTTTCGGCGCTGATGCGGCGATGGGGCAGGTTGAGGGCGCCCGGGATGCTTTCGCGGGCAAAGGCCTCGGGCGAGCGGCCATCGATCAGCAACAACGGTTCGCCGCGCTGCAGGGATTCGAACACATCCCAGCTGTCGGTCTCGTAAGCCAGCTTGGCCTGGTAAAAAGCGATTTGCGTCATCATGGTTTTCTCCCGATAGATTGTCAGCCAGTTCTCCATGTAGTCATGATATAAATCTGTACAGGTTCTGTAGAAGAGCCACCATGACATTGCCGGAGGGAGCCACTTTGCAGTCTGCCTGGATCAGTGAGGCGCTGGCCACCGTGCTGCAGCGCCAGAGCAAGGAGGGGCTGGCACGTCAATTGGCACGCTGGCTGCGACAATGGATCAGCGAGGGCAAGCTGACGGCCGACAGCCGTTTGCCGGCCAGCCGTGATCTGGCGCGCAGTCTGCAACTCGGTCGCAATACGGTGCTGGATGCTTATGAGCAGCTGCTGGCCGAGGGCTATCTGGAAACGCGTCATGGCGCCGGCACGTTTGTCAGTTCGCTGTTCCAGGCCCCTGCCCTGGCGCCCCGCCCTGCCAGCCATCATCCCGGCCTGTCGGCCCGCGGGCAGTCGCTGGCGGCGCTGACGCTGCGCGAGGATGACTATCAGGGTGCGTTTGTGCCCTGCATCCCGGAGATGCGGGCGTTTCCACACCGGCAATGGCAGCAGTTGCTGGCACGCCACCAGCGGCTGACCCCCTTGCAGGATCTGAACTATCAGGCCGGCGGCGGTCTGCTGGCGCTGCGACGTGCCCTGGCCGACTATCTGCAAATGTCACGCGCGGTGCACTGCTCCCCGGAGCAGATTCTGATCACCCATGGCACGCAGCATTCGCTGTCATTGTGTGCGCTGCTGCTGGCCAGTCCCGGCGAGGTGGTCTGGCTGGAGGAGCCTGGCTACCAGGGGGCGCGGGCGGCTTTCGAGATGGCGGGTCTGAGCAGTGTGGCCGCGCCGGTCGATGCGCACGGGCTCAATCCGCAGCAGATTGACGACCCGCGTGCTCCGCGCCTGATCTATACCACACCGTCATATCAGTATCCCTGCGGGGTCACCATGCCGCTGGCGCGGCGGTTGAGCCTGCTGGCCCATGCCCAGCAGCACGGCGCCTGGGTCATCGAGGATGACTATGACAGTGAGTTTCGTTATAGCTCAGCACCGCTGCCGGCGCTGCAGGGACTGGCCAGTGACCAGCGGGTGATCTATCTCGGCACGCTGAGCAAGGTGATGTATCCGGGTCTGCGGACCGGCTATCTGGTGGTGCCGCCCGGGCTGGTCGATGCCTTTCGCGCCGCCAATACCCGGCTGTGTCCGGAAGGCCACTACCCGCTGCAGGGCGCACTGGCCGAATTTATCGACAGTGGTCTGTTCGCCCGGCACATCCGCCGCATGCGCGAGCTTTATCAGGAGCGCCAGCTGGTGCTGCGCCGGGCGGTGGCGGAAACGGTCGCCAGTGAGTGGCAATGGTCGTCCGGTCATGCCGGCATGCATTTGCTGGCCACCCTGCCGGCCGGACTGGACGAGGCGGCGCTGTGTCGTCAGGCCGCGGCACAGGGAATCTGGCTGGCCGGGCTGGGCCGGCACTATCGCGGCACGCCGCCTGCCCCGGGGCTGGTGATTGGCTATGCCGGGGTGGCCGAGCAGGCTATTCGCCGTGGCGTCAGCGTGATTGACCGTCTGGCGCGCGGGTCTTAAATCATCAGGAGACAAGATGGACCCCATAGAACTGGTCACCGAGCGCCTGGTCATGCGGCAGATCAGCCTGCAGGACCGGGATTTTTATCTGCGGATCAACCGCCTGCCGCAGGTCATGCACTATATCGATGCCGTGCGTGATGATGCGGAGTGCGATCGGCGCCTGGCGGAGCGGGTGCCGCTCTGGCAACCGTCTTGCGGACAATGGCTGACGCTGGTGGTACGCCTGCGCGACAGCGGCGAGCCGATCGGCCTGCATGGCTTCCGGCTGGAGTTCGCGCCGCAGGGTCCGGCCGAGCTGGGCTATATGTTCATGCCGGACAGCCAGGGCCAGGGGCTGGCGCGGGAGGCCACGCGCCGGGTGGTGCAGTTTGCCTTCGACGACTGTGGCGTCCACAAGGTATCGGCCACGGTCACCGGCGGCAATCAGGCCTCGGCGCGTTTGCTGGAAAAGCTGGGTTTCCGGCTGGAAGGCCGGCTGCGGGCGCAATTCCGGCTGCACGATCAGTGGTATGACGATCTGAAGTACGGGCTGCTGGCCGACGAGCGGCAGCCCTGAACGGTCGGATCAGCCGGCGTTGAGGGTAAAGCGGGTGCTCAGGCGGATGCTGCCGCCGAGCATCAGGCAGACATGGCACTGCCGCTGCAGTGCCGCCGCCAGCACCTGGCTGACCAGCGCCTCGTCCACCCCCTGCGCGCGGATGTCGAAGACCAGTTCGATGTCGGTGTAGATCCTTGGCTCGGCCTCGCGCAGGGTTTCGTGCGTGGTCAGCTGACAGGACTCGACCTGCCCGCCCGCCTCGCGCAAGCCGTTGACCAGATCGGTGCTGCAGCAGGCCCCCAGGGCCATCACCAGCAGTTCGGTGGGACAGGGGGCGCCATGGGCGTCGGCATCGATCAGCACGGCGTGGCCATGGCGGTCACGGGCCAGAAAGGTGTTGTCCTGCAGATGGGTGACGCTGGCCATGCCTCATTCCTCTCCCAGGGCAAAGCGCTTCAGGCCATCCCCGGCCATGCGGTAGCGGACCCATTCATCCTGTGGTGCGGCACCGATGGATTGGTAAAAGCGGATCGCCGGTTCGTTCCAGTCCAGCACACTCCACTCGAAACGCCCGCACCGCTGCGACACGGCCAGTTGCGCCAGATAGCGCAGCACTTGCTTGCCGGCGCCATTGCCGCGGTGGGCGGGCGAGATGTACAGATCTTCCAGATACAGCCCCTTGCGTCCCAGCCAGGTGGAGTAGCTGTAGAAGTAGACGGCAAAGCCGATGTGGATACCGTCCGACTCGACGATCAGCGCATGGGCCGGACCATCGTGGGCGAACAGCGTGCGTTCGATGTCGGCCTGGGTGGCCACGACTTCATGTTCGGCTTTTTCGTAGATGGCCAGTTCGCGGATGAAACCGAGAATCAGGGCGGCGTCTTCGATGTGCGCCGGGCGGATGTTCAGGGACATGCGGCCTCCGGAGAATGAGTGTGATCACCCAGTCATATTACATCAGCATCGTTCAGGATTTGCTGTCGCGCGGCAATCCGTCCCAGGGTTGCGGGTCTTGCAACCATTTCTGCATCAGTTGCCAGGAGCGGGCATAGCCGTTGTGCGGCAGTTTGCAATCGCTGCAATCCTTGCGACCGACACCCTGACGGTCATGGTAGATGCGGAAGGGGCCGGGACATTGCAGGTTGACCAGCGGACAGTAGCAGAACAGGCAGTTGAACTCCTGCTTCACGCCCTGGTGGCAGGGCAGGTATTCGCACTGTTGATGGGTAAAGCCCATGTAATAGGTGGTGCTGTGGGGCGACACAGGATGGGACATGAGGCACGGCTTTCAAGGGGTCATGGGCGGATTCTAACGCCGTGCTGACGGCGCTGGCGCCGTGATGCGCCCTGCATTTGATCTGGATCGCCTGCCGCTGTCTCCGGGGTGGGAACCTGATCCATTTCTACATGATTCCAAGGTCATTTCGAGCTATAAATTGGTATGAATTAACGATAGTGAACGAGCATGCAAACTGTCATCGACGCCCTGAATCCGTCGACGCTGCAGCAAGCGCTGTGGCGTATCAGCTATGCGCCGGTTGGGGCTGATTATCTGCGCACGGTGGTGCCATGGCTGGCGCAGACGCTGCAGGCGCAGCGGGTGATGGTGACGCGCGCCATCGATCAACCGGTGACGCGGGTACGGGTGGTGGCGGCCAGTCCGGCCAATGGCGACAGTTTTCTGCTGGCCGGGCGTCCCTGCGAGCTGGTCTATCGCGGTCAGCCGCTGGCGCTGGTCAGCGGTCTAGCCGCGTCCTTCCCTCAGGGCCAGGTCGAGGGGTGCGACAGCTATCATGGTTTTCCGCTGCTGAATGCCGAGGGTCTGTGCGACGGGCATCTGTTCCTCGGTTTTGCCGGCGCCACTGCGCTGCCCGACTGGCTGCAAACCCTGCTGACCGAGCTGTGTGTGCGTCTGGGGGCAGAGTTGCGGCACATGCAGCAGGAAAACCGTCTGCAAGCCGCCGAACATCAGCTGGCGCTGCATAATCGGGTATTGCATCTGGCCAGCGCCAATACACCGCTGGTGACGGTGCTGGATACGCTGCTGCAGGGGATTGAGGCCGAGCATCCCGGGGTGATGTGCTCGATCATGGCGCCGGATCGCCAGGGGAAGCATCTGCATCTGCTCTCGGCCCCCAGTCTGCCGGCCGGCTATCTGGCCGCCATCGAGGGGGTGGCGATCGGACCGGGGGTCGGCTCTTGCGGCAGTGCCGCCTACTCACACCAGCGGGTGATCGCCAGCGATCTCTCGCAGCATCCTTACTGGGTCAATTTTCGTGAGCTGGCGGTGCAATATGCGCTCGGCAGTTGCTGGTCGCAGCCGATTCTGAGCGGCGAGCGCCTGCTGGGGGCCTTTGCCATTTATCACCCTCATCCCTGCGTGCCTGGGCAAGAAGACTTTGCCATGATCGACCGCGTCAGCGATCTCACCGGCCAGTTGCTGCTGCACCACGAGACGATGGAGGCGCTGCGGCTGAAGAGTGAGCACTACCAGATGCTGTTGCGGCATGGTGCCGACGGCACGGTGGTGCTGGACCGGCAGGGCAATTTTCTGGAAGTCAGCGACGGTTTTCTCAAGCAGATCGGGGCCAGCAGCAGTGAGGCGATTCAGGGTACGCGCATCTGGGACTGGTCGGCCAATCTGGATCAGTCGAAGGTGCTCAAACTGCTGCAGAATCACCGTGAACAGCCGCTGATCCTGCAAACCACCATGCGCCATGTCGACGGCTCACTGTGGGATGCCGAAATCACCACCACGGCGGTGCAGATTGATGGTCAGTCGCTGATCTGGGCCTCGGCACGCGACGTGACGGAACGCAAGAAACTGGAGGCCGCGTTGTTGCGCGAGGCCCGGCTCGACAGCCTGACCGGCATCGCCAACCGGGGCAATTTCCTGCAGGCGCTGGAAAAGGAGGTTGCCCGCGCGCGGCGTTATCCACAGCCTTTGTCGGTGCTGATGCTGGATCTGGATCATTTCAAGGCCATCAATGACCGCTATGGTCATTCGACGGGCGACGATGTGCTGCGCACGCTGTGCCGCGAATCGGCGCCGCTGTTGCGCAAGGAAGACCTGATGGGGCGACTGGGCGGGGAGGAGTTTGCCATTCTGTTGCCGCACACCCCGCTGGCCGAGGCGGGAGAGGTCGCACAGCGTCTGCTGGCGCGCATTCTCGACATGGCGGTCCCGGTGCCGGAATACCAGGAACGCATTCATTTTTCCTGCTCGATCGGGGTGGCCACACTTACGGCGGAAGACCGCCGCTTCGATACCCTGCTGTCACGTGCCGACAAGGCGCTGTATCAGGCCAAGGAGGCCGGTCGGGCCAGGGTCGCTCTGGGCTGATTGGCCACCGTTCTCCCTGCTTGCAGTTCGTCATAAACCATGACAATCTGTTTAAACAATTAAACAGACAGGGACCATCGCATGAAACAGACCAAAGACATCATTGTGTTCCAGCGGCATGCTGTTGCTGAAGAGTCATTCACCGCGGCAGATGATCGTCGCATCGAAGGGGCCTGCCAGCAACAAGTCGCCCATCACTATTCGGATCCGAGTGGTCAGTTTCATGCCGGCATCTGGCGCGGCGGGCTGGGCAGCTGGCGCGTCAAATACTCGGAGCATGAGTTCTGCACCCTGCTGGAAGGGCATGTCCGCCTGACCGATCATCTGGGGCACAGTATCGAACTGCATGCCGGTGACCACTTCGTGATTCCGGCAGGTTTTGAAGGGGTCTGGCAGGTGTTGCAGCCCGCCTGCAAAACTTATGCAGTGTTCGAAAGTTCAAATAAATAAATTATCTTCCCAATAAATCCATATAGCATTTCCTTGCCCTCGCAGGCATGATGGCTTGTTCTATGATGAAGTGAAGAACGAATCGGGAGCTCATTCATGCGGTCTGCGGTGCGTGCTCTTCTCTGCTCGTGGCTGTGGCTGGGGACCTGCCTGCCGGCGGGTGCCGGCACGGCCATTCGGGTGGCCTTCGGCGAGTCGCTTGAGCCTTATGTGATGGTGGACAGCAATAATGGCATCGAGGTGGATATCATCCGTGCCGCGTTTGCCGCCCGGGGCATTGCGGTCACGCCGCAGTATCTGTCTCAGCCCAGGCTGCCCAGTGCGCTGGAGCAAAGCGAGATCGAGGCAGTCGCCACGCTGGGACGCCAGTCTGGCGTGCATGCCTTTTTCTCCAATACCTATGTCGCTTACGAGGATGTGGCCATCGCGCTGAAGCAGCGTCAGCTGAAGCTGGCACAGATCCATGATCTGGAAGGACTGAATATCCTGGCATTTCCCAATGCCACCCATTATCTGGGCAGCGAGTTCCGTGCCCTGGCCTGGCGCAATCCGCACTATGCCGAGACCGCCGATCAGATCAACCAGAACCGCCTGCTCTATCGCGGCGCCATCGATGTGGTGGTGAGCGACCGGCGCATTTTTCAGTGGATGGATCGCAAACAGGCGCTGCAATTTCACGAAAAACCGCAACCGGTCGACATCTTCCATTTGTTCCCGCCCACCACGTATCAGCTGGCCTGTCGCAGCCAGTCACTGTGCGAGACCTTCAATCAGGGGCTGAAGATCATTCAGGGCAATGGCGAGTACGAGCGCATTCTGAACAATTACCGCTAGGGACCCGCTGAACAAGTGATTCACCCTGCGTTTGAAGGCAAAAGGCCTGGCTGCAAGGCGGGCATGGGAGCATGACGCTGCCGGATACGCGCGGCCAGCCAGGTCATCAGGCGCTGCGCGGCTTCCTGACGGCCCTCGCCCTGATGGATGGCGCTGTGCCAGTAGTGCGCCACATCGGCATCGGGTCCGAGGGTATCGAGGAAACGTCCCAGCGGGCAGCGATTGAGATGCTGCGGCGGATGGCAGCCTTCGCTGTGCATCACTAACCACAGATACGCCAGGGCGCCCATTTCGGACTGGATCTGGCCATGCTGCACCGGGAGCACGAAGTGCTGCTGCCAGCGCAGCAGTTCCTCGGCCGGCATCGGTCTGGCCAGGGCATAGCCCTGGCCGTAGTGTGCGCCGAGCAGGGCCGCCGCCTCCACCATGGTCTCGTCTTCCAGCCCTTCGACCACCACCTCGCAGTCGAAATCGCGTCCCATCTGGATGATGGCGCCGAGCAGACTCAGGGTCTGAACCGGATTATCCTGCGCACGTGCCAGCAGCGCCTGATCGCTCTTGATGGTCCGGAACAGCAAGGCGGACAAGCGTTGCAGACTGCTGTAGCCGGAGCCCAGATCGTCCATGGCCAGATGCACACCAAGCTCGTTGAGCCGGGCAATGGCCTGGTTCTGACTGGCGAAGTCGATGCTCTGGTTCTCCAGCAACTCCAGGTGCAGACGCTCCGGCGCAATGCCGTAGCGGTTCAGCGCCTCTTCTACCCAGGCGACGCAGGCCGGATCCAGCAGGGTGTGTGGCGGCAGGTTGACGGTCACCTCCAGCGTCAGGCCCTGCGCCTCCCAGTTCACCAGCCAGTACAGTGCCTGATCCAGCCCCAGGCGGAACAGGCGATCAAACTCGACATTGCTCAGCAAGGGCAGGAAGACGCCGGGGGCCACCAGGGAGCCGTCCGGCATGCGCAGCCGTGCCAGCGCCTCAACCTTGCGCAGTTTGCCGCTGCGCAGGCAGACGATCGGCTGCATGAACATTTCCAGTCCGCCGGCAAACAGTTGTTCGCGGTAGCGGCGGGCGGCGGTTTCTTCGATGCCGGCGGCCTGGCCGACCGGGCTGAAGCGTTGCCAGATGGTGCACAGGCGTTGTTGCAGACCGGCGGCAAACTGTTGCATCGAGCGCGACTCGAACTGATTGGGCATGCGGCCCTGGATCGCCAGCACATGGGCCGCATCACCGCTACCATCGCGAATCGGGATCACCACCATGCTGCGAATCGGGACGCGGTCCAGTACCGGGTGCCAGGTGGCGGTGCGCGGGTCGCGGCCATAGACGGCACAGGTTTCCGGGTTGCCACTGCGCCAGGCCAGCGGAATCACGCCACGACCCGCCTGCTCGCGCGTATCGAAGACCGGCTGCATGCCCGGCGTGGCCAGAATCTCACGGATGGGCTCGGCCATGTCGCCGGCACTGGCTTCGACCTGGAAAATCCCCTGTGCATTGGGACGCAGCAGCTGGCAGGCCAGCACACCCGGCAACTGGCCGATGGCCTCCAGCTCGCTGTGCCAGGCTTCGACCGGCTGCACGTCCTCCGGCGGCAGGGGGCGGGACAGCAGGACCTGGTAGGCATCCTGTACGGACTGCGCGCCTTCCAGCTCGGCCTGCAGATCGTCCTGCATCCGGGCATCGGCGGCCAGGAGCACCCGGTAGCGTTCGCGCGCCGACAACAGACTGCGATTGAGTTGTTCGCCCAGCTTCTGGCGGAACAGTGCCCGGCTTTGCGTCAGCAGGGTGCTGGAGACCCCGACCAGGGCATGGACGCCGCCGATCTGCTGGCCGCGCTGGATGATCCCTTCGCGGGTGGTATCGGGTGCCAGCAGGTAGCGGCAATGCTGCGCCTGAGCCTGACGCAGATGCTGCAACATGCTCTCGTCCAGGCTGGTGAGGATATCCGCAATCGGCAGTCCGGCATGTCCCTGGCGGAAAAAGGCGGCGGAGAATTCGTGGATGACCTGTTCAAGGGGGGCATGCAGGCGCTGCAGCAAGACGGCTGCCTCAGCGCCATAAGGGTCAAACACCTGGTCCACCATGGCAGCATCGCTGACCTCGCCGGCCTGGCACCACCAGCGGCTGCGCTCATGCTTGTGCAGCTTGGCCTGATACATGGCGACATCGGCCTGGCGCATCAGCAGATCCGGGTCCAGGGCATCGCGCGGGAACACCGCCAGCCCCATGCTCATTCCCACCGAGGCCAGTTGTCCCGGCATGACCTCGAAGCCCTGCTCTACCCCCTGATGCAGCCGTTCGCAGACGCGCTGCAGTTGTTGCTGCAGTTGCTGCTCGTCCAGGCCCTCGATGACCAGCAGGAACTCGTCCCCGCCCAGGCGGGCCAGCATGTCGGCACTGCGCAAGGCCTTTTTCAGGCGTTGTGACAGTTCTTGCAGCAAGCGGTCACCGGCCTCGTGCCCCCAGGTGTCGTTGACTGGTTTGAAATCATCCAGGTCGATCATGCCGACGGCGACCAGAGTGCCCTGGCGCCGGGCCAGGGCGATGGCATGTTCCAGATGCTGTTCCAGTGCATAACGGTTGGGCAGTCCGGTCAGGGCATCGTGACGTGCGCGGTGGGCCTCTTCGCGCTGCATCAGGCTCAGGCGCTGCTTGAGGTCCATTTCGTCCAGACCATGACCGAGCAGGGCGGCAACAAATTGGCACAGTTCGATGGTTTGCTCGTCAAAGACGTCGCGCTGCGGCGAGACAAACATCAGTACCGCCCAGCACTGGCCGGCGCGCCAGACCGGCGCTGCCAGTGCGGCATGCCATCCGTGGCGCTGGTTGAATTCACGCCAGGGGGCCAGCAGCGGGTCATCCAGGTGATCGTTGTTCACCACCAGCTGTGCACTGCGCCAGGCGCGCAGGACCAGCGGGCAACCCTGTTGCGGCATCAGCGGCAATTCGACCTGTGGCAGCTCCACGGTGCCGCAGCCGGCGCTGGCCAGAACCTCGAAGCGGCCATCGATATTGGGACGCCCCACCCAGACGGCATGGAACTGTGTCCCATCGATCAGTTTTTCACAGGTGCGCAGCAGCATTTCGCTGGCGCTGCGCGCCTGCAGCACGACGTCGCCTTCACTCATCAGGGCGCGGTAGAGGTGTTGCAGGCTGATGATGCGGTGGCGTTGCCAGATTTCGTGCAGGCCATGGCCGATGCTGCTGGCCAGCGCCTGCAGCACATGCTGGCTGTCGTGATCGAAGACGTCTTCGTACTGGCAATAGACGGTCAGGACAGCACTGGGCTCGCCCTGGACCAGGATCGGCAGGGCGGCAAAGGCGCCGAAGCGGTGGCGCTGGGCCATGGCCAGCCAGGGCGATTGCAGTTCGGGATGATGGTAGCGGGCGGCGAATACCGGACGGGCCTCGCGCCAGGCGATGCCGGTCGGGCCATTGCCACCGATGACACCGGCCAGGGCAGAAATATGCACATTGGCCAGATAGTCGACCTGCCCTTCTGCCGCCAGCACGCTGAAGCGACCGTTATCCGGGTCAGGACGACCGATCCAGGCCAGCATCATGCCGCCCTGACTGACCCCTGCCTGGCAGACGGCGGCAAACAGCGCCTGCTCACTGTCGCACAGGCTGCCCTGGCGGTTGATCTCGGCCAGCCAGGCATTGAACTGCACCAGGGTCTGCATGCGCCGCGCCTGTTGTTCGCGCCGGGTGACATCCTCGATGGTCCAGACCGACCACTCGTCGCTGCTCCCCTGCAAACGCACGCCGGTCACATCGCACAGCAGGACGTCGCCGTCGCAACGGGCATAGCGCACGCCATGCAGACTGACCCGCCCGTCTCGCTGCATCTGGTGATAGGCCTCGCCAACGCGGCGATATTCATGCTCATCCGGGTAAATGGCGCGCACGGACTGGCCGACCAGTTGCGGCAGCGTGTAGCCGAGCATGCGCGCGCAGTTGGCATTGCTGCGTTCGATGATACGGGAGCGGACCAGGGCGATGCCGACGCGCGTGTTGTCCAGCAGGGCCTGCTGCAGCAGACGGGCATCCAGCCGGTCCAGCCCCATGCCCAGGTCGGCAGCAAACTGGCTCATCGCCTGCCGGATGGCGGCATCGTCGCCCAGCGCTTCATGTGGGTGGAACAGCCCCAGGATGGCCCAGGGCTGACCATTTTTGTGAATGGGCAAGGCGACGCCGGCGCGGATGCCCTGTTGCAGGGCCTGGCGCTGCCAGGGGGCGAGTGGCCGCAGCGCGGCCAGACTGGCCAGCAACACCATGTCGCCGCGCTGCCAGGCCTGCCGGGTGGGTGACTCGTCCTGCTCACCACCGGTCAGCACGTCCAGGCAGGTCAGATCGCCGCTGGCGGCCAGGATGCGAAAGTCGCCGTCCGCATTCGGCTGGGCAATGAAGGCCAGCTGCAAGCCGCCGATGCGGACTGCGCTGTCGACGATCTGGGCCAGCAAAGCCGGCTCATCCTCGCCGTGCAGCAGCAGTTGGCTGATCGCAGCACGCATGGCGTGAAAATCGGCCCAGTGCACCAGACGGCGCGTGGCGCGGCCCGCCAGGCGCAGTCGTTCCAGCCAATGCGACCACCGCCGTTGCCACCGACTTGCGGCGGAGCTTCCCTCCGTGACTGCGCGACCTTTCACCGCCACCCTTTCACCATGCCACCTCTTATTAGGCCATTGTCATGGTGAATGATAAGCGATTTTGGCATTTACGGATAATGTCTCCAAAGACTGTCGTCGGACTGCCAGCTTGCCTGTCTCCGTCACACGGGCGACGTGTTTGTTTGCTATTCTTTATGCAACTCTCATACACCCCCTTCGCGACCGCAGCCAGACGATGGACGGGGAGGTGGTTTGCTCGCTGATCTGGAGTCATGTCTTGGTTTTCTTGCTTGCCGTGACCAGCCTGCTGTTGCTGCTGGTCCTTGGTCTGGTCCTCCCGGGCGGGCTGCGCGCGCGCCGTTGGCTGGAGGCCCTGCCGGATGCCGTGCTGGTGGTAGACGCGCACGGCATCATCCGCCATGCCAACGCCCGCTGCCGCTTTTTGCATCCGGATGCGCCGGCAGGTTTGATCGGCACCCCCATCCTGCAATGGCTGCCACAGGGCAATATTCTGCAAGCCCCGGTTTGGCGTGCGCTGATGCTGGCGCAAGACTCCTGCGCCAGCGGCAGTCTGGGACAGCATGACTGGCAGGCCGCGGCGGATCAGCTCCTGCCGCTGGTGATCACGGCCAGTGCCCTGCCGCAGCAGCACGCGGTGCTGCTGGTGCTGCGGCGTCCTCAGGATCAGTTCCCCGATCACCCGCAGTACTATCTGGCCGCCAAGCTGCTGCAGAGTGCGGAAAGTGACGCCGGCATCGGCTCCTGGGTGTTGCACAGCGAGAGCGGGCGGCTGGAGTGGAGCCAGGCGGTGCACGATATTTTCGGTACGGACCCGCGTGATTTCGTGCCGACCGAAGAAGGGTATTTCCGCTGTGTGCACCCGGAGGACCGCCAGCGGGTACGCGAGGATCTGAACCGGCTGATGCAGGGGGGCCAGCCGTTTGATATCGAGTATCGCATCGTGCGGCCGGACGGGCAGGTTCGCCATTTGCTGGAGCGCAATCATATTCACCAGCTGGCCAATGGCCAGATCGATCATCTGTGGGGCACGGTGATCGACATGACCGAGCACAAGCAGCTGAAGACGCAGCTGCAGTTGTCGCAGCTGGCGGTGGAGCACAGTTCGGAAGGGATTGCCATTGCCGATGCCGATATGCAGTGGCTGTATGTCAATCCGGCGCTGGCGGGCATGTGCGAGCAGCTGCCGGGGATGGCGCCGCATTTTTTGTTGCCCGGGGTCGATCGCGCCCTGAGTGCCGGTGATCTGCAGGCCATGCTGGCCGACGGACAGGACTGGCAGGGGGAGCTGCGAATCTGGCGGCCGGACCGCCCGCCCCTGCCGGTGCTGGTTTCGGTCACGCGGCTGGCCGCCAATGACAGTGGCGCCCATTCGGTGTGGGTGCTGACGGATATCAGCCGCATCAAGGAGGCCGAGCGCAAGCTACGCATGCTGGCGTTCTTCGACGGACTGACCGGCCTGGCCAACCGGACCTTGTTTGCCGAGCAGTTGCAGCGGCAGCTGCAGACCGGCACAGGGCTGGCGCTGGCTTTCATCGATCTGAATGGCTTCAAGCAGATCAATGATGCCCTGGGCCATGAGGCTGGTGATCTGGTGCTGTGCGAAGTGGCTCAGCAGCTGCAGTCGGTGTGCCAGCCCGGGGATCTGGTGGCGCGCTGGGGCGGTGACGAGTTTGCCTTGCTGCTGACACACGGCGCGACACTGGCGGAATTGCAGCCGCAGTTGCATGCGCTGCGCCACCGTATCCATCTTGTGCGTCAGGCCGGGACGCGTACGCTGACGGTCAATGCCAGCATCGGCGTGGCCTTTTATTCCGACCGGACGGCCGGCAGCGAGCAGCTGGTTCAGCGGGCGGATCAGGCGATGTATCAGGCCAAGGCACAGGGCGGCGCAGCGCTCTGGTTGCAGGATGAAGACGGACTGCGCCCGCTGCCGCAACGGCCGTGACACTGCTCGGACCATATCTTGTGTCTTTTGCGCTGCATCACCCCATTTTCTTGTTGCATTTCGCAGCGCAGCGACTAGAACTAGTGTAGTTCGGTCTCAGCCACCCCAGATGTGGTTTGGAGGAAGTCATGGAAAGGCGCTTGAGCCAGTCGGATATCGCAGCGCTGCGGCAGCTGCAGCACAACCCGCTCGATTTCAAGGCGTTCAGTCATCCGGCCCTGTGTGCCAGTCAGTTCATCGAATCCAATGGCTGTGGCGGCTGTCGGGTCAGCGCCTTCGGCGCACGTTTTCTTGCCTGGCTGGATCGTCGCTACCAGGTATTGTGCGATCTGGGCAGCGGTCTTTGAGCCTGTCTCCGGCCATGCAGGTCTGGCGCCATGATCTATCATCCACCTGGCGCCCTGTCCGAGCCGAGTTCCAGCATGAACGTCCTGCGTGAGTTGTTGTTTACCGATATTGAACCGGAAGACCGCATTGATATTCTGGCGGCCTACTGTCGCACCCGCTTTGATGTTTACAAGGCGATGATCACCGTCATCCATGCCGAACAGCAGTGGGTGAAGCGCCACCGCGAGCTGGTGGAGATCTTTATTCCGGAGACCTTCAGCTTCTGCCATCAGACCCTGGCCGACGGCAATGTGTTTGAAGTCCCGGATACCCTGCAGGACCCCCGCTTCAGCGATCACACCCTGGTATGCCAGGAGCCCAGGGTGCGCTACTACATCGGCACGCCGCTGGCGCTTCAGCCAGACAAGCCGTTCGGCACGCTCTGCCTGCTGGACTTCAAGCCCAAGCACTTGTCCTGGGAGGACAAGGTACATTTGCGCAAGGTGGCGCGCCTGATGGCGGAAGACATGCTGCAAAGCCGTCTGGTGCCGCCCGAGGTGGCCGGCACCGGCTGACGCCTCAGCCCCACAGCGGGGTGGTGGTCACGGCATGATGCAGGGCCAGCAGACCGAGTACGACGAAGATGGCCGCAGCCAGCAAGTGTACTTTCCGGGTCGGCAGACGCTCGGCAAACCGGCTGCCCAGATAGATGACCGGGACATTGGCCAGCATCATGCCGATGGTGGTGCCGGCCACCACGCTGAAGTAATCCTGATAGCGTGCCGCCAGGGCGATGGTCACCACCTGGGTCTTGTCGCCCATTTCTGCCAGGAAGAACACCACGACCGTGGTGGCAAACACCCCCATGGCGCGCTTGGGCAGGCTGACTTCGTCCTCGTCCAGTTTGTCGGGAATCAGGATCCAGCCCGACATCAGCACGAACGATGCCACAATGAGCCAGTTGAGGATTTTGGGATTCAGCAGATCGGCCAGCAAGGCGCCGACGCCGCCGGCACAGGCGTGATTGACCAGGGTGGCCACCAGGACACCCAGCATGATGGGCAGGGGTTTGCGATAACGCGCGGCCAGGATCAGCGACAGCAACTGGGTTTTGTCACCCACTTCTGCCAGGGCCACCAGACTGGTCGAAACAAGAAAAGATTGCAGCATAAAAAAATCCGGGCCGGCAAACAGACAATGATCGCATGCTCACCCCGGCCTGACGGCGGCGATGCGATCAAAGGTCTTGCCAAATCCCGGATCACTTGCACCATGCCGCATGCGGCAAGTCTGTTGATGCAAGTCCCTCTCGCTGACGGAGGGCGGCTACTCCCCAATGACGAGCGTCATATTATCAGCTAATCGTTTATTTTGCATCGCTATTTCTGCGGACATCACACCAGCTGCGAAGACAGCACCGGCAACTGGATCAGGCCATGAGCCTGGATCAGTCGCTGCGCATGCTCGGCCTGCCGCTCGGCTTCGGTTTTCAGTTGGTCAGCATGGTGATCCGGACTCAGCAGGGGCATCAGGTCAACGTGCAGGTGGCCTGGTTTCTCCCGTGTGGTATCGCTGACTTTCTGTGCCGCCAGATAGGTTTGCTGCCGGGTGCGCTGGCTGGCGGCTTTTTCGACGGTCGCATAGGCCAGCTGTGCCTTGTGGTAGCCGAAGGCAGTACGGGTGCTGGCGCTGTCCTGAATCTGGTTATAGACGTAGTCGCCATGCTTGAAATCGAGCGGCACCCCGGGCACGGCAGTATGGAAGCTGGCGCTGAGCTGCGTCTGCTGGTTTTGCACCACCTGACGTTCGGCCGGGTTTTTGTCATCGACCTCGGTCTGTTGCGAGGCCTGGTAGGAGAAGGTCTGCCACTCGTCCATGCGCCTGGCGTTGGGCTGGACCGGGGTGGCGTTGATCGCCAGGGAAAAGTCGGCGAGACCGCTCAACAGGGCGTGATCGTCTTCATTCAGCGTCGAGGGGTGGCGGGTCTCGGTTGCCTGGCTGTCCTGATGATTGAGCTGGGTGAAGCCGACCTTCAGCCAGTTGATCAGTTCTTCATCGGCATGGCCGCGCTGACCGGCCTGATCGAACTGCTGCAGATAGTGATCGACGGTCGCTGCCTGCTGCGACTGGCTGCCCCACAGGCGCAGGTCCCGGGTGTTGACGTTGAGCTGCACCTTGCCGGCGGTACCCTCGATCGTCAGGCTGCGGGTCTGTTGATCGACATGGAAGCTGTAGCGCGTATGGGCGGTGCCGGAGGGTTTCAGATCCGCCTGAAAGTCCACCGCGCTGAGCAGCTGGCTGTCGTACTGCAGCAACCCGGTCATCGCCAGCCTTGGCGGCTCTTCCGACAGACCATCCAGCGCTTGCTGAAAGCCTTGCGCCAGCCCGGCCAGTGCCTCGCGCTCCTGATCACTGATGGCATTGTGGCTGACGATTTCCACCCCAAGCCGGTCATTCTGCTGGCTGAGGGTCACCATCACCTCGCCGCCGCCAACGGTTTTGACATGCAGACTGCCTTGCCGGGTGAACAGGGCCGTACTCTCGACCGGCAAGGGCACCGCCAGACGGATGCTCTGGGCATCATTGCTGGTGTCATTGCCCAGCCGCTGCATCACGGCTGCGCCCAGCCCCTGGAAGCGGCCTTTCTGCGAGCTCAGGCGGAAGTTCTGCGCCAGCAGGGCGGACAGGGCATCGTGCTCATCTCGCTGCCAGACGACGGCGGGCAAGGTCGGGCTGAGCGAGGGCGTGTAAGTCACCACATCCGGATCGGCGACCGCCCCCAGCGTCACCACGGTCGAGGGAGAATCACTGCTGCCGGATGCGCTGGCCGGCGCGACATAGGACGACGGCCAGGAGGCGGTGGCAGGAGGGGTACTCAGGGGCGAAACAATCGTCATATCGAAATTTTAATTTGAATTACTTATGCATAATATCGACCGGAATGGCAATTTGTTGAGGGGCGGCCTGCACCAGCCCACGGCTTGGCGCAGCGCAAGGTTGAACAGGCATTTGGTTGTCAGGCAGAACGGAATGGCGACATCACTGAAGGTCTGCCTACGGCCACGCTGACCTGGCGGACTGCCGGGCCAGTTCATGTCACGGTCCGGCCAGATCATCTGGCCAACCGTGCGCTTTGAGCGCTGCGTTGTCGGCTTTCCAGTTCGTGGTCTTGTCCTTTGGCGAGACGGGCTTGCTCATGCCATCATCCTGCCCCGTCTGCCCGGGCCGTGATTTGTGCAACGAAGCCATTTGAAACAGCAACCCTGATCATTTTCCGCTCGGCGATATTTTATCCCCCTGATTTTTGACAGCGCCCCATCAGGAACGAATATAAATAGCCATGGTCAATATTCCGTTATTTAATCAGACAGTTTTACTTTTTGTTTATTCAAATTGACCACGAATAAAATATTACCATGACAAACAAACAGCGCACGATAATAATCGGCACTCTTATTTTTATCGGCATGGGATATTACTGGTTCTATCACAGTGATGGTTATCGCTGGCAAGCGGAGCCCCCCAGCCGTTATCTGCCGCAGAAAAACAAACAGGAGCCCTCTTATCTCGCCTATCAGAAGGCCACCATGCCAGACCTGGTACCCGGTACCCACGACCTGGGCAAGGCGCAATATGAAGGCACGCCGCAATGGCAATCACCGCGTGACTTGCTGGGTGTTGCCGTGCCCGGTGGGGCGGGCCGGCTGGAGATCGTCGAGTATCTGCGCTTTCAGGAGCAAGACTCGGAGCGCTTTGACCAGGGCGCGCTGGTTTTCCGCTTCGAAACGCAGGGCCATCAGCCTGTGCAGGTACTGGCCATTCAGCCGCTGCGCTATGACCCCACCCTCAACCGCGTCATCCCGCAAGGGCGCCCATTGCCAGCGGTGGTGTCCCCCCCTGGCGGCAAGGTGAGCTATGAAGATCAGACACTGTATGGTCCGATCTCGCTGTTCAGCTTCAACAAAACCGGCACCACCACGCGGGGCTACCAACGCAGCGATACCGGCCTGGTCGCCTTGAGTCTGCGCAATCAGCGCTTGCTGCTGGCGCAGCACTTCATCAGTTCACTGATGCCGCCGGATGGGCCATGCAAGACCGGACAGCCATCTCCCTGCCGCCAGATCAACACCCGAATGCAAGTCTCTGCCACCGATGGTGATGCAAGCACGGCAGGCATGCCCTCCATCACCCTGACCAGTACCCTGCAAAGCCAGCAGGGCCAGCAACAGCATGCGGTGCGACTCATCTACAACCCGGCACGTCATCGCTACCTGTCGGCCACAGGTGCCGATATCGATCAGATCGACGCGCTGTCCCCAGCCAGGACCGATGCGTTTCTCGCGGCGCTGGTCCCCTGATCTGCAAAAACAAAGGCTCAGGAGAAGTGACGCTCCTGAGCGTATCCGTCATGACAGGCATTGTCCGGCGGATGACTTGAGTCTCGTTGCGCTACCCCGGGTATCGGCCAGGACTCCTTCCTTGCGCAGCGCGCTGAGCCCCTGCGACGCACCCTGCACTGCCACTGAGCACTCTCTGAGCGCCATGCTTGATTCGATCAGCCAAACCTCCAGCCTCAATACCTTCCCCATACACCTGCGCCAACGCCTCTTCGCTGATAACCCGCATTTGATGGCAAATCACTTGTTTCATGTTTATCTCCTTAATGTGGATAAAAACAAAATGAAGTTAACAAGAATATGCACCCATCCATCACCGAGTGCTCAGCCATGAAAGCGGGCAACCTGCTTTGTTCCTCCCCTGGCGTGGCAGTTTTTTTTGATTTCATCAATTAAATTTCAATTAAAAATAAAACCACTCAATACGGCAACGAACGAAAGGGCGCTTGACATAATCTGCCCACCTTGGAGTATGGACAGCCATTCAAGCAAAAATCACCAAATACATATAAATATTTAATTTCCGCAAATTCGGATTTTTATTGGATAAAACATGAAAATTACCCACCCAGGTGCAGGGTCATCACCTGCGCAGTCCTCATGCTGTGCAGCCTGGCTTACGCCTGGGCCTACTCCCTGTACGGCCTGGCATGGAGCATGCGATAAACCACCGGTCTATCGCGATCAGCAGAACATTCAGGACCCGGGCGGACGCAGGGACAAGCGGGCGATTTCGTCCGATGCCTTGAAAACCGCCGACATCCCCTCGCTGATTGCCGGTTTCAGCAGGCTGGCGGATCAACTGGATGTGGGTACGCCCTCCTGGCAAAACCGCCATGATCTGTTTGGTGTCGCGGCGCCCGCGCAGCCGGGGCCTCTGCATGTCCTGTATGACCGGCGATTCAGCTCGGCGGATGGCCGTTTCTGTCGCGGCATGGCACTGTTCCGGGTCGAGACCCTGAATGACCGGCCGGACCTGCTTTCCGGCGATCGCGACCTCGCGCAAATTGAAGGACTGTTTCCGGCCTCGGCCGATGCCTTTCTGGCTTCCCTGCCGGTTCGCCATGCCTGAGATTGCCAACAAAATGCCCGGGCAGCGTATGCTGCCCGGGCATCATCCCCAGCCGTTGCGCCAGACAGGGGGTTAGTCGTCGTCGTCCCCGCCCGGCGCCGAGTAGTCACTCTCGCCATCCCCACCATAGCCGCCCGCATTGTGGCCGGAGCCGTAGCCCTGGTGCACGTTGTAGGCACCCGCCACGCAGTTGGGGCTGCGACGCAGACGGTGTTGAACCCCCTGCGATGCCGCCAAACCACCAGACACCTGCCGCAAGGCATCGTCGGAGATAAACCGCATTTGCTTGCATGTCACTTGTTTCATGTTCTGCTCCTTCACAAGGTTAAGCTCAGGCAGCATGCTGCGCTGAGAGACAGGCATTCAGTACTGCTGGAATGCCTGCTGATAGGAGAGACAGCCGGCAGACTTGGTTCAGCGCACAGGGTGGGGATTATTCCGGTTTAAGGCACGGAAAAAGACACGGCGCGGGTCCCGTACCGATTGGCTAAATCATGGCAATCGACCAGTGCTTGCACCTTTCTTCATGACGATCACCTGCACTTGCCGCCACGCATGATCGGCGATTGACTATGCAGCCCATCCATCGCACGGCCTGCGTCCAAATCAGGCAGACATTGCCGCTGTTTGCACGCGGTGGTGCAGTGATCGACCATGCCTGAGGATCTTTCCCTGTCGGGTATGGCACAAGGAGATCAACTTGCCACGATTCCACTGCCATGATCAGAAAAAACGGGCTGCGGCACTGGCCCTTCGCTTCGAAGCCTTGCTCGCTTGCGGCGCAGAGCGGGAAATTATCGCCATACTGCGCGATGAGGCCCGGGCGCATCCCGGTCCGCCACCAGGCAGCCAGTTGCTGCAGGACGTTTTCTTCATCTGGATTGGCTGTCTGCCGCCCGCCGCCCTGGCCTATATCGACGTCTGGAAGGAAGCCCTGCAGGGCAAGGGCAGCGTGCGTATTTATTACGACAGCCATTTTTTGCTGTTCAACCACTACCGCCGGCTGTTCCATGCGCTCTATCCGCTGCGTACCGATACGCCGGCAGCGGAGTGGATTCAATACCAGGATCACTTCAAGCGCCTGATCGATGCCGGAATGATGCAGGGGAAGACCTTTGATCAGGCGCTGATCGGTGCCTGCGCCCAACTGGCGCCGCGCGAATCCGCCAGGCTGCAGGCGGATCTGCTCTTGTCGCAACAACGCCTGGCAGCGCTGCAGTGTCAGTATGTGCTGCGGGATATCCGCCAGGAGCGCGGTTTGTTTTTCGAGCCGTTCTTTGCGCGGATTTATCATCAGGAGCTCTGTCTGCGCGCCAATGCGGCAGCGGCGGCTGACATCCTGCGGCTGTTGCTGCTCTACCGGCATGGCGGCGTGTATGTCGACGTGGACACCCTGCCCTCGCTGGACGGCGTCTTCGGCCCCCTGTCGGATCAGGCCAACGGCAACATTCAGTCGATTGTCCGGGCCGAACTGTTCCTGCAACGGCGTCAGTCGCTCAGGCCGGCAGGCCCTGCTGCCCCGGACGCGGATGACTGCTATCGGCAAGCCCTGCAGGCGCAGGCACCGCATCTGCTGGCCAGCCTGCACCACCTGGCCGGGCGCTGGGATGGCACCCCCCTGCCCGCCCCCCGCATCCATGCCCGTGAGCATCTGCTGGCCATGGCCGCCATGGCCTCCTGCGGGCAGTTCAACAACAATCTGCTGGCGGCCCTGCCCGGCTCGAGACTGGTGCGCATCCTGCTGCGCGAGATCAAGCGGCGCTATCGCTTTCTGTTCCGTTATCGACTGGAGCACGGGCCACAGCCGGATCTGCCGGCACACCATTATCTGGCGCGGTTGCGTGACTATCGTTACGACGCCTTGCAGGAGCAGGATCATGTCACCCTGTTCCTGACCGGCCCGGTCATGATGCTGGAGGTGCTGCTGGGCATGGCTTACAGCGTGCTGGATCTGGATCAGCGGGTCAGCCCGCTGGCGCTGTCTTATGTACTGCGGCTGGACAGCCTGGGGATTGCCTGCACCGAACAGACCGCCTATACCCCGGAGCACATGCGTTCATCGTGGATGTGACCGGCGCCGGGCGGCGCAACAAAAAAGGACTGCCTGTGAACAGACCCCAAAGGTTGGATGGGTGTCCAACCTTTGGGGTCTGTTCATCGGGGTCCCTTTTTGATGACTGTCTGGCGCTTACTCCACCGTCACGCTCTTGGCCAGGTTACGCGGCTTGTCGACGTCGGTGCCGCGCGCCAGGGCCACGTGGTAGGCGAGCATCTGGACCGGAATGGCATGCACCACCGGGGACAGCACGCCGACGTGACGCGGGGTGCGGATGACGTGGACGCCTTCGGATTCGCTGAAGTGACTGTCGAGGTCGGCAAACACGAACAGCTCACCACCGCGGGCACGCACTTCCTGCATATTGGATTTGACCTTTTCCAGCAAGGTGTCGTTGGGGGCGATCACCACCACTGGCATGTTCTGGTCGACCAGGGCCAGCGGGCCGTGCTTGAGCTCGCCGGCCGGGTAGGCCTCGGCATGGATGTAGGAGATTTCCTTGAGCTTGAGCGCGCCTTCAAGGGCGATCGGGTAGTGCAGGCCGCGGCCGAGGAACAGGGCGTCGTTCTTGGGCGCGAAGCGCTCGGACCATGCCTTGATCTGCGGTTCGAGGTTGAGGGCATGCTGCACACTGCCCGGCAGGTGGCGCAGGTCTTCCAGATAGGCAGCTTCGGCGGCGGCATCGACGCGACCGCGCTGTTTGCCCAGGGTCACGGCCAGGGTGAACAGGGCGACCAGCTGGGTGGTGAAGGCCTTGGTCGAGGCGACGCCGATTTCGGCGCCGGCACGGGTATAGAACACCAGATCGGAGGAACGGGGAATGGCGCTTTCCTGCACGTTGCAGATCGACAGGGCATGGCGGGCGCCCAGCTGCTTGGCGTACTTGAGCGCTTCCATGGTGTCGAGGGTTTCGCCGGATTGCGAGATGGTGACCACCAGGTGGTTAGGGTGGCACCAGGCTTCGCGGTAGCGGTATTCGCTGGCGATTTCGACGTCGCACAGGATGCCGGCAATGCTTTCGATCCAGTATTTGGCGGTCAGGCCGGCGTAGTAGCTGGTGCCGCAGGCGAGAATTTTGACGCCTTCAAGCTGGCCGAGGATGCTGGCGGCGTGTTCGCCGAACAGTGCCGGACTGAAGCCGGTTTCCAGCACGGCTTCAATGGTATCGGACAGGGCCTTGGGCTGTTCGTGGATTTCCTTCTGCATGAAGTGGCTGTAGGGGCCAAGCTCCAGCGAGGACAGCGAAACGTCGGAGACGTGGATCTTGCGTTCGACCGGCTGACCGGCAGCATCGATGACCTTGACGCTGTGGCGGGTCAGGTGGGCCAGATCGCCGTCTTCCATGAAGATCACGCGCCGGGTGGCGGACAGGATGGCAGAGACATCGGAGGCGATGTAGTTTTGGCCTTCGCCCAGGCCGATCAGCAGCGGGCAGCCCATGCGCGCGCACACCAGTTCGTCCGGCTGCGCCAGCGAGATCACGCCGATGGCGTAGGCGCCGATCAGTTCGCGCACTGCCAGCTGCACGGCATCGAACAGATTGCCGGTCTGTTGCAGGGTGTGGTGCACCAGGTGGGCAATGACTTCGGTGTCGGTCTGCGACTCAAAGACATAACCCAGGGCCTTGAGGCGTTCGCGCTGAGCTTCGTGGTTTTCGATGATGCCGTTATGGACCACGGCGATCTGGCCATGCGACACATGCGGGTGAGCATTGGGTTCGGTCACGCCGCCATGCGTCGCCCAGCGGGTGTGGCCAATGCCCAGAAAACCTTGCAGTTGCTGTTCGGCCGCGGCATTTTCCATTTCGGCCACGCGGCCGACCCGGCGCACGCGCTCGATGGCACCGTTGCTCAGCACGGCGATGCCGGCCGAGTCGTAGCCGCGGTATTCCAGGCGCTTCAGCCCTTCAACCAGCAGGGGCACAACGTTATGGTCGGCGATGGCGCCTACGATTCCACACATGTCTTTTTATCCTTGCTCAAACAGTCCTTCGCTGTCGAAGGCGCGATTATCCGTGATTCAGCTTTTCTTTTTCGGGCGCTGCCAGCCGGGGATGGTGACCTGACGGGCACGGGCCACGGTCAGTTCACCAGCCGGGGCGGTCTTGGTGATCACCGAGCCGGCGCCGACGGTGGCGCCCTGCTCCAGGGTGACCGGCGCGACCATCAGGGTACCGGAGCCGACGAAGACGTTGTCTTCAACCACGGTACGGAATTTGTCTACGCCATTGTAGTTGACGGTCACGCAGCCGGCGCCGACGTTAACCTTGCTGCCGATGCTGGCGTCGCCGATATAGGTCAGATGGTTGACCTTGCTGCCAAGGCCAATGTGGCTCTTTTTGACCTCGACAAAGTTGCCGATGTGAACCTGATCGGCCAGTTCGGCACCCGGGCGCAGGCGGGCGTAGGGGCCGATCTTGCAGTCGGCACCGACCACGGCGTCTTCCAGCACGCTGAAGGGGGCAATCTGGGTGCCGGCGGCGACGGTGACGTTCTTCAGCACACAGTGCGAACCGATGCGAACGTTGTCACCCAGGGTCACCTGGCCTTCGAACACACAGTTGACGTCGATGGTGACATCCATGCCGTGCTGCAGCTCGCCGCGAATGTCGATGCGTGCCGGGTCGAGCAGGGTGACGCCGGCCTGCATCAGGGCCAGGGCGCGGTTGCCCTGGTAGATGCGTTCCAGTTCGGCCAGCTGGACCTTGTTGTTGACGCCGGAGGCTTCGTAGGAGTGCGGTACCACCGCACTGCCGACTTTCAGACCATCGCCGTGGGCCATGCCGAGCACATCGGTCAGGTAGTACTCGCCCTGGGCATTCTGGTTGCCGAGACGGCCGAGCCAGCCGGCCAGGCAGCGGTTGGGCAGGGCCAGGATGCCGGTGTTGATTTCGTTGATCTCGCGCTGGGCCGGGTTGCAGTCCTTGTCTTCGACAATGGCAACCGGGCTGCCGTCCTGGTCGCGCACAATGCGGCCATAGCCGGCCGGGTTGGCGACGATGTCGGTCAGGACCGCCATGCTGTCGCCGGCGGCGCTGAGCAGGTCGTGCAGGGTTTCCGGTCGGGTCAGCGGCACGTCGCCGTACAGCACGAGTGTGGTGCCTTCGTCCGGCAGTGCGGGCAGGGCCATCTTGAGGGCGTGGCCGGTGCCGAGTTGTTCTGTCTGCTCAACCCAGAGGATGTCGCTGTCGGTGATGCGGGCGCGCACCTGGTCGCCGCCGTGGCCATACACCACGACCAGACGCTCGGGATTGAGGGCGCGCGCGGTGCGGATAACATGGGCCAGCATCGGTTCGCCGGCAATCGGGTGCAGGACTTTGGGCAGGGTGGAATACATGCGCTTGCCTTTGCCGGCAGCGAGAATCACGACGCTTGGACGTTGCATAGGATTGTTCAGAGTAAAAAATAGGAAAAGGCTGCCCCCTGAGGGACAGCCTACTATACACGAATCGTGCTTTTCCTTTTAGACCTCTGTCAGACAGTGGTCTTAATGGTGACGCTTGCGAAGGTAGTCCAGCGCCTTGAGCTCGGCGATGGCCGTCGCCAGCGCGGCGTGAGCACGCGCGGTCGACTGGTCGTCGCTGGCTTTCTTCAGCGCATCTTCGGCGTTGCGCTTGGCCTCATTGGCGCGCGCTTCGTCGAGGTCTTCGCCACGGATGGCGGTATCTGCCAGGACCGTAACGATTTCCGGCTGCACTTCCATGACGCCACCGGAGACCGCCACCAGGACTTCTTCCTTGCTGCCCGGTACGGTCAGGCGAAGAATGCCTGGCCGGATGGTGGTCAGCAGCGGAATGTGGCGCGGGTACACACCGATTTCACCCTCTTGTGCCGGCGCGACCAGAAATTCGGCCTCACCGGAAAAGATGAGCTGTTCGGAGCTGACCACTTCTACCTGCATCTTGGACATGAGCCCTCTCCTTAGTTAAGGGTCTTGGCTCTTTCAACCGCCTCTTCAATGGAACCCAGCATGTAGAATGCCTGTTCCGGAAGATGGTCGTACTCGCCGGCGAGAATAGCCTTGAAGCCCTTGATGGTGTCCTTGAGGGACACGTACTTGCCCGGGGAGCCGGTGAACACTTCGGCCACGTGGAACGGCTGCGACAGGAAGCGCTGGATCTTACGGGCGCGAGCCACGATCAGCTTGTCTTCCGGCGACAGTTCGTCCATGCCCAGAATCGCGATGATGTCACGCAGTTCCTTGTAGCGTTGCAGGGTGGACTGCACGCCGCGGGCAACGGTGTAGTGCTCTTCGCCGACAACCAGCGGATCCAGCTGGCGCGAGGTGGAGTCGAGCGGATCGACGGCCGGATAGATACCCAGCGAGGCGATGTCACGCGACAGCACCACGGTAGCGTCCAGGTGGGCGAAGGTGGTGGCCGGGGACGGGTCGGTCAAGTCATCGGCAGGCACGTAAACGGCCTGGATGGAGGTGATCGAGCCGGTACGGGTCGAGGTAATACGCTCTTGCAGTCGACCCATTTCTTCGGCCAGCGTCGGCTGGTAGCCCACGGCGGACGGCATACGACCCAGCAGGGCGGAAACTTCGGTACCGGCCAGGGTGTAGCGATAAATGTTGTCGATGAACAGCAGTACGTCACGGCCCTTGCCGGAAGCGTCCTTCTGGTCGCGGAAGTACTCGGCCATGGTCAGGCCGGTCAGGGCGACGCGCAGACGGTTGCCCGGCGGCTCGTTCATCTGACCGTACACCATCGCTACCTTGTCGAGGACGTTGGAGTCCTTCATTTCGTGGTAGAAGTCGTTGCCCTCACGGGTACGCTCACCCACGCCGGCAAACACGGACAGACCCGAGTGTGCCTTGGCGATGTTGTTGATCAGTTCCATCATGTTGACGGTCTTGCCCACACCGGCACCGCCAAACAGACCGACCTTACCGCCCTTGGCGAACGGGCACAGCAGGTCAATCACCTTGATGCCGGTTTCCAGCAGTTCGGTCGAGCTCGACAGTTCGTCGAACTTCGGTGCGGACTGGTGAATGGCGCGGGTTTCTTCGGAAGCAACCGGACCGGCTTCGTCAACCGGGTTGCCCAGTACGTCCATGATGCGGCCCAGGGTGGCATTGCCAACCGGTACGGTGATGGCCGCGCCGGTGTTGGTTACTGCCAGTCCACGCTTCAGACCGTCGGAGCTGCCCATGGCGATGGTACGCACGACGCCGTCACCCAGCTGTTGCTGGACTTCCAGGGTCAGGTCGTGGTCTACCAGCTTCAGGGCATCATAAACCTTTGGCATGGCGTCGCGCGGAAACTCCACGTCGACGACGGCGCCAATGATTTGTACGATTTTGCCTTGGCTCATTATCGGTTCCTAAACTTATAAACTGTTACGGCGCGCGCGTCAGACCGCGGCGGCACCGGCCACGATTTCGGACAGTTCGGTGGTAATCGCTGCCTGGCGCGACTTGTTGTACACAAGGCGCAGTTGCTTGATGGCGTTACCCGCGTTGTCGGTAGCGGCCTTCATCGCGACCATGCGCGCGGCCTGCTCTGATGCCATGTTCTCGGCCAGAGCCTGGTAAACCACCGATTCCAGGTAACGACGCACCAGCACTTCCAGTACTGCGAGTGCATCCGGTTCGTAGAGGTAATCCCACGACGGACCGCTTTCCACCACCATCTGCTTCGGCTTGACCGGGACCAGCTGCTCGTCCACCGGCTCCTGCTTCATGGTGTTGATGAACTTGGAGTACACCACGTGGATGACATCCAGTTCGCCTGCCGCATATTTCTCGAACAGCACACGCAGGGGACCGATCAGGTGTTCCATCTTCGGCACGTCACCCAGCTGGGTGGCGCTGGCCGCGATGTTCAGACCTGCACGCTGGCAAGCTGCCAGACCTTTCTGTCCCAGGCAGCACACGTCTACCTCGATGCCCTCGTCGGTCAACGACTTCACCTGGGCGAAGAATCGCTTCAGGGTGTTGACGTTCAGGCCGCCGCACAGGCCCTTGTCGGAGGTGATCAGGATCACCCCGGCACGCTTGACCGGGCGCTGCACCAGCATCGGGTGCAGCACGTCGGTCATGTTGGCCATGGCCAGGTGGCCCATGACGGTGCGCACCTTTTCGGCGTAAGGACGGGCAGTGCGCATGCGTTCCTGCGTCTTGCGCATCTTGGAGGTCGACACCATCTGCATCGCGCGAGTGATCTTCTGCGTGTTTTGCACGCTGCGGATCTTGGTGAGAATCTCTTTGCCGACTGCCATATCCTGAACCTTTCGTATGTCTCGTTAGTGTGAGTCAGTCAAAAGGTCAGTTATAGCTGAAGCCGGCTTTGAAGGATTCCATCGCCTTGACCAGAACCTGTTCCTGCTCGCCGGTCAGTTCACCGGTGCGGTCCACTGCGGCCAGCAGGTCGCCATGGTTGGCGCGTACGTCTGCCAGGAACGCGGCTTCGAATTCCAGTGCCTTCTTGACCGGCACATCTTCGTAGTAGCCCTTGTTCACGGCCCACAGGGTCAGCGCCATTTCGGCGGTCGACAGGGTGGCGTACTGGTTCTGCTTCATCAGTTCGGTGACGATTTCACCATGCAGCAGCTGCTTGCGGGTGGCCTCGTCCAGGTCGGAAGCAAACTGCGAGAACGCAGCCAGTTCGCGATACTGGGCCAGGGCCAGACGGATACCGCCGCCGAGCTTCTTGATGACCTTGGTCTGGGCCGCACCACCGACGCGAGATACCGAGATACCGGCGTTGATGGCCGGACGGATACCTGCGTTGAAGAGGTCGGTTTCCAGGAAGATCTGGCCGTCGGTAATCGAAATCACGTTGGTCGGTACGAACGCGGAAACGTCGCCGGCCTGGGTTTCGATGATCGGCAGCGCGGTCAGCGAGCCGGTCTTGCCGGTCACGGCACCGTTGGTGCGCTTGGCCACGTCGTCTTCGTTGATGCGCGAAGCACGTTCCAGCAGGCGGGAGTGCAAATAGAACACGTCGCCAGGGTAGGCTTCACGGCCCGGCGGGCGGCGCAGCAGCAGCGAGATCTGACGATAGGCAACGGCCTGCTTGGACAGGTCGTCGTATACGATCAGCGCATCTTCGCCGCGGTCGCGGAAGTATTCGCCCATGGTGCAGCCGGAGTACGGTGCAATGTATTGCAGGGCAGCGGCTTCGGAAGCGGTCGCGGCCACCACGATGGTGTGGGCCAGTGCGCCGTGTTCTTCCAGCTTGCGTACCACGTTGGCGATCGAGGAGGCCTTCTGGCCGATCGCCACGTAGATGCAGACTACGCCGGTACCTTTCTGGTTGATGATGGCGTCCAGGGCCACGGCGGTCTTGCCGGTCTGGCGGTCACCAATGATCAGCTCACGCTGACCACGGCCAACCGGTACCATCGAGTCGATGGCCTTCAGGCCGGTCTGCATCGGCTGCGACACGGACTGACGGGCAATCACGCCCGGGGCAATCTTTTCGATCGGCGAGAATTCGCTGGCGCCGATCGGGCCCTTGCCGTCAATCGGCTGGCCCAGGGCGTTCACGACACGACCGATCAGTTCGCGACCTACCGGGACTTCCAGGATGCGGCCGGTACACTTGACTTCGTCGCCTTCGGAGATGTGCTCGTATTCGCCCAGAATTACGGCGCCTACGGAGTCACGCTCCAGGTTCATGGCGAGGCCAAAGGTGTTGCCCGGGAACTCGAGCATTTCGCCCTGCATCACGTCCGCCAGGCCGTGGATCCGGACGATACCGTCGGTCACGGAGATGACCGTACCCAGGGTACGGGTCTCTGCGCCAACCGACAGATTCTGGATCTTGGCTTTGATCAGATCGCTGATCTCAGAGGGGTTCAACTGCATGATCTCTCCTAATTCTTGAGGCTTGCCGCCAGGGCGTACAGTTTGCCGCGGACCGACGCGTCAATGACGTCGTCGCCGACCAGGACACGGGCACCACCGATCAGTTCGGGCTCGACCTTGACGTCGAGGCGCACGGTCTTGCCGTAACGCTTCGACAGGCTGGCCACCAGATCGGATGCCTGGGCATCGGTCAGCGGGAAGGCGGTCTGTACACGGGCTTCGATGGCGCCTTCGGCTTCGGCCTTGAGCGCTTCGTACTGTCTGGCAATTTCCGGCAGCAGCATGAGCCGGCTGTTCTCGATGAGCGTTTCGACGAAGCGCTTCACGCTGTCGTCGGCACGGTCACCCAGCACACCCAGGAACAATGCCTCAACCTCTTGTGCGGTATGTTTCGGGTTGGTGACCACGTTGGCCACGTCCGGGTTGTTCACCATGGCAGCCAGCCACTGCAGCGCCTCGAGCCATGCGTCAAGGCGCTTCTGCTCGCTGGCCAGGCTGAATACCGCTTCGGCGTAGGGCCTTGCGACGGTAATGAGTTCTGCCATGAGTGTATTAAAACTCCGCTTTGATGGAGGCAAGCAGATCGGCGTGCTTGGCCGGATCGATCTCGCGACGCAGGATCTGCTGCGCGCCTGCCACGGCCAGTTCGGCCACTTGCAGTCGCAGTGTTTCCTTGGTACGCATCACTTCCTGATCAATCTCGGTCTTGGCATCGGCCACGATGCGGGCGCTTTCGGCGCGGGCCGCATCGGCAGCTTCATCGACGATCTGGTGCGCGCGCTTTTCAGCAGCGTGCAGGATCTCGGTTGCCTGCTGACGAGCTTTCTTCAGCTCATCGGCGACGCGCTTTTCGGCGGCTTCCAGATCCTGCTTGCCACGCTCGGCGGCAGACAAACCGTCGGCGATGCGCTTGGCGCGGGCATCCATCATGTTGGTAAGCGGAGGCCAAACAAACTTCATGGTGAACCATACCAAGACGGCGAACGTCAGCGCCTGACCCAGTAATGTGATGTTAAATTCCACCCTGTTTTCCTCCAGTCGAGTATCTACAACAACCGTTTTTCAGACCGATCAGGCGGCGTGCTTCAGGGCAGCCAGGGCAGCGGACAGGAACGGGTTGTTGAAGGTGTACAGCAGGGCCACACCGACACCGATCATCGATACCGCGTCAAGCAGACCAGCGATAATGAACAGCTTGGTTTGCAGAACCGGGATCATTTCCGGTTGACGTGCGGAAGACTCCAGGAATTTGCCGCCCAGAATGGCGAAGCCGATGGCGGTACCGAGGGCGCCCAGGCCAATGATCAGGGCAGCTGCCAGAGCGGTCATCGACTGAATCTGAGAAACGAATGCTTCCATTTAATTCTCCTAGAACTTTTAAAACACGTATGGTTGGGAAAAATTTTTAAAGCTGTACGACTAAAATCAGTGGCTTTCGACTGCCAGGCTCAGATACACGACAGTCAGCATCATGAACACGAACGCCTGCAGCGTAATGATCAGGATGTGGAAGATGACCCACGGGCCCCCCAGAGCCCATTGGCACCACCACGGCAGGAGCGCGATCAGGATGAAGATCAGTTCGCCGGCGTACATGTTGCCGAACAACCGCAACGACAGCGAAATCGGCTTGGCCAGCAGTTCGATCAACTGGAAGATAAAGTTGATCGGGGCCAGGATGATGGTGCCCAGGGCACCGGAGGCATGGAACGGCGCAGTCAGCAGTTCCTTGCCGTAGCCGCCCAGACCCTTGTGCTTGATGGAAAACGCAAAGATCAGGAACAGCACCGACAACGACATGGCGAAGGTGGCGTTGACGTCAGCCGACGGCACCACGCGGAAGTAGACATGCTCGGGCTCGAGACCGAAGCCGTAGTGACCAATCGCCTGAGCGATCATCGGCACCAGGTCGACCGGCAGCATGTCCATCAGGTTCATCAGGAAGATCCAGCAGAAGATGGTCAGCGCCAGCGGGGCGACCAGCTTGCTCTTGGCATGAAACACGTCCTTGACCTGCGTGTCGATCATCTCGATCAGCGATTCGACAAACAGTTGCAGACGGCCCGGATTCTCCATTTTGGCATTGCGTGCCACCATGGCCATGATGATGGCGAAGACGAAGCCGAGGAACAGGGAAACGGAGAAGGTATCGATGTGGACGCTCGAGAACCCTTCAGCGGAATTCCAGAACGTCAAATGGTGCTTGATATACTCAGATGCGTTGCTTGCCATTGCGCTTTTCTCTGTTTATTTAATTAGAAGCCCGAACCAATAGCCGGATACCGCAGCAAGGTATCCGCAGAACAAGCCGGCTACGGATAAATTCTTGTAAAACACCAGCACGCTGCCGAACATGACGACAGTCAGCATGAACTTGACTGCCTCGCCGCGGAAATGCGCGCGCATCAGAATGCTGGGCGCCACGCGACGTCTGGAATAGGCAATCCGGCTGTAAACCCAGGCCGGAATCAACGCCGACAATCCCCCCAGCAACGTTGACACCATGACCCCGATGCGCATCCCCCCAAGGATGGCACTGACCGCCACGGCGGCCAGGATCAGCCGGACCTGCAGGCTTAGCACCCGCCCTACTTCTGGATTATTCATGTCCGATTTTGCGAAAAATCGCACGATTATAGGCTTGGCATGAAACATCAGTCAACCAAGCGGCCGCTCGAAACTGCTTGTAATAAAACTTCATTCCATTGATTTTACTTGCAGTTTTTCTAATATCCCTTCCAAAGCCGCCAGAGAAGAATATTCAATTGTAATTTTGCCCTTTCCGCCCTTTCCGTGGCGGATGTCCACCCCGGCGCCCAGATGCTCGGCCAGCTGTTCGCACAGCCGCTTGACATCCGGGTCCTGCGGCGGCCGAACCGCCGCCGGACGGTCGTCCTGCTGGGCACGGCGCTCGACTTCGCGCACCGACAAGCCTTGCCGCACCGTCTCTTCCGCCAGCTTCAGCTGCCGCGGCAAGGGCAAGGTGAGCAAGGCACGGGCGTGCCCCATCTCCAGCTTGCCTTCATGCAAAAGGGATTGAATCACCTCGGGCAGCGACAACAAGCGCAACAGATTGGACACGGCGCTACGCGAACGTCCTAAGGCCTGGGCTGCCGTTTCGTGGCTCATGCCAAATTCATTAATCAGCCGCTGGATGCCCTGCGCCTCTTCAATTGCATCCAACTCCTGACGCTGGATATTTTCGATCAGCGCCATCGCCAGCGCGGCTTCGTCCGGCACGGTCTTGATCACCGCCGGCACTTCAGCCAGACCGGCAATGCGCGCGGCACGCCAGCGGCGCTCACCGGCAATCAGCTCATACTCGCCAAAGCCAATTTCACGCACCACCACCGGCTGGATGACACCCTGCGAACGGATGGATTCCGCCAGATCATTCAGCGCTTCTTCATTCATGCGCGTGCGCGGCTGATACTTGCCCGGGCGGATCAGATCGATGGCGAGCGTCTGCAGGCGATCTTCCGCCGTTTCGGCAACGGAAAGCAGCGCATCGAGGCCGCGTCCGAGTCCTTTGAGTTTGACCATGATGTTTTAGTGGGTCGCTTGTGCGGGTTCAGATTCAAGACGGGTGAGCAATTCACCCGCCAACGTTAAATAGGCCTGGGCGCCGCGGGCATTGCGGTCATAGACCAGACCGGGCAGGCCGTGACTGGGCGCCTCGGCCAGCCGGATATTGCGCGGGATGACCGTCTCGAACACCTTGTTGCGGAAATGCTGGGCCAGCTGGTCGGCCACCTGTTGCGACAGATTGCTGCGCGCATCGAACATGGTGCGCAGCAGACCGAGAATTTCGATGCGCGGATTGACCGCGGCACGCACCTTGCGCAGCGTGCCGACCAGATCGGACAGGCCTTCGAGCGCGTAATACTCGCAGACCATCGGAATCAGCACCGAATCGGCGGCCACCAGGCCATTGAGCGTCAGCAGGTTCAGGGACGGCGGACAGTCGATGAGAATGTAGTCGTACAGATCGTCCACCTGCGCCAGCGCATTCTTCAGCCGCTGCTCGCGCGCCAGCTCCTGCACCAGCTCGATCTCGGCACCGGCCAGATCGCGGTTGGCCGGCAACACATCGTAGCCGCCCTCACGGGCGTGCTGGCGCACGTCGCGGGCATCGGCATGGCCGAGCAGCACATGGTAGACACTGTGATTGAGATTCTGCTTGGCGATGCCGCTACCCATGGTGGCATTGCCCTGCGGATCGAGGTCGACGATCAGCACCCGGCGTCCGAGTTCTGCCAAGCTGGCCGCCAGGTTGACCACCGTGGTGGTCTTGCCGACGCCGCCCTTTTGATTGGCGACCGCGATGATGCGGCTGTTCATTGCTTCACCATTCTCACCAGATGGCGCTCGGCATCCAGGCCGGGCACGCTGACCGGCACCACTTCGCTGACCGTGATGTCGGCAGGCAATTGGGCGATCTCCTCATACGGGTAGACCCCCTTCATCGCCACGAACTGGCCGTCTTCTGCCAGCAAATGGCGTGTCAGCTTGACGAATTCGCCCAGCTCGGCGAAAGCCCGGCTGGTGATGCGGTCGAACTTCTGCTCCGGCTGGAACAGCTCGACGCGCTCGGTGACGACTTCGACATTGGGCAGTTTCAACTCGATTGCCGCCTGACGCAAGAAAGTCGTCTTTTTGTGGTTGGCGTCCAACACCACCACCTGCAGATCCGGCCGGGCAATCGCCGCCGGAATACCGGGCATGCCGCCGCCCGAGCCGACGTCCAGCAGACGGGTTCCGCCCTGCAGATGCGGCACCAGCGTCAGGCTGTCGAGCAGGTGATAACTCACCATGCGCGCGGTTTCGCGCACGGCGGTCAGGTTATAGGTCTGGTTCCATTTGGCCAGCAGCGCCAGATAGGCATCGAGCGAGGCCAGTTGGCGCGCGCTCAGTTCAAGCCCGATATGCTCCAGCCCCAGAGACAGTTCGCTGATTGTATTTATTTTGGTCACCCCTCGTGATCACGAGTCATCAGTATGGCGCAGGCAAACCAGGCCCTGCGCCGGGAACAACGGCTGAATCACCGTCATTCAGGCTGTTTTTTTGCTGTCGGCAAAGCCACGCTTCAGATGCACCATCAACAAGGCCACGGCGGCCGGGGTGACCCCCTGGATGCGCGAGGCCTGGCCAAGCGTTTCCGGCCGCTGGCTGTTGAGCTTCTGCTGAACTTCCTTCGACAGCCCCGACACCAGCGCATAATCCAGCTCGGCCGGCAGACGCACCTGGTCCAGATTATCGCGCCGCGCCAGCTCATCGTTCTGCCGATCGATATAGCCTTGATATTTGACCTGAATTTCCACCTGCTCGGCAACCACATCGTCATCGACACCGCCCCCGGCCTCCGGCAGCGTCATCAAGGCGGCATACGTCACGTCCGGCCGCTTGAGCAAATCCTGCAGGTTGTACTCGCGCTCGATCGGCCGGCCGAGCAAGGCCGTCAACACGGCCTGATCACTGCGCGCCGGATGCACCCAGGTCGCCTTCAGGCGTGCCTTCTCGGCCTCGACCGCATCACGCTTGCGGCAGAAAGCCTCCCACTGCGCATCCCCCACCAGGCCAAAACGACGGCCGGCTTCGGTCAGACGCAGGTCAGCATTGTCCTCGCGCAGCTGCAGACGGAATTCCGCGCGGCTGGTGAACATGCGATATGGCTCGCTGACCCCCTTGGTGATCAGATCATCCACCAGCACACCGAGATAGGCCTCATCACGGCGCGGACACCAGCCCTCCTGCCCGCTGGCCAGTAGCGCCGCATTCATGCCGGCGAACAGCCCCTGCGCGGCCGCTTCTTCATAACCGGTGGTGCCATTGATCTGCCCGGCGAAGAACAGACCCTGAATCGCCTTGGTCTCGAAGGTGGACTTCAGCCCGCGCGGATCGAAGTAGTCATATTCGATGGCGTAGCCCGGGCGCAGGATGTGGGCATTCTCCATGCCCGGGATGCTGCGCACCGCGGCCAGCTGGATATCGAACGGCAGACTGGTCGAAATGCCGTTCGGATAGTATTCGTGGGTATCGAGCCCTTCCGGCTCGAGGAAGATCTGGTGGCTGTCCTTGTCGGCGAAGCGGTTGATCTTGTCTTCAATCGACGGACAATAGCGCGGCCCGACCCCCTCAATCACCCCGGTAAACATCGGGCTGCGATCAAAACCGGAGCGGATGATCTCGTGGGTCTGCAAGGTGGTGTGGGTAATCCAGCACGGCAGCTGACGCGGGTGCATGGCGCGGTTGCCGCGCACCGAGAACACCGGCTCGGGCGTATCGCCCGGCTGTTCTTCCATGCGGGAAAAATCGATGCTGCGGCCATCGATACGCGGCGGGGTACCGGTCTTGAGACGGCCAACCGGCAGGCTGAGCTCGCGCAGCTTTTCGCCCAGCACCGAGGCCGCCTGGTCACCGGCACGGCCACCGGTGTAATTGGACAGGCCAACATGGATCTTGCCGGCGAGGAAAGTGCCGGCGGTCAGCACTACGGTACTGCCGTGGAACTCGACACCAATCGCGGTTTTCACCCCGATGACACGTTCCCCGGCCAGCAGCAGGTCATCCACCGGCTGCTGGAACAACATCAGATTGGGCTGGTTCTCCAGCATGTGACGGATGGCGGCCTTGTACAGCACGCGATCGGCCTGGGCACGGGTGGCGCGCACCGCCGGCCCCTTGGAGGCGTTCAGGGTGCGGAACTGGATGCCGCCCATGTCGGTGGCCAGCGCCATGGCACCGCCCAGCGCATCGACCTCGCGCACCAGATGCCCCTTGCCAATGCCGCCGATGGACGGATTGCACGACATCTGGCCCAGCGATTCGATATTGTGGCTCAACAGCAAGGTCTGGCGCCCCATGCGCGCCGCGGCAAGGGCTGCCTCGGTGCCGGCATGGCCGCCGCCCACCACAATCACGTCAAAGCGCGTCGGATAAATCATGGCCTGCTCACGGAATTCAACTAAAACGTATTATTTTACGTCAAAATCCGTCCGATTTTAAGCTTTTGATTTTACAACAGACCGACCGCGTCCAGTCCGGACGCGGTTTTACGGCGAGGCAGGTGCTGGTGCAACCACCTGACGCGCGGCAAACACCCACTCCTGATAGCTGCTTTTCTGCCTGAAGCCCTCGTGGTCACTATCAAAGCCATCCTGTTTGAATGGCGTCAGTGTCGACTGGCTGAAGACAGCGGTAATCCCGTCACCGGGGCCACGCTGCAGCCCCCACTCACCGGACCCGGTCATCGGGTCGGGCGACAACCGGCGCAGATAATGGCGGACCTTCAGCCCGTCACTGTCATCGTCCACCAGCTGCGCCAGTCGGGTGGGGTAAAGCCCCTGATGATCGGCGGCATAGCGACCAAGCGCATCGGCGATGGCATCACCGGTCTCCAGCAGGGACTGCTCATGCTCGCGCTGGATCTCGGCCGACAGATCATGCACGCGATACTGCAGCATCATCCCCAGCACCATCAGCGCCACCAGCAGCCCCAGCAGCACGTAGCCGCGCTGAGCCTTACCAGCTGGCATAACTGGACCCGTCCAGCGCCTTGCCCGGCGCACTGCTGTGCACATCACGAATGCCGCCCTGCTCGTCATTGTCCAGCTTCCAGTCATCGGTATGTCCCGTCAGCGGATCGCTCGGCAAGCTCCGCAGATAACGATGCTCGACCAGCGCCTGCAGCGTGTCCGCCGGCTTGCCCAGATCAGCGCGATACTGCTCCAGCGCATCGCGCATTGCCTGCAGATTGTTGCGCAGCACCGTCTCGCGCGCCCGCTGCTGCTCGTTGATATAACGCGGCGTCACCAGTGTCGTGAGCAAGGCAATGATGCTCAGCACCACCAGCAACTCGATCAGGGTAAAGCCGCGCATGAAGCGCCGGGATCTCATCACTACCACTCCTTGTACGGCACACCGTTAAAACCGGTGCGTTCACTCTTGCTGCTGACATCAAACACATCGTGACCATCGGGCTGATAGGGACGAATCTGCCATTGCTCCTCGGCAGCACATGTCGGGCAATCACTCATCGGATCCTGTGGAATCCGCCGCAGAAAATAGAGCTTGCGGCCATCGACCCGCTTCTTGTCCACCACCCCGTCAACCAGCACCTGCAGCGAAGGCGGATAACCGCTGTCATCGGCCTGATGCTCGATCTGCCCCTGGTCCACGGCCTTCTTGTAGTCGTCGATGGCCTGACGCATCGCATGCAGCGCATCACGCAGCTCGCGTTCCTGCCGGCGCTGTGTGGCCTGGGCCAGCATCGGCATGGCCGCACTGGCCAGCAGCCCCAGCAACGCCACCGTCACCACCACCTCAATCAGGGTAAAACCGCGCTGACGCGTCATCGCTTGTCGTCCGGCGGCGTCACCGGCATCGGTCCGCGGAAGAAAGGCATTGGCGCGGGGCCGTCACCGGCCACGCTCTCAGGCGGGGGCGGGGGCGGCGGATCATTGCGACGGGGGGCGCTGACACCCGGCGTATCATCCGTAACGCTGGCGCCATTGGCTCTGACCGACACCTGTCCGGCATTTTCTCCCAGCTGCAGCGGATCGCCGATCCGGTTCTCAGGCCCGATACTGAAACGGGTCAGTGCAGCCGGCGGCGGCGAGAACTGGCGCACAATGTGCGGCGTAATCAGCAGCACGATCTGCGAATTCAGATCATTGCTGTCATGACTGCCGAACAGGCTCTTGAGCAGCGGAATTTCGCTCAGGAAAGGCAGACCGACATCCTTGACCGAGTCATCCCGCTTGATCAGACCGCCCAGCACCTGCGTGACATTGTCGCGGGTCGACAGCACCGTCGAGGCCGAACGGTTCCCCAGGCGATAGACCATGGTGCCGTCCGACATGGTGGTCGGCTGGCCGATCACATCACTGACTTCCAGCGACACATTCACGCTGACCTCCTGGCCGAGACTGATACTCGGTTCAACGTTCAGCGTCAGGCCCACATCCTGATACGACACCGAACTGCTGCTGCCGGCGGTGGTCAGGGTCGAGGTCACGATCGGCAGCTTCTCGCCGATCTTGATCGTCGCCTTCTGATGGTTCTTCACCCGAATCTTCGGATTGGCCAGGGTATGCACCTTGTCATTGGTTTCACTCAGATTGATGCCCCCCACCACACCATTGCTGCCCATGCTGACACCGATGCCGCTGCCATTGAGGTGACGCAGCTTCTCGATGGTGGTCTGGCCGCTCAGCGAGGTACTGCCATCGGTGCCGCTATTGGCAAATCCGATACCCACCGAGCCCGGATAGTTGATGCCCAGATTGCGCGCCAGCGTGTCGCTCACTTCCAGCACCTCCACATCCAGCGTCACCTCCGACTGCGGCAGATCCAGCGATTGCACCATGCGGTCCGCCGCGGCCAACACGGAAGGTACATCGCGCAGCACCACCGCATTGAGCCGCTCGTCGATGGCAATATCCCGCGGCTTAAGCACTTGCTTGAGCGTATTGAGTACCTGCTTGGGATCGGCATTGGACAGGTAATAGGTGCGGACACCCAGATCCTGATATTCGCGTTCCTTCTCCGGTCGAGACGGATAAATCAGCAAGGTATTGCTGTTGAGCAGCTTTTTGCTCAGCTTGCTGGTCGCCAGCAACAGATTGATGGCATCCCAGGCCGTGCTCTTCTGCGTGGTAATCGTGGCGCGCAGCCCCGGCGAGACATCACTGTCAAAAATGAAATTCAACCCCGTCATGCGGCTGATGGCATCAAACACGGTATTCAGGCTCTGGTTACGAAACGACAAACTGACCGGTTTTTTCAGCGCCGCCGGGACATTGCTGCTAAGTTGCCCCTGCCCTGCAGTACGCATCAGCGACTCGCGAAAATCCAGTGCCTCCTGCCAGGTCGGCTCTTCAGCCAGAATCTTGCCCAGCCAGTCGAGCGCCGCCCCCGGATCCTGTGCCGCCAGGCTGCGCGCCTGCGCCATCCATTGCTGGTGCAGCTGCCGATTGTCGATGGCCTTCAGCCCCTGCTCGGCCCGATAACTGGCCGGGTCATGCTGCAATACCGAGCGATAGCCCTGACCGGCCGCAGTCATATCACCGGCAGCCAGCGCCTTGTCTGCCAGAGCCAGTTTCTGCGCGTCATACTGCGCCAACAGACGCTCGTGTTCCGCCCGCAACTGCATATTGTCTGGTTCGGCCTTCATGGTCTGCTCAATCCGAGTCAGCGCCCCCTCCAGATCGCCCTCCTGGTAGAGGGTTTTGCTGGCCATCAAAGCCCGGTCAACCGAACAGCCGGCCAACAACAGGCTCAGCATCATCACGCTGACCATCCCCTGACGAGTCGGGAAAGGCGGTTTGTTCATCTGCTTCATGGCATCCACTCCAAGAATTTGTGTTTGCCATCCGACAAACGGGTGAATTCGATCTTTCCTGCGGCCACCTGCTCCAGTCGGTACTGGCCGGCCAATATCGTTCCAGGCCGACTCACCGCCGGGTCACGACAGCTCTGGCAAACCGCCACGGTCTTGCCTCCGGACTGCAGGAACACCACCAGGGCATCGGCGGCAGCGGCACTGGTCTCACGATTCTGCCAGGTGCCCCCCACCTCAAAGGGCAGCGGCGGATCCGGCACCTCCTGGCGCATCGCCGGAGCGGGCACGACAGCCTGCTGTGCCGCCGCCCCCTGAGGCGCGGCAAACAAATCTACGGCAGGAGCAGAAGCCAGCGGCGGCAAGGTTGCAGCCCGCTTTTGACCCGTCCCGCCCCCCGATCTCGCTATCGGCGACACCGGTTCGTTACCCAAGCCAGGCCACCATTGGCTGGCTGCCGCCAGCAACAGCGATATCGCGCCCAGCCACTTCAATCCGCGGTGCATGTATCTGCTCCCATATCCAGTTTCACCGAGGCCCTGATCGCCCCACTGTGACCATCGTCACGCGTCAGGGTCAGATGGCGGATCTGTGCACAGGGCAGCGCCTGCAAAGCCAGCAGCGTCTGACGCAGCGGCAGATAACCGTTGCTCAGGCCGATATCCACCGTACGATCATTGCCGATGCGAATTTGCATCCCCGCCAGATCCGGCTGATCCAGCAGCGCCATCAGCCGGGCATGACGTGCCTCCAGCGACACCTGCCTGCGCGCCAGGGCCGCCCGGTCACGCGCTTCGGCCGCCAGCAACTGCCGTAACTGGCTATCCACCCTGGCCTGCTGTTGCTGCCACTGCTGCTGTTGCACTTGCAGCAGCCGGGCCACCCCCAGGGCCGACAAAGACAGCAACAGGCACAGCAACAGCGCCGGCCAGCGCGCCAGGCGGCAATACAGCCAGCCATGGCGCATATTCCCTTTCCACCCGCTCATATCGCCACCTCCAGCCGGATTTCCAGGCGAGCCGGATCTCCCGGCGTGGTAATCAGCGACTGTTGACTCAACATGCTTACGTGCAGCCCCTGCTTGCGCAGGGTATTAATCCAGTCCATCACCTCTGCCAGCGTGGCGCTGCGCAGCGTCAGCTGCATCTTGCGACTGCCGCTGTCCGATTCCAGCCGCAACAGGCTCAGCCCCCCCGGCCAGCTTTGCTCCAGCCGAAGCACCAGCCACAAAGCCGGATCCATGGCATCCCGCGCCGGGACCGCCACCCGGCTGTCCCGGTTCACCCTGCTTTGCAACCGCGCCTGACTGTCGGCCAGGTCCTGTTGCGCCTGCTGCCATGACTGCAGCAGCGGCGTCAGACAGGCATAACTGAGCAACACCGGCAGCACCAGCCAGGGCCAGCGCCTGCGGGTCGGCAAAAAAGAAAAACCACTCATGACTCACTCCAGACAAAAGGCTGGCTGGCCGTATCATCCAGACTGAACCAGCGCGGCAGAACCAGAGGAATCGACAGTTCGGCCAGCCGATCCAGCACAGCCTGCCGCGCCAATCCGGCCTCCACGCGCAATATGCCCCCCTGCTGCCACTGCCCCTGCTCATGCAACAACCACTGCAACACATCGCCATCCCGCAGCAACAAGGTCTGCGTCACCTGCCGGGGGGGGCGATGCCGCTGGGCCAGCAAAGGCCACACCGGCCGGACAGACAGCAAGGACAACCGCTGCAACAGCGCTCGCCACACCTGCCAATGGGCCAGCCGCACCCCACAAGCCAGCGTATTGCGCCCGGCGGGCTGCCATTGCCAACAGGCCAGCCAATCCTCCGGCTCACCACCAAAATGCCGTGACAGCCACTGACGCGCATAACCCTGCCAGTCACCCGGTTGATGCAGCCCGTCAAGCCAGGGCAAACACACCGTGGGTGCCAGCGAGCCGCCCAGCCGCAAGGAAACGCGCCCGCGCGCGCCATCCAGCAGCTCGGCCAGCGCCGCCTCGGGCGTCCCGACAAACGACTGCATCTGCCACGCTGCCAGCGGATGGGGCCGCTGCCAGCAACGCGCTTGCGTGCCATCCAGCCACATCCGGTACTCAGCCAAGGTCAAGGACACGGGACACCTCCTCCAGCGTGGTCAGCCCCTGCGACACCGCCATCAGCGCATCCAGCCGCATCGGCCGGTACAGCCCGGGGGTACAACGCGCCATCAACTCACTCGGGCTCAGACCCTGCGCCAGCGCCGTACGCAGCGGCATATCCAGCGCCAGCGTTTCCAGCAGCGCCATACGCCCCTTGTAGCCCGTACCCTGACAAGCCTCGCAACCGACCGGCTGGCGACAGCCGGCACCCGCCCACTCGGCATCGACCGGCCCCAGACGGGCCTGCCATTCGGTAGACAACACCGCCGGCTGCGCACACTGTCCGCACAGGCGCCGCACCAGGCGCTGTGCCAGCACACCATTGAGTGCCTCGGACAGGCTGTGCGACTCGACGGCAAAGAAACGGAAACGTTCGATCACACTGAACACGCCATTAGCGTGGATCGACGACAACACCCGGTGCCCGGTCAGCGCCGACTGAATGGCAATCGAGGCGGTTTCACCGTCACGGATCTCCCCGACCAGAATGGTGTCCGGGTCATGACGCATCACGGCGCGCAAACCGCGGGCAAAAGTCAGACCCTTGCGTTCGTTGACCGGAATCTGCATGGCCCCGGCCAGTTGATACTCCACCGGGTCTTCAATGGTGATGATCTTTTCATCCTGCTGATTGAGCTCACCCAGGGCGGCATACAGCGTGGTGGTCTTGCCCGAACCGGTCGGCCCGGTAATCAGCGTCATGCCATGCGGCCGAGCCGTCAGCATGCGCAGCGCAGCCGCAGAATCCTGGCTGACACCCAGCTGCGCCAGCGTCAGGCGATCCGCCATCTGGCTGGTATCCAGCAGACGCAGTACCGCGTCCTCCCCCCAGATACTGGGGATGATCGACACCCGGATATCCAGACTGCTGCCTTCGATCCGGGTACTGAAACGCCCGTCCTGCGGCACGCGGCGTTCGCCGATGTCCAGGCCGGATAAAATTTTCAGGCGCGAAATGGCCTGGGAGGCCAGCTCCTGCCCCTGGATCTGACCGGCATGCTGCAGCAAACCGTCAATGCGGTAACGAATCAACAAGCCTTGCTGTTGCGACTCGATATGCACATCACTGGCACCGGTCTTGAGGGCATCAAACAACGTGGAGTCGATCAGCCGGATCACCGGATTACTCTCGCGATCCAACCCCTGGCGAGAAATTTCCAGCACGCTGGTCTCGCCCTCCTCGCCGTGCTGCCCCCAATTCACGTCCTGCAGCGTACGCGCCTGCTCACCGGCCTGCGCCAGCACCGTCTCGACCAGCCCCGGCTCAGTGGCCGCCAACTGCCAGCTCACCGGCTGGACCGCCGCCCACTGGCGTGCCGGCACATCGCGCGGTTCGGCCAGCACTAGCAGCAGCTCGCCCTCCAGCACCAGCGGCAACAGTCTGCGCTGCCATGCCTCGGCCAGCGGCAGCAGGTCAAAACGCCACTCGGCCTGTTCGACCTGAGTGGCCGCCAGCCAGCACAAACCCAGCATGGCTGCCTGTTGTTGTTGCGACGGCTTCATCAGCCCAGTCCTCCCGCAAGATCAAAAATCGGCAAATACAGCATCACCACCAATCCGCCCACCATCACCCCGACAATCAACATCACCAGCGGCCCCAGCACCTTGGCCGCCAACTCGTGTACCCGCGCCAGCTGCTCATCATGAAAGCGCACGATGTGCTCACACATGGTGCCGATCTCGCCGGTATGCTCACCGACCCGCAACAGATGCTCGGCCACCGGCGTCGTCATGCCATGCTGTACCAGCGCATCCGACAAGGCCGCGCCGCCCGACAGCGCCTGACTCACTCGCTTCAGCACCTGCTGCCGGGTATCGCCCAACAAGGTACCGGCCAACTGCAGGGCCTGCGGGATCGGCATCCCGCCCTGCAACACCAGCCCGAAGGCACTGTAAAACCGGGTCAGCTCGAACAACGTCAGAAAGGTTTGCAGCCGAGGCAGACGTGTCAGCAGGCCGAGCCAGCCGCCCCGCCCCTGACGACTGAACACTGACCAGCCCAGCCCCCCACCACCCCCGCAATGGCCAGCCGGATCACCGTGCCATGCAGCGAGAGCAACTGCGCCCAGTCCAGCATCAGACGCGTGGTCAGCGGCATGGGGCCGCGCAGCGAAGACAACAGCGAGGCAAATCCCGGGATCACCAACAACAGCATGAACAGCACCACCGCCATGCCGACCAGCAGCACAATCGACGGATACATCAGCGCGCTGAGCAACTGACGCCGCAGCTGATCCACCCGTCCCTGATAGTCAATGAAGCGACGCAGCGCCGAGGCCAGTTGGCCGGTCTGCTCGCTGGCCCCCACAACGGCGACCAGCAGCTCGGGGAAAATCGCCGGCGCCTCCGCCATCGCCTGAGACAGCGTGCGCCCCTCGCGCAAACGCTGACAGATCTGCCCCAGCGCCGAACGCACCCCGGGCTGATCTGCCTTCTGCCACAGCACCCCCAGCGCCTCGGCACTGGTCAGCCCCGCCTCCAGCAATGCCGCCAGCTCGCGGCAGAACAACCACAAGGGAAAGACCTGACGACGAGACCGACCGGACTGTCGCCGGGCCGTCGGCTGAACCGTCGGCGCATTGAGCACCACCACCCCGGCCGCATTGAGATGGCGCCGTGCACTGGCCAGATCATCGGCCTGCACCGTGCGCCTGACGGCGGTGCCATCCTGCAACACGGTAAATTCGAAGGAAGGCATGCGATCACCCTGCCAAAGACTGCTGATAGGTCTGCCAGACCTTTTGCGCATAGCGGTTGCGCAAACTGTCGCGATCCGGTGCCGTGCCAGCGTTATAGGCACCGACTGCGCGCCAGTTGTAACCGTAATGCTGGATCATGCCTGCCAGAATCCAGCTGCCGGCCATGACCGCCGCACACGGGTTCTCCATCAGCTCGCGCTCGGTGTAGCCATACTTCTTCAACTCAGCCAGATGGCGACTGTTAACCTGCATCAGGCCGATATCCACACTGCCGTCACGATTGCGGTTGACCGCACGCGGATTGAAACCCGACTCGACCTTGGCTATCGCCCACAGCAGACGCGGGTCAATCTGGTAGCGGCTACCCGCCTCTTTCCAGCACCAGGCCAGGCTTGGCTGGCTCGCCAGTCCCAACCCCAGTGCCAGCAACAGCCAGGTCAATGCCCGTCTCATTTAAAACCCCTGAACCAGGTCGGCGGCTTCCCCGCTGCCACCCGGCTTGCCATCGCTCCCCAGCGAGGCCACCTCCACCTCGCTGGACTGGCCCGGATTGCGCCAGATGTACGGATGTCCCCAAGGATCAGCCGGAATCGCTTCCTGCAAATACGGCCCCATCCAGCCACTCACGCCGGTCGGTGCCACCTGCAGCGCCTGCAAACCCTGATCGGCATCCGGGTAGGCACCGGTATCCAGGCGGTAGCGCACCAGCGCATCCTGCAAGGTCTTCATCTGACTCTGTGCGGTACGCACACGGGCATTACTGACCTGCTGGAACAGGCGCGGGCCAATCACACTGGTCAACAGCGCGATGATCAGAATCACCACCAACAGTTCCAGCAAAGAAAAGCCCGCTTGCAGGCGGGGCATTTGACGGGGCAGCTTGTGTTTCATCCTATCCTCTTGATAACGGCGATCACCGCGATGCCGGACATGCCTGCGGCCAGCGGCACACGGACAGGACAAAACTGGGGGCATTCGGGTGATGATGGCCGGCGCCAGGCACCGACACGGTTGATTGGGTGTATTGCCGCGCAGCAAACAGCGCTGCGGGCATGCATGACAAGATAACGATCAGCGCCAACCTGCTGAATCAGAGGAATCCGAACCGTCAGAACGCAAGAAAAACGCCGTCAGATGACTGACGGCGTTCGACAAAAAACTTACATCCGCTTCCAGACGGCGGACTGACCCGGGATATCGCCCTTGGTCCACCACTGGTTCTGATAGGAGGCACCGTTATAGCTCACCTCGGTCCCCGGCGTGTCATAGGTCTTGTCGGCAGACCAGCTGAGATCTGCAGCCGGAGCCTGACCACCGATCTGCTTCCAAACCGCCGACTGACCCGGAATATCACCCTTGGTCCACCACTGGTTCTGATAGATTGCGCCGTTGTAGCTCACCTCAGTGCCCGCGGTGTCATAAGTCTTGTCGGCCGACCAGTTGCTGTCGCCAGCAGGCGCCTGACCACCGGTACGCTGCCAGACGTCAGCCACACCCGGCTGATCGCCCTGATTGGCCCACCACTTGGCTTGCCAGGTGGCATTCTGATACTCGACCGTAGCACCCGCGTTGTAGTGATCCTGACCGGCACACCACACCGGCAGACCGCTGGCACCGATCACATCGCCGCAGGGACTGACCGGTGCGGAAGTGCCACCCTGATCACCACTCTGGCCACTGCCCTGATTGCCACCCGGGTTTTGATCCTGACCATGGGTCGGTACGATCGGCTGATCGCAGCCCGACTGGCAACCCTCACCATTGTTCAGCCCGTGCGCCTTGATGCGCGCAAACAGCCAGCCATTGTCATCCTGCGATGGCTTGAGACCGGCCACCCCGGTCGTGTTACCCCCCCCCCACAGCACCGAGAACACATTGGCCTGACGCAGCAGATCCAGGTGATCATGGCTCAGGCTATTGGGGTCGTTGGCCAGATCCGCCTGCAGATAAGCCTGCACCGTGGTTGCCGAAGAGCCATAGATGCCAGCCGGCATGGCCTGATCATTGATATAGTTGGCGACATTGCTCAGACCAGCCGCCAGTTGCGGGTTGCCGAGAATGAAGTCCGGCTCGGTCGAGCCATGATCGTAGCGCTGATCGACATCACCGGCAGTCTGCAGGTGCCCGCCCGGAATCTGCCACAACATCACCGGCAACTTGCCCAGGCCAGAAGCGACACCGCTGACATAGTTCATATACACACCCATGTCACGGGCGTTGTACAGATAACCATTACTCACCCCCAAGCCTGCCATCTCCGAATCAAAGACATCGCGCTCCCACTTGTCGAAAGCGATGTATTGCGGATCACGATCCTTGTTGCCGGTTACCAGCTTCATGCTTTGCAGGAAGGACACCTCGCCGCTGATGTGCGGGGCAATGATGGATGGCTGCGAAGTCGCCTGGTGAACCCAGCCGTGACCGGTCGGATCGCCAGCCCAGACATTGTCCTGCCAGCCAAAAGTAATGTGCGGTCCGAACTGGTGCATCAACCAGTTAATCGACTGAACGTACTCCGGGAAACTCTGGTGCTCACCCAGCAAATCCGCCGGAATCGCGACGTCCAGATTCAGCGCCTGCAGCGCCTTGGTCAGCTCACCCTTGACATCAATCGGCGTATTGAGCGGCACCGGGCAGTAGTACTGAGCACACTGCTTGTGCAATTCACCGAGAAAATCCGGATTGAGCAAGACCGTGGCCGGTACCGGATGGGCGGTGTCACGATAGCCCTCGAGCTGCTGCAGCAAGCTGATCAGATTCTGGTAGTGAATGGTGAGCGTACCATTGGAGATATCACGCTTGAGACTGTCATCCCCCGAACTGCCATCAACGGTATAAAACACAAAAGTCGGCATCGCCGGCGCCTGCATGCGGTCAGACAGGGTGCGAACTTCATTCATGATGTTGTCGACCTTCTGGTCGTGGCGGATCACCACATCATGGTCACCCGCACCATCCTGTCCGGCATAGGTAAAGAAGCCGAACACCGGCCTGACCGACAGCGCCGCCGACTCCTGCCCGCCGTTTACCACAGTACCCATGGCAATCTGACTGGTCGGCCAGCCCGGAGGCGCCGAGATGGCATGAGCAGCCTGTGCCGCCAGGGCAGCGCAGCAGGCCAGAGCCAAAACACTTTTCTTGAGATTCATACTGATCCTTTCGGTGTGATCATGAAGTGGCGATACCGGTCTCTCACAAAAGCCACCGGCGCAATCCCGTGGCCCCCACCTTACTGACCCGGGCTATCACGCCGAATCAGGGCAGTCCGAATCCGCCACTGTCATCCGAAAGTCACGTGAACTACATACAAACTTCAAACACGCTGCTTAGCATGGGTTCCACGAGAAGCCACTGGAGCCAATGGAGCCAACCATGCAACTGAATCAGAACCTCGCCCCCCGTCGTGAAAGCAAACTGGCCCTGCGCCTGGCGCAAGGCGCCGAAGACCTGCGTCGCGTACAGAAGCTGCGTTTCGATGTGTTTGCCGGAGAAATGGGTGCCCAACTGGCTTCGGCCGATCTGGGACTCGACTGCGATGAATACGATGACTACTGCGAACACCTGATCGTCGAAGATCAGGCCAGCGGCATGGTGGTCGGCACCTATCGCATGCTGACACCGCAAGCCGCCGCCCGCGCCCCCAGCCTGTACTCGGAACATGAATTCAACATCGCCCGGCTCGAGCATCTGCGCCCCAGCCTGATCGAAGTCGGCCGCTCCTGCGTGCACAAAGACTTCCGCACCGGCGGCGTCATCACCCTGCTGTGGGCCGGCCTGGCCGACTATGTCCGCAAGCATGGCTGCGAATACCTGGCCGGCTGCGCCAGCGTCAGCCTGGCTGATGGCGGCCACCAGGCCGTCAGCCTGTACCGCCAACTGGAAGGCAGCCACCTGGCACCGGCCGAATGGCGCGTCTTCCCGCTGCTGCCACTGCCGCTTGACCGCGTACTCGACGACGCCGCCCCGGCACCGATGCCGGCCCTGATCAAGGGCTACCTGCGCGCCGGCGCCTTCGTCTGCGGCGAACCCGCCTGGGACCCGGACTTCAACTGCGCCGACTTCTTCATGCTGCTGTCGATGAACCGCCTCAGCAAACGCTACGACAAACACTTCGGCAGCAAGTAATCCAAAGCCGGGGTCAGGTCTTGTTTTTTGCAGCAAAATGAAAGACCTGACCCCGGCTCTCTTCTATAATGCGGCGATGCACTACTCCTTCGAGCCCATCGGGCTGATCCGCGCCCCCTATAAAGAGAAATTCGGCATTCCGCGCCAGAGTTCGCTGGCCCCTTCCGCCCGCTCCGAACTGGTGCTGCTGCCCCCCTACGATCACCCCGACTGCGTACGCGGCCTGCACGCCTTTTCGCATCTCTGGCTGCAGTTCGTTTTTCACGAAACGGCTGCCCGTGGCTGGACACCGCTGATCCGGCCGCCGCGCCTGGGCGGCAATGCCCGCGTCGGTGTCTTCGCCAGCCGCTCTACCCATCGCCCGAACCCGATCGGCCTGTCGCTGGTCGAACTGGCCGGCATCGAATGCGACCAGGGCGTGCGCCTGCAGCTGCGCGGCGCCGACTTGCTGGACGGCACTCCCATTCTGGATATCAAGCCCTACATCCCCTTCGTCGAATCACGCCCGGACGCACGCAGCGGTTTCGTCGATGGTCCGCCGCCGCAACTCCCCGTCAGCTGGCATGAACAGGCCCTCGCCGACCTGGCCAGCCACAGCGACTTGCCGGCGGATTTTCGCCAACTGGTGAACGAGGTACTGGCGCAGGATCCGCGCCCGGCCTATCAGGATGACCCGATGCGGGTATATGGCGTACGCCTTTGCCAGGTCGACGTACGCTTCCGTGTCGCCCTCGGACAGGTCGAGGTACTTGAAATTCAGGCCCTGACCCAGAACTAACCCTTTATGCCAGTGTCTCATGGCATGCTGACATCTCACTTAGGAAACCTAAGATATGAATTCTCGTGCGAAGACGATCATTCTCGCCTTCTCCGTGGTCTCGCTGCTGCTGTCGCCGCTAGCTGAAGCCGCCCGGATGGGCAAGGGCCGCAGCGCCGGCATGCGCCGTGCTGCACCGACACAAACCTACCAGAAACCCGCCCAGCCGGCGGCACCGCAACAGCAGGTGCCGGCTCAGGCGCCGGCCCAGCCGCAGAAGAAGGGCGTCGGGGTCGGAACCGCCGTGGCCGCCGGGGTGGCCGGTGCTGCCGCCGGTTACATGATCGGCTCGGCCACCAACAACCAGGCGCATGCCGCCGCCCCGGCCACCGCTTCGGCGCCGAGCGCCGCGCCAGCCCCGGCAGAAGCCCCGCAACAGCCGGGCACCCCGTGGATGCTGATTCTGGCACTGGGCGCCGTCTTCCTGGCCGGCCTGATCTGGTTCCGTCGCCGCATGGCCAGCCCGGAACATGCGCCGCAAGCCATGCGTCCGCAGGCACCGCCGCCGAGCATGCCGAACGACAACCGCTTCGACCCGATCCCGGCCATCGGCTCCGGCTTCCCGCAACAAGGCGCCGCCCCCTCGGCAGGCCCGGCCGTGCCGAGCCGACTGCCGGATGGCACCGAAACCCCGTACTTCCTGCGTCAGGTCAAGGCCACCTTCCTGCACCTGCAGAGCCTGAACACGCCAGACTCGCTGGACGAAGTGCGCCGTTACATGACACCGGAGCTGTTCGAAGAGCTGCGCCACGACATCGCCAACAACCCGATGACCGCCGACTTCACCGACCTGGATTGCCAACTGGTCGAAGCCAGCGAAGAAAATGGCCGCTACATCGCCAGCGTGCGCTACTTCGGCCTGGTGAGCGAAGAAGTCAACGCGGCCCCAGTACCGTTCTCGGAAACCTGGCACTTCATCAAGGATGCCGGTACCTCCGGCAAATGGATGGTGGCCGGCATTCAGCAAAACTAAGCAGCGGCACACACAGACAAAACACCGCCCCGGCAACCGGGCGGTGTTTTTTTATCGGGGTCAGGTCTTTCATTTTGCATCCGGATGCAAAATGAAAGACCTGACCCCGTCCTTGCTTACAGGCTGGAATGAGCCTTGCTTGCTGAAGCGGCAAAGGATATGTTTCAGCGAGGGCTGCCATCAGACAGCCCCGAGTCGTTTTTCGGGAGATTTCGCATGTCACAGGCGCCGACAGAACACGCCGGGCTGGCACTCAGCAGCCACTACCAACCGATTTACAGCCTGGCACACCGGCGCAGTGTCGGCATCGAGGCGCTACTGCGCGGCAAGCATGCCGGCCGGCCGGTGATGCCGGCCCAGGCCTTCGAACTGATGGACAGCCCGGAAGCCTGTCACCAGCTCGACCTGGCCATGCTGCGTACCCATGCCGCCAATGTGCCGCCTCTGACCGACCCGCTGTGGTTGTTCCTCAATGTGCACCCGGCGTCGCTGATGAATCTGGCGCGCGCCGAAGCCGTTGCCGAGGCCATCACCGCCAACGGGCTGGCGCCGCAAAGCGTGGTGCTGGAAGTGCAGGAACATACCCTGGGGGGCGACGACATGCTGCAGCAATGCATCCGCCGCCTGCGCAAGCAGGGCTTTCTGATCGCCATCGATGACTTCGGGGTCGGCCATTCCCACCTGGACCGCATCTGCGAAATGGAACCCGATCTGGTCAAGTTCGACCGCCATCTGCTGCGCAGCGCAGCCAGCAATCCGCGCATCCGCAACCTGGTGTGCAGGCTGGTGCATCTGATGCACGAATCTGGTGCACTGGTCATCCAGGAAGGCATCGAAAACGACAGCGATGTGCTGGTGGCCCTGGAGTCCGGCTGCGATCTGGTGCAAGGCGACTACGTCGCCCGCCCCGGCCTCAAGCCGGAACACGACGACCTGATCACGCCACGCATCGATGCCCGCTGGGACGAACTGATGGTACGTGATCTGCTCAAGCGCAAGATCACCCGCCGCCAGCTGGAACTGGCACGCCAGTCCTTCGTGCAAAGTGCCATCCTGCTGATGCAGAACACCCCATTCGACGAGGCGGCACGGCCGATGCTGTCCATGCCCAACGTACTGCGCTGCTTCCTGCTCGACAGCGAGGGACGCCAGCTCGGGCGTAACCTCAACACTAAACAGGCCGCCTCACAAAGCACCAACCCGAAATTTGCCCCGCTGGCCGATACCACCGGCGCCGTCTGGTCTCGCCGTGCCTATTTCCAGCACGCCATTGATCAGCCCGGCGTGCTGTACATGAGCGAGCCTTATCTGTCGATGACGGACACACGCACCTGTGTCACCTTGTCGATGGCGATTGAAATCGATGAATCGATGCACGTGCTGTGCACCGACATGCTGGCACCGTCATCCGGCTACGAACCCGGATGACGGCAGAGAGAAAATACCCGGCGGCGCCTACTGCGCTGCCGGCGTCGCGCCGGCAGGCGCCGGCACGGCATTCAGGTACTCGAACAGTGTCACCACCTTCTGCACACCGGCAGTCTGGCTGACCACCGCCGCGGCCGCGTCGCCTTCGGCACGGGTCACCAGACCCAGCATGTACACCACACCGCGTTCTGTCACCAGCTTGATCGCCTGCGAAGAATAATTGCCCTCGCCACTGATCAGACGACTGCGCACCTTGGTGGTGATCCAGGTATCGTTATTGCGCTGACCAAAGGTCGACGGCTCGGCCACCACGGTGTAGTTCTCCACCCGCTTGACCCCCGGCAACGCACGCACCAGCATCTCGACCTTCGTGCGCTCATCGTCCGAGGCCACTTCACCGGTCATCAGTGCCGTACGGTTGAAACTGTTGACGTTCACATGCGCCTTGGGGAATTTCTGCCCCAGCTGCGACGTCGCCTTCAGCTCGATCGACTGGTCATCCACATAGGCGCCACTGGTGCGACGATCGGTCGCCACCATGGCGGTACCCGCCACCCCTCCGGCCACCAGCGGCAGACAACCGCTGAGCGAGGTGCCCAGCGCCGACGCCAGCAACAGACTCAGCAAGGTCCGCTTACTCATCACTCCGCTCCCAGCAGCATGTAATCCACCACATCACACATCGCGTGGATCAACAGAATATGGACTTCCTGAATGCGGCAGGTACGCATCACCGGCACATTCAGCAGGATATCGTCCGGCGACAGCAGCTCGCCGATCTTGCCGCCATCGCGGCCGGTCAGGGCAATCACCGACATGCCGCGCTCGTGCGCCGCACCGATGGCCTCGATCACGTTGGCCGAATTGCCCGACGTCGAGATGGCCAGCAGGATATCGTTGGCATGCCCCAGGGCACGGACCTGCTTGGAGAACACCATGTCGAAGTCGTAGTCGTTACCGATGGCCGTCAGGGCCGAGGTATCCGTGGCCAGCGAAATCGCCGGCAGCCCCATGCGCTCCTTCTCGAAACGCCCCACCATCTCGGCGGCGAAATGCTGCGCGTCGGCCGCCGATCCGCCATTGCCGCAGGACAGGATCTTGCCCTCGGCCATGAAGCACTGCATCATGCGTTCGGCCGCGGCCGCCACCTGAGGGGCCAACACCGCCATGGCTTCCTGCTTGGCGGTAATGCTATCCAGAAAGTGTCCGTTGACACGTTCGATCAGATCCATGTGATTCCTTCTTGCGTGCACTCACGCCAAAAAATTCTTTATCCAGTTCAGCCTGCCGTCCGCGGCGGACAGCACGGCATCGAAACGACAAGGGACATTCCACAATCCCTTGAGCTGCATATAACGCTGCGCCGCGTGCTGCAGACGCGCCAGCTTGCCCGGGGTCAGACTCTCGGCGGCGCCACCGAACTGCTGGCTGCTGCGATGCCGGACCTCGACAAATACCCAGACACCGGCATCGGTCATCACCAGATCCAGCTCGCCGCCACGACAGCGCCAATTACGCTCTACCAATACCAGCCCGTGACGCAACAACCAGGACAGCGCCCGGTTCTCGGCATCCCGGCCGATCGGGTTCATTGCCCGTTATTATCCGGCATCATGATCGCCATCGGTAATACACGTCCGAACTGGTGATCACTGCCCAGTTGCAAATCACCGGTCACACCGGACAACTTCAGCGTGGCCGGGGTGTTCTTGCCGGCAGCCAGCAACAGCGCCAGGCGGTAAGCATCAATCCCCAGGGCATACAGCCGTTCGGTCTGCATGGTCAGTGCCGCCGACGGACGCGGATAACGCTTGACCTGCTCCTGCTCCGGCATCAGGAACCAGGGCATGTCGATAAAGCGGATGCCGGCCAGCGAGGCATCCGGCTTGCGGGTATTCAGCTGCGACGTCGCATAGACCGACAGATTGGACGGCAACGCGGCTTTCAGCGCCGAGGCTTCCGGCGGCGTCATGGCAATGAACACCGCATCGGCCTGCGCCAGGCTCTCGGTCATGGGCGCCGAAAACGGCCAGTCGAGCTGAGCCGGTGCGGCACCGGTCCGCTTCTGCCACTCATCCACAAACGCCTGGGCCAGCCGATGCGACAAGGGATCGGCCGTACTGACCACCAGCGGCTTGCTGCGCCCGTCATCGCGCATCACGCTCACCATCTGCCGCGCCTCGCCTTCCACCACCAGCGACAGGCCATACAACCGCGGCGCCACCTTCAGCCCGGCATCAAAACCGTTCAGAGCCAGCGTCGGCACCGTCACCTGGCTGGCGATACGGGCAATCCCCGGCCGGGTCAGCGGGCCAACCACCACCCGGACACCAGACTGCACCAGGGCGCGATACCGCGCCGACAAGTCGTCCGACTGCTCATCGACAAACACCAGCTCCGCCTGACCATCGGTCGCCGCAGCAGCATTCATGCCGGCCTGCACCACCTGGGCCGCCTCGCCAAACGTCGCCGACCCGGTCGGCAGCAATACCCCGATCTTCAGCGGGGCCCGCGCGGCCGGCGCGGGGGATTTGGCGGCAGGCGCTGCCGGTACGGCCGGCGCTGCCGGTACGGCCGGCGCGACAGGAGCCGCCGCCGGGGCCGCCGGCGCGGCCGGCAAGACCGTCGTCCGGACCGGGGACGCCGGTGCAGACAGGGGAACACTCAAGGGTTTGAGCGGCGCAGCATTGCTTTGGATGATATAGTCGGGAACTTGCGCATGGGCGACGCCCAGCCATGCTGCCAGTGCACCAACCATCAGTGGAGCCAGTTTTTGCATACTTCGTTCGCTCGCTTGATTGAGTCTTCCGGGGATTCTTTCCTACCCGGCACATTATATGTTCTGGCCACGCCCATTGGAAATCTGGCCGATATCAGCGCCCGCGGCATCGCCGCGCTGACGGCCGCCGATGTCGTGTGTGCCGAAGACACCCGGGTCACCGGCCAGCTGCTGAAAGCCTACGGCCTGCACGCCCCGCGTCTGGTCAGCCTGCGCGAACACAATGAGCGCGCCATGGCCGAGCAGGTCATCGGCTGGCTGCGCGAAGGCCTGAAAGTCGTCCAGGTCTCCGATGCCGGCACCCCGGCCATCTCCGACCCCGGCGCACGCCTGGTCGAAGCCGTGCGTGGCGCCGGACTGCCGGTCTGCCCGCTGCCCGGCGCCAGTGCCGTCATCACCGCCCTGTCGGCCAGCGGCCTGACCACACCGTCCTTCCTGTTCCATGGCTTCCTGCCGCCCAAGTCGGGCGAGCGACGCCGCACCCTGGCCCAGTGGCGAGAGGCAAGCTACAGCGTCGTCTGCTACGAAGCACCGCACCGCATCATCGACACCCTGCAGGATATCGTCGCCGAACTGGGTACCGAACGCCGCCTGTTCCTGGCGCGTGAACTGACCAAGACCTTCGAAACCCTGCGCACCCTGCCGGCCGGCGACATGCTGGCCTTTGTCCAGAGCGACAGCAACCAGCAGCGTGGCGAGTTTGTACTGATCATTGATGCCGCTGCGGCAGAAGAAGCTGAAGACGGCCTGGCGCCCGAAGTACGGCACACCCTGCAGATCCTCGCGGCCGAACTGCCGACCAAACAGGCCGCCGCCCTGGCCGCCCAACTGACCGGCGCCAACAAAAAAACCCTGTATGACTACGCACTTAGCCTAAAAACAGACCGCCACTGACCTACCATCCCGACGCGCCAACCGGCGCGTTTTTTATTGCCTAGCCCCACCCTCCGGCCACCGCGCCCGCCCCTTCGCCCCCCGTGCCCGCACGTTTCCAATAACCCACTACAGTAGTGTGGTATTCGGCGTGTATTTTTACAACACAAACGCCTTTGTAAAAAAATATGTCGTTTTTTTGAAACACACAATAATTTACAAATTCTTTACATTTCAAATAATTACCCAGTTTGCTGCAACGCAGCGAAAAAAGTGCTTTCTGATCAAGGTCATATTTCAGACTGTAGTTTTACAACAACAAACTGGCTGCCACTTAAGATGCCCTCACCCACCACAGGGAGGTGGAGACGGCCGCCGCGCGGTACACCCCGAACGCGGCGGCCCCGACTCTAACAAGGGAATCGCAATGAAACTGAACAAGATCACTCTGGCTGTACTGGCCACTGCTACCCTCGGCGCCTCGGCGGTTGCCATGGCGGACGACGGCGTTACCGTTTTCGGCGACATGCGCGTCGGCGTCGTCAACTTCAACGGCAATGCCAACAAAGCCTGGGGCTACTCCGCCAAGGAAAACGTCTCCTCGACCAATATCGCCGGTCGCGGCAACCTGAACTTCAAGGGCACCGAAAACCTGGGCAATGGCCTGAGCGCCATCTGGCTGCTGTCCAACCGCTTCTCGCCGACCGGCAATCAGGTGGATGACCAGAGCGGCTCCCGCCCGGGCACCCTGGCCTCCAACGACACCTATGTCGGCCTGAAGAGCAACACCCTGGGTACCCTGGTGATGGGTACCAACTACGGCAACTTCCAGGATGGTCTGTACGACAACACCTACGTGGTTGGCCCGGATCAGATTCAGGGCTGGTTCGGCAAGGTCGGCGACAAGAACATGATTCGCTACGATCTGCCCTCCTTCGGTAACTTCAATAGCTCCATTCAATACGCCACCAGCGAAAACGCCGGCGCCGCAACCGGCACCAAGGCCGCTCAACACGCGACCAGCCTCAATGTCAGCTACGACAATGGCTTCTGGGGTGTGTCCGGGGCCTATAACATTGCCAACAACCAGCAAACCAGCAGCCAGATGGCCTGGGCCACCAACGGCACCGACGTCGGCACGCTGGCACAAAGCCACCTGACCGCCATGATCAAGCCGGCAGATGCCCTGCAACTGGCCGTCGAATGGCAACACAACAACCTGAACGGCAACACCGTCAACAGCACCGCACTGTATGCGTACTACACCCTGGGCGCTGCCCAGCTGGGCATGCAGTACGGCGTACAGTCCTACAGCGGCCACACCCCGACAGATCTGAAGAAGGGCAAGTTCATTGATGCCTTCGTGCACTACGGCCTGAGCAAGACCACCACGGCCTTCATCGAAGTCATGAACAGCCGCGATGGCGCCCTGTCCTATGCCAACGGCCAGACCAGCGGCAGCCGCGTCATGACCGACATCGGTCTGATGAAGAGCTTCTGATCGGCCACGGGCGCCGACCTCCTGACCGCTGCTCCCCGGCAGGAGGTCGCCCGCCCGCTGATGCGTTTTACCCGGTGTTCATCACCGGCATTCCTTTCACTGAGCGCTGAGCAAGCTGCGCCGCCAGGGGCCATCCTGGCGGCATCTTTTTTTCTCCGGCCACCGCAGCGGAAAAAAGCCAATCGCAGCACAATGATTTACAAGCGGCCCGTGTTTCGTTAAGATTGCCGACTCTTGCCCAGGTGGCGAAATTGGTAGACGCAGGGGACTCAAAATCCCCCGCCGCAAGGTGTGCCGGTTCGAGTCCGGCCCTGGGCACCAGCAAGAACACAGAAACCCGCACAAGCATTGGCTCTGCGGGTTTTTTGTTGTCTATTTTGAGCCGGCACGACATCCCCGGGGCGCTTCACCCCCCGGCCTGCAGATGAATGCCCTACGCCACCATCAACACCGTACAACCCGCCAATTGCCGCATTGATGCATTGCATTGATGCATTGCATTGATGCATTGCCTTCGGCGAATGCATCCTACGTGAATGCATCCTACGTGAATGCGCCTTACGTGAATGCACCGTGCATGAGGTGCTTTCTTGCGCTATCTCCAGCTCCCTCCCGGCAAAATGTCCGACAATACCGTCAGCCCCCTCGCCCAGGTGCCTCACCGCCGATTGTGACCGTGCCATGACAGCGCTCGGGACAAATGTCCCGAAAACATTTGATATTTTACTCAAATGTCGATTTATTCCTTGGTGGTGCTACCCAGTTGTCCTTTATGCAAAAACCGGAACTTGTATCATTGCAGGGAGAAAGAAAGTGGGATTCATGGCCAGAAATATTGACCAGGTCATCTCGGTCATCGAGCAGGAAAAAGGCATCTACCAGTTGCTGAAAGGCTGCCCCTACGAAGTCCTGAAAGAGTTCGTCGTGGTACGCAGCCGCAAGGGGGAGTTCCTGCTGAATCAGGGTCAGGTCTACGACAGTCTTTATATTGTTGTCAGCGGCCTGGTACGGATTTACGTCATGACCGAAAACGGCCGCAAGTACACCCTGGCCATTTACCAGCAGGGCAACTACATCGGCGAGCACGAAATCTTCGATCAGCGCCCCTACAGCTGCTTCGTCGAGGCGATTTCCGATGTCGTGCTGCTGAGATTGCGTCGCGAGCCCTTTTTACGCTGGCTGAATCTGGACCGGCACCTGAGCGAATCATTCACGCGCAGCCTGTGCAACCAGATCTACATGCTGAGCGAAAAAGCCGGTGCCGACACGCTGTACCCGCTGCGCCAGCGCATCTGCCAGTTTCTGCTGGCCGCTGCGGCCAGGGCGGACCGGGTCAACCTCGATCGGGAGGAACTGGCTGAGCTGATGGGTGTGGCCACACGCAGCATCAACCGGATCCTGAAGAGCCTGCGCGAAGAAGGACTGATCGCCATCGAAGGTCATCAAGTGATCTTCCGCGACGTCAGCGCGCTGCAACATGAATCAGAAAAGAAAACCTACGACTTTTATGAAAGAAAGTGAGGCCACCATGTCGGACACGAAACAGCCACATATCCGCTGCGGGCGCGAAGACGCCGCCCCCTATGCCATCCTGCCGGGCGACCCCCAGCGGGTCGAGCGGGTCAAGGCGTTTCTCGACAACCCGGTGGACATCGCCTTTAACCGCGAATACAAAAGCTGCCGCGGGACTTACAAAGGCGTACCGGTGATGGTCGTCTCCACCGGCATCGGCGGCGCCTCGGCCGGCATCGCCGTCGAAGAACTGCGCCAGATCGGCGTGCATACCCTGATCCGCATCGGCAGCTGTGGTGCCCTGCAGCCCGACATGCGCCTGGGCGACCTGGTGATTGCCTGCGGCGCCGTGCGCGATGACGGTGCCTCGCGTGCCTATATCAGCGACAACTTCCCCGCCGTCCCCGACACCACGCTGCTGCAAGCCATGCTCGACAGCGCCCGCCGCCAGGGCTTCACCAGCCACTGCGGCCTGATCCACAGCCACGACAGCTTCTACACCGACCACGAAGACCGCTCGCGCGAACACTGGCGCCAGCACGGCGTCCTGGCCGCCGACATGGAAACCTCGGCCCTGCTGGTCATCGCGCGTCTGCGCGGCCTGCGCGCCGCCTCCATCCTGAACGTGGTAGTCGAACAACAAGACAATATCGAGGCCGGCATCAACGACTATGTCGATGGCGAAGGCCGCACCGCCCAGGGCGAACGCAATGAAATCCTCACCACGCTGGAGGCCATTGCCAGCCTGGCGGCACACTGAGCAACGACCGTCCGTGCCTGGCACGGGCAAGCCACACACACAGGAGACCTCGAATGAAAAACAGCATGTGGAGCCTCAAACTCTCAACATCCGCGCTGGTACTGATCCCGGCAGCGGTCGGCATCAACTACATCGGCAAACTGTTTGCCGGCCTGCTTAAACTGCCACTCTGGCTGGACGCCATCGGCACCGTACTGGCCGCCATGCTGGCCGGCCCGGTGGTCGGCGCCATCTGCGGCGCCATCAATAACATCATCTATGGCCTGACCATGGATCCGATCTCGTTCATCTACGCCCTCACCAGCATCGGTATCGGTCTGGCCGTCGGCGTCATGGCCCACAAGGGACGCATCAAGAACATCGGCAGCACCATCGTCGTCGGCCTGGTCGCCGCCGTGGTCGCCACCGTGATCTCCACCCCGATCAACATTGCCTTCTGGGGCGGCCAGACCGGCAACGTCTGGGGCGACCTGGTCTATGCCTCGATGGTGGCCCATCACTTCCCGGTATGGATGGCCTCTGCGGTGGATGAATTCATCGTCGACGTACCGGACAAGATCGCCACGGTGATGGTGGCCTACGGGATCTTCAAGGGTCTGCCGCAAAAACTGACCATCCTGTTCCGTCACGACAGCCAGACCGAAAAGCTCTAACTAGCCCGGGGGGCGACTATCTTGAAAGCACTCAGCCTTTACCAGGACCACGGGACCTTCGTCCACAAGGTAGATTCGATCACCAAGCTGATCTACATCCTGGCGGCCATCCTGATCCCGGCGATCCTGCCGGGCTTCCGTCCCGGACTGGTCATGCTGGCCATCAGCCTGCTGCTCCTGCTGCAGGCCCGCGTCATGCGCAAGGTCATCCCGCTCATCGGCTTCAGCATGCTGGTGCTGATCTCGGTGGTCATCATCCAGGGGATGTTCCACTCGGAGAACCGCGAACTGCAATTCACCTTCGCCGGCATGCACTTCTACCGCGAAGGCCTGCTGTTCTCGGCCGCCATCTGTATCCGGGTAGTCAACATCCTGTGCGCCTTTGCCATCCTGGTACTGACCACGCGCCCCTCCGACCTGATCGAATCCCTGGTACGGCAAGGTCTGTCGCCCCACCTCGGCTATGTCCTGTCCTCCGTGCTGCAAATCATCCCGCAGATGACCGCCACCATGGAGACCATCACCGATGCCCAACGCTCGCGCGGCATGGAAACCGAAGGCAGCCTGCTGGTCCGCATCAAGGCCTTCCTGCCGCTGATCGGCCCGGTGGTCATGAACTCGCTGATCAGCACGCGCGAACGCTCGCTGGCCCTGGAAGTCCGGGCCTTCAGCTCGCGGGCGCAAAAAACCTTTCTCAATGAAGAACAGCGCAGCGGCGTCGACCGCCTGCTGAAGATCGGACTGGTGCTCGCCATGCTGGCCGCCATCGTCTGGAGGGTGATGGCATGAAAAAAATCGTGGTCGAAGGCCTGAAATACCGCTACCCGCTGACCCAGGAGCTGGCCCTCAACGACATCTCGTTCGAGATCAACAAGGGCGAGTTCATCGGCATCGTCGGCCGCAACCTCGCCGGCAAATCCACCCTGTGCCAGGCACTGACCGGCCTGGTGCCGCACTTCTACAAGGGCGCCTATGGCGGCAGCGTCACCGTCGACGGCCTCAAGGTCGAAGACACCGAGATCAGCGAACTGGCGCGCAAGGTCGGTCTGGTCTTCCAGAACCCCTTCACCCAGGTCAGCGGCTCGAAAATGACCGTCTACGAGGAACTGGCCTTCGGCCTGGAAAACCTCGGCGTGCCACGCGAAGCCATGCCGGAACGCATTGACAATGCCATGGCCCTGCTGGGCATCACGCGCTTCGGCAAACGCAACCCCTTCGACCTGTCCGGCGGCCAGATGCAACGCATGGCCATTGCCAGCATCATCGCCATGGAACCGGACATCATCATTCTGGACGAACCGACCTCGCAGCTCGACCCGCAAGGCTCGGAAGAAGTGTTCCAGGCCATCCAGGCCCTCAGCCGCCGCGGCATGACCGTGCTGATGGTCGAACACAAGATGGAAAAAATCGCCCGCTACTCCGACCGCGTCATGCTGCTCGACCAGGGCCGCCTGATCGACTTCGACACCCCGGAGCGCGTGTTCTCGCGCGACGATCTGGCCGACTATGGCATTGCCGCGCCGGTCTTTGCCCAGATCTGCCGCGGACTGGGCCTGCGCCACCCGCAGACCGGGCTCTACCCCATGACCCTGGACGACGCCTACGAGCAAGTGGTGAACCTGCATGAATAAGATCGAAATCCGCAACCTGGTGTTTCACTACACCGCCGGCGAAAACATCCTCAACGACATCACGCTGAGCTTCGACCAGCGCTCCACGGCCATCATCGGCCAGAACGGCGCCGGCAAGACCACCTTCGTCAAACTACTCAAGGGCCTGCTCAAACCAGTGAGCGGCGACGTGCTGATCAACGGCATCAACACCCGCGAAGCCACCGTGGCCGGCCTGGCGCGCCACATCGGCCTGGTGTTCCAGAACCCCAACGACCAGATCTTCAAAAACAAGGTCATCGACGAAGTCATGTTCGGCCCGCTCAACATCGGCCAGAGCCCGCAGGAAGCCCGCGACAGCGCCGAACGCGCCCTGCAGCTGGTCGGCCTCGAAGACAAGGTCGCCGACAACCCCTACGACCTCAGCCTGTCCGAGCGCAAACTGATCAGCATCGCCTCGATCGTGGCCATGAACACCGACATCATCATCTTCGATGAACCGACCATCGCCCAGGACCATGCCGGCAAGGAACGCATCAAGGCCATCATTCGCCAGCTGGTCGCCCAGGGCAAACTGGTACTCACCATCATCCACGACATGGACTTCGTGGCCGAAACCTTCGAGCGCACCCTGGTCTTCGCCCAGGGCAAAGTCCTGCTCGACGGCACCACCCGCGAAGTGTACGGCCAGGACACCATCCTGCAGCAGTCCCACCTCGAACCACCGCATGTCACCCAGCTCTCCACCCGCATGGGCCTGCCGGGCACCATCCTGACCGTCGACGAATTCGTCCAGACGAAACAGGCGCGATAACCCGCCAACAAAAACCGGGGTCAGGTCTTGCTTTTTGCATTGAACGCAAAAAGCAAGACCTGACCCCGGTTTCGATGGTGTGTCGCTCAGTCCTGGCAGGGCGGAATCAGCACGAAGCTGCGATAGTGATCCACCGTCAGGTAACGCCGCGGCTCTCCTTCGGCATAGATCAGACGCTTGGCGCCGCGCTGACCCAGATGCAGATAGTCCAGATCAGCCACTTGCCAGGACACCTCCCGGGGCAGCAGGCCGGCAGAATTCCTGAAGCCATATCCCCCCAGCATCCTGCCGCGCAAGGTACTGAACCCACCCTCCCAGAGTACAGGGCCGTCTTGCCAGCCATACACCTCCCGGGCAGCCTGCTTGCTCAGATAGCGCTTGGGCAGCACCCCGCGGGTTCGAAGCGAATTCAGCACCTCGGCCAGCTGATCCGTCTTCACCACCGGCGTTGACAGCGAAGCGTTCAGTGTCTCCACCACCTGCTGGCAGCGCTCCGCCCAGGCACCGGAAATCAGGCACAGCGACAGCAGCAAGCTGGCCACAAAACGATAGACATGAGTCATGATCCCTTCTCCTTTCTATGCTTCCAGAAACAGGCTGCGTTCAGCATGGCGACGGCGCGTCAGCCCGGGCAACACCTTGCCGCCTGCCTTGTCCCACACCATGAACTGCTCGGCAGCATGCGGCACATTGCCGACATTCAGATAACGCAACAGCGTCGACTGTCGCAGCCTGCCGGCGCCCAGATTGAACACAAAAGACACCAGCGCATCGAACTGCGACTGCGTCAGGCCGCCATAACGCACCAGCTGACGCACCGCACGCTCCGCCGAGCGCAAATCGGCACGCAGCAGACTGTCCGCTTCGCCCCTCGACAGCGGACGATCAAACCGCTCGCTCTGGCCAATCAGATGGCCATAACCGATGGTCCACAAACCGACCGCATCGCGATATTTGCTCAGGCGCAGCCCCTCAAACTGCTTGATCAGGCCGATCCCGGCCGCGCCCGTTCTTTCCGGCAGCTTCATGCGCCCTCTCCTTTCGCTGCCAGCGCCTGCGGCAAGACGCGGTTGGTGTACTCATCCACCAGTCGCATCATCCCCTCGGGAGGCTGTTGCGCCACGAACTCAATCTCGATATTCATGAAACGAGAATCGCGCACACCGGCCTCCTGCGGCGAAATCGGCGCCATCGAAACCCGGAACTGACTGGTGCGATCCTGCCCGGCCCCCTCCTCTGCCGGCAGACTGTCCACCGCATCGGTGCGCACCGCCAGATTCACCTTCATGCGCTCCATCGCCATGCCTCTGGGCGACATCAAGGTCACCAGCGGCACCGTCATCTCGTGCTGCTCATCCAGCACCAACTGAACCGTCTTGGCACTGAGCGAGCCATCGTCCTCAACATCAAAAAACTGATCCAGCAACCGCATATACTGATGAGCAACCATCTGATTGGCTGCCGCAGCGGCATTCAACAACCCCCGGGTAATTTCCTGCAGACCGACGGCAGACTCGGCGGACGGACTCTCCGGACCCTGGCGTGCTGGCGGTGTGGACGGCGGCTCGGCGCCGCCGCCCGACGAAGCCTCACCGCGCTTTCTGGAAAATGGCCACATAGACTTTCTCCCCAATGAAAGGACCGCCGCCTGCGCGGCAGTACCCCGCGCCCCCCGGGACGGGCCACCGTTCCGGGGGGGCGTCACTTAGCCGACCTTCTTCTTCTGCTCGGCTTCTTTCACGCCGACCAGACCACTTTGCGGGGTGTCCGGCAGGGGCTTGGGCTTGCTCGCGTCCTGAGACGGCGCCAGCACCGGCTTGGTCGCAGCATCGGTGAGGAAGTCAATGACACGGCTCAGGGCTTCCGGCATCGGCTGACGCTTGACCAGCGTGTGAATCGAGTACTTGGCGCGGGTATCGGTCTTGCGCGTCTGCTCCGACTTGTGCGACACACGCCCCTTGATCGACACACTGAACGGACCCCAGCCAATACGGGCCTCCAGCGAAGCCTCGGCATCGGTCGTCGAACTGGACGCCTCGCTCTGCGAGATTTCCAGCTCGAAATCAATCGTGCCTTCCTCGATACAAATGATCGGGTGCACCACCGCCGCCATCAGCGGGATACGCATGGTTTTCTGCAGAATCCCCTTGGCATTGCCCTCCGAATCAACGATGGTCTCGTCGTAATCGAATTGCACGGCGACTGCCTTGCCCTCCTGGATACACACCGTCAGCAGAAAATCTGCATAGGCTTTGCTGGCCTGCACCTGCGCCGTGATCATCGCCTGCAGCGGGCCCCCGATCATTTTGTCCAGCGGCAAAGCATTCAACACCGAGCCGATAAAATTCGGATCCATGGTACGTTCTCCTTAACAAGTGATTAAAAGCGCGAGAACCATCTCGCCCTATCAAGCTAAATCGCTTGCCAACACGGACCCATGCACCCTTCGGATGACCAGCCTGCGCCTTACGACTCATACGACAAGTCATAATTCATTCGTCATATGTATTAATGACTGAGCATTGCTCCAATATCAAAACCCTTAAAACAACCCATTCATCATAATTATTGGAGCCACATCATGAAGGTATTGGCGCTGGACAGCACCCCGCTTTATCTGACCGGACTCATACACAGCATGGCCATCCTGGCCCCAGAACTCAGCATCACCCCCATCCAGCAAGCAGAAGCCATCACCGAGACCCACGCCTCCCCATCGGTCATCCTGCTGGATGAAGACTTCGACCAGGCCCCTTGCCAGCACTGGATCGAACGCCTGCAACAGCAATACCCCGGCTGCCCGATCCTGATCACAGTGCACAAAGCCAACATGGAAGACGCCATCCGCCTGCTGCGCCACGGCGCCGCCGGCATCGCCCCGAAAAAAATGATGCCGGAACGCCTGTACCAGGCGATCCGGCATGTCCACAGCGGCCTGGCCTTCATCCCCATGGAACTGGCCACCCCAGGCGAACCGGACATCACCGGCCATCCCCGCAGCCAGCCCCCGGTCCACTCACGACTCACCTTGCGACAATCACAAATCCTGGCCCTACTGGCCCAGGGCGCGTCCAACAAACAGATCTGTCGTCAGCTCTCACTGGCAGAGGGCACCGTCAAGAATCACCTCTATGCCATCTTCCGCCTGCTCGGCGTACACAACCGCACCGAAGCTGCCGTCCTGGTGGAGCGACTGCAGGCATGAGCCACCGACAACCCCGGCCCTTCTTCCCCTGACGGCGGCCCCATCCATCAGACACATCGATTCAGGACAAGGCATGCGCCAGGCTGACAAGGCAACACACGTTGCCCATCAACCAGTCAAGGAGAAACAACATGAATCACGACCAATTCTTGATGATCGCCGCACAGGAAGAGCACCAGATGGTGAATGCGGTGGGACAAGGCGCCCAATGGGAAATCATCGCCCACTGGTTCCTCTGCAACAGTCTCAGCCAGCAAGGCTGCCAGGTCATCCGGGAATTCAACTATCAGGCGGTGGCCGGACAACGCACGGACATTGCCTTCCTGCATGGCAACAACCTGTACTACGTCGAGACCAAAGTCGAATCGGCCACCAATGCCGGTATCTTTGCCGGCCGCAGCTTCAACCAGGCTTTCCAGGAGGACTACAACAAACTCTACGACCTGAATCTGAGCACCCGCGCCGCAGAAATGAACCGGCAACCGGGCAAGAAATGGATCCTGTTCATTGCCTACTCGGACTTCGGCAAGAACAACCTCTATAGCTCATACAAATTCATGAGCTTTTACCAACACCCGCATCTGCCCCACCAACCGCCCCCCATGCTGTTTGCCCTGGCTGAGGTCGACTAATCCGTCAACAGCAAAAAACCGGGGTCAGGTCTTTCAAATTGCGTTCAATGCAAAATGAAAGACCTGACCCCGGTTCTGACTGTGAGTCGCTCAGGCCTCGACGATAACGTGCTGAGCTTCGAAACCGTTGGCCTGCAGCGCAGATTCCACTTCCTGCGGCGATTCGAGGCCGGCGATGCGAATGATTTCATGGCCGTCGGCGCCCAGAATCTTGCCACTCCACAACCCGCTGCTCGTCTGGAAAATTTGCAATGTTTTCATGATGGTCCGTGTCCTGAAGTAATAATCATCGAGACCAGCATGCCACGCCCGACCCGCCCTGACCATGCACCCCGGGCCGGCCGAAAAGACCGGCAAAAAACCCGAAATGCATGAATGCAGCCGGGTAACAGGCCGCAAGACATCAGGCTGACAACCCGGGAAACGCCCATGGAATATTGCAGCGCAACAAACCGGGCAAAGCCTCATGAGTACTGATTGTCCAGCCTGAACTTCGCCTCAGCGCCGGCCTGCGGGCCGGGTGCCAATACCTGGGGTCGGCGCCTGCGCTAATACAGCCCGCCCGCCGTGGCACAGGCACCCAAAACATCCATCACAAAGTGCTGATATATACAAAACCATGTCGCAGCCTATGTGGCAAGCACGTCAGTCGCCGCGCGCTTTCAGGCCGGTCAATGACTCAGGGACTGCGCGATCAGTGCCGCCAGACCCGCCGGCTGCTCCCAGGCCATCGAATGCCCCGCCTGTGGCAACACCACACTCGCCACCCCATGCGCCGGCAACCAGTCCAGATCGGCATCCGGCAGCGACAGCTCACCAAAAATCACCGTGCGCGGCATGGGCAACTGCAACAGCAGCGTCCGCCAGGAGGGCTCGACCCCGGCCACCAGCGAGCAGGCCGAACGATGCACCGCCAGCGGCGACGAATGCCGCAGCGACGCCGCCCAGGTCCCGGCCCCGCCAGTCGCCGCCGCCCGCACCATCACCTCATGGCCGCGCGCCACATACTCGGCCTCCGAATACTCGGCAATCGCCCGGCTGAACATCCCGCCGCCAGCGTCGAAATTCGGCTCACTTAACACCAGATGCCGCACCTGCGCCGGCAACAGACTCGCCAACTCGATCGCCACCGCGCCGCCCATGCTGTGGCCATACACATCCAGCGCTTCCAGCCCGAGCGACGTCACCAGCGCCGCCAGCGCCCGGGCATGATCCGTCGTACGGTAAGCCAGCCCTGCCGGGGCATCACTGAAGCCCGAACCAGGCAGATCGGGCAAAAGACGACGCCGGTCCGCCAGCACCGCCTGTGCCGCCACCTGCGGATAATCACAGGAGGCCGCACAGCCCAGGCCATGCACAAACAACAAGGGCCGGCCTGCGCCGGGCAAATCGTGATAGCGCAACGTGCATTGCGCCGCTTCCCACCGGAATGTCTTCATCTCACTGCCGTCCTGATTCCGCCTGCTCCAGAAAAGCCAGCAACTCTGCCAGCCGCTTGTTCAAACCCGCCTGACTGCGCGCACTCAACCCCGCCAGCAGGGCATGCTCATTGGCCACATGCGCCTCGACCGCCCGGTCAATCAGCGCCAGCCCCGCGGCACTGAGCCGCACCAGCGTACTGCGCGCATCCTCACTGCTCGCCTCGCGCACAACCCAGCCCTTGCCCTCCAGCACCTTCAGCCGGTGCGTCATGGTGCCCGAGGTCACCATCAGCGAAGAAAACAAAGCCGTCGGCGCCAGACTGTAAGGCGCCCCGCTGCGCCGCAAGGTCGCCAGCACATCAAACTCCCAGCCAGACAGGCCGAAACGCTCGAACACCGGCTCCAGCCGCTGCGACACCAGCGCAGCACAGCGTCCCAACCGCCCGATCATCCCCATCGGACTGACATCCAGATCCGGCCGCTCCTGGCCCCACTGCGCCAGAATCCGGTCCACCGCATCCCCCTGCCCTGTCACATCCATGCCGCACCTTTATCTTGAATTCAAGATTAATTTGCCTTGAATTCAAGACAACTGTTATCTTGAATTCAAGCTATGCCGACACGATTATAAGCCGAAGCAAAGGGATTGCCCATGCACCACACCGACCACACGCCCCGCTGGGCTGACGTCTGGCTCACCGCCCTGCCGCCCGTCATCTGGGGCACCACCTACATCGTCACCAGCCAACTGCTGCCGCCAGACCGGCCATTCACCGCCGCCCTGCTGCGCGTCCTGCCCGCCGGCCTGCTGCTGATCCTCGCCACCGGCTGGCGCCCCGCCCCCGGACACTGGCTCCGCCTGCTCATCCTGTCGGCGCTGAATATCGGTGCCTTCCAGCCCCTGCTGTTCATCGCCGCCTATCGCCTGCCCGGCGGCCTGGCCGCCGTGGTCGGCGCCTGCCAGCCCTTGCTGGTCATGGCTCTGATCTGGCAATGCGAACGACGCCCCCCCAGCCGCCTGGCCCTCGGCGCCAGCGTGCTCGGCGTACTCGGCATGGCGGCCCTGCTACTCTCCCCCGGCTCACACTGGGATGGCCCCGGCATGCTGGCCGCGGCAGCCGGCGCCCTGCTCATGGCCTGCGGCACCTACCTGACCCGCCGCTGGGCACTGCCCGCCCCGGTCAGCGCCCTGACCGGCTGGCAGCTGCTGCTCGGCGGCCTGATGCTGACCCCGCTGGTACTGCACTACGACCCGCCCCTGCCGACACTGAGCAGCCTGCAAATCGCCGCCTACCTCTACCTGTCGAGCATCGGCGCCCTGCTCGCCTACTGGCTGTGGTTCCGCGGCATCACCCGATTGTCGCCGGTCGCCGTCAGCTCGCTCGGCCTGCTCAGCCCGCTGACCGCCGTCCTCCTCGGCTGGGTACTGCTGGGCCAGGCGCTGTCGCCACAGTCACTGCTCGGCATGCTGACCGTGCTCGGCAGCGTACTGGTCGTCCAGCGCAGCATGATCGCCCCCGCGGCACCCCGCTGAAGCCGCTGCCCGGCCTCGATGACCGCACCCCGCCTGTCAGGATTGTCTGATATCCCGCCCCGGCCGCCCGCCCCCGCGAACTTCCCCCTGCCGCCAGCCTCTAGCCCCCACGCCGACCGCTTGCCACTCCCTGAGCAAGCGGCGCCGGCGCCATGCTGAAAAGGAAATCGTCCATGCAAAAAACCCTGTTACTGTGCCTGCTGGCCAGCAGTGCCGCCGCCTATGCCCAACGCAGCGAAAGCTGCCCCGACAGCCATCGCATCACCGTACGGGGCGCGACCTACACCGCCCCCACCGCCGGCAGCGGCGAATGGCTGGGCATCGCCGCCCCGGGCATTTCCGGCGCCATCCAGACCTTCGAATCGGCCACCTTCTACCCCGATGATGCCGACGCCGCGCGGCCGACAGGCAAATTCGGCAAGTGCAGCTACCGCACCGCCAACGGCCCCGTCGACCTGCGCTACAAACCCCAGGACACCGAACCCACGGTCATGCTGACCGACCTCAACGACTGGCAGGCACAACAAGGACCGTTCGGCCTGCGCTACTTCGAATGCCGCACCCCGCTCGCCAGCCAGTGCCGCTTCACCCTGAGCCAGCCAGCCGGCCGATAACCGCAACACCACCGGGGGTCAGGTCTTGTATTTTGCATTGCCACGCAAAATACAAGACCTGACCCCCGGTTTCCAGGAATGCTCTATACATAAAAAGACCTGTACGCATGTGCAGCGTCATGGTGACAACGTGCAGATCAACCCTGGCCCAACGCGCCCACATCACGAGAACAATACATGTGGCCCTTCAAAACCAAGACCAATACCGTTGAAACCCTTGCCCCGGGCACGGAAGCGCCAGAGAGCGGCAGCGTGCGCGCCAGCTCCTTCATGGGCACGCTGCACGACATGGGCGTCAGCCTGGCGCATGTCTGCCACAACCTCACCCTCCTGAAACAAGACTCCGACCAGGTGGCGCAGCAATCCAACACCATCTCCGACGAGTCGCTGGCCATTCACCAGTTGGTCAGCCAGGTCGCACAGAGCGCCCAGACCGCCACCGATGCCGCCGAGCGCACGCGCAGCCGCGCCGCCTCCGGCGTCGAGGCACTCAGCCAGGTAGTGACGCGCATGGGGGGCATGGCGCAGCAGACCCGCCAGTCGGAAGACATGCTCAAGGCGCTGGCCGACCAGGTGCGCGCCGTGCTCACCGCCTCGGCCACCATCCAGCAGATCGCCAACCAGACCAACCTGCTGGCCCTCAACGCCGCCATCGAGGCCGCGCGCGCCGGCGAGGCCGGACGCGGCTTTGCCGTGGTCGCCGATGAAGTACGCAAACTGGCCACCCTGGCCGGCGACTCCTCCGCCACCATCACCCGCATCATCGAAAACGTACAGCAGCAGACCATCGCCTCGGTCGAAAACATCGAGGCCCTGGCGCAGGAAGCCAACCAGGTCTCCGGTGTGGCGGAAACCATCGGCGGCCAGCTGTCGACCATTCTCAGCGACGCCATCGACACCTCCGCCCAGGTCTCGGCCATGGCCAGCGGCGCCAGCTCGGCGGCCGAATCCGCCAGCCGCATCGCCAGCCTGGCCCAGGACAACTATGCCCAGATGGGCCGCTTCCAGACCGAGCTCGGCCATGCCGTCACCCTGTGCGACACCCCCGGGGAAAAAGCCTTCAAGCTGATGGTCGACTACGACATGGACGTCAACCATACCCACTACTACCGTGCCGCCCGTGCCACCGCCGACCAGGTCGAGGCCACGCTCAACCAGGCGGTCAAGGACGGCCGCATCAGCCTGCAGGATCTGTTCTCCGACCACTACGAGCCCATCCCCGACACCTGGCCGCAAAAATACCACTCGCGCTTCGACCGCCTGACCGACGAACTGCTGCCGCCGATCCAGGAAGCCTTCCTCACGGCCCACCCCGAAGCCGCCTACGCCATCGCCACCGACCAGCGCGGCTATGTGCCGACCCACAACCGCCGCTACAGCGCCCCACTGACCGGCAACCGCGACAAAGACCTGCAGGCCAACCGCAGCAAACGAATCTTCAACGACCGCACCGGCTCACGCTGCGGCAAACACGAACAGACCGTGCTGATCCAGACCTACAAACGCGATACCGGCGAAGTGATGCACGACCTGTCGGTGCCGATCATGATCCAGGGACGCCACTGGGGCGGCTTCCGCATCGGCTACCCGACCGAAGAAGGCGAACAGGACGATGCCCACGGCAAAGTCGAGCTGTTCTGACGGGATGAAAATAACAAGCAAATATTTAATCAGGAATTAATATCAATAAACAATAGAACAAATAGATAGAACACTCAGGCTTCCACCAAGGACCCCCGTGATGACCGCCCGCTCCCGCACCCCCCGGCGCTTTCTGATCGTTCGCTGCCTGCTGGCCACCCTGCTGATCGGCCTGCTCTCCCTGCTGGTGAGCTGGCTGCTGCAGCGCGACTACCAGGAGCGCCGCGCCACGGAAGAACAGGCCATCATCGCCGAGCGCCTCGACCGCGACCTGACCGCCAAGCAAACCCAGCTGGAAGGCATGTTCAATGCCATGTACCAGAACGCCCGCACCATCTCGCTGCTGCCCAGCGTGCGCGCCATCAGCGGAGAAAACCGCCAGGGCGACCAGAAAAACGCCGTCGAGCTGGGACGATTCTCCGCGGATGGCTTCTACACCGTGCAGCAGATCTTCAACAACCTGGCCAGCAACACCCATGTATCGGAAGTCTATGCCGTACTGAACGGACTGGATGGCAAGAAGGGCCAGGTGCCCTTCTTCATGTTCGATACCCTGCGCATGGACCCGAGCAAAAAAGAAGCCGAGGCCGCCAGCGAGGCCAAGGACCCGGACAAGCCGGAAGAACTGGAAGATTTCGAATACGCCTACTTCCCGCAGCAGATCGCCCTGATCCGCCAGCATTACCCGCGCTTTGACTTCAAGACCCCGGACGACATTCCGGCCTTCGCCTCCCCCCTGATGCGCACCTGCGACAACGAGCAGTACTACTCAATCAAAAACTGCAGCGTGCTGGATGCCAACGGCTTCCTGTATTCCGTGCCCTTCTACCATGCCGGAGACCAGACCCTCAGTGGCGTCATCTCGGTGATCTCGCGCAGCAATCTGTACGAAGCCGCCCTGGTCGGCGTCCCCTACCTGATCCTCACCGACAAAGACCGCGCAGCCGCCCGTCAGGCCGGGCTGAGCATGCCGCAGCAACTATCCCCCTTTGCCCTGGTCAATGCCGCCTACAACATCCGCATCTACGACCGGCGCAACCCGGAAATGGGCCAGCTGCTGAAACACCCCGAGACCGCCGGCCCGCACCTGTACACCCGCACGCTCAACATCCACAGCGACAGCCCCTGGGTACTCTACTACTACCTGTCGCCCGCCCTGCTCGACAGCCTGCTTGCGCCCATCCACGCCGCCTATCAGACCCGGCTGTGGCAGGCTGCCGGCCTGATGCTGCTGCTCTACCTGGGCCTGCTGCTGTTCTTCTACCGCCAATACCGCGCCTATCTGGAACTGCTCGACCTGCGCGCCGTCGAGCGCACCATCCTGCGGGCAGCCGAACAACGCGACTTCACCCTGCGGGTCGAATCCCGCGGCCAGAGCAAGGCCGAACGCACCATCCGCGCCCTGAACCAGCTGTTCGACGTCCTGCAACACAAACTGCAAGACCTGTCCGCCGACCTGCAGCCCGTGACCAGCGCCGCCGAACAGATGCAACACTCCGCCACCCAGCTGCAAGCCTCGGCCGAACACGGCAGCCAGACCGCGCAGCACATGCGCAGCGAACTGGCGCTCATCGCCCAGAACATCGCCACCATTGCCGAACGCGCCCGCCAGGCCAGCGAACTGACCCGCCAGTCCTCCGACATCGCCGACACCAGCGACAGCGTGATCCACCAGACCGTCAGCGAAATCCGCATGATCTCGGCCATGGTCAGCACCGCCGCCGAACGCATCACCCAACTGCAGCGCTCAACCGACGCCATTTCCGGCATGGTCGGCGTCATCAATGAACTGGCCCAGCAAACCAATCTACTGGCCCTGAATGCCGCCATCGAAGCCGCACGCGCCGGCGAGGCCGGACGCGGCTTTGCCGTGGTGGCGGACGAAGTCCGCAAACTCGCCGACCGCACCGCCCAGTCGACGAACGAAATCGATGGCGTGATCAGCGACATCCAGCAAAACTCGCGCATCGTGGCCGACGCCATGCGCGATATGGTGAGCAGTGTGGAACAAGGCGTGGAACACGTGGCCGATGCCGGCAATGCCGTAGCACGGATCCGCGACAGCGCCGCCGAAGTGCTGGCGGTCGTGGCCGAAATCGATCAGGCAATTGCCGAACAAACCGCCCACAGCAACGAAGTGGCCGACGAAGTGGCCACCATTGCCGAAAGCGCCGAACAAACCGCCCGCACCGCCGTCGACAGCGCCGCCTCCGCCGCCAGACTCAGCACACAGGCAGAAAAGATGCGCGGCAACCTGGCGCTGTTCAAGGTGGCAGACGAGTAAGTAAAAAACAGTGAATCAGCCAATTGGCATTCCGCCAGCGCCCATCTATACATCATATGCAGCGTCGGCAAAATTTGACCACGACATCGGCGCACGCAAGACCAACGGGGACCTCTCATGACCATTTCCAAAAAACTGCTCATCACCCTGAGCCTGGCGATGCTGGCCCTGATCGCCGTCGGCAGCTTCGGCCTGTGGAATCTCAGCCAGTCGCAGTCGCGCTTAGAGTATGTGATGGACAACACCTTTCCCAGCCTGCATGACATCAACCAGGCCAAAGATGCCCTGACCAGCATCCGTGTGTCGATCCGCAATATGCTGCTGGTGCCGACCCAGGCCGAGAAAGACAAGAACATCGCCGCCTTCGACGCCGCCAACAAAAAATTTGACGATGCCATCGCCGATTACCAGGCCAACCACCTTTCCAACGATACCGACCGCCAGCTGCTCGAGGCCGTCAAGAGCGCCATGGCCGCCTACCGCCCCATCGTGCAAAGCATCATTGACGCCGAACGCGCCGGCCAGCACGACAAGGCCGTCGCCACACTCAACAATGCCAGCCAGGTCGCCGCAGCGATGAGCAAGGCACTGGATGATCACTACAAATTCAACACAGACAACGCAGCCAGGCTGGCCAGCGACAACCAGGACGCCTACTCCCTCGCGCGCCTGCTGTCCCTGCTCAGCATCGGCCTGGCCCTGTTGGTGGTCGGCTTCCTCTCCGCCACCATCTACCGAGCCATCAGCCAGGGCTTTGCCCAGCTCAGCCACAACCTGACCCAGGTCAGCGAAACCCTCGACTTCCGCATCCGCGCCGAGGTCAAGAGCCAGGATGAAGTCGGACAGGCCAACCGCGCCTTCAACCAGCTGCTGGACAAGCTGCAGAACAGCGTGCGCACCCTGCTGGACGTCGCCAAAGACGTCGGCACCGCCTCGCGGCAACTGATGGAAACCTCGACCCAGGTCTCCGCCGCCGCCACCGCGCAGAGCGAAGCCTCCGCCAATATGGCCGCCACCATCGAAGAAATGACCGTCAGCATCAACCACGTCGCCGCCCAGGCACAAGAAACCCGCGAAGGCGCCGAACATGCCCGCACCCTGGTCGACAACGGCTCGCGCACCATCCACCAGACCATCACCGACATCCACCAGATCTCCAGCGTGGTCAAAGAATCGGTCGACAGCATTCGCCAGCTGGAAGCCGACAGCGCACAAGTCGGCTCGGTCATCGGCACCATCCGCGACATTGCCGACCAGACCAACCTGCTGGCCCTGAATGCCGCCATCGAAGCCGCACGCGCCGGCGAACAAGGCCGCGGCTTTGCCGTGGTGGCCGACGAAGTCCGCAAACTGGCCGAACGCACCGCCCGCGCCACCCTGGACATCTCCACCACCATCAGCTCGATGATCGACAAATCCAAGCAGGCCACCAGCCAGATGGAAACCGCCGGCGGCCTGGTCGACACCGGCGTGGCGCGCGCCGACGAAGCCAACAGCGCCATCGGCCATATCGGCGAGAACGTCAACAACGCCTCCGGCAGCATCAGCGAAATCTCGGCGGCCATTCAGCAACAGGGCATTGCCAGCAACAACATCGCCATGCGCGTAGAACAAACCGCGCAAATGGCCGAACAATCCAGCGCCGCCGCCAGCCAGACCGCCGACAGCGCCCGGCAACTGGATGCCCTGGTACAACGCCAGAACCAGACCCTCGCCGCCTTCAAGGTCTGAGCCACCCCTCCCCGACGGGGTCCACCGACGGGGTCGCTCCACCGACGGGGTCAGGTCTTGTATTTTGCATCCTGATGCAAAATACAAGACCTGACCCCGTTGTTACGCGTTTGGCCGAAGCTGCCGCTTGATAAGCGTCAAATACCCCAAGATAAAAGCCATTGACCGATATTTCTTGCCTCGGCCACACTCCTTGCATAGCCTGAAAGAAGCGCATGGCCCTGCCCCTGCGCCCCGTGGATGCCGACCCTTGAACCTCAACAAACGCAGACTCTTCATCCTGCTGGCGGATGACAGCCGGGCCCAGTGCGAAACACTGACCACCCTGCTGGAACAAGCCGGTCATGACGTGCACTACGTGCACTCAGGCGAAGAGGCCATTGCCTTCTGCAAACGCTACCGCCCCGACCTGATCCTGATGGACCTGGTCATGCCGGGCATCGGCGGCATCGCCGCGCTCAGCCACCTGCGCGACAGCACCACCCGCTACTGGATCCCGGTGCTGCTGATGGGCGAGGCGCGCAGCCCGCAAATCATCCTCGAGGGCTACCACGCCGGCGCCGACGACTTTCTGGTCAAACCCATCCAGCCCGCCCTGCTGCTGGCCAAAGTCAACGTCTTTGCCCGCATCATCCGCGCCTACCCGCAGATCAACGCCGACTCAAAGCGGCTGGCCGACTACTTCGACGAAAACGAATCCGAACAAACCCTGGCCGCCGAACTGATCCAGCGCCTGTCGGCCCACGACCCGCTGCAGGCCTCCCGCCTGCAGCAATACCACTGCAGCCAGAGCCGCTTCTGCCGCGACGTCGTCAGCCTGCGCCACACCCGGCATGGCGATGAATACCTGCTGCTGGCCGACTTCCAGCAAGACGGCCTGTCCACCGCCATCTGCGCCTACAGCCTGATCGAAGGCTTCCACCAGCTGATCAACCAGCAGCTCGAACCGGAACAACTGCTGCAGCGACTCAACCAGCACTACATCGAACGCTTCGGCCATACCCGCCCGGTGCGCTTCCTGCTGTGCCACATCCAGCCCGCCCAACACACCCTGACCCTGTGGAACGGCGACATGGACGTGGTATTGCTGGTCGGCCAGGACGGCCGGCAACGCCACAGCCTCGCCAGCAACAGCGAACGCCTGGGCAGTGGCAGCCACCCGCTGCTGCACAGCAGCACCTACCACGGCTGGCACCACGGCGACCGGCTGATCGTCCTGACCGTCACCCGGCAAGGCCCGATGCCGGAGCGCGACGCCCTGCTGAACGACCTGGCCAAACTGGCCAGCGACGGCCCGATGGATGCCTTCCACACCCGCTTCGCCGCCAGCGCCCGCTCACGCAACGCCTGCCAGGACCTGCGCTTCACCCTCACCCTGTGCGAACTGCACACCAGCGAGACCCCCGCCCGGCAAGGCAGCCCGGTACACTGAACACCGCACGTCACACCACCCCTGATCTCGGTCAAACCTGCTGCACAGCCGCCCTGCCCAACCCTGCCACCGGACTACCGGGACAGCAGGAAGCTGTGATATGTTTTTGGCATAAAACATAAATAAACACCATCACAGGGAAAAACATGGGCATGCTCAGACAACTCTATGACTGGGTAGAACGCACCTTCTGGCACAGCCTGGGCCGCAAACTCGGCAGTTTTCTGCTCATCAGCCTGCTGCAGCTCTGCCTGCTGATCTACCTCTACCTGCAACTCGACAGCATCCGCCAGGTCCTGCAAAGCGGCAGCGCCAGCGCCGCCACCCAACAAAGCATGGCCGGCTCACTCAGCACCCTGCTGTGGTGGAGCGCCGGCTTCTGGCTGTTCTCGCTCATCGCCATCGTGTTCCAGATCTGGTACCTGCGCTTCCTCATCGTGCGGCCACTGCGCATGATCATCCGCATCTTCGACGACATCGGCGCCGGCCAGGGCGACCTGTCGCAAGACATCCCGGCCATCACCCACGACGAAATCCGCCAGCTCTCCGAGTCCTATAACCGCTTCGTCACCAAAATGCGCGAAATCATCAGCCAGGTACGGCTGATGAGCATCCGCCTGGCCGTCGACACCGCCCGCACCGGGCGCAACGTCCAAACCACCACCCGACTGGCCCACCAGCAGGAGCAAAGTGCCACCCAGGTCCACCAGATCAGCGACAGCTCCACCCGGGGCATTGACGACCTGAGCCAGCACGCCCACGGCATCTCCAGCACCACCCAGTCCAATCTGCAACTGGCCAGAGCCTCCTTCGACGAACTCAACCAGGTCTCGGCACGCATCAGTCACATCAGCGAACAGGTCAGCCACTTCCACCTCACCGTCGAAGACCTGAGCACCCGCTCCGCCAGCATCAAATCCATCGTTGACCTGATCAAAGACATCTCCGACCAGACCAACCTGCTGGCGCTCAACGCCGCCATCGAAGCCGCGCGCGCCGGCGAACAAGGCCGCGGCTTTGCCGTGGTGGCCGACGAAGTGCGCAAACTGGCCGAACGCGTCAAATCCGCCTCCAACGAAATCTCCGGCAACATCGACAACATGCTGCAACTGGTCGCCAACACCGAAGTCGAGACCGACGACATCCGCCACGGCACCGTCGAAGCCCGCGAGGTGGTCGGCCGCGCCTCGCAACAGTTCTCGCACATGATCGGCGACTTCCAGCAAACCGCCGACAGCCTGGACAATATGGTACAAACCCTCGACCAGCTGGCCGGCGCCAACCGCCAGATCAACGGCGAAGTCGCACGCATCCACAGCCTGGGACAAGAAGTCCGCGAACGCCTGGTCGAGACCGAACAAGTCGCCAGCTCGCTGGCCAGTGACACCGAGTCGGTACAGGAACTGGTCTCGCGCTTTGTGGTGGGCGAAGGCCCCTTCGACGACATGGTCAACCGCGCCAAAAAAGCCCGTGACGAGGTCCAAACCTACCTGAACCAGTGCCTGGCCCAGGGCATCCAGGTCTTCGACCAGCAATACCGCCCCATCCCCGGCAGCCAGCCGGCCAAATTCCACACCGCCTACGACCAGCACGTGGAACAGACCCTGCGCGCCAGCTACGACGCCTGCGTACGCGACACCCCGGCCGTCATCTACTGCGGCCTGCTCGACCAAAACGGCTACGCCCCCACCTATATGAGCGACGCCTGCCAGCCACAAACCGGCAACCTGGAACACGACCTGAAATACAGCCGCGACAAACGCCGCTACGACGACCCGGTCAGCCTCAAGGCGGCACGCAACACCGCCCCCTTCCTGCTGCAAACCTTCTGCCGCGACACCGGCGAAGTGGTCTCGGAAATCGTCCTGCCGGTCAGCGTCGGCCAGCGCCACTGGGGCGGCATGCGTATTGGCTTTGACCCGGTGAAGCTCCTGAACTAGCCGACGCAGATAACCCTGCTGACAGACGGGTTGCAAGCACCGCCCAGGCTGGCTATATCTGGCAGAAACCCCGCCGGAGAAGCGCCCATGACCCTGACTGACGAAGCCAAAGCCTGGTACTTCCGCATCTGCGATGGCCACCTCGCCCCGCACGAAGACCCGCCCGCGCATATCATCGCCGCCCTGACCCCACCCGGGGCAGAACTCATCGCCAAAGGCCTGCACTGGCACGAATCCACCCTGTCGGTCATGCAGGGCTACCGCCAGCGCCTGGCCTCACAGCCCGACTAAGCCCCACAAACACGGGGTCAGGTCTTGTATTTTGCGTCCTGATGCAAAATACAAGACCTGACCCCGTTCGTATGACTGTTGTCACCATTGATGGCCGTGTTTTGCCAACACGGCTGTCATACACATTGCCACACGCTTTGCCGCCATCGCACACAAGCGGGCAATGACTTTGCGTCATAAAGCCATCAGACGAATCCTGACTGATGAGCGAGGTGACACCATGACACGCTTTGCCCGCCCCTGCCTGGCCCTGCTGAGCCTGCTGCTGACCGGCCCGGCGCTGGCCGCCCATGTCGACATCGGCATCGGCCTGGGCTACTACCCCCGCTACCACTACTGGCACCACCCGGTCTACGTTGCCCCGCCGGTCTATGTCGCGCCGCCGGTGTACTACTACCCGCCGCCCACCGTGGTGGTGCCGGTGACCCCACCGGCCTATGTGCAGCAACAGCCCGTGGCCAATACCCAGCCCGCCGCCAGCAACACGCCCAGCTGGTACTACTGCGCCAAGCCCAGGGGCTACTACCCCTATGTGCCGCGCTGCACCGTGCCCTGGCAAACCGTCCCCGCTACCCCGCCGCAAGGAGTCGGCACCCCATGAAAACCGCCCTCATCACCCTCGCTCTGATCCCGCTGGCACTGAGCCTGAGCGCCTGCGCCACCTACCCGGAAGGCCCCTCGGTCATGGCCCTGCCCGGCCAGGGCAAAACCTTTGACCAGTTCCAGGCCGACGACCTGAACTGCCGCCAGTACGCGCAATACCAGAACCACGGCAGCCAGGCGCAGCAAAACGCCACCGACAGCGCCCTGACCAGCGCCGCCGTCGGCACGCTGATTGGCGCGGCCGCCGGGGCACTGATCGGCGGCAACCACCAGGGCGCCGGGGTCGGTGCCGGCATCGGCCTGCTGGGCGGTACCCTGGCCGGCAGCGGCGCCGGCGAACAGTCCGGCCACGTCACCCAGCACCGCTACGACCAGGCTTATACCCAGTGCATGTATGCCAAAGGCGAGAAAGTGCCGATTTACGGCCACTTTGAAAGCGCCCAGCACAGCCAGCCGCCGCGGGCGATGACCCCGCCACCGCCGCCGGGGTGGTGAGGGGGGGCTGAAGGGGGTCAGGTCTTTCGTTTTGCGCTGCGTGCAAAATGAAAGACCTGACCCCCTTTCTCTCTTTCTAGCCAATATCTTGGTCAGACACAGTGTTGTCCATCTCATCCGCGCAGGCTTGCAACTGCTGCCCTACCATCCGAAGTGCCTGGAAGAACAGCTCACTCACACTACCGTTCCCCTCTATCAACACGTCTACGCCTGCGTCATCCAAGCTCACCTCATCCATCATCACTCTCCCAAAGAAACGCCTCAGTCCAACAGACGCCGGCAAATCTCGCCGTACGCCAGCCGGGACAAAAACGGCAACGCAGCCTGCGCTGCCGGTGACAAATCCAGCGCCGCCAGCCGGATGCCCTCCAGTTGCAACACCCGGCGCAATTCGATCAGCGGCATCCGGTCCAGACCCCGCTCAGCCAGCAACTGCGTCAAACGGGCCAACTCGGTCAGCCGTCCCTGCACCGAGACGGGCGCAGACTCAGACAAACAGCAGATTTCAGACATATCCATGATTCAACCAAGAAGGGACCAAAGTCGTGCTTTGAGCGCAGACAGCGGATCGGCGCGGCGACTTTGCATCCCCTCATGACCACAGCGCGGACAACGCCGCACCCAGGGTGGCAGGCACAACACATCACCCTGCGGCGCAAAACTGCGCCGCCAGTGGCACTGTGGACACTGATAGGTACGAGGACGCGGGGGAATCGGCATGCTCATCTCCGAGGAACAGCGCCTCAGCGCTTGAAAATCAGATACAGCAACAGCGGCCCACCCACCCAGGGTAAGCCGATGGCCAACAGGATAGCGGCAACGAACAGCAGGGCTTTGCGCGGCAACTGTCCCGCCACAGAAAAGGCCAGTGCGATCAGCACCACGCCAGCGATGATGAACGGCATATCGTGATGACTTCGGTGTTTATCTTCGGGAAACATCCATCAGGTCCTGGCCATGACATGCCGCAAGTATGCAAGGTGGGTGCGACAAGATCTGTCGTCACTTGGCCATGATCAACATTTGCGAAATCTCTAAAGCGTTTGCAACAAACATCTGATATGTTTATGCGAATCAAATACCGTGAAAAAGTATTTATGCCTACGAACAGGAAGCACATGTCCGCTAAGCATGACTTGACACCAACTCATTGTGGTCGACGACCTGATGCGACAAAGGATGTCGCACTGCCGAAGTAGCCTTAAAAGCAAGTGAGAGATTAAAAACCCCCTATGTCCGCCTCCTCCCAAGAGCGCATCCTGCGCATGCAGGCCATCGAACAATTGCTCCCCAGTGACCGCCAAGGCAAGGTACAGGGCCTGAGCGTGGCGCAAATCGAAGCGCGACTGGCCAATGCTCCCGGCATGAAAGTACTGAGTCGTCGCAGCCTGCAGCGCGATCTGAAGGAAATGGCCGAAGAAGGCCGGGTGTGTGTACTGGAGAGCAAAGATGGCACCCCGCGCTACCAGCGCATCGAAGAACCACTGGAATTTGACGCCGAAGTCTGGGACTACCTGGTGCTGCAACTCAAGCAGGAACTGAGCGGCATGGTGTCGGCCAGCCAGCTCAGCCAAGTACTGCGCAAGCTGCAACTGCGCGACGATGGCACCGCACTGGACGAACACAAGTTGCGCATTCTGCCGGACTCGCTGCGCCTGCAGCCTGCCCAGTTCAGCTTTGATGTACTCGGCTGCGTTCTGCGCGCCCTGGCCAGCGGTAAGGCCCTCAAGGTGACCTACCGCGACCGGACCGACAAAGTCACAACCCCGGTCCTGCACCCGCTGGGCATGATCCAGCGCGGGCCGCGCATCTATTTGTACGCCATGAAAAATGACGAGCACGGCGACCGCATGTATGCCGTGGATCGCATTTGTAGCGCCGAATGCCTGCCCATTGCCGCGCGCAGCAACCCGGACTTCGACCTGGGACTACACATCGAACAAGGCCGTGCCGACTTCGCCAACGGCGAAATGATCCAACTCAAGCTGGAAGTGCGTGGCTACATCGAACAACTGGTCTACGACTGTCCGCTGAACGGCAGCCAGCAACTGACTGCCCTGGAAGAGCGAGATGGCTCACTGCTGACGGTAGAGATTCCGTCCAGCGGGCAGCTACTGCGCTGGATTCTGGCGGGTGGCGAGAATGTTACGGTGCTCGAGCCTGCTAAATTGCGCGAAGTGGTTGTTGAGCAGGTGGCACGGATGAGAAATGTGTATTGCGGTACCCCCCTTACAACCACCGTCACTCTGGCAGGAGGCATCAAGAGTGAGGACACGGCTGAAATCGTGGAGATCGATCGTCTTTAGATATCATCGTCGGGCCAACAAAATCCCAAGCATATGAATTCAATCACAAATTTTGCGAAAAGCACACAGGGATCAAGATAAATTTTCCGGCGAAATGAACATACCATCCAGCCGGATTTATGTTGCATCAAAGAGACGCAACAGCAGCTTGTTTATGTTTTGCGAATATGTATAGTATTTCGATAAGTAGCGTTTTGTCCCCAACGACAGGGACACTTTCTTAAATGAATTGAGTGGTGAGGATATTTCCATGCGGAAATCAGTGATCTTGGCATTGAGTCTAATTAGCTTTTCTCATCTGGCATCTGCGGATAATGGCTCACCGGGCGCCAAAGCATTGTTTTATGGCATGAACGATATGCCACAATTGGCAACGACCGAGAAAACCAGCCTGCCAACCACTCAAACAGTCAGTCCGACCACACAGAATGCGCAAAAGGTCGCTCAACACAGCGCCCAAGCCGCACCTCATAAAGTTATCAGCAAACACCACAAACCGACCAATCTCGGCATCAAATCCTGGATTGAAGTCGTTGATGACAATGGGCACGTTCAACAGATTCAAACGCCATCCCACACATTCAAATCTGGCGATGCCGTACGTCTTGGCATTCAAACCAATATGACCGGATATTTGTATGTTGTGAACGCCGGCAGCTCGGGCAATATGCATCTGCTATATCCGGTTGATGGTAGGCCTGCAAAAGTAAAAGCAGGCGTCTCTTATACCGTTCCAGGCAAGGGATTGATTCGTTTTGACTCGACACCGGGCAATGAAGAGGTTCTGATTCTCGTGTCGCCGCAGCCCCTGGCGGATATGCCACAAGCAAAACCTTTCAATCCAAGTACAGCCAGTGCAGAAACCTGGAACAAAGTTGCATTGAATACCGGCAGCAAAGATCTTTTCTATGAAGATACCTCGAATCCGGTCAAACCTGCTGTCTACTCGGTCAGCTCTGTGCCCGTTTCCATGACGGCAAAGGCAGTTACCCTCAGACTAACCTTGTCACACCAATAAAATGAACAAGTCCTTCCTGCAATTGACAGTGGTAGTGAGTGCGGTTTCGTTTCTGACGTCCTGCGCATATAACCCGGTCACTGGTAAACCGGCGTTCGACAACTTTCAACAATGTATGGCAGCCAATACCGTTGGCGCTGTATTGGGTGGGGTAGCGATCGGTACATTGTTAAATGCAGGAGGGGCAAACCAGCAAGTAGCGACAGGTGCCGGAGTAGCCGCTGCAGCCGGCGGCATCTGGCTGGCCTGGCGGAATTGTGCGGCAGTCTACAAAACCACAACCACCAGCGACCTTCACCCACAGACCTCCGTCCCGGCCTCAAACAGCCTGAATATCAGCGCGTTCAGCGTGAACAACATCAAGCAGGGAGAGGAGCTGGTCTACCGATTTACCTATCGGGTCAACACCACTGATTCAAGTCATCCAGACATTAATTTGACTGAATCAATCATGATGGAAATTCCCCGGACGACAACCGTAGCAAACAACCACAGCGTCTATGCCGACGAACATGGTCAGCCACTCATTGTGGACGGGAAAATGCTGTTCGTAGGACAAAAAAACATCCCTGTGAACCGGCTGTCCTATCAGCAAATGCCACCTGTTACCTCGAACGACTACGTCAGGGCAGGTAGTGCGACCCTGACCAACAAAATGCCAATGCCCAACGACATCCCCAAAGGTCCCTATCGCATGACCCTGGCGCTGGATGGCATGGGCCTCCATAGCGAGAAGACTGCCGGGTTTTATATTCGCTAACCTTCTGAATACTCAATGGTCATGGAAATGGCACGATTCTCACGTTTTTTTTGCTTACTGCTGATCTTCTGGATAACAACTTGCCGTGCTGCAGGAATCAGCACGGAAGACCTCAATGACATCCGGGCGGCATTCCAGACTCAAGGTCTGACACAAGCCACTGTCGGACTAGACGATCTTGGACGCGTTATTCTGAAAGGTCACTATGAAGACCGAAGGGAAGTCCAGAAAGCATTTTCGATCGCCCAGAGCATCGTTGGCGTCAGCCATGTCGCCCCCACCACACCAGAAGACATTCACTACCGGATCGACCCTGAGCAATGGAAACAGCTCATGGAACGAGCCCTCTATCTCTCACATACCCCTGGCGCCATCCCAGGTCGGGCACCCGCACAGAAATATGGGCTAGTCATTGGCGTGCAACGCTTCGCCAATAGCAAAGTCCCCCAACTGACTTACCCTGCCAAGGATGCTCAGGATTTTGCCAACTATCTGGTTGCAACACGCGGAGGGCATTTCACCAGGGCGAACGTCCAGTTAATGCTCAATGAACAGGCCACACTGCGCAACATAGATACGGCATTGACCCAACTGGAACGCAAGGTTCACCCGGGAGACACTGTCGTAGTCTTTATCAGCTCTCATGGCGCCCCCCCCAATGATCAGGGCAATATGAACGTAATCACCTACGACACCGTAATCACCCCTCGCGAGCAAATCTTTTATACCTCACTCTCAGACACCCGAATCCAGAGCTTCATCTCGGCAATGAAGGGAGTGCAGCTGCTGTTCATCCTCGACACCTGCTACAGCGGTGCAGCCTTCAGCAAACTACCTGGCTTTATGGCCAGTGGAGCCAAGGATCTGTTCGTCGAAGAGGAACAGACAGCCACAGCAAGTCCCAGCCTGTCCAATCTCCAGTATCTGGGTAAACAACATACGACTGTCGATGCCAACGCTAGCAAAGACCTGACCCTCTTACTGACAGCCAGCAGTGCCGCAGAAAAATCATGGGAATCCAATCAACTTCAGAACGGTGTGTTTACTCACTACCTGATTGAAGGCTTGCAACAGACCGGAGAGGTCAATGCAGCATTTCAATACGCCCGTCCCAAAGTCGAAAAACAGGTCGAACAGGAAAAAAGCGCAACCCAGACACCACAGATCCTGGCACTGCCCCAACAGCAATCTTTGTACCTGAACAATTAAATCGTTTCTAGAGAGAGCTTTATGAGCGCTGATTTCGTACAAACTCGCAACCACATGATCATTGGTTTAGGCGGGACAGGTGGGAATATCTTGCGAGAGTTGCGCAAGGCTATTGCCAGTGATCGCAACCCTGACCAAACCGTGAAGTTCGAATTTCTCTATGTCGACTCTGACCCACATGCGATGAGCAACAAAGCGCATGGATGGCGTATTGCAGGGCAGGACCTTCATCTGGACGACAGTCAGAAATTGCTCATTGAAGGTGCTCGCATCGATAAAATGCTGGATCAGCTCGACAGCTTCCCCAACATTGCGCCATGGCTGAAACCGATTGATGTCTTCAGGTCTCTGGCAAAAACCAATATCGATTCGGCACAAGGCGGGCAGCGACGTAAATTTGGTCGCATGTTGATCGCCAGCAAAGGCCGCGACTTAATGGCCAAGATCCAGGGCAGAGTCAAGGTACTGACCGACTCGGCCAGAGATGCTCGAGTGACCTTCCACATTTGCTGCGGCCTGGCCGGTGGTACTGGTAGTGGCGCAGTCGTTGATGTGGTCGCACAACTGCGGCATATGCTGTCAGAACAGGGAAAAGACCCCAAAGACTATCGCATTCTGATTTACGCCTTGCTGCCGGAAGCTCAACCAAAGCCCGGTTGGGATAGCGGCAACTATCATGCCAACGGTTATGCTGCATTGGCAGAATTGAACGCACTCAATGTCGGGAGCTTCAACCCGGTAGACATTGTCAATGATGGGCAACCACTCAAACTGGTCGATCCTGTTTTCAATGGCTGCTACGTTTTTACCAATGAAAACGAAAGCCATCACATTGTTGATGTCAGCGAAACGCTACCCAACATTGTGGCCGACTTTATTTACCAAAAGACCCTGGGTACGCACTGGACAGGGCTCTTCAAGTCAGAGAACTCTGAAAATGGAGACAAGGCAAATGAAACTGCGCCTGAAGACTCCCATATTGCGCAACGCTCAAAGCGATTCCTGGCATTCGGCATCAAACGGTTGGTTGTCCCAGAAGAAGAAATCCAAGAATTCCTGACGTTCAACTTTGCCCGCAGCGCAACCTTGCAACTGATGTACAACAACTGGGCAGATGGCCTTGGCTATCTGGATGAACCGCGCGCCGTCGACCTTTACTCTGAAGTACGCAAACCAGAGAACCTGGCGCACTGGATGCTCTCTGACGAGCATCTGACCCTCTCTCGTGGCATTTTGCCCGATGATGCCAACAACGTGCGATGGAAACCCATCAATGACTTCTGGAACACGGTCATCACCACAGCCAAAACCAGCGTACAGGAAGAAGAAAAATACAAAGAGCGGCTATTCGATGAGTTGAAACTCCGCTGCGAGCGCGTATTTGATGAGGGATACCGTGCAGCTGGCGGGGTGAAACGATTCTATGAAACCAAGCAAAAGGCCAAAGTCGACATTGCCCGTCATATTTGTCGAAACCTTGAGCAGGGGCTATTCCAGGAGTGGAAATCTGGCTCCCGTTCAATCAGTGAAGTTCATCGGTTATTGACCATTCTGACCGAACTGCTGCAAGAGAAATACCGCTTTGCAGGCGAGAACCAACTCAAGTGCCAGGCCAAATCCGAAGAAACCTACGCTCAGATTGACCGGGCAGTCCAGGAATGGAACAAGCAATGGGCCCTGACCAAAATGGTACGCAACTGGAGCACACTGCTGACCGAAGTTTCGGGACCGATGGAGCAGTACTACAGCCTGCGTACGCTGGCAGAAGCCTGGGGCTTTGCCAAAAAGCTCCTGGAAGAGCTCATTTCTCAAGTCACCAACCTGTGTATTGAAGTGGACAGGCTACGCGCCACCTTCAATGCTGCCGTCGAAGACTTCCAACAGCAGTCTGCATCCCGTTGTCGAGCGGACAGTGACGACAACGAATACAAGCAGCGCGTCTACAACCGTGATGATGTTCTAGACCTGAATAAGCGATTCTTGACCAATGAAGCTCGCCAACGCGAGCATGCCCAGGCCGTCCGTAATGAAATTCTCACTCGGCTTGGCAGCGAAGGCAGTGGATTCACCGACATGGTGCAACGCCTTGATCGCCAGGATCTGACTGACCTGCTGGAACGCGTATCAGACAACTCGGTTCAACTGGCTCATGAGTCCATGGGTAATGAACAGCGCCGCGTACTCGGTGTCAACATTGTCCAAAAACTGTACGAAGAACTCGGCAGTGATGACAAAGTCAATGACTTCGCCCGGGATGTCCTGGCCCAGGCCAATGTCTATATGAGCTTTGACCGGATTGAAGAAGATCGTCGCGGACCTGGCATCGACAACGAAGCCAAACACCTGAAGGTCGCTGCGCTATTCTTGCCAGAATGCAAAGAACGCCCGGAGTTTGCCGATCGCCTGGTCCAGGCCTTCCACGCCCAAAGCCAAATTGAAAACATGACCGTCATACGCGAAGGCGTTCGCCCCAACGAACTGACCGTCCTGCGAGTCGACAATCTCTTCCCACTACGCTTCATCAAGCCGCTGGAAATGCTGCACAAGCGCTACGAAAGCCGCAAAGCCAGTTCCGATACCAATAGCGTGCTGTTACATCTTGAGGGTGAAGAGGTCCTGCAACCCCTGTTCGTCCCCAGCGGGCAAGAACTGGCCGCCCAGAAATTGCCGGATCTGATGCTGGCCCATGCCATGCACTTTATTCTGGACAGGAAAAGTGTCAGCACCGGGAAGACAGAGACCGTACTACAGTACCTTGATGCCGATGGACTCGCTGAAGAGCTCCCCCTGCAAATCAGCCACTTCTTGGAAGTCGCCAACATCACCGATCAAAAGGCACTGGGTCTGGTCAGCAAACTGGTGACTGCTGAACTGAAAAAAACCAACCATGAGGATCTGCGCCGCGAATGGCTCGCCAAGGTGATTGCACTCATCAATCAAGTCAAAGATTGGGTGGGGGGCGATTTACAGGATGAGCGTTACAAAGCATTCCGTGCAGCCCTGCCGGCCATCAAGCAACGGCTTGGACGGGAGCAGCCGGCATAAAGGACAGCCATGATCTTTTGGCATCTGTTTTTACATACTTGGTAGTGATCCATGACAGCTTACAAATGTACAAATTACGGCTCTTGCGACAAAGCCGACCAGCGACTGCCGATTGAGCCAGGCATGAGCGCCGACCCGGTCTGCCCGGAGTGTGGAGCCCCCCTTCACGCATCGGGCACATCGACTACTGACGGGCAAACCCTCCCTAAGCCAGGCAACAAGAACATCGTGCTCATCACGGCCCTCAGCGTGATCGTAGTTGGCATTTGTTCATTCGGTGGTTACCTGGCATATGAGAAATTTTCTCATGTCGCCCCCAAGCCGGTCCCGGTTGCCACGACCAAACCAGCCAAGGCAGTGGTTGAAGCCCTCAAGCCGGCCCTGACCATCAAAACCGTGTATTCAGACGCCGAAATCAAGGCAGGTTTTGCCAAGGCCGAGCAAGAACAGCAACAAGGCAACAGTACGTTGGCTGCACAAGATCTGAACCTGACCAAAGCCAAAGTGGCCGTAAATGAGTTCGCCCTGGCCTTACAGCAGGGGGATATGAGCTCGGCGAAGGCGCATCTGGACGATGCACTGAAATTCAACCCCAAAGATAGTCTCGCCTGGTACAACATGGCTGCATTATCAGCACGAGATGGCGATGCGGCTGCAGCAATCAAGTATTTGCAGAGTGCTGTAGCCAATGGCTTCACGCGTGTCGACATGCTTGCCAAAGACCCTGATTTTGATAAGGTACGCAGCAACAACGATTTCCAGGCCTTTGTGAAGCAAATGCCGCAATAACCCTTTAACGTGACAAACCAAGGCCCGCACAGCCCAGGCTGATGCGGGTTTTTTCACGCGTCTTCCACGCAAAAAGCAGTTCTGTTCCAATCCATACAGCACCAGCTCAAGCACCGCGCGACGCATATTGACGCGTCATCATGGTGAAATATGACATGCTCACCGCCAAGGATCCCCCATGCACGACATCCTCTGCCCACACTGCGGCAAAGCCTTCAAAATTGACGAAGCCGGCTACGCCGACATCCTGCAACAAGTGCGCGATGCCGCCTTCGAACAGCAACTGCACGAACGACTGGAACTGGCCGAGCGCGACAAGCAGAGCGCCGTCGAGCTCGCGCGCAGCCAGCTGGCAGCCGAACTGCAAAAGACCGCCGCCGACAAAGAAGCTGAAATCCTGGCCCTGCAAGCCAAAATCGACGCCAGCGAAGTCACCCGCCAGCTGGCCGTCAACGAAGCCCTGAGCGCCAGCGAAAAACAGCGCGACGAACTGGCACACCAGCTGGCCCAGGTCCGACAGGAACAACAGGCCGCTGCCGCCCTGGCCGCCGCTCAGCTGCAGGCCGCCCTGCAACAAACCGCCGCAGAGAAAGAAAGCCAGATCCAGCAACTCAAGGCGCAGCTGGAAGCTAACCAGATGAGCCAGCAGTTGGCCATCAACCAGGCCGTCAGCGCCATCGAAAAAGAACGCGACCAGCTGCAAAACGGGCTGGCCCGCGCCGAACTGGAAAAACAGCTGGCCGAGCAATCGCTCAAAGACAAATACGAAACCCAGATCAAAGACCGCGACGACGCCATCGAGCGCCTGCGCGACATGAAAGCGCGGCTCTCCACCAAAATGGTGGGCGAAACCCTGGAACAGCACTGCGAAACCGAATTCAACCGCATCCGCGCCACCGCCTTTCCGCGTGCCTACTTCGAAAAAGACAACGACGCGCGCAGCGGCAGCAAGGGCGACTTCATCTTCCGCGATCATGACGAAAACGGCACCGAAATCGTGTCCATCATGTTCGAAATGAAGAACGAAAGCGACTTCACCGCCACCAAGAGCAAGAACGAAGACTTTTTGAAAGAACTCGACAAAGACCGTCAGGAAAAAGGCTGCGAATACGCCGTGCTGGTTTCGCTGCTGGAACCCGACAGCGAGCTCTACAACACCGGCATCGTCGACGTCTTCCACCGCTACCCCAAGATGTACGTCGTGCGGCCGCAGTTCTTTATCCCCATCATCACCCTGCTGCGCAACGCCGCCATGAACTCGCTGCAATACAAAACCGAACTGGCGCTGGTCAAGGCACAGAACATCGACATCACCCGCTTTGAAGACGAGCTGGATACCTTCAAGAGCGCCTTCGCCAAAAACTACGACCTGGCCTCGCGCCGCTTCCAGACCGCCATCGACGAAATCGACAAATCCATCGACCACCTGCAAAAAACCAAAGAAGCCCTGCTCGGCACCGACCGCAACCTGCGGCTGGCCAACGACAAGGCACAGGACGTCACCATCAAGAAACTGACCCGGGGCAACCCGACCATGGCGGCCAAGTTTGCCGAGCTGAAGACGCGAGAGGAGTGAGGGGGCGCAGCCAGCTGTTATCATGGCCCGGTCACTTTTGGCTGAGACAGGGACTACCCCGGGGCGAAAGACAGTCCGGGGGGGCTCGACTGGACAAGATGAACAAAACCCCGCACAGCCTTGCACTGTGCGGGGTTTTTAACGCCTGGGGACGCGCCATCCGGCAGTAGTCATGACAGGCAAACTAGCTGGATTGCCGCTCAACACCCAGCAACCCCACCTTGAGCGACATCCCCCCAAAACTGATCACCGCCGCGAGGACAAAAGTACCCAAGACGCCGAACGACAGCGTACTTTTCTCGATAAAAAGCACAAACAGGCTAACATACAGCCCGACCTGCGAACGCCGGTCCTGATGCCACCAATAACCGACACTGGCCGCCGCGCCAGCCACTTTATAGACGGTGACAGGGCTTGTCGCGGTGTGAGGGACAACTACCCCCGCCCAGACCAATCCGCCAGCGACAGCGATACCTGCACCGGAACCGCCGCCAGCGCCACACCATGCAGACGGAACTGCTCGGCAAACACCGCCTTCGCCCGGCTCACCACACACTGCTGTACCAGCCGCACATCACGTTCACCATACGGCTTCGACTGGCCGCACAGCACCAGCAACACCTCCAGCCAGAGCACCCCCTCGGCCAGCCCGGCGGGATCCAGCGCAAAAAACAGCAAAGTCGTCTTGCAGCCAAACAATGTCTGCAATAACAGCTGATGCTGAAACGCCTCGCCAATCTCCCGAAACGCCGACGCCAGCCCGTCCTCATCCAGCGCACTCAGACACACCGACAACTGAGACATGATCTACCCTCCCGAATCGCACCCCACCTGAACCTGCACCGACCGCACCGCCGCCAGCACCCCCACCGGCAGCGACACCGCCAGACGATGCCGCTCCTCCTGATCCGCCACCCACAGCGGATCATTGCCCGTTCCCGGCCGCAGCACCCCACGCCCCCAGCGCCCGACACTGACCGGATTCGGTCCGAACAAATGCGTGACCACCGACAAACACTGCCGCGCCAGCACCGCCTGCCCGCCATCGCGCCACACCAGCGCCAGCCCCAGCTGCTGCTGCGACAAACGCCCGCGGATCTGCTGCAGCAGCGACACCTCACGCAGCGCATAACGCTGCACATACCAGCCGCGTACCACCGCCACCCCACCGCTTGGCAGCGGCGGCAACCAGGCAAAATCCTCCTCCAGCCGCGACAACAGCGCCGACAACTGCGCCAGCCAGTCCCCGTCCAGCGACAACCCCACCGTCAGTGACAAACTGGCAGGCAGCAGACTGTCATCCGGCAAGCCCAAAGCCACCGCCCGCACCGACACCCCCGCCGAGGGCTGGTCGATCAAGGCAGACAACAAGGCATGCGCCCCGGCCAACTGCTGCGCCCGCCCCACCAGCGCCCCCGCCGCCGCCTTGCCACTGACCGCCAGCCCGTCATCCGATGGCTGGGCAAACGTCAGCAAAGGTTGCTGTGACACCGTCGCCCGTACCCGGCACCGCACCAGCCCCTCTGCGGACTCACAACCCAGCACCTGATAATCACGCACCACACCACTGGCATACTGCGACTCACGCTGCGCCACCACACGCCCCTTCGCCGCCTGCTGCTCGCTCACCAGCCACACCCCGGCCGCCTGGCGGATCGCCGCGGCCAGCGCCAGCTGCACCGCTGCGTCCTCCTGCTGCGCCTGCCCACTGGCCAGCACACTGACATCCGCCCAGCCCCGGCAACACCACAGCACCAGCAGCAGCCCCCCCCGCCAGCTCACGGCGCCCCCGCCAGATCCTGTTGCAACCCCGTCGCCGCCGACAGACTCTGACGATCCACCCGCACCGTCACCACCGCCTGACGATTGGCCACATCCAGCTGCGACCCTGCCAGCACCGTACCGCGCAACATCGCCCGCGACGACTGCACCAGACGCTCGCTCAACCGCCTGGCGATCCCCGCCGACACCGACGATGGCGAGGCCTCCTCATCGACAGCCCCGTCAGCCGGTGCTTGCGGCTGCTGAGACTGCAGCGTCTGACTCAGCACCGTCACACTGCGCCTGGATGCCACCTCCACCTGCAGAAACTCGGCAATCTGCCGGCGAGCCTTCATCTCCGCCACCGTCAGCGCCTCCTCCCCCGCGCCGGGCAGGGCACTCAGCATCGGCACCGTCGCCGTCGAACTGACACTGAGCCAGCGCCCCTGCGCATCAAACACCAGCTTCAGCCGACCGCCGGCAAACCCGGCTTCCAGCGGTGCCGACGGTGTGGCCACCGCCAACGGACCGGACGGACCCGCCGCACACCCGGCCAGCAAGCACAGCAGACACCCTGCCATCCACCACGCTTTCATGGTGCCCTCCTTACCCGTAATGACGCACATACTGACGCCAGCGATGCAGCCCGCCCCCGGCAAACAATTGCTCCTCCAGCGCCGCAGCCGGCAACATAAACTGCGCTGCCAGCGTCTCCACCACCAGGCAGTACCGCTCATAATTTCCGGCCTGATTGCCCCGTGACACCGACACCGCCCCGGGCTGGCGCAGCAGACGCACCACCTCGGTCCCACAAAGCAAATTCACCGAGCGGCTGGTCCACTGATCCATGATCAGACACCCCTTGTCCGCGGCGCAGAAGTGCATCAGCTTGGTAAAAAAAGCCGGCCCCAGCCCCGGCACCCGCGCCTCGGCAAACTGCGCAAACAGCCCCTCACGCGACGGACAGCCCGGCGAACGCATCCCCCGAATCAGCGGCAGCCACAGATCACGCCGCGCCCAGGCCAGACGGGCATTACTGATACGCATGCCCCCCCAGGCACACACCGCCAAAAAACACACCTCATCCGGCGTCGACGGATCGGTACACAGCCCCAGCAAACTATCGCGCGTCATGATGGTGGCCGGCAGACGCGCCAGCAGCACCTCATCCGCCACCACATGCACCGCCCAATCACGCGGCGCCTTGCCCGGCCAACTGACCGGATCGTGCAGAAACGCAGCAAAACGCTCGATGTGGGCACCGACAACATCAGGAATCAGATCAACAAAAGACATGGCAAAGCTCCTCTCATGAGTCATCAAGCCAGCGTGCCGATTGCCGCGCTGGGGTTCATGCGAGTAAGCTTAAGCATCACATGCGAATTCACTATTCGCATGCAAAACAACAAGGGGACACCATGGGGCAGTACCCGGCAGACCGGACCAACCAACTCGCCGCGCAATTGCGGGAAGACCGCAAAACCCACCTTTATGCACTGCTGAAAGGCTACCCGGAAGGCCGCACCGCCCGCGAGCTGACCGCACAGGTGCGAGACTGTGCAGCATTCTGCGCCCTGTCGGAAAACAGCTGCCTTCGCACCGTACAGGCACTACTGCAGCAAATGAGCGACCCGGACGAGCAGGATGACGGGATATTGAACCTGGCCATCACCAATCCGGGGCAGAAACCGCTGCGCTATGCCTGGCGCAGCGATCCGGACAAACCGTATTTCGCCAAAATATGGCGACAAGAAGCCGGCCCGCTCATCCGCCAGCGACTGCCCCATGTCAACACCCAGGACGACCTGCAGGCACTCATCCGCGACCTGACCTCCCTGGATGGTCAGCTTGCGTTGAATGAAAACAGGGTAGCCATCACGCCGAGCGACCTGCGCCTCACCCCCCCCAAAATCGATGGCGATGTGCTGTACAAGGTGCTGCAAGCCGTGGCAGAACGCTGCAAAATTCAGATCACCTACAAAAGCAGCACAGCCAAACCCTCAACGCCGATTCTGTCGCCACTGGCCGTACTGCAACGCGGCCCCATCGTTTATCTCATCACCCATTACGACCGGGAAGAGAACCACAAAGCCAAAGGCAGCAGGCCGGACGACACTCACGTCGTCTATGCCCTGCACCGCATGAGCAACGTGCAGCTACTGCAGGCACCCGCACGCGTCATCAAGCCCTTTAGCTTCGAACGGGCACTGCAAACCGGGGAGCTGGATTTTGCCAAAGCGCCGACGCCGATCAAGCTGGTTTTCCTGGCCCAAACAGGCAGCCAGGCCCATACCCTGCTGGATGCCAGCCGCCTGAACCAAACCCATGTCGTTGATGAGTGCATCGAGAAAAAGGATGGCAAGAACTACTACCGCCACAGCGCCGAAGTCTTGCAGACCAACACCCTGATTGCCGGCCTGCTCAGCTTCGGCCCACAGATCGAAGTGCTGGAACCGGCGTCATTGCGCCAGATAATGGCGGAGAAAGTAGCGGAGATGTCCGCGATGTATGGCGTGGAGAACAAGCAGAAGGCCGCGACCAAACCCCAGAAAGGGCGGTCACGGCCTGATGAGGCGGGTTAGCGGCGCAGGCGGAGCCCGTTACATTTGCGACCGGTATCCGGGCAGATCAGCTCATCTTCATAATCAAAGCGGCCGGTTACCATCAACGCCTCCAACACCTCATTATCCGCCTGCTTGGTATCTTTGTTTTTCGCATACTGGCGTAACCAGTAATCCAGCGAGTGCGGCTTGGTATGCGCGGCCAGCGCGCAAACCTGTTGCCCCTGAATGATGTAATCGCGACCGGATGCCTTGATCTGGGCGATCAGGTCGTTCAAGCGGAACGATCCGCCATAGGTCAGCGCAATCACCTCGCTCTGGCTAGTCAGACTGTCCATGGCACGACGGCACTCTATCTCGGCACTCGCAAACAGCAACATTTCCAGATCATGCAACTGATAACCCGGCAGATGCGGCAAACACGCCTGCAAGGTATCAAGATAGGTTTGATAACAATCCTGACTGCGCATACTTTGCCAACCCCGAGACACCAATTGCTCACGCTTGAAAACTGACATCAGGGTAAAACCACATTGCTTGGCCACATTGCCTGTCACATTGTTACGGCCAGGCACATAGTGGAACGCCAGGCCCGCCGTCACCCCGCGATTAATCTGCAACGCATTCAGACAAGCGGCCACCCTGGCGTCGTAGATGGCATAGCGATCGGGAGCAACAATCGAGAGAATCTTTGAAAAACTGGCAATCCCTTTCAGCGACAGCTCAGGCTGCGCTTTATCGGCCTCCTGCACATAACGGGCCAGGGTTTCCGGCTGATTGGCTCGCACGCCACCCCATTTGATCACCACATCAACCGCCAACTCCAGCTTTCTGGCGGAGTCCGCACGAAGCCAGGCTTGATGGAAAAAGCGCTTGAGGGCGACGTTGGGCTCATAGCCTTGTTTCCCGGCATCGGGAAAACCTGGCAGATCATCCGGGATTGTCCAGACATAACGCTCTTTCAGTCGCGGCAACGCTTGCTGGAAATAATCGATGAACGTCGACAGATGGGAAGATCGCATATCCATGATGTTGGCTGTAGTCTGGGATAAGAATGGTGTCAGAGCACTATACTTCTTTGTCATGAACGTGCCATGTCGCTGGTCAACTTTCTGGCTGATCTTAGGGATGAGATCATGTGCTCGTAGGGTTGCGATGGATGCACGCTCTTGTCTCCCTCTCCAAATAACAAACCACATCGACCGTCCACTGGGCCCGCCCTCCCCTCATCCTATTCGACGTAAGTCAACACCCGCAATTATGCCATTCGTGTACAGTTACAAAAAACTGCCAGTTTTAATAGATACCACCACAGGTACTCAGTAGGCAGGCGAAAAAGACCAACACGAGCGGATGACACTGTGCACGAACTACTCGATGTATTCGAGAATTATCTCGACACCAAGCGCCTTACAGAAGGGTTGGCTACCAAGATTGCAGGGGCAAAAGATCAACAGCGCTTGCTCCATGACCTTCCCCTGCTATTTCGACAGTTTCTTGGCAAACGTGCCGAAGACTTCACCGTCAAGGGTTCGATCGGATCAGGCAATATGCCGCGAGTTCCGTGGGTGGGTGTTTTTCGCACCGCCATCACCGACTCCGCAGAGAATGGCTACTACATCGTCTTACTGTTTTCGGAAGACATGCAGTCTTGCTACCTCAGCTTGAACCAAGGGTTTACCGCATTTACTGAGCAATACGCCCCCAAGCTCGCAACGCTCAAAATCAGTGAGACAGCCCAACGCGCCATCGCCAATCTGACACTCCGACCAAGAGAAATCCCCGGACAGATTGTTTTGGCCACCAAAGGCAGGCTGGGCAAGGGGTATCAGCAAGGCGCCATTGTCAGCTATCGCTACGAGGCCAACGCCTTACCCACGCAAGACCAATTTCGGCAAGACTTTGAACACTTGCTGCAACACTACGACACCTTATTCCAGTTGGTGGGCAAGTCATTGCAGACACTCTCACCGGTAACCGAAAGTCAGTACCAGCAGAGTGTGCTCGAGCAATTGGGCGAAACCCAAGAAGTTGCCGAGCCGGTGGGTGGTGTGGACATTCCAAACAAAACCAACAACCAGAAACAAGCCAACCCATACCCACGCAACCCTAAATACGCCGTCAAAGCGCTCAAGGCCGCCAACTTCCAGTGCGAGCTAGACCCCAGCCACCATACCTTCCTGTCTAGTGCAAAGGGAAAACCTTACATCGAAGCGCACCACCTGATCCCCATGGCCGAACAGAGCCATTTTGAAAAATCGCTCGATGTCAGCGCCAACATCATTGCACTCTGCCCGACCTGCCATCGCTTCTTACACCATGGCCGTAATGCGGATAAAAAACCGGCGCTTAAGCACTTGTTGGCTCAGCGGCAGGAACGGTTGAAGTTGATGGCGTTGGAAATTGATCTGGGGGCGTTGGTGAAGTGCTATAGCAGGGATTTGCTGGGGGAGGAGGAGTAGACCTGCTCCCGGATCACAGAATCCCAGACTCGCTCGCCTATGAAACCATTGAAGGATCCCACGAAAATCGGTACCTCATTTGGCTGATGACTTTGGCGACCAACGTTGTTGGCGAGTGATATCATCAACGCCAACATTAGACCCATCATCTTGGCGTGAACGTCAGGGTGCGCAGCAAAGCAAACGAAACCGCTATGGCCCTCAAAAAATCCGATCTTTATTCCTCACTTTGGGCATCGTGCGATGCCCTACGCGGCGGCATGGATGCCAGCCAGTACAAGGACTATGTCCTGTTCATGCTGTTCATCAAATACATCAGCGACAAATACGCTGACTCCGACGATTTCGCCCCGCCGGTGGTGATCCCCAAGGGCGCCAGCTTCCAGGACATGGTAGCGCTCAAGGGCAAGCCCGATATTGGCGACAAAATCAACACCCAGATCATCCAGCCGCTGATCGACGCCAACAGCCGCCTCGCGCGCAGCGACTTCCCCGACTTCAACGACCCGAACAAGCTCGGCGAAGGCAAGGAGATGGTGGAGCGCCTTTCCACCCTGGTTGCCATCTTCCAAAAGCCTGAACTGGACTTCTCGAAGAACCGCGCTGAGCACGACGACATCCTCGGCGACGCCTACGAATACCTGATGCGCCACTTCGCCCAGGATTCGGGCAAGAGCAAGGGCCAGTTCTACACCCCGTCCGAAGTCAGCCGTGTGCTGGCCAAGGTGCTGGGCATCGCGCCGGACAACACCACGGCCAAGACTACCGCCTACGACCCCACCTGCGGCTCCGGCTCGCTGCTGCTCAAAGTCGCGGCTGAGGCTGGCAAGCACATCACGCTGGAAGGGCAGGAGAAGGACGTCACCACCGCTGGCTTGGCGCGGATGAACATGATCCTGCACGACTTCCCGACTGCCAACGTGCTCAGTGGCAATACCCTCACCAGCCCGAAGTTCAAGGACGGCGAGCAACTGCGCACTTACGACTATGTGGTGGCCAACCCGCCGTTTTCCGACAAGGAGTGGAGCACCGGCCTGACCTTGGGCGAGAGCAGTGCCGGCGATGCCTATCAGCGCTTTACTTGGGGTGTGCCGCCCGCCAAGCAGGGCGATTACGCTTACCTGCTGCACATCATCCGCAGCATGAAATCCAGCGGCAAAGCCGCCTGCATCCTGCCGCACGGCGTGCTGTTCCGCGGCAACGCCGAGGCAGTGATCCGCAAGGCGCTGGTGCAGTCCGGCATCCTCAAGGGCATCATCGGCTTGCCGGCCAACCTGTTCTACGGCACCGGCATCCCGGCCTGCATCCTGGTGCTGGACAAGGAAAATGCCGCCGCCCGCAAAGGCATCATGCTGATTGACGCCAGCCGTGGCTTCATCAAGGACGGCAACAAGAACCGCCTGCGCGAGCAAGACATCCACAAGATCGTCGATACCTTCAACAAGGGCGAGACCGTACCCGGCTATGCGCGCCTAGTGCCGCTCGATGAAATCGCCTCAGACAAGAACGACTACAACCTCAACCTGCCGCGCTATATCGACAGCAGCGAGGCCGAAGACATTCAGGACATCGACGCCCACCTGAACGGCGGCATCCCCGACCGGGACCTGTTTGGCGCAGGCACCGCGCTGGCCGCCTACTGGCAGGTGCTGCCCGGCCTGCGCGCCACGCTTTTCAGCTCGCTGCGCCCAGGCTATAGCCAGCTTGCGCTGCCGCTGGCCGAGGTCAAGTCCGCCATCCTCGGCCACGCCGAATTTGCCGCCTTCAACACGCAAGCCCATCGGCGCTTCGACGCCTGGAAGGCGCGCCAGCTGCCACTGATGCAGGGCCTGAAACCCGGCGACCATCCCAAGGCCTTCATCGAACAACTGGCAGAAGACCTGCTGGCCAGCTTCAAGCCGCTGCCGCTGATCGATGGCTACGATGTCTACCAGCACCTGATGGACTACTGGGTGGAAACGATGCAGGACGACGTATACCTGATCTCTGCCGATGGCTGGGTGGCTAAGCCGGAGCGGATCATCGAGACCGACAAGAAGGGCAAGCAGAAGGACAAGGGCTGGACCTGCGACCTGATCCCGAAGCCCTACATCGTCGCCCGCTACTATGCCGCCGAACAGGCCAAGCTCGACGCCCAACAGGCCGAGCTGGAGGCCGCCAGCAGCCAGCTGGCCGAACTGGAAGAGGAGCACAGCGGCGAGGATATGGCGTTCTCCGGCTTCGACAAGATCAATGCCGCCGAGGTGAAGAGCCGCATCAAGGAAATCGGCTTGGATGCCGACGCCAAGGACGAACTGGCGGTGCTCAAGGCTTGGCTCAAGCTCAGCGAACAGGAAAGCACGCTGAAGAAAACCGTCAAGGCGCTCGACGCCCAGCTCGACCAGCTCGCGCACGACCACTACGCCAAGCTCTCGGTGGATGAAATCAAGACACTGGTGATCGAGGACAAGTGGCTGGTGCGCCTGGCCGCCGATCTGCAAACCGAACTCGACCGCGTGGGCCAGACCCTGACCCGGCGCATCCGCGAGCTGGCCGAACGCTACGCTACACCGCTACCGCAGCTGGTCGAGGACGTGGCCGCGTTGTCGGCCAAGGTGGACGAGCACCTCAAGCGCATGGGGGGGATATGGAACTGAGGCCTGGATTTAAGCAGACTGAAGTCGGAGCTTTCCCCGAGGGTTGGGAAATCACAGAGCTAGGTAAACTATTTTCATTCAAGAATGGTGTGAATGCGGAAAAGCACGCCTATGGCGCAGGCATTCGCTTCATCAATGTTCTTGAAGCAATTAGCTATTCCCACCTGCGGGGTGAGGAAGTTACTGGACGGGTAACGCTCCCAGACTCCGTCGTCGATACATATGCTGTTAAGCACGGAGATGTGCTGTTCAATCGAACATCAGAAACTGATTCCGAGTTGGCGCTAGCTGCGACGTATATTGGAGTTGAGAAAGTTGTTTTCGGCGGTTTCGTAATTCGTGGTCGCCCACTCGGAAAGCAACTTGATCCATTCTATTGCGGGTACGCGCTTCGTGCCCCAGTGTTGAGGTCCCAAATTATCCAAATGGGACAAGGTGCAGTCCGTGCCAACATTGGACAGGAATCTCTGAGTAGGGTTCTGGCTCCCGTTCCTCCTTTGGCAGAACAACGCGCCATCGCCACCGCACTGTCCGATGTTGACGCACTGATCGCTGGGTTGGAAAAGCTGATTGCCAAGAAGCGAGACCTCAAGCAAGCCGCGATGCAGCAGTTGCTCACCGGCCAAACCCGTCTGCCGGGGTTCAGTGGGGCGTGGGAGGTGAAGACGCTTGGTTCGGTCCTCCAGTTCCAGGTGGGCTTCCCATTTGGTTCTGAACATTTCAACGATAAGAGTCAGGGCCTACGTCTTGTGAAGAATCGAGATCTGAAGGCTGACGATCAGATCGTCTACTACTCAGGAAGATACGAGTCCTCATACTTAGTGAATGATGGCGACGTACTTATCGGAATGGACGGCGACTTTATGCCGTGTAAATGGAAACAAGGCCAGGCGCTGCTGAACCAGCGAGTTGGCAGGTTGCGTGCTCTCGCCGGGATTGACCTGATCTTTGCTTACTACTTCTTGATGGCACCACTGAAGGATATCGAGGCGGAGACATCCGCTACAACGGTGAAGCACCTTTCTCATGGTGATATCGAAGGTATCGTCGGGGCGCTGCCGCCTGTAGCCGAACAAACCGCCATCGCCACCGTCCTCTCCGACATGGACGTCGAACTGGCGGCGCTCGAATCCCGCCTCGCCAAAACTCGCGCCCTCAAGCAGGGCATGATGCAGGAACTGCTGACCGGCAGGACTCGGCTGGTATGAGCGCGCTCACACCCAGTGCGGCACTGCTGACCGAGCTCAAGCAATTGATCGACGGGGCGCGTCAGCGCGCAGTGGCCGCTGTCAACGCCGAGCTGACGACCTTGCTGTATTGGCAGGTCGGGCAGCACATTCGCCAGGATATTTTGGTGAGCTGCGCGCTGGACTAGGCGTTCCAAAGGCAGAAAATAGTGTTAGGGCAAAAGCCGTGAGACAGCCAATAAATAACTCAACCTGGAGGACGCGCCTTGAGCGCCATCACACCTCACTATCGTAGCGTGCAGCAGCTGTTGCAGAGCCAGTCTTTCTCGATTGACGAGTACCAACGCGAGTACAAGTGGGAAAAAGAGAACATTGACGAGCTGCTGTCCGACTTGCAAGCCAAGTTCTTCAGCCACTACAAGTCTGGCGATGAGACATCCCAAGTGAGTGGCTATGGCGAGTATTTTCTGGGCTCGATCATCGTCAGCAAGCGCAATGGCAAGAACTATCTGATCGACGGGCAGCAGCGGGTGACTTCGCTGACCCTGCTACTGATTTGCCTGTACCGCCGTGCCAAGGACAAGGGCTTGCCGGTGATCCAGACCGTGGCCCCGCTGATTTTCAGCGACAACCTCGGCCAGCCAAAATTCAATCTCGACATTCCGGAGCGGCTGCCGGTGATCAAGGCGCTGTTTGAAGGTCTTTCCTTCAACCCCGATGGCAAGGATGAGTCTATCCAGACCATGTACGCCCGCTACCAGGACATCGAGGGCAACGACTTGCTGGAGGATCTGGGCGAGGCGTTGCTGCACTTCATCTATTGGTTGATGACCAGAGTGGGGCTGATCGAGATCGCGACCGACAATGACAGCTACGCCTACGCGATCTTCGAGACCATGAACGACCGAGGCAAGCCGCTCAGCCCTGTCGATATGCTCAAGGCGTACTTGCTGGCGCCGATCGAAGACTCTCAGTCGCGTCAGCTAGCCAATCAAACCTGGAAGCAACAGGTACTAGCGCTGATCTCTTGGGCTGGCATCCATGAACCAGAGCGTGATGCGAATTGCATCAAGGCTTGGTTGCGGGCTCAGTATGCGGAAACCACCCGCGAGCGCAAGGCTGGCGCCACCGACAAGGACTGGGAGTTGATTGGGACAGCCTTCCATCGCTGGGTGCGCGACCACAGCGAACAGTTGGGTTTGGGTAAAGCCGAAGCGAATCAGAAGCTGATTTGCGAGAGCTTCCCCTTCTTTGCCAAGGCGTATCGCCGTATTCTGGCGGCAAGCAAGCACTACACCACTGGCTTGGAGGCGATCTACTACAATGCCCATAACGATTTCACATGGCAGAGTACGGTACTGCTTGCTCCGCTGATCGAAACCGATGATGACGAGACGGTACGCCGCAAGTTGGCGGTGACGGCTACCTATCTGGACATCTGGCTGATGCGTCGCGTAGTGAACTACATCCGGGTAGGCTACTCCAGCGTTTCTTATGCGATGTGGTTGTTATGCCGGGATATTCGCCGCAAGTCTTTGCCTGAGCTGGTGGCCATCCTTAGCGAAAAGCTGGCTAATGACGACGTCACTTTCGCGGGTAGCCCTACAAAAGGGCGCATCGGCATTCAAGGCCTAGGCCTTAATCAATTTAGCCGCCGCTATATTTACCACTTACTGGCAAGGTTGACCGCTGCGACCGAGGCAGGATCCGGCGGGATGGATTCGTTCGACAAGCTGGTGGATCGAAGTGCTAAGAACCCTTTTGATATAGAGCATATCTGGGCCGACGATTTTGCTGTGGTAAACACCTTATTTGCCACCGAGCAAGAGTTTCAGGAGTGGCGTAACCATGTGGCATCGCTGTTGTTGCTGCCTGCTGATGTCAACCGCAGCCTGCAAGACAAGCCGTTTGTGCAGAAGCGCCCTCATTATGTGAAGCAGAATTTCTACGCCGCCAGTCTTGATGAGAGCGCCTACATCCATCAACCCCAGTTCAAGCAGTTCGCCGAGAAGTATAAGCTACCCTTTCAAGCCTTCGCGGAGTTTACCAAAGCCGAACAGCTTGCGCGGCGTGAGCTCGTAGCAAGCTTGGTCGATATGATTTGGTCCCCGAGCCGCCTACAGGAGGCTGCAGCATGAGCCATTCACTGCGTCCAGAACGGGTAACCCAAAACCGTGTCATCAAGCTCGTTACCACGAAGGTAGCCGAAGGCGGCCTTGGGTATGACTATCTGGGTGACTGGAGCAAGCGCGAGGGCAACCGCTGTATCGAGGTGGAACGCTTACGCGCCAATCTGAAGAAGAGAGGCTACTCTGATGCCCACATCTCACAGGCGCTGCAGAAGCTGCTGGCGGCCAGCGATGTGACCGGCGTGACGCTGTACCAGGCCAATCTGCGCACCTACCAGTTGCTGCGCTACGGCGTGCCGGTACAGGTGGCGGCAGGCGTGGCGCACGAAACGGTGCATCTGATTGACTGGGAACGCCCGGAGGGCAACGTTTTTGGCCTGGCCGAAGAGGTGACGCTGAAGGGCGGCCACGAGCGGCGCCCGGACATCGTGCTCTACCTTAACGGCATCGCGGTGGTGGTGTTGGAGCTCAAACGCAGCTCGGTCGAGGTCGCTGACGGTATCCGTCAACTGATCACCAATCAGGAAGCCATCTTCAATCAGGGCTTTTTCAGCACGGTGCAACTGGTGCTGGCTGGGAGCGACTCGCAAGGGCTGCGCTACGGCACCGCCGGCACACCGGAGCAGTATTTCGTCGAATGGAAGCATCATCATCAGGGTGAGGTGGTGGCCGGTAGCCTGCTGGACGAGCCGCTGGCGCAGATGTGCGACAAAGCCCGTCTGCTGGACCTGATGCGCAATTTCGTCGTGTTCGATGCCGGCCAGAAGAAGGTGCCGCGCCTGCATCAGTACGAGGGCGTGAAGGCCGCGCAAGAGCGTGTCAAGAAACGCGAAGGCGGCGTGATCTGGCACACCCAGGGCAGCGGCAAGAGCATCCTGATGGTGCTGATCGCCAAGTGGCTGCTGGAGCATGACCCGGAGGCGCGCATCCTGGTCATCACCGACCGTGACGAGCTGGACAAGCAGATCGAGGGGGTGATGAAGAATGCCGGGGTGATCGGCGAGAACGCGCCATCTCCACGCATTACCTCGCGACGCGAGCTGATCGAGAAACTCGGGGCCTCCGCACCGCGCTTGCTCTGTGCGCTGATCCACAAGTTCGATTCCACTGACCTGAAGGGGGAGCCTCCGCCTATCCACGGGCGTTTCTATGTGTTCGTGGACGAGTGCCACCGTACACAAGGTGGTGACATGAACAAGCAGATGAAGCGCTGGCTGTCGTCGGCCGTGTTCATCGGTTTCACCGGCACGCCCTTGCTGCGCAAGGACAAGCAGACCACGCGCGAAGTATTCGGCACCTATATCCACACCTACAAGTTTGACCAAGCCGTGGCCGACAAGGTGGTGCTGGACCTGAAGTACGAGGCACGCGATGTGCCACAGCAACTCACCAACAAGAAGGCGGTGGATGACTGGTTCGAGACCAAGACCAAGGGTCTGAACAACTACCAGAAGTCCATCCTGCGCAAACGCTGGGCGACGATGGAAGAGCTGATGAGCGCCGGCGAGCGCAAGCAGCGCATCATCGCCGACATCATCCACGACTTCGGCGTGAAGCCGAGGCTGAATAATAACCGCGGCACGGCCATCCTGGTGGCGGCGTCGATCTACGACGCTTGCCACTACTACCGGCTGTTCCAGAACACCGGCTTTGGCGATTACTGCGGGATCATTACCTCCTACGAGCCCAACCCGACCGCAATCTCGAAAGAGCCGCACAACAGCGACGAGCGCTATAAGTTCGACACCTACAGCAAGCACGTGCTGGCCAGCGGCCAGACCACTAAGCAGTACGAGGACGAGACCAAGCGCCGCTTCATCGAGGAACCGGCTAACTTGAAGCTGCTGATCGTGGTGAGCAAGCTGTTGACCGGTTTCGATGCGCCGAGCTGCACCTACATTTACCTCGACAACGAGCTGCGCGATCACAACCTGTTCCAGGCCATCTGCCGCACCAACCGTCTGGATGGCGACGACAAGGACTACGGCCATATCGTCGATTACAAGGAGCTGTTCCAAAACGTGCAGAACGCGATCGCGGTCTACACCTCGGACGAGCTGGACATCGACGAAGCCGATGGTTCGGACGGCAATGTGATCCTCAAGGACTGGCTGAAAGAGGGCAAGGAACAACTCGATGCCGCTCGCGAAGCGCTGCGTTACCTGTGCGAGCCTGTGGCCTCACCCAAAGAGATCGAGCAGTACCTGCACTACTTCTGTGGCGATGCCGGCAACCCGGAAGCGTTGAACGAAACCGAGCCTTTGCGCATCACTTTCTACAAAGCGGTGGCGAGCTTTGTGCGCGCCTATGCCGACCTGGTGCAGAACCTGACCGAGGCTGGTTATTCGCAAGCCGAAGCAGAAGCATTGCAGAAGGAAACCGAGTTTTTCAGTGAAGTGCGCGCAGCCGTCAAGAAGCATTCTGGCGAGGAACTGGACGTCAAGCCCTATGAAGCCGACATGCGGCACCTCATCAATACCTACATCCAGGCCGACCCTTCTGATACGTTGGGCAACCTGACCTCGCTGTCGCTTACCGAACTGATCATCGAGACCGGCATTCACGATGCCATCGCCAAGAAGCTCAACGAAAAAGGCAAGCTTTCTCGCAATGCGATTGCTGAAGCGATCATCAACAACGTCCGTAAGACCATCATCCGCGACCAACTGACCGACCCGAAATTCTATGAGGAAATGTCCAAACTGCTGGAGGACCTGATCCAGCAAAAACGTGATGAAACTGAGTCTTACGAACAGTTCTTGCTGAATGCCGAAGCATTGGCGAAAAAGCTGGCCAAAGGGCAGCCTGACGCGGGCGTGCCTGCCGCCCTGCATGGCAATCGCGAGGCCACGGTGTTGTACAACAACTTGGCGGACATCCTCGCGAATGCGGTCGATCCGTTGGTGGTGGCTAAGCCGGCCTCGGAGTATGGTGATGAGCGCCTGCAGCTGGCCTTAGCATTGGATAGCGCTATCAAGGAAGAGGCCCCGGCAGGCTGGAAGGGTGATGAGGTCAAGGAGCGGGTAGTGCAGAACATTATCCACAAGACCCTTGGCAAGGGGCGTGACGCTACGCTCGCGGTGTTCGAAATCGTCACGAACCAGCCGGGTTACTGATGAGCGAGCAGATCCAGCTAGGCGATATCACGATCCTGATGGTGTGCAAAGCCGTCAAGAACGTGCATCTGACCGTGCACCCTCCTGATGGCCGCATCACGCTGGTGGCGCCCATTGGCACGCGGCTGGAAGTGGCCCGTGCCTACGCAATCTCCAAGCTCGCTTGGATTCGCCAGCAGCAGGCAACGCTGCGCGAGCAGGCACGCGAAACGCCGCGGCAGTTTGTCGAGCGAGAGAGTCACTACCTGTGGGGGCGTCGTCATCTGATGCGAGTGATCGAGGTCGAGGTCAAGCCGTCTGTGAAGCTGGACCACAAGCGGATCACCTTGAGCGTGCGCCCTGGCAGTGATGCTGCCAAGCGCGCCGAGGTCATGCATGAATGGCATAAGTCCCTACTTCATGCCGTGGTGCCTGCTCTCATCGCGAAATGGCAGCCCAAGCTTGGGGTGACGGTGTCTGGCTACTTCCTGCAGCGCATGAAGACCAAATGGGGTAGCTGTAACCACAAGGCAGGACATATTCGGCTCAACACCGAACTCGTGAAAAAGCCGAAGGACCTACTGGAGTACGTGATCGTCCATGAAATGGCGCACTTGCTAGAACCCACGCACAGTGACCGCTTTGTGGCGATTTTGGACGAGCATTACCCGACATGGCGGGAGGCTCGGGCGGAGCTTAACGAATTGCCGTTGGCTGCGGAAGTGTGGCGCGAGTGATTAATGGTTTCGCGCTAGTGACCTGCTCCCGGATTTTACACGACGTCCTTCTCCCCTAAACCCGCCACAACCTGCAGCGATTCACCACCTTGCCAGAATTTTTGGCCAGTTCTCCACAAGATTAAAGTCGGACGAATACCTTTCCTGAACAGCGGAACGGAAGCGCGATAGCCGGCAGCGTACAGGTCGACCAAGTGCCACCCGTGCTCAATCCCAACCTCCCCATCCCCCCGGGGGGCTTAACACCCCCCGGCCTCCAGTTGAATGTCCTACTCAGCCATCAACACCGTGCAACCCGCCAATTGCCGCATGGGTATCGCCTGCGGCAGATACAGCCAGCTCTGGCCGTTGACCCTGGCCAAGGACCAGTCGAGCCGACCATCGACGATCAGGCGGCATAGCCCCGGCTGGGACAGCGCTTCACGTGGTGGGCACAGCTCCGAGACCAGCTCAAACAGTGGCAACAAGGGCGGATGCGGTAGACGGCGATTTGTGAAGTGGGACAGGGGTGAATTAACATGCTTGGCAGCCATACTGACTCCTTCGACGAGTTGGTTTGGTTAGCGGGTCCGTCGGTGCGCTAACACCTTCGGGCCCGCGCCTTTTTCACGGCATCATTGCCGCGTCACATACCCTAGCGAAAGCGATGACAGATCCGCAAGTTTGCGCGGTCATCCTTCTGCGGTGCATTGATGCATTGCATCGGTGCATTGGATCGGCGCATTGCCTTCGGCGAATGCACCCTACGTAGGGCGCACTCTTCAAGTGCGCCGTCCTCATTGCATCGGCGTATGAAGCCCCCCATGTTCCCGATGTTTCCAGGCTCGGGAATGCGGTGTACCCGACTGAAACCCTTGCCAGACAAGGCTGTTCCCACCATTCCCGTCGTTCCCGCCCTGTTTGAGCAAGTAAGTAGATAGGGATAGGAGAGGGTTGATTTGATCTGTGATGTAGGTAATTAGTATTTGTATGTATGCTATTATATATTTATATGTATTTGTCATCCTTAAACATCTCTCCCGTAGCATTCCACGTGATCACTGTATCTATTCCCCTCTTTGCCATAAAAAGGGCGGGAACGACGGGAATCACGGGAACCCCCTTATCTGGCAAGGCTTTGCTGGCTTCAGAGCGGTTCCCACTCCTGTTAAAGGCGGGAACCGAACTGACTTCAGCTCGTACTTAGTCCCACACTTTCGGTGTGAGCACATAGAGGTTCACCGGAAACTCACCAAGCCCCGGACAGCGCACTTTCAAGGTGAAACGATCCGGCTGTGAGGTCTTCAACCACTCGCGTTCTGCCATGGCCCGGATCACGGGCTGGGCCGGAAACCCCTTGCACAACTCCTTGCGCATCGCCTCGGGGAAGACGTAGTACCAGGTGCCGTCCTCCTGCTCGCGGCGGAAGCCGACGCGTTGCAGGGTGCGTAGTGGCAGCGGTTCGTCGCCCTCTTCCGGCCAGGGGCTGAAGCGGCTTTCACCGTGCGCTTCCAGAAAGGCCCGCACCTGCCGCAGGCCATCGAGGATATCGCTGTCGCCCTGACCCCCACGCCCTTGCAGCCACAAGGCAAACATCTGGCTGGCGCATTGCTCGGCGGCGCCTGTCGGCCAGCCGGTCAGCTGCCAGTGGCTGGCCAGTTCCCCGGCGCAGGCCACCAGCGCGAACTGACGGGCGACACGCTGGCTCTGCCCTTGTCCCTGGCACTGGCTGCCCAGATGGCGGCTGATCAGGCGTTCACTGAGCTGGTTCAGCAGCGGTTCCACCCGTGCCGGTTCGGCGGCCAGCTGGCGCACCAGGGCACGGCCGACCAGGCCGTGGTGGCTGCGTACCCCTTGCTGCAGCAGGCGCAGGGTGTGGGCGCTGTCCGGCTGGCCGACGCAGTGGTCGAAGACCCCGTGGCCCTGCCCGGCATCGGCCGGCAGGTCGATCAGCCGCACTTCCTGACCACTGCGTCGTGCCTGGCCGATGGTCTGCAGGTGGTCGGCCAGACTCAGCTCGCCCGCCGACAGCAGCAAGACACGCCAGCGCTGCTGGTTGCGCAGGCTGCCGTCGCGCTCGGCACGCGCCTTGCCCTGGCCGTTGGCGATCAGGTAGGCGGCTTCGCTGGCCTGATACGGGGCCAGTTGCGACAGCTCGTCCAGAATCAGCAGCAGGTCGTGGTGCTGGGCGCACAGGCCCTCCAGCCCGTTGCTGGTGCTGCGCCACTGGTGGCGATAGTGGCGCGGATGTCCCCAGACACTGGCGGCGGCCTCCAGCAGGCCGGTTTTGCCGATGCTGGAGCCTCCGAGCAGGTGGAAGCCACTGGTGTCCTGCCGCCAGCGCAGCAGTGGCGCGGCCAGCGCGATGGACAGCACCAGCATCAGCCGGCTATTGCCGAGTGCCAGCGCGGCCACCTGTTGGCGCCAGCCCTCCAGGTCGCCGGCGCTGGCCAGCCGCTGCGGGTCCGCCGGACTGTTCTGTCCCCACAGCAGATCTTCCTGCGGTTCGCCGATCACCTCGTCCGGCAGCACAAAGCACTCGCCATGCCAGCCAAGCCGGTTGGTGATGCGTGCCAGACGCGTGCAGGGGGTGCGCATGATGTAGCTGGCCAGGCGCTCGCGGCTCAGGCGTCCCGGCTCGATATCCAGCCCGCCGCGCGCCAGCTCGCGTACCAGCTCCTGGCCATCGCTGCAGGCCAGCTCTGCCGGCATGGCCCAGCGGTGCAACTGGCCTTCGGCGTCCTGCCAGGTCAGCAGCCGGCCCCATTGGCTGCCGCTGTCATCCCGGGTGCGCGCCAGGATGTAGAGCGGGGCGCAGAGCCAATAGGCCGGTTTTTGCGGGGAAGGCTGCCAGTACAGGCCGGGTGGCTGACCTTCGGTTTGCAGCACAAAGCCCTCGGCCGGTTCGGCGCATGGCGCCGTTGCCTGCGGCGGCGCGTCCGCGGGCGGGTCGCTCGGGGCACCGTCCCCCGCGGACAAAGGCAACAGCCAGATCTTCGGTGCCAGCTGCTGCTGCAGTGCCGCCAGCCCCTGCTGGCGATGCAGGTCGTTGAAGTCGCTCAGCGCCGGGTCGGCGTCCGGGCCGAAATCCGGCAGCAGCACATAGCCGCGCGCGCCGAGCTGCGCCCCCGCCTTGCGCGCGGCCTGCTGGCCGGTACCACTGGCGTCGCGGTCACCGCAAACAAACACCGGCGGGCCGTCTTGGGCCAGCTGGCGTGCCACGGTTTCCAGGTTGTGGGCGTTGAAGGCCACGCATACCGGCAGCTTGCTGGCCTGGTGCAGGCTGCAGGCGGTGGCCCAGCCCTCGCACAGCAGCCAGGCGCTGGCGTCTTCCGCCTGCCCCAGCCACAGCGAGGTTCCGCGTACCTGCCCGCCGGTCAGAAAGCGCTTCTGGCCATCCGGACCGATCAGCTGCAGGTTGACCAGCCGGTTGTCGCTGTACATGGGCAACAGCAGCAGCTGGCGCAGTTGCCGCGCGCCATAGGGAATCATGCGGTGCGACTGCAGATAGCCGTGGCGGGCTTCGACCAGCCGGCTGCGCGACCACAGCGTCTGCGCCTTGTCGGCGGCAGCGGCCTGCTGGCGCTGGCGCAGTTCGCGGTCGGCCAGCAGGGCGGCGTGGCGTTCGCTGGCCAGCTGCGCCAGATCCGGCGCTTTGCCGGCGGTCTCGCTGTGCTGGCGCCAGTCAAAGCCCGCTGCCCTGGCGGCACCGAGCAGGCTGGCGACCGTGACGCCGCCGCCGGGGCGGAAGCTTTTCCAGCTGTCTCGAGCCGCCCGTGCCTGGTAGTTGGGCGCCTGCTGGCTCCACTGGTCCCAGAGGTCGAAGCCGGCATCGCCGAGGGCGGATTTGAGCGCCATGCCCATGGTGATCCACTGGTCGCGCGGTCGCGGGTCGAGGGTGTAGAGGGCCTGGCGCAAGAGTTGGGGGGACGGGGTTTTCATGACTGGGCGGCCCTCTGCTGGTGGCGTTTGTCCAGCCAGGCCCAGACTTGCTCTGCCTGCCAGGTGCTGCGACGCAGACCGAGCGACACCGGGGCAGGGAATTGGCCCTTGCAGATCATGCGCCACAGCGTGGTGCGGGAGAACGGCAGTAAGGCCGGGATGCCACGGCGCGGGCAGCCAATCAGCTGATACAGGCGCAGGAAACCGGTGCGCGGCGGCAACCCGGTATGAATGGTGCGGGATGGCTTCATGCATTCACTCCTTGTCGGTAGAAAATGGCGAAAGGACTTGCCTGATGCGCCTGAATAGGCAAGCGATCGCCGAGTGAATTCCCGCTTGATGCAAATTTACAACATATCCCACACTGTTCCCCGACGTTTCACACTGTTTCCTTCCGTTTCACTGATGATCGCTGGCGCAAATTCCGCGCCGCGCGGGTTTCCGGATGCCGGGATGTTGCCCCTATCCTGCTCAGGCGACGTCGCAGTCTTCATTCACTTTGGAAAGGAAACCAACATGAGTAACGCAAACATTTCTGTCTTCGATCGTCTGAGGCAGGCGCAGGGAAACGCCCACGACCTCATCAGCATGGTGCTGATGCTCAAGCCGGATGGGGTCATGCGCATCGCCCGCCGGGCAGACATGTACCTGACGCTGATTCGCTCGGCGCTGGCACGGCAGGGCGGCAATCTGGAGGTGAAGATCCGCTTTGCCGATGGCGAACAGGACGTGCCTGCCTTCGCGACCCTGGCCGCTGCCGCTGCGGCCGATGGTGGCGTTGGCCAGGGCACTGGCCCAGCCCTGTCCCCTGGCCTCTAGGCCTGATGGTCTAGGCGCACCCCCGCGTCGACCGGCGCGGGGGTGTTTTCCAAGACGCAACAACGCGCAAAGACCGCCCAAGGACGGGGTCAGGTCTTGTATTTTGCACGCAGCGCAAAATACAAGACCTGACCCCGTCCGGAGACTGACCCCGTCCGGAGGCCGGACTGCCCCAAAGGAAACCCATGTTCACCCCCCACCATCGTTGCTACTACGCCCACGAACTCACCCTGCGCGCCGGTGGCCTGCGGCCTGCGCCGCCGGCACCATCGATCGGCTGGCAGTCGCATCAGCTGGCCGCCGCGGGGTGGGCGCTGCACGGCGCGCGGCCCGAGGGGGCGGTGCTGGCGGATGAGGTTGGCCTGGGCAAGTCGATTCAGGCCGGGCTGGTGCTGGCGCAGGGCTGGGCCGAGCGGCAGCGGCGTCTGCTGGTGCTGTGTCCGGCGGGTTTGCGGGCGCAGTGGCAGGCGGTGTTGCGTGAGCGCCTGGCCTTGCCGGCCATGGTGCTGACGCGCGCGCAGTGGCCGCCGGATACCCCCTTGCCGGGGGTGGGGCAGCAGGTGCTGATTCTGTCGTATGGCTTTGCCTGGCGCAGGCGGCACGCCCTGCAGGCGGTGCCCTGGGACTGGGTGGTGCTGGACGAGGCGCACAAGCTGCGTGCGGCGCAGCGCGACGGGCCGGGGCTGGCGGCGGATCTGCGCCGGGCCTTGCAGGGGCGGCGCAAGTTGCTGCTGACCGCCACGCCGCTGCAGAACCAGTTGATGGAATTGTTTGGCGTCAGCTGCCTGCTGTCGCCGTACTGGCTGGGGCCGGAGGCGGATTTCCGCCGGCAGTTTCTGGATCAGCCCGGCACACTGCCGGCCCTGCGCCAGCGCTGGCAGCAGGCGGCGACCCGCACGCTGCGCTGCAGCCTGCCAGCCGCACTGACCGCCCCGCCGCGCCGGGTGCTCACACAATGCGTGGCGGCCAGTGCGGCGGAGCGGGCCTTGTACCAATCGCTGTCGCACTTCATCGCCCAGGCCTCGCCAGCATTGCTGCCCGCGCGTGGCCGCGGCTTGCTCGGCCTGCTGCTGAAGAAGCGGCTGGCCTCCAGCCCGGCGGCCTTGCTGGCGACCCTGCAGCGCCTGCAGCAACGGCTGCGCCAGCCAAACGCCGCCGTTGACGGATTTTGGCAGCAGATGTGGGCACAACAGGGGGACGAGACGCTGGGGCAGGTGCCGACCGATGCGCCACCGCCCGCGCTGTGTCGTGCCGACCGCAGCGCGCTGGCGCGGCTGATGGCTCAGGCACAGTCGCTGGGTGAGGACAGCAAGCTACAGGCGCTGTTGCACTGCCTGGCACAGGGGCTGGCGCGCCTGCGCGCGCTGGGGGCGCCCGACAAGGCGGTGCTGTTCACCGAATCCACCCGCACGCAGGCCTGTCTGGCCCGGCAACTGCAGCAGCACGGCTATGCCGGCCGGGTGATCTGCGTGAATGGCCAGAGCGGCAGCGCCCGGCCCGCCTTGCTGGAACGCTTTCGCCAGCAGGGGCAGCTGCTGATCGCCACCGAAGCCGTCGCCGAAGGGGTGAACCTGCAGTGCTGCGCGCTGGTGGTGAACGTCGACCTGCCGTGGAACCCGCAACGGCTGGAGCAACGCATCGGCCGCTGCCAGCGCTTTGGCCAGCCCTTCGAGGTGGTGGTGTTGAATCTGCTCAGCCCGCACAACCAGGCCGAACGCCGGCTGCTGAGCCTGCTGCAACAAAAGAGCCGCCTGTTCGACACCCTGTTCGGTACCTCGGAAGGGGTGCTGGGCCAGATCGCCCCAGTCGGGCAGCTGGACCACGCCTGGCCGGCGCTGCTGGCCAGCTGTCGCAGCCGGGACCAGATCGAGGCCGAACAGGCACTCCTCCCCGCGGTCAGCGCTGCCGAGGCCGACGCCCTGCTGGCCCCGTTTGACCAGTGCGTCCGCGACCAGCTGCAAGCCCCGCCCGGACTTCGCTGGCCCAGCGACAGCGAGCGAAAGTGGCAGGCGCTGCGCGCCTGGCGCCCCGGCCTGAATGATGAGGCGCTGCTGACCGCCGCCTGTGCGCTGCGCCTGGCGGCGGCCTATGTGCTGCTCGATCACCGCGGCGACGGCGTGCGCCACAGCGAACTGCGCCGGCTGCGCGGCCAGTCCGGCTGGCTGCGCCTCGACCGCCTGCTGCTGGACGACACACTGCGCGACTTGCTGTTCAGCGGCTGCCTCGATGACGGCAGCTGGCTGGACGACACACAATGCCGCGCGCTGTGGCAAGTCCCGGCCCGCTTCAGCGCCCCCCTGCCCGAAGCCCGGCCTCCGCAGGCGCTGGCCAGGGCGGCGGCACGGCAAACCCAGGACTGGCAGGCAGCGCGACAGGCGCAGGACACGCAATGGTTTGCGACAGAACGCCAGGCGCTGGCGCAGTGGGTGACGCAGCAGGTAGCCCCGGCGGAAGCGCGGCTGCGCCGACTGCAGACGGAACGGCGACGATTGCAGCGGGCGGAACGGGATTGTAGAGAAGCGGCAGAACAGGTGCGGTTGCAGCAGGCGATGCTGACGCTGGCAGATTCGGTGCGTGAGGCGCAGCAGGGGCTGGCGGGGTTGGAGGAAGCGCAGGCAGCACGTCGTGCGGCACTGTTAGCGGACTGGCAGCCAAGGCAACGGCGGGCGGTGCGGTGTGAGGGGCTGTGGGTGGTTAGGTGGCGGGTGGGGTGACTGCTCGGCACCTCTGTGGCGCACGAGTAGGGCGCACTCTTCATGTGCGCCGATGTGCGTGTGTGCTCTTGGTGGTGGAGGTGGCTCTTCGGGCGGAGCGGACGTTCGCGAGGGCGGTTCGCTAAGCCTGCTCTGATACAAAAACCGGACACTCACTCCTCTGTTGGGAGAATGTCCGGTTTTATCTTTTGCCAATGGCCGGATTCGACCCAATGCGGAAGTGGCCCACTAGAAAAGCAGACGTTCAGGAGCATGGAGCTAAACCGGTACATCACTTACCCGGAGCAGCATGTTAGCTTTTGTGATGCGCGTAGATTAATACATCATGCCACATGTATTTCTGCGATAGCGAGGCCTTGCTCGAAATCATTATACATGCCGGATTTTTCCATGATCTGTCCAAGTCTGTATTGTTCGATCGTTATAGACAAATCGGTGCGTGACTTTGGCATAGGTAGTGTGTAGCGGAATCCATCGCAGCAAATCATCGGAAAATCAAAAATTCTTTGATTGTCGTAATATATGGCAAAATTAATCATCTGGGCTTTGTGGTCCGGAAAATTTTTAACCCAAGGCTCATTAAAATCTCTAGGCTCGCCTCTTGAGTCGAATTGTAAAATTCTTAGTTTGTGATCTGGCATGAATACAAACTCCATCAGATGGTCATCATATTCCCAGTCATCTTTGCTAGATTCAGCAACAATTGACTTTATGTAGTTCCTGCTATCATGGGGCGAACTGCCAGATATTTCATACAAACAGTCCAATATCGAACGAAATGTTATCTCATCAATTGACACGGATTTTGGAATTGAGATGTGACTCTTTGCGACACTTTTTGATGCAATATTCATCGAAGTTAGGTCGCTGATGTTTTTTTCTATTATCTTGTCCTCTGTGCCAAATAACACAAATGATTTGCATGGCTTGCCTTTCGCAATTTCAGCCCATGCCTGTCTAATCAATGCAAGTTTTTTGGATTTATACTTAAGTTCACGCGAGGTTTTGCTTGGTGATACCCATCCGAGATACGAACCCCACAATGCGGGGGCTAACAGTATGTGTCCGCGTATTTTGCGATTCCAAGTGTCTGATCTGCTATACAATTCAGTCAATGCCCCCAGCGTTAATACGGACCCCAAGCTGTGAGTAACAAAATAAATTGACTGGTATTTTGTTGCCAGAGATTCCAAAAAAGTGATGTACTCGTCTGACAGGTCTTGAATTGACTTGCTCATCGGGTTAATGACACTGGTTCTGTATGAATATACCAAAATGTCTTTATTTCGGGAGAATGCACTCCCCATAATCATCATTGGAAGACTTCCCCATGTGCCTTCAATATCACCACCAAGCCCGTGCGTGAAAATAATGCATGATGTTGCTATCGACTTTGGCCATTGATAGATGATTCCCGCATCAAATGATAACTTCTCCCTTTCATATGTCGAATACATTTAGACTCTCGCGTAGGTATTTGATATTGGTTTTGATTTTGGTTTTTGTTTTAAAACATAAAAATTAACATTGGCAGTCCAGATTACATCTGGGCACATGCAAAATAGCGCATGGCACTGCCAATACATAAAACGCTCTAACAATCGTCAACCACTTAGATAGCGCCAATGATCGCTCCGGTGGGATTAACTGGAGACTACTTCTGGCCGCTAACAGCCATATCACGAGACCATCGAGCCTGTTTTCAATCTAATACAGCTGCTGCGACCGTTTAATCGCATTAGCTAGTTCCCATGCTTTTTTACGGAGCACAGTTAACCTTTCATTCAGCTCAACGTACCCAGGGTTCCATTCAAAGGCACCATCTTTGTAGCTTTGACCAAGAACGACATCGTTTAATGAGCCGATGCCACCGTATGCGGAAAGACAATACTCGATGCCCGAGTAATCTGAGTTGAGTAAACGCACTCTTGCTTTCCGCATCCAGCTACCCCAGTGAGCGTTTCTGTCGCTTTCGTGAACGGAGGCGAGTTCATCCAACACGTTGATTAGCTCTTGAGTATTTTGGCCCAATTTATAAGTACCTGGCAGTTATTTGGACAGAGCGCTGTTGCAGCTATCTTCCCGGTGAGCGACTGCTTTGTGGAAGAGTTATTCACTGACCGCTCCTAACCGACAGCCAACACACATACCATCCAGTGCCAACGTCCACCCCGACCTAGATCTCATCAGCTAATAAATTTCAACACCAAAAGGTAGCATTCTGACCAAAGCAGATATCATGACATTGTCTCTGGCTTCTGTTTTTACGGGCAACCTGCATTTTAAAACTCAAGGTGCACCCCAAATGATTCCACGCAATTCAAATTTAGATAAATCACCCGCATAATAAGCCATTGACTGCCTGACTTGCACACCCGATAGTCCAGGGTTATTTTGCCTTATAACCCCATAATCCCTGTTGTACTCAGCGCCAGACCAGTTCAAATTTCTATTTGAAAGCTTAAAATTCCCAATGTATTCAATGACACCTTCATGCACATAAAACTTGTAAACAGGCGCTTTAGTTGTAATGAAATATGGATTCAAAATATTGGGGAGCAAATAATACTCACCGGCTGGCAGGGTTAGCGCTCTAACATTACCGTGGAAACCTGAAAAATCAGACTTATCGAACGGAGAGTCAATAACGATGGTCACTCCGTCATATTTCTTTCGATTACTGCCATTCACCAGAGACAGGGACGTGCACATTGCCGCACTTGTTTTTTGTGATTCCGTTGAGAATACAACGACACCCTTCCCTTTCGTGATTGCGTCTATGTTGATTTTCGCCGCTGGCACCGTTGCACATCCAGAAAATAAAATTGGACTTGCTAACAGTACAAATACAGCCAAGAATTTTTTCATGTTGTGTGTTGCGCTTTAAACGCAGCCAATAATGAGGTGATTAGATCCGACATCTCAAACTGCACTTTCTTCCACTGCACCCTCAACCGTGGCGCATTGCCTTCGGCGAATGCACCCTACGCGAGACCTCCCCTACAACCGATTCAGCACCTTATGCAGCCCCACGACCACCGCCATCCGTTAGCTCCCTTGCGATACAGCACACGATGGAAGCCTGCCGGATTCAGCAATCGATCAGTTAACACGGATCTGCTTCTTTATGTGTCCCACTTCCCCATTATCCTTTTTAAAGAAATAGCTTAATTGAAATGGCGATTTCTTGTGATTTCCCTGGCCAAGAGATGGCAAATCGCGAAAGATTTCTAATTCTTCAGACTTAAGTGGGTTATTCGAGAAATCAAACAGAACAAGGATAGATTTTCCATCGTACTTCAACAATTTCTTTATTTCAGACTCATTCGTAATACAACCCAATTTATACGAAGAGCAACCTGGTGTTCTGACAGCAAATTCGACAGCCACATTGTCGATAATAAAATCCAGCCTACCTTTTCCTGTTAATGCTCCAGGTAAGGTTGCTTGTGCTTCTGGCTCGATAGATTTGCCGAAATATCCAAGAAGAAATGTTCTCACCAGCGGAAGTAAGTTTCTTTCTCCCCAATATTCAAGCTGGAGAGATTTTGAGAATGATTGATCGCACAACGAACCGAACAGCAGTTCGAATGCCTCTTGTGTTTTGGTAAGCGTAATGGCCATATTGGTAGTCGTTAATGTTTGACGTAAAAAACTGCCTCAGCAGCAAAGCCAAGAGGGAGATCGGCTAGCGCAGTTTGTAGACATCCCCTCTCGTCGGAGGGGTCAGAGTGGACGCTGCGCGTCGCTACCCTTTGTGCGGTTAGCTTGAGAGCGCCCAGCCTCAAGCCACTGAGCAGGGAGACACCCCACAGACGCTCATCGCTCCGGCTCCAGCAATCGGGGTAGTGATTGGAATGACTGTAGGAAAACAAATGGCTGCGCCAGGTGGCGTCTTCGGCGGGCGGGGTGTGGGCCGTGCTATCCATGTGTTGGCTCTGTGGGCGAAGGTGTGGGCAACGTGGCCGACACGCATATTATCTTTATATGATTTTACAGATCATACATGACTAATGAATTTTGCACATCTGTCTGAATGCGGATGGGGTAGTGGCAAGCCGCAGGGTGCGGGATCAGCCGGCAGGTGGTCGCCGTCTGGTGGTGTGGGGAAAGGCTTGTCTGACCTGTTTTTGCATCCCTCCGCGCTGGTCTGGCGGTCTGTTTGGTGAGGGGGAAGACGCGGGGTTTGGGCTGGATGGGTGTGCCCTGCCTGGCGGTCAGGGTTTGAGCTTGAGCAAGCTTGTTGCCAAATGACTTGGCAACATCAATTCCATTTGTCATGATCCGTGGCGGCTGGCCGTCGGGCCGGTTTTTCTATTCTATAAGCGATCACAACCATGAAATTGCACCCTTTGTGTTTTTCTCTGGCGCTGTCCTTGCTGGCGTTGCATGCTCAGGCGGCTTCGAGCGCAGCTTGTCTGAAGCCGGATGCCCTGCAATCGCAGATGACGCCTGTTGAGCTGTTCCCGGCGGCTGCGGCCTGCATTCAGGATAATGATCTGCCGTCTGCGGTGATGCTGGTCGGGCTGGGCAGTGCTTATGCCAGCTATGACAGTCAGCGTGTCAGTGACCCGACGGCGACGTCAGCCGGCAACGTGGTGCAACGTGCCGCGATGAATACCCTGTCCTCGGAGCAGAAGCAGCAGCTGGGGATGGCGGTGGTGGGCACGATGCGTGATCAGGATAAGCGCACGGCGCTGTGCCAGTCGCTACAGCGGATTGGTGCGCCGACTTACACGCCGACTTACATGATCAATCATGGCCAAGTCGCCATGAGCCAGGCGTTGACCCATAGCACCTCGACGGACTCTGGCCTGAAGCCGGATTTTGATGGTGGCCGTACCTGGGCCATGGTGTTGCAGAACTATATGCACTGTCCGGCCAACTAAGGGCGGCCCATCCCCTCCGGGGGGCTTAACACCCCCCGGCCTCCAGTTGAATGCCCTACTCCGCCAGCAACACCGTGCAACCCGCCAATTGCCGCATGGGCACCGCTCGCGGCAGATACAGCCAGCTGTGGCCATTGACCCTGGCCAATGACCAGTCGAGCCGGCCATCGACGATCAGGCGGCACATGCCGGGTTCGGCCAGCGCTTCACGCGGCGGGCACAGCTCGGAAACCAGCTCAAACAGCGGCATGAACGTTGGTTGGTGAGAACGGCGATTTGTGAAGTGGGACAGGGGTGAATTACCATGCTTGGCAGCCATACTGACTCCTTACTCGAGTTGGTTTGGTTAGCGGGCTCGGGGGTGTTCCAGCACCCCCGGGCCCGCGCCTTTTCACGGCACACGTGCCGCGTCACATACCCTAGCGAAAGCGATGACAGATCGGCAAGTTTGCGCGGTCAGACAGCATGGCGTGTCTTGCGGGACAACAAGGGGCGGCGCGATGTGGGCAGCACGTGGTGGACGGCGCAATTCAAGATTGCGCCCTACCGTAGGACACGTCCACGTAGTACACGTCCACGTAGGACACATTCGCGTAGGGTGCATTCGCCGAAGGCAATGCGCCAATGCAATGCGCCGATGCAATGCGCCGATGCAATGCGCCAATGCAATGCACCGATGCAATGCACCGATGCAATGCGCCAATGCAATGCGCCAATGCAATGCGCCAATGCAACGCGCCAATGCAATGCGCCGATGTCATTTCCAACCGGGTTTATTGCAGGTGCGGTTGCAAATCCTGTGGGCTCAGCCCGCTGTAACGCAATACGGTTGCCAGGTCTAACCCGTCTTTCAGCATGGCCAGTGCCATCTCCAGACGGGTTTCGTTCCGACCCTTCTCCATCCCTTGCTGCATCCCCAGCTCCATCCCTTCCAGTCTCAATTCATCTGCAGCCGTCATGATGTCTCTCTCCTGTTGAGGTGCTTCCTGCACCAGGGTTTGCACAATGTCTTTCGCCAGCCCACCCTTGCTCAGACTCAGCAGGTATTTCAACAACGCCTGCAGCTGATCGTGGGTATGCCACCCCTGCCTGAGCAACTGCCCGAGCTGTCTGACCAGCATCAGCTTGTCGCGCTGGCGGCTGTGTTTCTGCACCAGCTCCAGCAGCGCCATGCGGCGGTGCCGGAGGATGGTGTCGTCGTCGATGACGGTGACATCGATCAACGGAAACGGTTGTTGATAGAGTGCGGTGGCGGTCTCAGGTTCCGCAAACAGGTCAAGCCATCGGGTACTGAAGGGATAGGGGCTACGGCGACCGTGGTAGAACAACATGGGGATGACCAGTGGCAACTGGTGATGTCGCTGATCCAGGTGCTGCTGCATGGCGGCCAGGCTGTACCGCATCAGGCGAAACGCCATCCAGCGGTCAGGCGTCGACTGGTGTTCGATCAGCGCGTAGACATAGCCTGCCTGCCCGGCGGTCTGCAGGGCATAGAGCACGTCACAGCAATGGCTGCGCAGGCCTGGCTCGACGAAGCTGCCGGGGGCGAGCCGCAGGCTGTCGAGATCGCACAGCCGCTGCAGGTTGGGCGGCAGATGAAAGCGCAGAAAGTCGCGGGCGGTGTCCGGGTCGTGCAGAAACTGTTTGAACAACAAGTCGTGCGGCGTGGGAGAGGTCATGCCGTCGCGTCCCTGTGTGATGACTGAAACCGACAACGCTAAGGGCGGTGCAGCGGGTTTGGGAAGCTGGCGTGGTGGGTGACGCGGGTCCAGTGCGGTGGAAACCGGGGGCAGGGCTTTGCGGTGACAGGGTACTGATCATGACAGGACATCCCGCACAGGTGTCCCGTTTGCCCTCCCCGCTCCACGCCGAATGATGCCGCAGGCTGCAGGGGGTACCGTCGTCCACGGCGTCCCCTGCATTTGCGGATGGGTTGTCGGGGGTTAATGTGGCGCGGCGTTCAGGCTCTCGCCACTGAGTGCCTCATCCAGCGCTCTCGGTCTGATCACCAGGATCTTGGTCACCGGATCATAGTGGGCGGTATACCAGCCGGCATCGATGGTGTTGGTCACGATGCGTTCTGCGCCATTGGCCTGGGTCAGCTTCAGGGTGAATTTGCTGGTATTGGCCGGCAAGGTGAAGACGTGCTGGTCGGCCCAGAGAATCTCGCCCTGTGCCGCCGGATCGTCCACCTCGGTATGCACCGGGCACAAATCCTTCCAGTTCACCGTCACGCCCAGACTCCCTCTGCCGTCTTTAATGAATCCGACGCAGTGGCCATTGTTGCGCACGGTGCCGTAAACCTGGAATCCGGTCGCGGACAGGTTGTCGACTCCGCCATAGCTGGACTGGCTGGAGTGGCCTTCCTGAACCAGCACGGAGCTGACATCCACCTGGCACCCCGCCCCGGGTGAATAGGTCCATCTCACCGCACGATCACCCTCGCAATGCCCATTCTGATGGCTGTTGGTGGCGGTTCTGGCGACGATGTTGGTGCTGTCGATCTGTCGTGTCACGGACAGGGTGTAGCGCCCGAGTACCGGGTCGATGGCACGGACCGCGACTTGATAGGTGTAGCGCTTTTTGAAGAGGGCCAGGTTGCGCTTGATCAGTGTCAGTTGGCCCTGCGCCCAGCCATCACTGGCGGCTTTGAACACGTCGGACGGGCAGGAGAAGTGCGCGTTCATTTCTGTGCCGCTGCGCAGTTGGCAGCTGACTTTGTCAAAGGTGAGACTGGCTTCGCTGCTGTTGAGCAGCGATCCGGCGAGTTCCAGTTCGAAACTGCCGCTGCCCTTGAGGATGTAGGCGGGACGGACATGGAAGAGGAACGGGCGTTTGGAGACCCCGGGTACGCGCGACAGTTCAGCACCGGCATCTTTAATGGCCATGTCCAGTTTGTCGAGGTTCTGCGCCAGTTCTCGCTGTGCCGCGGAGGTCGCTGCCGACAGGTTGGCAATGGCATTGGTCTGTGTCTGGTTCAGATCTTTGAAGGTTTTGCCTTCCAGCTCGCTGGCCATGTTATTGAGATTCTGCAGTAGTAACTGGGCGTCGGATGCCACGCGAAAGCTCACGGCGGTGCCAGCCGATTGGGCTTCGGAGATGATGGTCTGCAATTTGGCCTTGATGTCATCCAGAATCGGGCTGACTGCCGCGGAAGCGCCGAAGGCGATGGCCGGACTCACGGCGTCTTTTGCCCAGACGGGGCAAACTGAGGTACCGAGTGTCAGCACGGTGATCAATACTGCACGCATCCAAAGTGAAGCCATTTGCATGGAATTTCTCCTGGCGTTAAGTTTTTGATCTGCTTTAAGAAAATCAACGGTTTCTGTTCGTTATATGAACTTGCTATACGTAATATTCACAGGTAATACAAGTTTTTTCTGATAGCTGTTTCGCCAGACCGTTAAAAATCCTCAGCCTTGTTCATGCCATGCGCCGGGCTGGGGATGGGCACATCATTCGGGCAGGCCAGAAGGTTGGAGAGACGCATTCTGCGTCCGCCATTTGAAGCGGAACGGGATTGACTTGCCCCTCTGCGCGAGGTGTCTTGCTCAGCGCAGGGGATCAGGTTGGCGCAGTTGGGTAAGCAGGAAGTCGACGAATGCCTACGTGGAGGCGGCCCTGCGCCGTCTTCATCGTGTGGTGCATTGCATTGGTGCATTGCATTGATGCATTGCCTTCGGCGAATGCATCCTACGTAGGGCGCAATCTTCCATTGCGCCGTCAACCTTCGGTGCATTGCCTCCGGCGAATGCACCCTACGCGAATGCACCCTACGTGGATGCACCCTACGTGGATGCACCCTACGTGGATGCACCCTACGTGGATGCACCCTACGTGGATGCACCCTACGTGGAGGCACCCTACGTGGAGGCCAGGCCGGTCATGGCGCCAGCATCTTGCCGTAGCGTTCGGCCAGCGGCTTCATCAGTTCATCCTGCCGGCGCTCATAGACAGCCACATAGCCGCTGGACTTGGTACCGAAGTAGGCATCCTGGCTCACAATGCCGTTCATGATCAGCCGCGTCCACCTGGGTTCTTCGGCCTGGACCACGGCTTGCAGATCCTCGAGGTCGCCATAATGCATCATGTAGGCGCCGATCAGGATCTTGACCAGCGCGCTGGCTCTGGTGGGCGGGCTCATCTCCCGGCTCAGCTGGAGCTCTGCCGCTTCGTATTCGGTCCAGAATGCGGCCGGGCGTTCTACATGCGCCGCGGCATAGGCGGCTTTTTGTTTCTCGATGAAGGCATGGGCCTCATCGCGCAGGGCCTGCTCGGACTTATTGAAGACTTCGCTGGAAAATGGCTCGTAGGTATCAAGAAACTCGCTGACCAGCTGTTTTTTCTTTTCCTGGTAGGCGGGGTCAAACAGCCATTTCGCGCCATCCGGTCGGATGGCTTGCAGCAATGCTTGATCCGGAAAGCCTTGCAGAGAGCAGAGCAAGGCCACATCGGACGAGTTATCGGAAATAGGTCCCAGGCTCAGCACTCGCTCGGCGGTACCATGTGCGGGGACGGTGCCGGAGGCCTCGTCGTTGATCGGCTGCCAGGCGCGCGGGGTGTCGTCGAGTTTGATGCGCTCGGCACGCACCCAGTCACCGCCTTTGTCCCGATGCAGCATGGCACGGATCTCTGCCGGCAGGGCCTTGAGGATGTCTTGTTGCGAGCCTTTGAGGACGAAGCCCCAGGTCCAGTAGCGGCCATCCCAGCCCAGATTGTTGTAGTGGTCATAGTAGGACTGGATGGTCAGGCCATTGATCTGGATCGGTCGGGAGAATGCCAGCTGGTTGCTTTTGTCTTCCAGTGCCTTGGGGTTGGCGACTTTGAAGTTGGCGAAGCCCGGCTGGGTGTCGAGCGGCCCCAGGCTGGCCAGATCCGGGGTGTTGGCCAGTTGGGTAAAGAAGCTGCTGTCACAGTGGGCAAAGGTACGCAGCAGGTCGGCCGTCAGGGTGGCGTCGGCCTGGGCGCCGCCGCTCAGCATCAACAGTCCGAGCAGGCCAATCAGCGGTTTGGTCAAGCGATGCAGTGGTTTTTGCATGGTCGTTTTCTTCAGCGCAAGGTGGCAATGAGGGAAGGCTTGCAGGCTGGGTTAATGAAATACATTAGCCTTAACTGATTGTCACACAGACCGCGGAAGGCTGTCGAAAATAAGGGCGGGATGGTCGCTCAGAACGGGGTCAGGTCTTGTATTTTGCATCAAGACGCAAAATACAAGACCTGACCCCGTTGTTTTGCCTATTGGCGGATTTGTTCGATGCTGGCGGTGGCGCCGCCGCAGACGATGATCAGCAGGTGTTGGTAGGGTTGCAGGGCCGGGTGGTTTTGGTAGGCGACGGCGAGGCTGGCGCCGCAGGCGGGTTCGACCAGCAGGCGGTGGTCGTCGAGGAATTGCCGGCAAGCGCTGAGGGCGCTGTCATCGCTGACGACCAGGCTCTGGATGGGGTGGGTTTGGGTGTATTGCCAGGCCCGGTCGCAGACGCGTTTGGCGCCCAGTGAGGTGGCGATGCCGCTGATTTGTTCCAGGGCGATGTGTTCGCCGGCCTGGAGGGCGGCATGCAAGCTGGCGGTGCCTTCGGTTTCGACGGCCAGTACGGGGATGTCATGCCAGCCGTTGCGCTGCAGGCCTTCGATGACGCCACACAGGAGTCCGCCACCGCCAACCGACAGCACGATGGCATCGGGGCGCAGGCCGCTTTGTGCGACTTCATCGATCATCGTGGCATGGCCTTGCCACAGCAGCGGGTCGTCGAAGGGGTGCAGGAAGGCGTCGTGTTCGCCGAGCAGGGATTGGGCGTGTTCGTTGGCTTCTTGCCAGGAGGCGCCATGCACGATGACTTGGGCGTTTTCCTGGCGCAGTAGTTGTTTGGCGCGTTCGCTGGTGGTTTGCGGTACCACGACGGTGACGGGGACGCCCAGTTGCCGTCCGGCATAGGCGACAGCCAGGCCGGCATTGCCGCCGGAGGAGGAGATAAAGCGTTGTGCACCACGGGCACGGTAGGTTTGGCAGGCGTGGCCGATGCCGCGCAGTTTGAACGAGCCCGGGGGTTGCAGGGCTTCGAGTTTGAGCCAGACCGTGCGTCCGGCGGCTTCGCTCAAGGGGCGTGATGCGTAGTGCGGGGTGGCGATGTGCAGCGGCATGGGGGTGCTCCGTGGTGCGGGGTGGTAGGCCTGGACTTCGATTTCGACATCCAGGTCGAAGGCCAGTCGGCTGCTGACGACGGATCTGGCCGGCAATCCCCGGGGAAAGTAGTGGCGGTAGGCCTGGTTGAAGGCAGCGAAGTGTTGCATGTCGGAGAGCCAGACGCTGACTTTGACCACGGCATCCAGGTCGGTCCCGCAATGCTGCAGGGTGCGCTGGATGGCTTGCATGATGTGGTGGGTCTGGCTGGCCACGTCGCCCGGCAGGGGTTCGCCGCGGTCGTTTATGGCGACCTGGCCGGAGAGAAACAGAAAATCCCCCGCTGCCACGGCACGGGCAAAGGGGAACGGCAGCTCGCTGGGATAGCGCTGGATATCGGTTGCCGGCATGTCGGTCCTTCCTTGTAGGGCGCAATCTTCTATTGCGCCGTCATCCGGTATTGCTTCGGTGCATTGCATTGGCGCATTGCCTCCGGCGAATGCACCCTACGCGAATGCACCCTACATGGATGCGCCCGACGTGAATGCACCGTTGGCGGATGTGCCGTTGGCGGCGGCACGGGCAATCCGTAGGGCGCAATCATCAATTGCGCCGTCATCCGGTATTGCTTCGGTGCATTGCTTCGGTGCATTGCCTCCGGCGAATGCACCCTACATGAATGCGCCCTACGTGAATGCTCCGTTGGCGGATGTGCCGTTGGCGACGGCACGGGCAATCCGTAGGGCGCAATCTTCAATTGCGCCGTCATCCGGTATTGCTGCGGTGCATTGCTTCGGTGCATTGCATTGGCGCATTGCATTGGCGCATTGCCTCCGGCGAATGCACCCTACGCGAATGCACCCTACGCGAATGCACCCTACGCGAATGCGCCCTACGCGAATGCACCCTACGTGAATGCGCCCTACGTGAATGCACCGTTGGCGGATGTGCCGTTGGCGGCGGCATTACTCTGGGCGGCGGATGGCTTCCAGATAGTTGTAGATGGTGTAGCGCGTGACGCCGAGGGCGGCGGCGGCTTTTTCGATGCCGCCTTTGACGATGAACAGGCCGCGCTCCTGCATTTGCCGGACGGCAGCCAGCTTGGCTTGTTTGTTCATCGGTCGGCCGCTGCCGCAGGCTTCGCCCAGTGCGCTCTGGATGATGTCGTTCATCATCAGCGCCATATCGGCCGGTTCGTCGGTGCTTGGTTCTGCCTGCGGGGCATCGCCCAGCAGTTGGGCCAGGCAGGCCTGGGCGGTGCGGATGCCGCTGAGGTCGGCGTTGATGCACAGGCTGGCAAAGGGCTGGCCCTGGGCGTCACGGTAGACGGCGGTGGCGCTGCGCAGGGTTTTGCCGTTGGCGCCGGTGGTGTCATAGGCCGGGGTAACGACGGGCTGGCCGGGTGCCTGCGGGTCGGGGGCTTGCTGTACTGCGGCGAAGCCCTGGTCATGGTGCAGGCCTGCCAGCACCGGACTGCCGATGCGGCGGCCTGTGACGTGGCCGTTGACGATGGCGACGACCGATTTTTCCGGTTGGCTCAGGTCGTGCAGTACCAGCTCGGTATGCTTGCCCACGACGCTGCCCATGGCTTGCAGTGCGGCTTTCAGTACGCTGAAGACCAGTTGCCGTTCGGCCTGGGTTTCCTGCTTGGGCTCACTCACAAGGCATCCTGTTCTGCGTTGCTCGACATGCTGTCCAGCATATCAACCATTTGTTGATATTTCAACATTGTGTTGATTTTTGTCGGGCCGGGTGTGGGGCAAAGGTGTCGTGCAGCAATCAGTCTGCGCGGGGGCTCAGCGGGCCATCGACCTGGATCCGCACGGTGAGGACGGTGAATCCGCCGCTGGGGGCTTCGCTGTCAGGTGTCGGAACCGGCGGCGGCAGGCGCGGACCGGCAGGTATTGCCGTCATTTGCAGCCAGCGCTCCAGGCCGCTCATCTGCAGTCCTTTGCTGAGCAATGCGCGGACGATGGTGCGCAAGGGGGAGATCTGGCCGAGGTCGTAACGGGCGTAGACCTCGCGCGGGATGGTGCGTTGGGTCTGGCTGGCAAAGCGATTGAGGTTGGGTTGCCGAGTGCAGTACTGGATCAGGTCGCGGACCAGGTGGTCCCAGTCGGTCGCCGCGCCCGGGGGGTTCAGGGGGTGTCCGGCATAGTGGGTGGGCAGGCCGAGTCCGGTCATGGCCAGGATGGCTTCGGCCAGATGCAGCATCGGTCCTTGCCCGGCATGCAGTTGGCTGGGCCAGAGGAGCTGGTAGGGCAAGGTGCGGGGCAGTTTGCCAAGCGGGATCAACAGGTAGCGGGCATAGGGTTTGAGTCCGGGGGTTTGTGGTGTGGCGCCGAGATCGTATTGCGCGTGTGCCGGGTTGATCGGGGCGGCGGTGCTGCCGCTGTCTCTGGTCACGCGCAAGGGGGCGCAGCAGGCCTCCAGCAGGTTGCGTTCTTTCAGAGTGGAGGTGTCATGGGGCGGATCCAGGGCATCGGGCCGTTGGCAGCATTTGGCCTGCAATAGCGCGGCGCGTTCGCTGATGGTGGTTTGTTGTTGGTTGACGACCTGCACCAGCAGCAACAAGTCGGCCAGTTCGACGCTGACGGTGTGGGGTGCCGGGCTGCCCGGCAGCTGATAGTGGCTGTGTGCCTGAGGGTATTGGTCTATCCACTGTGAGCTGACGGTGACGTGGCCGTTGCGGCATTGTTTCGCCACATGGCTGGCCAGCCAGCGTGCCAGGTAGTTGATACGGCGTTGCGAGTGCATGTCGCTCAGATGCCAGCGTTCGACCTGGCGGGTGCCGATCCTGTGGCGCTCTCGTTCGACGTATTCCCACAGTCGCCAGCCATAGAGGGTGTGTCGGGCAATATTTTTCATCATGGTTGATGTGGCTTTCTGCTGTGTCTCCCCTGCCCTGTCTTACCCGGCCAGACTTTGCAGGGCGGCGCTCAGTTGTTGCAGTCCGGGCTGGTCTCGGCGTGCTTCGGGGATGACCAGGTAGTAGTGCTGGTCGCGGGTGGCGAGGGTGGCAAAGGGCATGACGAGTTCGCCGCGGGCAAGGGCTTCTTGCGACAGGCGAGGGTCGCCGAGGGCGATGCCGTAGCCAAGGGCAGCGGCGCTGGTGGCGCTGTCGAGGCTGTCGAAGATCAGGCTTTGTCCGGGCAGTGTGCCGCTGCCGAATTGCTGCCACCAGGTTTGCCATTCATGGTGGTCGGCGTCGGCGTGGATCAGGCAGTGTGGCTGCAGGTCGGCGGGTTGTTTCAGGTCGCGCGCCAGGTCGGGGCTGCACATTGGGGTGAGGTGTTCGGCGAACAGGCGCTGGGCGTGCAGGCCAGGCCACGGGCCGTGGCCGCGTACGATCATGGCGTCGGGTTCGCGCTGGCTGAAGTCGGGCTGGTCGTGCACGGAGGTCGTGATGTCAAGGCGGAGACCGGGCAGTTGTTGTTGCAGGCTGGCCTGGCGCGGCAGGAACCAGCGCAGGGCCAGGGTGGAGGGTAAACGCAGGCGCAGGGTTTCTGGTTGCTGGCGGCTGAGTACGGCAAAGGCGGCCAGTTCGCTCAGGGCGCGTTGTGCCAGTGGCAGGAGGGCTTCACCATCGGCGGTCAGGTGCATGCCTTCGGGGCTGCGGGTAAACAGGCTGCGCTGGTAGTGCTGTTCCAGTTGCTGGATTTGCCGGCTGACGGCGCCCTGGGTGCGGTAGAGCTGGCTGGCGGCGCGTGACAGGCTGCCGAGCCGGGCCACGGCGAGGAAGGCTTGCAGGCTCATCGTCGAGGGCATGGGCTTGAGCAGTTCGCCAAGGGGGTATGCAGGGTCTGCATGGCCCCCTTGTGTTTTTTTCGATTTCGCGGGCATGGCGGCTTGGCTAGGCTGGGGCTTTCGGTTGAACAAGGAGTCTGTCTATGTCTGCACTCGATCCGGCCCGGCTTGCCGGGGTACTGAAAGACTACCTGCGCGAGCTGGCTCTCGGCAATGTCGACGCGGTGCTGGCGTTGTTTGCGCCACAGGCGCGGATTTACTCACCGCTGCTGGGCTGGGTGAGTCCGGCGCCGTTTTATCGTCAGTTGGCGGCGGCCTCGGGCAATAGCCGTATCACGCTGCGGGATATTGGTCTGAGTGTGCAGGGGGCACCGCGCGCCATGGCTTATTTTCGTTATGACTGGGTGTTGAAGGATGGCTGTGAGGTCAGTTTTGATTGTGTGGATGTGTTTGATTTCGACCCGGACGGGCTGATCGGGCAGATGGTGATCGTGTATGACACGTACCCGATCCGGGGGGATCTGGGGGATCGCTTTCAGCTGGCCGGGGAGGCTTGAGGCGGGATGGGGGCATTGGCATGGGTGCATGCATTGGCGCATTGCATCGGTGCATTGCATCGGTGCATTGCATCGGTGCATTGCATCGGTGCATTGCCTTCGGCGAATGCACCCTACGCGAATGCACCCTACGCGAATGCACCCTACGATTGTAGGGCGCAATCGTTCATTGCGCCGTTCGCCGTCGGGGCATGGCATGGGTCTTCAGGCGTGCTTGAGTTTGCCGTAGTGGTTGTCGCCATCGCTGCCTGGTGCCAGCAGGATGTATAGAAACACCAGCCCGCCGACATAGGGGATCAGGTTCAGGACAACGTGCCAGCCGGATCGATCCAGATCATGCCAGCGTCGGACATGCAGGCTGAGGGAGGCCAGGATGGAGGGTACCGCCACCAGGGTCATGAGTCCCCACACCAGGGTGTCACTGCCAGCCAGGTGCCCAAGCGCGAAGATGATGCCGTACATCAGCAGGTTGAATGCGGCCAGACCGAGCAGGCGGATGAGCAGCTGTCCCCGGTTTAATCTGCCCTGGAAGGTAAACAGCAGGGTGGATAGCCGCTTGGGCTTGGTAAGAGGGTTAGTGTTGTCCATGGGTTGATACATCTTGTTCTCCGAGTGAAGGTGGGGGTGAGGTGCTGTCGGCGCTCTTGGCTGGCGCATAATTCATTTGACATATTACCAGTAAACCACCCATCACACCTCATCGGAGAACGGCGCAATCGTTCATTGCGCCGTTCGCCGTCGGGGCATGGCATGGGCGCATTGCCTTCGGCGAATGCACCATCGGCGCATTGCATCGGCGATGGCACCATCGGTGCATTGCCGGAGGCGAATGCACCCTACTAGAACGTGTAATTCACCGCGGTATACAGCGATCGGGCCGGTCCTGGCACGCCGACGCCCCAGGGGATGCCGTTGATGCTCATGGTTCTACCCTGGCCGGTGTAGGTGCCGCCGAGCGGTTGGGTATAGAAGTGGTTGAGCAGGTTGTCGATGCCCATGTCCAGGGTGAGGTGGTGCCACTGGTAGCGGGTATGCAGGTTGAGCAGGCCATAGCCCGGGGTCTGGATTTCATTGCGCACGGCCGAGACATTGCGTTTGGCGCTCACCACTTGCCATTCCAGTGTGTTTTGCCAGCCGGCCAGGCGCTGTTCGAGGCTGAACAGGCCGTTGAACGGCATGATGTTGTACAGGTTGTCGCCAGTGCTCAGGTTTTTGCCACGGGTGTAGTCGAGCTTGCCGTTCAGACGCCACTGGCCGTAGGCCGCATGGTCGGCCAGGGTCAGTTCGGCGCTGAGGTCCATGCCGTAGAGTTCGGCATTCTGGTTGATGTATTGCAGGGTGATGAACTGGTTGGTGCTGGTGCTGCTGATGCGGCGGGCGTCGATGTAGTTTTCGACGTAGCTGTAGAACGGGGCCAGGCGCAGTTGCCAGCGGCGTTGTTCAGCGTCATGCCAGTTGGCGGTGAAGCCGAGGTTGTGGGCCACTTCGGGTTTGAGGTTGAGGTTGCCGACGTAGCCGTTACCATCGCCGACGAAGTTGTTCATCACCGCCGCCATGGCAAAGCTTGACCAGGTGTAGCGCTCGTACAGGTTGGGGGAACGGGTCTTGCGGGCATAGGCCAGTTCGTAGTTGGCACGGTTGTCGGGCTGGTAGCGCAGCGCGGCGGACAGGTCGATGTTGCGGTCGATCTGTTGGTGCGGCTGAGTGTTGAAGGCGTTGGCATGGCCGATATAGGCAATGCCGGTATTGTAGCCTTGCACGTTGCCGGCATTGCTGTTGACGGTGCTGTAGCGCAGGCCAAGGTCGCTCTGCCAGGCGGGGTTGAACTGGTGTTGCCACTGGGCAAAGGCATCGAGACGGTTGCGCTGGCCGTTGTTGATGTTCCAGAAGGTGTTCGGGGACATCCCGCCGGTCCCGGAGGGCGGCCACCAGTCGTCCAGACGGTAGTGCTGCCATTCGCCGCCGAGTTTGACGGTGTCGGCGAGGCCGACCGGCAGGCTGGCCTGCAGGTTGAGGCCCTGGGTATGGCTGGCAGTTTCCATCGGCATGCCGGGGGCGCTGCCATATTGATATTGCTTGTCGTCGCCGAACTGCATGCTGTGGCGCACGTACTGGTTGTACAGCCGGGCGTCCAGCTCACCCCAGTCGTATTGCTGTTGCAGGTGCAGGACGAATTGCTCGGCATGGTTGTTGGTCATGTCCATGCGCTGGTTGGGGAAGCCTTCGTAGGGGCTGTGCTGGCTGCTGATGGTCAGGTCCCACTGGCTGCGTGCCTGGTGGCCGGCCAGGGTCAGCGACTGGTTGGTGACCTGGTAGGCGGAGGAACCAACGGTGTCGCCGTTAAGCCAGTTTTGTCCGCTGGCAGCCGGGCCGGCGGCCTTGAAGTTGCGCGCGGCGATGTAGTTGTCGGCGCGGGCGGTGCTACCGCTATAACCCAGGCTGAGGTGGTCGTTGGCGACCTGGGCGCTGGCATGGCTGCCGTAGCCGTTGCCGTTGCTCTGCCACCAGGCGCCGAGCTCACCCTGGCTGACGGTGGCGCTGCTGTCGGAGAACAGCGGGGCGACCGGGTTCATGACGATGACGCCGCCGATGTTGTCGCCGCCCAGGCTGACCGGTGCGGTGGACGGGTAGGCGGTGGCGTTGCTGACCTGGTGCGGGTCCACGTAGGACAGCGGCGAGTTCATGTGGTTGGGGCAGGAGGCGTTCAGGGCCACGCCGTTGTGCTGTACCTGCAGGCGGTCGTCGGCCAGGCCGTGTTGGACTGGCAGGGCGGAGAAGCCGCCGGCAGGGTGCAGGCTGATGCCGGGCAGATCGCGCAGCAGCTGGCTGGCGTCCGGGCTCTGTGCCTGGTGCTGGTTGAGTTTGTCGGCTTTGACTGTCTGGCCTTGCTGGTCAATGGCGCTGTCTTCGACGTGCACGGTGGGCAGGGTGGTGCTGTCGGCCGCCCAGCTGCCGCTCTGGGTCAGGCAGGCCAGCGCCAGGCTGACGGCCAGGGGTAATGGTTTTGTTGTTGTCATTCACTCTCTCCACATCGTTGGGCCTCGGGCCCTTGTTATTGGCAGCGCTCAGGGGCGCTGCAGGGAAAACTGCACGGGCACCATGACCTCGTCGTCGACGGGTTGGCCATGGCGGCGTGCCGGAAAAAATTGCCAGTCGTGTACGGCCGCCAGGGCGGCGTTGTCGAGCCGGGGAAAGCCGCTGCTGCGGGCGAGTTCGACCTGCAGGGCCTGGCCGTTGCGGCTGACGCGCACGCGCAGCAGGACGGTGCCCTGCTCGCGGTGGCTGCGTGACCACAGTGGGTAGGGAGGCTGGGCCAGCATGCGGTAGGCCGGGGGCTGGTCGTCGGCCGGGTCGGCAGGGCTGGCTGCCGGGGCGCTCGGCGCGGTGGCGGCGGGCGCGGGGGATGCGCGGTTGGCCTCGGCGCTGGCGCGCCGTACCGGGGTGACGCTGACGGCAGGGGGATGTGCGCTGTGCCGGGCGGGTCGGGCCGGCGGGGTGGCGGCACGGGACCGGGGCGGCGGCGGGCTGGGCGCGACGGTTTGCGGCCGGGCCGGGGTTTGCAGGCGGATGCTCAGCGGCGCGCTGCTGACGCTGCCCTGCCCGCCTGTGGCATGCGGCCGGCTCAGGGTGGCGATCAGCAGCAAGTGCAGCAGTGCTGACAGCAGAAGGAGGTAGTGCAAGCGCCGGCCTGGGGGGGATGGCCAGGCCACGGCTTGTAAGGTGTTGGGCCTGCCCATGCGATATTCATTATTGTTACGCGTCAGGCAGGGAAATTAGAACAAATACATATTTTGTGGAATGTGACAAATTGTCGCGCTGTGTGTGCAGATGTGTCGGCGCGAGAACGGGGTCCGAGAACGGGGTCAGGTCTTGTATTTTGCGTCGGGATGCAAAATACAAGACCTGACCCCGTTCTACCGTTCTAGGCGCCGCGTGTGGCGACGCCCTCTCAGGGTTTGGTTTTGTTCAGGGTGCGCAGTTTGGCGGCGTATTCGTCGTCGTCGAGGACGCCTTCGTCGTGCAGGGCTTCCAGGGCTTGTCGGGCGGCCTGCAGGTCGGGTTTGTTGCCGCTGCCGATGTCGGGGGGAAGTGGCAGCTGGATAAGGCGAGTGGGGGCGAGGATGGTCTGCCAGCCGCTGGCCGCCGGGTTTTCGACCCAGGTCAGGATGGCTACCGGCATGGTGGCGGGTTGTTGTCGGGTGTCGCAGGGGCCGGCACGCAGGACGGCCCAGCCGGTTTGATCGAGGTGTCGGGCGGCGGCGTTGATCAGTACCGGGTGTTGTCGGGCGTAGGCCGGGTCGAGGGCGGCGGCAATCTGGCGGGTGAAGGTTTGGTCGTTCTGGCCGGTGCCGCGCCCGCGCAGGCTGTCTTCGTTGCTGAGCTGGCGGGCGCTGTACAGCATTTGCCGGTAGGCGAGGTCGAGGGTGCTTTCGTCGTAGCTGACGCCTTCGGTGGCCGGGTTGTATCTCAGGTTGTCACTAACGGTACCGACAAACCGGTCGAAGGACTGGTTGACGGCCTGGTCGACGCTCATGCTGGCGCAGCCGCCGAGCAGCAGGCAGGCCATGAGGATGGCCGCGGGGCGGCAGCGCCGGCGCATTAGTAGCTCTCCAGTAATTGCTTCTTCTTTTGTTCGTATTCTTTCTTGGTCAGGACGCCGCTCTTGTAGAGTTCGTACAGGCTCTTGAGTTTGTCGGCATTGCTGCTGGTCTTGCCCGCCGGGGCGGCAACGGCATTGTCCTGCACGCCATGCTGGCTCTTGTAGGTGATATTGAAAACCGTGGCCATGGGGTACCACTTTTCGCCGCGCCAGCCGATGCTGCCGATGAACAGGATCGGCACTTCGTAGCCGGCATAGCCTTTGCCATCGACGTTGTAGCCGGCGCGGGTGATGACCCAGCCGTTGTTGGCGGCAAACAGCCGGGCGGCGGCCAGCGTGCCACCGTTGGCCTGGGCATAGTCGGCGGCGACGTAGCGGTCGGTGGTGTTGATGTAGTTCTCGGGATAGGCAACGGTCATGGGGCCCCAGATCCCCATCAGGCCGGTTTCGTTGCTGACGGCATTCAGGTAGCTGTTGTAGTAGGCCTGTATCTGGTTGATGTCGTAGTGGATGGCATTGGAGTACGGGTCGTATTTGACCGAGTTCTGCACGTTTTTCAGCAGGATCTGGTAGTTGCGTGTCACGGAGGCGTCAAACGACTCTTCATCCTGGGTGGTGGCACAGCCCGTCAGTCCGGCCAGCAGGCCGAACAGGCAAAGCAGTTTCATCAAGCGCAGCATGGTGCTCTGTCGCATGGCTTGCTCCTGTGTGGTGGACAGTTCAAGGCTAGCAGAGCGCCTCTGTCGGGCTTTGATTTACGGCAATACATATCATCTTGTTTTTATTCGTCTGCACTGCCCTGGCGGGCCGCAATGGTATATACATGAATCCTGCGATTGTTTTGGTGATGATGTCATGAATTTTTGGCTGCGGTGCGGGCTGATGTGCTGCCTGCTGTCGGGTCTGCCCGTGCTGGCCGCGGAGCGGCTGACGCTGGCGACAGAAACTTATCCGCCTTACAACATGCTGGATGACAAGGGTCAGGTCAGCGGGGTGTCGACCGAGATCGTGCGCCAGTTGCTGCAATCCGCTGGCATCGATTTCAGTGTGGGGCTGTATCCCTGGTCACGCGCGATTCTGATGGCGCGGATTCAGCCGAATACCTGTGTGTATTCGATGTCGCGCACGCCGGAGCGCGAGGCACTGTACAAGTGGGTCGGTCCGCTGGTTTATAACGACTGGGTGTTGTTTGCCATCAAGCAGTCCAGCCACCCTACCCTGACGGATGCGCTGCGCAATTCGCGCATTGGCAGTTACAAGGGCGATGCGATTGTCGACTGGCTGACCGAACGCGGTTTCAATGTGGATGTGGCCAATAGTGATGATCTGAACCCGCGCAAGCTGATGCTGGAGCGGATCGATTTCTGGGCTACCGGCAAGCTGATCGGCCAGTACTGGTTGCGCCGGCAGGGCTTGCAGGACCGGATTGAGCCGGTGCTGACCTTCAACCGGACCGAGATGTATCTGGCCTGCCAGAAGGACATGCCGGATGCACTGATTGCCGATCTGAACCAGCGGCTGCAGGCGATGTACAAGCGCGGCGCGGTGCGGCGGATTTACGACGCCTACGGCTATAAACCTTGAGTGATCCGATGCGGGGTCAGGTCTTTCATGTTGCGTCTTGATGCAAAATGAAAGACCTGACCCCGTTATGCGTTATGCGCCGGTTGCCTGGCTCAGGGCGTAGCGGGGGAAGTCTTTGCCGCAGCCGCTTTGGCTTTTGCCGCCGCTTTTGCTTGTTCTTCTGCGGCTTCCTGGGCTTCTTCCCGGGCATCCGCTTCTTCTTCGGCCTTGATTTCCGCCTGCCTTTCCTCAATGGATTGAATCTTGATGCAATGCCAATTCACCGGGAATAACCGTAGGGAGGTCACGACAACGGGCTTGACCGTTCCATCCGGCAAGACTTGTTGCACACTGGTGCGACAAACCGGCGGCGGGATGAGGTCGTTGGTCAGATGACCGATCATGGGATTGGAGACTTCGCTGGACACGCGATAGGTGGCTCCCTCTTCCGGGGTGAACTTGAGCAGATTCCGGCAGTATTTCTTGTCGTCGGTCAGCACCGGGAGCAAGTTCACGAATTCCTGCTCGAAGGTCAGTACGACAGGCTCTCCCGGCCGGACTCTGACAGCGCCCTGCACGGCGGTGCGGCCAACATAGCAGCCATCTTCGTTCAGGTTATTGATGTACTGGCCGTCCATGGTCTGCAGCGTAGCGGCCTTTTCCCCTTCGCGAGGGAAATGGTATTGCGTTCCCACGGACTGGCAGCCCGATACCAGCAAAACGGCCGTCAGCAAGACGACATGACGGATGCAGCTCACGCGGCCTGGCAATGCGTTCATTTCTACTCTCTCCCATTTAATCGCCCCCACACCGACCTCGGGATGGGGATATCCAGTGATCTCTCGGTTCAATGGCGGGTTCTGGCCAAATATTGGTCCAGCACATCGGTCGGATGACGGGCGCTGAGCATGGCCCGGGCCAACTGCTGGGCCGCGGTTTTTTGCTTTCGACTTAGTTTTTTGCCGCCCACTCTCTCCAGCAACATATTCAATCCAACGTTGCCATCGATATCCCGGTCCGCCTCCGGGACTTGCAGGGCTACCATCGCCATGGCATTGAGAAGGATCATGTCCGGCTTATAGGTTTGGTCGGCATAGTCGATCGCCAGATAGATCACTGCCCCGCGAAATCCCTGATTAAGCGCCTTGCGCAACCATGCCACGGCCTGATCCCTGTCCTTACGAATACCTGTTTCCTGCCAAAGCATTTGGCCGAGTGAGGCTTCGGCCTGGGCAAAGTCTTGTAGCGCGGCCTGCTGGATCCAGTAGGCAGCCAGCACATTGTCCTGAACGCCACAGAGGCCATCCAGATAGAAACTCCCCAGGACATACTGCACAATCGGGATGCCTTGACGCGCACCTTGCAGCAAAGACTGCAGCCCACGGGCCTGATCCTGCTTGATGCCGGCCAGTCCAAGGCAATACATGCTGCCAAGATTGACCAGGACCTCCTGATTACCCTGTGCCAGCGACTTGTTCAGCCAATTGAGCGCCAATTCCCCATCGGCGGGAACGCCTCTGCCGTAGAGGTAGATTCGGCCCAGATTCATTTCCGCCTGCGGTTGTTGTCTGGCGGCAGCGCGTTCAAACCACTTCCGTGCCTGTTCGAAATCCACCTTGCCTCCGTTACCATTCAGGTAGTAGGCGCCGATATCGTTTTCAGCCAGTGCAACCCCCTGGTCAGCCGCCTTGCGCAACCACAGCATGCCTTGCTCAGGGTCAGGCGGCACCAGGCCGCCGCCATAGAGGTAAAGACTGCCTATGGCATATTGCGCTTCGGCGAGACCTTGCTCGGCAGCATCCTGAATCATTGCGATCCCCTGAGGCGGGTCTTGCTGCACTTCAATGCCCTTGGCCAGCATCTGCCCCAGCACGAACTCGGCACGCGGCTCATGCTGTGCAGCAGCAAGGCGGAACCACTGTATCGCCTGTGCGAGATCCTTGGGTACACCACGGCCCTGCTGGTACAGGTAGCCCAGATTGTTCTGGGCCGTGGCGTTCCCCTGGGCGGCGGCGAGGCGAAACCACTGCAAGGCCTGCGCATCATCGACCGCCATGCCATTGCCATTAAGTGCCATGACTCCCAGATTGATCTGGGCCTCGGCATTGCCCTGCTCGGCAGCCTGGCGATACAGCTTGATGGCCCGCGGCATATCCACGGTCATGTTGATGCCATGCTCCAGAAGATAGGCAAGCTCGTACCGGGCTCTGGCATTCCCCTGACTCGCGGCCTTCTCCAGCCAGTAGGCGCCTTGGGCCGGGTTGTGTCCGAGGTCAACAGCTAAGTAGTAGTGCAATGCCAGTTGCAGCTGGGCATCGCTGTCACCTTGATCGGCCTGTTGCTGCAGGACGGCCAGCTTATCGAATGATGGTGCTCGGATGTCGGCACAGGCTGGCTGGCCCAGCAGCAGGCTGCAAAGTAGCAGCAGGCAAGTCGCGGATTTCATGGTGCTTTTCGCAGTCGTGACACTGGGGCCATGGTGGCGCCATGCGTCAAATGATCTCAGGGGGTAACTTCCATATTCATGTAATTGTTGACCTGCTCGCGGCCCAAATCGTCTTGTCCGTCCAGAGGCAGGAAGAGGCCGAGGGTTGGTAGACCGGCATAATGTCGCTGCCCGCCACTGGCCGTTTTGCAACTGAGAGGGAAGGCCTTGGCTTTGAGTACGGCGAGGTTGCTCATGGCGATCAGCTTGGCCTCGAAGCGTGCCCCCACCTCACAATCGAGTCGGGATGAGGCGCTTTCACCTGTCAGATCGGGATGTTGAATCATGTTGCCATCGATTTGCAGCCGGGCGCCGAGTTTGAAGTGCTCCGGCCACTGTAGCTGCAGCTGATCGAGCAGCAGCACGCTTTGTGCCAAACGACCACCGATGACGTGTGACTTGAGATCAACCAGCCCGGCAAGGCTGGTTTTGATTGTGACACCCGCCTTACCCTGCTCGTCTTCGATCCGCAGCAGGCCATGCTCGGGCCGAATGGTCAGTATATGTAACGATTCTCCCTGCATGACATAGAGCGTGATGCTGTGAAATCGTGCTTGCCAGTCCGGTGTCGTTTGCAGCCAGTGGGCCACGATTTCGCTGGTCGCCGAGGGCAAGGGGGTGCTCTCTGCCTCGGCCGCATCGAGGATATGCGGGTATTGGATGGGGGTCAGATCCGGACGATGGCTGGCGAGCAGCGCCGCCGTGACATTGCCTCGCAGCTCACAGCGGACATCCACCAGCCCGATTTCTGAACCAGGACGGATGACCAGTTGGCGCTCTATATGCTGCAGGCCGGGCGGTTCGTCCATTGGCACGGGGAAATAGCGCCAGTCAACCCCCTCACCCTTGATCTCGGTGCGCCGAATCTCCAGCCCGTCGTTGACTAGCTGCTCAGTGTGATCGATGAGAGGCTGCAGGTGTGCAAAAACGATCCCTAGAGCGCCCTCCAACTCGAAACCCCATGCATACACACGCCCCTGGGTGCCCATGTCTGCATTGGAGGTGGTATAGCGCCTGACCGGTACGCCGCCAATGCTGAGCGCATGCTGGTAGACAAGCTCGCTGGAGCCCTCTGGGTGGCCGTTACTGGCCTGCAACCACATCTGACCATTGCGGCTGTCGGTCGGCAGTGCACTGTCGGGGTTGAGGGCCTGAATCACTTCGGGCTGGAAAGCGGTGCTGTCGCAGCGGCTCCAGAGGGTAAAGGCCTGGTCGGGGGTCAGGGCGCTGGCGCTGGAGGCCAGACAGGCCAGGCAGGCGCTGATGGCCAACACGGGCCATCGGCACAGCGCTTGCACGTCAAACATGTCATTGTCCTTGCTGAGCGGGGCAAGTAAATGGCACCGCCGTGCAGCGCCATCTATTTCAATATAAAATTTTCGACTTATTTTAAACTTTTTTTATATTACAGACAAAGCATAATGAATGACAATTACATGCAAACATCGTCTCACAATGCCTCTGCCGGTACGACGTGCAGGGGCTTGGGGGTGGCGCTGGTGGCGCTCCAGGCGGCGTTGAAGTGGTCGATGACTTGTTCGCCTGTCAGGGTGAAGGCACTGAGTGTGGTGTGGGCATCGCTGATGACGTGGACTTCGTAGCCGCGTGATACGGCGTTGCGCAGGGTGCTGTCGATGCAGAAGTCGGTGGCGCAGCCGCCGATCCACAGTTGGCGGACGCCATGCTGTTCAAGCAATGCTGCCAGGCCGGTGTCGCAGAAGCTGTCGCCATAGGTCTTGCCGAGGTAATGGTCTCCCGCCTGCTGGACCAGACCGGGGTGCAGTTGCCAGGCGTCGCTGCCGCGTTCCAGGCCGGGTTCTTCGTGCTGGATGAAGATGACCGGGTAGCCGCGCTGGCGGGCTTTGGCGCTGGCGAGGTTGAGTTTGTCGAGCACCTGGTCGAGGCGCGCGGCGCGCGGCTCGGCGTCGACCACGCCGTTCTGGACGTCAATGATGAGCAAGGCGGTATCGGGCATGGGGCTTGGCTTTCTTCATGGGCTGGGAGGTGGGACGGGCATCAGGCTGCCCGTCCCCGGGCTTCATGCTGTTACAGCGTGCCGTTGCTCACGTACTCGACGTCGTTGACGATGTTGTTCTCGTCAAAGGTGACAATCAGCAGCTTTTGATACTGTTTGAGGCTGAAGACCGTGCCACTGACCTGGACGTAGTGGTAGATGGCCGCATTGCCGGTCTTGAGTTTGATCAGCGGGTACAGCGCCTGGCCACTCGGTTTGCCGAGCAGGGCGGTGACTTGATCTCGGGTGGTCTTGCCCTTCTGAATGGCGCTGACTTTGCTGTCGTCAAAGTCGGTGGCATCTTCGGCAAACGAGCTGATGAATTCTTCACCCACCAACACATCCTGGAAGGTCGAGAAGGTCATCGAGCGCGCCGGAATGACACCGGGCCGATGCCCGGTACCGCCGGAGACGGCATAGGCATACTGTGCCATCTGGACTTTCTGCTCATTCTTGAGGATTTCGCCGGTTTGGCGCGGGCTGCCCATGACACGGGTGACATCCGCCATGGTGGACTTGCCCAGGGCCAGGTCGGCCGTGCCGGGACGCTTGAAGTCGGTACCGGCACAGCCGGTCAGGAGTGCCAACAGGAAAGCACTTGCTACGAAGCCAGTCATCTTCATTTTTTAGTCACTTTATCTCTATCTAGGATCAATCCCGGCGCTGACACCACTCGGGTATCGACGCGGCATGACATTATAATTTACAAATACATGCATTGTGACGGATTGTGTCTGATTGATTGCGATAGGTTAAGTGCGTTGGGTACTGAGCCGTTCCGGCATGTCGGCCTGAAGAGGAATCAGCCGCGGCTGGCGCTCGTGGATGGCAGCCACTCCGCCCAGGGCAGGCTCGGTGACGACGTAGACGATGGCGTGCTGATCTCCGTTACTACGGGTCTGGATGGGGTTGTCGAGCAGGATCAGGGCGCCCTGGATGGCCAGCTGGCCGTCGATGGCAAACCAGTGTTCGGCGCGCTTGTTGTCGCGCTCCATGAAGGCACTGCAGGGGATTTTGACCGGGCGCGGTTTGAGGCGGGTCCATTTGCCGGCCAGCAGACTTTCGCGCCGGGCGCAGGCGCCGGCCGGCACGCCCCTGATGTCGGCGCCGTGCGGCAGGCCCCACTGGACCCAGAGGAGGCTGCCGTCGCGGCGCAGTACCGGCAGGCGCGGGCTGTCTTTGTAGTAGTAACGTTGCTGGTCGTATTCGATGGCGGCACACATGGCTGGATTATGGCATATGTGCCGTTTTTTGACGGGTCAGGCGCGTTCGGGAGCGGGGTTGTAGCGCATGGCGGTCTTGGGTTGCAGCGTGGGCAGCAGCAGGCCGAGCAGCGGGCAGGTCATGAAGGTGGTGACCAGGGCCATGACCACCATCATGGCGAAGATGGTGGGGGTCAGGATGCCGATGTCGTAGCCGATGTTGAGCACCACCAGTTCCATCAGGCCACGGGTGTTCATCAGTACGCCCAGTGCCCAGGACTGGCGCCACCGGACACCGGTCCAGTGGGCGGCGAGTGCGGCACCGAGGACTTTGCCGACGGTGGCGACCAGGATGATGCCGCCGCAGACCAGCCAGGCATGCCAACTGTCGAGCAGGCCGATTTCGGCGCGGATGCCGGTGTAGGCGAAGAAGATCGGCAGCAGCACCACGGCGGTGAGGTCTTCGATTTTGGCGCTCAGGCTGGTCTGGAAGGTGAGTTCGTGCGGCATGATGACGCCGGCGAGGAAGGCGCCGAACAGGGCGTGGATGCCGATGACTTCGGCCAGCAGGGCCGAGCCGAGGCCGACGCAGAAGACGAAGGCGAGCTGGGCGCTGGTGAAGGTGCCGCTCTGGGTGGCGGGCCACAGCAGGCGGTGAGCCAGGGGCCGGATCAGTTTGATCATCAGCACGACGTACAGGGTCGAGGCCAGCAGGACGATGACGGCGTGGTGCAGGCTGCCGGCCTTGACGATGCCCAGCACGCCGGCGAGCAGGCACCAGGCGGTCACGTCATCGACGGCGGCGCAGGCAACGGACAGGGTGCCGACCGGCGTGCCGCTCAGTCCCTTGTCGTGGATGATGCGCGCCAGTACCGGGAAGGCGGTGATGCTCATGGCGATGCCGATGAACAGGGCAAAGGACGAGAAGGCCACATGGCGCGGACCATAGTCGCGATAGAGCCAGAACGACAGCAGGGTGCCGAGCAGGAAGGGCAGCAGGATGCTGGCGTGGGAGACGACGATGGCGGTGCCGGCGCGCTGGCGCAGGCTGGACAGGCGCAGGTCGAGGCCGACCACGAACATGAAGAAGATCAGGCCGATCTGGCTGAAGAAGTACAGCTGCGGCATGGCGCTTTCGGGAAACACGAAGTGAAAGCCCTGCGGCCAGAGTTGGGCAAAAACCGATTTGCCGAGCAGGATGCCGGCGAGCATTTCGCCGATGACCGGCGGCTGGCCGATGGCTCGCAGGCCAAAGGCGCACAGACGGGAGAAGGTCAGGATGATCAGGATCTGCATCAGCAGGCCGACCAGTGGCAGGGTGGCGTTGTGGCCGAGTGTGCCTTGCAGGGAGGCCAGCCAGTCGTCGGACTCGTTGGCGGCCTGGCTGAGCCAGACGGGGGTGCCTTGCGGGCCCTGACTGAGGATCCACAACAGCAGGCTGACAGACAGCACCAGCACGGTGCCATAACCCAGTACATGCCAAAAAACTCTTTTCATACAGCGCCCTCCGACGTTCAATGCGGGCTTCTCCCTGCGCTCGTCGCGGATGGTAGCACCGCCCTACCCTGCTGGCATGAGGGTTAAAGCAATCTGACCCCCTTTCGATCAATTGAGTCGCGATTCTGAATGCCCCGGCGCACAGAACGGGGTCAGGTCTTGTATTTTGCATCGAAACGCAAAATACAAGACCTGACCCCGTGCGGAGGGTGTTGCGAAGCGCGCACAACATGCTGATTTTTTATCGTTTGACGTGTTTTCCGCCCGGCGGGATCATGGCGCCCTGGATTCAGGTGCCCTGTGTTCCTTTCGGAACGGGGTGAAACGGGAAGCCGGTGCCGCTGCTGTTGCAGCCATGCCGGCGCAGCCCCCGCTGCTGTAGGCCTGACGACGCGATCACCATGCCACTGGATGTTGTCTGTCCGGGAAGGCCGGTCGCCGAGGTGGAAGGCAAGCCAGAAGACCGGCCTGATTCCTGGGTGCTCTGCCCCCTGTCTGGGAGTGCGGAGGTCCCGCGAGATCCGTCCCCGGGGTGGGGAGTGGTGCTCTGCCTGCAGCCGTGTGTCGGCCTGCCTGTCTGCGCCTTGTCTGCTCTGTCCCCGTGGAGGTGTTCTCGCCTGGTTCGGCGCGGTGTGTCCGTGGCCGCTTGTCTCCCCGGTGGGGGGAAACACCCTTGTGAGCATAGCTATCATGAAGCAACAGCAATCTTATCTGGTCGCGACGATCGGTTCGAAAACCCGTTATGGGGGCGAGGTGGTGACGGCCACTTCGGAGATGGAGTTGATTGCCCGGGTGGGCGATACGGTGCGTTATCCGGATGGTTCGGAGACGGTGATCATTTCGGGTGCCGGCAGTCTGTTGCTGCTGGCCGGTCGGCCGGCGGCGATTGTCGGCAGTGCGCTGGCCAATGGCGATTACATTATTTCCAGTCCGCAGTCTTGTTGTGCAGTGATGCCGTCGGACAAGTCGGTGGCGGGGTTCCTGGATCCGGATTATCTGCCGGGCAAGGTGGCCTGAGTCGCTGCTGCGAGAGAACGGGGTCAGGTCTTGTATTTTGCATCGGGATGCAAAATACAAGACCTGACCCCGTTCTGTTCGATGTGCATTTTGCGCCGGGATGCAAAATACAAGACCTGCCCCCGTTCGATGAAAAAGCCGTTCATCGTCAGATGAACGGCTTTTTTCGGGATGGCAGGCGACGCAGGGCGCCGCCTGTTCTGCTTGTGGGCTTACTTGCCGCCCAGTTCTGCCTTGGCTTCCGGCATCGGCAGCTTGCCTTGGGCAACATGGCGTTCGTAGCGAGCGACCATGAACCAGCCGATCAGTGCGAAGACCACCACACCGATGATGGACATCATGCCTTCTTTCATGTTGGCACCGACGTCTTCACCCAGGTAGGCGTGATACAGCGGGGAGGCCACGGTGAACAGGTTGGCGAAGCCGATGGTCAGCATGGCGCACCAGGCCATGAAGATGCCCGAACCGTTGGAACGGAAGATGCGGATCGGCTTTTCTACAGCATCGTTACGCAGGTAGTGAATGTAAGCGTAGATGATGAAGATCACCGGTACGGTCATGGTCACGTTGGTCAGGGTCACCAGGTTCTGGATCAGGTCGGCCACGGCGTCACCACCGAAGGTACCCAGGGCGATCAGCACGATCACCAGACCCAGTTGCCAGCGCAGTGCCACGGTCGGCATGCCGTTCTGGTTTTCCTTGCTCCAGCTGGCCGGGAAGATGCCTTGCGGCACGCCTTCGATCATTTGCTTCAGCGGGGCGTAGATCAGCACGAAGAAGGCACCGGTCAGGGCGCAGAACATCGACACGCCGGTGTAGGCGGCGAAGACGTTACCCATGGTGTTGCAGGTGCTGGCGGCAGCGCCCAGGCTGCTGGCCAGGGTCGCGCCCAGGGTGTACATGAAGTAGTACACGGCGTTACCGGCGTAGAACAGGCCGGTACCACCCTGGCTGGTCTTCATGACGTCATGCAGGACTTGCGGCGAGTTGCGGTCGATGAACCAGGTCGCAGCGAAGATACCGAAGCAGTAGACGAAGATGCCGACGCCGGCGCCGATCAGCAGACCGCGCTTGACGTTGCGTTCCGGGTTTTCCAGTTTGTCGACCAGACCACCGACGGCTTCCACGCCACCGTAGGCGAAGATGGCGTACACGGCGAAGCCGAACAGGCCAACCAGACCGGTGATGCCATCACCAGCGTACTTGGAGAATTTCGGTACGGTGGTCATGTCAGCCCAGCTGTAGGAGCTGGCCGGATGGAAGCCGTGGGCTGCCAGGATGATGAAGGCACAAACCAGCAGGATCACGTTCAGCGACATCACGGCGATACCACCGATGGAGGCCAGTTTGGCCAGCTTGGTGACGCCGAGGGTGATCAGGTAGGTGACGAACGAGATCACGATCATACCGATCACGCCCATGCCGATCGGGCCAAGGGCTTCCTTGACCAGGCTGGTGGCGTGGCTGAAGCCGCCATCAATGAACGGCGACATGGCATAGGACAACGGAATCGTGATCATCGAGGCCACGTTCATCATCCATACCACGTAGGAGAACCACCACATGAAGATGGTGATGAAGCCGAGTTTGCGGCCGAAGCTGCCGCCAACGCTCTTCTCGATCCACGAGAAGATACCGCCCTTTTCGCTCTTGAAGCTGGCACCCATCTCGGCACAGATGATGGAGTACGGCAGGAAGAACGAGAAGCCGGTGAATACATAGAACAGAATCGAGGATTGACCCATGTAGAAAATACCGCGCGATACGTTGGAGAAACCAAGTACCGAGGTAAAGAACATGAGGACGAATCCAACCAATGTAATTTTATGAGCTGGAGTCTTTGCTGACACGATACATCTCCCTGAGTGGATTTCGAGCGCGTTCCGTTTGCTGCTTATCCGGCGGAACAGTTCGAAACCGGTTCTAACTACGAGCTATTGCCTTGTGGGCAATGACGCCTGATCTGCCTTGGCATCGCCTGCCGGACCGCAGGCCGGCGCCCCTTTCGGGTCCAGAGACTGTGACATCTCTGGCAGGTCAATCAGGCGTTTCAGGTGTAGTACACGGCCATCCAGGTCTGGCAAAGATCAGCGATATGACAGACAACCATCCACGAACTGCCTGTCAGACCCGCCAACCCCTGTTTTTATTGTTCGTCCTGGAGGCTCGCGCACATTATGCTCATGCACAAAATGACAAGACGTTGTCGTTTATCAAAAAAACCACTATTTGACATGTCATCTCATACATATGCTGCGTTAATGCACCAGGAGGGCATGATTTCTGTTTATCGGGTATAAGCTGGCAATCTATCCGCAATCTTTTCAGAGTGCGCTAGTTCGCTGAATTCGCGATAAATATCATCTTGTCCTGTCTGGCTGAGCACTGATTTCCCGCCTGAATGACGGGCAGGCACGCGCCGCACCCGGCGTGGGGTGCAAAGCCTGTGTTACGGAACATTACCTCTTGCTGATATGACAGACAGCTGGCATGGCCGGCTGCAATGTGACGGCGGATCGGACAGTCCCGGACAGCCGGTTTCTGTGTCGATCCTGCCGACGTCAGAGGATGGCACTGCAGAATGCACATCGCCCGATGCGGGGCGACAACACTGCTGGCAAACAACCGCAAAAACAACGCCTTGCACAAATCAGTCTGATAAAGCCCCTGACGGCGCTTCACCAGGGCGGCAATTCTAGCACTACGCGTCTGATTTCTAAAGACAAATTAACAATTTAACCCGATCGGGCGCCGACCCGCGTGGCATGGGCGCCGGCAAAGCCGCTGGCGACGGCACGTCATGCCTATGGCATTGATTACTTGGACGACATGGCAACAAGGGGCTATGATCTTTGTCTTGTTCAATCAGGGTGACGGCAATGGAGCGGTGGTGGCTATGGCAAGCGGGGCTATGGGGACTGGTGTTGGCACTGGCCTGGCTGAGCATGCTGGCCATGCGTCGGGCGATACGTCCGACGCAGGAGCAGTCGCAACGCTGGCTGAAGCTGTCGAGCCTGCACACCAGCCACGGCCGGCATGAGCGCACCTTGCAGCGCTGGTCGCGCATCGTCAAACATTCGCACTCCGCGTTCTGGACGCATGTCAGTCAGCGGCATGAGCCACGGCAGTAGCGCCGGGTTCAGAAGTCGCCGCGCACACTCAGACTGACCAGATCCCGTTTGCTGCCATAGAGCACGATATTCGCGTCATCACGGATATGGCTGTAGCTGACGGTGGAGGAAAAATGCTTGTTCCATGGCCAGCTCAGACTGGCGGTGTAGTTCCAGATGCTTTCTGACCGGGTCACCAGGAAGGCCGGGTCTTTCTGCCGATAGTCATCGCTTTCGTGGGTCAGTGTCAGGGCGCTCTCCAGCCCCGCCAGCCATTTCACATTGAGGGCACCGGACAGAATCACCATGCGGCGCCCGCCACCGGCACGATTGTTCACGCCATCATCCTCGCCGCGGTAAGCGGCGACGCTCCAGTTGACCTGCGGTGTCCATCCCTGTTTCCAGGCCAGTCCGGCCAGTGCAACGTTACTATCGTAATTGCGCATGCTGCGATCGGCATAACGGGTACTGGTGTACTGCGAGGTCAGGCTGAGCAAGGCGCTGCGGCCGACCGGCTGACGCCATTCGAGGATGCCGCCCTCGCTGCGCAGATAGTCGCGGCCCGCCATTTGTTGTTGCTCGCCTTGCAGCATGCCCAGCAGCAAGCCACTGCCTACCCGGCGTGATACGCCGCTCTGCAGGTTGTAGAAAGTGCGGTCGAACTGGCGCAGCGGTTCGTAGTGGCGTGTCTTGACGCGCGGCAGCAGATAGAAGGTCCAGTCGTCATTCAGCGCCCCGGTGAGGGCACCGCCCAGCTCCAGGTCGGCGTAGCTGCTGGCCGAGGCGCGGGCATCCGGGTCAAGTTTGATCGGCAGGGGCGAGAAGCCGGGGGCCACGATCGACAGTTGGTCGGTGGCGGAGTTGACGTTGGAGTCCCAGCCGATTTCCTGGCGCACGGTGTAGGACAGCGACCAGGGGTGGCGGATCTTGTCGAGTGCGGCCTGCAGGGTGTCGATCTTGCGCTGGGCGACGGGCGGGGGTTGTAGCGCACGTGCGTGCTGCAGGGCGGTATCGGCACGCAGGGTATCGCCGGTCTGGAGGTAGGCATCGGCCAGATCGAGCCAGGCGGCGCCGCTGTTCGGGTTGGCCGCTGCGGCACGCTCCAGGACCCAGGAGGCTTCGGCAGGGTACCCGCTGACCAGCAGAGAAAAGCCGAGCAGGTGGTCAAAACGTCCGCGACCGGCGCAGCCCGTTTCTGCCGGCTGCAGCACGGCCAAAGCGGCGGCGGCATCGCCGCGGTTGAGCGCCAGCTGGCCCGCCTGCGCCGCATTCGCGCACTCGTCGGCAGCCCGGGCAATCAGCGGAAAGACGCTACCGCACAGGGCAAACAGTGTCAGGGTTTTTTTAATATCCCCACCCCGGAGACGGACTCATTCTGATTAGTCTGCAAGCCATAGTGGCTGATCATGCCACCGGCCTGGGGGCCGATCAAGACGCCCGCCGCCGAGCCGTTGCTGATGGTCGGGCTCTGGCAACCGGTGCAGCTGCCGTTCAGCGCGATGCCGCTGCTCTGGAAGGTTTGCAGCGATACCGCCGCGCCACTGTTGGCGTCCCAGATCCGGCCCTGGCCATCGGTCACATTGATGGCGTAGTGGTCAATGGTCGGGTTGGCACCAAAGGTGACGTTGGCGGTCAGGCTGTTGATTTGTCCGCCCATCTTGCCGTTCTCATCCACCGGCCCCGGCATGCCGGGAACCATGGTGTAGCTGCCGGTCTGTCCGCTCATGGCGGTGATGGCTGAGCCGGGCGTTGCCCCGCCGGGCGCAAAAGCAAACTGGTGCAGGTCGGCATATTGCCAGTCGCCATTGGCATCGCTGGCGCCGCCACCGAAGTAGACGCCCCAGTAAATTTTGGCGCCGTCCGTTGTGGTATAGATCTGGTACTGCACCGGCTGTTGGGTATCGTCATCGACAAAAAACAGCAGCGATCCATCATTCTGCACCACATACAGGGGCAGTCCGGAGCGCGGATCGACGCCGATCTGCCAGCTGTTGTCTTCGTCGACCTGCAGATGGCCGCGCTGGATCTGGCCATCGGCCACGGTCACGCCGACATAGGCCGAATTGGCCGGACTGTCTTGCGGCTCGACCGACAGGTCAAGGACAACGCTGTTGCTGACGATGCGGTTGGGCAAGGCCGTCGACAGCGGGTCGGTGGGTGTGGTGACGCCGCTGCCAGCGGCATTGTCGCTGCTGCCCTCGCTGGTCTTGGCCGGGGCCAGGCCGCGCAGCGGCAGGTTGCGCAACACTTCCGGCAGCACTTCGATGGTCTTCGGCGCGCCCTGGTCAAGCGGGGCAAAACCGGACTGGGTGGGTTCGATGCGCACGCTGCCCGCCGGGTTGAGCAGGGTGGTGCCGCCACTGATCACATGGTCGTAGGTGCCGGGGGCCACGCTGCTGAAGCGGCCGACGGCGGCCGGTACCTGGAACAGCTCGTGGTCGGTGCCGCGGATGTGGACCTCGGCGCTCGGCGTCCGGATCAGGTAGTTCTGCTTGTTGAGATGGCCGATGTCACCGGTCATGGCACGCATGCCCCCCTGCTCCAGGGTCATGGCCAGGCGTTCGCTGCCGTCGATTTTCTCCGGCAGGTTGAAGGTATTGATATGCAGTTTCGAACCGGAATACAGCATCACCGAGCCCTGATCGGCCATGCGGATCTGCAGCAGCCCGTCATTTTCCGCGGTCATGATGGCATCGCCTTCGCACACGGCATCGCCGCGTGTCAGCTCGCGTGCCGGCAGGCCCGGTTGCTGTGCCAGCACCTTGCCATGGCGATACAGGATGTAGCCGGCCAGCCTGGGCTGAGCCGCGATCGGGGCGGTTTGCAGCCCGGTGCCGCCGAGGCCGCCCCAGCCCTCGTGAGCGGCGGGCTGGTTGTCCGCTGTGCTGGTGGCCGGCTTGGCTGATTGCGGCTGAATGCCGGTGCCGCCCAGGCCGCCCCAGCCTTCGTGGTCCGGCAGCAGGTTTTTCGCGACGGTGCGCTGGCCCGGCGTGGCGGGCTGCTGGATGCCGGTGCCGCCCAGGCCGCCCCAGCCGTTTTTCGGTTCGGGCTGGGCCGTGGCGGTTTGCACACCGGTGCCGCCCATGCCTCCCCAGGGGGTCGGGGGTGGTGTCTGGCCGGGCGGGGTCGGCAGTGGTGCCACTTGCTGGCCATGCGCGTCGAAGCGACAAACGGCAGCGGCCCAACCCGTCAGCGGGGTCAGGCTCAGGGCGGCGAGCAGCAGGAGCTCAGGCCGAAGGCGGATTCGCAGCAGGCTTGTCTTCGGCATGATAGAAGTAGGCACCAAAATGCATGCGTTGTGGCGGGGTGCTGTCTGCACCGGCTGGCTGGCTGTGGTTTTGCATGACCATTTCCTGTGCCATGCGGTTGATTTCCAGCAGGGCATCCATGCTCATCTGCTCTGCCCGCTGCTTCAGTTGCTGAACCTGTTCGGGACTCAGGCCGTGGTAGAACACGCAGCGGTCCATATAGGGGGCCTGCTGGCCTTCGAGGTTGCTGACCACGGCCGCCAGGTGGTCATGGATGTTGCGGCCGAAGAAATCCATTTTTTCTTCCAGCGTCGGCGATTGCAGCAAGGCCTCGACGTTCAGGTGCACCCTATCGTCCTGATCGATCTGCACCAGACCGACGCGCTGCCATTCGTCAAGGAACACTCTGGCGCGCACATCCTTGCTGATGTCGTAGACCATGCCCTCAAAGGTCGGCGCTTCGTGCGTGGTGGCCTGGCGCGGCAATGGGCGCGGCCGGCCCTGGGCATCGAGGAAGCGCGTTTCACCGGTCCACTTGGCCAGTAACTGGGCCTGCAGCGAGACATGGCTGTGCTTGGTCAGGTTGAGCGGGGCATCGTCGGTTTCCCGCAGGCGTTTGACATCCTTGCGGTGCACGCCGGTCAGAATGCTGATGCGGCTGTCGGTCTGGGGTTTGCCGGGCAGGGCAAAATCGCGTTCGGCGACATCGACATAGACGCGCTTGAGCAGCTCTGCCAGCGAGGGATAGGCCATGCCATGGTTGAGCAGCAGACGCACCAAGGGCTCCAGCAGATAGCGGAGCGCTTGCAGCATTTTGGCGGGCGGGCTGGCACTGGTATTCATGGCAAACCATCTGGATCTATTACAACTGATAGCGTAGCATGAATAGGTAACCATGCCCATAAAAAATGGGTAAATTTCCCACGCCGCAGCATTTCAGCCACATTCCCTATGTCCCCTGCCCTGCTGATCGATAGCCACTGCCATCTGGACGATGTGGTGTTTGACGCGCGTCGCGACCAGGTGGTGCAAGCCGCGCTGACGGCCGGGGTCGGTCAGATTGTCGTCCCGGCGGTGTCCAGCCGGTTGTTCGAAGCCACGCTGGCCATGCGTCAGCGCTATGGCTGCCTGATTGCGCTGGGTTTGCACCCGATGTACTGCCGTGAACATCTGGATGATCATCTGGCGCAGCTTGAAGCGCAGCTGCAACGGCATCGGCCGGTGGCGGTGGGCGAGATCGGTCTGGACCACTGGTTGCCGGACCAGGATCTGCCGCGGCAGGAGGCGCTGTTCATCGAGCAGCTCAAGTTGGCGCGTCGCTATGATTTGCCGGTGATTCTGCATGTGCGCAAGGCACAGGATCGGGTGCTGAAGTACCTGCGGCAGTATGCGGTGGGTGGCGGTATTGCCCATGCCTTCAATGGCAGTCAGCAGCAGGCCGAGGCTTTTGTCGCGCTGGGCTTCAAGCTGGGTTTCGGCGGGGCCATGACTTATCAGGGGTCGCAACGCATTCGCCGGCTGGCCGCCACCCTGCCGGCTGACTGTCTGGTGCTGGAGACGGATGCGCCGGATATTCGTCCGGCCTGGGCGCAGGATCAGCCCAATGAGCCGGCCAATCTGGCGCGCTTTGCCGCCGAGCTGGCGTCGCTGCGCGCAGCGACGCCTGAGGAGATGGCGCGGCAGACCAGCGCGAATGTGCAGCAGGCGCTGCGGCTGACTCCCGCCAGCCTGGGGGGGCTGCATTGCCCCGCGCAGATTTCATCTTGTCCGGCAGATAAATAGTCTATGCTGGATTCTATGATATCTAAATAATCATACCCTGCGATCCCACATCATCATGCCATTCGTTCAATTGACCCCCCAGGGTGACGTCGAGGCACTTTTCCTGAAAAAGGGCAGTGATCGCCCCTATCTGCCACTGAGTGACATCCGGGTGCTGCATTTTCTGCAAGCGTCCGATCCGGAGCTGACGGCAGCTTTGCTCAATGCCTCGGATGATGCCCACCGCATGCTGTTGTCCAGCCTGATCGACCTGCTGGTGCGCAACAAGACCCTGTCGGGCAAGACGGTGGTGACCGATCATGGTCAGTTGATTCCGCACAAGCAGCTGGATGAGCTGATCGAGACGGTGGAGACCAGCGAGGACGAGGCGCTGTTGACGCTGACGGAGTCAGACCGCAACACGGTGCGCATTATTGAAGACGTGATTGATGTGCTGATCGCCCTGGACGTGATTTCTCTGCGCGACCTGCCACCGGGTGCCCAGCATCTGCTGGCGGTACGCCGCGCCCTGCGGGCCTATTTGTCGGATCACGACGGCGATCTGGATTAGGCGCTGCCTGCCGGTTATTGTCGGCTGCGGATAAAACCGATCACCGCGACGAAGAACAGCACGCTCAGGGCGGTCTCGCCCCAGGCCAGCTGCTGTGACAAGCCGTGATCGGCCCAGCCGCGCATGATGCCTTCGGTGAAAAACAGCAGGATGAACATGCTGGACCACTGGAAGGTGTAGAGCCGCCCGCGCAGGATGCCGAACAGCGGCGCCAGCAGCAGCACTGCCTTGAGCGCCAGCATCGAGCCGCCCGGCCGCAGCGGCGCCAGCCACAGTTCCCACCCCAGCGACAGCAGGATCAGGGCAATCAGCGTGCCGATGGCCAGCCAGTGCCAGAGCCGGCGCATCAGCTGGCGCTCCGGGCGCGCTGACGTTCCATCAGTTGCGCGGCGATGATGCCCACTTCATAGAGCAGCCACAGGGGAACGGCCAGCATGGTCTGCGACAGCACATCCGGCGGGGTGACGATGGCGGCCACCACGAAGGCGCCGACGATGACGTAGGGCCGCGCGGTACGCAGCTTGTCGATGGTCAGCACGCCGATGCGCACCAGCAGCACCACGACCACCGGCACTTCGAAGGCCGCGCCGAACGAGACGAACATGCCCAGCACGAAGGACAGGTATTTGTCGATATCGGTCATCATCGACACGCCACTGGGGGTGACGGCGGCCATGAAGGTAAACACCAGCGGGAACACCAGGAAGTAGGCGAAGGCCATGCCGAGGCAGAACAGCAGCACGCTGGACACGACCAGCGGCAGGATCAGTCTTTTTTCATGGCTGTACAGGCCGGGGGCCACGAAGGCCCAGATCTGGTACAGGGTATTGGGCAGCGAGATCAGCAGCGCCACCAGCATGGTGACCTTCATCGGCACGAAGAAGGGGGCGGTGACTTCGATGGCAATCATGTTGCTGCCGGCCGGCAGGTGTTGCAGCAGGGGTCTGGCCAGCAGGTGGTAGATGGCCCCGGACCAGTGGAACAGGCCGAGGAAGACCAGGAAGAAGCCGATCAGGGCACGCACCAGTCGGGTGCGCAGTTCCAGCAGGTGGGTCAGCAGCGGTTGTTCGGTCATCGGGGAGGTTCTTGCCGGGCTGGCGTCGGGGTCAGTTCGGCAAACAGGTCAAGCTGGTTGTCATCAACGGGGGGGCGCTCAGGCTCGTTCTGTGCGGCGGGCGGCTCGCCGGCCGGCACCGGGGTCGGTACGACCACGCTGGCCGCAGACATCGGCGTCAGATCATCAGCCGGCGGCGCGACGATCTCCGCTTTGGCGGCCTCAAGGGCTTCGACGGTTTCCTGGCGGGCCTGATGGATGGTCTGGCTGACCTCGTTGACCTCGGCCGTCAGCTGTTCCTTGAAGGCATAGGCCGTGTTCTGCACTTCCTGTTTCAGCGACACCAGGGTGGACAGCTCGGTGTGCTCGCCGATGTCGGCCTTGACGCTGGCGACAAAGCGCTGGGCGCGCGCCACCAGCGCCCCCAGGGTGCGGGCCACGGCCGGCAGGCGCTCGGGACCGAGCACCACCAGCGCCACCACGGAGGTCAGCAGGATTTCACCAAAACTGAAGTCGAACACGGTATCCCCAGCAGCTTATTTCTTGTCGGCTTCGCCTTCGATGACGCGCCCGGTCTTCTCGGCATCGGCGGCAGCCTGCTTCTCGGCCTCGCCCTTCATGCCCTCTTTGAAGCCGCGTACCGCGCCACCCAGATCCTTGCCGATATTCGGCAGCTTCTTGGTGCCGAACACCAGCACCACAATCAGCAAAACGATCAGCCAGTGAAAAATGCTAAAAGAACCCATGTCAGTTTCCTTGCGACTTGTGACCAAAGACATGTACGTGCAGGTGGAATACTTCCTGCCCGCCGCCACGTCCGGTATTGATACCGGTCTTGAAACCGGCTGACAGACCCTGTTCGGCCGCGAGTTTCGGCGCGAGCAGCAGAATCTTGCCCAGCACCTCCTGGTGTTCGGGCTGGCAATGCGCCAGCGATTCGACGTGGCGCTTGGGGATGATCATGAAATGCACCGGGGCGATCGGCCGGATATCGTGGAAGGCGACCACGTCGTCGTCTTCGTAGAGTTTGTTGGCCGGAATCTCTCCAGCAGCGATCTTGCAGAAGATGCAATCAGTCATCAGCCTTCTCCGGGGCAATCAGGGATGGGAATCAGGGTTGCTGCGGCCGCGAAGCCTTTTCGTCCAGGCCGGAAATGCCTTCGCGACGGTGCAGCTCCATCAGGATGTCTTCGGGACGCAGGCCGTGAAAGGCCAGCAGCACCATGGTGTGGAACCACAGGTCGGCGACTTCGCGCACGATATGCAGCTTGTCGCCATCTTTCGAGGCCAGCAGGGTTTCGGCGGCCTCTTCAGCGACCTTTTTCAGAATGGCGTCTTCACCCTTGTGAAACAGCGATGCCACGTAGGAAGTTTGCGAACTGGCCTCGCGTCGCGCTTCCAGCGTATCGGCAATCGACTTCAACACTTCGGTATTGATCATGTCATTCCTTGTGCGGCACGGCCGGCCGGGTGCCGGCGACAGCGCCCATTCTAACGCTGCCGGCCATCGGCTCGCCATCCGTTTTATGTGTTGCGGGTATAAATCGCCGCCGGATCCTTGAGGATCGGGTCGACCACCTGCCAGGCGCCATCGGCAAATCGGCGGTAGAAACAGCTCTCACGTCCGGTATGGCAGGCAATACCGCCATCTTGCCGGATCTGCATGACAATCACGTCACCATCGCAATCCAGGCGCAGTTCGCTGACGTGCTGCACATGGCCGGACTCCTCGCCTTTTTGCCACTGGCGCCGGCGCGAGCGGCTGTAGTAGTGCGCCAGACCGGTCTCGGCCGTCAGCTGCAGGGCTTCGCGGTCCATCCAGGCCATCATCAGGATGCGCCCGCTCTGTTCATCCTGGGCGATGGCCGGCACCAGGCCGGCCTCGTCCCATTTCACTTCATCCAGCCACATGGGGGTTCCCGTCACAGGCGGACCTCGATGCCGGCGGCCTGCATGGCCAGCTTGGCATCGCGTACCGTGTATTCACCGAAATGGAAGATGCTGGCGGCCAGCACGGCATCGGCATGCCCCTCGCTGACGCCCTCGACCAGATGCTGCAGATTGCCGACGCCACCGGAGGCGATCACCGGAATCGATACCGCGTCGGAAACCGCGCGGGTCAGCGGCAGGTTGAAGCCGACCCGGGTGCCGTCGCGATCCATGCTGGTGAGCAGGATTTCGCCGGCGCCGAGCTGCTGCATTTTCAGCGCCCACTCGACCGCATCCAGCCCGGTCGGGGTGCGACCGCCATGGGTAAACACCTCCCAGCGGTCGTTGTCCGGTCCGGTGGCCTTGGCATCAATGGCGACCACGATGCACTGCGAACCGAAACGGCCGGCGGCTTCTTCCACCAGCCCGGGGTTGGTGACGGCGGTGGTATTGATGCTGACCTTGTCGGCACCGACATTGAGCAGGCGGCGGATGTCCGCTACCTGGCGCACGCCGCCGCCCACGGTCAGCGGAATGAAGACCTGATCGGCCACCGACTCGATCACGTGCAGAATCAGGTCACGCTGGTCCGAGCTGGCGGTGATGTCGAGGAAGGTCAGTTCGTCGGCGCCCTGTTCGTTGTAGCGACGGGCGATCTCGACCGGGTCGCCGGCATCGCGCAGGCCGACGAAGTTGACCCCCTTGACCACGCGGCCGGCGGTGACGTCGAGGCAGGGAATGATGCGCTTGGCCAGTGCCATGTCAGGCTTCCTGGTCGGACAGTTCGTCCGCCAGCGCCTGGGCTTCGGCAAACGGCAGGCTGCCTTCGTAGATGGCGCGGCCGGTGATGGCGCCTTCGATGCCCTCACCTTCTACCGCTACCAGCTGGCGCACATCATCCAGGTTGGTCAGGCCACCGGAAGCGATTACCGGCACACGCAGTGCCTGGGCCAGCTTGACCGTGGCGTCGATATTCACCCCGGTGAGCATGCCGTCGCGGCCGATATCGGTGTAGATCACCGACACCACGCCATAGTCCTCGAAACGCTTGGCCAGCTCGATCACGTTGTGGCTGGTGATCTTGGCCCAGCCGTCGATCGCCACCATGCCGTCCTTGGCATCCAGGCCGACAATCACCTGGTCGGGAAAGGCATCGCAGGCATCGCGCAGGAAGCCGGGCGTCTTGACCGCGGCGGTGCCGATGATCACGTATTGCAGGCCCATGTCGAGGTACTTTTCGATGGTATCCAGATCGCGGATGCCACCGCCCAACTGCACCGGCATGTCGGAACCAACTTCGGCCAGGATGTCGCGAATCACCGCCAGGTTCTTCGGCTTGCCGGCAAACGCACCATTCAGATCCACCAGATGCAGGCGCCGGGCCCCCTGGTCACGCCAATGGACGGCGACTTCGACCGGGTCTTCGGAAAACACCGTGGCCTGATCCATCAGGCCCTGCTTGAGGCGGACACACTGACCATCCTTGAGGTCAATTGCGGGTATGAGCAGCATGGTAAGTCTTGATTTCGTTAGGGTTGAACAGTGCCATCCCAGGCCAGGAAATTCTTCATCAGCTGAAGCCCGGCGGCATGACTCTTCTCGGTGTGAAACTGCGTGGCAAAAATGTTCTCGCGGCCGACGATGCAGGAAAAGCGCCCCGGGTACTCACTCTCGGCCAGGGTCAGCGCCGGATCCTGCGGCGCGAAATGGTAGCTGTGGACGAAATAGAAGCGCTCGCCATCGGCAATGCCGGCAAACAACGGGTGCGGCTGGCACTGGAACACCCGGTTCCAGCCCATGTGCGGCACCTTGAGGCGATCGCCGTGCGCATCGGTCTGGCCGGCGGCAAAGCGCCTGACCGTGCCGGGGAACAGCCCCAGCCCCGGGGTATCGCCCTCTTCGCTTGAGTCGAACAGCAGCTGGGCGCCGACGCAAATGCCGAAAAACGGCTTGTTGCGCGTGGCCTCCAGCACGGCCTCGGCCAGACCGTGGGCGCGCAGTTCGCGCATGCAGTCCGGCATGGCGCCCTGACCGGGGAACACCACCTTGTCGGCTTTCAGCACGGCGTGCGGATCGGCAGTCAGTTGAATGCGGGCGCGGCCATCGTTGACCGCCTCGATCGATTTCACCACCGAATGCAGGTTGCCCATGCCATAGTCGATTACGGCGACATTGATCATGCTGTCAGCGTCCCCTTGGTCGAGGGCGTGATGCCGGCCATGCGCTCGTCGGCTTCACAGGCCATGCGCAGCGCACGGCCAAAAGCCTTGAAGATGGTTTCCGCCTGGTGGTGAGCATTGACGCCACGCAGGTTGTCGATGTGCAGCGTCACCATGGCGTGGTTGACGAAGCCATGGAAAAACTCGGCAAACAGGTCGACATCGAACTGGCCGATGGCGGCGCGGGTATAGCTGACTTCGTAAGTCAGACCGGGACGACCGGACAGGTCGATCACCACGCGCGACAGCGCCTCGTCCAGCGGCACATAGGCATGGCCATAGCGGCGGATGCCCTTCTTGTCGCCGATGGCGCGGGCAAAGGCCTGCCCCAGGGTGATGCCGATATCCTCGACGGTGTGGTGGGCGTCGATGTGCAGATCGCCTTCGGCATGGATGCTCAGGTCGATCAGGCCGTGGCGTGCGATCTGGTCCAGCATGTGATCGAGAAACGGCACGCCGGTCTGGAGTTCGGCCTGGCCGGTGCCATCCAGATCGAGCGTCACGGTGATCCGGGTTTCCAGGGTATTGCGGGTAACGGTAGCGGTTCGCATGATTTATTCGAAGTAGGCTGTCAGGGCGGCCAGGACCGCGTCGTTTTCCTCGGGCGCACCAATGGTGATGCGCAGACATTGCGCCAGCAGCGGATGGCTGCCGTGCAGATTCTTCACCAGCAGGCCGGCCTGCTTGAGAAAACCATGCAGCTCGTCGGCATCGGCCACGCGCACGGTAATGAAATTGGCCTGACTGTCGAAGGCCTGCAGGCCGGCAAAATGGGCGAGCCGCTCGGCCATGCGGGCACGCTCGCGGCGCAGGTCACGGGCCTGACCGTCAAACACTTCGCGATGTGCCAGCAGGAAGCGCGCGGTTTCCTGGGTCAGCACATTGACGTTATACGGTGGCCGCACCTTGTTGATGGCCTCGATCCAGGCCGGCGTCGAGGCGGCATAGCCCAGGCGGATGCCGGCCAGACCGATCTTCGACAGGGTGCGCATTACCAGCAGGTGCTCCAGCTTGCCGGCCAGCGCCATGAACGAGTCGTCGGCAAAGGCCTGATAGGCCTCGTCCAGCACCACCAGCCCGGTGGCGGCCTCCAGGATGCGCTCGATGTCGGCACGGGCAAAACGGTTGCCGGTCGGGTTGTTGGGGTAGGAAATGAAGATCACCGCCGGCTGGTGCTGGCGGATGGCGTCCAGGGTGCGCGGCAGGTCGAGCGAGAAATCCTCGTTGAGCGGGATGCCGACATAGCCGACCCGGGAAAACTGCGCATTGAGCCGGTACATGACGAAGGACGGCTCGAAGGCCATCAGGCAGGCACCGGGGCGCGCCAGCGCCTGGCAGATCAGGGTGATGATTTCGTCCGACCCATTGCCGAGCAGCACTTCCGCCTCGGGGGGAATCCCGAAGGCCTCGGCCAGCTGCGCCTTGAGACCGCTGCCGGAGGGGTCCGGGTAGCGGTTGATCAGCACGTCCGACAGGCGACGACCCAGCTCGTTACGCAACGCCTCCGGCAGACGGAAAGGATTCTCCATGGCATCCAGCTTGATGTAGCCGGCGGCGTCGGCCACATGGTAGGCCGGCATGTCGAGAATTTCCGGTCGGATCAGGTGTTCGGCGGAACGTTTCATGTCTTGGCTCATACCCGTACGGGCGAAGGCTTATCTGCCTGATTATATGTCATAAAACCATTATGCGTCGGCGGACGGCATGCGCAGTTCGGCGGCCCGGGCATGGGCGGTCAGGCCCTCGCCATGGGCCAGGGTCGAGGCAATCGGCCCCAGACGCGCGGCGCCGGACGCGGAAACGCGGATCAGGCTGCTGCGCTTCTGGAAGTCATACACCCCCAGCGGACTGGCAAAACGGGCGGTACGCGAGGTCGGCAACACGTGGTTCGGCCCGGCGCAATAGTCGCCCAGACTCTCCGAGGTGAAGCGGCCGAGGAAAATCGCCCCGGCATGGCGCAACTGCGGCAGCCAGGCTTCCGGATCGGCCACTGACAGCTCCAGGTGTTCCGGCGCAATGCGGTTGGCGATCTCGCAGGCTTCAGCCAGATCGCGCACCTTGATCAGTGCGCCACGGCCGGACAGCGATGCCTCGATGATGTCGCGCCGCGGCATGTCGGCCATCAGCCGCGCCATGCTGGCCTCGACCCGGGCAATGAATTCGGCCGAGGGCGTCAGCAGGATGGCCTGGGCAATTTCGTCGTGCTCGGCCTGGCTGAACAGATCCATGGCAATCCAGTCCGGATCGGTTTCCCCGTCGCAAATCACCAGGATTTCCGACGGACCGGCGACCATGTCGATGCCGACCACGCCGAACACCCGTCGCTTGGCGGCCGCGACCCAGGCATTGCCCGGACCGGTGATTTTGTCCACCTGCGGCACGGTTTCGGTGCCATAGGCCAGCGCCGCCACCGCCTGGGCGCCACCCACGGTAAACACCCGGTCGACACCGGCGATATAGGCCGCCGCCAGCACCAGGTCATTGCGTTCCCCGCCCGGCGTCGGCACCACCATGATGATTTCGCCCACGCCGGCTACCTTGGCCGGCATGGCATTCATCAGCACCGAGCTGGGATAGGCCGCCTTGCCGCCCGGCACGTAGATGCCGACCCGGTCCAGCGGCGTGACCTGCTGGCCGAGCAGCGTGCCGTCCTCTTCCTCGTAGGACCAGGACGACTGGCGCTGATGTTCGTGATAGCGGCGCACGCGTGCGGCCGCGGCCTCCAGCGCCTCGCGCTGTGCCTGCGGCAGGCGGGCATGCGCTGCCGCCAGCTGTTCGCGGCTGAGGGTCAGATCCGCCATCGACTGCGCCGACAGCCGGTCGAAGCGATTGGTGTATTCGATCACCGCCGCATCGCCACGGCGCTGCACCTCGGCGCAGATCGCCGCCACCCCCTGATCTACCGCCGGATCCTGCGCGGTTTCAAAGGCCAGCAGGGCCGCCAGACGTTCGGCAAAGTCTTGTCGGGAAGTATCCAGATGCAACATGGCCATCATTCCTGCTTGCCGGCAGTCGCCGCGGCAAAAGCGTCCAGCACCGGCTGGATGGTGTCGTATTTGAGTTTGAGCGCCGCCTGGTTGACCACCAGGCGCGAGCTGATATCCAGAATGTGTTCGACCGCCGACAGATGGTTGGCCTTGAGCGTGTTGCCGGTGGACACCAGATCGACGATGGCGTCGGCCAGACCGACCAGCGGTGCCAGCTCCATTGAGCCGTAAAGTTTGATGATGTCGACGTGCACGCCCTTGCGGGCAAAATGCTCACGGGCGATTTTCGGATATTTGGTGGCGACTTTCAGGCGTGCACCATGTTTCACCGCTTCGTCATAATCAAAACCGTCCCGCACTGCCACCATCATGCGGCAGCGGGCGATGTTCAGATCCAGCGGCTGGTACAGGCCGGCCCCCCCATGTTCGATCAGCACGTCGCGTCCGGCAATGCCCAGATCGGCCGCGCCATATTGCACATAGGTCGGGACGTCGGAAGCGCGCACGATCACCAGGCGCACATCCGCATGGTTGGTGCCGATGATCAGCTTGCGCGAGGCTTCGGGGTCTTCCGCCGGGGTAATGCCGGCAGCCGCCAGCAGAGGCAGGGTCTCTTCGAAAATACGCCCTTTGGACAGGGCAATGGTCAGCGTCATGATGAATGTTGTCTGTCAGGCCAGTTGCCAAAGATTAATTCAAATTCAGATGCTTGGGGGAATGCAGATCCGCCGGACACATGAATGGAGTTATTCAGACAGAATAACCGAAAAGCCGGCGGCGGGAAATTACTGCTTTGTCGGGGTGCGGCGGTCAGCGCATCATCGCGCGACGTTCGCGCTCGAGCTGGCCGACGTAACGCTGGATCAGGTTTTCCATCTGGGTCGGCAGACCGACGAAATTACAGCCCACGCGCAGGGCGTCCTGGCCGTTGCGCATCTGCAGGGGCAGACGATGGCGCACTTCCAGCACGCAGTTGAGCCGCCCGAAAGGCTTGAGATCCAGATGGCAGTCGAGGTACTGGGTGCCGATGTCAAAACCGGCCATGGTCAGATCCGGCAGCCACAGCGCCATGCCGCCCAGGCTGATGTCAAACACCGCCAGTTCGACCGGGGCGCCGGGGAAATCATTGATGGTACAGATCAGCGGATTGCCGACCGGGGTGCGGATGCGGAAGAACTCGCGCCGCTGCAACTTGATGACCTGCTCCGGCAGCGACACTTCGAAGGCCGGCTTGCCCTCGTAGCTGATCTGGTGCACCTGACCGGTGATGAACTGGGTCTTGACGCCGTCGGGCGAGCAGACAAACACATTGCGCTCGCTGGCCAGCAACTGCTTGTTGGTGGCTTCGTCGCTGCCCCAGTCGAAGATCATGGTCTGCTTCTTGGTATCGACTTCCAGCAGACGGGTAAGGATGAAGGTTTTGCCCTTGTTCGAGAACACGGTCACCATGAAACCGCTCTTGGCAATGGCCTTGAGGTGATGAACGATTTCAACCTGCGAAGCAAGCGTGTACTTGGCCAGATCGAGGGTCTGGCCGGCACCTGAAACGCTGGGCTGGTTTTCTTGACTCACAGTGCAAACCTTCAATGAATATTGTATCTAGCTATAAGACGATTCTAGCGTAACAGTTGCTGAATATCATGCACCACATCGGCAACCGGTGTGCCATAAGGCTCGTAAACCCGCACCTGCCCGCTGGCATCCAGCAGATAGGATCCGGCACTGTGATCGACTGAATAACCCCCACCGGGCGTCGGGACTTTCTGCGCCACCACCTTGTAGGCTTTCATGACATCGGCAACCTGGGCCGGCGTGCCGGTCAGACCGACAAAAGTCGGGTTGAAATGCGGCACATAGCCTGCCAGTACGGCCTGTGTATCCCGCTCGGGATCGACGGAAACAAAGATCACTTGCAGTTTATCGCCATCTTTGCCGAGTTTTTTATACACATTGGCATATTCTAGCAGGGTTGTCGGACAGACATCGGGACAATGTGTGTAGCCGAAAAACAGCGCCACCACCTTGCCCTGGAATTCGGACAGGCGGCGCGGCTTGCCTTGCTGATCCGTCAGCGAGAAATCGCCACCCACCTGGGTTCCGGTCAGATCGGAGCCTTTGAGATCAAGCTTGATCGGCTTTTGACAGGCGGCCAGCCCGACGAGCAGGACCAGCAGCAGCAAACGACGTAACAGGGGCATCAGCACACAACCATCAGACAGTCATCCACCAGCAACAGTGTCGCGCACAGCGCGACACGCGAGCGCATCAGGATACTCACGATGCAGGACAGCGGCAAGAAAAACCCTGCCCTTTGTGCGGGGTCTGGCCGGCAAGGCAGCAATTTTGGACAGGCTTGTGGGCACGGGATGCCGCATAGTGCGGACGGTGAACCCCGGAGAAAAAATGAACGACCGACTGCAGGCCTACCAGACGCGTTTCAACAAGGTCCTCGACTACATCGACCAGCACCTGGACGAACCGCTGAGCGTGGGGCAGCTGTGCCAGATCGCCCATTTCTCCAAATTTCACTTTCACCGGCAGTTTGCCGACTACCTCGGCATCAATGTGGCGCGCTACATCCTGCTGCGCCGCCTGAAGCAGGCTTCCTATCGCCTGGTGTTCGCACCACAGGAAAAGGTGATCGATATTGCCCTGCATGCCGGATTTGAAACGCCGGAATCCTTTGCCCGTGCCTTTCGCCAGACTTTTGGCCAGTCACCGTCCGAATTCAGGAAGGCCCCCGACTGGGCGCACTGGCACGAGGTTTACCGCTTCCGCCTGCCAGAAAGGAACCACCCCGTGAAAGTCGATATTGTCGATTTCGCCCGCACGCCGATTGCCGTCAAGGCGCATCGCGGTCCGACCGAGCAACTGAATCATGCCGTGGCCAGCTTTATCGAATGGCGCAAACAGTCAGGCCTGTCGCCCAAGGATGACTGCCGTACCTTCGGCATTGCCTACGACAATCCCGATACCACCGAGCCCAGTCAGTTTCGTTTCGATATCGCCGGCGAAATCCGCCAGACGGTGCCGGCCAACCCGCAGGGCGTGATCGAAAAAGTCATCCCGGGCGGACGCTGCGCCCGGGTGCGCCATCTCGGTGCGCATGAGCGCATCGGCGAAAGCATCTATCCGCTGTATCGCGACTGGTTGCCGGCCAGCGGGGAAGAACTGCGCGACTTTCCGCTGTTCTTCCACTACGTCAACCTGCTGCCGGATACCCCGGAGGCCGCCCTGATCACCGACATCTACCTGCCGCTGGCCTGAGCGAGGCGTCGCCAGCCCGCCTGCCACCGGATACACTGACAGCTCCCCGCCAAGGAAAACCATCATGCCTCATTCCGCCCGCCCAGATACCCTGACCATCCAGGATCTCCCCACCTGTGGAGAGATCCTCCAGGCGCTGAGCGACTTGCTCACCGACAGCGTGGCAGGCGGCGCCTCGGTCGGCTTCATCGCCCCGCTGGACAGGCAAGTGGCGCTGGACTACTGGCGCGGCGTCGATCAGCGGCTGCGCAGCCAGGATGGTCGTCTGCTGGTGGCGCGGCAGGCCGGTGACATTGTCGGCAGTGTGCAAATCGGTCTGTGCAAAAAGCAGAACGGCCAGCACCGCGGGGAAATCGAGAAACTGATGGTCAAAACCGACTGCCGCTCGACCGGTATCGGCACACAACTGATGGCCGCAGCCGAAGCCCAGGCCAGAGCACTCGGCCTGCGGCTGCTGGTGCTGGACACACGGCAAGGGGATGTCTCGGAAGCGCTCTATGCCAAATGCGGTTTTACCCGTGCGGGCGTCATCCCCGGCTTTGCCCTGAGCTCAAACGGCCAGTACAACGGCACCGCCATTTACTACAAAACCCTGTAAACCGCCGACACACACAAAAGGGGTCAGGTCTTTCATTTTGCGTCAGGATGCAAAATGAAAGACCTGACCCCGTTCTGGTTGCAAGCAACCCCTCCGGGGACCTTGCGGCCCCCGGCCTCCGAGAACAGTGGTTAATCCAGCGAGAGAATCGTACAACCCGCCACCTGCCGTGCCCGCGCTGCACTGGGCAGATACAGCCATGACGACTGGCCGTCGATCGCCTCGACCGCCCAGGCCAGGCGGCTATCGACAATCAGACGGCACAGGCCCTGCTCGGGCAGGCTGTCACGCGGGGGGCAAAGCCGGGAAACCAGCTGCAACAACTGCAGATCGCGTTGCTGACGACTTGGTGGATAGACCAGGGGTGAATTACCATCATACGCAGCCATACAAACTCCTTGCGTGAGTGTGTGTGGTTAGCGGGCCCGGGGGTGTGCTAGCACCCAAGGGCCCGCGCCCGTTACGGCAAACGCCGCAGACAGCACACTACTCAATGCCCCGACAGATACACAAGCCAGAACGGCCAGACAAGCTCACACCACTCAGACACTGCCAGCCTTTTCCACCACCAGAATCCTCGCCTCGCCACGGGGATGAGCCACATGCTCGCAGCCGATGCCGGCATAGAACACATCACCTGCCAGCAAGGTCACGACCCGCTCTTCACCCTCTTCGCGATAGTGCATGTCGACGATGCCATCCAGCACGGCAAAGACTTCTTCACCATCATTGACATGCCACTTGTAAGGTTGGTCTGTCCAGTGCAGGCGCGTGGTGATCCCGCCCATGTTGGCAATTTCTTCGGCGCCCCAGGGCCGGCTGGCCGTGAACGTCTTACTGCGAATGATGCGCATGACTCTCTCTTTCGTGCCGTTGTCGAGCGCCGTCGACTCTGTCAGACGGTCTTGCCCGCTACCATCAGAAAGACCGGGAAGCTTGTCTGTCCCGGCCCGGTTCCCTTGTTCATCACGAAGACCGTGGTGAAACGGACGGTCTCAAACCCGACCTGCTTTGCCCGTTCGGCCAGCTGGCTTCGATCGAATCCCTTGTGGCCGCTGAAATCCGGTCCGTGAAACGAGCCGTCCTCGGCATCGAGGTCGGCCACGCACAAATAGCCGGGCTGTTTCAGCATGGTATACATCTGCTGCAGCACCTTATCGGTGTCCTCGATGTGGTGCAGGGTCATGGCGGTAAAAATCAGATCGACACTCGCTGGCGGCAAGGCCGGCTGACCCGCCTCTACCAGGCAGACGTGCATGTCCTGCCGGCCGCTGGCCTGGATCTTGTCCTGCAGTACGGCCAGCATGCCCGGCGAGGTGTCGGCCAGGCTGAGCGGCCCCAGGTCGTCCTTCAGGGCGAAGCCGAGCAGGCCGGTACCGCAGCCGAACTCCAGCGCGGACATCCGGGTGTTCAGGGGGACCTGCTCGCGAATGGACTGGGCAACGGCGTTGGCTCGCGCCACTTTGACCGGGTCGTCGTCCCAGGTTTTGGCTTTGTCATCGAAAGACAGCGCGTTTGACGGGCACATGGATCGATTCCTCAAGGGGTCAGCGAAACGACGGGGTCAGGTCTTGTATTTTGCGTCCTGATGCAAAATACAAGACCTGACCCCGTCGTTTCACGTCGTTTCATCGTTTATTCCGGGGCGTAGGGTAGTTCGAGCAGACGCGGCGCGGGCAGTTGCTGGTCCAGGGTGGCCAGGTTTTCGGCATAGGCCGCCATGTCCGGCACCACTCGGTTGGCCACCCAGCCGGCCAGGGTCAGGCCACTGGCCTGAATGGCCTGGGCGGTGAGCAGGGCATGGTTGATGCAGCCAAGGCGCATGCCCACCACCAGAATGACCGGCAGTTGCAGGGCGCGGGCCAGATCGGCCATGAATAGCTGGTCGGTCAGGGGGGCGTACCAGCCGCCGGCCCCTTCCACGGCCATGCGCTCGTACTGGGCCGCCAGCCGCTGGTAGTGTGCGACGATGGTCGGCAGGCTGATCTCGACGCCAGCCTGACGCGCGGCCAGATGCGGCGAGATGGGCGGCAGGAAACGATAGGGGTTCATCAGGTCGAGGTCGGTCTGGCCGGTCGCGGCGCTCAGCCGGCTGACGTCGTCGTTGAGCCAGCGCCCGTCCGCCGCCACCTCGCAGCCGGAGGCCACCGGCTTCATGGCACCGACGTGCAGGCCCTGACTTTGCCAAAGCTGAATCAATTTGACGGTAGAATAGGTCTTGCCAACTTCAGTATCGGTGCCGGTAATGAAATACCCTTGGGTCATAGTGCCGCCTCATGCTGGAACCAAAGTGCGTTGTTATGACTCATTATCGGCTGTACCGCAAGTCGGCCACCCCTGCCCTGAATGAAGACGATGAAACCGGAAGACCTGATCAACAACCTGCATAGCCTGAATGGCCCGGCCCTGTGGAGCACGCTGGCGATCCTGCTGATCGCGCTGTGTGCCAACCTGCTGTATTACCGCACCCTGCAGCGCACCATGCGGGTGATTGACCCGTCGCGCCGTCCTTTCCCGCCAATCACGGTCTGGGCATCTCTGCTGCCGCTGGTCGGCATTCTGTGGTTCATGGTGTACATCATCATGCTGTCGCTCGGGCTGCAAAAAGAGCTGCGTGCGCGCAATCTGCCGGGCAATGGTGCCTTTGGCGTGACGATGGGCACCGTCACCTTGTTCCTGTTGTTTCTGGTGCCGGGTTATCAGCTGTACGTGGTGTTTCCGGCCATGATCCTGTGGGCCATTCACTGGCATCGCATGGCGATGTATCGCAAGCTGCTGGCCGACCCGGTCTATCTGTTGGTCGACTGAGGGGCAGGAAGCGGCTCAGATGGTGCGCGGCTGACGCGCCGTGGTCCGGCGCAGGGCGAGATGCATGGCGTAGAAGATGGCGATGCCGATCACGCCGCCCGCCACCACATTGAGCAGGCGCGAGCTTTCCAGCAGCAGGCTGCCGCCGAACAGGGTGATGATCAGCGAGTGGCCTGCACAGCGGGCGGCAAAGGCCGGGCGGTATTCGCGGAAGGCAACGATGGTGACCAGGGTCAGCAGGCCGGCCAGATTGATCCAGAAACTGCTGTGCGGCACGATGAACAGCCCGAGCACGATGCCGCTCGGCACGCCGACCAGTGCCCCGAACACCCGGTCGCGGATCTTTTTCGAGGTGCTGTGCAGCTCGCCGGTGATGACGCTGGCGGCTGACCAGATAAACCACTGCCCTTGCGGAATGGCATGACGCTCGAACAGCCAGGCACACAGCCCGACGGCCAGTGCAGCGGCCAGTGCCGGCAGGGTGGCGTCGATGCCATTACCCAGTTTTCTTTCCAGATGATGCCAGCGGCCAAGGTGGCGCCACAGCGACACGCCGGGCTGTCGTGTCAGGCTGCGGTGCAACAGGCTGAGCAGCAATACCGGCAGCAACCCCCAGGCCAGATAGGGAACCCAGTGCACGGCCTGGGCCCAGCGACCGTTGCCTTGCCAGTGCCCGCCATTTTCGATGGCGCTATACAGCACGGGGATGAAGGTCCAGGTACCGAAGCTGCGCAATACACGATCCCAGCCGGTCAGGCCGAGCAGGAAGATGCCCAGGCCGGCGCACAGTGCGACAAACAGCCAGGGGTGCGGAATGGCCAGAAACAGTGCCAGAAAGCCGCCGATCATGGCCAGGCCGTGTACCAGTACCAGCAGCGGGCCGGAGTGGGTCTCGCGATAGACGATCAGCGCCGAGATGGTGACGACGGAAGCCTGTTGCCAGCCTTCGTCATGGCAGTATTCGGCCAGCAGGAAGAACGGCAGCAGGCACAAGATGGCGGCCAGTATGGAGGTGCCGCGAAACACCTTGTCGAGGCGTTGCGTCACGGGAGCAATCAGGGACGACACGGATAACCTTCGGATTGTGCGATTGTTAGCAATACCTAATATAGCCAGCTTTGTGCTGGCATGCTCTGATCCAGAACAACTCAGGACGGTAATGGCCGATCTGGCGCCAGCGGTTTTCTCCTGTCAAAGCAAATGGCTAGTTCAGCCTCTCAGGCGCACGACACTCGCCCAGAGACCTGTGCCATTCGCACACCATCCAGCTTGAACGCACTGGCATTACCCATACGGCATGGTCTACTGTCTTTATTTAGCCATGAGTCTGCGCATGTCAGCGACTGCCTTCTCGGACAGCACCGGCCAGCAAGCCGCCGCCGAAGCTGAAGCCCGGTTGTTTTTCTATTGCCAGAAGGCAGTGGACCAGGCGCAGGACGAATGCAAACCGCCGACCTTGTGGGTCGGCGGTTTTGCCTGACGCGCGATAACGCGCAGGCATGAAGGGTCGGTCTTGTGGACCTGGGATTTCTCGGCACCCCGCCGACAACGGGACGGGAGCGACAGGGTGCGGGAAGGTGGCAATTATTGCTGGGGGTTGAGCCAGTTCTCCTTGCCGTGGATTTTGTTGAGGGCCGACAGATAGGCCTTGGCCGAGGCGACGATGATGTCGGTGTCGGCACCCTGGCCGTTGACGATGGTACCGTCGCGCGCCAGACGCACGGTGACTTCACCCTGCGACTCGGTGCCCTTGGTGATGGCGTTGACCGAGTACAGCTGCAGTTCGGTACCGCTGTTGACCACCGATTCGATGGCCTTGAAGGCGGCATCGACCGGGCCGGAACCGCTGCTGACGGCGCGCTTTTCTTCGCCGCCTTCGGCAAAGACGATTTCGGCGCGCGGCTCTTCGCCGGTTTCGGTGCTGACCTTGAGCGAGACGAACTTGAAGTCTTCGCGCTCGACGGCGCCGATGCCGTCGGACAACAGGGCGTACAGGTCTTCGTCGAATACTTCGCGCTTCTTGTCGGCCAGATCCTTGAAGCGGGCGAAGGCGGCGTTGAGGGCCTCTTCGCTGCCCGGCTCGATGCCGAGTTCAGCCAGTTTGGTCTTGAAGGCGTTGCGGCCGGACAACTTGCCGAGCGTCAGGCGGTTGGCGCTCCAGCCAACGCTTTCGGCCGACATGATTTCGTAGGTTTCGCGGTGCTTGAGTACGCCGTCCTGGTGGATGCCGGATTCGTGGGCAAAGGCATTGGCGCCGACGATGGCCTTGTTCGGCTGTACCGGGTAGCCGGTGATGGTGGACACCAGCTTGGAGGTCGGCACGATCTGGCTGCTGTCGATGGCGGTTTGCAGGCCGAACAGGTCGCTGCGGGTTTTGACCGCCATGACCACTTCTTCCAGGCTGGCATTGCCGGCGCGCTCGCCCAGGCCGTTGATGGTGCACTCGACCTGACGGGCACCCGCTTCGACCGCGGCCAGCGAGTTGGCCACGGCCATGCCGAGGTCGTTGTGGCAGTGGGTGGACCACACCACCTTGTCGGCGCCGGGGACGCGCTCGATCAGGGTGTGCATGCGCTGGTACCACAGCGAGGGGATGGAGTAGCCGACGGTATCGGGTACGTTGATGGTGCGGGCACCGGCCTGGATCACCGCATCAAAGATGCGGACCAGGAAGTCCATGTCGGAGCGCACGGCGTCTTCGGCGGAGAACTCGACATCGTCGGTGTAGTTGCGCGCCTGTTTGACTGCCCGGACCGCGGCCTCGACCACCTGGTCGGGGCTCATGCGCAGCTTTTTCTCCATGTGGATCGGGCTGGTGGCGATGAAGGTGTGGATGCGGCCGCGGTTGGCCGGGCGAATGGCCTCGCCGGCGGCGCGCACGTCATTGTCGTTGGCGCGTGCCAGCGAACAGACGGTCGAATCGCGCACCTGCTCGGCGATGGCGTGGATGGCCTGGGCATCGCCCGGACTGGCGGCGGCAAAGCCGGCCTCGATCACGTCCACCCCGAGCCGCTCCAGCTGGCGCGCGATGCGGATTTTTTCCTCGCGGGTCATGGAAGCGCCCGGGCTTTGTTCGCCGTCGCGCAAGGTGGTGTCGAAAATGATCAGACGATCGCCCATCTTGTGGTTTCTCCCTGTTGCAGCCGACACCGGCGAGACAGCCAGATAGTCGTTGTAATTAAAGGTTCTGCCTTGATTGGCCGCCCATTGCGCCAGCTTGTTGAGCTGGGCGAGCGGCAGGCTGCCACGCTCTCTCCATTTGTAGATTGCAGCACGGGAAACCGGCTCATCGGGAAAGGTTCGGCTCAGGGCTTCGGCCAGGGGGCCGGGTCCACCAAAATCTTCGATCAGTCGCTCGATGTCCAATTGCATGTTTCACTCCGCTGCTTATGTGACTTCAGACTGCCGTTTATCCGACATTACGTCAAATGTTGCTCTGCATGATGGCTAATTTTCTGTGGTAAATTCTGTCACACCGCCCAATATTGGACATATAGTCCAATTCTTAATCCTGGCGCTGCGTATAAAACCCCATTGACATAGCCGCGCTTCTCCCGCAGGCTAAATGCATGGAACCCGTCCGCGCCCAACTGTCCTCTGTCCTCGCCCTGGCCTGCTCGTCAAGCCAGGCGATGTCGCGCGTACTGGCCACCACCACCGAGACCCCCACCACGGCTACCTGAGACGTTGTGGAGGTAGCCAAATGGCTGCCTCCCGACCGGTGATGACCTGCGGCGAGTCAGCCGAACATCACTGACAAGGAGTCGATCATGGTTGTCCCCGCCCCTGCCGTTTCCCCTGTTGCCGCCGTCGAGGCGAGCGAACTCGATGCCCGCGACCACCGACTGCTCGGCCAGCAGCTGGATCTGTTTCATCTGCAGCCGCAGGCCCCCGGCGCGGTGTTCTGGCACCCGCGAGGCTGGACGCTGTTCAATTTGTTGATCGATCACTTGCGCCGACATCAGCAGGCGGCCGGCTATGTCGAGGTCAATACGCCGGATCTGATGGATCTGGCGCTGTGGCAGCAGTCGGGCCACTGGGACAATTTCCGCCAGCACATGTTTACCAGCCTGACGCAGGACGAGCGGCAGATGGCACTCAAGCCGATGAGCTGTCCGGGGGCGGTGCAGCTGTTTGCCCACGGGCTGAAGAGCTGGCGTGATCTGCCGCTGCGCATGGCCGAATTCGGCAAGGTGCATCGCTACGAGCCGTCTGGTGCGCTGATGGGGCTGAAACGCCTGCGCCATTTCACCCAGGATGACGCGCATATTTTCTGCACGCTGGCGCAGATGGATGGCGAGTGTCAGGCGATGATCCAGCTGTTGCTGGCGGTGTATCGGGATTTTGGCTTTGATCAGGTCAGGATCAGGCTGTCGACGCGACCGGCACAGCGCATGGGCAGCGATGCGCTGTGGGACCGTCTGGAGGCAGCCCTGTCCGGCACGCTGCAGGCGCTGGGCGTGGCTTACGAGATGAATCCGGGTGAAGGCGCGTTTTACGGGCCCAAGCTGGAATTCGTGCTGACGGATGCCATCGGGCGCGACTGGCAATGCGGGACGCTGCAGGTGGATTTGATCCTGCCGGAACGGTTTGATCTGGGTTATATCGATGCCCAGGGCGAGCGGGTGCGGCCGGTGATGCTGCATCGTGCGGTGTTCGGCTCGCTGGAGCGCTTCATGGCCGTGTTGCTGGAGCATCATGACGGCACGCTGCCTGGCTGGCTGGCGCCGCTGCAGGCGGTGCTGCTGCCGATCAGCGCCCGGCATGCCGGGCATGCAGCCGGGGTACTGGCCTTGTTGCAGCAACAGGGTCTGCGGGTGGCGCTGGATGCGCGCGCTCAGACCATCGCCCTGCGGGTTCGCGAACACAGTCTGCAACGTATTCCGCTGATGCTGGTGATCGGCGATCAGGAGGTGGCGGACGGCACGCTGGCGGTGCGCTCGTGCCGCGGCGAGCGGCTTGGCGCTCATGCCCCGGCGGCGATTGTCGAATGGTTACGGGCGCACTGACGCAAAAAAAGCCGCCGGCATGGTGCCGGCGGCTTTTCGTGTGAATGGCCGTACTCAGGTGTGCTGTTCGCGCTGGCGACGCAGGCGGCGCAGGGCGGCACCGACATAGCCGGACAGGCCGTAGCAGACGAAGAAGCCGAACAGGACCAGCGGCGGCGAGGCGACCAGCAGCAGGATGACCAGCACCAGCACCATCAGGGCGAAGAAAGGCACTTTGCGGCGCAGGTGGATTTCCTTGAAGCTCCAGAAGCGCACGTTGCTGACCATGGACAGGCCGGCAAAGGCGGTGAAGCCGAGCGTCAGCCAGTCGAGGTATGGCAGGGTGTCGTAGCCGTAGGACAGGCAGATCCACACCAGTCCGGCGACCAGCGCGGCGGCGGCCGGGCTGGGCAGGCCGATGAACCAGCGCTTGTCGACCACACCGATCATGGTGTTGAAGCGCGCCAGGCGCAGGGCAGCGGAGGCGCAGTAGATGAAGGCGATCATCCAGCCGACCTTGCCCAGACCGCGCAGTTGCCACTCGTAGGCCACCAGGGCCGGGGCCACGCCGAAGCTGACCATGTCTGACAGGCTGTCAAACTCGGCGCCGAAGGCGCTCTGGCTGTGGGTCAGGCGTGCCACGCGGCCATCCATGCCATCCAGGATCATGGCGAGGAAGATGGCCACCGCCGCATACTCGTAGTTGTGGTTCATGGCCTGCACGATGGCATAGAAGCCGGAGAACAGCGCCGCGAGGGTAAACGAGTTGGGCAGCAGGTAGATGCCCTGGCGGCGCAGCGAACGCTTTTCGCGTCCGCCAGGCAGCATGTCCGGAATGGTCATGGCAGCGTCCGATCAGGCCAGCTTGGCCAGAATGGTGCAGGTGGCCGACACCTTGTCGCCGATGGCGACACAGGGGGTGGCGCTCAGCGGCAGGTAGACGTCGACACGCGAGCCGAAGCGGATGAAGCCATAGCGCTGGCCGCGCTTGAGCTGGTCACCGGCACGGGTGTAGCACAGGATGCGACGGGCCACCAGGCCGGCGATCTGCACGAAGGTGATCTCGGTGCCCTGCGGGGTTTTCAGCAGCACGGCGTTGCGCTCGTTTTCCAGCGAGGCCTTGGCCAGCGCGGCATTGAGGAAGGAGCCCGAGTGGTATTCGACCTTCTCCACCGTGCCATCGACCGGGCTGCGGTTGGAGTGCACGTTGAACACGTTCATGAACACGCTGATTTTCAGCGCTTCCTGGTTGCGGTACGGGTCGATGGCCTTCTCGACCACCACGATGCGGCCGTCGGCCGGCGACAGCACGGCCTGCGGATCGGCCGGCACTTCGCGGGCCGGATCGCGGAAGAACTGCAGCACGAACAGGGCGATGATCCACAGCGGCAGCGACCACCAGCCAATCGTCGGGGTCAGGACGGCGGCGACAAGCACCGAGCCGATCAGGAAAGGCCAGCCTTCGCGAGCAATCAGGGGGTGTGGGTAATGCGCGGACATCGAGTCTCCAGTATTCAATGGGGCCAGGGCCCGAAAACAATCGAAGGATTATAACGCCGAGCGCGGCGCTGCGGGGAAAACCGCACAGGTCACGCCGGGGTGGTCTGCCGACAGGATCAACAATGAAAATTCCCCCGCGCCGCACGGCGCGAGGGAACGGGGTCAGGCCGCGACGATCAGTTCTTGCTTTGATCGACCAGCTTGTTCTTGGCGATCCACGGCATCATTTCGCGCAGCTTGCTGCCGACCTGTTCGATCGGGTGGGCGGCATTCAGGCGACGACGCGCGGTCATGGACGGGTAGTTGGTCTTGCCTTCCAGGATGAACATCTTGGCGTATTCGCCGGTCTGGATGCGCTTGAGGGCGTTGCGCATGGCGTCCTTGGTGGCCTCGGTGACCACTTCCGGACCGGTGACGTATTCACCGTACTCGGCGTTGTTGGAGACCGAGTAGTTCATGTTGGCAATGCCGCCTTCGTACATCAGGTCGACGATCAGCTTGAGTTCGTGCAGGCACTCGAAGTAGGCCATTTCCGGGGCATAACCGGCTTCGACCAGGGTCTCGAAACCGGCCTTGACCAGCTCGACCGCGCCACCACAGAGGACGGCCTGTTCGCCGAACAGGTCGGTTTCGGTTTCTTCGCGGAACGAGGTTTCGATCACGCCGCCCTTGGTACCGCCGTTGGCGGCCGCATAGGACAGGGCGACGTCACGGGCCTTGCCGGACTGGTCCTGGTAGACGGCGATCAGGCTCGGTACGCCGCCACCCTTGACGTACTCGGAGCGCACGGTATGGCCCGGGCCTTTCGGCGCGACCATGATCACGTCCAGGTCGGCGCGCGGCACGATCTGGTTGTAGTGCACGTTGAAGCCGTGGGCGAAGGCCAGGGCTGCGCCCTTCTTCAGGTTCGGCTCGATGTCCTTGTAGTAGACGTCCGGCTGCGACTCGTCCGGCAGCAGGATCATGATCACGTCGGCCTTCTTCACTGCCTCGGCGACTTCCTTGACCTTGTGGCCGGCCGCTTCGGCCTTTTTCCACGAGGCGCCATCCTTGCGCAGGCCGACCACGACGTCGACGCCGGAGTCCTTCAGGTTTTGCGCGTGGGCATGGCCTTGCGAGCCATAACCGATGATGGCGACTTTCTTGCCCTTGATGATCGAGAGATCTGCGTCTTTATCGTAGAAAACTTTCATTTTCGATGTCCTTGGTTTTTATTGGTGTGCCCTGACTGCAGCCACTTCAGATTTTCAAAATACGCTCACCACGGCCGATGCCGGAAGCACCGGTGCGAACCGTTTCCAGGATCACTGCACGGTCGACGGCCTCGATAAAGGCATTCAGTTTTTCACTGGTGCCGGTCAGCTCGATGGTGTAGGTCTTGTCGGTCACGTCGATGATGCGGCCGCGGAAGATATCCGCCATGCGCTTCATCTCCTCGCGTTCCTTGCCGGTGGAACGCACCTTGATGAGCATCATTTCGCGCTCGATATGGTCCGATTCGTTGAGGTCGATCACCTTGACCACTTCGATCAGCTTGTTGAGCTGCTTGGTGATCTGTTCGATCACGTCTTCCGAGCCGTGCGTGACGATGGTCATGCGCGACAGGGTCGGGTCTTCGGTGGTGGCGACCGTCAGCGAGTCGATGTTGTAGGCCCGGGCAGAAAACAGCCCGACCACGCGGGACAGTGCGCCCGCTTCATTCTCTAGCAAGATGGAAAGAATATGTCGCATGGTGCCGCCTCAACACATATTGCCGTAGTCACGATTGTTCTCGAACGGGACGTTCTGCACGTCGCGCATGTGCGGCGGCAGATCCATCTGGTTCAGGCCCCTGCCGTTCTGCACCATCGGGAACACGTTTTCCGACTGGTCGGTGATGATGTCGAGGAACACCAGCCGTTCTTTCATGGCGAAGGCTTCGCGCAGCGCCGGTTCGACATCGCCAGGGTGCTCGACGCGCATACCGACATGGCCATAGGCCTCGGCCAGTTTGACGAAGTCCGGCAGCGCATCCATATAGGTTTCGGAGTAGCGGTTGCCGTAGAACATCTCCTGCCATTGCCGCACCATGCCCAGGTAGCGGTTGTTGAGGTTCACCACCTTGACCGGGATGTGGTACTGCTTGCAGGTCGACAGTTCCTGGATGTTCATCTGGATCGAGGCGTCGCCGGTGACACAGGCCACGGTGGCATACGGGTTGGCCAGCTGGGCGCCCATGGCGGCCGGCAGACCGAAGCCCATGGTGCCGAGGCCCCCGGAGTTGATCCAGCGGCGCGGCTGGTCGAAGTGGTAGTACTGTGCCGCCCACATCTGGTGCTGGCCGACATCGGAGGTGATGAAGGCTTCGCCGCCGGTGACCTCGTACAGCTTCTGCATGACGAATTGCGGCTTGATGAGGGTGTCGGACAGGGCGTACTTCAGACACTCGTGGCTGCGCCAGCTCTCCAGTTGCTTCCACCAGGCCTGCAGGGCGGTGGCATCGAGTGCCAGCCCGCTCTGGCGGATCTGGTCGAGCATGTCGCGCAGCACCAGCTTGACGTCGCCGACGATGGGGATATCCACCTTGACGCGCTTGGCGATCGACGACGGGTCGACGTCGATATGGATGATTTTCTTTGGCTGGGCCAGGAACTGCGATGGCACGCTGATCACCCGGTCGTCGAATCGTGCACCGACGGCGATCAGCACATCACAGTACTGCATGGCCATGTTGGCTTCGTAGGTGCCGTGCATGCCGAGCATGCCGAGGCACTGGCGATCGCTGCCGGGATAGGCGCCGAGGCCCATCAGGGTATTGGTACACGGCAGGCCGAGCGACTGCACCAGCTCGCGCACTTCGGCTGCGGCATTGCCCTGCACCGCGCCTCCGCCGATGTAGATCAGCGGACGCTGGGCGCTGGCCAGCAGGTTGACGGCTTTCTTGATCTGGCCGCTGTGGCCGCGGGTCACCGGCACATAGGAGCGGATGCTCATGCTCTGCGGATAGCTGAAGTCGCCGAGCTGCTGGGTGACGTCCTTGGGGATATCCACCACCACCGGGCCGGGCCGGCCGGACTTGGCCAGGTAAAAGGCCTTCTTGATGGTTTCGGCCAGTTCGGCAATGTCCTTGACCAGGAAATTGTGCTTCACGCATGGCCGGGTAATGCCGACCATGTCGACCTCCTGGAAGGCATCCAGGCCAATGGCCGGGGTGGCCACCTGTCCTGACAACACCACCAGGGGAATGGAATCCATATAAGCCGTGGCAATACCGGTAATGGCGTTGGTCGCGCCAGGGCCGGAAGTTACCAGGGCCACACCCACCTTCTCGCTGGAACGGGAATAGGCATCTGCTGCATGCACTGCTGCCTGTTCGTGCCTGACCAGCACATGCCGGAAATGATTCTGCTTGAAGATGGCATCATATATTTCAATCACCGCGCCGCCGGGGTAGCCGAAAACAAACTCGACTCCTTCTTCCTGCAGGCATCGGACTACAATCTCCGCGCCCGTGATCTGCATTTTCGCCTCTGTAATCTGTTTTTTGTCCCGTTGTTATGTCACTTTGGACATTCTGTATAAAGAATATTCCGCAGTTGTCGTAAGACCTTATCTTATCTGCCAGTCAGCGGCAAGCAATTTTGTGCAGTCGCAAAAACGGCTAAGCCACGGTAAATTCAAGCATTTTTGCGGTGCTGTTTTTGCGTACTCAGCTCTGTTAAGATGCTGTGTTGGCATTATTTATGCACTTCAGAATGGCCACTCCCCCTTCCACGCCTCACCCGGTTGCAAACGTCGTGCTGCGCGCCTGGCAACAGGCGATTTTGGCACTGGACGATGTGCGGGCCGGACAAGACGTGGTTCAGCAGACGCTTGATGACTGGCAGATGTTCTATGATGACGCCATCAAAGATACGTCTGATCCGGTATTTCAGCGTTTATTGCAGCGCAATATCCATCGGACAAAATTTCGCCTGGCGATGAGTCATCTGTTGCCGGATCTGCTGGCCAGGCTGATTCCGCCGCGTGTGGAACCGCTGACGCCCGGTCCGCTGGAAACCTTGCAGCTGCCGACCGATGCCGGTCCCTGGTATGAATTGCCGGAAGGTCGGGCATTGCTGCGCGAAGTGTTGCGGTTGCTGCCGTCGTCGCAGCGTCAGGCGTTCTGGCTGCTGTCCGTGGAGCGCCTGCCGCTCAGGCTGGCGGCACGGGCCCTGGCTCGCAGCCGCTACGGGGTGCGCAAGGATGCGGCGCGCGCCACGGCGATGCTGGCGACGATTCTGGCGCTGAAGGACGCGGTGGCGGAAACGGACGAGCGCCAGCAGGTGGTCGGGCAGGCATTGCAGGCGCTGGCAGGCTGGCAGGCCGAGTTGGCGACACAGGCCGGACCGGTGCTGACCGCGCCGGCGCCAGGCCGGCGCAAGCTGCCTCGCTGGCGTCTGCTGCCGCTGCGTCACCCGCTGGCGACCCGTCTGGCCGGTCTGGCGTTGCTGGGCAGTCTGGCGCTGGGGGGAGTCTGGCTGCAGCAGTGGCGCAGTGCCAGTGATCCGGCAGAACTGGATGTGCAGATCCTGTCCGGTGAGGTGCCGCTGGGCATCTTGCTGGATCCGCATTTTGCGGAGGCCAGCCATGATTAAGCGTTCTCTGCTGCTGGTCTGGCTGCTCTGGGCCGGCCTCTGTGGCGCCCAGCCGGTATCGCCGCAATGGAGTGAGCTGACCGCCCACCAGCAGACGGTACTGGCACCGGTCAGCAGTGACTGGAACCGTTTTGCCCCGGCGCACAAGCAGCGTCTGCTGGCCATGGTGCCGGCATATGACCGCCTGTCGCCCGCCGCGCAGCAGCGGCTGCAGCGGCGACTCAAGAGCTGGGCGGAACTGCCCGAAGAACAACAGGCGCTGGCGCGTCTGAACTGGCTGAGCCTGCAGGCCATGACGCCGGCACAACGTGCTGATGTCCTGGCGAAACTGCAGGCGACAGCGGCCCCCGGCGCCAGCGCTCCCTGATACAGGATGCAACATGACCGACCAGACTGATCGCCCCGGCCTGAAACGACTGCTGGCCTGCCTGCTGTATGAATGCCTGCTGATGACGGCCTTGTTGCTGACCACTTCGGCGTTGTTCACCGTGCCGATGGTCAAGCTGGGTCAGCCAGCCTGGTTGCGGGTGCTGGAACAATTGACGTTGCTGGCGGTGCTGTTTGCCTACTTTGGTTTGTCCTGGGTGCGCGGCGGGCAGACGGTGGCAATGAAAGCCTGGCGTCTGCAGGTGACGCGGGCGGATGGCGAGGCCCTCGGCTGGCGGCTGGCGATTTTCCGCTTTGCCGTGGCGCTGATTTTGATTGTCGGGGTGCCGATCGCGGCCTATCTCGGTATGGGCGGCGGCAATCCGCATACGGCGCGGCTGGCCTTGCTGTGGTGTGCGGTGCCGTTTGTCTGGCGCTGGTTCGACCCGCAGGGACAGACGCTGCATGACCGCCTGTGCGGCACGCGGCTGCGGGTCAAGCCGCGCCGCGCGAAACCCGGCGCCTGAGTCTCAGCCGGCCTGCCACACCGGCTGGCCGGCAACCCAGGTGGCGCTGACTGCCCGGTCATCACCCAGCGTCATCAGAATGAACAATGCCTCCTGCAGATCGCGGGCGTGGCTCATGCGGAAGTCGATGAAGGGGGTCGGCTTGCGGTTGAGCACCACCAGGTCTGCCTCCTTCCCTGCTTCCAGTGAACCGAGCCGATGGCCGAGGCCGAGGGCTTCGGCGCCACCGCGCGTGGCCAGATAGAAGGCCTGCGGTGCCGTGAGCGGATAGCCGTTGAGCTGGGCGGCCTGGTAGGCGGCCCCCATGGTACGCAGCATGGAAAAGCTGGTACCGGCGCCGAGGTCGCTGGCCAGACCGACGGCCACCGGGCGCTCGCGCCGCTTGGCTTCGCGAATGTTGAAACAGCCGGAGCCGAGGAAAAAGTTGGAGGTGGGGCAATGCGCCAGCGCACTGCCGCTTTCCGCCAGCATGGCGTATTCGTCTTCGGCCAGATGGATGCCGTGGCCATAGATGGCGCGCGGTCGCAGCAGGCCGTAGCGGCGATAGACATCGGTATAGCTGCTGCACTCGGGGAACAGTTCGCGCATCCAGGCGACTTCGGCCAGGTTTTCCGACAGGTGGGACTGGATGGCGACGTCAGGGTATTCGGCGGCCAGCGCCCCCAGGGCTTCCAGCTGCGCCGGGCTGGAGGTCGGCGCGAATCGCGGGGTGATCACATACTCGGCGCGGCCTCGTCCATGCCAGCGCTCGATCAGGGCCCTGGAGTGGTCATAGGCGCGCTGCGGGCAATCGAGCAGCTCGGCCGGCGCATTGCGGTCCATGCAGACCTTGCCGGCCAGCAGGCGTACGTTGCGGCGCGCGGCCGCCTCGAACAAAGCATCGACGGACTGCGGGTGCACGGTACAGAACACGCTGCTCGTGGTGACGCCATTTCTCAATTGCTCGTCGAGGAACAGTTCGGCCACGCCGCGGGCGTAGTCGGGGTCGGCGAAGCGTTGTTCGGTGCAGAAGGTGTAGCGGTGCAGCCAGTCGATCAGTTGCTCGCCGAAGGCGGCGACCATCTCGATCTGGGCGTAGTGCACATGGGTGTCGATGAAGCCCGGCAGGATCAGGGCATCCGGGTAGTGGGTGACGACCACCGAGGGGTCCAGCGCCGGCAGCAGTCTGTCGGCCTGGTCGTGCGCCACGATCAGACCGTCTTCCATCAGGACCAGCCCGTCCTGGCAATAGCGCATGGCCTGCTCGGCATCATGCAGGAACGGATCGGCGACGAAGGTCAGGGTCGCGCCACGGATTGCCGTTTTCATCGAACTCCCCAAATCTGGCGGTGATGCAGCGATTATATATCTTCAGATGAAGATATTTCATTAGCTGTGCATGTTACCCTTATCTCCACTCATTTCCAATCACTTGTGAACTCCACTGCCATGCTCGACCACGCAGATCAAATCGACCGCATCGTTGCCCTGTGGCGAAGTGTCCGCCCGGATCTCGACCCCTCCTCGACGGAAGTCATCGGCCGCATTGTGCGGATGGAATATTTCATTACCCGGCGGGTCTTGCAGGATCTGGCACGCTACTCGATCAACGTCGGTGAATTCGACGTCCTGGCCGCGCTGCGCCGCCAGGGAGAGCCTTACCAGCTGTCGCCCAACCAGATGCAGGAGATGGTGCTGATCTCCTCCGGCGCCCTGACCAATCGCATCAATCGGCTGGAAAGTGCCGGGCTGGTGAAGCGTACGCCGGATCAGGATGACCGCCGTGGTGTGAATGTCTCGCTGACCGAAAAGGGCTTCAAGATCATTGAGGAGGCAGCCGGTCATCATCTGGCGGCCGAGGCGGAGCTGGTGGAGATCCTGTCACCGGAAGAGCGTACCCAGCTGGCCGGTCTGCTGAAAAAACTGCTGTCGACCCAGGAAGACTAAGCCGCAGCGAGCCAGAAAAAAAGCCCCGATCCGGGGCTTTTTTCTTGATATGGTGTGATTTTCACCACACTTTGCCATACCGGCGTTTGATCCGCGTCAGTGAGTCATCGCGGCACGCAGGTGGGCGACGATCTGCGCCAGCTCGATGCTGGTGGCGCTGTCGTCACGACGGGCCTGGTACTCGACCTTGCCTTCCTTCAGGCCGCGCTCGCCGATCACCACGCGGTGCGGGATGCCCAGCAGTTCGGAGTCGGCCAGCAGCACGCCCGGACGTTCGTCGCGGTCGTCGAGCAGCACGTCGATGCCCAGGGCGGCCAGTTCGTCATGCAGCTTGTCGGCAGCTTCGCGCACCAGTTCGCTGCGGCCATAGCCCATCGGCACGATGACCACGTTGAACGGTGCCATGGCGTCGGACCAGATGATGCCGCGCTCGTCGAAGTTCTGCTCAATGGCCGCGCCGACGATACGGGTGATGCCAATACCGTAGCAGCCCATTTCCATCACTTTGAGCTTGCCGTCACGGTCGAGGAAGTTGCACCCCATCGGTTCGGCATACTTGGTGCGCAGCTGGAAGATGTGGCCGACTTCGATGCCGCGGCACAGTTGCAGTGTGCCCTTGCCGCACGGCGACGGGTCGCCTTCGACCACGTTGCGCAGATCGGCGACTTCCGGCTCGGCACAGTCGCGGCCAAAGTTGACGCCGGTGAGGTGCTCGTCATCACGGTTGGCACCGGTGATCATGTCGGCCATGGCGGCCACGGTACGGTCGGCGATGACGCGTCCCTTGAAGCCGACCGGACCCAGCGAGCCGGGTTCGGCACCGAAGGCGTCGCGGATGGCGGCCGGACTGGCCATGGTCAGCGGCTTCTTGATGCCGGCAATCTTTTCGGCCTTGATCTCGTTGAGTTCGTGGTCACCGCGTACCAGCATCAGTACCGGCTCGCCTTCGGCGCCTTCCACCACCACGGCCTTGACGGTCTGGCGGATGTCGACCTTGAGGAAGTCGACCAGCTGGGCGATGGTCTTGATGGCCGGGGTGCTGACCGACTGCATGGCCGCGCCGGCAGCCGGACGCGGGGTAGCCGGGGCCAGGGCCTCTGCCAGCTCGATGTTGGCGGCGTAGTCAGAGTCCGGGCAGAAGGCGATCAGGTCTTCGCCGGAATCGGCCAGTACCTGGAACTCGTGCGAGCCGGTTCCGCCGATCGAGCCGGTGTCGGCGGCCACGGCGCGCGACTTCAGGCCCAGGCGGCGGAAGATGTTGCTGTAGGCCTGGTACATGGTGTTGTAGGTTTCGACCAGGCTGTCGAAATCGGTATGGAAGGAATAGGCATCCTTCATGATGAATTCGCGCGAGCGCATGACGCCGAAACGCGGACGCACTTCGTCGCGGAACTTGGTCTGGATCTGGTAGAAGTTTTTCGGCAGCTGTTTGTAGCTGTTGATTTCCTTGCGCACGATGTCGGTGATGACTTCCTCGTGGGTCGGACCGAAGCAGAAATCACGCTCGTGGCGGTCCTTCATGCGCAGCAGTTCCTTGCCATAGAACTCCCAGCGGCCGGACTCCTGCCACAGTTCGGCCGGCTGCACGTTGTTCATCAGCAGTTCGATGGAACCGGCGCGGTTCATTTCCTCACGCACAATGTTTTCGACCTTGCGCAATACCCGCAGGCCCATCGGCATCCAGGAGTACAGACCGGAAGCCAGGCGCTTGATCAGGCCGGCACGCAACATGAGTTTGTGGCTGGGAAGTTCGGCTTCGGCCGGGGCTTCCTTGAGGGTGGAAATGAAAAACTGCGCAGCACGCATGGAGAACGTCCTTGAAAATTCGGCAAAATATAGTCGATTGTACCGTTTTGCCGCGCCGGTTGGAACCTCGGCCCCAGGCTGTTTCGCGCCGGCAGTGTCGCCTATGACTGACAAAATGCGCTATACCAACAACGGGATTTCCGGTTTATTTTTGCCGTGAAGGAGTCGCTTCAGGTAAGCTGCGCGCATGCCAAATGCTTCTGCAGTCCTGACTTGGGCCTGTCTGCACACGATCTGCGCCGTCGGCCAACCCCGTCAATCACTGAAAAATCACACTCATCATCAACATGCAGCAACATCATAAAAACAGCATGGCGGCCACGACGCTGGGCGCCATCGGCGTGGTATACGGTGACATCGGTACCAGCCCGCTTTATACCCTGAGCGTCTGCTTTTCGATCACCAGTCTGGCGCCGACTCATGCCAATACGCTGGGTATTCTGTCGCTGATCTTCTGGGCCATCCTGCTGGTGGTCACCATCAAGTATGTGGCCTTCATTCTGCGTGCCGACAACAATGGCGAAGGCGGCATCATGGTGCTGATGGCGCTGGCGCGGCGTTATCTGAACGGCAATGCCAAGAAGCGCATCGTGGTGCTCGGCCTGTTCGGCGCGGCGCTGTTCTATGGCGATGCCATCATCACGCCGGCGGTATCGGTGTTGTCGGCCAGTGAGGGCCTGAAGGTGCTGAGTCCGGCGATGGCGGAGTTCGTGCTGCCGATGGCGGTGGCGGTGCTGATCGGCCTGTTCCTGCTGCAGCGCTTCGGCACGGCCAGTGTCGGCCGCCTGTTCGGCCCGGTGATGGTGGTGTGGTTCCTGGTGATCGGTCTGCTCGGCCTGCACAGCATCGTGCAAAGTCCGCAGGTTCTGGCGGCGGTCAACCCCTGGTATGGGCTGCAATTCCTGCTGACGCACGGTTACGGGGCCTTCCTGACGCTGGGCGCGGTGGTGCTGGCGCTGACCGGTGGCGAGGCGCTGTATGCCGACATGGGCCACTTCGGCCGCAAGCCGATCCAGCATGCCTGGTTCTGCCTGGTGCTGCCGGCGCTGGTGCTGAATTATTTCGGCCAGGGCGCCCTGCTGCTGCGTCATGCCGAAGCCGTGGCCAATCCGTTCTTCATTCTGGCGCCGAAGTGGGCCCTGCTGCCGCTGATCATCCTGGCCACCATGGCGACGGTGATTGCTTCGCAGGCGGTGATTTCCGGCGCCTACTCGCTGACACGTCAGGCGATCCAGCTGGGCTACTGCCCGCGCATGACCATTCTGCATACTTCGGCGCGCGAGATCGGCCAGATCTATCTGCCGTTCGTCACCTGGGCGCTGCTGGTGGCAGTGCTGGTGGTCACGGTGTCGTTCGGCTCCTCCGAGAGCCTGGCGGCGGCCTACGGCATTGCCGTGACCGGCACCATGGTGATCACGACCCTGCTGTTCTTCGTGGTGGCACGGGTGAACTGGCGCTGGCCGCTGCCGCTGGCGCTGGGTATTACCGGGGTGTTCATGGTGCTGGACTTCACCTTCTTCAGTGCCAACCTGCTCAAGCTGCTGCATGGCGGCTGGCTGCCACTGACGATCGGCCTGATCGTGTTCCTGGTGATGAATACCTGGAAGCTCGGGCGCGAGCTGCTGTTCCAGCGCATTCAGGAGCATGCCCTGCCGCTGGAAGAATTCATTGAGAACATCGAACACTATCCGCCGACCCGGGTGCAGGGCACGGCGGTGTTCCTGACCGGGACCACCCATGGTGTGCCGCATGCCCTGCTGCACAATCTCAAGCACAACAAGGTGCTGCATGAGCGTGTGGTGCTGATGACCATCAGCACCGAGGACATTCCCTATGTCACCAACCGGGTGGAAATCAGCCAGCTGTCGAACAGTTTCTGGCGCGTGGTGGCGCATTACGGCTTCATGGAGACCCCGGATATCGACGATATTGTCGAGGCCGGCAAGAAGCACCATCTCGAGTTCGACCTGATGGACACCTCGTTCTTCCTGTCGCGCGAGACGCTGATTTCGACCGATCGTCCGGGCATGCCACGCTGGCGCGAAAAGCTGTTCCTGTGGATGAGCAAGAATGCCTTGCGCGCCACCGATTTCTTCCAGATTCCGACCAACCGCGTGGTCGAGCTGGGGGCACAGATCGAGCTGTAAGCCTCTGCGCTGTATTGCAGAAGGCCTGTGCACACCATGCACAGGCCTTTTTTCATGCCTGTTGCGCGCCGATGGGCAAGCTGGCCCGGAGGCGCGACCAGTCGAAGTATGGGCCGGGATCGGTCTTGCGGCCCGGGGCGATGTCGGCGTGCCCAGTGACGGCCTTGAGGGGCAGGCAGGTGAACAACAGGCTGGCCAGCTCGCTCAGGCAGGCGTATTGCGCCTCGGTGAACGGTTCGAAGTCCGAGCCTTCCAGTTCGATGCCCAGCGAGAAGTCATTGCAGCCTTCCCTGCCCTGCCAGCTGGAGACGCCGGCATGCCAGGCGCGCGACTGTACCGGCACGAACTGCAGCAGCTGGCCATCGCGACGGATAAAGAAGTGGGCCGAGACTTTCAGGTGAGCAATGTCGGCATAGTAGGGGTGGGCCTGCGGGTCGAGGGTGTTGGTGAACAGTTGCTCCACGCCCGGTCCGCCGTACTGGTTGGGCGGCAGGCTGATGTTGTGGATCACCAGCAGTTCGATGGCCGTGCCCGCCGGCCGGTCATTGCAGTTGGGCGAAACGATGTGGCGGGCGGGTTCGACCCAGCCCCCGGCGTTGAGGGACAGCATGCTTGATCACCGTGCTTGGAGGAATTTGCCTATTTTAAGGCAGTTGCCCCGATCTGCTCGTGCTATTCTGAACATCCCAAATAAATACACCCGGCTTGAGCAAGATCGAATGACGGTCATGCCGATAGCTGCATACTGCTGCATACCAAACGCATTGCTGGAGAAAGAATCATGCCGACCCTCGAGAGTCTGACCCACCCGGCGCCATCCTTTGACCAACCGCTGGACATGCTGCTGGCCTGTCATGACCAGATCCGCCGTTTCTGTGATTTGCTGGACAAGCTGGTACCGCATATCAGCGAGCATGGCGTGGATGACGCCGCGCGTTCCACCATCGAATCCATCGTGCGCTATTTCGATGTGGCCGGACCCTCGCACCATGCGGATGAAGAGGACGAGCTGTTTCCGATTCTCGAGGCACGCGTGCCGTCGGCGCCGCCCAAGCTGGAGCAGCTGAGCGCCGAGCACGGCTATCTGCATTCGCGCTGGAATGCCATCCGCGATGATCTGCTGGCATTGAAGAATGGCGATATCTCGGTGATCAGCCGCATCGAGATCGAGGAGTTCGTGCGCCAGTACCGCATGCATGCCGCGATTGAGGAAGCCTGGCTGATTCCGACCGCCGACAAGGTGATGACCGAAGAGGAAAAGCGTGAAGCCGGCAAGCATATGGCCGCCAAACGCACGCCGTCGCTGTAGTCCCGCGCGCCGGTCAACAAAAAAGCCGCCTGTCCGGGCGGCTTTTGTTTTGCGGTGACGCGCGCGGCCGTCTCAGGCCGTCAGTTCCATCAGGGCATTGAAGGAGTCGACGAACATCTTCAGGCCATCTTGCTGCAGCTTTTCACCCACGGCATCCAGGTCGATGCCGGCGGCCATGATGCCGGCCAGCACTTCGCGGGCCGCTTCCGGTTCCTGACGCAGCGTCGCGGCGGCTTCGCCATGGTCGCGGAACTTGTCCAGCGTGGCATCCGGCACGGTGTTGATGGTTTCGGCACCGATCAGGCTTTCAACATACAGCACATCGGAGTAAGCCGGGTTCTTGGTGCCGGTCGAGGCCCACAGCAGGTATTGCGGACGGCCCCCGGCACGCGCCAGCTCGGCGAACTCGGCGCCGTGGAAGCGTTCGGTATAGCGCGCATAGGCGGCCTTGGACAGGGCGATGGCACCCTTGCCCTGCAGGGCCGGCGGCAGTTGCGGGTCAAGCAGCGAATCGACGCGCGACAGGAAGAAGCTGGCCACGGCCTTGACGTGTGCCAGTGCATGGCCATCGCCATGGCGCGCGCTCAGGCCGGCGATGTAGGCATCCCACACGGCTTCGACCTGCTTGAGGCTGAACAGCAGGGTGATGTTGACGTTGATGCCTTCGCGGATCAGGACGCCGAAGGCTTCGATCCCGGCCGGGGTGGCCGGAATCTTGATCATCAGGTTGGGACGGCCGACCGATTGCCACAGGTCGCGGGCCGACTGCAGGGTACCTTCCACGTCGTTGGCCAGCAGGGGCGAAACCTCCAGGCTGACGTAGCCGTCGTCACGCTCGCTTTGCTGGTACACCGGCAACATCATGTCGCAGGCGGTGCGCACATCGGGAATCACCAGTTCTTCGTATGTTTTTTCCGCGCCCATGCCACGTGCCTTGAGGGCAACCAGATCGTCGCGGTAGCGCGGATCGGTGCTGATGGCCTTGTGGAAAATGGTCGGATTGGAGGTCACGCCAGCAATGCCGTCCTGTTTGATCAGGCGCGCCAGTTCACCGGAAAAAAGCAGTTCGCGGGAGAGGTTGTCGAGCCAGATACGCTGGCCAAATGGGCGGATGGCTTGCAAACGATTCATGGTGTGATCCGATAAAGCGAGGGGAAAACTGCATCGTAGCGCCAGACGGCGCGCAAGCCAAGTATTTATAAATGAAACGATGTGCTTGTCAGGCCTGGTTGACCGCGTTGTCAGGCGCTGCCGGTTCGGCCATCCGCTCACGGCCGAATGCCACGCTGAAGGTGCTGCCCATATCGGGTTCGCTGTGAATGTCCAGCTTGGCATGATGGCGTGCCACGACGTGCTTGACGATGGCCAGGCCCAGCCCGGTGCCGCCGTTGCCGCGCGAGCGGCCGCGGTCAACCCGGTAGAAGCGCTCGGTCAGGCGCGGGATGTGCTCGCGGGGAATGCCGATGCCGGTGTCGGAGACGCTGAACACCACTCTCTCGGCTTCTTCGCGCCAGCACAGCGAGATGCGGCCGCCTTCCGGGGTGTAGCGAATGGCATTGGACACCAGATTGCTGAAGGCAGAGTGCAGTTCACGGCTGCTGCCCCACAGCCACAGGCCGGTCTGCTTTTGCAGGCTGACTTCGTGGCGGCCCTGGGACAGGCCTTCGGCTTCCACCATCAGCGTCTCCAGCATCTGGTTCATATCGACCTTTTCCGAGGTCAGCGGCGCCGGGCTGTTCTCCAGTCGCGACAGGGTCAGCAGGTCTTCCACCAGGGTCTGCATGCGGCGCGACTGTTCCATCATCATTGGCAGGAACTGGCGCAGGGCGGCCGGATTGTCTTCCGGCATGTCGCTGAGGGTTTCCAGAAAGCCGCCGATCACGGTCAGCGGGGTGCGCAGCTCGTGCGAGACATTGGCAACGAAATCGCGGTGCACGGTATGCACCATCTCCAGCTGGGTGATGTCGCGGGACAGCATCAGCTTGCGGGTGGAGTCGAACGGCACCAGCTGGATGGTCAGCACGATCTCGCGCGGTTGCGAATACTTGAGGACCAGCGGCTGGCTGAAGTTGTCGGCCTTCATGTAGGCATGAAACGACGGCTGGCGGATCAGGTTGAGCAGCAGGTTGCCGACATCGCGCTGGCGGTCGAGACCGAAATGCTCGACAGCCGTGGGATTCATCCATTCGATGCGATCATTTTCATCCAGCACGATCACGCCGTCCGGCATGGCTTCGCCGGCATTGATGAAACGTTCGAGGACATGGGTCAGCTTGCGCTTGCTCTGATCCTGGGTGCGCACCTGGCGGTAGAGTGTCATGAAGACGGTGTGCCAGGCACCCAGGCCATCCGGCACGCGGGCGGCAATCGGGTTTTTCAGCCAGCGCAGCAGGAGCGCGACGTGGAACAGGTGAAAGCCCAGCATGCCGCCCAGGCAGATCGCCAGGGCAATCAGGCCATCCTGCGGCCCGGAAAACAGCCAGAAACCGACACTGACCAGCACGATACAGGCCAGCCACCCCAACACCCGCTGCAGAAATTCGCGCAAAACCGCCTCACTGAAACCTTACCGCTGTGTGGAAAAACGATAGCCCGTGCCGCGCACGGTCTGGATCAGATGATCATGCCGGGTTGCCTCCAGCGCACTGCGCAGGCGACGGATATGCACATCCACCGTGCGCTCCTCGACAAACACATGATCGCCCCAGACATGATCCAGCAATTGGGCACGGGAGTGAACCCGCTCGGCATGGGTCATGAAGAAATGCAGCAGACGGAACTCGGTCGGTCCCAGATCAATGGGCTGCTCGTTGCCGGTCACGCGGTGGGTGATCGGGTCGAGACGCAGGCCCTGCACTTCGACGGCATCATCGGTCATCTGCGGGGCACGACGGCGCAGCACGGCCTTGATGCGCGCCAGCAATTCGCGTGGCGAGAAGGGCTTGGTGATGTAGTCGTCGGCGCCGGCCTCCAGGCCGGAGATCTTGTCCTGTTCATCGGAACGGGCCGTCAGCATGATGATCGGTACGCTGCGGGTGCGTTCGTCGCTGCGCAATTTGCGGGCGACTTCGATTCCCGAGGCACCAGGCAGCATCCAGTCGAGCAAGACCAGATCCGGCAGAGCATTCCTGACCAGGGTAATCGCCGCTTCAGCCGTGCTGGCACGCAGCACGTGATGCCCGGCCTGAGTCAGGTTGAAAGCGATCAGCTCCTGAATTGCCGGTTCGTCTTCGACCAGCAGAATATTTGCCGCCATTGAGGTCCATCCTTGTTAAGCAATTGTGGCAAGGATAAAAACTAAAAATTGCAGAAATATGACAAGTATTCGGGTTTTCGGTGCCTATTGCTAGTTATTTGTCATTGAGACCGAATACGCCACGTCTGGCAGCAAAAAAAGGCAAAAAAAACGAGCCTGTCAAGGAAACAGGCTCGGATAAAGGGTCGCCGTCAACATTACAAGACAATGACTTGTGACCAGGGACAAAGAGATCACCAGGACAGTTGCGGGAAAAAAGTCATAACGGGACAGGACAGTTTTCTGCAACAGATCCGGTAGCGGAGCAAAGCACCGCTGAAGGCCCGTATTCTACGGCTGCCCCGGTGAGAGATTAATGGGGTTCCCCTGATAATAATGGGGCAATTATTTCGAATGCTCGTTTATAATCAGGTTTTACCTTCGATTCGAAGCCATGGACAAGTTTGACAAGAAAATCCTCACTGCGCTGCACGAAAACGCACGCATCAGCTACGCCGAACTGGCGCGGCGGGTCAACCTGTCCGCGCCCGCCGTGGCGGATCGGGTGGAAAAACTCGAGCATGCCGGCGTGATCACCGGCTATCACGCGCGCATCAATCCAGCCAAGATCGGCTATCCGATCCAGTGCCTGATCGAACTGACGGTGAAGCATCAGGACTACTACATCGTGATGGAACAGCTGGCGACGCTGCCGGAAATCCTCGAATGCTTTTCGGTCACCGGTACCAGCGGGCTGCTGCTCAAGGTGGCGGTACGTTCCATGCCGGACCTGCAGGCCCTGATCGCGCGGCTGATGCAGTACGGCGATACCAAGACCTCGATCGTGATTGATGTGCCGGTGCCGCTGCGCATGCCGGATGTGGTGGAGACCGAGTAACAGCAAAAAAACCGGGCACCCTGAGGTGCCCGGTTGCGGGGGAGTGGATCAGAGGTCGTCCCTTATCTGATCATTTGTGACCCAGCGCGGCCAGTGCCTGCTCGGCATCTCCGGCCAGGACCACGTGCAGCAAGGTACTGGAGAACGGCACCACTTCTACCGCGCCCAATCCCTTCAGTGCCGTCTCATCGATGCGACCGCTGTCCGCCACTTCGATGCGCAGGCGGGTACCGGCCACCTGCTCGACATTGAAAACGTTGCTTTCGCCGCCCAATGCTGCCGTCCAGCGGGCGCGATCAAAATTTGGCGTACTCGCAGCCGCTGCCGGAGCACTGGCCGACTGACGCAGCACCTGACGAATTTCATCGGCAATCAGGTCGGCTTCCGGCCCGATGACCACCTGCACACTGCCCGGTGCCGGGCGAATCAGACCACGCGAGCCCAGCGCCTTGAGGGCGGCCTCATCCAGCGCCTGACCATCGGCGACTTCCAGACGCAGACGGGTGGTGCAGGCATCGACCGACTTCAGGTTGGCGGCGCCGCCCAGCGCGGCAATATAGCCACGTGCACGGTCGCTGCCGCTGGTTTGTGCCACCGGGACAACCGGGGCATCTTCTTCACGCCCCATGGTCATCAGGTTGAATTTGCGGATGGCAAAGGTGAACACCACGTAGTAGACCACGAAGTACACCGCACCCACCGGCAGCATCAGCAGCGGGTTCTCACCCTTGCCGCTGGACAGCAGGTAGTCGAACAGACCGGCCGAGAAGGTGAAGCCGAGACGGATGTGCAGCAGGTGGGTAATCACCAGCGACAGACCGGTCAGGACGGCATGTACGGCATACAGGGCCGGCGCCAGGAACATGAAACCGAATTCCACCGGCTCGGTAACGCCGGTCAGGAAGGAGGTCAGGGCCATCGACAGCAGCAGACCGGCCACGGCCTTTTTGTTCTCGGTCTTGGCGCAACGGTACATGGCCAGGCAGGCAGCCGGCAGACCGAACATCATCACCGGGAAGAAACCGGTCATGAAGGCGCCGGCGGTCGGGTCACCGGCAAAGAAGCGGTTCAGGTCGCCGGTGGCGATCTTGCCGGCGGCGGCCGGGAAGCTGCCGAAGACAAACCACACCAGCGAGTTGAGGATGTGATGCAGCCCGGTGACGATCAGCAGACGGTTCAGCACGCCATAGACGAACAGGCCGATGCTGCCGGCGTTGATCAGCCAGTGGCCGATGGCATCAATCCCGCCCTGGATCGGCGGCCAGATGACGCTGAATACCAGACCGAGCACCACGCTGGTCAGACCGGTGACGATCGGCACGAAGCGCTTGCCGCCGAAGAAGGCCAGGTAAGGCGGCAGCTTGATGTCCTTGTAGCGGTTGTACAGGCCACCGGCAATCAGACCCATGATGATGCCCGAGAGCACGCCCATATTGATCTTGTCATCCAGCGCCTTGAGGACGGCGGTGATGATCAGATAGCCGACCACCCCAGCCAGACCGGCGGTCCCGTTGTTTTCCTTGGCAAACCCGACTGCCACGCCAATGGCGAAGATCAGCGCGAGGTTGTCAAAGATGGCCCCCCCGGCAGATGCCAGCCAGGCAATGTTCAACAAGTCCGGCTGACCGAGACGCAGGAGCAAACCCGCGACCGGCAGCACGGCAATCGGCAGCATGAGGGCACGCCCCAGCTGCTGAATGCCAGCGAATTTATTCATCGACATCACACTCTCTCCTGTGTTGAGAAGCCGCCTACACTTGCGGCCAGATTTCGCGCGCACGCGCGCGGACTTGCGCTGCCGAGGTGAGTTGCAGCAGGGGCTGCACTTCACGCCGGCACATCTCCAGATCCAGGGCACGTACCCTGGCCTTGAGTTCAGGTACCAGCCCCGGGCTGACCGACAGTTCGGTCACGCCGAGGCCCAGCAATACCGGGGCGGCCTCCAGATCGGAAGCCATGGCACCGCACACGCCGACCCAGCGGCCATGTCTGGCGGCGCCGGCGGTGGTCTGGGCGATCAGGCGCAACAGCGCCGGATGCATGTGGTCGAGACCGGCAGCCAGATCTGGATTGCAGCGATCACGCGCCAGGGTGTATTGCGTCAGGTCGTTGGTGCCGATGGACAGGAAATCGGCATGTTCGGCCAGCTGGTCGGCCAGCATGGCGGCCGAGGGGACTTCGATCATCACCCCGAGTTGCGGCAACTCGCTCACCCCCAGCTCGGCAGCCAGTTCCGCCAGCCGGATCTTGACGCGCAGCAGATCATCGACATCGGCCACCATGGGCAGCAGGATGCGCAACTTGCTGGCCGGCCGGGTGGCCAGCAGGGCCGCCAGCTGGTCGTCGAGCAGCGCCGGACGGGCAAAGCCGCTGCGGATGCCGCGCAGTCCCAGCGCCGGATTGTCTTCATGTGGCAGGGTCAGATACGGCACTTCCTTGTCGCCGCCGACGTCGATGGTGCGCATGATGGCGCTGCGACCCTGTAATGCATCCAGCACCGCCTGATAGGCCGCATGCTGTTCTTCGCGGGTCGGTGCCGCCTCGCGCTCGATGAACAGAAATTCGCTGCGCAGCAGGCCGACGCTGTCGGCACCGCAGCGCACGGCTTCGCGGGCATCGCGTTCATTGGCAATATTCGCCGCCACCTCGACCGGGTGACCGTCACGGGTTTGTGCCGGCTGCGACGCTGCCTCACGGACCTTGGCCAGCATGGCGCGCCGCTCATCGATCTGGGCGCGGGCAGCCTGCAGGCTGGCGCTGTCCGGCTTCGGGTCGAGCACGCAGGCCGTGGCATCCAGCAGCACTTCGCGGCCATTTGCAATTTCCAGCACGGCCGGACCCGCGGCCACCATGGCCGGGACACCGCGCGCGCGCACCAGAATGGCCACATGCGAGGTGGCACCACCGCGAGCCAGGACGACGCCGGCCAGGGCATCGGCCGGCAGGGTGGCCAGATCAGAGGGCGTCAGGTCATCGGCGATCAGGATGGACTGCGGCGGCACGCTGGGCTTGTCGGCGGTTTCACCGCTGAGGGCCAGCAGAACGCGGCGCTCCAGATCTTTCAGATCATTGGCACGTTCAGCCAGCAGGGGGTTGTTCATGGCGGACAGCATCTGGCGCTGAGCCCGAGCGGCGTCGCGGAACGCCACGCCGGCACTCTGGCCCTGCCCCACGCTGCGTTCGGCGGCACCGATCAGCTCCGGGTCGTCCAGCAAGGCCAGGTGGGCATCGAAGATGGCCTGCAGGGCCTTGTCGCCGCGCTTCAGGGCAGCATGCATCTGCGCCATGATTTCGCTGCGCACGGTGGCCAGCGCCCTGGCCAGGGCGCGGTATTCGTCGGCCAGCAGGCCGGGCTGTTCTTCGACCCATGGCTCGGCAGCGGCAAACTGCACCACCGGACCAATGGCCAGGCCCGGGGCCGCCAGCACGCCGCCGATCTTGCCATCGGCCAGCATGGCCGGGGCGGCGGCGGAAGCCGGGGCGGCCTCTGCCTGGGCACTGGGGCTGTGCGCCTGCAATGCCTCAATCACCGCGGCCAGGGCCTCGGCTGCCTGTTCGCCGCTGGCGAGCACCTGTACCTGATCGCCCTTGCCGATGCCCAGGCCCATCAGGGCCACCACGCTGCGGGCATTGGCCTCCTGGCCATTGAAGCGCAGGCTGACACGCGCATTGAATGCCTTGGCCGCGGCCTGGATCATGGCTGCCGGACGGGCATGGATGCCATCACCATGACCGACCAGCGCCTGGCCTTGCAGGGTCTGGTCGTCACGCGCGACGGTCGGCTCGGCGGCGGCCATGCCCAGCGGCACGATACGCATGAACATCGACTGCCCGGCACTGAGCTCGCCGTCGGCACGCGCGGCTGGCTCGAAGGCATCGCTGTTGGCAATCACCACCACCGTCACCAGCGACGGGGCTTTGCCGCGGATGAAGTCGAAGTCGGCTTCGATCAGCGGCTGGCCACAGCGGATGCTGTCACCCTGCGCCACCAGCGGCTTGAACCCCTGGCCTTGCAGACTGACGGTGTCGATGCCGATATGCATCAGGATCTCGGCGCCGTTACTTGCCCTCAGGGTCAGGGCATGACCGGTGCGCGCGATCTGCGACACCACGCCGTCACAGGGTGCCAGCAGGGTGCTGCTGGCCGGGTCGATGGCCAGGCCGTCGCCCATCATGCGGCCGGCAAAGACCGGGTCCGGCACCTGGTCGAGGGAGAGCGCCTTGCCGGAGAGCGGCGCCTTGAGTTCGAGCGCTTGGATCATGATGTTTTCCTGTCTTGACTGCACGCGACCGTCAGACGGTACGCGTCACTTTCGAAAGATGGCGCGGCTGGTCGGGGTTCAAGCCGCGAGCCTCCGACAACCGGGCTGCCATCAGGTAAAAGCTCTGGATCGCCAGCAGCGGGTCCAGGACCTCGTCATCGGCGGTGGCCAGCGTCAGCTGTCGTTCTGCCACGTCTTGCGGCGCGGCCAGCAATACATTGGCACCACGCTCACGCATTTCGCCAGCCAGGGCGATCAGACCGGCCTGCTCCGGGCTGCGCGGCGCATAGACCAGCAGCGGGTAGCCTTCGTCGATCAGTGCCATCGGGCCATGCTTGATTTCGGCACTGCTGAAGGCTTCTGCCTGCAGGGCGCAGGTTTCCTTGAACTTCAGCGCCGACTCCAGTGCCACGGCAAACCCGAGGCCGCGCCCCACCACCATAATGCGGTCGGCGGGCGCCAGCACGTCGATGGCGGCGGACCAGTCCTGACGGCAGGCATCGCCAAGTCGTTCCGGCAGGGTTTCCAGGGCCGCCAGCAGATTGACATCTCCCTGCCAGTGCCCCACCAGACGCGCCACAGCCGACAGCGAGGTGATGTAGCTCTTGGTGGCGGCGACGCTTTTTTCCGGGCCGGCGCACAGGGGAACGACCCATTCGCAGCAGTCGGCCAGCGGTGACTCATGCTGGTTGACCAGGGCGACGGTGATGGCCCCGGCTCGCCCGAGCGCGCTCATGGTTTCCACCAGGTCCGGACTCTGGCCGGATTGCGACAAGCCGACGGCCAGCGCGCCTTTGACGTGCAGCGGGGCATGGTGCAGCGTGACCAGCGACATCGGCAGCGAGACCACCGGCACCCCCTGGCGCTGCATGGCCAGGTAGGCAAAGTAGTTGGCGGCATGGTCAGAACTGCCGCGCGCCACGGTCAGCGCCAGTTGCGGCGGCTGCTGCACCAGCAGGCGGCCGAGCATGGCCAGGCGTTCGTCGGCATACATGTGCTGCGCAGCAACCGCTTCGGCGGCGCTCTGCGCTTCTTCAAGCATCAGCGAGGACAAGGGACTCTCCTTCAACATAAACCCGGGTCAGATTGAGATCGGCATCCAATACATTCAGGTCGGCCCAGCAATCACGGGCCAGGCGTCCGCGGTCACTCACGCCGAGGTAATCGGCGGGGTTACGCGACAGACGGTGCGAGGCATCCGCCAGTTCCAGACCGATGGACACCAGATTGCGCAGCGCCTGATCCATGGTCAGCGTGCTGCCGGCCAGGGTGCCGTCGGCCAGGCGAACACCGCCCAGGCACTTGGTCACGGTATGCGAACCGAGACGGTACTGGCCGTCGGGCATGCCGGCGGCAGCCGTGGAATCGGTCACGCAGAACAGGTGCGGGATGGCACGGATGGCTGCATGCATGGCCCCTGGATGGATGTGCAGCAGGTCGGGAATCAGCTCGGCGTATTCGGCATGAGCCAGCGCGGCGCCGACCATGCCGGGTTCGCGGTGATGCAGGCCGGTCATGGCGTTGAACAGATGGGTAAAGCCACTGGCACCATGCGCCAGCGCAGCCACGCCGTCTTCATAGCTGCCCAGGGTGTGGCCAAGCTGAACGCGCACGCCGCGCGCCTTGAGGGCAGCGATGATGTCCAGGTGCCCGGGGATTTCCGGGGCGATGGTGACCAGACGAATCGGGGCAATCTGGTTGAAGGCGTCGAACTGGGTCAGGGCGGCATGACAGGTATTGTCAGGCTGGGCGCCCAGCTTGCCGCGGTTGATATACGGGCCTTCGAGGTGCACGCCGAGCACGCGGGCGGCGCCGCTCGGGCGGGTGTGACAGGCAGCGGCCAGCGCTTCGAGCGCGTGGCGGATATCGGCCTCCGGCGCGGTCATGGTGGTAGCCAGCAGCGAGGTGGTGCCATGGCGGGCATGCAGCCGAGCCAGCGTGGTCACGGCATCGCCGCCCTGCATGGTGTCGGCACCACCGCCGCCATGGACGTGGGTATCGATGAAGCCGGGCAGGATGGTCGGGGCATCGGCAGCGACCGGACCGGCTTCGATATGACGGATTTTTTCATCAAAGGTCAGGGTGCCGGACACCCAGCCTTCCGGGGTCAGGATGCGACCACTGAGTTGTTGCAGCTTGCTCATCGCTTCAGCTCCGCGACAAAGTCGTAGTAATCATTGCGGCAGTAGGTATCGGTCAGCTCGATGGCGTTGTTGGCGGCGTCATAGCCGATACGCGACATCATCAGCATGGCTTCTCCGACAGGAATGCCGGCCAGGGCGGCCAGCTCCGGGGTGGCATTGATGGCCCGCACGTGTTGCAGGGCGCGCACCACCGAGTGGCCGTGGCTGTCGAGATAGGCATAGAGTGAGCTTTCGACTTGCAGCGGATCCGGCAGGCAGCTGGCAGGCAGGGTACTGATTTCGATCGCCATCACCACGCCGTCGGCCAGGCGTTTGCGCTTGAGTCGGCTGACTTCGGCATTGGGTGACAACCCGAGCTTGATGATCTCTTCCGAAGACGGCGTGGTTCTGACCCGCATCAGCCATTGTGATTCCGGCTTGAAACCCTTGGCCTTGAGGACTTCGGTAAAGCCGTTCAGGCGCGACAGGGGTTGTTCCAGCTTGGGTGTGATGAAGGTACCGGAACCGTGGCGGCGACTGATCAGACCCTGGTCCAGCAGGATATCCAGCGCCTTGCGCGCGGTGACACGGGAAATGGCAAGTGCCTCGCACAGGGTCCGCTCCGAGGGCAGGGCCTCGTCGGCCTGCCACCAGCCGGCATTGATGGCCTCGGCCAGCTTGCGAGCCAGTTGCAGATACAGCGGGGTGTTGTCCGATTCGTCCAACTGCAGGGCCGTCCAGCGACTATCCATTTCCGCGTTCCGTCTGTTTGGTGTCACCGAAAATTAATACCACTTAAATACCACGTCAATACCAATTTTTTAAAACATTGCGCCAGAACAACTTGCTGCATGGCAGCAAAAGCCTTCATATTAAACAGTTGATGCTGAATGAGTGGCAGATAGACAAGCAAAAAGTGGTATTAGAGTCGTACGCAAACGTTTGCGTCAGCACAGACCGCGCGATGCAGATCGCAAACGCCAGGCAGAGGGGACAAGGACAAAAAAACCAACAGGCCGACCCGGCATGGGTCGGCCTGTTGGTTGCAGGGGACAGGTGGTTAACGCCGCCAGGCCAGCATGACCACGGCCGAGACGATCACCGCCATGCCGGCAACCTCCATGCCACCGACCTGCTCATTCAGCAGGCCCATGCCGAGCAGCACGGCGATCACCGGGTTGACGTAGGCATAGCTGGTGGCCAGCGACGGCCGCACATGGGCCAACAGATAGATATAGGCGCTGTAGGCGATGATCGAGCCGAAGACGGCCAGATAGAGCATGGCCAGCCAGCCGGCCAGCGGCGGCATGGTTTGCAGATGCTCGCCGGTGAGCGCACTGGCCAGCAGCAGTTGCAGGCCGGCGCACAGCATCATCATGGCACTGGCCATCATGCCCTTGGGCTGGGTCACCCGCTTGTTGAGCGCCGATCCGAGCGCCCAGCCGATACAGGCCAGGATCAGCAACACGGCCCCAAAGGGACTGGCGGCCAGGTTGGCTCCAAAGTTGAGCAGCACGATGCCGCAGAAACCCAGCAGCAGAGCCAGCCATTCGCGCAGCTGGGTCGGCTGTCCCAGCAGGCGGGCAAACAGGGTGGTAAACAGTGGTACGGTGGCCACCATCAGTGCCGCCACACCGGAGGAGACGCGGGTTTCGGCCATGGTCACCAGGCCATTGCCGATCGCCGGCATCAGAAACCCCAACAGCGCTGCACCGGCCAGCTCTCGCCGGTTCGGGTTGGGGGCGCCGCGCCAGCGCAGCCAACCGTACATCAGCAGTCCTGCCAGCAAAAAGCGTACGCCGGCCATCATGAAGGGGGGCCAGGATTGAACGCCGACGCGAATGGCGAAATAGGTCGAGCCCCAGATGATATACAGCGCCAGCAGGGACAGCAGGACGGGCAGACGGTTGGAGGAAGTCATCAGATCAGCCAGAAGGGTTGGCTGATCATTCTATTGGTTGATAATCATTCAGGACAAGGAGATTCTTGCCGGGGTGCCCGGGTCCGGGCACCCCGATGGGCTGTCAGCGCGTAGCCTGACGCTGCAGGATGTTGGAAAACTCTTCCATATAGGCATCGAAGCGGGTGGCCAGACGATCGACATCGGTGGCGAAGCGGTTGTAGGCCACCACGGCAGGAATGGCTGCAAACAGACCGATGGCCGTGGCTACCAGGGCTTCGGCAATCCCCGGGGCGACGGTCGCCAGAGTGGCCTGGCCGGTGTTACCCAGACCGATGAAGGCGTGCATGATGCCCCAGACGGTGCCGAACAGGCCGACGTAGGGGCTGACCGAACCGACGGTGGCCAGGAAGGAATTGTGCCGATCCAGGGTATCGAGTTCACGCTGAGCGGCGGCACGCATGGCGCGGCGCGAGCCATCCATGATGTCGGACAGTTCGGTGCCGCTGCGGCCGCGCAGCTTGAGGAACTCGGCAAACCCAGCCTGGAAGATGCGCTCCATGCCGCTGCGGTGCTGACGGCGCGAGGCGTCTTCGAACAGTCGGCTCAGATCGGTGCCGCTCCAGAACTGGCGCTCGAATTCGTCGCTGTCGCGACGTGCGCTCTTCAGCACAAAGGTTTTATTGAAAATCAGTGTCCAGGACAGAATGGAGGTCAGGACCAGGCCAGCCATCACCAGCTGGACCACCAGACTGGCATTCAGGATCAGGGAGATAAACGAAATCGGTTGCACAGGGTTTCCTTGACGAGGTTGCCGCGTGCGCGAAGGCACGGTACAGCCTGGCATCATTTCATGAAGAATGTGTATTGACCAGTATTATGCCACCCAAGTTCCATGGCCGAGCAGATGGATTGTAACGCGATGTGTCGCCCCCGACATCGCGACTCAGGGGGCCAGATAAGCATGGGCGATGCGGCTCATGCTGCCGTCCTGCTGCATGCCCTGCAGCACGCTGTTGAGCTGGAAGATGAGCTGGTTGTCGACATGCGGGTTGCAGGCCAGATACATGAAGGCGGTATTGAACACCAGCACCGGTCTGAGCTGTGGCAGTTTTTCTTTTTTGGTCAGGTAGTTGCCGAGGTACTTGCCGGTCGCCCAGAAGTCGATGCGCCCGGCCATCAGTTTGCGGGCGTTGAGGTCATCGGTCGGCGTGAGTTCAACGTTGAAGCCGCGGGCAATCAGGTATTGCGCCACGGCATCGCCGTTGTAGCCGCCTATCTTGTAGCGCCGCACGCTTTCCAGATCCAGGCCGACTTTCGGGCTGGACGGGCCGGCATACAGCACCCAGGGGTTCTCCAGCAGAGGACCGACCCATTTGAACTGGTGTTCGCGGTTGTCGGTGCGGGTGGTGGAGTACACGCAGGTATTGTTCTCCAGAATGGTGGTGTTGAAGGCGCGGATCCAGGGTTGCAGCTGAATGGTGTACGGCCGTTTGGCGCGCTGGAACAGCTCGCGCACGATGTCGGTGGACAGTCCGCCGACCTGGCCGTTGGGCAGGGCCATATTGAACGGGGGGTAGTCCTCGGTCAGCAGACGCAGCCCGCCGGCGCGGGCTGCGCCCACGGCCAGCGCAGGCAGCATCAGGCAGAACAGACAGCGCAGCAGCACGGGCTTCATCGCGTCTCCCCCTCCGGGTCACTCATTCAAATAGCGCTTGTGCAGCTGATCGTAAAAACCGTCATGCTGCATGGTGGTCAGGATGTCGTTCAAACGGTGAATGGTGGTATCCGGCACATTCTGGTTGCAGGCCAGATAGAGGAACACATTGTTGAAGCTCAGCAGCAGCTTGATCTGCCCGAGCTTCTGCTGGTTGATCAGGTAGGTGCCGCGCGGCTTGCTGGTGGCCCAGAAGTCGATGCGGCCGGCCACCAGCTTGCGCAGGTTGAGGTCGTCGGTCGGGGTCAGTTCGACATTGAAGCCCAGCCCGATCAGGTACTGTGATTCGGCATCGCCGCTATACCCGCCAATCGTAAAGCGCCGCGCATCCTCGAGGGCAAAGATGCCCTTCGGGCTGGCCGGGCCGCCATACAATGCCCAGGTGTTTTCCACCAGCGGGCCGACCCATTTGAACTGGTGTTCCCGGTTGTCGGTGCGGGTGGTGGAGTAGACGCAGGTATTGTTTTCCAGGATGGCGGTGTTGAAGGCGCGGATCCAGGGTTCAAGTTCGATCTGATAGGGAATTTTGGCGCGTTTGAACAGTTCGCGTACCACCTCGGTCGACATGCCGCCGACCTGGCCACCGCTGGTCATCATATTGAACGGTGGATATTGCTCAGTCAGCAGATGCATGGTCGGCGTCTGTGCCCAGCTCAACGATGCGGTCGTCAAACCGAGACAGCAGGCCCATTTCCGCAGCAGGGTGCCCATGTTTGCCCGCCTTATTCTGGTGGATCTTGGGTTTAATATAGTCAAGCACCTGAGGTGCATGAAGGAATTGGGCACGACGGCGCGCGCCGGGGTCAACGCGGCAGTCCGCCCGGCGCTATTTTAAGGGCGCAAAACAAAGCCGACGCTGACTTGCGTCAGGTCGGCTGTCGGCGCGCCAGGCGACTTAATGGCGCCGGTGCAGGGCGCGGGCACCGATATCACGCCGCAGCTGGGCGCCGGAGAAGTGAATCTGATCGACCAGGGCATAGGCGCGCGACTGCGCCATACGCACACTGTCGCCCAGCCCGACCACGCACAGCACGCGCCCGCCATGGGTCAGCACCCTGCCCTGCTCGTCCAGGGTGCTGCCGGCATGGAACACGATGCCGTCTTCGCTCTCGGCAGGCAGGCCGTCGATCAGGTCGCCCTTGCGCGGCGCATCCGGGTAGCCGGCGGCCGCCATCACCACCCCCAGGGCCACACGGCGATCCCATTCGGCCTCGACCTTGTCCAGGGTACCGCGCACGCCATGTTCCAGCAGGATGGTCAGGTCGGTCTTGAGGCGCGCCATGATCGGCTGGGTTTCCGGATCGCCCAGCCGGCAGTTGAATTCGATGGTGTAGGGGTTGCCCTTGGCGTCGATCATCAGACCGGCATAGAGAAAGCCGGTATAGGGATGACCTTCGGCCTTCATGCCGCGTACGGTCGGCATGATGATTTCACGCATCACGCGGGCATGAACCTCGGGGGTCACCACCGGTGCCGGGCTATAGGCGCCCATGCCGCCGGTGTTGGGGCCCTGATCGTTGTCGAGCAGTCGCTTGTGGTCCTGACTGGTGGCCAGCGGCAGCACATGCTCGCCATCCACCATGACAATGAAGCTGGCCTCTTCGCCCTGCAGGAAGTCTTCGATCACCACACGGGCACCGGCATCCCCCATGCGATTGTCCAGCAGCATCATGTCGATGGCCTGATGGGCTTCGTCGAGGGTCATGGCGACCACCACGCCCTTGCCGGCAGCCAGACCGTCGGCCTTGATGACGATGGGCGCGCCGCGTCCGTCGACATAGGCACGGGCGGCAGCGGCATCGGTAAAGGTCTGATACGCCGCCGTCGGAATGCGGTGGCGCTGCATGAAAGCTTTGGCAAAGTCCTTGGAGCTTTCCAGCTGGGCAGCAAAGCGTGTCGGGCCGAAAATCTTCAGCCCGGCATCGCGGAAGGCGTCGACCACGCCGGCGGCCAGCGGGGCTTCGGGACCGACCACGGTCAGTTCGACTTTCTCGCTTTTGGCAAAGGCGACCAATTCGTCGATGCCGGTGATCGGGACATTGGTCAGATCCGGATTGAGGGCCGTGCCGGCATTGCCCGGCGCGACGAAGACCTTGGAGACGCGCCGCGACTTGGCAATGCGCCACGCCATGGCGTGCTCACGACCACCGTTACCGATAACCATCACTTTCATGCTGTGTTCCTTGCTCGAATCGGGTCAGTCAGCGGGAGGGCGACCGTACGCCACTCCCGATGACAATATGATAACGCGGTCGACTGGTGCAAGAACATGTCGTCACCAGTCATTTGCGCCAGCTCAGTGGCGGAAGTGCCGAACGCCGGTCAGAACCATGGCGATGTCATGCTCATCGGCTGCCGCGATGACCTCTTCGTCGCGCATCGAGCCACCCGGCTGGATGATGGCGCGGATACCCTGTTCGGCAATGACGTCCACGCCGTCACGGAACGGGAAGAAGGCATCCGAAGCGGCTGCGGCGCCGATCAGGGAGAGCCCGGCATCCTGGGCCTTGCGTGCCGCGATGCGGGTGGAGTCGACGCGGCTCATCTGGCCGGCACCGATCCCGGCAGTCTGCTGGCCACGGGCAAACACGATGGCATTGGACTTGACGAATTTTGCCACGCGCCAGGCAAACAGCAGATCGGCTTTTTCCTGTTCGCTCGGCTGGCGACGGGTCACCAGGCGCCATTCGGCCGGCAGCACATTGCGTACGTCCGGGGTCTGCACCAGCAGGCCACCGCCGACACGCTTGAGCTCAAAGCGGTTGGCGCCTTCCTGCAGCGGCACTTCCAGCACGCGCACATTCTTCTTGGCGGCGATCAGCGCCCGGGCTTCGGCGGTGAAGGACGGGGCAATCAGTACTTCGAGGAACTGCCCGGTCACCGCCTCGGTGGTTTCGGCATCGACTTCGCGGTTGAAGGCGATGATACCGCCGAAGGCCGAGGTGCTGTCGGTGGCAAAGGCCAGACGATAGGCAGACAGCGGGGTATCTGCCACGGCGACGCCGCAGGGGTTGGCATGCTTGACGATGACGCAGGCCGGCTGGTCGAAGGTCTTGACCGCCTCCCAGGCAGCGTCGGCATCACCGATGTTGTTGTAGGACAGCTCCTTGCCCTGCAACTGGCGATAGTGGGCAATCGAACCGGCGGCCGGATCCAGGTCGCGGTAGAAGGCGGCAGACTGGTGCGGGTTTTCGCCGTAGCGCATGTCCTGCACTTTGACGAACTGCATGTTCAGGCGGTTGGGGAACAGCGAGCGCTCGAGCACACCGGTGGGTTCGGCATCGACCAGCGCGGTCAGGTAATTGGAGATGGCGCCATCGTAGGCGGCGGTGTGCGTGAAGGCCTTTTTGGCCAGCGCGAAGCGGGTCTGACGCGACAGCTTGCCCTGCCCTGCCTGCAGCTCGTCGATCAGCGCCGGGTAGTCGGCCGCGTCGGTCACCACGGCGACGTGTGCCCAGTTCTTGGCGGCGGAACGCACCATGGTCGGCCCGCCGATGTCGATGTTCTCGATGGCGTCTTCCAGCGTGCAATCACTCTTGGCAATGGTGGCTTCGAACGGGTAGAGATTGACGCAGACCAGATCGATGTTGCCGATGCCGTACTCGGTCATCTTGGCGACATGCTCCGGCAAGTCGCGGCGGCCGAGAATGCCGCCATGCACCTTGGGATGCAGGGTCTTGACCCGGCCGTCCAGCATTTCGGGGAACCCGGTGTAGTCGGAGACCTCGGTCACGGCGATGCCGGCCTCTGCCAGCAGTTTGGCGGTGCCGCCGGTCGACAGGATCTGCACACCTTGTGCATGCAATGCGCGGGCGAATGCCACAATGCCGCTCTTGTCGGAAACACTGATCAATGCACGTTCGATTTTGCTCATGATGTTTTGCGCCAAATGAGTAAGGACGGGACAAACAAAAGGCCGCCCTGTCGGGCGGCCTTTTTATCTTCAGATCAAATCATAGGATTTCATCTTCTTGCGCAGCGTGTTGCGGTTCAATCCCAGCAACTCCGCTGCCCTGGTCTGGTTTCCCTGCGTGTGTATCAGTACAACTTCCAGCAGGGGCTTTTCCACACAAGCCAACACCATATCGTAGATGGCAGACGGCGTTTCGCCGTCCAGGTCCTGGAAATAGCGTTCCATGGCCTGGCGCACCGATTGCGAAATATGGTCATTGTCCTGGATGGTTTGCGTCTTCATCGACTTTTGCTCTTGTTGGTTTCAATCCTGCCCGGGCAGGGAATGTTCTTGGTATACCAGTCGTTCCGAGTCGGCGGCCAGGCCGGCAAAATAGGCGGCGACACAGGCATGTTGCTCGGACGTGCTTTCCAGTTGATACATGGCCTCGCGAAACGCATTGGCCCCCCGCAACCCGCGCGTGGTCCAGGCGATGTGCTTGCGGGCGATGCGACAGCCCGAGTATTCGCCGTAGAACCCGTAGAGATCGTCGAGGTGCGCCAGCAGGATGTCGCGGATCTCCCCGACCCTGGGGGCCGGCAACAGCTCGCCATGCGCCAGGTAGTGCAGGATTTCGCGGAAGATCCACGGGCGTCCCTGTGCCGCACGGCCGATCATGATGGCATCGGCACCGGTCTCTTCCAGCACCCGGCGGGCCTTCTGCGGCGAGTCGATGTCACCGTTGGCAATCACCGGGATCGAGACGGCCTCCTTGACCTGGCGGATGGTGTCGTACTCGGCCTCGCCGTGGTACATGTCTTCCCGGGTGCGGCCATGCATGGCCAGCGCGGCAATGCCGCAATCCTCTGCCAGGCGGGCAATGCGCAGGGCATTGCGCTGGTCGCGCGACCAGCCGGTGCGCGTCTTGAGCGTCACCGGCACATCGACGGCCCGCACCACGCTGTCGAGAATGCGTCCGACCAGCGCCTCGTCGCGCAACAGGGCCGAGCCGGCCGCCACATTGCACACCTTCTTGGCCGGGCAACCCATGTTGATATCGATGATCTGGGCGCCATGGGCCACATTCAGGCGAGCCGCTTCGGCCATCTGCGCCGGGTCGGAGCCGGCAATCTGCACCGAAATCGGTTCTGCCTCGCCGCTGTGGTCGGCACGACGCAGGGTCTTGGTCGTGGTCCACAGGGCCTTGTTGGCTGTAATCATTTCCGACACCGCCAGCGCCGCCCCCATCTTTTTGCAAAGCATGCGGAAAGGACGATCGGTCACGCCCGCCATGGGCGCGACAATCAGGCGGTTTTTTAACCGGTAAGGTCCTATAAGCATGTTTTACAAAGGTATTACGGCTGAAGGGCGGCCATTGTAATGCTTTTTTACATTGTGGTAAAAAACATTTTGCTTATTTTTTGGGCAGCATCGATAGCGGAAAGAAATCGCATGTGGAGACATGCGTGTGCCAGGTCGGCACGGAGGGTGGGAAGTCAGCCGATAAGCCGGGTTCTGTCGTTGGACAGTCATTCATCTAGGCCTGCCGTTACCAGCAGGCTCAAGCAACCTACCCGGGCGCAACGCGAGCCACGTTGGCGCGCCCCTATTTGGTCTTGCTCCGGATGGGGTTTAGCCTGCCGTCCGTGTTGCCACGTCCGCGGTGCGCTCTTACCGCACCTTTTCACCCTTGCCTGATCCCCGAAGGGCCATCGGCGGTTCAGCTCTCTGTTCCACTTTCCATCGCCTCACGGCGTCCGGCCGTTAGCCGGCATCCTGCTCTGCGGAGCCCGGACTTTCCTCCCCGTCCGCTGCAAGCAGCGAACGCGACGACTGTCTGTCTGACTTCCCGCGGCGGATTCTACAGCAAGCCGGGGGTCTGGTCGATGGCAGCTCCATACAACAGCAGGGTTTGCCATGCCGCAAGGCTCAGGCAAATACCTTATCCTCCCCTGCCGATCCCGCTATACTGACCCCTCGCCTCAGGGGGAGGGCATGGAGCTCACACAAAACAGACTATCGCGCTTGCAGCTGATCGGTTCCTTGCTGATCGTGTTTCTGCTCGCGGTCAGCATGTCGGCCTATTTCATCTTTTCCCACTGGCGCGATTTCTCCAATCGCCAGGCATCGCTGTCTGCCCAGTCGACCGAACGTGCCCGCGATCATCTGAAAGCCACCAGCGAACAGACTGTGCTGATGCTGGGGGCGCTGCGCGAGCACGCCAGCCAGTCGCTCAAGCATCGGCTGCGCGAGCAGGTGGATCAGGCCTGGACGATCGCCCAGACCACCTGGCAACGCGAGCATCACCGCAAGAGCAAGGCCGTCATCGCCCGGGAAATCACCGATATTCTCAGTCCGCTGCGTTTCTACCACGGCCAGGACTATTTCTTCATTTTTGGCCTGGACGGCAAGGTGCGCATGCATCCCGATCCGCGTGTGCTGCACGACAAGGATCCGCTGACGCTGACCGACGATGCCGGCCGATACGTGATCCGCGACCTGGTGGAAACGGCCAAGAGTCCGGACGGTGCCGGCTACCGTTACTACCGCTGGTCCGAGCCCGGCCAGAGCGAGATGCTGGACAAGGTCGGCTATGTGCGCCGTTTTGCGCCGCTAGACTGGGCCATCGGCAGCAGCGAGTTTGTGGCCGGCTCCGACGACAGCCTGCAGCGGCGCGGCCTGCAATTGCTGGAACAGTTGCAGCTGGCGCGACGCGACAATTTCATCGTCCTGGACCGCAACGGCATTCTGCTGATGTTCCCGCAGGATCCCTCGCAGGTCGGCAAGCATTTCCTGTCCCTGCCGGCACCGAGCCGCGCCCTGGTCGTCGATCTGATGGGGCTGAATCCGACCGGGGGCTTCCTGTCGTGCATGTTCCGTGGCCAGCATGCACTGGCCTATGGCCGCAAGCTGCCGGGCTGGGGCTGGACGCTGGTGAACGTGCTGCCGACGCAGACCATGATCAACCGTGACCTGGCCGCCGATCGTGACTTGCAGGACGCCCTGCATCAGCGCATCAGCGCCACCCTGCTGATGACGGCGCTGGCGCTGGGTCTGGCCGGTTTCTTTTCCTGGATGTTCGCCAACTGGATGAACGCCCTGTTCGCCCGTTATCGGCGTGACTTGTGGAGCAGTCATCACGAGTTGAAAGAGCGCTCGCGCGAATTGCTGCTGTCGCGCTTCATGATGGACAACGCCTCGCAGATCGTCTGTCTGATGGATCAGCACGCCCGGCTGGCCTATCAGAACGATATGGCACGGCAGATTCTGGGCGATGATCCGCAGATCCGCGATCAGCGGCTGGCGGCGTTGTTCCGCCATACCGAGCTGCCCTTGCCGCAGACCTATGCGGTCTTGCTGCCGGAGGATGTGCCGCAGCGGATTTTCGAGGTCACGCTGCATGAGATGGTCTATGAGGGTGAGCGTTACCGCTCGGTGACCGCCCATGACATCACCGAGCGCATGCAGGCGGAAGATGCCCTGCGTCTGGCCGCCAAGGTATTCGAAACCAGTGCCGAAGCCATCCTGATCGCCAACAGCCAGAACCGCATCCTGAAGGTGAACGATGCCTTCCTGAGCAGCACCGGCTACAGCGAGGACGAGGTCATCGGCCAGACGCCGTCCATCCTGGCCTCGGGACGGCACTCGCGTCAGTTCTATGACGAGATGTGGAAGTATCTGCGCGAGCACGGCAAGTGGTCGGGCGAGATCTGGAACCGGCGCAAGAATGGCGAGATTTTCCCGGAGTGGCTGACGATCAGCGTGCTGCACGATGAGCGCGGCAAGATCAGCCATTATGTGGCGCTGTTCACCGACATGACGGAAAGCAAGCGCCAGGAAGCCGAGATGCGCTACATGGCGGAGTACGATCCGCTGACCGATCTGCCCAATCGTGCCCTGATCAATGACCGCATGCAGCAGGCGATTGCCGAGGCACAGTCGCAGGGCAGCGAGCTGGCGGTTCTGTTTATCGACCTGGACCATTTCAAGCGCGTCAACGATTCGCTCGGCCATGCGCTGGGGGACGAGTTGCTCAGGCAGGCGGCACAGCGTCTGGGACAGACAGTACGCGACATCGACAGCCTGGGACGCAGTGGCGGGGACGAGTTTGTCCTGATCCTGACGCAACTGAAGCGCCATGAAGAGGCCGCGCAGGTGGCAGAGCGCATGCTGGCGGCGCTGTCCGAGCCGTTCACGCTGGGGGAGCACGCCGTGCAGGTCTCGGCCAGCATCGGGATCAGTCTGTACCCGAAGGATGGGCGTGATATCCAGGGGCTGATGATGAGTGCCGACCTGGCGCTCTACCACGCCAAGGCCAGCGGCCGCGACATTTTCCGCTTCTATTCCAGCCAGATGAACAGCCAGTTCAATGAAAGGCTGATGCTGGAGTCGCGCCTGCGCGATGCTTTGGATCAGCAACATCTGGATCTGGTGTACCAGCCGCTGTTTGCCATGGACGGACAGACTTTGATCGGCTGCGAGGCCCTGCTGCGCTGGCACCATCCGGAGATCGGCTTCATCGCCCCGGAGCGCTTCATCCCGGTCGCAGAAGAAACCGGCATGATCATCGAGATCGGCGCCATGGTGCTGGACCGGGTCTGTGCGCAAATTGCCGCCTGGCAACAGCAGGGGCTGTCGGTCCTGCCGGTCACGGTGAATGTGTCGGCCAGCGAGCTGGCGCGCCCGGATTACGAAGAAACCTTGCGCGCGGCACTGGCCAAGCACAAGCTGGCCGGCGACAGGCTGATGCTGGACATGAACGAAGATGCCCTGATGAGCAATCCGGCACGGGCGATGAATGCGCTGGACCGCATCCGTGCCCTGGGCGTCGGCCTGTCGATCGACAACTTCGGCATCGGCTACTCCAGCCCGGTGCACCTCAAGCGCTTCGCGCCGGCCATGATCAAGATCGACCGCACCTTCATCAGCGGCTTGCCGGACAATCGCGAGAACGCCTCGATCGTCTCGGCCATCATCCATCTGGCTCATGCGCTGGACATTCCGACCCTGGCCCAGGGCATCGAAACCGAGGCACAGCGCCTGTGTCTGTTGCGCATGGGCAGCAGCGGTTTTCAGGGCTTTCTGGCCGGCGCACCGCAGTCCGCCGACAGCATGGGACAGCGCTGGCAGCCCGCCGGCAACGCCTCAGTCGAATCGTAGGGTGTAACGCGATTCCGCCGAGGCGTTATTGCCCAGGCGCAGCAGCAGCGACCATTTGCCGCTCAGCTGATACATGAGTTTCAGCGCCTGTTGCGAGCTGGTCAGACCGTATTCGTAGCCGAGGTAGAACGTCCGGCTCAGCTGTTTGCCGACGGTCAGTACCTGCTCGGCCGGGCTGACCGTCCCGTTGAGCAGGGTCTTGCTCTCCTTGCGGGTCAATCCCAGATCATCGAACAAACCCACCTTGTCGTTCAGGCTGCCGGCTGCCAGCTGACTGGCCGCCAGCGCCAGGAAGTTACTGTCCTGAGTGCTGTCGTCCGCCGCCCGTCCCAACACCAGCCAGGATAGTTTGTCGCGGTCGGTCATGGCGTCATCGGCGATCAGTTGCAGACGCGGCTGCGACACCGAGCCCAGCACTTCGACACCGGCACCGACCGGCGACATGCGGCGCCGGGCACGCACGTTCAGGTTGGGATTGTCCAGCGGACCGACGAAGGTAATGGTGCCGGCATCGATGTCCAGCTCCTGGCCATAGGCCTTGTAACGCCCCTTGACCACATTCACCTGCCCGCGCGCCGACGGCGCCATGCCCTGCTGGGCACTGACCTTCACCTGGCCGGACAGCTCGACATTCAGACCGGGGCCACTGAAGGCAAAGTGGTTGCCCAGATCCAGCAGCAACTCGACCGATACCGGCAGACTGGCCAGCGCCGACTGCGGCACGGGCCGGCCAATCACCATCACGTCATCGGACAGTGCCGGGGTGCCGGCCTTGGGCAAGTCCAGCCGGCCCTGATCGGCATGGACCCGGCCGGTGAGGGCAATGCGCTTGTCGTTGACACTCAGATTGGCGTTGCCGCTGACAACCAGCACACGGTCCGGGCGATCGAAGACGCTGAATTGGCGGATCTCGACTCGCACCGCCGCATCCGGGCGCATGCTCGTGCCGTCGCTGTCATTGAGACGCAACTGGCCGCTGGCCTTGGCCTCGCCCTGGCCGGAGACAAAGCGCAGCTGGTCCAGCCACAGGGTATGCCCCTCCAGCCGCGCCGCCAGGGTACCACCGGCCAGCCGCAGGCCGGTGCGTCGATCACGCAGCAACAGTTCACGCCCCTGGATCGGCCCTCTGGCCTGCGGATTGCCCAACGGGCCGCTCAGCGCCAGATCGGCACTCAGACTGCCGCCGGTTTCGGCCAGGTCGGACAAGGCAGCCAGGGAAGCCAGATGCGGCAGATCCAGTTTCAGACTGGCCGACAGGGGGGTGGCTGCATTCAGACGCCATGGCGCGGCACTCAGCTTGCCCCGCAGCTGCAGCTGCCCGACACCAGCCGCCAGCAACACGTCCACGGCAGTTTGGTCACGCGACCAGTCTATTCTGGCCCGGGTCTGGCCCAGGGCCAGGGCATAAGCCCGATTGCCGGCATCCAGCGTCATGTCGCCTGACTGGCGTTCAATGCTCAGGCTGCCATGGCCATCCGGCTGCAATGCCCAACTGCCCCCCACCACCAGGTCATGGCTGCCGGGCAGATCGAGCCAGGGCTTCAGCGCTGCCAGAGCCAGACCATCGAGTCGGCCATGGCTGCTGAGGCTGCCATCGCGCTGGCGAGTCAGACCGGCAAAACTGATCTGCGCACCGGCCAGACTGAAACGCGTCGCGCCCAGTTCGAGGATGCCCGGCGCCATATGGATGGACAGAGGGCTGAGCAGCTGCAGGGCAGGCTGCCCGCTGATGCGCAGCGATTGCAGGTTGCCGCGCCAGTCAGGCTGGCTGGCCGCCAGCCCGCCCTCCAGCGCCGCCTGGGCCTGGTACGCCTGGTTACCCAGCGCCAGGCGGGCATCCATCACCAGACGATGTCGCGCACGGTTGCCGTCGCTGTTCAGTCGCAGTTGATCAATGCGCCAGTGATTGCCACTGACTTGCTCCGCCAGTGCCTTGAGCCGGAACACCCCGCTCCCGCCGGCCTGCAGATTGCCGTTGACGGCCAGATTTTGTGCCGTAAGCAGACCGGGCAGACGGATCTGGTGTGCGCTCAGGTCGAGGGCCACCAGTGGCTGTGCCGGCGTCCCGCTCAGGGTGACTTGCCCCTGGGCGCTGCCGGACAGGCCAAAGCCGATTCGTGCCAGGACCGGTGCCTGAATCTTTGCCTGCAGCTGATCGCCGGCAGCACCCCAGGCACCCTGTGCCTGCAGGGTATTGCCCGCCAGGTTCAGGTCGGCGGCAAGATTGCGGATCTGGTGCCCGGCCAGCGAGAAACGCACATGACCTCCCACCGGGGCGCCATCCAGCTTGCTCGGTGCGATATCGAACAGCAGGTCGGCGGCCAGAGGCTGGTCGGCCCGGCCCGAGGCACTGAGGCTGGCATTGAGGTCGCCGCGAGGCCAGGCATCGGCCACGGCATGGGGATCGCCATGTTGCAGTTTGCCGTTGAGCTTGAAGCGACGGTTGGCATCCAGTTGCCCCTGCAGGGTGAGTTCGCCGCTGCCGGCGCTGAGTACGCCGCGCTGTAACTGCCATTGCCAGGGGCGCGCAGGACCATAGCTCAGGGTGCTTTGCAGCTGGAGCGCCAATTGGCGGCCTTTGAGGCCGGCACGTAATTGCCAGTCACCGATCTGGCCGTTGAGGCTGGCCGCACCGCTGATGGCATCGGCGGGAATGGCGGCGTGCAGCGCGTGCGGATCCAGATCTTGCAGACGCAGATTGAGATGCAGGCGATCTTTGTGGATCTGGCCGTCCAGCAGTAGTCGGCCAGCGCCCAGCGTGGCCTGCAGTTGCCGGACCTGAATGCTGTCGGGGTCGAGCAGAAAATCGGCCTGAACCTGATCCAGCGGCAGACGGCCCTGACTGGCGGCACCGGCCATGCGGTTAGTCAGTTGCAGTCTGCCCCGGGCATGGCCCTGACCGGCAGGCTGGACTGACAGGGCCATATCGAGGACGGCGCGGGGCCAGTGGGCATTGATGGCTTGCGGATCGACGCCGACGGTATGCAGCTCAAGCTGTTGCACCCGCTGTGATGGCTGACTGGCAAAGGGATCGAAGCGGCCGCTGAGGTCGACGACGACCGGGCTGGCGCGCACTTGCCCGCGCAGCAGCAATTGCCGCAGATTGCCGCTCAGCGTCAGATCGCTGCTGCCCGGCCCCGCGGCTCCCTGCAATCGCCCGCTCAGCGCAAACGGCGCCTGGTCGGCCAGCGAGAGCTGGCCGTGCAGCGCGCCCTGTGGCAGGCGCAGCCGGGCCAGGGTCAACTGATGCCGCCCGTGTTGGTATCGATAGCGGGCATTGAGGTCATACAGTGACCAATCGCCCGGGGAAAGGCTCAGGCCATCGAGGTGAATGTTGGCCAGTTCGACTTGCAGCGGCAGCGACAGCTTGCCCGGCAGGCTTGGCCAGGGTGACGGCGGGGCCGAGGGGTTGGCGGTGTAATGCACCAGCCCCAGGCTCAATGTCTGCACACTCAGTTGCCCCTGCCACAGCCTGGCGGGCTGCCAGTCGAGGCGCAGGTGGTCAATGGTCAGGGTCATGGCGGCGTCGCGCCATTGCACATCCTGCAGACTGAAACCTTGCCACAGGGTGCCGCTGGCCGTGGCGACCTGCAGCTGCCCGCCGCTGAGTCGGACCATGCTCTGGCACAACTGTCTGAAGCCGCGCTCGGTCGCGGTGAACCAATAGCCGGCCAACAGCAGCAGGCAAGGCAGCAGCAGAAGCCACCATCCGGCATGTCGGGTGCGGCGCGGCGCAGCAGTGGCGGGCGCGGGGGGAGGCGTGGTGTTCGGCTCGTGCGGCATCAGAAAGCGAGTCCCAGGCTCATGTTCCAGCTGATGGTTTTCGACCCCTGTGGCCGCGCCATATCGAAAGACAGCGGCGCCACCGGGCTGAACCAGCGCACACCGATGCCATAACTGCGCTTCAGACTGAAGCTCGACCACGACTCCGAGACATTGCCGGCATCACTGAACACGGCCAGGGAAAAATCCTTGTAGACCGGCACCTGGTACTCGACCGTACCGGTGACCATGACCGCCCCGCCAACGACGGCATTGTTGGCGCCGGGCAGGCCCAGGCTCTGGTATTCATAACCGCGCACGCTGTTGATGCCGCCGGCGCGGAATAGTTGCGAGCTCGGTACCTTGCTGCTGTCGCTGGCCCAGACCCGGCCAAGCTCCAGCCGGCCGAGAAAGGTCCCCCAGCTGGGGGCCGAGGGCGTCCAGTACTGGACAGCCCGTCCATACACGCGCAAATAGTTGGTGCTGGAAAGCCAATTACCCAGGGTACCGGACACCATGCCGTCGAGCAGATAGCCGCTGCGCGGGCGCAGGAGATTGTCGACATCACGCCGGGTCAGGCCGATCGAGGGCAACAGGGCCCGGTTGACCTGATTGTCTTCGTTGACAGCATGCTGCGCTTCACGAATGAAGTTCAGACCGACACGCCACTCGTCGTTGGCACGGGTATGCACACGCCAGGCACCGACCTCCTGGGACTGGGTAATCAGGTTCTGGATGTTGGTCTGCTTCAGCGCGGCGGTGACGGTATGGACATAGCCGTCGGCAGTGCGTGGCAGCGTCATGCCGAAATTGAGCGACTGCTGGCTCTGGTCCCAGCTGAGGACCGAAGAACCGCTCAGGCCGGTGCCGAACAGGTTGTTGTGGTCGAGGCCCACGCGGGTACCTGGGCCGACATCGGTATTGTAGGTCAGGCCGAGTTCGAGTTTCTTCAGCGGGAACTCCACCAGATCGACCACAATCGGTGCCCTGCCCTCGTCCGAAACACGCTGCAGATCGGCACTGACCACGGCGGCGGAAAACTGGCTGCTGTGCTGCAGCGCCGCCTGGTAATCGAGCAACACCTGCAGGCGATAGGGGTCACCGGGCCGGAAGTCGGCCAGCTTGTGCACCAGCGAGGCCGGATAACGCTTCAGGCCGCGAATCTGCAAGTCGCCGAAGCGGATGCTCGGACCGCTGTCGATGACCAGCTTCATGTGCGCCGTATGGCTGGATGGATCGATGTCGACCTGGCTGCTGGCAGCGATACGGGCCAGTGGGTAACGGTCGGCGGTGATGCCTTGCAAGGTCACGGCCTTGGCGGCATCCCAGTCGGCCTGACGAAAGCGGTTGCCGACGACGGTCGGCCATTGAGCCAGCAGCGCGGCCCGCCTGGCCGCAACATCACTGTCCTGCCGGATGGGACCGTCCAGCTCAATGTCAATCTGGCCGATCAGTACCGGCTTGCCCGGGTCGACGCTGACCTGAATGCGTCGTGGCGTCCCCCCTTCGTCACGCACCGTAACCTGCGCATCAAAATAGCCCTCGGTTTCCAGCAGTTTGCGCGCAGCGTCCGGAGTCGTCCGCAGTAGCACCTCAAGATCGCTGTCACTGACCGGGGCGTCCTGTGGCTCGGTGATCAACGGCAGGTGTTCGGTCAACAAAGGGGTCAGCGCGGACGGCGCATCCACGCGCACGCTGTAATCGACCGCCAGGCAGGGCGATGACAGGGCGAGCAGCAGGCAGATGGCCGGGAGAAGGGGGAAACGCCTCATGCGCACATGTTAGCCAAAGCCGGCCAGCGAGGCGAGCGTCATTCAGGAATCTTCGCAGAAAAGGCGGCAGGAGGGCAGGCGCAGGGCTGGCCTGCTGACTGTCCTCCTGGCCGGGCTTACTTCTTGCGCTGTGGCGGCAGGTCGGTGCAGACCCCGCCAAACACTTCGGCCGACATGCCGATCGACTCACCCAGGGTCGGGTGCGGGTGGATGGTCTTGCCGATGTCTTCCGGATCGCAGCCCATTTCGATCGCCAGGCAGATTTCACCGATCATGTCGCCGGCGTGGGCACCGACGATCCCGCCACCGATGATGCGGTGGCTCTCGGCGTCAAACAGCAGCTTGGTGAAGCCTTCTTCCTGGCCGTTGGCGATGGCGCGACCGGAGGCGGCCCAGGGGAAGACCGATTTGCCGACGGCGATGCCTTCCTTCTTGGCTTCTTCTTCGGTCATGCCCACCCAGGCCACTTCCGGGTTGGTGTAGGCCACGCCCGGAATCACGCGGGCATCGAAGAAGGCCTTGTGGCCGGCAATGACTTCGGCAGCAACGTGTGCCTCGTGCACCGCCTTGTGGGCCAGCATCGGCTGGCCGACCAGGTCGCCGATGGCGAAGATGTGCGGCACATTGGTGCGCATTTGCTTGTCGACCGGAATGAAACCGCGCTCGGTGACGATCACGCCGGCGTTTTCCGCGCCGATCAGCTTGCCGTTCGGCGCGCGGCCAGCAGCCACCAGCACCTTGTCGTAGCGTTGCGGTTCCTTCGGTGCGTTTTCACCTTCGAAGGTGACCCAGATGCCGTCTTCACGGGCATCGACCGCCACGGTCCTGGTCTTGAGCATGATGTTGTCGAAGCGATGGGTGTTGAGCTTCTGCCAGACGCGGACCAGATCGCGGTCTGCCCCCTGCATCAGGCCATCCATCATTTCGACCACATCCAGCCGGGTGCCGAGCGAGGAATACACGGTGCCCATTTCCAGGCCGATGATGCCGCCGCCGATGATCAGCATTTTTTGCGGAATGTCGGCCAGTTGCAGGGCGCCGGTGGAGTCGATGATGCGCGGGTCCTGCGGGATGAACGGCAGGTTCACCACGCGCGAGCCGGCCGCGATGATGGCATGCTTGAAGCGCACGACCTGCTTCTCGCCGGTGGTGGCCTTGCCTTCGCCCGCGGTCAGTTCGACCGAAATGTGGTGCGGATCGACGAAGGTGCCGATACCGCGCACGATCTCGACCTTGCGGGCCTTGGCCATGCCGGCCAGGCCACCGGTCAGTTTGCCGATGACCTTTTCCTTGAAGCCGCGCAGGGCATCAATGTCGATTTCCGGCTTGCTGAACTTGATGCCGTTGGCCGCCAGCTCCATGACTTCGTCCATCAGCTCGGCGTTGTGCAGCAGGGCCTTGGACGGGATGCAGCCCACGTTGAGGCAGACACCGCCCAGGGTGGCAAAGCGCTCGACGATGACGGTCTTGAGGCCGAGGTCGGCGGAGCGGAAGGCGGCGGAATAGCCGCCGGGGCCACCGCCCAGTACCAGGACATCGCACTCGATGTCGGCACCGCCGCTGTGGCTTTGGGCCACCGGGGCTTCGCTCGGGGTTTCGCCGGTGTGGGTATGCGCCGAAGCGACCCCTCCCTGCTCGGCGACTTCCAGCCGGGCAATGACATCCCCTTCGGATACCTTGCTGCCGACCTGCACCAGCAGTTCCTTGATGACGCCGGCTTCGGCTGCCGGCACGTCCATGGTGGCCTTGTCGGTTTCCAGGGTCAGCAGGGCGTCTTCCACCGCGATGGTGTCGCCGGCCTTGACGAAGATTTCAATCACATCGACGCCGCTGTGGCCGCCGATGTCCGGGATTTTCAGTTCAACGATTTTGCTCATGGATTCTTCCACTTACAGCATCAGGCGGCGGATGTCCGCCAGCGCCTGGCCAAGGTAACTGGTAAAGCGGGCCGCAGAGGCACCGTCGATCACGCGGTGATCGTAGGACAGCGACAACGGCAGCATCTGGCGCGGTGCGAATTCCTTGCCGTTCCAGACCGGCTTGATGGCCGCCTTGGAGACACCGAGGATCGCCACTTCCGGCGCGTTGATAATCGGGGTGAAGGCTGTGCCGCCGATGCCCCCCAGGCTGGAAATGCTGAAGCAGCCGCCTTGCATGTCGTTCGGGGTCAGCTTGCCTTCGCGTGCCTTCTTCGCCAGCGCGGCCGACTCCTGCGCCAGTTCGATCAGGGTCTTCTTGTCGGCGTCGCGGATCACCGGCACCACCAGACCGTTTGGCGTATCGGCGGCAAAGCCGATGTGGAAGTACTGCTTGAGGACCAGGTTGTCACCGTCCAGGCTGGCATTGAACTCGGGGTACTTCTTGAGAGCGGCCACGCAGGCCTTGATCAGGAAGGCCAGCGGGGTCAGCTTGACGCCGTCGGCCTTGAGTTCTTCGCCCATGCTCTTGCGGAAGGCTTCCATCTCGGTGATGTCGGCTTCGTCAAACTGGGTGACGTGCGGAATCATGACCCAGTTGCGCGCCAGGTTGGCGCCGGAGATCTTCTTGATGCGCGACAGCGGCTGGCTGTCGACCGGGCCGAACTTGGCAAAGTCGACCTTCGGCCACGGCAGCAGGTCGAGACCGGCACCGCCACCCTGGGTCGACGCGGCGACCGGAGCGCTGGCCGCGCCGGACATGACGCTCTTGACGTAGGCCTTGATGTCTTCTTCGACGATGCGTCCCTTGCGACCCGAGCCCTGGACCTTGCTCAGGTCAACGCCGAGCTGGCGCGCCAGGCGACGGGCGGACGGACCGGCGTGCGCCTGATCGACGTGACTGCTGTCGGGCAGGCTGACGGCAGCGACCGGCGCGGCAACGGGGGCCGCCACCGGGGCCGGCGACGGCGCAGGTGCCGGGACGGGTGCCGGCGCAGCAGTCGGCGCCGGAGCAGCTTCGGCGGCCGGGGCGGCTGCGACGGCGGCATCACTGGCTTCGATGCGGGCGATGACGTCGCCTTCGGACACCTTGCTGCCGACCTTGATCAGGACTTCCTTGATCACGCCGGCATGGCTGGCCGGAACTTCCATGGTGGCCTTGTCGGTTTCCAGGGTGAGCAGCGAGTCGTCGATGGCGACCTGCTGGCCCGGCTGAATGAAGACTTCGATGACATCAACGCCGCTGTGGCCGCCGATATCCGGTACTTTCAGTTCGATCAAATTGCTCATGTTGTCTGGTTCCACTGTGGGCGCCGGGTCAGACCCGGCGCCGGATGTCTTCGAAAGGGCTTAGACGGTCCACGGTGCCGGCTTGTCGGCATCGATGCCGTAGCGGGCGATGGCCTCGGCCACCCGGGCACGCTCGATCTTGCCTTCTTGCGCCAGGGCATTGAGGGCCGCCACGGCGACGTGGTAGCGGTCCACTTCGAAGAACTTGCGCAGTTGCTGGCGCGAATCGGAACGGCCGAAGCCGTCGGTGCCCAGCACGGTGTAGCGACCCGGGACATAGGCGCGGATCTGCTCTGCGTAGTTGCGGATATAGTCGGTTGCGGCGATCACCGGACCGCTGCGGCCGGTCAGCTGTGCCGTCACGTAAGGCACGCGGGCCTCGGCGGTCGGGTGCAGCAGGTTCCAGCGCTCGGCGGCCATGCCGTCGCGACGCAGCAGGTTGAACGAGGTGGCGCTCCAGATGTCGGCGCCGATGCCGAAGTCGTTGCGCAGCAGGTCGGCCGCGGCAATCACTTCGCGCAGGATGGTGCCGGAGCCCATCAGTTGCACCTTGACCTGGGATTCACCACCGTCGCGCAGCAGGTACATGCCCTTGAGGATGCCGTCTTCGGCACCGATCGGCATTTCCGGATGCGCGTAGTTTTCGTTCATCAGGGTGATGTAGTAGAAGACGTCTTCCTGTTCCACGTACATGCGGCGCAGGCCATCCTGCAGGATCACCGCCAGTTCGTAGGCGAAGGTCGGGTCGTAGCTGATGCAGTTGGGGATCAGGCCGGCCTGGATGTGGCTGTGGCCGTCTTCGTGCTGCAGGCCCTCACCGTTCAGCGTGGTACGGCCAGCGGTACCGCCGAGCATGAAGCCGCGGGCACGCATGTCGCCTGCCGCCCAGGCCAGATCGCCGATGCGCTGGAAGCCGAACATCGAGTAGTAGATGTAGAACGGAATCATCGGGATGCCGTTGTTGGCGTAGCTGGTCGCCGCGGCGATCCAGGACGACATGGCGCCCGGCTCGTTGATGCCTTCCTGCAGGATCTGACCGTCTTTCGATTCCTTGTAGAACATCAGCTGGTCGTGGTCCTGCGGCACGTAGTTCTGGCCGATGGAGGACCAGATGCCGTACTGGCGGAACATGCCTTCCATGCCGAAGGTACGCGATTCGTCCGGCACGATCGGCACGATCTGCTTGCCGATGCCCTTGTCCTTGAGCAGGGAGCCCAGCATGCGCACGAAGGCCATGGTGGTGGAGAATTCGCGCTCGCCGGAGTCTTTCAGCATGGCGTCGAACAGGTGCAGGCCCGGTACCGCCAGCGGTGCCTTCACCGGCTTGCGCTGCGGCAGGTAGCCGCCCAGTGCGGCGCGGCGCTCATGCAGGTAACGCATTTCCGGGCTGTCTTCGGCCGGCTTGTAATACGGTACGCTCGGCAGGTCTTCATCGGAGACCGGGATGCCGAGGCGGTCGCGCAGGCGACGCAGGGACTCCAGGTCCATCTTCTTGGCCTGGTGAGCGGTGTTCTGGGCTTCGCCGGAAGCCCCCATGCCATAACCCTTGATGGTCTTGGCCAGAATGACGGTCGGACGGCCGCCGGCATTGGTGGTGGCTTCGTGGTAGGCGGCATAGACCTTGTGCGGATCGTGGCCGCCGCGGTTCAGGCTCCAGATCTCGTCATCGGACATGTTCGCCACCATGGCGCGCAGTTCCGGGTATTTGCCGAAGAAGTGTTCGCGCACGTAGGCGCCGTCCTTGGACTTGAAGGTCTGGTAGTCGCCGTCGACGCACTCGTCCATGCGCTTTTTCAGCAGGCCCTTGGTGTCCATGGCCAGCAGCGGATCCCAGCGGCTGCCCCAGATGACTTTCTGCACGTTCCAGCCGGCACCGCGGAACTCGCCTTCGAGCTCCTGGATGATCTTGCCGTTGCCGCGCACCGGACCGTCCAGGCGCTGCAGGTTGCAGTTGATGACGAAGATCAGGTTGTCCAGACCTTCGCGGGCAGCCAGGCTGATGGCGCCGAGCGATTCCGGTTCGTCCATTTCACCATCGCCGCAGAAACACCAGACCTTGCGACCCGGCGTACGGGCCAGCCCGCGGCTTTCCAGGTACTTGAGGAAACGGGCCTGATAGATGGCCATCAACGGGCCAAGACCCATCGAGACGGTCGGGAACTGCCAGAAGTCCGGCTGCAGCCACGGGTGCGGGTAGGAGGACAGGCCCTTGCCGTCGACTTCCTGGCGGAAGTTGTCGAGGTCGGTTTCGCTCAGGCGGCCTTCCATGAAGGCACGGGCGTAGATGCCAGGGGCAATGTGCCCCTGGAAGTAAACCAGATCGCCTTCCTGTTCGTCGTTGTGGGCGCGCCAGAAGTGGTTCAGGCCGACATCGTACAGGGTGGCGGAGGACTGGAAGCTGGCGATGTGGCCACCCAGTTCCAGGTCTTTCTTGCCGGCACGCAGGATCATGGCCATGGCGTTCCAGCGATTGATCGAGCAGATGCGGTTTTCCAGCTCGTGATTGCCGGGGGATTTGGCTTCGCGGCCAACCGGGATGCTGTTCTGATAGCCGGTGGTCAGGTGGAACGGCAGGTGGCCGCCGCGTTCGCGGGTGCGCTCAACCATGCTCTCCAGCAGGAAGTGGGCACGCTCGGGACCTTCGGCGTTCAGAACGGATTCAAGCGATTGCAGCCATTCCTGGGTTTCCAACGGATCAATGTCTTGCGGCAAGCTTTCAGCCATTTCTACATCCTCATCATTTGTAGTCGGCCTGGTGCCGACCTGGTTCTTCGCGTAAGGCAAATGTTCAATTGTGAACATTTTCTTCTGTTTGCAGTGATCTTTTGTTCGTTTTTATATTTATTTTTCGTTTTGGAAAAAAACGTAAGCGTAGGACTGAGTTTAAAACGAATGATGTTCGTTTTGGAATAGCTTTTTTGGGTTTCCGCGCCAACCCGATAGCATTTCTGCAATTGCCGCGCCGCAGCATGTTGCATTTCTGCTATTGCCCGCCGCCCCCTTGCGCGGTGCCATCCCGTTTGCGGTCGGCGAGGATTTTTTCCAGTTCCCGGGTGCGGGCCTCAATGGATGAACGCAGATAAAAGTCGTCACCCGGGGCCTGGCTTGCCAGGCGGAATTGCTCCATTGCGGGCTCATACTGTTGTTCATAGTAGAGTGCGTTGCCCAATGCTGCGTGATATCGCAGTTTGTCGCTTTCGGTGTAGAGCCGGGACTGCAGCCGGAACAGCACGGGGTCGGTCGGGGTGTTGAGCTGCATGGCGCGAATGGCCTGCAGCGCCGCGGTGCGCTGACCGGTCTGAATCATCAGATCGATCTGTGCTTCGCCCAGGGTCCGGTTATCGGGGAAGCGGGCCAGGCCGCTGCGGTAGGCCGCGAGTGCGGCATTCCAGTCTTTGCTGCTGCGCGCGATCGAGGCCTCGAGACTGAAGAACATCGGACGCTCCGGCAACAACTGTCTGGCTCTGGCCAGCGCCTTGCCGGCAGCGGCTGCATCATGCTGTCCCAGCCTTGCCAGGGCCAGCCCATACCACTGCGCGCCCTCGTTGAGATACTGCCGGTTGGCCAGTGCGGTCTGATAAAACTTGACCGCCTCGGCCGGGGCGAGAATCTGGTTGCGGATTTTTTCACGCACCAGCAGATAGTCGGTGCTGCTGACCCGCATGCGCACCGGCGCATCCTGTGCCCGGTTTTGTGCCTCGCTGATCCGTTCCACGGTGACCGGGTGGGTGCGCAGGAAGGCATAGGCATCGCCGCCATTGAGATGTTCGGATTGCTGCAGACGCTGGAAGAAGGCGGGCATGTCGCGCACATCGAAACCTGCCGCGCTCAGATACTGCATGCCAACCCGATCTGCCTCGCGCTCAAAATCACGCGAGAAGGACAGCTGGTTGGCCAGGGTCAGGCCGATACCGGCGTTCAGCGTACCGAATACCGCGTCCGAGCTGTGCGCCCGGGATGCCAGGGCCGCGGCAACCAGGGTCGCGAGCAGCGTCAGTTGGTTCGGCAGGGTATTGGCCTGCATGCGGGCCATGTGATGCTGGGTCACGTGGGCCATTTCATGGCCGATCACCGAAGCCAGCTCGCCTTCGCTTTGTGTGGCGAGAATCAGTCCCTTGTTGACGCCGATGTAGCCGCCCGGCATCGCAAAGGCATTGATACCGCTGTCGTTGACGACGAAGAAGGTGAAGTGCAGCCCGCTGCCGATCGCGCCGGCGGCCAGTCGGCCACCCAGGGCGTTGATGTAATCGTTAAGCTCGAGATCGTCACTGATGGCGTCCTGCTGCCGCAGCGCCTGCATGGCGCTGCGGCCGATTTGCACCTCATCGGCAAGGGACATGGAGGCCTGGGAAATGTCGCCGAGATCAGGCAGATCGGCGTCGGCACGTCCGGCCGACAGCAGCAGGCTCAGGGAAAGGGTAGTGAGCAGGAGCTTTTTCTTCATGCAGCTATGATATTCCGCATCACGACCATCATGCACGCAAATCGGTTAGAAGATATTGCCTGCATTCAGATGCCTTCAGAGGCTGGTCGCCAGCTCCTTGCGATCGGCCAGTTCGTGCCGGCGGATCGACTCGGTGCAGTAGAGTGACTGCAGGGTCGACAGCATGGACATCGCCTCGCGGCTGGCCACGCTGTAGAAGATCCATTTGCCGTCACGCCGGGTGGCCACCAGACCTTCGTTGCGCAGAACACCCAGTTGTTGCGACAGGGTGGGTTGCCGGATGCCGGTCAGTCTCTCCAGTTCGGAAACGGCCTTTTCGCCCGAAACCAGCTGGCACAGCAACATCAGGCGATCTTCGTTGGCCAGGCTCTTCAGCAGCGCGGCTGCCTTGCTGGCGTTTTTCTTCAGTTCAGACAAATCCATGACATTATTCCTTCGAGCCAGTGCATGTAATGAGGAGGATGTTGTTATTGGTTTGACCACGGGTACGGCATCTGCCAGTGATGATTCCTCTTTGAAATCAATGGCCGACCTTAGGTAATGACAAAAGCGTAGCGAATGAGTTCACACAATCTTGCCGAACTGACCGAACGGACTGGACCCGGACCAGCCCGTTTCGGCCTCGCCGTGGCAAGCGTAGCCTTGCGACGGTTCTCGCGTTACTATCAGCGCAATCGAAACCCGCCGTATCGGACACTGGCCAGAAGCCGGTGCCGGTCAACGGCCAGCAAGGAGTACCGCGATGAGCGTGCTGGGCACCATGCTCGAACACAATCGGACATTCGTAGACAATCGTGAATACGAACAGTTCAAAACGGACAAGTTTCCCGACAAGAACCTGCTGGTTCTTGCCTGCATGGACGCTCGACTGGTTGAGTTGTTGCCCAAGGCCATGGGCCTGAAGAATGGCGATGCGAAGCTGATCAAGAACGCCGGCGCACTGGTAACGCACCCCTGGGGTTCCGTCATGCGCAGCATCGTCGTGGCCATCTATCAGCTCCGGGTCGACGAGATCTGCGTGGTGGCTCACATGGACTGTGGCATGAATGCCATCGATCCCGAACAGGTGCTCGATGCGGCGGTTTCCCGCGGCGTCAGCACGGCGACCATCGATACCCTGCGCGCGGCCGGCATTGATCTGGACAACTGGCTGCAGGGCTTTACCAACGTCGAGGACAGCGTACGCCATACCGTCAGCGTCATTCGCCAGCATCCGCTGGTACCGCATGATATCCCCGTGCACGGGCTGGTCATTCACCCCGAAACCGGTCTGCTCAAGCTGGTCGTGGACGGCAGGTCCACACAGGACGCCTGATCGTGCCCAATCCGGTTGTCGGTGTCTTTGGCGGCACATTCGATCCTTTTCATACCGCACATCTGCGCATGGCCAGCGCGTTTCGCCATGAGGCCGGGCTGACACGGCTCAGGCTGGTGCCTGCCGGTGATCCGTATCATCGGGCCGGCACGGTGGCCAGTGCCGCCGACCGCCTGGCGATGGTCCGGCTGGGCATTGCCGGCGAACCGGATACCGAAGTGGACGAGCGGGAGCTGAATCGTCAGGGTCCGTCGTTTACGGTTGATACCCTGGCGGAAATCCGACAGGAAATCGGCCCGGATGTGCCATTGTGGTTCCTGATCGGTGGCGATTCGCTGTTGCAGCTCGAGCGCTGGCACCGCTGGCAATCGCTGTTTTCCCTGGCCCACCTGGCCGTAGCCATGCGTCCCGGCGCCAGTACGGCGTCGCTGCCCCCGGCGATTGCGGCACAATGGCAGCGCCGCTTGACATCGTCAGCCCAAAACACGGCCGCCTCTGGTACAATCCTGCGCCTTGCGCTGCCGCCGCTTGACTTGTCGGCCAGCGCCGTGCGCGATGCGCTGGACAAGGGGCTGGACATATCACATCTGGTACCACCGGCCGTCGCCTCCTATATTCATAATCACGGGCTCTATCGACAGTCGTCAGGTCAGGGCACGGGATCTCACCCATAACGACAGATGCATCCCTGATGATGCATCCAGCCTTACCGGAAGGGACTCATGGAAATCTCTGAAATCGTAAAAGTGGCAGTCGATGCCCTGGAAGACATCAAGGGCAAGGACATTATCGAGCTGGATACGCGCGATCTGACCTCGCTGTTCCAGCACCTGATTGTTTGTACCGGCGACTCCAACCGCCAGGTCAAGGCGCTGGCCAACAACGTCTGCGTCAAGCTCAAGGAAGCCGGTGCCGACATCATCGGGACCGAGGGTGAAGAGTTCGGCGAGTGGGTGCTGGTGGATGCCGGCGACGTAGTGATTCACGTCATGCTGCCTGCGGTGCGCGATTACTACGATATCGAAGCGCTCTGGGGCGGAGAAAAGCCGTCTTTCGTTCCGGCCGGCGCCAAGCCGTGGAAAGTGGTCTGAGTCGCTGATGCCGTCTTCTCTAGCCGGCTGACAGGAAGTCAATGCGGATTACCATTCTTGCCGTTGGCACGAAAATGCCACGCTGGGTCGATGACGCCTTCGGAGACTATGCCAAGCGATTCGGGCGCGATATCAGCCTGGAGCTGAAGGAAATCAAGCCGGAGAAACGCGGCGGTGGTGTCACGGCGGAAAAGGGCATCGCAGCAGAACATGCGCGCCTGATGGCGGCGATACCGCCGCGCGCAACGCTGGTCGTGCTGGATGAGCGGGGCCGCAACTGGACCACGGTTCAGTTGGCCAACCAGATGCAGCAATGGCTGCAGGATGGTCAGGATCTGTGCTTCGTGATCGGCGGCGCAGACGGCTTGTCTGCCGAGCTGAAGCAGAAGGCCGACACCTTGCTTCAACTTTCGGCACTGACCATGCCGCACGGCATGGTGCGGGTGCTGCTGGTCGAACAGCTCTACCGTGCGGTGAGCATTCTCAACAATCACCCCTACCACCGCGAATAGCCACTGCCTGCAGGCGGCTGGCCCTTAGGCCGGCCGCTCTGGTCACCTCCCCCACGGCCCGTTAGCATCCCAGAATTTATCTCGTCTGGCGGCTGACATGTGGCGTCTTCCCTATCTCCTTGCCTTGCTGCTGGTGCCTGCGTGGCCCACTGAGGCCGGCGCTGCCGAACGCCAGGGTCGTATGGCCCCCCCCGCTTTACTCCAGCTGATTTCTCAAACCGCCATGCATTTTGGTCTTGATCCGGATTTGCTGCACGCATTGATCAGGGTGGAATCGGGCTACGACCCGCGGGCACGCTCGGCCAAGGGAGCGATCGGGCTGATGCAGCTGATCCCCGCCACCGGCAGTCGTTTTGGTGCCACGGTGCTGGAGGACCCGGTGCAGAACCTGCAGGCAGGCAGTCGCTACCTGGTCTGGCTGTTGCAACGATTTGACGGCAATCTGCCCCTTGCGCTGGCCGCCTATAACGCCGGGGAAGGGGCGGTGCTGCGCTACGGCAACCGCATCCCCCCCTATCCGGAAACGGCACAGTATGTTGCCCGGGTCCTGCGTCACTATCGTGCTACCGCCGGCTTGCTGCCCCCGGCGCAGCGCGGGGTGCTGATTCTGCGTGATGAGGGTTTGCCCATCCGGGAAACCTGGTGAACCCTACAATTGGATACCGAGCATCTCGCCCAGCGGGTCGGCAATGTCACGGTAGATGGCATTGTGATCGTACACCCCCAGCAGCCCCGGGAAGGACTGCGGGGATTGAAAGATCTGTCGTGCCTTGCGCGAGCTCAGTTTGTGCATGCGCAGTATCCGTCCGTCCCAATGCACGACCCGTGGCTCGCCGGCATCCAGCAAGATTTCCAGCAACTGGTGGATGCTCTCCATCAGCACCACCTTGCTGCGCACACGGTTTAAGCCATTTCCTACACTTGCCATCGCTCAGCCTCCTGGTCCGGGAAGATTCTTTCTAAACAATATATAAATAATAATTGTTTTACTTTAAATCTAATGGTTGCCAGTCTAGGGAGAGTCTGAATTTATCGCAAGCGAAGTTATCTATTTGTCATTTTATGGAATGGAAATAAAAAAAGCCCGATGCTATCGGGCTTAAATGGTGTCCATGACCGACGGACGGCGTCTCAGGTCATGCATTCACAGGGCCAGCTGATGGGCCAGGACTTTCAAGGTTGACCAGGGTTCACCCTGCTCGACCCCCTTGATCTGACGATCCACGCAGGCACAGGTTTCCAGCGCCTGCATCAGGCGTCGGGCACCGATGCGCCGCAAGGCCGGTTCGGCCAGCTTTTGCTTGTTGCCCCACAGACGCAGCTCGCGGCCAAGGTCACGGACATTGCGACCATCCTTGAGTCCCTGGCGCAGGCGCAGCAACATGCGCACATCTTCGGCAAACGACCAAAGTACCAATACCGGCGCCTCGCCCTCGGCTTCCAGGCCCTCGAGCATGCGTGTCGCCCGCGGCGCATCGCCCTCCATCCAGGACTCGGACAGGTGGAACACATCGAAACGGGCCACATTGGCCACCGCTGCACGCAGCATCTCCAGCGTCAGCTCACCGGCCGGATACAGCAGGGCCAGCTTGTCGACTTCCTGGCGGGCCGCCAGCAGATTGCCCTCGACCCGGTCGACAAAGAAGGCCAGTGCCTCGGCATTGAGCGTCTGCCCCTGCGCCTTGAGGCGTCGGCTGACCCAGCCCGGCAGGGCCTGCCGATCCACCAGACTGGCCTGCAGCACGGTGGCGGCCTTCTCCAGCGCCTGGAACCACTTGCTTTGCTGCTGCTGGCGATCCATCTTCGGCAGCAACACCAGCGTCACGGTATCCTGCGGCAAGTTGGCCGCCAGCATGCTCAGCGCCTCGGCCCCCTCACTGCCGGGCTTGCCGCCCGGAATCCGGATTTCCAGCACCTTGAGCGAGGCAAACAGAGACACGCTGCTCATGGCATCGCGCAGCACCGACCAGTCGAAACCGGCCTCGACCGTCAACACCTCGCGCTCCAGATAACCTTGCTGGCGGGCGGCCTGCCGGATCTGATCGGCCGCCTCCAGCGCCACCAGCGCCTCTTCGCCGTGGATCAGATAGAGCGGCGCCAGCCCACGCGACAGGCTGGCTGGCAAGGCCTCAGTGCTGAGTGACGGCATCACTGGCCCTGGCAGCCGGCGCCACTGCGTCGGCTTCGGACGCCGCTTCGCGCAACAGACGGGTATTGGACAGGCGATACACCATCAATTGCGCCACGTTGCGCGCCATATCGTCCCAGAGCAGGGTTTCTTCCTGATCCTTGCCCAGCACGGCCGAGTCGGTATAGGTCATGGTACGGCTCTGGTTCAGCACAATATCCGGACCGATCTGCCGGCCATTGATCCACACCTGCGCCGTGACCACATAGCTCAGGCGATATTCGCTGGCCTGACCACTCCGGTCGATCGAGGACAGATCCTTGTTGGTCTTCTCGCTGAGGATGCGCAAGACGCCATCAGCCGTCGCCGCCTGATCCATGACCTGGATGTTCGGGTAAGACTTCATGGCGAGCAACAGTGGCGCCGCCAGCCTCGAACCTGCACCCACATCGATATAGAGCCGGCTGAACGGGAATTGTCGCTGGGTACCATCCGCCAGACCGCGCAGATGGAAGCCGCAGGCGGCCAGCAGGCCAAGCAGGAACAGCATGGACAGTGTCGAGAATAAACGGGTCATGACATGCCTTTGTAAGAACGGGGCAGCCGGAACGCTGCCCCGGTGTGGATTACACGACGATATTGACCAGTCGGCCCGGAACGACAATCACCTTGCGCGCCGGCTTGCCTTCCATGAACTTCTGCACATTGGCATTGGCCAGTGCGGCCTGCTGAATGGTCGCCTGATCAGCATCGGCGGCCACCACGACACTGCCACGCAGCTTGCCGTTCACCTGCACCATCAGCTCCAGCTGGCTCTTGACAAGGGCACTCTCATCAACCTTGGGCCAGCCTTGTTCCAGCAGGCGGCTGCCCGGAACCAGTTCGGCCCAAAGCGTTTCGGTGATGTGCGGCACGATCGGCGACAGCAGGATCACCGCTGCCTCCAGCACCTCTTGCGCCACGGCGCGGCCGACATCGCTGCCGGTATCCGTCTTGTCATGGGTGTTGAGCAACTCCATGACCGCCGCAATGGCGGTATTGAACTGCTGGCGGCGGCCATAATCGTCGGTCACCTTCTGGATGGTGCCATGCAGCTTGAAGCGCAGCTCCTTCAGACCATCGCTCAGCTCACCGCCCTGATAGCGGGTCACCACGCCCTGGCTGACATGCTCGTACACCGTCTTCCACAAACGGCGCAGGAAGCGATGTGCCCCTTCGACGCCGGCATCCGACCACTCCAGCGACTGATCCGGCGGCGCGGCAAACATCATGAACAGGCGCGCGGTATCGGCACCGAACTTCTCGATCAGGTCTTGCGGGTCGACCCCGTTGTTCTTCGACTTGGACATCTTCTCGATGCCGCCGATCTGCACCGGCTGGCCGTCGACGCGATGGGTCGCCTTGACGATCTTGCCCTTGGCATCGCGCTCGATCACCACGTCATTCGGCGCAATCCAGTCCTTGTGGCCACCTTCGACGTCACGGAAGAAGGTTTCGCACACCACCATGCCCTGGGTCAGCAGGCTGGCGAACGGCTCGTCGGTCGACACCAGACCTTCGTCACGCATCAGCTTGTGGAAGAAACGGGCATACAGCAGGTGCAGGATGGCGTGCTCGATACCGCCAATGTACTGATCCACCGACAGCCAGTAATCCGCGGCCTTCTTGTCGACCATGGCCTCACTGCAATTGGGCGAGGCATAGCGCGCGTAGTACCAGCTGGACTCGACAAAGGTGTCCATGGTATCGGTTTCGCGCCGTGCGGCCGCCCCGCAGCTCGGGCAGGTGGTTTCGTAGAATTCGGGCATCTTGGCCAGCGGCGAACCGGCGCCATCCGGGACCACATTCTCCGGCAGGACCACCGGCAGCTGATCTTCCGGGACCGGCACGTCGCCGCAATGCGGGCAGTGCACCACCGGAATCGGGCAACCCCAGTAACGCTGGCGGCTGATGCCCCAGTCGCGCAGGCGGTACTGGGTACGCGGCGCACCCAGCCCCCTGGCCTGCAGCACCCCGGCCATGCGGTCGAAGGCACCCTGATAATCCAGACCGTCGAACTCGCCGGAGTTGAACAGGATGCCCTGCTCGGTATAGGCAGCGGTCAGCGGTTCGGCCAGCGACGAACCATCGGCGGGGCGAATCACGCTCTTCATCGGCAGCTGGTACTTGGCGGCAAACTCGAAGTCACGTTCGTCATGCGCCGGCACGGCCATCACCGCACCTTCGCCATAGCCCCACAGCACATAGTTGCCGACCCAGACCGGCACATCGGCGCCGGTGAACGGATGCTTGACGGTCAGACCGGTGGGCATGCCCTTCTTTTCCTGGGTAGCCAGATCGGCCTCCGAGACACCGCCCTTCTTGCACTCGGCAATGAAGGCGCTCAGTTCGGCATTGCCGGCAGCCGCCCGGGTAGCCAGCGGATGCTCCGCCGCCACGGCGACATAGGTCACCCCCATCAGGGTGTCCGGACGGGTGGTATATACCTTCAGCACGTCACCGGAACCATCGCCATAGGGGAAACCCACTTCCATGCCGCGGCTCTTGCCGATCCAGTTGCGCTGCATGGTCTTGACCTGCTCCGGCCAGCCTTCCAGCTTGTCGAGATCATTCAGCAGCTCTTCGGCGTACTGGGTGATCTTGAAGTAATACATCGGGATCTCGCGCTTCTCGACCAGCGCCCCCGAACGCCAGCCGCGGCCGTCGATCACCTGTTCGTTGGCCAGCACGGTCTGGTCGACCGGGTCCCAGTTGACCACGCCGGCCTTCTTGTAGATCACCCCCTTCTTGAACAGGCGGGTAAACAGCCATTGTTCCCAGCGGTAGTAATCCGGCTTGCAGGTCGCGAGCTCGCGCTCCCAGTCGATCGCCAGACCGAGGCTCTTGAGCTGGTTCTTCATGTAGTCGATGTTGGAGTAGGTCCAGCCGGCCGGCGCCACCTTGTTCTTCATGGCGGCGTTTTCCGCCGGCAGGCCGAAGGCATCCCAGCCCATCGGCTGCAGCACGTTGAAGCCATTGAGGCGCTTGAAGCGCGACAGGACGTCACCGATGGTGTAGTTGCGCACATGGCCCATGTGCAGCTTGCCCGACGGATAGGGGAACATCGACAGGCAGTAGTATTTCTCGCGCGATGCGTCTTCGACGGCCTGGAAAACCTTGTTCTTGGCCCAGTATTCTTGTGCCGAGGTTTCAACCTCGTGCGATGTGTAATGTTCTTGCATGGTGATCCCGGGAAATATGCTTTGCCTGAAAGTCGATCCGACGATTATAGCCGGGCAAAGGTAAATGGCAGAAGCCGACCGCGAGGATTTGTCCCCCGCGCGTGGTCAAAAAGGGAAAAAACCCGTGAATTCAGACTGATCCGCGCCCCAGAAACAGCTTGAAGCGTTCCAGGCGATCCATCAGCGCCGCCAGCACCGCCGGCTCCCACATCGAATGACCCGCCGCCTCGACCAGACACAGCTCGGCCTTGGGCCAGGCTGCCGCCAGCGCATAAGCCCCCTCCGGCGGACAGATCACATCGTAGCGCCCCTGGACGATACAGGCCGGCAAATGGGCGATCCGCCCGATCTCCCGCAGCAACTGATCCGGCTGCAGGAACAGCTGATGGGCAAAGTAATGCGCCTCAAGCCGTGCCAGCGGCAGCGACAGATAGGGGCTGGCGGCACGCTCAATGGCATCGGCGCGCGGCAACAGCGAGACACAGTGTGCCTCCCAGCCTCCCCATGCCTGACAGACCGGCAGATAGACACTCGGATCGTCGCTGCTGAGGCGGCGATAGTAGGCCTGCAGCAGATCGCCTCGCTCCTCGGGAGGAATCGGTGCCAGGAATTGCGCCCAGGCCTCGGGGAAAAACCGTCCCATGCCATGCATGAACCAGTCGACATCCCGCTCGCGCCCCAGAAAAATGCCGCGCAGGATCAGGCCGCCCACCCGTTCCGGATGGGCCTCGGCATAGGCCAGTGCCAGCGTGCTGCCCCAGGAGCCGCCAAACACCAGCCAGCGCTCGATCCCCAGGTGCTCGCGCAGCCGTTCGATATCCGCCACCAGCAGATCCGTGCGATTGGCGCGCAATTCGCCGCGAGGCACCGAGCGGCCACTGCCGCGCTGGTCGAACAGCACCGCGCGGTAGAACCCCGGGTCGAACAACTGGCGACACATCGGCGCACAGCCGTCCCCCGGCCCGCCATGCAGGTACAGCACCGGAAAACCATCCGGACGACCACACTGCTCCCAGTACATCTGGTGCAACTCGTCCAGGCGCAGCATGCCGCTTTCGTAGGGGGCGATGGCAGGATAAAGCATGGAGAACGATTTCCCGATCAGGGCTGAAGGTCAGCCTGCATTGTGCGGGAGTTGGCGGTGACAGCGCAAACGTTTGTCATGGCCGGGCCAAAGCGGAAAATCCCGGCTTCGGTCACCAGCCAGTCGAGGCGGATGTCCCAGGCCTCGCGCGGGACGCGCGCCACGCGCTGACAGTCAAACGCCACCCCGACCAGCAAGGGGCGCTGCCGACCGGCAGCGTGCAGGGTGGTATCGTAAAAGCCACCGCCCTGCCCCAGCCGATAGCCATCCTGATCGACCGCCAGCAGCGGCACAAACAGCACGTCCAGCCGCTCGGCGCGCAGCACCGGGCCGGCATATTCGGTAATCGGATAGCGCGGGTGGCGATACCAGCGGTCGTCCGGGCCAAGGCGCGAGAACCACAGACGGCGCCCCTTGTCGGGGATCACCGGCAGATACACTGTGGCGCCGCGCTGCAGGGCACGGCCGAGCAGGGCTTCGATATCCAGCTCCGAGCCAGAAGCCAGATAGCCGCCAATCCGCTTGCCCCGCCGCAGGAAACGCGCCGCCAGCCGGGCGATCTGCTGCTCGGCGCGCCGCCGCTGCGACGGCGGCAGGGCCATGCGTGCGCGACGCACAGCACGACGCAGGGCCAGTTTGTCATCGGGCAGCGTGGTGATTGGGGGGGGAGTCATCTGGGGGACCATCATCCGCATGGGGTGGGACGATCGGAAGAGAGGCCCCCGCGAGTGCCGTTCGGGCTAAATTCGCTTGAACCCTGTTTCCAGGGGGTCGCCTGCCTCACACATCGGGCGCATCCTCGAGGGACGCGGCGCGCCAGTGCTACTTACTGCTGGCAACCAAAGCGAACGCATTGGTTCAAAGGAATTGTTGAGCCGTCACAAACACCGCAGGGGGTAACCGGTAAATCTGTTAAAGCGGCAATCACTCAAACAGTGACTGCTGGCTTTCTTGCAAGGCGGTTTCAGCTGCCTCGCTCATATTGCGTATTCTACGTTGAAAGGCCGCCATCTCCAAGCCTTCCCCCACTTTTGTTTTTAGCAAGTCGTGGGCAATATTCAATGCCGCCATGATGGCAATTTTGTCGGCATCAACAATTTTACCCTGGCCGCGGATGGCTTCGATCTTTTCTTCCAGCAGATGCACTGCTTCCAGCAGCGTATCGCGTTCTTCGGCGGAAGTCCCGATGGTGAAATGCCGCCCGAGCAGCGACACATCCACTTGCACGATTTCGCTCATGCGTCCTCCTCGGTGCCCGGCAAACGCTCGATCAGCGTGGCCACACGCTGACGGGTTTCTTCCAGGCGGAAATGCAGATCGGCATTTTCCTTCAGCGCCTGTGCCAGTGCTTCGGACAGACGGGTGTTCTGCACCCCCATCTCACCGATGCGCGCAATCAGCGACGCGACCCGGGTTTCCAGTGATTCAAGTTCTTTGTCCATGGCGGCGAGCATAGCCAAGCCTCAGCGAGGCGTCAAACCGATCACCTGACGCGCATGGTCAAGCGTGGCGCAAATGGCCTCAGCCCCCAGCGCCAGACGCGGGCCGGGCCGACTGGCCAGATCGACATTCACCGCATAGCGCGTGCCCTGTGCCACCGCCGGAATCGCCTTCCAGCCATCCCAGATCGCCAGCTCCTGCGTACTGGCGGCCAGCATCACCTGCGGCCGTCCGGCAATCACCGCCTCGCGGCTCACCTGCGGCGCCGGCGCGGCCAGCCCGGCAAACAGATTGCGCCCGCCACACAGCTGCAGCACCGCGCCGACATAGCTGGCATTGCTGACGGTAAACAGCGGCGACTGACTCATCTGATAAAACACCGTCACCGGCGGCCGGCCCTGGTAACGCTGCCGCACGGCGGCAATGCGCGCCCGATAGGCGGCAGCCGCCTGATCGGCCACCGCCGGCGTACCGCTAAGTCGGCCGAGGGACTGCAGCTCGCGCGCCACATCGTCCAGCGCCAGCGGATGGCTGACAAACACCGCCACTCCCTGGGCACGCAAACGCTGCAACAGCTGCGGCGCACTGCCATCCTTCCAGGCCACCACCAGATCCGGCCGCTGGCGCAGAATCGCCTCCAGGCTGACGCCCATCAGATCCCCCACCTGCGGCAGCTGTTTCGCCGCCGGCGGGTAATCGCTGAACGCCACCGTCGCCACCATGCGCGAACCGCCCCCGGCGGCATACACCAGCTCGGTGGTGGACGGCGCCAGCGTAATGATGCGCCGGGCAGGCTGCGCCAGCGTCACCGGCGTGCCGGTGCCGTCGCGCACGCTGACCTGGGCGTGGGTATTCCATGACGCCACCACCCCTACCAGGGCCAGGGTCAACCGGACAGAAAATCGATTCGTTTGCATAGTCGGCATGATAGACCGCCCGCTGGGATGGCGGGCGGTGGGCGGGGGTTCGAACTTAGAAGTTAACGGTCAGCGTCGCCTGATAGGTACGCGGGTCTGAGGGATAAAGACCATACCCGGTAGCCATGCCCGTGCTTGGGTCAAGGATCACAGCACCATAGGTTGCATAGTGTCTATCCAGTAGGTTATTGATGCTGAAGGAGCCGCTCAAATTGCGCGAGAACTTCTGCGTCAATTTGGTGTTCACCACAGTATAGGCAGGTAGCTGGTTTGGATATTGATTCACCTGATCATTGTCCATATATTGCTTGCCTACGTACTGAGCATCCACATTCAGCCGAGTATTCTCTCTTATTGACCAAGATATCCCAAGGTTGGCCATTACCTGAGGGACCATTGGAATAGACCGTCCTACAAGGCTGCTCCCGCTGTAACTACCCTCTTTAAATGTGGCTTTTTGCCAAGTTAGGTTGCCATGCAGATCAAGTACCTGCATAAGCCGCGTTTGCCCCTCTACTTCAAGCCCCTGGTGACGTGTCTTAGGCAAATTCACATTTGCCCCGTAATTTAATGTAATGGCATTCGGAATATAAGCAATCTCATTAGTCACATCAGAGCGGAATATATCAATTCGAACACGACTATCGCGGTTAACCCACTCTGCACCAAGCTGCTGATCGTGAGACAGTTGAGGTTGGAGGGCAACAACATTGTTGTTATTGACTAGCTCATCGGAGTTTGGCAGGCGGAAGCTCTGGGCATGATTCGCAAAAAGACTCCAGTCTGACCCTAATGCCTGCCTCATACCCAACTGCCATGCATGCAGCTCCAGATCTGTGGTCGAACCAAAGGTTGCATAAGTATTGGTGTTATGAACAAGATCATCTACACGTTGGACGCGACCACCGATGGTGATACGCGCGCCAGACCAAAGACCTAACTCTGCTTCAGAAAACAGTGCCTGATGTCGTTGCTTGGAAGATGTCGAGCTGAGATAGGGAAATGCATTTGGCAGATTATTAGAGTTATCCGTAGCATTCCCGAACATCCAGTCGGTACCGATTGTGACACGATTATCCACAGCAAAAGGCAGGACATAACGTAGGCTGCCACTATCTTCAGTCAGCAACCGTTGGTCCGACCACCAACTAGTTGTATGAGAAAAGCTATTCGGCCCATAAGTCGAATCCGTACGTTTATCACGTGAGGCCAATTGGAAATAGAGACGGCCAAGACCTATGGCTTGATCACCCTGCACGCCAACCTCATTATTTTTAACAAAGCCATTGTCATACAACTTATTCGAGATAGTCGGATTAGTATTAAACTGATTCACGCCGTTTGCTGGCTGCACATACACAGGACCTGGTAGTCGCTCACTATCGCTACTAGAGCGGACATACAGGCGCACTTTGCCATCGTCGAGCTTCCAATTTAGCCCCAAACCACCTGCGTCCCTGCGTTCATCATTGTTAAGGCGATAATGGTCAGTTTTCAAAGACTGGCCATAACCGTCCAGGCTGAAGCGTACCCCTGCCAAATTGAAATGGGCATCTGTTTGACGTGTGTTAAAACTGCCAAACATCTGAGTCAGACTCACCGATGACTTCTCTGGATAACCTGCGGTGGTGATGATATTTATCACCCCCCCAGTTGCACCACTCCCATACTGAACGGCGCCACTGCCACGCACAACTTCGATACGCTCAATACTGGCTAAAGGAATATAGCTCAGGTCAGGGGCGGCAAGATCATTGGTATTCTGTTTCACGCCATCGACCAAAATCTGCGTATTGCTGATACCGCCTATGCCAAATCCATGCAAATCAACCTGAGAGGAGGTTCCACCCATATTAATTACATTGATCCCGGCAGCAGAGGACAGCACTTCCTGCACCGTGCGGGCACTGCTGTTGGCGATATCCTGCGCGGTAATCACGCTGACGCTGACCGGTGCCACGCCGCGGGCTTGCGGTACACCACTGGCGGTCACAACCACGTCACCACCATTGAATTCGGGAAGATCATCGGCCAGGGCAGCGCCGGCAAAGCAAAGCGCGACCAGGGCGACACCGTGTCTGAGTTGGAACATGTTCTCTGTCATCCGTAAAAACATTTTTATTGCGGCACGCCAAGGACAACAGCACGACAGAATGACACCGGCAGGCATACAGGCTGTGTGATCGCTTCCCCGCGATACGCCAAGCATTGTGGGGTGTGCATCCACTCACACCCTGGCCAGGCCGGTCTCCGGGCTTGGTCACTGGCTTCGCGCCTTCCCGCCCGAGGGCAGTGGCTGGTTGCGAAGCCCTGGCGTAGGGACACGCCGGACCTTACCGTTGCGGGGGCAGCGCCGGTCTTGCACCGGCTTCCCGTTTCACTCGCCTGGCCGACTGGCTGGCAAGCACCTGACGGCGGCATTATACCCGTTTGTGGTTGCCAGAAAACTTGACTTGGAATAAGGTCATAAGCCTTTGTCAAACCTGACAGATCTGCCATGAACCCCTATACGCTGACGCTGCTGCGTCACGGCGACATCGACCACCAGAACCTGCTGACCGGCCAGCGCGAGGCAGCGCTGACCGAAGCAGGCAGTGCCATGATGGACCGCAGCTGGCAACAAATCGCCGCCCTGGCACCGGTCTCCTGCATGGCCACCTCACCACTCAATCGTTGCCGCGAATTCGCCGTCCGGCGCGCGCTGGCCGCCTCGGTTCCCCTCAAGGTGGATGAGCGCTTTTCCGAACAGGATCTGGGGGAATGGGAAGGCGTGCCGCTGAGCGTGCTGGGCGAACTGACACCGAATTGGGAGGCGCAATGGCGCCAGGGCGAACTGACGCCACCCGGCGGCGAATCGCCGGAAGCCTTCCATACCCGCGTGCTCAGCGGCTTTTCTGCCTGGATCGCCGCCTCGCGCGGCTGTCACCGCGTGCTGGTGACCCATGCACCGGTGATTACCATCCTGCTGGCGGAATTACTGGAAATGGAACGGAGTGTGGCACGGCTGATCACGGTTCAGCCCGGCGGCTTCGTGCAATTGTCGATTCTGCAGGATCATCCGGCCTATCTGATGCGACTGGACGCGCCATTGGGCGGCGGAGCGGCATGAAAAAGGGGCGGATCGCTCCGCCCCTGCTGATCACCTGATCGCCTATCGTCCGCAGGCGACGGTCTTGAGGGCAATGCCCGGCGTCAGGCGCTGTTGCAGCGCACCGAGCGCCTTGAACTGGCTGTCGCTCAGATCGCTGAAATCCAGACGGGTCAGCTGGGTTTTGCCCCGAGCCTGGATCTCGGCCTTCGGGTAGCCGGCCTTCTTCAGTTTGTCGACCAGTGCCTGTGCCCCCTCCTGCTTGCCGAACAGGCCCAGCGACAACGCCCCCCTGAAGTCGCCTTCGTTCTGCACCACGTAGTTGTCGAATCCCTTTTGCGCCAACTCACCGGACAGCTTGCTGCTGGACAGCTTGGCCGGGATGTAGACCCAGTAGCGCAGATTACCGCCTGTCGCGCTGCTATCGTCGACCTGCTGGCTGTGCATTTGCGCCGCCTTGAGACGCAGCGTCGGCAAGCCGCCCTTCACGCGATCCAGCAGCGCCTGGCTCAGCCCACCCCACTGGGCGCACTGGCGGGCCACCGGCTCGCCGGCATGGGCGGCCGGCACCGAGGCAACCTTGGCTTTGTCGTGTGCGGCGGGCTTGTCATTTTGGACGGGTGCCTTGGCAGCAGGCTTGTCACCCTTGGGCGACACGGCGGACTTGGCAGTCGGCGCCGAGGCCACCGGGGCCGATGCGGCCTTGCCGAGCGGCGAAGTGACCGTCTGGGTCAGGGTCAGGGGTGCCGAGGCCACGAAGGGCGCCGAGGCGGCCATGGCTGCCGACGCCTGCGGCAGCCAGCCGGCCGGCAATACCTTCAGTTGCTCGGGTGAGACTTCATGGCTGTGGATATCCACGGGATCGTGCTGGCGCAGCAAGGCCACCACGCCGACAAACAGATTCAATGCCACGACCAGGCCCAGAAACCACTTCATGTCTTGTCCGCCACTTCTAATAAACCGGTAAGTACCAGATTATCCACGATCTCACAGGGGCTTGCGAGCAGCGGGGCGATTTTGCCGGCATCCCCGCCACTGAGCAGCAACGGCGCCAGCGGACGACCGGTATGCTGCGCCAGCCGCAGCCGCAGCCGCCCGATGGCGCCGGCCATGGCATCCAGTGCCCCGCTGGCCAGCGCATCGGCTGTCTGTTGCGGAAAATCGCACCATTGCCCGGCGGGCTGATCCAGCCGCGCAGTGTTCTTTGCCAGTGCATCCAGCATCAGACGATAGCCCGGCATGATCAGGCCGCCAAGGTAGTCCCCCTCGGCGGTGAGCGCCTCGACGGTCAGCGCGGTGCCGGCACTGGCCACCACCACATCGCCCTGCACCAGACGGCGGGCCGCCAGCACCGCCAGCCAGCGATCCACCCCCATCTGGCGCGGATCGACATAATGATTGCGTACCCCGGCGGTGACCACGGCTGTCTCGACCCACTGCAGCGGACACGGCAGTTGCTGTTCGATGCGATGACAAACTTCGGGCTGCACCACGGCGGCACCATAGGCGCGGGCCAGCGAAAAGGACGCCAGCTGCGCCGACAGGGTTTCAATGGCCTGATGCTCCAGCGCCCCCTGTGCCAGACATTGCTCGCCCTGATACACCGCCCACTTGATGCGGGTATTGCCGGCATCGATCAGCAAAATCATGTCGCACTCCGCAAGCTGACTTCCCCGACATGAAACACCTGCCGACCCTGCGGGGTATCCACCAGCAGGGCGCCATTGCCAGCCACCCCGCGCGCCACGCCTTCAATCGGCTGGCCATGCGAGAAGCTCAGCCGGACCGGCTTGTCCTGATGGGTGGACAGTGCCATCCATTCCGATGCCAGCGGCTCGAAACCATGTTGGTTGAAGGCGCAAAGCACCTGATGCAACTCGTTGAGCAGCAGGGCCAGCAAATGATTGCGGCTGATGCGGATGCCACACTCGCGCAGACCAGCCACGGCCTGATCCACTCCCTGCGGAGCTTGCAGGTTGATGCCGATGCCAATGACCACGGCGGCCGGCCCAAGGGCATCGCCCGACAGCTCGATGAGGATCCCGGCCATCTTGCGGCCATCCAGCAGCACATCATTCGGCCACTTCAGCTCAACCGGGGCTCCCAGGGCACGCAGCACACGCGCCAGCGCGAGGCCGATGGCCAGGGACAGGCCAGCCAGCTCGGCCAGGCCACGGTCAAAGCGCCACAGCAGCGAGAACATCAGACAGTCCCCCAGCCGGGCATGCCAGGCGCGACCGAGGCGGCCACGACCCGCGCTTTGCAGCTCGGCAGCCAGCACTAGTCCGTGCAGGCCATCGCTGTTTGCGCGGTTCATCAACTGGGTATTGGTCGAATCCACCTGATCGGCGACGGCGAGCGTCCAGGTTTCCGCACAGTCTGCAGACAACTCGGCACGCACGGTCGCGACATCCAGCCAGTCGAACGGCTCGACCAGACGGTAGCCCTGACCGCGTACGCTGAAGACCGGCAACTGAAACTCGGTCTGGATGGTATGCACAGCTTGCCAGATCAGCGTGCGCGAGCAGCCCAGCTGCTGCGCGATGGCTTCGCCGGAATGAAATTTGCCATCCGACAGCGCACGCAGCACGGCAAACGGCCAATCAGCCATGACCCGGCTCCGAAGCGCGGATCTTTTGCAGTGTGGCCGTCGTCGAGGTAGCGAAAAGGAAGGGGATTGAATGCACCTCACCGCCACGGGCCAGGGTTTCTGCCGAACCGACAATCTTGTCGATCGGCCAGTCCCCTCCCTTGACCAGGATCTCGGGCTTGATCAGCTCGATCAGGGCCGCCGGGGTATCGTCGTCAAACCAGGTCACCAGCGACACGCACTCCAAAGAGGCAATCACTGCCGCACGGTTTTCCAGCGGATTGATCGGCCGATCGGCACCTTTGCCCAGACGACGGACCGAGGCATCGGTATTGAGCGCCACGATCAGTCCCTGACCGAGGCTGCGGGCCTGGGCCAGATAGGTCACATGACCGCGATGGATGATGTCGAAGGCGCCGTTGGTAAAGACCAGGGGGCGGGGTAAGCCGGACAAACGGCCAGGCAGTTCGTCCGGGGCACACAGTTTTTGCTCAAACAGCGGGGTTGGGTACGACATTTGGCTCCTTCAGACTCGCCGTCAATTCTTTGCGGTACCGATTCAAGGATTGAATCGTTTCAATCGGCCGCTCAAACAGATTAGACAAGTTGCGAAGGATACCACCCACCACGCGTGCTTCCCAAGTTTCATCAAAGTGAATCTGACTCGACAACCAGGCTTCCAGCCATGCCGGGTCGGGCAGACGCGACTGGACGGTGTCGTTCGGGAACAGACTCTGATTGACGTGCAGATTGGTCGGATGCAGCGGTTTGTTGGAACGGGAAGAAGAAGCCATCAGCAGACCGATCTTGGCAAAGGCAGCACGGGCCTCATTGCCACAGCGCTCAATGGCCTTTTTCATGTACTTGAGATAGGCACCGCCATGACGTGCCTCATCCTGCGACAGGGTCTTGTAGATGTGCTTGATGACCGGCTCCTGATGCCAGTCGGCGGCACAGCGATACCACTGCGTCAGGCGTACCTCACCACAGAAGTGCAGCATCAGGGTTTCCAGCTGCGGGGCCGGATCGAACTCAAAGCGGACAGCGTGCAGTTCTTCTTCGCTCGGCAGCAGATCCGGGCGGAAACGACGCAGATACTCCATCAGCACCAGGGCATGCTTCTGCTCTTCATAGAACCAGATGGACATGAAGGCGGAAAAATCGGAATCGTTGCGGTTGTCGCGCAGGAACATCTCCGTGGCCGGCAAGGCCGCCCATTCGGTGATGGCATTCATCTTGATGGTCTTGGCCTGCTCTTCGGACAGTTTGCCAGCGTCAAATTCATCCCAGGGAATGTCCTGCGCCATATTCCAGCGCGCCTTTTCCAGCTGGGCAAACAGTTCGGGATACAACATGGCCTCTCCTCTACGGATCTCTGAGGCGTCGATTGTAGGACAGGAAGCGCCCTGACGAAAGCATTCTTTTGACTTGCATCAAATCTATCTGATTTTGATGAGGAATTTGGGAGGAACGGCAAGCCAGAAATTCTGACAAACAAAATGACTTGAGGCTGAAGCAAGGGGCACGATGGCCACAAAGCAAAAAGCCCAGACCTGGTGGTCTGGGCTTTGCATGGGGAGTCTGGCAGTGTCCTACTTTCACACGGCGAATGCCGCACTATCATCGGCGCTAAGGCGTTTCACGGTCCTGTTCGGGATGGGAAGGCGTGGGACCACCTCGCTATGGCCGCCAGACATAAACTGTCTACAAACTGCAGAAGCCGTTTGGTTTGAATTCGTATGTATCGGGCACAAAGCCCATCAAATGATAGGATCAAGCCTCACGAGCCATTAGTATCGGTTAGCTTCACGCCTCACAGCGCTTCCACACCCGACCTATCAACGTCCTGGTCTCGAACGACTCTTCAGGAGGGTCTAGCCCTCAGGGAAGTCTCATCTTCAGGCGAGTTTCCCGCTTAGATGCTTTCAGCGGTTATCTCTTCCGAACTTAGCTACCCGGCGATGCCACTGGCGTGACAACCGGTACACCAGAGGTTCGTCCACTCCGGTCCTCTCGTACTAGGAGCAGCCCCCGTCAAACTTCCAACGCCCACTGCAGATAGGGACCAAACTGTCTCACGACGTTTTGAACCCAGCTCGCGTACCACTTTAAATGGCGAACAGCCATACCCTTGGGACCGGCTACAGCCCCAGGATGTGATGAGCCGACATCGAGGTGCCAAACTCCGCCGTCGATGTGAACTCTTGGGCGGAATCAGCCTGTTATCCCCGGAGTACCTTTTATCCGTTGAGCGATGGCCCTTCCATTCAGAACCACCGGATCACTATGTCCTGCTTTCGCACCTGCTCGACTTGTCGGTCTCGCAGTTAAGCCACCTTTTGCCATTGCACTATCAGCACGATTTCCGACCGTACCTAGGTGACCTTCGAACTCCTCCGTTACACTTTGGGAGGAGACCGCCCCAGTCAAACTGCCTACCATGCACTGTCCCCGATCCGGATCACGGACCTAGGTTAGAACCTCAAACACACCAGGGTGGTATTTCAAGGACGGCTCCACGCAAACTAGCGTTCACGCTTCATAGCCTCCCACCTATCCTACACAAGTCTGTTCAAAGTCCCATGCAAAGCTACAGTAAAGGTTCACGGGGTCTTTCCGTCTAGCAGCGGGTAGATTGCATCTTCACAAACATTTCAACTTCGCTGAGTCTCAGGAGGAGACAGTGTGGCCATCGTTACGCCATTCGTGCGGGTCGGAACTTACCCGACAAGGAATTTCGCTACCTTAGGACCGTTATAGTTACGGCCGCCGTTTACCGGGGCTTCGATCAAGAGCTTGCACCCCATCACTTAACCTTCCGGCACCGGGCAGGCGTCACACCGTATACGTCCACTTTCGTGTTGGCACAGTGCTGTGTTTTTGATAAACAGTCGCAGCCACCGATTCTCTGCGACCTCTCAAAGCTTCGGACGCGAAGTCCTACACCCTAAGAGGCATACCTTCTCCCGAAGTTACGGTATCAATTTGCCGAGTTCCTTCTCCTGAGTTCTCTCAAGCACCTTAGAATTTTCTTCCTGCCCACCTGTGTCGGTTTGCGGTACGGTTCTCATACAGCTGAAGCTTAGAGGCTTTTCCTGGAAGCAGGGTATCAGTCACTTCAGGTCCGTAGACCCTCGTTATCACTTCTCGGCGTTAACGAACACGTGGATTTGCCTGCGTGTCCCGCCTACCAGCTTGAACCAACTATTCCAACAGTTGGCTGACCTAACCTTCTCCGTCCCCCCATCGCACTGTATGAAAGTACTGGAATGTTAACCAGTTTCCCATCGACTACGCATTTCTGCCTCGCCTTAGGGGCCGACTCACCCTACGCCGATGAACGTTGCGTAGGAAACCTTGGGCTTTCGGTGAGCGGGCTTTTCACCCGCTTTATCGCTACTCATGTCAGCATTCGCACTTCTGATATCTCCAGCATGCCTTTCGACACACCTTCACAGACCTACAGAACGCTCCCCTACCACTTGCACTCGCGTGCAAATCCGCAGCTTCGGTTATCAGTTTGAGCCCCGTTACATCTTCCGCGCAGGACGACTCGACCAGTGAGCTATTACGCTTTCTTTAAATGATGGCTGCTTCTAAGCCAACATCCTGGCTGTCTGGGCCTTCCCACTTCGTTTACCACTTAACTGATCATTTGGGACCTTAGCTGGCGGTCTGGGTTGTTTCCCTCTTGACGATGGACGTTAGCACCCACCGTCTGTCTCCCATGCTCGCACTTTCCGGTATTCAGAGTTTGCCATGGGTTGGTAAGTCGCAATGACCCCCTAGCCATAACAGTGCTTTACCCCCGGAAGTGATACATGAGGCACTACCTAAATAGTTTTCGGGGAGAACCAGCTATCTCCGAGTTTGTTTAGCCTTTCACCCCTATCCACAGCTCATCCCCTAATTTTGCAACATTAGTGGGTTCGGACCTCCAGTGCGTGTTACCGCACCTTCATCCTGGCCATGGATAGATCACTCGGTTTCGGGTCTACGCCCAGCAACTGAAGCGCCCTATTCGGACTCGCTTTCGCTACGCCTCCCCTATTCGGTTAAGCTCGCTACTGAACGTAAGTCGCTGACCCATTATACAAAAGGTACGCAGTCACCCCTTGCGAGGCTCCCACTGTTTGTATGCATCCGGTTTCAGGTTCTATTTCACTCCCCTCCCGGGGTTCTTTTCGCCTTTCCCTCACGGTACTGGTTCACTATCGGTCGATCATGAGTATTTAGCCTTGGAGGATGGTCCCCCATCTTCAGACAGGATTTCTCGTGTCCCGCCCTACTTGTCGTACGCTCAGTGCCACCATTCAGTTTTCGTGTACGGGGCTATCACCCACTATGGCGAGCCTTTCCAGACTCTTCCACTAACTCAACGGCTAAAACGTACAGGCTCTTCCATTTTCGCTCACCACTACTCACGGAATCTCGGTTGATTTCTTTTCCTGCGGGTACTTAGATGTTTCAGTTCTCCGCGTTCGCTCTACCCACCCTATGTGTTCAGGTGGGAGTGACCCCTAAGGGCCGGGTTTCCCCATTCGGACATCGCGGGATCAAAGCTCTATTGCCAGCTCCCCCGCGCTTTTCGCAGGCTTACACGTCCTTCATCGCCTATGATCGCCAAGGCATCCACCAGATGCACTTACTCGCTTGACCCTATCATTTCAAGGGCCTTGCGCACTCGCCTTGCCGGTACCTCTACCGGCAAAACGTCGATACATACAATTACCCAAAGTTGAATCCAAACGAGGATGAAACCATCCTGGCTCAGAATCAATTTTGTATTCGGCTTCTTCAGTTTGTTAAAGATCAGTGCGCTAAACAATTAACGCCAATCACAAGGCTCTGCTTGAAAGCCTTCTGATTGTCATTAAGAGTGGGGTGGTGGAGGCAGACGGGATCGAACCGACGACATCCAGCTTGCAAAGCTGGCGCTCTCCCAACTGAGCTATGCCCCCATTTGAACGGTCACATGCAGGATTGGTGGGTCTGGTTGGACTCGAACCAACGACCCCCGCCTTATCAAGACGGTGCTCTAACCGGCTGAGCTACAAACCCCCAGATAGTCATTGCATGCGACTTTGCGCTTTGAACAACCGATAGGCTGTGAGTACCAGGATCGACTTTCTCTAGAAAGGAGGTGATCCAGCCGCAGGTTCCCCTACGGCTACCTTGTTACGACTTCACCCCAGTCATGAAGCATACCGTGGTAAGCGGCCTCCTTGCGGTTAGCCTACCCACTTCTGGTATCCCCCACTCCCATGGTGTGACGGGCGGTGTGTACAAGACCCGGGAACGTATTCACCGCAGCATGCTGATCTGCGATTACTAGCGATTCCGACTTCACGCACTCGAGTTGCAGAGTGCGATCCGGACTACGATCGGTTTTTTGAGATTGGCTCCACCTCGCGGCTTCGCGACCCTCTGTACCGACCATTGTATGACGTGTGAAGCCCTGCTCATAAGGGCCATGAGGACTTGACGTCATCCCCACCTTCCTCCGGTTTGTCACCGGCAGTCTCATTAGAGTGCCCAACTTAATGATGGCAACTAATGACAAGGGTTGCGCTCGTTGCGGGACTTAACCCAACATCTCACGACACGAGCTGACGACAGCCATGCAGCACCTGTGTTACCGCTCCCTTTCGGGCACACCCAAATCTCTTCGGGCTTCGGTACATGTCAAGAGCAGGTAAGGTTTTTCGCGTTGCATCGAATTAATCCACATCATCCACCGCTTGTGCGGGTCCCCGTCAATTCCTTTGAGTTTTAACCTTGCGGCCGTACTCCCCAGGCGGTCAACTTCTCGCGTTAGCTACGCTACCAAGGATTCAAACCCCCAACAGCTAGTTGACATCGTTTAGGGCGTGGACTACCAGGGTATCTAATCCTGTTTGCTCCCCACGCTTTCGTGCATGAGCGTCAGTGTCATCCCAGGGGGCTGCCTTCGCCATCGGTATTCCTCCACATCTCTACGCATTTCACTGCTACACGTGGAATTCTACCCCCCTCTGACGCACTCTAGCCTTGCAGTCTCCAATGCCGTTCCCAGGTTGAGCCCGGGGCTTTCACATCAGACTTGCAAAACCGCCTGCGCACGCTTTACGCCCAGTAATTCCGATTAACGCTTGCACCCTACGTATTACCGCGGCTGCTGGCACGTAGTTAGCCGGTGCTTATTCTTCAGGTACTCTCATCCCCGCTCATTATTCACAAGCAGGATTTGCTCCCTGACAAAAGTCCTTTACAACCCGAAGGCCTTCTTCAGACACGCGGCATGGCTGGATCAGGGTTGCCCCCATTGTCCAAAATTCCCCACTGCTGCCTCCCGTAGGAGTCTGGGCCGTGTCTCAGTCCCAGTGTGGCGGATCATCCTCTCAGACCCGCTACTGATCGTCGCCTTGGTGGGCCTTTACCCCACCAACTAGCTAATCAGACGTCGGCCGCTCGAATAACGCGAGGCCCAAAGGTCCCCCGCTTTCCTCCTCAGAGCGTATGCGGTATTAGCACAACTTTCGCTGCGTTATCCCCCATTACTCGGCACGTTCCGACGCATTACTCACCCGTTCGCCACTCGCCACCAGGAGCAAGCTCCCGTGCTGCCGTTCGACTTGCATGTGTAAAGCATGCCGCCAGCGTTCAATCTGAGCCAGGATCAAACTCTTCAGTTCAATCTCTATGCTTTTCGTACTATCTGGCACGCAAGGACTTCAAAAGAACCCCGTAAGGTTTTTTTCTGTCTCTTGCAGTGCAAGTGTCGGTCTCTCCCGGCACTCACACCTATCGGTTGTTCGTTTTGTTAAAGAGCGGTGCTGCGTTGTTGCTGCAGCGAAGAAGGCGAACTATACGCGTCGAAATCATACTCGTCAACACCGACATTACAAAAAAGCCGCTGAATTTCAGCATATGTCAGATAAGCCACTGTTTTGATGATTGATTCAGGCTTCTCTTACTGAAACGCCTTGCGCCGAACGGCCTGCAAACCTGGCTTTCTGGCTGGGCGAACATAAAAAAACCGCCTGAAAAGGCGGTTTTTCGGACCCCCGGCCGCAGTCAGCTGCGATAGTCAGCATTGATGCGTACGTAATCATAAGAGAAGTCACAGGTCCATACCCTGGCTGCGGCGGCACCGCGATTGAGGCGAACCCTGACGGTGAACTCCGGCTGATTCAACACCGCCTGCCCCTGCTCTTCCCGGTAGTCCGGGTGACGTCCGCCCTGACTGGCCACAAGGACATCATCCAGATAGAGCTCGAGCCGATCGACATCCAGATCCTGGACACCGGCGTAGCCAATGGCACACAGCAGACGCCCGAGATTGGGGTCCGAAGCAAAGAACGCCGTCTTCACCAGCGGGGAGCGTGCAATGGCATAAGCCACGGTCTTGCACTCGGCGACGCTGCGCCCCCCCTCCACCTCGACGGTGACGAACTTGGTCGCACCCTCGCCGTCGCGGACGATGGCCTGTGCCAGCTCGGTGGCCAGATCAAGCAGCGCGGCCCTGAGCAACTGATAATCCTGCGAGTCGGTCGAGTCAATCAGCGGCGCAGCGCTCTTGCCGGTGGAGATCAGAATGAAACTGTCATTGGTCGACGTATCGCCATCGACGGAAATACAGTTAAAGGAGGGATCACAGATTTCCTTGACCAGTTGATCCAGTACCGGACGGGTCACGGCGGCATCCGTTGCCACAAAGCCCAGCATGGTCGCCATATTGGGGTGAATCATGCCGGCGCCCTTGGCGATACCGGTCATCGACACCGGCTGACCGCCCAGTGTCAGGCTGCGGCTGCCGGCCTTGGGCATGGTATCGGTGGTCATGATGGCGCGGGCTGCCTCGGACCAGCTGGCGGGCTGGCGCTTCGGCAAGGCCTGAATGATGCGCTCGGAGGGCAGTGGCTCGAGAATCACGCCGGTCGAGAACGGCAGCACCTGCTCGACCTGACAGCCCATGTCGTCGGCCAGCGCCTGGCAGATGGCGCGGGCACGCTGGCGGCCGTCTTCGCCAGTGCCGGCATTGGCATTACCGGTATTGATGACCAAAGCGCGGATTTGCACACCGGCATCCAGATGCTGCTTGCACAATTGCACCGGCGCAGCACAGAAACGATTCTGGGTAAAGACACCTGCCACGGTGTTGCCCTTGTCGATCTGCATGACCAGCACATCGCGCCGGTCGGGATATTTGACACCGGCCTCGGCCACACGCAGATCGAGCCCCGCGATCGGCAGCAGAGTGTTGTCATCCAGAGACTTCAAATTGACGGCCATTACTAAGTTCTCCCTTTGCCAATGGGCAGACTGGTCATCGATCGGATCCGACATGCCGTCTGCCTGTTTTTTATTCATCGCCTGACGATGCATCCCCGATTTGTCGCATCAGGTTGAGCAGATTGTCGCCATAGCGTGCCAGCTTGAGTTCGCCGACACCGTAGACCCGTGCCAGCTGGCTGCGGTTCTGCGGTTTTTCTTCCACCAACTGGCGCAATGTGCGGTCGGAAAAGACAGCATATGCCGGGACATTATGCTCGTCAGCCACTTCTTTGCGCCAGCGGCGCAATGCCTGCCAGAGACGTTCTTCGCGCTCGGTACGCAACCAGCGATCGGTCTGGCTGCGGCTGCTGCGCTCCTTGTCGGCCAGCGGACGCAGGCGGATCGGCGTCTGGCCCTTGAGCAAAGGGCGGCAAGCCTCGGTCAACACCAGCGACTGACCGCGCACCACGTCGACCTGCAGGATCTTGCGCGCCACCAGCTGACGGATCACCGAACGCCAGGCGCGCTGATTGAGCTCCTTGCCGATGCCGAAGGTAGAGAGCTGCTCGTGACCGGCGGCGCTGATGGCCGGGCTGCTGCGCCCGAGCAGGACATCGACCACATGGCCGGCGTGGTAGCGCTGGCCGACACGATAGATGCAGGACAGCAGTTTCTGTACGGCCACGGTGGCATCGAAGGTGACAGGCGGGGCCAGACAGTTGTCGCAATGGCCGCAGGGCTCGATGGCCTCGCCAAAGTGCGCGAGGATCTGCTGACGGCGGCAGCTGGCGGTTTCGCAGATCCCCAGCATGGCATCGAGCTTGGTCAGTTCGACCTGTTTCTGAGCCTCGGCCATCTCGGACTCCTGAATCATGCGTCCCAGCTGCACCATGTCGTTGAGGCCGTAACACAACCAGCTGGTCGCCGGCAGGCCGTCGCGCCCGGCACGACCAGACTCCTGATAGAAGCTTTCCGGGCTCTTCGGCATGTCGATATGCGCGACAAAGCGGACATCGGGCTTATCGATGCCCATGCCGAAGGCGACGGTGGCCACCATCACCACGGCATCATCCCGCAGAAAGGCGCGCTGGTTGGCTTCGCGCACGTCGTGACCCAGACCGGCATGGTAGGGCAAAGCGTGGATCCCGTTCTCCACCAGCCAGGCGGCGGTCTCTTCCACGCGCTTGCGCGACAGGCAGTAGACGATGCCGGAGACTCCGGGAAACTCGTTTTCGATGAAGCTCAGCAGCTGCTTTTTGGCATTGTGCTTTTCGACCACCTGATAGAACAGATTGGGTCGATCAAAACTGGACAGGAAAACCGGGCTGTCCTGCAGACCGAGATAGTGCTGGATATCCGCCCGGGTCGGCAGATCGGCCGTGGCGGTCAGCGCCAGTCGCGGCACGGCGGGGAAGCGCTGGGCCAGCAGACCGAGCTGCTGGTATTCCGGGCGGAAATCATGTCCCCAGTGACTGACGCAATGCGCCTCGTCAATCGCAAACAGCGCCAACTCGAGGGTAGAGAGAAAATCCAGAAAGCGCGGCATCAGCAACCGTTCCGGCGCCACATACAGCAGATCCAGCGTTCCGGCGCGCGCCTGGCGGGCAATATCGCGTGCCTCTTCGCTGCCGGTGGCCGAATTCAGGCAGGCTGCCGCCACCCCGACCTCGGTCAGTGCAGCAACCTGATCCTGCATCAGGGCAATCAGCGGCGACACGACAATGCCGACCCCGGGTCGCATCAATGCCGGAATCTGATAGCACAGGGACTTGCCGCCACCCGTCGGCATCAGCACCAGCGCATGCCCGCCCGCGGCGACATGCGCCACGATGTCGGCCTGCTGCCCGCGGAAGGACGGGTAGCCGAAAATATTCTGGAGAAGGGTGTTGGCGTCCTGCATCTGGCGGTCGTTTCTGGAGAAGGACGACATTGTACGGGAAACGCTGCATCACGGGGCGCCGCCGCGGCAGGCAAAAAAAAGGCCATCCCGTGTAGAGGATGGCCGACAAGATTTGGAGACAATGTGAAACGAGGAAAAACGCTCTCGTACGGAATTGACCTTCAAGCCACAGGAAAAGTTCCAGTCGTGCGGAAAGAATTCTCGCGGGTTGGCCACAGACAGTGGCTGTGCGACACTGGCCGCGATTCATCAGGAGAATGCCTCATGCGTACCCGTATGCTTTTCATGGCCGTGCTGAGCGGCCTGCTGGCCGGCTGTGCCACCCAGCCGCTCGCGCCGTCCCGCACCGGTCATGCCCCGGCGCAAAGTACCGTTGTCCCCAGTGCCGACTGGGAAAATCTTGGGGTGTCGCCCAATGGCAACATCCTGCATGAGGTCGACAAGCTGTCGATCGTGCGCCAGGGCAGACTGGTCACCTTCCGCGAACGCCGAACCATTTTCGATGTGCGCAAGGAGAACTTCCAGAACACCCCGAGTCACAAAGTCGCCATCAATACATGGCAAATTGACTGTGAAGCAAACACTTATCGTCTGCTGAGCATGAATTTGTTTGATGAAACTGGCAGGCAGGTGACCAGTGTCACCTATAATGACACACAGATAAAACCAATGCCGGTGGTACCGAATTCCGCCAGTGCCCAACAGTTGCAGTTCGTGTGCCAGAACGGGGCCGCCAACTGAGGCGCCAAATCGATACCAGCCGACATGCATCAAGGGGGAAGCATGGCTGCAATCAGGCGGGTGGTATTCAATCAGAAAGGCGGGGTCGGCAAGTCCACCATCACGGTGAACCTGGCCGCCACCGCTGCCAGGCAGGGCAGGCAGGTACTGGTGATCGATCTGGATCCCCAGGGCAACAGCAGTCATTATCTGATGGGGACGCCGGTCGGCGAGCGCCATCTTGGCGGACTGTTCGATCAGTACCTCAACATCACGCTGTTCGGCAAGCCGGTCGACGACTTTATCGAAACCACGCCGTTTGACGGTCTGTCCCTGCTGGCCTCCCACCCCAGCCTGAGCGACATGATGGGCAAGCTGGACGCGCGGCACAAAATCTACAAGCTGCGCGAAACGCTGGATACCCTCGACGCCGCTCAGCGCTTTGATGAAGTCTGGATCGACACCCCGCCGGCGTTGAACTTTTATACCCTGTCGGCACTGATCGCCGCGCAGCGCTGCCTGATTCCCTTCGACTGCGACAGCTTCTCGCGCCAGGCGCTATATGGCCTGCTCACCAGTGTGACCGAGATCCAGGCCGACCATAATCCGCAACTGGCCATTGAAGGCATTGTCGTCAACCAGTTCCAGCCACGCGCCAGCCTGCCGGCGCGGCAAGTGGCCGAGCTGCGGGCCGAGGGACTGCCGATTCTCGACACCCCGCTTTCGGCCTCGGTGCGCATTCGCGAGTCTCATGAAGCCTGCCGGCCGATGCCCTTTCTGGATCAACGGCACAAACTCACGCGCGAATTCGACCAGCTCTATCGTCAGCTAAGCCAGGCGGATTGACGGAGCCGCGATGAACGAACTGCGGCGGCCCGGAATGATCGTGATAGCCGGCCTGTTGGCCATCGTCCTGCTGCTGACGGAATTCTGGCTGCTGCAGAATGCGGCGCAGCGCCGGGAAGCCGAGCGCAGTGCACTGTGGGGTACCTACAGCCTCAACTCACTGGCCAACCGTTTCAATGCCGCCCTCGACTACGCCAACATCCTGGCCCAGCCGGACAATAGCGAACCCGCCGGCTTCACGCTCGATACGCTGGGCCGGGTCAGTTCGCGCATCTTCCACCCCAACAGCCCTTTCAATGGCGCCGCCTTGCTGGCCAAGGTCTCCACCAGCCAGCGCAGCGCCTTTGAAAGCAGTATCAACAGCCCGATCCAGGTCCTGCAAAATCACCATCTGAGCCCCAGTCCGAAAAAGTCCGAGTACTTCCCGGTCATCGGCTACCTGCCTGACGATGCCAATGGCCTGCCACGCGGTCTGGATCTGGGCACCCTGCCCGGCTGGGAGCCCATGCTCAACCGGGCTCAAAACACCGGCATCCCGGCCCTGCTGGCCGTCAGCGGCAAAGACGGCACGCCAAACCGCATCGACATCGTGGTGGCCCTGCCGAAACGAACGCACTTCCTGCTGTTCAACCTGGATCTCGAGCGCTTTCTCGACCTGCCTCTGCCCAATGGCGACAGTTTCCAGAACCATCTGCGGCTGCTGATCTGGACCAAGCTCAACAACCAGCAACCCATGCTGCTGCTGGACTCCAATCCGGACCAGCCTCGTCCGGAAGGCGCGCCGAACGCCAGCCTGACCAGCAATATCGGCGGCATGACGCTGCAGTTCGGCACCTATCGGCTGTCCCAGCCGGACAGCAAGATCCTGGATGAGAGCGACAGAAATCTGCTATTACTCACCACCATTGGATTGCTGTTGTTTATTGCGCAAGTGCTCTGGCTGTCACGCAGCAACAAGCGCTTCCAGGTCCAGCTGACGGAACAGAACCTGCAGCTGGCACAAAACAACCAGTTGCTGCGCCAGCAGATCAGCGAACGTATTGCTTCCGAACAGGCGCGCACCGAAAGCGAAATGCGCCAGCGCGCCATTTTGCAGGCCAGCTCCGACGCCATCGTCCTGGTCGATCGCAGTGGCACCATCACCAATACCAACCCGGCCGCGGCCCGTCTGATCGGCCAGACAGCCGAGTCGCTGCCCGGCCTGACCATCGGCTCGCTGTTCCCGGAGCTGTACGACAGCAGCAAGCAGAATTTCACCGCCATCGCCGCCAACTTCGAAGGCATGCCATTCGAAGCACAGTTGATCCGCAACGACACCAGCAAGCTGCCGGTCGAGCTGTCGCTCAGCCAGGTCACCCTGCCGGATGACCAGTTCTATCTGCTGGTCTGCCGCGACATCAGTGTGCGCAAGGAACAGGAAGCCGCACTGATCCGGCTGAAAAACAGCCTGGCCGAGCAGGTGGAGATGCAGAGCCGGCAGTTGGCCGCCCTGCTGGAAGCCAGCCCGCTGGCCATGGCCTATATCGTCGACCGCCATCTCAAGAAGGTGAACCATGCATTCCTCGAACTGTTCGATTGCGAGGAAAGCCGTGCCATCAACTACACCACACGGCAGTTCTACCAGAGCGACGAACAATACGACCGCACCGGCCGGCTGCTCTACCACCTGCTCAACGAAGGCAAGGTGGTGACCACCGAGCTGCAGCTGCAGACCGGGCGCGGCAAACTGATCTGGGTCCGGCTGCACGGCAAGGCACTCAACCCTGCCGTCCCCGGCCTGGGCACTATCTGGGTCTATCAGGACTTTTCCGCCGAACGCGCCGCCGAAGACGCCCTGCGTGCCGCCAAGGAACTGGCCGAAGAAACCAGCCGCACCAAGACCGAGTTTCTCGCCAATATGTCGCACGAACTGCGTACGCCCATGCATGCCATTCTCGGCTTTGCCGAAATGGGCCAAAGCCGTGCGGACCAGAGCGGGCAGGAAAAAATCCAGCAATACTTCAAGCGCATCCTGTCGAGCGGCAATCGTCTGCTGTCCCTGCTCAACGACCTGCTGGATCTGGCCAAAATGGAAGTTGGCCGCATGGAGTACAACCTGCAGGAAGACGACCTGCCACGCCATCTGCGCGATGTCTGCGATGAACTGACCGGCATGGCCGAAGGAACCGGCATCCACATCGAGCTCGATGCCGACCCGCAACCACTGCTCGCCACCTTCGACAGCGTGCGTATCGGTCAGGTACTGCGCAATCTGCTGACCAATGCCATCAAGTTCAGCCCGCCGGACAGCACGATCAAGGTCGAGGCCCGTCTGCTGCCCGGAGCCGGCTTCCCGCTGGCGCAGGTGCGCGTCATCGACCAGGGGCCGGGCATCCCGCCCTCCGAACTGGAATCGATCTTCGACAAATTCATCCAGAGCAGCTCGACCAAGACCGGGGCCGGCGGTACCGGACTTGGCCTGGCCATCTGCCGCGAAATCATTCATGCCCACCAGGGCGAAATACGCGCTGACAACGCCGCGGAAGGCGGAGCGATCTTCAGCTTCACCTTCCCGCAGCGCCCGCGTCACCCTCTTTAGGACAGGAGCATCGCCATGGCCCATACCCTGCTGCTGGTCGACGACGAACCCTTCAACCTGGAATTGATGAGCGAACTGCTGGAAGACGCCGGCTATCAGATCCGCACCGCGGAGAGCGGAGAAGCGGCCTGGCAGCTGCTGGAGCAAGAGGGAGAAAGCTATTCCACCGTGCTGCTGGACAAAATGATGCCCGGCATCGACGGCTTCGAGGTCCTGCGCCGCATCAAGGGCAACCCCAAGCTGGAGTTCCTGCCGGTCATCATGCAAACCGCCGTCGGCGCAGCCGCCAGCGTGCAGGAAGGTCTGTCGCAAGGCGCCTTCTACTATCTGACCAAGCCGTTTTCCCGCGAAATGCTGCTGGCGGTGATCGAGGCTGCCGTCAGCCACTGGGACCGCCATGCCTACTTCCGGGAGCTGGCCAATCAGCAGGCGGAGGCACTGGGCTATCTGAGTCAGGCACGCTTCGCGTTCCGTACCCATCAGGAAGCGCAGTGGGTCACCGCACTGCTGGCACGCGCCTGCCCGCATCCCGAACGCGTGGCGACCGGGCTGTTCGAACTGCTGGTCAACGCGATCGAACATGGCAACCTGCGACTGAGCTACAGCGAAAAGACCCGGCTGCAGGCCGAAGGACAATGGGAAGCCGAATTGAGTCGGCGGCTCGCTGATCCGCAACTCGGACAGCATCAGGTACAGCTGGACTATCACCGTAGTGCGGACACCATCCGCTTCACCATCACCGACCAGGGCGACGGTTTTGACTGGGAGCACTTCCTCGACACCGAGGCCATTTCCTATCTGGAAAGCCATGGCCGCGGCATCCTGATCGCCCGCAAACTGTCCTTTGACCGCGTGCGCTATCAGGGCAACGGCAGTTGTGTCACCGCCGAGATTGCCCTGCAACGACCGGCGGGCCCGAGCGCCAGTGACGGGGCGCCTGCTGACGCCAGCCACTGACGACCGGTCGGGGGCCAAACAGCAGCGTCAGGGCACCGAGCTCATCGGTGCGCAGCACCTGAACGCCGGCTGACTGATACCTGGCCAGCACCGTGGGATGGGGATGCCCATAGCGGTTGCGCCAGCCGACGCTCATCACTGCCCAGCGCGGGGCCACCGCCTGCAGGAAGGCCATGGAGGACGAGGTTTTGCTGCCGTGATGCGGCACAATCAATACCGTACTGGCCAGCATGGCTCGCTGCCGGGTCAGCAGTTGCGTCTCGACAGACTGCGGGATATCGCCGGTCAGCAACAAGCTCCCGTGCCGCGTCACCACCCTCAGCACACAACTGTGCGGATTATTGCCGTCCTCGTGCCAGTCCGCCGTCGGCCACAACACCTCAAAGCGCACGCCATCCCATTGCCAGCGCCGCCCTGGACGACACAGGGCAAACCCCTGACCCAGCCCCTGCGCACTGGCGGCCTGCCCCAGCCAGAGTTGCTGCACCGGCATGTTCGCCAACAGGGCCGGCGCGGCGCCATCATGATCGGCGTCATGATGCGACAGCATCAGGGCATCCAGCCGGCGCACCCCGCTACCACGCAGATTGGCGACCAGCACCGCCTCACTGGCCGCCACACCGGTGTCGTACAACAGATCGTGGCGTGCCGTCTGCAACCAGACCGCCAGCCCTTGCCCCACATCCAGCACCGTCGCACGCAGTTGACCGGCAGCCGGCCGTGCCGGCACATGGCACAACAGGGGAATCAGCAGCAGCGAGCCCAGCAGCCGGGCAGCCCACCCCAGCGGGGCGATCAGCCACAAGGCCCCAAGCCCGCCCGCCAGCAGTTGCGGCCAGGAAGGCGCCGCCACCCACCAGACCGGCACCGCGGCACACCAGCCCATCACCAGGTAGAACACCCGGCACAACCAGGCACACAACCACAGCAGCGCATCCAGCGGGATGGCTGCCGCCAGCAGGCACAAGGGCGACACCAGCAGGGAGATCCAAGGGATGGCAAAACCATTGGCCAGAGGCGAGACCAGTGGCAAAGCCGAGAAAAACCCGACCAGCGGCACCACCGACATCACGGTCGCCGCCCATTGCGCAGCCAGCATGGCCTGCCATTTACCCGGCGGCTGACGCCTTCCCAGCGTGACCGTCATCAGTGCCGCCACCAGACCGAATGACAGCCACAAACCGGGGAAATACACCGCAAACGGATCCAGCAACAACACAGCGGCCAGCGCCAGCCACCAGATATGCATCGGCGTCAGGGCACGGCGCCAGCACAGCAACAGACAGGCCACCGCCAACATGAAGAAAGTGCGTCGGGTCGGTACCGACCAGCCGGCCAGCAGCGAATAGGCACCGGCCGCCAACAGCCCGCCCAGCGCAACCCACAGACGCGGGGTACGTCCCGGCCAGGGCCATCGACGCAATCCCTGGCGCACAAGCCAGGCCGCCAGCCCCGCCACCATGCCGACATGCAAGCCGGAAATCGACACAATGTGCGTCACCCCGGTGCGGGCAAACAACGTCCAATCTTCCCGCGCGATCTCCTGTTGCACGCCGACTGTCAGGGCCGTGACCAGCGCCGCCTCGCGCGGCTGCCCGGCCAGCACCCGGGCTGTTCTTTGCGCCACCCGGGCGCGCAGCCGGTCGACCCTGGCCTGCCAATCGTCCGCATCGGGCAGACGCTGCGGCCTGCCGACCACGCGGGCGCTGACCAGCATTCCCTGCGCCCAAAGCCAGGCCTCCGCATCAAAACCATGCCCATTGGCCGTGGCGTGATAGGGCTGCAAACGCAGACGCACCCGCCAGCGGCTGCCCGCCGGCCAGGGCTGGCCACGCCCCAGTTGCAGGCGCACGCGCACCGCCTGCCGCCGCGGCCAATCCGCCTGAGGCGCCAGCTCGGCCAGCACGCGATGGCCGAAAGTGGAGGCCACCGGCAGATCCCGCACCGTCACCACCCGTTCCACCACCTGACCATCCAGCGCACCCGGCAAACGTTCCGCCAGTCGCTGCCCGGCCTGCCATACCCCCCAGGCCAGCCCCAGGCCAATGCCCAGCAAGCCGGCACAGCCACGACGCCACCAAAGCGGCCCGCTTCGCAGCAGGGGCCACAGCAGGCAGGACGTCAGCAACCAGCGCCAGTCCGGCAACTCGGCCAGCCAGACACACAGGGTGACACCACAGACAAATCCGATCAGCGCGCTCATGGTGTCATGGTAGGGAACGGCGTCAGGACGACGAGCGGACAAGTGCCGCGACGCCACACGGCATGTACTGATTTACGGTGCAGGGATCACTGAGTTGCCGCAATGGTTGCCTGTCCCGACTGCATGTCGTATCGTGCCTGCGCCGATGACTCCTTCAAGACAGCCCATGCCTGCCACTCCTCTGTATTGCGCCGACAACGCGCGCCGCGAGCGCGCCGCCCAGCTGGCCGAACGCTATGCCCTGCCTCTGGTACGCCAGCGGCCGGACAGCGGCTACTGGCTGGAGCTGGATTTCGAACGGCTGTCGCTTGTTACCACCGGCAAACATGGCGCGGTGTATGCCGAGTTCGTCGAGGGGGCTGCGCGCCACCGGCGCGAACAGGGAGGGGGCCGTGGCCAGCCGGTGGCCAAGGCCATCGGTCTGAAAGGCCATCAGGGTGAAATGCGGGTGGTGGATGCGACGGCGGGATTGGGGCGCGATGCCTTCGTGCTGGCCAGCCTGGGCTGCCAGGTCACCCTGATCGAGCGCTCGCCGGTAGCCGCCGCCCTGCTGGACGACGCGCTGGAGCGTGCCGCCCGCGCGGCCGACATTCAGGACATCGCGGCACGCATGACCCTGGTGCACGCCGACGCCATTCACTGGCTGACCACCCTGGCCGAAGCGCAGCGTCCGCACGTGGTGTATGTCGACCCGATGTTCCCCGATACCGGCAAAAGCGCCGCCGCCAAGAAAGACATGCAGGCCTTCCAGCATGTCATCGGTGACGATCTGGACAGTGCCGCGCTGCTGCAGGCCGCCGTGGGTGCGGCGCTCAACCGCGTGGTGGTCAAGCGGCCGCGACTGGGTGTGGGCATCGAAGGCCTGGCGCCCTCGGCGCAGATGGAAGGCAAAAGCACCCGCTTCGACATCTATTCGATCAAGGCCCTGATCAGTGCCGGCAAGCTGCCGGCACCGGGTGAAGACTCAGAAGCGTAGCGACATGCAGCTGACACCGCCGTCGATCTTGCGGAACTCCGAGGTGTCGACCTCGATCACCTGATAGCCCAGCGCCTTGACCTTGGCCAGGGTCACCGGATAGCCGGCCGGCATGATGACCCGGTCATTGACCCAGATGCTGTTGGCGGCATAAGCCTCGTGCAGCGGAATCTCCACCACATTGTATTGCTGGAATTCCGGCTTGCTGACGAACTCGCCGGCGGCCAGCAGATTGCCGTGTTCCAGATAGGACAAACCGGTCTTCAGGTGCAGCACCTCTTCCAGTCGTACCACCGAACCGGTCATGCCGTACTTTTCCAGCAGGGCAATCATCTGTCTTGCCCCCTCGGGGTTGGTGCGCGCCGAATGGCCGATGTAGAAATGGCTGCCGACCATCATGATGTCGCCGGCCTCCACCGTGCCCGGTGCCTCGATCCTTTCCACCCGGTCGTAGAAGCGGCCGATGGTATCCGCCAGCAGGGCGGTTTCACCACGGCGCGACTCGGCGCCGGTACGGTTGAGGATGGCGCAGTGCGGGGTGCACAATACCGGATCTTCGACAAATACCGAGTCGGGATAATCATCTGCCGGGGGCAGGATGGTCACATCCACATCGCACTGCCGCAAGGCCTGGATATAGGCATCGTGCTGGGCCAGGGCGCGCTGGTAATCGGGTTTGCCCAGATCACTCGAGGTCAGGCCATCGATCAGGGCACGACATGGGGTACGAACAATCACATGCTGAAACATCCGGAACCTCCCTATGGATAGACTGCGGCAAGACCCCCATCATGCCAGAGACCACACCTTGCAGGGTTTGATCTGACAAGGCCCGGCGCCGGCTTGCGTACAATCGGTCGGCTTTTCAGTTAAGCTATTTGCATTCTTCATTCGCCTTATCGACAGGAAAGACCTCACGTGAATCCTCTGCTGAAGCGTCTGCAACCCTACCCGTTCCAGCGGCTGCGCGCCCTGCTGGCCGGTGTCGTGCCGGCTGCCGGCAAAACCCCGATCAATCTGTCCATCGGCGAACCGAAACACCCGACACCCGCCGTGCTGTGCGATGCCCTCACCGGGGCGCTGGACGGTCTGGCGGCCTACCCGCCGACGCTGGGCGAACCGGCACTGCGCCAGGCCTGTGGCCGCTGGCTGCAAAGACGCTATGGCATCGAGGCCGACACCGAGCGCGAGATCCTGCCGGTCAATGGCAGCCGCGAGGCGCTGTTCGCCTTTGTTCAGGCCATGATCGACCCGAGCGGCGAACAGACTCCGGTGGTGATTTCGCCCAATCCCTTCTATCAGATTTATGAAGGGGCGGCCCTGCTGGCCGGTGCCGAACCCTGGTATGTGAACTGCACGGCGGCCAATGATTTCCAGCCGGACTGGGCATCGGTCCCCGAGTCAGTCTGGCAGCGCACCCAGGTGGTCTTCGTCTGCAGCCCGGGCAATCCGACGGGAGCGGTGATGTCGCTGGAAGACTGGCGTCAGCTGTTCGCGCTCTCCGACCGGCACGGTTTCGTGATTGCCTCGGATGAATGCTATTCGGAAATCCACTTCGGTCAGCCGCCGCTCGGCGGTCTGCAGGCCGCCCGCCAGCTGGGGCGCGATTTCAGCCGCATCGTGATGTTTACCAGCCTGTCCAAGCGCTCCAATGCGCCCGGCCTGCGTTCCGGTTTTGTGGCCGGCGATGCCTCGCTGCTGGAAGCCTTCCTGCTGTATCGCACCTATCATGGCAGCGCCATGAGCCCGACCATCCAGCGCGCCAGCATCGCCGCCTGGGATGACGAGGCACACGTCGAAGCCAACCGCGCCGCCTATCAGGCCAAGTTCGATGCGGTGGTTCCCCTGCTGGCTGACTGCCTCGGTGCCCGGCTGCCGGACGCATCATTCTATCTGTGGCTCAAGGTGCCGGGGGGCGATGACCAGGCCTTTACCCGCCGCCTGCTGGCCGAGGAAAACATCACGGTACTGCCAGGCTCCTTCCTGGCACGCGACGCCCATGGCAGCAACCCGGGTCAGGGCTATATCCGCATCGCCCTGGTCGCACCGCTGTCAGAATGCGTGGAAGCCGCCGAACGTATCCGGTATCTTGTCAGTCATTCATCACGGAATTGAATCAATGAATCCACCCATTCCCATGCAAGGACATCATATGCATCCGATCCAGGCTCTGATCGAAGAATCTTTCGAACGTCGCGCCGATATCACCCCGACCACGGTCAGCCCGGAACTCAAGGCAGCCATCGACCAGGTCATCAGCGAGCTGGACAGCGGACGACTGCGCGTGGCGGAGAAAATCGACGGCCAGTGGGTCACGCACCAGTGGGTCAAGAAGGCCGTGCTGCTGTCGTTCCGCATCCGCGAGAACCAGGTCACCGATGATGGTGTGACCCGCTACTACGACAAGGTGGCGACCAAGTTCGGCGACTGGAACGAAAAGCAGTTCCGCGAAGGCGGTTTCCGCGTGGTACCGAATGCGATGGTGCGCAAGGGCTCCTTCATCGCCAGGAACGCCGTGCTGATGCCGTCGTACGTGAATATCGGCGCCTATGTGGATGAAGGCACCATGGTCGATACCTGGTCCACCGTCGGTTCCTGCGCCCAGATCGGCAAGAATGTCCACCTGTCCGGCGGTGTCGGCATCGGCGGGGTGCTGGAGCCCCTTCAGGCCAATCCGACCATCATCGAAGACAACTGCTTCATCGGTGCGCGTTCAGAAATCGTCGAAGGGGTGATCGTCGAAGAGGGCTCGGTCATTTCCATGGGGGTCTACATCGGCCAGTCCACCCGCATCTATGATCGCGAAACCGGTGAAATCCACTACGGCCGCGTGCCGGCCGGCTCGGTGGTCGTCTCCGGCAATCTGCCCTCGAAGGATGGTACCTACAGCCTTTACTGCGCGGTCATCGTCAAGAAAGTGGACGCCAAGACCCGTGCCAAGACCAGCATCAACGACCTGCTGCGCGGCATTTGAGTCCGTCCCGGGCGCACCGGCACCAGCCGGTGCGCTTCACACACCTTTGTCATTGAATTTGCCGAAGATTTGGCTTATTTGGTGCAACTCTATAAACTTGCAATTGATGCACAGCAATAATTCACCTTTGTTCACTTTCAAATAACATCGGGTTATCCGTGTCTTCTGATTTTTTTATTGAGCTCAGAAACGTCAGTTTTGCCTATGGCAGACGACCGATTCTGAAGAATATCAATTTGCGCATCCCGCGCGGACAGCTCGTCGCCATCATGGGCGGCAGCGGCAGCGGCAAGACCACGCTGCTGCGACTGATCTCCGGTCAGTATCGTCCGCAGCATGGCGAAGTGCTGGTTGATGGCAAGGACGTGGCGAAGATGGGGCACGCAGAACTGTTTGCCCATCGTCGCCGCATGGGCATGCTGTTTCAATTCGGCGCCCTGTTCACCGACTTGTCGGTCTTCGACAACGTCGCCTTCCCGCTGCGCGAGCATACCGACCTGCCGGAAAGCATGATCCGTGATCTGGTGGTCATGAAGCTCAACGCTGTCGGTCTGCGCGGCACCCAGAATCTCATGCCGTCCGAACTGTCCGGCGGCATGGCGCGCCGGGTCGCGCTGGCCCGCGCCATTGCGCTCGACCCGGCCCTGATGCTCTATGACGAGCCCTTCACCGGTCTGGATCCGATTTCGCTCGGCGTCATTGCGCTGCTGATCAAGAAGCTCAATGACGCACTGGGCACCAGTGCCATCATGGTGACGCACGACGTACACAAATCCCTCGATATCGTCGACCACGTGTATTTCGTCGCCAATGGCGAAATCATTGCCGAAGGCACGCCGGATCAGGTGCGGGCAGCCGAATCCCCCTGGGTCCACCAGTTCGTGCACGGCGAGGCCGACGGCCCGGTACATTTTGCCTATCCGGCCGGCAGCGAGCTGATGGCCGACCTCGATCTGCAGGGAGGCACGCATGCCTGAGTTTCTGACCTCTCCCTTGCGCAAGCTGGGTCACAGCACCATCAACGGCATCTGGCGTCTGGGTTATGCCAGCCGCTTCCTGGTCGCCATCCTGATGTACTCGGGCCAGAGCCTGCTGCGCTTCTCCCTGGTGATTCGCGAGGTGTATTTCGCCGGCGTGCTGTCACTGATCATCATCATCGTGTCCGGGCTGTTCGTCGGCATGGTGCTGGGGCTGCAAGGCTACAACACGCTGTCGCGCTTCGGCTCGGCCGATGCCCTCGGCGCGCTGGTCGCCCTGTCCCTGCTGCGCGAGCTTGGCCCGGTGCTGGCCGCCCTGCTGTTCGCCAGCCGCTCCGGTTCGGCCATGACGGCGGAAATCGGCCTGATGAAAACCACCGAGCAACTCGATGCCATGAGTGTCATGGCCGTCAATCCGGTGGCACGGGTAGTGGCACCCCGCTTCTGGGCCGGGGTGATCTCCATGCCGGTCCTGGCGGCCTTGTTCAATGTCATGGGGATTTTCGGCGGCTATCTGGTCGGGGTGGTAATGATCGGCCTGGACCAGGGAACCTACTGGTCCCAGATGAATAACTCCGTCGATCTCCACTATGACGTCATCAACGGGCTGATCAAGAGCCTGGTCTTCGGTATCGCCGTCACACTGATCGCTGTTTTCGAGGGTTACGATGCCACGCCGACCGCGGCGGGTGTCTCCGCCGCCACCACCCGCACGGTGGTGACCTCGGCACTGGTGATCCTGGCACTCGATTTTGTGCTGACAGCCTTCATGTTTTAGGAAGAAAAACCAATGAAACGCTCTACTATTGATCTGTGGGTCGGCTTGTTTGTCGCCATCGGCATTGCCTGCATCACCTTCCTGTCGCTCAAGGTGGCCAACCTGACCCCGCAAAGCGCCGACAGCACCTATGTACTGACGGCCGATTTCGACAATATCGGCGGACTGAAAATCAAGGCGCCGGTGAAGTCCTCCGGGGTAGTGGTTGGTCGTGTGACCAATATTGACCTGGACACGCAGCGCTATGTGGCCCATGTCACCCTGGCGGTCGACAAGCGTTACCAGTTCAGCCGCGATACCAGTGCCGAAATCCTGACCTCGGGCCTGCTGGGCGAACAGTACATCGGCCTGACCGAAGGCGGCGATCCGGACAACCTCAAGCCGGGCGAGCGCATCACCATTACCTCGTCGGCCCTGGTGCTGGAACAGCTGATCAGCAAGTTCATGCTCAATTTTGCCGAAAAGGGCGATGCGCACAGTGGCAAGAACGCCAGCGCGGCCCAGTAACAACCACTTTAACTGCCGGAATGAAATAGCACCATGAAAAAACTGCTCTTTACCCTGCTGTCCCTGTTCACGCTGGCTTTGCCGGCCCTGGCCCACGCGGACGTGTCGCCGGTCGACTTCGTGCGCGACAACTCCAAGCAAGTGCTGGATGTCCTGAAGAAGGAAGATGGCCGCAACACGCGCAAGGTTCGTGACCAGATCGAAAGCATGGTCATCCCCAAGTTCGACTTCAAGCGCATGACCGCCTACGCCGTCGGCAAGAACTGGCGTATCGCCACACCGGCCCAGCAGGATGAACTGACCACCCAGTTCCAGACCCTGCTGATCCGCGTTTATGCCTCGACCATGACGCGTTACAAGAACGCCCAGATCGACGTCAAGCCGAATGCCGTGATGAACAACAATGGTGCCGAAGCCGTCGTGCGCACCGAAGTCACCCTGCCTAACAGCAGCGGCAACCAGAAGCCGGTATCGGTCGATTACACCCTGTACAAGACCAGCCAGGGCTGGCGTGTCTACAACGTCACCGTCGAAGGGGCCAGCCTGGTTACCGCCTATCGCAGCCAGTTTGATACCGAGGTACAGAAGTCTGGCGTCGACGGCCTGATCAAGTCGCTCAAAGACAAGAACGCCAAGCTGGCGCAAAACGCAGGTGCCTGATCGATGCAGATCCAGCTTGAAGGCAAGCTCGACATGGACCGCTGTGGCGAGCTGGCAAAAAAACTGGCCGGCCAGCTCAAGGTGGGCGACCACCTGACGCTGGACTTGGCCAACGTACAGACGGCCGACTCGGCTGCGCTGGCACTGATTCTGGAGCTGCAGCGCGCCTGCCGCACGCAAAGCGCCAGCCTGCACCTGCAGGGTCTGCCTGCCGGCCTGCAGGCGCTGGCAGCACTCTATGGCATCGAAAGCCTGATTCAACCGTCAACGGAAAACTCCTGATGAAAGCCGTACAGATCGCCACCCTGTGCGCCACCTTGCTGGCAGCCGGCTGTGCCAGCCACCCGGCCAATCCACAGGACCCCTACGAGCCACTGAACCGCTCGATCTACAGCTTCAATGACAAGCTGGATCGTGCAGTAGCCAAACCGGTTGCCCAAGCCTATCGCAAGGTGACACCGCAACCGGTACGTACCGGTGTCGGCAACTTCTTCGACAACGTGATGGACGCCTACAGCTTCGTCAACGATGTGCTCAGCGCCCAGCCGGTCAAGGCCATGAATGATCTGATGCGGGTGGCGGTCAATACCACCCTCGGGGTCTTCGGCCTGGTCGACTTTGCCACCCCGATGGGCCTGCAAAGCAACAAGACCACCCTGGGCGACACGCTGGCCCGCTGGGGCTGGAAAGACAGCAACTACCTGGTACTGCCATTGCTGGGCCCGTCCACCGTGCGGGACGGCATCGGCACCATGACCACGGTCTATGTCTCGCCGGATCGCCGCATCCTGTACAAGGAACCGGCCACCGCCAACGTCGCCTGGGGCCTGCAACTGGTCGACAAGCGCCAGCGCCTGCTGGAGGCCGGCGAAGCGATCGACGAGGCCGCGCTGGATCCCTACAGCTACACCCGGGATGCCTACCTGCAATACCGTGCCGCGCAGATCAACGGCAATCGGGTGGACGCTTCCGCCCCGGCTGCCGGCAAGCCAAACGACGATATCGATATCGACCAGCTGGTGGCCCCGGACAGCGCGCCCAGCGCGACACCAAGCAGTGCCCCACTGGCCCGCAAGCCGGACGCCTCCGCCGCGCACTGAACGCACGCCCCCCGAATGGGTTGTCGGTATATCATGACCGACAACCCATTCTTTTTTATGCAATTTCCTGTCCACAACTACTGACAGTTATCCATCTTGCGCATATAATTCGCCTCTCTTTGCCGATGATGGACCCCCATGCCTAGTGCAATCACCATTCAGTCGGTCAGCAAGCACTTCGGCGCGCTGACCGCGCTCGATCAAGTCAGCTTTACCGTTGAACCCGGCGAGTTCTTCGCCCTGCTCGGCCCGAACGGCGCCGGCAAGACCACCCTGATCAGCGCCTTGGCCGGCCTGACCCGTCCGGACAGCGGCAGCATCCATGTCATGGGGCACGACGTGCAGCGCGACTTCCGCCAGGCACGCCAGAGTCTGGGCGTCGTCCCGCAGGAACTGGTGTTCGATCCCTTCCTGTCTGTGCGCGAAACCCTGCAGTTCCAGTCCGGCTATTTTGGCCTGACACGCAACGATGCCTGGATCGATGAGCTGTTGTTCAAGCTGGGGCTGGCCGACAAGGCAAACGCCAATATGCGGGCCTTGTCGGGCGGCATGAAGCGTCGCGTCATGGTGGCGCAGGCGCTGGTGCACCGTCCGCCAGTCATCGTGCTGGACGAGCCGACAGCCGGCGTCGACGTCGAGTTGCGGCAAAGCCTGTGGGTATTCGTCCGCGAACTCAACCAGGCCGGACACACCATCGTGCTCACCACCCACTATCTGGAAGAAGCCCAGGAGCTGTGCAGCCGCATCGCCATGCTCAAGAAGGGCAAACTGATCGCGCTGGAAGACAAGAGCCGGCTGCTGGCGCACAGTGCGCGCCGCGAAGTGGCGCTCAAGCTGTCCGCCCCGCTGCCGGCAGCCCTTCAGCCGCTGCAGCGCCCCAGTGATGACGATCGCATCGTTCTGCAGCTGAGCGATATCGCCAAACTCGAATCCGTGATGGCCTGCCTGCGCGAAGCCGGCGTGGAAATCCGCGAACTGTCGGTCATCGAAACCGATCTGGAAGATGTGTTTGTCAAAATGATGCAAGGAGGCAACTGATGCAGGGCTTCCTGACACTGTTGAAGAAAGAACTGGTGCGCTTCTGGAAGGTATCGTTCCAGACCGTGGCCGCGCCGGTCATGACGGCCCTGCTGTATCAGCTGATTTTCTCTCATGCCATGGCAAGGCATATCGAAGCCTACCCGGGAGTCAGCTATACGACCTTCCTGATCCCGGGCCTGGCCATGATGTCGATGGCGCAAAATGCCTTCGCCAACGGCTCGTCCAGCCTGATCCAGTCAAAGATCACCGGCAATATTGTCTTCCTCCTGCTGCCGCCGCTGTCGGCACTGGACTTCTTTGCCGCCTACCTGCTGGCTGCCGTGGTACGCGGTCTGGTGGTCGGTCTGGGAGTCCTGGTCGTGACGGCCTGGTTCGGACTGCCCTGGCCGGCGCATCCGCTCTGGGTGCTGGTCTTTGCCGTACTCGGCTGTGGGGCGCTCGGCGCGCTTGGCGTCGTTGCGGGCATCTGGGCGGAAAAATTCGACCAGCTGGCTGCCTTTCAGAACTTTTTGATCATGCCGCTGACTTTCCTGTCAGGGGTGTTTTACTCGATACACACCTTGCCCCCCTTCTGGAAGGCCGTGTCGCACTTCAACCCGGTCTTCTACATGATCGACGGCTTCCGCTACGGCTTCTTCGCCCAGTCGGATACCAGCCCATGGCTGGCATTCAGCGTCGTCGGGGCAAGCTTCGTCTTCATATCGGCAATGGCCTTGTGGCTGATCCATTCCGGCTACAAGCTGCGCCGCTAGCATTCTTTTTCAGGAACACTCATGGTTACCGCCGAACAGGTCAAGCAATACATTGCCGCCGGACTGGACTGCACCCACCTCGAAGTCGAGGGTGATGGCCATCACTTTTACGCGACCGTTGTCGCCGAGGCCTTTGCCGGAAAGCGGCTGGTCGATCGCCACCGCATGGTGAAGGAAGTCATCAAATCGCGCCTGGACAGTAATGAAATCCATGCCCTGTCCATCGTCAAGGCCAAGACCCCGGACGAATGGCAGCAACAGCAGGGCTGACCGCAGATCATGGAAAAATTGCATATTTGCGGCAACGGCCCGCTCAAGGGCGAAATCCGGGTTTCCGGTGCCAAGAACGCCGCCCTGCCCATCCTGTGCGCCGGTCTGCTGACCGCCGACACCCTCAAGCTGACCAACGTCCCCATGCTGCGCGATATCGCCACCACGCAGAAACTGCTGCAGGAGATGGGCGCGCGGGTCATGACCGACAACGTGCATGAAATCGAGATCACGGCCTCGGCCATCGACAATCTGGTCGCGCCCTACGATCTGGTCAAGACCATGCGCGCTTCCATCCTGGTGCTCGGCCCGACCCTGGCGCGTTTCGGCGAAGCCACCGTCTCCCTGCCCGGCGGCTGCGCCATCGGCAGCCGCCCGGTCGACCTGCACATCAAGGGGCTGGTCGCCATGGGGGCAGAGGTCATCATTGAGCACGGTTACGTCAAGGCGCGCGCCAAACGCCTGCGCGGCACCAATATCGTCATGGATATGGTCAGTGTCGGCGCCACGGAAAACCTGCTGATGGCCGCCGTGCTGGCCGAAGGCACCACCGTGCTGGAAAATGCCGCGCGCGAGCCGGAAATCACCGATCTGGCACTGTGCCTCAACAAGATGGGCGCCGACATCAGCGGCATCGGCACGGATCGACTGGAGATCCATGGGGTCGAACGCCTGCATGGTGCTGAACATGCCATCATGCCGGACCGCATCGAAGCCGGTACCTTCCTGGTTGCCGCCGCCATGACCCGCGGTCATCTGGTGCTGCGCAATGCCGACCCGTCCTCCATGGATGCGGTTCTGGACAAGCTGGCCGAAACCGGCGCGGTCATCGAAGCCGGCAGCGACTGGATCTCGCTCGACATGAAGCACCGTCCCAAGGCGGTCAATGCCCGCACCCTGCCTTATCCGGCCTTCCCGACCGACATGCAGGCGCAGCTGATGACGCTCAACTGCGTGGCCGAAGGGACGGCCGTCGTCACCGAAACCATCTTCGAAAACCGCTTCATGCACGTGCCAGAGCTCAATCGCATGGGGGCGCAGATCGAGGTGGAGGGCAATACTGCCATCATCAAGGGCGTCGAGAAGCTCTCCGGCGCCACGGTGATGGCCACCGACCTGCGCGCCTCCGCCAGCCTGGTGATTGCCGGCCTGGTGGCCGATGGTGATACCTATGTAGATCGCATCTACCATCTGGACCGCGGCTACGAGCACATCGAAAAGAAACTCAGCGCCGTCGGTGCCCAGATCGAGCGCATCGACAGCTGATCCCGACTTCCGGGAAGACCACGCCCCGCCGATCTTTCCGCGGGGCGTGATCTTGATAGCCGACGACCTGGTTCAGTCCGCCTGCAAGCGGCGCAATACCTCATCGGTCGAGAGCGTCCCGGCCAGCGTCAGATCCGAGGCAACAAAGCGTATTTCGTGGTGACACTCGGGTCCGTTCAGCGACAGTCGGCTACCCGCCGGAGAGGACTGCAAGCCGATCGAGGCCACGCAGGCAGGCCATCGCAGGGAATCCACCCCCAGCTCGAAATCCACGATGGTGTCCTGCCCGTCCATCTCTTCCGCCAGCCAGATAAACCGGTCATGTCCATCTCCGCCACTGATCCAGTCATGGCCCGGTCCACCGCGCAGCCGGTCATCACCCTCCCCGCCAAACAGCTGGTCATTGCCGGGCCCGCCTGACAACGTATCCGCCCCCTCTTGTCCGTACAGTTCGTCATCTCCCGCGCCGCCATCCAGTTCATCATCCCCACTCGCGCCCTCGATATAGTCATCGCCCGGTCCACCATACAAATGGTCATTGCCGGCCTCGCCCCCCAGATCATCCATGCCATAGCCGCCCAGCAAGCGATCATTGCCCGGGCCACCATGCATCACATCATCACCGCTCTGCCCCCACAGCAGATCATCCCCCTCCCCACCCTCCAGATAATCATTGCCGGCGCCACCGATCAGGACATCATTGCCCGCTGCGCCATACAGATAATCATCCAGTCCCCGTCCAACCAATATATCGTTGTCGTGTCCCCCTTCGATACGCCCACCTTGCGGCGGAGCCATCTTCACCAAACGACCACCTGACGTCACACGCTCGCTGCCGCTTGCCGCTGTCTGCTGTTGCAACATGATCTCTATTCCTCTGTAGATTCGCACCAGACATCACGCTGGATGCACCTCCGCAGCGTACGACGAAGCCAGTGCGATGTTTGTGGGGGGATTCTGACCGTCGCGGTAAAACACACAGCATCATCCCCAAAACACAGTCAGAACATGAGCCGTCCCTGTCTGAGGTGCAGTTGCCTGAGCTAAGGTAGGTGCCTCGTGCGACAACACTTTCCAACAGGAGACAGACCATGCAGCTGCTTGCAACGCAGTACCAGGCATCACCTTTCGCGTCGGACCACCTCCCATGGATAATCGGCAGCGCCGAATCGGACCGGCTGCAGGGCAGCCCGGGGCCAGACTGGCTGGAAGGCGGCCAACGGGAGGATTTTCTCCACGGACAGGACGGTGATGACCTGATGTTTGGCGGTGAAGACAATGATTATCTCTATGGGGAGACGGGTAATGACTGGCTGTGGGGCGAAGAGGGTGACGATACCTTGCGCGGCGGGCCGGGGCATGACTGTCTGAGCGGGGGCGACGGGGTGGATGATCTCGCAGGTGATGACGGTGACGATCTGCTCTCTGGCGGCGAAGGAGACGATTTTCTGGAGGGATTTGCCGGTCATGATTCACTTTGGGGCAACCACGGCGATGATGAGCTGCATGGACACCAGGGCAAGGACCACCTGTCGGGTGGAGCAGGCAATGATTTGCTGCGAGGCGGCGAGGAGGACGACCTATTGCATGGCGGCCCGGGCCACGACTGGATGTACGGCGGTGCCGGGCGCGACCAGTTTGTCTGGCAGGCAGAAGACCTGGACGGGCAGGACACTGTCGCCGACTTCGAGTTGGGGGTAGATACACTGCACTGGCCTTCCAGCATCGAATCAGCCACCGTGCGACTGGCAGACGGCAATAGCCAACTACTGCTGAGCGCTCGCGGGGTCTGCCATGAGATCACGTTCATCGCGACCGATCTGACACTGGGAGGCAACTTGTCGGCAGACGAGGTTTTGCGTCGATTACAAGCGATCTGACTTGCTGAACCTGTCGCATGCACAAAGCAAAAAGCCCAGACCTGAAGGTCTGGGCTTTGCATGGGGAGTCTGGCAGTGTCCTACTTTCACACGGCGAATGCCGCACTATCATCGGCGCTAAGGCGTTTCACGGTCCTGTTCGGGATGGGAAGGCGTGGGACCACCTCGCTATGGCCGCCAGACATAAACTGTCTACAAACTGCAGAAGCCGTTTGGTTTGAATTCGTATGTATCGGGCACAAAGCCCATCAAATGATAGGATCAAGCCTCACGAGCCATTAGTATCGGTTAGCTTCACGCCTCACAGCGCTTCCACACCCGACCTATCAACGTCCTGGTCTCGAACGACTCTTCAGGAGGGTCTAGCCCTCAGGGAAGTCTCATCTTCAGGCGAGTTTCCCGCTTAGATGCTTTCAGCGGTTATCTCTTCCGAACTTAGCTACCCGGCGATGCCACTGGCGTGACAACCGGTACACCAGAGGTTCGTCCACTCCGGTCCTCTCGTACTAGGAGCAGCCCCCGTCAAACTTCCAACGCCCACTGCAGATAGGGACCAAACTGTCTCACGACGTTTTGAACCCAGCTCGCGTACCACTTTAAATGGCGAACAGCCATACCCTTGGGACCGGCTACAGCCCCAGGATGTGATGAGCCGACATCGAGGTGCCAAACTCCGCCGTCGATGTGAACTCTTGGGCGGAATCAGCCTGTTATCCCCGGAGTACCTTTTATCCGTTGAGCGATGGCCCTTCCATTCAGAACCACCGGATCACTATGTCCTGCTTTCGCACCTGCTCGACTTGTCGGTCTCGCAGTTAAGCCACCTTTTGCCATTGCACTATCAGCACGATTTCCGACCGTACCTAGGTGACCTTCGAACTCCTCCGTTACACTTTGGGAGGAGACCGCCCCAGTCAAACTGCCTACCATGCACTGTCCCCGATCCGGATCACGGACCTAGGTTAGAACCTCAAACACACCAGGGTGGTATTTCAAGGACGGCTCCACGCAAACTAGCGTTCACGCTTCATAGCCTCCCACCTATCCTACACAAGTCTGTTCAAAGTCCCATGCAAAGCTACAGTAAAGGTTCACGGGGTCTTTCCGTCTAGCAGCGGGTAGATTGCATCTTCACAAACATTTCAACTTCGCTGAGTCTCAGGAGGAGACAGTGTGGCCATCGTTACGCCATTCGTGCGGGTCGGAACTTACCCGACAAGGAATTTCGCTACCTTAGGACCGTTATAGTTACGGCCGCCGTTTACCGGGGCTTCGATCAAGAGCTTGCACCCCATCACTTAACCTTCCGGCACCGGGCAGGCGTCACACCGTATACGTCCACTTTCGTGTTGGCACAGTGCTGTGTTTTTGATAAACAGTCGCAGCCACCGATTCTCTGCGACCTCTCAAAGCTTCGGACGCGAAGTCCTACACCCTAAGAGGCATACCTTCTCCCGAAGTTACGGTATCAATTTGCCGAGTTCCTTCTCCTGAGTTCTCTCAAGCACCTTAGAATTTTCTTCCTGCCCACCTGTGTCGGTTTGCGGTACGGTTCTCATACAGCTGAAGCTTAGAGGCTTTTCCTGGAAGCAGGGTATCAGTCACTTCAGGTCCGTAGACCCTCGTTATCACTTCTCGGCGTTAACGAACACGTGGATTTGCCTGCGTGTCCCGCCTACCAGCTTGAACCAACTATTCCAACAGTTGGCTGACCTAACCTTCTCCGTCCCCCCATCGCACTGTATGAAAGTACTGGAATGTTAACCAGTTTCCCATCGACTACGCATTTCTGCCTCGCCTTAGGGGCCGACTCACCCTACGCCGATGAACGTTGCGTAGGAAACCTTGGGCTTTCGGTGAGCGGGCTTTTCACCCGCTTTATCGCTACTCATGTCAGCATTCGCACTTCTGATATCTCCAGCATGCCTTTCGACACACCTTCACAGACCTACAGAACGCTCCCCTACCACTTGCACTCGCGTGCAAATCCGCAGCTTCGGTTATCAGTTTGAGCCCCGTTACATCTTCCGCGCAGGACGACTCGACCAGTGAGCTATTACGCTTTCTTTAAATGATGGCTGCTTCTAAGCCAACATCCTGGCTGTCTGGGCCTTCCCACTTCGTTTACCACTTAACTGATCATTTGGGACCTTAGCTGGCGGTCTGGGTTGTTTCCCTCTTGACGATGGACGTTAGCACCCACCGTCTGTCTCCCATGCTCGCACTTTCCGGTATTCAGAGTTTGCCATGGGTTGGTAAGTCGCAATGACCCCCTAGCCATAACAGTGCTTTACCCCCGGAAGTGATACATGAGGCACTACCTAAATAGTTTTCGGGGAGAACCAGCTATCTCCGAGTTTGTTTAGCCTTTCACCCCTATCCACAGCTCATCCCCTAATTTTGCAACATTAGTGGGTTCGGACCTCCAGTGCGTGTTACCGCACCTTCATCCTGGCCATGGATAGATCACTCGGTTTCGGGTCTACGCCCAGCAACTGAAGCGCCCTATTCGGACTCGCTTTCGCTACGCCTCCCCTATTCGGTTAAGCTCGCTACTGAACGTAAGTCGCTGACCCATTATACAAAAGGTACGCAGTCACCCCTTGCGAGGCTCCCACTGTTTGTATGCATCCGGTTTCAGGTTCTATTTCACTCCCCTCCCGGGGTTCTTTTCGCCTTTCCCTCACGGTACTGGTTCACTATCGGTCGATCATGAGTATTTAGCCTTGGAGGATGGTCCCCCCATCTTCAGACAGGATTTCTCGTGTCCCGCCCTACTTGTCGTACGCTCAGTGCCACCATTCAGTTTTCGTGTACGGGGCTATCACCCACTACGGCGAGCCTTTCCAGACTCTTCCACTAACTCAACGGCTAAAACGTACAGGCTCTTCCATTTTCGCTCACCACTACTCACGGAATCTCGGTTGATTTCTTTTCCTGCGGGTACTTAGATGTTTCAGTTCTCCGCGTTCGCTCTACCCACCCTATGTGTTCAGGTGGGAGTGACCCCTAAGGGCCGGGTTTCCCCATTCGGACATCGCGGGATCAAAGCTCTATTGCCAGCTCCCCCGCGCTTTTCGCAGGCTTACACGTCCTTCATCGCCTATGATCGCCAAGGCATCCACCAGATGCACTTACTCGCTTGACCCTATCATTTCAAGGGCCTTGCGCACTCGCCTTGCCGGTACCTCTACCGGCAAAACGTCGATACATACAATTACCCAAAGTTGAATCCAAACGAGGATGAAACCATCCTGGCTCAGAATCAATTTTGTATTCGGCTTCTTCAGTTTGTTAAAGATCAATGCGCTTGAAACGCTAATCACAAGACCCCTCAGGCCCTCTGATTACCATTCCACTCGCTGAACAACCGATAGGCTGTGAGTACCAGGATCGACTTTCTCTAGAAAGGAGGTGATCCAGCCGCAGGTTCCCCTACGGCTACCTTGTTACGACTTCACCCCAGTCATGAAGCATACCGTGGTAAGCGGCCTCCTTGCGGTTAGCCTACCCACTTCTGGTATCCCCCACTCCCATGGTGTGACGGGCGGTGTGTACAAGACCCGGGAACGTATTCACCGCAGCATGCTGATCTGCGATTACTAGCGATTCCGACTTCACGCACTCGAGTTGCAGAGTGCGATCCGGACTACGATCGGTTTTTTGAGATTGGCTCCACCTCGCGGCTTCGCGACCCTCTGTACCGACCATTGTATGACGTGTGAAGCCCTGCTCATAAGGGCCATGAGGACTTGACGTCATCCCCACCTTCCTCCGGTTTGTCACCGGCAGTCTCATTAGAGTGCCCAACTTAATGATGGCAACTAATGACAAGGGTTGCGCTCGTTGCGGGACTTAACCCAACATCTCACGACACGAGCTGACGACAGCCATGCAGCACCTGTGTTACCGCTCCCTTTCGGGCACACCCAAATCTCTTCGGGCTTCGGTACATGTCAAGAGCAGGTAAGGTTTTTCGCGTTGCATCGAATTAATCCACATCATCCACCGCTTGTGCGGGTCCCCGTCAATTCCTTTGAGTTTTAACCTTGCGGCCGTACTCCCCAGGCGGTCAACTTCTCGCGTTAGCTACGCTACCAAGGATTCAAACCCCCAACAGCTAGTTGACATCGTTTAGGGCGTGGACTACCAGGGTATCTAATCCTGTTTGCTCCCCACGCTTTCGTGCATGAGCGTCAGTGTCATCCCAGGGGGCTGCCTTCGCCATCGGTATTCCTCCACATCTCTACGCATTTCACTGCTACACGTGGAATTCTACCCCCCTCTGACGCACTCTAGCCTTGCAGTCTCCAATGCCGTTCCCAGGTTGAGCCCGGGGCTTTCACATCAGACTTGCAAAACCGCCTGCGCACGCTTTACGCCCAGTAATTCCGATTAACGCTTGCACCCTACGTATTACCGCGGCTGCTGGCACGTAGTTAGCCGGTGCTTATTCTTCAGGTACTCTCATCCCCGCTCATTATTCACAAGCAGGATTTGCTCCCTGACAAAAGTCCTTTACAACCCGAAGGCCTTCTTCAGACACGCGGCATGGCTGGATCAGGGTTGCCCCCATTGTCCAAAATTCCCCACTGCTGCCTCCCGTAGGAGTCTGGGCCGTGTCTCAGTCCCAGTGTGGCGGATCATCCTCTCAGACCCGCTACTGATCGTCGCCTTGGTGGGCCTTTACCCCACCAACTAGCTAATCAGACGTCGGCCGCTCGAATAACGCGAGGCCCAAAGGTCCCCCGCTTTCCTCCTCAGAGCGTATGCGGTATTAGCACAACTTTCGCTGCGTTATCCCCCATTACTCGGCACGTTCCGACGCATTACTCACCCGTTCGCCACTCGCCACCAGGAGCAAGCTCCCGTGCTGCCGTTCGACTTGCATGTGTAAAGCATGCCGCCAGCGTTCAATCTGAGCCAGGATCAAACTCTTCAGTTCAATCTCTATGCTTTTCGTACTATCTGGCACGCAAGGACTTCAAAAGAACCCCGTAAGGTTTTTTTTCTGTCTCTTGCAGTGCAAGTGTCGGTCTTTCCCGGCACTCACACCTATCGGTTGTTCGTTTTGTTAAAGAGCGGTGCTGCGTGTGTTGCTGCAGCTGAGGAGGTGAACTATACGCGGAAGGACCACCCTCGTCAACACTTAATTTCAAAAAAGCAGGCAATTCGGCTAGTTATTTACCCAACATCATGATTTTAAAAAGATTGATCCGATAATGTCATCTATTTACCATTTGAGACCACTGGCCGGATGGCCGTCGATTCTGCCTGCCATCCATTGAAACTCGCCGTCCGGCATGAAAAAAACCGCCACATGGGCGGTTTTTTTAACAAATTGCCCTCCGAAGGCAATTTATAGAACGTAGCGCGCCAGATCTTCCCGTTGTGCCAGTACATCAAGCTTACTGTCCACATACGCGGCATCGATCTCGAAGCGCCCCGCACGGGCATCAAAGGAGATTTCCTCCAGCAGCTTTTCGATCACCGTATATAGACGACGCGCACCAATATTCTCGGTCTTCTCGTTCACCGACCAGGCAATCTCGGCCATGCGTTCGATCCCGGACTCACTGAAGACCAGCTCGACGCCTTCGGTGGCCAGCAGCGCTTCATACTGACGCGTCAGGCAGGCATCGGTATTGGTCAGAATCTGGCGGAAGTCGCCAACCGACAGGGAGGTCAACTCGACGCGGATCGGGAAACGCCCCTGCAGCTCCGGAATCAGATCCGACGGTTTTGCCAGATGGAAAGCACCGGAGGCAATGAACAGGATATGGTCGGTCTTGACCATGCCGTATTTGGTGGTGACGGTGGTGCCTTCGACCAGTGGTAGCAGGTCGCGCTGAACGCCGGCACGCGAGACATCGGCCCCCTGCCCTTCAGAGCGGCTGGCGACCTTGTCGATCTCATCAATAAAGACGATACCGTTCTGCTCGACATTACGCAGCGCTTCCAGCTTCAGATCTTCCTCATTCACCAGCTTGGCTGCTTCCTCGTCGGTCACCAGCTTCAGCGCCTCGGCCACCTTCATCTTGCGCGGCTTGGTACGACCACTGGCCAGACCCTGGAACATGCTTTGCAGCTGACTGGAAAAATCTTCCATGCCGGGTGGCGTCATGATTTCCATCCGCGGCGCTGCGTCGGCCACTTCGATCTCGATTTCCTTGTCGTTCAGACTGCCCTCGCGCAGCATCTTGCGGAACTTCTGCCGGGTGGCGTTTTCTTCCGGCTTTTCACTGGCGGCGGGCTCATCGGCAAAAAAGCCGGTGCTTTGCCGCGGTCGCGGCAGCAGCACATCCAGAATCCGTTCTTCGGCAGCGTCTTCTGCACGGTAGCGGTTGCGCTTGATGGCGCCGTCACGTGCATCCTTGATGGCGATCTCCACCAGGTCGCGGATGATGGTGTCGACATCGCGGCCGACATAGCCGACCTCCGTGAACTTAGTGGCCTCGACCTTGATGAAGGGGGCATTGGCCAGACGCGCCAGTCGGCGGGCGATCTCGGTCTTGCCGACCCCGGTCGGGCCGATCATCAGGATATTCTTCGGGGTGATTTCATTGCGCAGCGCCTCGTCAACCTGCTGGCGACGCCAGCGATTGCGCAGGGCGATGGCGACAGCACGCTTGGCAGCATCCTGTCCGATAATGTGTTTGTTCAATTCATGAACGATTTCTTGCGGGGTCATGTGCGTCATGGACCTCTCCCACGCTGACGACCGGGCAGGCCGGTCAATCGGCGCCCAGCGTTTCGATTAGGTGATTCTGGTTGGTATAGATACAGATGTCGCCGGCAATCTCCAGCGATTTCTTGACGATCACCTGCGGGTCCAGCTCGGTATTCTCGAACAGGGCACGGGCGGCCGACTGGGCAAACGCGCCTCCGGAACCGATGGCGGCAATGCCCTGCTCGGGCTCCAGCACATCGCCATTGCCGGTGATGATCAGTGTATTTTCGGTATCCGCCACAATCAGCATGGCCTCAAGGCGACGCAGCATGCGATCCGTGCGCCAGTCCTTGGCCAGTTCGACCGCCGAACGCACCAGGTGGCCCTGATGCTTTTCCAGCTTGGCCTCAAAGCGCTCGAACAGCGTGAAAGCATCGGCGGTGCCCCCGGCGAAACCTGCCAGCACCTTGTCATGATACAGACGTCGAATTTTGCGAGCGCTCGCCTTGATCACGATGTTGCCCAGGGTCACCTGGCCATCGCCGCCCAGCGCTACATGGCGCCCGCGGCGCACAGACACAATGGTCGTTCCGTCAAACTGCTGCATATCCATTTCCAGTCATGAAAAACCATGGCAAGAAGTCCATGGCCGTGGCTCAGTAAATGTAGGCATGCCAGCGGATTACAAGTCAGAAGCCGAAGCCCTGCCGTTCCGACGCCGTCAGATAACGCCAGCTACCTTCCGCCAGCTCACCCAGGGTCAGCGCCCCCATGGCTTCGCGGTGCAGCGCCGTGACCCGATTGCCGGCGGCGGCCACCATGCGCTTGACCTGGTGGTAACGTCCTTCAGAAATCGTCAGCAGCAAGGTATGGGCATCCAGCGGTTCCACTGCATCGGCTCTGGTCGGCTCAATATCGTCTTTCAATATGACGCCAGCTTTAAGTCGGTCCAGCATTTCATCTGTCAGAGGGTGCTTGAGCGTAACGCGATAGCGTTTGGCCACATGGCGGCGCGGCGAGGTCAGTGCGTGCACGAACTGACCGTCTGTTGTCAGCAACAACAGCCCGGTGGTATCCGCATCCAGCCGCCCCACCGCCGCCAGACCGGCCTGCTGCAGCGACGGTGGCAACAGGGAAAACACGCTCGGATAGTGTTGCGGCTGGTGAGACACCTCGACATCGCCCGGTTTGTTCAACAACACGTACAGGGGAAAGTGCAGGATCTCGCGCACCTCATCATCGATGCACAGCTGGCCGATGGCGTCCGGATCCAGGGCCAGATCCGGATCGGTCACACAGCGGCCATCCAGGCTGACCCGCCCGTCCCGTACCAACTGGCGGCATACCTTGCGGGAACCCAGTCCCTGCTGCTGTAAGAATTTGATCAGTTCCATAGACAAAATGGTAGCTCAGGGCAGTCGGCACCCGCCAGAATGTTGTCGGCAGCATGGTTGTCCTTATTAAGCTATCTGATTGAAATCAAAACTCTTTATTTATATGATGGGGATCATACAAACAAGGAATTTTTGACAACCATCATGCGCTATCACCCTGAAGATAAAAAGAAAACCCGCCAGCGGATCCTGTCGGTTTCCGCCAGAAGATATCGATCGGAAGGACTCAACAGTGTCGGGATTGCCAACCTGATGGCAGATCTTGGCATGACACATGGTGGATTCTACGCCCACTTTGCCGACAAGGAGGCACTGGTCGCCGCCACCTGCGAGCATGCCTTCGCCAGCCAGCTGAAACATTGGCAAGCGTTGCAGCAGTCGCATCCGCAGCAGCCATTCCGTGCTCTGGTAGAGGACTATCTGTCACGCCAGCATGTCGAACATCCGGAAACCGGCTGCCTGGCGGCAGCCCTGGCCGGCGAGATGGCCAGACGCGATACCCGCTCGCGGCAGGCTTTCACGCTGGGTATTGAACAGTTATTGCAACATCTGCAGCACTTGCCGGATTGCCGGCTGGCGCCGCAGGCCGCACTCAGCCTGATGCTGGGTGCGGTGATGCTGGCACGCGCCGTCAGTGACCGCTCGCTGTCCGAGAATATCCTGCAGCAGGCGCGCGAGACACTGACCGGCGTGCACGACAATCAGCCCTGACGCGGCGCCGGCTTGCGCGGCGGCTTGCTGGGGCCGGGCTTGCGCTGCCCCGGATTGGTCCCCGGATTGCCCTTGGCCTGACGCGGCTGGGCATGGCCCTGACCACGTCCCTGCGCCCCGCCCTGACCGCGCGGAGCACGCCCCTGGCGATTCGCGCCTCCCATCAGGATCGGTTCCGGCTTGACCGTGAGATCCGCCTCGAAACCCGGAATGGTGAACTGCTCGATCGGCTGACGAATCAGCTTCTCGATATCCTTGAGGAACTTGAATTCATCCACGCACACCAGCGAGACGGCTTCGCCGGTATTGCCGGCGCGACCGGTACGACCGATGCGGTGTACATAATCCTCCGGGACATTCGGCAGCTCGAAATTCACCACATGCGGCAGCTGATCGATATCCAGACCACGCGCGGCGATATCGGTCGCCACCAGCACCTGCAGGGTATTGCTCTTGAAATCGGCAAGCGCACGGGTGCGCGCACCCTGGCTCTTGTTGCCGTGAATGGCGGCGGCCGGAATGCCGCTCTTCTCCAGCTTTTCTGCCAGACGATTGGCGCCATGCTTGGTGCGGGTAAACACCAGCACCTGGAACCAGTTGCCGTCCTTGATCAGACGGGTCAGCAGCTCGGTCTTCTTGTCGCGGTCGACCAGATGCACCCGCTGTGCCACCTGCTCGCTGGTGGTATTGCGGCGCGCGACCTCCACCAGCCCCGGGTTGTCCAGCAGGCGGTCAGCCAGTGCCTTGATGTCGTCGGAGAAGGTCGCCGAGAACAGCAGGTTCTGCCGCTTGGCCGGCAACAGCGCCAGTACCTTGCGGATATCGTGGATGAAGCCCATGTCCAGCATGCGGTCGGCTTCGTCCAGCACCAGGATTTCAATGTCCGACAGGCTCAGGGTCTTTTGCGACACATGGTCCAGCAGACGGCCCGGGGTGGCCACCAGCACGTCGACCGGCTTGCGCAGCTGGGCGGCCTGGGGATTGAAGCCGACACCGCCGAACATCACCATGGAGCGCAACGGCAGATATTTGCCATAGATGCGTACGGCCTCTTCGACCTGGGCGGCCAGCTCGCGGGTCGGCGTCAGCACCAGTGCGCGCGGATGGCCGGCGCGCTTGCAGGGCTTGTCGGCCAGACGCTGCAGCAGGGGCAGCGTAAAGCCGGCAGTTTTGCCGGTACCGGTCTGGGCCGCTGCCAGCAGGTCGCCGCCCTGCAACACCAGCGGAATGGCTTTCAGCTGGATCGGGGTCGGGCTGGTATAGCCCGTATCGGCAACAGCGCGCAGCAAAGGTTCGGCCAGACCGAGGTCGGCAAATTGATTGTCGGACATAAGTGATGAAACTCCAGCGACGGCCCTTCGCAACCAGTGCGAAACCAATTCAGGCAGACGGGGTGAAATGAGGCAAAAGAGACCACGCACAAAGAATTGGCTCTTTGTGGGGTGCGCAAGTGTAACGGGATTTGTCGGACAAGAAAACCTCCGGCTATCCGAATCCGTACATGCAGATACAGAGATCGGCCGGCAAAACAGCTAAACTGCTCGCTTCTCGACCCACCGAAAGAGCCTCATGGCGTTGAAGTCCACTATCTATAAAGCCGAAATCAGCATCGCTGACATGGATCGCGGCTACTACGCCAGCCATGGCCTGACCCTGGCCCAGCATCCGTCGGAAACCATCGAGCGCATGATGCTGCGCCTGGCGGTCTTTGCCCTGCATGCCAGCGAAACGCTGGGATTCACCAAAGGCATCAGCACCGACGAAGAACCGGATCTGTGGCAGAAGAATTATTCCGACGAAATCGAACTGTGGATCGAGCTGGGCGAACCGGATGAAAAGCGTCTGCGCAAGGCCTGTGGCCGGGCCGATCAGGTACTGGTCTACAGCTATGGTGGCCGTGCTGCCGACATCTGGTGGCAGCAGAACGAAAACAAGTACGGCCGCTTCGACAATCTGCAGGTCCTGAGCGTCTCACCGGCCACCCTGCAGGAACTGGCCACGCTCTGCGAGCGCAGCATGCAGCTGACGGCCACCATCCAGGATGGCGTGCTGTGGCTGTCCGGCCCAGCAGCCAATGTGCAGGTCCCGGTCACCCGGCTGAAATAAGCACAACGCCCGCCGCACGCAAGCGACGGGCCCCCGGCCTCAGGCCTCGTAGCCCAGATTGGATGCCAGGTCACGCTCAACCTGCCCCAGCGGCTGCCCCTTGCGCTCGGCCACACTGGCCACCTGATCGCGATCTACCTTACCGATGCCAAAGTAGCGACTGTCCGGATGACTGAAATAGAAACCGCTCACCGCCGCCGTCGGCAGCATGGCGTGGTTTTCGGTCAGCGACATGCCGATGGCCGGCGCATCCAGCAGGGCAAACAGCGCCGGCTTGACCGAATGATCCGGGCAGGCCGGATAGCCGGGCGCCGGGCGGATGCCACGGTAGGACTCCCGGATCAGTGCCTCGTTGTCCAGTTGCTCATCGGCGGCATAGCCCCAGAACTCGGTACGCACACGCTGGTGCAGACGTTCGGCAAAGGCTTCCGCCAGCCGGTCTGCCAGCGCCTTGAGCATGATCGCCGAGTAGTCATCACCGGCCGCCTCGAAGCGGGCGACATGTTGATCGATCCCGATGCCGGCCGTCACGGCAAAGGCGCCGATATAGTCCTGTACCCCGCTGTCGGCCGGGGCAATGAAATCGGCCAGCGCCCAGTTGGCCCGGGCATCCTCGCTGCGCGCCTTGGGCAACTGCTGGCGCAGACCGACCCAGGTCATGCGTTCATGGCCATCCTGCGGATCGAGAATGCGGATGTCTTCCTGATTCACCGACTGCGCCGGGAACAGACCGATCACCCCGTTGGCCCGCAGCCAGTGCTCGTCGACAATCTGCTGCAGCATGCGCTGCGCGTCATGCCACAGCGAACGCGCCGATTCGCCCACCACCTCGTCATCGAGGATGGCCGGATAACGTCCGGCCAGCTCCCAGCTCTGGAAGAAAGGTGTCCAGTCGATGTACTGCGCCAGCTCGGCCAGTGAATAATCGCGGAACTGCTTCACCCCCAGCCATTGCGGTTTCGGTGGCTGGTAGGCGGACCAGTCGATGCGATGGCGATTGGCACGCGCCTCCTCGAGCGAGGCCAGCTTCACGGCGCCGCGACCGGCGTGAATCTCGCGCGCCAGGCGGTAATCATCCGCCACCTTCAGCTTGAAATCGGCCGCCAGGTCCTCGGACAGCAGATTGGAGCAGACGCCGACGGCACGGCTGGCATCCGGCACATACACCACCGGGCCCTGGTAATGCGGGGCGATCTTCACCGCGGTATGCACACGCGAGGTGGTGGCGCCGCCGATCAGCAGCGGCACGGTAAAGCCCTGGCGCTGCATTTCCTTGGCCACATGGCTCATTTCTTCCAGCGAGGGCGTGATCAGACCGGACAGGCCGATGATGTCGGCCTTGTGTTCGCGGGCCGCATCCAGAATCTTCTGTGCCGGCACCATGACCCCCAGGTCGATCACCTCGTAGTTATTGCAGCGCAGGACCACGCCGACAATATTCTTGCCGATGTCGTGCACATCGCCCTTGACCGTCGCCATGATGATGGTGCCCTTGACGCCGGCATCGGCGGCACCGCTCAGGCGCTTTTCCTCCTCGATGAACGGCTCGAGATAGGCCACGGCCTGCTTCATTACCCGCGCCGATTTGACCACCTGCGGCAGGAACATCTTGCCGGCGCCAAACAGGTCGCCCACCACGTTCATGCCATCCATCAGCGGACCTTCGATCACATTGATCGGCCGCGGGTAGTGCTGGCGCAGCAGCTCCGTGTCTTCCACGATATGGGTGGTAATGCCCTTGATCAGCGCATGTTCGATGCGTTTTTCCACCGGCAGGCTGCGCCAGGCGAGTTCTTCGGTCTTGCCGGCAGCGGCCTCGCCGCGGAAGCTTTCGGCCAGGGCGATCAGGTGCTCTGTTGCATCGCCACCGTCCTGCGGCGGGCGGCACAGAATCACGTCTTCGATACGCTGACGCAGTTGCGGATCGATTTCTTCATACACCTCCAGCGCACCGGCATTGACGATGCCCATGGTCATGCCGCGCTGAATGGCGTGATACAGGAATACGGCGTGGATGGCTTCCCGCACCTTGTTGTTGCCGCGGAAGGAAAACGACACGTTCGACACCCCGCCGGACACCTTGGCATGGGGCAGATGGGCACGGATCCAGGCGGTGGCCTCGATGAAATCCAGACCATAGCGGGCGTGTTCCTCAATCCCGGTCGCCACAGCGAAGATATTTGGATCGAAAATGATGTCCTGCGGCGGGAAGCCGACCTCGTCCACCAGTACGCGATAGCTGCGCTGACAGATATCGATCTTGCGCTGCAGGGTATCGGCCTGGCCCGCCTCATCGAAGGCCATCACCACCACGGCGGCGCCGTAGCGACGCAGCAGGCGGGCGTGGTGCACGAAAGCTTCCTTGCCCTCCTTGAGCGAGATGGAATTGACGATGCCCTTGCCCTGGAAGCACTTCAGACCGGCCTCGATCACGCTCCATTTGGAAGAGTCGATCATCACCGGCACCCGGGCGATATCCGGCTCGGCGGCAATCAGATTGAGAAAGCGCACCATGGCCGCCTCGGCGTCCAGCATGCCCTCGTCCATATTGATGTCGATGATCTGGGCGCCGTTCTCCACCTGCTGGCGGGCCACTTCCAGTGCGGTGTTGTAATCGTCGTTGAGAATCAGCTTGGCGAAGGCGCGCGATCCGGTGACATTGGTCCGTTCTCCGACATTCACAAACAGGTCGCGCTCGCCGATATTCAGCGGCTCCAGACCGGCCAGCCGGCACTTGGGCTCAATCGCCGGCAAGGCGCGCGGCGGCAGGTCGCGCACTGCCGCGGCCATGGCGGCAATATGCTCCGGGGTGGTGCCACAGCAGCCGCCGACAATATTCATCAGCCCTTCTTCGGCCCAGCTGCGGATCGATTCGGCCATCATGGCCGGCGTCAGGTCATACTCGCCGAAGGCATTGGGCAAGCCGGCATTAGGGTGCACCGAGACATAGGAAGTACACAGCCCGGACAACTCTTCCAGGTACTGGCGCAGCATGTCCGGACCGAGCGCACAGTTGAGGCCGAACGACACCGCCCCGGCGTGTTCCAGACTGTTGTAGAAAGCTTCGACCGTCTGGCCGGTCAGGGTACGGCCCGACTGATCGGTGATGGTGCCGGAGATCATTACCGGCAGCGTGATGCCGTGCCGGTCAAAATAGCTTTGCACGGCAAACACTGCCGCCTTGGCGTTCAGGGTATCGAAAATGGTTTCGATCAACAGCAGATCGGCGCCGCCCTTCACCAGACCATCGATCGACTCCAGATACGCCTCGACCAGCTCGTCGAAGTGCACGTTGCGGAAACCCGGATCACTGACCTTGGGGCTGATCGAGCACGTCCGGTTGGTTGGTCCGAGCACGCCGGCCACAAAACGCGGCTTGTCCGGGCTGGCCGCCGTCTGCGCATCGCACAGCTGGCGACACAGGCTGGCGGCAGCATGGTTGATTTCCCACACCAGCGATTCCATCCCGTAGTCAGCCATGGCAATGCGGGTGGCATTGAACGTATTGGTTTCCAGAATGTCGGCGCCGGCATCCAGATAGGCCTGATGCACCCCGGCGATCACATCCGGCCGGGTCAGCACCAACAGGTCGTTATTACCTTTGACATCCAGCGGCCAGTCCGCAAATCGTTCCCCGCGAAAATCCGCTTCGCCCAGGGCATGGCGCTGGATCATGGTGCCCATGCCACCATCCAGAATCAGGATACGGCGGGCCAGCTGGGCATAGATAGGATGCGAGTTTTCATTTGTCATGGAATTCAGCCGCGATTAGTCTACAACGATAAAATACTTAACGAGTCGTCCATCATAGCATGCACATTTGCACGCTCCAGAGACGACCTTAGACGAATGTTTTCCGCCCTTATGAACAAGATGTCTATTGCCTTTGGCCTGCTGGTCGGGCTCCTGCTCTCGCTGCCGCTGAACGCACAGGGAATGCTGCGCATCGGGGTCGCCGACTCTGATGGTCCGCCGGTGGCAGTCATTCAGCAAAACAACCTCAAGTCTGGCCTGGCCATGGAGATCGGCCAGGCACTGGCGCAGTCTCTCGATCGCAAGGCCCACTTTATTGTCATCTCACGCAAGCGGGTGGAGTGGGCGCTGGAAAACGGCAGCGTCGACATCATTTGCAACGCCAATCCGGCCTGGTTTGGCAACGCCGGCCAACTGGGCTGGACACGCGAAATCTACCCTCAGGTCGAGCGCATTATCTCGCCCGTGAACGAAGCACCGATCCGTTCGTTCGAGGACCTCAACGGCAAGCGCATCAGCACCATTCGCGGCTACAGCTACCCGGCACTGGAATCTGCCTGGGCCACCGGCAAGGCCAGCCGCGATGCCGAAGACCGCCTGGAGCTGATGATCAAGGCCGTATTGAGCCATGTCGCCGATGCCGGCATCGTCACCGAGCTGGAATACAGTATCTGGGCGCGCGAACACCGCGACAGCGCCCGCCTGTTGCGCCTGTCTGACTTCCAGTTTTCCTCCACCCCGACCATGTGTGCCGTTTCCCCCAAATCAATCATCGATTTGGCGATACTGAATCGCGCCATCGACCGGTTGCACCAGCAGGGAAAATTCAAGAGTATCTTGCATACCTATCAGTAATAAGCAGCATAGAATGAGAAATCCTCTCTTTCGCTGACCGATGCATCATGACCGACTATCTCTACCTGCACGGCTTCAACTCCGGTCCGCAGTCACTCAAGGCGCGCGAAACCGCCGACTGGCTGGCCCGGCACGAGCCGGCGAGCCGCTTTCACTGCCCGAGCCTGTCGGTTCACCCGGCCCTGGCCCTGCCGCAAGCGGCCAGGGTTGTGGCCAGCCTGCCGGACGACACGCTGCTGATCGGTAGTTCGCTTGGCGGTTTTTACGCCGCCTGGCTGGCACAAACCATGAGCCGGCGGGCGGTGTTGATCAATCCGGCCATCGAACCCCATCTCGATCTGGCCCACCTGCCGCGTGACCAGATCCACCCGGGCACCGGAGAGCACTACTATCTGGATGATGCCGATCAGGCAGCGCTGCGCAACCACCAGATTACCCATCCGGACCGCGATCGTTTCTGGCTGGTGCTGGGCACGGCTGACGAAGTGCTGGACTGGCGACACGCGGCACGGCGCTTTCAGGGCTGTCGTCAAACATTGTTCAATGGCGATGACCATCGCTTGCAGCGCTGGCCGGCGTGCCTGCCGCAACTGGCACAGTTCGCCCACCATGGAGAATCCGAGCAATGACCCAAGCCATTCGCTTTGCACAGACGGGAGGACCCGAGGTCCTGCAACTGGTCAATATCGAGATCGGCGACCCCGCTCCCGGCCAGGTTCGCCTGCGACACACCGCCATCGGCGTCAATTTCATCGATACCTATCAACGGGCCGGACTTTATCCCCAGCCCCTGCCTTCGGCCATGGGGCAAGAAGCAGCCGGCATTGTCGAAGCCGTTGGCCAGGGCATCAGCCATCTGCAGGTCGGCGATCGCGTCGCCTATGCCGGGGGCCCACTGGGCGCCTACAGCGAGCAGCGGCTGATCGATGCCCAGCATCTGGTGCGTCTGCCTGACGGGATCAGCGATGAAGTGGCCGCTTGCATCATGTTGCAGGGCATGACAGTCGAATACCTGATTCGCCGCACCTTTGCCGTGGAAGCCGGCCAGACCGTGCTGTGGCATGCGGCGGCGGGCGGGGTCGGCCAGATTGCCGTGCAATGGCTGAACTCGCTGGGCGTCAATGTGATCGGAACCGTCGGCTCGGCGGAAAAGGCTGAACGGGCTCGTGCGCTGGGCTGCCGGCACGTGATTCAATACCGTGAAGAAGACGTGGTGGCACGCGTCATGGCGCTGACCGACGGCAAGGGTGTGCCGGTCGTGTATGACTCGGTCGGCAAGGATACCTTCGAAGCATCGCTCGCTTGTCTGGCCCGGCGCGGCATGCTGGTCAGCTTCGGCAATGCCTCGGGGCCGGTTGCACCGTTCTCGCCGCTGCTGCTGTCGCAGAAAGGCTCCCTGTTCCTCACCCGCCCCCGTCTGGGAGACTACATCAGTACCCGGGCGGAACTGGAAACCTCGGCCAATGCCTTGTTCGAGCGGATCCTGTCCGGCGCCATCAAGGTCAGCCCGTCACACCGCTACCCACTGGCAGAGGCGGCACGGGCACACCGCGAGCTGGAGAGCCGCCAGACCAGCGGCTCGCTCATCCTGCTGCCCTGAGCAGCTTAAAAGACGCGAAGGATTGTCAGTTCTGTTCGGCGGGGGCAATGCGGCGGCGCTCGTCGCGCCAGAAACGGTCATGATGCTGCGCTGCGGCGTTTCTCGCGCCCGGCGCGCTGCTGCCAGGACCGTGCGGCGGCCTGGGGGGGAAAGGCTTGCCCTGCAGGATTTTCTGCGCTTCCTGCGGTGAGAGATCGCCGTTGTTGACTGCCTCCTGCAAGCGCAAGGCGCGCAAGGCCAGCTCATCGGAGGGAGGCTTGGGCAAGACGCACACCGGCTGGGGATCCTGGGTGGCACATTGACTGCCAGGAGCAGGCGCGCTCGACGCAGCCTGCGCCTGGGTCATCAGCCCCAGCAGCAGTACAGCGCACCAACGTGTCGATTCCTTTGTCATCATGCCGATATTGTACCCTTGTCTTTCGATCTGAAGCAGCTGGCCAGATCCACCCTCTCAATTTAACCGCCGCTCATGTTTCATCCGTTAGCATCCATGGCTATTCCATTAACATTTATGTACCCTTGCCTTACGTTAACACTTGAACATACCGGTTCGTCCCGGTCCGATTAATTCCAGCTATTCTGACCATCATGGAAAAAAGCAAAATTCTGGTCGTCGATGACGACGCCAAACTCAGGGACTTGCTGACGCGCTATCTGGATCAGCAAGGTTACGCCGTGGATACGCTGGCAGATGCCCGGGACATCGACCGCAAACTGGCACGAAACCGGCCAGACCTGCTGGTGCTCGACGTCATGATGCCTGGCGAAGATGGTCTGGCACTGGTGCGCCGCCTGCGCGCCCAGGGCGAGATGATTCCGGTCATCATGCTGACAGCGCGTGGCGAGGACATCGATCGCATTCTCGGCCTGGAAATGGGGGCCGATGACTATCTGCCCAAGCCATTCAACCCGCGTGAACTGACCGCGCGGATTCAGTCGGTACTGCGTCGCCATCTGGCCACGCCGGCGCTGACCGCCAGCCACGACGAGAATGCCCAGATCACCTTCGGTGAGTTTTCCCTCAACCTGGGACAACGGGAACTGCGGCAAAACGATCGTCCGGTCTCGCTCACCAGCGCCGAATTTGCCGTCCTGTCCGTCCTGGCCACCCATCCGCGCCGCCCGCTGACCCGCGAGCAACTGATGGAGATGGCGCTGGGCAAAGGCAATGGCGAGTCGCTGGATCGCAGCATTGATGTGCACATCTCGCGCCTGCGCAAGGCACTCGACAGCGAGACTGCCGGCCCGCGCTATATCCAGACGGTCTGGGGCTACGGCTACGTCTTTGTTCCGGACGGTCAGTCGAGAGAATGATGCTGCGCAGAATCGGCGGCTCCCTGTTCCTGCGTCTGGCCCTGCTGGTCATTCTGACCGTCGTGGCAACCCAGCTGATCACCTGGTGGATCGTGGTCACTGAGCGGCGAGAATTGATCGCCAAGCAATTCTACAGTCAGGTCGTCGATACCCTGGCCGATCTGGAAGGTCGGCTGGATACCGTGCCACCAGCCAAACGCGCAGCCTATCTGGCGGAATACAATCGCCCCTGGCTGACACAGCTGCAACCTCCCGATGCCGACAAGGGACTGGTCTTCACCACCCGCCTCAATGATTTCGAAATCATCCTGGCGGAACGTTTGGGCAAGGAGGTCGGCTATCCGCTGACGGTAAAACTGCGCAAGCTGCAGGATCGCCGGCAACTGTGGATCTCGGTGCATGTGCTTGGTCAGCCCTATTGGCTGGTGGTGCCGATGGGTCGCTTCCGCGACAACGTCATTGGCTCCATGTCCCTGGCAGCCCTGCTGGCCTCGCTGTGTGCCATTCTGGTGGCCTCAGCCATTGCCTGGCGAACCACCATGCCAATCAGTCAGGCGGTCAAAGCCTCGCGTGAACTGGCGCGTGGGCGCATTCCCGAGCCCCTGAACGAAAACATCGGCTCCAGCGAGATCCAGGCGCTGAGTCAGGGCTTCAATGGCATGGCGCGTTCCCTGGAAGCGGCCGCTTCTGAGCGCCGCCTGATGCTGGCCGGCCTGTCCCATGATCTGCGCACGCCACTCACCCGGCTCAAGCTGATGGTCGAATTGCAGGGGGACTCGGCTGACGCCAGCGGCATGCTGAGCGATATCGATGAAATGTCCGGCATCGTGCGCCAGTTCATCGACTTTGCCCGAAGCGAAGAAAATCTGCGCAGCGAACCGGTCGCGCTGGCCGAACTGGCCAGCAGTGTTGTCGCACGATTCCGTCGCGAGCAACTGGCCCTTCACCTGTCCGTCTCCGCCGAGCCGGAGATCATTGCTGACCCGCTGGCGCTGGAACGCCTGCTCAGTAATCTGATCGACAATGCCCGCCGTTACGGTAAAACACCCATCGAGGTGCGGGTCGAACGTGACCTCAGTCATGCCATGCTGAGCGTGATTGATCAGGGAGAAGGCATTCCGGTCGAACTGCAGCAGGCGGCACTGGCTCCCTTCGAGCGTCTGGCCGCCCATCGCGGCACCGATGGCGGCAGCGGACTGGGCCTGGCCATTGTGTCGCGGATCGTCAAACAACATCACGGCGAACTGCTGTTCTCCCATTTGCCGCAAGGGGGGTTCCGCGTGACCGTCAAACTGCCGTTACCGGTTTCCCGGTGACGTTCCACGTGAAACCATCACGGCCATAAAAAAAGCGTCCATCTTCGCAGATGGACGCTTTTTCTGCGTCAGGCCGGTCAGCCCTGCATCACGGCTTCCACTTCCGCCACCGTCTTCGGAATCGGCTCACCCAGCACACGGCTGCCGGTCTCGGTCACCAGCACGTTGTCTTCAATGCGGATACCGCCGAAATCGCGGAACTCATTGAATTTATCGTAGTTGATCAGATCGGCAAACTTGCCTTCGCGCTGCCAGGCATCGATCAGCGCCGGGATGAAATAGATACCCGGCTCCACGGTAATCACCATGCCGGCACGCAGCGCCTTGCCCATGCGCAGATAGCCCAGACCAAACAACTCGCTGCGTTGCTGGCCTGCATCGTAGCCGACCAGGGTCTCACCCAGATTTTCCATATCATGCACGTCCATGCCGATCTGGTGGCCCAGACCGTGCGGGAAAGCGATGGCATAGGCACCGGAATCCACCACCTTCTCGGCCGGCCCGTTGAAGAAGCCCATCTGCTTCATGCGCTCGACCATGGTCCGCGCGGCCAGCTTGTGTACGTCGAAGTATTTGACGCCCGGACGCATGGCCGCAATCGCATCCAGTTGCATGGCCAGCACGGTTTCATACAGCGCGCGCTGACGCTCACTGAATTTGCCGCCCACCGGAATGGTACGGGTGATGTCGCTGGCGTAGCCGGAATCGGCACTGGCGCCGGTGTCATTGACCACCAGGTCACCGGCTTCCAGTACCTGATCATGACGATGGTTGTGCAGCACTTCGCCACGACGCGAGAAAATCACCGGATAAGCCAGCTGCCAGTCACGGCTGCGCATAATGCCCTCCATGGCGCCGACCACCTGATATTCCACCACCCCCGGACGCGCGGCCTTCATGGCGGTAATGTGCATTTCACGGGTCACCGTCAGTGCACGCTCGATTTCGGCGATTTCTTCCGGGCCCTTCACCTCGCGCAGCGCGACGATGCTCAGAGCCAGCTCCGCCGAGGCGCCACGCTTGACGGCATCGGCGGTGCGACCGAGCAGACGGGCCAGCTCCAGAATGGTCTCGCCACGATAGGGGGTCAGGTAATGCACGGTCACACCGTTAAGGAGGGCATCACGCAGCACCTGCTCCAGCTCGGCATACGGACGCGAGGCACTGATGCCGACCGTGGCGGCACGCTGCGCCAGGGTCGGCAATTCACCCGTCCAGACAATGTCATCCACATCGACATCATTGCCGAACAGCGTACAGCTGCCGTCACGGCTGTCGATGACCCCGGCCAGGCCGGCATCGTTCAGGCCGAACAGGTAACGGAAAGTGCTGTCCTGCACAAAGGGATAAGGATTGTGCAGATAATTCATCGGCGCATCCACGTTACCGATAAACAGCATCAGACCCGGTTTGGCATCGGCAAGCAGGCGACTGCGGCGTTGTTGGTAGACCTCGGCGGCAAACATTGTTTCGAACCTTTTTATCGTGGTTTCACGGAATGGGGACGATGCACAATGTACACCCCGGGGGGCCGGTACGCCAGCCGCATTCCGGTCGGCAGCTCAAGTCCCGGGACGCAGCGACAGCCACAGCTGGCGCCAGTGCAGATGCTTCACCACATGGGCCAGCACGCCGGCCACAATCCCCCAGAATGCCGCCCCCATGCCAAGGAAATGCATGCCGGAGGCAGTCAGCAGAAAGGTCATCAGCGCAGCCTCGCGCTGAGACTCGTCGCGCATGGCCGTGGTCAGCCCGTTGCCGATGGCACCCAGCAAGGCCATGCCCGACAAGGCTGCGACCCAGGTTTTGGGCACGGCGGCAAACAGCAGGATCAGCGAGCCGGCCGCGAGACCGGCCAGCAGATACAACAACCCGCAGACCACCCCGGCAATATAGCGCCGCTGCGGCTGCGGATGCGCCTCCGGCCCGGTGCAGATGGCGGCGGTGATGGCCGCCGGATTGATGCCATGTGCGCCGAACGGCGCAATCAGCAAGGACACCAGGGCATTGGCGGCGACCATCGGACGGCTTGGCAGGGCATAGCCATCGGCGCGCAGTACCGCCATCCCGGGCAGATACTGACCACTGAGTGCCACCAGCGCCAGGGGCAAGCCGAGGTTGAGTACCGCCTGCCACGACCATGTTGGCGTCACCCAGACCGGCTGGGTCCACCCGCCGCTCAGATCCGGCCAGTGCATCCGTCCCTGGGCCAACAACAGCAACAGTCCGCCCAGCAACACCGCCAGTACGGCATAACGCGGACGCCAGCGGCGCATCAGCAGGTAGATAGCCAGCATGCTCAGTACCAGCAGCGGATCCAGTGCAATCGAGGTAAACAACTCGGCGCCAAAGCGAAACAGAATGCCGGCCAGCATGGCCGAAGCGATAGAGGCCGGCAAACGCCGCATCAGCACATCGAACACCCCGCTCCAGCCGATCAGGCCGATCAGTAGTGCGGCCGCCAGATAGGCGGCAACCGCCTCGCCCGGGGTATGGCCGGGCAACATGGTCACCAGCAAGGCCGCGCCCGGGGTAGACCAGGCAATGACAACCGGCATGCGATAACGCAGACTGAGTACCAGTCCGACCAGTCCGCTGCCGATCGAGGCGGCCCCCAGCCAGGACGAAGTCAGGGCCGCACTGAAATGCGCGGCATGTGCGGCCTGATACATTAAGACAGACGGGCCGGCAAACGACACGATCACCGCAATCACTCCAGCCTGAATGGCCGACAGGGAACTGTCGGCTGCCCACTGCTTTAACCACCCCATAGCTTGTTCTCCCCTGTTCGGCCATCAAACACACTGCACAGATTAACCGGCATCCCGGGGAGTGACCTGATACAGCCTTGGCAGTCGGGCTGTAACAGTTTAGGCTAAAACAATCTGTTCTATATAACAGGACTGATCATGACGCTACCGCGCTACCGCGCCATCGCCGAACAGTTGCTGCAGGACATGTCGCGTGGCGACTACCCTCCCGGCAGTCGCCTGCCCTCGGTCCGCGCGCTAGCACAACGCTTTGCCGTCAACAATCTGACGGCGTTGCAGGCCTATCGCTGGCTGGAACAGCAGCAACGCGTTGAAGCACGCGAACGCAGCGGCTTCTACGCCGTCCAGCCTGGCCAGCACCTCTCCATGTCTGTCCCGGCCCCCGCCACCCCGATGCCGGGCACCTGGGTCAACGTCGACAATCATGTGGCGAATCTTCTCTCGCTGTCCGGTTCTGCCGTGCAACATCAACTGCACATGGCCGAAGCCCACGAGAGCCTGTATCCGGCCGAGGAGCTGGCACGGCGCCTGCAACACAAATTGTCGCGCCAACCAGCGCTGCTGGGAGCGCATCTGCCGGCCAGTGACCGTCATGCCCTGTTGACCGGCCTGCAGCGGCTGGCTGACCAATGGCAGATGAGCCTGCCGGCTGACGCATTGCTGATGACCAACGGCTGTACCGAAGCCATTCAGCTGGCCTTGCGCGGGCTGACCCGTCCGGGAGATGTGGTGGCGGTGGAAACGCCCGTTTATTTTGGCCTGCTGCAAACCATCGAAAGTCTTGGCCTGCGCGTACTGGAGATTCCCTGCACGCCCGGTCAGGGGCTGTCGCTGGAGGCGCTGGAATTTGCCCTGCGCCAGGGTTCGCCGATCCGCTGTCTGGTGGTGGTTGCCAACTTCCAGAATCCGACGGGGGCGCTGATGCCTGACGACCATAAGCGGCGGCTGGTGGAGATGATGCATCGGCGTGACATCCCCATCATCGAAGACGACGTCTTCGGCGACCTGTATTACGGCAGCGAACGCCCCAGACCGCTGAAAGCCTGGGATCGGCACGGCGGTGTGATCTACTGCAGCTCGTTTACCAAAACCTTCGCCCCGGCGCTGCGACTGGGCTGGCTGTCAGGCGGCCGCTACCATGCCAGGCTGGAGCGCCTGAAGGTCAGTAACAGCTACGTGACCTCTTCGTTGCTGCAGGCAACCATGGCCGACTGTCTCAACAGTGGCCTGTATGCCAGACAGGCGGCGCGCTTGCGGCAACAATTGAAAGAGCAGTCGCGCCAGATGCAGGCCGCCGTTTTACAGGCCTTCCCGCTGGGCACCCAGATCCTGTCGCCTTCTGGCGGCATGCTGCTGTGGGTGGCCTGCCCCGAACCGGTGGATACCCTGCCCTTGTTGCAGCAGGCGCTGGCCCATTCGGTCAGCTTTGCGCCGGGGCTGGTTTTCTCCGCCGAGCCCCGCTTCCGCCAGCACCTGCGCCTGAGTATCGGCCACCCCTGGGATGCAAAGCTGGCCGAGGCAATTCAAACACTGGGCACCCTGGCAAAAGGCTTGCAGCGCCATTAATTGTTCCAGGCAACAAAAAACCGCCCGAAGGCGGTTTTTTGTTGGCGACCGTCCGACTTACAGCGCCTTGATCTTTTCCAGCTCGGCCGGGGTGTACTTCTTCTCGGTCGACTTGGTCATATCGGTCATCAGCGACTGGAACACATCATGGGCAGACTGCACGGCCCACAGCACGTTGCCATTGCTCCACTGGTTGGCAAAACGCAGCGCAGCTTCCGGGCTTTGGTCATACAGGCGCTTGAGCATGTGATCAACCGCAGCCTGCTGTCCCTGGAAGGTGCCTTCGATATTGCTCTGCCACTTGGCCAGCACCGGAGCGTACTTGGACGGATTGGTCTGCGCCAGCGTGGCATTGGCACGGAAGGCCCAGTAGGCCGACTGACCCTCATACACCTCGGTACCGCTGCGCAACGCTGCAGGCACTTCCTTCATGGCGTTCTCGTACATCGGCATGAAGACCGCGGCGCTCGGGCTGCCAAAGGCCTGCCAGGTCAGCACCTGCAACTCCTTCGGCATGTCGCTGCGCAGTTCGTAGACGTGCGTCTCGATGGTGCGATCCACGCCCATCGGACGTTCGGCATCCTTGATCTTCTCCAGCTCGGTACCCTTGAAGTTCGCACGCAGCACCTTGCCAATGTCAGCCACCGTGATCTTGTGGTCCGGCTTGAGGAACATCGGATACTGTTCCTGACGGACTTTCTGGCTCAGCGACGGCGTCAGCAAGTGCTGCCCCATCCATTCGCGGTCGATGTTGTAACGATCGCCAACCGAACCAAAGGCCTTGGCAAAGTTGAAATGCCGCACATCCACCTTGTCCAGCAGCTTGTTCTTGCTGACAAACTCAGCCAGGTCGTCACTGCCCATGACGTTTTCGCGATCATTCAGATCGACATCATGAATACGCATGCCATTAGCAACGATCATGTACTTGTCTTGCGGCACCTTGACGGCAATCCAGTGGTGACCACTGCCAATTTCCATGTACCAGACTTCCTTGGGGTCTGCCAGCAGGATGCCATTGGCTTCGCCAGCGCCCTGCTCCTTGACGGTCTTGCCCAACAGCGCCACGGCCTCGCGCGCCGTCTTGGCGATCGGCAGCACGAAGGACGGGATGTCCGCCTCGATCACACCGGTATCGACCAGCGGATCGGCCTTCTTGGCCGCGTCGTTGGCATCCATGCTATTGGTGGCGGAAACCGCCAGATTGAACTCATTGACCCCGCGCTCTTCATACGGACCATCGGCCGCCGTGGTGTCGCCATTCCAGTCGGTCAGGCCGGTGTAGCGCAGCATGGTTTGTGGCGCCGGCACTTTCAGACCGTTCTTGAAGCTGATCATTTCCCCCTTGTCGCTGTCGCGGCGCGGATGGATCACCAGCTTCTTGTTCCAGTTGTTGATGTAATAGTCTTCGTTGCGCGAAATGATGATGGCGCCATCGGCCGAGGCGCCTTTACCAACGATGACACTGGAGCAGGCCTGCGAGTAATCGGTCGCAAATGCCGCCAGAAGCGCAGCGCCCAGCACGGAAAGAGTACGTTTGCCTTGCATGTTTCAGTCTCCACAACCCGGAATGGGTAACAGGGAAATGCTAATCCGATATGGCGCACTCCCTGCTGGCAACCTCATGCTGGCTTGATGAATATCAACATTTGATTATGTAGTATATCATTGCTGCAACATCAGCCATAACGACCGTATATGCCCTATTACCAGCGTATATTGAATCGATGTGTCAAGCCCGCCACGGTCCAGGCCGGGCCGATCAACAAAAACCGCAGATCGTCCAGAAAGGAGGGTTTGCGTCCTTCGATACGATGCCCGATGAACTGCCCGATCCAGGCCAGCACAAAGATCACCCCGCTGAGGCGCAGCAGATCCACGCCCGCCCGCTGCAAACCATACAGCAGCAACATCATCGTACCGCACAGCAACAACATGGCCAGCGCCATGCGCCAGGAGAGCCGTAGGTAGAACAACAAACCGCCAGCGATCAGCAGCCAGGCCGGACTGACCGATGAAGGCAAAGCCGTCAAAACGCCGAAAATTGAGAAGATAATCAGCGGGATACAAAGCTTGTGTATAGCAACATTCTGTCGGTGCTGATGGCTGGCACCATAGGCTTGCAGCCACTGTTGCAGGGTCATGGCGTGTCCTCTTCCGGTCGACGTTGGCGCGCAGGTATGGCAGCGCAGAAAATACCAGATAAATATCTGATTTGCATATCATTTATTTGTATAGATGGCAGCTTGATCTAACACAAATCAATGCTTGTCTGAAGTGTTGGCCATGATGGCAAATCGCTAAGATGCTCGGATGGAAGATTCGATCACAATGGCGAGCCGCCAGACCCGACAGCCGCGCTACCAGCGTATCAAGGACTATATCCTCGAAGGCATTGCCCAGAGGACCTTTCAGCCGGGTTGTAAAATTCCGCCGGAAATCGAACTGGCACAGCATTTCGGCGTGTCACGCATGACCGTCAACAAGGCCATCCGTGATCTGGCCGAGGCCGGCATCCTGCTGCGTTTTGCCGGCGATGGCACCTATGTCGCCGAGCGCAAGGCCGAGTCTCCCCTGCTGGACGTCAACAATATCGCCCAGGAGATTGAGGCACGCAGCCATATGCACAGCACCAGCCTGATCACCCTGCGCGCCGAACCGGCCAGTGAGCTGGTGGCCCTGCAACTGGGCGTCCATGTCGGTGCGACCATCTTCCATTCGCTGCTGGTGCATCGTGAAGACGATATTCCGGTACAACTGGAAGATCGCTACGTCAACCCAGGCTGGGCACCGGAATATCTGGCACAGGACTTTTCCCGCATCACCCCGAACCATTATCTGATGCAACATGCGCCGCTGACCGACATCGAGCACACGGTCGAGGCCATCATGCCGCAGCGGGAGGAACAAGCACTGCTGGAGATCTCCGCCAGCGAGCCCTGTCTGCTGGTCTTCCGCCGCACCTGGTCGCATCGAAACCTGGTCAGTTTTGCCCGTCTGGTCCACCCCGGCACCCGCTACAAGCTGCGTTCGCAAACCCAGCTGGACTAGCCGGCCGGCAAGGCCGCCAACCGATGCATCATGTCCCTGTCCGCAAACGCGGATAAACTAAGGGATCTGACAGAAAGAGGCGCCATCATGCACACCCCATCCCCCGTTCCGGGCGCGACCCTGCGCACCCATGCCCAGGGCAGCACGCAGCTGCTGCTCAGCCATGACGGATTTCAGGCCGAGATTTCGCTGGATGGCGGTCAACTGACGGCCTGGCATGCTGCCGGTCAACCGCCGCTGATATATTGCTCGCCACAGGCCATGCACCAACCGGGCAAGGCCATCCGTGGAGGTGTACCGGTTTGCTGGCCCTGGTTCGGCCCGCATCCACAGGATGCGACCCAGCCGCAGCACGGTGTTGCACGCACGGCACGCTGGACCCTCTCGGACATCAGCCGCAGCGCGGAGGGCTTCAGTATCGAACTCAGCGGCCCGGAGCATGACGGCCTGAAAGTGGAGAGCTGCCTGACCCTGAGCGCCGATCGAGTCGACATCACGCTCACCACCCTGAACCAGAGTTCGAGCGCCCGGCGCTATTCGGCGGCCCTGCACACCTATCTGGCGATTGCCGATGCCGAACACGCCTGGGTCGAGGGATTGGCGCACAGCCGCTATGTCGACAAGGTTTGCCAGCAAGACGGGATTCACCATCAGGATAGTCTGGCATGTCGTGGCGAACTGGATCGTATCGTGTATGGCCTGTGTGGCCTCACGCTGCGCGATGACGTCTGGCGACGTCGCATCGTGGTGGAGAATGCCGGCTCCGACAGTCTCGTGCTGTGGAACCCCGGGGCAGACAAATCGATCGCGCTCAAGGATCTGCCGGATGATGGCTGGCGCAGCTTTTTTTGCATCGAAGCGGCCAATGCCGGTGACGATGCCCGCGTCATCGAACCGGGTGAAAGTCATACATTGGGCACACGCCTGATGACGATGCCGCTATAATCGCAGAGAGCCTGTTCTGGCAGCTTGCCCGACAGGCCAACTTCCGATTTACCCGCAGTGGATCCGTCGTACATGGCCAGACCAGACAAAATTTCCCGTTTCCTGCCAATCAGCTTTGCCAACGGCACCAAGGTGCGCCGTTTTGCCAAGCATTGCCCGCGCTGCAACACCATGGTGACTGCCGACACCATGCAGGGCATCGCCGCCCTGCTGGAAAACCGGATTTTCGTCGCCGCCAAGGCGCATTGCCCGGTATGCCAAAAACGCTTTTCCGTGGCCTGCGTCATCACCGACAACCGCCATGTCCACCGCGTGCTGGCTCCCGACTGGCTGTTTTCCCTCTGGCTGCGCATGGCCGTGCGCAACCTGCCGCAGCCGGTCAATCATCATGAGTGGGCACTGCCGGAAGAAGAGGCCCCGGCCCAGCATGGCCTGGTACTCAAGGACAGCGAAGACATCGTGCACTCCGAGGAAATCCTCGGCAAATTCGACGGCATCACCATCTCGAGCTGGATCGAATACCAGGGGCAGCGCTACCACTTCGAGCGGGCCGCCCCTCCGGGCGGGATCAAGCTGGGGGTGGATGAAATCCTGTTCGACGGCAAGCTGATCTATCAGCTCAAGGCGTAATCCCCCCAGACCGTCTGCATCGCCGAAACGGCCGCGAGAGCGGCCGTTTCCGTTCGCAGGATGCGCGGCCCGAGTCGAAGCGGCGTCCAGCCAGCGGCAAGCGCGGCTCCCTCTTCCTCCGGGGTATAACCGCCCTCCGGCCCGGCCATCAGCCAGGCAGAAGCCGGCCGTTGGGCAATGTCCTGCAGGCTGCGTGTACCCAGCGGGGACAGCAGCAACTGCACCGAAGCCGCCTGACGAATAGCCAGCCATTCGCTGACCGTGAGGATCGGCAACACCCGGGGAATCACCGTGCGGCCGCTTTGCTCGCAGGCGGCAATCACGATCTCCTGCCAACGCTGCAGACGCTTGTCGGCACGCTCACCGGCCAGTTTGACCACCGAACGCTGTGCGGCCAGCGGCTGAAACACGCTGACCCCCATTTCCACCCCCTTCTGCAGGGTAAAATCCATGCGATCACCGCTGGAAATGGCCTGCGCCAGGCCGAGCCAGATCGGTGATTCACGTGAAACAGGATCATGCCGGCTCACCGTGCATTCAGCGTGACGCTTGTCGAGCTGTGTCAAGGTGGCGACATATTCGCCCCCCTGTCCGTTGAACAGCGTCAATGCCTCGCCCTCTCGCAGCCGCAACACCTGGACGTGGCGCACCACGGTTTCGGGCAGTACCACGACACTGTCTTCCGACAGTGGCATATCGACAAAAAACCTTGCCATAACAGCAACAATCCTGTGTTTTGGTTACAATCAGATCATCTTGTGCATTGCGGCAATCCAACACGCCGGGTCGGCCAATTATAAAGGAATCCAGCATGCAGGTTATTGAACAGCTAGGCGATTTGCTGCGCGACATTGCCGCGCAGGAAATCCTGCCGCGTTTCCTCTGCGTCGGCCACACGCGCAAGGATGACGGCAGCCTGCTGACCGATGCGGATCTGGCCTGTCAGGCAGCACTGGAAGCCAGCCTGCCCAGGTTGCTGCCTTACCCGGTGCTGGGCGAGGAAATGACCCGCCAGGAGCAGGATCTGCTCTGGCTGCGCCAGATGGAGGGGCTTTGGGTCGTCGACCCCATTGACGGCACCACCAACTTCATCAACGGCCTGCCGCATTTCGCCATCTCCGTCGCGCTGATGCAAAACGGCCGCAGCACCCTCGGCGCCATCTACAACCCGATGACCCAGGAGCTGTTCTGCGCCGAGCGCGGCGCCGGCGCCACACTCAACGGCATCCCGCTGCCGTTGAAGCAGAAGGCCAATCCGATGTGTGAAGCCATTGCCGGCGTGGATGTCAAATACCTGTGTTCGGCCAGACTGGCCTCCCGCCTCAACAGCGTGGCCCCCTTCGGCAGCCAGCGCAGCATGGGCTCCAGTACGCTGGACTGGTGTTATCTGGCCGCCGGACGCTTCGATGTCTATCTGCACGGCGGCCAGCGTCTGTGGGATTACGCCGCGGGCGCCCTGATCCTGGAAGAAGCGGGCGGCTGTGTTGCCTCGCTGCAGCAGGATGACTTCTGGGCCGACAAACCCTGGAAACGCTCGGTGATCGCGGCGCGCGACGCCGATATGTTCGCCCAGTGGCACCGCTGGGTACGCAACAATCAGTGAACAAACAAAAAACCGCCCGATGGGCGGTTTTTTGTTCACCAGACCGGCCTCAGGCGCGTACGGCGATGGCTTCCACTTCTACCAGCACATTTTTCGGCAGGGTTTTCACGGCCACGCAGGAACGAGCCGGGGACTGTTCGCCGAAGTACTCCGCATAGATGGCATTGAAGGCCGCAAAGTCGGCCATGTCAGCCAGGAAGCAGGTGGTCTTCAGTACATTGGCCGGCGTTGTGCCGCCAGCCTTGAGTACGGCGACCAGGTTTTCCAGCGCGCGGCGGCTCTGTTCACTGATGCCGCCGGCAACGATCTCGCCGGTTTTCGGATCCAGCGGGATCTGGCCGGAGGTGAACACCAGCTGACCAAAGGCCGTCCCCTGGGAGTACGGGCCAATTGCCGCCGGGGCGGCATCGGTATGCAAAATCTCTTTCATTGCCATCGTCCTTGTTGAATGAGTTAAAGACCGGCCCCGGAAGGGCCGGACGGTTGAAATCAGGCTGCGCGGTGCTTGTGCATCATGATATGCAAAATCTGCTCGTCGGTCTGTTGCATGCCCTGGCAAGCCAGTTTGCCGAGATTGCTGATCGAGGCATCGACATCCTCGGCCACAATGCCCTCATTGCCGGTCACGCGGGTGCCGTCCAGCGCCATCAGCACCGCCTTCCAGGCGGCAGATACCGAGGTAGACACCTTCATGGCACAGCTATTGGAAGCGCCATCGCAGATCATCCCCGCCAGATCGCCAATCATGCTGGAAATGGCCATGTTCACCGCACGCTCGCCGCCTTCCAGCAGGAAAGCCATGCCGGCAGCGGCCCCCATCGAAGCCGTGGTGACCGCACACAGGGCGGACAACTTGGGCAGTCGGCTGTGGATATACACCGCCATCAGATGCGACAGCGTCAGGGCGCGCAGCAGCTGTTCATGGCTGGCACCAACGTGCTCGGCCACGACCACCACCGGCATGGTGGCGGCGATCCCCTGGTTGCCGGAACCCGAGTTGCTCATCGCCGGCAGGGTGGCGCCCCCCATGCGGGCATCCGACGCGGCCGTGGTTCGGGTCAGGATCTCGGTCATCAGCCCTTCCGGCATCAGGCCGGATTGGCTCTGACGCTTGAGCGTGGCACCGATATGCAGGCCGTAATCACCGCTCATACCCTCATTGGACAGGGCATCGTTCAGCTGGGCCGCTTCGGCCAGAAAATCGATCTGATCCAGCGGGACCGCCATGGCAAACTCGTAGACATCACGTGCCGTCGCGCCTGTCAGGTCATAGGCAGCCGCAGCATCCCCAGACTGTTCATCGGCAGCGAACAGCACCTGTCCGTTGCGCTCGATGCGTACCACATTGGTATGGGCATCGGCGATGCAGACGCGAACGCGGTCCTCACCGGCCATGACCAGCGCTTCCGAGTAGAGAATATTCGGCACATCAGCAACGCCGATACTGACCTTGTGCTCGGCAATCATGGTCTTGGCGGCGGCAACCTGTGCCTCGGTCAATCCCTTGAGCACCTGCAGGCGTCCATCCGGATTGCCGCCGATCGAGCCGACCGCGGCGGCGATCAGCAGGCCAACCGTGCCGGTGCCCGGTACGGTGACCCCCATGCCGTTTTTCATCAGATTGGCGGAGACTCGCGCTTCAATCCGCTCGGCCGGGCGTCCCAGTTCACGGGTGGCAATGGCTGCCGCCAGCGCCAGCGAAACCGGTTCGGTACAACCCAGTGCCGGCACGACTTCCTGATGCAGCGCCTTCAGATATTCCGTCCACAGTTTGTTGGTCGGTTGGAGAGACGTGCTTGCTTGCATTGTCATGTTCATTCCCTGCTCAGCTTCAGATAGCGGTACAAGGTCGGCTCGGAAATATCCAGCGCCTGTGCCGCGCGGGCGACAAACCCGCGGATGGAAAACAGCCCGCGCCGGTCAAACTCCAGCACGACCCGTGATTTTTCTTCCGGAGACAGCCGCTGTGGCTCCACCTCGAACTGATCCAGCACCTCGTTCATGATGTCGACGCCGACATCGTCTACCGAGGCCGACAGATTCTCCTGGTGCCGCTCCTGCGACAAGTCTGCCGGCAACAAGGCCTGCACGGCTTCCAGCGCCCGCTGGTAGCGACTGTCATCGGCATTGACGCAAAACATCGACCGCACCCGCCCCTGCTCGTCCTTGAACACCAGGGTCGATGAGCGCAGCGAGGTGCCGCCAGCCGTCTTGCTGCGGTAATTAATGCGGTAATCACCACCGTCCGGACCGCTGCACTCCTGTGCCATGCGCAATGCCAGATCGGTGGCCGGTGCCCCGACATCGCGGCCGGAGATGCGGCCATGGCGGATGATGCGCAGGGACGCTGCCGGGTCGGACAGGTCATGAATGGCAATTTCGCAATCCGGCCCCAGCAGGGCGGACACGAAATCGGCCAGTACTTCGGCGTCGACGGTCAGTTTCATGTCAGCGTAAAAGAAAAATCCTCGTGATGAGATTATATTTATCATCACGAGGATTTTTCAGTCAATTGCAGCTTGCATGATCCTGCGCAAGCTTATGACAAGCGGGCGGTCAGCGTTGACGCAACAGGCTGCGCAGGCTGGCCAGTGAGTACAGCAGCAGGGCCGTCCAGATCAGGGCAAAACCGATGGCGCGCGTCTGATCGAACGCTTCGTGATACATCACCACCCCCAGCAAGAGTTGCAGGGTCGGGCTGATGTACTGGATGACCCCCAGGGTGGCCAGCTTCAGCCGTCGAGCCCCGTTGGCAAACAAAAGCAGCGGTACCGCCGTGACAATACCGGCACCGGCCAGCATCAGGTTCTGCCAGGCAGGCAGATGACCAAAATCCCCCTGTCCGTGGCTCTCCAGCCAGAGCAGCCAGGCCAGGGCCAGCGGTGCCAGCAGGAAAGTCTCCAGTGCCAGTCCTTCCAGCGAAGGCAGGGGGGCCCGCTTGCGCATCAGCCCATACAGACCGAAGGTGGTGGCCAGCCCCAGCGCCACCCAGGGTACGGTCCCCAGTTGCAGGGTCAGCCACAATACCCCCGCGCCGGCCAGTGCAACGGCCAGCTGCTGCAGGCGGCCCAGTCGCTCGCCCAGCACCAGTCGGCCCAGCAATACGTTGACCAGCGGATTGATGAAGTAGCCCAGACTGGATTCGACGATATGGCCCGAGTTGACGGCCCAGATATACAGCAGCCAGTTGCCGGACAACATCAGCGAAGACAACACAAATACCCCGAGCTTTTGCGGTGCCTGCCGGAAGGGCTGCAGCCACTCCCATTGACGACGCACCCCGAGCAGGATCAGCACAAACAGCGCCGACCAGACCAGTCGGTGACAGAGAATTTGCAGCGGGTCGATGTGGTGCAGCGGTTTCCAGTAAAGCGGGAACAGGCCCCAGCACAGGTAGGCACCAATGGCATACAGCACGCCCTGGCTGTGCCCGGCAGATTTGGCAGACATCTGAACTTTCACTTGCTAGAGAATCCACACAGCTTACCCGCAAGCCCATGCCTCGCCCACCCTTTTTCTGTCACCTGCTGGTCAGCAGCGCAATCACCGACTATTTTACTTTTCTATGTTTTGACGTTTACGTGAACGTAAACTATATTCTGCCAACACCGTCATGCCGAACTACAAATAAATTATCGCTGCTCACAAGGCATCTCCCGGCACCAGGATCTACCGATCTGTCCGTGTCGGGCACAGGCGAATATATGGAGGAGAAACCATGTCGATCCGGCATCGTGCGCTAGAAGAAAAATACACCGCACCCACCGGTCAGGTTCTGATGAGCGGCATCCAGGCGCTGGTGCGCCTGCCCATGCTGCAGCAGGATCGGGACCGGGCACAGGGACTGAATACCGCCGGCTATGTCACCGGCTATCGTGGTTCGCCGCTGGGGGGCGTCGACCAGAGCATGCAGAAGGCCGAGGCGCACCTGAAAGCCCACAATGTGGTGTTTCATCCGGGGCTGAACGAGGATCTGGCCGCAACGGCGGTCTGGGGCACACAGCAGGTCAACCTGTTCCCCGGCGCCAAGTACGATGGCGTCTATGCCATGTGGTACGGCAAGGGACCGGGCGTAGACCGTTCAGGCGACGTCCTCAAGCATGGCAATGCCGCCGGCACCAGCAAGCATGGTGGTGTGCTGATCATTGCCGGCGATGATCATGCCGCCAAGTCGTCCACCTTCCCGCATCAGTCGGATCACGCCCTGGCTGCCTCGATGATCCCGGTACTCAGCCCGTCCGGCGTGCAGGAAGTGATCGACTTTGGCCTGCATGGCTGGGCGATGAGTCGCTACAGCGGTTGCTGGGTGGCGATCAAGGCCATCAGCGACACCATCGAGAGTTCCGCCGTGGTGGACATCTCACCGGAACGGATCCAGATCCAGTACCCGCAGGATGTCGACATGCCGGAGGACGGACTGAACATCCGCTGGCCCGACCCGCCGCTGGTGCAGGAAAAACGTCTGTTGCACCACCGGCTGTATGCCGCCCTGGCCTATGCGCGCGCCAATCATCTCAATCGTGTGGTACTGGATGCGCCTGAGGCACGTCTGGGCATTATCACCACCGGCAAATCCTACCTCGACGTCATGCAGGCACTGGATGATCTGGGCATTGATGAATCGCTGGCAGCCGAAATCGGTCTGCGCATCTTCAAGGTCGGCATGGTCTGGCCGCTGGAACCGGAAGGCGTGCGCCATTTTGCCGAAGGGCTGGAAGAAATCCTGGTGGTGGAAGAAAAACGCCAGGTGATCGAATACCAGTTGAAGGAGCAGCTGTACAACTGGCGCGAGGATGTGCGTCCGCGCGTTGTCGGCAAGTTTGCCGAAAAGGGGGAATGGGCGCTGCCACATGGCGACTGGCTGCTGCCGGCCGCCGGCGAACTGACACCGGCCATCATCGCCCGTGCCATTGCCAACCGGCTGGCCACGGTATTCGACAGCCCGGTGATGCACGAGCGGCTGAAATTCTATGAAGAGAAGGAAACCCAGCTGGGACAGAAGCGCGACAGCCTGCCACGGGTGCCACACTACTGCTCCGGCTGTCCGCACAATATCTCCACCAAGGTGCCGGAAGGCAGTCGCGCCCTCGCCGGGATTGGCTGCCATTACATGTCGTTGTGGATTGAGCCGCATACCCAGACCTTCTCGCAGATGGGCGGCGAAGGGGTGCCCTGGATCGGTCAGGCACCGTTTACCGAAACCCCGCATGTCTTTGCCAACCTGGGTGACGGCACCTACTTCCACTCCGGTCTGCTGGCCATCCGCGCAGCCGTGTCAGCGAAGGTCAACATCACCTACAAGCTGCTTTACAACGACGCCGTGGCCATGACCGGTGGCCAGCATGTCGACGGTCCGCTGGATGTGGCGACCATCACGCGCCAGCTGCATGCCGAGGGCGTGGCGCGCATCGTCATCAGTAGCGATGCCCCGGAAAAATACCGCGGCATGGCCGGGCTGGCGCCCGGGGTCGAGGTGTACCACCGGCGCGAACTGCAGCGCTTGCAGACCGAGCTGCGTACGGTCAGCGGTACCACCATCCTGATTCACGAACAGACCTGTGCTGCCGAGAAACGCCGGCGGCGCAAGCGCGGCGAGCTGGTGGATCCACAACGTCGTGCCTATATCAATGCCCGCGTCTGCGAAGGCTGCGGCGACTGCTCCAACAAGTCAGGCTGTCTGTCCATCCTGCCGCTGGAGACCCCGCTGGGCCGCAAACGCAAGATCGACCAGTCAAGCTGCAACAAGGACTTCTCCTGTCAGGAGGGATTCTGTCCCAGCTTCGTCACGGTGGAAGGCGGCAAGCTGCGCACGGCGGCACGCGAGCTGAAGGGAGAACTGGCGCAGATGCCCGCGCTGCCCTCGCCTGCCCTGCCAGCGCTCGATCAGCCCTACTCCATCATGGTGACCGGCATTGGCGGTACCGGGGTGGTCACCATTGGTCAGGTCCTTGGCATGGCTGCCCACCTGGACGATATGGGCGTCACAGTGCTGGACATGGCCGGTCTGGCACAGAAAGGGGGGTCGGTCTGGTCGCATGTACGCATTGCGCGTAATCAGCAGTCCCTGCACGCCGTACGCATCGCGGCAGGAGATGCCAACCTGGTTCTTGGCTGTGATCTGGTGGTCACCGCGTCGGAAGAAGCGCTGGCCAAGATGCGCGAAGGCTTCTCGCATGTCGTGGTCAACAATTACGAGGCACCCACCAGCGCCTTCCTGACCCAGCCCGATCTGCGCTTCCCGGCCCAGGCGATGAAACAGACCATCCAGCAATCAGTGGGCACCGCGCGCTATGCCGAAGTGAATGCCACCCGGCTGGCCACGGCGCTGCTCAACGATGCGCTGGCAAGCAATATGTTCATGCTGGGCTTTGCCTGGCAGCGCGGCCTGGTACCGGTCAGTGAAGAAGCCATCCTGGAAGCTATCCGTCTCAATGGTGCGGCGGTTGAGTTCAACCGCCAGGCCTTCCTGTGGGGACGACACACCGCGCATGATCCGGCGCGCGTCGAGTCGCTGCTGACCAATAACAGCATCATCCAGTTTGTTCCACGTGAAACCGTCGAAGGCATTGTGCATCAGCGCAGCCAGATGCTGCTGGCCTATCAGAATGGCAAGCTGGCTGCACGATACCGCAAGCTGGTGGAACGGGTACGTGAAGCCGAGTCGCGGCTGACCCCCAACCGCTCGCCGCTGACCCTGGCCGTGGCCAAGACTTACGCACAGCTGCTTGCCTACAAGGACGAGTTCGAGGTGGCGCGGCTTTACTCCGACGGTGAGTTCCTCAGTGAAATCCGCAGCGCCTTCGAAGGGGATGTCCGGCTGCACTTTCACCTTGGTCCGAGCTGGATGACGCATGGCAAGGCGACCAAGAAGACGCTCGGGCCCTGGGCACTCAAAGCCATGCGTTTGCTGGCCGCCATGCGATTCCTGCGCGGCACGGCGCTGGATCCGTTTGCCTGGCAGACCGATCGCAAGCTGGAACGACAATGGATTGGCGAGTTCGAGCAGATGGTGGAACAGCTGATTCATGGCTTGACGGCAGATAATCTGCCGCAGGCGATCGAGCTGGTGACACTGTGGCAGGGCGTGCGCGGCTTTGGCCACATCAAGGCCGGTAATTATCAGCACGCCCGCCAGGCGATCGATCCGCTACTGGCACAATTCCTGGCCATTCGCCAAAAGCGCCAGGTAGCCTGATGGCTGCCTGATCCTGGTGCGGATTCCCGGTTTTGGGGAATCCGCACCATCTCAAGGCTTGCCGATGCTGAGGATACGCGCGGATTCCAGCGCATCATCCGCTTCGGTCGATTCGTTCTGCCACACCCAGACATCATTGGCGGCATCATAGGCTTCCACCAGCCACAACGCCCCGCCAATCAATCGGGCACGGGTCGGATGGCGAAAGTTGAACATCACCAGATCACTGGTTTTTACGGGCTCCACCGGCTTGGACTTGGTTCTCATGGCATCGCTCCTGTCAAGTTGCGGTCACTTGTGTACAGCAAGCGCCGTGCCAGCCAGGTCCTTTTTGACAAGCCCGGGTCAGACCCCTAGCATCCACGGTATGCCATCTGCCGAGAACACCATGTTGATCCGCCCTGCCACCGAAGACGATCTGCCAGCCATCCTGACCATTTTCAACGAAGTCATCCGCCATTCCACGGCCATCTACCTCGATCATCCGGTCGAACTGGCCGAACGGCGCGACTGGTTCAGTGCTCGCCGGCAAGCCGGTTATCCGGTGCTGGTCGCCGAGCAGGATCACGAGATTGTCGGTTACGCCAGTTTCGGCGATTTTCGCAGCTATCCCGGTTACCGCTTTACCGTCGAGCACAGTGTGCATCTTGCACCGGCAGCACGGGGACAGGGTATCGGTCGCCAGTTGGTGGAGGCCTTGATCCCGCTGGCTCAGTCACTGGGCAAGCATGTGATGGTCGGTGCGATCGACGCGGCCAATGAGGGGTCGATCCGCTTTCACCAGCGGCTGGGGTTTGCCGAAGTCGCGCGCATGCCGGAAGTCGGCTTCAAGTTCGGCCGCTGGCTGGATCTGGTGCTGATGCAAAAAACGCTTTAGCGCCGCGCAGAAATGCGAAAAGCGCCACGGAATCCGTGGCGCTTTTCATTTTTTTTGCTGTCGAGGCAGCTTTTTTCTTGCAGTTTCTATTTCACCCTTTGTACGACTTAGCGCACTTCTACAACAATATCCTTACTAAATACCTTTTCGCAATACTTGCATTTCATTTTTGTGTCATGACCATGGGCTTTTACATAGAAAAAGCTCTCGACCGGCTCATTATGTGAGATGCAATTGGAGTTGGGGCAGGCAAAAATGCCCTGAATCGTCTCCGGAAGCTCAAGTTGATGCTTTTTGACGACCTCGAAATTTTCAATGACATTCACGGTCGCCTTGGGAGCAAACAGTGCCAGTTCATTGGCCTGGTCTTCAGTCAGCGCAATGTTTTCCACCTTGATCAGGTCTTTGCTGCCCATGTGACGCGATGACAGGTTCAGGCCGACCGTTACGCGCTCGCCGGTTTCCGCCAGGCGGAACAGTCGCAAAATCTTCAAGCCCTGACCAGCCGGGATGTGGTCGATGACGGTGCCTTCTTTCAGGGCTTCTACAGTACGGGTGTATTGCATGATCAATCCTTGTTCGTTGTTCGTTGCAGCCGCTCAGACGGTTTCATTCAACACCAGCGCCAGCAGTGCCTGACGGGCATAGACACCATTTTCTGCCTGTTCGAAGTAATAGGCATACGGCGTGGCATCGACATCGACGTCAATTTCGTCGACGCGCGGCAAGGGATGCAGGATTTTCAGGTTCTCGCGCGCATGGCGCAGCATGTCGGCGTGCAGGATGAACTTGCCCTGGATTTTCTTGAACTCGGCTTCGTCAAAGCGCTCGCGCTGTACACGGGTCATGTACAGGATGTCGCTTTGCGGAATGACCTCTTCCAGGCTGGAAGCCAGGGTATAGGAGATGCCCTTCTCGTCCAGTTCTTCGCAGATATAGTCCGGCATGGCCAGGGCTTCCGGGGCCACGAAGTAGAAGCGGCAGTTGAACAGCGACAGCGCCTGGGTCAGCGAATGAACGGTACGGCCATACTTCAGGTCCCCGACGAAGGTGACCGTCAGATCGTGCAGTTTCCCCTGGGTCTCGTTGATCGAGAACAGGTCGAGCAGGGTCTGCGTCGGATGCTGGTTGGAGCCGTCCCCGCCGTTGATGATCGGCACAGCGGAGAATTCGCTGGCCAGGCGGGCGGCACCTTCGCGCGGATGGCGCATCACCACGGCATCACTGTACGAGGCAATGATCTTCATCGAATCGGCCAGGGTCTCGCCCTTGCGCGCCGAGGTATTGCCACCATCGGCAAAACCGATGATGCGTCCACCCAACCGCTGGACCGCCGTTTCGAACGACAGACGGGTTCGCGTAGAGGGTTCGAAGAAACAGCTGGCAATCAGCTTGTCCTTGAGCAGATCGTTACGCGGTGTCGCCTTGAGGCGTGCAGCAGTCTCCACGACAAGTTCCAGCTCTTCACGGCTAAAGTCAGGAATGGAAATGATGTTTTTCCGGTAAAGCGGGTTGGCCATGGTCGTGTCCTTGTATTTATTTGTAATTTCTTCAGATAAAAAAAAAGCCCCTGAGAACAGGAGCTTTTTCAAAAACGGGTTATCGGAAAGGGACGTCGGGCCATGGCACCAGAAGACTGGCGGCCGCGGCGTCGATTGGCCTTGCTACGGGCAAAAAACATCATTCACATCCCTTCCGAACAAACTTTCAGATTATAACCCGATTTTTTGCCATACGGGAAGAAGGTGGCAAAAAAAAAGCGCAGCGAATTCGCTGCGCTTTTTCTGAACGGTGATGCTCAAAGCTTGAAGTTGCTCACCAGACGTTCGAGGTTGGCCGACAACTCGCGCAGGCGCAGTACCGAAGACGACACTTCATGCACCACCTGGCTGTTGGACTGGGCCATATTGCTGATGCGTTCGACGTTTTGCGCGATTTCACTGCTGGCATTGGACTGTTCGCGTGTCGAGGCGGCAATGTCGGCGATACTGGTGGCCAGGTCCTGGCTGCACTGCAGCACGCTGCGCATGGCTTCATTGGCCTCTTCCGCCACCTTGACACTCATATCGACCCGGCCACGCGTGCCGGAAACATCATTGACGGCATCGCGGGTCTCGCTGCCGATGGTGGTCACAATGCGGGAGATCTCGACCGTTGCTTCCGCCGAACGCCCGGCCAGCTTGCGCACCTCGTCGGCCACCACGGCAAAACCGCGGCCCATCTCGCCGGCACGAGCCGCTTCGATAGCAGCATTCAAGGCCAGCAAATTGGTCTGATCGGCAATGTCCTTGATCACGTTGATGATCGAGGACACTTCTTCGGAACGTGCCCCCAGGCTATTGATACGTTCGGCCAGACCATGCATGTTCTGGTTCATTTTCTGGATTTCGCTGGTCACCTGCGCCACGGTTGAGACGCTGTGCTCGGTCAGTTCGCCCGTCTGACGCGCCAGGTTTTCAGCTTCTTTGGCAGTGTCGGCAATGTGATGCACGCTGACCGTCACCTGCTCAACCCCGGCTGCGGTCGCGCTGGCAGCGTCCGACTGGACCGACGAGGCCTGTTCCACCTGCTCGGCAGAATCCGCCAGATGGGTAGCGGCCTGACTCACAGCCAGACTCTGGTTGCGGATCTCGCCGAACATTTCCGACAACGACTGCATGAACTGGTTGAAGGCTGCGGCAGACCGGCCGATTTCATCGTTATTGCTGATATTGATACGTACCGTCAGGTCCCCCTTGCCGGAAGCCAGCTGTTCCATATTGGCTGCCATGCGATCCAGCGGACGCGTCAGGGTGCGGGTCAGGCCGGCCAGCAACAGGATGATGGCCAGCAGGGCGATTACACCGATGCCGGCGGCAAGCAGGCTCTGGTGCAATGCCGGCGCGGTAATGGCCGAGGTCGGCACACTGACGCCCAGCGCCCAGAACTGCCCGGTATCTGCGACCTTCACCGGCTGGAAGAAGTGGGTATAGCCATCCGACTCATAAACAAACGGCTGACCACCCTTGATCTTGTCGAGATAGCCTGCCAGCGGATCCTCCTTCTCGACCGCTTTGCCCAGCACTTCTGCCTTCGGGTTGACCACATACAGCCCCCCCTCGGAGATCATGCGCACAAAACCGGTGTCGTAGGGATGAATCTGACTGAAGCGCTGTTGCAGATCACTCAGGGCGACGTCGGTGGCCGAAACGCCGAGGAATTTGCCGCTGGCATCCTTGATGGCCACGGCCAAAGAGCTTTCCAGTATCTTCTTGCCCTGCACTTCGTAGGGATAGGGTTCGGTGATGGTGTCGCGATTGCGCGTCTTCGGCACCATGTAAAAATCCCCCCAGCCCGATTTTTCATACGGCGGGGAATAGCTGTCCGGCGTATCTTTCAGCTTGTCCAGTTCCTTGAGGTAATCGCCGGACAACATGGTGTCGATCTGGGCCTTGCCCTGCGCATTGCGGGTGAAGTACGGGGTATAGCGGCCGGTCAGGTCTTCATAGGGCTTGTTGAAACGGAAGGCCTTGTCATTGCCATCCATGGCATTGGGTTCCCACAGCATCCACAGACCCACCGACTGTGGCGCATTGTCGAGCAACTCCAGATGCATGTTATCCACCATCTTGCGCTCGGGCATACCGCCGCGCTTGATACCCAAAACCGCCTGAGCCAGATGTTTCGGCAATGCATAGCCGACACGGAAATCCGCTTCTGTCGAATCCGCCAGGTTACGCGCCTGGCTTTGCGCCAGCTGATAACCCATATCGACTGCATTGCGATAGCTGAGCCACGAGATCAAACCAATCATGATGATGAAGGCTGCCGCAACGGCCAGACCTGTCACGACGGTGATTCGGGTGCTGAGGTGACCCCATTTTTTATCTGACATTATTCCCCCCGTGCTTCTCTTTATCACTTCGTTATTAGAAAAATATGTGTTGGCAGCGATGATTGCCAAACTATTTTGTTGTTCTTTTTAGATACATCATTCTCACAAGCTACTCGCCCTGTTTAAACCAGGCAATGCATGCCCGCAACCTCAGCGAGTGTAATTTTCCAGTTGTGTCAGCCACTGGATGGCCTCTTCACGATTTTGGCCGCACATTTCCCGACTTGGCTGCAAACTGGCACAAACGGCCGGTCTGAGCGGTGAGTCGAAAATCTTGCAGCCATAGTCATGATCCAGCTGAATACAGGGTATGCCGGCCGGCTTGCCCTCCGGCATACCCGGGATTGCCGAACTGATGGAGGGCGCAATACAGCAGGCACCACAGGCTGGTCGGCAGTTCACTTCTTCTAATTTATTCATATGTCTTATGACAATTTCCAGCAGACTTCACAAACGGGTCAGATAGACACTAAGATGAGACAAATACCCGTCTGATGGCCTGGCCACGATGATCAAATGTATCAATATTTCTGACCTCAAGGTCGGAATGTTCATTCACGATCTCAACTGCGACTGGATGTCTCATCCTTTCCTGAGAAATCGCTTTGTTGTCGCGCACGAAAGTGAAATCCGCAAAATCGCTGAATCCGGCATTCACGAAGTGTATATCGACACGTCAAAAGGCTTGGATGTCGTGCATGCCCCCACGCTGCAAGAGGTCAAAGCGCAGCTGGAAAGCGAAATGCGGGAAATTGGCGTGGAAGCGGCGCCGGCCAGCGAAAAACGCGCAACCGCCACGGAAGAATTCGGTCGGGCCAGGATGGTCCATGAAGAGGCACACCAGATCATCCATGGCATCCTGCACGATGTCCGTCTGGGCAAACAGGTCGATCTGGAACTGGTCACCCCCTCGGTGGAAAAAATGACCAGCTCGATTTTGCGCAATGACGGTGCCTTGCTGGCGCTGTGCCGCATCAAGGACAAGGATAACTATACCTTTCAGCATTCAGTCAGCGTGGGGGCGCTGATGGTCACTTTCTGCAATGCGATGAATATGGGCAAGGAAGTGATTCACCAGGCCGGCATTGGCGGCATGTTGCACGATATCGGCAAGATGAAGATCCCCGATGCCATCCTCAACAAGCCGGACAGGCTGACCGAGCGCGAATTCGCCGTGATGAAATGCCACGTCGTCGAAAGCAAGGCCATTCTCTCCCAGGCACGTGGCATCACCCAGACCTCCATTACCGTCGCGGCACAGCACCACGAGCGTCACGATGGCAGCGGCTACCCGGAAGGCCTGAAAGGCCATGAAATTTCTCAATTAGGTCAGATGGCCGCCATTGTCGATGTCTATGATGCACTGACATCCGATCGCTGCTATCACAAGGGCATGCCACCGACCGATGCCCTGCGCAAAATCTATGAATGGTCCAAATTTCACTTCAATCCGGATCTGGTACAAGCCTTCATGCGCACCATCGGTATCTATCCGGTCGGTACGCTGGTCAGACTGGAAAGCGGGCGACTGGGGGTCGTCGTTGAACAGAACGAAAAGAATCTGGTCTCGCCCAAGGTCAAGGTCTTTTTCAGTCTGAAGAGCAATGCCCACATCCCGCCGGAAATTGTCGACCTGTCGCGCAGCATGGGACATGGTGGCGCCGACAAAATCGTGCGGCATGAATCACCGGAGAAACTGCGTCTTGATCCGCTGAAATTCATTTGAGTGCCAGCGACGTCCCGGGCACCGGATACTTCAGGGCATTTTTCTCCATCTTGTTGCGTACTGCCTGATCCAGATCGATTTTCATGACCCCTGCCAGGCGGACCAGATACAACAACACATCCGCCACTTCTTCCTGCAGATGCTGATAGCGCGCCGGGTCATCGACCGGCATGTTCAGCACCTGTTCATCCGTTTGCCACTGGAAAATCTCCGCCAGCTCACCGACTTCTCCCGTCAGGGCCAGCATCAGATTGCGGGCAGTATGAAAGCGTTGCCAATCACGTTGATCGGCAAAATGCTGCAGGGCCTCCAGCAAGGCAGAGACCTCAATCAGAGGGGTTTGATTCATAGCGGTTTCACGTGAAACGCCCGGTCAGCCAGATACGGCTCACCGGGCGCGGAGTGGATCAACTCAGACCTTCATCCAGCAAGACTTTTTGCACCATCGGCCGTTGGGCAATACGTTGCTGGTAAGCCTGCAGCACCGGCCAGCGATCCAGCGGCAGCTTGACGTAATGGCACCAGCGCAGGCAGGTGAACAGATAACCGTCCGCCACACTGAAAGCAGGCAGCAAGGTTTCCTGACGTGACAGATGTTCGGCAACAAAATCCAGCCGCTTGCCCAGTCGCTCCAGGGCCATCTGCCGCACCGGCTCAGGCGTATCCGGCGAAAAGAGCGGACCAAAAGACTTGTGTACTTCGCTGCCGATGTAATTCAGCCACTCCTGCAAGCGGTAGCGCGCCATGGTGCCATTGGCCGGTGCCAGTTGCTTTTCCGGTACCTGGTCGGCGATGTACTGCACGATGGCGGCCCCTTCAGTCAGCAGTTCACCATTGTCGAGCAACAGTGCCGGCACACTGCCCTTCGGATTGATGGCCTGAAAGGGCTGTCCACTGGCGGTGACATGCGGCTGGGCACGAATGTCGACTTTCTCGATCTGGTACACCAAACCCGATTCTGCCAGTGCAATGTGCACAGACAGAGAACATGCACCGGGTGCGTAATACAGTTTCATGGGTTTCCTCCTGTTGGCGGACAAGCTCAGACTTTGTCGTACAGTTTACTCCCGGAAGCGACAAACTCGATGGCTTTGCTTTGCATGCCCTGCTGCAGCGCCGATTCGGCAGCAATACCCTGGCGATCCGCATAGGCGCGCACATCCTGGGTAATCTTCATCGAGCAGAACTGTGGTCCGCACATTGAGCAGAAATGGGCCACTTTGGCACTCTCCTTGGGCAGGGTCTGATCATGGAATGATCTGGCGCGATCGGGATCGAGCCCCAGATTGAATTGATCTTCCCAGCGGAATTCAAAGCGGGCTTTCGACAGCGCATTATCACGGATCTGTGCGCCGGGATGTCCCTTGGCCAGATCCGCCGCATGTGCTGCCAGCTTGTAGGTGATGATGCCCTCCTTGACGTCATGGCGATCCGGCAGGCCGAGGTGCTCCTTGGGCGTGACGTAGCACAGCATCGCCGTCCCATACCAGCCGATCTGCGCCGCACCAATGGCCGAGGTGATGTGGTCATAGCCCGGTGCAATGTCGGTGGTCAGCGGCCCCAGGGTGTAGAACGGTGCCTCGTGACACCAGTCCAGTTCCTTGTCCATGTTTTCCTTGATCAGTTGCATCGGCACATGGCCGGGCCCTTCGATCATCACCTGAACATCATGACGCCAGGCAATCTGCGTCAATTCACCCAGCGTCTTCAACTCAGCGAGCTGTGCTTCATCATTGGCATCGAAAATCGACCCCGGACGCAAGCCGTCGCCCAGAGAAATCGCCACATCATACTGGGCGAGAAGCTGGCACAGCTCGTCGAAATGCGTGTAAATGAAATTTTCCTGATGATGAGCCAGACACCATTTCGCCATGATCGATCCGCCCCGCGAGACGATGCCGGTCAGGCGATTGGCTGTCAGCGGTACATAGCGCAGCAGCACCCCGGCGTGCAGCGTGAAATAGTCCACCCCCTGCTCGGCCTGTTCGATCAGAGTATCGCGCAGAATTTCCCAGCTCAGATCCTCTGCCTTGCCATTCACCTTCTCCAGTGCCTGATAAATCGGCACGGTACCGACCGGCACCGGGCTGTTGCGCAGAATCCATTCCCGGGTTTCATGAATGTTCTTGCCGGTCGACAGATCCATGATGGTGTCCGCCCCCCAGCGAATCCCCCAGGTCATTTTGTCCACTTCGTCGTGAATGGAAGACGACAATGCACTGTTGCCGATATTGCCATTGATCTTCACCAGAAAATGGCGACCAATGATCATCGGCTCACTTTCCGGGTGATTGATGTTGGCCGGAATAATGGCCCGGCCGGCCGCGATTTCCGCGCGGACAAATTCAGGCGTGATGCTTTCCGGCAAACGGGCGCCAAAGCCCTGCCCCGGATGCTGACGCGACAACAGCTTCAGCATGCGCTCCTGTCCTGCCGCCTGCAGGCTCTGCAGATAGTGTTCACGATTGAGGTTTTCCCGAATCGCGACGAACTCCATTTCCGGGGTAATGATGCCGCGTCGGGCGTAATGCATTTGAGTCACCCTGGCCCCCTGTCTGGCCCGCAATGGGGTACGTTTCAGATTGAAGCGCAGCGCATCCAGTGACGCATCGGCAGCACGTTGCCGGCTATAAATGCTTCCCAGTTCTTCGACCACTTCGCAATCCTGCCGCTCGGCGATCCATTGTGCCCGCACCGGTGTGAGCCCGTCTTCCAGACTGATTTTCACAGACGGATCGGTATAGGGTCCGCTGGCGTCGTAGACATAGATCGGCGGGTTGGCTTCGCCGCCCAGCTGAGTCGGTGTATCGGCTTGTGAGATTTCCCGCATCGGGACACGCAAATCCGGCCTGCTGCCGCTGACATAGATCTTGCGCGAATTGGGTAAGGGCTGAATGGTGGCCTGGTCGAGTGTAATACGAGATTCAGAATGAGATGGCGCGTTCATCATGCCCTCCATGGCGATGAAACGGCGTGGGGCATGAAATGCTACAGAGCAGCACCGCTTCCCTACGCCGGAGTTAACCGGATCAGGTTCGAAGGGTATTTCTCACCCGTCAGTGTTGTCGGAATACGAAAACCACTGGCAGGACCCCTAGCGATGCTGTGAAGGTAAGGCAAATATGGGATAATCGCAAGTTATTGTCATAATGCTGCGGAGTGTGCTGAATGGATTTCGAACAAGCGCGATTCAACATGGTCGAGCAACAAATCCGCCCCTGGGAAGTACTGGATCCGACCATCCTCGATTTGCTGTTTCACGTGAAACGCGAAGATTTTGTCGCCGATGATCAGCGCGCACTGGCGTTTACCGATGTCGAACTGCCCTTGCCCAATGGCAGCCGCATGCTGCAACCAAAGCAAGAAGCCCGCATGATCCAGGATCTTGCCCTGCAGGCGGGCGACAAGGTGCTGGAAATCGGTACCGGCAGCGGTTATGTCACCGCCTTGCTGTCCAGACTGGTCGAACAGGTCTACAGCATCGACTGTGATGGCAGCATGCAAGCCATCGCAGCCGATCATCTGCATCAGGCAGGCTGTCAAAACGTGCAGCTGATCCATGCCAACGGTCTGGAAGGTCTGGCTCAACATGCGCCTTTCGATGCCATCTTCGTCGGTGGTTCGCTGCCAGTGGTACCGGAAGTACTCAAGCAACAGCTGGCAGTGGGTGGTCGCATGATGGTGACGGTCGGTCAGTTGCCAGTCATGTCTGTGGTTCTGGTGCGCCGTGAAAGCGACAACGTGTTTGCCGAGACCAAGCTGTACGAAACGGTCCTGCCCAGACTGCAAGGCAGTGAAGCCCTGCAACCCGAGCAGTTCGTCTTCTGATGGCGATGGAAATCACCTGCGAAGCGCTGGCGGCAAGGCTGAATTCGTCGGAGCCGGCGCCGCTGCTGCTGGATGTCCGCGAAGACTGGGAGTGGCAGATGGCGCATATCGAGGGATCGGTGCATCTGCCGATGAATCTGATTCCGTTGCGCCATAACGAACTGCCGGACGATCGTTTGATCGTCACGGTCTGTCATCATGGCATGCGCAGCCTTCAGGTCTGTCACTTTCTGCGTCAGGTCGGTTTTGATCAGGTACTCAGCCTACACGGCGGTATTGATGCCTGGTCAGCCACCATCGATGATTCAGTACCGAGATACTGATCCCCCGCCCCGGCGGGGTTTTTCTTTTCATTGCCAAGATTGATTCATGTCTGATTACTCCTTCCTGTCGCCAGCCATTGAGCGTGTCGAACCCGCCTGGCGTGCCATTCTGGATCGGCCAGCTGTCCGCACGGCTCTTCACTCCCTGGATCAACAGTTAAGCGCACGCCAGCAGGCAGGCCACCTTATCTATCCGGCACGAGACAACATCTTTCGCGCACTGTCATTCTCTGGCCCTGAATCGGTTCGGGTGGTGATTCTCGGTCAGGATCCCTATCACGGTGCCGGCGAAGCCATGGGCTTGTCCTTCTCCGTGTCGCCGGGGGTGAAGATTCCCCCGTCTCTGCGCAATATTTACAAGGAACTGGCACGGGATACAGACAGACCGCTGCGCAAGCAGGGGGATTTGACCGACTGGGCGCGTCAGGGCGTCCTGCTGCTCAACAGCGTACTGACGGTGGAAGCCGATCAGGCAGGCAGCCATGGCAAACTGGGCTGGCAGACCGTCACCACGGCCTTGCTGGATGCGGTCAATACCCTGAATCCAGGCTGTGTCTTCCTGCTCTGGGGTAACTGGGCACGCAGTCAGGCAGAACGCATTGATCAACAGCGACATCTGGTCCTGCAGGCCGCGCATCCTTCACCACTGTCTGCCAGCCGCGGCTTCATGCAGTGCGGACACTTCTCGCAGGCGAATCAGTGGCTGCAGGCACAGGGACAAGCAGCAATCGACTGGCAGCGTGCCGAGATTCAACCTTCATTGATCTGAATGCAGGGTGATATTTTCATCCGGAATAATCTACAGCTTCCCTCGACCACGCCCTTGCCCTATCCTAAGGCTTCCTGAACAAAGTACCCAAGGGCCGTGGACATACTGATATTGCTGCTGCTGATTCTCTTCAATGCCGTGTTTGCCATGTCCGAACTGGCATTGGTTTCTTCCCGCAAGGTCCGTTTGCAGCAATGGGCCGAAGAAGGCAACAAGGGAGCGCAAACCGCCCTGAATCTGACCGAAGATCCCACCCGGTTTCTGTCGACCATTCAAATTGGTATCACCTTCATCAGCATCACGTCCGGTGTCTATGCCGAAGCCTCCATTGCCAGCGATGTGCATGCCTGGCTGCAGCCCTACCCGTTGCTGGCGCCCGTCAGCAAAGCACTGGCCGATACCCTGGTGATTGTCTTTGTCACTGCCCTGTCCCTGATCCTCGGCGAGCTGGTGCCCAAGCGTCTGGCCATGCACAACCCTGAACTGGTTGCCTGCAACATGGCACGACCGATGGCCATCCTGTCACAACTGGCTGCGCCACTGGTCAAGGTGCTGAGCGTGCTGACGGATGGCCTGTTGCGCCTGATCGGCGCCAGACAGAGCCGTGAACCCTCGATTACTGAAGAAGAGATCCGCGTGCTGATGGAACAAGGCGCGGACGAAGGCGTGTTCGACCGCGCAGAGCAGGAACTGGTCGAGAACATCTTCCGGCTGGATGACCGCAAAGTCGCCTCGATCATGACCCCGCGCAAAGACATTGTGTCGGTCGACCTGGAAGACAGTGAGGCGGAGAATTCGGCCTTGCTGCAACAAAGTCCCTATTCGCGCTTTCCCGTCGGTCGCGGCGGCATGGAACACATCATCGGCATCCTCGAATCCAAGCGCATGCTGGATCGCCTGCTCAGCGGTCAGGCCGTCGATTTCCTGGCAGATCTGACGCCGCCACTCTACGTCCCGGCCTCAGTCTCGCTGAAACAACTGCTGGAACAGTTCAAGATGGCGCGTACCCATATCGCGCTGGTGGTCGATGAATATGGCGAGCTGGAAGGCCTGGTCACCATGAATGACGTCCTGGAAGCCATTGTGGGCGATCTGCCGGCGACCGATCAGGAAGATGACAGCATTGTCCAGCGTGATGAAAACAGCTGGCTGATGGATGGCACCGTGACGCTGGATGAGTTCAAGGAATTCTTCGACATCGACCATGACGAACTGCTGCCCGGCGAAGAGACCGGCAATATTCACACCCTGGGGGGCATCATCATGTATCGCCTGGGTCGTGTTCCTCAGGTTGCAGATCGCATGGAGTGTCTGGATTTCGGCTTCGAGGTGGTCGACATGGACAAAACCCGGGTCGACAAGATCATGGTCACGCGGCGATCACCACTCACGGATCTGTCTCGCCAGGATTCATAAAAAAAAACCGCCAGTTCACTGGCGGTTTTTTTATGCCCGGGTGAAAAAAACATCGCACAGAAATACGCTGTAAGCGACGATCTCTGTCTCACCTGACTCCTGCTATCAATCTGAAAACAAACACGCTCAAAACGCCTTGCCGTCCCGGCAATCGGGATATGCCTTACAGACCGTGATAGGCCTTGTACCAGTCGACGAATTTTTTCATTCCCTGGGCCAGCGGTGTAGAAGGCGCAAAACCGGTGGCTGCGTGCAGCCGGCGAGTGTCGGCATAGGTGATGGGAACATCTCCATCCTGCATTGGCAGGAATGTCTTGTTGGCTTTCTGACCGCAGGCCTCCTCCACCGTACTGATGAAGTCCATCAGTCGCACCGGATTATTGTTACCGATATTGAAGAGTGCAAACGGCACCTGGGTATCCGGAATCCGAGTCATGACCGCCAACACCCCTTCGACAATATCGTCGATATAGGTGAAATCGCGCTGCAAATCGCCATTATTGAAAACCTTGATGGTTTCACCATTAAGGATAGATTCTGTAAACATCCATGGCGCCATGTCCGGACGTCCCCACGGTCCGTAGACCGTAAAGAAACGCAATGCCGTCACCGGCATCTGGTAGAGATGGGCAAAACTGTGTGCCATCACCTCGCCAGCCTTCTTGGTGGCGGCATAGAAGCTGACCGGTTCGTCAGTGCGATCGTCTTCGGCAAAAGGCACCTTGGCATTTTTTCCATAGACACTGCTCGAGCTGGCAAACACCAGGTGCTTGATACCGTGGCGATGGCAAACATCCAGCAGATTGGTCATCCCCATCAGATTGCTCTGTGCATAAGCATGGGGATTCTTGAGCGAGTAGCGCACGCCGGCCTGTGCAGCCAGATGAATTACATAATCGATCCCCTGACCGTCAAACAGGGCATCCAGTGCCGGTGCATCGGCAATATCCAGCTGATGAAATTCGAAGTCCTGCCGTCCTTGCAAAGTAGCCAGACGGGCATGTTTCAGTTCGACGGAGTAGTAGTCGTTCAGGTTATCCACAGCCAGTACGGTGTGCTGACCACAATCCAGCAGTTTTTCACAGACTGCACGGCCGATAAAACCTGCCGCACCGGTTACCAATACCTTCATGCCACGTGCTCCAGACGGTAAAACTCACGCAGTTTCGCATACTTTATGAAAGAGTTCATGCATCCGATCGAAATATGCACCAGGCCTGGCAAACCATCCCGCCAGCCTTGTCGAACCAGATAGAACTTAATAAAGCGAATCAGCGGGCTGAGCAACATCTTGGCCAGCGAAACGTTTTTTCTGTTCTCAAACATCTGTCTGGCCTGCAGTGAAGTGTATTGGTTTTGCTTGTTCAGATAGTGGGCAATATCTTCCCCCGACTCATGCATCAGATCTCCGGCAATGCGCCCCACAGCCGAATTCGTCACCACATACTCGTGAACCTTGTCGTCAGACCAGTGTGCCTTGCGACGATCAAATAATCTCAGGCTCAGATCCGGATAACCCTCGCCATGACGCAGGAAGCGTCCCATGAACTTGTTGCAGCGTGCAAAGTGGTAGCACTCATGCTGTGGATAACTCAATATTGCCTTGATATTATTAGCTAATTCTTCAGATAACCATTCATCGGCATCCAGACAGAGTACCCAGTCATGACTGGCCTGATCGACAGCAAACTGCTTCTGAGGTCCGAATCCCAGCCAGGCTTGTTCAATGGTCCTGGCTCCGTAGCGTTGTGCAATTTCAAGCGTTGCATCATGACTGCCTGAATCGACCACCACGATTTCGTCGGCAAATTGGCAACTTTGCAGACACTTTTCCAGGTGTGCTGCTGCATTCAGGGTAATAAGCACGACGCTGACTGAGCATTGCATTGTATCTAGTTGACCTTTTTTATATTTGATAAGACTGGTAGAAGGCTGACCCTATCTGTTGATAAGCCTTTTTTTATTCTTAAAATCAATATGTTGAAGACAAAAAAATCCTGTTATCAACTGATGTTTTTCACAGGGTACCGGATGTGGATAACTATCCGCATGGGGATGAGATGTCAGTTACCCACATGTTTACGAGCAGTTGTTGCCAGTCAGGTGTGCATGGTCTGTACACCCGTGGTTTGGCATGGTTCTGTTTACTATTATGCCCTTTTTAAAAACTGATGAATAAGATGAAGGGTCGTTGCAGTTGTGGATAACCATGGATTATTGTTTTTTTACAAGGGATTGCCCTGTTTGCCAAGCAGGGGGGCAAGTGCTTGGCAGCAGCAGGATGATTTGTGGATAAATCCAGTCACCTGGGCAAATGCATGCTTATACACATTTCCACAAGGCGAAAACGACGTAGTTAACCACTGTCAGGCTCGTATACAATGCCGACCATGATGAATGTCTTGATTGTGCGGACGTCGTCGATGGGCGACCTGATCCATACCTGGCCCGCCATCACCGAACTGGTCAAGCACTACCCCAATTTACGTCTTTCATGGTTGGCAGAAGAAAATTTTGCCGATATTGCCCGTTTGCATCCGGCTGTGCAGACGGTGTTTCCGTTTGCCTGGCGTCGTTGGCGCAAGCAGATCTGTTCACCTTCGACCTGGCGGGAGATGCGGCAACTCAAGCAGGCCTTGCAGTCTGTGCAGTGGGATTTGGTGATTGATTCTCAAGGCTTGCTGAAAAGTGCCATTCCTGCGCGTCTGAGTGGTGGTCCGCTGGCAGGTTATGACTGGCAAAGTGTGCGTGAACCGCTGGCCAGCCTGCTCTATAACAAACGCTTCAGGGTGTCTCGACAGCAATCCGCCGTAGAACGCAATCGTGCTTTGTTCTCATCGGCCTTTGGCTATGCGGTACAGGGATCACCGGTCTTTGGCATTTTGCCCGGGGAACGACCGGCATGGCTGCCTGCAGGCCGTTATGCAATGTTGCTTCACGCAACCAGTCGTGCCAGCAAGGAATGGCCGGAATCCTGCTGGCAGGCGCTGGCACAGCGTCTGCAACAGCAATACGGTCTGGCTGTGGTCTACCCCTGGGGGAATGAGACTGAACGGCAGCGTGCCGAGCGACTGGCTTCAGGGGCCGACTATGCCATGGCCGCCCCGCGCATGACTCTGGAACAGGCGGCTGCGGCATTGGGGCATGCGGCTGCCGTGGTGGGGGTCGATACCGGGCTCAGTCATCTGGCCAATGCACTGGATGTGCCACTGGTGGCGCTTTATACCGATACGGATCCGGCGCTGACCGGTGTCTGCGAGACCGACTATGCCATTAACCTGGGAGGGATTGGCCAAATGCCGACGGTAGATGAGGTGATGCAGGCATTGATTTCTCGCAGAGGTTTTCAGTGATCTGGCGTGCGCTTTATTCCCTGCTCTGGTGTCTGCTGACACCGCTGGTGCGTTATTACCTGAAAAAACGTGCGCGCAAGTCGCCTGCCTATCTGGATCACTGGGATGAGCGCTTCGGCAAAGCATTTTATCCCCAGCAGCAAGGCGGAATCTGGGTGCATGCCGTCTCGGTGGGGGAAACCCGCGCGGCCATGCCGTTGATTCGCGCCCTGCGCCAGCGCTGGCCTGATGCTCCCCTGCTGATCACACAGATGACCCCTACCGGACGTGCCTGTGCCGAGGCACTGTATGGCCGGGAGGCGGAAATCCGTTACCTGCCCTACGATTATCCACAGGCGGTTCGCGCCTTCATGGCGGCCTACCGCCCGCGTTTCGGTGTGCTGATGGAAACCGAGCTGTGGCCGAATCTGATTGCTGCCGCCCATGACAGCCAAACGCCGCTGTTTCTGGTCAACGCCCGTCTGTCCGAGAAATCGCGTCGTGGCTATCGCCGTGTGGCGGCCTTGATCCGGCCTGCGATGGCGCAATTGACGGCCATTGCAGCGCAGACGCCTGCGGATGCCGAACGCCTGGCAGATATCGGGGGGAGGGACATCGAGGTATGTGGCAATACCAAATACGATTTTGACCCTCCGGCGGAACAGGCCGTACTGGGCGCAGGCTTCAAGGCCAGAATTGGCCCACGGCCGGTACTCGTCTGTGCCAGCACCCGAGAGGGGGAAGAGAATCTGATCCTGCAGGCCTGGCGCGAAATGACTGACCGGCCATTGCTGGTTCTGGTGCCGCGCCATCCGGAGCGATTTTCCGAAGTGGCGGCGCTGGCACGGTCCTGCGGGCTGGTAGTGCAATGTCGCAGTGATGAGCTGGCGGTGGCGCCTGAGACGGATGTCTGGCTGGGGGATAGCATGGGCGAGATGTTTGCCTACTATCATGCTGCCGATCTGGTCTTTATTGGCGGCAGTCTGATGCCGCTGGGAGGGCAGAATCTGATTGAGCCTGCCAGTATTGGCAGACCAGTGCTGATCGGGCCGTCGAGCTACAACTTTGCCGATGCCTGCAGCAAGGCGCTGGCCGGTGGTGCTGCCCTGCAGGTTGATTCGGGCACTGATTTGGTTGTTAAAGTCAATGAATTGCTGGCAGATTCAGAGCGCATGTCTGCCATGTCAGCTGCGGGGCTGCGTTTCAGCCAGGAGCACCGCGGGGCCAGTCAGCGGATCGTTCAGTTGATTGCCGGCCGACTGGGTAACTGAAACAACGCTGCAAGGGTTTTGGCTGCCTGCCGTGGGTCTGGAGTACCGAATAATCCCTGAATGACCGCGACCGCATCTGCCCCCGCCTGCAGAACCGTGTGTGCGTTATCGGCATGGATGCCGCCAATGGCAACCAGGGGTCTTTCCAGCACGCGTGCCGCCGCAAACAGATCCAGAGGGGCATGCACCGCCCTGGGTTTACTGCCGGAGGGGAAGACGGCGCCGAAGGCCAGGTAATCGGCACCCGCCTGTTGCGCCAGTCGGGCTGTTTCCAGATTGTTGTAGCAGGAGGCACCGATGATGCAGCGCGGACCCAGGGCGACACGAGCCTGCCGGATGGTCATGTCTTCCTGGCCAAGATGCACGCCGTCTGCATTCAGTTTGATAGTCAGGTCCAAGTCGTCATTAATGATGAACAAGGCATCGTGCTCGCGGCAGAGTTGTTGTAACTGTTTGCCCTGACGGTATTTCATGGCGTTATCGCTCGACTTGCTGCGGTACTGCACCATGCCGGCACCACCCAGCAGGACCTGACGGACCTGTTCGACCAGAAGGTTGTCATCAGCAATTTCTGGTGTGATTGCATATAACCCTCTGATTTTATTTTTTTTGTTCATTTTCTTCCGTTTCGCGGGCCCAGAACAGGCGGTCCGGAATATGTTGTCCCATGCCGGGGCGATAGCCATTGATCAAGGTTTGATAGGTGTATTCCTGCGCATCGTCGACGGCTTCCAGCAGTGTGCTGCCACAGGCCAGGATGGCCGCCAGGGCCGAAGACAGTGTGCAGCCGGAGCCGTGATAACTGCCAGGCAGACGTTCCCAATGTTGGGAACGGGCCGTGCCATCGGAGGCATACAAGGTATTGATGACTTCTGGCGTGTTTTCATGGGTACCGGTGACCAGGACATACTCGGCGCCCAGGCCGAGTAGACGGGTCGCACATTCGTCCAGGGTCAGATCGTCTTCCTCGTCCGGATCATTGCTGGCCAGACGGCGCGCTTCGATGCTGTTGGGTGTCAGGATGGTCACCTGGGGCAGCAGCATGTCGCGCATGGCGCCGATCAGGTCTTCGTCAGCGAAGGCGTCCCCACCGCCGGAGGCCAGTACCGGGTCGAGAATCAGGGGAATATCCGGGTAGTCGGCCGCCAGCTGGGCAATCACGGCGACATTTTCCACGCTGCCGATCAGACCAACCTTGAAGGCAGCCACCGGTATATCTTCCATCAGCAGACGGGCCTGTTCGTTGACCCAGTCGGCATCGATGACCATCAGGTCGTGGACCCGGGCGCTATCTTGTACAGTCAGGGCGGTGATCACCGAAAGGGGGTGGCATCCGAGGCTGGCCAGGGTCAGAATGTCTGCCTGGATGCCGGCACCGCCGCTCGGATCAGAACCGGCCAGGGTCAATACGGCTGGCGGCGCTTCCACAGGCTTGTTTTTGGCTTCCAAGGTTAACCTCCGTCCTGTCTGCATATAGAATCGTCATTCTAACTTACAAAGGGGAATCAAATGCGTACTTGGATGTGTCTGATCTGCGGTTTCATTTATGACGAAGCCTCGGGTCTTCCGGATGACGGGATTGCCCCCGGTACGCCCTGGGAAGATGTTCCGCCCAACTGGACCTGCCCGGAATGTGGTGCGCGCAAGGATGATTTCGAAATGGTGGAAATCTGATTTCTGCCGTCTGTCTCCAATAACAGGAGTTGATCTTGGGTTATCTGTATCTCAAGGCATTGCATATTTTCTTCGTTACCTCCTGGTTTGCCGGTCTGTTTTATCTGCCGCGACTCTTCGTGAATCTGGCGATGGTGCAACCGGGAGATGAATACCAGCGTCTGTTGATCATGGCGCGCAAGCTTTACCGCTTCATGATGCCGCTCTCGCTGATGTCGATGATTCTGGGTGTCTGGCTTTGGCTTGGTTTCGGCTTTGCCGGCGGGTGGCTGCACGCCAAATTGACACTGGTTCTGGTTTTGCTGGGGTATCAGCATTATTGCGGGCGCATTTACCGTGATTTTGCTGCCGGCCGCAATCAGCGTTCTCATGTGTGGTTTCGGGTATTTAACGAAATCCCGACGTTTATTTTGTTGGCCATCGTCATTCTGGTGGTCGTCAAACCCTTTTAGCAGGATTGTCTGATGGGCATGGAAATCGAAAGGCGTTTTCTGGTTACCGGGGATGCCTGGCGTGAACTGGGCGAACCGGTGGTCTATCGCCAGGGGTATCTGTCTGTGGACCCTGCCAGAACGGTCAGGGTGCGTGTTGTGGGGAAACAGGCCTGGCTGACGCTAAAGGCCAAAGTGACCGACACTTCCCGCCATGAGTTCGAGTATGAAATTCCTCTGGCCGATGCGCTCACCATGCTGGACACCATGTGCCCGATGCTGATCGACAAGCGACGCACCCGGGTGATGCATGGCGGCATGCTGTGGGAAGTCGATGAGTTTGACGGCGCCAATGCCGGTCTGATTCTGGCGGAAATCGAATTGCCCGATGAACAGACCCCTTTTGAACGGCCGGACTGGCTGGGGGCGGAGGTGACTGCCGATGGCCGGTTCACCAATGCCTGGTTGTCGGATCACCCTTATTGCCAATGGGCCAGTCAATCCGAGTAACTTTGTTGAGAATGAACAGGATGCATCATGTCGCGTAACCAGCAGTTGTTCGAGCGTGCCAAGCAGCACATTCCAGGCGGGGTGAATTCCCCGGTACGGGCTTTCGGTTCGGTGGGCGGGACGCCCCGATTCATCACCCGGGCCAATGGTCCGTATGTGTGGGATGCCGATGGCAACCGTTTCATCGACTATGTCGGTTCCTGGGGACCCGCCATTCTGGGGCATGCACACCCGGAGGTGATCGCCGCCGTGCAGGAAGCCGCACTGGGCGGCCTGTCGTTCGGGGCGCCGACGGAAGGTGAAATTGATCTGGCCGAAGCAATCTGCCGCCTTGTGCCGTCGATCGAGCAGGTGCGTCTGGTGTCATCCGGCACTGAAGCGACGATGAGCGCTATCCGCCTGGCGCGGGGGTTTACCGGCCGCGATACCATCGTCAAGTTCGAAGGCTGCTATCACGGTCACTCGGACAGTCTGCTGGTCAAGGCCGGTTCCGGTCTGCTGACCTTCGGCACGCCTTCTTCAGGCGGGGTGCCGGCCGACTTTACCAAGCACACCCTGGTGCTGGAGTACAACAACGTCGAGCAGTTGCAAAAAACCTTTGCCGAGATCGGTGATTCGATTGCCTGTGTGATCCTGGAACCGTTCGCCGGCAATATGAATCTGGTCAAGCCGAGCCAGGCCTTTGTTCAGGCACTGCGTGCCCTGACCAGCCAGCACGGTTCGGTGCTGATCTACGACGAAGTCATGACCGGTTTCCGCGTGGATCTGCACTGTGCCCAGCACCTGCATGGCATCACACCGGACATGACCACGCTGGGCAAGGTCGTGGGGGGAGGCATGCCGCTGGCGGCCTTTGGTGGCCGCGCCGACATTATGGGCTGTATCGCCCCGCTGGGCAGCGTCTATCAGGCAGGTACCCTCTCGGGGAATCCGCTGGCCGTTGCGGCTGGGCTGACAACCCTGCGGCTGATTCAGCGACCGGGCTTCCATGAAGCGTTGTCTGCCCGGACGGCGCAACTGGCTCAGGGTATTAGCCAGGCGGCCAGGGCGGCCGGTGTGCCGATGTGTGCGGATAGCGTGGGCGGGATGTTCGGTCTGTACATGGCTGAATCGGTACCGTCGTCGTTTGCCGAGGTCTCGGCAGCGGATGTCGCGGCTTTCCGTCGTTTCTTCCACGGTATGCTGGACAAGGGGGTGTATCTGGCACCATCGGCCTTCGAGGCGGGCTTTGTGTCGGACGCCCACAGCGAATCGTTGATTGAGGAAACCATTGCACTGGCCGCGCAGGTACTGAAGGCGCTGTAAGCGATGCGGATGTAAAAAAAGGGGCCTCGGCCCCTTTTTTTCATGCCTGAATCAGCGCATCGAGAATGAAATCCGGTAGCGGCTGGGCCGGCACGGTGACACGGATCAGATGATTAACGGCCGGATGGCTCGGCCGGTGGACAGCCACACCGAGGTCAAACAGACGCTTTTGCACGTTTTCGGCAATCAGGGAATCCGGATAATGAATGCAGATGAAGTTGGTATGACTCGGTAAAACGGTCAGTCCATGCTGTACCAGGGTTGCACTTAGCGCGCTGCGCTGTTCAATGGTTGCATTTAGCAAGGAATGGACAGTGTCCTGCGCCTGCAGGACGATTCGCGCTGCCTGCTGCGCCAGGGAGGACACGGCAAACTGCGGACGGATTTCATCTGCCTTGGCAATCAGATCGGCAGGGCCGATCGCATAACCGATGCGCAGGCCCGCCAGCGCATAGGCTTTCGACAGCGTTCGCAGACGCAGGGTATTGGGCATGACCTTGCTGAGGGCTTCACCCGGCAGGGCAAACTCCAGATAGGCCTCGTCCAGCAGCAGGATGCAATCGGCGGGCAGGCTCTGCCGGAAGCGTTCGATCTCGGCCTGTGAATGATAGTGGCCTGTCGGGTTGTCGGGATTGGCCAGATAGACCAGTTGTGCCTTGTACTGGTGGGCATTGAATGCCAGGGCGCCCAGATCAGCTTCCAGTTGTCCTTGCGAGCCACTTTGCAGGCTGACTTCAACTACTCTTTGGCCGCAACCTTCGGCAAAGTAGCGGAAGGTGGGATAACTGCCGGCACTGGTGATGACGGTGTCGCCCAGATTGCAGCAAAGGCGCAGGGCGAGCAGGATCAGGCTGTCGGCGCCGCTGTCGACGATCACTTCGCTGCCATCGACCTGGTTGAGGCTGGCCGCCAGCTGGCGGATGTCATGAGCGTAAGGGTCCGGGTATTGGCTGGCCAGCAGCATGCCCTGTTCGCCCAGCAGGTCGGTCAGTGCCGGCAGGGGCAAGGGAGCACTTTCGTTGGAGCCAAGTCGGGTTGTGATCTCACGCCCCAGTTTCTGCTGCAGCTTCACCAACCCCGGAAAGGGGTTGTGGATGTTGTGAGCCTGCAAGTGGCGGGCAATGCGCGACATGTAGCCTTCCCCTGTTTTATGGTTGTTTTGTTCAACGATCTGTCTGGAGACAGCCTATTTCATTGGCCAGCAGCGCTTCGATGGTTTCCCGCTGGCGGATGATACGGGCCTGATCTCCATGGACCATGACTTCAACGGCGCGGGTCCGGGTGTTGTAGTTACTGGCCATGGTGGAGCCATAGGCACCGCAGGACATGACTGCCAGCAGGTCGCCCTCGACGATGGCCAGGGAGCGTTCCTTGCCGAGGAAGTCACTGGACTCGCAGATCGGGCCGACGACGTCGACGGTGATCTCGCTCAGACCGGCGTGGCGTTTGGCGGGCAGGATGGTGTGATAGGCCGAATACAGGGAAGGCCGCATCAGGTCATTCATGGCGGCGTCCACGACGGCAAAGTTCTTGTGCTCGCCCAGTTTGAGGTATTCCAGACGAGTCAGCAGGATGCCGGCATTGCCAACCAGAGAGCGTCCGGGCTCCATCACCAGTTGCAGCTGGCGCCCTTGCAGGCGCTGTACCAGCGCATCGGCAAAGGCAGACAGATCCGGCGGCGTTTCCTGGTGGTAGCGAATGCCGAGGCCGCCGCCAATGTCCAGATGATGCAAAGCAATGCCATGAGCCGCCAGTTGATCGATCAGGCCGAGCAGGCGGTCGAGGGCATCGACCAGCGGTGTGGCGTCGGTCAGTTGGGAGCCGATATGGCAATCAATGCCGACAATCTGCAGGTGGGGCAGTTGGCTGGCCTGTTGATAAATCGATAGCGCGGTATCGTAGGCAATGCCGAATTTGTTGTCCTTCAGACCGGTGGAGATATAGGGGTGTGTCTGTGCATCCACATCCGGATTGACGCGCAGGGAAATCGGGGCCTTTTTGCCCAGTTTGCCGGCGACGGCATTCAGCTTCAGCAGCTCATTCAGAGACTCGACATTGAAACACTTGATGCCGGCCAGCAGTGCCTGGGTCATTTCCTGCTCGGTTTTGCCCACACCCGAAAAGACGATTTTGCCGGCTTCGGCCCCCGCGGCCAGGACGCGGGCCAGTTCGCCGCCGGAGACAATGTCGAAACCGGCGCCCAGACGGGCGAAGTGCTGCAGGATCGACAGATTGGAGTTGGCTTTGACGGCATAACACAGCAGGGGATTCAGTCTGGAGAAGGCCGTCTGATAATTCTGATAGGCTTCGCTGAGCGCCTTTTCCGAATACACATAGGCCGGTGTGCCGAATTCAGCGGCAATGGCGCTGAGTGGCAGATCTTCCAGGTAAAGCTCGTCTTCTCGGTAGTGGGTCGGGGTCATGGCTGGCTGGCATCAGAATGAGGTTGGACAGGCACCGGCGCTGGCGCCGCTTGGGTCGGGGCCGGCTTGGCTGCGGGTTTGGCGGGCAGGTACAGCGGACCCTTGAAGCCGCATGCGCTCAGGCAAACTGCAATGATCAGAGAAAGTGTGAGGGTTCGCATACAATAAAATCCGCTGTGGCAAAATATGGATACTAACAAAGCTCTATGTTGCTGAGCATGACCAAGGAAGAAAAATGACTGAAAGCGAATTTCTCGATCTGACCGATTCACTGCTTGATTCGCTCCAGACCGCGCTGGATGAAAGTGCACTTGATCTTGATTATGAACTTAACGGCGGTGTGCTGGAAATCGAATTCGAATCGGGAGAAAAGATGATCGTCAATCGTCATCTGCCGAATCGGGAAATCTGGCTGGCGGCCAAAAGCGGTGGTTTCCATTTCAGCCAGACGGATGACGGTCGATGGATCAATACCCGTGATGGTTCGGAGCTGGGTGAATCGCTGTCGGCTCTGGTGAGCAAGTCGGCTGGCGCAACATTCAGATGGCAGGCGGCGTGAACGGATTCTGCCTGATGGACGGTTAGCAGTTAAAATGGCGGCTCATCTGATCGAGATACCATGAATCAACATATTCCCCGCAAGCGTTTCGGGCAGAACTTCCTGCAGGATTCGCGCATTATTGAAAGCATTGTCGATGCCGTCAATCCGGCAGCTGACGACAGTGTGATTGAAATCGGTCCGGGTCTGGGCGCCATTACCCACCCCCTGCTGAATCGCCTGAACAAATTGCATGTGGTCGAGATCGACCGAGACATCATCAGCCGACTGCAACAGCAATTTCCGGCCGACAAGCTGGTGATTCATGCCGGCGATGCCCTGGCATTCGATTTCGCTTCCATCCCCGGGCAATTGAAAATTGTCGGCAACCTGCCCTACAACATTTCGACCCCGCTGCTGTTCCACCTGGCCTCTTATGGCGACCGGGTGATCGACATGCATTTCATGCTGCAGAAAGAGGTGGTGGACCGCATGGTGGCCGAGCCTTCCTGCGCCGACTACGGCCGACTGAGTGTGATGCTGCAGTATCGTTTCGAAATGGAAAGCCTGATCGACGTCCCGCCGGAATCGTTCTGGCCGCCGCCCAAGGTGGATTCGGCCGTGGTTCGCATGATGCCGGCTCCGGGTCGCTGTGGCCTGGCCAAGGATGAAACCTTGCTGGAGAAGTTGGTCAGTCAAGCATTTGCCCAGCGTCGCAAAACCTTGCGCAACAATCTCAAGGGCCTGCTGAGCGACGAGGATTTTGCCGCTGCGGGTGTGGACCCGACCTTGCGTCCGGAGAACATTCGCGTCGAACAGTATGTGGTGATGGCGAATCTGCTGGCTGCGCGGTAAAGCAGCGAATCGTCCTGAAACCGGCTGTTTCACGTGAAACAGCCGGTTTTTTCATGTGGTTGACCATGCAGACTGCACCTCGCCGACTTCCTGGCGGTCGAGAACATGCTGCGCAATCAATGAGTCAATGCATTGCTGCAGGGTGTGCATGCCCTGATGCCTGCCGGTCTGCAGAATCGATGTCAGCTGATCGAGGCGGTTTTCCCGGATGATGTGTCGAACAGCGGCCGTGGCTTGCAGGACTTCATGCGCCAGAATCCGGCTCTGACCGGCTGAATGGGGGAAAAGATGCTGCGCCAGGATGGCATGCAGGCACTGCGCCAGTTGCAGGCGGATGGCGGGCTGAGCCTCGGCCGGCATGATGCCGCACAGTCTGGCGACGGCATCGGCGCAACTGCGGGTATGCAGGGTCGACAGGACCAGATGACCGGTCTCTGCGGCCTGCAGTACCAGTTGCAGGGTGTCGGCATCACGAATCTCGCCCACCATGATGATATCCGGATCTTCGCGCAGGGCACTGCGCAGCAAGGGAGCGAACCCTCCCTGCCCGTGCAGGACTTCGCGCTGGGTGACCAGGGCCGTGCGACTGGGGTGGTGAAATTCGATCGGGTCTTCCAGGGTGAGGATATGGCAGGCACGCTGCAGATTGATTTCATGCAATATCGCCGCCAGTGTGGTGCTTTTACCGCTGCCGGTGGCACCACACACCAGAATCAACCCGCTGGTCAGCGTCAGCCAGTGCGCCACGGCATCAGGCAGCCCCAGCGTGGCCAGTGCCGGTGGTGACGCTGGCAGCAGCCGGATGGCTGCGGACAGCCCTTGTTGCTGCCAGTACAGATGAACTCTGGCCTGCACGCCGGCCAGCTCCAGCCGCAGATCACAGGCCTGATGTTGATGCAGGGTGTGTCGCTGTGAGCGGCTGAGCAGCCCCTCGAACAGGACTGGCAGGCTGGTGGCAGACAGGGCTTCGCCTGCCAGCCGCTGCAATCGGCCATGGATGCGCAGGATGGGGGGCTCGCCCGGTGAGAGATGCAGATCGGATGCCTGCCGGGCGGAGCAAAGCTTAAGGAGTGCCGCCAATTGCATTTATAATCTCCTGGCCGGCTACCTTCCGGATGGTTTGCCGGCCGTTCAACAACCACAGGAATTGCGATGTCCCAATCTGTCAGCATGGCGCTGGACCACGTCCGCCAGCAAATTCGCACGGCTGAGTCACAGGCGGACCGGCCGGCCGGTTCGGTACGGCTGATCGCGGTAAGCAAGACGTTTCCCGCGGATGCCATTCGTGATGCGGTGGCCGCCGGTCAGCAGGCTTTCGGTGAGAATTACGTGCAGGAGTTTGCGGGCAAGGCCGCCGAACTGACGGCATTGGGGATCGAGTGGCATTTTATTGGCCCGATTCAGTCCAACAAGACCCGTATCGTGGCAGAATATGCTCATTGGGTGCATTCGGTCGACCGGATCAAGATTGCCGAGCGGCTTTCCGCTCAACGCCCTGCCGGGATGCCGCCACTGAACGTGTGTCTGCAGGTGAATGTGTCCGGAGAGGACAGTAAGAGCGGCTGCGCACCGGCAGATTTGCCCGGGCTGGCGCAACAGGTTGCGACCCTGCCGAATCTGCGCCTGCGCGGCCTGATGTGCATTCCCGAACCGACGCCGGACAGCGATCTGCTGGCAGCGCGTTTTCGTACCCTGCGCAGCCTGCGCGACGAACTGAACGGCCGGGGCCTGGCGCTGGAAGAATTATCGATGGGCATGTCGTCGGACATGGTGCTTGCAGTTCAGCAAGGTGCCACCATGGTAAGGGTGGGCACCGCCATTTTCGGCGCACGTGATTACAGCCACAGACAGATCGGAAACTGAATCCATGCAGATTACTTTCATCGGCGGCGGCAATATGGCCGCCGCCATCATCGCCGGTCTCAGCCAACAGCCGGGACATCATATCCGGGTGCTGGATCGCAATCAGGACAAGCTGGATCGCCTGGCTTCCCAGTACGGTACAGAAGGCTTGCGCGACTTGCCGGCCACCTTTGATACGCAGGATGTGGTGGTGCTGGCCGTCAAGCCGCAGCAGCTGAAAGCGCTGTGCCGGGAGCTGGCGCCGCGCCTGGGCGGCGCGCTGGTCATTTCCATTGCCGCCGGTATTCGCAGCGAAGCGCTGGCACGATGGATGTCGAATGCCAGACTGGTTCGCGTCATGCCCAACACGCCTTCCATGGTGGGCAAGGGGGTTTCCGGTCTGTATGCCGCACCCTCGGTGTCGGCTGCCGACCGCGAGGCGGCGGCCACCGTCATGGCTGCTGTGGGTCAGGTGGTCTGGCTGGCGCAGGAAAGCGGTATCGATGACATCACCTGCGTCAGCGGCAGTGGCCCGGCCTATGTGTTCTATTTCATCGAGTCAATGATGCAGGCGGCACGCCAGGCGGGCTTCGATGAAAGCAGTGCCCGCAATCTGGTACTGGCTACGTTCGACGGTGCCATCGAGCTGGCCCGTCAGTCGCCCCTGCCCATCGACCAGTTGCGCAGCAATGTGACGTCTAAGGGGGGTACCACCGAACGGGCCATCGCCCGCTTCGAGCAGGAGGGGGTCAAGGCGGCCATTGTCGCCGGTGCCATGGATTGTCGCGCCCGTTCCATCGAAATGGGCCAACAGCTGAGTCAGGACTAACATGATCTTCGAAACGCTGCAGTTTTTGATCAAAACCCTATCCGACCTGTTTGTGCTGGTGTTGTTGCTGCGCTTCTACCTGCAGGTGGCTCACGCACCTTTCCGGCATCCCCTGTGTCAGTTCTCCATGGCGGTCACCAACTTCCTGGTCTTGCCGATGCGTCGGCTGGTACCCAGCTACCGCAGCTATGACATTGCTACCCTGCTGGCTGCCTGGGTCGTCGGTCTGATTGCCAATGGCCTGCTGCTGGCACTCAACCCCCTGCCCTATAATTTTGCCGCCCCGCAGACCCTGCTGGCGCTGGCACTGCTGACCGTACTGTATCTTTTCAAACAGTCGCTGTTCCTGCTCATGGGCGCCGTGATCGTGCAGGCCGTGATGAGCTGGATCAACCCCTACAACCCGCTGGCGCCGATCCTCGATTCGCTCACCCGCCCCTATCTGCGGCCTTTCCGCCGTGCCGTGGTGGGCGGGGTGGATCTGTCGCCGATCATCTTGTTCCTGATCATCCAGGTGATTCTGATGTTGCCGGTCAGACTGCTGGAGAATGGTTTGTTGATGCAACTCAAGATTCTTGTCTAGCATTTATGGTTATTTGTCATATTCTGCGGATAGATTTGATTGTGCAAACCAAAAAGGGAGAGAACAGATGTTGAAAAAAATTCTGTTGGCAACGGTCGTCAGCGGTGTGATGGCTGCACCGGCGATGGCTGATATCGTTCCGATGGCGCAAAAAGACGGCTGCTTCGCCTGTCATGCGATTGACCACAAACTGGTTGGTCCGGCCTGGAAAGATGTTGCCAAGAAGTACAAGGGCGACAAGGGTGCCGAAGCCAAGCTGGTCGCCAAGGTCAAGGCCGGTGGTGTAGGCGTCTGGGGCCAGGTCCCGATGCCGCCGAACAGCCAGGTCAGCGACGCGGACATCAAGACCCTGGTCAAGGGTATCCTGGCACTGAAATAAGCCAGTTGCTGGGCAAGAAGAAAACGGAAGGCGGCCATGGCCGCCTTTCTTTTGATGAAAAACCTTGTAGCCGAAGCGGAATCACGCTATACAAGTTCTCAGCAGCAGGAATGTTACAGGGCTTTGGCAAGATAGTTGCACAAAGCCGGAGCTGTAGGTAATCTTCTCCGCCTGTCTGCCAACTCTATGCTGGAAGCACCAATTATGGCCAAGCTGACCGAACAGGATATTCTCAACTGGGACGGCGACGATTACATGAACGCCGACCATCTTGAGTTCTTCAAAGACCGTTTGTTGCAGATGCAGCAAGAATTGCTGATCAACGCCAGCGCAACGGCGAACCATCTGCAGGAGCAGGAGGCCACCCCTGACCCGGCAGATCGTGCCACGCTGGAAGAAGAGTACGCGCTGGAGCTGCGCACCCGGGATCGCGAGCGCAAGCTGCTGCAAAAGATCCAGGCGTCGCTGCGTCAAATCGAGGACGGGTCCTACGGCTTCTGTGAAGATACCGGCGAACCGATCGGCCTCAAGCGTCTGATTGCCCGTCCGACCGCAACCTTGTCTGTCGAGGCCCAGGAACGCCGGGAGCGCATGAAGCGCCAATACGCTGACTGATCAGCCCCATGATGCATCCCGAAACGCCACCCTCGCGGTGGCGTTTTTGTTTTTGCACTGCGGCATCGGGCAGGGAAAAGGCTTGTCCTGATTATTCAAAAAAGGGTATCTTGCTGTAAATCGATATAAAAAACAGAGACCAAGGGATTGCCATGCAACACCAGACAGACGATGTACGCATCCGGGAGATTAAAGAGCTGTTGCCACCGATTGCGCATTTGTACGAGCTGCCGATCAGCGACATGGTATCCGAGCTGATCTTCAATACCCGTCGCGAGATTGCCGACATTCTGCGCGGTGAGGACGATCGTCTGCTGGTCGTGGTCGGCCCCTGCTCGATCCACGATATCGAGGCGGCAGAAGACTATGCCCGCCGTCTGCTCACCCTGCGCAAGGCCTATGAGCGCGAGCTGGTGATCGTGATGCGGGTCTACTTCGAGAAGCCGCGCACGACGGTGGGCTGGAAGGGCATGATCAATGATCCGCACCTGGACGAGTCTTACGACATCAACGCCGGCTTGCGCCTGGCGCGCCGCCTGCTGCTCGATCTGAACCAGATGGGCATGCCGGCTGCGACGGAATTCCTCGACATGATCACGCCGCAGTACTTTGCCGATCTGATTTCCTGGGGTGCCATCGGTGCCCGTACGACAGAGTCCCAGGTGCACCGCGAGCTGGCCTCGGGCCTGTCCTGTCCGGTCGGCTTCAAAAACGGCACGGACGGCAATCTGCGCATTGCCATCGATGCCATCCGTGCGGCCAATCAGCCGCACCATTTCCTGTCTGTCACCAAGACTGGCCATTCCGCCATTGTCTCGACCGGTGGCAATCCCGATTGCCACGTGATCCTGCGCGGGGGCAAAGAGCCGAACTACAGCGCCGAGCACGTCAAGGCAGCGGCCTCCGAACTGGGCGCAGTCGGCCTGACGCCCAAGCTGATGGTCGACTTCAGTCACGCCAACAGCCGCAAGGATTACCGTCGCCAGATGGAGGTGGCACAGGATGTGGCGGCCCAGATGGCCGCCGGCGACCAGCACATCTTCGGCGTGATGGTCGAGAGCCATCTGGTCGAGGGGCGTCAGGATCTGAAGCCCGGTTGCGCACTGCAATATGGTCAGAGCATCACCGACGGCTGCATCGGCTGGGAAGATAGTGAAAAGCTGCTGGCCCTGCTGGCCGAGGCCGTGCAGCAGCGTCGCAGCAAGCGCTGAGCCTCTCCCCCGGCAAAAGAAAACGGCAGCGCTCCAGAGAGGCTGCCGTTTTGCATTGACCCGGGACGAAGGGCTTACTTGATGATCTGCGACAGTTCGCCCTTGGCATAGCGAGTGGCCATGCTGTCGAGGCTGATGGCCTTGATCTTGCTGGCCTGGCCGGCGGAGCCGAAGGCCTCGTAGCGCGCGATACAGATGTCGCGCATGGCCTTGATGGTCTCGGCCAGATACTTGCGCGGGTCAAATTCGGCCGGATGCGTCGCCAAGAAACGGCGGATGGCACCGGTACTGGCCAGACGCAGGTCGGTGTCGATATTCACCTTGCGCACGCCATGCTTGATGCCCTCGACGATCTCTTCCACCGGTACGCCATAGGTTTCCGGAATCTCGCCGCCATACTGATTGATGATGGCCAGCCAGTCCTGCGGTACCGAGGAGGAGCCGTGCATCACCAGGTGGGTGTTGGGAATGCGCGCATGGATTTCCTTGATGCGGTCGATACGCAGCACATCGCCGGTCGGCTTGCGGCTGAACTTGTAGGCCCCATGGCTGGTACCGATGGCGATAGCCAGCGCATCGACGCCGGTATCGCGCACGAAGCGGGCGGCTTCTTCTGGATCGGTCAGCAGCTGGCTGTGATCCAGCGTGCCTTCGGCGCCGACACCATCTTCTTCACCGGCCTTGCCGGTTTCCAGCGAACCGAGGCAACCGATCTCGCCTTCTACCGACACGCCGCAGGCGTGGGAGAAGTTGACCACGGTACGGGTCACTTCAACGTTGTAGTCGTAATCGGCCGGGGTCTTGCCATCGCTCTTGAGCGAGCCATCCATCATCACCGAGCTGAAACCCAGCTGGATCGAGCGCTGGCAGATGTCCGGGCTGGTGCCGTGATCCTGGTGCATCACGACCGGGATATGCGGAAACTCTTCCACGGCCGCCAGAATCATGTGACGCAGGAAAGGTGCGCCTGCGTATTTGCGTGCACCGGCCGAGGCCTGCACGATCACCGGTGCGTCGACCTTGTCGGCGGCTTCCATGATGGCGCGCATCTGTTCCAGGTTATTGACGTTGAACGCCGGCAAGCCGTAACCGTATTCGGCCGCATGATCCAGCAGTTGACGCATCGAAACGAGTGCCATGAATTTCTCCCTCAGGGCGCAGATGGTTATCACGCCGGCCGCGTGGCCGGCGAAGCTTCTTCAGTGGTGTGAAACACCGGTCAAAATGATGCCGGCACAAACGAATGCCCCGCCCGACAGGCGGTTGACCAGACGAATGTGCCGCGCCGATTGCAGCCAGCCCGACAGACGGGCACCGCCACTGGCGTAGACAAACTGCCAGCCGGCTTCAATCAGATAAAACGAGGCAGTCAGGATCAGCAACTGCGGCAATTGGGCACGTTGCGGATTCATGAACTGCGGAAACAACGCCGTGAAAAAAATCACCGCCTTCGGATTGCTCAGGGCCACCAGAAAGCCATGGCGGAAGCGCTGCAGGGCATTGAGCGTCTGATTGTCACGTCGTTCGGATGGCGTCACGGGCGCCGCCCGCCAGGTGCGGATGCCCAGATAGACCAGATAGGCTGCCCCCAGCCAGGTGATGGCGGTGAACAGTCTGGGCGAGGTACTGAGCAAGGCCCCCAGCCCGGCTGCCGAGACCAGGATATAGAGCAACAAGCCGGCCATCAGGCCAAGACAGGTGATGAAGGTCGCCCTGACCCCGTAATGAATGCCATGGGTCATGGCCAGCAGCATGTTGGGGCCGGGCGTGGCAGACACGAAAAAGGTGGTGGTGACGAACAGCAGCCAGATGTTGAGCGTCATGATGTCAGCCACCCCTTTTCTTCATACACGATCAACCGCGAGCGCGCTGTTCCAGAATGGCAACAGCCGGCAGTTCCTTGCCTTCAAGGAATTCCAGGAAGGCGCCGCCACCGGTGGAGATATAGCTGATGCGGTCGGTGATGCCGAACTGGGCAATCGCCGCCAGGGTGTCACCACCGCCGGCGATCGAGAACGCGTCAGCATCGGCGATTGCCTGCGCCAGCGTGCGCGTACCATGGCTGAAGGCTTCAAACTCAAACACACCGACCGGGCCATTCCAGACCACGGTGCCGGCCTTGGCAATCAGCTTGCCCAGCTCGGCGGCCGAATCCGGGCCGATATCCAGGATCATGTCGTCAGCGCTGACATCCTTGATGTTCTTCAGCGTGGCCGGTGCCGATGCCGAGAACTCGGTCGCGCACACCACATCGCTCGGCAGCGGCACATTGCCACCGCGGGCGCGGATCTTGGCGATCACGGTACGGGCCTGATCGACCAGATCCGGTTCGCACAGCGACTTGCCGATATTGTGGCCTTCTGCCAGCAGGAAGGTATTGGCAATGCCGCCACCGACGATCAGTTGATCGACCTTGTCGGCCAGCGCTTCGAGGATCGTCAGCTTGGTCGAGACCTTGGAGCCGGCCACGATGGCCACCAGCGGATGGGCCGGGTGTTCCAGGGCCTTGCCCAGGGCATCCAGCTCGGCCGACAGCAGCAGGCCGGCGCAGGCCACCGGCGCCGCCGCGGCAACGGCATGCGTAGAGGCCTCGGCACGGTGAGCGGTACCGAAGGCATCATTGACGAAAATGTCGCACAGGGCGGCATAGGCGCGGCCCAGGTCGGCATTGTTCTTTTTCTCGCCCTTGTTCAGGCGTACGTTCTCCAGCATGACCACTTCGCCAGCCGCGACGCTGACGCCGGTCTGCCAGTCGGCCACCAGTCGTACCGGACGGCCCAGCAGTTCGGACAGACGTACGGCCACCGGTGCCAGGCTGTCTTCCGGCTTGGGCTCGCCTTCCGTCGGCCGGCCGAGGTGGGTCATCAGCAGCACGCCGGCCCCCTGGCCCAATGCATGCTCGATGGAAGGCAGGGAGGCACGGATGCGGGTATCGTCGCCGAGTACGCCATCCTTGACCGGTACGTTCATGTCTACGCGGATCAGCACGCGCTTGCCGTGCAGATCCAGATCAGTCAGTTTCTTGAATTCCATTTTTCAGTCCTGGTTGTTCAGATGAGACAAACGTCTTTGCGCCCCGCCAGATCCGGACCTGCCGAGACAGATCCGGTCATCGAGCTACATAGGCTCAGGCGGCAAACATGGCGCGCGCGGTATTCAGCATTTGACAGCTGAAACCCCACTCATTGTCGTACCAAGCGAGGACTTTCACCATATTTCCGTGAGTGACCTTGGTCAGTGTGGCATCAAAGGTCGACGGCTCGGTGGTGTGGTTGAAGTCCATGGAGACCAGCGGCAGGGTGTTGTAACCCAGAACCCCCTTCATCGAACCTTCCGCAGCGGCTCGCACCACGGCATTGACTTCGTCCTTGCTGGTCTTGCGGGCCGACTCAAAAGTCAGGTCGATCAGCGAGACATTGATGGTTGGTACGCGAACCGAGAAGCCGTCCAGGCGACCTGCCAGTTCCGGCAACACCAGGCCCACGGCCTTGGCGGCGCCGGTCTTGGTCGGGATCATGTTCTGGACTGCCGAGCGGGCGCGACGCAGGTCCTTGTGACGGACGTCGGTCAGTACCTGGTCATTGGTAAAGGCGTGGATGGTGGTCATCAGCCCCTTGACGATGCCGATCTCGTCGTGAAGCGCCTTGGCGACCGGCGCCAGGCAGTTGGTGGTGCAGGAAGCATTCGACACGACCGTCATCTCGGGCCTGAGCACGGCATGGTTGACGCCATACACCACGGTGGCGTCGACATCGTCCCCGCCCGGTGCGGAAATCAGCACTTTTTTGGCACCGGCCTGCAGGTGAGCCTGGCACTTGGCCTTGCTGGTAAATGACCCGGTACATTCCATCACCAGATCGACATTCAGTTCCTTCCAGGGCAGCAGCGACGGATCGCGCGTGCTGAAAAACGGAATCGCCTTGCCATTGATCAGCAGGTGATGTTCGTCATGGCCGATGTCGGCCGGGAAGCGTCCGTGAACCGTATCAAATTTGGTGATGTGCGCGTTGGTGGCAAGGTCTCCGCTGGCATTGACGGCTACAACCTCGAATTCCTTGTCAAGGTCGTATTCGTAGATGGCGCGCAGTACCTGACGGCCGATACGGCCGTAGCCATTGATCGCGATACGGATGGTCATTTCTTTTAATCTCCCGGAAGTGCAGTGAAGGCTCCCTCAACAGAGCCCTCAGGTTTCACGTGAAACCTGGTGTAAAAAAGCCGCCCGGTCAGGGGCGGCTTGCAGACAACTTATTGCTCGATCAACGACAGGGTCTTGGCGACCACGTTGTCGACAGTGAAGCCGAACAGTTTGAACAGCTCGCCGGCCGGCGCCGATTCGCCGAAGCGGTCGATGCCGATCACGTCGCCTTCCAGGCCGACATACTGGCGCCAGAAGCTGCTGACACCGGCTTCGATGGCCAGGCGCGGTACGCCGGCGGGCAGCACCGAGGCGCGGTAGGCCTTGTCCTGCTGGTCGAAGGCATTGGTGCACGGCATGGAGACCACGCGAACCGCCACGCCCTGGCTCGCCAGCTGCTCGGCTGCCTTGAGCGCCAGTTCGACTTCCGAACCGGTCGCCAGCAGAACGGCGCGCGGGTTGGCGGCATCGCGAATCACATAGCCGCCGCGCTTGATGTTGTCGATGGTGGCCTGATCGCGGGCAACGAAAGGCAGGTTCTGACGGCTGAAGATCAGGCAGCTCGGATGATCCTTGGCCGACAGTGCCTCGGCCCACGCCACCATGGACTCGACGGTGTCGCAAGGACGCCATACGGCCATGTTCGGGATCATGCGCAGGGTCGAGATCTGTTCTACCGGCTGGTGGGTCGGGCCGTCTTCGCCCAGACCGATCGAATCGTGGGTAAACACGAATACCGGATTGATCTTCATCAGCGCGGCCATGCGCAGCGCATTGCGCGCATATTCGCTGAACATCAGGAAGGTAGCGCCGAACGGCTTCAGACCACCATGCAGCGTCATGCCGTTCATGATGGCGGCCATGCCGAACTCGCGCACGCCATAGTGGAGATAGTTGGCGGCACCTTCCCCGGTGAACGACTTGGCGGCCGGCCAGTTGGTCAGATTCGACGGCGTCAGGTCAGCCGAACCACCGACCAGCTCCGGCAGCGCTTCGGCCAGGGCGGCGATGGCATTCTGCGAGGCCTTGCGGGTGGCGATGGTCTCTGCCTTGGCATTGGCCTGCTCGATCTTGGCGGCGACATGGTCGGTCCAGCCTGCCGGCAGCTCGCGCTGCATGCGGCGTTCGAATTCGGCGGCTTCCTGCGGGAAGGCGGCGCGATAGGCGGCAAAGCGCTGGTCCCACTCGGCCACACGGGCCTTGCCGGCTTCTTCCGCGTTCCAGGCCGCGCGGATGTCGGCCGGGATCTCGAACGGCGCGTGCGGCCACTTGAGGTACTCGCGGGCGGCGCTGATTTCTGCGGCACCCAGCGGTGCGCCATGCACATCGTGGCCACCCTGCTTGTTCGGTGCGCCAAAGCCGATCTTGGTCTTGCAGCAGATCAGGGTCGGGCGGTCCGATTTCTTGGCGGTATCGATGGCAATGGCGATTTCCTTCGGGTCATGGCCATTGACGTTGGGGATGACCTGCCAGCCGTAGGCAGCGAAGCGCCCCGGGGTGTCGTCGGTGAACCAGCCGTCGACGTCGCCGTCAATCGAGATGCCATTATCGTCGTAGAAGGCGATCAGCTTGTTCAGACCCCAGGTGCCGGCCAGCGAGCAGGCTTCGTGCGAAATGCCTTCCATCAGGCAGCCGTCGCCGAGGAAGACCCAGGTGTGGTGGTCGACAATGGTATGGCCCGGGCGGTTGAACTCGGCGGCCAGCATTTTTTCTGCCAGCGCCATGCCGACTGCATTGCAGATGCCCTGGCCCAGCGGGCCGGTGGTGGTCTCGACGCCTTCGGCATAGCCATACTCCGGGTGACCCGGGGTTTTGGCATGCAGCTGGCGGAAGTTCTTCAGGTCGTCGATCGAGAGGCGGTAACCGGTGAGATGCAGCAGGCTGTACAGCAGCATCGAGCCGTGGCCGTTGGACAGCACGAAACGATCGCGGTTGGCCCACAGCGGTTGGGTCGGGCTGTGTTTCAGGTGGTCGCGCCACAGGACTTCGGCGATATCGGCCATGCCCATCGGCATGCCGGGGTGGCCGGATTTAGCTTTTTCCACCGCGTCCATGGCAAGGAAACGGATGGCATTGGCGAGCTCGGTTCTGGAGACCATGCGGAAGAAACCTCGAGACTGTGAAGAACGTGAACAAAGACCGGCTCCAGGGAGCCAACCATTGAAAAATCATGCAATTATCGCCGATTTTACCCTGATCAGGCAACCGGCAGGCTGGGGAAAGCCGAGAAAACCGCGCTGCCATGCCGGTGTGCTAAAGGGCTTGACGGCGCGGGTGCAGAGGGGAAAATGCGCTACGATATTGTCATGTAGTTGAAAAATTACAGGCTTTTGGATTGTCTTTACGTGAAGATACTGCGGCGGCGAGCTCAGTGTACGGCCCGCGTCATGTCGCAATGCATGATGCCGCCGTCGTCATAAGGCGCGGAAGCCACGACGAACCCAAAGGACTCATAAAACGCCAGCGCCGAAACCTGGGCCGACAGCTTTTGCATCACCGTCGGAAAACGCTGTTCAGCCTGGCGCAGGGATTCGGCCAGCAACTGGCGCCCCACGCCCTGTCCGCGCAGGGACGGGTCGACCACCACCCGGGTGATGGCCACGGCGTGTTCATATTTATCGCCCGGCGCCAGCAGGCGGGCATAGGCCAGCAGCTGTCCCCTGGCATCGTGACCACAGACATGCCAGGCCGGCTGGTCGAGATTATCGAGGTCACCGTAGATCGACTGCTGCTCCAGCACGAATACCTGATCGCGCAGCCGCAACATCGCGTACAGCCCCTCCAGGGAAAAATCGTTGAAGCGGTGACATTGCCAATTCAGTAAGCTTGCCATGTACAATCCTGCTCTTAAGAATGTTTACCGTTGGCCACATGATTGCGACCAAGCCCAATGAATAACCAAGATCATTTGAGCGGCGACCTGTTCGATACTGCCACTGCAGAAGGCACGCCGCCAGCCCCTCCCCCTCCTGCCGAACCGCCAGCCCAGAGCGGGGATGACTGGATTGCCCTCGATCTCTACGCCGAGCGCGCCTATCTGGAATACGCGATGAGCGTGGTCAAGGGCCGAGCCCTGCCCGAAGTGGCCGATGGCCAGAAGCCGGTGCAGCGCCGCATCCTGTACGCCATGCGCGACATGGGGCTGACTGCCGGTGCCAAGCCGGTCAAGTCGGCGCGCGTGGTCGGTGAAATCCTCGGCAAATACCATCCCCATGGTGACAGCTCGGCCTACGAGGCGCTGGTCCGCATGGCGCAGGACTTCACCCTGCGCTATCCGCTGATCGATGGCCAGGGCAACTTCGGCAGCCGCGATGGCGACGGTGCCGCCGCCATGCGTTATACCGAGGCACGCCTGACCCCCTTTGCCGACTTGCTGTTGTCGGAAATCGACATGGGGACGGTGGATTTTGTCCCCAACTACGATGGTGCCTTCGAAGAACCCGCCCTGCTGCCGGCCCGTCTGCCGATGCTGCTGCTCAACGGCGCCTCCGGCATTGCCGTCGGCCTGGCCACCGAAATTCCGCCGCACAACCTGAGCGAAGTTGCCCAGGCGGCCGCTGCCCTGCTGGAAAACCCCGAGCTGAGCACCAGCGAACTGATGCAGTATGTGCCGGGGCCGGACTTTCCGGGCGGCGGTCAGATCATTACCCCCAGCGAGGACATCCTGACCGCCTATGAGAGTGGGCGTGGTTCGGTGCGCGTACGCGCCCGCTGGGAGGTCGAACGACTGGCCCGCGGCCAATGGCGCATCATCGTGTCGGAACTGCCGCCAGGCAGTTCGGCGCAGAAAGTGCTGGCCGAGATCGAAGAGGCCACTAACCCCAAGCCGCGCCCGGGCAAGAAGGCGCTGACGCAGGAGCAGCAAAATCTCAAGAGTCTGATGCTGTCAATGCTCGACCGCGTGCGCGACGAATCGGACAGCAACCAGCCGGTGCGGCTGGTGTTCGAGCCCAAGTCGAGCCGGCAGGATCCGGAAGAATTCGTGCAGATGCTGCTGGCGCAGACCAGCCTGGAAGGCAATGCCTCGCTCAACCTGGTGATGATCGGCCTGGACGGCCGTCCAGGCCAGAAGGGGCTCAAGGCCATCCTGCAGGACTGGCTGGCCTTCCGCAGTGAAACCGTCACCCGCCGGCTGGCTCACCGCCTGGCCCAGGTGGAAAAGCGCATCCATATCCTCGAAGGCCGGATGATCGCCTTCATCCACATCGATGAAGTGATCCGCGTCATTCGCGAGTCGGATGAACCCAAGCCGGACCTGATCAAGGCCTTCGGCCTCTCCGAAGCCCAGGCCGAGGACATCCTGGAAATCCGCCTGCGCCAATTGGCCCGACTGGAAGGCTTCAAGCTGGAAAAGGAACTGTCCGAACTGCGCGAAGAGCGCGAAGGACTGCGTCACCTGCTGGATACGCCGGATGCCAAGCGTCAGCTGATCATCGACGAAATCCGCGCCGATGCGGCCAGGTATGGCGATGCCCGTCGTACCGAGATCAAGGCGGCACAACGCGCCGTGTTGACCCAGACGGTGGCCGACGAGCCGATTACCGTCATCCTGTCGCAGAAGGGCTGGCTGCGCGCCCGCGTCGGCCACAACCTCGATCTGTCGACCCTGGCCTTCAAGGACGGCGATGCCCTGCACACCGTGCTGGAGACAAGGACGGTATGGCCAATTGTTGTTCTGGACAACCTTGGCCGGGCCTATACCGTCAGTGCTGCCGATGTGCCTACCGGTCGTGGCGATGGCGTGCCGGTGGCCTCGCTCATTGATCTGCAGGACAACGGCAAACCCAGCCATATGCTGTCGGCGGCCGAAAATGCCCGTTACGTGGTCGCCAGTTCCTCCGGCTATGGCTTTATCGCCACCCTGGCCGACATGGCGGGTCGGGTGAAGGCCGGCAAGGCCTTCATCACCCTGGAGCAGGGGGATGACGTGCTGGCTCCGGTCCGGGTACCGACGGACATTGCCCAGGTCGATCTGCAACTGGTGGCGGCCGCCGACAATGGCCGCCTGCTGGCCTTCAGCGCCGGTGAATTGCGTGATCTGGCCAAGGGACGCGGCCTGATGCTGATGCAGCTGGATGAAGGCGAACGCTTGACAGCCATCGGTCTGGCACGAGGTGACAGGGTACAGCTCTCGGTGCTGTCCGTGCGGGGCAAGGCCGGCGAGGAAAAGGTGGCGCTGGCCGAATATCTGGGCCGACGCGCCAAGCGCGGCAAGTTGCTGCCCAAGAAGTGGAACATTCTGGCCATCAGCGATGCCTGAGCACGGCGTCCGGCCATGAGCCTGCCATCATCCGGCAAGTCGAAAGGCTTGCCGGATTTTTTTAGCCGCGTGCCTGGGTGCAGCTCACCCCTACTTCGGCAAATGCGGACGTGACGGCCTGCTGATCATAGCCGCGTTCGCCGGCCGCACGAATCACCCCGCAAGACGCCTGGTTGTAGTCACTATTGGGGTTCCAGTAGAGCCGGTTGGCATCGGCGAAGACTTCGAAGCCACGGCGCACCGTCCAGCCCTTGCTTTGCACCAGCAGATAGAACGCCCGGTTGAAGACGCCGCTGCTTTCATGCGGGTCCATGCCTTCACGGAAATCCTCGGCCTTCTCGATCGATTGCCCGTCTGCGGCAGGGTGATCCATGAAGCGCAGCGGTTTCTTGCCCTTGGTGATGTCCATGCCGATCAGCCAGCTGTTGCTGCCCTTGACGAAATACTCGGTAGCCGCCCCGGCGATGTCCGAAAACGCCTCGTTGATGCCGCCGGACTGTCCCTCGTAAACCAGCCCTGAATTCTGTTCGGTAAAGCCATGGCTGATCTCGTGGCCGGTGACATCGGCCGAGACCAGGGGGAACAGCTCGCGGCCACCATCGCCGAAATTCATGCTGCTGCCATCCCAGAAGGCGTTTTCATAGCGTTTGCCGTAATGCACATGCAGATATAGCGGCCCTTTCAGCGGATCCAGTCCCAGCCAGCTCCGGTACATCTTCACCACGGCATTGCCGAAGTAGTAGGCATCATTGATCGGACCGTAACTGCCATTGATCTGGCGATCGGCCGTATTACGCGGGCAGGTGAAGTGAAACGGGGTCTGCAGGCTGGTGTTCTCGGTGTTCTGCAGATCAATGGCCTTGACCGTGCCGTTATCCATATTGCAATCATCGCTGACCGGCAGATAGCCATAGCGCTGGCCGAACTCATACTTGCCGGTCTTGCGATTGCCGCCGGGGCCCGTGGCATCCAGATGGGTCAGGCCATTCCATTGTTTGAGCACGCTGCCACTGTGAGCATCGATGATGAAATACGGACGGCTCGGCTTGCTGGCCGGGATGAAGTACGACACCAGATACACCAACTGGGCGTTCTGGTGCCGGTCCAGCCGGACCAGCAACTGGGCACTTTCATTGATCACCGGCTGTCCAGCCGCCAGCATGGTACGGGCTTGCGCCAGTACCTGACTGGCCGACAGGGTCGGCTTTACCGAGGGCAGCTCTTCGTTCAGACCTGTCACGGCCTGTCCGTCAAATCGGTTGCTGGAACCAACCATTTGCGGCTGGCGCACCCCGATGACCGCCTGACCCCACACCGGAACCCCTTGATAATATTGCTGATAGCGGGTGACGACCTTGCCGCCCGGCAGCGACTGGCTGCGTACCGGCTGAAAATCCGCCGGCAAGTTCTGGGCAGGACGAACCCCCTGGCGCAGCAGCGTCTGGATATCCACCAGCCGGGCAGCCAGCGCCGGCTGCAGCATGCTGGACAAGGACAGGGCAATACAAACCGACATTTTCTTCATTACGGTCTCCGCTAGCGATAGCCCCGGAACCAGCCGCTCGAATCGCGACGGGTCAAATCGGGGTGGACTGGTACACGACCGGCGGTCGTGCAGGCCTACTATCTAGCGGGATGAAGTGACAGCCTGACAGCTGTCCGATGGGCGGGAATGGGGAACTACCCGCCAGCCCGGAAGGACAGGCGGGCGGCAAGATCAGGGCGCCAGGCGTACCTTCTGCCAGTTGCCATCTGCCTGCAGGGTATACAGCACACGATCATGCAGGCGGCTTGGCCGGCCCTGCCAGAACTCGATGCGATCAGGAATGACCGCATAGCCCCCCCAGTGCGGAGGGCGCGGCACCTTGAAGGGATAGCGCACGCCAAACATGGCGGCACGTTTCACCAGCTCGGCCTTGGACGGGATTTCCGTGCTCTGCTCGGATGCCCAGGCGCCGAGACGGCTGGTATACGGGCGACTGGCAAAATACTCGTCCGAAACCTCGCCAGGCAGCGGTCTGGCCTGACCCTCAATACGGACCTGACGTTCCAGCTCCGGCCAGAAAAAGGTCAGCGACACAAAGGGGTTGCCGGCAATCTGCTGACCCTTGCGACTAAGATAGTTGGTATAGAACAGAAACTGTCCGGCTTCCACGCCTTTGAGCAGCACGATGCGGGCACTCGGGCGGCCATCGCCATCCACCGAGGCAACATGCATGGCGGTTGGTTCCGGCACTTCGGCACTGATCGCTTCGTTGAGCCAGACTTCAAACTGAGCCACGGCATCCGGCAGGCATTCCTCCGGCGATAATTCCTTTTTGCTGTAATCCAGGCGGATGTCAGCGAGCTTGAGCGACATGTCAAATCCTCCTGCCCGTATCTTACCGCCGGAACGATGCCGGATGCGACAAACTCGATGGCCGGCGTTGCGCTGGATCATGGCTCGCCAATGCCGTTTGCATGACCAGTAATGATGTGAAAACAGGGGTTTATCTTCGCGTCAAGACAAGGTAGCATAGCCGCTTTTTTTGCGCCGCCCGGACCTACCCCCTCGACCGGGTTCTGCTGTTCGCCTCGTGCCCTGATATCCGAAAGCCGTCACTAGAATCATGCATATTGTCCAGTTTCTCCTGGGTTTGCTGGTCGTCCTCGTCCTGACCCAGCTGGTTGCCCGCGACCGCAAAAACATCAAGATCCGTTATGTAGTGCAATTATTGCTGGCCGAAGTGGCCATTGCTTACGTGCTGTTGCATACCGATTATGGCCTTGCCGCCGTCGGAGGCATGGCCGAAACCTTCGACCAGTTGATGAACTTTGCCGGCGAGGGCACCCGCTTTGTCTTTGGCGGCCTGCTCAATCAGGGCGACTTCAGCTTCTTCCTGATGGTGCTGATGCCCATTGTCTATATCTCGGTACTCATCGGTATCCTGCAGCATCTGCGTGTCCTGCCCTGGGTTATCCGCGGCATTGGCCTGGTGCTGGCCAAGCTCAGCGGCATGGGCAAGATCGAATCCTTCAATGCCGTAGGCGCCATGATCGTCGGCCAGTCGGAAAACTTCATCGCCTACAAAAACATCATCGGCAGCTTCAGCGAAAAACGCATGTACACCCTGGCCGCCACGGCGATGTCCACGGTCTCGATGTCCATCGTCGGCTCCTACATGCAACTGATCGCGCCGCGCTTCGTGGTGACCGCACTGATCCTCAATCTGTTCAGTACCTTCATCATCCTGTCGCTGATCAACCCCTACGATGCCAGCGTAGATGAAGACAAGCTGATCACCAGCCATGTGGCGCGCATGTCGTTTTTCGAGATGCTGGGCGACTATATTCTGGCCGGCTTCAAGGTGGCGGTGATTGTCGGGGCCATGCTGATCGGCTTTATTGCCATCATTGCCACCGTCAACCATGTGTTCACCTGGTGCTTTGGCGTCGATTTCCAGCATGTGCTGGGCTATGTGTTCTATCCCCTGGCCTGGCTGATGGGCATTCCGGGGGGCGAGATTCTCCGTGCCAGCAGCATCATGGCCACCAAACTGGTCACCAACGAATTCGTGGCCATGATGGCGCTCAAGAAGGAGGCCGCCCAGTTGTCGCCCTATACCCTGGGGACACTGTCGGTATTCCTGGTCTCTTTCGCCAACTTCAGCTCGATCGGCATCATCGCCGGAGCCGTCAAAGGCCTGGATGAAGAGCGCGGCAATATGGTGTCGCGATTTGGTCTGAAACTGGTCTATGGCTCGACCCTGGTCAGCATTCTGTCGGCCATGGTCGCCGGGCTGGTGCTGTGAAGTGAACGGCACGCCGGCTAGGCGTGCCGATAGCCGTCGGGCTCTGACAGGACGAGTGATACAAGATCAGTTAAACTAACGCCTTTCATTCGCGGTCCGGCACGTTCGCATGCATCTCCTGGCCTTCGGTCTCAACCATCAAACCGCCCCGCTGGCAATCCGGGAAAAGCTGGCGTTTCCGGCAGATATCCTGCCGGAAGCCCTGCGGCTGCTGACGCAAAGCCAGGCCGCCAGCGAAGCGGCCATCGTCTCGACCTGTAATCGCACCGAAATCTACTGTGCGGCACCGGATCCGGCGGCGGCCATTGCCTGGCTGGCCCAGTTCCATCATCTGTCTCCGGCCGAAATCGAACCGTACCTGTACCGGCTCGATGCGGCCGACGTTGCCCGCCACGCCTTTCGCGTCGCCAGCGGCCTGGATTCGATGGTGCTGGGGGAAACCCAGATCCTGGGGCAGCTTAAGGATGCCGTGCGGGTGGCCCAGCAGGCCGGTACCCTGGGGACCCAGCTCAATGCCCTGTTCCAGCAGGCGTTTTCCGTGGCCAAAGAGGTCCGCAGCAAAACGGCTGTCGGTGCCAGTTCGGTATCGATGGCTGCCGCCGGCGTGCGTCTGGCCGAGCAGATCTTCCCGGCCATCGGCGAGCTCAACCTGCTGTTCATCGGCGCGGGCGAAATGATCGAGCTGGTGGCAACTCACTTTGCTGCCCGCCAGCCTGCCGGCATTACCGTCGCCAACCGCACCCTGGAGCGCGGACGAGCCCTGGCGGCGCAGCTCAATGGCCAGGCCATCACCCTGGCCGAGCTGCATGAGCAGCTCGAACGCTTCGATGTGGTCGTGACCTCCACCGCCAGCCCGGTGCCCATTGTCGGCAAGGGCCTGGTGGAGCGAGCCATCAAGCGCCGGCGTCACCGGCCGATGTTCATGCTGGATCTGGCTGTGCCGCGCGACATCGAGCCCGAAGTGGCCAGTCTGTCCGATGTCTTCCTCTATACCGTCGACGACATCGCCGAGGTGGTCGAGGTCGGTCGTGAGGCGCGACAGGTGGCCGCCGAACAGGCCGAGGGCATTATCGTGTCGCGTGTCGACGAGTTCGGCCAGTGGTTGCGCCAGCGGCAGAGTGTGCCGCTGATCCGCGCCCTGCGCGACGAAGGCGAACGGTTACGCCGCCATGCGCTCGAGGCTGCCCTGAAGCAGCTCGCCCGAGGCGAGTCACCCGAAAAAGTGCTGGAAGCCTTCTCGGTCCAGCTCACCAACAAATTGATGCATCCGCCGACCCAGGCACTGTCGCAGCGTGGCGAAGACCACGAGGCCATGCGCCAGGCTGTCGCGCGGATTTACCGCTTGCACCCGGAGTCCTGATGAAACCGTCGATCGCAGCCAAACTGTCGCAACTGGCCGACCGGCTTGAAGAAGTGACCCAGCTGCTGGGTCAGCCCAGTGTCACCAACGATATGGATCAATATCGCCGGCTGACGCGCGAGCATGCCGAACTGACCCCCGTGGTCGAGGCCTGGCAGGCCTGGCTGCAGTGCCAGACCGACATTGCCACCGCCGAAGACATGTTGTCCGATCCGGACATGAAAGCGTTTGCCCAGGCCGAAATCGACGCCGCGCGCGAGCGCATGGACCAGCTGGACATCGACCTGCAAAAGCTGCTGTTGCCGAAAGACCCGAACGACGAACGCAACATCTATCTGGAAATCCGTGCCGGAACCGGCGGTGACGAAGCGGCGCTGTTCGCCGGCGACCTGCTGCGCATGTATACCCGCTATGCAGAACGCAACCGCTGGCAGGTGGAGATTGTGTCCGCTTCCGAGTCCGATCTGGGGGGGTACAAGGAAGTCATTGCCCGCATCATCGGTGCCGGTGCCTATTCGCGCCTGAAATTCGAGTCGGGCGGACATCGCGTGCAACGCGTTCCCGTCACCGAGACCCAGGGCCGCATCCATACCTCGGCCTGCACCGTGGCGGTGATGCCGGAAGCCGATGAAGTGGCTGAAGTCGAGATCAATCCGGCCGATATCCGGGTCGATACCTTCCGCGCATCCGGCGCCGGTGGTCAGCACATCAACAAGACGGACTCGGCGGTGCGCATTACCCACCTGCCGACCGGCATCGTGGTCGAATGCCAGGATGACCGCTCTCAGCACAAGAACAAGGCCCGTGCCTTGTCGGTGCTGGCCGCCCGCATCATGGATGCGCGCATGCGTGAGGCACAGGCGAAAGAAGCCGCCACGCGCAAGAGCCTGGTCGGCTCCGGGGATCGCAGCGAGCGCATTCGTACCTATAATTTCCCGCAGGGGCGCATCACCGACCACCGCATCAACCTGACCCTGTACAAGCTGGAATATGTCATGGATGGCGATCTGGGCGACCTGACTGACGCCCTGACGGCTGAACATCAGGCCGAACTGCTGGCCGCCATGTCCGAATGAACCGGGCCCCGCCACGGGGCACAAGCGGAGTAAGCAGCATGCAACGCAATGTAGGCAAGGCAGAGCGCATCATCCGGGTCCTGATCGGCGCCGGCATCGTCAGTCTGGCGCTGTTCGGCCCGCAGACGCCCTGGGCCTGGTTCGGACTGGTACCCTTGCTGACCGGTCTTTCCGGCTGGTGTCCTGCCTACTGGGCACTGAAACTCAGCACCCACGAAGAAACCCGCTAAAGGTTGTTCAAGGCAATCGATGGCCGTTCACAGCTTGCGCTGCGAGGATTGCAGCTCATGCGCTACCCGGCGGAAGCGCAGCATCAGCAGCACCGTGACCACGCCCAGGCCACTGGACATGCCTGCCCAGACCCCCATCGCGCCGATCAGATGATGTGACAGCCACCAGGCCAGCGGCATGCCGATGCCCCAGCAGCCAAAGGCAAAGATCACCAGGGTACTGTGAGCGTCCTTGAGTGCGCGCAGCACCCCGCTGGCAATCGTCTGCCAGCCATCGAAGATCAGCAGCAGTGCTACCATCGGCGTCAGCGTCACCGCCACGGCGCGGGCCTCCTGAGCCCCGGGATGACTGAGTGGCAGAAACAGCGCCAGCACCAGTTGCGGGAACAGCAGCAGAATCAGCGACATCAACCCGCCCCACAGCACGGCCAGCATCTGACCGAGACTGCCCAGATGGCGCACCCGGACGAAATCGCCGGCACCGGCCGCCTGCCCCACACACATCGACGTGCCCTGCATCAGCCCCATGGGGATGATGAAACAGGCAATCACCATCTGCATCATGCTCTGATGCGCTGCCAGATCGGCGGTGCCCAGCGCACCCATCAGATAGGCGGCGGCGGAAAACAGCCCACTCTCCATCGCCAGCGTGCCCGAGGTGGGAATGCCGAGCTTCAGCAGCGGCCGGATCGTGGTCAGGTCACATCGCTCCAGACCGGCAAACAGCTGATAGCGGGCAAAAACCGGGTTCTTCACAATGACCAGCATGAAGGTCAGCCCGGTGTAGGCGTAAGTGATGACTGAGGACACGGCGATGCCATTCAGACCCAGACCCGGCCATTGCCCCACGCCCTGGGACAGCACAAAGCCGATCACGGGAGCGACAAACAGCGACGAAACCGTGATGAAGGGGACCGGCCCCGGATTGCTGATGCCGGAGGCAAAGCTGCGCAGGGTCAGAAACAGAATGCTGAACGGCATGCCCCACAACAGGATGCGCAGAAAGCCGGCGGCACGGTGAGCATTATCGGCCTGCTGGCCAAGCAGCAGCATGATGGGCTCGGCATGCCACAACAGCGTGCCGATCAACAGGCAAAGCAGGGTACTGACCAACAGACCCGCCCGCGTGGCAGCCACCACGGCACGCCGATCGCCACGGCCATGCGCCAGGGCCACCAGATTGCCTGCCGCCGAGGTGATTCCCACAATCAATACCAGACAAAAGAAGTAGCTGGAGAGCGCCAGAGCGCCACTGGCCAGCTGCTCCGGGCCAAGCCGTCCCATCAGTACCGAGTCGATGAACATGATGCCGATTTGCGCGGCCTGCGACAGGATCAGTGGCGCTGACATGGTGATAATCGGTCGCAATTCGCCAAACCAGACACGGGTGTGCCCCAGGCCAATCGGACGCAACAACGAGAAAAACAGATTTTTGACCAGCACCAGCATGCTTCACCACCAACGGATTTATTTTGTATATGGATATTCAAACAGGATACAGATTATGCCGGTGACTGGCAAAAACGGGCTGGAAATATCTGAAAGAAAAAAGAAAAGAGCCGGCTGTGCCGGCTCCTTGCCAATGACAACCATCTGATTCACATGAACAGGAAAAAGCCATCAGCGAAATACAGCAGACCCAGCAAGCCGACCGGCAGTGCGGCAAACCAGATCTGGCGCTGCTTGAACAAACCGGCAATCGAGGAAATCAGGATCGCTACCTGCAGGAAAATCACGGCCACGCCAAATGGCCGGCCCTGCTGCTGGGCATGATCTCGTGCCGCTTCCAGCGCCCGTGCCTGCTGCATGATCTGGGCTTTCTCGCTGGTGTATTTGGCGATCTTCTTGTCGTACTCGGCCATTTTGTCCTGATAGACCTTGCGTGCGGCGGCCGGCGCATTGGACGGCAGGGCATCCAGCGTCACTTTCAAGGCATCGCGGTTCACCTGATACAGATCCCCCTTGATGGCCTTGGCCTGATAAAACGCCCACTGATCTGAAGCCTGCGCCTGACTGATGACACTCTTGGTGGAATAGCCGCCCCCCTTGAACGTCGACAATGTGGCGGCTACGGCAAAAATCACCGTGGTCAGCGCCAGATAATTGAGCCAGGGCTCCTTCTTCTCTTCAGCCATAAAACATCACACCTCGGATAAAACGATTGATTACGGAAGTCGCAGCAACAACCCGACCAGCCCCAGGCCGATGCAATACCAGCCGAATGGCCGCAGGGCCTGAATCTCGTGCTTGTTGAAATAGCGCATCAGCGCCCAGGTGCTGAGATAGGCACAGATGCCGGACAGCAGACCACAGCCCAGCGCCAGGCCAATGGCAATCTGGCTGCCCTGATGCAGCAGCTTCGGTACTTCCAGTACGCCGGCCGCCAGAATGATCGGCGTCGCCAGCAGAAAGGAAAACCGTGCGGCGGCGGCATAGCTCAGGCCTTCGTTCAGACCGGCAATCAGCGTCACGCCGGAGCGCGAAATCCCGGGGATCAGCGCCAGCGCCTGAATCAGGCCGATTTTCAGTGAGCCGAAGAAGCTCAGCTCATCCAGCGAACGGCCTCGGCCTCCCCGGCGCAACATGTCACCGGCAATCAGGATGATGCCGTTGATGATCAGTACCACCAGCACTAGCGTGGTCGAACCGAACAGGGCGCGCAGTTTTTTCTCCAGCAACAATCCGATCAGCCCGGCCGGCAACGTCCCCCCTACCAGTAGCCAGACCAGGCGTGATTCCGGCGTCACCGGGCGCCCGCCGGCACGCACAAAACCGCCCAGCAGGTCCAGCCAGTCGCGGCGGAAGTAAACCAGCAAGGCCAGCGCTGTGCCCAGATGCAGCATCACCATAAAGGCCAGAAAGGCGGGATCCTCACGATTCAGCCCCCAGTGCAGCAAGTCGGGCAGTACGACACCGTGACCCAGGCTGCTCACCGGGAACAGCTCACTGATCCCCTGCATGATGGCAAAAAGAATGGCATGGATGGTGGACATGGAATTCCTGACATTAGGCAAAACAAGCAATGGGCGATTATATGTCAGTGTTAAATATTTCCGATAATTTAAGCTAATGAGATATACATCAGCCAACTGCTACAATCAGACGTCTCCTTCCCTTGCAGAGGCCGGTGTGTCATGAGCAGCGACAAGCAACAGGCCGCACGACTGAGTACCCAGGTCAGTGTCGTGGTCAATCTGCTGTTGACTTGCGGTCAGATCCTCACCGGCGTGCTGGCGCACTCCAGTGGCCTGATCGCCGATGGCATTCACTCCCTGTCCGATCTGCTGGCCGATTTTGTCGTGCTGATCGCCAATCGATACAGTCACAAGGCCGCTGACCAGGATCACCCCTACGGCCATTTCCGTTTTGAGACCGCCGCCTCGCTGGTGCTGGGCACCCTGTTGCTGGTGGTCGGGGCCGGCATGTTGTGGAGTGCCGGCCACAAACTGCTCGATCCGGCCCTGATCCCGCGCGTTCATCTGGTGGCCCTCTGGGTGGCACTGGTGGCCTTGCTGGCCAAAGAAGGCCTGTTCCGCTACATGCTGCTGGTAGCGCGCCGGGTGAACTCGGGCATGCTGACGGCCAATGCCTGGCATGCCCGTTCCGATGCGGCGTCTTCGCTGGTGGTGGCGGTTGGGATCATCGGCAACCTCAGTGGCTGGCCATTGCTGGATCCGCTGGCTGCCGGGGTGGTTGGCCTGATGGTGGCACGCATGGGCTGGCATTTCGGCTATGACGCCCTGCAGGATCTGATGGATCGCGGGCTGGCTCCCGAACAGCTGGCGGCGATGCGCCAGACGCTGTTGCAGACCGAGGGGGTGGTAGATGCCCATGACCTGCGCACGCGGAAAATGGGCGACTCGGTCATCGTCGACGCCCATTTGCTGGTGGGGGGGCATATCAGTGTCTCCGAGGGGCACCAGATCAGCCTGCGGGCACAGCAGCGCCTGATGCAGGCGTTTGATCTGACCGATGTCACCATCCATATTGACGCCGATCAGGAGGATGGTGGTGCCAATCTTGCCCTGCCATCCAGGCAGTCGGTGCTGGCGCCCTATGCCGCGGCACTCGGCGCTCAGGCGGGTCTGTTACAGCAGGCGTGGTTGCACTATCTCGACGGCATGATCGAAATCGAATTGCGTCTGCCGGTCGACCAGGCCGGCCTGGTCGATCGACTGCGCGCGGTGCCGCTACCGCCCCATGTTTCGGCCGTGCGGATTTACCTGGCCGTCTGAACGCGGTTTCACGTGAAACCGCATAGTTGGTGCAATTAAAGAATGTTAATCAAGCAGGGTCATTCTCGCGCAATCCGCACATAACACCGTCATGATGCTCAGTTATCATTTCAGCATCTTCAACCTGTCACGCCGCCTTGAGCCGTTATCGATATGTCCGCTACCCCTCAGCAGGGAAATCCCGTCCTGTTCAAGCAAAAGAAATTCTGGATCCTGATGTTGCTGGTATGGCTGGTCGGCGGGCTGATCTGGCATCAGTCCGCCAGCCCGTCCGGTGATCGCCAGCGCAACAAGCCGTCGACGCAAGTGGTGACCGTGGCCAGCGTGGTCAGTCGCGACATGACGATCTATCTGACCGCACTGGGGACGGTGACGCCCAATAATACGGTCACGGTGCGCAGTCGGGTCGACGGGCAACTGATGAAGCTGGGATTCTCCGAGGGGCAGATGGTCAGGCAGGGGCAAATGCTGGCGCAACTCGACCCGAGACCTTTCCAGGTAGCGCTGACTCAGGCGCAAGGACAACTGGCGCGTGATCAGGCGCAGCTGAAAAATGCCCAGATCGATCTGGCCCGCTATCGCACCCTGCTGGCGCAAAACTCGATTTCACAGCAGCAGGTCGCGACGCAGGAGGCGCTGGTAGCGCAATATCAGGGCACAGTGACCAGTGACCGCGGGGCGGTCGATAACGCCAGACTTCAGCTGAGCTACAGCCAGGTGACGGCGCCGGTCTCCGGACGTGTCGGTCTCAAGCAGGTTGACCTGGGCAATATCGTGCATGCTTCGGACAGCAACGGCATCGTGGTCATCACCCAGATGCAGCCAACCAACGTCTTGTTCTCCCTCCCGCAAGACCAGGTTGCCCGCGTGTTGCCCGCGATTCGCGCCAACGCCACGCTGCCGGTGGATGCCTATGACCGCGACAATCGCACCAGGCTGGCCAGCGGGCGCTTGCTGACCGTCGATAATCAGGTTGATACCACGACGGGCACGGTCAAGCTCAAAGCGGTCTTTGCCAATCAGGATAACGCGCTGTTCCCCAACCAGTTTGTCAACGTGCGACTGGGCACCGAAGTGCGCAAGGGCGCGCTGGTGATTCCGCTGGCGGCAATGCAGCGCGGGCAGCCGGGCATCTTTGTCTATCTGCTGCAGCCGGATAATACGGTCACGCTGCGTGTGATCGAGCCCGGGCCGAGTGAGGGCGATCAACTGATCGTGAATCGCGGACTGAAAGCAGGCGACCGGGTGGTGACCGATGGCATGGATCGCTTGCGCGAAGGGAGCAAGGTCAGCGTGGCCACGGCCAGCCCCGAGGCGGCAGGTGCTCAGGGCAAGCCGCACAAGCATGACGGAGCCAGCAACGGATGAACCCGTCCCGCCTGTTCATTCTGCGTCCGGTGGCGACCTCGCTGGCCATGCTGGCGATCCTGCTGGTCGGGCTGATGTGCTACCGCTTCTTGCCGGTTTCCGCCTTGCCGGAAGTCGACTATCCGACCATCCAGGTGGTCACGCTCTACCCCGGTGCCAGCCCGGATGTGATGACCTCTTCGGTGACCGCCCCGCTGGAGCGGCAGTTCGGCCAGATGCCAGGACTGGACCAGATGACCTCGTCCAGCTCCGGCGGCGCCTCGACCATTACGCTGCAGTTTGGCCTGGAAGTCGGCCTGGATGTGGCCGAGCAGGAGGTCCAGGCGGCCATCAATGCTGCCTCCAACCTGTTGCCCTCGGATTTGCCGGCTCCGCCGATCTACAGCAAGGTCAATCCGGCCGACACCCCCATCGTCACACTGGCCATCAGCTCGAAAACCCTGCCCCTGCCGACCCTGACCGATCTGGTGGATACCCGTCTGGCACAGAAATTGTCCCAGGTGCCGGGCGTGGGTCTGGTAAGTATCGGCGGCGGTCAGCGTCCGGCGGTGCGTATCCGCGTCAATGCACCTGCTCTGGCGGCGACGGGTCTGAGTCTGGACGATGTGCGCACTGCCGTCGGCAATGCCAACGTCAATCAGGCAAAGGGCAGTTTTGACGGGGCCCTGACGGCATCGACCATCGATGGCAACGATCAGCTGACTTCGGCCGACGACTATCGCCAGCTGGTGCTCAGTTACAAGAACGGCGCACCGCTGCGTCTGAGCGATGTGGCCTCGGTCGAGAGCGGAGCGGAAAACAATCGTCTGGCGGCCTGGGCCAACGAGACCCCGGCGGTGATCCTGAACATCCAGCGTCAGCCCGGTGCCAACGTCATCGAGGTGGTCGATCGCATCAAGCGGCAACTGCCGCTGCTGCAGGCTACCCTGCCCGGCAGTGTCGATGTTCGTGTGCTGACCGACCGCACGGTCACGGTGCGCGCCTCGGTGGCTGACGTGCAGTTTGAACTCCTGCTGGCCGTGGCGCTGGTGGTGATGGTGATTTTCCTCTTCCTGCGCAGTGTGCCGGCGACCATTATCCCGGGCGTGGCGGTGCCCCTGTCGCTGGTGGGCACCTTCGCTGTGATGTATCTGGCGGGTTTCAGCATCAATAATCTCACCCTGATGGCGCTGACCATTGCCACTGGCTTTGTGGTCGACGACGCCATCGTGATGATCGAGAACATCGCCCGTTACATTGAGGAGGGCGAAGCGCCCTTTGCCGCCGCGCTCAAGGGCTCGCAACAGATTGGTTTCACCATCATCTCGCTGACCTTCTCGTTGATCGCTGTGCTGATTCCACTGTTGTTCATGGGCGATGTGGTCGGACGGCTGTTCCGCGAGTTTGCCGTCACCCTGGCGGTGTCGATCCTGATTTCGGCCTTTGTGTCGCTGACGCTGACGCCAATGATGTGCGCCCGTTTGCTCAAGCATGTGCCGGAAGAGAAGCAGGGCTGGTTCTATCATGCCAGCGGCCAGTTCTTCGAGCGGGTGATTGACCGCTACGGCCGCATGCTTCGCTGGGTGCTCGACCGGCAGCGCCTGACCTTGCTGGTGGCTTTCGGCACTTTGCTGCTGACCGGTTTGCTTTATGTCTGGGTTCCCAAGGGTTTCTTCCCGCAGCAGGATACCGGTGCCATTCAGGTCATCACCGAGGCGCCGCAATCCATCTCGTTCTCGGCCATGGCACAACGCCAGCAGGCCGTGGCCCGTGTGCTGTTGCAGGACCCGGCGGTGGAGAGCCTGTCCTCGTTCATCGGGGTGGATGGCAACAATCCGACACTGAATAACGGTCGCATGCTGGTCAACCTCAAGCCGGAAAACCGGCGCGAGGCGCTGAGCACCATCCTGCCACGCCTGTCCGACCGGCTGGCGCAGGTGCCGGGCATCGACAGCTATCTGCAGCCCGTGCAGGACCTGACCATTGATTCCGGCATCAGCCGCTCGCAGTATCGCTTCATCCTGCAGGCGAATACTCAGGAGGATCTGAGCCTGTGGGTACCGAAGCTGGTCAGCCGGCTGCGCCAGGATGCGCAACTGAAGAACGTGGCCAGCGATCTGCTCGATCGCGGTCTGCAGGCCTATCTGTCGATTGATCGTGATAGCGCAGCCCGACTGGGCATCACGCCGGCGGCCATCGACAATGCCCTGTACAACGCGTTCGGTCAGCGGCAGATTTCCACCATCTTCACCCAGACCAGCCAGTATCGTGTGGTCCTTGAGCAGCGTGCCGGTGAAGTGGGGCTGGCGCAGCTCAATGCCGTCTACCTGCCGACGGCCAGCGGGACACAGGTGCCGTTGTCGACCGTCGTGCACGTCGAGGAGCGCAATACCCCGCTGACGGTCAACCACCTGGGACAGTTTCCTTCCGCAACCATTTCCTTTGATCTGGCCCCCGGTGCCTCCCTTGGTAAAGCGGTGGAAGCCGTGCAGCAGGCCGAGGCCGATCTGGGGTTGCCGCTATCGATCCAGACCCACTTCCAGGGGGCGGCGGCGGCCTTCCAGGCCTCCTTGTCCAATACCCTGTGGCTGATCCTGGCGGCCATCATCACCATGTATATCGTGCTGGGGGTGCTGTACGAGAGCACCATTCACCCGGTGACCATTCTGTCCACCCTGCCCTCGGCCGGTGTCGGTGCGCTATTGTCCTTGCTGGTGTCCGGTAATGACCTGGGGGTGGTGGCGATCATCGGTATCGTGCTGCTGATCGGCATCGTCAAGAAGAATGCCATCATGATGATTGACTTCGCCCTGGAGGCGGAGCGGGTTCAGGGCATGGCACCGCGCGAGGCCATCTACCAGGCCTGCCTGCTGCGTTTCCGCCCGATCCTGATGACCACCATGGCGGCCCTGCTGGGCGCCTTGCCGCTGATGCTCGGTACCGGGGTCGGGTCGGAGTTGCGTCATCCGCTGGGTCTGACCATGGTCGGGGGGCTGCTGGTCAGCCAGGTGCTGACCCTGTTCACCACGCCGGTGATCTACCTGGCGTTTGACCGCTTGTCGTCCCGCTGGCGGAAACCGGCATGAACCTGTCCTCTCCCTTCATCCGGCGTCCGATCGGCACCGCCCTGCTGACCCTGGCGGTGGTGCTGGCCGGGACGCTGGCATTTAAACTGTTGCCGGTCTCGCCGCTGCCACAGGTTGATTACCCGACCATCTCGGTTTCGGCCAAACTGCCCGGCGCCAGCCCGGAGACGATGGCCTCCAGCGTGGCGACCCCACTGGAACGCTCGCTGGGCCGCATTGCCGGTGTCAACCAGATCACCTCCACCAGTGCGCTGGGCTCCACCCGCATCACGCTGCAATTCGACCTCGACCGTGACATCAATGGCGCGGCACGCGATGTGCAGGCAGCCATCAATGGTGCGCGTGCCTTGCTGCCCAGCGGGATGCCGAGTAATCCGAGTTATCGCAAGGTCAACCCGTCCGAAGCGCCGGTGATGATTATCGCGCTGACCTCCAGGGCTTTCAGCAAGGGGCAGATGTATGACATCGCCTCCACCATGCTGGCGCAGAAGCTGGCCCAGGTGCCTGGCGTGGGCGACGTCACGGTCGGCGGCAGCTCCCTGCCGGCCGTACGGGTCGAGTTGCAGCCCCAGGCCCTCAATCAATATGGCATCAGCCTGGAGCAGGTGCGCACGGTGCTGACGGCCAACAATGCCAATCGCCCCAAAGGGGCGCTGGAGGATGGCGACAAGCACTGGCAGATTCTGGCCAACGACCAGTCGGTACAGGCCAGCGATTACCAGCCCTTGATCATCCACTATGGCAATGGTGCTGCCGTACGGCTGAGCGATGTGGCTCAGGTGGTCGATTCCGTGCAGGATCTGCGCAACGCCGGCTCAGTCGACGGCAAGCAGTCGGTCCTGCTGGTGGTGACCCGCCAACCGGGTGCCAACATCATTGACACCGTCGACCGGGTCCGTGCTTTGTTGCCACAGCTGCAGGCCTCGATCCCCCAGGGGATTCAGCTGGACGTGCCGCTTGATCGTACGCCGACCATCCGTGCTTCGCTGGCCGATGTCGAACGCACCCTGCTGATCTCGGTCGCCCTGGTGATCATGGTGGTGTTCCTGTTTCTGCGGAACGGCCGTGCGACGCTGATTCCCGCCATTACCGTGCCGGTGTCGCTCATCGGCACCTTCGGCGTGATGTATCTGGCCGGCTTCAGTCTCAACAACCTGTCGCTGATGGCGCTGACCATTGCCACCGGCTTTGTGGTCGATGACACCATCGTGGTACTGGAGAACATCGCCCGGCATATCGAGGAGGGCATGAGCCCGATGGCGGCGGCCTTCAGGGGGGCTCGAGAGGTAGGTTTTACCGTGTTGTCGATGAGTTTGTCGCTGATCGCGGTATTTATCCCTATCCTGCTGATGGGGGGCATCATCGGGCGCCTGTTCCGCGAGTTTGCCATCAGTCTGTCGGTAGCGATCCTGATTTCGCTGCTGGTGTCGCTGACCACCACGCCCATGCTGTGTGCCCGCTGGCTCAAGCCGCATGATGCCCAGGCCCGGCACGGCTGGCTGATTGACTGGGCTCAGCGCGCCTTGCTGTGGATGCAGCAGGGCTATCGCCATACGCTGACCTGGGCACTGGCGCACGGTCGCAGCATGATGCTGTTGCTTTTGGCAACCATATGCCTGAATGTCTACTTGTATCAGGCTGTCCCAAAAGGGTTTTTTCCCCAGCAGGATACCGGCAGACTGATGGGTATGCTGCGTGCCGACCAGCAGACGTCCTTCCAGGCCATGAAGGTCAAACTGGACCGATTCATGACGATCGTGCGGCGCGACCCGGCCGTGGCCTCGGTGGTCGGCTTTACCGGAGGGGCACAACTCAATACTGCCAATATGTTCATCGTGCTCAAGCCGTTGTCTGAGCGGCATGACAACGCCGAGCTGGTGATTGCCCGACTGCGCAAGTCACTGGCCCATGAGCCGGGAGCCACCCTGTTCCTGCAGTCGGTGCAGGATATCCGCATTGGTGGTCGTGCCAGCAATGCCCAGTATCAGTACACCCTGCAGGGGGACGATCTGGCGACATTGCGCGAATGGGAGCCGAAGGTGCGGCGCGCCATGATGCGCTTGCCAATGCTTGCCGATGTCAACTCTGACCAGCAGGACAAGGGGCTGCAGACCACCCTGGTGTTTGACCGCGATACCATGGCGCGACTGGGCGTCACGCAGAAGGCGGTCGACAGCACCCTCAATGACGCCTTCGGCCAGCGGCAGGTTTCAACCATCTATCGGCCGCTCAACCAGTATCACGTGGTGATGGAGCTGGCGCCGCCATACTGGCAGAACCCGGACGCCCTGCAGTGGATCTATGTGCCCTCGACCAGCGGCAAGATGGTGCCGCTCTCGGCCTTCAGCCGCTATCAGCCCGGCAACACCGCGCTGGCGGTCAACCATCAGGGCCAGTTTGCCGCCGTGACCATCTCCTTCAACCTGCCGGTCGGGGTGTCGCTCAGCGATGCGACCGAGGCGATCGACAGCACCATGCACCAGATCGGCCTGCCATCGTCCATTATCGGCAGCTTCCAGGGCTCGGCCGCTGCCTTCCAGAGTTCCCTGTCCACTCAGCCCTTGCTGATTCTGGCGGCCATCGTGGCGGTGTATATCGTGCTGGGCATGCTCTACGAGAGTGTCATCCACCCGCTGACCATTCTGTCCACCCTGCCATCGGCGGGTGTCGGCGCTTTGCTGGCGCTGCTGGTGTGCCAGACCGAATTTAGCGTGATTGCCATGATTGGCGTGCTGTTGCTGATCGGTATCGTCAAGAAGAATGCCATCATGATGATCGACTTTGCCCTTGAGGCAGAGCGCCAGCAGGGGCTGTCGACGCGTGATGCCATCTTCCAGGCCTGCATGCTGCGTTTCCGGCCGATCATGATGACCACCATGGCGGCACTGTTCGGCGCCATACCGCTGGCGCTCGGCCACGGTGATGGTGCCGAGATGCGCCAGCCGCTGGGGATTGCCATCGTGGGTGGCCTGGTGGTCAGCCAGGCGCTGACCTTGTACACCACGCCGGTGATTTATCTGTATCTGGATCGTTTCCGACTGTGGTGTCAGGCCTGGCGCCGCCGGGTGCCGGCACCTGCAGCAGCGGACAATTGACATGAACTTAGTGATTGAGCGAAGCAATATGATGGACCGGACAACGAGGACGCAGGCATGAACAGGCGCTGGCTGTGTGGTTTGAGTGCATTGGCGCTGGCCGGTTGTGCCGTGGGGCCGGACTATGTGCGCCCCCAGGTGGTCATGACCAGTCAATACAAGGAAAGCCAGGGCTGGCAGCCCGCTGCGCCGGCAGATCATCTGGCCCGGGGGGCCTGGTGGGAGGTGTTCAATGACCCGGACCTCAACCGGCTGGAGACCGAGCTCAATGCCGCCAATTTGAGTATTGCGCAGGCCGAGGCTCAGTATCGGCAGTCGACGGCCCTGCTGCGCGAAGCCCAGGCCGGTTTTTTCCCTACCATCGGCGCCTCGGCGGCTGAATCGACCGGTCGCAGCGTCGGCAGCGGTAATGCGGCCAGTACCATCAGCACCTCTTACAACGCGGCACTGAGTGCCAGTTGGGAGGTCGATTTGTGGGGACAGGTGCGGCGTAATGCCGAGGCCGGGCAGGCCAAGGCCGAATCCAGTCTGGCCAGTCTGGAAAATGTAAGGCTCAGCGCCCAGGCTCAGCTGGCGATTGCCTATTTTCAGCTGTATGTCGCAGATGCCCAGAAACGCTCGCTCGATGACAGCGTCGCCGCCTACCAGCAGCAACTGACCATTACCCGCAATCGCTACGCGGCCGGCGTCGCCGGACAGGCGGACGTGGCTCAGGCTCAGAGCCAGTTGCAGACTCTCCAGGTCCAGGCGATCGACAAGGGCCTGCAGCGCGACAAGCTGCAACATGCCATTGCCGTCCTGATCGGTCGCTCGCCGTCGGATTTCGACCTCAGCCAGCGTCAGACCCGGCCGCATGTGCCAACCATTCCACCGGGCGTGCCCTCGGATCTGCTGCAGCGTCGTCCGGACATTGCCGCCGCCGAACGCCTGGTGGCGCAGGCCAATGCCCAGATCGGCGTGGCCAAGGCCGCCTGGTTCCCATCGCTGACCCTGGGGGCCAGTGGTGGGTATCGCAGCAGTAATCTGGCCGACTGGTTTACCTTGCCCAGCCGTGTCTGGTCGGTCGGGCCGACCCTGGCGGCCACGCTGTTTGATGGCGGCTTGCGCAGCGCACAAAGCGATGCTGCCCAGGCCAACTATGACCAGACCGTGGCGGCTTACCGCCAGACCGTGCTGAGTGCCTTCCAGGATGTCGAAGATAACCTGGCCGCCTTGCGCATTCTCAGTCAGGAGGCCGAGTTGCAGCACCAGGCGGTGCTGGCGGCGCGCCAGTCCGCGCAGATCACCTTCAATCAATACCAGGCCGGTATTGCCAGCATGCTCAACGTCGCGCAGGCGAATGCCACGCAACAGGCCAGCGAGCGCAGTGAGTTCGACATCCTCAACAGTCAGCTGACCGCAGCGGTCGGTCTGATCAAGGCGCTGGGCGGTGGCTATCAGGTCGGACACAGCAGCGATTCTGCCGCTCGCTGACGGGGTTCCCTGCCGGCGACAGATCGGCGAAAATAGCGGGCCAGCATCAAGCTGGCCCGTTTTTCATGCCAAAGCGTCGAAATGTCATCGAAGCAGGCTAGACTGTCAGATCGAGCCCGGCTCGAGTCCGGGTCCCGTCGCTTTGGCCGTTGAACCTTGTTTATCCAGAGGCTGATATGAATAACAACATGCTGGGAGTCGGTCGATGCGTCTGATCTTGCCGCCGCTCTTCAACGCCTCCGCGCGGCGTTTGCTGCCCAATCGCTGGGATGTCATCGCCTTTCCGCTGATCCTGAGTCTGATCGTACTGGGCAGTACCGGCTTCCACGAGACGCTGGCCCCGATGTCGACGCTCAAGACGCAGGCGATTTCGCTTGATCCGACCAGTCTGCCGGAGTACTCACTGCGCACCATCCTGCGCATGCTGGCCGCCATGGTGGCTTCGCTGCTGTTTACCCTGGTGTACGGCACCCTGGCCGCCAAGAGCCGGCGCGCGGAAAAAGTGCTGATCCCGATCCTCGATATCCTGCAGTCGGTGCCGGTGCTGGGTTACATCTCCTTCACCGTCACCTTCTTCATCGCCCTGTTTCCAGGACGGGTGATCGGTGCCGAATGTGCGGCGATCTTTGCCATTTTCACCAGCCAGGCCTGGAACATGACCTTCAGCTTCTACCAGTCGCTGCGCACGGTGCCGCGCGATCTGGTCGAAGTGTCGCAAGGCTTCCAGCTGACCGGCTGGCAGCGTTTCTGGAAGCTGGAAGTCCCGTATGCCATGCCCGGCCTGATCTGGAACATGATGATGAGCATGTCCGGCGGCTGGTTCTTCGTGGTGGCGTCCGAGGCGATAACCGTCGGCAACAACACCGTCACGCTGCCCGGGGTCGGCTCCTATCTGGCGCAGGCCATCGCTGAAGGCAATCTGACGGCGGTCGGCTGGGTGATTCTTACCATGACGGTCGTTATCCTGGCCTACGACCAGCTGCTGTTCCGTCCGCTGGTGGCCTGGGCGGACAAGTTCCGCATGGAAGATACCGCTTCGCAGAACGAGCCGGAGTCCTGGCTGCTGGACATGATCCGTCGTACCCGCCTGATTCAGGCCCTGCTCAAGCCCTTTGGTCTGCTGATCACCGGTGTGGCCCGCATGCCCCTGCGCCTGCCGCGACCGACCGGCGGCAGCGCGGCCCCCTCGCGTGGCAACCGCTACGGCGACTGGCTGTGGAATGCGCTGGTACTACTGGGGACCGCCTATCTCAGCTGGCGCGTGCTCAGCTACGTCGCCAGCGAAGTCAGGCTGGGGGATGTCTGGCATGTCATCACCCTGGGTCTCATCACCTTGCTGCGCGTGACCATCCTGATCCTGCTGGCTTCGCTGGTGTGGGTACCGCTGGGCGTGCTGATCGGCCTGCGTCCGCGTCTGGCGGAGAAATTTCAGCCGCTGGCACAGTTCCTGGCTGCCTTTCCGGCCAACTTGCTGTTTCCGGTCTTCGTCATTCCCATCGCCTACTTCGGCGCCAATCCCGATATCTGGCTGTCTCCGCTGATCGTGCTGGGCACGCAGTGGTACATCCTGTTTAACGTGATTGCCGGCGCGACGGCCTTCCCGAATGATTTCCGCGAAGCGGCCGCCAATTTCCGCATCCGCGGCTGGCAGTGGTGGCGCAAGGTGATCCTGCCGGGGATCTTTCCCTATTACGTCACCGGCGCGATTACCGCCTCCGGTGGCGCCTGGAACGCCAGCATCGTGTCGGAAATGGTGCAATGGGGACATATCAAGCTCAAGGCGCATGGCCTGGGGTCCTATATTGCCGAAATGACGGCTGCGGGCGATTTCCCGCGCATCATCCTGGGGATCGCCGTGATGTCGCTGTTCGTCGTGCTGTTCAACCGCTTGCTGTGGCGCCCGATGTACGCCTATGCCGAAAACCATCTGCGTTGATCGACAGCTTACTCTGGAAGAATGCAATTTATGGAAAACACCAATTCAACCATTCTCGAAGCGCGCGAAGTCTGCTGCGGATTTGAAAAGGCACAGGGTGAGCTCAAGGTTCTCGACGGCGTCAACCTGACCCTCAAGGAGGGCGAGATCGTCGGCCTGCTGGGTCGTTCCGGCTCGGGCAAGTCTACCCTGCTGCGCATCATCGCCGGCCTCATCAAGGCGACGGAGGGCGAGGTCAGCTATTGCGGCAAACCGGTAGACGGCCCCGTTGAAGGCGTCTCGATGGTGTTTCAGACCTTTGCCCTGTTTCCCTGGCTGACGGTGCTGGAGAACGTCGAGGCCGGACTGGAGGCGCTCGGCGTGCCGGCCAAGGAGCGGCGCGAGCGGGCGCTGAAGGCGATCGACCTGATTGGTCTGGACGGCTTTGAAAGCGCCTACCCGCGCGAGCTGTCCGGCGGCATGCGCCAGCGTGTCGGCTTTGCCCGTGCCCTGGTGGTCAACCCTACCCTGATGCTGATGGACGAGCCGTTCTCCGCACTGGACGTGCTGACCGCCGAAACGCTGCGTACCGATCTGCTCGACCTGTGGAACGATGGCGGCCTGCCGATCAAGTCCATCCTGATCGTGACCCACAATATTGAAGAGGCGGCGTTCATGTGCGATCGCATCATGATCCTGTCCTCGAATCCGGGACGGCTGATTGCCGAGGTGAAGGTGCCGTTTGCCCATCCGCGCAATCGCCTGGATCCGGCCTTCCGACAGTTCGTCGACGATATCTATGCCAAGATGACGCGCCGCCCGCAGACCGATGCCCAGCGCAAGGTCGGTCTGGAACTGCGCAGCTGGCTGCCGCAGGTATCGACCAACCTGATTGCCGGTCTGATCGAGACGCTGGCTGCCGCACCCTACAATGGCCGTGCGGACATGCCGGAAATCGCCCAGCAATTGCACATGGAGGTCGACGATCTGTTCCCGGTGGCGGAATTCCTGCAACACCTGGGCTTTGCCGAGATTTCCGAAGGTGACATCACGCTGACTTACTATGGTCGCCAGTATTCCGATTTCGGCACGCAGGAGCGCAAGCAGCTGTTCGCTGACTGCCTGTTGCGCGGCGTGCCGCTGGCCGCCCATATCAAGCAGGTGCTGAACGAACGTCCGAAGCAGCGCGCGCCGCGCGATCGCTTCAAGCAGGAGCTGGAAGACTATCTGAGCGACGAGGCCGCAGAAGAGACACTGGACTCCGTCATCAACTGGGGCCGTTACGCAGAAATCTTCTCCTACGATGACCAGGCCGAAATGTTCGGTCTGGAAGATGTCGCCTGAACGCCCTTACTGACCGCAGGCGGCGGGCGCATACAGCGCCTGCCGCAACGCGGTGCCCAGATTGCGGCGCGGCCTGAGGCCGCGCACACAAGTCCGCAACGTCAGATGCGTTTCACCAACGCTGTAGGCATCAGCCGCCAGATAACCGCCACTGCCGGCGCTTTGCATGGTGACCACCACCATGGGCGCGTTGTGCGGGTCGAGCCGCATCACACTGACCCTGGACAGGGTGCCATCCCGCGGGCGGATCAGCCCACTGAGAAAGTCGTCGAGCGCGAAGGCCGGGGTGCTGGCTGGGGCATACAGGCGGATGCTGTAACTGCCGATGGATTGCGGCTCGCCTTGACCGCTCGCCACGACCACGGTTTGGCCCGACGCCAGCCTCACGGTGTGCGGGGCCGCCACGGACGTTGTCATGGTCAGGAGGGCCATCAGGCCGGACTGCCAGTGTTTCACGTGGAACGCCTTTCTGTCATCGCTGGTCAAGTATTGCGATGAATCAATAGATGTGAGGTGAATATTTAAGACTTTTCTTAATTCATGGCTATAATTCGCCCGTTATCAATGACATAAGGGCTCCGACGTGGGCAGTAGTTCCCAGAGTTGCATGCTGGCTTGGGCCAGCGAAGTACTGGTGAGTTAGCCACGCACGGCCTTTCCCTGCCGCTGACTCGCTGCAACGGGTTAGCGCGCTTCGAGTACCGGTCAGCATGACCGGCTGCATCACCCCCAGCGCTCTACACATATCGGATCACTGAAATCAATCCGTCGGGATGGATGGGGGCCGCTGTGCCCGACCTCTCATCCTGACAATGCCTGGTATGAGCCAAGGATCGACGATGGGTCGCCGGGCTTCCATTCGCCACATCCGTACGCCGGGAGTGGCGAATGGAAGCGTGTTCGGCCATTTGCCATCAGGATTCTGCCACCAGGCGCCATACCGGTCTGGAGAGAACGATGGACATGAGCAAAAACGACGCCAATGCAGCCGTGCTGGACAGCGCACACCTGGGCGATATTCAGGGGGCGCTGGGTACCATCCGGCATGATGATCTGGCGGCTCGTCGTGGTTGGCTGGCCAAATTGAAAACCTTGCTGGCGATTCTGGGGCCTGGACTGATTGTGATGGTCGGTGACAACGATGCCGGTGCCTTCAGTACCTATACCCAGGCTGGCCAGAATCATGGTACTGCCCTGCTGTGGACCCTGGCGCTGCTGATCCCGGTGATTTACGTGAATCAGGAGATGGTGCTGCGCCTGGGGGCGGTGACGCGTGTCGGCCATGCCCGCCTGATTCTCGAACGTTTCGGCAAGTTCTGGGGCGCTTTCAGCGCCATCGATCTGTTCCTGCTCAATGCCCTGACCATCGTCACCGAGTTCATCGGTATCAGCCTGGGCATGGACTATCTCGGTGTGCCCAAGGTGCTGGGCGTGGTACTGGCCGCCTTGCTGATCATGGGCTCGGCGGCCACGGGTGATTTCCGTCGCTTTGAGCGCTTTTCGCTGTTGCTGGTGGCGGGCAGTCTGATTCTGGTGCCCATCCTGGTCATGATTCATCCGCCAGTCGGCCAGATCGCTCATGATTTTCTGGTGCCGCAAATGCCTGCCGGAGGCAAGACCGCCGATGTCATGCTGCTGGTAATTGCCATTGTCGGCACCACCGTGGCGCCCTGGCAGTTGTTCTTCCAGCAGAGCTATATCATCGACAAACGCATTACCCCGCGTTTCATCAAATATGAGCGGGCCGATCTGTGGCTGGGGATCGTGCTGGTGATCGTCGGGGCCGTCGCCATGATCGCCTTTACCGCCCAGGTGTTCACGGGGCATGCCGAATTCGGCCACTTTCAGGATGCCGGTGCCGTGGCGCAGGGGCTGGGCAAGTATTATGGCCGCCTGCCCGGCGTGCTGTTTGCCATCGCCCTGATCGATGCTTCCCTGATCGGTGCCATGGCGGTGTCGCTGTCGACCGCCTATGCCCTGGGCGACGTCCTGAGTCTCAAGCATTCGCTGCATCGCAAGCCCACCGAAGCGATCGGGTTTTATGCCATGTATTGCGGGCTGATCGTGCTGGCCGCCGTGCTGGTGCTGTTGCCGGGGGTGCCACTGGGTCTGCTGGTCAATGCCGTTCAATCGCTGGCCGGGGTGCTGCTGCCCAGTGCCACGGTGTTCCTGCTGTTGATGTGCAATGACCGGGCAGTGCTGGGGCCCTGGGTCAATTCCCGCCGCACCAATGTCTTCACGTCTTTGATCGTGGCCTTGCTGGTGCTGATGTCGGTCATTTTGACCGCCGCCGTGCTGTTTCCCGATCTGTCCGAGCACACGATCCTGACCATCCTCATCACGGGGGGCGGCGCCAGTGTACTGATTGTGCTGCTGGGGCAGCTCATCGGCCTGCGCCAGGAAGCCAGGCAAGGTTCGATGCCCATCGCCCGGCCGGATTCGGCCGAATTGTATGGTTGGCGCATGCCGGCGCTGGCCAATCTGCCACCCATGGTGATGTCCGGACGCAGCAAGCTGTGGATGGCCTTGTTGCGTGGCTACCTGCTGCTGGCCATGGGCATGGTGATTTACAAGGTGGTGGTGTCGATCTAGGCACCTGACCGCAGGGCGAATCACTTGTTCTGCGGGTCGCTAAGGTCTCTGAGACCCGGTGTCGCCGATCCGGCGTGCCAGCTCGGCCAGTTGCTCCGGGGTCATTGGTCTGGCACAGAGAAAGCCTTGTACATAGTCACAGCCCAACTGGCGCAACAGGTTTAGCTGGGCGATGGTCTCCACCCCCTCGGCAACCACCTTGAGTCGCAGGTTATGCGCCAGCTGAATGATGGAGGCGGTAATGGCCGCATCCTTTTCGCTGGTGTCGATGTGGTCGATGAACGATTTGTCGATTTTCAGCGCATCGATGTCAAAATCCATCAGATAGGCCAGCGAAGAATAGCCGGTACCGAAGTCATCGATCGAAAGCCGCACCCCCAGTTCGCGCAATTGCTCCAGCACCTGATGATTGTCGCTGGTGTTTTCCATCAGGATCCCTTCGGTGACTTCCAGCTCCAGCAAGCAGGGGGGAAGTGCATTGTCCTTCAGGATGCGCGCCACCGTGGATACCAGTTGCGGATTGCCAAATTGCCGTGGCGAAAGATTAATGGCGACCGGACAATCGTCGGGCAGGACGGCCGCCTGTTGCCAGAGGCGACGTTGCCGGATGGCCGTTTCCAGCACCCATTCCCCCACACGGTTGATCAGTCCGGTCTGCTCCATCAGGGGAATGAAGACATCCGGCTGTACGGTGGTATTGGCTCTGCGCCAGCGCATCAGGGCTTCCAGGCCGATCAGCCGCTGGCCATCGACATCGAACTGCGGCTGATAATCCAGATAAAACTCATGCTGATCCAGACCGCGGCGAATGCCCTGCTCCAGCAGCATGCTGGCCTGCGCACGCGCATTCAGTTCCGGGGTAAAGAATTCGAAGGTATTGCGCCCCAGGCTTTTGGCGCGATACATGGCCAGATCGGCGGCCAGCATCAGATTGTCGGTATCGCTGCAGTTGTCGGGGAACAGGGCAATCCCGATGCAGGCACCCAATGAGAGGGTGTGATTGCCGAGCTCAAAGGGCGCCTCCAGGCTTTGCAGCAGTTTGCGTGCCACCAGTGCGCCATGTTCGCCCTCTTCCAGATCATCGACAATCACCGTGAATTCGTCCCCGCCCAGACGCGCTACCACATCCTTGGCGCGCAGGGCGAGCTGCAGTCTTTGTGCCACCGCCTGCAGGACACGGTCACCCAGCTCATGGCCCAGCGTGTCGTTGATATCCTTGAAATGATCCAGATCGATGAAGAACAGGGCCAGGTGCTGGCCGGAGCGTGCCGCCCGCAAGACCGCTCCGGCCAGCGTCTGTTTGAGGCCGTGACGGTTGAGCAGGCCGGTCAGCGCGTCGGTGACGGCCTGTCGGCGCAGTTGCTCTTCCAGCTTCTTGTGATGGCTGATGTCCTGGAAAACAATGACCGAGCCACTATGTTCACCGGGCAGCGGCGCACAGCTCAGTGCCACCGGCAAGGTATCGCCGTCCAGCCGGCGCAGCATGGTGTCGGTGAGTCGCAGAGCACGACGCGATTTCCAGTAGCTATAGAAAACCGTGTTCTCCCAGGCCGGCTCTTGCGCACCATGAACATGGCCGATTTCGGTGAAGTGCAGGCCAAGCAGCCGTTCTGGCTCGGCTGCCAGCAGTCGCAGTGCTGTCGGATTGGCGAAGTCCACTCGGCCATCCGGGGTCAGCCCCAGCACGCCCTCGTCGGCGGCGTTGAGCATCGACTCGTAATATTGTTTTTGTGCCCCCAGCAGCTGATTGACCCGATGCAGGTCGCGCTTGTATTGATCCAGGGCCAGAAACTGTTTGACCTTGCCGCGCAGGATGGCGGCACTGATGGGTTTGAGAATGAAGTCGATGGCACCATCGCGATAGCCATCAATGATCAGTTTTTCATCCCGGGCATAGGCGGTGACAAAAATGGCCGGGACATCACTGGTGCGACGATTCGAGCGCATGGCACGCAGGACTTCGAAACCATCCATGCCCGGCATGCTGACGTCCAGCAGGACCAGCGCCACGTCTTCGCTGTAAAGAATTTCCAGGGCGGTTTCACCCGACTCGGCCAGCAGGAGGTTGGCGCCGCACTCCTGCAGGATTGCCTGCAGGACCACCAGATTATCCTGACGGTCATCGACCAGCAGGATCTGTGGGGGGGACGGGGCGGCCAGATGACCCCAGTCAATCGCATCGTTCATGGTGTTCTCATGTCGCAGAGGGTTGCAGCAGCTTGCTGAGCAGCGTCAGCAATGCCTGCCTTTGCACCGGTTTAGCCAGATAGTCATCGGCACCGGCCGCCAGACATTTTTCCCGGTCGCCTTTCATCGCCAGGCCGGTCAGGGCCAGTATCGGTTTGTGAAAACTCAACTCCTGCCGCAATGCTGTTGTGGCCTGATAACCATCCAGCACCGGCATCATCATGTCCATCATCACCAGTTCGATATCCGGTTGCTGACGGACGATATCCAGCGCCTCCTGGCCATTGCGGGCCACGCAGACGTTCATCCCGGCCTCTTCCAGCAGGCTGCTCATGGCAAATACATTGCGGATCTCGTCATCGACCAGCAGCACTTTGCGTCCTGAGAGTTCGGGAGGAAGCGCCAGGGGCATATCGGCAGACGATTTTGTCTCGTCAAGCCGGCGCAGGGGCGTGTCAGCCAGTTCGTCGGGCAGCAGTGGCAGTCGCAGGGTGAAGGTACTGCCAAGCTGTGGTTCACTGCGCACCTGCAGGTCGCCACCCAGCAGCGTGGCGAGCTGTCGGGCGATGGCCAGTCCCAGACCCGTGCCGCTGAACTTGCGGCTGGCACTGCCATCCAGCTGGACAAAGGCTTGAAAGATTTCTTCCTGCTTGTCCGGCGGGATGCCGCAACCCGTGTCGGCGACAGAAAAGCTCAGCCAGGGCTCGGCGAATGCCAGGCGTATGTGGATTTGCCCGCCCGCGGGGGTAAATTTGCAGGCATTGGAAAACAGGTTTTTCAGAATCTGATAGGTGCGCTTGAAGTCCAGTACGATGCTATCGGGCAGATCGGGCGCCATCTCACATTGCAGCGACAGCTGGCGTGACTCTGCCATCGGGGCGAAGGCGCGCTGCAGGTAGCTGCACAGCTCCGACGTGAGCATCTGCTCCTTGTGCACCTCCAGTTTTCCCGCCTCGATGCGCGACAGATCGAGAATGTCTTCGATCAGTGCCAGCAGATCACAACCCGACTGATGGATGATTTCTGCATAGTTGATCTGGCGTGGCAGCAAATTGTGTTGCGGGTTGGCACACAATTGTTCGCTGAGGATCAGGATACTGTTCAGCGGTGTGCGCAGTTCGTGCGACATATTGGCCAGAAACTCGGATTTGTAGCGGCTGGCTCGCTCTACCTCGGCCGCCTGGGCGTGAAAACGCCCTTCCACGGCCCGGCGCTCCGAGATGTCGATGATGGAGCTCAATACCATCGTGCCCTTGCTGGTTGCCAGCGGGTTAAGACCGATCTCGACCGGAAAGACGCTGCCATCGCGGCGGCAGGCGAACAGCTCCCGGCCCTGGCCCATGGCACGGCTGGTCATCGCCTGCATGAAGCCCTGGCGCAGCATGACATGCTTGCCTCGCAACGCGGGGGGCAGCAAGGTTTCGACCGGTGCGCCGATCAGTTCCTGCTGGCTATAGCCGAACCACGCTTCAGTGCGGGCATTGAGTGCGGCGATGCGGCCATCGCGGTCGATCACGACGACGGCGTTGGGGATGGCCTCAATGAAAGGGGCCAGACGGGCACGGAAGTGAGCCCAGGATTGCAGACGAAACGACAGCCACTGCAGTGGCGCGGGAAAAATGAGTACCGTCAGCCCGATGAGCAGCTGCAGCCATAACCAGTCATGACGATGACCGACCATCAGCAGGCCGGCGACTGATAGCAGACACAGGATGACCCAGGCGGCAGACAAACGCCCCAGTATGGTGGGTGGTGCTGGACCCGGCATGACGATTCCCTCCCTCCAGGGACCCTCTGAACAAGGGATCTCCCTCGCATTCCTGCCCGGCAGGGCGAGGCCCGCCGGGGAAATCACTTGTTCAGAAGGTGCCGGTCAGGATACGCAGCGACACGAATCAAATTCACCGGAAAGATGCGTTCAGGAGCCTGCGGCGACGGTCATCCAATATGGATAGATATACAGATGAAATATTGACTTAGCCTAATGATATTGCAAGTCATTTTTCCGTCGGCCTGCCCTCTCGGACAGGCGGAGGTGCCCAGTTAGTGTTTCTTGAAAAAGGGGACGGGGTAAAGTTTCGCCCGTCAGGGAAAAAAGTGTGCCTTGAAGGGGAAAAAAGCTCGCTATATCGGGGCATATTTGCCTTGCGTGTCTTTTCAGCGCCGATGAGGGGATTACATTACCCCCTTTCTTGAAAATGCACGTCAGGACCACCTGGAGGAATTCAGGGACGGCTGGCTCCGAAAGGAAAACAAAATGCCTCTGTCCATCGAAAACCAGAACAAGCTGGATGCTTTCTGGGCTCATTGTGTCAAGAACCAGTACTTCAATATTGGTTACCCTGAGTCGGCCGACTTCGATTACGGCAGTCTGGAGCGCTTCATGCGCTTTTCCCTGAACAATTGCGGCGATTGGGGGGAGTACTGCAACTACCTGCTGAATTCTTTCGAGTTCGAAAAAGACGTCATTCGCCATTTTGCCCAGCTGTATCGCATTGCGTTCGATCAAAGCTGGGGTTATGTCACCAATGGCGGCACCGAAGGCAATATGTTCGGCTGCTATCTGGCACGCGAGCTGTATCCGGACAGCACCCTGTTCTATTCGCGTGAAACCCATTACTCGGTAGCCAAGATCGTCAAAATGCTGCGCATCAAATCCCAGGTGGTGGATGCCTTGCCCAATGGCGAAATTGACTATCAGGATCTGATGCGCAAGATCAGCCAGAGTGGTGATCGTCATCCCATTCTGTTTGCCAATCTGGGAACCACGGTCAAGGGAGCGATCGACGACATCGGCCGGATTCAGCGCCTGATGCAACAGGCCGGCTTTGCCCGCGAGGATTACTATATTCATGGCGATGCCGCACTGAGCGGCATGATCCTGCCCTATGTCGACGAGCCGCAGCCCTTCAATTTTGCCGACGGCATCGATTCGATCAGTGTGTCCGGCCATAAAATGATTGGCACCCCCATGCCTTGTGGCGTGGTGCTGGCGCGCAAGGCCAATGTGGACCAGATCTCGGTTGAAATCGACTATATCGCCGCGCACGACAAGACCATCACCGGCTCGCGTAATGGTCATACGCCGCTGATGTTGTGGTACGCCATTCATGCGACCCGGTTTGACGAGCAGAAACGCCGTATCGGACATTGCCTGCAAATGGCCCAGTATGCCGTGGATCGTTTCCAGGCCTGCGGCATTGATGCCTGGCGCCACCGCAACTCGATCACCGTGGTCTTCCCTTGCCCGTCCGAGGCCGTGTGGAAGAAGCATTGCCTGGCGACCTCGGGTGAGTATGCCCACCTGATCACCACGGCCCATCATCTGGATACGCAGGCCATTGATGCGCTGATTGATGATGTCGTGGCCGATCTGGCTGCAGTGGCTGCCTGATCACGGTGGTAAATCTGTCACAATGACGCCAGGAACATGAGTTTGGCGCCAGGAGACGGAGAACATGATAGCCAGCGATGCAGCATATGGCCGTACGCCAGAGGTGAGTCATCTGCGTTACCGGGTCGAAAGCCAGATCCGTACGGTCATGCATCGCTATGGCTATCAGGAGTTGCGCCTGCAGGCGCTGGAGGAGGATGTCCTGCGCGGCGATGTCTCGCCCAGTCTGCGCCCGGATGGCCTGCCCTCTTGCGTGCGCGCGGTGCTCGCCATGCATCAGCCCCCGCGGCGTACTCCCGAACGACTCTGGTTCATCGGCCCGGTGCTCTGGCACAGTCCGCAAGGACCGCGTCAGACCGTGCAGTTTGGCATTGTGACCTTCAATATGCCCACCCCGGCCATCGAGGCCGAATTGGTGCTGCTGGTGCGGGATGTGTTCCGCATGACCGGCCTGGCCCACCTGCTGTCGCTGTCGGTGCACAATCTCGGCTCCTGGCAGGAGCAGGCCCGGTCCGGTGCTCAGCGGCTGGGCGTTGCCAGCCGGCAGCATTTTGCCGAATGGACCCGGCTGCTCGATCAGCTGGGGGTCCGTTGGCAGCCTGCCGCTGATCCTTCGGTCGGCAAGCATTACTTCAATCATTCGGTCTTCGACTGGCGCTGGCGGGATGCCACGCAGGAAGACAGTCTGTGTATCGGCGGTCGCTGCGATGACCTGGCCACTCAACTGAGCGGACGGCCATTGTCTGTGGCCGGTCTGGCCATTGATGTCGAACAACTGATGCAGGTGCTGTGCGAACACCATTTGTCGGATAGCCGTGCGGTGCCCCGGGTGTCGCTGAGGGCAGAAAGCCGTGAGCAGGCGACCGATCTGGTGTTGCTGGGGCATGCCCTGCGCGACCAGCTGCCCGGTTTTCGTATTCGTACCCTGCTGTCCGGCATGGCGCTGGATGAGATCCCTGATCCGGTGGACTGGCGGCTGACCCTGTTGCCGGATGGCCGTTTGTCGGTCTGGTCGCTGGCGCAGGGCCCGCTGGGCATCCTGTCGCAGCCGGCGCTGCTGCAGCGCATGCAGTCCCTGTCCGCTGCGGGAGACTGAGCATGCCGCGCAAGGAAAGACTGCTGGTCACCGAACTGCCCCAACTGATCGCGCTGCGCGGCAACAACAGTGAGCTGTTGTTTCACGACGAAACGGATCATCGGACCTTTGTCGGCCATCTGCGCCAGGCCTGTGAGCGATCGGGCATCCGATTGCATGCTTTCGGGCTGTTGCCCTCCCAGGTCTATCTGTTGCTGAGCACCGATGACAAAACCACGCTGGCGCGGTTTTCCCAATATCTCGGCCGGGTCTACGTGCCCTACTTCAATCGTCGTCACGGGCGTAGCGGCGTGTTGTGGGAGGGCCGATATCGCAGTGCAGGCATCGAACCTGCGGGGTATTTTCTGCTGTGTCAGAAGTACATTGAGTTGCGGGCGCAGGAAGCCGGCAGCGAGGTTGATCCTGTCTGGCTGAGCAGTGCGCCGGCACATCTCGGCATGCACCGGCTGGATTTCCTGACGCCTCATCCTGCCTGGCTGGCGCTGGCGCCGGATGATTCCGGCCGTCAGGCCCGCTACCGACAGTTTCTTTCGGTGGCACTCGGTGCCACCTTTATCCACCGGGTGGAAACCTGTCTGAGACAGAATAGTGTCCTGGCCAATCTGAATGATTGCCTGGCACTGGAGAGTCGTCTGCAGGTGCCGGTGCGGCCGCGTCCTGCCGGACGACCGCGCAAACACTACCCCGACCGGCTCGAATACTGGACCAGGCTGGAAGGCGTGGCACGTCAGGTGATGCAGGGTGAGGACTACCGGGAAATTCGCCTGCCTCTGCTGGATGAGAGCAATGAAGCCGATGACTGGGCCGCGAGACTGCTGAGCGATGGCACCATGGGCTGTCTGCAGGCGATTGCCGAACAGCATCTGACCGAACTGCCGGCACGGCTGTGGTATCAGGGGCCGATGTTCCGCACGCATCATCTGGACGGCCGTCAGCTGGAGCAGTTCCATCAGATCGGCGCCGAAGCCCTGGGTTACGATGATGTCGATATCGAGCTGGAGCAATTGCTGCTGGAGCATGCGCTGCTGCAGCGGCTGAAGCTGCTGCCCTGGGTCGAGCTGCAGATCAATAGTCTGGGTACGCCGCGCGAGCTGGCTCGATATCGGGCCTTGCTGCGGCAGCATTTTGCCCCGGTGCTGGCCGGACTCGACCCGCTGGCGCAAGGTAGTCTGGCCTCTGCCCCCGAGGTGCTGCTGGGCGGCCGCCTGGCCGGCGTGCCGCGCGAGCTGATCGAGACTGCTCCCGGCATCATGAATTGTCTTTCCAGTGCCAGTCTGGTCCGGCTGGAGCGCCTGACGTCCGCCCTGACCCAGGCGGGCTTGCCGCATAGTGTCCGCACCGATCTGTTCCCACACCGACCCTTCTATCAGCAGAGCTTTCATGAATGGCAGACGGCTGCGCTGGAGGAACATTCGGTGGTCTGTCGTGGTGGCCGATATGACGAGATGGCGGCGCGCATCATTGGCCGACCTGTGCCGGCCTGCGGATTTGCCTTCATGGTCGAGCCATTGTTGCAATTGGCTGAGAAGGCCCGCAGCCAGCCACTGGTGACCCACGTCCGCCGCGACATTGTCATCTTGCCGGCAGAAAGCCATGACATCGCCTTTGCCCTGCAGGTGGGCAGTATGCTGCGTGAAACCTTTGCTTTCCTGGCGGTAGAGAACGACTTGTCCACCGGGGGACTGGCTGCCCGGCAGCGCCGCGCGAGCGGGCATGGCACCCGCCTGCTGTTGACCGTCTCGGCGCTCGATGACCGGATCGAAATCCTGGAGGTCGCCGAACAAATCCGCTCGGGCTGTCGTCGCGAGTCCCTGATCAGCAAACTCAGATTGCTGCTGGCCTGAGTGCACGGAAATTGTTAAAGCAATAATCGTGCCAATCTCTTGTTATTTGCCCATGTGGTGATCAGGGTTGTTTGCGCGCCAAAAACAATAAGTCGTTGAATTTGTGAATACTTAAGTAAACTCTGATGTTGTTTGCGTGGCTGAGTTATGCTCATTTACGACGTTTTTCTGATGTTCGGCTGTTTTCCCCTTGTCGCCCGTTCGTGCCGACAAATCATGCCCCTTGCGCTGAACGCAAATCGACTTCTCTGTAGTGTTTTTCGCTGACTGATCGCGGTGAATCATTCTGTTTTATCAGGAAAAACAGCATTTTACGGCCAAAATCAGGAAGATTTCCCCATGTGAGCTAAGTCAAAAGTGCTGTCAGACAGGCTGGTGTTGTCTTGCGCCTGTGCTATAACGCAAAAAATTCTCTGCGACTGTTAATGATTTTGGGCCCAGTGCTGGTTTCTGCGCGATATTGAACGGTCGTTCTGCTGTCATGTCCCGTATTTACTATGGCGGGATCGTCCCTGACGCGGTCGGATAGTGGTCACAGTTGGCGCGCATGATTAGAAAATTGCCTTATCTATCCGGCATGTGCAGCGCTTGTTTTATTTTTGCCAGTAATTTGAGCGTCAGAATGCCAGGTGCGTGACTGGGCAAAATTAATTCGAACTGCATGTCTCGATTATTCTTTCGTCATTGCATTTATGCTGCAGCGCAATGTGCGGAATTGAATTGGAACTTGATGTGCATCAAGTAGTGAAGTTGTCATCGGAAGCACATTATATACAATTCTGAATATTACCAATTTCTCATATTTGTGACGTGAAGCAGTGGGCTTCAGCTTGTAGCGATTCTGGTTGGGCAAACGCATGGTGTGCCTGACCGATGGCGTAACCCGGTAGTTTCGGGGGTTGTACAGAATCCCGGTCTTATCGTAACGAGAGTCCGGGCGCATGCCGGATCAAGGAGGTTGTCGGGCAACTGGCGATCACCAGGGATGCGAAAGCCAATTGGTCGGCGTCAACGGGTGTGGATTTATCCACATGACGCCATACCGATTAATGTTCGTTGCAGTACATTGGGAGCAATAATATGTCTTCTAAGTCGTCGAAAATGGGGTTGTCCGCGCTGACAATCTTCGTTGCGCTGAACATGATGGGGTCCGGGATTTTCCTGCTGCCCGCCAGTTTGGCCAAAGTCGGTTCGATCAGTATCTTTGGTTGGATCTTGTCCACCGGTGGGGCGATTGCCCTGGCTGTTTCCTTCTCCAAGCTGAGTTTCCTGTGCCCGAAAGAGGGCGGTATGTACGCTTACGCCCGTGACGGCGTTGGCGAATATGCGGCATTCACCGAAACCTGGTGCTACTGGCTGTCGCTGTGGGTCGGTAACGTGGCCATTGCCATTGCCGGTATCGGTTACATGTCCTACTTCTTCCCGGCACTGAAGGACCCGATGACGGGTGCGATTGCCTCCATCGTCGCGATCTGGTTCTTCACCTTCCTGAACTATCCGGGTGCCGGCTTCATCGGCAAGATCCAGAAGTTCACTTCGCTGGGGATGCTGATTCCTGTGGCTGGTATGGCTGTTCTGGGCTGGTTCTTCTTCCATCCGGAATACATCAGCGCCAACTGGAACGTGTCCGGCAAGAACAGCTGGGATGCCATCATGTCGGCTTCTTCCCTGACCCTGTGGGCATTCCTGGGTCTGGAGTCCGCTTGCGTCGTGAGTGGCGTGGTGGAAAACCCGAAGAAGAACGTGCCGATCGCTACCATGCTCGGTACCCTGTTCGCTGCCGTGGTGTACATCCTGTCGACCTTCGCCATCATGGGCGTGGTACCGGCCAAGGAATTGGCTGCTTCTGCCGCACCGTTCAGTACCGCCGCTCAATACATGTTCGGCAGCTGGGCCGGCTCGTTCGTCAGCTTCTGCGCCGTAGTGGCCTGCCTGGGTTCGCTGAACGGCTGGGTACTGACCACTGGCCAAGTGTCCAAGGCTGCTGCTGATGACGGCATGTTCCCGAAGATCTTCTCGGAAACCAACAAGTATGGCACGCCGTTCAAGGGCATGATCCTGACCGGCCTGCTGATGACTTTCCTGGGCTATATGACGGTTTCGCCTGACCTGGCTTCGCAGTTCCAGATCATCACCCTGCTGTGCGTGTTCACCAACGTGGTACCGTACATCCTGGCTGTGGCCGGTATCTATCCGATCATGAAGGAAAACAATGTCAGCAAGGCAGAGTTCTCCAAGTATGGTCTGATCGCCCTGCTGGCAATCGTTTACTGCTTCTACGTACTGGCTGGCTCCGGCAAGGACATCGTGTTCTACGGCGCACTGACCATGCTGCTGTCCGTGCCGATGTATGGCTGGATCGCTCATTCGGTCAAGCAAAAGCGCAAGGCTCAGGCTGCTGAAGCCCAGGCCAACGCTTAAGTAAAGATCAAGTACCTCAGCTTCTATCAAGCTGACTTTGGCCGGTCGCAAGACCGGCCATTTTTTAAGCCCCTGCCGAGCCAAGTGCACGCCAGGGGTTTTTGCTGTGTGTGCCTGCCGCATGAGCCGGCGTGCGCCGACAGGATGGGCTGCGGGTGAAGACCACTGGCGAAGGAAGGGATGAAAAACCCCCTGGCGACGACGTGTCGGCAGGGGGTGTGGGATGACCGTGGTGTCTGCTCAGAGGATCAGGCGCAACGCCGTGGTGGAGCTGGAGCTGGCACCTTGCAGTTCGGAGGACACATACAGCTTGGTCGGCATGTCTGCCCGGGCCATCTTGTCGAAGCCATGGGCGAAGAACAGACCGTCGGTTGGACCGGACAACAGGTACAGCGCACCGATCTGCTTGGCGCGGGCTCGTTCAATCAGCGCTCGCAGCAGCCGCTTGGCCACCGACTTGCCGCGCATGTGCGATGACACGACCAGCGAGCGGATCAGGCCGATATCGCCATACACTTCCATGCCGATGGCGCCGATGACGCGACCATTCTCGGTGGCTACGACAAAATTCATCAGGTGATTCAGCGCACCCTGCACCGGCAGACGATTGGCGGTCAGCAGATTGCGAATCTCGTTCCAGTCGGTGGGGGAGGCGGCCTGAAACAGAATGCCGTCCTCCGGTTCGACTTCAGCGGGGGCCGGTTGCTCTTCGACCTCCGCTTCCTGCATCTGCTCGCGCTGCAGCAGCTTGTTGAACAGCGAGCCCTGAGACAGCAGTTTCTGGAACAGCGATCCGGTGCGTTGCGGTTCGCCGGCCATGCTTTGCGGCATGGCTGGCGTGACGGGCGCGGCGGGTCGGCTGGCCGTGGCACGCTGTGCCGGCTGAATGCTGACCGGTGTCACTGGCGTACGGGGATTGGTTGTCGCTGCCGGCGGGACCGCCCGGGTGCTGCTGATGGTCGGACGAACCACCGGTTCGCTCGGCGGGGTGACCGGGGCGCGGGACTGGGCATCGAGCGCTTCCTGCTGGCGGTCTTCTCCTTTTTGCGCCGCACGCGACAAGGGCGTGCGCGGCGTGGTGCGGGATAACAGCGGACGTGTCGGCAGGGTCTTGGAGCCAACAATCCGGGTATGCGCAACCGGCACCGGAGGACGGACCTTGTCCGCCAGGGGGGAGTGTGGCCGTGTCGCTGCAGGGGTTTCTGCCTTGGCAACCGGCGCCTCGACGGCAGACGCCGCCGTGACCGTTTCCACTTCCACGGCGACCGTCTCGGCGACGGCTTCCGTGACAACTTCAGGCTGTTCGTCGGCGATGGTCGCTGCGGTGGCCTCGACAGCTTTCACCGGCTCGGCCATGGCTTCTTCGCCGACGGGAGCGGCCGCCTCTTGCGCTGTCTCGGTGGTCCCGGCAGGCATGGGCTCTTCGCTTGCGGCTGACGTGGCGGACACCGGTGCGGCGGCCAATGCTGCCGCGGCAGCTTCCGGCTGCTCGTTGCCCTGCATGCCGGCGATCAGCATGGCAAGCGCCTTGCGGATCTGCTCGCGCTGCGCGGCATCCAGCGTTTGCATCCATTGTTCTGCGTGGCTGTCGAGCGACACATTCAAGGCCTGGTAGCGTTTGCGGCCTTTGGCCGTCAACTCCAGCCAGCGGCTGCGCCGGTCGTTGTCATGGCGGGATTTGGCCACCAGCTCTGCCTGCACCAGGCTTTCGACGGCCCGACTGACCCAGCCCTTGTCCAGGCTGAGGCGGCGACCGAGTTCCTGCTGAGTCAGCAGGCCGGCCTGACCAAGCTCCATCAGCACATGGCTTTGGGTTGATGAGGTGTCATGGCCACTGGTTACATGCTCGCGCTGTGCCTGGTTGTAGAGGCGGGTCAGCTCGCGCAGCAAGTTTCCGATTGAGGGCTGCATTACAGATTCCTGAAGATAATTTACTGCTCCAGAAAGCAAGATATAATTCGAGTATGCGGTTGTCAACAACAACCAACAAAAATTAATCACTTTTGATACAGCAACAATCAGATTGACGTAAAAAAGCCATCAGTCGATTCTGATGATTGTTGTAAATCAACTATATTTCATGCGCAGGGAGAGTGAAAGCAAAGAAGAGAAAATTAATTGTCTGGCGAAGGAAAGTGTCGCTAATTTCTCGAAAATCCCTGTGACATAAGATGTCCAGGTGTTCGAGGAAAAATGTTGCCTTGTGCAACTAAATGAAATTTATTTCCAGATAAATCAAAGGCATGCCCGTTGCGGGCGTGCCTTTTGCCGGATGTTGTCAGGTGTGGAATCGTGAAACCAGCGCATGTAACCGTTCAGCCAGCCGTTCCAGCTCTTCGGCCGCTTCGACGGTATGGCGAATTGAGGCGTCATTCTCCAGTGCATGCTCGGCAATACTGTCGATGTTGCGTGCAACGGCATTGCTGACCTGCTGTTGTTGTTCGGTGACAGACACAATCTGCGCCAGACCATCACACACTTCGGCCGCTGAGGCATTGGCGCTGTCCAGCACGCCGGCGACCCGGTCGGCCGACTGATGGCTGGACGCCAGGTAGTCGAGGCTGGTCATGACCGTCTGGCGGACCATCTCGGAGCGCTGGCCCAGGGCACGGGTGACCTCGTCAATTTCCCGGGCGGACAGTGCCGACTTCTCGGCCAGCTTGCGCACCTCATCGGCGACCACGGCAAAGCCGCGTCCGGCCTCCCCCGCGCGCGCAGCTTCAATCGCGGCATTCAGGGCCAGCAGATTGGTCTGATCGGCAATTTCCCGCACTTGCTGCGTCATGCCGGTAATGGCGCTGGTCGATGCCATCAATTCGCTTTCGGCTTCTGCCATGACCTTGACGGCGGTTTCCACCTGGCCGAGATCCTTTTGCAGCGTCGCCAGACTCTTCACACCCTCTTCCGCACGGGACAGGCTTTCCTTGGCCCGGTCATTGACCTGATTGGCACTGGCGGCGATATCGCTGATGTGCCCGGCCAACTCCACCACCGAGTCGGCCGCCACATGCGACTGACTGCTCTGCTGGCGTGAGCTCTCGCTCAGGCTGGCGGTCTGAGCCGACAGTGTATGCACCGCCTCGTTCACCTCATTGGCCGAGTTGCCCACCTGGCGTACCAGATCCGCAATGGTGCCGAGCATTTGATTGAAACGTCGCGCGGTACGACCGATTTCGTCCATATGCTGGTCATGCAGGCGCTGGGTCAGGTCACCTTCCCCCTTGGCGATGGTGGCCAGTCGGTGCTCCATGGACTGCAGGGGACGGGTGACGAAACGACGGACAAACAGGAACACGATCAGCACCAGCGGCAGCGACAGCAACATGGCAAACACGATGCACTGATTGCGGAAACTGGCGACCGAGTCGTAGGTCTTTTTCAGCGAGATCCGCATGCTGACCAGACCAAGCGGCGTTTTCTCCGCCACCATATGACAGCTGATGCAGTTCTTGCCGAGATATTGCGTCGAGGCCAGTGCCGGATAAATGATGCGCAGGTGTTCGCCAATTTCGGGAGAAGACTCGATACGAATGACCGGCTTGCCGTCTATCAGCGCCTGGCGCTCGGCTTCGTCCCGCGGCTGGGCCTCAGACCCGGCGCCGGGACCGAACTGCTTGACCACCGCACTGCCCCGGACCACCCGCAGATCGCGCACGGCAGAGAGTTCTTTGATCTGATCCAGAAACACATTGCGCTGATTGACCGTGCCGGTGATCATCATGCCGGTCAAACCCGCCAGCGTCATTTCGTTGATCGAGTGGGCCATGTCGGTTGCCTGGTCGATGGCAATCTCGCGGCTGACCTTGGTCTCCCAGCCGATCATGGCGCCCCATGCCAGCACCAGACATAGCCAGATCGCCCCTGTCAGGCGCAACCAGATCGGCCAATCGGAAAATCTGCGCATGTTGTCTCCGGCCCCCTTGGGTAGCCGCTCCCTGATGTATTTATATGTTGAGCGATGACATCCGCATTATTGTGTCCAGCATATCCCAGATAGTTAACAGCTTCCATTAATTGAGATCAAGGTTTTGGCCGCGTGGGAAGGATTGCCGTGGCGGACAGCAAGTTCTATGCTTCGCAGCGGTTCAAATCAGGAAGGCAAAATGAAAACCTCAGCTGGTGGTCTGGTGTACTCGACCGAACACGGGCGCATGTGTCCGCAATGCCGCTTGCCGCAGGCGCAATGCCAATGTGGCAAGGTTCCCGCTGTGCCTGCCGGTGACGGCGTGGTACGCCTGCGTTGTGAAACCAAGGGGCGCAAGGGCAAGGGTGTGACGGTGATCAGTGGTATTCCGCTGGCGGGGGAGGCACTGGCCAGCTTTGCCAAAGGGATGCGCCAGCGCTGCAGTAGTGGTGGCACGGTCAAGGATGGGGTGGTAGAGATCCAGGGAGATCATGTGGCGGCGTTGCTGCCCTGGTTGCAGCAACAGGGGTGGGTGGTGAAGAAAAGCGGCGGCTGAGGCCGTCTCTTAGTCGCCATGCGGCTGCTCGTCCGGTGCCCAGGCCAGCGCGCGCATATCCAGTCGGCCGTTCTGGTCGAAGGCGATTCCCTCTTCCTCCAGCAGCAGCCGCTGCAGCGCTTCATCGCCCGTCAGGCCGCGTACCGGAATGCTGCCCCGGGCGTTCAGCACACGAAACCAGGGTAATGGCGACGGCGCGCACGCCAGCGCCCTGGCGACCAGACGGACATGGCGTGGAAAGCCCGCTGCGCGGGCCACGGCGCCATAGCTCATGACCCGCCCGGCGGGGATTTCAGCCACGACGCGCTGCATGGCCTGCAGGATAAGGGTGGTTGATGCTTGCATGCGCTCAGTTTGGCATGGTCGTGGACAGGCGGGTAGCACAAAGCAGCAACAGGACCAGCACCGCAGACTCCAGTCGCAGAATGGTCCAGAAGCGCGTGACGGCATGGGTCACATGCTGCTCAATGGCTGGCAGATACTGCCAGCGATTCATGGCGCCGAGCAGGATGGCAACCGTGGCCAGCGCGAGCTTGATGCCCAGCCAGGTCAGGTATTCCGGGTTCGCATGCGCCGGTATGCCGTCGGTGACGCGCAGCAGATTCATCACACCGCTGACGGCCAGTATTCCCAGTGCCCAGCTGGCCAGGACGGACAGGCGTCGTGCCTGTCGTGCCGCCTGAACGCCCTGTGGTGCTGCGCAGTGCGCCGCCAGCAACACGGGTCCCAGCCAGAGCGCCATGCCCAGCAGATGCCCCATGTGGATGGTGACAGGCAGCGACAGCATGCCGGCAGAAGCGGCATGGCCAGTCGCCGCACGTGACCACAACAGCAGTCCCAGACCCGGCCAGGCGAGGCGGGGCAGCTTGTCGGACAGCATGAGGCAGGCCATGCCGGCCAGCGCCAGCCACTGCATATGACCGAAGTGACTGTGTTGCATGACCAGACTGAGTGCCGCGGGCAAACCGGCCAGTCCGCACGCCGTCATGACCAGGGTGGCACTGACGATGTATCCGCCGAGCCCGAGTGCCATCAGTCGCCGGCTGCCACGCAGCCTGGTGGTCAGGCCCGGCAGGCGAAGGGCCAGTTGCAGCGCCAGCATGGCGTCCAGCAGCGTGGCAGACAGTACCCCGATCCAGTCAATCCAGTCGCTGCTCATTGGACCTGGAAGCGGAATTTGCCCTGTGTGCGATGACCATCGGTGGCCACGGCAGTCCATTTGACGACATAGCGACCGTGTGCGAGGACAGGCAGGCTGACATGCATGGTATCCGGGGTGGCGGGGTCGACCGTGGTCGCTGCCTGATTGACCTTTTTGCCTTGTTCATCCGTGACTTCCAGCGTGCTCAGCGAGGGCTCCAGTGTTTCGGTAAAGCGCATGCTGACTTGCTTGGGGGCCGTGACCGAGGCCTCGGCAGCCGGCGACTGGGAGACGGGATGGGCATGGGCCCAGGCGGCTTGCTGGGTGCACAGCAACAGGGCGCAGATGGACAGCAGGCGTAACGGCAGACGTGACATGAGAACTCCGCAATGAGGGTTGAGCAGCATCGCAGCCCGAATGGCTGAATGCGAACAGGTGTCATTATCAATGATAATTAGGTGTATAGTCCCCGCCCTGTGGCGATATGTCGCACGCATGGCTGTCGCGGGCTGTGCATGGTGCATGAACTTGCATAGTGTGTGCATGTCGCACAAGCAATGACCAATCAGTCGTCAGAAGATTGGCAGGGTTTATTCAGGAGAATGGAAGAATGAAAAAAAACATCGTGGTTTCGCTGGCGGCACTGGGCTTGCTGGCTGTTTCGTCGTTTGCCTCGGCCAGTCAGTGGAAGGATATCCGCTTTGGCGTCGAAGCCAGCTATCCCCCGTTCGAGTCGAAGACTGCCGACGGCAAGCTGGTGGGGTTTGACATTGATCTGGGCAACGAGATCTGCAAGCGCCTGCAGGCACGATGTGTCTGGGTGGAAAACGATTTCGACGGTCTGATCCCGGCCCTCAAGGCGCGCAAGTTCGACGGCATCCTGTCGTCGATGTCGGTCACCGAAGCGCGCCAGAAGCAGATTGCCTTCTCCAGCCGGCTGTTCAATACCCCGACGCGCATGCTGGCCAAGGCGGGCTCGGGTCTGCAGCCGACGGCCGCCTCGCTCAAGGGCAAGCGCGTGGGCGTGCAGCAGGGGACCATCCAGGAGGCTTACGCCAAGGTGCACTGGGCGGTTGCCGGGGTGGAGGTGGTGCCCTACCAGAGCCAGAACCAGGTACTGGCCGACCTGAAGAGTGGTCGTCTGGATGCCTCGCTGCAAGATGCGGTGCAGGCTGACCAGGGTTTCCTGCAGAAGCCGGACGGCAAGGGCTTTGCCTTCGCTGGCGCCGCACTGAATGACCCGCAAACGCTGGGTATCGGCTCGGCCGTGGGGCTGCGCAAGGAAGATACCGCGCTCAAGGCGGCCATCGACCAGGCGATTGCCGCCATGTTGAAGGACGGGACATACAAGAAAATCGAGGCACGCTACTTCCGCTTTGATGTTTACGGGCACTGAGCCCTGCTGAAAAAGCCGCCGGCGCATGCGCTGGCGGCTTTTTCATTGTAAAACTGCAACAGTACGCCGATTTTTTTCCCGCTAAATGTTAATGATCGATTGTCTGACTGATCGATTGTTGTCTGTATCGCTAACAGCATGAGCGATAACTGATATTTCCCGTATATCGAACGATCAGGCCAAGTGTCATCTGCCTGCCAGGGCCATGGCAGGCAAACTCACGCTGAAAAACAAGATGTGAATAGGAATGCCACTACCTTATCCGCAAAATAAATTCTATAGACATAGCGTCACATTTATATAACATTCAAACCCATAAGCTTCCGCACACAGGGAAGCAAGATTCAGCACAGAGGGGCGCCAGACCCCGGAGATAGCGAGCAGTCCATCCCGATACCCGGCCAGATGATGGTGCGGGTTTTTTCATCGTTGCAGTGAATGTGGTCTCTTGAGGAGAAACAAGTGAAAAAAGCATTTGCAACTGTTGCAGCCTTTGGCCTGATGGCCGCTTCCATGGGGGCATGGGCAGGTCAATGGCAAGAAGTCCGTTTTGGTGTCGATGCCAGCTATGCACCGTTCGAGTCGAAGGCGGCCGATGGCAAGCTGGTGGGCTTTGACATCGATCTGGGCAACGAGATCTGTAAGCGTCTGCAAGCCAAGTGTGTGTGGGTGGAGAATGACTTTGACGGCATGATTCCGGCGCTCAAGGCCAAGAAGTTTGACGGTATTCTGTCTTCGATGTCGGTGACGGATGCACGCCTGAAGCAAATCAACTTCTCCACCAAGCTGTTCAATACGCCGACCCGCATGGTGGCCAAGAGCGGTGCCGGTCTGCAGCCCACTGCCGCCTCGCTTAAGGGCAAGCGTGTCGGGGTGGAACAGGGCACCATCCAGGAGGCCTATGCCAAGGCACACTGGGCGCCGTCCGGTGTAGAAGTGGTGCCGTACAAGGATCAGAACCAGGTGCTGTCCGACTTGCAGGCCGGTCGTATCGATGCCTCGCTGCAAGATGCCGTGCAGGCTGACCAGGGCTTCCTGCAAAAGCCGGAAGGCAAGGGTTTCGCTTTTGCCGGTCCGGAAGTCGTGGATCCGAAGACCCTGGGCACTGGTGCCGCCATTGGCCTGCGCAAGGAAGATACCGCGCTGAAAGCGGCGATCGACAAGGCGATTGCCGCCATGCTGAAGGACGGGACTTACAAGAAAATCGAGAAGAAATATTTCTCCTTTGACGTTTACGGCAAATAAGTGTGCCGGGGCGAAGCCTGCCTGTCGCAGGCTTCGCCCGGTATTGCCTGACGCCCTGCAGGCCGGAAGCGATCCGGCTTTCGGGTAGTCAGTCACTGGAGAGAAGCATCAGGATGCGGCAAGGCGGGACGTCGCGGTGCAGGTCCTGAGAAGGAGAACAATATGTTTTTGTACGGATTCGGTCCCATGATCTGGGACGGAACCATGGTGACACTCGAGCTGGCCGTGTTGTCACTGCTGCTGGCCTTTGCCATCGGGCTGGTCGGTGCGGCTGCCAAGTTGTCCAGCAATCCCTTGCTGAGCATGGTGTCGACGGTCTACACGACCCTGATTCGCGGTGTGCCCGACCTGGTGTTGATGCTGCTGATCTTCTACAGCCTGCAAATCGGACTGAATCATCTGACCGACTGGCAGCACATGGATCAGATCGACCTCAACCCGTTTGCTTCCGGCGTGATCACGCTGGGATTCATCTATGGCGCCTACTTTACCGAGACCCTGCGCGGGGCCTTCATGGCCGTGCCGCCGGGGCAGATCGAAGCTGGCCGTGCCTATGGCATGAGTCACTGGCAGGTTTTCCACCGCATCCAGTTTCCCCAAATGATGCGCTTTGCCCTGCCCGGCATTTCCAATAACTGGCAGGTGATGCTCAAGGCCACCGCGCTGGTGTCCATCATCGGTCTGGCCGATGTGGTCAAGCTGTCGATCGATGCCGGCAAGAGTACCTACAAAGTGTTTTTCTTCACGGTGGTGGCCGGCGTGGTGTACCTGTTGTTGACCACAGTCTCCAATCTGGTCCTGATGTGGCTGGAGCGTCGTTATTCGATGGGTGTGCGGGAGGCCGAACTGTGATTGAGATCATTCAGCAATACTGGCGCCAATTCCTGTGGACTGACGGCTATCATCTGTCCGGCCTGGCCGTGACCATGTGGCTGCTGTCCCTGTCGATTGCCATGGGCTTCATCGCTTCGATTCCGCTGGCGGTGCTGCGTGTTTCCAAGGTCAAGTGGGCGGCTCGCCTGGTCGGCCTGTATACCTATGTGTTCCGTGGCACCCCGCTCTATGTGCAGCTGCTGTTTTTCTACACCGGGGTGTACAGCCTGGATGTCGTGCGCGAAACCGACCTGCTCAACGCCTTTTTCCGCGATGGCTACCATTGCACGATTCTGGCCTTTGCCCTGAACACCTGTGCCTATACGACGGAAATTTTCGCCGGCGCCATCAAGGCTACGCCGTATGGCGAGATCGAGGCCGGTCGTGCCTACGGCATGAGCAAGTTCACCCTTTATCGTCGCGTCATCATCCCTTCCGCCCTGCGCCGGGCCTTGCCGGCCTACAGCAACGAAGTGATTCTGATGCTGCACTCGACGACCGTGGCGTTTACCGCCACGGTGCCGGACATCCTCAAGGTGGCGCGTGATGCTAATTCCGCTACCTATGACTCGTTCAATGCCTTCGGCCTGGCTGCACTGATTTATCTGTGCGTGACCTTTGTTCTGGTCGCCCTGTTCCGCAAGGCCGAAAAGAAGTGGCTCGCGCACCTGCGCCCGGCCAGCTCACACTAACTGGATTGCACAATGGAAAAGTTGATTATTCAGAACATTCACAAGCGTTTTGGCGACCACGAAGTGCTCAAGGGCATTTCTTTGACCGCCAAGGCAGGCGACGTGATCAGCATCATTGGTTCGTCCGGTTCCGGCAAGAGTACCTTCCTGCGCTGCATCAATTGCCTGGAAAAGCCGCATGAGGGCAGTATCCGCCTCAATGGTGAAGAGCTGCGCATGCAGCGCGTCAAGAGTGGCGAGCTGATTCCGGCCGACCATGACCAGCTGCAGAAAATGCGCACCAAGCTGGCCATGGTGTTCCAGCATTTCAATCTGTGGGGCCACATGACCGTACTGGAAAACGTCATTGAGGCGCCGGTGCATGTTCTGGGCATGAGCAAGGCCGAAGCAACCGAGCGTGCCATCAAGTATCTGCGCAAGGTCGGACTGGATGAGCGGGCACAGAACAAATATCCGGCCCACCTGTCCGGTGGCCAGCAGCAGCGTGTGGCCATTGCCCGTGCCCTGGCCATGGAGCCGGAAGTCATGTTGTTCGACGAACCTACTTCGGCTCTCGATCCGGAACTGGTGGGCGAAGTGCTCAAGGTCATGCAGGCACTGGCGGAAGAAGGCCGTACCATGATCGTGGTGACGCACGAGATGGGCTTTGCCCGCAACGTCTCCAACCACGTGATGTTCCTGCACCAGGGGCTGGTGGAAGAAGAAGGTTCGCCGCAGGAAGTCTTTGGCAACACCCGCAGCGAACGCCTGAAGGCCTTCCTCTCCGGCAGCCTGAAATAAGCCGCTGCCGGACAAAAAAAGGCCACCCTTGCGGTGGCCTTTTTGATTGTCCGTCTCAGGCAGTCAGCAGCTTGCCCTGCTTGAAGGCATCCTGGCTGGCCACCTTGGCGATTTCCATGCCTGCCGTGGCATAGGTGCGGTGACTGGTGGCATAGAGCATGCCGGGGCGCTGGGCGCGCACCTCGCTGCAGCGGTCGCTGATCGGATCAAAGATTTCGGCGATCAGGTCGCCACTTTTCACCGGCCTGCCGACCGGGGCGTGATAGACGATCACCCCGGCCTGGGGCGCGTACAGATCCTCCGAGCCAGCCAGCGGCGTGGCGGGGAAGGGCAGTTCCGGCAGCGGCGGGACCACATCGTCGATCACCCCGCGCAGACGCAGAAAGTTGAGTATTCCCTCGGCATCCTGCTCGGCCAGGGCGTGCTGCACCTCGCTCTGACCCCGCAACTCGACGGTGACCGCCAGGCAGGCCATGTCGATGTTGACCTCCAGCCCCTCTGCCTGCGCCATGTCGCGCAACTGCCACCACGGCTGGCTGCAGGCTTCGTCAAAGGGATGGTCCCCCGAGTCGGTCGCCAGCAGGCTGGCACAGGCGCCAAGGTAGTGTGCCAGCGGCTTGCACTGCGGCCAGAGCGGTGTGCCGGTGTAGAGATGCAGGCCGGCGCGGAAGTCACAATGCAGATCCAGCACCACATCGGCATCCACGGCCAGCTTCATCAGCGTCAGGCGCAGAGACTGCAGTTCGCTCTGGGCATCCAGCCGGGCCAGATGCTGACGCATCTGGCGGCGGATCAGACTGGTGTTGGCCGCGGCATCCTTGCCCAGCTGCGTGCGGATTTCGGGATAGATCACCTGGGCCAGTGCCGGGTAATGGCGGTTGAAATTCTGTCCGCTTTGCAGATCAAAACGACCGAGCAGGTTCAGGCTCTGGTTCTGGTTCAGACCGATCGGATTGGCCACCGGCACCAGGACGATTTCTCCCCGGATCTGACCGGAGGACTCCAGCGCCAGCAGCTGTTGCTTCAAATGCCAGGCCACCAGCATGCCCGGCAATTCATCAGCGTGCAGACTGGCCTGGATGTAGATTTTTTCTCCCTGACCAGGCTGACCGAAGTGGAAGCTGGTGACGGATCGCTGGCTGCCCAGGCTGGGGGACAGCAACGGATGGTGATGGGTGTACATGATTTCTCCTCTTGCCCGCTCTTTTCGCTTTTGTGCTGTACATGGTATGTCAATTGCACGGTCTTGTGGTGGCGCAAGATGCTGTCATGTGGTGTGCAGCGCGGTGGTAAACTCTGAGTGTCTTTTGTTCCCCTGATGGTTGCCATGGCCAGAAAAGCCCTGACAGATGAACAGCGCCGGGCACGACGCACCACGCTGTTGCAAGCCGCACAGCGGCTGTACCGCCAGACCGGCCAGTTGCCGACGGTATCGCAGATTGCCGAGACCGCCGGTGTCGCCAAGGGCAGTGTCTATCTGTCGTTCCGGACCAAGGAAGCCATCTTCATTGCCTTGCTGGAGGCCGGTTTCGATCGCCTGCTGGACGGCTTTACTCCCCTGCTGCAAGCCATGCCCACCGAGCCGGTGGCGGCGGCCCGGCATATTGCCCCGGCCTTGTCGGCCTATCTGGAGCAACAGCGCGAGCTGCTGTCGCTGGCCGGCATGGCCAATGCCGTGCTGGAGCAGAACCTGCCTCTGGATGAAATGCTCGATTTCAAGCGACGCCTGGCACAGGGGCTGGCCGAGAAAGGGGCGCTGCTGGAGCAAAAAGCACCGATCCTGCAAGGCCGTGGTGCGGCCTTCCTGCTGCAGGTATGGGGGTTGTGTGTCGGACTGTGGCAGGCGCTGGACGCCCATCCGGGGCTGCACGCCCTGCGTGACGAACCGGATCTGGCCATTCTGCGCCATGACTTCGGCACCGAGCTGCGCCATGCCCTGCACGCCCTCTGGCTCGGTGCGCTTACAGGCCGTATTTCCTGACCTTGTCGAACAGGGTGGTCTTGGGCATTTTCAATGATTCGCTGGCACGGCTCAGATTGCCGTCGTGACGGCGCAGTGCCTCGGCAATCAAGACCCGCTCGAAATCCTCCACACTCTGCGCCAGCGATGGCGTGTCGGCGCCGCGGGCCTCCGGTAACAGCGGCGTGCGGATCCCCAGGGCAAAACGCTCGGCGACATTGCGCAGTTCGCGCACATTCCCCGGCCAGTCATGGCCCAGCAGCAGCGCCTGTTCATCCGGCTCCAGCACCGGCGTGGGGCGGTCGAAGCGGGCACAGGCCTGCACCAGAAAATGCTCGAACAGCAGCGGGATATCCTCGCGCCGCTCGCGCAGGGGGGGCAATGTCAGCGAGACCACATTGAGACGGTAGTAGAGATCGGAACGGAACTGACCGGCATCGCTCATGGCCTTGAGATCGAACTTGGTGGCGGCAATGATGCGGCAGTCCAGCGGCACCGGGGTATTCGATCCCAGTCGTTCGAAGCTGCGCTCCTGCAACACCCGCAGCAATTTGATCTGCTGGGCAATCGGCATGCTTTCGATTTCATCAAACAGCAGAGTGCCGCCATTGGCGTACTCGAACTTGCCGATGCGCTTCTTCTTGGCATCGGTAAAGGCGTGTGCCTCATGGCCGAACAATTCGCTCTCGAACAGCGTGTCGCTCAGGCCGCCGCAATTGAGCGCGACAAAGGGACGTTCACTGCGCTTGCTCGCCTGATGCAGGCAGCGTGCCACCAGCTCCTTGCCACAGCCGGTCTCACCATGGATCAGCACATTGGCCGCGGTGTCGGCCAGATCGGCAATCATGGCCCGAATACGTGCCATGGCCGGTGAGCGACCGATCAGCTGTGCTTCCAGGGTGAACTTGCTTTGCAGCTGCTGCTCGAGATTGCGTACCGCCAGACCGAGCCGGCGCTGTTCCAGGGCCCGGCGCGTGACGTCCAGCAGCCGTTCCGGCGAGAACGGCTTTTCAATGAAATCGTAGGCGCCATCCTTCATGGCCTGTACCGCCAGACTGATATCACCGTGACCGGTGATCAGGATCACCGGCAGCTCGGCATCCCGCTGACGCAGCTTTTTCAGCAGCGCCATGCCATCGGTACCCGGCAGGCGAATATCACTCACCACCACCCCGGCAAAGCCCGAGCCGATCTGTTGCAGCGCTTCCTCCGCGCTGGCCGCCCCCTGTACCGGGATGCCCTCCAGCTCGAAAGCCTGCATGCATCCCAGCAGCACGCTGGGATCGTCTTCGACGATGAATACCGACAAGCTGTCAGTCATGGTGTGATTCTCCGGTCAATGCTGGCAGCAGCAGCGTAAAGATCGCCCCGCCCTGCGGATGATTGGCGGCCGACAGACTGCCGCCGGCTTCGGCCAGGATGCTGGCCGACAGGGTCAGACCCAGCCCCAGGCCGACCCCGGCTGGTTTGGTGGTATAGAACGGCTCGAACAGGTGTTGCAGGCTCTTGGCCGAAAAACCGTGGCCGTTGTCGTGCAGCGTCAGTTCGACGCGCTGATCCAGCCGTCGGCTGCGGATGATGATGCGGGCACCCGGCATGTCTTGCAGTGCATCGAGCGAGTTGGTCAGCAGATTCACCAGTACCTGCTCCAGCCGGTTGGGGTCACAATCCGCGACCAGATCGGGCGTTTCCTCGCGGATCACCTCGACGGCCCCGTGGCGCAGGCGCTGGTCGATCAGGAACAGCGCATTATCGAGCGTACGCGTCAATGCCGCCTGGCCGCCGCTGGCCTGGGATTTGTGGGCGAAAGAGCGCAGTGCGCCGGTAATCTTGCCCATGCGTTCAACCAGCTGGCCGATGGTTTCCAGATTGCCGCTGGCGGTCGGCAAGTTGCCGCGCGCCAGATACTTGATGGTGTTGGCCGACAGGGTCGACAGGGCTGCCAGAGGCTGATTGAGTTCATGGGCGATTTGCGCCGACAGCTGGCCGACCACGGCCATCTTGCCGGCCTGAATCAGCTCGGCCTGGGTTTGGCGCAAGTGAGTCTCGGCACGCGCCCGCTCGGTGACCTCGGCCTGCAGCTGCTGATTGGCCGACAGCAGATCGGCGGTGCGCTCCTCGACCTTCTGCTCCAGCTGCCGGTAGGCACGCTGCAGGGCCTCGCGTGCTGCCAGTTTGTCGCGCAGGCGCCGGCGGCGCTCGTTGAGCAGCACCAGCCCGGTCAACAGCAGGATGGACAGCACGGCCGCCAGGCTGGCGCGGCTGTAAGCCAGGCTGTAGGCGGGGGCGAGGCTTTCCAGCACCGACAGTTGCCAGTTGCTGCCTGCCAGTGGGCGCGTTTGTTCCAGATAGCGGTGCAAGGGCGAATCGGCCACCCCGGATGGTGCCATCCAGCGTACGACGCGGGCGTCGCTGGATTGCTGATGCAGTAAGTCGATCTTCAGCGGTCGCAACTTCAGACGGTTGTATTGGCGCGTTTCGTCCAGCCGTTGCTGGTCTTGTGGCGGCAAGGTGCCGAGGGTGGCGAATTTCCACTCCGGCCGCGAGGCCAGAATCACCACGCGGTTGGCGTCGGCCACCCATACCAGCGCCTTGTTCTGGCTCCATGTGTGCTCCAGCCGGGACAGACTGATTTTGACGACCGCCACGCCGATGGCCTGTCCGTTATCATCCAGCGCCTGCGACAAGTAATAGCCCGGCTCGCTGCGCGTGGTGCCGATGCCGAAGAAGCGGCTGCTCTTGCCGATGATGGCTTCTTTGAAATACGGGCGGAAAGCGTCGTTTTCGCCGAGGAAGCTGTCAGGTTGCTGCCAGTTGCTGGTGGCGATGACCTGACCCTGATTGTCCATGATGTAGATGGCGGTGGCGCTGGTGCGCTCGGTCAGGTGTTCCAGATAACGATTGACCTGCTTCTGCAGGATCAGGTCCCGGGGGGCATGCAGCAGGCCGACGACCGCCGGCGACAAGCCCAATACCCCGGGCAGCCGGGCAAAACGCTCCACCTCACTGTCCAGCGTCGCGCTGTACAGATCCAGCCGCTGGTTGGCGCTGTTTTCCAGTTCCGCCAGCGAGGACGACAGACTGGCATTGAAGGCCCAGCAGGCAAAGCCGGCCACGATCAGGGCAATCAGCGCCAGATAGAGCAGGGTGCCTGACAGTGAGCGGTGTTTGGCCATAAGGTGTAATAGCAAGAGAGGGTTACCATCCCGGCGAGAATAGTCAGAATGCCCTGTGCTGGCAAACCGCCTGATCAAGCTTTGCCATGAAAAAAGGCCGCCAGCTGGCGGCCTCATTTTCGGTTTCAAGCTCAGGCTTCCTGGCTGACCAGTTGCACCACCGGTTCGGCGATGAGGCCATCCTGCTGCTCGGCCTGGGGCGCGCCCAGCATGTTCTCCATCTTGGCGACCGTGGCGGTGGCAATCGAGTTGGCCATCACATTGGTCGCGGTACGGAACATGTCGAGGAACTGGTCAATGCCAAGGATCAGCAGAATCCCGGCTTCCGGCAGATGGAACATCGGCAGCACAGCGGCGACCACCACCAGCGAGGCCCGCGGCACACCGGCGATCCCCTTGCTGGTAACCATCAGCACCAGCAGCATGGTCAGCTGGCTGCCCAGCGACATTGGCACGTTATAGACCTGGGAGATGAACAGGGCGGCGAAGGAGGCATACATCACCGAGGCGGCCAGGTTGAAGGAGTAGCCCAGCGGCAGTACAAAGCCGGAAATGCGGCTGTCGACCCCGAAGGCATCCAGTTGTTCCAGCACCTTGGGGAAGGCGGCTTCCGAGCTGGCCGTGGCGAAGCCCAGCATCATCGGGGCGCGAATCTTCTTCATCAGCACCATGACATCACGGCCGAGGTACAGATAGCCAATGGCCAGCAGGAAGGCCCACAGCGTGGCGATGGCGACCAGGAAAGCGCCGAGGAAACGGGCATAGATCATCAGGATGCCCAGACCCTGGGTGGTGATGGTGGCAGCAACGGCACCGAACACGCCCAGCGGGGCAAAGGCCATCACAATGCCGGTCAGCTTGAGCATGGTGTGTGCCACATCATCCAGCATATTGCGCAGCGTGGTCGGGAAGCGGTTTTTCAACTGCGCCATCGAAATACCGAAGAACAGCGAGAACACCACAATCTGCAGCATCTCGTTATTGGTCATGGCTTCAAAGAAGCTCTTCGGGAACATGTGCGAAATGAAGTCATGCAGATTCAGCGCGCTGGTTTTCAGGCCGGCACTGCCGGTCGGCATCGGCAGGTTATAGCCGACACCCGGTTGCAGTACGTTGGCGTAGAACATGCCGATCAGCAGCGAGACCAGCGAAGCCAGGATGAACCAGACCATCGCCTTGCCGCCAACGCGGCCGACCGATTTGGTGTCGGAGCTGGCAATCCCGACCACCAGCGTCGAGAACACCAGCGGCCCGATGATCATCTTGATCATGCGCAGGAAAACGTCGGTGAGGATGGACAAGTTGCTGGCCACATTCTTGGCCGCCTCAGCCGTCAGCGAGTTGTGACACAGGAAGCCGACAACGATACCAAGGATCAGCGCGATGCCGACCCAAAGGGTGATTTTGTTCGATTTCATACAATCTCCGGTTCAAAAAGCCGGCACGCGCTAACGGTGTCGATCCCTGATCCGTCATGGCGTAGCCCTGTCCTCCGGTCAGCCTCCCGCGAGAGGCGCCATCAGGTTGTGTGTGTGTGCACGATGCGGCGGCGTCTTGTCTGCCGCGAACGGCTCGTGGCCGTTTGTTGTCATCGCCCGGCTACTGATTAGCACATCGCGTGCCAGCATCATGGCGGAGGAAGTGGTTTTTAACTTGTTGATTTGTATGAATATAAAACCAGGCGGCTGGCGCGGCGTTTGGATTTCCGTACCAGCCAGGGGGAATGACGTTCGGAAATCCGAACGTCATTGGGTCAAGACGGACGAATCGGCACGGACAAGCGAGAGGTCATGCTCTGTACCAGCGCGCCATCCTGGTTGCGGGTTTCGCTTTTCAGGGTAACCAGACCGCGCTCGGGGCGCGAAGGGGAAGTCTTGATGTCGATCACCTCGCTGGTGACCTGCAGACGGTCGCCGGGCCGGGTCGGGCGCGGCCAGCGCAGTTCGGCGCCCGCCCCCACCAGCCCGCCGGCAACCGGCAGGCCGCTGCCCACCAGCAAACGCATGGTGACCGCCGCGGTATGCCAGCCACTGGCCGCTAGTCCGGCGAACAGGGTGTTGCGCGCGGCGTCCTCATCCAGATGGAAGGGCTGCGGGTCGAATTGGGCGGCAAAGGCCTTGATGTCGGCCATCGTCATCTCGTGGGAGGCACTGACAAAGGTCTGGCCCAGCGTGAAATCCTGCAGATACATCGTTTCAGTCTTCGCCATGGCGGAATTCCGGGGCATGTCAACGGATGGTCTATAAACAGACAACCGGTGCCGGAAGGCATCCTGATCGTCTTCCACAACAACAGGGAGTTTGCAGCCATGACAACCATCGCCATTGTCTACTTCAGCGGTTACGGCCACACCGCCAAACAAGCCGAGGCCGTCCGCGACGGCGCGGCAGGCGTTGCCGGCACCCAGGTGGTGATGTATCGCATTGATGCTGACGGCAATTTGCCGGATGGTACCTTCGACGCCCTGGCAGGGGCCGATGCCATCCTCTATGGGTCGCCGACCTATATGGGCGGTCCGGCCTGGCAATTCAAGAAATTTGCCGATGCCTCATCCAAGGCGTGGTTTGTGCAGGCCTGGAAAGACAAGCTGGCTGCCGGCTTTACCACCTCGGCCTCCGTCAACGGCGACAAGGGTGCCACCATTCAATACCTGTTTACCCTGTCACAGCAGCATTCGCAGATCTGGGTCGGCACCGGCCTGATGCCGTCCAATACCAAGGCGCATGGTCCGGCAGACGTCAACTGGACCGCCGGCTTTGCCGGTGCGCTGGCCATTGCGCCATCCGATGCCTCGCCGGACGAGGCGCCGCGTGCCGGCGATCTGGAAACAGCCCGCCTGCTGGGCAAGCGGGTCGCCGAGCTGGCTGCCCGTCTGGCCTGATGCATTGTGCGGCTGACCGGTCCGGCGGTTTCTTGTCGGACCGGCGCTGTATCAGCCCCGCGTGCCGAGTGCGCCGGCCTCGGCCAGGGCTTCCAGCAACCGGGCCGTGCTTTCGCCGCTGACCGAGTACGGGTCGAGTTGCGGGCTGTCGGAGAAGCGCAGCAGCAGCGACATGTTCAGCTTGTCCAGCGCCACCCGGGCCATGGCCCAGTTGGCGTAACGCCGTTCGGCAATCTCTTCGTACTGCAGCAGCGTGACGTTCTGGTGGCGGGGATCCTTGGCCAGCAGCTGGAACAGACGGTTGACCTCGGTACGGCCACCCTCCAGCACCTGCACGAAAGTCTTCTGGCTGTAGCACAGCAGTCCGGTGATGCCGTTGGCCGGATTGTGTACCTGAGCCTGCGACAGAATGGCCTCGATCAGCTTGGCCGAAATGGTTTCTGCGGTCTGACTGGCGTAGATCAAACGAACCAACATGATTATCCCCTGTGGATCAAAGACAGGAATTCACGACGCAAATTGGCATCGCGCAGGAAAGAGCCGCGCATCACGCTATTGGTCATCTTGGACTGATCGTCCTTGACCCCGCGCCAGTGCATGCAGAAGTGGTCGGCTTCCATGACGATGGCCAGGCCATCCGGCTGCAGTTTGTTCATCAGCAAGTCTGCCATGTGGGAAACGGCTTCTTCCTGAATCTGCGGCCGGGTCATGACCCAGTCGATCAGCCGGGCGTATTTCGACAGCCCGATCAGGTTGGAGTGCTCGTTTGGCATCACGCCGACCCATACCTTGCCCATGATCGGGCACAGGTGGTGCGAGCAGGCGCTGCGCACCATGATCGGCCCGACGATCATCAGTTCGTTGAGCTGTTCGACATTGGGAAATTCGGTCGAGGGCGGCATCGGCACATAGCGCCCCCTGAAGACTTCGCGTACGAACATCTTGGCCACCCGCTTGGCGGTTTCCTGCGTGTTGTGATCGTTCTCGGTGTCGATCACCAGGCTTTGCAGAACCTGCTGCATGTGCTGCTGCACTTCGGCCTGCAGTTGATCGAGTTCGCCTTCCTCAATGAAGTCGGCGATGTTGTCGTTGGCATGGAAACGCTTGCCGGCGGCGACCAGGCGGCTGCGGATGCGCACCGATGCCGGATGGCTGGCAAGGCTGTTTTCTTGATCAGATTTGCTCATGAATGGAAGACCTGTTCTGAATCACGATGAGGCTGGCGGGAGTTGTCATCAGGCCGTCGGAGGGCACCGTCGGCACTGAACCAGCCTGTCGTGCTAATAATGAAAACATGTTTACTGCATATTGCATAAAAGTTGAGGGGAAGTATACGCGATGAAAGCGTTGATTGGTGGCATTGCCAGAAAATTCAAACACTTGCTGGCAGTAGGGTTTTGGGCGCTCAGCAGCCTGCAGGGCGCCATGGCCGGCCCCGCCGCCCCCGAAGCAGCGACCGGGTATACCGAGCGGTCCGCCGTCACCCGGCCGCACCAGATGATCGTCACGGCCACGCCGCTGTCGAGTGCGGCGGGCATGGCCATGCTGCGGCGTGGCGGCAGTGCGCTGGATGCCGCTATTGCCGCCCAGGCCATGCTCGGCCTGACCGAGCCGCAATCCTCCGGCATCGGCGGCGGCGCCTTCCTGGTCTATTTCGACGGCGGCCGGGTCACGACCTTTGATGGTCGCGAGACCGCACCCGCAGCGGCGCGGCCGGACCGTTTCCTGGGCACCGATGGCAAGAGCATGGACTTTTATCGTGCGGTTGTCGGCGGCCGCTCGGTCGGCGTCCCCGGTGTGCTGGCCATGCTGGCGCAAGCCCATCGGCGTTACGGGCGATTGCCCTGGGCGACGCTGTTCCAGCCTGCCATCCGGCAGGCCGAACAGGGATTCCCGATCTCTCCGCGCCTGTATGGGCTGTTGAGCCGTGAGCGCTTCCTGGCGCAGGACCCGGTTGCCCGGCAGTACTTTTACCGGCCTGACGGCAGTCCAAAGCCCATCGGCACCCGGCTGAAAAACCCCGACTATGCGGCTACCCTGCGACTGATCGCCCGGCGGGGGCCGCAGGCGTTCTACCAGGGCAAGCTGGCGGCCGATATCGTCAAGGCCGTGAACCAGGCGCCCGGCAGTCCCGGTGACATGACCGCGGACGACCTGGAAAACTACCGGGCGATCGAGCGCGCGCCAGTATGTGGCAGCTATCGCGGTTATCGGCTGTGTGGCATGGGCCCGCCCAGTTCCGGCGGCATTGCAGTGCTGCAAATGCTGAAAACCCTGGAACGCTTTCCGCTGACAGATATGGCGCCGACTTCGGTACAGGCGGTGCACTTGTTCAGCGAAGCCGGCCGTCTGGCCTTTGCCGATCGGGCGCGCTATCTGGCTGATCCGGCTTTTGTCCCGGTACCGACCAGCGGTCTGCTGGATCCGGCCTATCTGGCGACACGCAGCCAGTTGATCCAGCCCGGGCAAAGCATGGGGCAGGCCAGTCCGGGACTGCCGCCGGGACAGGTGGCAGCCTGGGGCCGGGACCAGGCGGTGGAGCTGCCCTGCACCACCCAGATCGCCGTGGTCGACCGCTTCGGTCAGGCTCTCAGCATGACGACGACCATCGAGGATCAATTTGGCAGCCGCATCATGGTGCCGGGCCGAGGTTTCCTGCTCAACAATCAACTCACCGACTTTTCTTTCAGTCCGCAGGATCAGGGCAAACCAGTGGCCAACCGGATCGAAGGAGGCAAACGACCGCGCAGCGCCATGGCGCCGATGCTGGTGTTTGACCCATCTGGCAAGTTGTATGCCGTTACCGGCTCGCCGGGTGGCAGCGCGATCATCAATTACGTGGCACAGACCCTGATCGGCCTGCTCGACTGGCACCTGGATCCGCAGCAGGCGGTGTCGCTGCCGCATTACGGCAGCCGCAATGGCCCGACCGAACTGGAGTCCGGACGTGGGCTGGGGACGCTGGTGCCGACATTGCAAGCGCTGGGTCACAAGGTGGTCATGACCGACATGACCAGCGGTCTGGCGGCCATCCTGCGCACACCGGGCGGCTGGACCGGCGGCGCCGACCCTCGGCGCGAGGGACGGGTGGAAGGGGATTGAGGCGGACTCAGGCCGCTGCGCTGGCCATGCGCCAGAACTCGTTCAGCTCCTCACCCTCCTGACGCTGGACTTCACGACACAACTGGCCGATGCGGTCGTGGTGGCGCTGCAGTGTCGCCACCACGGTCGGCTCCAGTTGCCCGGCTTCCACCAGCGACGCCAGATGGGCGAAGACTTCGGTTTCCGCCATGCCGGCCCGATAGGGGCGATCCTCGATCAGCGCCGTGTAAATATCGGCCACGGCCATGATGCGTGCCCCCAGGCTCAGATGCTCGGCACTTTTGTGGAAGGGATAGCCGCTGCCATCCAGGCGCTCGTGATGGTGGGAGGCCCATTCGGCGATATCTGCCATGCCATTGATCTTGCTCAGAATGTCATGGGTGATATAGCTGTGCGCCCGCATGCGCGCCATTTCTTCCCGGGCCAGCGGCCCATTGCGGTTGATGTACTCATTCGGGATGGCGAGTTTGCCGGTGTCGTGCAGATAGCCGGCAATGCGCATCCTGGTGGCCTCGATGTCACTCATGCCCATGTGGCGTGCAATGGTTTCGGCGCAGATCGCCACCCCGGCGGAGTGGGTGGCGGTGAAATGACTGCGCGAGTCGATGATCAGGGCGAAAAATCGGGCAAACATCATCAGCTGGTTCAAATCCAGCTCGATATCCTCAAACGGGGCCAGGGCCTTGAGGATCTGATCCAGATTGACGGAAAACAGATCCAGCCAGAAACGCTCCGTGCGCGAGACCTGAAGAAAGGCATCAACGTGTTCGGGATCAAACACCACACCGGACTTCTCGCGGATGCGCTGCCGGATCTCTTCGCTGTCCGCCAGGATATTGGCGCGGGTCTGGGCCAGCACTTCGATACGATCGGCCAGGTGAATCAGATGACTCAGGCGAGGCACGGGCTGACCGTCAAAGTGGCTACCCTTGCCGTGGTCCCAGGGGACATGATGATAGGCCACCAGCGGCGCATGAGGCCGGAACGCTTCGAAGCGTATCAGTAACTGCGCCCCCATTTGCGCATGCAGGTGCGGGGCCGTCTCCTCGAACGCCAGCATGCTTAGCCGGTCATGCAGGGCCAGTGCTCCGATATCATGGAAAATTGAGGCAATGAACAGGCTGCGATAATCCGCCTGACTCAGTTGCAGGGCCAGGCCAATCTGCGCGGCGATCAGACAGGTGCGTTTCTGATGCGACCCTAACTGAGGGTCGAGAAGATCCAGCGTGGTGGAAAGCGCCGCGACCATATCGAACAACCGTACCGACTGTGTGGCATGGTGGGAGGAATCAGCGTGCACGACGGCCATGGGGAGCTCGCAGTCTGTAAGAGATGGATATGCGAAGAGAATAGCTCTGCTTCCATTGTAGACAGTGGTGCAAAAAGCCGCCCGAGCCTTGAAAATGTATCTAAAGATATATATCTTACGATATATTAAGAGTCCGCCAGAGGGGCGGACTATAGTGAACAAAACCAGTGATGTCGTCTGTCATGCCCTGCCGGTCCACGGCGTGGCGGGCGGGTCGCTCAAGAACCGGGAGCAGAACCTTCATGGCAGACCTGTCCGCGGCGCATGAACGGCGCCTGTTGTGGCTGCTGGCGCTGACACAATTTACCGTGATCATGGATTTCATGGTCATGATGCCTCTGGGGCCGCAGATCATGCATGCCTTCCAGATTTCCCCGGCGCGCTTTGCCACGGCGGTTTCGGTCTACTCCTGGTGTTCCGGTCTGTCCGGCCTGCTGGCGGCGACCTATATCGACCGTTTCGACCGGCGCAGCCTGTTGCTGTGGGTCTATGCCTGGTTTGCCCTGTCCAACCTGGCCTGTGCCCTGGCGCCCGGCTATGGCTGGCTGCTGATGGCGCGTGCCTTTGCCGGCTTCTCCGGCGGCGTGATGGGCGCCATCGTCATGGCCATCGTCAGCGACGTGATCCCGCTGACCCGGCGCGGCACGGCCACCGGCATCGTCATGACCTCGTTTTCTCTGGCGGCGGTGCTGGGCGTGCCGGTCGGCGTACTGCTGGGGGCGCATTTCAGCTGGGCGGCACCCTTCCTGCTGCTGGTCCTGCTGTCGTCACTGATCTGGGCCGGCGGGCTGGCGCTGGTGCCTTCGCTGGCCGAACACCTGCGGGCCGGCCCCGCTCCCCTGTCCCGGGTACTGCCACAGCTGTGGCTGCTGCTGACCCGCAAGCCGCATCTCAAGGCCTTTTTGCTGACTTTCTGGATGCTGGTAGCGCATATGCTGGTGATTCCCTTCATTTCACCCACCCTGGTCGCCAATCACGGTGTCACTGCGCCCCAGCTATCCTTGATGTACATGCTGGGCGGCGGCGCCACCTTCTTTACTGCCCGCCGCTTCGGCAAGCTGACCGACCGGCTGGGGGCCAAACGCACGTTCCGGCTGCTGTGGCTGGTCTCCCTGTTGCCGGTACTCATGATCACCCATTTGCCCGACGTGTCGTTCTACCTGTTTTTGCCGGTGTTCCCGTTCTTCATGGTGATGGTGTCCGGACGCATGATCCCGATGCAGACCCTGATGACCACGGTGACCGATAAAACAGATCGCGGTGCGTTTCTGAGTGCCAACAGTGCCATCCAGTCACTGGGCTCGGGCTGTGGCGCCTGGATTGGCGGTCTGATGCTGAGCAGCGGCGCGCAAGGGCAGATTCTCGGCTACGGGCAGGTGGGCTGGCTGGCGGTGGCGCTGGCGCTGTTTGGCATGTGGTGGGTGGGGCGGGTGCCGTCGCAGCCACCGGTTCGATCGACTCAGCCGGAGGCCCTGCCTGCCGAGGCTTAAACAGGAGAAGTCCATGGATGCACAACAGCGCGCTGCCTACCTGGCCCGGCTGGAGATCAGCGAGGTCGGGCCCGCCTGCCCGGAAAGTCTGGCGCACCTGCACCTGCAGCACCTGCGGCACATTCCGTTTGAGAACCTCAGCCTGTTTCTCGATGAACCGCTGCGCCTGGATGAGGCCAGCCTGCTCGACAAGCTGCTGACGCGTCATCGCGGCGGCTTCTGCTACGAGCTGAACCAGGCTTTTTCCCTGCTGCTGACCAGTCTGGGCTTTCAGGTATCCCGGCTGTCTGCCCGGGTATTTGATGGCGAGGTGTTTGGCCCGCCCTTTGACCACCTGCTGCTCTGGGTGCATTTCCCCGAGGGCGACATGTTGGCCGATGTTGGTTTCGGCGATTGCTTCCTGCTGCCCCTGCCACTGGATGGCGAGGTACAGCGCCAGCCCAGCGGGCAGTTCCGCCTGCAGTCCGTGCATGGGCAGTGCGTCCTGCAGCGTCATGACGACGAACGCGGCTGGCAGCCGTTGTATCAGTTTGCCCTGGAGGCGCATCCACTCGATGAATTCGTGCACATGTGCGATTTCCACCAGCACTCGCCCGCCTCGCACTTCACCGGCAAGCCCTTGTGTACCATAGCGCGCCCGGACGGGCGGCTGACCCTGTCCGGACAACGCCTGCTCATCACCCTCGGCGCCGACCGGCTGGAGCAGCCGGTCAGTGATATCGCCATGTTGCGTCAATGCCTGCAGAAGCATTTTCAGATCGAACTGGAGGGCGAACTGGCCGCCCGCCTGTTCATGGCCGGTGCCACGGCCGCCGTTTCAGGGAGGTAAGGGAATCCACTCGTGCTCGCCGGCAATCTGGCCCATGCGCTGCGCCTGCCAGTCGGCCTTGGCCTGCTCGATGCGCTCGCGGCGTGACGAGATAAAGTTCCACCACATGGTGCGCGGACCATCCAGCGGCGCACCGCCGATCAGTACCGCCCTGGCCGCCGTGTGCGCCGTCAGCACCAGGGGCTGCGCATCCTCGATCACGGCCATGGTCCGGGCATTGACCGCCTGGCCATCCAGTGCCACCTCGCCCTCTACGGCATACACGGCGCGCTCCGCCACATGGTGCGGCAGGGTCAGCGTCTGCCCGGCCTGCAAGGTGATGTCCAGATAAAGGGTCTCGCTGAAGGTACGGACCGGCGAGCGGACGCCGTAAGCCTCGCCGATCAACACCCGCACGCTGACGCCATTGACGTCCACTTGCGGCAAGGCGCTGGCCGGGGTGTGGATGAAGGCCGGTTCGCACTCCTCATCGGCCTGTGGCAAGGCACACCATAATTGCAGACCGTGCAGGTCGTAGGTCTGATCCAGCAGGTCTTCCGGCTTGCGCTCGGAGTGCACGATGCCGCGACCAGCCGTCATCCAGTTGATGGCACCCGGTTCGATGCGCTGCACCGAACCCAGGCTGTCGCGGTGCATCATCGCGCCGGCAAACAGGTAGGTCACCGTCGCCAGACCGATATGCGGATGCGGGCGAACATCATGCTGACTGCCCGGTGTTTCCCGTACCGGCCCCATGTGGTCGAAAAACACGAACGGACCGACCGCACGCCGTGCGGCGGCCGGCAGGCTGCGCCGGACCACGAAGCCACCCCCCAGGTCTTTCTCGTGGGTTTTCAACAAGGTGAGTGCGCTCATCAGGGCTTCCCCGCCAGGGTTTCGATTTCGGTCGTGACCTGAGTCATCAGCTTGTGAATCGGACAACGATCGGCAATGGCCAGCAACTTCTGCTGCGTGTCGGCGTCGAGCGCATCATCCAGCGTGATACTGGCCTGCAGTCGGTAAGTCCCCTGCGCCTCGGCACTGCTGTCTCGCGCCACCTCCACCCGGATATCGCCCATCTCGATCCCCTTGCGCTGGGCGTACCACAGCATGGTGAGCGCCTTGCAGGCACCCAGGGCCGCATCATAGAGATCGTGCGGATCCGGCCCGCTGTCACTGCCACCTGCCGTGGCCGGCATGTCCACCACCAGCTGATGCTGGCCAATCTGCACCGTATGGCGCATCGGCGCCGAACGGTCACGCTGGATCACAATCGTCATCGCGAGCTCCCAAATTTGTCTTCGAACCTCCGCACATTAGTGAAAGTTCGGCCATATTGAAAGTGAATAAAACATTTACTGGAGCACACCATGAGCGAACAGGCCGAGCAGCCGGCAGCGGGCGCGACAGCGAGCCTGATGCACAGTGTCGCCAGCCTGTTGCTGGGCTATGCCCTGCTGATGATCGGCAATTCGCTGGCCAATACCCAGACCTCGCTGGGTCTGCTGGCCGATGGCGTGCCGGTGGCGATGGCCGGGGTGATCCAGTCTGCTTATTACGCCGGCTTCTTTATTGGCGGCTTTGCCTTCAATGGCATGGTACGGGTCTATGGCCACCACCGTGCCTTTGCCGTGCTGGCGGCGGTGGTCTGTCTGGTCGCGCTGGCGCAATCGCTGCTGCATGGTCAGTGGATCTGGCTGCTGAGCCGCTTCTGTAACGGTCTGTCGATCTGTGGCGTGTTCATGGTGGTGGAAAGCTGGCTCAATGCCCGGGTCAGCAATGCCCAGCGCGGCCAGCTGTTTGCCCTGTACATGATCATTACCTACCTTGGTGCCAGCGCCGGGCAGTGGATGCTGCGCCTGCCGTTCAGCCAGCCCGGCTGGCAATTCATCGTGGTGGCGATGCTGTTTACCCTGGCCATCGTGCCGGTCACCCTGACCCGTGAGCAGCCGCCGGATCAGCAGGAAGCTGTTGCCGACAGTGCCTGGCGTCAGACGCTGCGCGCCCTGTTGCAACTGAACCGGCGCGCACCGCTCGGCTGGGCTGGCGCCCTGGTGGCGGGCTGCTTCAACAGTAGTTTCTACGCCATGATGCCGGTGCTGCTGGCACAGCTGCATCACACCCCGGAGCGTGTCGGCGACATCATGGGGCTGGCCCTGCTGTCGGCACCCCTGTTGCAGTGGCCGATGGGCAAGTGGGCGGATCAGGGTAACCGGGCCGAACTGTTGTCACGCAGTGCGCTGGCCGTACTGGTGGTGGCCTTGCTGCTGAGCCAGTTGCTGTCGACCTGGCTGCTGGTGCCGCTGAACATGCTGCTGGTGTGCATCGCCTTCACGTTCTACAGCACCCTCAGCGGCATCGTGAACGATGCCATGCCGCCACACCGGCGCGTCGAAGCCAATGCCGTGCTGCTGATGCTGTATGCGCTGGGCGGCACCCTTGGCCCGCTGCTGTGTTCCCTGTTCATGAGTTGGCTCGGGCCGTCCGGCTACTTTGTCCTGGATGCCCTGCTGGCTGCCGGCATGCTGGCGGCGGCGCGCATCTTCGCGGCGGTCAAGCCCTTGCCCCACCCCCTGTCCCCCTGAAAATAACTTGCAAATATATCGCAAGATATATATCTTACGACATATCGTAAGATGTTTTTTCAGGAGGCAACATGCCGCATCGTACTTGTCATCATGGCCACCGCGCTGGTCTGCGCCGCTTGCTCAGTCATGCCATGGGTCGCCATGGCCATCATCGCCATCATGGCGGTGAGCCACACGACAGCGAGGCACTGACGCGCGGACGCAAATTCAGCGCCAGGGACCTGCAACTGATGTTCCTGTCCTTGCTGGCCGAACAGCCGCGCCATGGCTACGAGCTGATCAAGGAAGTCGAGCAGCGCTCGAAAGGCTATTACACCCCCAGCCCCGGCGTGGTATACCCGGCGCTGACCTATCTGGAAGAAACCGGTCTGGTTGAAGTGGAGGCCGCCGGCAACCGCAAGCTGTACCGCGTCTCGGCAGCCGGCCAGTCACAGCTGGCCGCGGAAAAACACCAGGCGGAACTGATGCTGGCCAGCCTGGCGTACATGGGCAAGAAAATGGAAACCATGCGGCGTGCCATGGCGGGCGAAAGCGCCGAGGGCGACGAGTCCGGCTGGTTGCCCGAGTATCTGGCGGCGCGGCATGGTCTCAAGCGCTTGCTGGTTCTCAAGGCCGAGGCTGATGCGGATGAGCAGCGTCGAATTGCCGCCATTCTGCAGCGGGCCATCCGCGAAATCGAACAACCGGGAGTCAGCGATGCGTGAGGATCTGCAAATCCATCGTGTACGTCACCCCCTGCGTCTGCGTCTGGCCCAGGTGGTGGCAATTCATCCGCGTGGCGAGCATCGCGTACGGGTGACCTTTCGCGGGCCGGAACTGATCGGTTTTGACTCGCCCGGGTTCGACGACCACGTAAAAGTCTTCTTTCCGGCACCTGGCGAAACCCTGCCGCGCCTGCCGTCGCTCGATGCGGATGGTCAGCCGCTGCGTGTGGCCGGCGCGGAACGACCGATCGCCCGCGACTATACCCCGCGTCGCTTCAATGCCGAGCGCGGCGAGCTGGAGATCGAGTTCGTGCTGCACGGCGCCGGACCGGCGACCCGCTGGGCGGCTCAGGCCCGCATCGGCCAGACACTCGGCTTCGGCGGCCCGCGTGGCTCGATGCTGATTCCCCCGCATTTCGACTGGCACTGGCTGATCGGTGACAGCAGCGCCATGCCGGCCATCAGCCGACGGCTGGAAGACCTGCCGGCACAGGCGCGTGTCGATGTCGTGCTGATGGTCGAACCACCGGTCAAGCCGCTGGTCTTGCCCAGTGTCGCCCAGGTGACGCAGCACTGGCTGGCCGGCGTGGATCACGCCACGGACGACAGCCCGCTGCAGCAATTGCTGCGCCGCTTGCCCCTGCCGCCGGGCGAGGGTTTCATCTGGGTGGCGGGTGAACTGGCCACGGTCCGTGCCACGCGCCAGACCCTGCTGGCCAGAGGCATCGACAAGCAGCGCATCCGTGCGTCGAGCTACTGGCAGCATGGCACCGAGGCCAGCCACGAGACGCTGTCTGACTGAAAAAACACAGCCTTCAGCCAGGACGTTGCCATCGGCTTGATTGCCGTCAAGCATTTCAAAAAGTTGTCGAGCCGGTGCCCTTTGGCCCCGGCGCGCTGGCTAGACTGTGGCCCATTCCGATCCCAAACAAGGAGTGAGTCATGTTCTGTATTCAGTGCGAACAAACCATGCAGTCGCCGGGCGGCAAAGGGTGCAGTTTTTCTCAGGGGATGTGCGGCAAGAGCGCCGAAACCTCGGATCAGCAGGACTTGCTGGTTGCCGTTTTGCAAGGCTTGTCGGCCTGGGCACTGCAGGCCCGGACTCTGGACATCGTTGATCCTGCCGTGGATGCCTTCGTGCCGCGCACCTTGTTCGCCACGCTGACCAATGTCAACTTCGACAGCGAACGCATCATTGCCTATACCCGCGAGGCCGTGACATTGCGTGAGGCGCTGGCCGCACGCTGCCGCGCCCAGCAAGCGCAGATCAGCCTGAGCTTGCCACAGGCGGCCATCCAGCCGGCGGATACCCTGGCCGGCCTGCAGGACCAGGCCACTGAATGGGCACTGGATCGCGATCTGTTCGATGTCAGCGAAGAAGTGCACGGCCTGCGGCTGCTCTGCCTGTATGGTCTGAAGGGGGCTGCCGCCTATATGGAGCATGCCCGCGTGCTGGCGCGGCAGGACGCCGCGATTGCCGCTGATTTTCATCAGATGCTGGCGGCGCTGGCCGAGCCTTCTGACCAGGTGGAAAGCCTGCTGGCGCTGGCCATGTCGATCGGACAACTGAATTTCCGCATCATGGCCATGCTGGATGACGGCGAAACTGCCATGTTCGGTCATCCGGTGCCGACCCAGGTCAACGTCAAGCCGGTGGCCGGCAAGGCCATCCTGATTTCCGGTCATGATCTGAAGGACCTGCGCGCCCTGCTGCAGCAGACCGAGGGTACCGGCATCCAGGTCTATACCAATGGTGAAATGCTGCCGGCACACGCCTATCCGGAACTCAAGCGCTTCAAGCATCTGGCCGGCAATTACGGCAGCGCCTGGCAAAATCAGCAGCGTGAGTTCGCCGCCTTTCCGGGCCCGATCATCATGACCTCCAACTGCATCATTGATCCGAATGTCGGTCGCTATGCCGACCGGATTTATACCCGCAGCATTGTCGGCTGGCCGGGGGTGAAGCATCTGGATGGCGAAGATTTTTCCGCGGTGATTGCTCAGGCACAGGCCATGCCGGGCTTTGCCGCCAGCGAAACGCCAGAAATGATCACGGTCGGTTTCGGACGTCAGACCCTGTTGTCGGCTGCCGATACCGTGATCGACATGGTGGCGGCCAAGCAGCTGCGTCATGTCTTCCTGGTCGGAGGTTGCGATGGCAGCCGTCAGGAGCGCAGCTATTTTGCCGACTTCGCCCGTGCTGTCCCGCAGGACTGCCTGGTGATGACGCTGGCCTGTGGCAAGTACCGCTTCAACCGGCATGATTTCGGCACCATCAACGGTCTGCCGCGCCTGCTGGATGTCGGTCAGTGCAATGATGCCTACTCGGCCGTGATGCTGGCGGTGACGCTGGCGGAAAAACTCGGCTGTGGTGTCAACGACCTGCCGCTGAGCCTGGTGCTGTCCTGGTTCGAACAGAAGGCCATCGTGATCCTGCTGACCTTGCTGTCGCTGGGGGTACGCAACATCACTGTCGGTCCGACCGCGCCGGCCTTCCTCAACGATACGCTGCTGGGTGTGCTCAATGAGCGCTTCGGCCTGCGTCAGATCGGGACGGTGGACGCCGACATGGCGGCCATGCTGGCCTGATGAGGTGTGGCGGCCAGGGGGCGGCATGACAGGCGCACCCTGGCCTTTTTCCTAGCCCTGATACAGTTTGATGATGGCCGAGAAGTCCAGACGGCCATCTCCCCGCTGGCTGAGTGCCTGATAAAGCTGCTGAGCCAGTGCGCCCATATAGGCTGGCTGATGCACCGAGCGGGCGGCCTCCGTGGCCAGTCCCAGATCCTTCAGCATCAGATCGGTGCCAAATCCTCCGCTGTAGCCTCTCCCTGCCGGTGCGGTCTCGACGACCCCCGGAAACGGGTTGTAAGTCTCCGAGCTCCAGCAGCGTCCGCTGGAAGTATTGATCACCCCGGCCAGCACCTTGCTGTCGATGCCCAGGGCATCGCCCAGTGCCATGGCCTCCGCCACGGCGGCCATGGAAATCCCCAGTACCAGGTTGTTGCAGATCTTGGCGGTCTGTCCCATGCCCACGGCCCCGCAGTGCACGATGTGCTTGCCCATGGCGCCAAGCAGCGGCCGGATCTGTTCGAACAGTGCGGCGCCGGCGCCGACCATGAAGGTGAGCGTCCCGGCGGCTGCGCCCCCGGTGCCGCCGGAAACCGGGGCATCGGCAAACGGGTTGCCCTGATGACCGGCCATGTCGGCAAAGGCCTGAGCACTCGCCGGGTCGATCGTACTGCAATCGATCAGCGGAATGCCGGGTGCCACCGCCGACAACACCCCCTCTTCGCCACACAATACGCTGCGCACGTGCGCCGCCGCCGGCAGCATGGTGATGACGCATTCCACCCCGGCTACGGCCGCCCGCGGTGACGCGACCACCTGTGCGCCGGCCGCCTGCAGCGCCCGCAGGGCAGCGGGATTCAGATCGAACACCTGCAGGGCATGGCCGGCCTTGAGCAGGTTGTGTGCCATCGGGGCGCCCATATTACCCAGGCCGATAAAGGCGATCTTCATGCTGAGGCTCCTTAGCGCAGACGGATGGTGGTGTTGACGCCATCGTTGACGGTCTCGTCATCGAACCAGCGCGCGGTCACGGTCTTGGTCTGGGTGTAAAACTGCACCACCTGCTTGCCATAGGGACCGAGGTCGCCCAGCTTCGAGCCGCGTGAACCGGTGAAGCTGAAGAAGGGCAGCGGTACCGGAATCGGCACATTGATGCCCACCTGGCCCACATCGATTTCGGACTGGAACTTGCGTGCGGCAGCGCCGCTTTGCGTGAATAGCCCGACGCCATTGCCGAACGGATTGCGGTTGACCAGCTCAATCGCCTGGTCAAGCGTGTCCACCGTCATGACCAGCAGCACCGGGCCAAAGATCTCCTCGCGGTAGAGGGCCATCTCGCTGCTGACGTTGTCAAACAGGGTCGGGGCGATGAAGTTACCCTGCTCATAGCCCGGCACCTGCACATCACGACCATCCAGCAACAAACGGGCGCCTTCTTTCACACCGCTGTCGATCAGGCCGAGAATGCGTTCTTTGGCCGCACGCGACACCACCGGACCGATATCGGTACCCGGCTCATGGCCGGCATTGACCTTGAGCGTTTTGGTCTTGGCGATGATGTCCGGCAGCCATTCGGCGGCCCGACCGACCAATACCGCCACCGAGGTGGCCATGCAGCGCTGGCCGGCGGCACCAAACCCTGCGCCGACCAGGGCGTTCACCGTCTGTTCGCGGTGGGCGTCCGGCAGCACCACGGCGTGGTTCTTCGCGCCCATCATGCACTGCACCCGCTTGCCGTGTTCGCTGGCCAGTTGGTGGACATGGGTGCCGACCGCGGTCGAGCCCACGAAGGACACCGCCTTGATGGCCTCATGCGTACACAGGGCATCGACCACCTCTTTACCGCCATGCACCACATTGAGCACCCCCCTGGGGATGCCGGCCTCCAGCGCCAGTTCGACCAGCAGCATGGTGGACAGCGGGTCCTGTTCCGACGGCTTGAGCACGAAGGTGTTGCCGCAGACGATGGCCATGGGAAACATCCACAGCGGAATCATGGCGGGGAAGTTGAACGGGGTGATGCCGGCGCAGACCCCGATGGGCTGACGCAGGGTATAGGTATCGACACCCCCGGCGACATTTTCTGCAAATTCGCCCAATTGCAGGGTACCGACCGAGCAGGCATGTTCCACCACTTCCAGGCCGCGGAAGATATCTCCTTCCGCATCGGCCAGCGTCTTGCCCTGCTCTGCCGTCAGCGTGCGCGCGATCCGCGGCAAATGACAGCGGATCAGCTCCTGAAACTTCAGCATAATGCGCATGCGTGCGCTGATCGGCGTACTGCGCCATGCGGCAAATGCAGCCTGGGCAGCGGCGATGGCCGCCGCAACTTCGTCACGGGTGGCAAAGGGCACCAGGGCCAGCACCTGCTGAGTCGCCGGATTGACCACTTCGCGCCATGTCTGGCTTTGCGACTCGACAAACTCGCCATTGATCAACAACTTGACTCGGGAAGGTCCGGCTTGCAGCGGATAGGGGTTCATGCAACGGGTCTCCGGATGGGGCTTGTGATCGCAGTATATTTACTCTAATTTCAAGCTCATATAGATAAATAACCCCATCTGATATGCAAAAATCCACAAGCCACACGGCCATGCTGGACTGGGACAATCTGCGCTTCTTCCTGGCGGTAGCGCGCAGTCAGACTGCCAGCGGGGCGGCACGCCGTCTGGGGGTCGATCACACCACCGTGGCTCGCCGCATTCGTGAGCTGGAGCTGGCCCTGGGCACGGTGTTATTCGAGAAGTCGCGCAGCAGCGGGTTTCTGCTCACGGCGGAAGGGCGTGAGCTGCTGGCCAGTGCCGATGCCATGGAGAGTCTGGTGCAGGCAGCGCATGAGCAGTTCCACGGCGCCGCGGATTCGCTGGCCGGCAATGTGCGCATCGGCGCTACCGAAGGCTTTGGCAGCTATGTGCTGGCACCGCTGCTGGCCGCGTTCAGTGCGCGTCACCCGGCCATCAGCATCGACCTGCTGCCAGTGCCGCACTTTGTCAGCCTGTCCAAGCGCGAAGCCGATCTGGCGGTGCAGCTGGAACGTCCCGAGCGCGGTCAGTATGTGTCGGTCAGGCTGTGTGATTACCGACTGCGTCTGTATGCCACCCGCGAATACCTGCAAGACCATCCTCCTGTCGTGGTGCCAGCGGATGTCAGGCTGCACGACACCATTGGCTATGTGGATGATCTGGCCTTCAGCAATGAGCTGCTGTATCTGGAGCGCACCTTGCCCGGCGCTCAGCCGCGCTTTTGCAGTACCAGCGTGATTGCCCAGTATCAGGCCGTGCTGCAGGGGCGGGCGCTGGCGATTCTGCCCTGCTTCATGGCCGAGCAGGACCCGCGGCTGGTGGCGGTATTGCCGAACCAGATCGAGGTGACACGGCATTTCTGGTTGTGTTGCCGCGAGGAGTTGCGCCAGCTGCGCCGCATCGCGGCGCTATGGGATTATCTGCGCACCGAGATGGCGGCGCGTCAGGCCTGGCTGATGGGCGAGTCGCCGGCTTGATCGCCCTGCCAGGGCAGGTGAAGTGCGGCACAGACACCGCCATCCGGATTGGGCTGCAGCCGCAGGCGGCCAGCGGCACCATACAGGCTGTCCAGACGCTGCCGGACATTGGCCAGTCCGACACCGTGGCCGTGCCCGGACGGCGGCATGCCGACGCCGTTGTCGCTGACCGTCAGCACCAGTTCGTCACCGAGGTGACCGGCACGGATGTGCAGACGGCCGCCCAGCAGGGCGGGTTCGATGCCATGCTTCAGGGCATTTTCCACCAGCGGTTGCAGCAATAGCGGCGGCAGCGGGTGGGTCAGCAGGCCCGGATCGACTTCCATCTGCCACTGCAGACGCTCACCGAGCCGGATGCCGGCGATGAACAGCAGATGGCGGATTACCGTCAGCTCGTCGCCCAGCGTGCCCTGCGGCAGGCGTGTGCGCGTCAGCGTGGCGCGCAGGTAATCGTTGAGATGCGCCAGCATCTGCTTGGCGGTTGCGGCATCCTGGTCGATCAGGCTTTGCACATTGGCCAGCGTGTTGAACAGAAAGTGCGGTTCAATCTGTGCCTGCAGCATGGCCAGCTGGGATGCGATTTCCGCCTGGCGTGCCGTTGCCGCTTTCTGCTGCATGACCGCCAGATTGGCGCGATCCGCTGCGGCGCGGTGGGCAAAGATCAGAAAGCCGGAGATCGCCAGCGACAGGATCAGTGTCAGCAGCAGGATCGGCCAGCGACGGCCGGGCTGGCTCAGCAGCAGGGCCAGCAGATCGGTCGCACCCAGCCAGCCGGCCAGCTTCATGCCGAGTACGATGCCGAACGGCAGCGCCAGCAGCGAGCTGAGCCAGTGCGCATGTCCGGGCCGCAGCCGGTGCAGCAACTCATAGCTTCCCCAACAACAGAAACCGATGGCATTGGAGATCAGCAAATTGCTGCCGAGGTCACCTGGTGTGCCGGCCAGCGTCAGCACCAGGCCGATGCCGCAAAACAGCAGGGTGTGGGCCAGCAGCTCGCGCAGGCCGGACTTCAGTGTGGTGTGTCGCATGGGACGCCCCCTTGATTCGGATCGAGTCTGCAGTCTGCCGTCCGTGCCGCCCGTCGGCAGGGCGATGGGATGAAGCGACCGCCAGGGGGGATGAGCGGTGGCCGGCGCCGATGAATGGCGGCAGGCCTACATCTGGCGGAACTGTGCCACATAGGCGCGGCTGACCGGCAGGGTCTCGGGGCGCTGCTTCAAGTGCAGCAGCACCCGGCCGAAGACATCGCGCTCCAGACGCTCGACCGCTGCCAGACAGACGATCACTGAACGATGGATCTGGCTGAATCGTCCGGACGGCAAGTGCGCCAGCAACGCCTTCAGCGGCGTGCGGATCAGGTGACACTCATGCGCGGTGACCACTTCGGTGTATTTGTCGCTGGCGCGGAAGTACAGCACTTCGTCCACCGCCACCAGCCGGGTGGTCTGGCCCTGGCCGACGGTCAGCCAGCGCAGGGCCTGATCATTCGCCGTGGGCAAGGCCGACGCCAGCTGCGACCAGTCAGGGCGCGGGCGGTCATGTTGTTGCAGCCGGCTGACACATTGCGCCAGCCGCAGCTCGCTGACCGGCTTGAGCAGGTAGTCGACGGCGGCCGCCTCGAAGGCGGCCAGCGCGTACTGGTCGTAGGCGGTGACGAACACCACCCGGCAATCGCGCGCCGTGGCCGCCACCTGCAGTCCGGTCAGACCGGGCATGTGGATATCGAGAAAGGCAATGTCCGGCTGGTGTTGCGCCATGGCGGCCAGCGCTTCCACGCCATTGGCGGCCATGGCCACGATGTGCAGATCCGGCCACAGCGCCGCGAGCCGGCGCTGCAGGTCTTCCGCCAGCCGTGGCTCGTCGTCGGCAATCAGCGCGGTGGGCATGACGGTTCTCAGCGCTCGGCCAGTGCCAGCGGGTTGGGGGTCGGCTCGCCGATTTTCTGCAGATGGTTGCGGTCGGTGTGATGGAACAGCTCGTCGCGGCCCATGATCTTCATCACCGTATCCTCGTCATAGGTCCAGCTGCCGTCGTCGTGCAGCGTCACCTGAATGCGGAACTCGACAGTATCGAAGGCATATTCCAGAAAGGCACTGGAACTGATGCCACAGCCGGCGCCACCCTTGGTGGCCACCAGTTCGAACTGGCGCGCATCGGCACTGGCCTTGCCGACCGCCAGCACGCTCATGCCGCGCGGGATGGTCAGCGTGTGCATCACCGTGCCGGTCGCCGGTTCCCACAGCCAGTAGCCTACCTGGTCGTGATAGGTCTCCACTTCCCCCGGTTTGACGATATGGGTGTGATAACGCAGGCCATACAGCAGTTGCGGGCCGTTTGGCTGCGGGTCGATTGGCTGCAGTTCCATGCGCTCTACATAGGCCTGCTTCTCCCCGCCTTCCGCCACCGGTTTGACATCCAGGCCACGCTGGCTTTGCCAGATACCGGCCATCTGGGTCAGCGGACCCAGATTATTCAGCGTGTTGACGTCACGGTCTTCGTCTTCGGTATAGATGTCGCGGGCAAATTGCTGCATGGCAAACCTTTCTCTACAGGAATGTCATGAATTCTACCCATCCGCCCAGTGAATGGGGATTTTCCTTTTGAGAGAGAAACTGTCTTGCCCGCCAGCCACTGGTTCACCCGTCCTCCGGCGCGCAAGCTGTGGCAACAGACCCCTCTGCCGTGACCTTGATCCGCTCACGCGCAGCCTCCTGACCCTCTCGAGAGAAACGCCATGAAAGCCGTTGCCTATTACCAGAATTTGCCCATTGAGGCCGAGCAGTCTCTGCTGGACATCACCCTGCCTGAGCCGGTGCCGGGAGCACATGATCTGTTGGTCGAAGTCCATGCCGTCTCGGTCAATCCGGTGGATGTCAAAATGCGCGCCGGCAGCACGCCGCCGACCGGTCAGCCCCGTGTGCTGGGCTGGGATGCCGCCGGTGTGGTGCGCTCGGTCGGTGCTGACGTGACCCTGTTCCGCCCCGGTGAACGGGTGTGGTATGCCGGTGATCTGCTGCGCCCGGGCAGCAATGCCGAGTTGCAGCTGGTCGATGAACGGCTGGTCGGCCCCATGCCGCAAACACTGGATTTTGCCGCCGCGGCCGCTCTGCCCCTGACCACCATTACCGCCTGGGAGCTGTTGTTTGACCGATTGCAGATTGCCGAGGGGACGGCCGCGACCGGTCAGGTGCTGCTGATTATCGGAGCGGCCGGCGGGGTCGGTTCGATCCTGGTCCAACTGGCACGCCAACTGACCGGGCTGACCGTCATCGGTACCGCCTCGCGTGCGGAAACCGCCGAGTGGGTGCGGGATCGTGGCGCGCACCATGTCATTGATCATCATCGCCCCTGGCTGCCGCAGTTGCAGGCGCTCGGTATCGGGCAGGTGGATTGCATTGCCGGTCTGAACCAGTCAGACCAGCATTTTGACCAGATGGTCGAGGTGATCCGGCCGCAGGGACGCCTGGCCCTGATTGATGATCCCGAGTCGCTGGATGTGCGCAAGCTCAAGCGCAAGAGTGTGTCGCTGCACTGGGAACTGATGTTTACCCGCTCGATGTACCAGACCGACGACATGATTCGGCAGCATGCACTGCTGGAGCGGGTGGCTACCCTGGTGGACGACGGTATCCTGAAAACCACGCTGGCCAGCCATTTCGGCACCATCAATGCCAGCAATCTCAAGCGTGCCCATGCGCAGATTGAGCGCAATGCCACGCGCGGCAAGATCGTGCTGGCCGGGTTCTGAATACTGAACGGACAAGGGGCGGGTCAGCCCGCCTGCAGGTAATCGGCGATGTGCTGCTGAAGAAAACGGCGCAGGCTGTCGATGGCCGGTGACAGCATCATGCGGTGTGCGCATAGCAGGTATAGCGGTGCCGCCTCGCCCTGCCAGTCATCCATGACGGTATGCAGGCGGCCGCTGCGCAGATCATCCAGCACGTCGAGCCGTGACTTGTAGGCCAGGCCATGGCCTTGCAGCGCCCAGCGCCGCACCTGTTCGCCGTCATCGGCAGTGCGGTCGCCACGGACGCGCACGCTGCTGGCATGCCCGTCGCGCCAGAAGGTCCATTGCTGGTGGGTGACATCATCCAGTGCAAAGCGCAGACAGTTGTAGCGGGGCAGCTCGGCGGGCTCTCCCGGCTGACCATGCTGGCGCAAAAATTCGGCCGAAGCACACAGCACGCGACGGTTGTCCGCGGCCAGCGGCACGGCTACCAGTGTTGAGTCGGCCGGCTGCCCGTAACGAATGGCCAGATCGACCGGCTGTTTGAACAGGTCGCTCAGGCGGTCGCCGAGCCGGATCTGCAGACGCAGCCCCGGGTGCTGCTGCAGGAAGGAATTCAACAGATCGCTCAGCAGATGGCGCCCCAGATCCGAGGGCACGGACAAGGTCAACTTGCCGCCGATCGCCTGTTGCTCGCGGGCCAGACCGTCGCGTCCGGCCTGCAGGGCATCCAGTGCCGTACGGGCATGAGGCAGGTACTGCTCACCCTGGCGTGTCAGCCGCAGGCTGCGGGTGGAGCGCGCCAGCAGACGGACCCCCAGATCCTGCTCCAGACGCTTGATGGCCGCGCTGGCGACCGCCGGGGTAATGTCCAGCGCACGCGCCGCAGCCGACAAACTGCCGTTGTCGGCTGCCAGTACGAAGATATTCAGGTCCTCGGCACGCATTTACAGGCGGGTGATGATGCGCTCTGCCGGCAGACGCGACTTCGGCAGCGCGGCGTTGAAGTCGTCGTCGCTGCGGTAGCCGAGCGCAATCATCAGGCTGCTGGTCAGGCCCTGGGCGCGCAGGCCCAGCTCGGCATCCATGGCCGCCTGGTCGAAGCCCTCGATCGGGCAGGCATCGATTTGCAGCATGCCGGCGCCGAGCAACAGCGTGCCGGCTGCCAGATAAACCTGCTTTTCCATCCAGTGCTGGGCATCGCGCCGCTCAAAACGGTGCATGTCGACATAGAAGGCTCGGGCACGCTGTGCATTGGCGCGCGATTCGTCACTGCGTACGCGGCCGTCGACGGTTTCCTGATCCAGCAGCTCGGCCAGATAGTCGTCCTGAATGCTGGCCCGGGTGCAGAACAGCACCACATGCGACGCGTGACGGATTTTCGGCACATTGGCGCTATAGGGGCCTTCGGCGGCCTTGGCCAGCCGCGCCTTGCCCTCCTCGCTCGAGGCAATCACGTAATGCCAGGGCTGCGAGTTGATCGAGGACGGGCTGAAGCGCAGCAGGGTTTCGATCTGCGCGACCTGCTCGTCGGATAATTTGCGCGCCGGGTCGAAGGCCTTGGTGGCGTGGCGGGTCTGAACAATGTCGGCGATGGTATTCATGGTTTTCCTCATTCTGGATGACATCGGGTCAGCGGACATCATTGCCGGACAATCCGGCATGGCATAGGCCCGATATCAAGAATCAGTTTCGCATTTTTTTTGAAAATGTCAGCAAATTTTCAATTTGCTTGCTAGTCGTGTAGCACCAGACCGGCCGATCTGCCGCGTGGGCATTTAGCGTCCCTTGAGGCGTGCCATGAAGTAGCTGTTGACCAGCTCGCCGTTGCGGAAGGCATGCCCGACTGCCTCGCCCTCAATCACGAAGCCGCACTTGCGATAGAGCGCGATGGCCGCCTGGTTGTCGGTGTACACCTCCAGCTCCAGCCGTGACAGATTGAGCCAGTTGTCGGCCATATCGACGGCGGCAGCGAGCAACTGACTGCCGATGCCTTGTCCCTGAAAACGGTCGTGCACGCCCATGCCGATGGTACCGACATGCTTGCGACGGACTTGCGGACATTGTTGCAGTGAGAGCTGGCCGACCACCTGGCCATCGAGTTCGGCGACCAGGCTGGTCATGCCGGCCGGGATCTCGGTCAGGCGTTTTTGCCACAGGGCGAGTGAGGGATAGGGCAGCTGCAGGGTCCCGGCCATGGCTTTGGGACTGCTGTAGATCGCGTGGATGGCATCGAGGTCACGCGGCTCGGCGTGGCGGATGGTGACGTGGCGCATGATCTGCCCTTTCTGTTTTTTGTCGTGGGCAGATCATCCTAACGCGCCGAATTTGTCTATGCAAATAAAATATTGCGCTGCATCATCCGTAGCGGCGTGCCGCTTCCAGCGCCAGCCCGCAGCCAATACTGCCGAAACGGTTGCCTTCGACATGGCGTGCCGACGGGAACAACTGGGCGATGCGCTGGCGCAACCAGGGGATGGCACTGGCGCCACCGGTGAAGTACAGGGTGTCGATCTGGTCGTCACGCAGACCGGCATCCTGCAATACCACGTGGGCGGTACGGCCGATGCTGTCGATCAGCGGCGTCAGGGCCTGTTCCATCAGACTCTGTTCAAAGCGGGCAATCAGGCCCGTTTCAAGATGGGTCAGATCCAGTGTCGCGCTCGGCGCGGCGCATAGGTCGATCTTGGCCTGCTCGACCTGCATCGCCAGGCGGTGCCCGGCGCGCTGGTTGATCAGGTTGAACAGGCGATCGATCAGCGGCAGCGCCACGGCATCGCGATAGACATCCTGCAGCTCCATCCACACCTTGCGGGTATACAGGGTGTTGATGCTGTGCCAGGTCGCCAGGTTGAAGTAATAGCCGGAGGGCATCTCGGCGCCATTCTTCAGTTGCGTGCGGTAACCGAACAGCGGCATGGCCTGCGACAGACTCAGCACGCGGTCGAAGTCGGTGCCGCCGATATGCACCCCGCCGGTGGCGAGGATATCGGACTGGCGGTCGCTCAATGCACGGCGTTCCGGTGCCAGGCGGATCAGGGTGAAGTCCGAGGTACCGCCACCGATATCCACCACCAGCACGCGCTCTTCGCGCTCAATCACCGATTCGTAATCCATGGCCGCGGCAATCGGTTCCAGCTGGAAACTGACTTCCTGGAAGCCGATGGCACGGGCGATCTCGGCCAGCGTGTCTTCGGCCAGCTTGTCTGCCCTGGGGTTGTCGTCGACAAAGAACACCGGGCGGCCCAGTACGGCGTGCTCGAAACGTCGCCCGGCATGCGCTTCGGCACGGCGCTTGAGTTCGGCGACGAACACCGTCAGCAGCTGGCGAAATGGCAGGGCGCGTCCCTGCACCTCGGTCTGGCCATCCAGCAGGCTGGAACCGAGCAGGCTCTTGAGCGAGCGCATCAGCCGGCCTTCGTCACCCTGCATGTAGATTTCCAGCGCATGGCGGCCGAAATGCACGCAGTCCTCTTCGTAGTCGAAGAACACGACCGAAGGCAGGGTGTCCTCGCCGTTTTCCAGCGGAATCAGCGGAGCGTGGCCAGCATGGTGCCAGCCGACGGTCGAATTGGAAGTGCCAAAGTCGATGCCACAAGCCTTGGCGGCGGTCGGGAGCGTCATGATATGAGCAGGCGAGGGAAAAGGTCGGCGATGATACGCCTTATGTCTCTGATCGACAAGGAAATGATGTGTATGGAACGCCGGAAACGGCTTTCCCCTGCCGGCATGGTCAGGCACGCGGTTTCGCGGTATATTCATTCCAAAGTCATATTTATCGCTCAATAACCATGCCATTTTGGGCATCAGATCACGTCCAACCGGAGGGAGAGTGCATGGCGCTCATGGAAACCCTGCAGCATCTGCAACGCACCGTGCCGTTTGACAGTCAGCGCGAGCGCGCCGTGGCGATCCACGACTATGTGCGCGATCACATCGCCTTCGGCTTCACCACCTGGTTTGAGAGCGTCACCCCGGCACAAACCCTGCTCAGAGGCCGTGGCCACTGCAATGCTCAGGCCGACCTGATGTGTGCCTTGTTGCAGGCGGCCGGCCTGGCTGCCCGGTTACGCTTTGTCCAGCTCGACAAGCGGGTGTTGCGTCATGCCGTGCCGGCGCTGGTCTATCAGTGCCTGCCTCCGGATCTGTTTCATGCGGTGATTCAGGTCGAGATCGATGGTGTCTGGCGGCATTGCGACAGTTACATCTTCGAGCCCGCGGTGTTTGCCGCTCAGCAGAAAAAGCGTCTGGCTGCCGGTCTGCCGCTGGGTTATGGCGTGACCAGCGAAGGGACCTGCCATTGGTCGGGCGACGCCGATGCCTTCAGTCAGGCGCGTCCGACCGATCTGCACGCGCAGGACCCCCTGTTTGCCTCGCTGGCTGAGGCCATGGCAGCACGGGCCGGCAATAACCATCTGATGGGGCTGCACTTCAATCAGTGGCTGGGCGCGGTGCCAGCGCCGCTGCAGCACGCGGCGGAGCATTATCTCAACAGTCGTCTGCCACATCCTTCCGCGCCGGCAGAAAAGGAGCACTGAGCGGCAGTACGACGGCGTTGTCATGACACGGTGTTTGGGCTACCAATGAAGGACAGCCATTCATCGTGAGAACTGCCATGCGCTTCGGTTGCCTGCTGCCCCTGCTGCTGTTCGTCCCTGTCTGGGGAGCGGATTGCATCGAGGTGGTCTCGGCCGGCGGCAGCCCCAGTTTCTGGGGGGCCGTTGGCGAGGGCGCCATGGCGGCCGGTCGCGAGCTGGGCGTCGCCATCCATTACCTCAATCCGAGCGAAGAAACCGATAAACAGGGGCAGGATCAGCTGATTCGCCAGTTGGCGAGCCTCAAGTGTCGAGCCCTGGTGCTGGCGCCCAATGCGCCGGAGCGCGCGCGCCAGAGTGCGCTCTTGATGCAGCAGGGGACGCCGGTGGTCTTCATCGATCGTACCGAGGCCGATGCCCGTCCGCTGGCCTTGGTCGGTACCGACAATGATGCCGCCGGCCGATTGGCCGGGGAGCAGATGGTGCGCCGCCTGCGCGGAACCGGTCTGCACCGGGTGGTGCTGATGCGCTTCAAAAAGGGCGTGCAATCGACCGATGAGCGTGAGCAGGGGTTTCTTGACGTGGTGCGCAAGGCAGGACTGACCGTGGTGGCCGACCCCTATCTCGGGCCGGCCGAGAGCGATGCCCGGCTCCGGTCCGAGCAGGTACTGCGTCGCTTGGGCAAGGGCTTCGACGCGATTTTCACCCCGAACGAAACCACCACTTCGGGGACCTTGCAGACCGTGCAGAAACTGGGTCTGGCCGGCAAGGTCATGTTGATCGGATTCGACATCAATCCCCTGCTCTACGAGGCCATCCGCCAGCGCACCATCTCGGTGCTGGTGCTGCAGCGGCCATTCCAGATGGGCTATGTCGGCGTGACGCGGGCCTGGCGGGCCGCGCATGGCGCCAGACCGAGTGCTGCCAGAGTCGACAGCGGCGTCACGCTGCTGACCCACGACAACATGAACCAGAAAGACATCCTGTTCTTTTCCAACTATCGCGGCGTCAAGCCGCAATGACGCTCAGTCGTTGAGGCGAGCCGCCACCTGCGCCAGGGTCGGGGCGTGAAAACCGTGTTGTTCGGCACAGCAGGCGGCGCAGGCCCGCGCCAGTTGCATCTGATCGGTGGCGGAGGCTTCGGGCTGCATCAGACGGCTGGCCAGCCAGCCGCCGAAAGCCGCGTCACCGCAACCGACCGTATCCCTGACGCTGACCGGCAGGGCATTGGCATGGCTGACCTGACCCTGGCTGATCAGGCTCAGGCCGCTGGCGCCGCGGGTCAGCAGGATCTGCGCCTTCGGCGCCAGGGCCTGCAGGCGATCCAGCGCCCGTGCTTCGTCGGCATCGGGAAACAGCCCGGCCAGATCTTCTTCCGAGACTTTGACAAAATCACTCAGTGCGGCCATGGCGGCGAAGCGGGCGGGATAGTCTGCCGCGCGCATCGGCAGGCGGAAATTCGGGTCAAAGGCAATCAGGGTGCCACGGGCCGCCAGTTGTCCGGCGATGGCCAGCAGGCGGTCGGCCAGCGGCGGACGGGCCAGGCTGATGCCGCCGAAGCAGGCGATCCTGGCGGCCTCCATCCAGCCGTCCGGCAGGGCCGCCGGGTCGAAATGCAGGTCAGCGCTGTTGTCGCCGACGAAGAAATATTGTGGAGGCTCGGTTGCCGGCACCATGGCCAGCAAGGGCGTGTGCGGCAGGCGCTGCAGGAAGCGTGTGTCGAGACCGGCGGTCGTGGCCTCATGGGCCAGCTGCAGGCCAAAGTAATCGTCGCTGATGGCACCGGCAAAAGCGGCGGAAAGACCCAGGCCGGCGGCGATGCGTGCCAGATTCAGCCCGGCACCGCCGGGGCAGGCTTGCCAGCGATCATCAGGCTGGCGGATGAAGTCGGTCAGGGCGTCACCGAAGACAACAAAACGGGGCAGGGACATGGTGGTATCCGGCAATCAAGAAAGACGGTGCAGGATAAGGCCGGCTGCACCCGGCTGAACAGTCAGCGGCGCTGGCGGGTTCGCCTGGCCGGTTTGGCCTGGGCCTGGCTGCGATACCAGGCTTCGAGCGCTGCTTCGGCATGCAGGATGTGCTGGCGCAGAAAGGCGGCGGCACTGATGGCATCCTTGGCCTTGCACAGTGCCAGCAGCTGGCTGTGCTCCTGATGGGCACGCTCGTTGAAGCCGGTCAGCAGAATCTGCATGCGGGTATAGCGGTCGGTGCGGTTATGCAGCTGCTCGATCAGGGCCAGGGTCTGCGGCCGTTCGGCGGCGCGATAGAGCGCCAGATGAAAGCGGGCGTTGAGCACGCCCCAGGAGGCGATGTCACGGTCGTTCAGCGCCCGCTCGAAGTCGGCCAGCAGCGCCTCGGCGGCGGCAATGTCTGCGGCACACTGACGCGGTATCGCTTCCAGCAGCACATCGCATTCCAGCAGCACCCTGACCCGCAGCAGCTCGACGATTTCCGGCAGGGACAGCTCGGACACCACCGCGCCGCGATTCTCGATGATGGTGACCAGCCCTTCGGCCTCCAGCTGACGCAGCGCCTCGCGAATCGGCACCCGGCTCATGCCCAGTTCGCGCGACAGGGCTTCCTGGCGCAACTGGCCGCCATCGGCCCATTCCCCGGCCAGAATACGCTGGCGCAGGGTTTCGGTGGCGATGGCGGTCAGGCTTTGTGGGGTGTCGTTGCTGGTGGTCATGATGGCGGCTCGCTCTGGGGCATCCATCTTACCATTGCCGCACAGGCTCAGTGCGGCGACAGGGTCGGCCGAGTCGCCAGTCCGCTGCGGATGATGGCTTCCACCTGTTCGCGCTCGCGGCCGCTCAGCGGCAGGCGTGGGGCCCGCACATGCTCGCTGCCCTGTCCGACCATGGTCTGCGCCAGCTTCAGGTTCTGCACCAGCTTCATCGACACATCCAGATGCAACAACGGTGCAAACCAGCGATACAGTGCGCGCGCCTCCTGCCAGCGCCCTGCCTGGGCCAGGCGCCAGATCGCCACCGTTTCCGCCGGGAAGGCCACCACCAGACCGGCCACCCAGCCATCCGCGCCCATCATCAGGCTTTCCAGCGCCAGGTCATCCACGCCGCTGAACAGGGCAAAGCGCTGGCCGACGGTATTGATGATGTTGGTCAGGGTGCGGATATCGCCGCTGGATTCCTTGATGGCGACGAATTTTGGTTCATGAGCCATTTCGGCATACATCTCGGGCGTGATGTTGACGCCATAGGCCACGGGGTTGTTGTAAATCATGATCGGCAGGGGGCTGGCATCCGCCACGCGCTGATAGTGATGGAGCGTTTCACGCGCGTCCGACACATAGCGCATGGCCGGTAGCAGCATGATGCCGTCGGCCCCCGCTGCATGCGCTGCCTGGGCCAGGGCACGGGCGGCACGCGTGCTGTCTTCCGCCACGGTCAGCAGCACCGGCTTGTCGCCGGCCACTTCTTTGGCGGTTCGGAGGATGGCCAGCTTTTCCTCTGCCGTCAGGGTCGAAGCCTCGCCCAGCGAGCCACAGACGATGATGCCATCGACGCCGTTGTCGAGCTGCCAGGCGATATGCCGGGCGGTCGCCGCCAGATCAAGCGATTCATCGGCATGGAATTGGGTGGTCACGGCGGGAAAGACCCCGCGCCAAAGGTGGGTCATGGTCAACGCTCCTGAGTCTGGATCGGGCAGCCCGGTGCTGCCTCCTGTTTTCCATGCTAGGAATTTTTGTATACAAAAAGCAAAGATTTTGCATGCAATTCATGCCGTGAAAGCAGGCGGCACTGCATGAGTGATTTTTTGCAACATCGCCAATTATTCAATAAATAAAAGGCTTTTGATTAGTTTTTACCTGGGTTTTGTCATGTTGCAGATTGTCGTATTTTGACAAATATCAATGGTTGTATTGTATTCAAAAATGCGCAGTTCTAGAGTGAAAGCATTCAGGGTAAGGAGAAGGCCAGATGGCAGTCAGCGAATTTGAATGCATTGACGGACACACTTGCGGCAATCCGGTGCGACTGGTGACCCGGGGCGCACCGGCGTTGAATGGCCGGACCCAGGCCGAGCGCCGGCTGGATTTTCTGGCGCGCTATGACTGGATCCGTACTGGTCTGATGTATGAGCCGCGCGGGCATGCCCAAATGTCCGGGGCATTTCTCTATCCGCCAACCCGCGACGATTGCGATGTGGCGGTGCTGTACATCGAGACCAGCGGTTGTCTGCCAATGTGTGGCCACGGCACCATCGGTGTGGTGACCATGGCCATCGAACATCAACTGGTACAGCCGAAAACCCCCGGGGTGCTGAATCTCGACACGCCGGCCGGCAAGGTGGTGGCCAGCTACCGACAGGAGGGCGGCAAGGTCAAGTCGGTCAAGCTGAGCAATGTGCCCTCCTTCCTGCTGCTGCGCGATGTCGAGGTCGAAGTGCAGGCCCTGGGCCGACTCAAGGTGGATATCGCCTATGGCGGCAACTTCTATCCGATTGTCGAGACGCAGGCCAACTATCGCGACATGGCCGATTACACCCCGGCCCAACTGGTCAGCATGGGCAACGAGCTGCGTGACTTCATCAATGCCCACTACGACATCGTGCATCCGCTGGACCCCAATATTCGCGGCGTTCGCCATGTGCAGTGGACCGGCGCGCCGAAAACGCCCGGCTCGCATGCCGCCAACGCGGTGCTCTATGGCGCCGCCGCGCTGGATCGCTCCCCCTGTGGTACCGGCACCTCGGCCCGTCTGGCGCAGCGCTATGGGCGCGGTTTGATGAAAAAGGGCGATGTGCTGGTGCATGAGAGTCTGATCGGCAGCCAGTTCACCGGCACCATCGAGGAAGAAACCGAGGTTGCCGGCCTGCCGGCCATCGTGCCCGGCATTGCCGGCTGGGCCATCGTCACCGGCTATAACCGCATCCTGCTGGACGATGCCGATCCCTATGTACACGGCTTCGTGGTGGGCTGAATGAACGCTCGCAGCGCTATCGGGCTCAAGCCCTCGGTCATCGTGGTCGGTGCCGGTATTGTCGGTATCGCCTGTGCCCTGCAACTGCGTCTGGCCGGCTGTGCCGTCACCCTGATCGACCGCGGCGAGCCGGCGCGCGAGACCAGCTTCGGCAATGCCGGGGCACTGGCGGTCAGCGATGTCATCCCCCTGGCCGAGCCCGGCGTGCTGGCCAAGGTGCCGCGCTGGCTGCTTGATCCGCTTGGCCCGCTGGCGGTGCGCTGGCGCTATCTGCCGAGCCTGGCGCCCTGGCTGCTGCGTTTTGTGGCCGCCAGTCGCCCCGCCCGGGTGGCGACCCTGACCACTGCGCTGTCTGCGCTGCTGGAACGTGTCAACGATGACTATGCCGCACTGGTCGACGCCGCTGGCATCGGTCATCTGTGGCGCCGCCACGGTGCGCTGACACTCTATCGCAGCGAAGCCGAATTCCGTGCGGCCGAACCGGCCTGGCAAAGCAAGCAGCGGCATGGCGTGCAGTGGCGCAAGCTCAGCGGACCGGCGCTGGCGGCGCTGGCGCCACCGCTGGACCCGCGCTGGCAAGTGGCGGTCGAAGTGCCGGCCTGGTCGCATGTCGACGATCCCTATCTGTTCAGCCTGGGGTTGTTCGATGCCTTTGTGCGCGCCGGCGGACAATTTATCCAGGACGAGGTTCTGGCCACGACCGGAGACGGACAGGTGGTCCGCGGCGTTGACACCAGAGCGCAGGGTGTCCTGGCGGCCGATGCCGTGCTCATCGCCTGTGGTATCTGGAGTGATCGCTTCTTTCGCCAGCATCGCTATCGCGTGCCGCTGGAGAGCGAGCGCGGCTACCACGTCACCCTGCCGCATGCCGGGGTGGCACTGCACCATTTCCTGCAATGCGCCAGCGAGAGTTTTGTCATCCTGCCGATGGCCAATGGCGGGCTGCGTCTGGCCGGCACCGTTGAACTGGCGCACCGGGATGCGCCGCCAGACTGGCGTCGCGCCCATCTGCTGGTTGACAAGGCGCGGCAGATCCTCGGCGACTTCGAGACCCGTGACATGAGCGTGTGGATGGGCAATCGCCCCTCCTTGCCGGACACCGTGCCGCTGATCGGCCCGGCGCCGGATCGGCCCGGACTATACTTTGCCACCGGTCACGGCCATCTCGGCCTGACCCTGGCCGCGACCACCGGCGCCCTGCTGACCGAACAAATCTGCCAGCGTCCGGCCACGCTGGATCTGACCCCTTACCGACTAGGCCGTTTCTGAGCGCAGTAGCACAACCACGGTGATACACCAGGAGGAGCATCGCAGATGAAGCAGAAAACATGGGCTGCATGGTTGGCCGGCGGTTCGCTGGCCTTGTCGCTGCCGGTTTACGCCGACACCACGGTGAAGATCGGTTTTGCCTCGCCGCTGTCCGGGCCGCAGGCACACTATGGCAAGGACAACGAGAATGCCATCAAGATGGCCGTCGACGATCTCAATGCCAAACCGATGACGGTCGGCGGGCAGAAAATCCACTTCGAGCTGGTATCGGAAGATGATCAGGCCGACCCGCGCATCGGTACCCAGGTCGCCCAGCGTCTGGTCGATGCCGGAGTGAAGGCGGTCATCGGCCACTTCAACTCCGGCGTATCCATCCCGGCATCGCGTTTGTATGCCGAAGCCGGTATCCCGCAATTGTCGGTATCGACCAACCCCGCCTATACCAAGTCCGGCTACAAGACCACCTTCCGGCTGGTCGGCAGCGACAGCCAGATCGGTGGCGCGCTGGGCCGCTATGCCGTGCAGCAGCTCAAGGCCAAACGCATCGCGGTCATCGATGATCGCACCGCCTATGGCCAGGGCATTGCCGATGAATTCGTCAAAGCCTTGCAGGGCATGGGCAAGCAACCGATCGCCCGGCAATACACCACCGACAAGTCGACCGACTTCGCCGCCATCCTGACCGCGCTCAAGGCACAGCGTCCGGATGTGATCTTCTATGGCGGGGCCGATGCCCAGGCCGCACCGATGGCGCGCCAGCTGAAACAACTGGGGATCAATGCCCGTCTGATGGGCGGAGACATGCTCAACACCCCGACCTTCATCCAGCTGGCAGGGGCCGATGCCAATGGCCACTATTCGGCGGTAGCGGGGGGCTTGCTGGAAGCACGTCCGGCCGGCAAGGCCTGGGTGGCGCGCTACAAGGCGCGCTTCAATCAGGATGTCGTCTTGCTCGGACCGCAGTTCTACGATGGCATGATGCTGGTGGCCGATGCCATGAAGCGGGCCAACTCGACCGAGCCGGCCAAATTCCTGCCGATGATTGCCAACAGCCGTTACAAGGGGGTGACCGCCGACTTCAGCTTTGACGCCAGCGGCAATCTGCAAAACGCCCCGGTGACGCTGTCACGGGTCGAGGGCGATCACTGGAGCGTGGTCAGCGTGGTGCACTGATCCACGGGGTCCCTAGTGCGGCCACCACCAGCTGGTATCGGTTGGCGGTGTACCGGCAGGGAGTTGCGGGTTGGTCAGCAGAATGACCCGGCGATGCTCGCGTCGCAGGCGGGCGATTTCCTGCTGATGGTACTGCTGGAACAGGGCCTTCAGGCTGCCATCGGCCAGCGCGGCGTTGAGCCCGCGACCAATGCGCTCGGCCAGCGCGGCATTGCTCTGGTTGACCCAGAAATACACTGGCAAGGGAAAAAACAGTGCCAATCCGGGCTCGGCGACCAGCCCGGGATACTTGGCCCGGAACATCTCCAGTTCCGGGCCAATCTCATTCAGCCCGCGCGGCAGGGCATCGAAGCGCCCGGCGGCCAGCATGGCAAACAACTCCTCATAACCCACCGTGGGCGTCACGCGGAAACCATTGGCGATCAGAATCGGGTAATCGGCCCATTGGCTGTTGAAGCCCAGCAGGATCTGCTGCCTGAGCTGGCGATCAGACAGCCGGGCAAAGCGCGTCTGTTCTTCCGCGCGCACCATCAGGATGCGGTAACCCAGCATGCCGCGCAGGATATCGAAGCGCACCGGGCGCAGGATTTTCTCACGCACCGGGGAGCAGGGAATGGCCACCACATCCAGTTGCGCACGTTCCAGCAGGGTGATGGCCCGCGACTGACTGACCGGGGGGCCTTCATAGGGCTGCAGCCGGTACGGGCCGTCTGTGGCGCGGGTATGCGACAACGCCAGATCCAGCACGCGCCAGCGATATTCATTGATCGGGCTGACGGGGCCATAGCGCACGACCAGCGTGCTTTGTGCGGCCAGCGGCAGACAGCTTGCTGCCATCCAGCATGCAATAACGATGCGTCCGAGCCAGTGTCTGGCAGTCATGACCGGGGTGGCCTTGTGCAGTGATGCTTTGATGGATACTTGCAGCCTACATGATGTGTATTGCAAAAAGGAAACAGTGCGGCCTTTGTGGCATGCGGCTGTGGTGCACTTGACCCGCTTAATGACAAAAAAATACAATGCGATACCGTTTTAATTCTTGGGGTTATACCTTGGACAGTCAGAGTTGTCAGTCAAACCGGCTTTCCCGTTAATCCTGGCCTGACCGCTGCCCTCTCTTGCGCCGCCGTCTTGTCCAGGCAGGCGGTGCGTATCCTGATCGTCGATCCGTACCTGAAAACACGTGTTTGAGCACCCGAGCCGAGCCCGGTGCGCAGTGTCTTGTGCTGCGTCCGCCCGGCGGGCGACCTGCTGCCATGGCCCGAATCTGCCAGATAAGGAGCATGCCATGAGCTTGATGCCGCATTTCGGTGAAGCCGAATTCTGCAAATCCCTGATCAGCCTGATCACCGCCTTCGTCATGGGGACGGCCATCGGCTATGAACGACAATTCCGCCAGCGGACCGCCGGACTGCGCACCAATACACTGGTGGCCGTCAGCGCTGCCGCCTTTGTCGATATGGCAGTGCGCATGGATGGTGCCGCCAGTGCCATGCGGGTCGCCGCCTATGTGGTCTCCGGGGTCGGTTTCCTCGGCGCCGGCACCATCATGAAAGAGGGCCTCAATGTACGCGGGCTGAATACCGCCGCCACGCTGTGGGGCTCGGCGGCGGCCGGGGCCTGCGCCGGTGCCGGTCTGCTGGACTCCGCCTTGCTGACCACCCTGTTCGTACTGGCCTCCAACACCCTGCTGCGTCCGGTCGTCAATTCGATCAACCGCCAGCCGATTGACGACCAGACCAGTGAAGTCACCTATCAGCTGTGCGTCATCTGCGACCGCGAAGAGCAGAAGCAGACCCTGACGCTGATCGACGATTTGCTGGAGGCCGCCCACTACCCCCTGGGCGACATGGATGTCGAGCCCTTTGGCGACGAGGAGGTCGAGCTGACCGCCACCCTGTTGTCGACCTCGGTCAAATCAGAAGAGCTGGACCGCATTGCCGATGTACTCAAGCAACTGCCACATATCAAGCAGGCCTTCTGGAACCCCAGCACCACCGAGTAAGACAGCTTGTCGCTGATTCGGGACAGGGAAAGCGCTGGAAAATCAGTGGTTTGCATTTTAAGTGCGACCAGCTGTCGCTCTCAGGAGACAGAACGGCGACCAGTGTCGGTGGGGGGGATGGCTAACTGACTGATTAAAAAGGATTCGTTCGGGCTGGCACGCCGTTTGCAATCAGGGTCGTGCATTGTTAACAAACCGAAAGGTAACCCGATGAAAAAAATCCTGATGGCCTTTGCCCTGATCGCTTCACTGCTGGCCTGCTTCAGCTGGGCAGCACAAAGTACCCCGGCAAACCAGGCCGGCTCGGCCTCCCAGCCGCATGCTGAAGCCAGCGCCGCCATGCCATCGGCCGACGCACCCGCTCAGGGTGACAGCAGCGTGAAGCCATAATCGCCATGGCTTGAACACGCATCGAACTTGGGAGCATCAAGCGGGGCAGCCAGATGGCTGCCCTTTCCCTTGAGTGGGGCGGCTGGCGCGTCACAACGGGGACATCATCCGTGCCGTGGTTGGCGCTTTCGCCCTGCGGAGCAGAGGGTTTTCCACAGACAAAAGGGGCCGCCTGATGGCTGCCCCTTTTGACTTTCAGAAAAAACGGTAAAAACTTAGTGCTCTGCCGCCTTGACCAGGTCTTCGACCACCTTCTTGGCATCGCCGAATACCATCATGCTCTTGTCCATATAGAACAGATCATTGTCCAGACCAGCGTAACCCGTGCTCATCGAACGCTTGACGATGATCACCGTGCGCGCCTTGTAGGCTTCCAGAATCGGCATGCCGTAGATCGAGCTCGACTTGTCCTTCTGGGCCGCCGGGTTGACCACGTCGTTGGCGCCGATCACCAGGACCACGTCGGTATTGGAGAAGTCGGAGTTGATCTCTTCCATTTCCAGTACCTGCTCGTAGGGCACGTCGGCCTCTGCCAGCAGCACGTTCATGTGCCCCGGCATGCGGCCGGCGACCGGGTGAATGGCGTAACGGACATTCACGCCCTTCTCGGTCAGCATGGTGGCAAACTCCTGCAGCGCATGCTGGGCACGCGATACCGCCAGACCATAGCCAGGCACGATGATCACCGAGTCGGCATTGGCCATCAGGAAGGCCGCATCTTCGGCCGAGCCCGAACGATAATTCTTCGGGCCGGACGGGCCGGCCGAGCCACCGCCGGCTTCCGCACCAAAGCCGCCCAGCAGTACCGAGACGATCGAGCGGTTCATCGCCTTGCACATGATGTAGGACAGAATGGCACCGCTGGCGCCGACGCAGGCGCCACCGATGATCAGTACCGGGTTATTGAGGGTGAAGCCGATGCCGGCCGCTGCCCAGCCCGAGTAGGAGTTCAGCATCGAGACCACCACCGGCATGTCGGCGCCGCCGATCGGGATGATCAGGGTCACGCCCAGCACCAGGGCAACCGCCACCATGGCCAGGAAGGCCGCATGGCTGTCACTGACAAAATAGGCGACGCCGAAGCCGACCATCACGATGGCCATCAGCAGGTTCAGCAGGTGCTGACCGTTGAACACCACCGACTTGGCGCCGAACTTGCCCGACAGCTTGCCGTAGGCGATCACCGAGGCCGTGAAGGTAATGGCACCGATGAAGGCACCGATGAACAGCTCGACCTTCTGGTCGGCACTGTGGGTCAGGCCGCTGTGGAACACCGAGGCCACAGCAATCAGCACCGCCGACAGACCGACCAGCGAGTGCATGGCGGCGACCAGTTCCGGCATGCCGGTCATTTCCACCGTGCGCGCCTTCCAGGCACCGATGGCGGCACCGGCGGCCATGGCCACGGCGATCAGGCCGAGGACCGGCTTGTCCATGATCAGGAAGGTGGTGCCGATGGCAATCACCATGCCGATAACGCCGAACAGATTACCGCGTCGCGCCGTCACCGGCGAAGACAGTCCCTTCAGTGCCAGCACAAACAGCACGGCGGCGATCAGGTACAACATCGCAGAGAGGTTTTGCATCATCGTTCCTTAGCGTTTCTTCTTGAACATTTCGAGCATGCGCTGGGTCACCATGAAGCCGCCGAAAATGTTGATACTGGCCAGAAAAATCCCGACGGCGCCGAGCACCGAGGTCAGCGTGATCGACTGACCGTTGATGTCGACCACCTGCAGCAGCGCACCGACGATGATCAGGCCGGAAATGGCATTGGTCACCGCCATCAGCGGGGTATGCAGGGCCGGGGTGACGTTCCAGACCACGTGGTAGCCCACGAAGACCGCCAGAACGAAAATGGTGAAACTGGTGATGAACGGATCAACCATAGTGTGTAACTCCTGTTCCTTTGAATGCCGGGGCCATCAGCCCTGAGCCTTGCCGAAGCGCACTTCGCCGTTGTGGGTCACCAGCGTGGCGTCGAGCAGGTCATCGGCCAGATCAATGGCAAAACCTTCCTTGCTGAGCATCAGGCTCAGGAAGGTCAGCAGGTTGCGGGCATACAGGCTGGAAGCATCAGCGGCCAGCAGGCCAGGCAGATTGTGCGTTCCAACCAGCGTGACGCCATGCTCGGTCTGGAACACTTCGCCACTGCGCGTCAGCGCGCAGTTGCCGCCACTTTCCGCGGCCATGTCGATCACCACCGAGCCCGGCTTCATGCCCAGCACGGTGTCTTCCGACAGCAGACGCGGCGCCGGGCGTCCCGGAATCAGCGCGGTGGTAATGATGATGTCGGCCTGTCGGGCGTGCTTGTCGACCAGCTCGGCCTGACGACGCTTGTAGTCCTCCGACATTTCCTTGGCGTAGACGCCGTCGTTTTCCGCCTTTTCCTCATCGGTCATCGGGACTTCGACGAACTTGGCCCCCATCGACTCGACCTGTTCCTTGGTGGACGGACGCACGTCGAAGGCTTCCACCACCGCGCCCAGGCGCTTGGCGGTGGCAATCGCCTGCAGACCGGCGACACCCACCCCGAGGATCAGTACGCGGGCCGGCTTCACCGTCCCGGCCGCCGTCATCAGCATCGGCATGAAATGCGGGTAGTACTGGGTAGCCAGCAGCACGGCGCGATAGCCGGCAATATTGTTCTGCGAGGACAGCACATCCATGGACTGAGCCCGCGTCGTACGCGGCAGCAGTTCCATGGCAAACGCCGACAGCTTCTTTTCCGCCATCAGCGGGAAAGTCGGGTTGGCATAGGGGTTCATCAGCGAAATCAGCGCGGCACCGGGCTTCATTTCCGCCAGCTCCTCGGCGGTGGCCGGGCGAACCTTGAGCACAATGTCACCCTGAGCCAGCGCAGCCTGACGGTTGTCCGCCAGCGTGGCACCGGCCGCGACATAGGCCGCATCCGGAATGGCCGACTTCAGACCCGCACCTTGCTCGACCACCACAGGGTGCCCCATGGCCACCAGCTTTTTCACCGTTTCCGGTGTCGCGGCCACGCGCGTCTCGCCAGCCGTATACTCGGCCGGAATTGCGATCTGCATCGTCTTCCTTTCACATAAAGTCAAATAGCATTAAAACCACGAAGCGGAGAATTCTGGCGCCCGAACGCGGCTTTTATTACGTTCGGGTAAACAAATCTAGTTTATGCCGGAATCCGGCGCAATACGTTTCCTGAATAGCTTGGCGTGAAGTTTTATCGCGCTTGCCGGGCAAACGAGAAAAACCACTGCTAGAGTAATAATCGTATAGCGACTGTTAGGTATGATAACCAAGAAAGCCGGTGAATATTGCATCGCAAAATATTTTCGCCCTGCAGGTGTTGAAATCGCGCGACGTTGTCGTTCGACAACAGCAGGCCTGACCGCGCAAACGCCCTGTCCGGCTGTCTGACAAGGAAAAGCGCCGACAGGCTGGTTGGCTCGTCGTAAGACTTTGGAAAAAATGGCAATATTCCGTTCGAATTCGATTAGTATTTTGACAATGTCGTTAAACCGGCAATTGCCGCCGCCATTCACAAGGATCAAGCATGCAGTCCTGGCCTTACCCGCGCATTTTTGCCCACCGCCTCGGTGGCGCCCTGGCCCCTGAAAATACCCTGACCGGGTTGCGGCGTGGCTACAAGATCGGCGCCCGTGCCGTCGAGTGTGACGTCAAGCTGTCTGCCGATGGGGTACTGTTCCTGCTGCATGACGATACCCTTGAGCGCACCACCAACGGCCAGGGCCTGGCCGGGGCGCTGACCATGGCCGAATTGCGCCAGCTCGATTGCGGCATCAAGCATCACAAGGCCTACCGTGGCGAGGTGCTGCCGACACTGGAAGAACTGGCCGCCTTTTGTGTCGAACATGGCGTGGCGGTGAATCTGGAAATCAAACCCAACCCGGGGCAAGACGAAGAAACCGGCCGCAAGGTGGCGCTGGCTGCCCGCGCGCTGTGGCAAGGCGCCGCCATCCCGCCCTTGTTGTCGTCGTTCTCCCCCGCCGCCCTGCGCGCCGCCCGCCAGGCCGTGCCCGAGCTGCCGCGTGGTTATCTGGTTGAAGAGATCCCGCTGGATTATTTGAGTGAAATGAGCCAGTGCGCTGCCGCGGCGCTGCATGCCGATCACCAGCATCTGACGCAGGCGCTGGTGCAGAAGCTGCACGGCCAGGGCTACCGGGTGATGGCGTATACGGTGAATGAGCCGCTCCGGGCTCGCAAGCTGCTGTCCTGGGGGGTCGACATGATTTGCAGCGACCGGCCGGATTTGTTGCTATCGCTGTAAGCGCGGCGAGTCGCCGGGCTGATGACGCGCCCCGCCGCGAGACGGCCGGGCGCGTTTATTGTTCTACCGGGGCCAGCAGACGGTGAATTTCTCCGGATTCCACCATTTGCCGCAAGGCTTTCTGCAGTTTGTCCTTCATGCCGTAATGCTGCGAATGTCTGGCCAGGACCACATTGCGCGGTCCGGTCTTGATCGGCGGGCCGGCCAGCACCAGACGATGGCGAAATTCCGGGCGTTCCAGCAACAATTCGGCCTCGCCACACACCATGATGGCCACATCGACACGACTGGCCACCAGCTTGCGCAGATTGGACAGCTTGTCCGGCGCGCCATCCTTGAGCAGATTCTTGTCCTGATCGAAGCGCGGGAAGTAGTGCGCACCGTTGGTAACGCCGATATGCAGGCGCTGCAGATCACTGTAAAGCTCGACGCGCGAGTCAGGATCATTCTGCCGGCGATAGAAGCAGACCGTGCTGCCCTCGGCAAAAGGCGGGCGCAGAAAATCGACGATCGCGTCGCGATCCGGTCCGGGTGCGATGCCGATGCCCAGGTCGGCATCGCCGCGCTTGAGCATTTCCAGGCAGCGCATCAGCGGGCAGGGGCGTACCTCCAGCGGCACGCCGACCCGGTCGGTCAGCTTGCGGATGATGTCCAGATAGGGACCCGATGGCGTGCCCTGGGCGTCAATCACCTTCCAGGGGGGCAAGGGACTGAATGCCAGCACCAGCGGCTGAACCGCGGGCGTGGCAAGGGGTGCGGCCAACAACAGGGGCGCTGACAGCGCCAGCAGGCTGGCCAGCAGAAAACGCTGAATGAGGCGTATGGCGATAGCCGGCATCGTGCTGCTTCTCGAGTGACCCACCTGGCCCTGTCAGACCGGTGGGCGGGTTCCAATGGCACTGGGCTGCCAGTACTTGCTTCAAGTCGCGGCCAAACCGCGGATTGCCCCGGCATGGGCCGCCGGGAACAACACCCTACTCGGGGTTCCCCTAGTATGAGGCAAGGCGCCCGCGACAGCAGGATTGTGATGGAAATTAGTAATGATAAATGACAGCAGAATCAAGCTTTTTGGGTTTTTGCCACAATCAACCGCCTGATGGCGCTGGCGGGCACCGGCACAGCCTGCCCGGGAAGGGCAGGCTGCCGTGTCGGACTTATCCCTGCAGCCGGAAATGACCGGCCTTGCTGCGCAGTGTACTGGCCAGCTCGATCAGCTGGTCCGCCGAGGACGACACCGACAGCACGGCCTGACTGTTTTCCTCGCTCATGCGCGCGATTTTTTCCACATTGTCGGCGATGTCATGGCTGGCCGAGCGCTGCTCGCCCAGGGCCTCGGAAATGCTGGCGACTGCAGACAGTACCTTGCGCACCCCGCCTTCGATCTGCTCCATCGCCTCGCCGGCGCGCTCCGCCATCGCGACACCGTCCCTGACCTTGTCGCTGCCGGTTTCCATGCTGAGCACCGCTTGTTGCGTGCCCTGCTGGATGGCGCTGATCATGTCGCCGATTTCCTTGGTCGAACGGGAGGTTTTCTCCGCCAGCTTGCGTACCTCATCGGCGACCACGGCAAAACCGCGGCCGGCCTCTCCGGCACGTGCCGCCTCGATCGCGGCATTCAGCGCCAGCAGATTGGTCTGATCGGCAATTTCCTTGATCACATTGATGATCTGCGAGATGCGGTCCGACTGGCTGCCAAGCTGGTGGATCACCTCGGTCGAGCGCTGAACTTCGTCGGCAATCAGATTGATCTCGCCGATCGTGCCATGGAACAGCTCTCCGCCCTGCACCGACAGTTCGCCGGCATCGCGGGCGATGCCATGAGCGTCCTGGGCGCTTTCCGCCACATGATTGATGCTGACACTCACCTGTTCGACCGAGGCCGCCACCGCGGAGGCGGCCTCACTCTGCTCGCGAGCCCGGCCGGAGACGTCCGCGGAGGCGCCGGACAGATCCCTGGCCGAGTGCAGCAACTGATCGGCGGCCGACTGGATGTCGCCGATCAGCTGACGCAAAGCCCTCTGCATCACCACCAGCCCGGCCAGCAGGCTGTCATGATCACCGGGGCGCAGCACGATCTCCGCCGACAAATCACCGCTGGCAATCGTCTGGGTCATGCGGGTGGCGAACTCCGGCTCGCCGCCCAGGCTGCGCGTCAGCCCGCGCACGATGATGGTGGCCACCACGATGCCGGCCAACAGCGCCAGCAGCAAGATGGCCAGCATCAGCAGGGTGGCGTTATGGATCTTGTCCTGCGCCGAGGCCAGGTCGGCGGCGGTTTTCTTGTTCACCTGCTCCACCACCTTGAGGATGGTCTGCTGGTGTACCTCATACGAGGCCTTGATCAGGGGCATAACCGACTGGATGCCATCCCGGTCGCCCTTCTGTACTGCCGGGACCAGCTGGCTGAACACCTGATCGTAAAAATCCTCGACCGACGCATGCGATTCCTTGAGGAAAGACTGCTGCAAATCGCTGTCCAGCCCCTGATTGGTCCAGTAGCGATAGCGCGCTTCATAGCGCTTGTGCAGGGCGTTCAGCTTGTCGAGCAGACGTCCCTGCTGACCCGGATCCGTCGTGTCGGCCAGCTGCATCGTCACCAGATAGGATTCGATGATGTTTTCCGGCGGCGGCTGCACCTCCGCCACCAGGTCCTTGCTCTGAACGATACGGTTATACAGCGGGCCGTTGACCTTGAGATCGTTGAGTGTCTTGAACGACCAGACACCATAAAGTGCAAAACCCAGGGCAAAAACGGCGAGGAGAATGGCGAAGCGATGCGCCAGCTTGAGCGTGCGACCTTGATGGTTCATGACGACATCCGGGTTGATGAGGGGCGGCAAGGCAGTCTTGCCGGAGGCCAATAATAAATTATCTTTATCTGAAAATACCAGTGTCATCAAGCGGCCGGCCGTCAGATCGGTTGGAACCAGATGTTCTATGACAGGCAAATGGCTTTTATACCAATAAATGCAACTCACCCGCGCCGAAGGTGCCTTTCCGGCGATCACACCATACAATATGCAGTTGCTGCATGATTAACGACTACCCTATGTGCCGATGCCGAGGCATCGGTGCCATCGCACCCGCTGGCGGATGATGCGCCCGAAAAGAAGGAATTGGTGAAGTGAGTCAGGCATGGCCGTGTTGAAGCGGCGTTATAGCCCGGTGCAACTGGGACTGTTGATCCTGTTAGGTGCCGCCTTGCTGGCCCCCCTGCTGGGGCAGGCGAGTACAGCGCAGTCGGGCGACCAGGCAAGGTATCTGCCGGCCCTGCTGCAGGGGACGGACTGGCTGTGGCTGCTGGTGCTGATCGTACCAGCCTGGGCGCCCTGGCGCCGCCAGGACGGGCGGCTGCACCTGTGCCTGCTGCTGGCCGTGGTGCTGCTGGACTACGCCATGCTGCGACTGGCCGGACAGACCGCACAGCGCTTGCTGCCCGACGATGCGGCCGCCGGACGTGTCTCGCTGGGTGCCGGCTTCTGGTTGTTGCAACTCTATGCCGTGCTGCAGGGGCGCGAATCCTTGCGCCAGCTCGAACTGTCCCGCCCGCTGTGCTGGCTGACAGCATGCTTGCTGTGCCTGCCGCTGATCTGGCTGCTGCACAGCGGACAATGTGACCAGCTGTCCCTGCTGCGGGCCTATCGCCGCCACGCAACGACAGTTGATCAGGCACTGTGGCGCCATCTGCTGCTGCTCCTCCTGACCATGTTGCCCGCCACGGTGCTCGGAACCGTACTGGGCCTGGCCTGCGACGAGCACCCCCGCATGGCGCGGCAACTGCTTGCCGTGCTCAAGGCGCTGCAGACCCTGCCCGCCCTGGCCGTATGTGCCGTGCTGTTCGTGCTGCTGGGGCCGGGCAGCCATGACGCTGCCCGAGTCAGCATCATGCCCTCCCTGCTGGTTTTGTTGCTGTTTGCCTTGCCGCCCGTCGCGCAGGGCACGCTGGCGGCCCTGCGGCAGATTTCCCGGACCGCGCGCGACAGTGCCCGCGGCATCGGCCTGACCGAGTGGCAATGCTTTCGCCAGGTCGAGCTGCCGCTTGGCCTGCCGGTCTACCTGTCTGCCCTGCGCACCACCACCCTCCAGACCATCGGTCTGGCTGCCGTGGCCGCACTGATCGGCGCCGGGGGCTTGGGCACCTTGCTGTTCGAGGGCCTGTCGGCCCGCGCCGTTGACCTGATCGGGCTGGGCGTGCTGCCCATCGTGCTGCTGGCCATGCTGGTCGACGCCAGCTTCCGGCTGGCCATTTCCCTGATAGGGGTTCCCCCACATGATTAAGATTTCCGGCGTCAACAAGCGGTATGGCGGCTGGTCGGCCGTCACGGACCTCAACCTGAAAATACCGGCTGGCCAATTCACCTCCCTGATCGGTCCGCCCGGTTCGGGCAAGTCCACCCTCCTGAAACTGATCAACCGGCTGGTCGAACCGGATACCGGCCTGATCACGGTCGATGGTCACGACATCAACAGCCAGGCCCCGGAGATGCTGCGGCGTCAGATCGGCTATGTCATCCAGTCGGTCGGCCTGTTTCCACACTGGACCGTGGCGCAAAACATCGCGGCCGTGCCGGCCCTGCTGAAATGGCCCGCATCACGCATCGACCAACAGGTCGACAGCCTGATGGCTCTGCTGGAACTGCCGCCGGAGCGCTTCCGCCAGCGCTATCCGCATCAGCTGTCCGCCGGGCAACAGCAGCGGGTCGCACTGGCGCGGGCAATGGCGGCCGAACCATCCGTCCTGCTGCTGGACGACCCGTTCGGCGGGGTCGATGCGCTGACACGCCAGAGCCTGCAGCAGGCCCTGGTCCGCATTCACCAGCAGTACGGCAAAACCGTGCTGCTGGTGACCCATGACCTGGACGAGGCGCTGCGCCTCGGGGAAAGAATCGTGGTGATGGATCAGGGGCAGGTGGTGCAGCAGGGCACCCCGCGCGAGGTTCTGTTGGCACCTGGCTGCGCGTTTCTGCGCCAGTGGGTCGATCAGAGTGATGTCGGTGTGCGTCTGCTGGCCCTGGATCGTGTCGAACATCTGGTACGGCGCAATGTGCACAGCAGCGGACAGCCAATTGCCGCCGACTGCACGCTGCGCGAAGCCTTGTCGATTTTCATCGCTCGCCATGTCAGTTGCCTGCCGGTGGCCGATGCGCAGGGGCAGATGCTCGGCACCCTGCACTTTACCGATTTGCTGGATGTGACCCGATGAGGCTTTCGATTGGCAAACCCTGGCGCCCCCTGCTTGGCTGTCTCTGCCTGCTGCTGATCTGGCTGCTGCTGTTTCCCGGCCAGGCCGGGCAGGGGTTTGCGACGCTGCTGTGGTACCAGCTGTCTCTGGCCGCTGCCGCCTCGGGGCTGGCGCTGCTGGCCGGCGTCGGGCTGGGCGTGCTGGTGACCAGACCGCAAGGCCGGGCTTGGCGACCCCTGCTGCACAGCCTGCTGGCCATGCTGCAATGGTTTCCGCCCCTGGTCCTGCTGGCCGTGGCGGCACTGCTGATGGGTGGTGGGGTGGGGCCGGCGCTGCTGGCCCTGATGCTCGGCGGGATGTTGCCGGTGGCACAGGCTACCCTGGACGGGCTGGATGCGGTGCCGGAGGCGACGCGTGAGGTCGGGCGCGCCATCGGCATGACACACTGGCAGCGGCTTTGGCAGATCGAACTGCCGCTGGCCGCGCCCGTCATGCTCGGCGGCATGCGCCGTGCGGTGATGCTCATCCTCGGTGGCGCCGCCCTGGCCGCGACGCTGGGGACATCGACCCTGGGTCTGCCTATCATCGCCGGACTCTCCGGCTTCCAGGCCGCCCCGGTGTTTCAGGCAGCGGTGCTGCTGGTTCTGCTGGCGCTGTGTGTCGACCAGCTGTTCGAATTGCTGGCCCAATCCCTGTCACGCCAGGTGCCCGGCGACACCCCCACCTGAATCAGGCTTGCTGCGGCAGCTGTTGCGCCCCGGTCAGGGTGGAGACGAAATCCACCGTCCGCGGATGCTGCGGTTGCCCGAACAGCGCCTGCGGACTGCCCGACTCGATGACCTGACCATCTTCCAGAAACACCACGTGCTGGGCGATGTTCGCCGCCAGACGCAGATCGTGGGTGGCCATCAGCATGGTCATGCCTTCCTGCGCCAGCTGGCGCAGCACCTCGACCACCTCGCCGGCCAGCTCCGGATCCAGTGCCGACGTCGGCTCGTCACACAACAGCACCTGCGGTTGCGGCGCCAGCGCACGGGCAATCGCCACACGCTGCTGCTGCCCGCCCGACAGCGTGGCCGGCCAGGCATCGGCCTTGTGTGCCATGCCGACCTTTTCCAGCAGACTCATCGCCCGGACCCGCGCCTCGGCCTTCGGCACCTTCTGCACGGTGACCAGTCCTTCCATCACGTTCTCGATCACCGTACGGTGCGGAAACAGCTGGAAGTTCTGAAAGACCATGCCGGTCTGACGCCGCAAGGCCTGCACGGCATGGCGCGAATGCTGACCGCGATGATCGAAGTCGATGCGATGCTCGCCCACTTCCACACTGCCGTGCTGCGGGATTTCCAGCAGGTTGACACAGCGCAGCAGCGTACTCTTGCCACTGCCGGACGGCCCAATCAGCGCCGTGACGGTGCCGGACTCCAGCGCCAGGTCGATGCCCTTGAGCACCGGGTTGTGGCCGAATTGCTTGTGGATCTGCGTCAGGCGAATCATGGTCGCGCTCCTTCCTGCGTCAGATGCTGGCCAAAGCGCAGCTCGAGCTTCTGCTGCCACCAGGACAGCACCGAGCTGAACAGCAGATAGATCAGCGCGGTTTCGGTATAGAGAATCAGCGGTTCATAGGTGACCGACGCAATGCGTTGCGCGGCCTGAAAGATTTCCGGCACCGTCAGTACGGCGGCCAGCGAGGTGTCCTTGATCAGCGAGATGAAGGTATTGGCCAGCGGCGGCACGGCCACGCGGGTGGCCTGCGGCAGAATGGTACGCTGCATCGCCTGACGCCAGGTCATGCCAATCGAGTAGGCCGCTTCCCACTGCCCCTTGGGCACCGACTGAATCACCGCGCGGATCACCTCCGAGGTGTAGGCGCCGACATTGAGCGAGAAGCCGATCAGCGCCGCCGGGAAGGGATCGAACACGATGCCCACCTTCGGCAGACCGTAGAAAATCAGGAACAGCTGCACCAGCAGCGGCGTCCCGCGGATCAGCCAGACGTAAAAGCGCACGATGGCCACCAGCGGGGCCGGCGCAAACAGCCGCACCAGCGCCGTGACGAAGCCCAGGCTCAGGCCCAGCGCGAACGACAGCAGCGTCAGCGGCACGGTAAACACCACCCCGGCGTAGAGCAGGGAAGGCAGGGAGTCCAGCATCAGTTTCAACCAGTCCGGCATGATGTCCTTTCAACAGAGTGGTCGGGCACAAAAGCAAACACCCCGGCGCATGCGCCGGGGTCGTCGGTGCCTGTTGCGGCAGCTTACTTGGAAACGTCGGCGCCGAAGTACTTGTGCGAAATCTTCTTGTAGGTACCGTCAGCGCTCAGCTCAGCCAGCGCCTTGTTGATGGCGGCCTGCAGTTGCGGGTTGCCCTTGCGGAAGATCACGCCGGAGGAATCGGCATTGGCATCGGTCGCCACGATTTTCACCTTGGCATTCGGCTGATGCTTCTTGAAGTCCAGGAAGGACAGGCTGTCGTTGATGGTGGCATCGACGCGGCCGGAAGCCAGCAGTTCGATGGCGTCATTGAAGCCTTGTACCGGCACGATTTCGGCACCGTTGGCCTGGGCGATCTTGCCGAAGTTGCTGGTCAGGGTGTTGGCCGATTTCTTGCCCTTCAGATCGGCAAACGACTTGATGCTGCTGTTGTCGCTGCGCACGATCAGCGCCGCCTTGGAGACGATGTAGGGATTGGAGAAATCGTACTTGGCCTTGCGGGTTTCCGTGATGCCGACTTCGTTGATCACGGCATCGTAGCGCTTGGCATCCAGACCGGCGATCAGGCCGTCCCACTTGCCTTCGACAAACTCGGCCTTCACGCCCAGACGCTTGGCGATAGCCTGACCCAGTTCGACATCGAAGCCGACCAGCTTGCCGCTGGCGTCATGGAAGGTGAACGGGGCATAGGTGCCTTCGGTACCGAACTTGATGACACCGGCAGACTTGATGGCGGCCAGATCATCGGCGAGGGCGGAAGTCGCTGCCAGCGGCAGGGACAGGGCGAGTAACAGGGTCGGGACGAGTTTCATGGATGCTCCTGGATTTTGGTTGGTTTTGCAGTGACTTTAACAGCAATAAATTAGTTCTAGAAATAATAATAACTTATGTTTTTATTTCGGGAGGGTATATATCGCGGCTGTCCTGAGCCAGAAACGCCCGCAAGGCAGAGAGAAAGACATCGACCTTTCGAGGCCGCAAACCCTGCTGTGGCAGCACCGCGCTCAGCGGCGTGCGCTGTCGTCCGCTCAGGGTGAACGGTGTCAGCACCGCCTGCAACTGGCCCTGCCGCAGCGCCTCGGCCAGCAACCAGTCGGGCTGTCGCAGCAGCCCTTCGCCTGCCAGCGCCCAGGCAAGCAGCGCCCGGGCATCATTGCTGACATGCCGGCCAGACACGGCCACTTCCAGCATTTCTCCTTCATGCTGGAAGCGCCAGCGGCTGTGGCGGCGGTAAGTCAGGCAGGCGTGTGCCGCCAGCTCGCGCGGATGCTGCGGTACGCCGTGTCGTGCCAGATAGGCCGGACTGGCACAGGTCAGATGATGATAGTGCAACAAGGGCAGGGCAATCAGGGAAGAGTCGGCCAGATGGCCGGTGCGCAAGGCCAGATCGATGCCTTCGCCCTGCAGGTCGAGTACCCGGTGATCGATGAGCAGCTCGACCTCGATGTGCGGATAATCGTGGCAAAAATCCGCCAGCCAGGGATAAATGAAATGCGCCGCCACCCCAGGCGTGGTCGTCACCCGCAACTGACCATGCGGCTCGCGCGCATGACGCCGTACCGCCTCCTCGGCCGCCTGAGCCTGCTGCAAGATCTGGCGTGCCTGACCGTACCACAAGCGGCCAGCTTCGGTCATGGCCAGCGCCCGGGTACTGCGCTGTAACAGACTGACGCCGAGATGGCGCTCCAGCCGGGAGATGGTGGCGGTCACACTGGCCGGAGCCAGATCCAGCACCCTTGCCGCGGCCGCCATGCTGCCGGCGTCCACCACCTGACAGAACACCCGCATCGCCTGAAGCTGATCCATGCTGCCCCTGAATTCTTCACAAAAAACGAATAATCAATCCATATTGCATGACTTTATTCGCCATGGCCAGTGACCTAGCCTGAGTACTTTCCCCCGAGATGGAGAACGAGTCATGCAAGGACAATGGTTTCACCTGATTCGCCGCCCAGACGGCATGCCGCGCCCGGAAGACTTTGCCCTGGTCAGCGGACCCTTGCCGGATCTGGCGGCTGACGAGGTGCTGGTCGAGAACCTGTTTCTGTCTGTTGATCCCTATATGCGTGAATGCATGGATGCCGAATGGGCATTGCATCAGCCGCTGGAAGGCCGCAGCCTGGGGCGGGTCATCGCCTCGCGAGCCGCCACGCTGCCGGTCGGTTCGCTGGTGTACCACCGCCAGGGCTGGCGCAGCCATGCCGTCCTCCCCGCCGCCGGGGCCGTGGTGCTGACGCCGCCACCGGGTGTGCCGCTGCGCGCCTGGCTCGGCCTGCTGGGCGGCACCGGCCTGACCGCCTATGTTGCCCTGACCCGTATTGCCCGGTTGCAGCCCGGCGAAGATGTTTTCATCAATGCCGCCGGAGGAGGGGTCGGCATGGCGGCGGCACTGATGGCACGCCGCTTGGGCGCGGGGCGCATCGTTGGCAGCACCGGCTCCGCCAGCAAGGCGCAAGCGCTGATGGCTCAGGGGATCTTCGATCAGGTGGTGGATTACCACGATGCCCATGCCACAGAAGCCTTGCAGGCCGCGTTGCCGGGGGGCGCGCAGATTGCGCTGGAAAATGTCGGCGGACAACAACTGGATCAGACGATCTCGCTGATGGCCGAGCGGGGACGTATCGCCTGGGTCGGTGCGGTCAGTTTGTACAACGGGTCCGGCGCCCCGCCTCAGCCGAAGTTATACGATGTCGTTGGCAAGAGCCTGACCTTGCAGGGTTTCCTGGTGCGGGATTACCGCCCCGTACAGGGCGAACTGGAAGATTGGCTGCTGCCGGCACTGCAACAGGGGGAACTGCCGCTGGCCGATACCGTGGTGCATGGCCTGGAACGGTGCGCCGATGCGCTGATCGCCATGCTGCAGGGAAAAAACCTCGGCAAGATGGTGCTGGCTCTGCAAGGCGCGGCGGCTCAATAACGGTCGCGTCCGCGGAATGCCCACCAGCCTGCCAGCCCGGTGAAGCTGGCCACCAGCAGCACCAGAATCCAGAAACCGTGCGGGTGGCTGGACAAGGGCACGCCGCCGACATTCATGCCGAAAAAGCCGGCCACGATATTGATCGGCAAAGCCAGCACCGTCACCACCGTCAGGGTGAACAGCGTGCGGTTGGTTTGCTCGTCCAGACGGGTGGCCAGCTCCTCCTGCAACAGCTTGATCCGTTCCACCAGTCCATCCAGATCGCTCAGCACCAGGGAAAACTCCTCGGTCGAGGTGCGCAGCGCCTGCACATCGGCCTCGGTCAGCCAGACCGGCGGGCGATTGAGCAGGCGCAGCAGCACACCCGGCTCCGGTGCCAGCAGGCGCCGGAAACGTACCAGCACCCGGCGCATGGCCGCCAGATCCGAGCGGTGGTGGCTCAGACGCTGTGCCAGCAGATTGTCCTCGATCACGTCCACCCGGGTGGTGGTCTCGCGCACCATGCCGACCAGCACATCCGCCTGATCCTGCAGCAAATGCACCATCAGGCTGACCGTGGAAGGAAACACCGTACCCTGCCGGACCGCAATGCGCAGCATGTCCACCGATCGCAGCGGCTTGAGGCGCGCGGTCACCAGTACCCGCTGGCTGGCATAGGCCCAGAGTGTGGAAATGTCCGAAGACAGCAGGTCGGCGCTGAAGGTCACGTCGTTGACCACCGCCAGCAAATCCGGCCCGAGCTGCTCGATACGGGTCGAGCGCGAGCCGGCATGGCGCGCCTCGTAGAACTCGTCCGGCAGCGGCAAGTGCTGGCGCAGCCAGCGCTCGGCCGCCGCATTGGCCAGATTGAAATGCAGCCAGACGAACACCCCTTCCTCGCGGGCGGCCAGACAAGCCTGCGCTTCACTGGCGTCCAGCGGCTCGCCGGGTGTCCCGGGGCGAAAGCGGTACGCCGTGATCAGACCGGCCTCGTCCGAGCCGTATTGGGAAGGTGCAATCAGATTTGCCATGCCGAGAGACGATCCTGCACTGGTTAGGGTGATCGGGGAGTGTATCCGCGCCAGATTACCATGTTTGTAGATTGTTCCATGCAGTCCGGATAGACGGATGCAGCAAGATAATACTTGACGAAAACCGTTGGCTTTTCTATCTTGGCACTATCCCAAGGGGGAGTAGCTCTTCGCTGTGGTGTCGTCACGACGGATTGCCGGAAACGGCCATCCCGGCATCCCAGGCAGCCCGTGTGCTGCGAGCAAGACCTTTGCTGCGTAAGCTGAGGTCCCCCTGTCAGGCAGAAAACGGCCCTCAGTCCGCAATGGATCCGGGCCGTTTTTTCGTGCGCCATGGTGGTGCCGCGGCCATTGTCTGACCGGGAGCGTCAAGTATGGAAACCATTGGTACCTGGTGGATGTGGGCAGGCTTCTTTGCCCTGGTCCTGTTTATGTTGCTGGTTGATCTGCTGCTGGTCGGCGGCGGGCGCGAACATCGCGTCAGCTTTCGCGAGGCGGCGAGCTGGTCGGTGATCTGGGTCGCCACGGCCCTGGGCTTTGCCGGTCTGCTGTGGTGGCATCTGGATGGCCAGTATGGCCGCGAGATGGCCGATACCAAGACACTGGAATTCATCACCGGCTACCTGATCGAAAAATCCCTGGCCGTTGATAACGTCTTTGTCTGGCTGATGCTGTTTGCTGCCTTCGCCGTGCCGCCCAGCCTGCAAAAGCGCGTGCTGGCCTTTGGCATCCTGGGCGCCATCGTGATGCGCACCGGCATGATCTTTGGCGGCGTCTGGCTGATCAACCAGTTCCACTGGCTGCTGTATGTCTTCGGCGCCTTCCTGCTGCTGACCGGCATCAAGATGTGGCGCACCGTCGACCAACCTGCCGATCCGGCCAACAATCGCCTGCTGCAATGGCTGCGGCGTCGCCTGAATGTCACCGAACAGCTGCAGGGCGAGCGCTTTGTCGTCATGCAGCACAAAGATGGGCGGCTGACACGTTTTGTCACCCCGCTGTTTCTGGTGCTGATCCTGGTGGAAGTCTCCGACCTGGTGTTTGCCGTCGACTCCATCCCGGCGATCTTTGCCGTGTCGCGCGACCCCTTCATCGTGCTGACTTCGAACGTGTTCGCCATTCTCGGCCTGCGCGCCATGTACTTCCTGCTGGCCGGCCTGGCGGATCGCTTCGTTCTGCTCAAGTATGGCCTGGCCGTGGTGCTGGTATTCATCGGCGCCAAGATGCTGCTGCTGGATGTGTGGCCGATCCCGGTACTGTTCTCGCTCGGGGTGGTGGCCGCCATCATCGGCACCTCGATCGTGTTGTCGCTGCGCAAGACCGCGTCCGGCGTGCCGCCGGCCAGCGGCTGGCGAGATGAAGTCTGACCCGGTCTTCCGCTGAAAGGAGCACAGACATGAAACGTATCGTGTTGTTTGTCCTGACCAACCTGGCGGTGCTGCTGACCCTGTCGGTCACCGCCCGCCTGCTCGGCGCCGATCGCTTTCTCGGCGCCCAGGGCATGCAGTTTGGCAGCCTGCTGGTGTTTGCTGCCCTGTTCGGTTTCGGCGGCGCACTGATCTCCCTGGCCATGTCGCGCTGGGTGGCCAAAATGTCGGTCGGCGCCCAGGTCATCACCCAGCCGCAAAACGAGCTGGAGGCCTGGCTGCTGGGCACGGTTCGCCGCCTGGCACAGCAGGCCGGCATCGGCATGCCCGAAGTCGCCATCTATGACGCGCCGGAGGTGAATGCCTTCGCCACCGGCATGCGGCGCGACGCCAGCCTGGTCGCCGTGTCCAGTGGCTTGCTGCACACCATGAGCCGCAGCGAGGCTGAGGCCGTGCTGGCGCACGAAGTGTCGCATATCGCCAATGGCGACATGGTGACCATGACCCTGCTGCAGGGCGTGATCAACACTTTTGTCATCTTCGTCGCACGTGCCGTCGGCTGGGCGGTCGAACGCATGTTGCAGGGCGAAGGACGGCAGGCGAGCTGGGCCTATTTCCTGACCTACTTCGTCCTGGAAATCGTGCTCGGCCTGCTGGGTTCCCTGATCGTGATGTGGTTCTCGCGCCAGCGCGAATTCCGTGCCGATGCCGGCGCGGCAAGGCTGGTGGGGCGAGAGGCCATGATTGCCGCCCTGCGCCGGCTGCAGGGCGGGCAGGCGGCCAGCCTGCCAGCGCGCATGGCGGCCCTGGGGATACACGGTCTGCCCGGCGGCAGACTGGGCCGGCTGTTTTCCTCCCACCCGCCGCTGGCGGCGCGGATAGCCGCCCTGCAATCCTGGCGTGCCGTCTGATCCTGCGTCAGCATGCGCTACCCACTAAACATGGAATGGAACCATGACGGAAACCTACACCGTGCTCGCCATCCTGATGATCGCCGCCGGTTTTGCCGGCATTCTCCTGCCGCTGCTGCCGGGCGTGCCGCTGATCTTTGGCGGACTGTGGCTGCTGGCCTGGCACGATGGCTATCAGCATGTCGGTCTGGCCCCGCTGCTGCTATTGGGCCTGCTGGCTCTGCTGGGCTGGCTCGCCGATTACCTGGCCTCGGCCTGGACCGTACGCAAGAGCGGTGCCAGCTCCCGTGCCATGTGGGGTGCCGGCCTCGGCAGTGTGCTGGGTGTGTTCGGCGGATTGGCGGGCCTGCTGCTCGGCCCGCTGCTGGGCGCCCTGCTGGGCGAACGCAGCAGCGGCCGCGACTGGCGCCAGGCCGGACGGGCGGCGCTGGCTGCCGGCAGCGGGCTGATCGTCGCCACCCTGGCCAAATTGCTGCTCGGGTGCCTGATGCTGGCAGTGTTCGGGCTGGCCTGGCTGTGGTAAGGCTATAATGACGGCATCAAACCGTCTTGCCAGAAAAAACACCATGTCCCCCGCGCTGACTGCCTTGCGTCAACTGATCGATCAGGCCAACCACATCGCCGTGCTCAGCGGAGCCGGCATGAGCACCGAGTCCGGCATTCCGGATTTCCGCTCCGCCAAAGGGCTGTGGACCCGCAACATGAGCCTGCCCGAAGTCGTGTCGATCGATTATTTCCAGCGCGAACCGGAGGCCTTCTGGCAGGCGTTCCGCGAGATCTTTCATCTCAAGATGGTCGGCGGCTATCTGCCCAACGACGGCCACCGCTTTCTGGCCGAACTGGAGCAGGGCGGCAAACAGCTCACCATCCTGACCCAGAACATCGACGGCCTGCATGGCCGGGCCGGCAACAGCCAGGTGCTGGAATTGCACGGCACCCTGCTGACCGCCAGCTGCCCGGCCTGCGGCAGCAGCCATGCCCTCGACTATGTCCAGCATCACACTCTGCCGCTGTGCCGCCGCTGCCATGAAGTGCTCAAGCCGGATGTGGTGCTGTATGGCGAAGCCGTGCCCCTGATCGAGGCCGCATTTCATGCGGCACTGGAGGCCGATCTGCTGCTGGTGCTCGGCTCCTCGCTCGAGGTGTCGCCGGTGAACCTGATCCCGGTCGAGGCGGCGCGCGCCGGCATCCCCTGCGCCCTGATCAACTACACCCCGACCCGCTTCGACGAGCTGTTCGACCCCTGCATTCACGCCGGCATCGGCGAAACCTGCCGCCAGCTGGCGGCGCTGGCGGCCTGAGTCCGCTCAACGGTCGGCGCGTGCCGCCGAGAAGTCGATATCGCCCAGCGCAATCAGCGGCCGGCGATGCTTCCACTTGTAGCCCAGCCAGAACAGCAGGAACAGCGGAATGCCGATATAGGTGGCCAGCACGCCGTTCCAGTCGATGTGCGCACCGCTGAAGGCCCCGACGTTCTGCCCCAGCATGATCACCAGACACAGCACAAAGGCGAACAGCGGACCGAAGGGGAACCACCTGGCACGATACGGCAGCACCGACAGATCCTTGCCCTGGGCGACCAGCGCCCGGCGGAAGCGGTAGTGGCAGATGGCGATGCCCAGCCAGGCGATGAACCCCGTCATGCCGGCACAGTTCAGCAGCCACATATACACCTTGCTGTCACCCCACAGCGAAGTCAGGAAACACAGCGCCGCCACGGCGGTCGTCAGATACAGCGCGTTGCGCGGCACCCCGTTGCGCGACACCTTGCCCAGCGCCCGCGGCGCCATGCCATTTTGCGCCATGCTGTAGAGCATGCGCGTGCAGGCATAGATGCCGGAATTCCCCGCCGACAACACCGCCGACAGAATCGTGGCGTTGACCACGCTGGCCGCCGCCGCCATGCCGGCACGCTGGAACACCAGGGTGAACGGGCTGGCGCCGACATCGCTCATATCATTCTTCAGCAACAGCGGATCGTTGTAGGGCAGCAGCAGGCCGACCACCAGAATCGACAGCATGTAGAACATCAGGATGCGCCAGAAAATCTGTCTTGCCGCACGCGGCAAGGTTTGAGCCGGATCATCCGCCTCGCCGGCGGCCACACCGATCACCTCGGTGCCCTGATAGGCAAAGCCGACCACCATCGAAACACTGATAAAAGCACCAAAACCGCCGACGAAGCCGTTGCCGCTGGCAAAAAACACCGGCAGGCCCGCCGCCAGACCGTGATACACCGGGCGGGTCATGATGCCGACAATCATCAGCAGACCGATGACGATGAAGGCGATGATGGTCAGCACCTTCAGCAGCGAGAACCAGTATTCCGCCTCGCCGAACCCCTTCACCGACACAATGTTCAGCGCCACGATCAGCGCCAGGGACAGCGCACTCCACACCCAGCCCGGCGTGGCGGGGAACCAGTAATGCATGATCAGCCCGGCCGCCACCAGCTCGACGGCGATCACCACCGCCCAGTTGAACCAGTAATTCCAGCCCAGCGCAAAGCCGAAACCCTCGTCGACAAAGCGGCTGCCATACACCTGAAATGAACCGGTCTGCGGCATATAGGCCGCCATCTCCCCCAGACTGGTCATGAGGAAATACACCATCAGACCGCACACCGCATAGGCCAGCAGCGCGCCGGCCGGGCCGGCACTGGCAATGGTGGCACCGGAAGCCAGAAACAGCCCGGTGCCGATCGAACCGCCAATGGCAATCATCGACAGATGGCGCGCGCGCAGGGCGCGGCGCAAGCCGCCGTTAGCTTGGTTGTCTTGCATGTCAAAACCTTTGGATCGGGATATCGCTATCTTGGGTCATGCCGCGCTGCGGCGGGCATCAGTCTAGACAGATCAATCAGATAAAATGAAATATTTCCAAAAATATGCAAAAAAGCTGAAATCAGCACGAAAAACGGCAAAAATCACATAAAAATCGTGGTTTGGAAAAATCTAGCATAAAGCAGGAAAACTAGACAAATGTTTAATTTGTCTAGTCATGTGAGCGAGGGGAAGCGCGAGACCCCGGGGCAGCCGTCAGCCGATGGCTTTGCCCGGGCGGGACGTTTGTACGGATAGTTCGGCGGGCGCCGACAGATGTTCGCCGGCAGTGGTTGCCGCCAGATGGGACGGCATGTGCAGGAACACCATGACGATCAGGGGCAGCAGGGTCGCCATGACCGTGCCGATGAATTGCCGGACGAATTGGTCGAGTACCGGGTGCATACTTTTCTCCTGTATCGCTGGCGGACGGCGCAAGCCGCCATCCGCCAGCAGTCAAATGGCCGGCCTAACAAGCCAGGGGGACAAAATCACGCTTGGTGACACCACACTCCGGGCAGCGCCAGTCATCCGGAATGGCCTCCCAGGGGGTGCCGGGGGCGAATCCTTCTTCCGGCCATCCGGCGCGCGGGTCATAGACCACGCCACAGGCCTGACAAAGATAGAGCGTTTCAGTCTGACTCATCATGATGTGTGCTTTCATTCCAATGGGTGGGGCCGGACAAACCGACAGTCGCACTGCTGGCAGACAGCCAGTCATAGGCACAGAAGCCCAGAACGGCAGCCAGCAACAGCAGGGCGAGCCAGTGATGATTGCGCGTCACCAGATCAGGGCCACGACCCGGGAGACGGCCGGTCAGCATCGACCAGGGCAGGTTTTGTTGACGCAGCAGCGAGGCCAGCAGTACCAGCCCGACATGAGCCAGGACCAGTCCCAGCATCAGATTGCCGAGCAGATCATGACCTTCTGCCACCCACTCGGGGGCGTCATGATTGCTCAGATAGCCCGTGAGCGTCAGGGGCACAATCCCGAACAGCAATAACAGCACCAGCAAGGCCATCACACCCTGCTGCCCCTGCCTGATCCACTGCTTCGGCGACGGCTGCCACCACCGGCCTTTGCGCAGCAGATCCGGCAACAGCCCGGCACGGCTTTGCCAGAGCGACAGTCGCGCCGGACTCGGCCCCATCAGGCCATACAGCAGACGAAAGACCAGCAGTCCGGCCAGTGCATAGCCAAGCGTCATGTGCAGGCTGCGCCAGGCCTCGCTTTCCGCGGTCAGCCAGGCGCCGGTAAAGCACAAAGCACTCAAGGCATGACACATCCGCACCGGCGCATCGACCACCCGGCGAGAGGCCGGAGCCGTCACCGGGGCGTCCTGAGCGGGAGATTCCATCCGGGTTGTCATGTCAGTCTCCCTGAAAGGCACGCATTTGCCCGACCGACAGCCCGGCCGGCAAGCGCAGCGCATCGTCACTGAAACGCCCTTGTTCGGCGCCGACATGGCAAGCCTGGCAATTCGCGGCACCCTTCACCGAGGGCAGGCGCCAGACATCCGGACCGATGGCCGAATGCTTGTGCATGAACCAGCTGCTGCGGGTAATCCGGTCTTGCGCTGGCGCCGAGCGCATATGCTTGCCTTGCCCGGCGTTGTCCTGCAGCCAACTGGCGATCAGCTTGACGCTGGCCGGGTCGATGCTGGCATCCGTCCCGAAATGCTTGTCCAGATTGCCCATGATGCGTTGCCAGGACTCGGCCGGCAGCAGCCCGGGGGGATACGCCAGATGGCAGGCCGCACATTCTTGTTGATAGGCCTTGGGCACCGTGCGCGGCATCGCGTGTTTGCCCTCGGCCAGGGCCGCCGGGATCCAGCCCGGGCCACTCAGTAATGCCACCAGCAAAATCGGCTTGGCAATGTGCATGGCCGTTCTCCTAGCGACGCAGGCTGATCAGAAAAGCCAGCACATCGGCTTTTTCCAGTGCGGTACATTCCCGCTTCAGCACGTCATTGCAGTTGCGCCGGAACCATTTGTCCGTCTTGGCCTGATCGGTCAGGGCAGCCGGATTAAATGCGGGGGCCAGGGGTGACAGGACCTTGCCGGTACCGGCATGCTTGCCTGGTGCACTGGGCGGGTTGCCGTGACAGGATGCACACGACCACTCGGCACCATGATTCCGGGTAAAGAACAGCTGACCACGAGCGGCCTGACCGGGGCTGCCAGCCTGCTGGTTCCAGTGTTGCAACTGAGCGGCCGGGGTGGTGTCGCCAGCCTGTGCCAGGGCACCAAGGCACAGGCAGGTCAAGCCGGCCAGAAGAGCGCATCGCTGCATGTTGTGACTCCTTTGCTGAGTGATGCTGCCAGTCTCCACCAACACACTTGAAGCCAGCCTGAAGGCCGTGTTCATCTGCCGTTCAGCTACAGTGAGATAGGGTGAAAACTCGCCAACACAGGACCACACCATGAAGTGGAGTTCATTTGCCGGCATGATGCTGCTGCCGGGGCTGCTGCTCCCGCCGCCTTGCCGGGCAGACACGGAGCAGGATGTCGCCCGCAAAGCCGTGCAGGCGGGCGAAATCCTGCCACTGGAAAAGGTCATGAAAGTCGTGCAGCAGGCCTTCCCCGGCGCGGTCCTGGAAGTCGAGCTGGATCGCCAGGAGCAGTTGTGGGTTTATGAGATCAAGCTGCTGCAGGACAATGGCGTCGTGCGCAAAGTGCGTTACAACGCCAGAACGGCAACCCTGATCGATAGCAGAACCAAGCCGCAGAGGGCAGGCAAAAGACATGGCCATCCCTATGCGCCGGGAGAGGGGGCATGAGACTGCTGCTGGTCGAAGATGAGCGGACCCTGCGCCAGCAACTGGCGGACACCCTGCGCACCAACGGCTATGTCGTCGATGAAGCCGAGCAGGGCCAGGAGGCCTGGTTCATGGGGGATACCGAAAACTACGATGCCGTCATCCTGGATCTCGGCCTGCCCGGGATGGACGGGATCTCGGTGCTGAAGCGCTGGCGGCAGAACGCCCGCAGCATGCCGGTACTGATTCTGACCGCCCGGGACAGCTGGCATGACAAGGTCGAGGGCATTGATGCCGGCGCGGATGACTATCTTGCCAAGCCATTTCATATGGAAGAGCTACTGGCGCGGGTCCGTGCGCTGATCCGTCGCGCCCATGGCCTGGCCTCACCATTACTCTCCTGCCACAACATCACGCTGGATACCCGAAGCGGCAAAGTCTGTGTCAGCGGCGTACCGGTCAACCTGACCCGCCATGAGTACCTGGTGCTGGCCTACCTGATGCACCGGCCGGATACCATCATCTCCCGCAGCGAATTGACCGAACACATTTACGCCCAGGATTACGACCGGGATTCGAATACCATCGAAGTGTTCATCGGGCGCCTGCGCAAAAAACTCCCCACCGAAGCCATTGAAACCCTGCGGGGACTGGGCTACCGACTGAACAAGGGATAACCATGCCGCTGTGGACCACGCTCCGGGACAGTTTGCGCTGGCGATTGCTGCTCGCCACCGCCATCAGCATCAGTCTGGCGCTGTTGCTGACCGGCTGGTCCCTGCAGCGATTGTTCCACGACCACGTGGATCGCCAGATGGCACAGATGCTCTCCTGGCAACTGGATCAACTCACCGCCCAATTCGACCTCAGTCCCCAAGGCGAGCCGGTGGTGGACCCCTCCCGGCTGTCCGACCCACGCCTGTCCCGCCCCTATGCCGGGTTGTACTGGCAAATTGATCAACTGAAAAACGGTCATGTCCTGCAACTTGGCCGCTTGCGCTCGCGCTCATTGTGGGATGTCACCCTGCGGCTGCCGGACGATGGGCTGGTGGCCGGCTCCCTGCACCAGCACGACATCAGCGGACCGGCAGACCAGCAACTGATGGCGCTGGAGCGCGTCGTTCGCCTGCCGGCGGCGCAGGGCAGCCAGTGGCGGCTGATCGTGGCCGCCGACATGCGCAGCATCCATCAGGCCATGAGTGCCTTTTCCGGCATGCTGACACTGGCACTCGGTCTGCTGTGCCTCTTGCTCATCATTGCCGCCCTGGTTCAGGTCCATGTCGGCCTCGCTCCGATGCGAGGATTGCGCCAGGCCTTGCAGGACATCCAGCAGGGACGAGCCAGCCAGCTTCAGGGACGCTTCCCCCAGGAAATGCAAGCGCTGGCAGCAGATTTCAATCTGGTCCTGCAGCGCAATGCCGAACTGGTCGCACGGGCTAGGATACAGGCAGGCAATCTGGCGCATGCCATCAAGACACCGCTGGCGGTCATGCGCCAAACCGCAGAACAACTGGCATCGTCACAGCCCGGCATGCGCGACATCAGTCAGCGGATGCAGGAGCAGATAGATCTGGCAAGTCGCCAGGTGCAATGGCACCTCGCCCGTGCGCGCGCCGCCGCCGCGGCAGAAGTGCCCGGGCATGCCGTCGAAGTCGGTCCGGTCATCGACGGATTGCTGCGCACCATGCAACTGGTCCATGCCGAGCGGCAACTGAGCATGCAGTGGGATCAGGCCAATGGCCGGCTTCGCTTTGCCGGCGAAAAACAGGACCTGCAGGAAATGCTCGGCAACCTGCTGGACAATGCCTGCAAATGGGCACGGCATCAGGTCACGCTGACGGTGACCACCCGGCAGGGACAACTGCAGTGCCAGATCCGGGATGACGGCCCCGGCATTGCGCCCGAAGCACTGGATGCCGTGCGGCAGCGGGGCGTGCGACTGGACGAGTCGGTACCGGGACATGGCATGGGTCTGTCGATCGTCGCCGAACTGGCAGCGCTTTACCGCGGGCAGCTGCAGCTCGAACCTTCACCGCAGGGCGGACTGTGCGCCACCTTGCGATTACCGATGATCCCCCCAACCACCTCTGCCGCGGAGTCACCGCCATGAAACATCACGCGATGGGATGGAATCTGCTGCTGCTGGCGATTCCCTTGCTGTCTTTGATGCTGCACTGGCTTGGCGCGGCCAGTGACTGGCACCTGCCGACCCGCTGGCTGCTGGTGTGCGCCACGATACCGGCCCTGCTGGTATTGCTGTTTGAAACCGGCAGCGCGCTGATCCGCCGGCAGTTTGGCGTCGACCTGCTGGCCATTCTGTCCATGCTCGGGGCCTTATGGATGGGAGAGCCGGCCACCGCGGCCGTCATTGCCGCCATGACCGCCACCGGCAGAGGGCTCGATCGCTATGCCACAGGCCGTGCCGAACGCGAGATGACCGCCCTGCTGGCCAGAGCACCCCACCAGGCCAATCGCCTCCACGCAGAACAGCTCGAACGCATCCCGGTCGAGGCCATCGCGCCGGGCGACCTGCTGCTGGTCAGACAGGGGGAGACTGTCCCGGTGGACGGGCCCCTGATGAGCGAATACGCCACCCTGGATGAATCCTCCCTGACCGGCGAGGCCCTGCCGGTCACCAGACAAGCCGGTGATCTGCTGCTCAGCGGCGTGATCAATGCCGGCGAAGCCATCCGCATGCGGGCGGCCCGCGCCGCGACAGACAGTACCTTTCAGGGCATCATCCGCATCGTCGGGCAAGCCAGCCAGACCCGCTCGCCAGCCACCCGGCTGGCAGACCGTCATGCCCTCTGGTTCATTCCGTTCGCCCTCCTGCTGTCACTGCTGGCCTGGCTGATCAGCCATGACCCGGTCCGTGCGCTGGCCGTACTGGTCGTGGCAACCCCCTGCCCGCTATTGCTGGCAGTGCCGGTCGCCCTGGTCTCCGGCATGTCGCGCGCGGCCCGGCGCGGCGTATTGATCAAGGGCAGTGCGGCGCTGGAACAGCTGGCCAGGGCGGACCACCTGTTCTTTGACAAGACCGGCACGCTGACCGGGGGAACCGCCCGCCTGACGGCGATCCGCTGCTTCGAGCCGCCGCATACACCACAGACACTGCTCAGGCTGGCCGCCAGCATGGACCAGATGTCCTGCCATGTGATGGCCACCGCCATCTTGCAGGCGGCACATGAACAGGGCCTGACGCCACTCCCCTTGCCGGAGGACGTGCAGGAAGTCGCCGGTGCCGGCCTGACCGGACGGGTAGGGACGCAGCAGGTTTGCCTGGGAACACTGGATTTTGTCCTGACCCATGCCAGCGCCGGACCCTGGTTCGAACAGGAACGCAAACGCCTGCCGCTGGAGACCGCCTCGGTGGTGGCCGTCGCCATCGATGGCCAGTTGGCCGGATGGCTGCTGCTCGCCGATCAGCTGCGTCTGGAAACCCCACGCGCCCTGCGCATGCTGCGCCGGGCCGGCGTGCAGAAAATCGTCATGCTGACCGGCGACAAGCAGGAGGTCGCCGAGGGCATCGGCACCGGCATCGGTGTCGATCAGGTGCTGGCGGAACTGACACCGGACATGAAGCTGCAGCAGATCCGTGCCGCTTCCGGTCAGCACTGCACCATGATGGTCGGCGACGGCGTCAATGACGCCCCCGCACTGGCGGCAGCCGGCGTGGGAGTGGCCATGGGCGTCCGGGGAGCGGCAGCAGCGGCAGAGAGCGCCGATATCGTGCTGATGGTCGACCGGCTGGATCGCCTGGCCGATGCCAAGCAGATTGCCATGCGGACCATGCGTATCGCCCGCCAGAGCGTCATGCTGGGCATGGGGCTGTGCCTGCTGGCCATGCTGACGGCCGCACTGGGCGACTTGCCGCCCCTGCAGGGCGCGCTGTTACAGGAGGTGATCGATGTGCTGGCCATCCTCTCCGCCCTGCGGGCACTGCTTGGCCAGTCCGCTCGCCCGGCGGACCGGACGCTGAGCACCGAACGGGTCAATGCCCTGCGCGAAGAACATCAGCAATTGCTGCCGCTGCTCAACCGCCTGACCGAGGTGGCCGCCTTGCTGCCGCAAGCCAGTGAAGCAGAGCAGTACCAGAGACTGCAGGCGCTCTGCCACCAGCTGACCGAAGAACTGCTCACCCATGAACAGCAGGACGAGCAAGGCTTGTATCCCGCCGTGACCGCCATGCTGCCCGGCGAAGACCCCCTGGCGGCACTGAGCCGCAGCCATCAGGAAATCCATCGCGAAGTGCGCAGACTGGCACAGCTCACCACCCTGCTGCAGACCAGCTGCACCGTGGCGGCCATTCAGGATATCCAGCGCAGTCTCTACGGACTGGAGGCCATCCTACGACTGCATTTCGCCCAGGAAGAAGAACTGTTCGGCAGCCTGCAGGCCTGAGCGGCCCCCGCCGGCTCAGCCCAGCGGATGAGCCTGGCGCGTCAGCGCGATGAAAGCGCGTGCCGCGAAAGACAGGCTGGCACCCTGGCGCCAGACCAGCGCCAGCCGCCAGCGCAGATCACTGCCGGTCAGCGGGCGCAACACCACCCCCTCGACCGCATGGCGCTGCGCCACGATGTCCGGCAACAACATCGCCCCGGCCCCGGCCGCCACCAGCGCCAGACCGAAACCGGGCTGACCAATGCGCGCCACTTCGCGCGGCGTAAAGCCGACCGACTGACACGCCTCGCGAATCAGCCGGTTGAGTACGAAACCATGCTCGAACATCACCAGCGGCGTCTCCGCCAGCGCACCCAGGGCAATCTCTGACTGGCCGGCCAGCGGATGCGAGCGCGGCAGCGCCACCCGGATCGGATCGTCATGAACAAACAACATCGCCATGTCCTCGCGCAACGGCAGGATGGTCGCCGCCAGCTCGATCTGCTCATCACGCACCGCCGCCGCCAGCTCCTCGCCCCCGCGCTCCAGCAGCGACAACTGAATCGCCGGATACTGCTCACGAAAGCGCGCCAGAATCGGCGCAAAAATCTCGCCACTCCCCAGCGGCGGCAGACCCAGCCGCAACTCGCCCCGCTGCAGCGCCGTCATATCCTGCAGATCCGCCAGCAGCCGCGCCCGGCCGGCCAGCAACTGGCGCGCGTGCTCCAGCACCAGCTCGCCCGCTGCCGTCACCTTCAGACCGACCCCGCGCTTGCCGCGCTCCAGCAACACCACCCCCAGCTCGTCTTCCAGTTGATGAATGGCCTTGCTCAGTGCCGGCTGGGTGATATGCACCCGCTCTGCCGCCCGGGCGAAACTGCCGCTCTGCACCACTTCCTCGAAGTACTTCAGTACGCGCAAGTCCATTGAATAACCAAAAGTTATCTAATCATGTAATTGTATTCATTATATTTATTTTTCAGCCGTGCATATACTCTGAATCCTGTTCCTTCGTGTTTCTCGAGGTTGATCGTGAAGTTGTCTCGTCTGTTGCGCACCGTGGTGCAAGTCGCGCTGATCTGCCTGCTGCTGTGGCTGTGCAACCTGCTGGTGGCCTGGAGCCACCTGCCCCTGCCGGGCAGCGTGCTCGGGCTCGGCATCCTCGCCCTGCTGCTGATCGGCAAGGTGGTGCCGGAAAACGTGGTCGAGCTGGGCGCCGCCTGGCTGCTGGCCGACATGCTGCTGTTCTTCATTCCGCCGGTGGTGGCCGTGCTCAAATACGGCACCCTGATCAGTCAGAGCGGCCTCTCCCTGTTCGTGGTACTGCTCGGCGGCACCGCCACCGTGATGATCGGCACCGCCCTGGTCGTCGATCGGGTCTTCGCCTTCGAAACCCGCCTGCGCGAGGGGAAACAACATGCCTGACTATCTCTGGGCCCTGCTCAGCCTGGCCGTCACCCTGACCCTGTACTACCTGGCCAAGCACCATTACGGCCAGACCCGCCGCTTCTGGGCGACCCCGCTGCTGGCGGCGCCGGCCGGCGTCATCCTGCTGGTGTACTCGCTGCAGATCCCGCTGAATGACTATTTCCGCTACACCCACTGGCTGGTGATGCTGCTCGGGCCGGCCACCATTGCCTTTGCCCTGCCGATCTACCGCCAGCGCCAGATGATCCTGCGCTACCCGATCACCATCCTGTCCGGCGTCGTCACCGGGCTGATCCTCGGGCTGGCCTCCAACTGGGCCCTGGCCCATCTGATGGGGCTGCCGGCGGTACTGGAACGCAGCGTACTGCCACGCTCGGTGTCGACACCCTTTGCCCTGCAGGTCTCGGCCAAGTTCGGCGGCATGCCCGACATCACCGCCATGCTGGTGGTGCTGACCGGCCTGATCGGCATGCTGTGCTGCGAACCGCTGTTCAAGCTGACGCGCATCCGCACCGCCCATGGCCGTGGTGCCGGCCTCGGCTCCTCCGCCCATGGCGCCGGCACCGCCAAGGCCCATGAACTCGGCCTGGAAGAAGGCGTGATCTCCAGCCTGACCATGATCTTCACCGGCATCGGCATGGTACTGCTGGCCCCCCTGGTCGCCAGCTGGCTGAATTGACCCCCTGACTTGAGCAAAACACCGGCGTCTTGCAGGATCAGGCAAGAAACCTGCAGGACTGAGATACCGGTTTTCAGCCCCTCCCCCCTAGACTTTCCTCCGTGTCATGTCGCCACCGAACCCGGCCGGTGGCGACCCGACGACAGCCCGTCTTGATTACACGGAGGCCCCTGCCATGTTTGCATCAACCCCCCGCTTTCCCTCCCTCGGAGGCTTGCTGTCGCTGTGCTCGGCACTGCTGATGAGTTCACTGCCACTCCTGTCCAAGGCAGACACCTTGCCGGCACAAGGCAGCGCCATGCACCTGAGTCAACAATGGGACAAGACCTTCCCCGAAAGCAGCAAGGTCAATCACCGCAAAGTCACCTTCGTCAACCGCTACGGCATCACCCTGGTGGCCGATCTGTATCTGCCGAAACAACACCCGGCCGGCCCCTTGCCCGCCATTGCCGTCAGCGGCCCATTCGGCGCCGTGAAAGAACAGTCCTCCGGACGCTATGCCCAGACCATGGCCGAGCGCGGCTTTGTGACCCTGGCCTTTGATCCCTCCTACACCGGAGAAAGCAGCGGCACCCCGCGCAATGTCTCCTCACCGGAAATCAACACCGAAGACTTCATGGCCGCCGTCGATTATCTCGGTCTGCAAGCCAACGTTGACCGCCAGCGCATCGGCATCATCGGTATCTGCGGCTTCGGCGGCATGGCCCTGAATGCCGCTGCCGCCGACAAGCGCATCAAAGCCGTCGTCACCACCAGCATGTACGACATGTCGCGCGTCATGGCCCGTGGCCTGGGCGACAGCATGAGCGACGCCCAGCGCAACCAGGTATTGACCTTCCTGAGCGAGCAACGCTGGAAAGACGCCGCCGCCGGCCAGCCGGCCCCCGGCAGCCACAGCTTTGCCTTCGATGCCGAGGGGAAAGTGCTGATGACGGCACGCGGCCTGCCGGAAACCCTGCCGGCCAACCCGCACCCGGTGCTGCAGGAATTCTTCGAGTACTACCGCACCCCGCGCGGCTACCACAGCCGTTCCGTCAACTCGACCGGTGCCTTCACCGCCACCAGCGCCATGGCCTTCATGAACATGCCCCTGATGAGCCACATCCAGGACATCGCCCCGCGGCCGATCCTGCTGATCGCCGGCGAACAGGCCCACTCGCGCTATTTCAGCGAAGACGCCTACCGGGCGGCGGCAGAACCAAAACAGCTGCTGATTATCCCGGGCGCCAACCACGTCGACCTGTACGACCGCATGGACGTCATCCCCTTTGACACCATCACGGCCTTCTTCAACCGCAACCTGAAATGACACGGCGCCGGGGGCATGGCCTCCGGCCAACCGGTGTCCGAGAACGAACCCGAATGCCACCAACCCAAGCCATCCCGCCGCCGGCACGCGCCGCCGTCTGGTCGCTGTCCCTGTGCGTCGGCCTGCTGATCGCGGCCGAATTCATGCCCGTCAGCCTGCTGACCCCCATGGCGCGCGACCTGCAGGCCACCGACGGCATGGCCGGACAAGCCATCTCCCTCTCCGGCCTGTTTGCCGTGCTGGCCAGCCTGACCATCGCCCGCCTGACTGCCCGTCTGGATCGCAAGCGGGTCTTGCTCACCCTGGCCGGCTTGATGCTGCTGTCACTGCTGCTGATGGCGCAGGCGGCAGACTTTACCGGCCTGATGCTGTCGCGTGCGCTGCTGGGACTGGTGATTGGCGGCTTCTGGTCCCTGGCGACCGCCACCGTCAGCCGACTGGTGCCGGCGCCCGCCGTCCCGGCCGCGCTCGGTACCGTCTACATGGGCAACGCCGTCGCGACCACCCTGGCCGCCCCGCTGGGCAGCTACCTGGGCGGCCTGATCGGCTGGCGCGGCGTATTCTGGCTGCTGGTGCCGCTGGCCGCCCTCAACCTGCTGGCACTCTGGCGCACACTGCCGGTCATGCCCCGTCAGGCCGCACGCGCCACGACATCACCCTGGCAGCTATTGCGACGGCGTCATGTCCGCCTGGCCCTGCCGGCCGTCATGCTGACCTTTGCCGGCGCCTTCTGCGCCTTCACCTATTTCCGGCCCTTCCTCGAGCAGCAAGCCCACGTCAGCCCGCAGCAACTGTCGCTGATGCTGTTCAGCCTGGGCATTGCCGGCCTGGCCGGCACCCGCCTGGCCACCGCCCTGCTGCCGCGCCATCTCTATCGCCTGCTCGGCCGCGCGCCCCTGGCGCTGACCCTGGTGACCCTCGCCCTGCTGATGCCGGGGGCCAGCCTGTGGGAGGTGGCCATGCTGCTGTTTGTCTGGGGCTGCCTGAACGCCGCCATCCCGGTCGGCTGGTCCGCCTGGCTGGCGCTGGGCGTGGCCGACCAGCAGGAAAGCGCCGGCGGTCTGCTGGTCGCCGGCATCCAGCTGGCCATCCTGCTCGGCGGCCTGCTCGGCGGCACCTTGCTCGACCATCTGTCGATCCAGGCCACCCTGCTTGGCGCCGGCAGCCTGATGCTGCTGGCGACCCTGCTGCTGGGCAACGGCCAGCAACTACAACCGGCACGACCGCCCGAAAGGCAAGCCTTACTCCCCAACCCTGTGGAACCATGAAGAAAGGACAATCATGAGCACATCAAACGTTAAAGCTTATGCGGCCACCTCCGCCACCACCCCGCTGGGCCCCTATCCGATACAGCGTCGCCGGGTGCGCGACAATGACGTCGAAATCGACATCCACTACTGCGGCGTCTGCCATTCCGATCTGCATACCGCCCGCAACGACTGGAACTGGACGGTGTACCCGATCGTTCCCGGCCACGAAATCATCGGCAAAGTGAAAGCCGTCGGCCCCGGCGTCACCCGCTTCAAGGTCGGCGACACCGTCGGCGTCGGCTGCATGGTCGATTCCTGCGGCCACTGTGCCGCCTGCGAAGACGGCTACGAGCAGCATTGCCACAGCGGTGCTACCTTTACCTATGGCTGGCCCGACAGCGAACTGGGCGGCATCACCCAGGGCGGCTATTCCGAGAAGATCGTCGTCAACCAGGACTTCGTCCTGCGCGTACCCGATCAACTCGACATGGCCAGCGCCGCCCCCTTGCTGTGCGCCGGCATCACCACCTGGGCCCCGCTGCAGGAAGCCGGCATCGGTCCGGGCAGCAAGGTGGCAGTCGTCGGGCTCGGCGGCCTGGGCCATATGGCCATCAAGCTGGCCAGCGCCCTGGGGGCGGAAGTGACCCTGATGACCCGCTCGGCCGGCAAGGAACAGGAAGCCCGGCGCCTGGGCGCCCACCATGTCGTGGTCAGCGGCGACGAAGCCAGCATGACGGCGGTGGCCAATCAGTTCCATCTGATCGTCGACACCGTGCCCTATGAACATGACCTGAACCCGTACCTGCCGACCCTGACCCACAAGGGCAAGCTGGTGCTGGTCGGCTACCTCGGCCCGCTGGAACCGACACTCAACTCGGTGGTGATGATCATGGGCGGACGCAGCCTGGCCGGATCGATGATCGGCGGCATTGCCGCCACTCAGCAAATGCTGGACTTCTGCGGCGAACACCACATTGGTGCCGATATCGAGGTGATTCGCATGCAGGACATCAATCAGGCCTATGAGCGTATGCTCAAGAGTGATGTGAAGTACCGTTTCGTCATCGACATGGCCTCCCTGAAGCAGGAAGGCTGACAGACACCGGGCCGCCTCGCCTGTGCCGGCGGCCCGGCAGAAACACAGAGGAAAACCTGCCCATGAACCTTGCCAGAGACACCGATTCAGCCGCCATGCTGGCCCGGCTGGGCACCATCATCGCAGCCCGCACCGTCGGCAACGAAGACCGGGAATCCGGCATTCCGAACCTGAGCTTCTACCGGCGCGAAAACCGCACCGAACCCTGTGCCTGTCTGGTGGAACCCAGCCTGGTGCTGGTGGTACAGGGCAGCAAGCAGATGCTGGTGGGCGACCAGCACTATCCCTACAATGCCGAACATTTTCTGCTGACCGCCATCGACCTGCCGGCCAGCTCGCAAGTCCTGGAGGCCAGCCAAGACACCCCCTGCCTGGGCATGGTGCTGCGCCTCGACCTGAGCATCATGAACGAACTGATCGCCCAGGGCGGCCTCTGCCCGCCGCCGGAGCGCCCGGCCGGCGGCCAGTGCATGGCCCAGGGCAAAGTGACCCCGAGCCTGCTCGACGCCTTCTGCCGCCTGCTGGCCCTGCTCGACCAGCCGCAACACCTGGCCGTGCTCGGCCCCCTGATCCAGCGCGAAATCCACTACCGCCTGCTGGTCAGCGAACAAGCCTCGCGCCTGTGGCACATCCTCTCCGCCGGCAGCAACAGCCAGCGCATCGCCCGCGCCATCGACTGGCTGAAAACCCACTACACAGAACCACTGACCATCGACGAACTGGCATCCCGGGCACAAATGAGCCCCTCCAGCCTGCACCACCACTTCCGCCAACTCACCGCCATGAGCCCGCTGCAATACGTCAAATGGCTGCGACTCAACGAAGCCCGGCGCCTGATGCTCAACGACGGACTGGAAGCCGCCACCGCCGCCTTCCGCGTCGGCTACGAAAGCCCGTCCCAGTTCAGCCGCGAATACGGCCGCCTGTTCGGCCTGCCCCCCAAGCGCGACATCAGCCAGATGACACGACAAAGCGCCTAGCCCAGTCACCCAGGGGTCAGGTCTTGTATTTTGCATCGAGACGCAAAATACAAGACCTGACCCCGTCATGATGGCCTTCCTGTTTTCTGAAGTTGCAGGCGGCAGGAAATCGTTGGCACATCCAGGCATCCAAGCGGTTTTGTCAGTGCGGAGGCTTCGATGTCCAGACCGTTACGTATCGAATTTGCAGGGGCAACTTACCATGTCACCACACGAGGTAATCAACAGCAGCAGGTGTTTCTGGACGAGCACGACCGGACTGGCTTCCTCACCCTGCTGAGTGATGTTTGCACGCATTTCAACTGGCAGGTCTATGCCTACTGCCTGATGGGCACCCATTACCACCTGCTGCTGCAAACCCTGCATGGCAACTTGTCCAGAGGCATGCGCCAGCTCAACGGCGTCTATACCCAGACGTTCAATCGTCGCCATCAGCGGGTGGGGCATGTGTTTCAGGGGCGATATCACGCGGTACTGGTCGATGCCGATGCGCATCTGCTGGAGGTCGCACGCTACGTGGTGCTGAACCCGGTCCGTGCCGGGCTGGTGCAACAGGTCGCGCAGTGGCGCTGGAGCAGCTACTCGGCCATGCTGCAAGACAGCACAAGCCCCTGGCTGGCCACCCGCAGCCTGCTGGCGATGTTTGCCGAAGATCGTGCCATGGCGCGCCTGCACTACCGGCAATTTGTCCAGCAAGGCCTGAGTGCGGCCTCCCCCTGGCACCAGTTGCAAGGGCAGGTGTTTCTGGGCGATGACGCCTTTGTCGCGCAAATGCAGCGCCGGGCCAAAAAAGTCGTGTCCGTGCCGACCGCCAGTGAAATCCCCAGGGTCCAGCGCCGACTGCCGGCACCAACGCTGACCCAGTGTGTGAGTCAAACCTCAGACAGGAATGAAGCCATCCGGCTGGCATGGCAGAGCGGCGGCTTTACCCTGGTACAACTTGCCGCTTATTTCGGCCTGCACTACGCCACCATCAGCCGGATCATTGCAGGGAAAAAGGCCGGCTGAAGCATCACGCCAAGACGGCGCAAAGACGGCGCGCAAAGACGGGGTCAGGTCTTGTATTTTGCATCGAGACGCAATAAACAAGACCTGACCCCGTCTTGGATGCTTTATTTGCCGATGCAGAAGCGGCTGAAGATGACGCCCAGCAGGTCGTCCGAGCTGAATTCGCCGGTGATCTCCGACAAGGCGTGCTGAGCCAGTCGCAGTTCTTCGGCGAAGATTTCGATCTGCTGCCAGCCGGTGGCGGCCAGTTCCAGATGGTGGGCGGCGCGGGCGATGGCGTCCATGTGGCGCGCCCGGGCCAGATACACCCCCTCGCTGCCGCCGCTGAAGCCAATCATCTGCAACAGCCGCGCCTTGAGCAGATCCACCCCGTCCTGCGTCTTGGCTGAAAGGTACACCGCCGGGTGGCCGTGGTGGGTGTCCTGCTGGGCGACATCGTCGGTCAGGTCGATCTTGTTGAACACAAAGACCAGCGGCAGGCTGGCCGGCAGCCGCGCCAGAATCGCCTCCAGCGCCTCGTCCACCCCCTCCTGACTATCCACCAGCACCAGCGCCAGATCCGCGGTTTCCACCGCCTGCCAGGTACGCTCGATGCCGATGCGCTCGACTACATCATTGGTCTCGCGCAGACCGGCGGTATCGATAATGTGCATCGGCACCCCGTCCAGCACGATTTCCTCGCGCACCGTATCGCGGGTAGTGCCGGCGATGTCGGTGACAATCGCCACCTCATCGCCGGCCAGCGCGTTCATCAGGCTCGACTTGCCGACATTCGGCTGGCCGACCAGCACCACATGCATACCCTCGCGCAGAATCGCCCCCTGACGCGCGGTGGCACGCACCTTTTCCAGCCGCTCGCGCAACGTTGCCAGCTTGCCGGTGGCATCCGCCGCCTTGAGGAAGTCGATGTCCTCCTCCGGGAAATCCAGCGTCGCCTCGACCAGCATGCGCAGCGTGATCAGCTCGTCAGTCAGCGCATGAATTTCGTCCGAGAACGCCCCCTTGAGCGACTTGAGCGCACTGCGCGCCGCCGACTCGCTGGCTGCGTCGATCAGATCGGCCACACTCTCCGCCTGCGCCAGATCCATCTTGTCGTTGAGGAAGGCCCGCTTGGAAAACTCGCCCGGCTCGGCCAGCCGCGCCCCCAGCTCGACACAACGCGCCAGCAGCATGCGCATCACCACCGGCCCGCCATGTCCCTGCAACTCGATCACATCCTCGCCGGTAAACGAATTCGGCCCGGGGAAATACAACAGCAGCCCATTGTCGATGGCATGGCCGTCGGCGGCCAGGAAATCGGTATACAGCGCATAACGCGGCTTCGGCGTCTTGCCGCCGGCAATCGCGCTGGCAAACGGCAGCAGATCGCGGCCGGAAATGCGGATGACGCCGACACCGCCGCGACCGGGCGCGGTAGCGATGGCACAGATGGTGACCGGACTGTAGGCAATGGACATGGTCGACTCTTGAAAGTGAAAAAGCCCAACCGCAGGCGGTCGGGCTCGTGGATCAGATCAGCCGTGAATCAGCTCTGTTGAGCAACCTTCTTGGCCTGTTCGATCGAGCGGTTGATGTACCACTGCTGCGCGATCGACAGGATGCTGTTGACCGTATAGTAGAGCACCAGGCCCGCCGGGAAGAAGAAGAACATGATCGAGAATGCCAGCGGCATGATCTTCATCATCTTCGCCTGCACCGGATCGGTGGGCGGCGGGTTCAGGAACGTCTGCAGGAACATGGTGGCCATCATGATGATCGGCAACAGGCCGACCGGCATGTGAATCACCGGAATGGTAAACAACGCTTCCGGACGAGCCAGGTCGGTGTACCACAGAATCCACGGCGCCTGACGCAGCTCAACCGACGACAGCAGCGCCCAGTACAGACCGATGAACACCGGGATCTGGATCAGCATCGGCAGGCAGCCGCCCAGCGGATTGACCTTCTCGCTCTTGTACATTTCCATGACCGCCTGCTGGAACTTGACGCGGTCATCACCGAACTGTTCCTTCAGACGCTCCAGACGCGGCGACAAGGCCTTCATCTTGCCCATCGAGCGATACGAAGCCGCGGTCAGCGGGTAGAACACCGCCTTGACGATCAGCGTCAGCAGGATGATGGCCCAGCCCCAGTTCGACACCAGACCGTGCAGCTTGGTCAGCAGCCAGAATAGCGGCGAAGCGAAGATATAGAAGATACCGTAGTCCTTGGAGTACTCCAGGCCATCCGCCACCTTGGTGATGGTGCTGTACTCTTCCGGGCCGGCATACAGCGGCACGGTCAGGTCAAAGGTCTTGCCCGGGGCGATCGGCTTCAGATCCAGCAGCGCGTCAGCCGAGTACAGACCATCCCTGGCACCCATGTCGAAGCGGCAGCTCTTCACCGCCAGGCACACGTCCTGGCCACCGGTCGGCTTCATCAGCCAGGCGGTCATGAAGTAGTGCTGCAGCATGCCGATCCAGCCACCGTGACCGTCCTTGGTGTAATCGCCCTTGCCCTTGACCAGATCGTCAAACTTCACCTTCTGGAACTTGTTGGCTTCGGTGTACACCGCCGGACCGGTAAAGGTCTGGGCAAAACTGCTCGCGCCTTCCGGTGCCTTGCCGTCGCGCATCAGGCGATAGTAGGCCGTCGGCGCGATCGGGGTGCTGCCGCCATTGGTGATCTCATAACGCACGCCGATGTCGTAGGAACCGCGCTTGAAGATGTAGATCTTGCTCACCTTGACGCCGTTGGCATCCGGGGCAGTCAGCTTCACTTCCAGCGAGTCACCGGTCAGCTGATAGCTTTGCTGAGCCGAGGTGAACACGGTCTTGTGCGTCGGCAGAGCCGGGTTGCTGTCCGCCAGCAGACCGGTCTGAGCCACATACACACGGCCATTGGTGTCGGTCAGCAGATCGAACGGCTTCTTGGCATCCGTGGTCGAGTCATGCTTCAGCAGCTGCAGGGAACGCAGATCGCCACCCGTGGTGTCGATTTCGGCGTGGATCAGGTCAGTATTGACCGTGATGCGCTGACCACGGGCCAGCTTGTCCACTTCTGCGGCACTGGTGTTGCCGGCAGGTTGGGCCGCGGCGCTGGCCGAGGCGGTCTGGCTTTGCACGACAGCGGCGGGCTGCGGCTTGGGCGCGAATTTTTCCTGCCAGATCAGCAGAATGCCCAAGGACAGCACGATAAACAGGATAAGGCGCTTGGAATCCATCTTGGTTACCGGAAAGTTAGGGTACCGGGTCATAGCCGCTGCCGCCCCAGGGGTGACAGCGCGCAATCCGTTTTGCCGCGAGCGCGGTGCCTTTGCAGGCACCGTGTTTCCTCACTGCTTCGATCGCATAGCTAGAACAGGTGGGCATAAAGCGGCACCGGGGCGCGAGCCACGGGCTGATGGCCAGCTGATAGAAACGGATCAGGAGGATGAGGAGTCGCGACATCGAGCTAGTTTAGCAAACAGAGCCGACAATGCGATGACAGCTTCGGAACTTTTGTCGCGATCAAAGACAAGCTTGGAGCGCACTACAAAGTCCATGCCACCGAGCTGGTGCTGGTTGAGCCGGAACCACTCGCGCACGGTGCGCTTGATATAGTTGCGGCGAACCGCCCGTTTGGCGACCTTCTTGCCGACCACCAGACCCAGACGGGGGTGGCCCAGATCGTTCGGCCGGGCAAACACCTGAAAGAGAGCATTGCTGCGTGCCTGCCGCATACCAAAAACGGATGAAAAATCATCCGTTTTCAGAAGCCGGTGGGCGCGGCGAAAGCTGTAGTCCAAGTCCGGTTATACGGCCAGACGCTTACGACCCTTGGCGCGGCGAGCAGCCAGGACGGCGCGGCCACCACGGGTCTTAGAGCGGACGAGGAAGCCGTGGGTGCGCTTGCGGCGCGTGGTAGAAGGCTGATAAGTACGCTTCATGATGCGGTGTTCCTATTATCGAAACGGTAAAGAGATAAACGCGAGATTTGACAACATGTTACAGGAAAAGTCAACCGCTAATTTTTTATGCGCCTGTGGATAACTAGGGCAAAAACCATTAGAATGATGGCTGTTTGCAGAACCCCGGCCGAGTCCTTGTGCCTGAACCAACCAACAGGTGCCAACCGGGGTCCTTCGTATCCATGCCGAATACCGCTCCGGGCGCGGCAACGCGCCGGAGCTCCCGCCGCCTTCCAGCTCCGGATCACGGCGGGATTTTGCTTTAAGAACATTGCGTAAAACATTAATGACCGAACTGGATCAATTCTGGCCGCTGTGCCTGGCTCGCCTGGAATCCGAACTGTCGTCGCAACAGTTCAATACCTGGATCAAGCCACTGGCCGCTGAAGCAAACGAAGACTGCGTTGCGCTGCTCGCGCCCAACCGCTTCATCATGCAGTTCATCAAAGACCGCTTCCTCGGCCGCATCGAGGAAATCGCCGTTGAACTGATGGGAGAAGTGCCGGTTGAACTGCGCCTGGGCACGCCGCAGGCACGCCCCGCGCGCAGCGAACCCGTGGCCGCCGCCCCGGTCAGCGCGCCTGCCGCCAGCAAAACCCAGAGCGGCGACAACGCGCCCGCCGCCCCGGCCGCGCCGTCCATCATCACCCCGTCGCGCCAGGCCGCCGCGGTCAAGGCCATTGGCGCCGGCCACGAAAGCACCCGCCTCAACCCGGCCTTCACCTTCGACACCCTGGTGACCGGTAAAGGCAACCAGCTGGCCCGCGCCGCCGCCGCCCAGATCGCCGACAACCCCGGCGACCCGGCCTACAACCCGCTGTTCGTCTACGGCGGCGTCGGCCTCGGCAAAACCCACTTGATCCAGGCCATCGGCAACCACGTCTATCAAAAGTCGCCGCAGGCACGCATCCGCTATATCCATGCCGAGCGCTACGTCGCCGACATCATGCGCGCCTACCAGCACAAAGCCTTCGACGAGTTCAAGCGCTACTACCACTCGCTCGACCTGTTGCTGATCGACGACATCCAGTTCTTCTCCGGCAAGAACCGCACCCAGGAAGAATTCTTCTACGCCTTCAACGCCCTGATCGAAGGCGGCAAGCAAGTCATCATGACCTGCGACACCTACCCGAAACAGATCGAAGGCATGGAAGAACGCCTGATCTCGCGCTTCTCCTGGGGCCTGACGGTCGAAATCCAGCCGCCGGAACTCGAAATGCGCGTGGCGATCCTGATGAAAAAGGCCGAAGCCGACAACATCAAGCTCGACCACAACGTGGCCTTCTTCATTGCCCAGAACATGCGCTCCAACGTGCGCGAACTGGAAGGCGCGCTCAAGCGCGTGGTGGCCTACGCCCGCTTCACCAACCAGAGCATCTCCATGGAGCTGGTCAAAGAAGCGCTGAAAGACATCCTGGCCGCCGGCAACCGCCAGGTCACCGTCGACACCATCCAGAAAACCGTTGCCGACTACTACAAGATCAAACTCTCGGACATGCACTCCAAAAAGCGCAGCCGGGACATTGCCCGCCCACGGCAAATTGCCATGGCGCTGGCCAAGGAGATCACCCAGCTGAGCCTGCCGAACATCGGCGAGGCCTTCGGCGGGCGAGACCACACCACCGTGCTGCACGCCTGCAAGACCATTGCCGAAATGCGCACCGTGGACAGCGACATCGCACACGATTACGAAACATTGCTATCCATGCTTCGCAACTGATGGCCATGATTAATTCACCACTCGTTCCTCTTCGGGAGTCCGGAACATGCTGATTCTGCAAGCCGAACGCGATGCCCTGCTCAAGCCGCTGCTGGCGGTGACAGGCATTGTTGAACGCCGCCACACGCTGCCCATCCTTTCCAACGTACTCATTGAAAAGAAGGGCGCCGAAGTCGGCTTTCTCGCCACCGACCTGGAAATCCAAATCACCACCGCCAGCGCCGAAGCGCTGCCGGGCGAAGATTTTCGACTGACCACCTCGGCCAAAAAGCTGCAGGACATCCTGCGAGCCATCCCGGACAAGGCCAGCGTCACCCTGGAACAACAGGACGGACGCCTGACCCTCAAGGCCGGCAAATCGCGCTTCAACCTGCAGACCCTGCCGGCCGAAGACTTCCCCCTGCTGCCGGTCAACGGCAGCCCGGAAGCCAGCTTCAGCGTCAGCCAGCGCGAACTGCGCCGCCTGATCTCGCAAGTGCAGTACGCCATGGCCGTCCAGGACATCCGCTACTACCTCAACGGCCTGCTGATGCAGACCGAAGGCAACCAGGTGCGCCTGATCTCCACCGACGGACACCGCCTGGCCTTCTCCTCCACCCAGGTCGAAGCCAGCCTGCCCAAGGCCGAAGTCATCCTGCCGCGCAAGACCATCCTCGAGCTGTACAAACTGCTCGCCGACAGCGACGACGCCATCAACATCGAGGTACTGGCCAACCAGGTGCGCTTCACCTTCGGCTCCACCGTCATCATCAGCAAGGTGGTGGACGGCAAGTTCCCCGACTACAACCGCGTCATCCCGCTCGACAACGACAAGATCTTCCTGATCGAGCGCGTGACCTTCCTGCACGCCCTGCAACGCGCGGCCATTCTCGCCAACGAGAAATTCCGCGGCGTGCGCCTGGTGCTCAAGCCCGGTGCCATGTCCATCCTGTGTACCAACAGCGAACAGGAAGAAGCCGAAGAAGAACTGGAAATCGGCTTCACCGGCGGCAGCCTGGAAATCGGCTTCAACATCAACTACCTGCTGGACGTGTTGACCAACCTGCCGGCCGACACCCTGCAGCTGGCGTTTGGCGATGCCAACCGCAGCGCGCTGTTCACCATCCCGGACAACAGCGACTTCAAATACATCGTGATGCCGATGCGCATCTGACGCGCGCGGGGGCAGCCGCCCCCGCACTGACAGACACACGAAGAAGAAGGTTTTATGAGCGAACAGGAATACGGCGCGGACAGCATCAAGGTACTCAAAGGCCTTGATGCCGTACGCAAACGCCCGGGCATGTACATCGGTGACACGCAAGACGGCACCGGCCTGCACCACATGGTGTTCGAAGTACTCGACAACGCCATCGACGAAGCCCTGGCCGGCCACTGCGACACCATTCGCGTGATCATCCACCCGGACAACTCCATCTCGGTGGAAGACAACGGCCGCGGCATCCCGACCGACATCCACCCGGAAGAAGGCCGCTCCGCCGCCGAAGTCATCATGACCGTGCTGCACGCCGGCGGGAAATTCGACAGCAACAGCTACAAGATTTCCGGCGGCCTGCACGGCGTGGGCGTCTCGGTGGTCAACGCCCTGTCCGACTGGCTGCGCCTCAAGGTGTGGCGTGACGGCAAGGTGCACGAAATGGAATTCCGCCATGGCGAAGCCGTGGCGCCGCTCACCGTCACCGGCCACACCACCCACCGTGGTACCGAAGTGCACTTCCATGCCGACGGCGAAATCTTCGGCAACATCGAATTCCACTTCGACATCCTGGCCAAGCGCATCCGCGAACTGTCCTTCCTCAACAACGGCGTCGCCATCACCCTGATCGACAAGCGCAACGGCAAAGAAGAAAACTTCGCCTACTCCGGCGGCGTGGCCGGCTTCGTCGAATACATGAACCGCAACAAGACGGTGCTGCACCCCAAGGTGTTCTACGCCATTGGCGAGAAAGACGGCATGAGCGCCGAAATCTCGATGCAGTGGAACGACTCCTACCAGGAATCGGTACAGTGCTTCACCAACAACATCCCGCAACGCGACGGTGGCAGCCACCTCACCGCGCTGCGCCAGGTGATGACCCGTACCCTGAACCAGTACATCGACGAAGGCGGTGACGCCAAAAAAGCCAAGGTGGAAACCACCGGCGACGACATGCGCGAAGGCCTGACCTGCGTGCTCTCCGTCAAGCTGCCTGACCCGAAATTCTCCAGCCAGACCAAAGACAAACTGGTGTCGAGCGAAATCGGCCCGGTGGTCAACGAAGTGGTCGGCGAAGCGCTGAAAAACTTCCTGCTGGAAAACCCCAACGACGCCAAGATCATCTGCGGCAAAATCGTCGAAGCCGCCCGCGCCCGCGAAGCCGCGCGCAAGGCACGCGAAATCACCCGCCGCAAGGGCATCATGGACGGGCTGGGCCTGCCGGGCAAACTGGCAGACTGCCAGGAAAAAGACCCGAAAATGTCCGAACTGTACCTGGTCGAGGGTGACTCCGCCGGCGGTTCGGCCAAGCAAGGCCGCGACCGCAAGTTCCAGGCCATCCTGCCGCTGAAGGGCAAGATCCTCAACGTGGAAAAAGCCCGCTTCGACAAGCTGCTGCAAAGCCAGGAAATCGCCACCCTGATTACTGCGCTCGGCTGCGGCATCGGCAAGGAAGAATACTTCCCGGACAAGCTGCGCTACCACCGCATTATCCTGATGACCGATGCCGACGTGGACGGCTCGCACATCCGTACCCTGCTGCTGACCTTCTTCTACCGTCAGATGCCGGAACTGGTGGAACGCGGCCACATCTACATCGCCCAGCCGCCGCTGTACAAGGCCAAGCACGGCAAACAGGAACGCTACCTCAAGGACGACTACGAACTTGACCAGTACCTGCTGCAACTGGCCCTGGACAAGACCGAGCTGATCCCGCGCGAAGGCGCCGCCCCGCTGACCGGCGAAGAGCTGGGCAAGGTGGCACGCCAGTTCCTGCTGGCCCGCGCCGCCATCGAACGCGAAAGCCGCGTCATCGACCCGCTGCTGCAGGAAGCCATGCTCAAAGTACCGCGCCTGTCGCTGGAAACCGAGCAAGAGGCCAATGCCGCCATCAGCCAGCTCAACGCGCAGATCCCGGCCGACGACCTGGCCCTGGAACTGATGCACGACAGCAAGAACGACGGCTCGATGATCAAGATCATCCGCAAGCTGCACGGCAACGTGATGGTGTCGGTGCTGGACCAGGACTTCCTCGACTCCAACGATTACAACGAGCTGGTACGCACCGGCGACATGCTGCGTGGTCTGCTGGGCGAGGGCGCCTGCGTGCGCCGCGGCGAAACCGTGCGCCCGGTGAGCGAGTTCGGCGAAGCACTGGACTGGCTGCTGGCCGATGCCAAGAAGGGCATGAGCATCCAGCGCTACAAAGGTCTGGGCGAGATGAACGCCGAACAGCTGTGGGAAACCACCATGGACCCGACCGTGCGCCGTCTGCTCAAGGTACGCATCGAAGACGCGATGAGCGCCGACGATGTGTTCACCACCCTGATGGGCGACAACGTCGAACCGCGCCGTGCGTTTATTGAGAGCAATGCGCTGATTGCGCGGAATATTGATGTTTGATGTTGTAGGTAGTCAGAGTTAGTGAGATTTTTTAGCAAAAAGTGAGAAAGTCTCAAGCCCGAACAGAGCCCCGCAAATTGCGGGGCTTTTTCTTGGGCCATTTCCCCCCTGGTGACTCGTCAGCGTCGCTGCCTAGTCGAACCCGGGATGGCGCCGATCTGGTGACGCTGCTATGTGCGCTGCAAAGCTGTGAGTTGGCCGTAATCGCCCCACGACCCATGCCGACCAGGCACACAGGGATTACTGCTAGATCGCCAACAGTTTGAGACCTGGTTCAATGCACGCCTGCCTGAGAAGGCTGAGTTTGCTCTGGCTGCGGCAGCACGCTACCTGGGCTTGAAAGAGCATGTGCTGTACTGGCTGCGTGATCGGGGCCTACTCGACTTACCAGGAAAGAGATGCAACAAAACAAAGCTGCGCTTGAGTCGGGCCAGCCTGGATCGCTTCAAAGAACGCTACGTCTGGGGGCATGGCTTGGGTGAGCTGACTGGATTCGGCGAAAAATCGGCATCACGCGCCATGCTGCGCCGAGGCGTGTGGCCGATTACCGGGTCAACAGTAGATGGCGGCACAACCTATCTGTTTCTACGAGCAGATGTCATGGCTTATCTGGATCGCATGGCACAAGCTTTGTAAGCTACGACAAAAGAATAGGGGAAAACAGATGCTGGTTTTTCTGGATACCGAATTCACGGCGTTTCATAACCCGGACCTCATCAGCATTGCGCTGGTCAGCGAGCATGGCCACGAATTCTACGCCGAGCGAACCGATTTTCGTCGAGAAGACTGCACGGACTTCGTGCTGCAAACGGTCTTGCCACTGCTTGGCCGGATACCTGGTGCGGCCTGTACTTTGATCGAGCTATCAGATCGGCTTCGCCGCTGGTTTGATGGGCTGCCGGAGCCTGCGACTGTCGTTTTTGATTTTCAAACAGATTGGGATTTGCTTCTGCGAGCGCTTGTTCTTCGGGTAGGTGACGTCGCCCCCAAGAACCTAAAAGACAAGCTTCTGATCAGCCCTGACATTGAGAATTCGCCGTTTTTCGCAGAGGCGTATCTCCTAGCGTTGAATTCAGGATTACCTGAACACCATGCATTGGGGGATGCCCGGGCTCTGCGCAATGTTTACCAGCATGAATAGAGTCATAACGGCAACTTGGACCACACTCAACTCAAAGACTCTTTAGAAAGATACGGAGTAACTACCCAAACCAGTCCGAATTGCTACCTCAGTTGAGGTATACCAACAGAAAAAAATCAATTAAGGATCTAACCGCCTCAGCTATCTGAAACCAAATGTGAGCAGCCTCATTCCGGCAGAGGATCAGTTGGATGAACACTAAAATTCAGATCCTCTAGGCGCACCCTCTCGGTCTCAAGCTCTTCAATGGCCTTCTTAAGCATTCGCCCTTTGATTGTGTGTTTTCGTTCTGTGCTGTCGTAGACACGGAGCTCCCTTGGGCGCCACTTCAACGTAACATGACCACAAGGTACCAGACCTACGACGTTGCGACGAGGCTGAATTTTTTCGCCTGCATTCAGCCGATAGACACTTGGGAAGAAGCTCTCCCCCGTTTGGTCAATTACCTCAAGTCGCTCGAAGTAGATGGCCGTAGACGTCGGGTTAATGATCTTGACTCCCAGAGCGAGAAATGTTCCGACGCCGTCGCCATTGATTTCAGTTGTGGCGTAGCAAATTATTTTCAGGCGAGAACGGTCCGTGACCGATTTGATCACGCTCGGTACTAGTGCGCCGATAACGCGACTAAGAAACTCCACCATCGATTGCACTCCTAATCGCGAGTAAAGCGAGGGATGAATTCATCTTAAAGGGACGGGGCAGGGAGTTGTAGCCAGCGATCACTAGAAGAGATCGTTAGTGATCGGGTCGCTCTCGATATGGCAACATAGAAAAGTTTTGCCTGGGCTCTGGTTTCACGAGAGAAGTGGCGGGCGTCGGGAATGACAACGTGGTCAAACTCCAATCCCTTAAGTAGCAAAGGGGTTGATACTGTTCGTTTGGGTAGTTTACGGCCAATCTTGCTACTCCGCTGGCGAATATTGCTGGTGGCTGTAAGCATGCATTCGGCACGTCCTGTAACAAGCTCGGTCGCAGACTTCTCTGCATCACGCCACAATTCGCCTCGATAAAGCTTCAAAAAGGGCATACGGCGCGAGAGCCTCATGATTTCTACTGCAGCTGCGGCACCATTCCCTTCACCAAGACTAGGCAATGCTTGGCGAATGGCATCCCTGACCGCTTCAGTTTCAGCATCCGGTTGATCGTCTTGTGCACGTTCTCGCCTTTGAAAGCAATCAGCAAGCAAAGCTCGAATTGCTTGTTGTCGTCGCACCCCATCAGCAGCGGAGTCCCACTGTTCAGCAAATTGCTGAAGGCGAGCGGCAGCAACCTCCTCTATTGCCTGATAGCCCCCGTTGGCCGCCTTGGCCAGTTGGTAACACAAACCCTTGCGGCAATGAATTGCAGCAAAGCTTCCTTCCTTACCATCAATTCCCTCGAATAATGTACCCATGTCGAAGGCATCATTAGACTCTCGGAAGATGATTCGTGGATCGTGAAGATCAATGGGTTCTCCCCGCAGCAGTTTCACTCGGGTCTCCGCAATCCACTGGCCAAGCCCTGGGTTCTTACCTTCCCAACGATATGGTGTCTCAAGTGTGTCTGCGAGTGGAAACTGCTCATGAATCTCGCCATCCCAGCGCAAGGTCGCTCCAGCGAACTCAAAGATCCCCTGCATCGGATCGCCGAAGATCAAAGTAGGAACGATGCTTGATAGCTCGACTGCTAAAGCGTGCTGCAGTCTGTGGCAATCTTGATACTCGTCAATGAGGACACGGTCGTACGAAGAGACGACTACATCACGAACAGCTGACACTCCCAAGGCGTTGTGCGCCCCTCGATAAAGTTGATCCCACTCGGCTCCCTGGGGCATGCCAGTTGGAGGCTGAGCTACCCCTGGGAAAGCGTAAGCATATTTCATTGACCATCCAGCGATGGTGTCTACTGACACATTTCGATTCGAGATACCTAACCGCTGGAGCCGAGCCCTGATCGCATGGACACCCGCATGTGTATGGGTAAGAATTAAAGCCCGCTGGCCAAGAGCTGCGACTTTGGCAATTATCTCTGTTTTGCCATGGCCCGCTGGGGCGACGATAGCTGCGTTACCTATTGCAAGGAGATCGGCTGCTTCAGGCATAGAGCCAAGCCTCCACTTGATTCATGGTTGTTGCCAATGGAGACCTCGGAGCAGCCTCCATGACACGCCAAACAATAGGAGCCAATCCGCGCCCGATTCTCTGGTCTTTAAACCATTTCTTACGAGCAGCTACCTCTGCAATTGCTTCTCGAAGTTGCTCAGCGTCCAGATTCCCGAGGAGTGCCCACGCCTTGAAAGTGCCTCGAATTTCTTCAAGCGATATCTCTGGAAACTTAATGTCTAGGTTGTTGTCGATGGCATCGATCCCGCGCTCCTCTCTGGCGTAGTCAAGCAGTTCCTGAACCTGCTCATCGGTCGCAGCAGAGAAGATAGCCTGCTCTGTGTTAAGTCCCCCTCCGTATTCAAAGATAGGAATGTTCTTTTCGGCCAATGCAGCCAAGTTGTCAGAAGAGATTGCGGTATCAGAGTCTCGATAGATGGCGCAGCAGTAGCCAAGTTCGGCAAGGGACTGTGCGATTTGACTCGCTTGTTCGCCGTTGCCATCTGCGATTGAGGCAGCAAGCTGCTCGATAGGTTTGCCGCCGTGCCGTGGCGGCCATTGTTCCCGAATGCCGAGCAGCATACCGACTTCGGTGTTGCCCTCTGTGATAAGCACCTTATGTGAGAATAACGCCCGAGGAGTAAACCTCATCAGTGCCTGGATGGTCGCCGGCGTGATTGGTGCCAATACATTAACGACACGATTTGGTCGGGCTATCTGTACCACGCGCAGGCTTTCCGCCTTTGCCTCTCCAAGGGCTACTTCAGAATGCGTAGTCATCAGTATTTGTCCAATTGGTCGGAGGGCCGCCTGGGCCATGCGCTGGTCAGCCTTCAATTGAGCGATCGCACCGATGATACGGTGAGGTTCAAGCCCATGCTCGATCTCATCGACAAGGACGATGGCCCCCTCACTGATTGCTGACTTCTGGATCGCCAAGGTGGCAAGGCGACGGGAGCCTAGTCCTGCTAGACGTAGCGGGACTCCATTGTCGTGTAATGCAATTGAGCCTGATGATAGCCCTGAGCGCCCTAGCTCAAGGCCAGGTTCATAGCTGCCTTCGACGTAGGTTCCAAGCCCCTTGGCGAGCTCCTCTGCACGATCCGCAGCATCGGCCAGTGATTTGATGCTCCCAAGGTTGGCGCTTGCCTTAGCCGCCCGGTAGGCCTCCGCTAAACGAGCCCCAGCTTCAGTGGTGTCGCCAGTTAGTCTAGACAGGACTGATCCCTGGCCCCAAGCGAGGTGGCGTGAATCTTCACCAGCTAGCCGCACGAGTCCAAAGAGAGCTCGATCACGATTAGATAATGTCCGACTATCGTCGACGCGTTCGCAGACAAGCTCCCAAACAGGCTCCATCGTTGCGTCGACAGTAAGGCGCACGGTCAAAACCGGTTCATCATCGTCTTCAGGCTCATCACGTAGATCCCCGAGCTTAGTCCAGCCCCGGATGTAAAGGCCAAATCGCTCATCCGACTTCAATGCCTTGGAGAGTTCCCCAACGGTCGCTTCGATAATGACTGGGCGTGAGGTGTTGCAGCCTAAGAAGTCTGACTCTGTGAACGCAAACCAGCGGGATGACAGCACTGCCTCAATGGCATCAAGTATCGTGGATTTTCCAGAGTCACCGGCACCAATCAGGCAGCAGAAAGCGGCCCCAGGCTTCCAATCCAGTTTCGCGATGCCACGAAAGTTATTGACCTGGAGTTTTCGTATCTGCATAGGGATCACTTAGCGTTGTATGAATAAATCCCATAAATACTACATTCAAATATTGTAATGATCTACTTAATGCTTATGGCAACTGAATGGCGCTCTGTTGTTCCACAACTCATTAACCCAAATATATATTGCGAGTTCCTATGAACTTCAGTAGTGTAGAGAAGACGTCGCTTCATGGTCGACGTGCTGCCCACCCTATAAGCCCTTGCGGCTGCAGCAAACTGGAAGCACCATGTTTCTTAATGAATATTTCCTGTTCCCTCTTGGGCATCAGGGAATGTGGGTGGGCGTCTCTGATGTCAGCTCTTAATGAGCAACGGATTTACCATGACGACACTTTCTCCTTCCTTCCGCCGCGAAAATTTTCTCCGTCAAGCCAAGCGATTAGTGCGACGCCTTGATGTACCGCTTTCTACTGCTCGGGACATCTTGGCACAAGGCCCTTATCGCTGTGCTAACAAAGAAGATTTGGACGCACGATTTGGTAGTGACAAGCTGGACGAACGAGTACGGCTTCTTAGTGCATTGCCTGATGACGAAACTGCCAAGACGTATCTGCTCACAAACGCAGATACTCTCGCCCGATCATTGAGCCAGCGTGTGCTGACAAACTGTGATCGGTTGGGGCTACACGAGTTGTTGCGGTACGTTTTCGGTATTCGTGACAGCAAAGTCACTATGAAGGATCTGACAGCCTCGATTGATATCAGCAGTTGGCAACCTTGCGGCATTGGACCAGATCCATACGCAGTAATCTCAAGCGTTACCAGTATCAATGGCGTCCCGTTACGGCTGATTGGTACGCGAGTTTATATGCCGACTTACTTCAGATTTGGGGATGAGGTCACAACCCCACGAGAGTGGGCTGAGCCGGATTTTGAAGAATTCAAAGTTATGTGGTCAAATCCTCGCGCATGGCATCAGGCGGCTTATGACTATCTGATGTCTGATGATGACACTGCGATGCTTCACCTGCCACAGATCGTCCTAGATGACATGATGCGTCGCCATTCTAAGTGGTTTTCTAGTGCCCTTTCCAATTGGGAGATAAATGCGAGATATAACGACGAGAATGAAGCATTCCTACCCTATGTGATAGAGCAGTTGGGGTGTTATCTAATTTTTGGCTTTCCATGCCCACTAAACAAGAAAAATATAATTACTACTGATCACAGCATTCCAATCAGCCATAACTACGGCAACCAGAGCATGATAATGCTGCTCGATGGACAAGAAATATGCTTAGAGTGGTTTTCAGTCGATTCAAAGACAAGGACTCATCTTGGCGATTTTTCAATGGCATTTGAACAGGTTTTCAGCACTGTTCTTTCGCATGAGACATGCGATACAGATCTGTATTTCCTAAATGGATGGGATTCTAGTATTTTCTTTATTCGCCCTGCATCAGAGTTTGATGTGAGGCAGCATTTGAAGGTAGAGGCAGAGCCAGAGCAAGGTCATGTGGCTGTCTTTCTACAAACCGATCATCCCGATATTGTTGGGGAGATAATAGATAAAGTTGCAGTACGTACACTGGTAAAAAATGACTCAGAAATCGACCCCATACAACTATATTTGAAGTTAGATGTTACGGACCATGCTGACTTGCACAGTGTAAGCATGGGATTGGACGTGCGAGGAGAGATAGGGTGGGGTGGGTTTAATCTTATAACAGGAACCTCTGTATTTACCCAAGGGGGACGGCGCATCCTTCAGTGCTGCATCAGTAAGACTTTGCTTATTTTAGTAGATGTTATTGGCAAGAAATATGTAAAAAAAGCTGTGCGAGACGGATTGGTGTTACATTTGCCTGAAAAATTTTTTTCTGAACTGAGGCAAGAGCCCAAACGTTGTTCAGGCCTTAGAGTTGCGTCTGAAAGCGTAACAGAATCTTTTTCCTTTGCTCGTCTTGAAGAATCAGGTATTACTGCATTTAATTTATTTCAGCATGTAGACAAAATAAATTATCGCCGCGGTAATTTATAAAAATACATGCACGATTGCATTATTCTGTAATGGAAAATAAAAAAGGAGCGATTTGCGATCGCCCCTTTTTTTGTGCATAACTACTACCAAACACACTGAGAAAACAAAATTATAATTAAGGCAAGAGATAGTATCCGCCATGTCTTCATAGTTTTCTCCATGAAGAGATGCTAATATTCGATTTTCTTTTCTGAAAATCCCCAAAATCGTCCCCGGAATTTGGGAAGCCTGCACTAGAATCGAGTAGAGGCTGAGCCATTGCTCAATTTAAGAAGGTTAATGTGATTTCAAGAACAGAAAACACTGCACTAAGCAATAAAATAATGCCTGCGCGACTTCCCTAGCAAGAAAAGAGGGCAGTGCAGTGAGTGTGTATCTGAAATGGCTCAGAGGCCTTGTTTGAGGTTGGTGTGACCGACAGTCCGACGTGAGGAGCTGGGCACTGGTTAAAGGCAGTTACATGAACTGCGGGCAGCCACGGAAGGCTGGCTGAGTGATTTTAGTCCCCTATCTACCCTTTTGACAAGGACGATATTCTAAGCAAAAGCGATCGAAGCCTGGCGCAGGGAATATAACAACGAACTCCCCAAGAAAGCCCTTGGTGGTTTGACGCCGGCAGCATACGCCAAGTCACTCACCGAAAAATCAGGTAAATTACCCTTGGGCTCTAAAGCTGAAAGCGGGTGGGAGTCGGTCGCACAGCGAAAAGTTGAAGAAGGTCGAATCAACCTTGAGCATGCAGTCATAATTGATTTGGCTGCTTGGGACGTGCGCCAAGCCCAGGTATTGTTACAAAGCTGCTCGCACGACTTTTTCTCTATTATTTCTAACATTGGCCATCTATGAGCTTCTTCGATATCGACCTAACATCCTTACTAGTCGGAGTTTCCCTAACTGCAGTCGGCGGGTGGATCGCATCATTCATCGCTTTTCGCAAAGATGAGCGCGCCGTTCAGCTGGAACAGATTACAAAAGAGCGAACGAAGTGGCGAGACAATCTGCGTCAGCTATGCGAAGAAATTGCCATCGTTCACATTCAAAATAGAGTGCATGCAATTCCTGAAAAAGTAGTTGCACTAAGGACTCGCCTTGCAACATCCATCAACCCCAAGGACAAAAAACACGACGGAGCAATTCTGGCCCTCTTTGACCATCTGTTTACCAACGAATCAGATGACTCTAAGGAACTCGTCCATCGTATTGCACTCCTCCTCAAGCATGACTGGGAGAGAGTCAAGTGGGAATGTACTCCGCTTTACATAAAACCGTTTAAGCGATTTTCCAAGAAGCAACGTGAATGGCGTCAAGAAAATTATCGTGAAATCGAATCTACGTCTGCCTTCTGCAACCAAAGAAGTCACATTTCTGAAGCAAGAGAGAAATCACAAGCCGAGCGCATCTTGCTGCAACTAATCGATATTAAGCCTGAAGATGTAACGTTGAAATTCATCTTCGATAACATCAGAAATTATGGCATTGCTGCGACAGTAGTGGTCGCCGGCTATTATTTGGCTCAGCATGGAGCCCAAGTAAGCCATTTTACTGGTGCGGGCATTGTGTTTGGGACGCTATTGATAGTGTCCGGGATCAGCTTGTATGCGATTAACCTATGCCAGGCCTTTTGGGCACTTGTCAAACTGAAGATACGCTATGTCCCTTATTCTGTTTTTAGCATGACAATCTTTCTGGGCACGTCAGAGCTGATATGGGTGCTTATCAAGCAAAATATGCATAAGGGATAACTCATCATTCCACAAAGGTTGCGCAAAAAAATCGGAAGGATTGGTGAATTCAACGGTAATGTCCACAATAGGGTTTTCTGAATTCTCTAGTGGAGAACAAATGCTGCTAAAGACTGCAAACGTCAGTGGCTCACTGATGACTTACGGGGATCACGAAATTGGCCTGAATAACGAGGCATAGAATACCGCTGTTATTATTGCTCATTGCTCTATGTCGCCGATCGGGATCAGGATTAGATCTAGTGACAAGACAGGGGTGTGCTTCCTTGTGGGCAAGATGAAGGCCCACTCACTCGGTTCTGATCTTCATATCTCATGGAACTGCAGGTTTGGATTCCAGTGTTATATAGTATTAACCTGGATCATTACACCCATTTATCATGCCAACCTTCGCCGCAATTAAGATTCACTATGACCACAGGGCTGCTCTAGCTCCTCACTTGAAATACTCCGTGGTACCTAGCCAACGCGAATACGATGACTATCTGGAGTTGTTTCGCGAGGAAGGTATCGGCGGAAATGGATTTCACGAGTGTTTGAACTTTGCAGTGACCGAGTCGGACCCTCTCCGGTTCTATCTCCCGCCGACGAGTATCCCGAGTGTCGCGCGACAAGACGACGAGTTTGTGTTTTTCTCCTTCACTTACAAGGGGGATCAGGAACTGCCATCCCATATAGTTGGCGTTCACGCCGGGGCGCGTCTTGTGAATAGAGAAGGGCAGGAGCGAGGCATTCCGTTTGAGATTGAGAGTGTCGAGCCTCTCATGTTCCATGCGGAAGCAGCGTCAGAGCTTGTGACATTGTTAACACCTCCGCTCGCCTACGAGGTGCAAGACGGCATTTACACCCCTGCCTATAACGGATGGGGGAATGGCCTGCGCTACATTAATGAGACCCATGCAACCAACATCGTACGTAATGCCTTACGGCAGGCGTCCATCGCACTGGAAGCGGCTGGTGAGTCTCAGAGGGTGGTGCTTGAACGACAGATTAATGTACTCCGATGTATTGGCACCCGATACAACCTAGACATCTTCGATCAAGGAGAGCCGGTTCAGTTTGGTAAGACCAAAGATGGGTTTCCCGACATAGAGATCGGTCAGCGTGGCGAGCGGTTCGTTTATGAGCGTGAACTGGAATACATCCGATCAATCGGATATGCGGAGAGTGAGGTGGAGTGGACGTCTAGGGCAGTGCCGACGTCACCGTTCGATATCCGCACCTTGCGTGTTACCCCGAATGGGGTCCGTGAACACTTCCTTGAAGTTAAATCGAGTTCTATGGAAGAAGGGGCGAACGTCTATATCTCTTCACGACAACTCGATTTTTTTGAACAGCATAAGCAATCCTCAACGTTTGCCTTGGTTAGCTTCAGTGAGGGGAAGAGTCCGTCGGTACGTGAACTAACGCTGGATGAGTTGTACGCCGAGTTTCTCCTTCAACCAGTCAAATATAAATTGGTACGACTGTCCGATCAAACCAGTCAGGTCTCAAACGACTTACATAGCTCTTGAGGTCAACCACTGGTTTGCGAGCACGAGCGCGCTTTTTGGCATCCCTGCTTGCACAGAAGCGCGATTTTCTTAGCACGAGAGGATACTATCCGGCATGTACACAACGCTGAGGTTCGATTCATGAAGGAATCTGACCTACAAATTTGGTTTGAAGAACGGCTTGCGGATGAAACTCTCCACAAGCACATTACCAACGAGAATTCCTTGCTTCAAAGGTGGCGCAACCTAAATGAGTCTAGGCTTGAAGCAGAGTTTAGGACTCGTGTTTGGGTGAACCGGGCTCTCAAGGCATTAAATGCGCTATGCAATAGCGACAAAATTCTGGCAAACCAAAGCATGCACGTGCCAGGCGAGCCTCAAAAGAGGCCTGATTTCTTACTTCAGAGCCACAGTGGTGAGTATACGCTCGTTGAATTGAAAGCCAACCGTGGAGCGGAGCGACAAGGCATTCAGGAGCTTCTAGCATACAGTGCCGAACTCCATCAGCAAGTCCCATTTCTTGTGGGAGTGTTCCTAGTTATGGTCGCCCGAGATTGGGATGAGTTGCTCACAAAAGCGTCGAAAGGGGCTCTTCTCACCGGCGCCTATCTTTTGCCGCTGAGAGTACTAGGCGATCTCGACAGAGGTATAAGGCTGGAGATCAACCTTGATATTTTGCGTGCTCCGGCGCCAACACCTATATATGCCCCGCATGCACTTACTCCGTATATTCTTGCGCGTTACACCAAAAACGCTGGGGACACGTCTCGTACAGTAAAAAGGCTAGACTCACTTTCTCAGCAGGTGCGTGCAAAATGCAAAGAGGTAGCCCAAACTGGCTTCGTATGTGTGTGGTGCGCTCAATCAAATCAAAACGACCCATTTATCATAGGGATAACACTATTCTCTGCCGACCCAAACTGGATGTTTGGTGATGACGCAAGTGCAACTCAAGAGTTCGCGGAACTCGCGTTCCATGCACAACCTAGCTTTATGCGTCGAGTCCTAAAGAAGTCTGGTGCCCGTTCGCAGTCAACAAACCCCTCGTTCTATCTGATGGAGGACATAAGCAAACGTGAGCAAGCAGACCTCGACCTAGAATGGGGTCATGATGGAGGGACTTTTGCAGGCTATATAGACTCGGTGACCCAAGGCTTCTCGTGCTGGCACACACTCAGCGTGCGTCCTTTTGGAACCATGCAAGACTTCTGGAGGGCTCAAGGATATGACGCTTACCAATCGTTCACCGCATATCAGCTCAAACAACTCGTTATGCAGTTTGATGAATACCACGCTGGGCTATACGGACCGAAAAACGGCAGGTAAGCGAGCGATTGTTCGCCCGCCATACTCACTTAATGTATTGTTTTTGCAGGATATACGATATTATTTTCACGAAGAGCGCAAAATCTGTAGGTTTTTCTCAGCAACTTCGCACATTTAAGTGCGCCAAAAAATGAGGAAACCCTTTGAAATCAAGGCCTACTCTTCTCACTAACTGCGCAAACCTACAGATGTTGTAGGATCCCACTGAAGTCTAGAATTTCACCACTTTTCAAGATTTGTGGGATTTACGAACTACAGTCAGCGTAGCAGAAAGGCCTCCAAATTGGAGGCCTTTCTCTTTTGATCAAAGACTACATCTGTATCGGTGACAGTCTGCATCTCGGCCATATCGGCCGTTCAGGGCCTTACGCATGAACGTCTGCAATAGCGCATAGTGCTGTCTGCGCCGTTCCGACGAAGTGTAGGCTAATTCAAGTAGCTGCAACACCTTAGTTGGCCAAACGGGACTGGCAGCTTTCAAGCGAGAAGCTGCCAAAAAGTATCTAGTAAATGCTAGTTGGTTCAGTCTGAGATTGAGAGGCATGGTCAATATGCACAAGCAATCCGCTCTGATGCGGAGCTACATGATCAGCCAGAACATGACGATCTGGGTAGTCGCCGCCGTTCTGAGAACGGAAAGCAATCGGCGCGTCATCAAACAGCCTCTCGACTCGCCTGCGCCAGGTTTGTGCCGCTTTTGCCATGTCTTGATCAGTCATTTGGACTGTTCCATACACCGCGAAGGTTGGCAGCACCTGCATGCCCGGAAAAAATAAGGTGCCGTGCGTGATTGGAAACAGTAGTTGCTCGATTGGTCCGTTAATGCCTCGCAGGGTATAATCCTGCGCTGGCCCACCGACCGAGACTGCCAACATCGCCCGTTTTCCTGCAAAACCACCTTCTCCGTAGCGGTAAGTGTTGCCGGCTCCTTGGTAGCCATAGGCCAAACCAAAGGCCCATACACGGTCCACCCACCCCTTCATGATGGCCGGCATGCTGTACCACCACAGTGGAAAAATCAGAATCACCGCATCGGCTGTTAAAATCTTCCGCTGTTCTTCCTCAACGTCAGGGGTCTGGCAACCATTGGCGAACGCATGCCCCGATTCATCGATAAACGACAAGCGTTCCTGATTGGCTCGATTGGGGAAATCATGTCCATCGAACACCGCCTTCCACCCCATGCCATATAGGTCTGACTGAATGACCTCATGCCCCTGGACTTGCAGCACATCGCACGCGATCTCAGCGAGCTGGTGTGTCACAGATGTTCGTTCAGGGTGTGCATGAACGATGAGCACTTTCTTTTTTCCGGTTGATTGCATGGTTTCATTGTGCGTTGAAGTTGAGATAGCTAGCAGTTTGGGTTGCCTTAAGGTATTTGTGAAATAAAACCAAATATCCTCTACTATCTATCAAATGGATACCAAGAAGCCTGACCTCAACCTTTTGGTTACGCTCGAAACCCTGTTAACGGAACAGAATGTAACCCGCTCTGCCGAGCGCCTGCATCTTAGCCAGCCGGCAGTCAGCGCGCAGTTGAGTCGCCTGCGTACGCTGTTTGATGATCCTCTACTCATACCAACACAGCGTGGTATGGTACCCACGGCCAAGGCACTGGAACTGCTGGCTCCGCTTCGCCAAGCATTGGATCAAGTTCGAGTCACTTTGGCGGAGCATCATCACTTTGCCCCAGAAAAAGCGAACCTCATCGTAGCCATATCCTGTACCGATTATCTTCAGGCCACAGTGGTTAAGCCTTTGATGGTTGTACTACGCAAGCGGGCCGCAGGCGTAAAAATTGCCCTGCGACATCTCGATCCGTCTCGTTTAGAGGCGCAAATGGCCACCGGCGAGGTAGATCTCGCTCTGATGACCCCCGAGGATGGTCCGGACAGTCTGCGCAGCCGGCATCTGTTCGATGAACGTTATGTACTCATTGGTCGGCAGCTGCACCCTACGCTGCAGCATGAATTATCCGTCGAGCAGTTTGCCTTGTTGGAGCACATCATCGTTTCGTTGGACGGCGGTGGCTTTACGACATTGGTAGATGAAAGGCTTGCGGCGCTGGGCTACCGCCGCAATGTAGCGCTGTCTGCCGCGTCGTTTCTTATCGTGCCTGAGATCGTGGCTCACTCGAACTTTGTTGCCTTGGTTCCTGAACGGTTGGTTCGCGATCGCCGAGATACATTCAAGATTGTCGAATGTCCTTTCCCTGTGGCAGGTTTTACTGTGAACATGATGTGGCATGAGCGCAATCATGCTCACAGCGGGCAGCGTTGGGTGCGTGAAGTTGTTTTGGAGCTGGCAGGCACGCTGTGAGCACAAACCTGTCTGTGCTGGTCGATCACTTAGCGGTGGGCCACGCGCAGAAGACTGTTTCTCGGCCAAAACAGACGTTCGATAGCTCAATGCAAAATGGCCACTTGCCTATTGGAAGCGGCTACAAAAATACCTAGTAAATGCGGGGCGATTCAGTTTGCCGGTTCGGACACTGGTGGCGAGCGTGCTGTGGCGATGTACCGCTTGATCGAAACCGCGAAATTGAATGGCCTCGACCCAGAAGCCTATCTGTGCCAAGTATTCCATGTGATCGCCGATCATTCCATCAACCGGGGCAGCGAACTGCTGCCCTGAAATCTCGCGCCGAAAACACCAGGCGCAGCCTGAGCGGATAAATCACAACACCCGGCAAGACGATCTTGGCCGGGTGCTGACTGCCTTTAATTTCCAGAGAGGAAGGAAGGGCGCTTATTCGCCGACCAGCTTCTTCAGGTTGGCGACGCGGTCGCTCGAGGCAGGGTGGTCGGCCAGCCAGCTGTGGTCGTCGCTGATGGTCTGGATCTTGCTCATCGACGTGACCGCGGCGTGCAGATCGTACTGATGCTTCTTCAGGAAGCCCACACCGTAAGCATCGGCATCGGTTTCCTCTTTCTGCGAGAACTGGGCGTTGACGACGGCTTCTGCCAGGTCGCCCAATGCGGACTGCGACAGCTGTGCCGCAGTGCCATCGGTGGCGGCGGCGGCATCGCGGGCGGCGGAGGTGGCGTAGGCAACTTGCAGGGCCTTGCGAACGTGACCCAGCTTGGCGTGGCCGATTTCATGGCCGAGGACGAAGCGCAATTCGTCGTCGTTCATCATGTCCATCAGACCAGAGTAGACGCGTACTGAACCGTCGGCGGTGCAGAAGGCGTTGACGTCCTTGGTCAGGTAGACCTTGTAGTTGAGCTTCAGGCCATCTTCGTTTTGCATATCGCGTGTCAGCTTGGCCAGGCGCTTGCTGTACTTGTTGTTGGCCGGGGCGATGCGACTCTTGGCGTCTTCCTGCTTGATGCTGGCCAGCGATAGCGACTTCGCGTCGTCATCGGACAGGGTGGTGGCGGAGGCCAGTTTCATGCCGGCGCTCAGCATGCCGTTCAGGTCGATGGCGTGGCTCGGGGTGGCGGCCAGGGCGACGAGGAGCATCGGCAGGGTGAAAATGTGCTTCTTCATTAGACCTATTTTCCTTGTTCACATTGAGGCATGGTGCATGTAACAATATGATATAAAATTTACGCTTTATTGTGAAGTGTTTGCTTGCAAAGGTGGTGCGTCGGCACGGGATGTGTGGCGAATGAGCTCTGCATTTCTAAACGCTTTGTCATCGGAAAGTTGTTTATATATCACATTTAGATACTGTCGTCGCACAGGGGCGCGCGTACGAAAAACCGCCCCCCCACCAAGATCTCTCCCCATCGGCGCACTTGAAGAGTGCGCCCTACGGTGCTCTCCAGGAAGGATGACCGCGCAAACTTGCGGATCTGTCATCGCTTTCGCTAGGGTATGTGGCGCGGCATGGTGCCGCTGAAACAGGCGCGGGCCCGAAGGTGTTGCAGCACCCACGGACCCGCTAACCAAACCAACTCATCGTAGGAGTCAGTATGGCTGCCAAGCATGGTAATTCACCCCTGTCCCACTTCACAAATCACCGTTCTCATCCGTCGTCGTTCATGCCGCTGTTTGAGCTGGTCTCGGAGCTGTGCCCACCGCGTGAGGCGCTGGCCGAGCCCGGCTTGTGCCGCCTGATCGTGGATGGCCGGCTCGACTGGTCCCTAGCCAGGGTCAATGGCCAGAGCTGGCTGTATCTGCCGCGTGCGGTGACGATGCGGCAATTGGCGGGTTGTACGGTGTTGTTGGCGGAGTAGGGCATTCAACTGGAGGCCGGGGGGTGTTAAGCCCCCCGGAGGGGTCGGTTTGGCGCATTGCTGCGGTGCATTGCTGCGGTGCATTGCATTGGCGCATTGCCTTCGGCGAATGCACCCTACGCGAATGCACCCTACGCGAGTGCGCCCTACGCGAGTGCGCCCTACGCGAATGTGCCCTACTCGTACCGCGCAGTCACCCCACCACCCACAGCCCTTCACGCCGCACCGCCCGCCGTTGCCACCCCTGCCAGTCCGCTAACAGCGCCGCACGAATCGCCTTCGCCAGCGCCAGCATCGCCTACTGCAGCTTGAACTGTTCTCCTGCCTCGCTCGATCGGCGTTCCGCGCGGCAGCCGCTGAACAGTAAGTCGCTCAGTGTGTCACCCAGTTGCTTGAATGTGCGCTGTCCGGGGTTTGGTGAGGGCAAACTGAATGTCTATGCCTGCCCCCAAAAATTTGGGAGTAAACCCGATCGGCGTCTCCCTGTTCCCGTTGCCAATTTGGAACGGGAACAGGGACGCCCGCCGCAAACCCTTGCCAGACAAGGTTGTTCCCGTTGTTCCCGTTGTTCCCGTGCCTTTTGAGGTAAAGAGGGGAATAGGTACCGTGATCACGTGAAATACTGTACGGGAGAGATGTTTAAGGATGACAAATACATATAAATATATATAGGCATACATACAAATACTAATTACCTACATAACAGATCAATTCCTCCCCTCTCCCCCTCTCTTTACTTTCTTGCTTAAAACGAACGGGAACAGCGGGAACAACGGGAACAACCTTGTCTGGCAAGGGTTTCAACCCGGTACACCGCGTTCCCGTTCCTGAATGCAACGGGAACATGGGTGCATTCGCCAACGTGCATGCCGCCAGTCTCCGTTTCGCGCGGCGTGGTCCCTGCCACGCTCCCTTCCCTAAGTCACTGCTGTGCCCTTAGCGTTGTCAGTTTCAGTCATCACACAGGGACGCGACGGCATGACCTCACCCACGCCGCACGACTTGTTGTTCAAACAGTTTCTGCACGACCCGGACACCGCCCGCGACTTTCTGCGCTTTCATCTGCCGCCCAACCTGCAGCGGCTGTGCGATCTCGACAGCCTGCGGCTCGCCCCCGGCAGCTTCGTCGAGCCAGGCCTGCGCAGCCATTGCTGTGACGTGCTCTATGCCCTGCAGACCGCCGGGCAGGCAGGCTATGTCTACGCGCTGATCGAACACCAGTCGACGCCTGACCGCTGGATGGCGTTTCGCCTGATGCGGTACAGCCTGGCCGCCATGCAGCAGCACCTGGATCAGCGACATCACCAGTTGCCACTGGTCATCCCCATGTTGTTCTACCACGGTCGCCGTAGCCCCTATCCCTTCAGTACCCGATGGCTTGACCTGTTTGCGGAACCTGAGACCGCCACCGCACTCTATCAACAACCGTTTCCGTTGATCGATGTCACCGTCATCGACGACGACACCATCCTCCGGCACCGCCGCATGGCGCTGCTGGAGCTGGTGCAGAAACACAGCCGCCAGCGCGACAAGCTGATGCTGGTCAGACAGCTCGGGCAGTTGCTCAGGCAGGGGTGGCATACCCACGATCAGCTGCAGGCGTTGTTGAAATACCTGCTGAGTCTGAGCAAGGGTGGGCTGGCGAAAGACATTGTGCAAACCCTGGTGCAGGAAGCACCTCAACAGGAGAGAGACATCATGACGGCTGCAGATGAATTGAGACTGGAAGGGATGGAGCTGGGGATGCAGCAAGGGATGGAGAAGGGGATACAGCAAGGAATGGAGAAGGGAATGGAGAAGGGTCGGAACGAAACCCGTCTGGAGATGGCACTGGCCATGCTGCAAAAGGGAATCGACCTGCAGACGATCCTGCAGGTCAGCGGCCTGAGCCCGCAGGATTTGCAACCGCACCTGCAATAAACCTGGTTGGAAATGACATCGGCGCGTTGCATTGGCGCATTGCCTTCGGCGAATGCACCCTACGGCGAATGCACCCTACGCGAATGCACCCTACGGTGAATGCGCCCTACGCGAATGCGCCCTACGCGGATGTGTCCTACGGTAGGGCGCAATCTTGAATTGCGCCGCTCTTTACGCTCAAAACCCCAGCTCACTCAGCCCCGGGTGGTCGTCCCAGCGGCCACAGCAGGCCTCGCTCGGCACGCGGCTGCTGATCCGCACCACGCGCAAGCTCACCCTGACCGACGCGGGTGTGGCCTATGTTGCCGCGGGGCGTCGCATTCTGGAGCAGGTGGAAGAGGCCGAGCGTGAGGCGGCAGGGGAGTTCACCACGCCCAAGGGGGAACTGGTGATGACCGCGCCGCTGATGTTTGGTCGCCTGCATGTGTTGCCGCTGGTGGCCGAGTTTCTGGCGGCCAACCCGCAAATCAGCATCCGGCTGCTGCTGTCCGATCGCAATGTGGATCTGGTCAGCGATCATGTGGATCTGGCGCTGCGCATCGGCAAGCTGCCGGATAGCACGATGGGGGCCACGCAAATCGGCGAGATGCGTGTGCCAGCCCCGCGCTGCTGGCGGCGCACAGGGGACCGCAAACCCCGGACGATCTGCGAGCCTTCCCCTGCGTCACGGTGGATGCGCCCATGCCCACCCAGTCCTGGCGTTTCTGTCACCCGGGCACCGGAGCGGCCATCGATGTCACGATCCAGCCGCGCCTGACCGTTACCACACCAGAAGCCGCGGCCCAGGCCGCCATCCACCAGGTCGGCATTGCGCGCTTGTTGCATTACCAGGCGGCGGAGGGCGTCAGACAGGGGGCGCTGCAAATCCTGTTGCAGGACTACGAACCAGTGCCGGCTCCGGTGCATCTGCTGCATGTGCTACGCGGGCAAATGCCGCTGAAACTGCGCAGCTTCCTCGACTTTGCCGCCCCCCGCCTGCGGCAAACCCTCAAAGATATCGCCAACTAAGACGCACTAAGACGCACTAAGACGGGGTCAGGTCTTGTATTTTGCATCGAGACGCAAAATACAAGACCTGACCCCGTCTTTATGTCTTTAGGACTGGTCAATGTACATCCGGGTCGAGCAAGGCCGAGAGGTAGGGTACGGGGGGCTGTTCAGCATCACTGGTGGGCAGATAGGCGGAAAACACGGTCGCTGATTGCGCCCCCATGATGGCGGAGCCGACCAGCCATTGTTGCTGCTCGGCCAGGCGCCAGAGTTGGTAGTAAGTTCGGCTGCGCCAGAGATAAAAGCCGGCCAGCAAGATCGGCAACAGGATAAGGCTGGTGTCTTGCAGGCCCGACCAGGTATGGAAAATCTGGTAGAGATCCAGCAAGGCCAGGATCACGCCAATCAGGTAGATCATGCCGCGTAGCCCGGCCTGGCGGGACATCCAGTCGCGCATCTGCTCTGCCGAGAAAAAATAGACATTGCGCAGGGCTGGCGCCTGGTAGGGAATGGCGACGCCCAGCAAGTAGGCCTTGTCGATGCCGGGGCAACTTTCGTACAGCAGCTTGTTTTGCTGGTGCTGGGTGCTGAGCGACATCGACAGCTGCAAGGGCAGCAGGCCGATGAGCAGCAGCCAGATGACCGAACTGATCAACATCCCGTGGCCTTGTACCGCCGCGACGGAAAAGACCACGATGAGCAGGATGGTTTTGAGGGGGTGCGCCAGGAAGTAGCTGATCAATGGAGGTTGGTAGTTCATCTTGTCGCTTGCCTGAATAAGGTCGATTCACCAGACCCGGAGGGGACAGCGCTCATGCTACGCTTGTCGTTATTTTTTGGCGAGAAAATCTGTCGGAAACGCCTTCTGCTTCTGGTGCTACAACAACGTCATGGCCTGTTCCCCTGCCGGGACATTCGGCCAAAGTCATCCACCATGCTACTTGAGAATAAATATTATTTGTCATAGCCTTGGTTGGCAGCATGACTGCCACAACACGAGAATAACGAGGGGCTTATGACGGTTTTTACCAAGACACATGAGGTGCGTTGGGCGGATATCGATGCCAATCAGCACTTGCGGCACAGTGCCTATGCGGATCTGTGCACCCATACCCGCTTCGAGTGGTTGAACGCCTGCGGTTTCCCGGCGGGGGAGTTTGTCCGCCATGGTTTCGGGCCGGTGTTGTTCAGCGAGCAGACCATTTATCGCAAGGAAGTGCACCTGGGTGACCGGGTGGAGATCAATGTCGAGCTGGCCGGGGCCAGCGAAGATTTTTCGCGCTGGAAGTTGCGGCAGGAGATCCGCAAGCAGGATGGCACGCTGGCAGCGATTTATGAGGTGTCCGGTGCCTGGCTGCGGCTGCAGGATCGCAAGCTGATTGCGCCGCCGGAAGCCTTGATGGCCATTCTGCAGGCCCTGCCACTCAGTGGTGACTATCAGCTGATCCCGACCAAAACGCGGACGGAAGAAAGCCAGGCCTGATCAAGCCGAACCGAACGGAACCGAACGGGGTCAGGTCTTGTATTTTGCGTCTCGATGCAAAATACAAGACCTGACCCCGTTCCTGCTGTTCCAGGCTTTGCGCTACAATCATTCATCATGAACAACCTCACGAAAAGAAAGGAGGTAAATATGGCTTTCAACTCGCGTCCGCTCATGCTGGTACGCATGTTCAGCACAGTTGCCCGCTCTAGCCTGCCCTTCATCGCGCTGCGATAAGCGGGTTCGAGCCTAGTTACCTTTCCTGCAAGGAGTCGGTCTCGACTCATCCCCGTTGTCGCCAGCGCGCCTGTTGACAGGGACTTTTGCGTCCCGAGCAAGCGAGAGCTGAATAAAATGACAACCCTGATTTCCGCGCAGTCCCTGCGCCTGAATGCCGATCACGGCACCCTGTTTCAAGATCTTAGTTTTACGGTCAGTCACGACGAACGTATCGGCCTGATCGGTCATAACGGCTGCGGCAAAAGTACGCTGCTCAAGCTGCTGGCCGGTCACCTGGAAGCCGATGCCGGCGAGATTCAGTATGCCGCCGCCTGCCGTCTGCAGCTGGTCGAGCAGCATCTGCCCGCTGCGCTGCACACGCTCAGTGCGCGTGATGTGCTGATGGAGGCGCTGGCGCATGACTCGGCGCAGGCCTGGCGTGCCGACAGTCTGCTGGTCGAGCTGGGGCTGGCCGAGCAGGCCGGGGTGGCGGTGTCTGCCCTGAGTGGCGGGCAGCATACTCGCCTGCTGCTGGGGCGGGCTGTGTTGCGCCAGCCTAATCTGCTGTTGCTGGACGAGCCGAGCAATCACCTGGATTTGCCCTCGCTGTTGTGGCTGGAGGATTTTTTGAATCGCTGGCGTGGCGGGCTGATTCTGGTGTCGCATGATGCCCGTCTGCTGGACCGTACCACCCGGCGCAGCTGGATTCTGCGTGATGCGCAGCTGCAGCGTTTTGAGCTGCCGTGCACCGAGGCACGGGCGGCGCTGGCCGAGGCGGATCTGGCGGCCGAGGCGCGCCGCAGTGGCGAGCAGAAGGAGATTGATCGTCTGGCGGCCAGCAGCAAGCGGCTGGCGATCTGGGGCCGCGAGCACGATAACGAGAAGCTGGTGCGCAAGGCCAAGTCGATGGAAAAGCGTATCGACAAGCTGAAGGAGGCACAGACTGCGCTCAGCCGAGGCAGCCCGTGGCGCCTGAGTGTGCAGGGGCAGGCGCTGTCGGCCGACAGCCTGATGGCCTTCGAGTCCTTGCCGGTGCGGGCCGCGCCCGGTCTGCCCCCCTTGTTCCAGGCTGAGGCGCTGTGGTTGCGTCCCGGTGACAAGGTGGCGCTGCTGGGGGCCAATGGCAGCGGCAAGTCGTCGCTGCTGCGCCAGTGCTGGGGCGATGTGCAGCAGGGTGAGCCGCAAGCGGGCTGGCGCTGGCATCCGGCCGCCAGCATTGCTTACTACGACCAGAATCTGCAGCAGCTGGCGGCGCAGGACACGCTGATCGATGCGCTTTACCCGCTGGCCCCGCTGCCCGAGGTGACGCGCCGGCAGGCGCTGATCGCCGCCGGGTTTGCCTATGCCCGGCACGGTCAGCGGGTGGCCACGCTGAGCGGTGGTGAACGCGCGCGGCTGCTGTTCCTCGGCCTGTCGCTGGCCAGTCATCATCTGCTGTGGCTGGATGAGCCGACCAACCATCTGGATCTGGACGGCAAATCGCAGCTGGCCGAAGCGCTGCAGGGCTTCCCCGGTGGTGTGCTGCTGGTGTCGCACGACCGCGAGCTGATCGAAGCGGCCTGCAACCGGTTCTGGGTGTTGCGCGAGGGACGGCTGCAAGCCTGGCCGGATGCGGCCAGTGCCTATGCCAGCCTGTTCGAGCCGGCACCGCAGGGCGATGAGGGTGGGGTGTCGCCGGCGGTCCGCGTCGGCGAGGCGACGCCTGTCGCGGCACCGGGCGAGGCCGAGGCGCAGTGGCAGCGTTGGTGCGAGCTGGATGCCTTGTTGCAGGCAGATTTACAGCGCAAGCCCAAGTACCAGAAACCGCAGTCGCAGCAAGCCTGGCGTCAGGAGATGCAGCAGCTGGAAAGGTTGCTGGGGCTGTAGGAGTAAGCAAAGGACGGGGTCAGGTCTTGTATTTTGCATCGAGACGCAAAATACAAGACCTGACCCCGTCCTTTCTGGTGGGGCGCACTCTTAAGTGCGCCATCCTTGACTCAGGCTGCTGCCAGTTGCTTGAGCAGTGCCCGGGCGACGCCTTCCGAGCTGGCCGGGTTCTGGCCGGTGATCAGCTTGCCGTCTTCGACGATGAACGGTGCCCAGTCCGGACCCTTCAGGTAGATGCCCTGTTGACGCTTGAATTCGTCTTCGATCAGGAACGGTACGACGTCGGTGAGTTCGACCGCGGCTTCTTCGCCATTGGTGAAACCGGTGACGCGACGGCCGGCGACCAGCGGGCGGCCGTCAGCGGCCTTGACGTGGCGCAGTACACCTGGTGCGTGGCAGACGAAGCCGATCGGTTTGCCGGCGCGTTCGAAGGCTTCGATCAGGTCGATGGAGGTCTGCGAGACGGTCAGATCCCACAGCGGGCCGTGGCCGCCCGGGTAGAACACGGTATCGAAGTCCTGCTGCTGCACGCTGTCCAGGCGTACGGTGTTGGCCAGGGCTTGCTGGGCGGCCGGGTCGGCCTTGAAGCGATGGGTCAGTTCGGTCTGGAATTCGGCCAGGTCGCTTTTCGGGTCGAGCGGCGGCTGGCCGCCGAGCGGCGAGGCCAGCACGATGTCGGCGCCGGCATCCTTGAAGACGTAGTAGGGCGCGGCGAATTCTTCCAGCCAGAAGCCGGTTTTCTTGCCGGTGTTGCCCAGTTGGTCGTGCGAGGTGAGTACCATCAAGACTTTCATGATTGTTCCTTTGTTGTGCGGCCGCCGGCAGGCGGCCTGTGTCGTGTTTATGCGTTGTTCAGCAAGTCGCGTACGGCGCTGAGGGCTTGCTGGTAAGGCGGGCGCAGGCGCAGGTTGCTGGCGCCATCCGGGCTTTGCACCACCACGGCCTTGGCGTGGGTGAAGCGGCGGAAGCCGTGGATGCCGTGGTAGGCCCCCATGCCCGAGGCACCGACACCGCCGAAGGGCAGGCTGTCGAGCGAGGCGTGGGTCATGACGTCGTTGATCACCAGGGCACCGGAGGTGGTTTGCTGCATGAAAGCGCGCTGGCGCCGGGCATCATGACCAAAATAATAGGCGGCCAGTGGGCGCGGGTGGGCATTGATATAGGCCACGGCTTCGTCAAAGCCGCCAATGGTCTTGACCGGCAGCAGCGGGCCGAAGATTTCTTCCTGCATGATGGCCATGTCGTCGGTCACGCCGAGGACCAGGTGCGGCACCATCTTGCGGCGGTGTGTTTCGGCATCGGCCTCGTCCTGTGCGGCCAGGCTGATGATGGTGGCGCCCCGGGCGCGGGCATCGTCCAGCAGGCTCTGCAGGCGCTCGAAATGGCGCGGGCTGATGATGGATGTGTAGTCCGGGTTGTCGATGAAGTGGCGATAGGTGTCGGTGACGAACTGGCGCGCCGCTTCGATCACGCCCGGCAGTTGTTGCTCGGTCACCAGCAGGTAGTCAGGCGACAGGCAGATCTGCCCGGCGTTGAAGGCCTTGATGGTGAGGGTGCGGGCCAGGGCGGTCTGCAGGTCGGCATCCTGGTCGATGACGACCGGCGACTTGCCACCCAGTTCCAGGGTGACCGGTACCAGGTTTTCGGCGGCGGCGCGCATCACATGTTTGCCGACGGCGGTGCTGCCGGTAAAGACCAGATGATCGAAGGGCAGGGCGCTGAAGGCCTGGCCGACGGCGGCATCGCCGAGCACGACGACCAGTTCATCCGGCGAGAAGTAGCGGCCGACCAGTTCGGCCAGCAGGTCCGAGGTGCGCGGGGTCAGTTCCGACGGCTTGAGCATGGCGGTGTTGCCGGCGGCGAAGATCCCGGCCAGCGGGCCGAAGGACAGGTTGATCGGGAAGTTCCACGGGCTGATCACGCCGACCACGCCCAGCGGCTGGGGTTCGATCCAGGCCTGCATGTCCGGCGCCGGGGTCTCGGCGGGCTCGGGCTGCATCCAGGTTTCGACATGCTCTGCGGCATGTTCCAGACCCCGTACCGTGGTCAGCATGTCTGCCACCATCATTTGATATTCGCTGCGATGGTGGAAGTCGGCACTCATGGCCTCGGCCAGCGCCTGGTGGTTGTCGCGAATCAGCCTGGCGCTGCGCTGCAGTCGGTCGCGTCGCAGTGCCGCACTGGCCGGGCCGGCGCTCAGGTGGGCTCGTTTCATGGCGCTGAGGATGACCTGCAGATCGTGGTGGGATTGCTTGTCCATGTTCTATTTCTCCTTGTTGTTTTTCAGCGGCACTGCGCGCCGGATCAGATCACTTGCAGGGCAACGTCGATATTGCCGCGCACGGCGTTGGAGTAAGGGCAGGTTTCGTGGGCGGTGGCGACCAGGGCTTCGGCAGCCGCACGTTCGATCCCCGGCAGTTCGACGCTCAGGCTAATGGCCAGACCGAAGCCGCCTTCGATGCGCGGGCCGATGCCGACCTGGGCGGTGACTTTGGCGCTGTCCGGCACCTTGGGGTGGGCACCCTTGCTGAGGGAGGAAACGGTTTTCATGGCGCTGAGGAAGCAGGCGGCATAACCGGCGGCGAACAGTTGTTCCGGGTTGTTGCCGACATCCTTGCCGCCCAGTTCGTGCGGCAGGCCGAGCCAGACATTCAGCGAACCGTCACGGGTACGGGCATAACCATCACGGCCGCCGGTGGCGGTGGCTTCGGTTTGATACAGGACTTTGCTCAACATGGTGTTTTTCCTTGCTTGTTTGGTCTCGAAGACGATGGACACATAGTAGGCGTGACTGGCGTTTGGCCGCCAATAGGGGTATTTTGCTGGGGGTATAAATAAATTTATGGTGCCGTATGTCGCTGGTTCGTCTTCGCACATTCATTGAGGTGTATCGACAGCATTCGATCACGGCGGCGGCTCGCAGCCTGAATCTGACTCAGCCGGCGGTGTCGCAGCACATTGCCGGGCTGGAGGTGGCACTGGGGCGACCGCTGTTCGAGCGGCAGAGTCAGGGGGTGGTGCCGACGGCCGCGGCCGATGAACTGGCGGCCGACATCGGCGACAAGCTGGATGCCGCCGAGGCGGCGCTGGCCACGGCACGCGCGCGTTCGGTGGATCTGGCCGGTTCGCTGCATATCATCGGCCACTCGGATTTCATGGCCGAGAAGCTGGCACCGGCGCTGCTGCCCTTGTTGCAGGGGGGGATCCGGGTGCGCATGCATACTGGTGACGGGCCGATGGTGACGCAGATGTTGCTGGAGGAGCACTACGATCTGGGGTTTTCGGCGCATCCGGTTACCGACCCGCGACTGAAGGGCGAGCTGGCGTTGAGCGATCAGGTGCTGGCGGTGGCGGCGCCTTCCGTGGCGCAACGGATCAGGGCTGGCGGGGACGTAGCGACTGCGTTGCTGGCTGAGCCGCTCCTGGCCTATAACCTGGAGCTGTCCCTGATTGATCAGTGGCTGATGAAGAACCGCATGCGCAGTACGGATCTGATTCCGGCACTGATCGGCCAGGACCTGCGCGGCTTGCGCAGCCTGCTGTGCCAGGGGTTCGGCTGGACCTTGCTGCCGCGCTATTTATGCGACAGTTTTCTCGCCAGCGGGCAACTGGAGGAGATCCCGCCGCCGGTGGGGTATACCGAAATCCGCTATTACCTGGTGTGGTTGCCGAGCAAGCTGCGCCAGCCGCGTATTGCCCATGCGCGCCAGACGCTGTTGTGGCAGCTGGGCGGGCAACGCCCCTGAGACGATCACCCGCCGCCCAGCCCCCAAACGGGGTCAGGTCGAGACGTGTGCGTCGCTGGCCTTGCCGATGTGCATCTGGCCCTGCTGGTTAAAGAACAGCGCCATGCTGGCGGTGTTGCCATTGGACGAGAGCAGGCTTGAGTAGCGTGCGATCACGGCGTTGATCTCACTCTGGCCGTTGGCCGCGCTGTAGTCCTGCTGGAACGCCTGGCTTTCGTCGAGCAGGTTCTTGAATTCGCTCAGGCCCTTGGCGGACATCAGCTCGCGGTCCATGCCGGGGGTGTCCTGCAGGGCTTGTTTCAGCTGTGCAGCGTAGGGGTAGTCGGCCGGAAACTGGATTTGTCCTGCGCCATCGTAGTTGATGCTGGCCGGTGCCGCCGGGATGCCGTTGGCGGCGAGAAAGGCCGGAAACGCCTGGTTAAGGTGTTGGGTGATGGCATCGATATTGCGCTGCGAGGGCATCAGCAGCGGCGGCAGTTCGCCGTTGATGACGGTGGATTTGGGGCCGAAGTAGTCATCGAGGTTCAGTGCCACATCGCCCTTGTCGGTATCGAGATGGACGGCGCCCTGGCGGCTGCCTGGCTGGTCGGCGGCCAGTCGGTCGCGGGCGGCGGCGGAGATCGTCACCACATCGGCAAAATTTGCCGTCTGCGCGGAGGGGGTGTTGCTGGTGTTGCGGGGGCCTGAGAGTGCCGAATAGGCGCTGGCCACCTGGCCTGCGCGGTAGCTTCCCTGAATCTGCATGATGCCATTCCTGATGCGGTAATGACATATGCAGAGCAATTTGCGTGCCAATATGACAATTTGGCAGGGGCGGTTTGCGCCGAGTAAGGGGGATAGCGTGGCGCACTTGGAGAGTGCGCCCTACGAGCCCCATTCACGTAGCCCCCATTCACGTAGGATGCATTCGCCGAAGGCAATGCATCAATGCAATGCGCCAATGCAACGCCCCCCTTCAACGCCCGTCGGTATAACGGGCGACAATCCGGTCGTAGCTGCCGTCCGCTTTCATGCGGGCCAGTTCGCGGCGCAGGGCGTTGGCTTTTTGGGCCGGGTAGTCCGGGTTGGCCGCCAGCCACAGCTTGACGGTCTGGAATGGCGGGCTGATCGATACTTTGCCGCGGTAGTGTTCGGCGCGCAGATAGTAGTTGGCCCGGATGGCGAAGGTGAACCAGGCGGAGATGTGATGTTGCATCAGCATGGTGACGCCGTTTTGCTCGTTCGGCAGGGCGACCACATTGGTGAACTGTTGCTGCTGCAGATAGTCGGCCATGGCCGAGCCCTGTTCCACGCCGATGAACATGCGCTGCCTGGCTTCGGCCAGGGTGCCGATCGGGGGACCATCCAGGGTGACGAAATGGTTTTGTGCGGTGTAGATGACGGCAATCCACTGGTACTGTTGCTCGCGCCGCGGGGTGCGCGACAGGCCGAAGATCAGGGTGTCGGGCGTCATGCTGGCGAGTTTCTGCGCCCGTACCCAGGGCAGAAACTGTGGATGAAAGGGCCAGTTGAGCCGGCGGTGGGCCGCTTGCACGATGTCATAGATCAGCCCGCGCGGGTGTTGCGCATCCTGGATGCTGAACGGCGGCAGGTCGGCGGTGACCTGACTGGGGATGGCGGCTGCCGGGCGCCAGGCCAGGGCGAGCAGGCTCAGTGCGCTCAGTAACAGGCAGCGTGGGAGTCCCGGGCGGTTCATGTCGCATCCTGAAGACGGGGTAGTGGCTTCATTTTAGCAGTGCCGGAGGGACCCGGAACGAACAACCGGGTCACGCCTCGTCGGCGTAGCGGGTCGCGACGTCGACGAAGCGGTCAAACAGCACCTCGAAGGCATCCACGATGTCCGGGTCGAAGTGCTTGCCGCGCTCGGCCAGGATCATGCTGCGGGCGGTCTCCAGTGGGAAGGGGTCCTTGTAGGCGCGGCGCGAGATCAGCGCGTCGAACACATCGGCCAGCGCCATCAGTCGCGCGGCCAGCGGAATCTGCCGGCCGGCCAGTCCGTCCGGATAGCCGGAACCGTCCCAGCGTTCGTGATGCCAGCGCGCCACTTGTTTGGCGAGGGCCAGAAACGCCACCGGCTGTTCGGCTTCATCCTCGGCCAGTTCGATGGCTGCCGCACCCAGGGCGGCATGGCGCTGCATGATGGCCCATTCTTCGCTGTCCAGTTTGCCCGGTTTGAGCAGGATGTGGTCGGGGATGCCAACCTTGCCGATATCGTGCAGCACGGCGGATTTGACCAGCAGCCGGACATAGGCCGGGGTGAGGTGTGGATCCTGATAGCCGTGCTTCAGCAGGTATTCGGCCAGCAGGGCAATGTATTCCTTGGTACGGCGCAGGTGGTTGCCGGTATCGTTGTCGCGGGTTTCTGCCAGATGGGCCAGCGCCAGGATGCTGACGTCCTGCACGATCTGGTTTTCGTGCATGCGGCGTTCGATTTCCTCTTCCAGCATGCCGTTGCGCGCACTCAGGCCGTCGCGCAGGTGTTTGAGCGTCAGATGGGTCTTGATGCGTGCCAGGACCACCGGCGGCCGGATGGGCTTGGTGATGTAGTCGATGGCGCCCATGGTGAAACCGTGTTCTTCGTCGGTGGCGCCATCCAGGGCGGTGAGAAAGATCACCGGAATGCCCTGCCATTGCGGGTGCTGGCGCAGGGTCTGCATGACGGCGTAGCCATCCATCTCCGGCATCATCACATCCAGCAGGATCAGGTCGGGCAAGGGGCCCTGTTGCAGCAGGGTCAGGGCGGTGCGACCACTGTTGGCCACTCGTACGCGGTACAGCGGGCTCAATAGTTTGCCCAGCAGTTGCAGGTTGTCGGGCTGGTCGTCGACGATCAGCAGCAGGGGAGGATGGCCGATGCCGGGGGTCAGGGCGTTCACAGGGGGCTCTCCTGGCGCTGCGCGGAGGCCAGCAGCCTGTTGGTCAGCCGCAGGGCGGCGGCAAAGTCAAAGTGTTGCATGGCCTGGCTCAGCGCCCGCAGCTCGGTCACATCGAAGTAGGGCGCCAGCATGGCGTGTTGTGCCTCATGGAGCTGGCAGGCGCGGTAGTCGGCCTGCTGCAGCCAGTGCGCCAGCTCGCCCAGGACCTGCAGGGCCTGGGCCCGGTCGCCGGGCACGGCGTCGTCCGTGTCGCCCGGCACGGGCAGTGCCTGCCAGGCATGGCTCAGCCGCTGCAGTTCCTGCTCGACGGCCTGGCGTGCTGCTTGCCAGGGTTCGCCGGATTTCAGTGCCAGTTCCAGCCGGGCTGCCAGCGACTGCAGGGTGGTCAGGCGCATATTGCCGGCTGCGCCCTTGAGGGAGTGGGCCCACAGGATGTCGGGGGTCTCCGGTACGGTGCTGAAACGCTGCTGTAGTCTGCCCAGCATGCGCCAGTAGAAGTCGATGTCGTCGCCCAGGGCGTGCAGGCCGGCTTCGGCATCCATGCCGCTGATGGTGCTCAGTCGCTGGCGCAGGCTGTGCTCGGCGTTGGCTGGTTCGACTTTGCCGGCCAGCGCGGGCCGGTCGGTTTCGCTGCCGGGCAGCCAGCGCAGCAGGGCATCGAACAGCAGGTCGGGTTCGACCGGCTTGGCGACGAAGTCGTCCATGCCGACGGCCAGGCAGCGCTGGCGATCTTCGCTGAAGACATTGGCGCTCATGGCCAGGATGGGGGTGTGGCGATAGGCGGGCAGTGCGCGGATGGCGCGGCAGGCTTCGATGCCGTCCATGACCGGCATCTGCACGTCCATGAGGATCAGGGCGTAGGGCTGGGCGGTGGTCATCTGGACGGCCTGGCGGCCGTCATTGGCGATGTCCACCAGCAGGCCGGTGCGTTGCAGCATGGCCAGTGCGACTTGCTGGTTGATCTCGTCGTCTTCGACCAGCAGGATGCGCTGGCCGGCATGGTCGCGGTTGAGCTGGTGTTCTGCCTGCAGCCACGGGGTGCTGTTGGGGGTGGCGACCGGGAGGGCGCCTTCGCGCAGGCGGGCGGTGAACCAGAACAGGCTGCCCTGGCCCTCGTGTGAGGCGACGCCGGCTTCGCCGTCCATCAGGGCGGCGAGGTGGCGGGTGATGGCCAGGCCGAGGCCGGTGCCGCCGAAGCGGCGGGTGGTGGAGGTGTCGCCCTGTTCAAAGGCTTGAAACAGGTTGCCGATGCGTTCGGCGGCAATGCCGGGGCCGGTGTCTTCGACTTCGAAGCGTACCCACAGGTCGGGGCCGATGCAGCGTTCGAGGCGGCAGCGCAGGGTGACGCTGCCGTGGGTGGTGAATTTGACGGCATTGGTGGCGTAGTTGAGCAGGGCCTGGCGCAGCCGGGTCAGGTCGCCCTGCAGGGCGTTGGGCACGGCATCGGTATCGAGGCGGATGCTCAGGTCTTTGGCCTGGGCGGCCGGGGCGATGAGTGCGCTGACGTGGTGCAGCAGTTCGGTGAGGGAGAAGTCGACGCTTTCGAGGGTCAGTTTGCCGGCCTCGATCTTGGAGAGGTCGAGGATGTCGTTGATGATGGTGAGCAGGTGTTTGCCGGCGGCGTTGATCTGGTCGACCTGGGCGAGTTGTTCGGGGCTGAGCGGGCTGCGCTGCAGCAGCAGGCCGAAGCCGATGATGGCGTTCATCGGGGTACGGATTTCATGGCTCATATTGGCGAGGAAAGCGCTCTTGGCGACGTTGGCGGCTTCGGCCTGTTCGCGGGCGATGACCAGTTGCTCGGTGCGCTGGTTGACGCGGATTTCCAGTTCTTCGGTCAGTTGTTTGTAGCGTGCCTCGCTGCGTCGCAACGCCTGTTCGGCGTTCATGCGCTCGGTGATGTCTTCGGTGCAGATGATGATGCCGCCGATCATGTCGTTGCTGGTTTCCCAGGGGCTGACGGCCCAGCGGGTCCATTGCACGCTGCCGTCGGCGTGCACCATCATGTCGGCTTCTTTTTCTATCGCCCGGCCGGCCAGCCCTTGCTGATGGGCGATGCGCCAGGCATCCGGAATGTCCGGATGGAGCACATAGTGGTTCTGTCCGATCACATCCTGCTGGTCCGGGCAGTGTTCTTCGATCCAGCGGTCGCTGACGGCCAGGTAGTTCATGTTGCGGTCCAGCATGGCCAGGGCGACCGGTGCCTGCATGATGAATTGCTTGAGCTGCATTTCGGTCTGCCGGCGCAACTTGAGGTTGCTGGAGAAGTGCCAGGCTGCGAGCAGGGCCAGTACGGCCGTGGTGATCAGGATGGCGGTTTGCGGCATGTCGGCCAGCACGGTGCGCATCACCCGGTCCTGCGGGGTGCTGATCAGCACGCCAAACCCGCTGGGCGGATTGCGTACGAAGCTGCTGATGACGGTTTGTCCGGTCGGGTCCGGGTGTGTGAAGACCCCGGATGCCCCGGCCTTGACTGGTGCCAGAACCTTGTCTGCCAGCAGTTCGCCGGCTTTCTGCCCCTGATCGTCGCTCCTGGCGATGATTCTGGCGTTGCCATCGAACACCATGGCCGTCCAGCCTGACGGGTAATCCTGTTTCATCAGGTAGCGCTGGAATTCGCTGTGATGCAGCACAAAGGTCAGGACGTAGATGACTTTGCCGCGGGCGATGACGGGCACGTCGAGCAGGATTTCGAGTTGACCGGACAGGGTGCCGATCACCAGATTGGATAATTGCGGTTTGCCAGAGGCAAAGATGGCCTTGAGACGCTGGCGGTTTTTGCTGACCGGCAGGGGCTGGCCATAGGGAATCAGGGTGTTGACCACTTGCTGGCCGGATTCGGCCGTCAGGGCGATGTGGTCGCACAGAGCCGAAGCGCGCAGGATGCGCAGGGCCTGTTCATGGGCCCGGGCGAAACGTTGGTTGACGATATCGTCATCCAGCGCGGCGGCCACCGAGCGGGCGGTGCGGATTTCATCGAAAAGCTGTTGTGTGACCCAGCGGTTGCTGGCATTGGCGGACAGCAGCAGATCGGATTCGAGCTGTGTCTTGACCCGCATGTATTGAGCCATGCCGGTCACGGCCACCAGGGTGAAGGTCAGCAGCAGTGCCAGCAGCAGTAACCAGGTGAGCCGTCTGTTGGGGTGGGGTGGGTTGTTCATCGCTTGCTCTGCGGGGACATGGCCGGGTCCGTTTTTTCACATTTCTTAAGAATAGCCATTTCTTTCAGTGGATTCTGCTGAAATGGCGGCGAGCAATGGGTTGATGTGTTGCAGGGCGGCGGCAAAGTCATAGTTCTGCATGGCCTGGTTCAGTGGCTGCAGTGCCGCCGCCGGATAGTTGGCGATCAGCAGTGCCTGTTGTGCTTCATACAGCTGGCAGGCGCGGAAATCGGCTTCGCGCAGCCAGTGCGCCAGCTCGTTCAATACCTGCCTTGCCTGCGCCAGATCGGGGGCGGTCGCACGGCGGTTGTCGTCCGGCGCGGGCAGTGTCTGCCAGGCATGGCTTAGCCGCTGCAGTTCCTGCTCGACGGCCTGGCGCGCTGCTTGCCAGGGTTCGCCGGATTTCAGTGCCAGTTCCAGCCGGGCTGCCAGCGACTGCAGGGTGGTCAGGCGCATATTGCCGGCTGCGCCCTTGAGGGCGTGAGCCCACAGCACGTCAGGGGTCTCGGGCACGCTGGCGTAGCGTTGTTGCAGTTTGTCCAGCATGCGCCAGTAGAAGTCGATGTCGCCGCCCAGGGCGTGCAGGCCGGCTTCGGCATCCATGCCGCTGATGGTGCTCAGTCGCTGGCGCAGGCTGTGCTCGGCGTTGGCTGGTTCGACTTTGTCGGCCAGCGCGGGCCGGTCGGTTTCGCTGCCGGGCAGCCAGCGCAGCAGGGCATCGAACAGCAGGTCGGGTTCGACCGGCTTGGCGACGAAGTCGTCCATGCCGACTGCCAGGCAGCGCTGGCGATCTTCGCTGAAGACATTGGCGCTCATGGCCAGGATGGGGGTGTGGCGATAGGCGGGCAGTGCGCGGATGGCGCGGCAGGCTTCGATGCCGTCCATGACCGGCATCTGCACGTCCATGAGGATCAGGGCGTAGGGCTGGGCGGTGGTCATCTGGACGGCCTGGCGGCCGTCATTGGCGATGTCCACCAGCAGGCCGGTGCGTTGCAGCATGGCCAGCGCGACTTGCTGGTTGATCTCGTCGTCTTCGACCAGCAGGATGCGCTGGCCGGCATGGTCGCGGTTGAGCTGGTGTTCTGCCTGCAGCCACGGGGTGCTGTTGGGGGTGGCGACCGGGAGGGCACCTTCGCGCAGGCGGGCGGTGAACCAGAACAGGCTGCCCTGGCCCTCGTGTGAGGCGACGCCGGCTTCGCCGTCCATCAGGGCGGCGAGGTGGCGGGTGATGGCCAGGCCGAGGCCGGTGCCGCCGAAGCGGCGGGTGGTGGAGGTGTCGCCCTGTTCAAAGGCTTGAAACAGGTTGCCGATGCGTTCGGCGGCAATGCCGGGGCCGGTGTCTTCGACTTCGAAGCGTACCCACAGGTCGGGGCCGATGCAGCGTTCGAGGCGGCAGCGCAGGGTGACGCTGCCGTGGGTGGTGAATTTGACGGCATTGGTGGCGTAGTTGAGCAGGGCCTGGCGCAGCCGGGTCAGGTCGCCCTGCAGGGCGTTGGGCACGGCATCGGTATCGAGGCGGATGCTCAGGTCTTTGGCCTGGGCGGCCGGGGCGATGAGTGCGCTGACGTGGTGCAGCAGTTCGGTGAGGGAGAAGTCGACGCTTTCGAGGGTCAGTTTGCCGGCCTCGATCTTGGAGAGGTCGAGGATGTCGTTGATGATGGTGAGCAGGTGTTTGCCGGCGGCGTTGATCTGGTCGACCTGGGCGAGTTGTTCGGGGCTGAGCGGGCTGCGCTGCAGCAGCAGGCCGAAGCCGATGATGGCGTTCATCGGGGTACGGATTTCATGGCTCATATTGGCGAGGAAGGCGCTCTTGGCGACGTTGGCGGCTTCGGCCTGTTCGCGGGCGATGACCAGTTCTTCGGTGCGCTGTGCCACCAGTTCTTCCAGGTGGTGGCGGTGGCGGTCGAGCTCTTGCCCGAGGCGTTTTTTCTCGGTGATATCTTCCTGTACCGAGACGAAATGGGTGATGGTGCCATCCGGCTGCCGGATCGGGGTGACGATGGCGAAGTCGATGTATTCGGTGCCGTCCTTGCGCCGGTTGTAAAACTCGCCGCGCCAGCTTTCGCCGCGCATCAGGGCCTGTGCCAGGTCGCGGAAGACTTCCGGCGGCGTCAGCCCGGACTGCAGCAGGCGTGGATGCTGGCCGAGGATTTCATCGCGCTGGTAGCCGCTATTGCGTACGAAGGCGTCATTGACGAATTCGATCTCGCCTTTCAGGTTGGTGATCAGCACGCTCTCCGGGCTTTGTTCGATGGCGCTGGAGAGCTTGCGCAGGGTTTCCTGCGCCTGTTCGCGCTGGGTGACATCCATGGCTTGTACCACCACCGCCTGCTTGCCGCCAAAGCGAATCTTGTGTGCCGTGATCTCCGCCAGCATTTCCCGTCCGTCGCGGGTCTGGTAGCGCATGATGCCCAGGTTGGATTCGCCGGCCTCGACCTGGGCCACCTTGATGGCCACGATGGCACGTTCTTCCGGGGGGCGAATGTCCAGCAGCGTCATGGCGAGAAAGGCGTCTCGCTCGTAGCCGAAGCGCTGCAGGGCGGCATCGTTGACGGCGAGGAAGGCCAGGGTTTGCGGATCGTGGATCCACATGGCCTGCGGGTTGGCATCGAACAGGTCGCGATAGCGTGCCTCCTGCTGCCTGCGTTCGCTTTCTGCCTGTTTGCGTTCGGTGATGTCGCGGCCGACGCCCAGCACGCCGATCAGCCGGTGTTCGCTGTCGAACATCGGCACCTTGATGGTTTCGATGATTTCGCGGTGGCCGTCACTGGCGAAGGCGACTTCTTCTTCCAGGATGTTTGCCTCGCCGCTGGCGATGACGCGGCGGTCGGTGGCCAGAAAGGCGTCGGCCTGGCTGGCGTCGACAAAGTCGTAGTCGGTCTTGCCGACAATGCCTGATTCGTCGCAGCCGAAGAATTGGGCAAAGCGCTGGTTGCACGACAGATAGACCCCGCGGGCATCTTTCAGCCAGATCATATCCGGCAGGGTGTCCACCAGGGTGCGCAGCATCTGGCGCTCGGCTTGCCTGGCCTGGTCTGCTTGTACCCGGTCAGCGATGTCGCGGCAGGCACCATAGGCGCTGCCGTCTGGCAGCAGGATGGCGTTGATCTCGACCAGGGCGAGGCCGCCCTGTTTCTTGCTCAGGCGCAGCTCGCAGCGCACATGCCCGTTTTGCTGCAGTTCGCTGAACAGGCGCTGGGCCAGGGGCAGGTCTTCGGGCGGGGTGATGTCGGGGAAAGCCATGCGCAGCAGCTCGTTGTCCTCATAGCCGAGCAGTTCACAGGCCTTCTGGTTGACATAGGTGTAATGGCCGCGCTGGTCGGCGACGAACACCGGATCGGCGGCCAGGTCCAGCATCAGGCGCAGGCGTTCATCACTGGCGGCATGGGCCTGGCGTGCCTGTTGCTGTTGTAAGCGATGGATGAGCACGCTGTAGACCACGCCGGAGAGGACGAAGATCAGGGTGCGCAGCGCCGTGTCCAGTACGCTCTGCCAGCTGCCGATGTCCAGGGTGTTGAGAAAACCGAAACCGAGCAGGACCGACACCAGGGTCGCCAGCAGGCCGCCTTCCAGACCGGTCAGGCTGGCGGCAAAAAACACGGCCGGGTAGAAGCACAGCCAGATCAGCGGCTTGATGTGGGGCCAGAGCCACCATTGCAGTGCGGCACCCAGCACGGGGAACGACACGGCCAATAGCAGGTTGTTTCGTCTTTGTACCCTCATGCCAGACGCGCTACCTTTCTCGTTGGGCCGAGGGATTCGCGGGACGGTACCGAAATGTCAGGCCTGTCGTTTCTTTATAGTCGAGCGGACCGGCAATACGGATGTCATTTTTTCAGGCGATTTGTGCCGCCAGTGTGCTGCCCTGCAGGTGTTGAATCAGCGCCACCAGTGCGGCGGAAGGATGGCTGCGCGAGGGGTAGATCATGTAGTAGTCGGAGGGCCGTACCGGGACATCGGGCAGCACCTCGGCCAGCTGCTGCTGTTGCAGCGCCTGGCGGCAGACAAAGGCGGGCAGCATGGCGATGCCGCGGCCATGGATGGCCAGCTGGCACAGGCTCAGCAGGCTGTTGCTGCTGCTGGCGCGGTCGGGCAGGACCAGCGGCTGGCTGCCCTGGTCCTGCTGCAGGTACCAGATGGGGGCGGAGAGGTGGCGCAGCAGGCGGTGGCGGCTCAGTTCGGCCGGCGAGGCGGGTTGCCCGTGTGCCTGCAGATAGGCCGGCGCGGCCACCAGCTGGCGTCGTACGCTGCCGATTTTGCGCGAGACATAGCTGGAGTCGTCGAGCTTGCCGGTGCGGATGGCCAGATCGATGCCTTCGGCAATGAGGTCCAGCGGTTCATCGCTGGCGATCAGTTGAACCCGCACCTCGGGATAGCGTTGTTCGAAGTCGGCCAGCAGCGGTGGCAGCAGCAGGATGGCCGAGGCCTCCGGGCTGGTGATGCGCAGGATGCCGGCGGGCTGGTCGCGCATCAGTGACAGGGCGGCGTTGCCGGCCTCGACCTGCTCCAGCATGGCCTGGCAGTAGTGCAGATAGGTTTTGCCGGCTTCGGTGAGGCTGAGCTTGCGGGTGGTTCGCTGCAGCAGGCGGATTTGCAGGATGGCCTCCAGCTCGGCCACGCGCTGGCTGACGGTGGACTTGGGCAGCTGCAGCTGTTCGGCGGCCAGGGTAAAGCTGCCGGCTTCGGCAACACGGGCAAAGATGGCCATGAGATTGAGCGGGAACATATTGTTCGTGTGTGCGGATAGTTAATTCGAATTATCAGTATTTATCCTCATAATCGGCTTGTCTACACTGGCAACCATTCCATCCCTTCCTGAACGGAGAATGAGCATGAAAAAACTGACTGTTGTCGCCACGATTACCGCCAAGCCGGGTTACGAACAAGCGGTCGAAGCTGCCCTGCTGGCACTGATCGAACCGAGCCGCCACGACGAAGGTTTCATTCAGTACGACCTGCATCGCGAACTGGATAAGCCGAATGTGTTTGTGTTTTACGAAAACTGGGCCAGCAAGGATCTGCTCGACAAGCATCTGCAGTCGCCGCATCTGGCCGACTATCAGCGCAAGGTGGACGGGATGATCGCATCCTGGGATCTGAAGCTGATGGAACAGATCGGCTGACATCGATGGACGGCGCAATGGAAGATTGCGCTCAAGGTAGGATGCATTCGCGTAGGATGCATTCGCGTAGGATGCATTCGCGTAGGATGCATTCGCGTAGGATGCATTCGCCGAAGGCAATGCATCAATGCAATGCATCATCAACCCGGGGTCAGGTCTTTCATTTTGCATCAGGACGCAAAATGAAAGACCTGACCCCGTTGTTATGCGTTTTCTTCGCCGCCGGTCATGACGCAGTTCTTGCCGGCGGCTTTGGCCTGGTACAGCGCGGCATCCGAGATGGCCAGCAGTTCGTTCCAGTGGGCATGTTGCGGACGGCGCTGGGCCACGCCGATGCTGACGGTGAGGGTCAGTCCACCCTGTGGCGAAGCCAGCTGGCTCTGCGCCACGGCCTGGCGAATGCGCTCGGCGCTGGCGCGTGCCTGCTGCAGGTCGGTGTCGGGTAGCAGGGCGACAAATTCTTCGCCGCCGTGGCGGCACCAGATGTCGGCCTGGCGCAGGGTGGTCTGGGCAACGCGCGAGACCAGTACCAGTGCCTGATCGCCGGTCTGGTGGCCATAGCGGTCGTTGAAGGCCTTGAAGTTGTCGATATCCAGCGAGAGCACGGACAGTGGCTGTTGTTGGCGCCGACCCCAGGCCCGGTCGATGAATTCGCTCAGGGCGCGGCGGTTGTAGGCGCCTGTCAGCATGTCCAGACGGGCCTGGTCGTTGAGTTCTTCCTGTAGTTTCTGTGAGGTCTGCAGGGATAGCAGCATGGTCAGCATCGGGAAGATCGTCACCGAGCCGATGAGCAGCATGATCTGCGGGGCATGGGGCGGGAGCGGTCCGAGCAGGCCGAAGACTTCTTCGCCCAGTTTCAGGAGAAAGATGGCGACCGAGATGAGCTGCAGGAAGGCAATGGCGCGAAATGTCTGGCGCCGGCTGCGGCTGTCGCTGCTCAGGCAGGCGTGGATGCTGGCCAGATCGAACAGGATCAGCAAGAGGTGGTGTACCAGGGTCTGGCCGGGATCGCTGGGCTGGACATAGCCGTACCAGATCATGCCGAACAGTGCCAGGCCACAGAGGGCGAGGCCGAGTTTCTGAGGCGGCTGGCGGCCGCAGGCCTTGATGATGCCGAAGTCGAAGATCATCCAGCCAGGAAACAGCAGGGCGTTGGAGAGGATTTCGGATATCCCGGAAGAGACCAGATGGCGCAAGGCCATCAGGAACAGTCCGGCCGCGGTCAGCCCGGCGCCGATGGCCCAGTCGCGTGCGGGCGGGTAGTTGCGCTGAACGCTCCACAGGTAGGCCAGTACCACCGCCAGGCCAACCCGGACGGCAACGTAAACCAGGGCGATGGTTCTGAGATCTAACAGGGGCGACATACCATTTCCTGCTGGCATCGGTACGCCGCCAGTATACATCCATATCGCATGCGAACGACCGCCAAAGCCTTGATCCAGGCCAAGTGCGGCAGCTGGCTGCCTTGCCTTGCCGCTACTCGCTCCATAGAGTGGCGAATGCTTACCTCATGATCCTATTAGGTGTCCCATGATGAAATACAGCATGTACCTTGTTCCGTTGCTGGCCTTGTGGATGGGCAGCCTGGCGCAGGCGCAGGATGAGCGGATCCATTACGGTATCGCCGCCGGGCCTGCCGAGCGCTATGGCGCCAGTTTCCTGCCGCCCGCCGGGCCGGGCTGGCAGATGGAGCGCAACCGGGCGGCGGGGGTGGACCTGATCAAACCGGGACCTTCCAGGGATGAAAACCAGCAGATTGATACGGCATTGATCCGCGTGGACCAGCCTGAACTGTCTGTGAGCGATTTTTTGCCGATCCTGCGCCGTCATCTGGAGTCGGGGTATGCCGAGGGCAAACTGAAGCTCGTCACGCTGGATCTCAAGGTGGATGCCAGGTTGAAGCGTTGTATCCGGGGGCACTTGCTGTTGGTGGATGACACGCAGAATGAGGCCCAGGGCAAGTGGTACAGCGAGCAATATTTGCTGTCATGCCGTTTTGCGCCCGGCGGCAAGCTGGGCACCGAGATTCGCTATTACCAGCGCTATTTCGACGGCCATCAGGATCTGGCCTTTGCGCAAAAAGCCAATCAGTTGCTGGACAGCGTCGAGCTGGCCAGCTAATCACCGAACAACAGCGAACAACAGGGGGTCAGGTCTTTCATTTTGCACCCGGATGCAAAATGAAAGACCTGACCCCCTGTTGTTGACCCCTTGTGGTGGGCTCAATGTGCCGTGAGGGTGTGCATCATCATTTGCAGCAAGGCGTCGGCATCGACGTCGGCGCAAACGGCCTGGGAGGGGATGTCCTGCCAGGCGTTGCTGCGGTATGACCGGCCGCTGGCGTTCAGGATGGTCTGGCCGACGGCAATGCCGTCGGTGACGACGCGGATCGGGCCGTGTCGCAGCTGGAACAGTGCCGGGTTGATGACGTAGGCGACGGCACTGGCATCGTGGACGAAGCAGCCGTCGATTTTCTCCTGGCGGGCATAGAACGACAGGTATTGCTGCGAGATCTGCCACAGCAGGCGACCGTGTTCGCCGCCCTGGTCGCGCAGTTGCTGGAATAGGGTGCGCGGCATCAGTACCTGGTGGGTGACGTCCAGGCCGACCATCACCACGGGCCAGGGCGCGGTGAGTACCTGGTCGGCGGCGTAGGGGTCGCACAGGATGTTGGCTTCGGCCACCGGGCTGACGTTGCCGCCCGGGGCGTGGATGGCAAACGCGCCGCCCATGATCACGACCTGGCGCACCAGGCCGGCAATTTCCGGGTCTTCTTTCAGGGCCAGCGCCAGGTTGGTCAGCGGGGCGACGGCCACCAGGGTGACTTCACCGGGGTGCTGACGCACGGTGTCGATGATCAGCCGGTGTGCCGGGCGCGGGTCGGGCTGGCGCCGGGGCGGGGCGATGGGGCCGATGTTACCCAGGGCATCCTCGCCATGCACCATCGCCGGCACATGGTCTTTCCTGCCGACCAGCGGCTGGCTGGCGCCGCGGGCGACCGGGGCGTCGATGCCGAAGCGTTCGCACAGATAGAGGGCGTTGCGGGTGGTGATGTCGGTGTGGGCATTGCCATGCACGGTGGTGATGCCGAGCAGTTCGATGTCGGGATGGCGGTGCAGCAGGTATAGCGCCATGGCATCGTCGATGCCGGGGTCGGTATCGAACAGGACTTTGTGTCGGGTCTGGGCGGTCATGAGGCGGCTTTGTTTCGATGGCAAGACGATATCTTACTGCCATGCCATCGCGCATGGCCATTCAGAATCCGGATTGCCCTTGGGGTCAGTCGCTCAGCAGCTGGGGCTCGGCCACGGTGCGCGGTGTCAGCGGCGGCAGACCGATGCCGGCACGCAGGCGCTGGCAATCCGGATTGGGTTGGCCGTCATCGAGCCAGCTGTTGAAGGCGCGGCACGGGCTGGGGCGCTGTGGATAGATGCTGCAGCGGATATCGGGGCTGCCGAGGGTGCCGCGCAGGGCGATGCAGCGACCGTTGCCGGTTTCGGTGCCTTTCATGCAGGCCATGACCGGGTTGAGCTGGCTGGCGAGTTCGGCCGGCACGATGCCGCCGGAGCCGCCGGTCAGTTCGCCGCAATAGAATGACACGCGGAAGTGGGCGCAGCAGGCGCCGCAGGTCGTGCAGGGGTTGTCGGAGGGGGCCGTGTTGAGGATGCGGTCTTCAGTCATCATCAAAAAGTCCGTCAGGCAGGGTTTGTCGATTGAGTGTTCCGGGTTGAATAACAGAGAAATTTAATCAAATTCGCCACGGTGTTGTCATCTGCGGCGAATGGTGGTGGCGGGCCCCCGTGCATGCTGCCGGGGGCGTGCTGACTCACGGTGTGGCGGGCGGGCTTCCGGCCGGGGCCTGGGCGGTATTGGCATTCGTGTCATAGGGCTGGAATGGATAGGCTTCGACCGTGATGTCCTCCAGGGTGGTCTCTGGTTCGGGTTGGTTGATGTCCAGTGGCACGGCAATCGGGCCGGGTTGGCGAAGGCGGGCGGCGACCCGCGTCATGGCGATCTGTGGCGGTGGCAGCGGAAGATTGCTCAAGGCGCTGGCGACCAAATCGTTGAGGGGGGGCTGGTCGGGATATTCGGCCACGGGGGGAAAAATGGCGATCATCCACTCATCGGCCAGGTGTCCGGTGACGACCGGCTGGTTGAGGATGGTGACCGGTGTGCCGCGACTGACCAGGGGAAATAATTGTGCGGCATCTTCCGGGTAAAGGTGCATGCAGCCATGGCTGGTTCTCAGACCGACGCCCCAGGGGTGATTGGTGCCATGAATGTAGATGCCTGGCAATCCGGTTTGCATGGCCAGCATGCCCATCGGATTGTCTGGTCCCGGGGGGAAGTAGTCCGGGAAGGGGGTGCCGTCTTCGCGCGCGTGCTGAGCCTGGATGCTTTTGGGCACGAACCAGGCGGGATCCTTGAACTTGGCGATGATCTTGCTGGTGCCAAGGGGGGTCGACCAGCCGGGCTGGGCAATGCTGATCGGGTAGGTGATGACTTGGGCCGGCTGGCCGTGCCGGGCCTTGGGAAAGAAGAACAGGCGTCGCTGCGGGATGTTGACCACGATGCCGCTCCAGGGTTTGGGCGGCAAGATGAACTGGGTGGGGACCACGACATCGCCATGGGGCGTCCAGACCGACATGCCGGGGTTGGCGCCTTCCATTTCGGCGTAGCCCAGGTCGAAGTGGCGGCCGATGTCGAGCAAGGTGTTTTGGTGGGTGGCCTCGACTTTGCGGATTTGTCCCACGACCGTGGAGCCATCGGCGGGCAGGGTGAAGGTTGCCGACCAGACAGGTTGCAGCGCCAGGGCGAGGACGAGCCGGGCCAGGATGGATGGTGCTTGCTTGCCTATAAAAGCACAGAATGACATAACCGGTATTCCGCGAAAGTTGAAGAACATGTCATCAGGTCGTCCCCCCCTGCGGCTGTGCATGGTGTTTGCCCTCGTGGCCCATGCGGCGGTCGCCCACTCGTCCTGGATCGACATCGATACCCGTCAACAGACCTTGACTGTGTTGGACGGGGAGCACCATCCGCTTGCGCAATTCGACGACATTGCCATCGGCAGTGGCGGGGTGGTCGATGTGCATCGTCAGGGGGATCACACCACGCCGCGCGGCCATTTCCATGTGGTGTCGATTCGTCCCTCCGCGACCTTCAAGACCTTTCTGCTGCTGGATTATCCGCAACAGCAACAGGCCGATCTGGCCTGGCAACGGGGAGAGATCAGTCAGCAGGTTCGGGATGACATTGTGGCCGCAGCGGCCAGCGGGCGACTGCCGCCGCAGGATAGCCCGTTAGGCGGGGCCATCGGCATTCATGGTCTGGGGCGTGGCAGCCCGGATATTCAGCAGCGCTACAACTGGACCAGTGGTTGTATTGCGCTGACCAACCGTCAGATTCGCCGGCTGGCCCGCCTGGTCTATCCGGGCATGTCCGTGGTGATTCACTAGTTACTTGCGCATCGACTTTTTGAACATCTGATCCAGACGCTGATTGGTGTCGCTTGCCGTCTGTTGCGCCTGGTTGGCCGTTTGCTCTGCCGTCATGGCGGTGGACTGGGCGGCATTGGCCTTTTGCAGGGCCAGATCTGCCGTTTGCTGGGTCTGGCCAACTTGCTGCTTGATCTGTTGAACCTGGCCTTGCAGTTGTTCCAGTGCGCTGGTGCTGGCGCAACCGGTCAGGGTCAGAACGGCCGTGCTCAAGGCGATCAGGGTGGTGGTGCGAATGGCGTTGATGTACATGATGGACTCTCCTGTCGGGCTAACGCGGTTAGCCCGTGCTCGTTCGTATCTAAGGGAACAGGCAACGGAATCGATAGCAAACTGTTTGTCATGATGCGGTATCGGTTTCGCTGCGGTACAAACCCAGTGTCGTCCTTTAATTTACTTGTTTCAAACGTAAATTATGTTTTTCTAATATTAAAATCAGGTTTTTTATTGATTGTTAATGACGGGGCACATTCTGTTACACAAGGTGCCCGGCGCGGGGGGAGGGCGGTGGTTTCAGGCCAGTCGTTGCTGCAATTGTTCGGCAGCCAGTGCTGCCGCGCGGCTGAGTGGCCATTCGCGTCGCCGGAGCAGCCACAGGTTGTCGCTGACCGGTTGCGGCAGCGGCCAGAGGCGAATGGCCTGTTGGTCGGGGAAAGCCTGCACGGCGTATTGCGGCAGGATGGCAAAGCCCAGTCCTCGGGCGACGGGCTGCAGGATCATGCCGATCTGGTTGATGAAGCCGCGTTGCGGGATGTCGGCCAGTTGTTTGCCGGGAAAGGCGCGTGCCAGCCAGCGGCTGGCCATGGCCACGCCATCCGGATGGCCGATCCAGCCCAGGTCCACCAGATCCTGCCAGCGGCTGGCCTGGCTGCTGGCCGGCAGGACCAGGCACAGGGCTTCCTGGCCCAGCAGGGTGCGGTGCAGACGGCTGTCGGAGGGGGGCAGGGTCACGATGCCGAGTTCGACTTCCTGCGCCAGCAGGGCGCTGAGGATGCCGGGCTCGGGGGCGAAGCGCATGTCGATGCGGATGGCGGGGTGGTGGCATTGCCAGGCCAGCAGGGCCGGGTAGAGTTTGAGGCCGACGCTGCCCGGTACGGCCAGCGATACCGGGCCGGACAGCGGGCCGCTGCTGCTCAGGCGCTGTTGCAGGCGGTGGGTGGCGATGTCGAGTTCCTGGCTGTAATCGAGCAGTGCCTGGCCGCGCGGGGTCAGTTCCAGTGTGCGGCCCTGGCGCACGAACAGGCTGCCGGTTGCGCTTTCCAGCCGGGCCATGTGCTGGCTGATGGCGGCCTGGGTCAGATCCAGTTGCTCGGCGGCGCGGGTGTAGTTGCCGTGTTGCACGACGGCGCGGAAGGAGCGCAGCCACAGGGGATTAATCATAATGAAATCTTATGGTTTGCATTAGTTGCTGTCGATTTTGTTTATGTTTTTGGCAGCTTAGACTGGCGCCACTGATTTGAACAGGAGCGCAATATGCAAACCATGACCTACCCCCGCAGTTTTTCTCATCTCGGCCTGTCGGTCACCGACCTGGATGCCGCCGTTCGTTTTTATACCGAAGTGCTCGGCTGGTATCTGATCATGCCGCCTACCACCATCACGGAGGACGATTCGGCCATCGGGGTGATGTGCAGCGATGTCTTCGGTCCGGGCTGGGGCTCGTTCCGCATTGCGCATTTGTCGACCGGGGACCGGGTCGGGGTGGAGATTTTCCAGTTCGCCAACGCGGAACGCCGCGAGGACAACTTCGAGTACTGGAAGAGCGGGGTGTTCCATTTCTGTGTGCAGGATCCGGATGTTGAGGGGCTGGCCGCGCGCATTGTGGCGGCGGGCGGCAAGCAGCGCATGCCGGTGCGTGAGTACTTCCCGGGCGAGAAGCCGTATCGCATGGTGTATATGGAGGATCCCTTCGGCAACATTCTGGAAATCTACAGCCACAGCTATGAGTTGACGTATTCGGCGGGCGCCTATCAGGGTGCTTGACTTAAAGTTAACTTGAAGTTTTACCGTGGGGTCTCCAATGCAGAGAGAAGGGGATTCCATGACGGAGCAAGATCATGCCGGGGGCGGTTTGTTTCGTGCCGACCGCATGGCCACCAGTATCGGCGCCGTGTCGCTGATTATGTTGCTGGCGTTTGAGGCGATTGCGGTGGCGGCGGTGATGCCGACGGTGGCTCGTGCCCTGCATGGGATGGATCACTATGCGGTGGCCTTTGGCGGCACGCTGGCGGCATCGGTGGTCGGTATGGTGCTGGGGGGCGAGGTTTGTGACCGGCGCACGCCCTGGCTGGCCTGCTGGCTGGGGGCTTTGTTGTTTACTGCCGGGCTGCTGCTGGCCGGTCTGGCCGGCAATATGTCGCTGTTGGTGTGGGGGCGGGTGTTGCAGGGGCTGGGGGCGGGGCTGTTGTCGGTGGCTTTGTATGTCGGTTGTTGTCGGGTGATGCCGGCCAGCCTGCATCCGCAGTTGTTTGCGCTGTTTGCCGCGGGATGGGTGGTGCCGGCGCTGGTCGGCCCGGTGGTGGCCGCCGGGCTGGTCGCCTGGCTGGGGTGGCGCGCGGTGTTTTTGTTGGTGGCTTTGCTGACGCCGCTGGCCCTGGGGTTGTTGTGGCCGGCGATGTCACGTCTGCCGCGCCTGACATCTGGCGCGCCGCTGCGCTGGGAACAGCCGGCCTGGAGCCTGTTGGCGGCCCTGGGCGCCATGTCCCTGCATCAGGCGGTGCAATGTCGATCCGGCCTGGCCACCGCCCTGATGGTGGCGGCCGGTCTGGCGGCGGTGCTGTTGGCCGCCCGGCGCCTGTTGCCGCACGGCAGTCTGCGTGCGGCGCCCGGTTTGCCCTCCGTGGTCGCGATGCGCGGCCTGATTGCGGCGGCATTCTTCAATGCCGAGGCCTATATTCCCTTGCAGTTGTCGCGTGATGGCTGGTCGGTGGCTCAGGCGGGGGCGGCGCTGACGGCCGGGGCCTTGATGTGGAGTGCCGGCAGTGCGTTGCAGGCGCGCTTGCCCTCGGCCTGGCGCCGCCGGGGGTTGACGGCCGGGTTTGTCCTGTTCGTCAGCGGCACGCTGCTGGCGTTGCTGGCGATGCGGCTGGGTACGCCCTGGGTGCTGGTGCTGGGTTGGGCGGTGGTTGGTCTGGGGATCGGTCTGTCGTTTCCGATGTTGTCGGTGCTGACCATGCAGTTGTCGCGTCCCGAGGAGCAGGGCAGCAATGCTTCGGCCTTGCAGTTGAGCGATGCGCTGTTCTCCAGCGTGGTGCTGGCGCTGGGTGCCTTGCTGTTGCAGCCTGCTGCCGGGCAAATGCCCAGTGCCATGCCGGCGCTGTGGACGTCGGCCTTGCTGGCGCTGCTGGCGGTGTGGATTAGTCCGCGCAGTCAGCAAGAAAGTGAAGCTGATTCACGTCATTATATGATTTAATAATTGCTGATTATTTGTAGCAAACTGCAACAAATCAAGCGTTTTTGCCGTTCTGACGCTAGCTTCATTCAGCACTTTATTCTTTCACTTCATGATGACGAAAATGAAAAAACTACTGTTGATCATTGCCTTGATGGCCTGTGTTGCGCCCGTTTATGCCTCGCCGGCTTCGGACAACTTCCGGTCGTGTTTGCGTGACGCGACCACGGGGAAAGACCGGACGGAGTTGTCGCGCTGGTTGTTTGCCATGATGGCCAGCTCACCAAAGTTGAGTGCCATGTCAGCGATTTCTGCTGAGCAGCGCGATCAACTGAATGCCAGAGCAGGTGTCATTATCAATCGTATTTTCCTGGTGGACTGTAAAGATCCGTATGTTTCGATGATCAAGACCGACGGGTCGACTAGTACGAAGGTGGCTTTTGGCATGATCGGAGAGGTTTCTGTCGGCGAGCTGATGGCCGCGCCGGAAGTCGAAACGAAGATGATTGATTTCGTGCGCTACCTGGATCAAGCCGGATTTGCCAAACTGATGGCGCAATAACCGATGGTGCCGCAATGTGTTCAAGGCCCGTTCTTGACGCATCTTCAGGCGGCGGATTCGCCTTCCCTCTGAGGCAGGAGGTCCCGGCTGCGCCGGGCCTCGTCTCGCCTCTGCTTATGTAAGATGACCTCCCGTGAGTCTGTTTGCATGTGTTGCCCATGGTGCGTGGCAGCTCATGCATATCTCGTCAACCCGGCGGCGGCCTCAGGCCCCGCCAGCCAGGCGAAAGGCGCTGGGTGAGCGCTGGGTCAGTCGCCTGAAGTCACGACTGAAGTGGTAGGGGTCGGGGTAGCCCACGGCCTCGGCCACCGCCGCGATGCTGCGCGTATCGCAGACCAGCAGGGTTTTGGCGGCGTGAATGCGCTCCAGGCGCAGCCAGCTCATGGGGGACATGCCGGTGCTGTGGCGGAAGACGCGGTGAAGTTGGGACACTGACAGGCCGGCCAGTCGGGCCAGCTCGGGCAGGTGCCATGGTCGTGCCAGGGCGGCGCGCATTTGCTGCATGACCTGCTGCACGGGTGAGAGGAGGTCGGGCGTGAGTGCGGCGGTCTGCTGATTGAGCAACCGGGCCAGAATCTGCGCGACATCGGCGTTATCGGCGGCACTCTGGTCGGGCGGGCGGGTTGCCATGCGCTCGATCAGTGTCTCGAACAGGTGCTGTACCGGGGCGGCCTGGTCGAGCACGATGACCGGCGGGCGGTCGCCGTGGCTGAGCGAGGCGAGCAGGCTGTCCAGGCCGAAGCCCTGCATGCCGAGCCACAGATAGTGCCAGTCGTCTGAATGGCGGCTGCAGCTGTGCGCATATTGCCGGCCGGTATCGAGCCAGCACAGGCTGCCCGGCCCGGCGAGGTATGGTTGTCCGTTGACTTCGACCTCCCCCTGCCCGGCCAGGGTCAGGATCAGCACATGCTGGTCATAGCGCCGCACGACGGCCGCTTGTGATGGCAGCGCGCGCGTGCGGCCGCACGCCGCCACATGGTAAGGAAACAGCAAGTCGATGGCTGAGGGGGTGTGAAAGTACAGGCTGCTCTCGCCCACTTCACCGATGCGATTTTTGTCTATCTGTATGCCTGTCTGGTCCATTTTCCCCTACCTTTGATGCGGGTATTCTGCCGCTATCCGACGCTACCGGCCTGGCGGCCGAATGGCGAGTTTTTCCACGCCGTTGCTTGATTTGGCGCAGAGTGCGCCGCAGGTGGGTGTGCGACCTCATCCTGGCAGCGGCCCCCTTGAGCGGGAGCATCCACGATGTCCGAAATCTTGCGTGTTTTGCAGCAAATTGCCACTGATCCGACGCTGAGTCCGGCGCAGAAGGCCCATGCCCTGTCGGTGACGGCCGAGCGCCTCTTGCCTTATCCCGCGCTGGATGAGGCGACGCAGGCGGCGCTGGATGCGCGCATCATTTGCGATATGTATGAAGGTCATGCCCCGTACAAGCCGCGCTATGTGCTGCCGGATTACGCCGTGTTGCTGCAGCAGGGCTCGGCCTGGCTGGAGTTGCCGCCACCGCAGACGCTGGAGGAGGCGATTCATACGCTGATGATTGCCTATCATCATGTCCCCTCGGTGACGGGGATGCCGGTGTTTATCGGGCATCTCGACCAATTGTTGCTGCCGTTTTGCGAGGGGGTCAGTGATGAGGTGTTGTACCGCCAGATCAAGTTGTTCTGGCGTTACCTTGACCGCACGCTGCCGGATGCCTTCATGCATGCCAATATTGGCCCGGACGACAACCGCGTGGCGCGGGCCGTCCTGCAGGTGGATGCCGAGTTGCAGCAGGTCGCGCCCAACCTGACCTTTCTGTATGACCCGGCCGTCAGTGGTGAAGCCATGCTGCGGCTTTGTACCGACAACATAATCCGCTGCGGCAAGCCGCATATCGCCAATCACCCGCTGCAACGGCAGGCCTTCGATGCGCGCGGTTATGCGGTGGTCAGCTGTTACAACTCGCTGCCACTGGGCGGCGGGGCGTCGACGCTGACGCGGATCAATCTGGCGCGGGTCGCGCGGCTGAGCCGTGATGAGGACGATTTCTTCCGGCATCAGTTGCCACGCTATGTCGATCTGAACGCCCGGCTGACCCGCAGCCGGGTGAATTATTTGTTTGAGCAGTCGGGCTTTTTTGCCTCGTCCTTTCTGGTGGCGGAGGGCTGGATTGATCCCGCGCGCTTCACGGCGATGTTCGGCGTGTTCGGCATGGCCGAGGCGGTGAATCAGTTGCAGGATCTGGCCGGGCGTGCCGGCCGCTACGGCCACGATGCCACGGCCAATGCCCTCGGTTACCGGATTTCCGCCGAGCTGGCACGCCTGGTGGCGGCCGAGCCGATGGATCATGTCTGGCGCGGGCATGCCATGCTGCATGCCCAGGCGGGGATCAGTTCGGACCAGGATGCGACGCCGGCCCTGCGCATTCCCTATGGCAGCGAGCCGGATCCGGTGACGCATGTGCTGGCCTTGCTGCCGCATCATGCTTATTACCTGTCCGGCATTTCGGAAATCCTGACGCTGGATGAAACCGTGCGGGCCAATCCCGAGGCCGTGTATCAACTGGCGCAGGGAGCACTGGCCAGCGGCTTGCGCGAGTTCACCGCCAATGTGCAGCACAATGATCTGGTGCGCGTGACCGGCTATATGATCCGCCTGTCGGATGTGCAGCGTTTCAACGAGGCCAGGGGGTCGCGCATCAATACCACCGTCCTGGGGGCGGAGGCCGCGGCGTCTACGGGGATTCTGGCGCGTCAGCCACGGGTGGTGGCGCAGGAGTGGCTGGCCGGTGCCGAACGCTGAACAGAATCAGCCTGCTGCCGGGCTGACGGCACAGGTGTCGCGCATGCTGCGCTGGTCGGTGGTGGACGGTCCGGGCAACCGGATGGTGTTGTTTCTGCAAGGCTGCCCGTTTGATTGCCCGAGCTGCCATAACCCGCATACGATCGGGCGTTGTGACCACTGCGGGGATTGTCTGGCGGTGTGTCCGGGCGGCGCCTTGCTCCGCGAGGCCGGACGCGTGGTGTACCGGCGCGATGCCTGCACCCACTGCGATGCCTGCCTGAAAGTCTGTCCGCGCGATGCCAATCCCAAGGTGCAAACCCTGGGTGTGGCGGCGGTGCTGGCCTTGTTGCGCGAGCAACGGGCCTTTCTCAATGGGATAACGCTGTCCGGCGGCGAGCCGACGGGGCAGCATGCCTTCATCGCCGCGCTGTTCGCCGCCATCAAGGCGGCGCCGGATCTGTGTCATCTGAGCTGCTTCATCGACAGTAACGGCCATTTTGGCGCCCGGGGCTGGGACAGGCTGCTGCCGTTGACCGACGGGGTGATGCTGGATATCAAAGCGCTGGATCCGGGTCGGCACCGGCATTTGACCGGACGCGACCCGCGTCTGTCTCTGGCCTCGGCACACCGGCTGGCCCGGGCCGGCAAGCTGCACGAACTGCGCTTCCTGCTGATTCCGGGGCAGACCGATCAGCCGGAGGAAATCACGGCCCTGATTGCGCTGATGCAGACGATCGGTTTGTCGATCCCTGTCCGGCTCAATGCCTTTCATCACCACGGCGTGCGTGCGGCGGCACAGGCCTGGCCCGCCATGACTCGCGAGCGTTTGTTGTGGGTGGCGGATTGTCTGCGGGCGGGGGGCGTGCAGCAGGTCATCACGCCGGCGGTGTGGTTGCCGGCGTAGCGTCCCCGTCAGACCGTCGCGATGGTGTCGGGCAGATAGGGGGTGATGTGGCCCATGGCCTGGGCCACATAGCTGTCTTTTTCGCCGACCGGCGCCACGTAGTGCAGGGCGTCTCGTGCGGCCTGCGGGCCGGCGAGCCGGGTCAGCATCCACGCGGCCAGATAGCTGGACGCCATGCAGCCTCCGGCGGTGGCCAGATTGTCGCGGGCAAAGAAGGGCTGGGGGAGCACGTCGACGCCGGCGGCCTGCACCCAGGGCTTGGTGATCAGGTCGGTACAGGCCGGGATCTCCCGCAGCAGGCCCAGCCGCGCCAGGATGAGTGTGCCCGAGCATTGCGCCGCCAGCAGTTGTCGCGTCGGATCCAGCTGCAGCTGAGCCATCAGCGCGTCATCTTCGACAATTTCCCGGGTTTTCATGCCACTGCCAATGATGACGCCATCTGCCTGGCTGGCCTCGTCGAGGGGAATCTGTCTGGTCAGCTGCAGGCCATTCATCGACGTCACCTGGGGCGTCGGGCTGGCGATCGAAACGTGCCAGTCGGGCTGCTTGATGCGGTTGAGCAGACCATAGGCAATGAGCGAGTCGAGCTCATTGAAGCCGTCGAAGGTCAGAATGGCGATATGCATGGGGTTGCTCCTGTGGCGGGAATCCACACCTTAAAACAATGGCTTATGACAATCAAATCTGGCACGGCGCTGTGCGGGGTTCTGCTATGTTGAACTGATTCAAAATATCATCGTCATAAACAATCTTGCCTGCGTTCTGTGAGAGACAGATGAAGAAATGGCTCGTCAGTGGCTTGTGGTGTCTGTCGGCGGCGGTGTCCGCGCAGACGGTCGGTATTTTCAATGGACCAGGCACCTGCGATGGGTGTGCCGAGACCATCGGTGCGCTGTTCACGCAGCGCGGCGACAAGGTGGTCTATCTGGACCAGCGCACGCTGAGTGCCGCCATGCTGGCGAATCTGCAGGTCTATGTGCAGCCGGGCGGCTCGGACGATATCGATGAGACGCTGGACGTGCTGTCCCCCCGGCAGGTCGCTGCCCTGCGCGACTTTGTCCGTGGCGGGAAACGTTATCTCGGGGTGTGCGCCGGGGCTTATCTGGCGGCACGCTATAGTGATGCGGCCAGTCGCAAGCCGGCCTTCGGTCTGATTGCCCTCGATGAACTGCACCCGGAGACCCGCTATGCCCATGCCTCGTTGCTGAAGGTCAGGTGGGGCGGCCAGTCGCGCTGGATGTACAACCAGAGTGGTGCGCATTTTGGCAAGCAGGCGCCCGCCGGTGCCAGGGTGCTCGGGCGTTATGAGCAAACCGGTCGCATTGCCGCGCTGGAAACACGCTTTGGTCAGGGCAAGGTGGTGTTGATCGGCCCGCACCTGGAAGCGGATCAAAGCTGGTATCGGCTGGAGGGGCTCAGTCTGCGCCATGGGCTGAATCAGGATCTGTTCCGTCAGGTGATCGACCAGCTGTAGCTTGTCATCAATCACAAATGGACAGGTTGTATGCTGTCGGCATTGCACTATCATCATGGATGACCGGTGTGCCGATGGCACCCGGCATGGAACCGGGAGCCTGCCCATGCTGCGTCGTTTTAACCCTGTCATTGTGGTGTTCGCCACCGCACTGTTGTCGGCCTGCAGTTCGACCATGGCGCCTGTCGCCGGCACCGACAATGTCTGTGTCGGCGAGGTGCAGCCCATGCCGCCCGGCGTGGTCGAGGTCGCTGATCCGGCGCTGCTGGCCCGGGCGCTCGGTGCGCCGCTGCAGGGCAAGCTGTGCCAGGGCAAGGTGGGACAGCTGCAAGCCGGGCAAACGCTGACGGTGTACCGGGTGTGGGACAGCAGCAAGCCCTATACCGCGCTCGGTGGCTGGTGGTCGCTGCAGCGGCCGCAGGGGCCGCGCGATGCCTATCGTCTGGCCAATGACATCTGCCCGTCCTGGAGTGCGCTGGATCATCTCAGTCGCTGCACGCTCAAGCCGGGTGCGCGGATGGTGCTGGGGCCGGGGCAGAGCGCTCAATGCGGCGAGACACAGATCTATCCTCCCTCTGCCGTCAATCAGGTGTATCTGCCGAATGATGCGCAGCATCAGCAGGTCGTTGTGGAGCACTGCGAGGATCTGGGCAGCTGGCCGACGCCGCCCTGAGGCGCCGGCCGTGCTTCAGGCGCCGTGGCGTATCCGGCTGTCTGCCGGTGCCTGTGTCCGTTCATCGAGGCCGTAATCCCGCATGACGCTGGCGACCCGCAGGCGGTAGGCGGCAAAGACGCCGTTTCTGCCGGCCTGCTGCGCACGGCGATGGGATGCCAGCGAGCGCCAGCGCGCAACGGCGTGTTCATCACGCCAGAAGGACAGGGACAGCAGTTTTTCCGGCTGGCTCAGGCTCTGGAAGCGTTCGATGGAGAGGAAGCCATCCATCTGCATCAATTCGTCCTTCAGTTGGGCAGCCAGGTCGAGATAGTGTGCTCGGGCGCCTTCTGCCGGTTCGACTTCGAAAATGACGGCAATCATCGTTTTGACCTTTATTCAAATTCCACAACACGGGCATTAAGGGAACGGCGCCAGTGCCAGCTCGGCAGGGGGCGTCGGCTGATACCGCCTTGCAGCAGGTGTTCGATCCCCCCCTGGGCCACGGCATCTGCCCAGTCGGCGCCAGGGCAGGCATGCACCCCGTCGCCGAATGCCAGATCGTTCGGTCCATCGGCCGTATGGCCGGCCAGGGTGATCAGCAAGGTGTCGCCGGCCTGAACCGGGCAACCGAGCAGGTTGACGGGTTCCGCCGCGAAGCGACGGGTATTCTGAATCGGGGCTTGCACATGCAGGGCCTGGCGGATCCAGTCGCGGCTTTGCCCTTGCCACTGCTGTTGTTCGGCCTGGAGCAGGCTCTGTCCGATCAGGCCGGCACAGCCTTCGCAGGCCTGAAACCACAAACCGACGGCGTTGGCCACCAGCAGGGTCGTGGTGTTGGCCAGACCGCTACGTTCAAGGGTTTGTGCCAGCGTTTGCAGCAAGGGGCCGGGGTGGTCGAGTTGCTGGCGAATGCGCTGCATGAGCTGGCTGGCGGCCCGGGCTCCGGCCGCGATTTCGGCCGGCAGCCCCCCGGGGGCGATGCAACGCAGCATGGCGAGCACTTCCTGGCCAATGGCAGGCCAGTGTGCCGGGGCCAGGCCGAAGGCATCGGCCAGCACGGCCGAGGGCAGGTGGTAACAATAGGCAGTCAGTTCGTCCCCGGTCTGCGGCGCGGGTAGTTGCCTGGCGACATGACGGGTCCGCTCGCGCAGCGCCGCGTGCTCGAAGTTGTCCAGTGCCTGGCGGATGGCGGCTTTCAAGTTGGCATGAGCTGCGCCATCTTGCATGCGTACCAGATGGGCGAACAGTTCGCCGGCCTCACTGCCCAGCAGGGCAGCGGGTACGGGCTCGGCGAGCGGTCGAACCCGCAGTGCCGGGCAGCGCAGTACGGCGCGGGCGGCTTCGGCTGAGCGGGTCTGCCAGCCGGGCAGGGCGGGGTCTGCGTGCAGCGCCGGGTCGGGTTGGGTGTGTGTGTGCAAGGTCAATGGCGGCTCCTGATGAATGTGTTGCAGGGACAAGATAGGGCTAGGCCGGACCGGATGCTTCGCTTACCATCGAAATATGGAAGAAGACTGGATGGAAAACCGGCTGGCGGCCCTGGCGGCTGCCGTTGCCGACAAAACCCGGGCGCGCATGTTGTGTGCCCTGCTGGATGGCCGTGCCTATACCGCCACCGAGCTGGCCGTCGTGGCCGGGGTGGCGGCATCGACGGCCAGCAGCCATCTGGCGCGGCTGCAGCAACAGCAGTGGATCGAATGTCTGCCGCAGGGGCGGCATCGTTATTTTCGTCTGGCTGGCGTGCCGGTGGCGGAGGCGCTGGAGCAGTTGCTGGGGCTGGTCGCCGCGGAGGTGCCGGTCATTCGCCGTCAGACGCCTGAGCCGCTGCGTTATATCCGCACCTGTTATGACCATCTGGCCGGTGAAGTGGCCGTGCAGGTGCATGATCGCTTGTTCCGTCTTGGCTGGCTGGACGGTGAGCACTATGCGTTGACCGAGACCGGGCAACAGGGGCTGGCCCGGCTTGGCGTGGACGGGTCCGGGCGTGCCGGCCGGCGGCGCTTTGCCTGTCGCTGTCTTGACTGGAGCGAGCGTCGGCCGCATTTGGGCGGGCAGCTGGGGGCAGCCTTGCTGGAGGCCTGCCGGCAGCAGCAATGGGTTTTGCCGGTGCTGGACAGCCGGGCCCTGCAACTGACCGCACTGGGTCGTCGGCAATTGCAGGCGCATCTTGGGCTGGTTTTCTGAATGATCCCCTACAGTTTTTGCCGAAACGTCGTTATATTGACGCCTTTTTTCTGAAGTACAGGATCACATCGTTGTTATGGCTACGTTTCGTCAAAAGGTGCTGTCGCGCCGCCCCCGTTTCTTTTCTGCTTCTTGCGCCGCTGTGGCGCCGGTGACTCCTGCCGCGGCAGCGGTCAAGTCTGCGCCGCTGGCCGCCAAGGCCCGTGGCCCGTGGCAAGCCTGCCTGGAGGAGACCGATGGTGCTGCCCAGCAGCGTCCCTATGTGGTGATGCGCCACGATCTGCCGACCGGCCCCGAGTGCCTCAAGGGCCAGGGTGGCCGCAAGCGCCGCTTCGGCAGTCTGTCTGCTGCGGAGGCCGCCGCTGCCGAGGCCAATCTCGACGCGGTTTGATCCTCTGATCCCGTTCGCGCGCATGGCCAGCCGGCCATGCGCCATGTTGGCCACCACCGCCTTGTCCCCTTGCTGATCTGCCCCCCTGTTTCTGTGTCCCTGCGGGCGCTGGCAATGCTTGTGTCCTCGCCTCTGTATTTTTGAATATCTATTTGGAATCGTGCGCTGGCTGACCCAATAATGGAAGGCGGGTCGTGACTGCTGCCTGATGGCTGCCGGGCAGCATGGGGCGTACTGCTGCACACAGGGGGGAGCATGAAGAACAAGATCCAGCCGACCAGGCAGGAAAAGGTCATGCGCGAGCACGACTTCATCGTCTCGAAAACAGACACCAAGGGCATCATCACCTACGGAAACCGGGTATTCATCGAGTATTCCGGTTATACCGAAGCCGAGTTGCTGGGTGCCCAGCACAACATCATTCGACATCCGGACATGCCGCGCGGGGTGTTCAAGCTGCTGTGGGACACCATCAGTAGTGGTCATGAGATCTTTGCCTATGTGAAGAACATGGCCAAGGACGGCAGTTTTTACTGGGTGTTTGCCAATGTCACGCCGGACTATGACGAGCAGGGGCGCATCATCGGCTATTACTCGGTACGGCGTTGCCCGAAGCGCAGTGCGGTAGAGATCTGTGCCGATCTGTACCAGCAGATGCTGGCCGAAGAGCAGCGCGCCGGCCCGCGCGATGCCTGTGCTGCCTCCGTTGCCCTGCTGCAGTCCGTCCTGAGCCAGAAAGGGGTCAGTTATGAACAACTTGTCCTTTCACTCTAGGGTCAGTCTGGCGGTCGTGATCCTGTGCAGTCTGCAGGGACTGGCCTTTGTCTGGACATGCTGGCACAGCGGCTTCGACTGGGTGCAGCTTGTGCTGTGGCTGGTGGCCATGGCAGCCGGCTATCTGTATGTCTTGCGCAGTCGGGTGGATTTTCGCCTGCTGCAGAAAATCGAAGATGTCACCCTGCAGGTGGCGCGCGGCAAATTGACGCTGCGCATCACGCATATCCCCGCCAGTGACGAGTTCGGCCGCATTGCCTGGGCGCTGAACGACATGCTGGACCAGCTGGAGGCCTGTTTCCGCGAGCAGCAGACGGCGATCAGTCGTGCCTGTGCCGGGCAGTTTTTCCGCCGGGTTCAGCCGGTGGGCCTGCATGGCAGCTTCCGCGCGGCACTGGATCACACCGATCAGTCTTTTGCCATCCTGGCGCAGAATGCCGAGGCCGAGCACCGCGATGCCCTGCTCTCCCGGCTGGCTGCGCTCAATGCCCGCAATCTGTTGGCCAATCTGGCCACCACGGACGGCGATATGCAGGGGATTGCCGCCACCACGCAGCAACTGGCCGAGCTGTCGCGCGACAACGCCGCGGCGGCATCCGACAGCCAGCAACTGGTGGGCGAGATTGTGCAGGCACTGACGCAGATTACCAGTCAGATCGACCTGACCAGTGGCTCGGTGCAGGATTTCAGCAGCCTGTCGGAAGAGGTGGGACGCGCTGTCGGGGTGATCGCCGATATTGCCGATCAGACCAATTTGCTGGCGCTCAATGCGGCGATCGAGGCAGCCCGCGCCGGGGAAATGGGGCGGGGGTTTGCCGTCGTGGCGGATGCGGTGCGCCAGTTGGCCGAGCGCAGCAAGCAGGCCTCGGGCGAGATTGCGCAGTCGATGGCGACGCTGGGCAGCCGTGCGCATGACATGGCCGAGATCAGTCAGTCGATGCGCAGTATGGCGCATGCTTCCGGCGAGCATCTGGCCGGGGTGGAGCAGCGCTTTCAGCTCAGTGCCCAGCGCGCCCAGCAGGCGCTGGTCGGCACCGCGCACCTGCATGATATTTGCGTGGCCTCGCAGGCCAAGGTCGAGATGCTGTCCTTCAAACAGAATGGCTACATCGGGGTGATGGGCGGCGACCAGGTCAGCAGCGCCCGGCAACTGGCTTCGGTGGCGGCGCAGGAGAGCGTCTTCGGCAGCTGGTATCAGAGTGTGGCCGATCAGGCTGGCTATGCCGGTCTGCCGGCCTTCCGCGCGCTGCGCGAGCCGCACGAAAAACTGCATCAGGCCATGCAGCGGGCCATGCAGCTGTCCGAGACCAACTGGCTGGAGGATGCGCCGCGCCAGCAGCAGATCGTGCAGCAGTTTGAAGCGCTGGAGCAGGCCAGTCAGCAGACTTTCCAGTTGCTCGACGAACTGGTGCGTCAGCGCCAGGGGACGGGGGGACTGGCGCACTGATCGCGACTGAGGGCAGGGTTGTTTGTCCGGGGTCAAACCTTGTTGCCGGGGGCGACTGTTCGGACGGACGGGCCTGTGCTGAAATGGATCTTCATCCGGCACAGCGCCCAAGAAGCGGAAAGCGACATCATGACGGCAACTCCCCTGCTTTATTTGCAATCCGGCGGCCCGACCGCCGTGCTCAATGCCTCGGCCCAAGGGGTGATCGAGGCGGCCCGCCGGCTGGACCGGCCCCTGCTGGCCGCGCGTGATGGTCTGGCGGGTCTGGTGAAGGGGGAGCTGGTCGATACCGCGCACGCCAGTGACAGTGAAGTGGCACGACTGCATACCCTGCCGGGCGCCAGTTTCGGTGTCAGCCGTCACATGGTGCCGTCCTGGGAGGAGGCGCCGCAGGAGTGGCTGGCGCTGCGTGACCGGCTGGAGCGCCATGATATCCATCATCTGCTGATCAACGGCGGGAACGGCAGCATCGGCTGTGCCGCCAGGCTGGCGCAGTTCGAGCAGCATACCGGCTACCCGCTGACGGTGATCGGCATTCCCAAGACCATCGACAACGATCTGGTCGGCACCGATTTCAGCCCGGGGTTTCCTTCCGCCGCCCGCTTCCTCGCCACGCAGATGCGTGAGGTGGCGGTGGATATGGCCAGCATGGCGCAACGGCGCATCTTCATCATGGAAACCATGGGCCGGCATACCGGCTGGCTGGCCGCCTCGACGGCCGCGGCCGCCCATCACGACGGCGATGCGCCGCAGGTGATTTTGCTGCCGGAGGCCAGCTTTGATGCGGCGCTGTTCCTGCAGAAGGTGAATCAAAGTCTGGAAACGCATGGCAACTGCGCGATTACCGTGGCGGAGGGCTTGACCGGAAAGGATGGGCGAGCGCTGGCCGAGATTCGTTCCGATACCATTTATGGCCATGAGCAGCTGGGCGGGGTCGGTACCTGGCTGGCGGCGCTGCTCAAGCGCGAGCTGGGCATGACCAGCCATGTGGCTCAGGTGGATTGCCTGCAGCGCGCGGCACGCCATCTGGCCTCTGCCGTCGATCTGCGGCTGGCGCATCTGGCCGGCAGTACGGCGGTGGAGTGGGCGGTCAACGGGCGGCATGGCGTGATGACCAGCCTGGCTCGCCGCGACAGCAGCACGCCGTCCTGGGAGGTGGTGCCGGTGCCGCTGGCCGACATTGGCGACCGCGAGCGCATGATGCCGGATGATTTCATCGACCGCGAGAATCTGTGGGTGACGCCGGCCTTCATGCGTTATCTGCGCCCCTTGCTGGCCGGGGCGGCTGCCGTGCCCTGGGGTGACGACGGGCTGCCGGATTGTCGCGCCATCGAGTGGCTGCCGCTCTGATGGCGCCCTGGCAGGGCGCTGGCTGCCATATTTGTTAAATATTCCGTTCCGGAGCGGGCCAGTGGCGAAGGTAGACTGAGCATTTCACCTTCGTCGCTGGCCCGACATCATGTCTGCACTCTTCGCTGATGCCTCTGCCTGGCTTCGCCACCGTCTGGGGCAGACCTTTGCCTCGCTGGGCGAATTCAATTACCGCCTTTGGGCCCTGGGGGCTCTGGTGTCGAATATCGGCACCTGGATGCAGCGCACTGCGCAGGATTGGCTGGTACTGACCGAGTTGACCCACCACAGTGCCACGGCGGTCGGCATCGTCATGTCCTTGCAGTTCGGTCCGCAAATGCTGCTGACACCGCTGGCCGGCATGGCCGCAGACCGACTGGACCGTCGCAAGCTGCTGATGGCCACGCAGTCGGCGGCGGCACTGCTGGCGCTGGCGCTCGGCCTGTTGTCGATGACGGGTTGGGTCCGGCTGTGGCAGGTGTATCTGTTTGCCGGTCTGCTGGGCTGTGTCACGGCCTTTGACGGGCCGGCGCGGCACAGTTTCGTCAGCGAGCTGGCCAGCGAGCAGCGCCTGTCCAATGCGGTGGCGCTCAACTCGCTGTCGTTCAACAGTGCGCGGCTGATCGGTCCGGCGCTGGCCGGGGTGATGATTGCCGCCATCGGCACCGGCTGGGTGTTTGTGGTCAATGCGGTGTCATTTGTCGCGGTGCTGGCTTCGCTGGGGGCCTTGCGCGTGCCACAGCTGTATCGCAAGCCGCGCGATCCGCGGCAATCCAGCGGTTTTGTCGACGGGCTGCATTATGTGGCCGGTCGGCCGGATCTGCTGGTGATGATGGCCATGATGTTCCTGTTCAGCACCTTCGGGCTGAATTTCCCGATTTTCATCGCCACCATGTCGGTCGGGGTGTTTCATGCCGGCGCACAGCAATACGGCTATCTGAGTTCGACCATGGCGATTGGCTCGGTGACCGGCGCCCTGCTGGCAGCCGGCCGCAGCCAGCCGCGCATTGCCTTGCTGGTGTGCAGCGCGGCCGCGTTTGCACTGGTATTTGCCGTCGCCATTCTCTGGCCGCATTACCTGGTGTTTGCCCTCTGTCTGACGCTGCTCGGGGTTTGTGCGCAAACCTTCAATACCGCCTGCAACAGTGCCATGCAGCTGGCTTCGGCTCCGGCGATGCGCGGCCGGGTGATGGCCATGCATCTGGCCATCATGCTGGGTGGCACGCCGCTGGGGGCACCGTTTGCCGGCTGGATGGCTGACCGCTTCGGTCCGCGCTGCGGTCTGCTGGTCGGCATGAGCGCCGGCGTTACCGCCGCGCTGGTCGGCTTGCGCTATCTGATTCGCTACCGCGGTTTGCGGCTGGAGCGCCGCGACGGGCGCTGGCGCCTGCATGTGCAGGCTGCGGCACCCGGCACGGCCGCCTGAGCGTTCGGTCAACGCGGCTGGGTGCCCATGGCCCATTCCCCGCCCGGTTCCCGGCGGTCGAGACGGCCGCTCAGGGTGGTCAGGGCCAGGGCCAGCAGCACGATCAGGGCCCCGATCCAGGGGGTGGGCATCAGGCCGGCGCGGCTGACGATCAGCCCGCCCAGCCAGGCGCCGCCGGCGATGCCAAGATTGAAGGCCGCGATATTCAGTCCGGAGGCGACATCGACGGATTGCGGGCTGACCCGCTGCGCCAGTTGCACCACATAGACCTGTAGTCCCGGCACATTGCCGAAAGCGAATGCCCCCCACAGCAAGACCGTGAGCAAGGCCAGCCAGGGCATGGGCGCGGTCACGGCAAACAGCAGCAACACTGCCGACAGGCCGGCAAACACAATCTGCAGGGCGTTCACCGGGCCGCGGCGGTCTGCCAGCCGGCCACCCCACACATTTCCGATGGCGACCGAGATGCCGTAGGCCAGCAGGACCAGGCTGACGGCATTGGCGCTGAAGCCGCTGACCTGCTGCAGGATGGGAGCCAGGAAGGTGAAGGCGACGAAAGAGCCGCCATAGCCGACCGCCGTCATGGCATAAACCAGCAGCAGCCGTGGTTGCTGCAGAACCCGCAGTTGCTGGCTCAGTCGGGTGATGGGCGGTTGCGGCAGGTCGCGCGGGATGAACAGACTGGCACTGAGCAGGGCCAGGAGCCCCAGCAGGGCCACGGCCAGGAAGGTGGCACGCCAGCCAAGGTGCTGGCCGATGAAAGTGCCCAGCGGTACCCCGGTGACCAGGGCCACAGTCAGACCGGAGAACATGGTGGCGATGGCGCTGGCAGCTTTGTCGCGCGCCACCAGACCGGTGGCGATAGTCGAGCCGATGGAGAAGAACACGCCGTGTGCCAGACCGGTGAGGACGCGGGCCAGAACCAGGGTGGCGTAGCCGGGGGCCTGCCAGGCCAGCAGGTTGCCCAGGGTGAACAGCATCATCAATCCGAGCAGCAGTGGCTTGCGCGCGACGCGGCCGGTCAGGGCGGTCAGCAGCGGTGCGCCGAGTGCGACGCCCAGGGCATACAGGCTGACCAGTAGCCCGGCAGAGGGCAGGCTGATGCCGAGATCGCCGGCAATGGTCGGGATCAGCCCGACGATCACGAATTCGGTGGTGCCGATGGCAAAGGCGCTGATGGTAAGCGCCAGCAAGGCAATGGGCATGGTACAGACTCCTGCAAAGTGATAAGGCCTGCAGTGTGGCGGATTGGTTGTTGCAGAAAAACTGGTTAATTCGGAAAACATTTTTGTCTAAAATGCAAAAATGAATCTGACCTTCGAAGAGCTTCAGGCCTTTGTGGCCGTGGTGGACTGCGGCTCGCTGACCGCCGCGGCCGAACAGCTGACGCAAACCGTGTCGGCGGTGAGCCGGTCGCTGGCACGTCTGGAGTGCAAGCTGGAGACCGCCTTGTTGCAGCGGACGACTCGCCGCATGGTGTTGACCGAAGAGGGGCACTTTTTCCTGCCGCGCGCGCGGCGCATCCTGGAAGAACTGACACAGACTGCCGAGCTGATGGCGCTTCGCAAGCAGCAGCCGGCCGGTCGCCTGCGCATCAATGCGGCATCACCTTTCATGCTGCATGTGCTGGTGCCACTGGTCGGTGCCTTCCATCGTGCCTATCCACAAATTGAACTGGCGCTGCACAGCAGTGATCAATTGATCGATTTGCTGGAGGAGCGCACGGATATTGCCATCCGCATCGGTGCATTGAGCGACTCGACGCTGCATGCCCGCGCCCTTGGCCGCTACCCGCTGCGGGTGCTGGCCAGTCCCGGCTATCTGGCGCGCCATGGCCTGCCAGGCAGTGTGGCGGCACTGGCACAGCATCGCCTGCTCGGCTTTACCCAGCCCGAGTCCCTCAATCTCTGGCCCTTGCGTCACGGGCAGGGTGAGCGTTATGCCATCACGCCAGCGCTGAGCGCTTCCAGCGGGGAGACCTTGCGACAGTTGGCGCTGGACGGAGAGGGGGTGGTGTGTCTGGCTGATTTCATGACCCAGGCCGATCTGCAGGCGGGGAGACTGTGTCAGATCTTGCCCGAGCAGACGGTGCCGGTATGGCAGCCGGTGCATGCGGTGTATTACCGCCAGAGCAGCCTGGCTCCCCGGATTGCCTGCTTTCTGGATTTTCTCAGTCAGCACCTGTCACTTTCAGCGCCTTAAACAGAAAGTTTCTGCCCCGCTTGGGGTAGGCCAAGTGCATGAACATTGATTTATTGCGACTTTTGACCCAATGCTTACTTAAATGCACCTGTCCTTGAAAAATGGACATGGTCAATGCATCAGGCATTGCACTCCGGTGGGCCCGGCGCTTTCTCCGGCTTGTCGCCGCGGGAAGAATCAGTGCCGCCCTGCCGGTCGCGCACTTTCGGGAGTGAGTCGTGAGACAGGATTGTGAGCAGGGACGTCGATTAAGCGCGTGGATGCTGGCGCTGAGCCTGCAGGCCTTGCCGGCCGCGGCCGGTCCCACGCTGGTGTTTTATTCCGAAGAAGGGCAAAAGCCGATGTCGTATCAAGAGAACGGCATGCCCAAAGGGGAATACATCGATCATTTTCTGCGTATTGCCCGCCAGGTTCCCGGTTATCAGATTGAAATCCACTTTGCGTCCTGGGCGCGCGGACTGGAGGAGACGCGCGAAGGGCTGAGTGCCGGGCTGATCGGCGCTTACTATCGGCCACAGGAGCGGCCGTATCTGAACCATTCCAAAGCGATTTATCAGGAAGATGTGGCGGTGCACTGCAACCGCGATGCGGTGGCGGACCGGCAATTCAGGCGCTATCCGGATGATTTTGCCGGCCTGACCTTTGGCAATCAGCGCGGCTATCTGGCGCCCGGGCCGCAGTTCTTTGCCATGGCGGCGCAGGGGCGGATCAAGGTGGTCGAAGGGCTGGCGTTTACCGGGCTGGTCAAGAAAATGCTGGTGGGGGAGATTGATTGTGTGGTCAATCCCAGCCTGGTGCTGGACCAGGCGATCACCACGCTGGAGGCGCAGGGCCTGCCGGAACGCATGCGCTATAAATCGCGGCGCATCATGCTGGTCAAGACCGAGAGCGTGCATGTCGGCTTCAGTAAAAAATATGAAGCCAGCCACCCCGAGCTGAAGACCTTTCGCGCATTGTTTGACCAGATTGCCAGCCGCTATCCGGTGGCCCGGATGACGCCATGAAGTCCATTCGCCTGCGGCTGATCCTGCTGTTTGTGGTGGTGACCACCACCACGCTGGGGGCCTTTGCCTATTACGAGCAACGTCTGCTGCGGCACGACCTGGAGAATCGCTTTGTCGCTTTGCAGCGCGATATTGCCAGCAGATTGCAGCAGGATCTGGCTCAGCCCCTGTGGGACATGGACCTGGGGGTGGTCAATGCCAAACTGGAGGCGGCATTGATCCCGCATGAGGTGCAGGCGGTGTATCTGTATGTACCAGATCAGAAGGAAGCGCTGGCCGGGCTGGCGCGCAATTTGTCCGGCAGTGATTTGCCCTCGCGGGCACCGGACCAGTTGGAAGATGAAATGCGCCAGGTGCTGATTTTCCCACCGCCGCAGGTGGATCCGGCACGGCGCAAGATCAGTATTGGCCGGGTTTCGGTGTATTTTTCGCGGGCCGGGCTCGAGCAGGCGCTCTCCGTCGCCATGCTGCGGCGGCTGGTGGAAGTCCTGGTGGCGAACATCCTGTTGCTGATGGTGCTGTTTTTCAGCCTGCGGCTGGTGTTCGTGCCGCTCAGCAGCCTGCGCAATGCCTTGCATGATCTGGCCAGCAATCAGGCCGAAGATTTGCAGGCCTTGCCCAGGACGCAGCTGCTGGAGTTCGACCAGGTGGTCGAGGGCTTCAATGCCACGCTGGGTAAAGTGAAAACCGTCATCGCCCGTCACCGCCAGGCGGAGGCGGCGGCCCTGGAGGCCAGTCAGCGAACCCAGGAGGCGCTGGGCCAGGTCAGGCTGGCGCAGCAGGAGCTGCTGGAAAGCAATCGCCAGCTGGAGCGGCTGACCGTGACTGACTCGCTGACCGGTCTGGGGAACCGTATGATGCTCGACCGGGTGCTGGAGGAGCAGCTCAACCGTTATCGTCGCTATGGGGGGGTGTTTTCGCTGGTGTTGCTGGATATCGATTTTTTCAAGCGCATCAACGACACCCATGGCCACCCGGTTGGCGACATGGTGCTGGTGGCGCTGGCGCAATTGCTCAAGCAGAGTACGCGCAGTGTGGATGTGATTGGCCGCTGGGGCGGTGAAGAGTTTTTGCTGATCTGTCCGGATACGGACCTGTTCAGTGCACTCGAACTGGCGGAAAAGTTGCGTCAGCGTGTCGAGAGCTGCCACTTCCCGATCATCGACGCCTTGTCGGCCAGTTTTGGCGTGGCCAGTGTGCAGGAAGACGATAACGCACAAAGCTTGCTGGCGCGGGTGGACCGCGCGCTGTACCGCGCCAAGGACGGGGGCCGCAATCGCGTGGTGGGCGAGTCTGCCTCGGCCTGATTGGTTCTGGAACGGGGTCAGGTCTTGTATTTTGCGTCGTGACGCAAAATACAAGACCTGACCCCGAACTTGTGTGCCGGGACGCAAAATACAAGACCTGACCCCGAACTTGTGTGCCCCGAGCTGGCGGATTATTCGACGGTGACGCTCTTGGCCAGATTGCGTGGTTTGTCGATGTCGGTGCCGCGGGCGACGGCGGTGTGGTAGGCCAGCAGTTGCATTGCCAGGGTATGCAGCAGCGGGGAGAGATGGCCGTAGTGTTCGGTCAGGCGGATGGCCCGGATGGATTCGCCTGGTTCGATGGCGCTGTCGCGGTCGCAGAACACATAGAGTTGACCGCCACGGGCGCCGACTTCGTGCAGATTGGATTTGAGTTTTTCCAGCAGCCGGTCATTCGGTGCCACGGCCACCACCGGCATCTCTTCGCTGACCAGTGCCAGTGGTCCGTGTTTCAGTTCGCCGGCCGGGTAGGCTTCGGCATGAATGTAGGAAATCTCCTTGAGTTTCAGTGCGCCTTCCAGCGCGACCGGGTAGTGCAGGCCGCGACCGAGGAACAGGGCGTGGGCCTTGCCGGCAAAGTGTTCGGCCCAGGCGATGATCTGCGGCTCCAGGGCCAGGACGGCGCGCATGGACTGCGGCAGGTGACGCAGGGCCTTGAGTTCGGCGGCTTCCTGTTCGTCGCTCAGGCGGCCACGGGCTTGTGCCAGGCACAGCGCCAGCAGGTAGAGTGCGACCAGCTGGGTGGTGAAGCCCTTGGTGGAGGCGACACCGATTTCGACGCCGGCACGGGTGAGGAACTGCAGCTGGCATTCGCGCACCAGGGCGCTGCTGGCGACATTGCAGATGGCCAGGGTGCGGGTCATGCCTTGTTCACCGGCGAAGCGCACGGCCGCCAGCGTGTCAGCGGTTTCGCCACTTTGCGAGATGGCGACCACCAGGGTGTCGGGGTGGGCAATGCTGTCGCGGTAGCGGTATTCGCTGGCGATCTCCACATCGACCGGGATGCGTGCCAGGCTCTCGATCCAGTATTTGGCCGTCAGGCCGGCGTAGTAGCTGGAGCCGCAGGCCAGGATCAGCACGCGTCCGGTTTCGCGCAGCGCCGGATAGGCGCCGTCGCCGAACAGCTCGGGCATGATGGCCAGCACATCGTGCAGGGTGTCGGCCACTGCGCGCGGTTGTTCGAAGATCTCTTTCTGCATGTAGTGGCGATAGGGGCCGAGTTCGACCTGGTTGTCCTGGGCGCTGACGAAGCGGACCGGACGCTCGACCGCTTGCCCCTGGGCATCGCTGATCCAGTAGCGCTGCAGCTGGATGTCGGCCACGTCGCCTTCTTCCAGATAGACAAAGCGTTGGCAGACCCCGGCCAGTGCCAGGGCGTCGGAGGCCAGGAAGTGTTCCTGCTCACCCAGGCCGAGTACCAGCGGGGAGCCCTGGCGTGCGCCGACGACGCGATGTGGTTCTTCGCGGCTCAGCACGGCGATGGCGTAGCTGCCGTTGAGGCGTTGTACGGCCTGCTGTACCGCCTCGAACAGATCGCCGCGGTAGAGGTAGTCGATCAGATGGGCGATGACTTCGCTGTCGGTCTGGCTGGCGAAGTGGTAACCCTGCTGCTGCAGCATCTGTCGCAGTTCATCATGGTTTTCGATGATGCCGTTGTGCGACAGGGCGATGCGCGGCTGTTGTTCATCGGGCGAGAAATGCGGGTGGGCATTGCAGGTTTCCGGTCGTCCGTGGGTGGCCCAGCGGGTGTGGGCAATGCCGGTATAGCCGCTCATGGCCTGGGCAGTGACATGGGCCTGCAGGTCGGCGACCCGGGCTGTGCTGCGGGCGCGTTGCAGTTGTCCGTTCTGGTACAGGGCGACGCCGCAGGAATCATAGCCACGGTATTCCAGTCGCTTCAGCCCCTCGACCAGGATGGGCAGGATATTGCGTTGCGCCACGGCGCCGACAATGCCACACATGCGGTTGCTCCTTGTTGAATGATGTGGTTATGCTAGGTCGATTGCGGTGTTGAATGGTTTCAAAAAACTCAGGTATATGAAACGATTCGTCAAGACATTTGAATATTGAAATCGAATTTCAAAATATGACTTATCAAGAAATTAATCATCAGGTGGATGAGCTGGATCAGCGTATTCTGCAGCAGCTGCAGCAGGATGCCGACCTGAGCAATCAGCAGCTGGCCGAGCGGGTGCATGCCTCGGCGCCCACCTGTCTGCGTCGGGTGCGTCGTTTGAAACAGCTCGGACTGATCCAGCGCACGGTGGCCCTGGTGGCGCCGCAGGCGCAGGGGATTGGCCTGACGGCGCTGGTGGAAATTTCGCTGGAGCGTCAGTCGGCTGAGGCACTGGCGGCTTTCGAGGCGCTGGTGGCCGACGAGCCGGCCGTGACGCAGTGCTATCGGGTGTCTCCCGGGCCGGATCTGGTGCTGGTGCTGGCGTTGGCCGACATGCCGGCCTACCATCAGCTGGCGCATCGCTTGCTGACCACGCAGGCCAATGTCCGTAATGTGCGGGCCTTTTTCGTCACTCACTGCAGCAAGTTTTCCCCGCATTCTCCCTTGTGCTGATGCCGGCGCCGTCAGCACATCGGAATGCTCTGATGTGCTGTCTCAATGTATCGCGGCATGATGTTCGCGACCTTCTCTTCGTCTGTCAGACGACCTGTTTGACTCCCTGATGGTTTCAATGGGCAGCGGGTGCTGCCCCCTGCAACAAGGATTGGCATGACTACTGTTTCCCTGGCGCTGTCGGCGTCACGGCGCACGGCGATCGTGCGCGTTTTGCTTTGTCTGTTGCCGGTAATCGGCATGGTGGTGGACCTGGTGTCGCCGTCGCTGCCAGCGATCACGCTGGCGCTACATACCAGCCAGACGCTGGGTCAGGATTTGATCAGCCTGTATCTGTTCGGTTATGCGCTGGGTAACTTTGTCACCGGTTTTCTCACCGATGCCTGGGGACGGCGCCGTTTGCTGCTGGCAGCGATGTCCGGTTTCATGCTGACCAGCCTGCTGCCAGTGTGCTGGCCGACGATCGGCATGTTGTTGCTGACCCGCTGGTTGCAGGGGCTGATGATCGGCTCGATCTCGGTGGTGGCGCGTTCGATCTATTCGGACGTGCTGGCGCCGTCGGAGCTGGTGCGGCTGGGGGTGCTGACCGGCAGTATGTTTGCCCTCGGTCCGATCATTGGTCCCTTGCTCGGTGGCTATCTGCAGGTGTGGTTTGGCTGGCAGGCCAGCTTCGTGTCTCTGGCCGCACTGATGGGGCTGCTGTTGCTGCTGATCCGCCGCATCGTGCCGGAGACGCATTTCAACCGTCATCCGCTGCAGCTGGCGATCATCCGGCGCAATCTGGCCGAGGTGCTGCGTCATCGCGAGTTCATGGGGCTGGTGCTGATGATGGGGGCGGTGTACTCGCTGAGTATTGCGTTCAATACCGTCGGCCCCTTCCTGATTCAGGGTCGGCTGCACTATTCACCCATCGTGTTTGGCCACATTGCCCTGTTGCTGGGCTGTGCCTTCATGCTGGCGACGTTTCTCTGCCGCTGGCTGATTGGCCGCTTTGCCGTCGAGCGGCTGCAGGCCGTCGCCACGCTGTTGCTGCTGGCCGTGGCGCTGTGCGGCTTGCTGGCGGGCTGGTGGCTTGGCAGCCATCTGGCGCTGTTGTGCATCGTCAGTGCGCTGATGTTCTGTGCCCAGGGGTTTATTTTCCCGATGTCGATGGGCAAGGGGCTGGCCATGTTCGGCCATATTGCCGGTACGGCCACGGCGCTGATGTTTCTGATCAATACCCTGATGACCAGCCTGACGGCGTTGGTGCTCAGTTTGCTGCCGATCAGTGATCCTCAGGATCTGCTGTGGGTGTATCTGGTGCTGTCCCTGGTCTGTCTGCTGGCACACCGGATGCTGATTCAGCCTCGCCCGGCCCGTCTGGCACGGGCAGCAGGGTGACCAGTTTCCATTGGGGGTGCTGCGGCAGGTGCAGGGTGAACTGCCGGTAGCAGTGCAGCTCACCGGTCGGATGACGAAAGCGGCGTATGCCTCCTTCGCGTTGCAGTACTTCCTGGGCGTCCCACCATTGTCGAAATGCTTGGCTGTGTTGCGTCAGTTCGTCGATCAGCAGCCAATGCAGCGGGTCGCGGGCCAGTGCGGCGCTGTCGGCGCGGTATTCGGCAACCAGCCGTCTGGCTCGCTGCGGCCAGTCGACGATCCACTGCCGGGCGCGCGGGTCGAGAAAGACGAAGCGCAACAGGTTGTGCTCCGGTGCGGCGGGCTGATCCAGCCAGCCGGCAAAGCGCTGTTGCGCCGCCAGGTTGCTGGCGACGATATGCCAGTGAGGGTCGAGCAGGTAGGCGGGGGTCTGCAGGGCCGCCAGCAGGGGGGACAGCGCGTGCGGGTCGTGATGGCGCTGTGCGGGTTGCGGGTCGCTGCGGGCGGCCAGCTGAAACAGATAGTGACGTTCGGCGAGGGACAGCTTTAGTCCGCGGGCGATGGCCTGCAGGGTCGGTCCGGACGGGCTGCTGACACGTCCCTGCTCCAGCCAGGTATACCAGGTGGGACTGATGCCGCACAGCAGGGCGACTTCTTCGCGGCGCAGGCCGGGGGTCCGACGGCGCTGTCCGGGGGGCAGGCCGACTTCCTGTGGTTGCAGGCGTGCCCGGATGGCGCGCAGAAACGTACCGAGCGGGGCGGGATCAGACATGAGCTTATCCAGTTGGCAGTTAGCTCTGATAATAGGATAAGTGCTTATCTTGTAACAGTATGGTGTGGCGCCTAAGCTGACTGCACCATGATCGGGAGAATGCCATGACACACCATGCTGAAACCATTCAACAGCAGTTTGATCCGCAGGCGCAGGCCTATCTGACCAGCAGCGTGCATGCCGATGGGCCGGATCTGCGCTGGTTGCGCGAACAGTGCCTGCCCGCCTTGCCGCCTGGTGGTCTGGCGCTTGATCTGGGCTGTGGTGCCGGTCATCTGACGTTTGCGCTGGCGGCGCAGTTTGAGCGGGTGTGGGCGCTGGATCCCTCGCCTGCCATGTTGCAGACGGTGCAGGAGGAAGCCAGCCGGCGCGGGCTGGGGCAAGTCGAGACGATTGAGGGCGTGGCGCATTGTCTGCCCTTTGCCGACGGGCAGTTTGACCTGGTGGCCAGTCGTTACAGTGCCCATCACTGGGGCGATGTTGCCGGTGCGCTGGCCGAAGTGCACCGGGTATTGCGCCCGGGGGGCACCTGGCTGCTGATCGATGTCGCGGGGCATGAGTCGGCGCTGGTGGATACCCATCTGCAGACTTTTGAGTTGCTGCGGGATCGCTCACATCTGCGCAATTACAGTGAGACGCAATGGCGCGGGATGCTGGCTGCAGGGGGGCTAAGCCTGCAGCAAGTGCAGCACTGGCCCTTGCGTCTGGTGTTTGCCGACTGGGTGGCGCGCATGCGCACGCCAGCACCGCTGGTGCAGGCGATCCGCTTGTTGCAGCAAGGGGCGCCTGCCGAGGTGGTGCAGGGCCTGCAACTGGAGGCGGATGGCAGCTTTACCGCTTCGACGCTGGCCATGGTGGCCGTCAAGGCGGGGGTGGTTTAGTGCTTGTGCCGGGCGTAGTGACGGTGCCAGCGGCCGAGCCGGGTCGGGTCGGTATAGGTTTGCAGATTCCCTGTGCGGTCGTCGCTGGCGACCAGCTTCAAGGTATGACTGGTCTGGTCAAGTAAAAGGAGTCTGGCATCCGGACTGGCGGCCGCACTGCCGTACATCCCCCGCTTGTCGATGCGTACGCTGCTGATACCGTGCGAGGCCAGACCTTCGGCCAGCAGTCGGTAGGTGTCGGTGTGCAGGCCACGAGGGCTGTTGCCATTCCGGTCGGTGGGGCCCGAGCCGGGAATGATCAGCGCCGCAGTTCGGTGTGCCGAACTTGCCGCGAGGAGCGTGCCTTGCAGCGGGCCTTGAGGACCAGGGGCCCGAATATCCGTTGCGGCGGCCAAACTGGCAGCGGTCATGAGACCGGACGCCAGACGGCGTTGTGTTGTGTTCATTGCGCAGATTCTGCCTGCAAAAAAGGACGCCGAGGCGTCCCTTTGTCCTGAAGGTTTCCCGACAATCAGTAACCCAGGTTGAGCGCCAGTTCCAGGCTGTCGCGGTAATGCTGGGCAGCTTGCTCTTCCTTGCCGGTCTGCTGGAACAGCTTGACCAGTTCGGCATGGGCAATCAGGGTCGGCTGGATCGATAGGCTGGCTTCGAGATAGCTCTGTGCCTTGCCCCACAGTTGCTGGCTCATGGCCAGACGGCCCAGGGCCAGCAGCAGCATGTGGTCGCGCGGGCGCTGTTTCAGCCATTGCTCGCCGGTCTTGATCAGCTCCAGGCGGCGGGTCTCGGTCAGCTGGTCGGCCAGATGCGCCAGTTCGCGCGTCAGCTCCGGCGTGGCGCTGTCTTCATCTGCAAGGGCTTCGCTCAGCAGGACGGCAGCCTGGTCGGCTTCTCCCGCCTCGACGAGTCGCGACACCACGCGCGCGACCAGTCCGGGCAGCTTGCGCTCGGCCTCGGGCACTTTACGCAGCCAGTCGAGGATCTCGCGACCGTTGATCAGGGTTTCCAGCTGCTGGCTGTAAGCCGCCTGACGATAGCGACGGGCCTGTTCCGGTTCGAGCGCGTCTGCCTTGAGCAGCTTTTCGGTCAGCGACAGCACGGCTTCGGGTTGCTTCTGCTGCAGGCGGATCTTGAGCTCCAGCCGCAGGGCATTGGTCAGGTTGGGCGAGATCGAGCGGGCACGGTCGATGGCGGCCAGGGCGCCGAGCGGGTCCTTGGCTTCCAGCCGCAGATCGGCTTCCTGCATGTGGCGAGCCAGTTGCAGTGATTCGGGCAGGGCATCGAGGCGGGCCAGGTAGTCATCACGCTTGTCGTAGTCATGCTGGGCACTGGCCGAACGGGCAGCAATCAGCAGGGCGAGGGCCTTGTTCTCCGGTGCATGCTCGCTGTCGACCGCGCGTGCGGCCGCGCGCTCGGCTTTCTGGAAGCGCCCTTCGAAGAAGGCGATGCCGGCATCGCGCAGCGCATGGCGTGCCTGCTTGAGCTGCTTCTGGCGCTGGAAGCGGCGTACTTCGGCCGGCAGTCCGGCTGCCAGGCTGAGCAGGCGCAGCAGGCCATAGGTGACGGCGATCAGGGCGATGGTGGCCACGATCAGCAGGTTGAAGGAAAACTCGATGCGCCACGGCGGCAGGTAGAGGATGGCGTAGCCGCTGTTGACGGTGGCTGCCAACCCGACCAGCACGGCCAGGGCGAACAGGCCGGTGATCCAGATCACGAATTTCACGGCTTGACCTCCGGCGCGGCCTGCGCGCTGTTGACGGCCTTCAGGCTGGCAGACAGATCGGGCAGGGCATTGTTGATCGGCGCGTTCTTCAGCTCGGCCAGCAGGGCCAGCCATTGCTGGGTGGCCGGGGCGCTGTGGTCAAAGTAGCGGTCGATGTAGCTCTGCAAGGCGACCATGTCGGCATTGAAGGGGGCAGCATTGCGTTGCAGCAGGGCTATGCGGGCATCCAGCAGATGCAGCTTGAGGTTCTCGCGCAGCTGGAAGGACTGCTCCGGCGTCAGCAGGATGGCCTCCGGCTTGTCGATGCGGCGGATGCGCACCAGTTCGCCGAAGCTTTGCGAGATGTCATGGATCAGCTGGCTCCAGAACGGGGCGTTGCGGTCGTAGGCCACCGCTGTGACCGGCTGGCGCTGGATGTCGACGCTCAGCGGCAGTTTGTCCACGCCCTGGCTCAGGCTGTCGATGCGGGCCGACAGACCGATGATGTCGAGGAAGGGCAGGGCGCGCAGCGCCTCCAGATCCTGGGCGACCGCTTTTTTGACGCCGATGAGTTCCGGCCGGTCGAAGGCGGCCAGTCTGGCATCGACGGCCTGCAGGGCCGTGATGGCACTGGGGACGTTGCCGGCCAGCTGCAGTTCCTGGCTGGCCAGCGCCAGGGCATGGCCGACTTCGGACAGCAACCAGTCGGAGCGCACCTTGCTCATGTCCTGATACATATTGCTCAGGGCGGCGAACTGACTGTTCGACTGGTTGATGCGCGCTTCCAGCATGGCCAGTTTGCCATCGGTGGCGCGCAGCTGTTCGGTCATGGTCTTGACCGCCGGCTCGACGCTGCGGCGTGCCAGATCCTGCCGCACTGCGCTCAGTTGCAGCTGGGTGTCGTAGAGCTGCCAGCCGGAAAAGGCCAGGGCGCCTAGCGCCAGCCACAGTGCCCAGTTGAAGGGCTTTTTCTCTTGTGGTGGCAGGGTGGGTTGTTCGGACTTTTCTGCGTCCAGCAGCTGGGATTCGCTCATGGATGACGGGAGAACCATTCTTTGAGGCCGGCGACCATTGCTGCGTCGTCCGCCCGGGTTGTCACGATCCGCGCCACGCCTAGTGCCGCCAGTCGCTCGGCGATACGAGGGTGTGGCACACAGTACTGCAGGCATTGTAGCGTCCGGGCACGGTCGCTGCCAGCAAGCCGAAACAATCGTTCGACAATTTCGCTCGTGGTGGCGATGCAGGCGTCCAGCTTGCCCGCTGCCGCCTGGCGGTCAAACAGGGCCCAGTCCGGTGTGGTGTCGACCCGCCGATAGATGTCGGCGAAGGCGACCCGGGCACCGCGTTGCTTCAGCGCCTGTGCCAGTTCTTCACGGCCGTTGGCGCCGCGCACGATCAGTATGAACTGGTCTCGGATGTCCTGCAGTTCGGTCAGGGCCAATAGCGATGCGCTATCACTGCCTGCCTGAGGGTAGATTACCTGACGTTGCGCCAGCTTGCCGAGTTTTTCTGCGCTGGCGGCCCCGACGCAGGCCAGCCGCGGCGTGGTATTCATCTCGCGCAAGGCCGGCCAGCCGAGGTCGATGGCGCTGGGGCTGGTAAAGATCAGCCAGTCGGCCGCGGCGGCGCGCGGCGCCAGCGTGGCCAGCACGGATGGCTCGGGTTCGATGGCGATCAGCGGAAAGCGCAGCGGTCGGGCGCCCTCCGCGCGCAGCAGCGCCTCCAGAGCGCCGGACTGGCTGGCCGGGCGGGTGATCAGGACGGTGCGTCCGGCGAGGCTCATGCCTGTTGCTGCAGGATGTCGGCGATCAGGCTGCGGGCATCCTGTTCATCCAGCTTCTTCGCCACGGCGCGCCCGAGGGCTTCGGCATAGTCGCGCGGGGCACTGGCCTCGGCGCGCAGGATGACCGAGCCGTCCGGGTGAGCCAGCAGGCCGGTCAGGGTCAGGATGTCCTCGCGCAGGGTGGCAAAGGCCCCGAGGGGCAACTGACAGCTGCCGCCCATTTCGCGAGCCAGGGCCCGTTCCGCGCTGACGCAGGCATGGCTGTCGGCATCATTCAGCGGTGCCAGCAAGGCGTGCAGATCGCTGCGGTCGGCGCGGATCTCGATGCCGAGTGCGCCCTGTCCGGCGGCGGGCAGACTGTCATCCGCTTCGATCAGGGCAGCGATGCGCTCGCCCAGTCCCAGACGCTTGAGGCCGGCGGCGGCCAGAATGATGGCGTCGTAATCGCCGTTGTCCAGCTTGGCCAGACGGGTCTGGACGTTGCCGCGCAGCGGGCGGATGGTCAGGTGCGGGAAGCGTGCGCGCAGCTGGGCTTCCCGGCGCAGGCTCGAGGTGCCGACCACGGCGCCGTGCGGCAGTTGGGCCAGGTTTTGGTAACGGTTGCTGACCAGGGCGTCGCGCGGGTCTTCGCGGGTACAGATGGCGGCGAGGGCAAAGCCCTGTGGCAAGACCATGGGAACGTCCTTGATCGAGTGCACGGCCAGGTCGGCCCGGCCCTCCTGCAAGGCGACTTCCAGTTCCTTGACGAACAGTCCCTTGCCGCCGATCTTGGCCAGGGTCTTGTCGAGGATCTGGTCTCCCTGGGTGGTCATGCCGAGAATCTCGACGGTCAGGCCCGGGTAGAGTGCTTGCAACCGGCTGCGGATATGTTCCGCCTGCCACATGGCCAGACGGCTTTCGCGACTGGCGATGACGATTTTGTCCATGAAGCGTTGATTTGATTTGGGTGGCGATGGCCGATTCTATCATGCAAGTTGTCTGGTTTTGCGCTGCAAAAAATGGCGTCCCAATCGCCGGGGAAATGAGGCAGAATGAACTCTGATCTCTAAAAACAATGAACCGGGTGACTAAGGGTGGATAACAAGAATCAATTCGAAAAGGATTTGCCGCTGCGCAATGATCTGGCGCGGCTTGAACGTTTGCTGGGCGAAGTGCTGAGCGAGCAGGCCGGCCCGCAGCTGTACCAGGAAATGCGGGCCATTCCGCAACAATTGCAGCAGCAGGGCAAGTTGCCCGCCAGCCTGCCGGCGGATGCCGACAGTGCGCTGGTGCGGGCCTGTGGCCTGTATGCGCAGCTGTTCAATATTGCCGAAGATCTGCACCATACCCGCCGCCGCCGGGCGCACCGGCTGGCCGGTTCGGCGCCGCAGCAGGGCAGTCTGGAGCGTGCCTTGCAGCAGCTGCAGCAGGAGCAGGTCGGTTTTGACCGCTTGTCCGGCATGCTGTCCGAGGCCTCGATCGTTGCCGTGCTGACGGCGCATCCGACCGAGGTGCAGCGCCAGAGCGTGCTGGACAGCCATCGTGCCGTGCGGCGCTTCATGCACCGGCTCAATCAGCCCGGTCTGCTGCCGGAAGAGAAAACCGAGCTCGAAGCCAAGCTCAAGCGTGCCATTCTGGCGCTGTGGCAGACCGCCGAGATCCGTCCGTTCAAGCTGTCGGTGCTGGACGAGATCAAAAACGGGGTGGCCTACCACCCGATGACCTTTTTCAGTGCGCTGCCCAAGGTGTACGAGCGGCTTAGCCAGCTGATCGCCGAAGGCTGGGGGCAGGCGCCGCAACTCAAGCCATTCCTGCGTGTCGCCAGCTGGATCGGCGGTGACCGTGACGGCAATCCCAATGTCGATGCCGATGTGATGCACAGCGCCATCACCCATCAGGCTGAAGCGGCTTTCCACCACTATCTGGATGAACTGGCCTCGCTGTACCGCGAGTTGTCGCTGTCGATTCGCCATGTCGAGGTCAGTCCGGCGGTCGCGGCCCTGTCGGCGGTGTCGCCGGATGACAAGGTCAGCCGCGAGGAGGAGCCCTATCGTCGCGCCCTGGCGACGGTGCAGGCGCGCCTGGCCAATACCGCCCGTCGGCTGGGGGTCAAACTGCATGGCCGCTGGCACGGGGATGATGACTACGCCGATGTGGCGGCCTGTCTGACGGATCTGCGTGCCATTGCCGAATCGCTGCGCAGCCATGGCAGCGCCAGCCTGGCCGAGGGGCGGCTGAGCCGGCTGATCCGCACGCTGGAGGTGTTCGGCTTCTTCCTGATGCCGCTGGACATGCGCCAGTTTGCCGGCCTGCACCAGCAGGTGGTGGGGGAGCTGTTTGCCCATGCCGGGCTGGAAGACTATGCCGCCGCCGATGATGCGCGCCGTGTCGAGCTGTTGCTGCGCGAGTTGTCTTCGCCGCGCGCCCTGGTGTCGCCCTTTGCCGCCTATAGCGAGCTGGCGCAGAAGGAGCTGGCGATTTTCCTCGAGGCGGCGCGTATCCAGCGTGACTTCGGTGCCGAGGCCATCGGGCAGAGCATCATCTCCAACTGCGCCTCGGTCAGCGACATGCTGGCACTGGCCTTGCTGCTCAAGGAGAACGGACTGATCCGTCTGGTCGATGGCCAGCCGGTGGCCAGCCTGAATCTGGTGCCGCTGTTCGAAACCATCGCCGACCTGCGTGCGGCGGATCAGGTGATGGATCAGTTGTTTGCCCTGCCCTGGTATCGCGCGCTGCTCAAGAGCCGTGGCGATCTGCAGGAAGTGATGCTGGGGTATTCCGACAGCAACAAGGATGGCGGTTATCTGACCAGTCAGTGGGAGCTGTATCAGGCTGAAACCCGTCTGGTGAACAGTTTTTCCCGTGCCGGGGTGCGTCTGCAGCTGTTCCACGGGCGCGGCGGTTCGGTGGGGCGCGGCGGCGGTCCGGCTTTCGAGGCCATCGTGGCGCAGCCGGCCGGATCGGTGGCCGGGCGTATCCGCATTACCGAGCAGGGCGAGGTGATCGCGTCCAAGTATTCCGACCCGGACATCGGCCTGCGCAATCTGGAGGCCCTGGTGGCCGCGACGCTGGAGGCGACCCTGAGTCAGGTGCACAGCGAACAGGTGGACCGTGCGGCGTTCGACGAGTTGTCTGCCGATGCCTATGCGGCCTATCGCCAGCTGGTGGAAACCCCGCGCTTCATGCAGTACTTCCTCGAAGGCACGCCGATCAATGCCATTGCCAAGCTGAATATCGGCAGCCGGCCGGCGTCGCGCAAGAGCCTGAATTCGATCACCGATCTGCGCGCCATTCCCTGGGTGTTCTCCTGGTCGCAGTCGCGTGTGATGTTGCCGGGCTGGTATGGCTTTGGTTCCGCGGTGACGGCCTTTGTCGAGCGCCACGGCCGCGGCGGCATGCAGCGCCTGCAGGACATGGCCCGCAACTCGGGCTTCTTCCGCGTGATCCTGTCGAATATGGAGCAAGTGCTGGCCAAGGCCGATCTGCGCATTGCGCGCCGCTATGCCGATCTGGTGGAAGACCGCGCGCTGGCGGATCAGCTGTTCAGTGCGCTGGAAAGTGAATGGCAGCGTACTCAGGAGGCGCTGTTTGCCATTACCGGCCAGAAGCAGCTGCTGGAAAACAACCCGACGCTGGCGCGCAGTCTGGCGACCCGCCTGCCGTATCTGGACGCGCTCAACCTGCTGCAGGTCGAGCTGCTGCGCAAGTTGCGCCGCAATCCGGATGATGCCGATGCGCTGTATACCATCCATCTGACCATCAACGGGATCTCGGCCGGCCTGCGCAACAGTGGCTGAGCGGTGACACGGGGCGGTGCGCCGCCCCGTTCGCCGGCGGCATCAAGAACGACAAAGAGAGAAAAGGAAACATCCAGATGCAAGATCAACATGCCTGGTCCGGCCGGTTCTCCGAACCGGTGTCGGAACTCGTGAAGAAATACACTGCTTCCATCGGTTTCGATTACCGTCTGGCGCCCTACGATATCGAGGGTTCGCTGGCGCATGCCGCCATGCTGGCGCGTGCCGGGGTGCTCTCGGCCGAGGACCTGGCGGCGATCCGCCGCGGCATGGCCGAAATTCAGGCGGAGATTGCCGCCGGTCAGTTCGAGTGGCGACTGGATCTGGAAGACGTGCACATGAATATCGAGCGCCGCCTGACCGACAAGATCGGCGACGCCGGCAAGCGCCTGCATACCGGCCGCAGCCGCAACGATCAGGTGGCGACCGATATCCGGCTGTGGCTGCGTGCCCAGCTGGATCTGATCGGACCGCTGGTCGGCGATCTGCAGCGCGCACTGCTGGATCTGGCCGAGCAGCATGCCGAGACGGTGATGCCGGGCTTTACCCATCTGCAGGTGGCACAGCCGGTGACTTTCGGCCATCACATGCTGGCCTATGTGGAAATGCTGGCGCGCGATGCCGAGCGGCTGGCCGACTGTCGCCGCCGCGTCAATCGCCTGCCGCTCGGGGCGGCGGCGCTGGCCGGCACCACCTTCCCGATCGACCGCCACTATACGGCCGAGCTGCTGGGCTTTGACGATGTCTGCCACAACTCGCTCGATGCCGTGTCGGATCGTGATTTCGCCATCGAATTCTGCGCCGCCGCCAGCCTGGTGATGACCCATCTGTCGCGCTTGTCGGAAGAGCTGGTGTCGTGGATGAGCCCAAGTGTCGGTTTCATCGATATCGCCGACCGCTTCTGTACCGGCAGCTCGATCATGCCGCAGAAGAAAAATCCCGACGTGCCGGAGCTGGTGCGCGGCAAGAGCGGGCGGGTCAGCGGCCATCTGGTGGGGTTGCTGATGCTGATGAAGTCGCAGCCGCTGGCCTACAACAAGGACAATCAGGAAGACAAGGAACCGCTGTTCGATACCGCGGATACCCTGATCGACACGCTGCGCATCTACGCCGACATGATGCGCGGCATTACGGTCAAGCCGCAGGCCATGCGCCGCGCCGTGTTGCTGGGCTTTGCCACGGCGACCGATCTGGCCGACTACCTGGTGAAAAAGGGACTGCCGTTCCGCGACAGTCACGAGGTGGTGGCACTGGCGGTGCGCCATGCCGAACAGCAGGGGCGCGATCTGGCCGAGCTGTCGCTGACCGAGCTGCAGGGCTTTAGCGCGCTGATTGGCGAGGACATCTACCAGGTGCTGACGCCGGAAGGCAGCCTGGCGCAGCGCAATCATGTCGGCGGTACGGCGCCGGCCCAGGTGCGGGCACAGATTGCGCGCTGGCGGCAGAGGCTGGCCTGATCTCCGTCTGGAGATTGTCTGAAATCCACAGCGCCGTCCGGCAAGCCGCCGGACGGCGCTGTTTTTTCTGGAACTTCACCCGTCGTCGGCAGCCCAAACGGTTCAGATCACTTTCCCAGACCATGACCATGAAACTGACGGATGAACTGCCCGTTTTCCGGCTCTCGGCGCTACTGCTGTCGCTGTGCACCCTGCCAACCCCTGCGCTGGCACTGACCCCGGCTCAGCAGCAAGCCATGCGGAAGCAGCTGGCGCAGCTGGAACAAAGCAGCGGGGGCCGACTGGGGGTGGCGCTGATCGATACCGCCGATAACACACGCATGAGCTACCGCGGCGACGAACGCTTTGCCCTATGCAGTACCAGCAAGGTGATGGCGGCGGCCGGCCTGCTGAAGAAAAGCGAGTCGGATGCCGGTCTGCTGGACCGGCAGGTGCCGATCAGGCCGAAAGACCGCGCAGGCTACGGGCCGATCACCGATCAGCACATGAATCAAGGCATGCGCTGGCGTGATATCGCCGCCGCCGCGGTGCAGTACAGCGACAATCCGGCGATGAACAAGATGATTGCCGAGCTGGGCGGCCCGGTGGGGGTGACGCGCTTCAGTCGCCAGATCGGTGACCGGACTTTCCGGCTTGACCGCACCGAACCCCAGCTCAACAGCGCCAAACCGGGAGATGTGCGTGATACCACCACGCCGACCGCCATGGCCGACAGTCTGCGCAAGCTGACGCTGGGCGATGCGCTGGCGCCGGCGCAGCGGGCACAGCTGGTCAGCTGGCTCAAGGGCAATACTACCGGGGGCGAAAGCATCCGCGCCGGTGTGCCGGCGGGCTGGGTGGTGGGGGACAAGACCGGCAGCGGGGATTACGGTACCACCAACGATATTGCCGTGATCTGGCGCCAGGGACAGGCACCGCTGGTGCTGGTGACCTACTTCACCCAGCACGATCCGAATGCCTCTGCCCGGCGCGATGTGCTGGCGCAGGCGGCGCGTATCGTCAGCAGCACGCTGCAGCCCGCACCCTGATTATTTCATTTCCCAGGTAACACCGAGCAGGGTTTGCCAGCCAGCGGTATGGTGGCTGTTCTGATCGGCCTGCCAATGGCTGCCAACGCCGGCATCCAGATACCAGTTGCCGCTGAGCGGGTGGGAGACCACCAGCAGCAGATTGCCCTGCTCCAGTTGCCAGCCGTCCTGTGCCTGGTTCTGGTGATCGAGGGACTGGCGACGGGTCTTGTCGGCCAGACTGGCCCAGCCCACCAGACTCAGTTTGTGGCGACCAAGCATGGTGAGCGGGGCATCCAGGCTGGCGACCAGCAGATGTCCCGGGTTGTGGTTGCCGAGCCGGCTGGCATAGCCGACGGACAGCGTGCCGTCATTGGGCAGGTCCAGGCCGTAGCGTGCGACCCCCAGACTTTGTGAGGCATGGCTGCCAAGGGACCAAACCGGTTCGAAGGCCGCGCCGAGCGAGACCCAGCCACCGGGCGCCGGCAGCAGCCAGCCGCCTTCGCCATCCTGCCAGTAGGCGGCACCGTAGCGGGTCGGGTACAGCGCCGAAACACCGACCTGGAGCTGGGAACTGCTGCCAAAGTCGGTCTGGTGGGTGACCACGGCGGTGGTGACCGACAGGTTGGGCTGGGGGGCTTCCGCCAGACAGGTGCCGCTGATCAGCAGCAGGCAAAGGGGCAGGGTTGTACGCATAGAGGCTCCTCAGACCGCCTCGGCGGTCTGCAGTTGTTGCAGCAGGTAGAGACGCTGGTAGATCCCGCCTTGCTGCATCAGCTCATCGTGGCGGCCGGATTCGGCGATGCGGCCATGGCTGAGCACGATGATGCGATCGGCGTCGCGGATGGTGGACAGGCGGTGGGCGATGGAGATCAGGGTGATCTTGCCGGTCAGGCGGGCCAGCGCCTGCTGTACCAGCTGTTCGGTGGCGCTGTCGATATGCGAGGTGGCCTCGTCCAGCAGCAGGATGCTGGGTCGTCCGGCCAGGGCCCGGGCAATGGCGATCAGTTGCTTTTGCCCGCTCGACAGGCGTCCGCCGCTTTCTCCCATGTCGGTGGCGTAGCCCTGCGGCAGCGACAGGATCAGCTCATGCACGCCGGCGGCACGGGCGGCTTCTTCGATCTGCTGTGAGGACAGTCCCCGGCCCATGTCGATGTTGTCGAACGCGCTGCTGGCCAGCAGAAAAGGCTCTTGCGGCACCAGGCCGACACCGGCGCGGAAGGCGACGCTGCCGAGGCTGTCCAGTGGCTGTCCGTCGATCAGGATTTGTCCTTGTTGCGGGCGATAGAAGCGCAACAGCAGGGACAGCAGGGTGGACTTGCCGCTGCCGGTATGGCCGACAATGCCGACAAAGCTGCCGGCCGGAATATCCAGCGTCAGATCGTGTAATACCGGATGCCCGCTTTGATAGCTGAAGCCGACCTGCTCGAAGCGTACGGACCCTGCCCCGATTTTCCCCTGCCCCTGATCTGCCTGCATGCCCGGCTCGGCCAATAATTGATCGACACGGGCCGCCGCGACGACCGCCTGCTGCAGCTGGCCGAATTGCATGGTGATCTGGATCAGCGGTTCGACCACCCGGCCGATATAGCTGACGAAGGCATACAGGACGCCGATTTCGCGTCCGCCCAGCTCGCGCAGGCCGAAGCGGTAGATCACCACCGTCAGCAGCAGCACATTGAGCAGGTCGAGCGCCGGTCGCAGCAGCCAGGCATTGGCGCGCAACTCGCCCAGGCGGGCCTGGTAGTAGTGCTGGTTGGTGTCATCGAAACGTCGGATGAAGCGTGCCTCGGCATTGCTGGCCTGCAGCACGCTGATGCCGGAGATGGATTCGGCCATCTGGGCGTTGATCTCGCTGCGCAGGGCGCGGGCACGGGCCACCGAGGGGGCGCTCAGCCGCTGGTACAGCCAGACGATGGCCAGGGTCGCGGGAAACAGCAGCAGCGAAACCAGCATCAGATGCCAGTCCAGCCAGGCCATGGCGGCCAGGGCCCCCAGCACGATGATGCTGTTGTTGAGAATCACGAACAGGGCCTGGACGTACAGCGCCTTGACCGACTCGGTATCGTTGGTGACGCGGCTGACCAGTTGTCCGGTGATGGCCTGGTCGAAGAAGGCCATCGGCAGACGGATGACATGGGCGAAGACCTGTTCGCGCAATCGCTGTACGGCGCGCATGGCGACACCGGCCAGTCGCACCAGTTGCAGGTAGCGGATCAGGGCCGCGCCGTAGCCCAGCAGCAGGGAGGCCGCCAGCAGGCCGATCATCGCCGGCCAGGCCAGATGGTGCGGCAGCAGGTAGCTGTCGATGAACACCTTGCCGAGGAAGGGCGCCGAGGCTTCCAGCAGGGCTGCCAGCAACAGCCAGACACCGCCCAGCCACAGGTGGCGGCGGTCGGGGGCGGCTGCCTGCGCCAGCAGGGTCAGGGCGGCACGCCGGTCGAGTCGGGGGGATTCAGACGGCATCGAGGCTGGCCTCCAGTTGTTGATAGCGCCACTGACTGGCATACCAGCCATCTTTGGCCAGCAGTGTCGCGTGGTTGCCCTGTTCGACGATTCGCCCGCCATGCATGACGACGATGTGATCGGCATCGGCCACTGCCGACAGGCGATGGCTGACGATCAGGACACTGCGACCGCGGCGGGCATCACGCAGGTGTTGCAGGATCTGGTGCTCGGTCTGGGTATCCACGGCGGACAGGGCGTCGTCCAGCAGCAGGAGCGGGGTGTCGGCCAGCAGGGCGCGCGCAATGGCCAGACGCTGGCGCTGGCCACCCGACAAGGCGACGCCCTTTTCGCCAACCGGCGTGCCATAGCCTTGTGGCAGGCGCAGGATGTCTTCATGTACGGCGGCCAGTCGGGCGACGCGTTCGATGTCCTGCTGGCTGGCCTGTGGCTGCACCAGGGCAATGTTGTCCGCCACGCTGGCGGAGAACAGGAAGGGCTCCTGCGGTACCCAGCTGATGGCGCCGCGCAGGGTGCCGAGCCGGTAGTCGGCCAGGTCGGTACCCTGCCAGTCGATCTGGCCTTGTTGCAGCGGGTATTGCCGCATCAGCAGTTTTAGCAGTGTGGATTTGCCGCTGCCGGTCGGGCCGACGATACCGATGGTCTGGCCATGCTCGATCTGCAGGTCAATGCCGCAGAGTGCCGGTGTCTGTTGCTCGGGGTAGTAAAAACCGACCTGCTGGAAGCGCAGCGGGCCAGGTTGCAGCTGCGTCTGCCGGCCCAGGTCGGGTACGGAAGGCGCGGCGGCAAAGATCGGCTGCAGGCGTTGCCAGGCGGCGTTGCCGCGCTGCAGGAGCGACAGCACCCAGCCCGCGGCGAACATCGGCCAGATCAATTGCACCAGGTACATGCTGAAACTGGTCAGCGCGCCGATGGTGAGCTGTCCCTGCCAGACCAGATAGCCGCCGAGCGACAGGGCGATGACGTTGGCGCTGACCAGGGCCAGCCCGACGACCGGATCGAAGGCCGCTTCCCAGCGCTGGGCGTCCAGGCTGCTGTCCGAGGCGGCGGCTGCAAGGGCGGTCATCTGGCGATCGTTGAGCGTTTCCAGCCCCAGGGCACGCAGGGTACGGACCCCGCTCAGGGCTTCCTGCACGTGGTCGTTCATGCGGCCGAAGTGGCGCAGGGCATCGCCCCAGGCGCGGTGGATCTGGTTGGCGATGCGGCTGAAGCCCCAGGCCATGAGCGGGAAGGGCAGCAAGGCGGCGGCCGCCAGTCGCCAGTCGATGGCGAAGGTCATCATGCCGAGTACCAGCAGCAGGGTCAGCAGGCCGTCGAAACCGGCCAGCATGGCCTCGCCGGCGGCCATCTCCACGGAGTCGATGTCGTTGGTGGCGCGCGCCATCAGGTCGCCGGTGCGCTGTTGCTGAAAAAAGGCCGGGCCCTGATGGGCCAGCGAGCGGTACAGGCGGGTGCGCAGTTCGACACCCAGCTGGTAGGAGGCGGTAAACAGTTGCAGCCGCCAGCTGACGCGCAGACCGTAGATGGCCAGACCCATCAGCAGCAGTTCGCCCAGTGACAGCAACAGCGGGGTACCGTGCAACTGGCGCGCAGCCAGGGCATCGACGATATGTCCGACCTGACGCGGAATCATCACGGTCAGCATGCCGACCATCGCCAGCATCACGGCCGCCAGACAGTAGGCACGTCGGTGACGCAGAACGAAGGAATACAGCAGTCTGGACAGGGTCATGGTGCCTTGGCGGGGGGCGGGGATGGCTAAGCGAACATTCTATGCATACCTGAATGGAATGGCCAGTACGACTATTCGAATCCTTTTGGGCATTCATTGCGGCAAATCATGAGCGGATTCGCACTTTGGGTTGCTTGCCAGGGGGTGTTTATGATAATTAACTCAGACTGATTTTCGAAATCGAATCCTTATGAGCCGCTCACCCCGTCACGACAAAATCCTGCAACTGGTTCGCGAGAACGGCTTCATGCCGATTGAAGAGCTGGCGCGCATCCTGGCCGTCACGCCCCAGACCATTCGCCGCGACATCAACCAGCTGTGCGAAGACAACCTGCTGCGGCGCTATCATGGCGGGGCCGCGCTGGGCTCCAGTGTCGAAAACGAAGATTACTTTGCCCGCAAGGGCAAGCTGCAGAATGAAAAGGCGCATATCGCCGATCTGATCGCCGCCAGCATTCCCGACCATGCCTCCCTGTTCATGAGCATCGGCACCACCATCGAGGTGGTGGCCCAGGCACTGTCGGCGACGCACAAGGGCCTGCGCGTGATTACCAACAATATTCACGTGGCCTCGACCATGTCGGCCAATCCGGATTTCAACGTGCTGATTACCTCCGGGGTGGTGCGTGCCTCCGACGGCGGCATTACCGGGGTTGCCACGCTGGATTTCATCAATCAGTTCAAGGTGGATTACGCCATTCTCGGTGTCTCCGGCATTGAGGCGGACGGGTCGCTACTGGATTTCGATTATCGTGAAGTGAGGGTGGCGCAGGCGATGATGGCCAATGCCCGCCATCGCTATCTGGCAGCCGACCACAGCAAGTTCGGCCGTAATGCGCTGGTGCGCATGGGGCATATCAGCGAGTTCCACGTGATGTTCACCGATGCTCGTCCGCCTGAAGCGCTGACCAAATTGCTGGAGCAGCACAACGTTCGCCTGGTCATGGCCGACAGCTGATCCGGTTCAATTCTGATTGATGGGCACCACCTTACCTGGTGCCCTTTCCGAATTTTCTCCCTGTATTCCAAGCGAAATCCTCGTCGCAGTAGCTCCCTGCTATAATCCCGGCTTTACTGATTGCAACAGTCTGGCGCGCGGATGAACGTATTTTACGAAGAGAGTGGCAGTTTCAAGGTCGGCAGCATTGTGTCCAAAAGCGATGCCAGCTTCCAGGTGGATACCCAGCATGGCAAGCGGGCCAAGATCAAGGCTGCCAATGTCATTCTCGAGTTTGCCAGCCCGCTCGATACTTTTCTGACTCAGGCCGAGGCACTGGCCGAGGACATCGATCTGGATTTTCTGTGGGAGTGCTGCGGCAGCGACGAGTTTGCTTATGAGGATCTGGCGCGCGATTACTGGGGGCATGCCCCCTCTGCCGTCGAGGCGGCGGCCATTGTGCAGCGTCTGTCTTCGGCGCCGATGTACTTCTACAAGAAGGGCAAGGGGCGTTTCAAGGCCGCACCGGAAGAGGCGCTGAAGGCGGCGCTGGCTGGTGCGGAGCGCAAGAAGCGCGAGCAGGAGCAGATCAATCTGTGGGCCGGTGAGCTGGTGGCGGGCAAACTGCCGCAGGCAGTGGCCGACAAGCTGATGGCCCTGCTGTTCAGTCCGGACAAGAACAGTCTGGAGTTCAAGGCTTTTGACCAGGCTTGCAAGCAGAGCGGCCTGCCGCCTTTGCGCCTGGCCGACAAGGTCGGTGGCATCCGTTCGGTGCCGGAGTATCTGCTGGCCGGTTTCCTGATGGAGCATTTTCCCAAGGGCACCGGTTTTCATTACGCCGAGCCAGTGCAGCCGGTCGATGCGACGACCTTGCCGCTGGCCGAGGTCAAGGCTTTCTCCATCGATGATGCCGCCACCACCGAGATTGACGACGCCCTGTCGCTGACGCCGCTGGCCAATGGCAATCTGCGCGTCGGCATCCATATCGCGGCGCCGACGCTGGGCATCGCGGTCGGTTCCGATCTGGAGCGCATCGTCTACAGCCGGTTGTCGACGGTGTATTACCCGGGCGACAAGATCACCATGCTGCCGGACGAGGTGGTGCAGTCGTTTACTTTGCTGGAAGGGCAGAATTGCCCGGCGCTCAGTCTGTATGTCGAGGTGACGCCGGACTTCGAGCCGGTGGGGTACGAAAACCGCATCGAGTTGGTGCCGATTGCCGCCAACCTGCGTCATGCCGAGCTGGAGAAGGTCTTCAATGAGGACACCCTGCTGAATGATCCGGGGGTGGATTATGCCTTCAAGCGCGAGTTGATCTGGCTGTGGCATTTCGCCAATGCGCTGGAAAAGCGTCGCGGCAAGTTTGACCCGACCCGGGTGCAGCCGCTGGATTACACCTTTGCCATCGTGGATGGCAAGGTACAGATCACGCCGCGCAAGCGCGGGGCACCGATGGACAAGCTGGTGTCGGAGTTGATGATTCTGGCCAACAGCGAATGGGGCCGCATGCTGGGCGAGGCGGACATTCCCGGTCTGTATCGGGCGCAGAGCATGGGCAAGGTGCGCATGACCACCCGGCCGGAGCCGCATATCGGTCTGGGGGTGGCGCAATATGCCTGGTCGACCTCGCCGCTGCGTCGGGCTTCCGACTTTGTCAATCAGCGTCAGCTGGTGGCGATGATCCGGGGCGAAAAGCCGCCGTTCGAGCAGAACGATGCCATGCTGTTTGCCATTCTGCGTGATTTCGATGCCGCTTATTCGGCTTATCTGGGTTTTCAGGATCGCATGGAGCACTTCTGGTGTCTGCGCTGGTTCGGCCAGGAGGGGATCAGCGAGCTGACGGCCGTGTATCTGAAGGAAGATCTGGTGCGGGTGGATGGTGTCCCGCTGCGTCTGCGTGTCGGCGGTCTGCCGGAAATGCCGACGGGCACCCATATCCGCCTGGCGATTACCCGCATTGATGAACTGATGCAGGACATCGAGTGTCGCTATCTGGGGCCGGTGGCCGGTGAGGCGGCAGAAGTGGTGGACGGCGAAGAGGGCTGAGTGCCCGCGTCGGCGATCTGCCATGGCAAAGAGGGCGCTGCGGCGCCCTCTTTCGTTTACCTGTATGGCTCAGAACAGATCGTCGACCGTGGTGCTGGCTTCCTTGAGCTCGTCGGCGCTGGCCTGCAGTTGTTCGCGGGTGATACCCAGTTGTGTCAGGGCGCTGTCCGGCAGCAGCTTGAAGACGGTTTCGCTGTCGATTTGCTGGTTGAAGTCGCGCACGATCTGCTTGGCCAGTCCGATGACGGTGGCCAGCGGGGCCTTGCCTTCCTTGCCGTCGAGCGGGTATTGCTGGCCGATGGCGGCCACGATCTGCTCCGGGAAGCTCCAGCGCCAGGCCAGTTCGGCACCGACCTGGGTCGAATCGACGCCGAGCAGTGCGCGCTCGATATCGATACGATTCGGGCTGTCACCTACCTTGCGCTCGATCTCGGGGGTGACGCCCGGGGCGGCCAGGTGCAGCACCAGCTCGCCGATGCGTGCCAGCAGGCCGCAGGTGAAGGCCAGTTGCTGGTTCTGGTGGCTGAGGCGCGCCAGTACCTTGGCGGTATTGGCAATCTCGAAGCAGCCTTTCCAGAAAGTCTTGAGATCGAAGTTGGGGATGTTGGCGGTGGTGCCGGTGATGCCGGAGGCGATCACCAGCACGCGCAGGGTATCGAAGCCCAGAATGATCAGGGCATCATCCAGCGAGCCGACGCGCCGGCTGCCGCCGAAGCGGGCGGTATTCGCCAGGCGCAGTACCCGGGCGGTGAGCACCTGGTCATGACCGACGGTTTTGGCGATCTCTTCGTTGTTGATGACATCGGCACTGTTAAAGCTGTTGACCAGCTCCTGGACAACCTTTGGAATCATCGGCAGTTTGCCGGATGCTTTTTCAAAAACCTCTGCCACCTGCATCATCGATCTCCACGAAAAATGGCTGTGTGTCTATTGAGATTAGGCAACCATGCGGCGAATGCAAATCCAGATAGCATATCGAGGCCGGGTCAGACAGCCGGAAAATGACTGGGATGCGGGTAAGTGGCTGTTGAATAAGAAAAAAGGGTGGCTGTCGCCACCCTTGGTTTATTACGCGGTTGTCTGACTTAGCCGCCGATCTGGCTGGCGGCACGCGCCAGTTCGGTGATGCGGTCCCAGTCGCGCGCGGCCAGGGCATCGCTCGGGGTCAGCCAGGAGCCGCCAACGGCCAGTACATTGGGCAGGGCCAGGTAGTCGCTGGCACGGGCCAGATCGATCCCGCCGGTCGGGCAGAAGCGCAGGTTCGGGAAGGGGCCGGCCAGCGACTTCAGCAGCTTGATGCCGCCGACGGCTTCTGCCGGGAACAGCTTCAGAACCGAGAAGCCTTCGTCTTCGGCGCGCATCGCTTCCGACGGGGTGGCGACACCGGGCAGGAAGGTCAGGTTGGCGGCACGGGCGGCCGAGGCCAGTTCCGGGGTCAGGCCCGGGCTGATGCCGAACTGGGCGCCGGCATCGACACAGGCTTCGACTTGTGGGCGGGTGCGCAGGGTGCCGGCACCGACGATGGCGTCCGGCACTTCGTCGCGCATGCGACGGATGGCTGCCAGTGCGGCCTTGGTGCGCAGCGTCACTTCCAGCACGCGGATACCGCCAGCAACCAGCGCGTGGGCCATGTCAACGGCAATCGCCGGATCGTCGACCACGATGACCGGGACCACCGGCCCCTGACGCAGCAGGGTAATTGCATCCATTACATTTTCTCCCATTGTGGAAGGGCAAAGCTGGTTGCGCCTTCTTCTGCCGTGGTGGCAGTGTTGCGGAAGACCGCGAACAGCTCGCGGCCCACGCCGTATTCATTATGGTGCAGGTCGGCATCGCTTTCCGTGCGCAGCGCCCATTCTTCGGCATCGACCAGCACCTGCAGGCGGCCCTGAACGGCATCGACGCGGATCAGGTCGCCATCGCGTACCTTGGCAATCGGACCGCCCTGAGCAGCTTCCGGACTGACATGGATCGCTGCCGGGACTTTGCCCGAGGCGCCGGACATCCGGCCGTCGGTGACCAGCGCCACCTTGAAGCCGCGTTCCTGCAGAATGCCCAGCGAGGGGGTCAGCTTGTGCAGTTCCGGCATGCCGTTGGCGCGCGGCCCCTGGAAGCGGATCACCGCCACGAAGTCTTTTTCCAGCTCGCCGCGCTTGAAGGCGGCCAGCATGTCGTCCTGGCTGTGGAAGACCACGGCCGGGGCTTCGATGACACGGTGCTCCGGTTTGACGGCCGAGACCTTGATCACGGCCCGGCCCAGTTCACCTGCCAGTACCTTGAGGCCGCCGTCGGCGGAGAACGGGTCGGCATGGGGGCGCACGACTTCGCGATCCAGCGGCTCGGCCGGGGCATCGCGCCAGTCGAGCTGGCCATTGTTGAGCCAGGGTTCGCGGGTGTAGGCGCGCAGCCCCTTGCCGATGACGGTCTGCACGTCTTCGTGCAGCAGGCCGGCATCCAGCAGTTCGCGGATGACGAAGCCCAGGCCGCCGGCCGCATGGAACTGGTTCACGTCGGCCTTGCCGTTCGGGTAGGCGCGGGCCAGTAGCGGTACCACGGCGGACAGGTCGTCGAAGTCGTCCCAGTTGATGTCGATGCCGGCTACCCGGGCGATCGCGACCAGATGCATGGTGTGGTTGGTCGAGCCACCGGTGGCCAGCAGGCCGACAATGGCGTTGACGATGGTTTTTTCATCAATGATTTCTGCCACCGGGGTAAAGGCTTCACCCTGAGCGGAAATCTTGACGGCCTGACGGGCAGCAGCGCGGGTCAATGCCTCGCGCAGCGGGGTGCCCGGGTTGACGAAGGCGGTGCCGGGCAGATGCAGACCCATGATCTCCATCAGCATCTGGTTGGAGTTGGCGGTGCCGTAGAAGGTGCAGGTGCCCGGGCCGTGATAGGACTGGGACTCGGACTCCAGCAGGGCGTCGCGGCCGACCTTGCCTTCTGCGTACAGCTGGCGGGTCTTGGCCTTTTCATCGTTGCTGATGCCGGAGGTCATCGGGCCGGCCGGGACGAAGATGGCCGGCAGGTGGCCGAAGGACAGTGCGCCGATCAGCAGGCCCGGGACGATCTTGTCGCACACGCCGAGGTACAGGGCGCCGTCAAACATCTGATGCGACAGGGCGACGGCGGTGCTCATGGCGATGACGTCGCGCGAGAACAGCGACAGCTCCATGCCCGGCTGACCCTGGGTCACGCCGTCGCACATGGCAGGCACGCCACCGGCAAACTGGGCGGTGGCGCCGGCCTTGAAGGCTTCTTCCTTGATCAGTGCGGGGTAGGTTTCGAGCGGTTGGTGTGCCGACAGCATGTCGTTGTAGGCAGAGACGATCGCCAGATTGGCACGGGCGACTTCCTTGATGCGCAGCTTGGTATCGCCAGGCATGGCGGCAAAAGCGTGTGCCAGGTTGGTACATGAGAGCTGGCTACGCTCGACTTTGCCCTGGTGGGTCGCGGCGCGAATCCGGTTCAGGTATGCCTGACGCTGAACGCGACTGCGCTGGATGATTCGCTCTGTGACCTCGACGAGGACGGGATGTTTCGTCATGTCTGGACTCCCGCATGGATGTGTAATGATGGTAATTTTACTACAATCAAAAATCAAGCTGATTCCCTTCCCGTCGGTGTGGCTTTTGCCTTCATTCCGGTGCTATCCGGCTGACAGGAAGGCTTTAATTAGATTGAATGGTGTTCAGCTTACTTGGAAAAAATGGCGCTTAACTTGATGCAAATCCAATCTGCGCAGAATTTTCTGGTGGTAATATAATTACATCTTAACCACTTGGGATGGATGTTGCTATGCGAAACGACGCTGCTCAAACCCCTGCATTTGATATGGTGCTGTTCGGTGGTACTGGCGACCTGGTGATGCGCAAGCTGTTGCCGTCGCTGTATCAGGCGCATGCTGCCGGTCTCCTTAATAAAGATGGCCGCATTCTGGGGCTGGGCCGCAAGGAGTGGACCCGCGAGGAATATCTGGCCTATGTGGAAGACCATTCGCGCAAGCATATCAAAGAGTGCTTCACTGAGGCAGATTGGCAACAGTTCTGCGACCGTATCGATTATCTGCGTGTCGATGCCGGTTTCCCGGAACACTTCCCGCCGCTGGCCGAAAAGCTGGGGCCGATGGTGCCGGGCCGCAGCGTGGTGTGCTACCTGTCCACCGCGCCCGAGTTCTTCACGCCGATCTGTGAAAACCTGGCCACGGTCGGCCTGAATCATCCCAATGTGCGCGTGGTGCTGGAGAAACCGCTCGGCCACGACCTGGAGTCGTCCAACGAGATCAATGATGCCGTTGCCAAGTATTTCGACGAGCACCAGCTGTATCGTATCGACCACTATCTGGGCAAGGAGTCGGTACAGAACCTGATGGCCATCCGTTTCGGCAACTCGCTGTTCGAACCGCTGTGGCGTCGCGAGTGGGTGCACAACGTGCAGATCACCATTTCCGAAGAACTGGGTGTCGAAGGTCGTGGCGGTTTCTACGACCATACCGGTGCACTGCGCGACATGGTGCAGAACCACTTGCTGCAACTGTTGTGCATCGTGGCCATGGAGCCGCCGGCCAGCATGGAAGGCAATGCCATTCGTGACGAAAAACTCAAGGTATTGAAGGCGCTGCGTCCGTTCGAAGTGCAGGACGTCGCCACCAAGACCGTCCGCGGTCAGTACAAGGCGGGTGCCATCGTCGGTGGCGCCGTGCCGGGTTACCTGGAAGAGCAGGGCATTCCGCCGACCTCGACCACCGAAACCTTCGTGGCGCTCAAGGCCGAAATCGACAACTGGCGCTGGGCCGGTGTGCCGTTCTTCCTGCGTACCGGCAAGCGCATGCCGGAACGGGTGGCGGAAATCGTCATCAACTTCCGTGACGTCCCGTGCCATCTGTTCCCGAGCCCGGTCGGCCAGACTGCCAACCGTCTGGTGATCCGCCTGCAGCCGGATGAAAGCATCCGCCTCTACTTCCTGGCCAAGGAACCGGGCGACACCATGAACCTGCAGCCGGCCTACCTGAATCTGGACTTCAACGCCATGTTCAAGGTGCGTCGTGCCGATGCTTACGAGCGTCTGCTGCTGGACGTGATCCGTGGCCGTCTCGGCCTGTTCATGCGCAGCGACGAGCTGGTGGCCGCCTGGCGCTGGGTCGAGCCGATCATGCATGCCTGGGAACACTCCACCACGCCGCCCAAGCAGTACACCGCCGGAACCTGGGGGCCTGCGGCCTCGTCGGCCCTGCTGTCGCGTGACGGCATCGCCTGGCACGAAGAAAGCTGATTGATCTGCGATCCGGCACGCTGCAGGCTGGCCGCCGGATCCTGGCTTGAATGAGTTGGGGAAACTCTGACGGCGTCCGCCTCCCTGACGGACGCCGCTTTTTAATGCACATGGAAATACAGCACGCACGGAGAACCACACTATGAAGTGGCTGGAATTCGAATCACCCGGGGCGCAGGCCGATGCCCTGGCGGCGGCGATTGCCGCCGATCTGAAGCAGACCATTGAAACCAATGGGCGAGCGGTGCTGGCAGTGTCCGGCGGCCGGTCGCCCATTGCGCTTTTCGAGCGTCTGGCGATGGCGGATCTGCCCTGGCAGCGTGTCACCATCACTCTGGTGGACGAGCGCATGGTGCCGGCCGACCACGCCGACAGCAATGCCCGGCTGGTCCGCGAGCATCTGCTGACCGGCAAGGCGGCTGCCGCCAGCTTCCTGCCGCTGGCGCCGTATCCCGAGGATGAGGCGCGCTCGATTGCCGAGGCCTGCCAGGCCTTCACCTGGCCGACGGTGGCGGTGCTGGGCATGGGCGATGACGGTCATACCGCCTCGCTGTTCCCGGAGGCGGCCGAGCTGGACGCGGGCCTTGATCTGGGCCAAGCACAGGCCATTATCGGTGTGACGCCGCCTGTTGCGCCTCATCGACGCCTGAGCATGACGCGCAAGGCGCTGTTAAAATCCGACAAGTTGTATTTGTCGATACAGGGGAACGGCAAGCGTGAGGTCTTCGAACGCGCGCGTCAGGCGGAAGATCGCCGCTGGCCGGTCAGCTATTTCTTGCAACAGGACGAGACACCACTTGATGTCTACTGGGCACCCTAGCCTGTTCCCGCGTCTTCTCGCCGACGTGGGCGGTACCCATGCGCGTTTTGCGCTGGAAACCGCTCCGGGCGTGATTGAAGAGGTGGATGTTCGCGCCAGTGCGTCGTTTCCGACGCTGCTGGATGCCGTGCGCGATTACCTCGGGCAGACCGGTGCCCGACGGGTCGCGCATGCCGCGATCGGTATTGCCACCGCCGTGACCGGTGATCTGGTGCGCATGACCAACCACGACTGGACTTTTTCCATCGCGGGGATGCGGCGCGACCTGTCGCTGGATTCGCTGGTGGTGCTCAACGACTTCACGGCACTGGCCTGGTCGTTGCCGTTTCTGCCGGCTGCCGAGCTGCAGCAGGTGGGGGACGGAAAGGCCGAGCCCGGGTGCGCCATGGCCTTGATTGGCCCGGGCACCGGGCTGGGCGTGTCAGGCCTGATTCCGGGGCCGCAGGGACCGATACCGCTTTCGGGGGAGGGCGGTCATGTCGGTTTCGCACCGGAGGATGAAGAGGAGGTCGAGCTGTGGCGTTTTGCCCGTGCCCGCTACGGGCATGTCTCGACCGAGCGCTTCCTCTCCGGCCCGGGGCTGGCGCTGATTCATGAAGCGCGCCTGGCGATGCAGGGTCTGGCCCATGACGGTTTGTCGGCTGCCGACATCACGCGTCATGCGCTGGGCGGCCAGTCGCCGCAGTGTCAGGCCAGTCTGGACCGCTTCTGCGCCATGCTGGGCAGTGCGGCCGGTGCACTGGCGCTGACGCTGGGGGCGCGCGGTGGTGTGTTTATCGGCGGTGGCATTGTGCCACGACTGGGGGCGGCCTTCGGGCAATCGCCTTTCCGGCGCCGTTTCGAGCAGGCGGGTCGTTTTTCCGGCTATCTGGCCGCAATGCCGACCTATGTCATTCACAGTCAGTATCCCGGCCTGATCGGCGCACAAGCCGCGCTGGCCGCCCACTTACGGGAATCCCATCATGCTTGAGCGAATTCGCGCTCAGCTGCCGGATTTGTCTGCAGCCGAAAGAAAAGTCGCCGAACTGGCGCTCGCACAGCCCTATACCGTGATGCAGGCCGCCGTGGCCGACATCGCCTCCAGTGCCGGTGTCAGCCAGCCGACGGTCATCCGCTTCTGTCGCTCAATGGGCTGCGCCGGCCTGCCGGATTTCAAGCTCAAGCTGGCCGGCAGCCTGGTGACCGGGGTGCCTTATGTGCACTCCAGTGTCCGTCCCGAGGACCCGACCTCCGAAGTCGCGGCCAAGGTGTTCGACAATACGGTGACGGCGCTGATCAAGTGTCGCAACGAGGTCAACCCGGCCTCCGTCGAACAGGCGGTGGATTTGCTGTCGCATGCACGCCGCATCGAGTTCTATGGGCTGGGTAACTCCGGCATTATCGCGGCCGATGCGCAGCACAAGTTCTTCCGCTTTGGCATTCCTACCGTGGCCTACGCCGATACCCACATCCAGACCATGGCTGCGTCGGTGCTGACCGAGGGCGATGTGATGGTGGCGATCTCCAACTCGGGACGTACGGTGGAACTGCTGGGTGCGGTGGAGGTGGCGCTGAATGCCGGTGCCAGCGTGGTGGCCATCACGGCCAGCGCGTCGCCGCTGGCGCGCATGGCGACGGTGACCCTGGCAGCAGATACCCGTGAAGATACTGAAACCTTCAGTCCGATGATCTCCCGGATCGTGCATCTGGTGCTGGTCGACATTCTCGCTGTCGGCGTGGCCCTGCGTCAGGGTCCGGCGTTGATCGCGCAGCTGGAGAAATCCAAACAGAGCCTGCGTGGCAAGCGATTGCGCATGCAGGAGCAAGAGGAAAAATAACGATGAGCGCCCTCACCCAATTGCCTGCCTGGCAGGCACTGGAGCAACATTTTTCGTTGTCGCGCCTGAATCACATGCGCGACCTGTTTGCCGCCGACCCGGATCGGGCGGAGCGTTTCTCGCTCGAAGTCGGCGATCTGTTCCTCGATTATTCGAAAAACCGCATTACCGATGAAACCCTGCAGCTGCTGATGGATCTGGCGCGTCAGGCCGGCCTGCCGCAACGCATCAAGTCGATGTTCAAGGGTGAAAAGATCAACAGCACCGAGAACCGCTCGGTGCTGCACGTGGCGTTGCGCAACCGCACCAACTCGCCGATCCTGGTCGATGGGGTCGACGTGATGCCGCAGATCAACAATGTGCTCGAACGCATGGGGCGTTTCTGTCACGCCGTGCGCTCCGGCGAATGGCTCGGCTATACCAACCAGCCGATCACCGACATCGTCAATATCGGTATCGGCGGCTCGGACCTCGGTTCGCTGATGGTGTGCAGTGCGCTCAAGCCCTACGGCCATCCGCGCATGAACATGCATTTCGTCTCCAACGTTGACGGGGCGCAGCTGAAAGAGACCCTGAAGAAGGTCCACTCGGAGACCACGCTGTTCATCATCGAGTCCAAGACCTTCACCACCCAGGAAACCCTGACCAATGCGCTGACGGCACGCGAATGGTTTGTCGCGCGTGCCCGTGACGAGGCCGCGGTGGCCAAGCATTTTGTTGCCGTGTCGACCAATATGAAGGCGGTCGCCGATTTCGGTATTGATCCGGCGAACATGTTCGAGTTCTGGGACTGGGTGGGCGGCCGTTACAGCCTGTGGTCGGCGATTGGCCTGCCCATCATGTTGTATCTGGGCGAGGAGAACTTCTCCGAGCTGCTCAACGGCGCGCACATCATGGACCAGCACTTCCGCAATGCGCCGCTGGAAGCCAATATGCCGGTGCTGCTGGCCATGATCGGCATCTGGTACATCAACTTCTATGGTGGCGGCAGCCATGTGATCGCGCCGTATGACCAGTACCTGCATCGTTTCCCGGCTTTCATCCAGCAGCTGGACATGGAGTCGAACGGCAAGCAGGTGATGCTCAACGGCGAGGCGGTCGATTTCGAAACCGCACCGATCATCTGGGGGGAAACGGGGATCAATGGCCAGCATGCCTTCTTCCAGCTGCTGCACCAGGGCACCCACATCTCGCCGATCGACCTGATTGCTTCGCTGGAGCGTCGCTCTTCCCTGCCGGGCCACCATGAAATCCTGTTGGCCAATGTGTTCGCCCAGGCCGAGGCCTTCATGCGCGGCAAGACGTCTGAAGAGGCGCGCGCCGAGCTGGTGGCGCAGGGGCTGCAGGGCGAGGCGCTGGAGTCCCTGGTGCCGCACAAGGTGTTCGGCGGCAATCGCCCGACCAACACGCTGCTGATGTCGCGGCTGGACCCGCGCAACCTCGGTTCGCTGATCGCGGCCTACGAGCACAAGATCTTTGTGCAGGGGGTGATCTGGAACATCAACAGTTTCGACCAGTGGGGGGTGGAGCTGGGCAAGCAGCTGGCCAAGACGATTCATGCCGAGCTGAGCGGCAAGAAGGTCAAGGCTGAGCATGACAGCTCGACGACCCGTCTGATCGAACGCTATCGCCAGTACAACCAGAACTGATCTGCGTTGCCATGATGGCCTGAGGGCCCCGCTTCCGTCTGGAGGCGGGGCCCTGTTGCATGAGACGGCCGTTTGTGGGCGGCTTCTTGCCCGGTGCTGGCTGGCCACTCGGCCAGTTCCTGCGGCGCTGCACGTTGGCTGTGCCGTTTTGACGGGCAGGCTGCCTGTAACAAAGCCCTGTTGTTGTCTAACTCATCGATTCACTCGCCGGGATCTGTCCTTTCAGTCATTTCCATGCTGAATGTCGATCATTTTCCTTTATTCGTGTCTTTCCATCTATATGTCCTTTAGACGTGTTGGCACGCTATGCCAATGACGTTATTTATGTCTGACAATTCGACATTAAACAATCCGGAGCGGCCATGCTGGCAAATAGGGTTCGTACTCGTCGCTGGGTAAGCGGCGTGTGTCTGGCGTGCTGGCATGCACTGTTGTTGGCCGAACCGTCAGAGGCGCCAGGGACGGATGGCCGTTTTTTCCTGCAGGACAACAGCGAACATTTGCGCGGTGAGTTCGATGCGCTTCGCCAGCGTCAGTTACTGCGCGACGAGGACATTCGTTGCGCTCCGGCCGAGCCGGAAGCTCATGGCAATGCGTGTTTGCCGGTGCGGGCACTGCGGGTGACCGGGGTCACCCTGCTCGGTGCAGAGGATCTGGCGCTGGTGCGCGAGCAAGGGGCCGGTTGCATGTATGGCATGCGCTTGCAGCGGATTTTGCAGCGGCTGATGGCCTTGTATGTCGAGCGCGGTTATGTGGCTGCCCGGGTGGTGCCGCAGCTGTCTGCCGATGGCGTCATGACGCTGCAGGTGCTGGAAGGGCATGTGGAGGAGATCGAGGGGGATGAGCAGGCCGCGGCCTGGCTGTTTCCCGCCATGAGCGGCAAGCCGTTGAATATCCGTGATCTGGAGCAGGGACTGGATCAGGCCAATCGCCTGCAATCGGCGGCGCTGCGCGCCGAGATTGTGCCCGGGCGACAGGTGGGCGGTTCGACGGTGCGGTTGCGTGGCCAGGTGGCGCCGGCATGGCATGGCCGGATTGCGCTGGATAACTGGGGTTATGACGCGACCGGGCGCCAGGTGGCGGGGCTGACCCTGGCGCGCGACAACCTCAGTGGCCGGTATGACTATCTGAGTCTGGCGCTGGAGCACAGTCTGGCCGCGGGACGTTTCAGCCGGCGGCACTCGCTGTTTTATTCGCTGCCGCACGGCTACTGGAGTTACAGCCTGTTTGCCGGCCAGTCGGCCTATCTGAATCCGCAACGCCTGCGCTACGGCACGGTGGCGCTGACCGGGGAATCGTCACAGCTTGGTCTGCGGCTGGACCGGGTGCTGTGGCGCGACCAGCAACGGATCTGGAGTACGCATGGCCAGGTGAGTCACAAACGGGTGGCCAATTATTTTCTCGGCAGTTTGCAGCAGGTGAGCAGCCCGACGCTGTCGGTGCTGTCGCTGGGGGTGGACAGGCTGAGTCTGCTGGCATTTGGTTCGCTGACGCTGGAGTTGTCGCTCGACAGTGGCCAGGGCTGGTTCGGGGCTGACGACGGCGTGCCCGGCGGGCCGAGTACCCGCTTTGACAAATGGAGACTGAGTACGACCCTGCGCCATCTCACGCCATTGCCGGGATGGCAGTGGGAGAGCCGTTTGCAGGGGCAGTACAGCGGGCGGCGTCTGCCGGCGGTGGAGCAGCTGGAGCTGGCGGATAACAGCATGGTGCGCGGGTTTCGTCACAACTCGCTGGCCAGCGAACGCGGCTGGGTCTGGCGCAACACCCTGCACGGACAGTTCCGGCGCGGCGATTGGCAGTGGCTGCCCCGGCTGGGGCTCGATCTGGGCGGTGTCTGGCAGACCCGGGACGATGGTGGCGATCAGCGGATGGCGGGCTGGGGGCTTGGCATGACGCTGCGCTACGGCGACTGGTCACTGGATGGCGAGTACAGCCGGCCGCTCTGGCAGCCGGATTATTTTGTCGGCGAGTCGCAGCAGGTGCTTTTGCGGCTGAGCCGGCAATTCTAGGGTACCGGGGCGTATGGCACCCGCAGGCCCGATAACGACACGCGCGACACAGCGCGGCAAGACTGCAACTTCAATCGACAAAGAGGTTAACCATCATGAAAGCATTCAAGCTATCGAGCCACGGGCAGATCGCCTCTGCCCTGGCGCTGTCTTTATTATGCTCCCCGCGCTTATGGGCCGAAGGGATCCAGCCGGTGGCCGGCTCAGCCACCCAGGTGCAGCAGGTCGGTGCGGTGCCGGTGGTGAATATCGCCCCGGCCAATGCCCAGGGCCTGTCTCACAATCAGTATCAGGACTACAACGTTGGTCGTGGCGGGGTGGTGCTGAACAATGCCATCGAAGCGGGACGGTCGCAGTTGGCCGGGGCGCTGCAGGGCAATGCGGCGCTGGCGGGACGGCCTGCGGCGGTGATTCTGAATGAGGTGGTCAGTCGCAATCCCTCCTTGCTGCTCGGGCAGCAGGAGGTGTTCGGCAAGGCGGCAGACCTGATCCTGGCTAATCCCAACGGGATCACCTGCCAGGGCTGCGGCTTCATCAATACGCGCCGTGCCAGCCTGCTGGTCGGGAGTCCCGGGCTGCAGGATGGTCGCTTGCAGCAACTGGTGACGGCCAGTCCGGGCAGTACGCTGAGCATCGGCAAGGAAGGCATCCAGGCCGCGCAGGCCCTGGATCTGATCGCGCCCCGTATTGATGCCCAGGGTAGTGTGGTGGCGACCAGCGGCATTCACGCGGTGACCGGGCAGGCCGCGATGGACTATGAGCGTCGCGAGGTGAGCGCCCGTGGCACGGCGCCGGAAGGGCCGGTGCTGGACAGTGCTTTTCTGGGCGGTATGCAGGCCGGGCGCATCAGTATTGTCAGTACCGATGCCGGTGCCGGGGTCAATCTGGAAGGGGTGCTGAAAGCGCAGGAGCGGGTGCGCATCGACAGCCAGGGCGCCGTGCAGTTGACCGGCGCCGAGTTGAGTGCGCCCAAGGTGGTGATTCAGGCAGACCGTGTCAGTGCGCGGCCTGGTGTGCATCAGGATAAGCGGGAAAAGCGCGGCCACGACGAGAGCTGGTTCATCTGGCAGACCGGCGCCAGCGATACGGTCGAGACCGTGACCGAAACCACACTGAGCCGTCCGGCGCTGAATGGTGAGTTGGTGAAAGTGCAGGCGCGGGGAGCGGTGCAGCTGGCCGCCACGGATGTGCGCGCCGAGGATATCCGCATCACGGCCGGGGAGGTGGTGCTGGATGGCGTGGCGGACCGTGATGTGACCGAACGGGATTACTTTGCCTGGAAAAATTCCTGGCAGCGCAAGGAGCGCACGGAGCACGAGCAACTGAGTTATGAAGGCAGCCTGCTGGATGCCCAGCATGTTCTGCAGCTGAATGCCGCGGGGAGGATGTCGCTGCAGGGGGCCGAGCTGAAGGCCGGCGGGCAGGTGCGTTTGCAGGCCGGCCAGACGCTGGCACTGGCCGGTCTGATTGAGCGGACGGCCAAGACCGAGCAGGGCAGCCGCTATCTCGAAGGGCCGGAGCTGGCCTCCGGGAGTTGGGATCGGCGTGATCAGCATCAGCAGTTGAAGCCGACCCAGGTCATGGCCGGTCAGTCGGTGCAGTTGCAGGCAGGCGGGGATATCTCGCTCGAGGGCAGCCGCCTGCTGGCGCAGGGCGATATCAGTTTGCGGTCCGGCGGTGATGTGGCCCTGGTGGCGCAAGTCATCAACCAGCAGGAGCAGGTACGGGACTATGGCAACCACTGGGGGGGGATTGCCGGCAGCCAACGTCACAATGATCAGAAGGAGCAGGCACGGCATCAGCCGACGCAGGTGCTGGCGCAGGGCAAGCTGATGGTGAGCGCCGAGAAGGATATCCGCATTGTCGGCAGTGAGGCCCAGGGGCAGCAGGGGGCGCAGGCGGATACACGTCAAGGCAATCTGCAAATCCAGCATGCCACGGATTTGACCAAGTCGATGGTCGATCAGCGCACTGGCGGGGTGTTTGATATCCAGACGCACCGCAGTCTTGGCAGTCACGGGCAGGATACGGTCGCCGCGGCAGCGGTGATGTCAGAGAGCAATCTGCGTCTGGCCAGCGGCAAGGATGTGGCCGTCAGCGGCAGCCGGGTGGCGGCCACGGGCGCCCTGAATGTGACGGCGGCCGGTGATGTGGTCCTGCAGGCGGCGGATCAGCGTACGCGGGACAAGCAGTTCGACAGCCAGCTGATGGTGAATACCGCACTGGGGCAGGATCCGGCACAGGCCGGGCGTTATCGTGCCGGTCTGGAGATTGCCCGCCATGATCAGCGGGTGGATGCCGCCAGCCTGTCGCCGCAGGCGGCCGAGTTCAGCGGCGCCAGTGTGCAAGTGGCGGCACAGGGGGATGTGCGCCTGACCGGCAGTCGCATTGTGGCCACGGATGGTGATGTGTCGGTGCGAGGCAGCAATCTGGCGTTCGACTCTGCCCAGGGGCAGTCACGCAGCTTGCAGGTGAACAGTGAGGACAGCATGGGTGTGTCGCTGATGGCCAGCAACGAGCAGGTGCAAGTGGCCGGTCAGATGCGCAATCGGCGTGAAACCAGTGACAGCGAGCAGCAGACGCCATTGGGTAGCCAGGTCAGTGCGACGGGGGATCTGTCGCTGCAGGCGGGCAGCGGGGTATTGCGTACCCGGGGCGGGCAGTTCCAGGCCGGCGGGGCGCTCAGTGCCGAGGCCGGTCAGATCGTCAATCAGGCGGCACCGCAGTCCTCCTCCTCGCGTCAGGAGACCGTCCAGATGCAGGCAGGGCTGACACTGGACGGGCAGGCGGGCAATCTGACCAAACCGGTGCATCAGGTACTGGATCAGGTGAAGCGGGGTGATTGGGCGGGGGCGGTGGCTACGGCTCGCCAGATCGGTAATGGCCTGGAGCAGGGGCTGGACAAGCTGGCGCAGGGTGACTGGGTCGGTCTGGCCAGTTTGCTGGCCCAGGTGACCTTGCCGGGGGCCAGTCTGGAGGGCAAGGCCGGGACCAGCGAGCTGACCGTGCGCCAATCGGTGCAGGATGCCCTGGCGTCGCGCTATCAGGGGGGAAGCGTGCAGATCACCAGTCATGGCAGCCTGACGGATCAGGGGACGCAGTATCTGGCCACGCAGGGCAGCGCGGTGCTGGTGGCGGAGAGTCTGAGTGCTACGGCGCTGGCCACGCAGCGCGACGAGTCGCGGCAGCAGCGTGACAATCAGGGCAGTTTTCATGCCTCGACCATGACAGGTCATGATCTCAACCTGAAGCTGGGGCTTGGTGCGGGCAGTCAGTTGCAACGTTCGGAACAGGGAGGGGTGCAGGCCGGCCGGATCGAAGGGGCCAAGGGGGTGTCGTTGCAACTGGCCGGGGATGCCGCCTTGCAGGCGACCCGGCTGGATGGTGGCTCCGGTGTCCTGCAGGTCAGTGCCGGCGGGGATCTGGCTCTGACGGCTGCCAGTGCGCAATCCCGTCAGGCTCAGCGCAATGATCATGGCGGCATCCAGGCCAGTCTGACCCTGAGCGGGGATATGGATAGTCCGCAGTTTGGCGGCGGTGGTCAGATCAATGGTGAGTGGCAGCGGCAGCAGGGGCAGCAGGGGGGCGTGCAGGGCAGTACGCTGGCGGCCGGCGGTGGGGTGGTGCTGAGCGCCGGGCAGGATCTGCGCTTGCAGGCGGCACAGCTGGGCTCGGCCGAGACGCCGCTGTCCTCGGTCAGTCTGCGGGCCGGCGGTGATCTGACGCTGGGCAGCATGAGTCGGCATCAGCAAGAAGATCAGCAGGCCGGCAAGGTCGAGCTGGGGGTCAATGCGCGCGTGAGTACCGATGCCGGGGCCGAGTTTGCGCTCAAGGTTGGCCGTGATGGCAGCCGGCAGTCTGACCAGCAGGGGACGGTGATCCATGCCGACACAGTCCGCCTGGCGGCGGGCGGGCAGCTCGCGGGGCAGTCTGCCCGGGTCGAGGCGGCGCAACTGAGTGGCGAGGTGGGCGGCAATCTGGCGCTGACCAGTCAGACCCGGCAGGCGGAAGAGCAGCACTTTGCGCTGGATCTTGGGCTGTCGACGCCCGATCTCGGTGAACTGGCCTCGGGGGGCGGTGACTTGCTGCGCCTGAAGCTGTCGCAGCGTGCGCAACAAAGTTCGGCGGTGCGAGACCCGGCGGTCCTGGCGGCAAGCGCCGGGGCGGACTGGCAGGTGGGGGGGACCGCTCAGTTGCAGGGTGCCGTCATGTCGGCTGCCGGCGTGCCGGTGTCGCTGGATGGCCGGGTGCAACGGACATCGCTGGCGGGGCAGGAGAATAGTCGTCAGCTTGGCTTGTCGCTGGCGGGGACGCCGATCGGCGTGGCGGGCACTGCGCTGACGGATGTGTTGTCGGGCAAGCTGCCCTTTGGCTGGCAACAGGAGCGCAGTCAGCGCGATCTGACGCAACCTGCACGCTGAAGCGAAAAAACCCGGGATCTCCCGGGTTTTTTTGTCGGATGCTGCGTGGCCTCAGCGGTAGCCGGCGTTCATCACGAAGGGGTTGCTGCGCTTTTCATCCCCCAGGGTGGTGAAGGGGCCGTGGCCGGTGATGACGGTGGTGTCGTCCGGCAGGATGAACAGTTTGTTGTGGATGGCGTCGAGCAGGTCGCGGTGGTTGCCGCGCGGAAAGTCGGTACGGCCGATCGAGCCCTGGAACAGGACATCGCCGGCGACCAGCAGGCCGGCTTCGGCGTTGTAGAACACCACGTGCCCCGGGGTGTGGCCCGGGCAGTGGATGACCTGCAGGGTCTGCTTGCCGACGGTGACGCTGTCGCCCTGGTTGAGCCAGCGTTGCGGGGTCAGGGCGGCGCTGTGCGGAAAGCCGAAGGACTGTCCCTGTTGTGGCAGTTGATCAAGCCAGAAAGCGTCATCGGCCTGCGGGCCTTCGATGTCGACGCCCAGTTGGCGTGCCAGTTCGGCCGCTGCGCCGGCATGGTCGATGTGGCCGTGGGTCAGCAGCAGTTTCTCGATGGTCAGGCCCTTGGCGCGGGTAAAGTCCAGAATACGCTCCAGATCCCCGCCGGCATCGACGACAGCTGCGCGCTGCGTTTCGTCGCACCACAGGATCGAGCAGTTCTGGGCGAACGGCGTGACCGGAATGACGTGATAGTGGAGAGCCATGATGCAAAAACCGGGGTAGTCGTGGATGGATTATTGTTGCATAGCAAAAAGCTGTGGCCTAGTCACTGGCAGTTTCATGTCGCAAACAGAAAGATCGCTTTTCGGCAGCGCTGAGTTGCTTGAAGGCATATTCGGCTTTGAGCGCTTCGGAACGGTCGGGGAATTCGATGCTCAGCAGCAGTTTTTCCGGCGGGTGACTGCGGGTGTAGCGTGCGCCGCGACCGCTGGCATGTTGCTGGTAGCGGCGCGCGACATCGGTACTGATGCCGGTATACAGGCTGCCGCCCCGGCAGGCGATGACATACAGATACCAGGGGCGGGCAGCGACAGGCTTACAGTCCACCGTAGGAGTGCAGGCCGGACAGGAACATGTTGACGCCGAGGAAGGCAAAGCTGGTGACGAAGATGCCGATCACCGCCCACCAGGCCAGCGGCTTGCCGCGCCAGCCCTTGACCAGGCGCACATGCAGCCAGGCGGCATAGTTGAGCCAGACGATCAGTGCCCAGGTTTCTTTCGGGTCCCACGACCAGTAGCCGCCCCAGGCATCGGCGGCCCACATGGCGCCGAGGATGGTGGCGATGGTGAAGAACAGGAAGCCGACCGCGATGGCGCGGTACATGATTTCGTCCAGTACTTCGGCCTTGGGCAGCTTGTCTTGCAGCCAGCCCTTCATCACCACCAGCTCGGCTACCCCCAGCATGGCGGCCATGGAGAAGGCGCCGTAGCCGATGAAGTTGGCCGGGACGTGGATCTTCATCCACCAGGATTGCAGGGCCGGAATCAGCGGCTGGATTTCATGGGCCTGGCGGTCGAAGGTGTACCACAGGATGAAACCGACGGCGGCACTGATCACCAGCAGCACGAAGGCACCGAGCTGGCGCACCTTGAAGCCGGCTTCGTAGTACAGATACATCAGCGCGGTGATCAGGCAGAACAGGATGAAGACTTCGTACAGGTTGGAAACCGGAATGTGGCCGATGTCGCTGCCGATCAGATAGCTTTCATACCAGCGGGTGAACATGCCGGCAAAACCCATGGCGGTGGCGGCCCAGGTCAGGCCGCTGCCGAGCGCCATGCCGGTCACAGAACGGCGCAGCAGGCCGACCCAGTAGCAGCCGGTGGCCAGGAAGAACAGCACGCACATCCACATGATGGACGACTGGCTGGACAGCAGGTATTTGAGCCAGAAGGCACTCTGGCCGCGAGCCAGGTCGCCGTGGTACAGGTTGACGGCCAGCAGGGACAGGGCCGCCACCAGCGGGAAGAAGCGGCGCCAGGCGGTCCAGAACCAGCCGAAGGCCACCAGACCGATGCTGGCACCCGCCAGGATCAGGTGCTCGTAGTAGTCCATGTACTGACCGAAGCGGTTGTACGCCACGAAGGCGGCCGCCAGGATGAACAGGGCATAGAGCCAGTCGCCGATGCCCAGGCGCTGGTGCAGTTTGCGGGTTTCACGCTGTTGGGCGATGTCCATCTTCACCTCGTGCTAGCTGTTGGATGGCGTCCTGATGACGCGCGAAGTCCCGGTCGAGATCCGGGTTGGGGCGGTTGGCGCTCATGGCGAGCAGCAGGCTGTCCGGCTTGATCAGCAGCCACAGGCGCCTTTCCTGAATGTAGAACATCAGCAGGATGCCGATGACCAGCAGCAGGGAGCCCAGGTAGACCAGGGTCTTGCCCGGCGAGCGGGTCATCTGCAGGCCGGAGGCCTGAACTTGCTGGAAGCTGTCCAGTTGCAGGAATACCGGTGCGCCATAGTCCTTGAAGGCACTGATGGCCACCAGGCTGTCGAGCAGGAAGCGGTAGTGGCCGGCATCACGCGCCATGGGTGCGACGCCGGCATGGCGGTTGGCGACGTCCATGACGTCGATGATGGCACCCTGCAGAATTTTGATATAGGTCTGCGCCACGTCGGCGCGCTTGTCAGCCGGTACGTGTTGCTCGAGGAAGGTCTGCAGTCCGTCAAAGCCGCCTTCGGCAAAGCGGGAGAGGATCCACTTGACGCTGGCTTCGAATTCCTTGCGCATGGCCGGGCTGATGGCATTGCCCTGCATGGCCTTGGCGCCGCTTTGCGCGGCAATCTCGTCATACAGGGCCGGATTCATGACGGCGGCGCGCAGGCGCATGAAGGTATCGACCGACATCTGATCATCCAGTGGAATGCGCAGGTAGTCGAAGGGTTGCGAGACCTCACTGCGGGATGCGGCGATCAGGTAGCTGGCGCCGTCCTGCTGGATCGGTGCCATATAGGTCAGGTACTCATGGGCCTGACCCTGGCTGTCGCGGATCTTGAAGCCGATCGACGGCCCGACGTTCTTCAGCTGGCGCTCGCGCGTGACTTCGCGCGCATCTTTCATGCGCTGGCCGAGACTGTGGTCTGTCTGGCTGCGGTTGCTCATGTCCTCGATATTGAACACGCGCAGATCGTTGAATTCCAGCCGGTAATCGCGGCCATTGGCCCGCAGCGGCTGACTGGCTTTGGACAGACCGTCGATGGTAACCGGTGCCGATTGCGGGCTGTCGAGATTCCAGGCCTTGAGTTTCAGCGGCGAGCCGCCGTCACCGAAGCTGGCCTGGTAGATGGCCACGCCGTCGACGATCAGCGGATGGTTGACCTCGACCCGGGCACGGGTGATCTTGCCGCTGGCTTTGTCGGTCACTTCGATGTCGCTGGCAAACAACTTGGGCATGCCGTTGCTGTAGTAATCGACGTTGAACTTGCGCAGGGTGACGATGAAGGGGAGCTCTTGCACCAGATAACCGGGGCCGGAGTTGATGAACACCACGTCGGCGCTCTTGTTCTCGGCAATGGTGACGTCGCCGCGGAATGACAGGTTGCCGGTGGACAGGCGGCTTTGCGCCGGAATCTGCGATTGCGGCAGGTCGCGGGTTTCTGCCACCACGCTGCCGAACAGTTCGCGCATCTTCAGCGGCAGGTTGCCATCGATCAGGCCCCCCAGGCAGATGATGATCATGGCGCCATGCGCAAAGAAGTAGCCCAGACGGCTGGCGCTGCCCTTCTTGGCCGCGATCAGTGTGCTGCCGTCTTCGCGCTCGACGGTGCGCAGCCGGAAGCCCTGGCGCTGCAGGTAACTGCTCAGGGCGGCCGTGTCGGCCTGTCCCGCCCACTGGGCGCTGAGTTTCATCGCGGCCAGCGAGCGTTCGCGGGCGCTGGTGCGATAGGAACGGATGTCTCGCAGGAAGCCCGGTGCATTGCGGATGATGCACAGGGTGGTCGAGAGCATCAAGAAAGCCAGAATGGTAATGAACCAGGCCGAGTGATAGACGTCGTACAGCCCCAGCGTGGCAAAGACCTGGAACCAGTATTGACCGAATTCGAAGGCGTAGTTGGGGTAGGGCTCGTTCTGCTTGAGGACGGTACCGATGATCGAGGCGATGGCCAGGATGGTCAGCAGGCCGATGGCAAAACGCATCGAGCTCAGGAGCTCGTACAGGGCACGCAGTGAGGTCTGGGTACGGCGGTCTGTCTTCATAGGGGGCTGTCTGAGGGCGCACAGCGAGGTGCGCGCCGGGCACAACCGGCATCACCTGCCAGGCAGGCGATGCCAGATCGGGTTATCGGGTCCGGACAAAACTGCGTATGATGTCGGACACGGTCTGCGCGCAGAGCCTTGAATCAACGCAATCCGGAAATGTATTCCGCAACGGCTTTCATCTCGGCGTCCGACAGGCGGTTGGCAATGTCGTACATCACGGCGTTCTTGCGGTCGGTACCTGCCTTGAAGTCATTCAGCTGCTTCAGTACATAGGCCGACTGCTGGCTGCCCAGGCGCGGGAACTGGTCCGGCATGCCGGCACCGGACGGACCATGGCAGGCCATACAGGCCGGGACGCGGGTGGCCGGATTGCCGGCGCGGTACAACGTCTTGCCTGCGGCCAGCAGGCTCTTGTCGGCCGCATCGTGTTCCTTCGGCTTTTGCTGGCTGAAGTAGGCGGCGACATTGAGCATATCCTGATCGGACAGCGCGCTGGCCATGCCGAGCATGATCGGGTTCTTGCGCTGGCCGGACTTGAAGGCCTTGAGCTGGCTGACAATATACGCCGGGTGCTGACCGGCCAGGGTCGGATTGCTGGATGCTACGCTGTTGCCATCGATCCCGTGACAGGCTGCGCAGACCTGCTGTACCAACAGCTGACCTTTGGCGGGGTCGCCCTGGGTTTGGGCCGATACGCTGCCAGCCAGTGTGGCGGCGGCCAGTGCCAACAGCACCTTTTGTCTCATGGTCGCTCCTTGTCGTGCAATGGTTTAATAAACCTGTAATCGCGGCAATTTGAATCTGCTATTCTATACCAATTGCATTGACCCTACTACTATGACGATTTTTCAGAATGCGCGCTTCTTCACCACTGTAAACCATATGAAGGACTTGCCGGCTACGCGCGCCGAAGTGGCCTTCGTCGGACGCTCCAACGCAGGCAAGTCGAGCGCGATCAATACGCTGGCCAACCGCACCCGTCTGGCTTTCGTTTCCAAGACCCCCGGGCGTACGCAGCATATCAATTTCTTCGATCTGGGCGATGAACGTTATCTGGTCGATTTGCCGGGCTACGGCTATGCAGAGGTGCCCGAGGCGGTGCGCCGCCACTGGGTGGAACTGCTCGGTCGTTATCTGCAGACCCGCTCCAGCCTGATCGGCCTGTTGCTGATCATGGATGCCCGTCATCCGCTCAAGGAGCTGGATCAGCACATGCTGGAGTATTTCCGCGTGACGCAGCGACCGGTGCATATCCTGCTGTCCAAGGCGGACAAGCTCAGCCGTCAGGAGCAGAGCAAGACGCTGGCGGCGGTCAAGAGTGCACTGGCCGATTATCCCGGGGTGACGGTGCAGCTGTTCTCCAGCCTGAAGAAGACGGGTATCGACGAGGTGGAAACCGTCGTGGCAGGCTGGTTTGCAAGTTACCTCGGTGGCGAGGAACTTTGCCAGGAGGATTCTGACTAAACGATATGGCGCCTGTCAGGCGCCTCCCGCTTCACCTCCCTGAGCGGGGCCTTTGCTGATACCTGAAGGCATTTTTTCCCCGGCAGCTCGCGCTGTCGGGGTTTTTGTTTTTGGGCTCTGCCAAAGAGAAGGGCGAAGCACCGAAGTGCTTCGCCCTTGTGGCTGTGTCAGTCTGTTGGTTCGCGATCAGTTCATCACGATGTTTTCCACGTTCAGCGATTCGGCAGCGCTGCGCACGGCGGCGGCAGAGTCAAACGGCCCCAGACGAACCATATAGGTTCCCTTCTGGTTGACGATGCCGAGCTTCGGATCGTAGCTGGCGTCGAGCCGGTCAACCAGCTTCTTCAGCAGTGCTTCGGCATTGGACAGCTGATCGAAGGCACCCAGCTGCAGGTACTTCGGCGCGTCTTCCTGCTTGAGCGCTGCGACTTCGGCAGGCTTGGCCTGCTGGGTCGAAGCGGTCTCGGTGGCCGGCCATACCCGTTCGATCTGAACCTTGGTACTGCCCTGGCCGACGAAGCCGAGCTTGTGGGCGGCGGCATACGACAGGTCCAGGATGCGACCACGGTGGAACGGACCACGATCATTGATGCGTACGACGACCGTCTTGCCGTTTTTCAGGTTGGTCACCCGAACATAGCTCGGGATCGGCAAGGTCGGGTGTGCGGCCGTCATGGCGAACATGTCGTAACGCTCGCCCGACGTGGTGCGTCGACCGTGGAACTGCTTGCCGTACCAGGACGCCGTCCCCCGTACCTTGTAGGGGGTGTTGCTGGTGTCAGGGCGGAAACTCATGCCCATGGCAGAGTACGGCAGATTGGCTGCGCGAATCAGCGGTTCGTCTTGCGGAACCGCATTGGGAACCAGATCGAGGTTGACCGGAATGTGGTCTGCCGGACCATCATTCTGGAAATACGCCCCGTTTCTGGCCAGCGACTTCTTCGTCGGGGAAGCCGACGATTGACTGGTGGCACTTGCTGTCTTGACGGTGGAGCAGGCCACGAGCACTAGACTGACTAACACAAGCCACAGCCATCGGAATGCAGGCTTCATATACCTCCCTTATGCTGTTAGGCCAACGGCTGAACTGCTAGCTGCCTCCGAGAAAATCAATTTGCCGCCACGCCTCATAAACGGTAACGGCCACAGCATTCGACAAATTCATGCTGCGTGACTCGGGTTGCATCGGCAGACGGATCCTCCTCTCGTGCGGGAACCCGGCGAGGACATCGTCAGGCAAACCGCGAGATTCAGGTCCGAACAGGAATACATCCCCGGCTCGGTAAACAATCTGGTCATGGCGCGTCGCGCCTTTGGTGGTGGCGGCGAAAATTCGTCGCCCCTGAAGGCTCGCCAGGCAGCTTTCCCAGTTCTCGTGCACGACCAGTTTGGCGTACTCGTGATAATCCAGGCCCGCCCGACGCAATTTGGCGTCATCTAGCGGGAAGCCCAGCGGTTTGACCAGATGCAGTTCACAGCCGGTATTGGCACATAAACGGATCACATTGCCTGTATTAGGCGGGATTTCCGGCTGGAATAGAACTACTGTGAACATCGTTGGCAGGGTGGATTGTTCCAAAGAATCAAAAAGTTGGTCAAGTCTTTACGCGGATTGCCCTGCAAAGGGCCCAGACTTCGACCCGTTTTGCCCCCATTTTTTTGAGTTCCGAGGACAGTGAATCGAGGGTCGAACCGGTGGTGACCACGTCGTCGACAACGGCAACAGAGAGCCCGTCCAGTCTGGTTTCTACGCAAAATGCATGGCGGACATTCCGCCGTCTTTGCCGGTGTCTCAGACCGGTCTGCGGGAGGGTGTTGCATTTTCGCCAACACAAACCCGGTAGAAATCGGTCAGGGATTATACCAACAAGTGACCTGGCGAGTTCAAGGCTTTGGTTGAAGCCGCGTTCGGCAAGTCGTTCTTTTGACAGTGGAACCGCCATGACAAGGTCGTATTTTTTGTCCACGGGAGGCGTGCCGGCGGCCAGCAAGTTGCCCAGAATGCCCGCCAGTTCTAGCCTGCGGCCATACTTGTAGGCATGTATCAAAGCACTGATGGGGTAGCGAAAGACATAAGGAACGTGTAGGGCGTCAAAAACCGGCGGATGACGCAGGCAGCGCCCGCAAAGCCCGTTTTCAGGCAGGGGGAGCGCACAGCGCGGACAAAATGGCCTGGGAAGGACGGGTAAATCCTGCCGACAGGGAAGGCAAAGTCCCTGGTTGGCATCGGCGCTGCCGCATAACAGGCACGATTGATTAAATATTGATCTACTGTCAATTAATGTGGTCAATATGTTTGACAATGCAGTTCGCCACACGCCAAGATGCTCCCGATTTCCTGTCAGCCCAGAGCCCGATGCCTGCCCGCCTCGCGGGCGGGCCAGCGCTCAGGCGCGACGCCCAGCTTAAAGTGCTCGTGCACTCTTATAGAAGAGTGCACGACATCGTTCGAGGACTCCCCATGCAACAAAGTACGATTCGCTTTGCCTCCCCGTCGCAACCGCATCCGCAACGCAGCAACTGGACCGTGGCCGAGGTTGAGGCGCTGTATGACTTGCCGCTGATGGAACTGGTGTTCCGTGCCGCCGAGGTCCACCGCCAGTTCTTTGATCCTTGCCGCGTGCAGCTGTCCACGCTGTTGTCGATCAAGACCGGTGGCTGTGAAGAAGACTGCGGCTATTGTCCGCAGTCGTCGCATCACGATACCCCGGTGGAAGATCAGCCGATGATGACGGTGGACGAAGTGGTGGCGGCTGCGCGTGCCGCGCGCGACAACGGTGCCAGCCGCTTCTGCATGGGGGCCGCCTGGCGTGGCCCCAAGGATGCCGACCTGGCCAAGACGCTGGAGATGGTGCGTCAGGTCAAAGCGCTGGGTCTGGAGACCTGTGCCACCTTCGGTCTGCTCAAGGATGGCCAGGCGGAACAGCTCAAGGGGGCCGGCCTCGACTACTACAACCACAATCTGGACACCGCACCGGACAAATACGCCGATATCATCCAGACTCGCGAATATAATGATCGCCTGGATACGCTGGGCAAGGTTCGCCAGGCCGGTCTGTCGGTGTGCTGTGGCGGCATTGTCGGGCTGAACGAGACCCGGCAGGATCGCGCCGGGCTGATCGCTCAGCTGGCCAATCTGGATCCGCAGCCTGAATCGGTGCCGGTCAATCAGCTGGTCAAGGTGCATGGCACGCCGATGGAAGATGCGGCTGATCTGGACTGGACCGAGTTTGTGCGCACCATTGCCGTGGCACGTCTGACCATGCCGGGCAGCTTTGTACGCCTGTCGGCAGGGCGGCGCAGCATGCCTGAAGCGATGCAGGCCTTGTGTTTCCTGGCCGGGGCGAACTCCATTTTCTATGGCGATAAGCTGCTGACCACGGGGAACCCGGATGTGGAAGCGGATCGTCAATTGATGCAAAAACTGGATCTGCTGCCGCTTGAGCTGTCTGCTGCCGCGGAGTGACTGGCAGGCAGACATATATATAAAGAGTAAATACCCATGAAGGCATCTGATCTTGATGCGGCCCTGACCGCGCTGGCGCATCGGGATCAGCTGCGCCAGCGTGCCGTGCTCGGCAGCCCGCAGGGGAGCCGGGTGGTCATTGACGGTCAGCCTTATCTGTCATTTGCCAGCAATGACTACCTGGGTCTGGCCAGGCACCCGCTGTTGATCGAAGCGGTACGCCAGGCCGCGGAGGAATGGGGCGTCGGCAGCGGCGCCTCACCGCTGGTGACCGGGCATGCGCATGTTCACCAGCAGGCCGAAGCCGATCTGGCCGAGTTTGTCGGTCAACCCGCCGCGCTACTGTTTAGTGCCGGCTATGCGGCCAACCTGGCCGTGATCACCAGTCTGATCGGACGCGGGGATAGTGTCTTTGCCGATCGCCTCAATCACGCCTCTCTGAATGATGCCTGCCTGCTATCCAGGGCGGACTTTCAACGCTTTCGTCATAATGACCTGAATCATCTTGAAGCATTGTTGCAAAAAAGCCGCGCCCGCACCCGGTTGATTGCCGTTGATGCGGTGTACAGCATGGACGGTGATCAGGCCCCGCTGGCGGATTTACTGCGAATGGCCGAGCGCTATGATGCCTGGCTGTATCTGGACGACGCCCATGGTTTTGGCGTGTTGGGAGAGGGCCGCGGCAGTCTGGCTGGCTTGCCCGCCAGCGAGCGCATCATCTATATGGCGACGCTGGGCAAGGCTGCCGGCGTGAGTGGCGCGTTTGTCGCGGGGAGTCAGGCGCTGATCGACTGGCTGATGAACACGGCACACAGCTATGTGTTTTCGACGGCGCATTCGCCGGTTCTGGCAGCGGCCATTCGGGCCAGCGTGAGATTGATGCGCGAGGAAAGCTGGCGGCGCGAGCGGCTGCACCGGCACATCGGGCAGTTGCAGGCACTGAGAAATGACAATGTTATTGAATTTAAAGCTTCCCGAACGCCAATCCAGCCACTTATTATAGGCGACAATAAACAAACACTAAGCATGTCGGCCAGGTTGCGCCAGATGGGACTCTGGGTGCCGGCCATCCGCCCGCCTACTGTGCCGAAAGGCAGCGCCCGTTTGCGCATCTCCCTGTCGGCCGCCCATGAGGAGCATGAGGTGGCCAGTCTGATCGAGGGGCTGCGCAGCGCGTATGTAACGACCGGCTGATGTGCTTTCTGCCAATGAAAGACAACGATTCATCTTATGAGTGGCATGGGTGACGCACTGGTAACGCCGGCGCAGACTGCCGATCAGGTGCTGAGCCTGGCCCGGTGGCTGTCCCCGGACGTCTGCCTGGCGATCTGGCATCAGGACGATCATGGCTGGCAGTGTCTGGCGACGTCGGATGACAGCGGGTCACTGCCGGTGCCGCAAGGAACGGATGCCGCCCTGATGCCGCATGCCGACCAGGGCATGTTGCCGGTCATGCATGGCCGGCAACAGCTGGGCTGTCTGGTCTGGCGCGGCATGCCGCAAGCCCAGGCCGCAAGCCTGGTCAGCCTGCTTGCCCCGGCCTGGCTGGCCTGGCATCAGGCTGAGTCCGAGGCGCGCTCCCGGGTGGTGAAGGAAGCGCTGCTGGAGATCAGCCGCCTGTCCAGCGAGTGCACCGGCGTCGAGCAGTTTTTCTCCCAGGTTTACCGCTTGCTCGACCCGTTGTTTGCGGTCGGCAATCTGCACGTGGCACTGCTGGACGAGAGTGGCACGGCCCTGCGTTTCCCTTTCTATCGCAACCGCCACAGTGCCTTTGCCCCGGCCCCGGAACGATTGTTCCAGCTGGATGAGGTCCGCCAGGTCGAACTGGCCATGCGGGTCGTGCGCACGCAAACCACCCTGTACCTTGACCAGGCTGCCGTGTATGAGGCCTTGCCGGATGAGACCGAGCCGCCGGTACTGTGGGTCGGCGAACCCCTGTTCGGTGCGGATGGCGTCGCCCGCGGTGCCGTGGTGCTGCAGCGCTATCAGGGCGAGCCGGTCTTTTCGGTGGCCGAGCAGCGTCTGTTCCAGTATACGGTTCGTGCCATGGGCAGTGCCCTGGCCCGGATGCAATACCGGGCGCAGCTGGAGCAGGAGGTCTGGCTGCGCACGCGTGAGCTGGAAGGTGCCAATGCCCGGTTGATGGCTGAAGTGGAAGAGCGTCGCCAGGCGCAGCAGGTGCAGCAGGTTCTGTTCGAGATTGCCGGGCTGGCCAATACCAGCCTGTCGCTGGCGGCATTCCTCGCCGGCGTGCATCGTCAGCTGGTTGAGCTGATGCCGGCCCACAATTTTCAGGTGGCGCTGTATGACCCCCTGAGCGACACCATTCGTTTTCCCTACAGCGTCGATGAGCATGAGGCCGATCCGGCCCCGCACAAGCCGGGACGCGGCCTGATCGAGCAGGTGCTGCACAGCGGCCTGCCGGTGCTGGCGCGGCCGCGCCAGCAGTCGGGTGCCTTGCAGGGGCAGGTCGCTGAGGCCGAGAGCTGGCTGGGTGTGCCGCTGTATAGCGGGCACGATCTGCTCGGGGTGTTGTCGGTACGCAGCTATCAGCAGGGGGTGTTGTTCAGCTTCCGCGATCAGCAAGTACTGGCTTGCGTCGCCAACAGCATCGGCAGCGCCCTGACGCGGGTACGGGTGCTGGAAGAGTTGCAGCGGGCCTACGCCGAGCTGGAGGAGCGGGTGCGTGAGCGCACCAGTGCGCTGGATGCGGTCAATGCTCAACTGCAATTCGACAGCATGCATGACTCCCTGACCAAGCTGCCCAATCGCAGCTTCTTTGCCAAAACGCTGCGCCGTACCTGGGAAGCCTATGTCAACGGCGTCGGCGAGCGCTTTGCCGTGTTCTTCATCGACCTGGATCGTTTCAAGCTGGTCAATGACACCCTGGGTCATCTGGCCGGCGATCATCTGCTGGCCGAAGCGGGCAGCCGCATCCGCAATTGCATGCGTCAGAACGATTTCATGGCGCGCCTGGGCGGCGATGAATTTGCTGTGCTGCTGGTCGGCATGAGCCAGATCGAAGGTTGCGAAATGATTGCGCGCCGTATGGTGGCCGAGTTCGAGCGCCCGATCATCATTGCCGGCCGAGAGGTGTTTACCACCGCCAGCCTGGGCGTGGTGCTGGCAGATCGCGAACACCACCACAGTGCCGATGACCTGTTGCGCGATGCCGACCATGCCATGTACCGCACCAAGCAGCAGGGACGGCACGGCTTTACCGTGTTCAATCATGAATTGCGTGCCGATCAGGCTGATCAATTGGCCATGGAGGCCGAGCTGCGCCGGGCCCTCGACGATGAAGACCAGCTGGTGCCCTACTATCAGCCCTTTATCGAGGCCGACACCGGGCGTCTGGCCGGCTTCGAGGCCCTGGTACGCTGGCGCCACCCGATGCGTGGCCTGATTTCGCCCTCCAGTTTCCTGCCGATCGCCGAAGAAAGTGGCCTGATCATGCGGCTCGACCGCTACATGATCCAGGCGGCGTGCGCCCAGTGGCGCCAGTGGCTGGATGCCGGGCGCGTGGGGCCGGGCATGGCCTTGCACGTCAATTTGTCTTCCGCCAATCTGCAGGATGCCCAACTGGTCGGCTGGATTGCAGACCTGATTCGCCAGCATGATCTGCAGCCAGGCATGCTGCACCTCGAAATCACCGAAACTGCGCTGATCGATGTTCCGGACACCGCCGCCACGGTGATGCGGCAGCTGCATCAGATGGGGCTGCGGCTGGCGCTGGATGACTTCGGTACCGGCTATTCGGCGCTGTCCTACCTGCATCGCTATCGCTTCGATGTCCTGAAGATCGACCAGTCTTTCGTGTTTGATGTCGATCGTACCGAAGAGTCTGCCGCCATTGTGCGCGCCATCCTGGCACTGGCCGAGGCGCTCGCCCTGGAGGTGGTGGCCGAGGGGGTGGAAACCGCTTCGCAACTACAGCGTCTGCGTGCCATGGGATGCAACAAGGTGCAGGGTTATCTGTTTTCTCACCCCGCCCCGGCCGGCGATGTTGACTGGCTGAGGCTGGCGGCCATCGAGCAGGAGTACGCCATTGTCTGATTTTCCCGTCGGCACACAGGGGGCGGTATGACCCTGTATGTCGAAACCATCGGCCGTGGTGCCGATGTCGTCCTGTTGCATGGCTGGGGGTTGCACGGCGGGGTGTTTGCCCGCGTTGCCGAGTCTCTGGCCGAACAATATTGTGTCCATTGCGTCGACTTGCCCGGCCATGGGGCCTCCGCGCCGCTTGAGCCTTATCAGGGCGAGCAGGTCGTGGGGTTGCTGAATGCGCAGTTCCCCTGGCCGGTGCATGTGGTCGGCTGGTCGCTGGGCGGGCTGATCGGTCAATACTGGGCGCTGCAGGCTCCGCAGCAAGTGCGCAGCCTGGCGCTGGTGGCCTCCAGTCCCTGCTTCGTCAAGAAGGCAGACTGGCCCCACGCTCAGTCTGCCGCCGCCATCGAGGCGGTGGGTGCCAGTCTGGACGCGGCGTTTGAAGTCACTCTGGAGCGTTTTCTGGCACTACAGATGCTGGGATCGAGCAGTGCGCGCGATACGCTGAAAGCGCTGCGGGCGCAGTTATTCGCCCACGGCCGTCCGCAAGGCTTGCTGGCGGCGCTGCAACTGCTGCTGCAGGCTGACTTGCGTGGCCGCACCCGCGAGATTCAGTGCCCGGTCGGCCTGTTTTATGGCCAGCGTGATGTCCTCACGCCGCCCGCTGCCGGTGAATGGCTGGCCAGCCAGCTGCCTTCCGCTACAATGATCACCTTTGCGCAAGCCTCTCACGCGCCGTTTCTGTCCCATGAGGCGGCGTTCCTCGCAAGCTTGACCGAATTTCTGGATTGCCATGCATGAGTGAAGTTTTTTATACCGACAAGGCGCGGGTTCGCGCGGCTTTCGAGCGCGCCGCCGCCAGTTATGACAGTGCTGCGGTGTTGCAGCGCGAGGTCGCGCAGCGCATGGCCGAACGACTCGATTACATCAAGCTGCAGCCCGGCGTCATCCTCGATGCCGGCAGCGGCACGGGAACAGGGGCCGCCGAGCTGCGCCGCCGTTATCCCGATGCCAGGGTGATCGAGCTGGATCTCGCCCATGCCATGCTGGCCGCGTCGCGCAGCCGGCAGCAGCAACAGGCCGGGCTGATGGACCGGCTGTTTCAGCGCAACAAGCCCTGGCAGGTGTGCGCCGATATCGAGCGCTTGCCCCTGGCCGATGCCAGTGTGGACATGATCTGGTCTAATCTGGCCATTCAGTGGGTCAATGTGCCGGACGGGGCCTTTGCCGAGTTCCGCCGCGTGCTCAAGCCGGGAGGCATGATCCTGTTTTCCACCCTGGGACCGGATACGCTGCAGGAACTTCGACAGTCCTTTGCCGGTCTGGATGGGTTTACCCACGTCAATCAGTTCATCGACATGCACGATCTGGGCGATGCCATGCTGGCGGGCGGTTTGTCCGAACCGGTGATGGACATGGAAAAAATCGTCATGACCTATGAGGGCGTACGCGACGTCATGCACGATCTGAAAGCCATCGGTGCCCACAATGCGACTGCCGGACGCGGGCGCGGCCTGATGGGCAAGCAGGCATGGCGGCAGGTGGAGGCCCGTTACGAGACGCTGCGCCGCGACGGACGCCTGCCGGCAACCTACGAGGTGGTCTATGGCCACGCCTGGCGCGGACAGGACAAACCTTCGCGTACTTTGCCGGATGGGCGTCAGGTGATTGAATTCCAGCCCAGGCGCTGAGCGCGCGGGGGCTGGCCATGCAGTCGGGGCAACCTGGCCGCATGGCCTTTGTTTTTTATAGAGATGAGTTCATGAAGATTTACAAACAAACTGCGCTGTTGCTGCTGGCCGGCCTGCTGGCCGCCTGTGGCTCCCTGTCTCACAAACCCGAGCCGGTGGTCGCGCCCAAACCGGTTACGCCGCCGCATATCAGAATTGGTCTGGCGCTCGGGGGGGGGGCCGCCAAGGGGTTTGCCCATGTCGGGGTGATCAAGGTGCTCGAGGCCAACGGCATCGTGCCGGATATCGTCACCGGCACCAGCGCCGGCAGCGTGGTGGGCAGTCTGTATGCTGCCGGCTATTCGCCTGCGCAGCTGCAACAGATCGCCGTGCGGCTCGATGAAACCAATCTGGCCGACTTCACCCTGTCGACGCGTGGCTTCATCAAGGGCGAGCGCCTGCAGTCCTTCATCAATACCCAGGTGCAGAATCGTCCGATCGAAAAGCTGGCCAAACCCTTCGGCGCGGTGGCCACCGAGCTGGACACCGGCAAGCGGGTGGTCTTCCGTCTGGGCAATACCGGCCAGGCCGTTCGCGCCTCGGCCAGCATTCCCAATGTCTTCCTGCCGGTGGACATTGCCGGGCACCGCTATGTGGATGGTGGCCTGGTCAGTCCGGTGCCGGTCAGCGCCGCACATGAGATGGGGGCCGACCTGGTGATCGCTGTCGACATTTCCGCCCGTCCCAAGGCCGGTGCGGCAACCGGCTTCCTGTCCACGCTGGACCAGAGTCTGAATATCATGAGCGTGGCGGCGCTGGCCAGTGAATTGAAGCAGGCCGATGTTGTGATCCGGCCGCAGGTACAGAATATCGGCTCTGCCGCCTTTGATGCCCGTAATCAGGCGATTCGTGCCGGTGAACTCGCTGCCCAGCAGGCGGTTGCCCAGATCAGGGCCAGGCTGCAACAGAAGCAACTGGCCATGACAAAGTAATGGCATACTCAGCAAAGCACCGTTTTCCAAGGAGGAGTGCATGATCAAACTGTATGGAGCGCCGCTTTCGCCGTACTACAACAAGGTGCGGATCGCCTTGCTGGAAAAGGGCGTGAAATTCGAGGAAATACTGCAACGCCCGTCGCAGGATGCCGAGGTCCTGGCGTGCAGCCCGCTGGGCAAGATTCCCTACGTCGAGATCGGGCAGTTCCACCTGTCGGAATCGACCGCCATCATCGAGTGGCTGGAAGATGCCTATCCCACCGCCAGCCTGCTGCCTCCGACCCCCAATAGCCGGGCGCTGTCGCGGCAGCTGATGCAGTTGATCGACCTGGATCTGATCCAGGGTTGTGCACCGTTCCAGCGTCACAAGGTCTTTGGTGCGCCGCTGGATGAGCAGGCCCGCAGCGATGCGCGCGCCAAGATCATCCGGACCCTGGCGGGGATGGCGCGCATTGCGGTCTTCGCACCCTTCCTGGCGGGCGATACCTTCAGCTATGCCGACCTGTCGGCCGCGGCGGTGTTGCCCGGTGTGAAGCTGGCCAGCGACATGCTGGGTGAAGATCTGCTGCAGCATTTGCCCGGGGCGGAGACCTATCTGGCACAACTGGCCAAGCGCCAGACCGTGACCACCACCTGGGCGGCGCGCGACAAGGCGCTGGCCTACCTGCTGGAACAGGCGGCAAACAAATGACAGGAAAGCCGGGCCGCATGGCCCGGTTTGGCTTTAGTCGAACAAGGGCAATTGTCTGGCCGCCGGTTCGCTGGTCCCGGTATCGAGCCTGACCCCGACGCCGACCAGCCGCACCGGTTGCTGGCCGCGGGCATAGCCCATCTGCAGCAGTTGAGTGAAATGCGCGGCATCCAGCCGGCTGTCTGCCTGTTCCACGGTGGTCTGGCTGAAGTCGGTAAACTTCAGTTTGCAACTGATGCCGCGCCAGCTCGGATTGCCGGCACGTGCAATGCGCTCCTGCAGTTTTTGCAGCAAGACCGGCAGGGTCGCCAGGCAGGCGTCCAGATCCGGCAAGTCGGTGGCATAGGTCTCTTCGACGCTGATACTCTTGCGCACCCGGTCCACGGCCACTTCCCGCTCATCTTCGCCCCTGGCCAGCTGGAACAACCGTTCGCCGAAGCGGCCAAATGCCAGCAATAAATCTGCCCGCGGGCGAGTTCGCAGATCGGCGCAGGTTTCAATGCCCATGCGCTTCATCCGCTCCGCCGTGACCTTGCCGATGCCCGGGACTTTGCTGACCGGCAGGGCCGCCACAAAAGCATCGACCTCATCCGGCAGAATCACCTTCTGACCATCCGGCTTGTGCCAGTCGCTGGCGACCTTGGCGAGGAATTTGTTGGGGGCGATGCCGGCGGAGGCGGTGATACCGATTTCATCGCGAATGCGCTGACGGATCGCTTCCGCCATCAGGGTGGCGCTGCCGCGGCAATGGGGCTGGCCGCTGACATCCAGGTAGGCCTCATCCAGCGACAGGGGTTCGATCAGGGTCGTGTAGTCGCGATAAATCGACATGATGCGTTGGCTGGCTTCTTTGTAGCGGGCCATGTCCGGCGGGACGATCAGCAATGACGGACACAGCATCAGGGCGCGTCGCGACGACATGGCAGAATGGACACCAAAACGGCGCGCTTCGTAATTGCAGGTGGCGATCACCCCGCGACTGTCCGGCCGGCCACCCACCGCCAGCGGAATCCCTCGCCAGGACGGGTTGTCCCGCATTTCGATCGAGGCGTAGAAACAGTCACAGTCGATATGGATGATCTTGCGGCCGGGTGTCATGACATGCACAGAGGGTGGCAGGTACGGGCGAACGGAGCCGCCGATTCCCCGGGTCATCCTCCATCTTGTCCTTATTGGTGTCGACCTGGCGTGTTTGCGGGAATCGGCGCTGGGTATGCGTGCTCCGGACGCCAGTGTGCACGTCCGGGCCGAAAGGGTAAAGGACAGGGCTGGATGTTGCGCTGCATCATGTGGACTGGATGCAACGTAACAGTTGGTCAATCCATCTTCATACCGTCGTGCATGTCACCGTGCATCTCATGCCCGGCGGCCATATCACGGACGGCCACATTCAGCTTGACCTCACCGGCACGGGCGAAATGCAGGGTGATGGCAAAGTGCTCACCCTGCTTCAGCGGCTTTTTCAGTCCCATCAGCATGATGTGGAAGCCACCCGGCGCAAATTTGACGGTTTTGCCGGCGGCAATCTCGACACCCCCTTCGACCTCGCGCATGCGCATGACGCCATTGTCCATGCTGGTATGGTGCAGCTGGGCCTGATCGGCGACGGCCGTGCTGACCGAGATCAGTTTGTCACTGCTGGCGCCATGATTGCTGATGGTGAGGTAGGCCGCACCATTGGCGGCCTGAGCGGCCGTCGAGCGAGCCCATACGCCGTCGATGGTCAGATCGCCTGCCTTGACCGGATGGGCCGATGCCAATTGACTGGCCAGTAGCAAAAAGACCGCAGCAAATAACTTCTTCATATGACCTCGCGCAGATGAATGATGACTACGTCAAATTAACATGGGCTGATTCAGAGCAAAAGCGGCAAATTGCCACACTCCCTTATGCTAATCTGCGACCTGAAACTACCTTTAGCCGCCGCACCGGGGCTTTTTGACCCGTGCGGCATTAGAATGAGCCGCCTCGACCATTTCGGTTGCTAACAACATGTTCAAGACCTTTTTCCTGCAGTACCTGTTTGGTGGCCTGATCAGCCTGATCACGATTACCAACCCGCTGTCGAAAATCCCGATGTTTGTCACCCTGACGGCCGGCATGAGTGACCTGCGCCGCAACCATCAGGCCAAGATGGCAGCGGTCTATGCAGGATCGATCATGGCAGTCAGCCTGCTGGCCGGTAACGTCATCCTGTCGGTCTTCGGCATCTCCTATGGGGCGCTGCGTATTGCCGGCGGGTTTGTCGTGGCGGTGCTGGGCTATCGCATGCTGTTCCTGTCACAGGATCCGGGGCAGGCCCCCAAGCCGAGCAATAATCGCGAAGATTACGCTTTCTTTCCGCTGGCCATGCCCGGCATCAGTGGCCCCGGGACCATTGCCGTGGTGATCGGCATCGCCACGGAGATCGCCGAAGAGCACTCGCTGGCGACCAAGGCGCTGGCTTTCGGCATGACCTTCACCGCCATCTTTCTGACCAGCCTGGGCATGTGGTTTGTCTTGCGCTTCTCGGCCTTGCTGTCCGAAAAGATGGGGCGCAACGGCACGGAGGTCATGACACGGCTGCTGGGCTTCCTGCTGATTTGTGTCGGTGTGCAGTTCATCGGCTCGGGCATCCGCAGCTTCATGGCCGGTTCCTGATCTGTAGTCAAACTACTTTTTTGCAACAGCCCGTTTGCTACTCGGCACACGGGCTGTTTGTCTTTTTATCAACGATTTGACCATTGTCATGGTGCGGCGCACACTTGAAATGTAGTTTTATTTCAAAATCTGCCAGGGGGTGCCATGACCATCAAAGCGGTACTGTTCGACCACGACGGGACGTTGGTTGATTCGGAAATGATTCACTATCGACTGTGGTATGACGTCCTGCGCCTGCATGGTGTCGATCTGCCCTTGCCGGTCTATCAGCAACGTTATGCCGGGGTGCCGTCGGACGATAATGCCCGGGACATGGTGACGCGCTTCGAGCTGGATGTCGCTGCCGAGACGCTGTTTGCCGCCAAGGATCAGCGCACGGTCGATTATCTCGCGCAGCAGGCTTTCCCCCTGATGCCCGGTGTGCCGGAGATGCTCGATGCCTGTCGGCGTCATCGCCTCGACCTGGCGGTGGTGACCGGGGCCAACCAGCATGGCGTCGCGGCGTCGGCGCGCGAGCATGCCTGCTTCTCGCGCTTTGCCACCATGGTCAGCCGCGATGACGTGCGCTTCAGCAAACCTGAACCGGATGTCTATCTGCTGGCACTGGAAAGACTGGAATTGAAGGCCGAAGAGTGTATCGCGATCGAAGATACCGAATCCGGGGCCCGGGCAGCACACGCGGCGGGGATACGCTGCATCGCCGTTCCGACGGCTCTGTCGCAGCATCACGATTTCTCCGGCGCTGAAACGCGCTGCGGCAATATGGGCGAAGCCTGGCACTGGATCGAACAACGGGTCTGAAAGTACAGGCCATGGCGTGCCATGGCCTGCGTGATGATCAGAAACGATAGCCGACTTTTGCATTAAACCGGGTCATTGAGGGCTTGGTGCTAAAGTCGCTTATTGTGTTCGTAATCGAGTGATTGATGTTGGCGAACTGGACATATTCCCCCTCAAACTGGAGTTCCAGGCCATCTTTCCAGTTGCGGGTCAGCCCCAGTCCGATCCCGTAGCCCTTCACTTTCTTGCTTTGTATATTATCCATCCAGGTCGGGGTGGTGCGGAACCGATATGCCGACTCAGCGTTGGCCTCGTGGTAAGCGAGTTTGCCGGATACCAGCCAGTTCTCTCCCCACTTTCGTCCGATGGTGCCATAGACTGCGGTGTGATTTTTCAGCGTGAGCGTGAGGGTTTGCGAACCGGTCAGTGGAATGTAGCTGACAATGCTTTCTCCACTGGTGCGCTTGCCAGCCTCATACTCCACGCCGATACCGGCCACCCATTTCGGCGCCATCTGCCATTGCCAGTTCATGTCGATGACCGGCAGCAGGCTGGCACGGAAATCATTGCCCGAACTCATGTTGGGGTTGCCATTACTGATGGTGATGAACAGCTTGTAAATCTCCTCGTTGCTGACCTGATGTTGAATCCCGGCCAGGGAGGCGCCAAGGCTGATGGAAGGGCCGACAAAAGGATCTGCCTGCGCCCAGCTGCTGCAGGCCAGCAGGCTGCCGGCCAGGAGGAGGGGACTTGATTTGCGCATATTGGCTCCTGAAAGGACAAGAGCGCGTCAGCGCTCTTGTCGTGGGTGAAAACGGAGCCAAATTTATGGTTTCTCAGTACACCGGTCAGTCAGCCAATCTGGAAAATGCGATCAGCCAATTCCTATTCGTTGCTTTGGGCGGCCACGATGGCCGCGGCCCGCTCCGGCGGTGCCAGCAGCATGGCCAGTTTGGCACGCCAGCCCTTGACCTGACGGATTTCGTGCAGCATGTCGCGCCATTCGCAGAAGGTAACGCGCAAGGGGTTATAGGTGTTGACGGGTTTGACCGTGCCATAGTCACAGGGCTCGTCGTCACGCTCCGCCACATAGGTGCCGAACAACCGGTCCCAGATCACCAGCACACCGGCGTAATTCCGGTCGATGTAGAGCGGATTGCGCGCGTGATGGCAGCGATGCACCTGCGGGGTGTTGAGCACAAACTCCAGCGGTCCCAGATCCCGGCACAGGCGGGTGTGGACAAAAAACTGATAGGCCAGATTCAGCAGCACGACCGTAATGATCGACTGTGCCGGAAAGCCGATCCAGGCCAGGGGCAGCCAGAACAGCCACATGCCGGCCACCGGATACATCAGGCTTTGGCGGAAGGCCGTGGTGAAGTTCATGCGCGTCGAGCTGTGATGGACGTTATGGGCGGCCCATAGCCAGCGTACACGGTGGCTGGCACGGTGGAACCAGTAGTAGAGAAAGTCCTGCAGCACAAACAGCGCCAGGGTACTTTGCCAGCCCGGGGTGATGACAAACAGGTGGTGCTTTTCGGCCAGCCAGGTGAACAGTGGCAGGGTCAGCAGCCAGGCGAGCTTGTCTGCCCCCTGATGCAGCAGTGCCAGCACGGCATTGCACAGTGAGTCTGCCAGGCTGAAATACTCGCTGTGGCCATGCCGGCGCCAGTAAACAAATTCGCCGGCGACAAACAGCAGAAACAGCGGCGACATCGCCAGCAGAATCAGTTCGACATCCAGATGCATGGTGCCCCCGGCAGATTGAATGACCATTAGTCATGATAATAGCATCGCTGCGGCATGCGGATGAAAAATGGCATGGCACGGCCTGCCGGGTGTGGTATCGATACCAAGAAGAACGGGGGCCGAGGCCCCCGTGTTCATTTGCGCAGTTTGCCGATGCTCATCAGCATGCCGGTGCCGATGAACAGGGTGACGGTGGCGGTACCGCCATAGGAGACAAAGGGCAGGGGCACGCCGACCACCGGCAGAATACCCGAGACCATGCCCATATTGACGAAGGCGTAGAAGAAGAACGACAGGGTGATCGAGCCGGCCATCAGGCGGCCATACAGCGTCTGAGCCCGCGCGGTGATCATCAGGCCGCGGCTGATGATCAGCAGGTAAAGGCCGACCAGGATCAGGTTGCCGATCATGCCGAACTCTTCCGAGAATACGGCAAAGATGAAGTCGGTCGTTCGCTCCGGAATGTAGTCGAGGTGCGTCTGGGTGCCGTTGAGCCAGCCCTTGCCGATCGGACCGCCGGAACCGATGGCGATCATGGACTGGATGATGTGGTAGCCGGCGCCGAGCGGGTCGCTCATCGGGTCGATCAGGGTCAGAATGCGCTTTCGCTGGTAGTCGTGCATGACGTGCCAGATGACCGGCAGGCTGGCCGAGAAGGCGATCAGTCCGCCGACGATCACGCGCCAGGACAGGCCGGCGAAAAACAGCACGAAGAAGCCGGCGGCCATGATCAGGGTGGCGGTCCCCAGGTCAGGCTGCTTGAGAATCAGGCCGACCGGCAGCAGCATCAGTAGCACCGCACCGATAAAGTGCCACCAGCGCAGATTGGCCTCGTGCTTCTGGAAGTACCAGGCGATCATCATCGGCAGGGCGATCTTCATGATTTCCGATGGCTGGATGCGGGTGAAGCCCAGTGACAGCCAGCGGGTGGAACCATTGACGGTAATGCCCTTGAAATGGACGGCGATCAGCAACAGCAGGCCGACGAGATACAGGGGCGGTCCGAAATGCATGATCACCTGCGGTCGCGTACGCGCGATGATCCACATGATGCACAGCGACAGCACGGTGTAGGCCAGCTTGTTGTCGATCTTGTCGAAACTCTGGTTCGAGGCAGAGTAGAGCACCAGCAGGCTCAGCATGAAAATGAGGCCGAGAAACAGCATCAGCCAGCCATCGAGCGGCTCGATCAGTTTGGCCCACAGGCGCTTAAGGATTTGCGACTTCATCGCTGGCAACCTTCTTGGCGGGTGGGGGCGCCTGCACGATCGGCAGGGTCGCGGTTTTCAGTTCTTCGGCAATGGCCGGGGGGACTTTGCCGGTGAGATAGAAGTCGAAAATGGCGCGGGCAATCGGTGCCGCGGCGCCGGCACCCCAGCCGCCGTTTTCGACGATCACCGCCACGGCGATTTTCGGATGATCCACCGGTGCGAAGGCAATAAACCAGGAGTGGTCGCGGTTTTGCTCCGCAATGGCAGAGGCGTTGTACTTGGCGCCCTGCTTGATCGCCACCACCTGTGCCGTACCGGTCTTGCCGGCCATGGTATAGGTCAGGCCGGCACCAATGGAGCCTGCCGTGCCACCCGGCTTGAGCACGCCTTCCATACCGGCCTTGATGTAATCGAAGTAGGCCTGCGGGAAGGGCAGCTGTCGCAGCGGCGAAGTATTGACATGCGTCTCGCGGCCGGTGCGCACATCGACAATCGATTCGACCAGATGCGGGCGGAACAGCTTGCCGTCATTGGCCATGGTGGCGGTGGCATTGGCCATCTGCAGCGGGGTATAGGAGTTGTAACCCTGGCCGATACCGATACTGACGACGTCGCCCGGCAGCCATTTCTGCGCTGCCGGCCCCAGTCTGGCAAAGCGGCGGGCTTTCCATTCTTTCGACGGCAGGACGCCGGCCAGCTCGCCATCCAGGTCGATGCCGGTTTTGCTGCCCAGCCCGAACTGGCCGATCACCGGCGAAATCCGGTCGATGCCCATGTCCCAGGCCAGCTTGTAAAAGAAGGTGTCACTGGACACGGTGATGGCCTTTTGCAGGGTCACCATGCCATGGCCGTTCTTGTCGGCATCGCGGAACTGGTGTGAGCTGCCCGGCAGCACAAACACCCCCGGTGCGCCGCGGATGTCATCCATCTTGATGATGCCGGACATCAGTGCCGCCATGGCCATGAACGGCTTGAAAGTCGAGCCGGGAGGGTAGATACCGCGCATGGCGCGATTGACCAGCGGTTTGTGCCAGTCGCCGTTCAGTGCGGCCCAGGTCTGGCTGTCGATACCGTCGATGAACAGGGCCGGATCGAAACCCGGCTTGGAGAGGAAGGCCAGCACGCCGCCGTCATTGGGATCGATGGCGACCAGGGCGCCACGGCGGTCACCAAACAGTTTGTCGGCAATTTCCTGCAGACGGATATCCAGTGCCAGTTTGAGGGTGTTGCCGTTGACGGGCGGGGTGCGCTTGAGCGAGCGGATGGCTCGGCCACCGGAGTCGGTCTCAACCTCCTCGAAGCCGACCTGGCCATGCAGCTGGTCTTCATACACCGCTTCCAGGCCGGTTTTGCCAATATACGTGGTGCCACGGTAATTGGTGGTCTTGTCTTCGTCTTCGAGCTGTTGCTTTTCTTTCAGGTTGATACGGCCGATATAGCCCAGCGCATGGCTGGTCAGTTCCTTGAACGGATAGTCGCGGAACAGGCGGGCCTTGACCTCGACCCCCTGGAAACGCCACATATTGGCGGCCAGGCGAGCGGCTTCCTCATCGGTCAGCTTGACCTTGAGCGGCAGGGTCTCGAAATCCTTGGCATCTTCCTGGAATTTGCGGAAGCGCTTCATATCACGCGGCGTGATATCGACCAGCTGCTTGAGCTGAGCGATGGTGGCTTCCATGTCGTCGATCTTGCTGGGGGTCAGTTCCAGCGTGTAAGACGAATAGTTCTGCGCCAGGACCACCCCGTTGCGATCCAGAATCAGTCCGCGGTTGGGCAGGATGGGCACCAGCGAGATGCGGTTGTTCTGGGCCAGGGTGGTGAAGTGCTGGTACTGCACGACCTGCAGCCAGACAAAGCGGCCGATCAGCAGGAAAAACATCAGCAACATGAAGACGTACGCCACCACCAGGCGCAGCTGGAACTGATTCTCTTCCGAACGCAGGTTTTTCAGGCTGGTGAGTTTCTCGCGTGGCATGGTCAGACTTTATGCGATCGGTAGGGCAACAGCAGCAGCTTGGTCAGCAGCGGCCAGAGGATGGCGCCGGTCAGTGGCGGGATGAAATACGACCAGCCGATAAAAGCCGAGCCGGTGGCCATGCGGGTGGCCACCATGATGAGCTGGTTGGTCAGCATCAGCGCCAGCACCGCCAGCGTCTGCTGGCCGAGGTTGAACATGATCAGCTGGCGCTGGCGCAGCAGGGCCATATAGCTGGTGATCGAATACGCCAGGGCGTGCTGGCCGAACATGCCGGTCGAGGCGACGTCGGCAATGATGCCCAGGGTAAACGCCGTGCCGACGCTGACGCGGCGCGGCTGGTTGATGACCCAGTAGAGGATCAGCAGGGCGATGAAGTCGGGCAGCCAGAGCGCCGTGCTGACCGGCAGCGGCAGCAGGTCGATCAGGATGGCAATGACAAAGCTCAGGTAGATGAAGCGCCGCCGGACCGGCTTCAACAGTTCTTTCGGTCGGTCAAACGACATGGCTTACTCCGTGGAATCGTCGGGTTGTGCTTTGCCCTTCTTGGGCGCAGGCGTGGCCGGGTCGGCCGGTCGGGCAGGGATATTGGCCTTTTCCTGCAGGATCAGCACGTAGCGTCCCTTCTGGACGCCGGCAGTCGGCATGGTGGTCACATGAATGAATGCACTGTCCGGGTTGCGCTCGACGCGGGTGACGAACGCCACCGGAATCCCTTCCGGGTAGAGGCCGTCGATACCGGAGGTGACCATCAGGTCGCCCGGGCGCACGTCGGCATGAATCGGCAGATAGCGGGCTTCGACACCGCCGCCGTAGCCATAGAGGATGGCACGCAGGCCGGTACGCTGGATGGTGACCGGGATCATCAGGGTCTTGTCGGTGATCAGCGTGACTTCGGCCGTCAGGGGCTGGACGCGGGTGATCTGGCCGATCAGGCCGCGATCATCGACCACCGGCTGACCGGCGTGCAGCTTCGAATCCTGGCCCTTGTCGATGATGATCTTGTAGGAGAAGGGGTCGCGGCCGGTGTAGAGGATTTCCGCCAGGCTGGCGCCGTCCGGTCGTTCGCTCTTGAGCTGGTTGAGTGCGCGCAGGGCTTCGAAGTCGTGCTCTGCCGCTTCCAGACGCTGTACGCGCGACAGCAGCACGATCTGCTGCCGGCGCAACACTTCGTTTTCCGCCTGCAGGGTGCTTTGTGTCGTGAGAAAGTCGTCGATGCGCCGTGCGGCAACCAAGGGGAAGTTGATTGCGCGTTGCAGCGGATAGAACAGCACCGACATGCCTTGACGGGTGTATTCCATCAGCCCGTACTGGCTGTCGCCGATCAGCAGGGCAACCGACATCGCGACGCAGATGGCAAGCCGCGAGCCGGGCGAAAGTCCCTGGCGAATGAAACTGGGATTATTGGCAAAATCCATCAGACCCTGCGTTCCCCCGGTGGGGCATGACTGGTTGCAACCCCGCGGCGCCCGAGGGCGCTACGGGGCCTTTGGCAATGTGATTATGGTACGTTGGTGAAGATGGTGCCGATCTTGTCCATCTTTTCCAGTGCCTTGCCGGAACCGCGTACCACGCAGGTCAGCGGCTCTTCACCGACAAATACCGGCAGACCGGTTTCTTCCGCCAGCAGGCGGTCGATATCCTTCAGCAGCGCGCCGCCACCGGTCAGCACCATGCCCTTTTCGGCAATGTCGGCACCCAGTTCCGGCGGGGTCTGTTCCAGAGCGATCTTCACGGCGGAAACGATCTGGTTCAGCGGCTCGGTCAGGGCTTCCAGAATTTCGTTGGAAGAAACGGTGAAGGAACGCGGAATCCCTTCGGCCAGATTGCGGCCCTTGACTTCCATTTCACGCACTTCGGCGCCCGGGAAGGCGGAGCCGATGGTCTTCTTGATTTCTTCAGCGGTGGTTTCGCCGATCAGCATGCCGTAGTTGCGGCGGATGTAGTTGATGATGGCTTCGTCAAACTTGTCGCCACCGACACGCACCGAGTTCGAGTACACCACGCCACCGAGGGAGATCACGCCGACTTCGGTCGTGCCGCCGCCGATATCCACGACCATCGAGCCGGTCGGTTCTTCAACCGGCAGGCCGGCACCAATGGCGGCTGCCATCGGTTCTTCGATCAGTTCGACGCGACGGGCGCCGGCCGCCAGGGCCGAATCCTTGATCGCACGACGCTCAACCTGGGTCGAACCGCAGGGAACGCAGATCACGATGCGCGGGCTGGCCGAGAAGAAGCGGCTCGGGGTGACCTTCTTGATGAACTGCTTGAGCATCTGTTCGGTCACGGTGAAGTCGGCGATCACGCCGTCCTTCATCGGACGGATAGCCTGAATCGAGCCCGGGGTACGACCGAGCATCTTCTTGGCTTCCAGGCCGACGGCCAGGATGGATTTTTTGTTGGTCGGCGCATCGTTGTGGATCGCGACGACCGAGGGTTCATCAAGCACAATGCCCTTGCCGCGCATGTAGATCAGAGTGTTAGCGGTGCCAAGGTCAATGGCGAGGTCATTCGAAAAATAGCCGGTTAGCGAACGAAACATTGGGTCGATCCTGGTTCAGTTGTCCGTTGACGGGTGCCGGGCCCGAGGCCCGAAAGTCCATGAGTTTACACTTGAATCCACCCCGGCTGCTGAATCGTGGGCCGGACAGTGCCACCCATCAATCGGCATGCGCCGCAGTGATGCATCAATCTTGGGAGAATCAAACGGGCTATGATACCCTATTACTCTTGAAAGATTAAAGGTTTTAAAGAGGACGCCATGTCACTGACGCAGCAAGATGTCGCGCGTATCGCCAAATTGGCTCGCATCGCGGTCACCGAACAGGAAATCGAGGCCGTCGGCCAGCAATTGAATGACATTTTCGGCCTGATCGAGCAGATGCAGGCGATCAACACCGATGACGTCGAGCCGATGTCGCACCCGCAGGATGTCGCTCTGCGCCTGCGTGCCGACGCCGTGACCGAAGCCGATCAGCGTGCCGCCTTCATGGCCCTGGCCCCGCAGGCCGAAGCCGGGCTGTTCCTGGTACCCAAGGTCATCGAATAAACCCTCTCTGTACCCGAATTCGGGCGTAGTGGCAGCCAGTGCCGCCCTGCGCCAACGGCTAATGGAATGACAACAATGATCACTGCCACGCTCAAGACCCTGTCGCAGCAACTGGCGAGCGGCGCCGTTTCCAGCGAAGAGCTGGCGCGCGCCTACCTGGCGCGCATCGATGCGCTGAACCCGGCGCTGAATGCCTTCATCACCGTCGATCACGACAAGACCCTGGCAGAAGCCCGCGCGGCCGACGCCCGTCGCGCCGCCGGCCAGGCCGGCCTGCTGACCGGTGTGCCGATGGCGCACAAGGACCTGTTCTGCCAGCAGGGCTGGAAGACCTCCTGCGGCTCGCGCATGCTGGACAATTTTGTCTCGCCTTACGATGCCCATGTGGTCGAACAGTGCAAAAAGGCCGGCCTGGTAACGCTGGGCCGCACCAATATGGATGAATTCGCCATGGGGTCCTCCAACGAGAACTCCTGGTATGGCGCCGTGAAAAACCCCTGGGACACCGCCGCTATTCCGGGGGGCTCCTCCGGTGGTTCGGCCGTTGCCGTCGCCGCGCGCATGGTACCGGTGGCCACGGCAACCGATACCGGTGGCTCGATTCGCCAGCCGGCATCGCATTGCGGTGTGACCGGTCTCAAGCCGACCTACGGCGTGGTCAGCCGCTATGGCATGGTGGCCTTTGCTTCCTCGCTTGATCAGGGCGGCATGATGGCACAGACGGCCGAAGACTGTGCCCTGATGCTTAATGTGATGGCCGGTTTCGACCAGCGGGACTCGACCAGCGTCGAGCGTGCTGCCGAAGACTATGCCCGTGATCTGGCCAGACCGCTGGCCGGACTCCGGGTCGGTCTGCCGCGCGAGTATTTCGCCGAAGGTCTGTCTGCGGATGTGGCGCGCGTGGTCGACGCGGCTGTGGCCGAGCTGAAGAAGCAGGGGGCGACCGTTGTCGACGTCAGCCTGCCGAACACTGCCCTGTCGATCCCGTCCTATTACGTGATTGCGCCGGCAGAGGCGTCGTCCAACCTGAGCCGATATGACGGCGTGCGCTATGGCCACCGTGCGGCAGAGTACAGCGATCTGGTCGACATGTACGAAAAGACCCGTGCCGAAGGCTTTGGCGCCGAGGTCAAGCGCCGCATCATGGTCGGCACCTATGTGTTGTCGCATGGCTACTACGACGCCTATTACCTCAAGGCGCAGAAGATCCGTCGTCTGATTGCCAATGACTTTGCCGCGGCCTTCCGCGACTGTGACGTCATTCTCGGACCGGTGGCGCCGACGGCAGCCTTCGACCTGGGCTCGATGAACAACGACCCGGTCGAGATGTACCTGTCGGACATCTATACCCTGTCGGTCAACCTGGCCGGCCTGCCCGGCATGAGCGTGCCGGCCGGTTTCGCCGGCAATGGCCGTCCGATCGGTCTGCAGCTGATCGGCAACTATTTCGAGGAGGCGCGCCTGTTGAATGTGGCTCACCAGTTCCAGCTGGCCACCGATTGGCACACCCGCGCACCGGCGCTGTAAAGGGAAGAACAGACTATGAAATGGGAAGTCGTGATCGGTCTGGAAGTGCATGTGCAACTGTCCACCGTGTCCAAAATTTTCTCCGGCGCCTCGACCGCTTTCGGTGCGGCGCCGAACACCCAGGCCTGCAATGTCGACCTCGCCTATCCCGGTGTGCTGCCGGTACTGAACGAGGCGGCCGTCGACAAGGCCATCCGTCTCGGCCTGGCGCTGGGCTCGAAGATCAATCAGAAAAACGTCTTCGCCCGCAAGAATTACTTCTATCCGGACCTTCCCAAGGGATATCAGATCAGCCAGATGGATCTGCCGGTGGTCGAGGGCGGGCAAATTACCATTCAGCTGGGTGAAGAAGAAAAGATCATCCGTCTGACCCGCGCGCACATGGAAGAAGATGCCGGCAAGAGCCTGCACGAAGATTTCCATGGCCTGTCCGGCATCGACCTGAACCGTGCCGGTACGCCGCTGCTGGAGATCGTCTCCGAACCGGACATGCGTTCCGTGGAAGAGGCCGTCGCCTATGCCAAGTCGCTGTACACGCTGGTGACCTGGCTGGGTATCTGCGATGGCAACATGCAGGAAGGCAGCTTCCGCATGGACGTCAACGTTTCCGTGCGGCCCGAGGGGCAAAAGGAATTCGGCACCCGGCGCGAGATCAAGAACCTCAACTCCTTCCGCTTCCTCGAGCAGGCGGCACGCTACGAGATCCAGTGGCAGATCGATACGCTGGAAGACGGCGGCAAGATCCAGCAGGCCACCGTGCTGTTCGATCCGGAGAGCGGCGAGACGCGCATGATGCGCAGCAAGGAAGATGCCCACGACTATCGCTATTTCCCCGATCCGGATTTGCTGCCGGTGTGGATCAGCGAGGCATGGATTGCCCGTGTGCGCGGCGAGATGCCGGAACTGCCGGGGCAGATGAAGGCGCGCTTTGCCAGCGAATACGGCCTCTCGGCCTACGATGCCGCCCTGCTGACCAGCAGCCTGGCTCAGGCGCAATACTTTGAGGCGGCTGTCAAGGCCGGTGGCCAGGGCAAGCTGGTGGCCAACTGGATCAATGGCGAAATCGCAGCCCGGCTGAACCGGGACGGCCGCGACATCAGCAGTAGTCCGATCTCGGCCGAGCGTCTGGCTGGCCTGGTGGCGCGCATTGCCGACAATACCTTGTCCAGCAAGCTGGCCAAGCAGGTGTTCGATGCCATGTGGGACAGTGATCTGTCGGCGGATGCCATTATCGAGCGTGATGGCCTGAAGCAGGTCTCCGACGTCGGCGCTATCGAGAAAATGGTGGAAGAAGCCATTGCCGCCAACCCCAAGGCAGTCGAAGAATTCCGTGCCGGCAAGGAAAAGGCACTCAATGCGCTGGCGGGTCAGGTCATGAAGGCTTCGAAGGGCAAGGCCAACCCGGCTCAGGTACTTGAAATACTCAAGAATAAATTGACTGCCTGATTGTTAATTCGTTGATTTAAGACGGCCGGTCTTGACCGGCCGTCTGATTTTTTTCGGATTAATACTACAGATTGTGGTTTTTTCTCATTTCACACCCCACATTCAGTGCATTATTTAAGGTACTGATTTGTCTCGGTTTATCACTTCATACCCTCCAGCTAAGTCTTTGTCTCATAAGGCGAATTAGCCGTTAACGATATTGACCGTGGGGAACTTCTTTCTTATAGTGGCGAAAAGTGGGGCAAAGTGGGTTAAAGTGGAGAATGGAAGCACTCTAAGGGAAGCGTGAGCAAATAAAATGATTGGCGGTGTCAGCGTAGTCTCTCTCGATAGCAAAGGTCGTCTGGCCATTCCGGCCCGACACCGGGAGACGCTGTTGTCCGCTTTCGGCCACAAGCTGGTCGTGACGCTCGAATCTTCCGACCACCTGCTGATGTATCCGGAGCCGAACTGGCGCCCGGTTGAAGCCCGCCTGCTGGCCCTGCCCACCGGGAATCCCACCCTCAAGCGCTATCAGCGCCTGGTACTGGGGCATGCCGAAACCCTGGAAATGGATAGCGCCGGCCGCATCCTGCTGCCGTCGCGTTTGCGTGAACTCACCGGTCTGGACAAGGAAGTGGCCCTGGTGGGTATGGGGAACCGCTTCGAACTGTGGAATGCCCGCGAGTGGGACGACCAGACCAATGCTGCACTGGAAATCAGCCAGGATGACCTGGCGGAACACCTTGGAGATTTCACGCTGTGACCACCGCCCCCTTCGTGCACCTGACGGTGCTCTTGAACGAAGCTGTTGCCGCACTCGCCGTTCGCCCGGACGGTGTGTACGTCGATGGCACGTTCGGGCGTGGTGGGCATAGTCGGCTGATCCTGTCGCAATTGGGCCCCCAGGGGCGCCTGATTGCCTTCGACAAAGACCCCGAAGCCGTGGCCGTCGGCCGTGCCCTGTCCGAGCAGGACCCGCGCTTCACACTGGTGCATGACGGTTTCGAGTCCCTTGCACGTTCTCTCGATCAACTGGGTATTGCCCGGGTCGACGGCATCCTGCTCGATCTGGGGGTGTCTTCACCGCAGATCGACGATGCGCGACGCGGTTTCAGTTTCCGCTTCGATGCGCCGCTCGACATGCGTATGGATACCACGCGCGGCATGACCGCTGCCGAATGGCTGGCCACGGCTGACGAGGCGGAAATCAGGGAGGTTATCAAGACTTATGGTGAAGAGCGGTTTGCTCGCAAGATCGCAGCAGCCATTGTTGCGCAACGGGACATCGAGCCCATCACGACTACGCGTGAGCTCGCTGTGCTCGTTGGGAAAAACGTCCGTACTCGTGAGCCGGGGCAAGACCCTGCAACGCGGACTTTCCAGGCGATAAGAATTCACATCAACCACGAGCTGGACGAGCTGAACAACATTCTGCCGCAGGCGGTCTCCAGACTGGCCCTCGGCGGTCGTCTGGCCATCATCAGCTTCCATTCGCTGGAAGACCGCATCGTCAAGTTGTTCCTGCGCGATGCCAGCACGGCCGACAAGCTGCCCTCCTGGGTGCCGGTTCGTGCCAGCGATCTGGCCGAAGCACCGATGAAGCTGATCGGCAAGGCCGTGCGCGCCGGCGATGAGGAAGTCGCCGCCAACCCGCGCTCACGCAGCGCCATCATGCGCGTGGCCGAGCGTACTGCCGGGACATGGCAAGGGGAGGGGGCATGAACAAGCTCAACGCCATCCTGCTCGCCCTGGTTGTTCTGTGTGCTTGGTCAGTGGTGACCTCGCAGCACGTCTCGCGCACGCTTTACAGTGATCTGCAGAAAGAACAGAAATCCCAGCAGCAACTGGATGTCGAATATGGCCAGCTGATGCTGGAGCAAGGCACCTGGGGCGCGCATGCCGTGATCGAGAAAGCGGCAGAAGCCAGACTTGGCATGCATACACCTGATCCGCGTCAGGTTCAGGTCATTACGGCGGGAGCCACCTGATGAAGGTCTACCAGCCCGCCAAGCGCTTCGTGCCGCCACCTCCCGCCCTGCGCATGTCGACAGGGCGTGTCCGTTTTATGCTTGCGGCCATCGGCCTGCTGTTTGCCGGCCTGATCGGGCGTGCCATTTACCTGCAGGTGGCACAGCAATCCTTCCTGGTGAATCAGGGGGATGCGCGCTTCCGCCGTTCGATGGTGCTGGAAGCCAATCGTGGTCTGATCACCGACCGCAATGGCGAACCGCTGGCCATCAGTACCCCGGTGCAGACCATCTGGGCCAGCCCTTCCGACATGGATCCGGTGCCGCCGGCCAAGCTGCGTGAGCTGGCCCGCCTGCTGGAAATGTCGCCGGAAGAGGTGGACAGCAAGCTGTCCGACCACAAGCGCGAGTTCGTCTATCTCAAGCGTCAGATCAGCCCGGAGCTGGCTGCACAGGTGATGGCGCTGGGTATTCCCGGCATTGCCAAGCAGCAGGAGTTCCGCCGCTTCTACCCGGCCGGTGACATTTTTGCCCACATCATTGGCTTCACCGGTGTGGACGGCAAGGGTCAGGAAGGCGTCGAACTGGCACGCGAGAAGATGCTGGCCGGCAGCAACGGCCGCCGGGTCGTGATCAAGGATCAGCGTGGTCACATCATCGAGGATGTCGGCCCGATCGAACCGCCGCGTGATGGCCAGACCCTGATGCTGGCCGTCGACCAGCGCATCCAGTATCTGGCTTCGCGCGAAATCAAGGCCGCCGTCGAGGCCAACAAGGCCAAGGCCGGCTCGGTGGTGGTGCTGGATGCCCACAGCGGCGAATTGCTCGCGCTGGCCAACTTCCCGACCTACAACCCCAACAACCGCCAGGGCGTCACCACCGAGATGATGCGCAACCGGGCGGTGATCGATACCTTCGAGCCCGGTTCGACCATGAAGCCGCTGTCGATCTCCGTGGCGCTGGAGGAGGGCAAGGCCAGCGTCAAGACCGTGCTCGATACCCATCCCTACATGATCGGCCCGGCACGGATTCACGACGTGACCGACTCCGACCGTCTGGATATCGAAGGCATCATCAAGAAGTCCAGTAACGTCGGCGCCAGCAAGCTGGCGCTGATGGTCAAGCCGCAGGATTTCTGGAGCTACTACGATTCGCTCGGTTTCGGCCGCTCGCCGGACACGGGCTTCCCCGGGGAGGCCGCCGGCCGTCTGCGTGACTGGAAAACCTGGCGCCCGATCGAGCAGGCCACCATGTCCTTCGGCTACGGCGTGTCGGTCAGCCTGCTGCAAATGGCCCGTGCCTACAGCATCTTTACCAACCACGGCATGATGATGCCGGTTTCGCTGTACAAGACCGGTACACCGCTGCCGGGCAAGCAGGTTCTGGCGGCCAAAACCGCCGACGAGATGCGCGATGTCCTGATCGCCAACAGCGAACCCGGCGGTGGTGCCGTCGGTGGCCGCATCCTGGGCTACAGCATCGGCGGCAAGAGCGGTACCGCACGCAAACTGGTCGGCAACACTTATGTCGCCGACAAGCACCGTGCCCTGTTTATCGGCTTTGCCCCGGGCAAGGACCCGAAAATGATCGTGGCCGTGATGATTGATGAGCCTTCGGCCGGCAAGTACTACGGTGGCGCCGTGGCGGCACCGGTGTTTGCCAATGTGGCCGGTGGCGCCCTGCGCATCCTGAATGTGCAGCCGGATCAGCCGTACAACAACACCCTGTTGCCGGCAACCACGCCGATACCGGCGGATTTTTAAAGAAACCAGACAAATGTTCAGTCGCTTGTCACCGTTGCCGGACTGGAATCCGGCAGATCTCAACCAGTTGGGCGTCGACATCAAGCGTGTCGAGTCCGACAGTCGGCGCGTCATGCCGGGCGATGTATTCCTCGCCTTCGGCGGTGCGTTTGCCGACGGACGCCACTTCATCCCCATGGCCATTGCCAATGGGGCGGTGGCCGTCCTGTGGGATCCCGCGGATGGCTTCGTCTGGAACCCTGCCTGGCAGGTGCCGAACCTGGCCGTGCCTGAACTGCGCCTGCGCGCCGGCATCATTGCCAGCCACGTCAGCCACGACCCGAGCCGTGCGATGCGCGTGATCGGCATTACCGGGACCAATGGCAAGACCTCGCTGTCGCACTGGCTGGCGCAGGCCTTCTCGCTGCTGGGCCAGAAAGCGGCACTGATCGGTACGGTTGGTAACGGTATTTATGGCGAGCTGACTGAAACCACCCATACCACCCCGGATCCGGTGACCATCCAGCACAAGCTGACCGAGTATCGCCGCCAGGGGGCGCATGTGGTGACCATGGAAGTGTCCTCGCATGGTCTGGATCAGGCACGGGCCAATGGCGTGGCTTTCCATACCGCGCTGTTCACCAACCTGACCCGCGACCATCTGGATTATCACGGCACCATGGAAGCCTACGGTGCGGCCAAGGAAAAGCTGTTCCACTGGCAAGGGCTGCAAAACGCCGTGGTCAATGTCGACGACGATTTCGGTCGCGCCATGGTGGGCCGTCTCGATCACGAGCAAGTGCGGGTGATCACCTATGGCCTGGAGCAGGGGGATGTTCGCCCGCTCAAGTTGCTGAATTCGCTCGATGGCCTGCAGATGCATGTGACCACCCCCTGGGGCGAAGTCGACATCCGCAGCGGGCTGCTGGGGCGCTTTAACGCCGCCAACCTGCTGGCCTGCCTGGCTACCCTGTGCGCCAATGGCGTCGATCTGACCATTGCCGCCCAGGCGCTGGGCAAGATCCAGCCGGCTCGTGGCCGCATGCAGCGCATCGGCGGTGCGCACGAACCCCTGGTGGTCGTGGATTACGCCCACACCCCGGATGCGCTCGACAAGGCGCTGTCGACGCTGGCCGAGATTCGTCCGGCCGGCAGCAAGCTGTTCTGCGTGTTTGGCTGTGGCGGCGACCGCGACAACGGCAAGCGTCCGATCATGGGTGGGATTGCCGAGCGGATTGCCGACGTCGCGGTGCTGACCAGCGACAATCCGCGTACCGAAGATCCTCTGTCCATCATCAATATGGTGCTGGCCGGCATGAAGCACCCGGGCCATGTGGAAGTGGATCGCGAAGCGGCCATTCACTGGGCCGTGGCGCAGGCACGGGCTGGCGACATCATCCTGATTGCCGGCAAGGGGCACGAAGAATATCAGGATATCAACGGCGTCAAACGGCCGTTCTCCGATTTTCGCGTCGCTGAAGATGCACTGACCGAATGGGGCAAGACACATGATGCTGACGCTATCTGAAGCCGCACGCCTGGCGGGCGGCCAGCTGATCGGCTCGGATGCCGAGATCATGCGTGTGGTGACCGACAGCCGGGCCATCCAGCCGGGCGATCTGTTTGTTGCCCTCAAGGGCGAGCGCTTCGATGCGCATGATTTCGTGGTAAAAGCGCTGGAACAGGGGGCGGTGGCCGCCGTGGTTCACGAAGGGTTTGCGCTTGAGCAGGAAGGCAGCCTGATCGCCGTGGCCGATACACGGCTGGCGCTTGGTCAGCTGGCCGCCGGCTGGCGTGCCCGCTTCGACCTGCCGCTGGTGGGGGTGACCGGCTCGAACGGCAAGACCACGGTCAAGGAAATGCTGGCCGCCATCCTGCGTGCCCACGCCGGTGCCGATGCCGTCCTGATGACCGCCGGTAATCTGAACAACGACATCGGCCTGCCGCTGACGCTCCTGGGCATGAATGCCTCGCATCGCTATGCCGTGATCGAAATGGGCATGAACCATACCGGGGAGCTGAGCTATCTCACCGCGCTGGCTCGTCCGGATGTCGCGCTGATCAACAATGCCCTGCGTGCCCACCTGGGCCAGTTTGACTCGGTCGAGAGCATTGCCCGGGCCAAGTCGGAAATCTTCGAGGGCCTGCCGGAACATGGCGTGGCCGTGTTCAACGCCGAAGACCCGAATGCCGAACTGTTTGCCGCAGCCGCCGGTGCGCATCGCGTGCTGCGTTTTGGCCTCAAGCAGGGCGATGTGCAGGCGCTGAATTACACCCTGGGCAGTGACGGCAGCAGCATGACGCTGCACACCCCGCTGGGCGAGATGGCCGTACGCATCCCCGCACCGGGCGAGCACAACGTACGCAACGCCCTGGCCGCCGCCACGCTGGCGCTGGCGCTGGATGTACCGCCTGCTGCCATCACGCGCGGCCTGATGGCCTTCGAAGGCGCCAAGGGGCGTCTGCAAAAGAAGACCGCCCGCAATGGGGCCAGTGTGCTGGACGACACCTATAACGCCAACCCGGATTCGATGCATGCCGGCCTGGAAGTCTTGTCGCGACTGCGTGCACCGCGCTGGTTCGTGATGGGCGACATGGGCGAACTGGGCGAGACGGCGCCGCAGTTGCATGCCGAAATTGGTCAGGCTGCCCGTCAGCTTGGCGTCGAAATGATGGTGACGCTGGGGGAACTCAGCCGCCATGCCAGCGAGGCCTATGGCGCGCCGGCAAAGCATTTTGAAGCGATCGAACCCTTGCTGGCCTGGCTGGACGGCGCCTTGCCGCCGCAGGCGACTGTGCTGGTCAAAGGTTCGCACTTCATGAACATGGATCGTGTCGTCGACCACCTGGTCGGCCAGAAGGGGAAATGAAGTGTTGCTCTGGTTAGCTGATTTGCTTGCGCATCATATTCGCGCATTCAGTGTCTTCAACTACGTGACCTTGCGTGCCGTGCTGGCATCGCTGACGTCGCTGGGGATCTCCTTGTGCCTGGGGCCGATGCTGATCCGCAAGCTCACCGAGCTGAAGGCTGGCCAGGCGGTACGTTCCGATGGTCCGCAAACCCACCTGATCAAGGCCGGGACGCCGACCATGGGCGGGACGCTGATCTTGCTGTCGATCACCCTGACCGTCCTGCTGTGGGCCGACCTGCGCAACAAATATGTCTGGATTCTGCTGGCCGTGATGCTGAGCACCGGTGCCATCGGGTTTTACGATGACTGGCGCAAGGTCGTCTACCGCGACCCGAAGGGAATCTCGGCCCGCGCCAAGATGTTCTGGCAGTCGCTGATCGCCATCAGCGCCGGGGTGTTGCTGGTGAGCACCGCCAGCCTGCCGGCATCGACCGAGTTCATCGTGCCGTTCCTGAAGAACGTTATCTATCCGTTCGGCGCCATCGGTTTCTGCGTGCTGACCTATCTGGTGATTGTCGGCGCCTCCAATGCCGTCAACCTGACCGACGGCCTGGATGGTCTGGCGGCCCTGCCGACGGTGCTGGTGGCGGCAGCGCTGGCGATTTTCGCCTACATTGCCGGCCACGCGGTGTTTTCCAAATACCTCGGCCTGCCCTTTATTCCGGGGGCCCACGAAGTGGCCGTATTCTGCGCGGCGATTTGCGGCGCCTGCCTGGGCTTTCTGTGGTTCAACGCCTATCCGGCCCAGGTGTTCATGGGCGACGTCGGGGCGCTGGCACTGGGGGCTTCGCTGGGCACCGTGGCCGTCATCGTGCGGCAGGAAATCGTGTTTTTCATCATGGGTGGTCTGTTCGTGATGGAAGCCTTGTCGGTGATGATCCAGGTGACATCGTTCAAGCTCACCGGCAAGCGGGTGTTCCGCATGGCACCGCTGCATCACCACTATGAACTGAAGGGCTGGAAAGAGACGCAGGTGGTCGTGCGTTTCTGGATCATCACCATGATGCTGGTGCTGATCGGCCTGTCGACCATCAAGCTGCGCTGAGAATGAAAATGAATATTGCCAACCGTCACATCATGGTCGTGGGGCTCGGAGATTCCGGGCTGGCCACCGTGCGCTGGCTTGCCGCGCACGGCGCGATCGTGTCGGTGGCCGACAGCCGTGCCACGCCGCCCAACCTGGACGTGCTGCACCGCGAACTGCCTCAGGTGACGGTGCGTGCCGGCGCCTTTGACGCACAGACCTTCGACGGCGTCGAACTGCTGGTTGTCAGCCCGGGCGTGGCATTGTCCACCCCGGCCATTGCCGCCTATCGCGCCCGGGGTGGCGAGGTGGTCGGCGATATCGAGCTGTTTGCCCGTGCCATCGCCGGCAGTGACGCGCGCGTGATTGCCATCAGTGGCTCCAACGGCAAGAGCACGGTGACCACGCTGGTGGGACATTTGTGCCGCCATGCCGGTCTGGATGCCGAAGTGGCGGGCAATATCGGCCTGCCGGTACTGGAAGCCCTGGCGCAGCGCGAGGCCAGCGGCAAGCAGCCGGATGTCTGGGTGCTGGAACTGTCCAGCTTCCAGCTGGAGACCACCACCAGCCTGCACGCCGATGCGGCCACGGTACTGAACATCTCCGAGGATCACCTCGATCGCTACAACGATCTGCTGGATTACGCCCATGCCAAGACCGCCGTGTTCAACGGCCGCGGCGTGCAGGTACTGAATGCCGAAGACCCGCTGGTGCGCGCCATGGTGCGGCCGGGGCATGCCATCAAATGGTTCGCGCTGAATGATCGTGTTGAATACGGGCTGCAGCAGCAAGAGGGGCAGGCCTGGTTGTGCCTGGATGGCCAGCGGTCATTCGACCTGGCACAGCTCCCGCTCGAGGGACTGCACAATGCCGCCAATGCCCTGGCGGCACTGGCGCTGTGCGAAGGCATCGGCCTGGCTCGCGAGACCCTGCTGGCCGGTCTGAGCAGCTTCCGCGGCTTGTCGCATCGCGTCGAGCTGGTCAATGAATTCGACGGTATCAAGTTCATCGACGACTCCAAGGGCACCAATGTCGGTGCCACGGTAGCGGCGCTCAACGGCATGACCCGTCCGGTGGTGCTGATTGCCGGTGGCGATGGCAAGGGCCAGGATTTCGCGCCGCTGGCGCCGGCCTGCCAGCGCATTGTGCGCAAGGTGATGCTGATCGGCCGCGATGCCGACAAGATCGCTGCGGCGCTGTCCGGCAGCGAGATTGCCCTGCAGCACTTCGAGACGCTGCAGGATGCGACGCGTGCCGCCTGTGCGCTGGCGCAACCGGGTGATGTGGTGTTGCTGTCGCCCGCCTGTGCCAGCCTGGACATGTTCCGCAATTATGCCGAGCGCGCCCAGGTATTCATTGATACCGTGCGCGCCGTGCAGAGCGAGCGCGGGCTATGACGGTGGCCAGCATGAAAGGACAGTATGCCGCCACCAGCGTGATCGACGAGGCACTGGCCTGGGCCATTGCCCTGTTGCTGTCGATCAGCCTGGTGATGGTGTACTCGGCCTCGATTGCTTATGCGGAAGCCGATGCGGCAACGCAGAACAAGTACTTTTATTTGATTCGCCATGTGATTTTCATGGTGATTGGTCTGTCCGGCGGCTATGTCGCGTTTCAGATTCCGACGGCCTTCTGGCAGAAATACGCCGGCAAGTTGTTTTTGATCGGCGTACTGATGCTGGTGGCGGTGCTGATCCCGGGGATCGGCAAGGTGGTCAACGGTTCGCGGCGCTGGATCTCGCTGTTCGTGATCAATCTGCAGCCGTCTGAACTGATGAAGATGGCCACGGTGATCTACACGGCAGATTACACGGTGCGAAAGTCGCACAAGTTGCACAGCCTCAAGGAAGGCTTTCTGCCGATGTTTGTCGCCATGGTGGTGGTGGCCTTCCTGCTGCTGCGCGAGCCGGACTTCGGCGCGCTGATGGTGGTCATGACGATTGCCATGGGGATTCTGTTCCTCGGCGGCATCAACATGCGCATCTTCAGCGGGCTGGCCGCGATGGCGCTGGTGGCGATCGTGCTGCTGATCATCAGCTCGCCGTATCGCCTGAAGCGGGTGCTGGGGTTCATGGACCCCTGGGATGATCCGTTCGGCAAGGGCTATCAGCTGTCGCACTCGCTGATCGCCATCGGTCGCGGTGAGTGGTTCGGTGTCGGGCTCGGCGCAAGTGTGGAAAAACTGTTTTACCTGCCGGAAGCGCACACCGACTTCATTCTGGCCGTGATTGCCGAAGAGTTCGGCTTTTTCGGCATTTGTGTATTGATTGCCCTGTATGCCTGGATCGTGCGCCGCGCGTTCCACATCGGGGTCGAGTCGCGCAAGCTGGAGCGTTACTACCAGTCGCTGGTGGCGCAGGGCATCGGCATCTGGCTCGGGATTCAGGCCTTTTTCAACATGGGCGTGAACATGGGTCTGTTGCCGACCAAGGGTCTGACGCTGCCCCTGATGTCGTTTGGTGGTTCGGCGATGTTGTTCAACCTGATTTCGATGGCGCTGCTGCTGCGCGTCGATTACGAAAACCGGAGGATCATGCGCGGCTACAAAGGCTGAGGCGCATGGAAACGATGATGGCAAACAAGACCGTAATGATCATGGCGGGTGGTACCGGGGGGCATATCTTCCCGGCACTGGCCGTGGCTGACGTCCTCAAGGGGCGCGGCTGGCAGGTGATCTGGCTCGGTGCCGCGGGCGGGATGGAAACCCGTCTGGTGCCGCAGCACGGCTATGCCATCGAAACCATCCGCATCGCCGGCATGCGCAAGAACGGTCTCAAGCGCTGGCTCTCGCTGCCCTTCATGATGGCGCGAGCCCTGGCTTGTACCACCGGCGTCATCCTGCGCCACCGTCCGGATATCGCTGTCGGCTTCGGTGGTTATACCGGCTTCCCGGGTGGCCTGATGAGCCGCGTGCTGTGGAAGCCGCTGGTGATTCACGAGCAGAACTCGGTGGCCGGGCTGACCAATCGCCTGCTGTCGAAGATTGCCAGCCGCACCCTGTTTGCCTTCCCGGGTGCCTTCCCGGGAGATGACGGCCTGGTCGGCAACCCGGTACGTCCGGAGATCGCCGCCGTGGCCGAGCCGGAAAGCCGCTTTGCCGATCGCAGCGGCCCGCTGCGCGTACTGGTGGTGGGCGGCAGCCTGGGGGCCAAGGTGCTGAACGAAACCTTGCCGCAGGCGCTGGCCCTGTTGCCGCAAGCGCAGCGACCGCAGGTGGTGCATCAGGCCGGCGTCAAGCAGATCGATGCCCTGAAACAGCATTATGCCGATGCCGGCGTCGAGGCAGATTGCCGCGCCTTCATCGATGACATGGCCGTCGAGTATGCCCGCGCCGATCTGGTGATCTGCCGTGCCGGCGCTTTGACGGTAGCCGAACTGGCCGCGGCCGGTGTAGCCAGCATGCTGGTACCGTTGCCCAGCGCCGTGGATGACCACCAGACCGGCAATGCCCGCTACCTGTCCCGGGCCGGTGCAGCCCGTCTGGTGCCGCAAAAGGAACTGACGCCGGCCAGCCTGGCGGCCAGCCTGCAAACATTGACGCGTGACGAGTGCCTGGAAATGGCCCGCAACGCACGCCGTCTCGCCATCGTCGATGCCGCCACGCGCGTCGCCGATGCCTGCGAGGCACTGACAAGAGAATGAAATGAAACACAGAGTCAATCACATCCACTTCGTAGGCATTGGCGGTGTCGGCATGAGCGGCATCGCCGAGGTACTGCTGAACCTGGGTTATACCGTCAGCGGTTCCGACATGTCCGATAACGCCACCACCAAGCGCCTGGTCGGCCAGGGAGCGCGCGTGTATTTCGGGCACGATGCCACGTATGTGCAGGGTGCGGATGTGGTGGTGACCTCGACGGCCGTGAAGGCCGACAACCCGGAAGTGATGGCCGCCAAGGCCCAGAACATTACGGTGATCCCGCGCGCGCTGATGCTGGCCGAGCTGATGCGCTTCAAGCAGGGCATCGCCATTGCCGGTACCCACGGCAAGACCACCACCACCAGCCTGGTGTCCTCGGTACTGGCCGCTGCCGGACTGGATCCGACCTTCGTCATCGGCGGCAAGCTGACGGCGGCCGGCACCAATGCGCGTCTGGGCTCGGGCGAGTTCCTGGTGGCCGAGGCCGACGAGTCGGATGCTTCTTTCCTGTATCTGACCCCGGTGATGGCCGTCGTGACCAATATCGATGCCGACCACATGGACACCTATGGTCATGACTTCGACAAGCTGAAGCAGGCCTTCGTCGACTTCTTGCAGCGCCTGCCGTTCTACGGGTGTGCCGCGCTGTGTGTCGACGACGCCAATGTGCGCGAGATTCTGCCGCGTATCACCAAGCCGGTCACGACCTATGGTTTTGATGCCGATGCCCATATCCGCGCCGAGAACCTGGTCGCCGATGCCGGCCGCATGCGTTTCGACGTCGTGCTGAAGGACGGCCAGCGCTTCCCGGTCCTGCTCAACCTGCCGGGCCGCCACAACGTGCTCAATGCGCTGTCGGCGATTGCCATCGGTCTGGAGTGCGGTGCAGATATTCCGTCGATCCAGAAGGGCCTGGCTGACTTCGCCGGCGTCGGCCGTCGCTTCCAGCGCTACGGTGAAGTCGCCAGCAAGGATGGCGGGCAGTTCACGCTGATCGACGACTACGGCCATCATCCGGTCGAAATGGCCGCGACGCTGGCTGCCGTCCGCGGCGCATTCCCGGACCGCCGGCTGCTGCTGGCCTTCCAGCCGCACCGTTTCAGCCGCACCCGCGACCTGTTCGAAGACTTCGTCAAGGTGCTGAACACCGTGGACGGTCTGTTGCTGGGTGAGGTGTATGCCGCGGGCGAAGCCCCGATCGTGGCCGCGGATGGCCGTGCCCTGGCGCGTGCCGTGCGGATCGGCGGCAAGGTCGAACCGATTTTCGTCGAAAGCATCGACGACATGCCGCAGGCGATTCTCGATGCTGCCCGCGACGGCGATGTGGTGATCACCATGGGGGCAGGCTCCATTGGTGCCGTGCCGGCCAAAGTGGTGGCACAAGTTTAAGCAAACCGGCCGCACAGGCGGCCAGCACAGGAAACAAGGCAATGAAGCAGTACGGCAAAGTGGCAGTGATGATGGGCGGATCCTCCGCCGAGCGCGAAGTGTCGCTGATGAGCGGCAGTGGCGTGCTCAAGGCGCTGCAGTCGCGTCAGGTGGATGCGCACCCGTTCGATCCTTCCGAGAAGCCGCTGTCGGCGCTCAAGGAGGAAGGCTTCGATCGCGTTTTCATCATTCTGCATGGCCCGTTTGGCGAAGATGGCACGCTGCAGGGCGCGCTGGAAACCCTCGGGCTGCCGTATACCGGTTGTGGCGTCATGGCTTCGGCCATCGGGATGGACAAGTGGCGCACCAAGTTGCTGTGGCAGGCCGCCGGGCTGCCGATTCCGGCGTTCCGTCTGCTGGATGAGCAGACGGACCTGGATCAGGTGGTTGCCGAACTGGGACTGCCGCTGTTCGTCAAGCCTGCCTGTGAAGGCTCGAGCATCGGCATCAGCAAGGTGAAAAGCGCGGCGGAAATGCGTGCAGCCTACGAAGCTGCCCGCAAGTACGACAGCCTGGTGCTGGCGGAGCAGTTCATTGGTGGTGGCGAGTATACCTGCGCGATGCTGGGCGAGCGTGCGCTGCCGACCATCAAGATCGAGCCGGCGACCGAGTTTTATGACTATGACGCCAAGTATTTCCGTGATGACACGGTGTACCGCTGTCCGTCGGGGATTCCGGCCGACACCGAGGCCCGGGTTCACGAATATGCCCTGCGTGCCTTCAAGGTACTTGGCGGGCAGGGGTGGGGCCGCATCGACTTCCTGATGGATGAGGCCGGTCAGCCTTACCTGCTGGAAGTGAATACCGCCCCGGGCATGACCAGCCACAGTCTGGTGCCGATGGCCGCCCGTCAGGCCGGCATGAGCTACGAGGATCTGTGTCTGGCGGTACTGGATACGGCGCATGTGGGATAACCACATCGCGTTGCGCAGGCTGGCGAATCTGCTGTTGCTGGTCTCGATCGGGATGTTGCTGTACGCAGGTGGGTTTTGGGTAACGCATGCACCGGTGTTCCCGGTGAAGAAGATCCGCATCACCGGAAAGATGCAGCGGGTCACGCCGGAACAGCTGAAGTTCATTGCCGAGCATGAACTGACCGGTTCGTTCTTTACCCTGGACATTGATCGTACGCGTGCGGCATTCGGCAAGCTGCCCTGGGTCAGGGGCGCACAGGTGAGAAGAACCTGGCCGGATACGCTGGAGATCTCGATTGACGAGTATGCGGCGCTGTCGCGCTGGGGGGAGGACGGGCTGGTCGATGTCAATGGCACATGGTTTGACGCCGCCAGCGACCAGAATGATCTGCCGGTGTTTTACGGTCCGGCAGGCGCCCAGAAGGACATGGCGCAGATGTATCAGCGGCTGAAGCAGGACTTCGCCCTGGCAGATTTGAAGATCGTGCGGCTGGTGTTGTCTGATCGGCGCGCATGGAGTGTTGAGCTGGATAACGGGGTACATATCGAGCTGGGACGGGGCGATGTCGAGAATCGCGCGCTCCGGTTCACGACCCACTGGAAGGGAACGCTGGCAAGGCTGCCGTACCCGATCAGCTACGTCGATATGCGTTATCCGAATGGATTCGCTGTCCGCATGCCGGGGTATCAGGCATCGCAGGCGGCTCAAGGTAAAAAGTAAGCAGTTGGAGCGACAGGTGAGCAAACCGAAGGAAAGCAAGAACATGTTGGTTGGCCTCGACATCGGCACGTCGAAGATCGTGGCGATCGTCGCGGAGGTCCTGGAGGATGGCCAGCTCAACATCGTCGGCATGGGGCAGACCCCCTCGCGCGGACTCAAGCGCGGCATGGTCGTGAACATCGAGTCCACCGTGCAGGCGATCCAGCGCGCGCTGGAAGAGGCGGAGCTCATGGCTGACTGCAAGATCCATGAAGTGTTTACCGGCATTGCCGGTAGCCACATCAAGAGCGTCAACTCGCACGGCATGGTGGCGATCAAGGACCGTGAAGTGACGCAGATGGATATTGACCGCGTGATCGAAACCGCCCGTGCGGTGAGTATTCCGCCGGATCATCAGGTGCTGCACATCCTGACCCAGGAGTACAGCATCGATGGTCAGGAAGGGGTGCGCGAGCCACTGGGCATGAGCGGTGTCCGACTGGAGGCGAAGGTGCATATCGTCACCGGCGCCGTGTCGGCAGCACAGAACGTCACCAAGTGCGTGCGGCGCTGCGGTCTGGAAGTGTCGGATCTGGTGCTGCAGCCGATGGCCTCGGCCATCGCAGTGCTGTCGGAAGACGAAAAGGATCTGGGCGTGTGCCTGATCGACATCGGCGGCGGGACTACCGATATCGCGGTTTACGCAAATGGCGCCATCCGCCATACGGCGGTGATTCCGATCGCCGGTGACCAGATCACCAACGACATCGCCATGGCACTGCGTACGCCGACCAAGGAAGCCGAGGACATCAAGATCCAGCATGGCGTGGCGCTGGTGAACCTGGCCGATCCGGGGCAGATGATCGAAGTGCCCGGCGTGGGTGAGCGCGGACCGCGCCAGATGTCGCGCGCGACGCTGGCCGAAGTGGTCGAGCCGCGAGTCGAAGAGTTGTTCCAGCTGGTGCAGCAGGAGCTGCGCCGCAGCGGTTTCGAAGACATGCTGTCTTCCGGCATCGTGCTGACCGGCGGTGCCAGCCTGATGCCGGGCATGGTCGAACTGGCCGAAGAGGTGTTCCACATGCCGGTGCGTGTCGGTGTGCCGAAGTACGTGGGCGGTCTGGCCGAGGTGGTCAAGACGCCGCGCTTCTCCACCGGTGTCGGCCTGCTGTTGTACGGCAAGGATCAGATTCAGGCCCCGTCGGGGTCGAAGGCGGCTTCAGGCGGCGTGGGCAGTGTGTTCTCGCGCATGAAGGCGTGGTTTGCAGGCAATTTCTAAACATTGTTCGGGCGTTGTATCAGTAACAGGCTCATCTTTAATGAGGAGAGAAAAATGAGCGGAATGGTATTCGAAGTCATGCAGGATGCGGCTCAGGAAGCCGTCATCAAAGTGATCGGTGTGGGCGGCGGCGGTTGCAATGCCATCGACAACATGATCGACGGCAAGGTACAAGGCGTGGAATTCATCTGCGCCAATACCGATGCCCAAACCCTGAAGCGCAACAAGGCGCAGATCAAGCTGCAGCTGGGCACTTGCCTGACCAAGGGCCTGGGCGCCGGTGCCAACCCGGAAATCGGCCGCAATGCGGCGCTGGAAGACCGTGAGCGCATCGCCGACACCCTGCGCGGTGCCAATATGGTGTTCGTCACGGCCGGCATGGGTGGCGGGACCGGCACCGGTGCTGCCCCGGTGGTCGCCGAAGTGGCCAAGGAAATGGGCATCCTGACCGTCGGTGTGGTGACCCGTCCTTTCGAACACGAAGGCAAACGGACCAAGGTGGCCCAGTCCGGTATCGATGATCTGAAAAAGCATGTCGATTCGCTGATCGTGATCCCGAACGAAAAGCTGATGGAAGTGCTGGGCGATGATGTCACCATGCGCGAAGCCTTCCGCGCGGCGGATGACGTCCTCAAGGGCGCCGTGGCCGGTATCGCCGAAGTGATCACTTGCCCCGGTCTGATCAACGTCGACTTTGCCGACGTCCGCACCGTGATGTGCGAAATGGGCCTGGCCATGATGGGTTCGGCCTACGCCTCCGGTATCGACCGTGCCCGTGTGGCGGCCGAGCAGGCCGTTGCCAGCCCGCTGCTGGACAACATCACGCTGGAAGGTGCGCGTGGCGTGCTGGTCAATATCTCGACCGCACCGGGCTGCCTGAAGATGAGCGAATACCGCGAAATCATGTCGATCGTCCGTCAGTACGCCGACGAAAGCGCGGAGGTGAAGTTCGGTACCGCCGAAGTGGACGATATCCCGGAAGACACCATTCGTGTCACCCTGATCGCCACCGGTCTGGGCAAGAAGCCGGCAACCCGCAATGAAGAGCGTCCGGAATACATCAAGATCGTCAAGACCGGCACCGATGACCGTGCGGTCGAAGTGCTGAACTACGACGATTTCGATACCCCGGCGATCATGCGCAGCCGTGGCCGTCGCACGCCGAGCTCGACCGACTTCTCGAATCCGGAAGTGAGCGAATCGTTCGATATCCCGGCCTTCCTGCGCAAGCAGGCAGACTGATCGATACGCGCTATCGATTTGATTTTATTAATTAATAAAGCATAGGTCTTGGCCATGCTAAACTCAGGTCGTCCCTGATTTGGTAGAAAGCATCAAATGATTCTGCAGCGCACGCTGAAGCAAGCGATCAGCGCCACGGGTGTGGGTTTGCACTCCGGCGAACGGGTACGCCTGACCCTGTTGCCGGCCAAACCCGACTCGGGAATCACCTTCTATCGCACCGACTTGCCCGGGTCGGAAGCGGTGAAAGCCGAGCCGCTGATGGTGAACGACACGCGACTCTCCTCAACACTGGTCACGGAGACCGGTGTGCGTGTCGGCACCATCGAGCACCTCATGTCTGCTTTCGCCGGATTAGGGATCGACAACCTGGATGTCGAAGTGACGGCGGTAGAGATTCCCATCATGGATGGCTCTGCCGCCCCCTTTATCTATTTGCTGCAAACTGCCGGCATCATCGAGCAAAAGACAGCAAAACGTTTTATCCGCATCAAGCAGTCGGTTGAGGTGGTTGAGGGCGACAAATGGGTCCGCTTCGAGCCGTATGATGGCTTCAAAGTGACCCTGTCGATCCAGTTCAATCACCCGGCGTTTAATCTGGCGCCGCAGACCGTACAGATCGATTTTGCCAACCATTCCTATATCGACGAGATCAGCCGGGCCCGCACCTTCTGCTTCATGCATGAGGTCGAGTCGATGCGTAATCACGGTCTGGGGCTGGGGGGCAATCTGGAAAACGCCATCGTGATCGATGACGAATTTGTCCTCAATGAGGGCGGACTGCGTTTCCCGGATGAGTTTGTCCGTCACAAGATCCTTGATGCCATCGGCGACCTGTACATCCTTGGTCATCCGATCATCGGTGCCTTCTCCGGCTTTAAATCCGGCCATGCCATGAATAATCAGCTGCTGCGCAAGCTGCTGGCGACGCCCGATGCCTGGGAATATGTCAGCTTCCGCGAACCGGAAGACGCGCCCTCCAGTTTCCACCGTATTCCGGACCCCGAGTGATGCAGGCACTACTGCGTTTTGCCCTGTTTGCCGGCACCTTGTTCTGTGGCGTGGGGATGATCCGTCTGGCACGTCGGCCGGATGCCCTGCAGGCACAAAAGATCGGCCGTGGCCTGCACTATCTGACATGGCTTTGCGGCGTGCTGCTGGTGCTCTGGCTGTTGGGGTTGGCCCGGCACTAGGGGCGGTTTGAAAACTGATTGTGAAAGCGTTGCCGCAATGATATTGTCATTGCTTCTTCCTCTGTCCTGATTGCGCTTGCCCATGTGATGCATTCCTGAAAAATCCAGCCATCTTTGCCCGACAGGGCTGATTTTTCATGGGAAAACATCATGTTCCGGATTTTTCTGCGCGCATGGCGTCACCACGCCTGGCTGCGCCGCCTATGCTTTGCGCTGATCGCCAGCTCGATCGGTAATGGTCTGACCTTCATTGTCATTTTTGCTACCCTCAGGCAATGGCATGCCCCGCCATCCGGCATGGCACTGGCCTTTGTGCTGAATACGGCCCCCGGACTGCTCGGCAGCCGGCTCGGTGAGTCCCTGCTTGGCCGTATGTCGCCGGCCCGCATCCTGATGCTGGCCGAGGCCGGGGGACTCGCCGGCTTGTTGCTGCCCTGGCTGGCGCTCGCCCTGCAGCATCCGGGCTGGTTGTTGCTGGCCAGCCTGATGTCGGCATTGACCGGCGGTATGGCGCTGCCTGCGCTGACCACCCTGCTGAAGCAGGGGCTGGCGGCTGAGGAGACCGCCGCGGGGGCCCTGATCGACACCCTGGTGTTTGCCTGCCACGTCTTGTTTGGTATCGGGCTGGGCGTGCTGCTCTATCCGCACTGGCCCGCCCGGAGCTTGCTGGCGCTGGATGCGCTCAGCTATCTGCTGGCCATCGCCTGGCTGAACGCCCTGCCCGTCATCACCCGCCCAGCACCGACACCATCAGGCCGCCAGCGGCATCCCACGACGCTGACCGCCGGACAGCGCCGCAGCCTGTGGCTGCTCTCGGTGCTGACCCTGGTCGGTGCGCCTGCCATGGCCCTGTTGCCGGTACTGGGCTCACAAGGCAACCAGCAGATGTTGCCGCTGCTGTTTGCCCGCAGCCTGGGGCAATTGTGTGGTCCCTTGCTGGTGCGGGAGCACTGGCTGTCGAAAGGTGCCAGCAACCGGTTATTGCTGCTTTGTCTGGCCGGGTTTGCCTTGTGCTATGGCCTGCTGCCCGTGGTCAGTCAGCTCCCATGGGCCTTGCTGCTGGTTTTCCTGGCGCATGTGCTCTCCAACGTGGTGTTCAGCCTGGGCTGGCATGGTTTGCTGCGACATTTCCCGCCGCAGCTGATCGGCTGGGCGAGCGCCTGCAGCTATCGACGCCAGGTGTGGACTGCTGCGTGCATGGGCATGGCTGCCGGCTGGCTGGCCGACATGCTTCGTCCTGCCGTCAGCCTGTACCTGAGCAGCGCACTGGGACTGCTCATGGCGACGATTCTGCTGCTGCGACTACCCGGGCCCATGATGCAGGCCAATACAGAGCGTTCCGGCAAGGTGTAAGCTGAAACCAACCTTTGCCCATTTTTCAAGGAGCACACAATGAACCACAAGCTTGAGGTCACGACTGACAGCAGTGAAGTATGGCAACACCTGGTGACGCCGGAAGGCGAACCGGCCGGCTTTCGCATGCGGTCGACCCTGCCTGCCGATCCGAATGGGGTCGAATTGCTGCTGGAGCATTGGGACGCCGGCATGACCGAGCCGCCGCACTCGCACCCTGGTGATGACATGACCGTGGTGGTCGCTGGCCGGATGCAGGTGCAGTACTACTGTCGGGCCGCCGATGGCAGCCTGCAGAAGGATGGCGACCCCTTTGTACTGGAGCAGGGCGAAACCGGTTATAACCGTGCCGGGCGTATCCACGATGCCCGCTACCTGAGCGATTGCAAGCTGGCCTTCGTGCATAGCGGGCCGTTTGGTTTCAACGAAGAGAAATAAGCCACCCGCCTGCCTGCCCGTGGTGGCAGGCAGGCGAGCTCAGGCACCCTGGCTGTAACGCTGGTTCAGCGCGTAGAGAATGGCGCAGCTTTCAATGTCGAGTTCACCACGGATATCGCCGGGCCGGAAGTGCATCTGGAATGCCCGCAGCAGCGATCGCCACTGACTGTCTGATGCCGGGGCGGCATAACCGTAGCGCTTGAATGCCACCGCCAGCTCTGCCCGCGCGGGTAAGCCCGTACGCGTGAATTGTGCCGCGAACTGCTGTTTGACCGACTCCTCATACCAGGCGCCAATCCCGGCCTGGTGCAAGCGCTGCCATGGCAATTTCGGGCCGGGGTCGGATTTGCGCTCATAGGCGACATCCGCATGGCCGACCACATGCTTTGGCGAGATATCCGGATAGCGGGCCAGAATCGAAGTGGCCAACTGCTGCAGCGCCAGGATCTGCTCTTCTTCGTAGTCGGGGAAGTCAAATACCCCGCCGCGGGCACTGGCCAGGTTCACGATCTCGATGCCGATCGCCGTGTCATTCAGATTATCCCTGCCTGCCCAATGGCTGATGCCGGCGTGCCAGGCCCGATCCTCTTCCCTGACCAGCCTGAAAATGCGCAGCGTGTCGAAGCCGGCCGCCCGGTAGCTCGCGTCTTGTCGTGCCGGAATCAGATAGTGAGCACTGACATTGCCCCGGGTCAGGGCGGTGACTGAACCGGCAAAGGGCAGAGCAGTATAGTGGATGATCAGGAAGCGGATGCGCTGGTTGAAGCCCGATCTGGCGGGATAGCTGGTGTCGTCAATGGGGAACATCTTGGATTCTCCGGGTAAAGTGCTGCCTCCCAGGGAGGCTGGGGCGACACTATCGCAGCCTGGGGGGACGGAGAGAAGCCAAGGCGTTCGGGCTAATTATTTTGCATTAAGTAGCTGAATTTGTTGTGCCAAATACATCATTTCTGTCGGTCTGTGCCTTGCCTGAGCGTCTCGTCTGGATGCTGGCTTCGGCCGCCAGCGCGGCGCCGAGGGCCACGACGGTTTGTCTTTGCGGCGGAATCAGCACGGGCATGTCCAGTCGCTGCGTCAGGGCCTGACGCAAAGCATGACAGTGCGCCAGTCCGCCGATGAAGACCAGGGGCGACACCGGCGAGATGCGGCGCACCAGTGCGGCGGCGCGAGAGGCAACCGCATCCACGATACCGCGGGCAATTTCCTCTCGCCGGCAGCCACGGGCGATCAGGCTGACCACCTCCGACTCGGCAAAAACGGTGCAGGTGCTGTTGATGACATGCCCAGGCCCCTCTTGACCCGCCAGGGCCAATTCCCCGAACTCGTTGAGGGTGCAGCCGAGCGACATGGCCAGGACTTCGAAAAACCGTCCGGTGCCGGCTGCGCATTTATCGTTCATTTCGAACTGACCGACGTGGCCGTCCGCACCCAGTGAAATGGCCTTGGTATCCTGTCCACCGATATCCAGTACGGTGCAGCAGTCCGGAAAGCAGTGGCGGGCACCCAGCGCGGCCGCGCGTATCTCGGTAATGACTTCGCCGCCCAGCTGGCCGGCGAACAATCGCCGGCCATAGCCGGTCGCGGCGATGGCGTCGAAATGCTGATCCTGCAGCAGCTGGCGGCAGACCGCCAGCGGCTCGAAGGTGTTTTCCATCACTCGGTGCAGTACCGGCTGGCCATCCTCCAGGATGACCAGCTTGACGGTACGTGAGCCGATATCAATGCCGGCTGTTCTCATGCACTCAACCGTTCGATGAAGGCCTCGACACGGGTACGGATCTGGCCGACATCTTCCTGGCTGTAATCCGTGTCAATGCGCAAGGTCGGGATGGCCGATTGCTCCAGCGCCTTGATCACCGGACCGGTCTCCATCTGGTATGGCTGACAGAACTGCAAGGTATAGTGGATCACGCCATCGGACTTGCGCTCGGCGGAAACATCCCGCACAAAGTTCAGCCGCGACGGGTTGGGGGTGAACACGGCACAGTCGATCTGCAGGTAGCGGTCGACCAGATGCTGCATCATCTGTGGCAGCGTGCTGCCGCTTTCGTCCGTCAGCCAGCGCGTACTGCGCTCGCCGACACAGCCTTCTTCCGCCACGATGACTGCGCCGCTGCTTTCGACGATGGCCGGAATCTTCCAGTTCGGCACGGCCATCGGGCAGCCCGACAACACCACGCGCGGATGATCGGCCGGGAAAACCCCGACGCCCTGTTGGACCCGCTGCTCCAGTTCATCACACAGTTGATTGACCGAGTTGGTAAAGCGCACCGGGTCGTCGTAGAACGACACCTGCGAGATCAGCAGGGCATCCAGGCCAGAAATCGGTACCGGTCGTGCCGTGCGCAAAGCCGCCAGGCGCTTGAGTGCCCGACGCTTGTTGTTGACGGTGACAATCGCGGCGGCCAGTTTGTCGGCCTGCAAGGTTTTGCCGGTCACCGCTTCGAGTTTGCGGGCAAATTGCGCATACTCGCTGAGCATCAGTTGCTTGCCCGCTGCGGATTTCACCTGCGGCAGATCGATGACATAGAGGTCGGGGATATAGTCACCCAGAATCTCATAGGCCTTTTTCTTGCCATCACAGGTATTTTCGCCAACCACCAGATCACAGGCTTCGACGTAGGGACAGACCTTGCCCAGTTTGAAGCCGAAGGCCGATTTGATCAGTGCACAGGTATTGCGCGGCAGAATCTGATCCACCAATTCGGTCGCCCATTCGCCACCGGTACAGAGGCCAACCGACACACCATCCAGCGCCAGGATCAGCTCTTCCGGCACGTAGGTGCAGTATGAGCCGATGATTTTGCGGCCAGCCGCCTTGGCATCCATCAATTCCTTGATGCGCAGGCCATGGACTTCGCTCATGACGAAATCAAAATACTGCATGCCCTGAGGCCGGTTTGGCTGAGAGATGAATACATCCTGATAAACCTGCCCCAGGTAGGACAGCAAGGCATCGTGGGCATCCAGATCCAGCCCCAGTGATTGCCACATTTCCCGGTACTCGCTCATTACACTCCCCTTGATGATGGATCAGTGAATCAACGCAAGGTCACTTCGAGCGTGCTGACACCGTGTCCTGAGCGGTCAGGGCGGGGCGATCGGGCGGAAATGGCGAGAGGGAGGGGGCTGAGCGCCCCTGTCATCCGGGTGTTCGGACGGGCAAGGTTCAAAAGCGGGTCCGACACCGTGCTGCGATATCCGCTGCTTATGCCAGAAGAGTCCCTTGATCTAAAGATATATGTAGAGAGGATGCTACCCGGGTGCAGGGGAGTCAAACGTTTGTTTCATATGAAACGAAAACCATACCCATGGTGTGGTTAATTTGCCGAATGAGCGCGGCGGTCGCCCTGTGGCCGACCGCCGGCTGGGATGGCGATTAAAGCCAGGGGGCCTTTTTCAGCAGCGTCAGCGCCGTGGCGGCATCCGCCGGCGTTTGCCAGTCGACGCACAGATCTTCGGCCAGACGCAGACGCGTCATGTCATCTTCATTGACCCGGCGCCACACGGAGCGCCTGGATTCATACCATTTCATGCCCACCGTATCACCGAAGGCATAGGGGCGGGTCTCGCGACTCCGGCAATGGATCCCTTCGTAGCTGACATTTTCCGCACCGGTCGCACTGACCACGCGCAAGGTGAAGCGTACGACTTCATCACTGCCAACGCTGAGCGATTTGCCATCCACGTAAAAATGGTAGTCCTTCTTGAGGGGGACAAAAAAACCGACCCAATCGGGTTTGTCCGGATAGGGCGGGACGGTGTACTCCCCCTCTTTCCAGGGGCCGGTGTCTTCAAAAGCATAGACACCATTGTTGATCGGCTTGTAGTCCCGGGTTGCCGGGTTGGCCAGTGCGCCATGGGCCAGCAGGCAGCAGGCCAGGGACGCGACAAGAAGCTTGATACGCATGAATTCTCCGTTAGCGGGTGCCGGCGGGCTGCGGACCCGGGCGCAGGGTATAACGTCGTCTGCCGGTTTCTTTACCGGCCAGACCAAAGCTGCGTTCAGACACGGCGATATCGCCGCGGCTGCTGACGACCAGCAAGGTTGAGGCGCGCGTACCATAGTCGCGCCCGACGATAAAGATCGAAGATAGTACCCGTTCGAGGGCCGATCCGATACCGGTATTCGGCATGCGACCGGGGGGGGCCTGCTGGGGATCTTCCAGCCAGGCAAATGCTTCTTCCTCGCGCGGCGCGGCGCGCAGACCGCGCAGGTGATCGGCCAGCCGTTCGGTCTTGAACCAGGCCGTGTCGAGCGAGGCATTCGACAGGGTGTGCAAACCCGGGGTGACCCGCGTTAACTGTCCGGTGCGACTATGAAAATGGTAAAGGTCATCGGTGCTGCCGAACAGCAGATTGAAGGGCGCGTAGTGCTGGCGGACATCAGGCAGGCGGGCGGCAAAGTCCAGCGCGGGCTCGTCGCCGAGGACGAACTGACTGACCAGTTCGCCGCGCGAGCGTTCTCCGGTGGTGGCAAAGCCTTCCCGGATATGGGTCACGGCGGCAAAGCGTCCGTTGTTGCGGATCGCCATCCAGCTGCCGCCGGCCTGCAAGTCGCGTCCGCCAAGCACATCCGGACGATCCGGCCAGAAATCCAGCGCTTCGGTCGGGCGGGCATATTGCTCGTCCCGATTGCCCAGCAGGACCAGCTGTCCCAGGCCGGGCATTTTATAGGCGAAGGCGAGAACACACATGAATAATCACCACAACTAAAGTTGGGAGTCATACGCACTCAGCGTACACTATTAGATCCTGCGCAAGATTATCGGCAGGCGCTAATGTTTACATTGTATCGTGAATGAACCTGGATTACCCAAGATGCAAATTGATCGCTCTCTGGATTTGTCGGGCCTGAACTGCCCCTTGCCCATCCTGCGCGCCAAGAAGGCGCTGGCCGATATGGCCAGTGGCAGTACCCTGGAGGTGCTGGCCACCGATCCGGGCGCACCGGCGGATTTCGCCGCTTTCTGCCGCCAGACCGGCAACACCTTGCAGGTTTCCGAGACCACGGCCGAAGGCAAGTTCAGGCTGATCCTGCAACGCAAATGAACCACTCAGGAATCTCCCGCATGCACACCCTGACCCTGACCCGCCCGGATGACTGGCATCTGCATGTGCGCGATGGCGCTGTGCTGGCCGATGTGCTGCGCGATACCTGTCGCCAGATGGGGCGCGCCATCATCATGCCGAACCTGCGTCCGCCGGTGACCACCGTGGACGCCGCGCGCCAGTACCGTGAGCGTATCCTGGCGGCCTGTCCGACCGGCAGCCGCTTCGAGCCGCTGATGACGCTGTATCTGACGGAATCCACCAGCGCCGAAGAGGTGCGCCTGGCGCGCGCCAGCGGTTTCGTGCATGGCATCAAGCTGTATCCTGCCGGCGCCACCACCAACTCCGATGCCGGGGTCAGAGCGGTCGAGCATGCCATGCCGGCGCTGGAAGCCATGGCCGAGTGTGGTTTGCCGCTGCTGGTGCATGGCGAAGTGACCGATGGCGAGATCGATGTGTTCGACCGCGAGGCGGTTTTCATCGAGCGCGTCATGATGCCGCTGCTGGCCAGATTGCCGTCTCTGCGCGTGGTGTTCGAACACATTACCACCAAGGACGCTGTCGACTTTGTGACCGAAGGGGGCGACAACCTGGCTGCCACCCTGACGGCCCACCACCTGCTGATGAACCGCAATGCGCTGTTCGTCGGTGGTATCCGTCCGCATCACTATTGCCTGCCGGTGCTCAAGCGTGAAGTACACCGACAGGCCTTGCTGCGGGCGGCAACATCCGGATCGAAGAAGTTTTTTCTCGGTACCGACAGTGCTCCGCATGCGCGGGGTGCCAAGGAAAGCGCCTGTGGCTGTGCCGGCATGTATACCGCCCACGCAGCCATCGAGTTGTATGCCGAGGCCTTCGACAGCGTGAATGCGCTGGACAGACTGGAGGCGTTTGCCAGCTTCAACGGTCCGGATTTTTATCACTTGCCGCGCAACACCGACCAGATCACGCTGGAACGGAAGCCGCAGGCGGTGCCAGCCACACTGGCGTTTGGCAGTGAGGAACTGGTCCCCTTGCGGGCAGGCGAGACGCTCTCATGGACTATGGTGCCCTGACAGGTACCCATTCGAACAGGTGAAACACAGAGATGCGCAGACATCGCAAAGCCAAAATCGTTGCAACCCTGGGGCCGGCCAGTTCTGACCGCGCTACCATCCTGGCCCTGGCCAAAGCCGGTGCCGATGTGTTCCGGCTGAACTTCAGCCACGGTACTCATGAACAACACGCAGAACGCATGGCGGTCATCCGCAGTGTCGAAGCAGAAATTGATCGTCCGATCGGTGTCCTGCTGGATCTGCAGGGGCCGAAGCTGCGGATTGCCACCTTCGCCACCGACAGCGTGCATCTGACCGCCGGGCAGACCTTCCGCCTGGATCAGTCGCTGGAGCCCGGCAGTGTCGAGCGTGTCGGTTTGCCACATCCGGAAATCTTCGCTGCGCTCAAGCCCGGCAGCGAACTGCTGCTGGACGATGGCCGCGTCAAGCTGGAAGTGGTCAAATGCAGCCCGACCGAAGCCGAGACCGTGGTACGCACAGCCGGTGATCTGTCTGATCGCAAGGGCGTGAACGTGCCCGGTGTGGTGCTGCCGCTGTCGCCGCTGACGGTCAAGGACCGGCAGGATCTGGACTTTGGCATGACCCTTGGCGTGGACTGGGTCGCCTTGTCCTTCGTGCAGCGCCCGGAAGATATCCTTGAGCTCAAGCAGCTGATCGATGGCCGTGCCCAGGTGATTGCCAAACTGGAGAAGCCGGCCGCCATCGAGCGGCTGGACGCCATTGTCGACGTGGCCGACGGCATCATGGTGGCGCGTGGTGATCTGGGCGTGGAAATGCCGCCGGAACAAGTCCCGCCGACGCAGCGTCGCATCCTGCGTGTCTGCCGCGCCAAGGGGACGCCGGTCATCGTGGCGACCCAGATGCTGGATTCGATGGTGCATGCTCCGGTACCGACCCGTGCCGAGGCCTCTGATGTGGCAACGGCCATCTATGACGGCACCGATGCCGTGATGCTGTCGGCCGAATCGGCCTCCGGTGAATACCCGGTCGAGGCGGTGTCGATGATGGATCGCATCATTGCCCAGGTCGAGCGCGACCCGCTGCATCAGGCCATGCTGGATGCCTCGCACAGTGACCCGCGCAGCACGGCGCCGGATGCCATCAGTGCGGCGCTGCGCCAGATCGCCCATACCCTGTCGCTGCCGGTGATGGTGACCTACAGCACCTCGGGCCATACCGCCTGGCGGGTAGCCCGCGAGCGACCGGAAGCGCCGATTCTGTGCGTGACGCCGCGTGTCGGGACTGCACGTCAGCTGGCGCTGTTGTGGGGGGTACATGCCGTGGTGACCAAGGATGCCGAGTCGGTTGACGAAATGACCGATGCCGCATGCCGGCTGGCCAAGTCGCATGGTTTTGCCGAGCCGGGCCAGATGCTGGCGATCGCTGCCGGTTTGCCGTTTGGCACGCCAGGCGCTACCAACCTGCTGCGCATTGCCATGGTCGGCGCATGACGTCCTGCTGGCCACTGGTGTCATCAAAAGCCCGCACATTGCAAAACGTGCGGGTTTTTTTATCCCTGAACGGACGCTTAGCGGGCTGCTGACGGGCAGGTGCGGTCAGATGGGTACACCTTTGCATTGTCCAACAACAGGGTTGTTGGAGTGCCGGTCAGCAGTCATCCCAGGCCTTCTGGCCGGTGAAACAATATTGCGTTATTGGCTATAACCATAAATTTTGTGTCAATTGCATATCGGCATTCCACAGGGTTTTGGCGGCAGCGCCAGACAGCTTTTGGGCAAGAGTGTGCGATCTTGTGTGCAAATGATTCGCATTTTGGCGACAGCCTGTGCAACTGGCAGGCTTTTGCGACATCAAATGCCAACTGGGTGCGGGTATGACAATGGCGTGGTTCGGGGTGGGGAAATTGTCTGTTATTCGATTTTTTTAAAATATCATGCTGATCAATGCTTGATGATATAAAAAGTGCAAGAGCATAATAGGCTCATCCGTGCGGTTCACGAAACCGGATCGGTAAAACCAAAAAGCAGCCTCATCGGCCGCACTCAGAAATACAGGAGAATAGACACAATGAAACAGCAGAACATGCTGAGCGTTCTGGCGGCTTCCGTCGCCCTGGCGCTCGCTGTACCGGCCGCCCAGGCCGCCGTACCGGCTGGCGTCAAGCTGGCCGCCAATCAGGAACTGGTCCGTGGCAATGGCTCCGAAGTCGAGTCGCTGGATATCTCCCAGGTCGAATCGCAGCCGGCCATCAACGTGGCGGATGACCTGTACGAAGGTCTGACCACCCGTGATGCACACAGCAAGATCCTGCCGGGCGTGGCCGAAAGCTGGAAGCAGACTAGCCCGACGACCTGGGTCTTCCACCTGCGCAAGAATGCCAAGTGGTCCAATGGCGATCCTGTGACTGCTGAAGATTTTGTCTATTCCTGGCAGCGTACCGTTGATCCGAAGACCGCCACCCAGTACGGCATCTTCTTCGAGTTCATCAAGAACGGTAAGGACATCATGTCCGGCAAGCAGCCGGTGTCCAATCTGGGTATCAAAGCCACCGATGCCCACACCATTGAAATCACCACCGAAACGCCGACGGCTTTCCTGCCCGACATGCTGGCCAACCCGCAAATGGCTCCGCTGCACAAGGCTTCGTTCGTCAAGTTCGGCAAGGAATTCACCAAGCCGGGCAATCTGGTTTCCAACGGCGCCTATCGTCTGAAGGAATGGGTCGTCAACAGCCGTCTGGTGCTGGAAAAGAACCCGAACTACTGGGATGCCAAGAACGTCCACATCACCAAGGTCACCTACAACCCGACCGACAGTGAAGACGCCACCCTGAAGATGTTCCAGGCCGGTCAGCTGGATACCGTTCTGCGCGCACCGACCGGCATGTATCAGAAGCTGCTGAGCACCATGCCGAAGGAAGTGAAGACCAACAAGCTGCTGGCACTCTACTACTACAGCTTCAATAACGCCGATCCGGTCCTCAAGGACAAGCGCGTGCGTCAGGCCCTGTCCATGGTGGTTGACCGTGACATCCTGACCAAGAAGGTGCTGGGCGAAGGCCAGGTACCTGCTTATGGTCTGACGGTTGCCGGTACCAATGGCGCCAACGTCACTGCCTATGACTGGAGCAAGTGGCCGATGGCCAAGCGTGTGGACGAAGCCAAGAAGTTGCTGACCGCTGCCGGCTATGGCCCGAACCATCCGCTGAACCTGAAGCTGTCGTACAACACCTCGGAAGCGCACAAGAAGGTCGCGCTGTTCCTGTCCAGCGAGTGGAAGACCAAGCTGGGTGTGACGACCTCGATGGAAAACCAGGAGTTCAAGGTATTCCTCAAGACCCGTCACGACGGTGCCTATCAGGTTGCCCGTAACGGCTGGACCGTTGACTACAACGACGCCACCTCCTTCCTCGACCTGATCCGTTGCGGTTCGGACCAGAACGACCTGAAGTATTGCAGCAAGAAGGTGGACGCACTGATCACCCAGGGCAAGGAAACCATCGACGCTGCCAAGCGCACTGCCTTGCTGACCCAGGCAGCCAAGACGGCCATGGATGACTATCCGATGATGCCGCTGTATCAGTACACCAACCCGTATCTGGTGAAGACCAAGGTCGGTGGCTGGAACATCCCCAATCCGACGGATCATTACAAGACCCAGTTCCTGTATATCCAGCAGTAATCAGCAGTCAGACTGCCTGTATTCCCGCCCGGAGCGATTCCGGGCGGGTTTTTGCCACGCGCGTTGATTCCATCGGCGTTTCAAACGTGTTGTGAGGATCTGAGTCGGAGTTATTGATCCATGTTGTCTTATACCTTCAAACGCATTTTGGGTGCGATTCCGACCGTGTTCGTCGTGATCACGGTCTGTTTTGTCATGCTGCAACTGACGCCGGGCGGTCCGTTCGACCGCGAACGCAAGGTGTCGCCCGAGGTGCTGGCCAATCTGCAGGCCAAGTACCATCTGAACGAGCCGGTCTACAAGCAGTTCGGCTACTACCTGAACAACCTGCTGCACGGGGATCTGGGCGCCTCTTTCCGCTATGCGGACTGGTCGGTCAATACCCTGGTGGCCCAGGCCTTGCCCTATTCGATCACGGTCGGTGGTGTGGCGATGGTCCTGTCGCTGGTGATTGGCGTCTTGCTGGGGATTACCGCTGCGCTCAAGCAGAACAGCATCATCGATTATTTCGTGATGTTCCTGGGTAACTTCGGCAGTGCCGTCCCGTCGTTCATCATCGGGCCGGTGATGATTCTGATTTTCTGCATCTGGTCCAAACTGCTGCCCTTTGGCCAGTTTGACCTGACCCTGGCCTATCTGGCGCTGCCGGTGGCCTTGCTCACCATCATCAACGTGTCCACGCTGGGCCGGATGATGCGCGGCAGCCTGATCGAAGTGCTGCACAGCAACTTCATCCGCACGGCGAAAGCCAAGGGCCTGCCGATGCGCGTCATCATCATGCGCCATGCGCTCAAACCGGCCTTGCTGCCGATCGTGACCGTACTTGGCCCGCTGGCCGTCAGCTCGATTGCACAGGCCGTGGTGACGGAAACCATGTTCTCCATTCCCGGTCTGGGTCGCCTGCTGGTCAATGGCGCCATCAACCGTGATTACACGCTGGTGCTCGGCCTGGTGACCCTGGTGGCGATTCTGACGGTCTTGTTCAACCTGATGGTCGACATTGTGTACGCGATGCTCGATCCACGTATCCGTTACTGACCTCAGGAGATTCAAGATATGTTTAGCAAAGCCAAGCGTCAGGAAATGACGCAAACCCTGGAGTCGGCACTGGATGTGGCCGTGGTGGAAGGCCGCAGCCCATGGAAGGATGCCCGGCTGCGTTTCATGAAGAACCATGCTGCCGTGGTCAGTCTGATGCTGCTGATCCTGATCGGTCTGCTGGTGACGGTGGGCCCCTGGGTCTTGCCGAATGCCTTTGACGCACAGGACTGGTCGGCTGGTCAGCCTTTCGGACCGACGCTGGAAAACTGGCATCTGTTCGGCTCGGACGATCAGATGCGCGATCTGCTGGTGCGTGTTCTGGTCGGCGGCCGTATTACCTTCATGGTCGGCATTCTCGGCTCCTTCGTGGCCGTGGTGATCGGTGTCGCCTGGGGGGCCATCGCCGGCTTCGTCGGCGGCAAGGTCGATGCAGTGATGATGCGTTTCGTTGACGTGATGTATGCGCTGCCCTTCATGCTGTTCGCCATTTTGCTGATGACCTTCTTCGGTCGCAGTCTGGTGCAGATGTTCATTGCCCTGGGGGCGATTTCCTGGCTCGACATGGCGCGTATCGTGCGTGGCCAGACCTTGTCGCTGAAGTCGAAAGAGTTCATCGAAGCGGCACACGCCATCGGCGTTTCCCGCTGGGCCATCATCTTCCGCCACATCGTGCCCAACCTGCTGGGCGTGGTGGTGGTCTACGCCACGGTCACCATCCCGAACGTGATCCTGACCGAGTCGGTACTGTCCTTCCTCGGCCTGGGCGTGCAGGAACCGATGACCAGTTGGGGGGTTTTGGTGCAGAACGGTGCTCAGTACATGGATTCGGCCTTGTGGATGCTGGCTTTCCCGGCCTCCTTCCTGATGGTCACCCTGTATTGCGCCAATTATGTTGGTGATGGTCTGCGCGACGCGCTCGACCCGAAAGACCGTTGAGCGGAGGACAGACAATGGCATTGTTACAAGTGAAAGACCTCGGCGTGCGTTTCAGCACGCACGATGGCATGGTTCACGCCGTCAACGGTGTGAGTTTCAACCTGGAGCGCGGCCAGACCATGGGGATTGTCGGTGAGTCTGGCTCGGGCAAGAGCCAGTCGGTACTGGCGATGATGGGCTTGCTGGCGCGCAATGGTCAGACTTCGGGCGAGGCGCTTTATCAGGGCAAGAATCTGCTGACCATGCCGGCCCATGAACTGAACAAGATTCGTGGCGACCGTCTGTCGATGATCTTCCAGGACCCGATGACCTCGCTGAATCCTTACCTGACCATCGAGCGCCAGATGACCGAAGTGCTGGAACTGCACAAGGGCATGGATCGCAAGAGCGCCAAGGCGCGCGCGATCCAGCTGCTTGATGCGGTCCGTATTCCGGATGCCAAGCGTCGGGTGGACATGTACCCGCATGAATTCTCCGGCGGCATGCGTCAGCGGGTGATGATTGCCATGGCCCTGTTGTGCGAACCGGAAATCCTGATCGCCGACGAGCCGACCACTGCGCTGGACGTGACTGTCCAGGCACAGATCCTCACCCTGCTCAAAGAGCTGCAGCGAGACTTTGGCACCGCCATTATCATGATTACGCACGATCTGGGGGTGGTTGCCGGCTTGTGTGATCAGGTCATGGTGATGTACGGCGGTCGTGTCATGGAGTATGCCTACTCCGACAGTATTTTCTATTCGCCGAGCCATCCTTACACCATCGGTCTGCTGGGTGCGCTGCCGCGCATGGACGAAGATGGCAGTGAACTGGTGAGCATTCCGGGCAACCCGCCCAACCTGGCCAATATGCCCAAGGGCTGTCCGTTTGCCGAACGCTGCACACATGCGACCAGCCAGTGCGCCAGCGAGGTGCCTGTCCTGGTGTCGAACGAGGACGATACCGTGCGTCGTGCCTGCCATGTGCCAGCCAGCCAGTTGATCAATATGAACAAGGAGGCGGCTCATGTCTGAATCCAAACAGCCGATCCTGTCGGTACGTAATGTCAAAGTGCACTTCAAGGTGACTGGCGGCGAGAAGGCCTGGCCCTGGACGCCCAAGAAGACCCTCAAGGCAGTCGACGGTGTGTCGTTCGATCTGTATGCCGGCGAAACCCTCGGTGTGGTGGGCGAGTCGGGTTGCGGCAAGTCGACGCTGTCGCGTGCCATCCTCAACCTGATCCCGGCCACGGATGGCGAAATCGTCTGGATGGGCAAGGATCTGCGCAAGGGGGGCAGCAGTGACTGGCATCGGGTCCGTCGCGACATCCAGATGATCTTCCAGGATCCGCTGGCCTCGCTCGACCCGCGCATGACCGTGGCGCAGATCATTGCCGAGCCGCTGCGTACGCACCGTCCGGAACTGTCTGACAAAGAGGTGAAGGATCGTGTGCGCAAGATGATGAAGCGCGTCGGTCTGACCGAACAGCAAATCAACCGTTACCCGCACGAGTTTTCCGGTGGTCAGTGTCAGCGTATCGGGATTGCCCGTGCGCTGATTCTGGAGCCGAAGCTGATCATCTGCGACGAGCCGGTCTCGGCACTGGATGTGTCGATTCAGGCGCAGATCATCAATCTGCTCAAGGAATTGCAGCGGGAGATGGGTCTGGCGCTGATCTTCATCGCGCACGATCTGGCGGTGGTCAAGCACATCTCCGACCGCATCCTGGTGATGTATCTGGGCCGTGAAATGGAACTGGCCAACAAGCATGCGCTGTACGATAGCCCGACGCATCCGTACACCCGGGCTCTGTTGTCGGCGATTCCCTTCCCCGATCCGGAGCGTGAGCGTAACAAGACCATCCAGATTCTGAATGGCGACTTGCCCTCACCGATCAACCCGCCGTCCGGCTGCGTGTTCCGTACCCGTTGTCCGCAAGCCGAAGCACGTTGCGCCAGCGAAATGCCCAAGCTGCACTCGGTCACCGGCGAGACGCAGTGCTCCTGCCTGCTGGTCTGAGCACCTCTGCGAGTAGAAGAAAAAGGCGCTGCCAGTCTGGCAGCGCCTTTTTTTGTTCACGGTATCCTTCGAGTTGTCGGGGCGAATAGAGACGTGCCCCGGGCTCGACTGTCAGGCTTATTTGGCGGCCGATGCGTCCTTGGGAGGATCTTCGCTATCCAGTTCGTACGTCGGGTCCTTCACCCACTCCACCATATCTTCGGCAATCTGCTTGCTGCAGCGGCGCAGGATGTCACAGGTTCCCTTGAACGCAGCGAAGGCGCCACCGGTCGACCAGCGGGTCAACTTGCCCTCGCGGGTGAGCTTGCCGTTTTCAAGCAGCTGAGGCTTCACCGTGATGGCTTTCGGCCCGGTCCAGCCGCCGCCACCGACACCCATGACGAAGGAAATACGCAGGCGCAGGACGGTCTGCTGACTCTGATCGGCCTTGGCATCGATGGTGCCTGTACCGCCATGATCGTCTGCCAGCGCCGCCCCGACGTCCTTGGCCAGCATGTCTTCGATCTTGCATTCCGCCTTGACCGAGTCAACCACCCCGGCATCGTCGGTGTAACGCACCGGCGTTTCCAGCAAAGCCCCGGCAGCCTGACTTTGCTGTGCCAGTAAGAGTGCCAGCACGCAAGGGAACAGTATTTTTTTCATTGTATTTCCAAGCAAAAGTGAAGGAATCGCCATCATATTACATCAATATATCTTTATATGAAATAAATGGCCATGACAAAAGAATTACCTTTTGCTGCGGAAAATTGCCATGAAGCATGCAGGGGAGAGGTCGGGGGGGAGTGTCAAGGTCGTTGTGCCCAGAGCCGCCTGGCATGGTACTGCAAGGTAAAGCTCAGCAAGGCCAACAACACCAGATGTCCTGCCGTGAGCAGCAGGTCACCTGAGCGCAGATGACTGAGCTGGTGAGGCAGCAAAACCGCGAGAAAACCCAGGGACAGGGCGCTGTCTGTCAGGCTGGTGATCCATGTTTTTGGACATGTCATGGGCGTACTCCGTACCGGGTTTCCCTGGGACGCCCGATGAGGGCCGAAGTTTACCGGGCTGACCGGCTGGACAGGGGCGCTCAGCGCACTGCTTTGCCTTTGCTCAGCTGTTTCAGGCACTCGGCTGCGGCAATCAGGCCGAAGCTGGCCGTGACCGCCATGCTCGCGCCAAAGCCGGCGCAGGACAGGCCCTGGGGGGCCGCGCCTTGTGAGGTGTCACAACTGGCCTGTGGATAAATCAGCTGCTCGGTGGAGTAGATGCACGGTACTTTCATGCGGGCGTCGCGCGGGAAGCCGTGATGGCGGCGCAGGTTGTAGCGCAGCTTTGAGAGCAGTGGGTCATAGCGTGCTTCGGACAGGTCGCCGGTCTTGATCTGGGTCGGATCCATCTGCCCGCCGGCGCCGCCGCTGACGATGAAAGGCAGGCGATGGCGTACACACCAGGCGGCGATGGCAGTCTTGACGCGCAGTTCGTCAATGCAGTCGATGACGAAGTCGTAGCCGGCGCCGAGCATCTGGTCCAGATTGTCGAGGGTGACGAAGTCTTCGATCTCGGTGACCTGGCAGGCCGGATTGATGGCCAGGATGCGCTGATGCAGCGCCGTGACCTTGGCCATGCCGAAGTGGGGATCCAGGGCCGGCAGTTGGCGGTTGACGTTGGATTCAGCCACGTTGTCGAGGTCGATCAGCGTCAGTTTGCCGATGGCGCTGCGCGCCAGGGCTTCCACCGCCCAGGAGCCGACGCCGCCGACGCCGATCACGCAAACGTGGGCGTTGGCAAAACGCGACAGCGCATCGTTGCCGTACAAACGGCCGATGCCGCCGAAACGGCGTTCAAGGTTGGCGCTGGGCTGGTCCATGTCGTTGAATTCCTGCGGGCTTTTCAAGCGGCGACAGCATACTGCAAAGGGGGCGGGCTGACTACCCTGTGGCCGGTCTGAGGCAGGCTTGCAACAGTCAGGTCGGACCGATTGGCGTGCTTGCAACGCGGGCAGCCAAATTCTGCGTGGCAAGGAGAAATTGCTGGTGACACGCGGTGTCTCTCGCTATCGTTAGGGAGAGTCTTGCGTGTGTCACGGTCGGGTCCTGATGGCTTTCACCGTTGTTCCGTCGAGGTTCCCGTCGTTGGCCGACAAGGCTTTTCGTCGTTTCTGCAAGGGAGAGTCCCATGAAGCAGTCGCCGAGATTCGATATCGACCTCGACAAGCATTACAACGCCACCATCGTCATTGCCTGCGATGCGTGCGGTCATGAAAGCCGGGTAGACCTGAAAGCCCTGTCGCCCGATGTCCCCGTCCGATGCAAGTGCGGTTCCCAGATCGGCATGACGCCGCACGCCATTCTCAAAGCGCAGGAACGAGTCAGCCAGATCAAACAATCTTATGGCGTCTGACGTCTGAGCAGTCGCACAATATGCGCCGGTACGGCCGGCATGAGCCAGACGTGATGTCTGCAGTCAACGGCGACCCAGGGTCGCCGTTGCGTCTTTTAAATTGGGGAAAAACATGCAGTGGATCGATATGCGCAGTGATACCGTCACCCAGCCGACACCCGCCATGCGGGCGGCGATGGCACAGGCGGCGGTAGGGGATGATGTCTATGGTGATGACCCGACCGTGAGTGAACTGGAGCGGCAGGCGGCGCAGAAGGTCGGCATGGCGGACGCTCTGTTCGTGCCCAGCGGCACCATGGGCAACCAGCTGGCATTGTTTACCCACTGTCAGCGTGGCAATGAGGTGATTGCCGCCGATGACTGCCACATCATCTGGCATGAGGCTGGTGCAGCGGCCGTGATTGCCGGTGTGCAGATGCGCACGGTCGACAGCGTCGATGGCCTGATGCCACCCGAGGCCGTGGCCAGCCGGATCCGCATTGGCGATGACATCCATTTCCCGAAAACCGGTCTGATCTGCCTGGAAAATGCCCACTCTGGCGGCCGGGTCCTGCCACTAAGCTATATGCAGGCGATCCGTGCCATCGCCCGGGACCATGCTATTCCGGTGCATCTGGATGGTGCCCGGGTCTTCAATGCCGCAGTCAGCCTTGGCGTGGATGTGCGCGAGATCACTGCGCAGGTCGACAGTGTGATGTTCTGCCTGTCGAAAGGTCTGGCGGCGCCGGTCGGCTCGATTCTTGCCGGCTCGTCCGCCTTCATTGCCCAGGCAAGGCGCAAGCGCAAGCTGCTTGGTGGCGGCATGCGTCAGGTCGGTGTGCTGGCTGCGCCGGGTCTGCTGGCCCTCAACGAAATGAGCCAGCGACTGCACGAAGACCATGCTCATGCCCGCTATATGGCGCAGCAATTGGCCGGACTGCCCGGTATCGAGCTGGATCTGCAGACCGTGGACATCAATCTGGTGTGGTTCACGGTACCGCCGACCCTGTCTGCCGAGCGACTGATGCAGGCGCTGGAGCAGGCCGGCATCAAGGCCAACCCGCCGGAAGCCGGACGCATGCGGCTGGTGACGCACTGGCAGATCGGCCGGGAAGAGATCGACCGTGTGGTTGCCGTGCTGCGCACGGTGCTGGCGGCCTGAGTCGGGGCTTTGTGTTACCCTCGCGGCTTCCGCGACGAACCCGAATACCATGACTGCTTACGCTGACCCCTATCTCTGGCTGGAAGAACTCGACAGTGACGAAGCCGTGCGCTGGGTCGAGGCACAAAATGCCCGTACCAGCGCCGTGCTGGATGCCGATGCACGCTTTGCCCCCCTGCAGGCCGAGATCCTGCAAACCTTGCGTGACACCCGGCAGATTCCCTATTTCAACCAGCATGGCGAGTGGCTGTACAACTTCCACCAGAGCGAGGCGCAGCCGCGTGGCGTGTATCGGCGTACCACGCTGGCGGCCTACCGCGCGGGAGCCAGCGATTGGCAGGTGGTGCTGGATATTGATCAACTGGCCGTCGCCGAGCAGCAGGACTGGTATCTCGAAGGGGTGTCCCATTACACCCTGGGGCCCGCGCGTTGCCTGCTGACACTGTGTCTGGGCGGCAGTGATGCCGCGGTGACCCGCGAGTACGATCTGGAGGCCGCGGCCTTTGTCGAGGGGGGATTCAGCCTGCCCTTCGGCAAGAATCATGTTGCATGGCGTGATCAGGACAGCCTGTTTGTCTGTCCGGCCTGGGAGGCGCGGCAATGCTCGCGTGCCGGCTATCCGCGCGAGGTCTGGCTGCTCGAGCGTGGTCAGGACTGGTCGCAGGCCCGTCGGCTGTTTACCGCCCCGGTCAGTGCGATGATGGTCACGGCCTGGCGCTTTCTTGATTGCGCGGGCGGCTGGCTGGACATGATCGAAGCTTCCGATGGCTTTTACCGCAAGCGCTATCACTTGCTGCGAGCGGACTTGAGTACGCAGCCGCTGCCGCTGCCGGCCGACGCCGAAGTGCTGGCCTGGCTGCATGGCGATTTGCTGGTCAAGCTGGCCCAGCCCTGGACGCATGCCGGGCAGACCCTGCCGGCCGGTGCGCTCATCACCTACCGGGTCGACAATGGCGTGGTGGCACCCCTGTTGTGTCCCGGGGTGCGCGCCTCGGTCGAGTCGGTCGAGTGCAGTCGCGGCTTTATTTTGGTGAATCTGCTGGAGAATGTGAAAAGCCGTTTGCTGGCTTTTCGCTGGCAGCAGGGACAATGGTGCGAGGTGGCCTTGCAGGCCCAGTCGGATGGCGTGATCGAATTTGTCGACCAGCCCTGGGACACCGACGTACTGTATTACAGCTATAGCGACTTTCTGACCCCGACCGGCCTGTATCGCCTCGAGCTGCCGCAGGGCTCGCCGGAATGCCTGCGCGCCCAGCCGGCGGCCTTCGATGCCTCGCGTTTTGTCGCCGAACAGTGGCATGCCCGTGCCGCCGATGGCACCGACATTCCTTATTTCATCGTGCATGCCCGCGATCTGCCCCGCGACGGACAGGCCCCGACCCTGCTGTATGGTTATGGCGGCTTTGAGGTGGCCATGTTGCCGTATTACATGGATAACTTCGGGCCGCACTGGCTGGAAAAGGGCGGGGTTTTCGTGGTGGCCAATATCCGAGGCGGTGGCGAGTTTGGCCCGGCCTGGCACCAGGCGGCACAAGGGGTTCGGCGTGCGGTCAGTTTTGAAGATTTCATCTGTGTGGCCGAGGACCTGATTGCACGGGGCGTCACTCGACCCGACCGGCTGGCCATCGAAGGGGGCAGCAATGGCGGTTTGCTCGTCGGCGCCGCCATGGTGCGTCGTCCCGAGCTGTTCCGTGCAGTCGTGTGCGAGGTGCCGCTGCTGGACATGCTGGGCTATACCCGGCTGCTGGCCGGTGCCAGCTGGATCGACGAGTATGGCGATCCGGACGATGCTGCTCAGCGTCCGCATCTGCAGGCCTACTCGCCCTATCATCAACTGCAGCCTGGGAAGGGTTACCCGCGAGCGCTGTTTACCACCAGCCGGCGCGATGACCGGGTTCATCCGGCCCATGCACGCAAGATGGTGGCGCAACTCAATGCGCTCGGTCATGCCCCGCTGTTTTACGAGACCGACAGTGGCGGTCATGGCGGGAATGCCGGTCAGGCTCAGACCGCGACCGATCTGGCGCGGGTGCTGGTGTATCTGTATCAGCAGCTGTTTGACTGAGCCGGTCCCCGCCGGTTTGCTGGGGGCTACTGATCGAGCTGGCTCTCGAGTTCGGCCAGCCGGGTGCGCAGTGCCTCGACCTGTGCTTCCAGGGCAGCCACCCGTCCGGCCAGCCCGACATCGATCTCGCTGCACGCTTGTGCCATCTGCTGCGGTTCGCCGCTGAGCAGGTGCGCCCAGCGCGCCTCGCGTGCCCCCGGTTGTCTGGCCAGTTTCAGCGCCATGGGCGGATACTTGTCCGCCAGCGCCAGCAGGGCACTTTCGACCTCTTCCGTGCTGGAGAAGGCATAGATCCGTCCGCTGCGTGCACGGATTTCGGCGGCGGTCTGGGCGCCGCGCAGCATCAGCAAGGCCAGGGCCGCCAGTCTGGCGCCGTCAATATTCCAGGCGTAGTTGAGGCGATGCTCGTATTTGGCCACCCGGCTGCCGGCCGGCGTGCGTTCGGCGATCAGCTTCTGCGCCATCAGGCTGTCCAGCGCGGCGAGAATGTCGCTCTCGCTCAGTTGCATGACCGGCTCGCGGCTGGTCAGCTGATTGCAGGCGCCGGTCAGCGCGTTGAGCGTCAGCGGATAGGCATCCGGCGTCAGCGCCTGTTTCTCCACCAGTACGCTCAAGACCCGGACTTCAACGGCATCCAGTTGATAGCCATCCATAAACCGCCTCCTGCATGGGTAAAAATGCGATTCTAGCACCGGGATGCGGTACGGCAGTTGACAGCTTTGTCTGACGACGCCACCCTGACGGCTTTTCCAGCCTGCCACCTGCCATGATCCGTGCCGATTTGCTGCTCGTTGCCCTGGGGTTGGCCCCTTCGCGGACCAATGCCCAAAATCTGATTGATGCCGGTCGCGTCAGCGCCGAGATCGACGGCCGTCTGGTGCCGGTCAACAAGTCCGGCCAGAAGTTTCCCCCTGATTTTGCTGCTTTCCAGGTCCGCCCTGACCCGGCTGATCGTTATGTCTCGCGTGGCGGTCTGAAAATGGCCGGCGCGTTGCAGTCGGCCCAACTCGATGTGCGGGGGATGAGCGTGCTGGATGTCGGTCAGTCGACCGGGGGCTTTACCGATTGTGTGCTGCAGGCAGGTGCGTGCCGGGTGGTCGGGGTGGATGTCGGCCATGACCAGCTGGCGGCGCGGCTGCGCAGCGATGCGCGCGTGCGTTTCTTTGAGGGGGTGAATGCCCGGGCGCTGGATCCGTCGATATTGCTGGCAGCCAATGAGGCGCAGCCCTTCGACCTGGTGATTGGCGATGTGTCGTTCATTTCCCTGACTCTGGTGCTGCCTTCTGCGCTGGCCCTGTTGCGTCCGGGCGGCTACCTGCTGTCGCTGGTCAAGCCGCAGTTTGAAGTGGGCCGCGAAGGCATCGGTCGTGGTGGCATTGTGCGCGATCCACGGCTGTATGACGGTGTTCGTCGCAAGATGAGCGATGCACTGGCCGCCGAGGGGATGCAATTGCTGAAGTGGTTCGACAGCCCGATTACCGGAGGGGACGGTAATCGCGAGTTTTTTGTCTTTGCCAGGAAGGCGGATTAAGCATTGCTCATGGTTTGTGGGGCTGGTGTGCTGGCCCTGGCCGGGTTGTAACGCACCATCATCATCGGGCAGGAGGCCTGACGCATGACATGCTCGCTGAAGCTGCCCATCAGCATGTGACGCATCCCTCCCTGGCCATGCGTGGCCAGCACCAGCAGATCGGCATCAACCTCCCGGGCAAAGCGAGTCAGTACCATCGCCATATCCCGCTTGCCATGCCAGCATTCTCCCAGATAGTGCCGTACCTCGATGTCCGAGGCTGCCTGTATTTGGCGGCAGGCCTGCGCCAGGAGGGTTTGTCCGTGCAGCCGGGCTTGCGCCAGGCTTTCCGCCAGCGGAATCAGCTCATGATCGCCCCGGGCCAGCTGCTGCAGGTCGAGCAGGTGGACCACGGTCAGGGCGGCCTGCATTTGCCTGGCCAGTTGTGCCGCCTCCTGCAATGCATGGCTGGCAGAAGGGCTGCCATCGACGGCAGCAATGATATGTCGATACATGGCGATGCCTGCTTGGTGTCATGGCAATCACGGCGTGTGATGAGCTCCGCGGCCGGCAAAGAAAAATGCCCACCCGAGTGGGGGTGGGCAGAAATGGCTGCGGGGGGCCAATGAGCCCTGTAACCAGGAGACTCATTAGCCGTTTTATGCAACTTGTCGGGGCTTTGCCAAAAGAAAAGTGGCATTTAAGTGGTAGTACTTAGGAGCCTCGAATCACTCCACATCTTGTGAACAGCTTGTGCACAGCTTGTCCACATCTCCCGGTTGTGGCATGGCATGGGCCATGCCGAAAACTCATTGCCGGATCTGGCCGTCCCCGAGTACGACCCATTTCTGGCTGGTCAGGCCGAGCAGCCCGACTGGCCCGCGTGCATGGATCTTGTCGGTCGAAATGCCGATCTCTGCGCCCAGACCATATTCGAAGCCATCGGCGAAGCGGGTACTGGCATTGACCATCACACTGGCAGAATCCACCTCGCGCAGGAAACGCCGTGCCCGCGTGTAGTTTTCGGTCACGATGGCATCGGTATGGTGGCTGCCATAGTGATTGATGTGCTCGATCGCCTGATCCAGATCGTCGACGACGCGCACGGCCAGAATGGGCGCCAGATACTCCGTAAACCAGTCTTCTTCGCTGGCCGCCTGTACCGAGGCGCCCAGCAGGGCCACCGTCCGTTCGCAGCCGCGCAAAGCCACACCCTTGTCGCCATAGGCGGCGGCCAGTTGCGGCAGCAGCGCAGCGGCCATGGCCTGATGAACCAGCAGGGTCTCCATGGTGTTGCAGGTACCATAACGGTGGGTCTTGGCATTGACGGCAATGGCGATGGCCTTTGCGGGATCGGCTGCCTCATCGATGAAAACGTGGCAGTTGCCATCCAGATGCTTGATCACCGGTACGCGCGCCTCGGCACTGATGCGGGCGATCAGCCCCTTGCCGCCGCGCGGCACCAGGACGTCGACGTACTCCGGCATGGTGATCAGGGCGCCAACCGCGGCACGGTCAGTGGTTTCGATGACCTGCACGGCGGTCTGCGGCAAGCCGGCAGCCTGCAGCCCTTCGCGCACACAGGCGGCGATGGCCTGATTGCAATGAAAGGCCTCGGAGCCTCCGCGCAGGATGGCGGCATTGCCGGATTTCAGGCACAGGGCGGCAGCGTCGGCGGTGACGTTCGGCCGCGCTTCGTAAATGATGCCGACCACACCCAGCGGCACGCGCATCTTGCCCAGCTGGATGCCGGACGGACGATAGCTGAAGTCGCTCATCTCGCCGACCGGGTCCGGCAGCGCGGCAACCTGGCGCAGGCCTTCGGCCATGGCGCTGATGCCCTTGTCGCTCAGGGTCAGCCGGTCAAGCAGAGCGGGCTCCAGCCCGGCCGCTTCAGCCGCTGCCAGATCCTGGCGGTTGGCTTCGGCCAATTGGCTGCGATCGCGTTCGATGGCATCCGCCATGGCCAGCAGGGCGCGATTCTTCTGCTCGCTGTCGGCACGGGCCAGCTGTCGGCTGGCGGCCCGGGCAGCGCGACCAACGGTCTGCATATAGTCGTGAATCGTCATGCTTTGTCCCGATATTTATTGATGTCCGTGATGAAAGTCAGCGTAACCGACATGATGCAGTGCGGCAACCTGAAATGCGGGCACAGGCAGGCTGAGAAAAGCAGTGAAATGACGTTTGCGGCGGAATGTCGGGTTGGATATGGCTGGTTGGCGGCATCGCCTGCCATTAAAGAGGGAGGTTTTTTGCGTTTGTAGTCAGTCGACTGGTCTTTGGCGCGGCTGGGCGAGCAGTTTCGGTAAAAAAATCTACAGTGTGGTGTAAGAAATCCACTTGGGCCGCGACCAACCATCAGAAAGCCCGATCAAGGGTTTCTGGTACCGGAGGGCCGGTGCCTTGATGCAAACACCAAGGAGATTGAAACCATGACTTCTCGCAAAATGATCCAGTCCGCTGCTGTTGGCCTGCTTGCCGTTGGCCTGATGACCGTTGCTGCCACCGCCTCGGCCGCCGACAAGGAACAATGCTTCGGTATCGCCAAGGCGGGCAAGAACGACTGCGCCAGCAAGTTCAGCAAGCACTCCTGCGCCGGCCAGTCCAAGGTCGACAATGATCCCAATGATTTCAAGCTGGTGCCGACCGGTTCTTGCCAGCAGATGGGCGGCAAACTGCAACCGGCCGGTCACTGAGGCGGGGAGTGACGATGCCGATCCTGACGAACGCGGTGTCTCTGCCCGTGAGTGCCGGCATCGGTCTGCGTGCCCCGCACCTCGACGAGGTGCGGGCAGGCTGGCCGAAGCTGGGCTGGGTGGAAGTGCACAGCGAGAACTACTTCATGGCAGGCGGACCGGCACTGGCTGCGCTGGAATCGGTCCGGGCGCACTACCCGGTCAGCCTGCACGGGGTCGGCATGTCGCTGGGCGGGGCTGATGCACTGGATGCCCGCCATCTGCAACAACTCAAACGGCTGGTGGCGCGCATCGAGCCCGCCGCCGTTTCCGAGCATCTCTGCTGGTCGGCCATCGGTGGCCGCTGGCTCAATGACCTGCTGCCTTTGCCCTATACCAGAGAAGCCTTGCAGCGGGTCTGTGATCATGTCGAACAGGTTCAGCAGGTGCTGGGGCGCCAGATTCTGCTGGAGAATGTCTCCAGCTATCTGCGTTTCTTGCCCGAGGACATGCCGGAGTGGGATTTTCTCGCGGCAGTGGTGCAGCGAACCGGCTGCCTGTTGCTGCTGGATGTGAATAATATTCACGTCAGCGCCGTCAATCACGGCTTTTGCGCCGAATCATTCCTGGCCGCCATGCCCGCCGAGGCGGTGGCCGAAATCCACCTGGCAGGCTACGAAGAAGACGATGGTTTGTTGATCGATACCCACTCGCGGCCCGTGCACGAAGCGGTCTGGGCCCTGTACCGCTCGGCGCTGCAACGCTTTGGCCCGAGACCGACCCTGATCGAATGGGATCAGGACATTCCGCCGCTGAGCGAGCTGCTGGCCGAGGCCGCCCGGGCACAAGCCTGCCTGGATGACTGTCGGGAGGTGCGAAATGTCTGCCTTGCATGAGTTGCAACAGGCATTCGCCACGGCGGTCTTTGCCAATGAGGCGGACGACCTGCTGGCCTGCTGCGCCGGCGATCCGGCCCGTGCCGGGCGAGCCATCCAGGCCTATCGGCAAAGTGTGTTGTCCAATCTGGCGGGGGCCTTGCAGCTCACCTATCCGCTGGTGGGCCGAATTGTCGGCGAGCCCTTTATGCAGGCGGTCACCCGCCGTTATGCGCAGCGTTATCCCAGTAAGTCAGGCGATTTGAATCGCTATGGCGAGGCTTTTCCGGCATTTCTGGCCGGCCTGGAAGCCGTGGCCGGTTTGCCCTATCTGCCCGACGTGGCCCGGCTGGAGTGGCTGATGCTGCAGGTCAGCGGTGCGGCGGATGCGCCGCCACAAGATCTGTCGCTGCTGACGCGGACGCCGCCGGAAGATTGGGGTGCGCTGTGTTTCGAGCTGATGCCGGCGCATACCCTGCTGCAGTCCGACTGGCCGCTATACGACATCTGGCGCGTCAATCAGCCGGATCATGCCGGCGAAATGGCGATTGATTTCTCCTGCGCACAATCGGTGCTGGTCGTGCGAGAGGCCGCCGGCTTGACGGTCAGTCAGCTCCCGGCAGAAGGCGCGTTGGTGCTGGCGGCTCTCTCCGCCGGACAAACGCTGCAACAGGCATTGGATGCCGTGCCGGATGAGTCGGATTTTGATTTGCAGGCCCTGCTGGCCATGTTGATTGGCCGTGGCCTGCTGATTCGGGCCCGGGCCAGGGAGTGATCATGAAGAACGTATGGTGTCAGGGCTACCGGTTTTGCCTGCAGGTGATCACGTTGATTGAGTGCTGGGTGCGGCCGCTGTTTGATCTGGGGCTGCGTATTTATCTGTGGCAGGTGTTTTTCCGTGCCGGCTGGCTCAAGTTGTCTGACTGGTCCGGGACGCTGGACCTGTTCGACTATTTCTACAAGGTGCCGGTGCTGCCGCCACATCTGGCGGCTGTCATGGGCACGGCGGGCGAGGTCGGCCTGTCGACCCTGCTACTGTTCGGATTCTGCGGACGCTTTGCTGCCGCCGGGCTGTTCGTGACCAACCTCATGGCGGCCATTTCCTTTCCGGATATCCCGGAACTCGGCTTGAAAGACCATTATTTGTGGGGCGCCCTGTTGCTGGTGCTGGCTTTTCATGGCAGTGGTCGTCTGTCGCTCGATCACTGGTTCAATCAGAAACTGGGCAACTCGCGATCTTGAGCTGCCTTGATCGGACAGGATGACTGTCCAACTTCTTCATCAGGGGCAATCATGAATCCCTTGCGTCATCTTGGTATCGGTGGCCGGCTTGCGCTGGCTTTTGCCGTCTTGCTGGCCCTGCTGTTGCTGGTGGCGGGTCAGGCGCTGTCGCAAATGCAGCAGCAGCAAATGGTCACCCGCCAGATTGTCGACCAGCAGGCCGTGCGTCTGTCGCTGGCCGAGGATATTCAGCGACATGCCCAGGGGGCGGCGCTGCCCTTGCTGCAATTGCTGCTGACCAAAGAGCAGGCCCAGCGGATCCCGCTCTACAAGCAGATGGATGAGGCAAACGCGGCGGTGGATCAGTCGCTGGCCAGGCTGGTCAAGTCCGATGACGAACCGATGGACAAGACCCTGATTGATGCACTGGTGTCTCAGCGGGCCAGTTATGCCGACCTGTTTCACGAGACGGTGATCCAGATCGAGGTACAGGGACCGGAGGGCGCGCTGGCCCATTTTGTCGCCAAGACCCAGCCGGCGCTGCAGTCCGTGCTGGCCGCATCCACCGCTTTGGTCGACAAAGAGCGTCAGGCCATGCAGGACGGTCGTCAGCAGCTGGAGGTGGCTGTGGCACAGGCCCGGTTGCTGGTCAGTGGCATGGCGATCGTGGCCGTGTTGCTCGGTGCCCTGCTGGCGCTGCTGGTAACACGCAGCATCGTGCTGCCCCTGCGGCGTGCGGTGCAGTTTGCCGACCAGGTGGCGCAAGGGCAGCTGAGCGGTGAGCTGCAGGTGTCGGGAGGGGGCGAGCCGGCTGCGTTGGCGCAGTCGCTCAACAGCATGCAGCGAGCCTTGTCCGGCCTGATCAGCGCCATTCGTTCCTCCGCGGATCAGGTTCATGGTGCTGCCGGTGCCATGGCCGGACCGGTGGATCACGTGCGGCATGGCTCGCATGCCCAGCATGACGCTGTCGCCTCGGTGTCGACGGCCGTCAGTGGTCTGGCCAGCGAATCGCGCGCGGTGGCGGCGGCTGCGGATGAAACCCGAGATCAGGCAGAGCGGGCGCGCGATCTGGCCCGTCAGGGTTGCCGCATGATTGAAGACGCTTCGCGCGAGGTGGCTCGCATTGCCGTGACGGTCAGTGATTCGGCCTCTTCGGTCGAGGCGCTGCGCGAGCGGGCGCTGTCGGTGCGGCAGATGCTGGATACGGTCAAGGAAATTGCCGATCAGACCAACCTGCTGGCGCTCAATGCCTCGATCGAGGCGGCGCGTGCCGGCGAAACCGGACGCGGGTTTGCCGTGGTGGCGGATGAGGTGCGCAAGCTGGCCGATCGTACCTCGCAGGCGACGTCAGAAATCAATCGGGTGATTACCGCTATCGATGACGAAACCGGTGTGGCGGTGGCCCGTATCGGCCAGGGCAGGGAAGAGATGCAGCGCGGTGTGCAATTGATCGAGGGCATCATGCCGCCGCTGACCCAACTCAGCCAGGATGCGCAGAATTCACTGGATCAGCTGGATGGACTGCGCGAGACCCTGGGCCGTCAGGTGAGTGAAAGCCGCCAGATTGCCGCCAGTATCGAACGAATCGGCAGTATGGCGACCGAGAACCTGGGTGCAACCCAGTCGGTCGCCAGTACCAGTGACAGTCTCAAATGCCTGTCTCAAGCGCTAAGCGAGCAGGTGCGGCGTTTTCAGCTGGTCTGAGACAGGGGCGGGACTGGTTATAACCACGGTGGCTAATGGTATTTCCCGATATTATTTATGGGAATAAAAATCAGACGGTATAGTGCCATACTGCCTTCGCCATCGTGATGCCGCACCCATGACCTTACTTAACCGCCAATACAGCATGTTGCCGGGCTTCAGCCTGGCCTTCGGTGTGAGCCTGTTCTGGCTCGGACTGATCGTCATCCTGCCCTTTGCCGCGCTGATCGTCTCGACCGCAAGCATGGGCTTGCCGGCTTTCTGGCACACCATCAGCGACAGCCGTGTCTTGGCCGCCATCCGTCTGTCCTTCGTGGCGGCGCTGTACGCGGCGCTGATCAATGCCGTGTTTGGCCTGCTGGTGGCCTGGGTCCTGGTGCGCTATCCCTTTCCGGGTCGACGCCTGTTCGACGCGATGATTGATTTGCCCTTCGCCCTGCCGACGGCGGTGGCCGGCATTGCTCTGACCGCCCTGTATGCCCCTTCCGGCCTGATCGGCCAGTACCTGGCACCGTTGGGGCTGAAGGTGGCGTTCTCGCCGCTGGGCATTGTGGTGGCACTGACTTTCATCGGCCTGCCTTTTGTGGTGCGTACCGTGGAGCCGGTTTTGCTGGGCCTGGAGCGTGAGCTTGAAGAGGCCGCCAGCTGTCTGGGGGCGACACGCTGGCAAATCGTCCGACGGGTGGTTTTGCCTGCCTTGCTCCCCTCTCTGCTGACCGGGGTGGCACTGGCGTTTGCCCGCGGGGCGGGGGAATACGGTTCGGTGATTTTCATTGCCGGCAATATTCCGCGTGTGTCCGAGATTGCGCCGCTGATCATTGTGGCCAAGCTGGATCAGTACGATCAGAACGGTGCGACGGCCGTGGCGGTGGTCATGCTGGCCATTGCCTTTGTCTGCCTGTTGCTGATCAATGTGTTGCAGTGGCGCATTGCCCGGCGTCACGGCGCCGGACGTTGAGGAACCCTTCATGAGTGCTTACGTCGATTCGCGTGCGGGCAGCCCGGTCATCCGCTGGTCGTTGATTGTGCTGGCTGTCCTGTTCCTGACACTGTTCCTGCTCTTGCCGCTGTTCGTGGTGTTCCAGCAGGCCTTCAGCCAGGGGTTTTCCCTGTATGCGGCCGCTCTGGTCGATGAGGATGCGCTGGCAGCGATTCGTCTGACTCTGCTGGCCACCTCGGTGGCCTTGCCGCTGAACCTGATCTTCGGGGTCTGTGCCGCCTGGTGTATCGCCCGTTTCGAATTCCGCGGCAAAAGCCTGTTCACCACCCTGATCGATCTGCCGTTTTCCGTTTCGCCGGTGGTCGCCGGTCTGATGTATGTGCTGCTGTTCGGTGTGCATTCGCCGCTGGGGGGATGGCTCGAAGCGCATGGCTTCAAGGTGGTGTTTGCCGTCTCCGGCATCGTGTTGGCCTCGGTCTTTGTCACCTTCCCTTTCGTGGCGCGGGAATTGATCCCCTTGATGCAGTCACAGGGCTCGGAGGAAGAGCAGGCGGCGCTGGTGCTCGGCGCCTCGGGCTGGCAGACCTTCTGGCGTGTGACGGTGCCGAATATCAAATGGGGCTTGCTCTACGGCGTGATTCTGACCAATGCCCGGGCCATGGGCGAGTTTGGTGCCGTGAGCGTGGTGTCCGGCCATATCCGCGGCGAAACCATTACCCTGCCGCTGCACATTGAAATTCTTTACAACGAATACAACTTCGTCGGCGCCTTCGCCTGTGCTTCGCTGCTGACGCTGCTGGCCTTGCTGACTTTGCTGGCCAAAGCGCTGGTGGAGTGGCGTCAGCGTCGTGCCGACGCGCTGGCCACTACCCGGACGCTGGATCTGCGTCTGCAAGCCATGAGACCGCTTAACCAGGAGTCGGTATGAGTATCGAGGTTCGCAAGCTGAGCAAACGTTTTGGCGATTTCACCGCGCTGGATCAGGTGGATTTGCAGGTCAACCCCGGCGAGCTGCTGGCATTGCTCGGCCCGTCCGGCTGTGGCAAGACCACCCTGCTGCGCATGATTGCCGGACTGGATCAGCCGGATGCCGGACAGATCTTGTTTTCCGGCGAGGATGCTACCAGGCGGCACGTCAGTGAGCGGCAAGTCGGTTTCGTCTTTCAGCATTACGCGCTGTTTCGCCACATGACGGTATTCGATAACGTGGCGTTCGGCCTGTCGGTCAAGCCGCGTGCCACGCGCCCGGGCAAGGCGGAAATTCGCGAGCGGGTGATGTCTCTGCTCAAGCTGGTCCAGCTGGACTGGCTGGCCAATGCCTATCCGGCGCAGTTGTCGGGCGGGCAACGTCAGCGGATCGCGCTGGCGCGTTCGCTGGCGGTCGAGCCCAAGGTGCTGTTGCTGGATGAACCCTTCGGCGCACTGGATGCCAAGGTGCGCAAGGATCTGCGGCGCTGGCTGCGCGATCTGCACGATGAAATCCATCTGACCAGCGTGTTTGTCACCCATGACCAGGAAGAGGCACTGGAAGTCTCCGACCGGGTGGTGGTGATGAACCATGGCCGCATCGAGCAGGTCGGTGCGCCGGACGAGATTTACGAACATCCGGCCACGCCGTTCGTCACCCACTTTCTGGGGGATGTGAACCTGTTCCACGGCAGGGTGGAGCAGGGGCAGCTGACCATCGGGCCGTTTGCCCATCATGTTCAGGGTGTGGATGACAGCGAGCGGGCGGTGGCCTATGTGCGTCCGCACGATCTGGATATCAGCCGAGACCCGGCCGGTGCGCTGGCACAGGGGCGGGTCGAGCATATCCATGCGGTGGGACCGCTGGTACGGCTCGAGTTGCGCCGTGACGATGCCGAGCCCATTGAGGTGGCGCTGGCCAAGGAGCGTTATCGCGAGCTGGCGCTGGCGCCGGGAGATCTGGTGTATGTGCGGCCACGCAAGCTGGCGGTGTTTCCGGATGTTCAGGATTACGTGATCTGAGGGCTGGGCTTATTTGCGGTGATGGGCGATCAGCCTGGCCAGCGCCTCGGCGACCAGCGGGTGCTTCACCGCCTGAGCCGCCGCCTGCTCGATGGCGTCCAGGGCGCTTTCACCGATCACCAGTTTCTTTTCCCGCACCGGCGGTGCGATTTGCAGGTTGACGCGAACCTTGACCCGGTCTGCCGGATAGCCCAGTGCCGCCAGCTGCGGCAACAGGCCCGGCGCCAGCATGCGCAGCCGGGCGGCGATCAGGCCGTTGTCGGCAAACAGCAGCAGTTCCCCGTCTTCGATGCGCACGGCACGACAACTGGCCGCGACGGCTGGCGGCAGCATCTTGCGAAATGCCCGGTCCAGTTTCAGCAGGGCGCGGGCTTGTTCCGTCAGTTGAGCCAGAGTGCGATCATGGCTGGCGATTTGATACGGTGTGCGACTTCTCATGAATGGCTCAGTATGGGATTCGTCTGAATTCTAATTCATCATTGCGCTATTAAGCTGTCAGAAATCGCCGCTTGGTGCAAAGAAACGACCGGCTCGACGCAACAGCCTCTTGATTCAAAGCAATCATGCCCTGATATGCAGTGCATTGAATGTGCTAAACTCTCCGTCATTTTTGGCCTAGCTGGCTCCCCTGGATTCGATAGATGATTTCCTCGCTCCTCAAGAAAGTGTTCGGCAGCCGCAACGAACGGTTGCTGAAGCAATACCGCCAAGTGGTGGTTCGCATCAATGCCCTCGAAGAAGGCATGCGCTCGCTGTCCGATGAGGCGCTTGCAGGCAAGACCGCTGAATTCCGCCAGCGCCTGGCCGCCGGTGCCACGGTCGATGATCTGTTGCCGGAGGCGTTTGCCGTCTGCCGCGAAGCCTCGCGCCGGGTGCTGGGCATGCGCCATTTCGATGTACAACTGATCGGCGGCATGGTGCTCAATGCCGGCAAGATCGCCGAAATGCGCACCGGTGAAGGCAAGACCCTGGTCGCCACCCTCCCTGTCTACCTGAATGCCCTGACCGGCAAGGGTGTGCACGTGGTGACGGTCAACGATTATCTGGCCAGCCGCGATGCCGGTACCATGGGCCGCCTGTACAACTTCCTCGGCCTGTCGGTCGGCGTGAACCTCAGCCAGATGGATCACTCGACCAAGCAGGCCGCCTACTCCGCCGACATTACCTACGGGACCAACAACGAATTCGGTTTCGATTACCTGCGCGACAACATGGTCTTCAATCTGGGCGAGAAAGTTCAGCGCCCGCTGGCCTTCGCCGTGGTCGATGAAGTCGACTCGATCCTGATTGACGAGGCGCGTACCCCGCTGATTATCTCTGGTCCGGCGGAAGACAATCTTGATCTCTATACCCGGATGAATGCCATTCCCGGCAAGCTGCAGCGCCAGGAAAAGGAAGATGGCGAAGGTCACTACTGGGTGGACGAGAAGGGCCATTCGGTCATGCTGTCCGAGGCAGGTCACGAGCGCTGTGAACAGCTGCTGGCCGAAATGGGCATGCTGCGCGAGGGCGACAGCCTGTACTCCGCCACCAACATTTCGCTGATGCATCACCTGATGGCCGCGCTCAAGGCCCATTCGCTGTTCCTGCGTGACCAGCACTATGTGGTCCAGGATGGCGAAGTGGTGATCGTGGATGAATTTACCGGCCGTCTGATGCCGGGCCGCCGCTGGTCCGATGGCCTGCATCAGGCCGTGGAAGCCAAGGAAGGCGTCGAGATCAATCGCGAAAACCAGACGCTGGCCTCGATCACCTTCCAGAACTACTTCCGCCTCTATGGCAAGCTGTCCGGCATGACCGGTACCGCCGACACCGAAGCGTACGAATTCCAGGAGATTTACGGTCTGGAAACCGTGGTGATCCCGACCAACCGTCCGATGGTGCGCAAGGATGCGCAGGACAAGGTTTATCGTACCGCTGCCGAAAAATACCAGGCGATCATCGACGACATCGCCGATTGTCACAAGCGTGGCCAGCCGGTTCTGGTCGGTACCACTTCGATCGAGAACTCGGAGCTGATCTCGTCGCTGCTGACCCGCGCCAAGCTGCCGCACAACGTGCTCAATGCCAAGGAGCACGCCCGCGAAGCCGACATTGTGGTTCAGGCCGGTCGTCCGGGCGTGGTGACCGTCGCGACCAATATGGCCGGTCGCGGTACCGACATCGTGCTGGGTGGCAACCCGGAAACCGATATCCAGGCGGTGCGCAATGATGAGAGTCTGAGCGAAGAGCAAAAGCAGCAGCGCATCGAAGCCCTGCGCAGCGAGTGGCAGGAACGCCATGATGCCGTGCTGGCCGCCGGTGGTCTGCATATCGTCGGCACCGAGCGCCATGAGTCGCGCCGGATCGACAACCAGCTGCGCGGCCGTTCCGGTCGTCAGGGCGACCCGGGTTCCTCGCGTTTCTATCTGTCGCTGGAAGACCCGCTGCTGCGGATTTTTGCCTCCGATCGCGTCGCCGCGATCATGGAGCGGCTGAAAATGCCGGAAGGCGAGGCCATCGAGCATCCGTGGGTCAGTCGTTCCATCGAGAACGCCCAGCGCAAGGTGGAAGGCCGCAACTTTGACGTGCGCAAGCAGCTGCTGGAATACGATGACGTTGCCAACGATCAGCGCAAGGTGATCTATCAGCAGCGTAACGAGATTCTCGAAGACGAAGATGTCAGCGCCATCGTGACCAATATGCGCGAAGGCGTGCTGGGCGATCTGATCGACCTGCACATTCCGCCGGATTCAATGGACGAGCTGTGGGATCTGCCGGGGCTGGAGAAGGTGCTGGAAGCCGAGTACCAGTTGCATGCGCCGGTCAGCGAATGGCTGCAGCAGGAAGCCACGCTGGATATTCCCGATATCCGCGAACGCATCCTCAAGCTGGCCGAAGAGAGCTACGCCGCCAAGGTGGCCCTGGTCGGTGACGAGGGCATGCGCAAGTTCGAACATTCGATCGTGTTGCAGATGCTGGATTCTCACTGGCGCGAACACCTGTCGGCGATGGAGCATCTGCGTCAGGGGATTCATCTTCGTGGCTATGCACAGAAGAATCCGAAGCAGGAATACAAGCGCGAAGCCTTCGAGCTGTTTGCCGATATGCTGGAGCGCATCAAGCGCAGCGTGGTCGGTGTGCTGATGACGGTACAGATCCGCAGCCGCGAGGAAGTCGAGGCGCTGGAAGCACAGGAAGCACGAGAAACCTCGATGCACCATGACACCCCGGGGTCGGGCTTCTCAGATGAAGCGCTGAGTCCGGAGGCTCTGGCCGAGCGTGGTCTGCGCATCAGTCGCAATGATCCGTGCCCGTGCGGCAGCGGCAAGAAGTACAAGCAGTGCCACGGCCGTCTGGCCTGACCGCTTCGGTCCCGGTAACGAATGAACGCCACGCCTTGCGCGTGGCGTTTTTCATTTCGAGCCTTGGTTTCTGTCGGCGCTTGGAACGCATGTCGGCAGGGTTTGTCACGGTCGCGTCGGAAAGCAGGTAGTCCGCCATGCCCCCGTCTGGTAGGCTTACAGCAAATCACGACTGCCATAGCCCAACATGACTGCAAACGAAACCCTGTATCTGGCGTCCGGAAGTCCGCGTCGCCGCGAGTTGTTGACCCAGCTCGGCCTGCATTTCGAACGGATCCATGCCGATATCGATGAATCGGTGCTCCCCGGCGAAGACGCCCGGGTCTATGCCGAGCGCCTGGCGCGCGCCAAGGCCGATGCCGGCTGGTCGGTGGTGCAAAGCTGCGCTCTGCCGGAGCGAGCCTTGTTGTCAGCCGATACGACGGTGGTGCAGGACGGGGTCATTTTCGGCAAGCCACTGGATGCCGAAGATGCCCGGCGCATGTTGCAGGCATTTTCCGGTCGCACCCATCAGGTGATTACCGCGGTGGCCGTACGCCAGGGTGAGCGGGTGGAGCAGGTGACCTCGATCACCGACGTGACCTTCCGACCGCTGAGCGAGGCCGATATCCAGCGCTATCTGGACAGTGGCGAAGCCTTCGACAAGGCCGGCGCCTATGGCATTCAGGGCAAAGCCTCGGTGTTTGTCGAACGCATCAACGGCAGCTTCACCGGTGTCGTCGGTTTGCCGCTGTTTGAAACCGCGGCACTGTTGTCGCGCTTCGGCTACGTCTTTCCTTGAGGGGGCGCATGATGCATCAAACCATTCCCCTGCCGCGCGATGTTCCGCGCCACAAGGAACAGATTCTGGTCAACATCACCCCGCAGGAGACCCGTGTAGCGGTGCTGGAAGATGCCATCGTGCAGGAGCTGCACATCGAGCGTTCGGCCAGCCGCGGGATCGTCGGCAATATTTATCTGGGCCAGGTCAAGCGCGTACTGCCGGGCATGCAGTCGGCCTTTATCGAGATCGGCCTGGAAAGAGCGGCCTTCCTGCATATCGCCGACGTGCTGGAACAGCGCCAGCATCCGACCGAGCCACAGCGCATTGAGAAGATGCTGTTCGAGGGGCAGACGGTACTGGTGCAGGTCATCAAGGATCCGATCGGCACCAAGGGCGCGCGCCTGAGTACCCAGATCAGCCTGGCCGGGCGCTTCCTGGTGCATTTGCCTCAGGAAACCCATATCGGCATTTCGCAGAAAATCGAAAACGAAGAGGAGCGTCATTCGCTCAAGTCGCGGCTGGAGAAGCTGCTGCCGCCCGACATGCCGCATGGCTTCATCATCCGCACCAGTGCCGAGACCGCCAGCGATGAGGCATTGGCCGCCGACGTCGGCTACCTGTCCAAGCTGTGGACCGACATCCGCTACAAGTCGAAGAATCTGCCAGCGCAATCCCTGCTGTATGAAGATCTGCCGCTGTCCTTGCGTGTGCTGCGCGACATGGTCAGTGAATCGACCGAGCAGGTGATCGTCGACTCGACGGAAAACTATAGCCGCATGACCGAGTTTGCCGAGCAGTATGTGACGCTGGCGGTGGACAAGATTCAGCGCTACAGCGGTGAACGGCCGCTGTTCGAGTTGCACGGGATTGAAGCCGAGATCGACAAGGCGCTGGCGCGTCGGGTTAACCTCAAGTTCGGTGGTTATCTGATCATCGACCAGACCGAGGCGATGACCACCATCGACGTGAATACCGGCGGCTTTGTCGGCAACCGCAACTTCGACGAAACCATCTTCAAGACCAATCTGGAAGCGACCCAGGCACTGGCACGCCAGTTACGGCTGCGCAATCTGGGCGGCATCATCATTGTCGATTTCATCGACATGGAGAACGAAGAACACCGCAATTCGGTGCTCAACGAGCTGGCGCGCTCACTGGCGCGCGACCGCACCCGGGTGACCCTCAACGGCTTTACCAGCCTCGGACTGGTGGAGATTACCCGCAAGCGCACGCGTGAAAGCCTGGCTCATGTCTTGTGCGAGACCTGCCCGCAGTGTCAGGGCCGTGGCGAGGTCAAGACCGCCCAGACCGTCTGCTACGAGATTCAGCGTGAGATTGTGCGCGAGGCGCGGCAGTTCGAGGCGCGCGGCTTCCGCATCCTGGCTGCGCAGCCGGTGATCGATATGTTCCTGGATGAGGAGTCGCAGAGTCTGGCCATGCTGGTGGACTTCATCGGCAAGCCGGTGTCGCTGTCGGTGGAGAGCTCCTATACCCAGGAACAGTTTGACGTAGTGTTGTTGTAACCCGCGGTCGGGGTCTGCCCGGCCGCAGCAAGAAAGAAAACAGATGTCCGATATGCCTGAAGATCCCTTGTGGTCGGCGATTCTGCTCGAGGCCCAGGCCGCGGCCGAAGCCGAGCCCCTGCTGGCCAGTTTCCTGCACATGACGGTGCTGCGGCACCGCTCGCTGGAAGACGTGCTGGCGTTTCACCTCTCCAGCAAACTGGCCAGTCCGGTGATGGATGCCCGTGCCCTGATGGAGTTGTTCCGCGAGGCGTTTGATGCCGATGGCCGCATCATCGACAGCGTGCGCGCCGATATCGAGGCGTGTTACCAGCGCGATCCGGCTTGTGACGGTTATGCTACCCCCCTGCTGTATTTCAAGGGGTTTCATGCCATCCAGAGCCAGCGCATCACCCACTGGTTGTGGCTGAACGGACGTCAGCCACTGGCGCTGTTCCTGCAAAACCGCATTTCCGAGGTGACCGGTGCCGATATTCATCCGGCAGCCCGGCTAGGTCGCGGCATCTTGCTGGATCACGGCACCGGCGTGGTCGTCGGTGAAACGGCCGTGATCGGCAACAATGTCTCGATCCTGCATGGTGTCACCCTGGGCGGTTCCGGCAAGGAGCGCGGCGATCGCCATCCGAAGATCGGTGACGGTGTGATGCTCGGTGCCGGTGCAGCCGTCCTGGGCAACATCCATGTCGGCGAGTGCGCCAAGGTGGGCGCCGGCAGCGTGGTGCTGGACGAGGTCCCGCCACACTGTACCGTGGCCGGCGTGCCGGCCCGCATCGTCAGCCAGGGCACAGGCGGTACCCCCGCACTGGAGATGGATCAGCGCGTCTGACGCGTCTCTGCCGGACACGGTTTTCCGACGCTGGCTGGTGTAAAATCCGGCTTTTACCGCTTGCGAGATGCACATGAGTTCAGATTTGCTGGCCGGCCTCAATCCGGAACAACTGCGTGCCGTGACCTGGCCGGCGCAAAGCGCCCTGGTCCTGGCCGGTGCCGGCAGTGGCAAGACCCGTGTGCTGACCACCCGTATCGCCTGGCTGATCCAGACCGGGCAGATCAGCCCGGCCGGGGTGCTGGCCGTGACCTTTACCAACAAGGCGGCGCGCGAGATGCAGGCCCGGCTGTCCGCGATGATTCCGGTCAATGTGCGTACCATGTGGATCGGCACCTTTCACGGCCTGTGCAATCGCCTGCTACGGCTGCATTACCGTGATGCCGGTCTGCCGCAGACCTTCCAGATCCTGGATACCCAGGATCAGCTGGCGGCCATCAAGCGCCTGCTGAAAAGCCTCGAGTTGTCCGACGAGAAATTCCCGCCGCGCAGCGTGCAGCACTTCATCAACGGCAACAAGGAAGCCGGCCAGCGCCCGGATCGCCTGACTGCCCATGACTACTACGGCCAGAAGCTGATCGAGCTGTACGCGGCCTATGATGCCCAGTGCCGGCGCGAAGGTGTGGTCGATTTTGCCGAACTGCTGCTGCGCAGCTACGAATTGCTGTCGGCCAATCAGGCCCTGTGCGAGCACTACCGCAGCCGCTTCCGCTTTTTGCTGGTCGACGAGTTTCAGGATACCAACCGCTTGCAGTACGCCTGGCTGCGCCTGTTGGCCGGTACGGACAATGCCTTGTTCGCCGTCGGTGACGACGATCAGTCGATCTACGCCTTCCGCGGGGCGGAAGTCGGCAATATGCGCGCACTGCTGCGCGATTACGGCATCGGCGACGCCATCCGGCTGGAACAGAACTATCGCTCGGCAGGCACCATCCTCAAGGCCGCCAATGCCCTGATCGAGAACAATGACGGTCGTCTGGGCAAAAACCTGTGGACCGAGGCGGGGGACGGCGAAGAAATCCGCTTTTACGAGGCCTGGTCGGATGGGGATGAGGCGGAGTTCATTGTCGATGAGGCCCGCGCCCTCAAGCGCGAAGGGCTGAACCTGTCCGACATCGCCGTGCTGTATCGCTCCAATGCCCAGTCGCGGGCGCTGGAGCATGCGCTGGTCAATGGTCGCATCCCCTATCGCATCTATGGCGGCCTGCGCTTCTTCGAACGCCAGGAAATCAAGCATGCGCTGGCTTATCTGCGCCTGCTGGCCAATCCGGAGGACGACAATGCCTTGCTGCGGGTGATCAACCTGCCGGCACGCGGCATCGGTGCCCGGACCATCGAGAATCTGCAGGCGGCCAGCGTCGCGGGCGGCATGTCGCTCTGGCAGGCGGCCTGCGCCGCCGGCGGGGGACGCAGCGCGGCCAGTCTGGCCAGGTTTGTCTTGCTGATGGATGCCATGCGCGAGCGTGCCGAGGGCTTGACGCTGGCCGAGACGGTCAGCCTGGCCATTGATGACTCCGGCCTGCGCGCCATGTACGAACAGGACAAGAAGGACGGTGAGGAGCGACTGGCCAACCTGGACGAACTGGTCAATGCTGCCGCGGCATTCGTGGCCGATGAACCTTCGCTGGCCCTGATCGAGTTCCTCACCTCGGCGGCTCTGGAGGCTGGCGATCACCAGGCCGAAGCCGGTGAGGATGCGCTGCAATTGATGACGGTGCACGCGGCCAAGGGGCTGGAGTTCGACGCCGTGTTTGTTTCCGGTCTGGAAGAGGGGCTTTTCCCGCATGAAAACAGCCTGAATGACAGTAAAGGGCTGGAAGAAGAGCGACGGCTGATGTACGTTGCAGTGACACGGGCTCGCAAGCGTCTATATCTGACTTGTGCCCAGGCGCGCATGTTGCACGGTCAGAGCCGTTATCCGATCCGGTCGCGCTTTGTCGACGAAGTCCCCGCCGGACTGGTCAAGGTGCTGTCCGGACAGCAGGCGGCGGTGGCGCCGCAAGCCCCGGCGGCATGGCAGCGGGCACCACAGGGCCGCAGTAGTGCGGCGACCGATCATGGTTATCGCATTGGTCAGTCGGTGAGCCATGCCAAGTTTGGTCTGGGGGTGGTGGTCAATGCCGAGGGCGCCGGCAGTGATGTGCGCCTGCAAATCAATTTTGCCGAACACGGCATGAAATGGCTGGATCTGCGCTACGCCAAGCTGCAGCCAGCCTGAAGGCGGATGGAGCGATCAGGCAACCATGGGTGACAAGCCGAAAGCCGGCAAGCCGGCAATCCAGTCTGCCGCGCTCGGCTTGGGCGCGGAACCCGGGCATCGCGAGGAAGAGTACCGCAACAGCTTCAGTGGAAGGCTGTTTCTGGTCGTCGACAGCGTGCCGGAGATGCAGCGCGCCATGGGTATGACTCTGTCATCATTCGGGGCGGAGAAGGTCGAGTACGCCAACCGCGCCAGTGATGCGCTGTCCAAGATGGGGCGCTACGACTTCGATGTCGTGCTGTGTGACTATGACCTGGGCAATGGCTACGACGGCTTGTACCTGTTCGAAGAGGTCAAGGAACGCAATCTGATCAAGCAGTCCTGCGTGTTCATGATCGTGACCGGCGAGCGCCGTTCGCAACGCGTGATTTCTGCTGCCGAACTGGCCCCCGACGATTATCTGCTCAAGCCCTTCTCCGGCGAGATGCTGTCCCAGCGATTGTCGAAGGCCATGCGCAAGCGCACGGCCTTCCGCCCCATCGACGAAGCCATCCTGCGCAACGAGTATCTGGTCGCCATCGAAATCTGCAGCCGCAAGATCGCCGAGCGCGGAGAGTTCACGCTCGACTTCATGAAGATCAAGGGTTCGCTGTCGCTGCGTATCGGCGATTACGATACGGCGCGCAGCCTGTATATGGATGTGCTGCGCATGAAGGATGTGCCCTGGGCCAAGCTCGGTCTGGCCAAGGCGCTGACCGGCCTGAAGGCGCATGGCGAGGCCCGCATGCTGTTCGAGGAAGTACTGGCAGACAATGATCGCATCATGGAAGCCTACGATTGGCTGGCGCGCCTGCACCGGGACAGTGGTGAACTGGAGAAGGCTCAGGCCATCCTGCAGACCGCGACCGCCCTGTCGCCGGTGGTGATCCGGCGTCAGAAGCAGCTGGCCGAAGTGGCCTTCATGAACAATGACCTGGCCGTGGCGGAAGTGGCCTGCACCGAAACGCTGGAGATTGCCAAGTACACCTGGCATCGCAGCCCGAACCACTATGCCATGCTGGCGCGCGTGCAACTGGCTCAGGGGGAAACCGGTAACGCCAGTCGCACCCTGGGGCGGCTGCGGCGCGATTTCCGCTACAACCAGACCGGCGAATGGATGGCCGATGTCATCGACAGCCAGGTGCAGATTCACAGCGGCAATGGCATGCGCGCCGAGCAATTGCTGAAAGAGGCCGAAGCGCGCTTCGAGCAAATGGCGGATGGTCTGGATGCCGAGGCGCAGATGGAGTTCGCCCGCGCCTGCTACGCCCAGCACCGGACCCAGCTCGGCGATCAGGTGATGCGTGATCTGGTGCGCAATCACCATGATGACGAGTCCATGCTTAACCGGCTTGGCGTGCTGTTTGACGAGGTCGGGCGCGGAGAAGTGGGCCGCCGCCTGATTGCCGAGAATGTGCAGGGCGTGGTCGACATGAACAACCTGGCGGTGCGCGATGCTCAGAGTGGCGCTTATGATGCCGCCATTGAGCGCTTCGCCCGCGCTTTGACCGAAATGCCCAACAATATCCAGATCATGCTCAATCTGGTCAATGCCACCATGGCCTATGTGCATCGCCATGGCTGGCATGAAAGCTATATGCGACGCGCCAGCGAGCTGTTGATGAAGGTGAGGGACGTGGCGCCGACCAACAACAAATTCCAGAAACAGATGCAATCCTGGCGTCTTCTGACCGAAAAGCTGGGAAAACCGCACTGGGGCCTGTAGGTTTTGCCCGGTCTGCGCATCTTGCTGTTTTGTTGCCTTCCCGCTGTTGTTTTGGCCGGTTTTCGCCGTCTAAATAGGCTGATAATCTAATCAGTTTCAATTACAATATTCTGTTATTCCACAAGAAATATGGCAAAGCCATGCGAATGAGACTGGTCTATCTGACCTGCACATTGCTGTGGCTGGTAATGAGCGCGTTGATCGGGCTGTCTTTTGTCAGCCGTTCGGTATTTCGGGCCGAACAGGATTTTCACGCTTTCGAGCAGCATCTGGCTGAACAGCTCGGCCAGACCTTGAAAGCGAACGAAGTAGTGCTCTACAGCTATGCGGCCTTGCGATCGATCGATCGATCCGATTCGGCGGGCCGGGCCTTCGAGGCCAGTGTCCTGCCACATAATCCACAGATCAAACGCTTGTTCTATTTTCAGGATCTGAATGCGCCGGTGCATCGTGTTCAGCTGGAGCAGGCCGCCAATGGCGCCTTTTCCGCCGCGGATCTGACCCAGTTGCAGACTTTGCAGCAAGCCGTGGTGCTGCGTGGCGGCGCACCGGTGATGCAATTGCGCATGCAAGGTGGCAAAGAACCGGGCTATCTGCTGCTGCGCTCGGTCGATGCGTCCTTGCAGCACTTTGTCGGACTGCAGGTGTCTGCCGCGCGCTTGTTGCCGGATTTGCGCGGCCTGCCAGCAGGGGGGCAGTTGCGCATGTGGCAGGGGGAGCAAAGTGATCGCCTGTTGCTGAGTCAGCAGACGGCCGCACGGCGCAATATCGAGGTCTTGCTGTTTCCGCAGCTCTATTCGTTGCACCGCCTGGGCGGTGTGGATCAGCCGCTGACGATTCAATTGACCTGGCAGCTGGGCTTTGCCGAGGTGAATCCGCTGGATTGTCTGGTAGCCGGCCTGATTTCGCTGGGCCTGCTGGCGGTGATCCTGACGGGTCTGGCCAGCTACGCGCGGTTCATGGCGGGGAGCCAGGAGCGTGAAATGCGGCTGTTCTACATGGCCAACCATGATCGCCTGACCAATCTGGCTAATCGCAACCTGTTTTACGATCGTCTGCAGCATGCCATTTCTCGCCTGAATCGCAAGGGGAAGAGCCTGGCCGTGCTGTTTCTCGACATGGACCGCTTCAAGCCGGTCAATGACACCTATGGCCATGCTACCGGTGACCGCGTGCTGCAGGTGATTGCCGCGCGCCTGAAAGCCGAGCTGCGTACCGAGGACACGGTGGCCCGGCTTGGTGGTGATGAGTTTGCGGTACTGATCGAAGAGGTCGAGTCCAAGCAGGAGGTCACCCAGGTGGTCGAGCGCCTGAAACGTGCCATCGAGCGCAGTTACGATATGGACGGTCATCACATCCAGCTCGGGGTCAGTATCGGGGTCGCCTACTATCCGGAGGATGGTGTCCTGATCGAGGAGCTGCTGTCCGTTGCTGATCGCAAGATGTATGGTGAAAAGAACGAGCCGGTTCTGGTCGTCTGAGGCGCTATGCCAGATGCGAACGGGATCGATTTACAGTACAATCGGGTCAAGTATCCGTTTCAGGAGTCGGCATGTACCAGTCTGATTTCACCAAATTCATGCAGGATTTTCTGCAAAAGAATCCGCAGATTGACACCCAGCGCCAGGAGCTGCGCCTGACCTGGTGGGATCGTCAGCCTGACCTGGATGACCAGCGTCGCTGGCGCGAATCGCGCGTGCCGCAAAAACCCTATGTTTACCAGCCGGATTGATGCCGGCGGAAAATGCCTGATTCGCCCCTGACAACGCCCTGCCGGGCGTTGTTTGCTTTCCTGTGACCCGAAATCATGACCAGACAATCCATTCCGCTCGATGGCGGCCTGACCGGTTACCTGCACGCCATCGGCGTGACCGAACATCCTGTCATGCGCGAACTGCGCGAGTTTACTGCCGGCCATCGCCTGGCCAAAATGCAGATCGCCCCCGAACAGGGACAGTTCATGGGCTGGCTGGCGCGGCTGATCGGTGCACGGCGCTACCTTGAAATCGGTGTCTTTACCGGGTACAGCGCCCTGTCGGTGGCCCTGTCCCTGCCAGCGGACGGCGAGGTCGTGGCCTGCGATGTCAGCGAAGAGTTCACCCGGATCGCGCGCGAGTACTGGCAGAAAGCCGGCGTGGCCGATCGCATCCACCTGACCTTGCAGCCGGCCATCCGAACCCTGCAATCCCTGCTGCAACAGGGACAGCACAATGCCTTTGACATGGCTTTCATCGATGCCGACAAGCCGGGTACGCCCGATTATTTTGAGGCCTGCCTGCAATTGGTCCGGCCGGGCGGCGTCATTCTGCTCGACAATATTTTCCTCGGTGGCCGCGTGGTGTCTCCGCGCGAGGAAGATCCGCCCGGCGTACAGATCATGCATGACTTCAATGCCGCGCTGGCGCGCGATGAACGTATCCATCTGAGTGTGCTGCCAATGGGTGATGGCATGACATTGGCTATGAAATTGTGAACTAACACCGGGGAGGCATGTCTGACATCCTCTTTGCAGTGCACTGCACACGGCCAGGGTTGGCCGGTGCTATGATGTGGGCTGATACCTAACCCGATCCGACTATGCTGAATCGCCGCCCCCGCCGCCAGATCAATCAGATGAATGTGGTGCCCTATATCGACGTCATGCTGGTGTTGCTGGTGATTTTCATGATTACCACGCCCATGTTCACGCCGGGTGTCATCGATGTTCCCAGTGTTTCCCAGGCGCGTACGCCGGATGTTCAGCCCGTTGAGGTTGAACTCGACAGCAGCGGCAACATTACGCTGAAGGGGGCCGACAAGACGCAAACCTTCACCAGTGTCGATGCCTTGACCGCTGCCGCCAGTACGATGGCGCAGAATGATCAGCCCTTTGCCATTTCTGCGGCGCGCGACATGAAATATGAAGATGTGCTCAAGGTGGCGGATGCGCTGCACAAGGCCGGCATCAAGCGGGTGGCCCTGACGGTGAAGCAAAGCCAATGACCTCGCCGCGCGGCCTGAGCCGACCCGCCCTGTTCTCGCTGCTGTTGCATGCTGCGCTGATCGCTGTGCTGGTGCTGGCGGCACGCCAAACCGTCATGACCGAGCCGGCACCGGTGTCGGTGGAACTCTGGTCAGCCGCGCCCGTGGCAACGGTAGCCGCGCCGCAGCCGGTGGCCCAGCCTGTCGTACCGCCCCCCCAGCCTCAGACCGTGACGCCGGCAGAAGCCCCGAAGGCCGATGTGCAACTGGCGCATAAGCCCGAGCCCAAAAAACAGGAGGCGTCGCATCCCTCCGTGCGACAGCCGCCCAAGCCGGCCGCGCCGCCGGCGCCCAAGCCCGAACCCAAAGCCAAGCCTGTGCCGCCGCCTGTCAGCAAGGCCAAGCCGGCCAGCAAGCATCCGATCGATGACAGCAATGATCTGTTGTCGGAGCTGGGCAGCAGCACCCATGCGCCCAATTCGAAGGTGACTCAGGCCGGTGCGGCCAATGGGGTTGCCGGTGGTGTGCCGAACGGCTCCGCTCAGGCGCGTGACAATTACGCCGCCAAGGTGCGCGCCAAGATTCTGCCGCTGGTGCAGCTCCCGCCCGGTCTGCAGGGCAATCCCAAGGCGGTGGTTCAGGTGGTCTTGCTGCCGACACTGGAAGTGCGCAGCGTGACCCTGCTTCAGTCGAGCGGCAATCATGCCTATGACGAAGCGGTACAACGTGCCATTCGTGAGGCCGGGACATTCCCCTCCTTGCCTGCAGGGACCCGCTTTGGTGATGTGCGCCAGCTGAAGCTGGAGTTCAGGCCAAGTTGATCATGATTTGCTAATTTATTTGTATATCAGTTAAATAAATTGATATTTGAGGGAACTAATGATTAGTTCAAAGTATCTGTTCAGAGTACTGTTGATTGTCTTAGCTTTCGCGAGTGGTATAGCGAAAGCAGATATGACAATTGAAATTGTTGGCGGCGGCGCGACGCGTCATGCCATCGCCATCGTGCCGTTCAAGGATGAGAGCACACGGCTGCGAGATCCGCTGACGCTGGTGGTACGCAACGATCTGAATATTTCCGGTCTGTTTCGCGTGCTGGATGCGGGAACGGTGAATGATCTGCCGAGTGCGCCGGCTGGGATTCACTATCCGCTGTGGCAGGCGGCCGGGGCACAATCGGTGGCCGTTGGTTCGGTGGTCGATGCCGGCAATGGTCAGGTGACCGTGTCGTTTGCCCTGATGGATGTTGCGCAGAAAAAGCAACTGACGGCCGGGCAGTTTACCGTGACGCCGGATCAGGGGCGGCAGGTGGCGCACAAGATCGCCGACATGATCTATCAGGCCATTACCGGTCAGCAGGGGATTTTCGGCACGCGCATCGTGTATGTGCTCAAGCAGGGCAATGCCAGCTACCAGTTGCAGGTGGCGGACATGGACGGCGCCCGGGCCCAGACGATCCTGCGCTCGAAAGAGCCGATCATGTCACCGGCCTGGTCGCCGGATGGGCGTTATCTGGCCTATGTGTCGTTCGAGACCCGCAAGCCGGTGGTCTGGGTACAGGACCTGGCGACCGGCAAGCGACATGCTGCCGCCAATTTCAAGGGCAGCAATTCGGCACCGGCCTGGTCGCCGGATGGCAGCAAGCTGGCCGTGGTACTGACCACGACCGGCAACTCGGAGCTGTATCTGGTCGGCCCGGATGGCGGCACGCCGCGGCGGCTGACCTTCAGCGATGCCATCGACACCGAACCCTCGTGGTCGGCCGATGGTTCGCAGATCCTGTTCGTGTCGGACCGCGCCGGTGGCCCGCAGATTTATTCGATGGCCGCTGCCGGTGGCGCAGCGACCCGATTGACCTGGCAAGGTAGTTACAACGTGTCACCGCGACTGTCGCCAGATGGCAAGACCCTGGCCTATATCCAGCGACAGGCGGGTGCATTCCGCGTGATGATGCAGGATATGACCAGTGGGGACACCCGAGTGTTGTCGAGTGATCCCTACAATGAACGACCCAGTTTTGCGCCCAATGGCCAGATGGTGCTGTATGCCAGTGTGCAGGGTGGTCAAAGCGTGCTTTATGCCGCCACGCTGGATGGCGCCAACAAGGCACGGCTGGCCGTACTGCATGGTGAAGTTCAGGACCCGGCCTGGGGGCCGTTTACAAACCATTGATCAGTTTGATCCGCGTGAAGGAGTAGGTTATGAACTGGAAACACTTGCTTGTTGGTACCGCTGCCGTCTCTCTGCTTGCTGCCTGCTCGAGCACCAAGCCGCCGGAAACCAACACTTCGGCCGCCTCGGCCAGCCAACCGGCTGCACCGGTCGATTCCGCCTCGACCAAGTCGGCCCAGACCCCGGTGGATCCGCTGAATGATCCGAACAGCCCGCTGGCTCAACGCAGCGTGTACTTCGACTTCGACTCCTCGCTGGTCAAGGATGAGTACAAGCCGCTGATCAGCGCCCATGCCGATTATCTGAAGGGTAATGCGGCACACAAGATCACCATTCAGGGCAATACCGACGCCCGTGGCAGCCGCGAGTACAACCTGGCCCTGGGTCAGCGCCGAGCCGAGAGCGTGAAGAAAGCCATGGAAGTGCTGGGTGTGCCGGACAAGCAACTGGAAGCGGTGAGCTTCGGCAAGGAAAAGCCGAAGGCTGAAGGCAACAGCGATGCCGATTACGCCCAGAACCGTCGTGACGATATCGTGTATGACGGCCAGTAAGCCGTGATCCTGCGTTGTCCATGACATTACGGCCGGTGATCGTTAAGATGACCGGCTGTTTCCTTTTGTGGAGCCCCTGATGAAACGCCTTGCCATTGGCTGTGTCTTGCTGAGCCTGGTTTCCGGTTGCGCGACCAACTCCGATCTGGAGGCGACGCGCCAACAGATCTCTCAGGTCAACCAGCAGGCCAGTGCCCGCCTCTCCCAGATTGAAACCAAGCTTTCCAACGACAAGCTGCTGGACATGGTCAGCCAGCTGGATGACTTGCGGGCTCAGGTCGCCAAGCTCAGTGGCCAGGTAGAAGTGCTGAACTACAACCTGCAGAGCACCCAGAAGCGGCAGAATGATCTGTATACCGACCTGGATGGTCGCCTGACGAAGCTGGAAACGCCGGCTTCCGCCGCTGCGAGCAGTGCCCCTGCGGCTTCGGTGCCCCCCGCTGGTGCCAGCGCCCAGACAGTGCCGGACTATGACCGCGCCCTGAATCTGCTGCGCCAGCGCAATTTTACCGACGCCATTCCGGCCCTGGACCAGTACATCAAGCAGAATCCGGATTCGCCGCAGGCAGTCGAGGCGCTGTTCTGGATTGGTGTCGCCCATACGGCGCTCAAGCAATATGATGCTGCCATCGCCATCCATCGTCAGTTCGTCACGCAGAACCCCAATCATCCGAAGGCCCCGGATGCCATGCGTAACATCGCCAGCTGCCAGATCGAGCTGTCGCAGAACGATGAAGCCAAGGTCACCCTCAAGCGACTGATCAAGCTCTATCCGAAGAGTGCGGCGGCCACCAAGGCCAAGACCATGCTCAAGAGTCTTTAAGGTCCGCTTTGTCCGGGAAGCCCGCAGTACATTGCGGGCTTCTTCATTTTCCCAGGCGACCGGAAGGACTGGCCGGCCAGTCTTTACCCGCCGTGTTTATTCCTTCCACATAAAGACACCCCCCGGCCTGACGGCCCCATCAGGTAAAATCCTGTTTTTCAACGCATCGAGCAGCGAAAGACATGATTCAAGTCGGTATCGTGATGGGCAGTAACAGTGACTGGGAAATCATGCAGCATGCAGCGCGCATGTTGCGGGATTTCGGGGTGGCATTCGAAACGCGAGTTGTTTCGGCGCATCGTACGCCGGACCTGTTGTTCGACTACGCCGAGCAGGCGGCCGGGCGCGGCCTGAAGGCCATCATCGCCGGTGCCGGTGGTGCGGCCCACCTGCCCGGCATGCTGGCTGCCAAGACCACGGTGCCGGTTCTCGGTGTACCGGTCCCCTCCAAATACCTGCGTGGTGAAGATTCCCTGCTGTCGATCGTGCAAATGCCCAAAGGCATTCCGGTCGCGACGTTTGCCATCGGCGAGGCCGGTGCGGCCAATGCGGCCCTGTTCGCCATTGCCATGCTGGCCGGCACCGACAAGCGCCTGGGGGACAAGCTGGCGGCTTTCCGCCTGCAGCAAGAACAGACGGTACTGGCCATGAGCCTGCCGGAGGTGGAGTGAGTATGGCCGCCATCCTTCCCCCGGCCATGCTGGGCATCCTGGGCGGTGGCCAGCTCGGGCGCATGTTTGCCGTGGCAGCACGCCGCATGGGCTATCACGTGATGGTGCTGGATCCGGATGCCAGGGCACCGGCCGCCGCCTTTGCCGACGTGCATCTGTGTGCCGCCTTCGACGATGAACAGGCGCTGCGCCAGATGGGGCAGCGCTGTGCGGCGATTACCACCGAGTTCGAGAATGTCAGTGCCGATGCCATGCAGCTGCTGGCGACGCTGACCCGTGTGGCCCCCTCCGCCGAGTGCGTGGCGATCGCCCAGGACCGGATTGCCGAGAAGGGCTGGATCAATCGTGCCGGGTTGCCGACCACGCCCTGGCTGGCGGTGCAGGCTGCTGCCGATCTGCAAGGGGAGCTGGCCGATTACCTGCCGGGCATCCTCAAGACGGCGCGCCTCGGCTATGACGGCAAGGGTCAGCAGCGGGTCGAGACGGCAGAAGAGGCGCGAGCCGCCTTTGCTGCCCTCGGCGCTCAGGTCTGCGTGCTGGAAAAGCGCCAGCACCTGAAGATGGAGGTCTCGGTGATTGTGGCGCGCAGCAGTGCCGCACAGATCGAAGTCTTTCCGGTTGCCGAAAACAGTCACCGCGATGGCATTCTGGATATCAGTCTGGTGCCGGCGCGCATTGAGGCGGCCATGGCGGAGCGGGCGCGTGCCATGGCCTGCCAGCTGGCCAATGCACTGGATTATGTCGGGGTGCTGGCCGTCGAGTTTTTCGTGCTGGACGACGATACGCTGATCATCAATGAGATCGCGCCGCGGCCGCACAACTCCGGTCACTTCAGCCTCGATGCCTGCCTGACCGACCAGTTCCAGCAGCAAGTGCGCACGCTGTGCGGCCTGCTGCCGGGCAAGACCGATCTGCTGTCCCCGGTCGCCATGGTCAACCTGTTGGGCGATCTTTGGCCGCCGCAGGGCGAGCCACACTGGGATGTGCTGATGGAGGCGCCCAATGCCCATCTGCATCTTTACGGCAAGACCGAGGCTCGTCCGGGACGAAAAATGGGCCATTTCAACGTGCTGGCCGGCGACAACGAAGCCGCGCTGGCCCAGGCTCGGGCATTGTTCGAGACCTTGTAGCCCTTTCGAATTTTCCAGCAAGGATTTGTAGACATGAGCGGCATTAGCACCACCCATCTGAGCAGCCTGCAGAAAATCTATTCCGGCAAGGTTCGCGATCTCTATGCCATTGACGATCAGCGCATGCTGATGGTGGCCACCGACCGGTTGTCGGCGTTTGACGTGATTCTCGACGAGCCGATTCCGGCCAAGGGCCAGATCCTGACCGCGATTTCCAATTTCTGGTTCGACAAGCTCAAGGCGGTGATTCCCAACCACCTGACCGGGGATCGTGTCGAAGACGTGGTCAGCGCGGCAGATCTGCCGCAGGTGGCCGGTCGTGCCGTGGTGGTGAAGCGTCTCAAGCCGGTGCCGATCGAGGCCATCGTGCGGGGCTATCTGGCCGGTTCCGGCTGGAAGGACTATCAGGCGACCGGCATGGTCAGCGGCATTCGTCTGCCTGAGGGCATGGTCGAGGCCCAGGTGCTGAGTACACCGATCTTCACGCCGTCGACCAAGGCGGCGGTGGGGGACCATGATGAGAGCATCAGTTTCGAGCGTTGCAGCGAGCTGATTGGTGCGGATCTGGCAGCCGCTGTGCGTGCCAAGGCCATCGAGCTTTATCAGAATGCTAGTCAATATGCATTAAGTCGTGGGATTATTATTTGTGATACCAAATTTGAATTCGGCATCGATCAGGAGGGCACGCTGACCCTGATGGATGAGGTGCTGACGCCGGACTCGAGTCGTTTCTGGCCGGCCGATCAGTATCAACCCGGAAGCAACCCACCCAGCTTCGACAAGCAGTTTGTGCGTGACTGGCTGGAGGCCAGTGGCTGGAACAAGCGTCCGCCCGCACCTTCCGTGCCGCTGGCGGTACGTCAGAAAACTGCCGACAAGTATCGTGAAGCGCTGATTCGCCTGACGGAGTGATCCTCAGGTCCGATGGATCCAGAGGCGCGATGCGAGGGCATGGCGCCTTTTTTCATGGATGAAAACATGTTGTTGCAACCCCGACTAGAAACGCCTCGGCTGTGGCTGCAGCCGGCTGATCCGGCGCTGGCCGCCGCCACGCTGGCCTATCAACTGCGCAACCGGTCCCATCTTGGTCCCTGGGATCCGACTCCGAGCGAGCATTTTTTTACGCTGGGCTTCTGGGAAAGCCGCCTCAAGCAGCGCATGCGCGAGTGGCAAGAAGGGCTGGGGGCGGCGTTTTTCCTGCAGGACAAGCAGGACCCCGAGCAGATCCTCGGCACGGTGTCGATTTCGCAGATTCATCGCGGCATCGCCCAGTATGCCATGCTCGGTTATGGCATCGACCATGCCTGCCAGGGCAAGGGGATGATGTCCGAGGCTTTACAGGCGGTAGTGCGCTTTGCTTTTGACGAGCTCAAGCTGCATCGTCTTCAGGCCAGCTACCAGCCCAGCAATCAGCGCAGTGCCGCCGTCCTGGCGCGCCTCGGTTTCCTGATTGAGGGGCACGCCAGCCAATACCTGTTTCTGAACGGCGCCTGGCGCGATCATGTGGTGACCGCGCTGATCAACCCGCGCTTTGACGCTGACAACATGCTATAGCCCTCGCCTGGAGACGCATGGATACCTTGCACCTGCCCTTTTCCCCGGGGCCCGACATTGCGGTCTATCGCTGGTCCCCCGCCTCGGCCCCCCGCGGGGTGCTGCTGATTTCCCATGGTCTTTCCGAGCATGGCCAGCGCTATGAGCGCATGGCGCGCGCCCTGAATCTGGCCGGTTACGAGGTCTATGCCCTGGATCATCCCGGACATGGACCGCAGGCCGAAATACCGGGCTATTTTGCCGATCAGGACGGCTGGTGGCGTGTGGTCGAGCGGCTCAACGTGGTGCGCCACCATCTGCAGCAACAGCACCCCGGTCTGCCGCTGGTGCTGTTTGGCCACAGCATGGGCTCCTTCATTGCCCGCAGTTATTTTCTGCAACATGGCGAAGGCCTGGCGGCACTGGTGCTGTCGGCGACCGGTTACCGGCAGGGGGGGATGGCCCGGGTCATGCGCGCCATTGCCTCTGGCTGGGGCAAGGTCGTGGGGTACAAGGTGCCCAGTCCTTTTCTGGCCAGACTGGTATTTGGCAGCTTCAATCTGACGTTCTGGCCCAAACGCACTCGTGCCGACTGGTTGTCGCGCGATGCTGACGAGGTGGACCGTTATCTGGCGGATCCGTTGTGTGCCGGCATTCCGACTGCAGGCCTTTGGGTCGATCTGTTCGGTGGCGTACGTCAGATGGAGTCGGCCGAAAAGCATGCCCCGTCTTTGCCCCGGACCTGCCCGGTCCTGTTGCTGGCCGGCAGCCGGGATCCGGTGAGCCTGGGTTATTTTGGCTTGCGACAACTGGCAGCGCGCTATCGCGCGGCGGGTTTGTCCCGGGTCGAACTGCTGGTGTATCGCGGCGGCCGTCATGAAATGCATAACGAGATCAACCGCGAAGCGGTCATGCACGATCTGGTGGCGTGGCTGGAACAGCAGGGCGCCTTGCTGCCGGAGCCAGCCCCTGTGGTGAACCTGCCCGATTAATGTCTGCGCAGGGCGCTGAGGGGGTGACGTCTCTCGCTATGCCATTGACAACTTACTTACTAGTCAGTATGTTGATCCGCAACGAGATTCGGGTGTGCTGCACCCTCCCCACTGACTTGACCGAGGCCTCGACATGACTGCCTATCCGCATTTGCTTGCTCCGCTCGACCTGGGCTTTACCACGCTGAAAAATCGTGTCCTGATGGGCTCGATGCACACCGGACTGGAAGAGGCGCCCAACGGCTTTGAAAAGATGGCGGCATTTTATGCCGAGCGGGCGGCGGGCGGCGTCGGCCTGATCGTCACTGGCGGGGTCGGACCGAATGCCGAGGGCTGTGTGGGGGAAGGTGCGGCCAAGCTGGTGGACGAAGAGGGCGTGGCCCATCACCGCGTGGTGACCGATGCCGTGCACGCCGCCGGTGGCAAGATCTGTCTGCAGATCCTGCACAGCGGGCGCTACAGTTTTCAGGAAGGCTGCGTGGCGCCGTCGCCGCTGATCGCCCCGATCAATTTCTACAAGCCGAAGGAACTGAGCGAAGAGGGCATCTGGCAGACCATCGCCGACTTTGCCCGGTGTGCCCGCCTGGCACAGCAGGCCGGCTATGACGGCGTTGAGGTCATGGGGTCGGAGGGCTATCTGATCAACCAGTTCATCGCCCGGGCAACCAACAAGCGGACCGACGGCTGGGGGGGCAGTTTCGAAAACCGCATCCGTTTCCCGCTGGAGATTCTCAAGGCCGTGCGCGAAGCCGTCGGCCCGTCGTTCATCGTGATCTATCGCCTGTCGATGCTGGACCTGGTCAATGACGGCAGTACCTGGGACGAGGTGGTGCAGCTGGCCAAGGCTGTCGAAGCCGCCGGTGCCACCCTCATCAATACCGGTATTGGCTGGCACGAGGCGCGTATTCCGACGATCGCCACCATGGTGCCGCGTGCCGGGTTTGCCTGGGTGACGAAAAAGCTGATGGGGCAGGTGAAGATTCCGCTGATCACCACCAACCGTATCAATACACCGGAAGTCGGCGAGCAGGTGCTGGCCGAGGGATGTGCCGACATGGTGTCGATGGCGCGCCCCTTCCTCGCCGATCCGCAGTTCGTCAACAAGGCCGCGGCCGGACGCGGTGATGAAATCAACACCTGCATTGGTTGTAATCAGGCCTGTCTTGATCACATCTTCCAGGGCCGTCTGACCTCCTGTCTGGTCAACCCGCGTGCCTGCCGCGAAACCGAGCTGGTGACCCGGCCAGCCAGCCAGCAGAAAAAACTGGCCGTGGTCGGGGCGGGGCCTGCCGGTCTGGCCTTTGCCACGGAGGCGGCCGAGCGCGGCCATGCGGTCACGTTGTTTGATGCGGCCGATAAAATTGGCGGCCAGTTTAATGTCGCCAAACAGATCCCGGGCAAGGAAGAGTTCCATGAGACCTTGCGCTACTTCGCCCGCCGACTTGAAGTGACCGGCGTGACCCTGCGGTTGAATCAGCGCGTGACAGCCGAAGCACTGGCCGACTTTGACGAAGTCGTGCTGGCGACCGGCATTGCCCCGCGCACGCCACCGATTCCTGGCATTGACCATCCCAAGGTGCTGAGCTATCTGGATGTCTTGCGCGACAAGAAGCCGGTCGGCCAGCGCGTGGCGATCATCGGGGCCGGCGGGATCGGCTTCGATACGGCGGAATATCTGGCGCATCAGGGGACGCCGACTTCGCTGGATGTGGCGGCCTTCATGCAGGAGTGGGGCGTGGACATGAATGTGGCAGAACCTGGCGGTCTGCGCGCTTCCGGCCCGCACCCCGAGCCCAGCCCGCGGCAGATCTGGCTGTTGCAGCGCAAGCCGGCCAAGCCGGGTGAAGGTCTGGGCAAGACCACCGGATGGATCCATCGCGCCAGCCTGAAAATGAAGCAGGTCGAGATGCTCGGTGGCGTGCAGTATGACAAGATCGACGACGACGGGCTGCATGTGACCATCAAGGGACAAAGCCAGTTGTTGCCGGTGGACAATGTCGTGGTGTGTGCCGGCCAGGAGCCGCTGCGTACCCTGCAGGCCCCGCTGCAAGCCATGGGCAAGACCGTGCACCTGATCGGCGGGGCCGATGTGGCCAGCGAGCTGGACGCCAAGCGCGCCATTGCGCAGGGTACTCAGCTGGCGGCGACCCTCTGATCTTCTCCGCGATCTGCAAAAAGAAACGGCGACCAGGTGGTCGCCGTTTTTCATGCACAGACTGCGATTAGTACGGCCAGGTCCAGTTCTTGATCTCCGGCATGTCGTCACCATGGGTATGGATGTACGACTTGTGTTCGATCAATTTGTCGGCAAAGGCCTGGCGGACATGGGCACCGGTGTGGCTGAGCTTGGTCACGCGGTCGATGACATCGATGGCCAGGGTGAAGCGGTCTACCTGGTTCATCACCACCATGTCGAACGGGGTGGTGGTGGTGCCTTCTTCGATGTAACCACGAACATGCATGTTTTCCTGGCCGCGACGACGGTAGGTCAGGCGGTGGATCAGCCACGGGTAGCCGTGGAAGGCAAACACCACCGGCTTGTCGCTGGTGAAGATCGACTCGTACTCATGATCGTCCAGGCCATGCGGGTGCTCGCTCTTCGGCTGCAGTGTCATCAGGTCGACCACGTTGACGAAGCGTACCTTGAGATCCGGGAAGTGCTGGCGCAGCAGATCGGTGGCGGCCAGGGCTTCCATGGTCGGCACGTCGCCGGCGCAGGCAATCACCACGTCCGGTTCGGCACCGGCATCGGTCGAGGCCCAGTCCCAGATCCCCACCCCCTTGGTGCAGTGCTTGATGGCCTGGTCGATGGTCAGGTACTGCAGTGCAGGCTGTTTACCGGCAACCACCACGTTGACGTAGTGACGCGAGCGCAGGCAGTGGTCAGTCGTCACCAGCAGCATATTGGCATCGGCCGGCAGATAGACGCGGATGACTTCGGCGCGCTTGTTGACCACATGGTCGAGGAAACCCGGGTCCTGATGACTGAAGCCGTTATGGTCCTGGCGCCAGACGTGGCTGGTCAGCAGGTAGTTCAGCGAAGGCAGCGGACGGCGCCATGGAATGTCCAGGGTGGTCTTCAGCCACTTGGCGTGCTGGTTGAACATCGAGTCGATGACGTGGATGAAGGCTTCGTAGCAGCTGAAGAAGCCGTGGCGGCCGGTCAGCAGGTAGCCTTCGAGCCAGCCCTGGCAGGTGTGCTCGGACAGGATTTCCATCACGCGGCCATCGGTGGCCAGATGATCGTTGGTTTCGTCTTCCGGCTTGTAGTCGGCCAGCCAGACCTTGGCGCTGGCATCCAGTACATCGCCCCAGCGGTTGGAGGCGGTTTCATCCGGGCCGAAGATGCGGAAGTTCTTCGAGTCCATATTGCCGCGCATCACATCGCGCAGGAACTTGCCCATCACGCGGGTGGCTTCGGCCACCTTGTTGCCCGGCTTGTCGAACTGGACGGCGTAATCGCGGAAGTCCGGCATTTTCAGATCGCGCGAGACCAGACCATGTACGTGCGGGTTGGCACTCATGCGCAGTTCGCCATGCGGCGCCAGGGCCGCCAGGTCCGGACGCAGGGCGCCGGATTCGGTGAACAGTTCATCCGGGCCATAGCTCTTGAGCCAGGTTTCCAGTGCGTTGATGTGCTCCGGGGTCATGTCGGAGAACGGCACCTGGTGACTGCGCCAGTAGCCTTCCACCTTCTTGCCGTCGATTTCCTTCGGTCCCGTCCAGCCCTTGGGGGTCTTGAGGATGATCATCGGCCATTTCGGACGCGACAGCGGTTTGCCGGCCTTGTCTTCACGGGCGGCGCGCGCCTTGATATCGGCGATTTCGTCCATGATGGTGTCGAGTGTCGCGGCCATCTTGCGGTGGATGGCGGCGAAATCGTCCGGATCCTTGCCGATATCGACGAAGTAAGGCTTGTGACCATAGCCTTCGAACAGCTTGGTCAGTTCATCGGTCGACAGACGGGCCAAGACGGTCGGGTTGGCAATCTTGTAGCCGTTCAGATGCAGAATCGGCAGCACCACGCCATCACGCAGCGGGTTGAGGAATTTGTTGGAGTGCCAGCTGGTGGCCAGCGGACCGGTTTCGGCTTCGCCATCCCCCACGACGCAGGCGGCGATCAGCTCCGGATTGTCGAAGACCGCGCCATAGGCGTGCGAGACCGAGTAGCCCAGCTCACCGCCTTCGTGCATCGAGCCCGGGGTTTCCGGTGCCACATGCGAGGGAATGCCGCCCGGGAAGGAGAACTGCTTGCACAGTTTGCGCAGGCCTTCATGATCTTGCGAGACGTTCGGGTAAACCTCGGAGTAGGAGCCTTCCAGCCAGCTGTTGGCCACCAGACCCGGACCACCATGGCCAGGACCGGTGATATAGATCATCGGTTGCTTGCGGGCGTTGATGACACGGTTGAGGTGAACGTAGATGAAGTTCAGGCCGGGTGTCGTCCCCCAGTGGCCCATCAGGCGTGGCTTGATATGCTCGCGCTGCAGCGGTTGGCGCAGCAGCGGGTTGTCCATAAGGTAGATCTGGCCGACGGAGAGATAGTTGGCGGCGCGCCAGTAGGCGTGCATTTTATCCATCAGCGATTTGCCGAGTTGTGCCATGGGGAGTCCCGTATGAGTGCTGGAAAAAGGCCTACGCGAGGAGTCCGTAGAGTGAAATCGCAGTATAGGATGGCACCTGTATCTTTATATGATGCAAATCAAATAATTCGAAATATCTTTATGTAGAACTAAGCATTGGGGGCGAAAAAAAGCCCGCAAATGGCAAAAAATTTGCCGGCGGGCCGACTTTTCTGAGCGGAAAATGATGTGTGTGGTCAGTTTTTTTGATCGAAATGCGCTTTTTTTGCTTCTTGTTGTGTGTTTGCCTGGTTACTTTAATGCTTTTTGCAGGGTGGCTTCGTTGATCTCACCAATCCAGCGTTGCAAAATTTGACCGTTTTTGTCGATCAGCAGGGTAAAGGGGATATTTATCGTCGGGTTGCCCAGTGCGGGGAGCAAATCCGTGCTGTTTTCGTCGCCAATCCAGATGGGGTAGCGAATTTTTTGCTGCTGAACGAACTGTTGGACTGGTTTTTTTTCATCCAGGGCAATGCCAACCACCACGACGTTGCGTGGTTGCCATTTCTGGCTGAAGGCATTGAGCATGGGCATTTCCTTGCGGCACGGGCTGCACCAGGTGCCCCAGAAATTGACGATGACCCGCTTGCCGCGCAAGTCGGCCAATTTGACCTGGCGGCCATTCAGGTCGGTGAAGATCGTCTGGTCGAGTGCCGTGGCGTGGCTCAGGCCGGGCAGGAGGAGCAGGAGGCAAAGGAGCGGTCGGAGCAGGCGGATCATCATGGTGTTCTCTGGCGAAAAGTTCTGACAGTGCACGGGGCGAACGGGCTTGGTGCTAAAATGACACGGAATCCGGACAAGCGTTCAATCATAACGTGGCAGATGGTGTCATGCGAGCCGGTTTTGTGATTGTTTGTCATGTCCACAGGGTTGAATATCCTCGTGTCAACCCCCACCACTGAGCCATCTTCATTCTTCCTAGGAGGGCGTGATGCCCATACCGCACCTTTCCAATGTGCAGACCGGTCCCTTGCTGGAGCTGGAACGCCGCATCCTCGAGGCGCAGCCACAGATCGAGCACTGGTTCCGCAGTCAGTGGCATAACCATGCCACCCCGTTTTACGGCTCGGTCGATCTGCGCAATAGCGGTTTCAAGCTGGCACCGGTAGACATGAACATGTTCCCGGGCGGGTTCAATAATCTGAACACCGACATGACGCCGCTGGCGGTTCAGGCGGCCATGAGTGCCGTGGACAAGGTCTGTCCCGAGGCCAAGAGCGTACTGCTGATTCCGGAGAATCACACGCGCAATACCTATTATCTGCAGAATGTGGCCGCTCTGGTGCGCATCTTCGAACTGGCCGGCCTCAAGGTACGGCTGGGCACCCTGAACCCGGAAATCACCGAGCCGACCGAACTGATCGCTGCCAATGGCGTGCCGGTGCGCCTGGAACCGGTGCAGCGCCGTGGCAATCGTCTGGTGCTGGCGGATGGCTTCAATCCTTGCATGGTGCTGTTGAACAATGACCTGTCCGGCGGCATCCCCGAACTGCTGCAGAATATTGAACAGAATCTGATGCCTCCCCTGCATGCCGGCTGGGCCGTGCGGCGCAAGAGTCAGCACTTCCGCGCCTATGACGAGGTGGCGGCCGAGTTTGCCGAATTAATTTCGATTGATCCGTGGCTGATCAATCCGATGTTTGCCAGTGCCAGCGGGCTGGACTTTCAGTCGCGCCAGGGTGAGCAGCAACTGGCCGACAGTGTGTCCGATCTGTTGGCACGCATCCGCAGCAAGTATCAGGAAAACGGCATCGAGCACGAGCCTTTTGTGATCGTCAAGGCGGATGCCGGTACGTACGGTATGGGCGTGATGAGCGTCAAGTCGCCGGACGAGGTGATCGGTCTCAATCGCAAGGCACGCAACAAGATGGCGGTGGTCAAGGAGGGGCTGGAGGTCTCCGAGGTGATCGTGCAGGAGGGTGTCTATACTTTCGAGACGGTGGAGGATGCCGTGGCTGAGCCGGTGGTCTACATGATGGATCGCTTTGTGATCGGCGGTTTCTACCGGGTGCATACCGGCCGGGGCATCGACGAAAACCTCAATGCGCCGGGGATGCACTTCGTCCCGCTGTCGTTCGAGACTGCCTGCCTGCCGGACCGCCAGGGCAGCCCGGATTGTGCGCCGAACCGTTTCTATTCATACGGGGTGATCGCCCGGCTGGCCTTGCTGGCCGGTTCGCGCGAACTGGAAGCGACCGACCCGGACAACGATTGAGGAAAACCATGAGAGTCCTGTTTATTGCCGATCCGCTGGAGTCGTTCAAGATCTACAAGGACACCACTTTTGCCATGATGCAGGAGTCGGCCCGCCGCGGCCATGCCCTGGCCTTCGCCCGCGTGCAGGACATGGCGCTCGAGGGGGGGCGCATCATGGTGGACGCTACCAGCCTGACGCTGACTGGCGAACAGGATCCCTGGTATCGTGCCGGCGACTGTTACCGTCAGCCGCTGGCCGGGTTCAATGCCGTGGTGATGCGCAAGGATCCGCCGTTCGATCTGGAGTATCTCTACGCCTCGCAGCTGTTTACCCTGGCCGAGCAGCAGGGCTGCAAGGTGTTTACCAGCGGTCAGGCGCTGCGTGACTTCAACGAAAAGCTGGCGATCCTGCAGTTCCCCGATCTGATTGCCCCGACCATGGTGACCAGCAGCATCGGCCGGCTGCATGCCTTCGTCAATCAGCACTTCGATGCCATTGTCAAACCGCTGGATGGCATGGGCGGAGACAGCATCTTCCGCATTCGTCCCGATGACCCCAATCTGAACGTGATTCTGGAGACCATCACCCAGCGTGGCGCCCGCACAGTGATGATCCAGCGTTATATTCCGGAGATCCGCAACGGCGACAAGCGGGTGCTGGTGATTGACGGCAAGCCGGTGGATTACTGCCTGGCGCGGATTCCCAAGGCGGGAGAAACGCGCGGCAACCTGGCCGCGGGGGGGCGTGGTGAAGCCCGCGAGCTGTCCGCCCGTGACCGCGAGATCGCCGAAACCGTTGGTCCCATGTTGAAAAAGCGCGGGATTCTGCTGGCCGGGCTGGATGTCATCGGTGACTATCTGACCGAGATTAATGTCACCAGTCCGACATGCTTCCGCGAGATCATGGACCAGACCGGTTTGAATGTGGCCGGTCTGTATATCGATGCCCTCGAACGCGCCCTGGTCGCGCCGTGAACGGAGACAGTATGGAGAGGAAGGACAGCGTGCCGTCAGGAGAAAGTCCTTTCAAGGGCAAGACGGGGGTAGTACGGCTGGTGAATGCCCTGGGCTACTCGATTGACGGCATGCGTGCCGCCTTCCGGCATGAAGACGCCTTTCGCCAGCTGGTGTTGCTGGCGCTGGTGCTGGTGCCGCTGGCCTTTATCGTTCATGCCACACCGTTGGCCCGTGCCTTGCTGATTGCCAGCTCGCTGGCTACCCTGATCATCGAGTTGCTGAATTCGGCGATTGAGGCGGCGGTGGATCACACCTCGCTGGAGCGCCACCCTTTGGCCAAGCGCGCCAAGGATATGGGCAGTGCGGCCCAGTTGCTGGGTCTGATCAATCTGGCGCTGGTCTGGGGCGTCGTGCTGTTCGGCTGAGAGACCCGCTTGCACAAAACGAAAGGCGCTGCCGGTTGTCCGGCAGCGCCTTTTTTTACAGCAGATTCAGGGGATTACTTGGCAGCCCAGGGGTCGCCGGCGGTGGGCAGATTGCCCTGGGTCCACCACTTGGCACAGTATTCCTTGCCCTGGTACATCACGCAGCTGCCCCCGTTATACGCGGCGCTGGCCGACCATTGTTGCAAACCGCCACCTTGCTGCAGCCAGACCGAAGACTGACCCGGGATATCACCCTGAGTCCACCATTGGGCCTTCCAGTCGGCACCGGCATAGCTGACGGTGTTGCCGCTGGTATAGATCTGGCTGGAGGACCACGGTGCGCCATTGACCGGGGTAACATCGCCACCGCCGTTGTCGGTGTTGCCGCCAGCGGTGTTGCCGCCGTTGTCGGTGTTGCCGCCAGCGGTGTTGCCGCCGTTGTCGGTATTGCCACCAGCGGTGTTGCCGCCGTTGTCGGTATTGCCGCCAGCGGTGTTGCCGCCGTTGTCGGTGTTGCCACCAGCGGTGTTGCCGCCGTTGTCGGTGTTGCCACCAGCGGTGTTGCCGCCGTTGTCGGTGTTGCCACCAGCAGTGTTGCCGCCGTTGTCGGTGTTGCCACCTTGCTGCCAAACGGCCGCCTGGCCCGGGACATCGCCCTGCGTCCACCACTTGGCGGTCCAGGTGCTGCCCGCATAGGTCACGGTGTCACCGGCGGTGTAGACCTGAGTCGCCGACCAGGGTTGGCCGTTGACAGGACCGCTGTTGCCGCCGGCGCCGTTATCGCCACCGCCATAGTTCGGGTCACGGGTGACACCGGTACCCCAATGATCTGCGTAGGCCTGGAAGATGCTGCTGAAGGCATAGGGGTCTTGCACGATGCCCGAGCACTGGGCATCCACATAGCTGCCATTGCCGGCGCAGGCCTTGTCGCGGGTCAAGGACCACATCCCCAGCAGACCAATGCCATTGCTGCTGGCCATCTGGAGCAGATCTTTGGCGTTGTCGATGGTGAAGGTTTCCGGCTTGGTGTCATTCAGGCCGATCATCGGGGTCACGCCAACCAATTGCCACAGTTGTTCGTTGCTGAGCGACTGGCCGTGCGCCTTGTAGGCGGCGTCCAGCTGGCCATAGAGGCCCTGGGCGGCTTGCTTGGCAGCGGCGCCCATGTCCGAGGTGGCCTGACCATAGTCCATGGCCATGATGTTGACGCCATCCAGCGTCACACCGTTGTCCAGTGCCGACTTGACGACATCCTGGCCGGATTGGGTCAGGCCGTAGGGCATGGTCGGCAGGGTCAGGGTGACGTGCAGGGTCTTGCCCTTGGCCTTGAAATTGTTTTGCAGGGCGGCAACCGCTTCGAAGTTGCGCTTGTTGGCAGCGACGTCGTTCTGTGCCGCGCCTTCGATGTCGAAGTCGATGCGACTCAGGTCATAAGCGTCCAGCACGGTCTGGTAGGCCGACTGCAGTGCGGCGGTGGTGGTGCAGGACTGCTGCAGCGGGATGCCGTTGGCGCCGCCGAAGGACAGGGCCACTTCGCCGCCCTTGGCGCGGAAGTTCTGGATGCCATTGCTGATGGCGCTCATCTGGCTGTCGCTGCTGGCGCCGGCACTAGCGGTGATCGGCAGAACACCGCCCCAGGACGGTGCACAAGTCCCCTGAGAGACGACAAAGGCCATGGTGAACTGCTGGATCCCCTGGGTGACACCGATTTTATCGATCTGCGGGGTCGGCCACAGCGTCATATCGACATAGGGGGAAAAAGCACCGGCAAAAACCGATGCGCTGGCCAAGCTGGCAGCCAGCGCGGAGAGTGCAAACTTGCTTCTCATGGGTAAACTCCTGATGTGAGCAGTGACTGATTGCCAGTCCTGCGAGACCTCGGATGGAGGATGGTTCCGTGCAGTGCCAGACGGCATGAGCCACTCTTCTTCTGGCGCTGTCCGGGGTGGTCAAGGTAAACCGCCAGGGGGGCGTGACGAATCAGGTGAGTCCGAATCCATGGGCTGTCGGAAAGCAGAAAGGCGCTGCCAGATGTCTCTGGCAGCGCCTTGTGGGACTTTTTTCCGGGCGCAGCCTGGGGCTGTGCCGGCATGTCAGGCAGGTTACGCTTTGGGTTCTGGCGGGGTGATGACCTCGCTGTAGCCACACTCCTTCTGCGGGCAGACCTTTTCGGTGCCTCGACGTTTGGTAGTCTTGATGGTCAGGATCGGCCAGCCACATTGCGGGCAGGGTTCTGCCACCGGCGGGTTCCAGGTCGCATACTTGCACTTCGGATAGGTATTGCAGCTGTAGAACAGCTTGCCGTAGCGGCTCTTGCGCTCGATCAGGTTGCCGGTCTTGCATTCCGGGCACTGCACGCCGGTGTCACGCGGTTTTTCCAGTGGCTCGATATGCTTGCACTTCGGGTAGTTGGCGCAACCGATAAATTTGCCGTACGGCCCCTTCTTGATCACCAGCTGACCACCGTCATCCGGGCAGGTCCGGCCTTCGATGATTTCCGGTTCTTCCGGTTCGGCCGCCTGCTCTGCCGTCTCGTTCATGTTGCGGGTGTAGTCGCAGTCAGGATAGCCGGAGCAGCCGATGAAGCGGCCACGCTTGCCGAAACGGATCATCAGCGGCTTGCTGCACTTCGGGCAAGCCTCGTCCAGACTTTCTGTAGTGATTTCTGCGCGCGAAATGGTCTCTTTTTCGGCGATCTGCTTGGAAAATCCGTTCCAGAAGGTCTCCATGACCGGAATCCAGGCGCGTTGACCACCGGCGATTTCGTCCAGTTGATCTTCCAGCTTGGCGGTGAAGTTGTAGTCGACGTACTGGGCGAAGTGTTCGGTCAGGAACTTGTTGACGATTTCACCGGTGTCGGTCGGCATGAAGCGCTTCTTGTCCAGCGTGACGTATTCACGATCCTTGAGCGTGAAAATGATGCTGGCGTAGGTCGAGGGACGGCCAATGCCAAATTCTTCCAGTGCCTTGACCAGGCTGGCTTCCGAGAAGCGGGGCGGCGGCTGGGTGAAGTGCTGCTCGCCGTAGAGCTTGTCAATCGGCAGCGTCTCGCCGGTTTCCAGCAGCGGGAGCTTGGCGTTGTCTTCGTCTTCGGCATCATCGACGTCTTCTTCGTAGACGGCGAGGAAGCCGGCAAACACCTGCACCTGACCGCTGGCGCGGAAGGTGCCCGGACCGACGGCGATATCCACGCTGGTGGTATCGAATTTGGCCGGTGCCATCTGGCAGGACAGCGTACGTTTCCAGATCAGTTCGTAGAGCTTGTACTGGTCGGCGGTCAGGAAGGGTTTGACCGATTCGGGCGTGCGCTGGATGGACGTCGGACGAATTGCTTCGTGCGCTTCCTGGGCATTCTTCGATTTGTTTTTGTAGGTGACCGGGTTCTTCGGCAGGAACTCCGGCTCGAAGTTGGCGCTGATGTAGTCGCGGATTTCCGCCACGGCCTCGTTGGCGAGCACGACGGCGTCGGTACGCATATAGGTGATCAGGCCGACCGTACCCTGGCCGATGTCCACGCCTTCGTACAGTTGCTGAGCCGTACGCATGGTGCGGTCGGTGGTCATGCCCAGCTTGCGCACACCTTCCTGCTGCAGTGTCGAGGTGGTGAACGGTGCGGTCGGGTTGCGGGTTTTCTTTTTCTTTTCGATGTTGCCGACGATGGCCGGGTGGTTGGCCAGCTTGGCGACGGCCTCCTGGTGCAGGCTGTCATTGGCAATGTCGAACTGGTCGAGTTTTTTGCCGTCCAGCTCGATCAGGCGCGCCCCGAACTTTTGCCGTCCCTTGTGGCTGTCGAGGTGAACGCTCCAGTACTCCTGCGAGACGAAGGCGCGGATTTCATTCTCGCGCTCGCAGATCAGTCGCAGCGCCGGGCTTTGCACGCGACCGGCCGACAGGCCGCGGCGAATCTTTTTCCACAGCAGGGGCGACAGGTTGAAACCGACCAGATAGTCGAGCGCACGTCGGGTCTGCTGGGCATCGACCAGCGACTGCGAGACTTCGCGCGGGTTTTCGATGGCTTCCAGTACGGCGTTGCGGGTGATTTCATGGAAGACCACCCGTTTGGCGGTCTTCGACTTGAGCAACTTCTTGCTGTCCAGGATCTGCACCAGATGCCAGGAGATGGCTTCGCCTTCGCGGTCCGGGTCAGTGGCCAGATAAATGTTGTCCGCCTCGGCGACCGCCTTGACGATGGCATCGACGTGCTTGGTGTTTTTCGGGATCAGCTGGTACTTCATGGCGAAGTTTTTGGCCGGATCCACGGCGCCGTTTTTCGGCACCAGGTCACGCACGTGACCGTAGGAAGCCAGGACTTCGAAGTCCGGGCCCAGGTATTTTTTCAGTGTTTTCGCCTTGGAGGGCGATTCGACGATCAAGAGGCTCGAAGGCATGTTCGTATTCTTCAGTTAGCCGGCCGCAGGGTCCGGTGGCGTTGTCAGCCCGGGATACTCAATATCGGTTTGTCCAAAACAAAACAAGAGCGCTGCTTGCGCTCTTGGATGCGGCGACGGGTGTCTGCACGGAAGCCGGCGATGGTATGCCGGCCTTGTGCGCCTGACAAGTCATTGCATGGTTGGTTCGCCATGTACCGCATCCAGCAGCTCTTCGCCCAGCAAAATGGGCAGTTCGGCCTTTTGCACCCACAACACCATCAGTGAGACAAGTTTGGCAGAAGGCACCGTAATCTCGTCGTCGGTCAGTGCCAGCAGGCGGTCGATGACCATTTCCCGCTGCGCGCCGCTCAATGCGCCGTGATCCTCAAGGAACTGTAGCAGGCCACGCACTTCGACGGACAGTCGTTTTTGTTCGATGTCGCTGTAAATGCGCATGCCGCTGGCCTGATCCGCGCCGGCGAACGCCCCTTCCGAGATACGACACAGGCTGTCGATCCAGTCCAGTGCGTCCTGGATTTCGTCGTTGTCGAAACCGGCGGCTTCCAGTTGGTGTGCCAGCAGGTTGCGATCATCGAAGGCGTCCGGGTCGCGGTATTGTTCAAACAGATAGGCGAGAACATCAAACATGGTGCAACTTTACTTTTATAGATGCGATTCGACCGGCGGGGGGTCGATACGCTGGAAACGACCTCCGGGCAGGGGTGCGACGCGGCCTTCCAGCTCAAGCTGCAAGAGGATCTCGTAAAGCTCGGCGACAGTCAACCCAAGTCTTGGTCCGAGTTCGTCAATCGACACCGGTTCGGTCCCGATGGCATCCAGTACGGGATGAGGCTGGCCGGGGGGCGGGGAGGCCGGCGACTCGGCCTGCAGGCGTCCGACCTGATCGAGAATATCGTCGACCGTCTCGATCAGGGCGGCGCCCTCCTTGATGAGACGATGACAGCCACGGGCGCCTGCGTGGTGGATCGAGCCCGGTACGGCCATGACGTCACGACCGGCCGCCGCCGCCTGGCGCGCGGTGATCAGCGAACCGGAGCGCACGGAGGCTTCGATCACCAGACAGGCGAGCGACAGGCCGGCAATGATGCGGTTGCGTTGCGGGAAATGGCGTGCGACCGGCCCGGCGCCCAGCGGGTATTCGGACAGGATCAGCCCCTGTTGCGCCAGGTGTCTGGCCAGTTGCCGGTTATTTGCCGGATAAACGCGGTCAATGCCGGTGCCGATGACGGCGATGCTGGAGGCCGCATGGCGCAAGGCGCCTTGGTGGGCGCTGCTGTCGATGCCGCTGGCCATGCCGCTGACGATGCAATAGCCGTGCTCCGCCAGGGCTGCGGCATAATCGTGCGCCAGTCGGCAGGCTTGCGGGCCGGCATGGCGGCTGCCGACAATGGCCAGTTTCGGTCGGGCCAGCAAGCTGCGTTGGCCCAGACCGAAAAGCAGGCTGGGCGGCGAGGGCGATTCCGCCAGCGCCAGCGGGTAATCGGCGTCCTGCAGGCTGAGCAGAAAGGCGCCAGGGGTACGCTGCAGCCAGTCGAGCGATTCTCCGACTGCCGGGGCGGCCTGTCTGCACTTCAGCGCCTGTGCCACCTGACGGGGCAGAGTCTGACAGAGTGTGGCCAGGTCTGACGCCAGGGCACGGCGCAGGCTGCCATGACGCTGCAGCAAGGCCAGCATGGCGCGCGGTCCGAGGCCGGGGGTCAGGGCGGCGAGCAGCCAGTCGGGATCGGGAGACGGGGGCGGCAGGGTCTCGGTCATGATTGCCTCGCTGTGAAGGGCGCATGTCGCGATATAATGCAGGGAATTGACTATGTAACCCGCCATGTCAGACCTGGTCTGGCCTGGTGACAACCGTACGGAGACTGTTAGCCAGATGGCCTTGCTCAATATCCTGCATTACCCGGATGAACGTTTGCACAAGGTGGCCAAGCCGATTGACAAGGTGGACGACGAAGTCGTGCAGCTGATCGATGATATGGTTGAAACCATGTATGCGTCGAAGGGCGTCGGTCTGGCCGCGACGCAGGTCAATGTGCATCGTCGCCTGGTGGTGATTGATGTCTCGGAAGAGCGTGAAGGCGCCACCGCTTTCATCAACCCTGAAATCATCGAAAAGATCGGTGAAACCGAATACGAAGAAGGCTGCCTGTCCGTGCCGGGTATTTACGAGACGGTGCGGCGCGCCGAGCGTGTCAGGGTCCGTGCCCTGGGGCGTGACGGCAAGCCGTTCGAGCTGGAAGCGGATGGTCTGCTGGCCATTTGCCTGCAGCACGAGATTGATCATCTTGATGGCAAGGTGTTCGTCGAATATCTGTCGACGCTCAAGCAGAACCGTATTCGCACCAAGATGAAAAAGCTGGAAAAGCGCACGCTGTAAGCCCCCCTCGCAGGAAGACTCATGAAATTGATTTTTGCCGGTACGCCGGATTTCGCCGCTTGCGCCCTGGAGGCGCTGATTGCTGCCGGGCACGAGATCGCCCTGGTGCTGACCCAGCCTGACCGTCCCGCTGGTCGCGGGATGAAACTCAAGCCCAGTGCCGTCAAGGTGGTGGCGCAGACGCACGGTCTGCGTGTCGAGCAGCCGGCTTCGCTGAAGTCGGCAGAGACGCAGGACATGATCCGTGCCATCGGTGCTGAGGTCATGGTGGTGGCGGCCTATGGCCTGTTGCTGCCACAGGCCGTGCTCGACATGCCGCGCCGCGGTTGCCTGAATATCCACGGCTCGCTGCTGCCGGCCTGGCGTGGCGCCGCGCCGGTTCAGCGCGCGATCCAGGCGGGAGACCGTCAGACCGGCATCACCATCATGCAGATGGATGCCGGTCTGGATACCGGCGCCATGCTGAGCAAGCACGTGATCGATATTGCCGACACGGAAACCAGTGCCAGCCTGTTTGCCCGCCTGACGCAGCTGGGGGCCGAGGCCATCGTGGACACGCTGGCCCGGCTCGACAGCCTGACGCCACAGCCGCAGCCGGCCGAGGGGGTCAGCTATGCCCACAAGATCAGCAAGCAGGAGGCGCTGGTCGACTGGACGCAGGAGGCCGAGCAGGTGGCGCGGACGATTCGTGCCTTTAATCCGGCCCCGGGTGCCCATACCTTGTTGCAAGGCGAGCCGCTGAAGCTGTGGCAGGCTCAGGCCAGGGAGGGGCAGGCGCAGCCTGGCCTGGTGGTGTCGGCCGACGCGGAGGGCGTCCTGGTCGGCTGCGGCCGTGGTCTGGTCTGCATCAGCGAATTGCAGGCGCCGGGTGCGCGGCGTTTGCCGGCTCGCGAATTTCTGGCCGGGCACCCCGGCCTGGTGGGAACCCGTTTGGGGTAAAACACTCCAAAGCAGAACCTGTTAAGGAGGAATACCTGCTATGAATAACTGGCTGAAAACCACGGTACTGATGGCGGGCATCATCGCGCTGTTCGGCGTGATCGGTGCGCTGATCGGCGGCAAGACCGGCATGCTGCTGGCCCTGCTGTTTGGCGGGGCGATGAATCTGTTTGCCTACTGGCATTCCGACAAGATGGTGTTGCAGATGTACAACGCTCAGCCAGTCGATCAGCACACTGCGCCGGAGTTTTACTCGCTGGTCGCCGAGCTGGCGCAGCGCGCCGGTCTGCCGATGCCTCGTGTCTATGTGATTCACGAGGACCAGCCCAATGCCTTTGCGACCGGGCGCAATCCGGAGAATGCCGCCGTGGCGGCCACCACCGGCATCATCCGCATGCTGGACCGGCGTGAATTGCGCGGGGTGATGGCGCATGAGCTGGCCCATGTGCGGCATCGCGACATTCTGATCTCCACCATCAGCGCCACCGTGGCCGGGGCCATTTCCGCCCTGGCCAATTTCGCCCTGTTCTTCGGGGGGCGTGACGAGAACGGCCGGCCGGTGAATCCGCTGGCCGGCATCCTGATCGCCCTGCTGGCGCCCCTGGCAGCCAGTCTGATCCAGATGGCCATCTCCCGTTCGCGTGAATTCGATGCCGACCGCGGTGGCGCCGAGATCTCGGGAGATCCGCTGGCACTCGCTTCTGCCTTGCAGAAAATAGAGTATTATGCGCAGGGCCTGCCGTTTGCGGCAGCAGAAGCCCATCCGGCGACGGCACAGATGATGATCATCAATCCGCTGGCCGGCGGGGCCGGGGTGGCGGATTTGTTCCGCACCCACCCGCGAACCGAGGAGCGCATTGCGCGCCTGCATGACATGGCACGCGGCGTCCGTTGAATCCTGTGGTATCGGCGTGTGTGCCGATACCCTCTGATGATCCCGGCGGGATCGTTTTCGGGCCACAGCCAGGCCATGCCGGCTGTGGCCCGACCCTTTGAAGAAGCGCTATGCACCGTATTCAGGAATTGGCCGCCTTGACGGTCGAACAGGTTGCCGCCGGCAAAAATCTTACCGATGCGCTGGCAGCACAGCTGCGCCGTGTGCCGGATCTGAGTCCCCAGGAACGGGGCGCCATCCAGGACATTACCTTTGGTGTAATGCGCCACTGGGCCGAGCTGAAGCTGATTTTGCGGCAACTGGTACCGAATGCCCTGGCGCTGCCTTTTCTCGAGCACCTGCTGGTGGTGGCGATTTATCAGCTGTATTACAGCCGCACGGCACAGTATGCCGTGGTGAATGAGGCCGTGAGCCTGGCCGCGACCCAGGCGCGCGGCCGTTTCAAGGGGCTGGTCAATGGTGTGCTGCGCAACGCGCTGCGCCGTCGCGACGAACTGATGCAGGTGGTGGCGCGTGATGAAGAGGCGCGCAGCAATCATCCCGGCTGGTGGCTGCGAGCCCTGCAGCAGCACTACCCGGATCACTGGCAGTCGATTGTCGAGGCCGACAATGCCCATCCCCCGATGATTCTGCGCGTCAATACGCGTCGCAGCGACATGACGCGCTATCTGGCGGACTTGTCGGCAGCGGGGATTCAGGCCGAAGCGCTGGATGAGCAGGCCGTGCTGCTGGCCCAGCCGATGCCGGTGCGCGAGCTGCCGGGGTTTGCCGAAGGGGTGGTCTCGGTGCAGGACTGGGGCGCGCAGCAGGCGGCCCGACGGCTGGATCTTCAGCCGGGATTGCGGGTGCTGGATGCCTGTGCGGCGCCAGGTGGCAAAACCTGCCATATGCTGGAGCTGGCCGATGTGGAGATGACTGCGCTGGATGTCGATGGCATGCGACTGGCGCGTGTGCGCGAGAATCTGGATCGTCTCGGCCTGCAGGCACAGTTACTGACCGGGGATGCCGGGCGGTCGCAAGACTGGTGGGATGGCCGTCCGTATGACCGTATCCTGGCCGACGTACCCTGCAGCGCTTCCGGCGTCGTGCGGCGTCATCCGGACATCCGTTGGCTGCGGCGTCCGGACGACTTCCGCAATCTGGCGCGCCAGCAGGCGCAAATGCTGGATGTTCTTTGGTCTTTGCTCGCATCGGGCGGTAAAATGCTTTACGCTACGTGCTCGATTTATCCAGAAGAAAACTCGCAGCAATTGTCGGCATTCCTGCAGCGTCGAGACGACGCGATTTGCCTGAATCAGGAACAGTTGCTGCCTACCGATCGCCATGACGGCTTTTATTACGCGCTGCTTGAGAAACGTTAGCCTGCTGGTGGGCCTGCTGGCTTGTCTGGCCCATCCTGCCTGGGCCGACAACGTCAATGCGCGCCGGGCAGAGGCTGAGCTGATCGATGGCCAGCTTGCCATCAGCACGCGTTTCAATATCAAGCTGCCCAGCGGCCTGAGCGAAGCATTGACTCAGGGCGTGCCGCTGACCTTTCGTCTCGAGTTCGAACTGACCAGGCCGCGCAGCACGGCGCTGTACCTGAATCTCAGCCAGTGGTTTGCGCCGCATGCCAGCATGGTTTTCCGTCTTTCCTACCAGCCCCTGACTGATCGCTATCGGGTGGCGATCGGGTCCTTCGCCAATTACTACTCCAATCTGAATGAGGCCATGCGTGCCATCGGCGCCATCCAGAGCTGGCGCGTGCTCAATGTGGGCGCCCTGTCCGGCAATTCGCCGGATCAGGTGGCCGGGCGGGTGCGGCTGGTGCTGGACATCAGCGAGTTGCCCAAGCCCTTCCAGCTCAATGCCCTCGGCTCGTCCGACTGGACGCTGGGCTCGAACTGGACGTCGCTGGACATGAAAGGGGGCAGCTGATGCCCTATGCTGTGGTCGCTGTCGCCTCGGTGGCGGCCATCATGCTTTATCTGCTGGCGATTGCCACCGGCAATGCCAGCCGACTGGAGGCCTACTACTGGTGGGTTTTCGGGCTGAACTCCCTGTTGCTGGCGGCGCTGATCGGCGTGGTCGGCCGGCAGATGCTACGTTTGCGCGCCCGGGTGAAGAGTCGCATGTTCGGGGCCAAGCTGACCCAGAAGCTGGTCGGCATGTTTGCCCTGGTGGCGCTGGTGCCGGGGGTGCTGATCTTCACCATTTCCGCCCAGTTTCTGACCGGCAGCATCGAGAGCTGGTTTGATGTGCGGGTCGAGTCCGCACTCGACCGCGGCTTGTCTCTGGGACGCAATGCCCTTGGGTTTGTGCTGCAGGATGTCAGCCGCAAGAGCCATGTCGTGCAGGAGAACATCCAGGGGCTGGACCAGGGGGCGCTGGGCGGGCGGCTGGATGTGATGCGCGAGGAGTTGGCATTGCGGCAAATCGCCATTTTCGATCGCAGTGGCAGGTTGCTGGCATACTCGGGCCAGCCCGGCCTGCGGGCACCGCTGCCGCCGCCCAGGGATACCCTGCGCAGCATCAGTCCGATGCAGTCGGTTGACACCATCGAGAACGAAAACCAGACCGGTCTGCTGCTCAAGGTACTGCTGGGGTATCGCATGCCCGATGACAGCGTGCGGGTGCTGATGGTGATGCAGGGCGCACCGGAGAGCATTGCCCGCGACGCGGACATGATCGAGAGCGCACGATCGGATTATCGCGGGCTGTTGTTCAATCGGCATGGCCTTAAAACCTTCTACATGCTGACGCTGGCCCTGGCCTTTCTGCTGGCCCTTACGCTGGCGCTGGCTTTTGCCCTGTTTCTGTCCGAGCGCTTTTCTGCGCCGTTGCTGGAATTGGCTGCCGCCACCCGGGCCGTCGCCCAGGGTGACTTTTCCCGCCGTCACCCCGTCTACCGGCGCGATGAGCTGGGTATGCTGACGTCGATGTTCAACCGCATGACGCGGCAGCTGGATGAGGCGCGACAGCTGGCGGAGGAAAATCACCGCCAGCTGGAGGCCGGCAAAATTTATCTGGAAAGCATTCTGGCCAATTTGTCTGCCGGGGTGATTGCCTTTGACGCGGAATGGCAGTTGCGGGCCTTCAATATCAGTGCTGCCCGCATTCTGAATGTCGATTTTGATGATGTCGGCAAGCTGCCCTTTGCCGAGTGGCCGCAAAAGATCCCTGCGCTGCAGGCGCTCGCGGATACCGTCGGACAGCAGGCCGGCGATCAGGACCGGCGCGACTGGCAGCTGCAACTGGACTATCAGACCTCGCAGGGTGAGCGTGCGCTGCTGATCCGTGGTGCACGCCTGTCGGAGCTCAGTAACGCCGGCTATGTGCTGGTGTTCGACGATATTACCGACCTGGCTCGTGCGCAGCGTGATGCAGCCTGGGGTGAGGTGGCCAAGCGGCTGGCGCACGAGATCCGCAACCCGCTGACGCCGATTCAGTTGTCGGCCGAACGGCTGGCCATGAAGCTGGCAGACAAGCTGGAGCCCGCCGATGCCGAGATCCTGCACCGGGCCACCGATACCATTGTCAATCAGGTGACGGCTTTGAAAGGAATGGTGGATGCATTCCGCGATTATGCCCGCGCACCTCGTACCAAATTACAAAACCTTGATGTAAATGAGGTGATTCGTGAGGTCATGACGCTTTACGAATCCAATCCTGCTGTTAAGATTGATCTTTCCGACGGTCCGCTGATGATCATGGGGGATGCGGCTTTGCTGCGGCAGGTTTTGCATAATCTTTTGCAAAACGCCCAAGATGCCGTTCTTGACGCCGAAAACCCGATGATTCAAATTAGCAGCCGACTAGAAGGAAGAAACGTGCATGTCTGTGTGGAAGATAATGGCGCCGGTTTTTCGGCAGACATTCTTCCGCGTGCATTCGAGCCTTATGTGACCAATAAGTCCAAGGGCACCGGTTTGGGTTTGGCCGTGGTGAAGAAAATTGTGGAAGAACACCAGGGCCAAATCATTCTGGGTAATGCCGATCAACATGGCGCACGTATTCTTCTCATCTTGCCAATGCTGGAGGCCTAAGCGTGCGTAGCAGCGACATTTTGATTGTGGACGATGAGATCGGTATCCGCGAATTGCTGTCCGAAATCCTGCAGGATGAAGGATATACGGTGGCATTGGCGGAAAACGCCGAGGTCGCCAGACAGCTGCGGAATCAGACCCGCCCGGCACTCGTCTTGCTGGACATCTGGATGCCAGACTGCGACGGTGTCACGCTGCTGAAGGAGTGGGCCAAGTCGGGACACCTGAACATGCCGGTGGTGATGATGTCTGGTCATGCCAGCATCGACACTGCCGTCGAGGCCACCCGTATCGGTGCCTTCGACTTTCTGGAAAAGCCCATTGCCCTGCAGAAGCTGCTGACGACCGTGCAGCGTGCGCTCAAGTACGGCGATATGCAGGCCAATACCTCGCTGAATCTCGACAAGCTGGGCAAGAGCGAACCGGTTCAGGAGCTCAAACGCCAGCTGGAGCGGGTCGCCAAGGTCCGCTCCCCGGTACTGATGACCGGCGAGTCCGGTTCGGGCTTCGAGCTGGTAGCGCGCTTCTTCCACCAGGGCAACACCCCCTGGGTGACCCCGGCCAAGCCGGAGCAGCTGGCCGATGCGCCGCTCGAGCTGCTGCAAAAAGCCAATAATGGTGTGCTGTTCCTGCCGGAAATCGGCCAGTACAGCCGCCGTGTTCAGCAGGGCCTGCTGTTTTTGCTGTCCAAGCTGGACCGATTCAATGTCCGTCTGATCTGTTCCTGCAGCCGTCCGCTGCAGGAGTTGCTGGTGGATCCCGAGTGCGACAACCGGCTGCTGACCTCGCTGTCCAGCGTCATCGTGCCGATTCCTCCGCTGCGTGACCATGCCGAAGACATCATCTTCATTGCCGAGCAGATCCTGACCGAACTGGTCGAATCCAAGCAGGTACCGGCACGCAAGCTGACCACCGCCGCCCTGAACGCCCTGCGCCAGTACGACTGGCCGGGCAACCTCGAACAATTGCGCAGCATCATCAAGAGCCTGGCATTGACCGCCGAGTCCGATGATATTGATGCGCCGGCCGTCAACAAGGTGCTGGCGCAGTTCCGCCACGAGAAGCCGATCGAGGAAACCGGTTTCGACTTCAACCTGCCGCTGCGCGAGTTGCGCGAGCAGCTGGAACGGCGCTATTTCGAGTACCACATCTCGCTGGAGAACGGCAATATGAGCCGCGTGGCACAGAAGGTCGGCCTGGAGCGTACCCACCTGTACCGCAAGCTGAAACAGCTGGGGATCAAGTTCTCCCGCCGTACCGCCGAAGAATGACCGGTCGTTGACCGGGTCGCCCCAAAGCGCCGCTGACCGTCAGGCAGCGGCGTTGTTACGAGAATGATGGATGATGGAACTGGATGACTCCGCGCTGCTGCGCTATAGCCGGCACATTCTATTGCCGCAGATCGATGTCGAAGGGCAGCGCCGGCTGAGCGCCGCCAGGGTGCTGGTCGTTGGTGCCGGCGGACTGGGTTCGCCGGTGGCGCTGTATCTGGCCAGTGCCGGTGTCGGTCGCCTGACCATTGCCGATGACGACATCGTCGAGCTGAGCAATCTGCAGCGTCAGGTGGTGCATGATATGGCCAGTCTGGGGCGCAGCAAGGCCGAATCGGCACGTGAACACATGCTGGCGCTCAACCCCTCTATCCAGGTCGCTGCCCTGAAACAGCGGCTGGCGCCCGAGTCGCTGTCTGCCCTGATGGCGACCCACGACGTCGTGCTCGACTGTTCGGATAATTTTGCCACCCGCCATGCCATCAACCGGGCGGCTGTTCAGGCCCGGGTGCCGCTGGTGAGCGGGGCGGCCGTACGCTTTGACGGGCAACTGGCGGTGTTTGACAGCCGTGAGGCCGACAGTCCCTGCTACTGCTGTCTGTTTCCGGAAGATGGCCCTGCCAGCGATGGTCCGTGCGCGACCTTCGGTGTGCTGGCGCCGCTCGTGGGGGTGATGGGCAGCATGCAAGCCGTCGAGGCCATCAAACTGATCGTCGGCTTGCCTGCTCCGCTGGGCCAGTTGACGGTTTACGATGCGCTGGCCGGCAGCTTTCGCCAGTTGCGCATCCCGCGTGATCCGGATTGTCCGGTCTGCGGACAGACGTCATGAAGAAAAAAGCCCGGAGGTCCCCGGGCATTTTTATGCGTCTGGCACGAATCAGGCGCGGGTGCCTTGCTCGATGAGCTGGCGCACCTCGTTGAAATTCATCACGCCGACATAGCGCTTGACGATGTGGCCATCACGATCGATCAGGAAGGTGCTCGGTGTCAGCTGAATATCGCCAAAGGCCTTGGCGATAGCGCCCTGGCTATCCATGGTTACCAGAAAGGGAAGCTGATTTTTCTGGGCGTAGGCCTGCACATAGTTCGATGGGTCATAGTTCATGGCCACGGCGACGATGGTGAAGCCTGCCGGAGCAAACTGTTGATACATCTGCTTCATCTGCGGCATTTCCTGAACACAACCGGAGCAACTGGTTGCCCAGAAATTGACCAGTACAACCTTGCCCTTCAGCGAGGCAAGATCCATCTTCTGGCCCTGCAGCGTGGTGAAACTGACCGCCGGCGCCGGCGTCTTGCTGAACCACAGGGTGTAGCCGGCAAAGACGGCAATCAGACCAATGGCCAGCAGAATCAGGCTTTTCTTCATGATGAGGCAACTTCCCGTCAGGTGATCAGGCGATGGTGGCCGGATCTTGCATGGATTCCAGAATGTCCTTGAGTTCGCCGCTGATCGGCACGGCCTTGTTGGCCTTGCCGTCAAAAGCCACCATGGTGACATCGGCCTCGGCGACCAGGGTGTCCTTGCCCGCCAGGGTCACGCGCTGGTGAATCACGGCACTGCGATTGCTGATGCTCTTGACCGAGGAGGTGATCAGCAGCTCGTCGCCCATGGTGGCCGGGAATCGATAGTCGATGTTGATATTGACCACGATCAGCGCAATGCCGGAGGCCATGTAGCGCGGCAGGTCTGTTTTCTCTTCGAACAAAGTCCAGCGCGCCTCTTCGAGGAACTCCAGATAGCGGGCATTGTTGACATGACTGTACAGGTCCAGATGGTAGCCCCGGACCTTGATGCGGGTGGTGTGCGGCATGGTTGGGTTTCTCCTGACTTTCCTCGTGGCGATGACTTGCCGGGTTTTTGTTATGAAAGAACTGCAAGCATAACCGAATCAATGCTGGTCGAGATCAAACGGCATGAATTGCTCGCGCTCCAGCGGTTCTTCCACCATGTCGGAGACCACGCCGTGCAGATGGATCTCGAACCACTGGGTGAACAGGCTGGCGCTCAAGGGGCTCGGCCACAGGCCCGGGTCTTCGCACCAGTCGGCCAGCTCGGCCTGAAACATCGTCTGGTAGTGTTCGGCGATGAATTCCGCCAGCTCGTCACCGTGATCGACCGCGGGAACCAGCAGGGCATTGCTGCCGGCCTGCAGGGCGGACAGGGTCGGCGGGGTGTCGAAACCGCCCGGCAGGCTGTTGAGCCAATCCAGAAAGGGTTGCTGGGGACGGAGGATGATGACACTGCGATTGACTTCGTACATGTGGTTTCCTGGTTATTGCACCGACAACTCATTGCCGGTGGTGAAATGCCATTTTCGCCGGATTTCCAGTGAGCGCGCCTGAGTGGCCAGTTCCGGCGGGAAGGGGGCAAACGGGGCGGCCAGACGGACGATGCGCTGAGCGGCCTCGTCCAGAATCTGGTTGCCGGAGCTGCGGCTGATGCTCAGCGCGGCCAGTGTGCCGTCGGCGTTGATCACGACACTGAGGGTCGGACCGCCGGTCAGCCCCTGGTTGCGCGCTTCCTGCGGGTAGTTCAGGGCGCCGATCCTTTCCATCTTGCCCGCCCAGTCGTCCATATACTGCCGCCACATATAGCCGCGTGCCGAACTGCCGTACACCAGTCGCCCGGGAGGCGGTGTCTGCGGTGACGTATTGCCGGCTTCCGTCGAGATCTGGGACAACAGCGAGGCGACGGACACCCCTTTGGCCGCAGGGGGCGCAAGCTGCGGCGCCACCGCTTGAGCGATGGGCGCCGGCTGCGGCTTTGCCGCCAGCTGACGGAGGTGACGTGTCTGCGGCTTGCCGGTGGCGGCGGGCGGTGTGTCGGCCGGCTGCATGGCCATGGCCGCTGCGGGCGGCGTTCCCATGTCGCCTGTGGTGGCAGGAGGAGGGGGCTGCAAGGTCAGCTGGAGCGGAATGGTCTGAGTGAATCGCGGGGAATGGGCCGGAACGCCAGGCAGGAGCATCAGCAGCAAATGCACGGCAGCCGACAGCAGCAATGCCGTCAACAGTGGCCAGGCACGAGTCAGGTGATGGGTGTGATGCGGGGCTGAGGGCATGTCCGGTCCGGGTGGTCGATCACGTGGAAGCGACCGTGGCTCAATGGATTGATTGGCGATATTTTTCCAGAAGACTGGCCTGCCTCCAAGCGATTTTTCATGGCAGAGGCGGCTGTCGGCCGGGCGGGGCGGCGGCCTTGCCGGTCCGATGCTTTCAGGCCGGCAAGGAGCCGGGCATAATCCCAGCTTGCGACATCCCCGGTGTGCGGGGGCATTCAAGAAAGATGGCATGAAATCCTGGCTGAAACCCACGGAAAACGGATTCAATCTGACCCTGCATGTCCAGCCCGGGGCGAAAAAGACGGAAGTCAGCGGCGAGCATGGCGAGGCCTTGAAGATCAGGCTGGCCGCACCACCGGTCGATGGCAAGGCTAACGCGGCCTTGCTGCGCTGGCTGTCAGACCGTTTTGATCTGCCGCAGAGGGCGGTCGAGCTGCTCAGCGGCGACAAGAGCCGGCACAAAATTGTCGCCATCCGTACCGACTGCTCTGAGACCGAGCTGATGGACAGACTGGGCGTGCCGCAAGACTGACTCAGGCCCCCGGCTTGTGCTCGTCCCCCGGACGCTGCAGCTGACTGAACGGGTCATCGACGCGGTGAAACTCACCCTCGATGACGTCATCGTCCATCGGGCGGGTCGGCTGAGCGGGGGGCATTTGCCATTGTGGTCCCTTGAGCGGCAGGAGCAACAAAATGGCGGCAATCTCGCTCAGTACACCGGGGATGATGAACAGGACGCCTGCCAGAGCGTAGCGAAGCGGCCAGAGCAGACTGTAGATCGACACGCCGCCGCCCTGACGCATCAGGCTGCCCAGGGTCAGCAAGGCGCCAACTTTCTGGTTGCGCAGCATCCAGCTGCCCAGCATGGCGCTCAACAGCAGATACAGCAGGGTGGCCATCAGGCCGATATGACTGGCCAGGCTGACGAGAAGCAGGATCTCGATGACCGGCAGAAGCAAAATCAAAAGGAGGATGGGCATGATGGAGTGTTCGCCATGAAAGCGTTGCTGGTGTTTTGTAATGTGCCGGATCGGGCGCAGGCCGAACGTATCGCCGAGGCGCTGGTGGCCGGGCAGTGGGCCGCGTGCGTCAACATTCTGGCGCCTTGCCGTTCGGTCTATCGCTGGCAGGAGGCGGTGACATCCGCCGATGAAGTCCCGCTGCTGATCAAGACCACCGAAGCAGCCTACCCGTATCTCGAGCAGCAATTGCGCGAGCTGCACCCCTATCAGGTACCGGAAATCATTGCCTGCGACATCGCGGCAGGCCTGCCTGATTACTTAACATGGGTAGGCGAGTCGGTTTTTTCAAGGGCATGAAAATGGTCTGAGAGCCGCGCCAATACAATGGCATTGGGGTGAGGGTGTAGGAAAAAAATCGTTGACATTTCAAAAATCGGTCATTATAGTTGCGGTCTCTCGGGGGTCGTTAGCTCAGCCGGTAGAGCAGCGGACTTTTAATCCGTTGGTCGCAAGTTCGAATCTTGCACGACCCACCAGAGAAAACAGCAGTGCCCGAGGGGGGTCGTTAGCTCAGCTGGTAGAGCAGCGGACTCTTAATCCGTAGGTCGAAAGTTCGAATCTTTCACGACCCACCAACCTTCTAGCATCACTGTTGATGAGTAGTTACTTATCTTGCGCAAGCCAAGACAATCTGTTAAAGTCTGACTTCGCAAGTACACCGGGTTGTTAGCTCAGTTGGTAGAGCAGCGGACTCTTAATCCGTAGGTCGAAAGTTCGAGCCTTTCACAACCCACCAATTTCGAAAAAAGCCCTGACAATCGTCAGGGCTTTTTTCATTCTACCTTGCCCGTCTCAGGGAAAGATTGTCAGAAACAGATAGGTCGCGAACAGCGCCAGGTGCACGACGCCCTGCAGGATGGTGGTGCGTCCGTTGCCCAGCGACAGGGTGGCGATCAGCAGAGACAGCACCAGCAGCACCGTCGATTTGGCGTCAATGCCCAGGGTCAGGGGCCAGCCATGGTAGATCGAGACGACGGCGACTGCCGGGATCGACAGGCCGATACTGGCCAGTGCCGAGCCAAGCGCCAGATTCAGGCTGGTCTGCAGCCGGTTGGCGCGGGCTGCGCGCCAGGCGGCCAGCCCCTCGGGCAGCAAGACGATGGCCGCAATGATCACCCCCACCAGCGCGGGGGGCGCACCCATGCCCGCCACCGCGGCCTCAATCTGTGGCGAGATTGCCTTGGCCAGCAGCACCACGGCCGCCAGCCCGGCGACCAGACAGGTCAGACTGATCAGTGTGACGCGTCCCGTGGGCGGCGCCGCATGGACGTGCTCGTTGCCTGCCCCCTCTTCCGGCAGGAAATAATCCCGATGACGCACCGTCTGGATAAAGACAAAGGCGGCATACAGGACCACCGAGGCCACGGCGACAAAGCCGAGCTGGCGTGCGTTGTACAACGGTCCGGGCACGGTCGTGGTGAAATTCGGCAGGATCAGGGTCAGGGTGACGATCGCCGCCAGGGTCGAGAGGGCAGCGTTGACACCGAGCAGGCTGAAGCGCTGTTCACCGAAGCGTTGCCCCCCCGCCAGCAGGCACAGGCCGACAATGCCATTGAGGATCAGCATCACCGTGGCAAAGATGGTATCGCGCGCCAGTGCGGAGGTGGCACTGCCGCCCGAGATCATCAGTGTCACGATCAGGGCGACCTCGATGGCGGTAATCGCCCCGGCCAGGACCAGGGTGCCGAAGGGTTCTCCGACTTTGTGCGCGACAACTTCGGCATGATGTACTGCTGCCAGCACACCGAACAATAAGCCGGCAGCAAGCAGGATGGGCCAGCCGCTCAGCAGGCCGGTGAATTTGCCGGCCAGCAGCAGCCAGCCTGTTGCCGGGGCGAGGAGGGTCCATATCGGGAGCGGAGAGGTGCGTGTCGTCATGTTTTGATCCGTCTGATTGCGGGAAGGGGCGCGCTGGCCTGCTCGCGAACTGTAACTGATAATTGCATTTTGCATAACCTTAATGGCTTTGCTTTGCCAATGGTGTTATGGGGCCATTTGTCTCGACAACCGCACTCGCGCATAATTCCATGATCAAAGCCAATAAAGGGAGTTTGCGCATGAAATGTCACGCCTTGGGAGTATTGTTGCTGGCCATGACAGCCGGTGCCGTGGCCCAGTCCGTGGATGAGCAGCTCTTGGCTGCGCAGATGGCCTATCAGCAGGGCGATGCCCAGCTGACACAGGCGACCAATCGACGTGTACAGGCTGAGTCGGCCAAGCAGCTGGCCGATCAGCGACTGCTGGATGCGCAGGCGGCTGTCGAACGCAGCAATGCCGAACTGGCCGCGGCCAAAGCCGCGGAAGATGCCGCCAAGCAAACCATGGATACCCTGACCAGCTCGCTTAGTGAGGCCTGGAAACGCAAGGATGCCGGCCAGTGACCGTCAGTGCATGAAAAAAGCCGGCAACTGCCGGCTTTTTTGTACCCCGCGCTCAGCGAATGCCGTATCGCTGGCGGTAAGCCTGCACGGCACCCAGATGGTTCTGCAGGTCGGGACTTTGTTGCAGATAGCCCAGCATGTCCTCCAGGGTGGCAATGGCCACCACCGGCAAGCCGAAGTCGCGGCTGACCTCCTGCACGGCAGACAACTCACCCTGACCCCGCTCCATGCGGTCAAGTGCGATGGCGACACCGGCCGGTTCGGCACCCGCCGCGCGGATCAGGTTGACGGACTCGCGCACCGAGGTGCCGGCGGAAATCACGTCGTCAATGATCAGCACCTTGCCTTGCAGCGGTGCGCCGACCAGCGTGCCGCCCTCGCCGTGATCCTTGGCTTCCTTGCGGTTGTAGGCAAATGGCACGTTGCGGCCACGTTCGGCCAGTGCCATGGCGGTCGCCGACGCCAGGATGATGCCCTTGTAGGCCGGGCCGAACAGCATGTCGAAGGCGATGCCGCTGGTTTCGATCGACTGGGCATAAAAGCGCGACAGGGTCAGGGTCGACAGGCCGTCATTGAACAGCCCGGCATTGAAGAAGTAGGGGGAATCGCGCCCGGCCTTGGTGACAAAGGCGCCAAAGCGCAAAACCTGCCGGTCCAGCGAAAATCGAATAAAATCGTGTCGGAAATTACTCATCATTACCTCAAAAAACTGTCTGCATCGCACGCATGATGCCGGCAAGGATATCACGGGAGAGCCGCTTGCTTCGAATCGTTTCCGCCAACCTGAATGGCATCCGTTCTGCGGATAAAAAGGGCTTTTTCACCTGGTTGGCCGGCAGTGATGCCGACATCGTCTGCGTCCAGGAGCTCAAGGCGCAGCAGGCCGATCTGGCTCCGCACATGCTGGCACCTCCGGGATATCAGGGGTTTTTCCATCCGGCCGAAAAGAAAGGCTACAGCGGTGTCGGGCTGTACGCGCGCCGTGCGCCTGACAGGGTGCAGATCGGGCTCGGCATCGAGGATATCGATGCGGAAGGCCGCTATTTGCGTGCCGACTTCGGCAAGCTGAGCGTGGTGTCGCTGTATCTGCCGTCCGGCTCCAGCAGCGAAGAGCGGCAGCAGGTCAAGTTCGCCTTCATGGCCCGCTTCCTGCCGGTCCTTGAGTCCTTGCGCGCGGAAGGTCGTGATCTGGTGATCTGCGGTGACTGGAATATCGCACACAACGAAATCGATTTGAAAAACTGGAAGGGCAACCTGAAAAACTCCGGCTTCCTGCCCGAAGAGCGTGCCTGGATGAGTGATCTGCTGGCGCGTGTCGGTTGGGTGGATACCTGGCGTACCCTGTACCCGGAAGTGCCGGGCTACACCTGGTGGAGCAATCGAGGGCAGGCCTATGCCAAGGACGTGGGGTGGCGCATTGATTATCAGCTCGCCACGCCGGAGATTGGCGCACTGGCCCGGCAGGCCTCGGTCTACAAGGACGAGAAGTTTTCCGACCACGCCCCGCTGATTGTCGACTACGACTATCAGCATCAGACTTGAGGCATGCCATGGCGACGCTGATCATTGTGCCGGGCTGGCAGGATTCCGGCCCGCAACACTGGCAGACCTTGTGGGAAAAGGGCTTTCCGGGTTGTCTGCGCGTGCGGCAGGCCGACTGGCAGCATCCGGATCGTGCCGCCTGGGTGCAGGGGCTGGACGACACGGTGCAGATGGCCGAGGACGAAATCGTGCTGGTGGCGCACAGCCTGGGCTGCATTACCAGCGTGCACTGGCTGGCCACGCTCAGCCTGCGGGCGCAACGCCGGGTGCGTGGTGTGTTGCTGGTGGCGCCGCCGGATGTGACCGGCGAGGGGTTTATCGCCAATGTGCCGGCGAGCGGTTTTGCCCCGCAGCCCGACTGGCGGCTGCCGGCGCCCGCCATCGTGGTGGCCAGCAGCAATGACCCCTACTGCCAGATTGATCGTGCTGAGCGCATGGCCCAGTCATGGGGGGCTCACTTCGTGGATCTCGGCCCGGCCGGCCATATCAATGCCGAAAGCGGTCTGGGAAGTTGGGAAACCGGCCAGCGCTTGTTGCAGCGACTGATTCTCGGCGACTAGCGGCGCTGTGCCGATTGTTTGGTGCTAGCGGGCAACAGGGCGGGCCGGGTCGGCGCACCACTCGCTCCATGAGCCCGGATACAGCCGGCTGCCATGCAGACCGGCAATTTCCATTGCCAGCAGGTTGACGCAGGCGGTGACGCCGGAACCGCACTGATGGACGATGTCTTCGGCGGTCCGTTCCTCGCCCAGCAGGCCCTGCCATTCCTGGCGCAGCGTTGCCGCATCCTTGAAGCGGCCCTGCGCGTCGAAGTTGTCGCGGAAAAAGCGGTTGATGGCGCCGGGGATGTGTCCGCCGACCGGATCGAGTGTTTCGCCGATACCGGCGAAGCGCTCCGCCGACCGGGCATCGATCACCGTGAATTGCGGATTGTCCAGGTTTTCCAGAACCTCCTCGACCTGCACCGTCGCAGCGTGGCTGGCGCGCATGGCAAAGCGCCGGGTGTGGCGCGCCGGCTGGTGTGTGTCCAGTGTGCCGCCGGCGGCGAGCCAGGCCGGCAGGCCGCCATCCAGCACGGCAACCCGGTCATGCCCCAGCCAGCGCAGCAGCCACCAGGCGCGGGCCGCATACTGGCACTGGCCATCGTCGTAGACCACGACCTGGGTACTGGCGCTGATGCCGCGCGCGCCGAGATCGACGGCCAGTCGCTGACCGTCCGGCAGCGGATGGCGGCCGTTCTGGCCGGTCTTGCTGCCCGATAGATGGTAATCGAGGTGCAGGTAATGGGCTTCGGGAAGGTGTCCCTGGCGCCAGGCGGCTTCGCCGGCTTCCGGCTCGTTCAGGCTGAAACGGCAATCCAGAATGACCCATTCCGGGCGGCGCTGGGTGAGCAGCGCTTCGGCGCTGATGAGGGTCTTGAACATGGGGGGGCTCTCCTGACGGTTCAGGAAAGCCTATCCAGCTGCGGGCCGTTCGGCAAGCCTGTCAGCCGCCGGGCAGGGCAGCACGCAGGCGCTCGGCCAGGTCTGAGGGGGCGCTGCGCTTGCTGTCGCGAGCGGCGGTGGCCCAGATCGGCGCCGGAAAGTGAGCATCGTCGGCAAAGCGCGGGATGACGTGCCAGTGCAGGTGCGGCACCATATTGCCCAGCGAGGCCAGATTGATCTTGTCGGGGTTGAGAACTTCGCGCACGGCGCGTTCGGTATGCATCAGCCAGGCAAACAGGTGCTGGCGATCTGCTTCGCTCAGGTCCGACATTTCCTTGATGTGCTGTTGCCAGATGATGCGGCAAAAGCCAGGATAGACAGGGTCATCAACCAGTATCACGCGCAGTTTTTCGTCGCGGAATAACACGGTTTCCTCGCCGGGAAAACAAAGCTCGCAATTCAACATGTTATTGTCACCCAATCAAATTAAGGTATCCTAACATAGGCTTCCTGTATCTGAACGATTCGCAAGTATCAAATGCGGATGCCGGATTCTTTCGGGGAAGCCGCAAATTCCGAGCAAGGATAGTGTTGTGAGCCTCTCTAGTCATTTATTGATTATTTTTCTGTTGATGTGCATCAGTGCGTTTTTCTCCGTGTCTGAAATCGCGCTGGCTGCGTCCCGCAAGATCAAGCTGCGTCAAATGCTGGAAGAAGGCGATTTGCGCGCTGAAAAAGTACTCGCTCTGCAGGAAAAACCGGGCAAGTTTTTTACAGTGGTACAAATCGGCCTGAATGGCGTGGCCATTCTCGGCGGTATTTTGGGTGAATCGGCGCTGACGCCGTTTTTCGAAGCCTGGGTCGGAACGGTTTACCAGGGCGACATGCTGCCCACGATCAGCTTCATGATGTCGTTTGCCGTGGTGACCTCGTTGTTCATCATTTTTGCGGACCTGATTCCCAAGCGAACCGCGATGATCCACCCGGAAAAAATCGCAGTGGTGATTGTCGGCCCGCTGTTGTTCTCCCTGATGTTGTTCAGCCCGCTGGTCTGGTTCTTCAATGGCACGGCCAACCAGATGTTCAAGCTGTTCAAGTTGCCGTCGGTGCGCAGTGATGAAATCACGTCCGATGATATTTTCGCCATCATGGATGCCGGCGCCGAGGCCGGGGTGTTGCAGCGCGAAGAGCACCACATGATCGAGAATGTATTCGAACTCGACAGCCGCACGGTCCCGTCGTCCATGTCCAGTCGCGAAAGCATCGTGTATTTCTCGCTGGAAGATACCGAGGACGAAATTCGCGAGAAGATCGCCACTCAGCCTCATTCGAAGTTCCTGGTCTGTGACGAGACCATTGACCGGGTGGTCGGCTATGTCGATTCCAAGGACGTGCTGATGCGCTTGCTCAAGGGATTGCCGATTTCCCTGCGCAAGGAGCTGCCGATCCGCACCGTGATGGTCATTCCGGATTCGCTGACTTTGTCCGAGCTGCTGGAGCGTTTCAAGGCATCGCGCGAAGACTTTGCTGTGGTCATGAATGAATATGCCCTGGTGGTGGGCATCATTACCCTGAACGATGTGATGAGCACCGTGATGGGAGACCTGGTCAGCCAGAGCCAGGAAGAGCAGATTCTGCGCCGCGACGAGCATTCCTGGCTGGTAGATGGCATGACGGCCCTGCAGGATGTGTCGCGTGCACTGGATATCGACGAGTTCCCGGATGATGCCAACTACGAAACCATCGGCGGCTTCATGATGTATATGTTGCGCAAGATTCCCAAGCGTACTGATGTGGTGGAATATGCCGGCTACAAGTTTGAAGTCGTCGATACCGAGAACTTCAAGGTGGACCAGCTGCTCGTCACACAACTACATGCACCTACGTCAAATGAGCCGAATGTGTAAATAAAGTATGTACACGTCGTTACATGGCCTTACATACCACTCACAGACGGATAGACAGGGCATGCCTACGATACCGACTATGGAAGCGCTAACTGCAGTGCTTCAGGAGTCAAATTCATCAATTGTGGAGATTTTCATGAAAAAGATCGCTGCGCTTATCCTGACCGCTGCATTCGGCCTGGTTTCCGCCAGCAGCTTCGCTGCTGACGCTTCCGCCGCTGCAGCCGCTCCGGCCAAGCATCACGTTGTTAAAAAACACACCGCTAAAAAACACGTAGCCAAAAAAGCCGAAGCTTCGGCTCAAAAGGCTCAGGCAGCTGAAGCTTCGGCCCCGGCCAAGAAGCACGCTGCCAAGAAGCACGTAGCCAAGAAGGCCGCTTCGGCTCAGAAGGCTCAGGCTGCTGACGCTTCGGCTCCGGCCAAGAAGCACGCTGCCAAGAAGCACGTAGCCAAGAAGGCCGCTTCGGCTCAGAAGGCTCAGGCTGCTGACGCTTCGGCTCCGGCCAAGAAGCACGCTGCCAAGAAGCACGCCAAGGTAGCCAAGAAGGCCGCTTCGGCTCAAAAGGCTCAGGCTGCTGACGCTTCGGCTCCGGCCAAGAAGCACGCTGCCAAGAAGCACGCCAAGGTAGCCAAGAAGGCCGCTTCGGCTCAAAAGGCTCAGGCTGCTGACGCTTCGGCTCCGGCCAAGAAGCATGCTGCCAAGAAGCACGCCAAGGTAGCCAAGAAGGCCGCTTCGGCTCAGAAGGCTCAGGCTGCTGACGCTTCGGCTCCGGCCAAGAAGCACGCTGCCAAGAAGCACGCCAAGGTAGCCAAGAAGGCCGCTTCGGCTCAAAAGGCTCAGGCTGCTGACGCTTCGGCTCCGGCCAAGAAGCACGCTGCCAAGAAGCACGCCAAGGTAGCCAAGAAGGCCGCTTCGGCTCAGAAGGCTCAGGCTGCTGACGCTTCGGCTCCGGCCAAGAAGCACGCTGCCAAGAAGCACGCCAAGGTAGCCAAGAAGGCCGCTTCGGCTCAAAAGGCTCAGGCTGCTGACGCTTCGGCTCCGGCCAAGAAGCACGCTGCCAAGAAGCACGCCAAGGTAGCCAAGAAGGCCGCTTCGGCTCAGAAGGCTCAGGCTGCTGACGCTTCGGCCCCGGCCAAGAAGCACGCTGCCAAGAAGCATCACAAGGTTGCCAAGAAGGCTACCGCTTCCAAGTAATTCCTGACGGAATACCTGGTCGTACAAGAAAGGGAGACAGTAGTCTCCCTTTTTTGCGTCTGAAGCTATCTGCGAAACAAAGCGGCAAGTCGCAAGACTTGCCGCTTTGTTTCGGGGAACTGCCGACTCAGAGCAGTACGCGCTCGATCCCCCCCTGACTGGCCTGTTGCAGGTACTGTGGCATCCAGTTCTCGCCCAGTACATGCCGCGCCATTTCCACCACGATGTAGTCGGCTTCGGTGCCGGTATCGTTGTTGTAGCGCGACAGGCCCTGCAGGCAGGACGGGCAGGAGGTCAGGATCTTGACCGGGGCATCGCCCGCCGGCAGCGTGCTCAGATCGCGGCTGATCTCTTCCTGCTTGCGGAAGCGGACCTGGGTCGAGATGTCGGCCCGGCTGGTGGCAAAGGTGCCCGCCTCACCACAGCAGCGATCATTCAGCTTGACGCCCCCCCCCATCAGTTCATTGACGACCTTGATCGGCTGGTGGCTCTTCATCGGGCTGTGGCAGGGGTCATGGTACATATAGCGCTGACCGGTCACCTGGTCGATGCGCAGCCCCTTTTCCATCATGTACTCGTGGATGTCCAGTACGCGGCAGCCGGGGAAGATGTCCTCGAAGCGATACTTGGTCAACTGGTCAAAACAGGTGCCGCAGCTGACCAGCACCGTCTTGATGTCCAGATAGTTCAGGGTATTGGCAACACGATGGAACAATACCCGGTTTTCCGTGGTGATGGCCTCGCCCTTGTCGGCAAAGCCCGACGCTGCCTGCGGGTAGCCGCAGCACAGATAGCCCGGCGGCAGCACCGTCTGGACGTTCATGTGCCACAGCATGGCCTGGGTGGCCAGGCCGACCTGACTGAACAGCCGTTCCGAGCCACAGCCCGGGAAATAGAATACCGCCTCGGTGTCATCCGCCAGGGTCGGCTTGCGAATTACCGGCACCACCGTCGGGTCTTCCAGATCCAGCAGGGCGCGGGCCGTTTTCTTCGGCAAGCCGCCCGGCATGGGCTTGTTGATGAAGTGGATGACCTGCGCCTTGATGGGCGCTTTCTCCACGGTGGCGGGCGGCCGGCTGGTCTGATCGCCAAGCAGACCGAAACGCTTGGCGACCGAGTGGGCACTGCGCTGAGCCTTGTAGCCCCATTCAATCATGCCCTTGCGCAACAGCTTGATGGTGGCCGGGTCCTTGGCATTGAGAAAGGCCATCCCCAGTGCGGTGCCGGGATTGAACGACTTTTTGCCGGTTTTGCGCAGGAAGTTGCGCATGGCGATGGAGACATCGCCGAAGTCGATATTCACCGGGCAGGGTTTGACACAGCGATGGCAGACCGTGCAGTGGTCGGCCACATCAGACAGTTCCTCGAAATGTTTCAGGCTGACGCCACGACGGGTCTGCTCCTCGTACAGAAAGGCCTCGGTCAGCAGACCGACGCCGAGAATCTTGTTGCGGGGCGAGTACAGCAGGTTGGCCCGCGGTACATGGGTCGAGCAGACCGGTTTGCACTTGCCGCAGCGCAGGCAGTCCTTGACCGAGTCAGCGATGTCGCCGATGTCGGATTGCTCCAGAATCAGTGACTCGACGCCCAACAGGGCAAAAGACGGTGTATAGGCCCGGCGCAAGTCGGCGCCTGGCAGCAGTTTGCCGCGGTTGAAGTGGCCATGCGGATCGACGCGTTGCTTGTAGGCGACGAAGGGGGCCAGTTCCTCTTCGCGCAGGAATTCGAGTTTGGTGATGCCGATGCCGTGCTCGCCTGAAATCACGCCGTTCAGATCCCGCGCCAGCTTCATGATGCGCACGACCGCCTCGTTGGCGGTGTGGAGCATGGCGTAGTCGTCGGAATTGACCGGGATATTGGTATGCACATTGCCGTCGCCGGCATGCATGTGCAGTGCCACAAACACCCGGCTGCGCAGCACCTTCTGATGGATCGCGCGGATGGCGGCCAAAATGGGCGCATCGGTCTTGCCGGCGAACATGGTTTCCAGCTCCTGCTGGACTTCGGCCTTCCAGCTGACACGCAGCTGAAAATCACGCATGGCCGTAAACAGGCTGCCTTCAGCGGGGGCTTCACATTCTGGCCAGCGCTGTCGGAAGGCCGTCAGCGGCTGATCTAGATTGGCCAACATCCACTGCCAGCGGCTGCGCACATGTGTCAGCAGTGCCAGCGCGGCTTCACGCCGGTCGGCGATGACATCGTCCGTCGACAGCGTGCTGCTGTCGCTATCCACTTCAAGGCGACCATGGAAATAGTCGCTCAGGCTGTCGAGCAGGCGGATCTTGTTGCTGATCGACAGTTCGATGTTCAGTCTTTCGATCCCGTCGGAGTAGTCGCCCAGCCGATCCAGCGGGATGACCACGTCTTCATTGATCTTGAAGGCATTGGTATGGCGGGCGATGGCAGCCGTACGCGACCGGTCCAGCCAGAAGCGCTTGCGGGCTTCCGGGCTGGCGGCAATGAAGCCCTCGCCGCAGCGGGCGTTGGCCAGCTTCACCACATGACTGCAGGTTTCGGCCAGTGCATTTTCATCATCGGAAACAATGTCCGCCAGCAGCACCATCTTCGGGCGTCCGCGGGACTTGGCCTTGGTGGCATAGCCGACGGCGCGGACATAGCGCCAGTCCAGGTGCTCAAGGCCGGCCAGCTGTACGGCGCCATGGCCATCAATGTATTGCTTGATCTCGACGATGGCCGGGGTGGCCTGCGTGACGGTGCCGAAGAACTCCAGGCAGACCGTTCGGATATGGTCGGGCATGCGGTGCAGTACAAAGCGGGCACTGGTGATAATGCCGTCACAGCCTTCTTTCTGAACCCCGGGCAGGCCGGCGAGGAATTTGTCGGTGACATCTTTGCCCAGCCCGGTCTTGCGGAAGGCGCTGCCGGGGATCTCCAGTACCTCGGCCGACAGGACAGTGCGGGCATCCTCGGCCAGACGCGATACCCGGAAGCGTACCTGCTCCACGTCGTGGATCTTGCCGTAGTTGTGCGCCAGCCGCTCGATCAGTTGCCAGTTGCCATCCGGATCAACCATTTTCCAGCTGACGAGGTTATCCAGTGTCGTGCCCCACAGCACGGCTTTTTTCCCGCCGGCGTTCATGGCGACATTGCCGCCGATACAGGAGGCTTCTGCCGAGGTGGGGTCGACGGCAAAGACCAGGCCGGCCGCGGATGCTGCCTCGGACACCCGCGCCGTCACGACGCCGGCACCACAATGGATGGTGGCATGACTGCCCGTCAGGCCGGGCAGGGGGATATATTCGACGCCCTGATGATGGTCCAGCTTCTCGGTGTTGATCACCGCAGACAAGCGGTCCAGCGGCACGGCACCTCCGGTATAGCCGGTACCGCCGCCGCGAGGAATGATGGTCAGCCCCAGCTCGATACAGGCTTTGACCAGCGGCGCGATTTCTTCTTCGCTGTCCGGGCACAACACCACAAAGGGATATTCGACACGCCAGTCCGTGGCATCGGTGACATGCGAAACGCGAGCCAGTCCGTCAAACAGGATGTTGTCGCGGCGGGTCAGGCGGCCAAGGCGCTTCAGGATGCGGCTGCGCAGTGTTCGGGTTTCGACGAACTGGGCTTCAAAGCGGTCAACGGCCTGTGCCGTCGCCTGGATCAGCGCCTGCACCTTGTCATTGCCTTCGCGGCGTTTGTCGATTTCGTGCAGCCGATGGTGCATGGCTTCGACCAGGGCATTCAGGCGCTTGGGGTTGTCCAGCAGGTCGTCTACCAGATAGGGATTGCGGTCGACGACCCAGATATCCCCCAGGACTTCGAACAGCATGCGGGCGGAGCGCCCGGTACGGCGCTCGCTGCGCAGGGCTTCCAGCAATTGCCACATGTCTTCGCCCAGCAGGCGAATCATGATTTCACGGTCGGCAAACGACGTGTAGTTATACGGTATTTCGCGCAAGCGCGCTTTTTCGGGAGCGTTCATTATTTTTTCTGCTCGATCATCTTTGTCTGCAGAAAGTGTATCCCAAATGTTGCGCCGCGGAAAACGATGTTGTTATAGGGGATATTGCAGCGGAAAACTGTCTTTATATGAAACAGTCATCGCCTCTGGATTTTGTCCGACAAGCTGGCGGGGCTTAGCGGGGGGCGGCGAAAACCAGTTGCTCAGCCAGGCGGACGGCTTCGAACAGGCTGCCGGGAGAGGCCTTGCCGGTGGCCGCCAGATCCAGCGCCGTGCCGTGATCCACCGAGGTGCGGATCAGCGGTAAACCGAGGGTGATATTGATGCCATGGCCAAAGGTGGCGTATTTGAGAACCGGCAGGCCCTGGTCATGGTACATGGCCAGCACGGCATCACAGTCGGCCAGGCGGTCCGGATTGAACAGGGTGTCGGCAGGCAGCGGACCGATCAGCTGCATGCCTTCGGCACGCAAAAGATCCAGCACCGGCATGATGACATCGATTTCTTCGCGGCCCATATGGCCGCCTTCGCCGGCGTGCGGATTGAGTCCGGCGACCAGAATGCGGGGCCGGGGCAGGGCGAAACGCTGTACCAGATCGTGGTGCAGGATACGAATGACCCGGGTCAGATCCTCGGGGGTGATGGCATCGGCCACGTCGCGCAAGGGAAGGTGGGTCGTGGCCAGGGCCACGCGCAGCTTGTCTCCGGCGAGCATCATGACCACTCTTTCGGTGCCCGTGCGCTCTGCGAGGTACTCGGTATGACCGGTAAAGGGGATGCCGGCATCGTTGATGACACCCTTGTGGACCGGGCCGGTGACCATGGCGGCAAATTCGCCGGTCAGGCAGCCGTCGATGGCACGATCCAGCAGGGCCAGCACGTGACCGGCATTGTCCGGGTTGAGCGTGCCGGGCTGACTGGGCGCGAGCAGTGGCAGGTGCAGCACTTCCAGACAGCCGACAGGCGGCTGCTGTCCGGCCTGATACGGGACGCAGGTGAGTGCAAGACCGAGTTGACGGGCGCGCTGCTGCAGCAGGCCGATATCGCCGAGAATCACACGCCGTGTTCCGCCATCTGCCAGTTGCAGCAGGCTGAGCATCAGCTCGGGGCCGATGCCGGCAGGCTCACCGGCAGTGATGGCCAGAACAGGGCGTGGCGGACTCATTGCTGCTCGTTCAGACGATCATCGACAAAGGCAGAATCGCGCAGCTGATGCACCCAGTCGAGATAGGCCTCGTCCACCTTGCGGTTGCGGATCTGCTGACGAACGACAGACCGGCTGCGGTCGGCCGTCACGTCTTCAGTGCGCTTGGCCTCGACCTTGATCAGGTGCCAGCCGAAGGGCGAGCGCACTGGTTCCGACAGGGTGTTGAGCGGCAGGGTGGTCATGGCTTGCTCAAACTCCGGCACGGTATCGCCCTTGGACAGCCAGCCCAGGTCACCGCCCTTGGTGTTGCTGCCGTCTTCGGAATAAAGCTTGGCCATTTCCTGGAAGGAAGCGCCGCGCAGGATACGATCGCGAATCTGCAGGATCTTGGCCTTTGCATCACTTTCCGACACGGCTTCGTTGGTGCGGATCAGGATGTGGAAGGTGTGATACTGCTCGGCCATCTGCTGTGCCTGCTGGCTGCGCTTTTCCACCAGCTGGAAGATGTAGAAGCCTTGCTGGGTACGGATGATGTCGGTGATGCCACCCGCCTTCAGCGCTTCCAGCATGCTGGTGAAGTCGCTCGGCAGGCTGGCCGCCGGGCGCCAGCCGATATCCCCGCCGCGCATGGCATTGGGGGCAGACGAGTAAGCTGCCGCCACGTTGGCGAAAGGTTTGCCTGCCTTCAGTTCGGCCAGCGCCTGACGGGCGCGCTGCATCCGGCTGTCGATCTGGGCCGCATCGGCTCGCTCCGGAACATCGATCAGGATATTGGCCAGATGGTATTCGGTATGGTTGGCAAACTGCGGGTTCTTCAGCGCCTGTTCGACTTCACTGTCGGTGACGTTGACGCGCGAGGCGATCACGCTTTCCTTGAGTTTGGACAGCAGCAATTCGCGCCGTACTTCGGTGCGGAAGGTGGCCATGTCCAGTCCCTGCTTGGACAGCAACTGACGCAGACCATTGACGTCGGTCTTGTTTTGCTGCGCAACGCGCTGAATGGCCTGGTCGATATCCCCGTCCGTGACGCTGATGCGATTGCTGTCCGCATATTGCAGCTCGGTTTGTTCGGTGATCATTTGATCCAGCACCTGGCGACGCAGGACGTCCATCGGCGGCGGGGTGACATGTTGCTCCTGCAGGGAGGCGGTGGCCTGGCTGACGCGCTTTTGCAGTTCGAGTTCGGTGATGACGCTCTTGTTGACCACGGCAACGATGCGGTCAACCGGTACCACCGGTGCCGCCATCGCGGAGGAAATCGCAGCGGTTGTCAGCAAGGCAAGCAGTGTTTTTTTCATGGTCATGGTTGGATATCGTTGGTCTGGGTGTAGCCCGGAATCGCCAGGCGCAGGGTTTGCAGCGGGTTGGTGCCCAGGGCGCCGAGGCCCTTGAGTTCAACCTGGAAGTAAAAACCGGTCTTGCGCTGGGTCAGGTTGGTGATGTACTGCTCGGCGACCAGCCGCAGCAGCCAGCAGCCGCTGTTGTACTCGATACCGGCCAGCTGCTGCATGATCTGCCGGTCCTGCAGCGAGTAGTCGGTTCGGGCCAGCGCGTACAGCGAGCGTGTCAGCGGCCACTGCACGCCGAGATCGACCTCGTGCAGATTCTCCGGCAGACCCTGCGCGTTCACCTGATTGTTGCTGTAGAAGCGGTAACGCAGGGACACCACCTTGCCGGCGGCCGGCTGGTAGCGCAGCGATACATTGTACTGGACCGGTGCGTGCGTGGTGGCGCTGTACTGATACAGGCTGTCCAGGTTCCAGTTTTTCACCACTTCGCCACCCAGGCTGGCCAGGAAGTCCGAGGCCCCGGTGGTACGCTTGCCGAGCGTGCCGTCGGCGTTGAGCTGGGTCGAATCAAAGTAGAAGCGCTGACCAAAGGCTGCCCGGATGATTTCACGGCCGCTGTCGTTGTCGATCAATTGCGAAGTCAGCGCCGCCGTGACCTGATTGGCCGGCGCAATGCGGTCGTAACCGGAGTAGTCGTTCTCGGTAAAGATCTGCGCAAAGCCGAAGTCATTCAGCGAGGAGTCGAAGTTGGGGATCCGGCTCTGGTCGCGCGCAGGCACATTCAGATAGAACAGCCGCGGTTCCAGCGTCTGGGTGCGTTCGCCGCCGAACATGTTGACCTGGCGGTCGAAATACAGGCCGCTGTCAATGCTGACAATCGGCAAGGTGCGATCCACGCTGTAGGCGTTGGCACCCTTGAAGCTGTTGAGCTGGTAGTCAGTGGCATGGATGCCCAGCTTCGGCTTGAAGAAGCCCCAGGTGCGCTGGAAGGGCAGGGAAATGCTGGGATAGATCACCCAGCGCTGGCCTTCCTGCAGTGTCGGGTGAGAGAACTCGGTCAGTACCGAGGTCAGATTGCCGGTCAGCCCCCATGGCAGTTGCTGGTTGGCATTCAGGGTCAGCTCCGGCAGCTTGGCATACGGTGGTGTGACGGTGGTGCCGGTCGCCTGCAGGGTCTGATAGCGCAGGGCGGTCACGCCGAAGTTGGCGCTGCCGCCTTCCCACGACTTGCCGTAGTTGATGTAGGCCTGACGCAGCAAGTTGACATTGTCTGCGACGGTATAGCGGTCGCCCATGTCGCTGAAGTAGTTGTCATCCGAGACGGTGGTGGCGTCATAGCCGGCGGTCAGTCCGGGCGCCAGGGTCTGTCGGTGTGCCCCGCTCCACAGGTAGCGGTAGCGGTGGGTGGCCGTGTCGCGCTGGTTCTGCTCGGTATACAGCCAGCCGCTGTACTCCGGCTGCAGGTAGCGGAATTCTCCCCCCAGGATGACGCCGTGCTTGGTATTCAGGTGCGTGGTCAGCGTGGCGTCGTAGTTCGGCGCCAGGTTGAAATAGTACGGAATCGCCAGGTCGACGCCACGGCTGCCCCCCTGCAGGGTCGGATACAGCAGCCCGGACTTGCGCTTGCCGTCGAGCGAGAAATCGAGCCAGGGCGAGTAGAGGATGGGCACGCCCTGAAACACCACATGGGCGTTGTAAGCTGTTCCGATGCCGCTGGTGTAGTCGAGATCCAGCTGAGAGGACTTCAGATACCAGCTGTCGTCTCCGACCGAGCAGGTGGTTGCCTCTGACTGCATGACGCGGTAATTGTCCTTGCCGCGGAAAATGACCTCGCGGCCATCGCCCCGCATCTGCTTGCCCGGGGTACCGGACTGGAAGACCGGCTGCTGGCCTGTGCCGGTGCGAGAGTCCAGGTTGTAGTCAAGCAGGGTGCCATCCACCCGGTCCTGTTGCCTGGTCAGGGTAAAGTGGTCACCGGCCTTGACGTTGTTTTTGGCCTGGTAGTAGTCCAGCCAGTCGCTGTTGAGCTTCTGGTCATCGCGTGTGACCACCACATTGCCGCGAGCCTGCAGGACATTTTCCATTGCCCCTTCGATACGGTCGGCGGTGACATGGGCCTCTCCCGGCACGGTGCTGGAGGGCAGGACGTAGTCCAGAGGCTCGTCCGCGCTGGCCATCGGCGCAGAAAAGGCGGCAGCGAGTGCCAGGACAATTTGTGTTTTTTGAATTCTGGGCATGCACAAAACCATATCGTGGGTGCAGTCGGCGGTATAAAATCTCACAATTCTACCAGTACCGCAATGAACAGACATGCAGCGATTAGAACAATTAAAGCAGTGGCTTTCTGCTAGACACCCGGGAATCGACCTGAAAGTGGAGTTCGCCGCGGCCGATGCCGACTTCCGGCGCTACTTCCGCGCGACCTTTCCCGATGGCTCGACGCGCATTCTGATGGATGCGCCGCCGGAAAAAATGGACACCGCGCCCTATGTCCATGCCCGGGAGGTGCTGTCCATGCTTAACGTGCCGGTCATTCATGCCCACGACCCGTTGCAGGGCTTCATGGAGCTGCAGGATCTGGGGCGTGTGACCTATATGGCGGCCCTGCAGCAGCCACAGACGCCGGAAACCATTCATCTGCTGCTGATGGAAGCCGTGGACAGCCTGATCGAGATGCAAAAGGGCAGTCGTCCCGGCGTGTTGCCGGAATATGACCGCGCCCTGTTGCAGCGCGAGGTGGATCTGTTTCCGGAGTGGTTTGCCGGCAAAGAGTTGCAAAAACCCTTCAGCTACGCGCAGCGCAAGCTGTGGGAGCAGGCCGTGCCGCGCATTCTGGATCAGGCGCTGGCCCAGCCGAAGGTATTCGTGCACCGCGATTTCATCGTGCGCAACCTGATGCTGAGCGAAGGGCGCCCCGGCGTACTCGACTTTCAGGATGCAGTCTATGGCCCGATTACCTATGACCTGGTTTCCCTGCTGCGCGATGCCTTCATCGAATTTGATGAAGAGCTGGTGCTCGACATTGCCGTGCGCTACTGGGAGCGGGCCCGCAAGGCCGGATTGCCGGTGGCCGCCAATATCGACGACTTCTACCGCGACTTCGAATGGATGGGCGTACAGCGCCACCTGAAGGTGGCTGGCATCTTCTGCCGGCTGTGGCATCGCGACGGCAAGGAACGCTATCTGCCCGAGGTACCGCGCTTCCTGCGCTATCTCAAAAAAACCACACGTCGCTACAGCGAGCTCGCCCCTCTGTACCAGCTGATCTGTCAGCTGGACGGCGATGAGGATGTGCAGACGGGATACACCTTCTGATGCGCGCGATGATCATGGCGGCCGGGCGCGGCGAGCGCATGCGGCCGCTGACCGACCATACTCCCAAGCCGCTGCTGCAGGCCGGTGCCGAAACCCTGATTGGCTGGCATCTGCGCCGGCTGGCCGCCTGTGGTATCCGCGAAGTGGTGATCAACCACGCCTGGCTGGGCGAGCAACTGGAGGCCGCGCTGGCCGACGGGCAGCGCTACGGCGTGCAGATTCGCTGGTCGGCCGAGGGGGAGGCCCTCGAAACGGCAGGCGGGGTCGCCAAGGCCTTGCCGCTGCTGGGGGATGAACCGTTTCTGCTGATCAGCGCCGATATCCTCAGTGATCTGGATTTCTCCCTGCTGGCGCAGCGTACTGCGCAGCTCGATGGTCATCAGCATCTGGCCCACCTGATGCTGATCGATAATCCGCCACATCGCCCGGGCGGAGATTTCACCCTGCATCCCGACGGCAAGGTGACACGCGAGCCGCAGGGAGGACTGCCGCGCCTGACTTATTCCGGCTTTGGCGCTTTCCATCCACGCCTGTTTGCCGAGTTGGCCAGGCGTTCGCCGGTCAAGCTGCCCTTGCTGGCGGTGCTGCTGGAGGGCATGCTGGCCGGCCAGGTCACTGGCGAGCGTTTCACCGGGCAATGGCTGGATGTCGGTACGCCGGAGCGTTTGCAACAGGCTGAGCGCATCGCCGGCGGCTGGTCGTTGCCATGAGTCGCCGCATTCTTGGCGTTGACCCCGGCTCACGCATCACCGGCTTCGGGGTCATCGATGTGGTCGGGCAGCAGCGTCACTATGTGGCCTCCGGCTGCATCCGAACCCCCGAGGGTGCCCCACTGGCCGAGCGCATCCGGGTGATTGCCGAGCATCTGTTCGAGGTGATCGAGACCTACCAGCCGCATGAGGCCGCCGTGGAGCAGGTGTTTGTCAACGTCAACCCGGCGGCCACGCTGATGCTGGGGCAGGCGCGCGGAGCGGTGGTGACGGCGCTGGTGTTGCGCCAGTTGCCGGTGGCCGAATACACCGCCTTGCAAGTCAAGCAGTCTGTGGTGGGCCATGGCAAGGCGCAGAAAGAACAAGTACAGGCCATGGTGGTGCGTCTGCTGTCGCTGTCCGGGACGCCGCAGGCCGATGCCGCCGATGCACTGGCGGTGGCGCTGGCTCACGCCAATCATCGCCACGATGCCCTGGCCGGCCTGATGCCCAAAGGGGTACGTATCAAGGGTGGTCGCCTGGTGTGAGGCGATGACTGACCTTTATTGAATGGATTGAACCAAGATGATCGGACGCCTGAACGGGGTATTGCTGGAAAAACTCCCCCCGCAGTTGTTGATTGATGTGCAGGGCGTCGGCTACGAGGTCGATGTGCCGATGACCACCTACTACCAGCTGCCGGCGCTGGGCGAAAAAGTGGTGTTGTACATTCATCAGGTGGTGCGCGAAGACGCCCATCTGCTGTTCGGTTTTGCCAGCCGTGCCGAGCGCGAGACCTTCCGTCAGCTGATCAAGGTGACCGGCATCGGCGCACGGATCGCCCTGGCGATTCTGTCGGGCATGAGTGCCGATGAGCTGGCGCAGGCGATTGCCAGCGAAGATCTGAAGCGTTTGTCGGCCGTGCCGGGTATCGGCAAGAAAACCGCCGAGCGCCTGGTGCTCGAATTGCGTGGCAAGCTGGTGACCGGTGCGGCGCTGGCGGTACCGGGCGGCTTGCCGTTTACCGTCACGCCGGACGAGAAGAGCGATATTCTCAATGCGCTGCTGGCGCTGGGCTACAGCGAGAAAGAGGCGCAACTGGCCATGAAGACCCTGCCGGCCGGGGTCGATGTCAGCGAAGGCATCCGCCTCGCCCTCAAAGGGCTGGCCCGGGGCTAATCAAAGAAAAAGGGGGCGATCATCGCCCCCTTTGCTGTTTTACGCTCCGCGTTCCCGACGATAGTCAGCCAGTGCCGCGATACTCAGTCGTGGTATCCGCCGGCTCTGCAGATAGCTGTCCAGTGCCGCGCCACGCATCATGCTGCCGTCCGGGTTCATCAATTCGCACAATACGGCAGCCGGTTGCAAGCCGGCCAGTCTGGCCAGATCGACCGAACCCTCGGTATGGCCGCGTCGAGTCAGCACGCCGCCGTCGCGGGCGATCAGCGGAAACACATGGCCGGGACGGGCCAGATCGTCCGGTCCGGCGTTCGGTGCCATGGCCGCGCGAATGGTGGTGACGCGGTCGGCGGCCGATACCCCGGTGGTGACACCCTGGCGTGCCTCGATGGACACCGTGAAGGCGGTGCCATAGCGACTCTGATTGTCGGCCACCATGGGGAGCAGACCCAGACGGTCGGCATGATGCTGCGTCAGACACAGGCAGACGATGCCGCTGCCATCGCGGATCAGCTGTGCCATCACGGCGGTGTCGATCAGTTCGGCGGCAACGATCAGATCCGCTTCGTTTTCTCGGTCATCATCGTCCGTCAGTGCCATCGGCAGGCCCCGGCGCAGTGCATCAAGCGCGGTTTCCACGGCCAGGGTGCGGGAGTCTTGTATCAGGTTCATTGCATCGGTCCTCGAAATAAAAATAGAGAAACACGCATGCAGGGCAAACGAACACACCCGCCAGAGATCTGGCGGGTGCATGTCTTCTCTCATCCGGACTGTGACCGTCGGCTCCGGCCTTGAACCGGATCTGCTGACCCTGGCGGCCGGGGATGGCCGTCAGGCGCTCGCGGGCTTGCTGGTATGATCAGCTTACCGCCGGTGGGGAATTTCACCCCGCCCTGAAGACGTTGTCTTGACCCGAAGGTCGGCAATGATCATAGCAGGATGATAAGATTGCAGTCTAACGTCTACTTTTAATGGCTCGTCATGCTGGAAACCGACAATCTCATGGGCGATGCGCCGCGCCGCATCGTCACGCAGCAACCGCTGTCGGCGCAGGAAGAGGCGCTGGAGCGAGCATTGCGCCCCAAGGTGCTCGACGAGTATGTCGGCCAGGTCAAGGCACGCGAGCAACTGGAAATTTTCATTCAGGCGGCGCGCAAACGCGGCGAGGCCCTCGACCACGTGTTGCTCTTCGGTCCGCCCGGCCTGGGCAAGACCACACTGGCGCATATCATCGCGCGTGAAATGGGCGTCAATTTGCGCCAGACGTCCGGACCGGTGCTGGAGCGTGCCGGCGATCTGGCCGCCTTGCTGACTAATCTGGAACCACATGATGTGCTGTTCATCGATGAAATCCATCGTCTCAGCCCGGTGGTGGAGGAAATCCTCTATCCGGCGCTGGAGGATTATCAGATCGACATCATGATCGGCGAGGGGCCGGCAGCGCGTTCGGTGAAGATCGATTTGCCGCCGTTTACCCTGGTCGGCGCGACGACGCGCGCCGGCATGCTGACCAACCCGCTGCGGGACCGTTTCGGCATTGTCTCGCGGCTGGAGTTTTATTCTGCCGAGGAGCTGACACGCATCGTGCAGCGCTCGGCCGGTCTGCTGGAGGTCACGCTGGGGGCGGATGGCGCTTTCGAAGTGGCGCGCCGCAGCCGGGGGACGCCGCGCATTGCCAACCGTCTGCTGCGGCGGGTGCGCGACTACGCCGAAGTTCGTGCCGACGGCGTGGTCAGCGCGGAAGTGGCCGATGCGGCGCTGTCGATGCTGGATGTGGATGTGGCCGGGCTGGATGTGATGGACCGCAAGTTGTTGTCGGCGGTCATCGAGAAATTCGGTGGCGGGCCGGTCGGGCTGGATAATGTCGCGGCGGCGATCGGCGAGAGTACCGACACCATCGAGGACGTGATCGAGCCCTATCTGATCCAGCAGGGCTATCTGCAGCGTACGCCGCGTGGCCGCATGGCGACCGCCCAGGCCTTCACGCATTTCGGGCTGCCGCAAAAGGACTGAACCCAGGTTCCGCGGACAAGTCACTCCCCCGGAGGCCAAGCCGGGGGCATGCTTTGGAACGATGCCCACGCCGCTGGCGTGAGCGTCTAGAATGATCGAAAACGATCTGATAATTCAACGATGAGGTGAGGCATGTTTTTAGTCATGTTGGTGGTGGCGCTGGTGGTGTCGCTGTTGACGGCCACGCTGACCGCTCGCTTTTTTGACAAGGCGGTGGACAGTATTCTGGCGCGGATTGTCGGCGTCGAGCTGGCCGATGCCTGGCACAAGTACATCCAGTTCGCCATCGTGGTGGTCGGGGTATCCGGCGGGGTACAGCTGTGGGAGCTGCAGAAGTACATCGCCAACAAGGGGGATAGTGGCGCGCCGCCGCCGCTCACCTTCATGAGCTGGGTGCTGGAGGTGTATCGCACGGTCATTGAGACCTTGCAGTCGATTGTCTGGCTGCTGTTGCTGTTTTTCCTCTGCGGCATGATTGCCATCGTGATTCTGCGCAGTATCGAGCAAAAGCGACAAAAACCAGACCAGGACCCGCAGGCCTGATCTGCGAGGAAGCAAAAATGCCGCGATATCGCGGCATTTTTTTTGCACAACGGCCGAGGTCAGGACAGGACCATATTGTCTCGGTGGATCAGTTCCGGCTCGCCGATGTAACCGAGCACGCCCTCGATGTCGCGGGTGGCGACCTTGATGATCTGCCGGGCTTCGTCCGAGCTGTAGTTGACCAGACCGCGAGCCAGTTCACGGCCGTCCGGCGCGATGCAGGCCACGGCTTCACCCCGCAGGAAGTCGCCCTCGACCGCCTCCACCCCGATGGGCAGCAGGCTGGTGCCGTTTTCGCCGATGGCCCTGGCCGCTCCCGCATCCAGCATGATGCGGCCGGAGAGTTTCAGGTGGTCGGCCAGCCATTGCTTGCGTGCCGCCATGCGGCTGGTGACGGCCTGCAACTGGGTGCCGATGCGCTCGCCGTCGGCCAGGCGCGACAGCACATGGTGCTCGCGACCGCAGGCGATGACGGTGTGGGCGCCGCTGTGGGCCGCGCGCTTGGCTGCCAGAATCTTGGTCAGCATGCCGCCGGTACCGACCTTGCTGCCTGCACCGCCTGCCATCTCTTCCAGCACCGGGTCCCCCGCCGTGGCATCTTCAACCAGTCGCGCCTGGGGATCCTTGCGCGGGTCCGCAGTGAACAGGCCGATCTGGTCGGTGAGGATCACCAGGGCATCGGCTTCGATCAGGTTGGTGACCAGTGCGCCCAGTGTATCGTTGTCCCCCAGCCGGATTTCATCCGTTACCACGGTGTCGTTTTCATTGATGATCGGCACCACGTTCAGGTTGAGCAGTGTCGTCAGGGTCGAGCGGGCGTTGAGGTAGCGGGTGCGGTCGGCCAGATCCTCGTGGGTGAGCAGGATTTGTGCGGTACCGAGACCGAAGGCGCGAAAGGCCGTTTCGTAAGCCTGACACAGACCCATTTGCCCGACGGCGGCCGCGGCCTGCAACTGGTCGACGCTTTTGGGGCGGGTCGCCCAGCCCAGTCGCTGGCAGCCTTCGGCAATGGCGCCGCTGGAAACCAGCACCACCTGCTTGCCGCGACGTTTGAGTTCAGAAATTTCTTCAGCCCAGCGACCCAGCGCCGCCAGGTCGAGCCCCTTGCCGTCGTTGGTGACCAGACTGGAGCCGACCTTGACGACAATGCGGCTGGCTGCGTGGATGACCGAATGCATGGTGAAAGATGTCCGAATGAAAGAGGTCAATTATAGGCGGAGCCGCGTCGGCGGCGAAGCCTCTCAGGGCAGCGGAGGTTGTGCCGCGCCCTCCGTCCGGCCCTGCGCCAGGTGGTCCAGTGTGAGGCAGGTGGCCTCGATCAGCTGGCTCATCTCGCTGTCCGTCAGGCAGTAGGGCGGCATGAAATACACCGACTGGCCGATCGGTCGCAACAGGCAGCCACGTTGCAGCATGGCGGCGAAGAAGGCCAGGGCGAAATCGCCGCGTTCTGTCTCGACATCAAAAGCCCAGATCATGCCCTGATGACGGAAGTGGCGTACATCGCCTCGCGTGGCGAGAGGCTGCATCAGGCGGCTGAAGCGCTCGGCCTTGTCGCGGTTCAGCGCCAGGATGTCTTCTTCCTGCAGGGTGTCCAGCACCGCCAGTGCAGCGCTGCAGGCCAGCGGGTTGCCGGTATAGCTGTGTGAATGCAGAAAGCCGTCGCGGACATCGTCGCTGTAAAAGGCCTGATAGACCTCGTCGGTGGTGAGGACGCAGGACAGCGGCAGAAAACCACCGGTGATGCCCTTGGACAGGCAAAGAAAATCCGGACGGATGTTGGCCTGCTCACAGGCAAACAGCGTACCGGTGCGGCCAAAACCGACGGCGATTTCATCGGCAATCAGGTGAATTTGGTACTGGTCGCACAGACGGCGGGCTTCGCGCAGATAGTCCGGATGGTACATGGCCATGCCGGCGGCACCCTGAACCAGCGGCTCCAGGATCAGCGCCGCGGTCTCCCCTGCATGCTTGCGCAGGACATTCTCCAGCGCCCGGGCGGCGCGCAGTGCGACGGCACTTGGCGTTTCATCCGACTGCGCCAGGCGGGCATCCGGTGTCGGGACACGAATGGCGCGCTGAAGCAGCGGGGCATAGGTGGCCGAGAACAGGGGCACATCCGTGACTGCCAGCGCGCCGACGGTTTCACCGTGATAGCTGTTCTCCAGACTGATAAACCGACACTTCTCCCCTTTGCCGCTGTTCTTCCAGTAGTGGAAGCTCATTTTCAGGGCAATTTCGGTGGCGCTGGCGCCATCGGAGCCATAGAAAGCATGGCCCAGTCCCGTCAGCGCCGCCAGGCGCTCGGATAATTCGATGACCGGACGGTGGGTAAAGCCGGCCAGCATGACGTGCTCCAGCTGATCCAGTTGGGTGCGGATAGCCTGCTTGATGCGCGGATGGCCGTGACCGAGCAGGTTGACCCACCAGGAGCTGACCGCGTCGAGATAGCGTTTGCCATCGAAGTCACTCAGCCAGGCGCCCTCGGCCCTGGCGATCGGCACCAGGGGAAAGCGCTCGTGACGTTTCATCTGGGTGCAGGGGTGCCATACAGCCTGAGTGCTGCGTGTCAGCCAGTCTTGATTCGACATGCCGGTATTCCATCCAAGAACAAAATCAGGGTAGTGATGCTATCACGCTCGCCGACTTCCGGCTTGCCGCGCTGAGCTGTTGAAGCTTCGCCGGCTGGCTAGCATGGACTTCCGCCCTTCGGGGATTTGACACTGTCAAAGGAGGCAATATGTGGCACAAGCGGGTCCATGCGGGCTTTTCCTTGATCGAACTGATGGTGGTGGTGGCGATTGTCGGGCTGCTGGCGGTGACGGCCATACCGCGCTATCAGGACTACACCACCCGGGCAAAACTGACCGAGGCGCTACAGTTAGTGGCCGCGGCCCGGGTCAGCGTGGCCGAGGCCATGGTGACCCGGGGGGGCTGGCCGGAGAGCCTGGAGGAGGCCGGTGTAGAGGAGATCAGCAGCGAAGTGGTCAAGAAGATCGAATTAACAAAAAAGGGTAATGATGCTGTGTTGACGGTCACGGTGCACAACACGGGTAATCCGCAGGTCGATGGCAAATCCTTTTCCATGCGAGGCGAAATGGCCCAGTCCGGCGGCACGGGTACGGTGCAGGCGGCTGATGGCAGCGAGCGCACCCTCAATGCCCGCGGGGTGATCAGCTGGCGTTGCCTGCCGGGAAATGCCTCCGGGGCGGAGCCGATCCCGAATTCATTCTTGCCAGCCAACTGCCGCTCTGGCGGGAAATAAGACGAAAAGGATGTGGCAAACAGGCACACAGGGGCTTCTCCTGTGTGCTTTGTGCATCAAAACCGCCGGGGAGGCGGCAAACGTTGTTGTTTAAGCGAATTTGATTAAAAAGCGTGCTGGCTTAGCACGATTTTTGCGCTATCCTTGCGGCTTCAACGAAACGACCCCGAGCTATGCAATTCAGAACCCTGACCCTGTCGATGGCCACCCTGTTCTGGTGCCTGATTGCCATCGTCCCCTTCGCCTCGCCAATTCACTATGTGCCGCTGCCGCAATGGTGGGGTGAGCTCATGACGGTCTGGCTGGCCTTTGGGGCCGGACTGCTGCTGGCCTGCAACGGCATCCTGTTCGAACGCCTGCCGCGCGCGATGATCTGGTGTCTGGTGCTGGCGCTGTGCTGGGCGATTCAGCCCTGGTTTGTGAAAATCCTGTTCCCCGGCATGAATTACGCCACGGCGCTGGCATTCAGTGCGCTGGCCTATCTGGCAGCCGTGACCCTGACCTTGCGTGATGAGCTGGGTCTGCCGCGCCTGACCTACTGGCTGGCCTGGGCCCTGATGGCCGGGGCGCTGGTGCAATCGCTGATCGGTCTGACACAGCTGACCGGGATTGCCCCCATGCTGGGCGGCGTGGTGTTTTATGATTCCTCACATCTGACGACCAACATCTTTGGTCATATCGGGCAGCGCAATCAGTACGCGCATTATCTGATGTGGGGCATGATCGCCGGGGTATACCTGTTCTCGACCGAGAAGCTGCGCGGGCGCTGGTTCCTGCTGTGGATGGTCTGGCTGTCGGTGATGCTGGCCTATGCCGGGTCGCGTACCGTACTGCTGTACGTGGTGGCCGTGGTGCTGATCAGCATTGTCTGGCATGCCCGGATTCGCACGGCCATTTCGCGCCGGCTGATGCTGTCCATGCTGCTGGCCTGCGCCGCCATTGTGGCGGGCCAGTTCCTGCTGCCATACGTCAATCAGTTTGTGGCGCTGTTTACCCATAATCAGCAGGCCGTATCTTCCGGTGTGCAGCGGCTGGCCGCCAATGGCGACGATATGTCTTCCCGGCGTTTTGCCGAGATGTACAAGGCCTGGCTGGTGTTCCGTGCCCACGCGGTACACGGCGTGGGCTGGTCGCAGTTTGCTGCCGAAAGTGTGCGTCTGCAGGCTTTGCCGCAGTTTGCCAATGATGGTTTTAACAGTGGCCTGTTTACCAATGCCCATAACCTGGTGCTGCAGTTGCTGGCCGAAATGGGCTGGGTGATCACCGCGATTGTCTTCGTTGGTTTCGGCTGGGTGATCTGGCCCTATTTCAGCCAGAAGGCCCAGGTGGAAGGCGTGCTGCCGCTGGCCTGCATGGCTGTGACCCTGATCCACAGCATGGTCGAGTATCCGCTGTGGTATCTGTACTTCCTGGCGATGCTGGTGGTTTTCATGTCGCTGGCGCCCTTGCCGGAACGTGGTCGCGGTACCGGTCTGGGGGTGTTGTGGCGGCTGGTGCTGTTTGCCGGCATGGTGGCGCTGGCGGTGATGTCGGTGGCGTCGGTGCGGCATTACAGCGAGCTGACCGGGCTCTATACCCCGGCAGACAACGAGAAAATCGACAATCCCCGCATTGCTCGCCTGGGGCAGATTGTGCGCGATGAGCCGCTGTACGCCTTCCATGCACTGTATACGCTCGACAATTATCTCGAGGCGACACCGGACAATCTGCAGCAGAAGCGTGCCTGGGTGGATCAGATGGCCGCCATTCGTCCCTATCCGGATGTGTTGCTGAAGCAGGCAGAAATGCAGGCGCTGGTGGGGCAGGAAGCACAGGCCGAACAGACGCTGCGTCTGGCGCTGGCTTCGTTCCCGACCTATGCCCATGACTTTATCGAAGATTTGAAGGACGGCCCGGCATCCTGGCAGCGTTTGCGTGTCATCAGCAGTGAGGCTTATGCCAGGCTGCCGGCGCGTTATCGTACCGCCCCGGCCGAATAATGCCGCGGATGCCCCGGGCCCTGTTCGACAGGGCCCCGTACGGGGCAGGCAATAAAAAACCCTGCCGGCTGCGGCAGGGTTTTTTCATGGGCGGTGAGTGAAGATCAGGCCTGACTGAGCATCGCCTGTTTCATTTTCCCCAGCGCCTTGGCCTCGATCTGGCGGATTCGCTCGGCAGAGACGCCGAACTCGGCAGCCAGATCATGCAGGGTGGCACCGCTGTCATCGGCCAGCCAGCGCGCTTCGATGATGCGGCGACTGCGGTCATCCAGCGTGCACAGTGCTTTTTCCAGTCCAACCGTTTGCAGCTGAGCCAGGGCCTTCTTTTCCAGCTGACGGGTCGGCTCGGTTTCGGCGTCGGCCAGCCAGTCGATCGGGGCAAAGGCTTCGTCGTCGCCTTCTTCCGCCACCAGGGCGATATCCTGACCGGTCAGGCGAGTTTCCATTTCCAGCACTTCTTCACGCTTGACGCCCAGATCATCTGCGATGGCCTGTGCTTCTGCATCGGTGAGTGCGGAAAAGTTCTTCTTCATGCTGCGCAGGTTGAAGAACAGCTTGCGCTGAGGCTTGGTGGTGGCAATGCGCACCAGGCGCCAGTTGCGCAGGATGAATTCGTGGATTTCAGCCTTGATCCAGTGGATCGCGAACGAGAACAGGCGGACACCGCGGTTGGGCTCGAAGCGCTTGACTGCCTTCATCAGGCCGATATTGCCTTCCTGGATCAGATCGGCCTGCGGCAGGCCGTAACCGGCATAGCCACGCGCAATGGACACCACGACGCGCAGGTGCGAGAGCACGAGCTTTTTCGCCGCTTCCAGATCGTTGGATCCGTGGTAGCGGGTTGCCAGCTCGTTCTCTTCTTCCGCCGTCAGCATCGGGACGCTGTTCACGGCCTGGATGTACTGCTCCAGACTGCCGGAGGTTGATGGAACGGGCAATGCAAAAGTTGTGGTCATAGGGCGTTGGTTCTCCAATCAAGGTAATGCAATGTTAGCACTCGGGTTAGTCGAGTGCTAGTCGATAAAGTTTCATTCCCTGATGTATTTGTTTATCGATTTAATAGCCTGTTGTTATCAGCGTGGCCCGATATGCCGCAGGTGGTGGTCGGCGGCAAGACGGGCGCCAATCACCGCCAGCAGGGCGGCGCCACCGATGAATACCGCCAGTTCTACAGGCTGAAGCATGCGCAGGGAGACGTGCTCGTTATAGAGACGGGCAAAGGCCTGAATCGGCGGATTGGCAATCAGCGCCAGCCAGCTGGTGAGCCCCCAGGCGATCAGGGCGGCCAGAATGCCCTGCCACAGCGCGTGGTAGATGAACGGGCGGCGGATAAAGCTGTCCGGTGCGCCGATGAGCTTGGTGACTTCGATTTCATCGCGCCGGGCCAGGATCTGCATACGAATGGTGTTGTGGGTGACCAGGACCAGGGCTACGCCCAGCACCGCGGCCAGGAACCAGGTGAGCTGGCGGCCGAGCGAGATCATGGCGAACAGGCGCTTGGCCCAGCTGGCATCGAATTGGGCGCTCTCGACCATTGGCAGGCCGGATAGCTCTTTTTGCAGCATGTCCAGTTCGCGCGGGTCGAGTGTGGTCGGGGTGACGACGAAGGCGTCGGGCAGCGGGTTGCTGCCCAGTCCGTCCGACAGGCCCTGCAGGCCGTTGCGCGCTTCCATGTCTTTCAGTGCCTGACCCTTGCTGATGTAGACGAAGGATTGCACTTCGGGGTGCTTGTGCAAGGTGCTGTTGACGGCAGAAATGTCGGCCGCCTCGGCGCTTTGCTCCATATACAGCGTGATTTGCGGCGTGGCCGTGAGCCGGCCGGCCCAGTCCTGCAGGCTGGCCATGGCGACAAACAGCGACAGCGGCAGCGCCAGGGCCACCGACAGCATCAGCAGGTTGAGCAGGCTGCCAAAGGGCTGGCGCATAATCTTGATCAGGGCGCTGCGGGCGCTTTGTGCGTGCAGATAGAAGAAGTGTTTCATGCGGCGAATTGTCCTTCTCTCAGACGGATGATGCGGCGGCCGTAATCCTCCATCAGGGTTTCGTCGTGCGCCGAGATCACCACGGTGGCCCCAACCTGATGGAAGGATTTGAACAGTTCCATGATGTCCAGTGCGTAGGCACGGTCCAGATTGGCCGAAGGTTCATCGGCGATCAGGATGGAGGGGCGGTGCACGACGGCGCGGGCGATGCACAGGCGCTGCTGCTCACCACCGGACAAGCGGATGGGCATGGATTTCTCCCGCCCCAGCAGACCGACCTTGTCCAGCGCTGCACGCACGCGTCGCGCGGCGTCGCGCCGGTCGAAGCCGATGATGTCCAGTGGCAACATCACATTATCGAAGACGTTGCGGTCGAACAGGATTTTGTGGTCCTGGAACACCATGCCGATATGCTGGCGAATGAAGCAGATCTGATTGTTGCGCATGCGGGTGAGGTTCTGGCCATTGACCAGCACGCCACCCTGGGTCGCACGCTCGATACCGGCGATCAGCTTCAGCAGGGTGGACTTGCCTGCGCCGGAGTGCCCCGCCAGGAAAACCATTTCGCCGGTGTCGATGGAAAAGGACAGGTTCTTCAGTGCCTCAATGCCACCGGGGTAACGCTTGCTCACCTGGTCAAACTGAATCATGCGGTGTGATCCTCAACAATGTCGGGTTGCTGTCGTGCCACTCAATCGAACAGTGCATCGATGTAGTCACGGGCCGAGAAGGGGCGCAGATCGTCCAGACCTTCACCGACGCCGATGAAGCGCAGTGGAACCGGGTGCTGCTTGGCGATGGCGGCGATGATGCCGCCCTTGGCCGTACCGTCTAGCTTGGTCAGGATCAGGCCGGTCAGCCCCAGCGCCTCGTCAAACACCTTGACCTGATTGAGGGCGTTCTGGCCGATGTTGGCATCCAGCACCAGAACGACCTCCTGCGGTGCCTCGGGCAGCGCCTTCTGGATGACGCGCTTGACCTTGCGGATTTCTTCCATCAGGTGCAGCTGAGTCGGCAGGCGGCCGGCCGTATCGGCCAGCACGATATCGATGCCGCGGGCCTTGGCCGAGTTGATGGCATCAAAGCAAACGGCGGCGGAGTCGCCACCCTGCTGGGTAATGACGGTCACATTGTTGCGTTCGCCCCATTCCATCAGCTGTTCGCGCGCCGCGGCACGGAAGGTGTCGCCGGCAGCCAGCAACACGGATTTGTTCTGATTCTGGAAGTACTTGGCCAGTTTGCCGATGGAGGTGGTCTTGCCGGCGCCGTTGACCCCGGCCATCATGATGACGAACGGCTTGCCCTGGCTGGTGTCGAGCGGTACTTCCAGCGGCGCGATCAGCTCATACAGCACGTCTTTCAGTGTCTGTTTGAGTTCACTGCTGTCTTTCAGACCGCGCAGAGAGACACGGGCGCGCACCTCGCGCAGCAGGTGTTCGGTGGCATCGACCCCCATGTCGGCCGTGAGCAGCACGGTCTCGAGTTCTTCGTAGAGCGCTTCGTCGATCTGTCCGCCACCGAAGAGCGAGGCGAGGTTTTTGCCGAGTTTGTCACGCGTCTTGGCCAGGCCCGACTTGAGTCGTTCGGTCCAGCTGCGCTGAGGGATGGCCGGCGTGTCGGAAGGTTCGCGCGGAGCGGCTTCGACTTCGCTGACGTCGGTATCGGATTTCTTTTTGAAAAAACTGAACATGCGTGACCTGTTGATGCTATTAAAGGCGAATGGTGAAATTGTACCTATTAAAGCTGTGCCCGGCACGCCGGTTCATGAAAGAATAACGGGTTGTACGTATTTTATTGACGATGTTTGACCGAGGGCGGTGTCAGCCTGTTCGACAAACGGTAGTATGCAACTCTGGCGGATGGCATGAATCAGCAACGTAACAAAGTCAGAATCATCGGTGGCGAGCACCGGCGGCGCCTGTTGTCCTTCCCGGACTCCGCAGGCTTGCGACCGACACCGGACCGGGTGCGGGAAACCGTCTTCAACTGGCTGGGGCAGAATCTGTACGGCAAGAAATGCCTGGATTTGTTTTCCGGCAGCGGTGCCATGGGGTTTGAGGCCGCGTCCCGCGGCGCAAGCAGTGTGGTGATGGTGGAGAAGAGCAAGGCCGTGGCTGCATCGCTGCAGTCCAACAGGCAGTTGCTGGCTGCGGGCAATGTCGATGTGCAGTGTACCGATGCACTGCAGTATCTGCGCCACAGTCGTGAAGTGTTTGATGTGGTGTTTGTCGATCCGCCGTACGATAGCGACTTGCTGCAGCAGGTGCTGCCCATGTTGCCGGGATTGCTGGCACCGGAAGCGGTCGTGTATCTGGAGAGCCGGCAATGGCCCGCTCTGGCAGGGTGGACGGAATTGCGTCGGGGGAAGGCGGGAACGGTCTGTTATGGATTGATTGCCCGCGACGCCGCCGACTGAATGGTGTATGAATGGATGAGACCGGTCTGCGACCGGACGAGTCTGCCGTGAAATGTGTAGAGGAATGAATTATGGCTTTGATGATTACCGACGAATGCATCAATTGCGACGTCTGTGAACCCGAGTGCCCCAATCATGCGATTTCGCAGGGCGAAGAGATTTATCAGATCGACCCCGAGCTGTGCACCCAGTGCGTTGGTCATTACGACGAGCCGCAATGCCAGCAAGTCTGTCCGGTAGATTGCATTCCGCTGGATCCTTCGCGTGTCGAAAGCGAAGAAGAGCTGATGCAAAAGTATGAGCGGATCTCTGCCAAAGGCTGATTCCTGCCGCTAAGTTCATGATCCGAAAGGAAACGCCCGGGATGGCCGCCCAGCCTGCCGGGCGTTGTCTTTTGGCGGTGTGGAAAAAAGCTGAATTTTTTTTGTTTTGGGTGTTGACACCCCTGAGGGGCTTCTATAATATTCGGCTCTCTTCACGGAGGGATTCCCGAGCGGTCAAAGGGATCAGACTGTAAATCTGACGGCTCTGCCTTCGAAGGTTCGAATCCTTCTCCCTCCACCAGATTTCAAGCGTTTTGGCGCGAGTAGTAAATGGTCGTCCGTGTTCGTGATAGGCGGGTGTAGCTCAATGGTAGAGCAGAAGCCTTCCAAGCTTATGACGAGGGTTCGATTCCCTTCACCCGCTCCAAGCGTATTAGCCTGTTAGAGGCCCATGTAGCTCAGGGGTAGAGCACTCCCTTGGTAAGGGAGAGGTCGGCAGTTCAATTCTGCCCATGGGCACCACCACGTAACTTTTTGATTTGGATTCAGGGAAAAGTTCATCATGGCAAAAGGTAAGTTTGAGCGGACTAAACCGCACGTAAACGTCGGCACCATCGGTCACGTTGACCATGGTAAGACCACCCTGACTGCTGCCATCACCACCATTCTGTCGAAGAAGTTCGGTGGCGAAGCCAAGGGCTACGATCAAATTGATAGCGCGCCGGAAGAAAAGGCACGTGGTATTACCATTAACACCGCTCACGTTGAGTACGAAACCGAGACCCGCCACTACGCACACGTAGACTGCCCGGGTCACGCCGACTACGTGAAGAACATGATTACCGGTGCTGCCCAGATGGACGGCGCGATCCTGGTTTGCTCGGCCGCTGACGGTCCGATGCCGCAAACCCGCGAACACATCCTGCTGGCTCGCCAGGTGGGTGTACCGTACATCATCGTTTACCTGAACAAGTGCGACATGGTAGACGACGAAGAGCTGCTGGAACTGGTTGAAATGGAAGTGCGCGATCTGCTGTCTTCCTACGACTTCCCGGGCGATGATCTGCCGATCATCAAGGGTTCGGCCCTGAAGGCGCTGGAAGGCGACCAGTCCGAAATCGGCGAACCGTCGATCTTCCGTCTGGCTGATGCTCTGGACAGCTACATCCCGACCCCGGAACGTGCCATCGACAAGCCGTTCCTGCTGCCGATCGAAGACGTGTTCTCGATCTCCGGCCGTGGTACCGTTGTGACCGGTCGTGTTGAGCGCGGTATCGTCAAGGTCGGCGAAGAAATCGAAATCGTTGGTATCAAGGCTACCGCCAAGACCACCTGCACCGGCGTGGAAATGTTCCGCAAGCTGCTGGATCAGGGTCAGGCTGGTGACAACGTCGGCGTTCTGCTGCGTGGTACCAAGCGTGAAGAAGTTGAGCGTGGTCAGGTTCTGGCCAAGCCGGGTTCCATCACCCCGCACACCGACTTCACCGCTGAAGTTTACGTTCTGTCGAAGGAAGAAGGCGGCCGTCACACCCCGTTCTTCGCCAACTACCGCCCGCAGTTCTACTTCCGTACCACGGACGTGACCGGCGCTGTATCGCTGGCTGAAGGCGTGGAAATGGTTATGCCTGGCGACAACGTCAGCATCACCGTTGCGCTGATCGCTCCGATCGCCATGGAAGAAGGTCTGCGCTTCGCTATCCGCGAAGGTGGCCGCACCGTCGGCGCCGGCGTTGTAGCCAAGATCATCAAGTAATTGCAGGTTTATAGGCCAGTAGCTCAATTGGTAGAGTATCGGTCTCCAAAACCGAGGGTTGGGGGTTCGAGACCCTCCTGGCCTGCCAAGTAAGACTAACCGGCGCTATTGCGCCGGTTGGTCTTTTGTCACATACGCGCTGAGAACATTCCGTATGGAAATGCAAGACAAAATCAAGCTGTCCCTGGCTGGTCTGCTGATCGCCGCTGGCGTGGTAGGCTTCTATATGATTCCGGAGGCGCAGAGCTTTGTGCGCGTCCTGGCCATGTTTGTGGCGCTGGTGCTGGCTGCCGCCGTTGTCTGGACCACGCAGTCCGGACGAGAGTTCGTTGCCTATGCGCGCGACTCGGTCGCCGAAGGGCGCAAGGTGGTATGGCCCACCCGCAAGGAAGCCATGCAGATGACGGGGATTGTCTTCCTGTTTGTTGCCGTCCTGGCATTGTTCATGTGGTTGGTTGACTCGGGTCTGACCTGGTTGGTCTACGACGTGATTCTCGGTCGAGGTTGATAGATAAATGGCTAAACGCTGGTATGTCGTGCACGCTTATTCCGGTTTCGAGAAGAGCGTGCAAAAAGCACTGCGCGAGCGCATCGATCGTTCCGATGTTGCTGATCAGTTCGGCCAGATTCTGGTGCCGGTTGAAGAAGTGGTGGATATCAAGAACGGTCGCCGTTCGATCACCGAGCGCAAGTTCTTCCCGGGCTATGTGCTGATCGAAATGGAAATGACCGATGAAACCTGGCACCTGGTGAAGAGTACGCCCAAGGTGACCGGCTTCATTGGCGGCACGGCGAACAAGCCGGCGCCGATTTCCAAGAAGGAAGTCGATTCGATCATGCAGCAGATCCAGGAAGGGGTGGAGAAGCCCCGTCCGAAGGTGCTGTTCGAAGTGGGCGAAAAGGTCCGTGTGACCGATGGTCCGTTCAACGATTTCAACGGTACGGTCGACGAAGTCAACTACGAGCGCAACAAGCTGCGTGTCTCGGTGCAGATCTTCGGTCGTGATACCCCGGTTGAGCTGGAATTCAGTCAAGTAGAAAAAGTCTGATTGCTACTTGGCAATGTGGGTGAAGGATGTGTATAATCCAACCCTTTCGTCTGGGAAGCAGGCTTGCGCCTGCGTTATACCCGTTTAGGAGTGTAAATCGTGGCAAAGAAAATTGTCGGCTATATCAAGCTGCAAGTGCCCGCTGGTAAAGCCAATCCGTCGCCGCCTATCGGCCCGGCTCTGGGTCAGCGCGGTCTGAACATCATGGAATTCTGCAAGGCGTTCAACGCCCAGACTCAAGGCGTTGAGCCGGGTCTGCCGATTCCGGTTGTGATCACTGCTTACGCAGACAAGTCCTTCACCTTCATCATGAAGACCCCGCCGGCCACCATTCTGCTGAAGAAGGCCGCCGGCCTGCAGAAGGGTAGTCCCCGTGCCAATACCCAGAAGGTAGGCAAGGTGACCCGTGCCCAGCTGGAAGAAATCGCCAAGACCAAGCAGCCGGATCTGACTGCCGCCGACATGGACGCCGCCGTGCGTACCATCGCTGGCTCCGCTCGCTCCATGGGTCTCGAAGTGGAGGGTGTGTAAATGGCTAAAGTTTCCAAGCGCATGCAAGCAGTTGTTGCCAAGATCGATCGCAACAAGCTGTACCCGGTAGACGAAGCCCTGGCGCTGGTCAAGGAAGCGGCGACTGCCAAGTTCGACGAGTCTATCGACGTTGCCGTTAACCTGGGCGTTGATCCGCGTAAGTCCGACCAAGTGGTTCGTGGCTCCGTGGTTCTGCCGCGTGGTACTGGTAAGTCGGTTCGCGTTGCCGTGTTTGCTCAGGGTGCTGCCGCTGATGCAGCCCGTGAAGCCGGTGCCGAAGTCGTTGGCTTCGAAGACCTGGCCGAGCAAGTCAAGGCCGGTCAAATGGACTTCGACGTTGTGATCGCAGCACCGGACGCCATGCGCGTTGTCGGTCAGCTGGGTCAGATCCTCGGTCCGCGCGGCCTGATGCCGAACCCGAAGGTGGGTACCGTGACCCCGAACGTTGCCGAGGCTGTGAAGAACGCCAAGGCTGGTCAGGTTCAGTACCGTACCGACAAGGCCGGTATCGTTCACGCCACCATCGGTCGCGCTTCGTTCGAAGCCGCTGCCCTGCGCGAGAACCTGGTTGCACTGGTTGATGCCCTGCTGAAGGCCAAGCCGGCCGCAGCAAAGGGTCAGTATCTGAAGAAGGCTGCCGTTTCCAGCACCATGGGCGTCGGCGTTCGCGTAGATACCAACAGCTTCTCTGCCTGAGTGCAATGAAGTTGTGACAGGCGCAAGCCTGTCAAGGCTTTGGGCTGGCGGGCTCGTCCCGCCAGATTGTCAAAGACCGTAGGAGCCTCAGGGCTTAATCGCTGGAAACAGCATCCTACGCAGATGGTGTACCCGAATAGAAGGCTTCAGCGTTTCGAGCCCATGTAGCTCAGGGGTAGAGCACTCCCTTGGTAAGGGAGAGGTCGGCAGTTCAATTCTGCCCATGGGCACCACCGAAACGACGCATGTTGTCTCCTGAAAGGTCGCCGCTGCAAAGCGGAGTGCGATGTTCGCACTTCATTTCAGACTAGGAGGTAGACCTTGAGTCTCAATCTTGAAGATAAAAAGGCGGTTGTCACTGAGGTATCGGCCAAGCTGGCTGACGCCCAGACCATCGTAATCGCCGAATATCGGGGGATCGAGGTTAGCAGCATGACCCAGCTCCGTGCCAAGGCACGCGAGAACGGTGTGTATCTGCGCGTTCTGAAGAACACGCTGGTACGTCGCGCCGTTCAGGGTACCGCATTCGAAGGCCTGGCTGACCACATGGTCGGCCCGCTGGTTTACGGTATCTCTGCTGATCCGGTTGCTGCAGCCAAAGTGCTCCAACAATTCGCGAAGACCGACGACAAGATCATCGTCAAGGCCGGTTCTTACAATGGCAACGTTCTGAATGCCGCTCAGGTTGCTGAGCTGGCGTCGATCCCGAGCCGCGAAGAACTGCTGTCCAAGCTTCTGTTCGTTATGCAGGCTCCTGTGTCCGGCTTTGCCCGCGCACTGGCCGCACTGGCGGAAAAGAAGCAGGCCGAAGCCGCTTAACCTTTTTGATATATACAGATTTCTGGAGATTTTCACATGGCAATCACCAAAGAAGACATTCTCGAAGCCGTTGCTGGCCTGACCGTTATGGAACTGAACGACCTGGTTAAGGCGTTCGAAGAGAAGTTCGGCGTTTCCGCTGCTGCCGTTGCCGTTGCCGGCCCGGCTGCTGGTGGCGCTGCTGCTGCTGAAGAAAAGACCGAGTTCGACGTTATCCTGTCCGCCGTTGGCGACAACAAGGTTAACGTGATCAAGGTTGTACGTGCTATCACCGGTCTGGGCCTGAAAGAAGCCAAGGACCTGGTTGACGGCGCTCCGAAGCCGGTCAAGGAAGGCGTTGCCAAGGCTGAAGCTGACGACATCGTTAAGCAACTGACCGAAGCCGGTGCCAAGGCTGAAATCAAGTAATCTTCTTTGAAAAAAGAAGGAAGGCTGGCGGAGAAATCCGCCAGCCTTGTTGCGCTTGTGAATGAGTGATTAGAGAAGTTAAACGCCAGCAATTAATAGCGTGTGGTTGCTGACATTTGGTTTCTTGCGCCACCCCACCTCGATGGAGACTCTATGAGTTATTCGTTTACTGAGAAGAAACGTATTCGTAAGAGCTTTGCGAAACGTGCCAGTGTTCTCGATGTCCCATTCCTGTTGGCGACCCAGATTGATTCGTATACCGAATTCCTTCAACTGGGTACTCCGGTAGAGCAGCGCAAGGATGTTGGTCTGCAGGCTGCCTTCAAGTCGATCTTCCCGATCACCAGTCACAACGGTTATGCCCGTCTGGACTTTGCACACTACATTCTTGGCGAGCCTCCGTTCGATATGCAGGAGTGTCAACTGCGCGGCATTACTTATGCTGCTCCGTTGCGCGCCCGTATCCGCCTGACGATCTTTGACAAAGAATCTTCCAAGCCGGTGGTGAAGGAAGTGCGCGAAAACGAAGTGTACATGGGTGAAATTCCGCTCATGACCACCAACGGTTCGTTCATCATCAACGGTACCGAGCGCGTGATTGTCAGCCAGCTGCATCGCTCGCCTGGCGTCTTCTTCGAGCACGACCGCGGCAAAACCCACTCCTCGGGCAAGCTGCTGTTCTCGGCTCGCGTGATTCCCTACCGCGGCTCCTGGCTCGACTTCGAGTTCGATCCGAAGGACCTGCTGTACTTCCGTATCGACCGTCGTCGCAAGATGCCGGTCACCATCCTGCTCAAGGCCCTGGGTTATACCGAAGAGCAGATCCTGTCCGAGTTCTACAGCTTCGACACCTTCTACCTGACCAAGAACGGCGTGTTCATGAAGGTGGTGGCCGATCGTCTGAAGGGCGAAGTGGCCAAGTTTGATCTGGTCGGTGCCGACGGCAAGCTGATCGTCGCTAAGGACAAGCGCATCACCGCCAAGCACATCCGCGACATCCAGACCGCCGAGCTGGACCGCGTTGAAGTGCCGGCCGATGCCCTGCTGGGCCGCGTACTGGCCCGCGCCGTGGTCAATACCGATACCGGTGAAGTGATCGCCCGTGCCAACGAAGAGATTTCGGAAGAAATCCTGGCCAAGCTGGCGCTGACCGAAGCATCGGAAATCGACGTGCTGTTCACCAACGACCTGGATCAGGGGGCGTACATCTCGCAAACCCTGCGTGTCGATGACATCCAGGATCGCCTGCAGGCGCGTGTTGCGATCTATCGCATGATGCGTCCTGGCGAACCGCCGACCGAAGACGCCGTCGAGCAACTGTTCCAGCGCCTGTTCTTCAGCGAAGAAACCTACGATCTGTCGCGCGTGGGTCGCATGAAGTTCAGCTCGCGCACCTACCAGTACAAGTTCGATGACAAGACGCCGGAGTGGTTCAAGACCCTGATCGGCGAGAAGTTCGCGTCGCGTCGCGACATCATGGACGGCACCCTGTCGACCGAAGACATCGTCTCGGTGATTGCCATCCTGACCGAACTGCGCAACGGTCGCGGCGAAGTCGATGACATCGATCACCTGGGCAACCGTCGCGTGCGTTCGGTGGGCGAATTGGCCGAGAACCAGTTCCGTGCCGGTCTGGTGCGTGTCGAGCGCGCCGTCAAGGAACGCCTGAACCAGGCTGAATCTGACAACCTGATGCCGCATGATCTGATCAACGCCAAGCCGGTATCGGCCGCGATCAAGGAATTCTTCGGTTCCAGCCAGTTGTCGCAGTTCATGGACCAGACCAACCCGCTGTCGGAAATTACCCATAAGCGCCGTGTTTCGGCCCTGGGCCCGGGCGGTCTGACCCGCGAACGTGCAGGCTTCGAAGTCCGCGACGTGCACCCGACCCACTACGGCCGCGTGTGCCCGATCGAAACGCCTGAAGGTCCGAACATCGGCCTGATCAACTCGCTGTCGGTTTATGCCCGCACCAACGAGTTCGGCTTCCTGGAAACCCCGTACCGCAAGGTCGTGGATGGCAAGGTAACCAGCGAGATCGATTACCTGTCCGCGATCGAGGAAGGTCGTTACGTCATCGCTCAGGCCAACGCCGAGCTGGATGAAGAAGGCCGTCTGATCGACGACCTGGTGACCTGCCGTGAGAAGGGCGAAACCATTCTGTCCACCCCGGACCGCGTACAGTACATGGACGTGGCCACCGGTCAGGTGGTGTCGGTTGCTGCCTCGCTGATTCCGTTCCTGGAACACGATGACGCCAACCGTGCCTTGATGGGCGCCAACATGCAGCGCCAGGCCGTACCGTGCCTGCGTCCGGAAAAGCCGTATGTCGGCACCGGCATCGAGCGCGATGTGGCCATCGACTCGGGTACCACCGTCGTGGCGCGCCGTGGCGGCGTGGTCGATCTGGTGGACGCCAACCGCGTGGTGATTCGCGTCAATGACGACGAAGCCACCGCTGGTGAAGTGGGTGTGGATATCTACAACCTGACCAAGTTCACCCGTTCCAACCAGAACACCAACATCAACCAGCGCCCGGTCGTGCATGTCGGCGACAAGCTGGCCAAGGGTGATGTGGTGGCTGACGGTGCGTCGACCGACCTGGGCGAACTGGCGCTGGGTCAGAACATGACCATCGCCTTCATGCCGTGGAACGGTTACAACTTCGAGGACTCGATTCTGATCTCGGAAAAGGTGGTGGCAGAAGACCGCTACACCTCGATCCATATCGAAGAACTGTCGGTTGTTGCCCGTGACACCAAGCTGGGACCGGAAGAAATCACCCGTGATATCCCGAACCTGTCCGAGCGCATGGCTGGCCGTCTGGATGAGTCCGGTATCGTTTACATCGGCGCCGAGGTCGAGGCCGGTGACGTGCTGGTCGGCAAGGTCACCCCGAAGGGTGAAACCCAGCTGACGCCGGAAGAGAAGCTGCTGCGTGCGATCTTCGGCGAGAAGGCCTCCGATGTGAAGGACACCTCGCTGCGCGTACCGACCGGCATGACCGGTACCGTGATCGACGTTCAGGTCTTCACCCGTGAAGGCATCGAGCGCGACAAGCGTGCCCAGTCGATCATCGACGCCGAACTGAAGCGTTATCGTCTGGACCTGAATGACCAGCTGCGTATTTTCGAGAACGATGCCTTCAGCCGTATCGAACGCCTGATCACCGGCAAGCCGGCCAATGGCGGTCCGAAGCGTCTGGCCAAGGGCACCATCATCGATGCCGAGTACCTGGAAAGCCTGGGTGCCAAGCACGACTGGTTCGACATCCGCATGAGCGATGAAGACATCGCCAAGCAGCTGGAACTGATCAAGGACAGCCTGGCGCAGAAGCGTGAAGAATTCGACCTCAAGTTCGAAGACAAGAAGCGCAAGCTCACCCAGGGCGACGAACTGCCCCCGGGCGTGCAGAAGATGGTCAAGGTCTACCTGGCCGTCAAGCGCCGCCTGCAGGCCGGTGACAAGATGGCCGGTCGTCACGGTAACAAGGGTGTGGTGTCGCGCATCCTGCCGGTGGAAGACATGCCGTTCATGGGCGATGGCCGCCCGGTCGACATCGTGCTGAACCCGCTGGGCGTACCGTCGCGTATGAACATCGGTCAGATTCTGGAAGTGCATCTGGGCTGGGCCGCCAAGGGTATCGGTGAGCGCATCGACGGCATGCTGAAGAGTCAGCGCGCTGTGGCCGAGATCCGCGAGTACCTGACCCGCGTGTACAACGAAACCGGCAAGCCGGAGCAGATCGACAGCATGACGGACGACGAAATCCTGATGCTGGCCGACCACCTGCGCAAGGGTATGCCGTTCGCCACGCCGGTGTTCGACGGTGCCAAGGAAGCGGAAATCCGCCACATGCTGAACCTGGCCTACCTGGACGAAGATCCGCGTACGGCTCAACTGGGCTTCAATGATTCCAAGACCCAGCTGACGCTGCACGATGGCCGTACCGGCGAAGCCTTTGACCGCAAGGTCACGGTTGGCGTGATGCACTACCTGAAGCTGCATCACCTGGTCGATGACAAGATGCACGCCCGTTCGACCGGCCCGTACTCGCTGGTGACCCAGCAGCCGCTGGGTGGTAAGGCACAGTTCGGTGGTCAGCGCTTCGGTGAGATGGAAGTCTGGGCACTGGAAGCCTATGGCGCCGCCTACACCCTGCAGGAAATGCTGACGGTGAAGTCCGACGACGTGACCGGCCGTACCAAGGTGTACGAAAACATTGTCAAGGGCGAGCACAAGATCGACGCCGGCATGCCGGAGTCCTTCAACGTGTTGGTGAAGGAAATCCGCTCGCTTGGCCTGGACATCGACCTGGAACGTTATTGATAGGCGCGCCGGTGCGGCACTCGCCGCGCCGGCCCCCTGACTGGAGACGCAATGAAAGCACTGCTCGACCTCTTTAAGCAGGTGACGCAAGAAGAAGAGTTTGATGCGATTAAGATCGGCATCGCCTCACCGGACAAGATCCGTTCCTGGTCCTACGGTGAAGTCAAGAAGCCCGAAACCATCAACTATCGTACCTTCAAGCCGGAACGTGACGGCCTGTTCTGCGCCCGCATCTTCGGGCCGGTGAAGGATTACGAATGCTTGTGCGGCAAGTACAAGCGCCTGAAGCATCGTGGCGTGATCTGCGAAAAGTGCGGCGTGGAAGTCACGCTGTCCAAGGTTCGCCGTGAACGCATGGGCCACATCGAGCTGGCCAGCCCGACCGCGCACATCTGGTTCCTGAAGAGCCTGCCGTCGCGTCTGGGCATGGTGCTCGACATGACCCTGCGCGACATCGAACGCGTACTGTACTTCGAAGGCTTCGTCGTGACCGACCCGGGCATGACCCCGCTGACCCGTGGCCAGCTGCTGTCCGAAGAAGACTTCCTGGACAAGGAAGACCAGTACGGCGAAGAGTTCAAGGCCATGATGGGTGCCGAGGCCGTGCGCGAACTGCTGCGCAGCCTGGACCTGGAACGCGAGATTGAAACCCTGCGCCGCGAACTGGAAAGCACCGGTTCCGACACCAAGATCAAGAAGATTGCCAAGCGCCTGAAGGTGCTGGAAGCCTTCCTGCGTTCCGGCATGAAGCCGGAATGGATGATCCTGGAAGTGCTGCCGGTCCTGCCGCCGGAACTGCGTCCGCTGGTACCGCTGGATGGTGGTCGTTTCGCGACCTCGGATCTGAACGATCTGTATCGCCGCGTGATCAACCGTAACAACCGTCTGAAGCGCCTGCTGGAACTGCGCGCGCCGGACATCATCGTGCGCAACGAAAAGCGCATGCTGCAGGAGTCGGTGGACTCGCTGCTGGACAACGGTCGTCGCGGCAAGGCCATGACCGGCGCCAACAAGCGTCCGCTCAAGTCGCTGGCCGACATGATCAAGGGTAAGGGCGGTCGCTTCCGTCAGAACCTGCTGGGTAAGCGCGTCGACTACTCCGGCCGTTCCGTGATTACCGTGGGCCCGACCCTGCGTCTGCATCAGTGCGGTCTGCCGAAGAAGATGGCGCTGGAGCTGTTCAAGCCGTTCATCTTCCACAAGCTGGAAGTCATGGGCCTGGCGTCCACCATCAAGGCGGCCAAGAAGCTGGTCGAGCAGGAAGTGCCGGAAGTCTGGGACATCCTGGAAGACGTGATCCGCGAACATCCGGTCCTGCTCAACCGTGCCCCGACCCTGCACCGTCTGGGTATTCAGGCCTTTGAGCCGGTGCTGATCGAAGGCAAGGCCATCCAGCTGCATCCGCTGGTCTGCGCGGCATTCAACGCCGACTTTGACGGTGACCAGATGGCTGTTCACGTGCCGCTGTCGCTGGAAGCGCAGATGGAAGCCCGTACCCTGATGCTGGCCACCAACAACGTGCTGTCGCCAGCCAACGGCGAGCCGATCATCGTGCCGTCGCAGGATATCGTGCTGGGTCTGTACTACATGACCCGCGACCGCGTGAATGGCAAGGGTGAAGGCATGGTATTTGCCGACACCAAGGAAGTGCATCGCGCCTACGAAACCCGTCAGGTCGAACTGGCCACCCGCATCACCGTCCGCCTGAAGGAATGGGAAAAGGACGAGCAAGGCGAGTTCCAGCCGGTCATCAAGCGTTACGAGACCACCGTGGGTCGTGCGCTGCTGTCCGACATCCTGCCGAAGGGCCTGGGCTTCGAGCACATCAACAAGGCGCTGAAGAAGAAGGAAATCTCCAAGCTGATCAATGCATCGTTCCGTCGTTGCGGCATCCGCGACACGGTGATCTTTGCCGACCAGCTGATGTACACCGGTTTCGCCTTCTCCACCCGCGGCGGTATCTCGATCTGCGTCGACGACATGCTCGTGCCGACCAAGAAGACCGATCTGCTCGCCGAGGCGCACAAGGAAGTCAAGGAAATCGAAGAGCAGTATCGCCAGGGTCTGGTGACCCAGGGCGAACGCTATAACAAGGTGGTCGATATCTGGGGTCGCACCGGTGACAAGGTCGCCAAGGCGATGATGGACGAGCTGTCCAAGCAGAAGGTGCTGGATCGCGACGGCAAGGAAGTCGACCAGGAATCGTTCAACTCGATTTACATGATGGCCGACTCCGGTGCCCGGGGCTCGGTGGCTCAGATCAAGCAGCTGGCCGGTATGCGGGGCCTGATGGCCAAGCCGGACGGCTCGATTATCGAGACCCCGATTACCTCGAACTTCCGCGAAGGTCTGACGGTATTGCAGTACTTCATCTCGACCCACGGTGCCCGTAAGGGTCTGGCGGATACCGCGTTGAAGACGGCAAACTCCGGTTACCTGACCCGTCGTCTGGTCGACGTGACGCAGGATCTGGTCGTGATCCAGGACGATTGCGGCACCACCAACGGCTTCACCATGAAGGCCGTCCTGCAGGGTGGTGACGTGATCGAAGCCCTGCGTGACCGTATTCTGGGTCGCGTGGCTGCGGTGGACGTGATTGATCCGTCGAGCGGCGAAACCGTGATCGAAGCCGGCACGCTGCTGGACGAGCATCTGGTTGACATGGTCGACAACCTGGGTATCGACGAAGTCAAGGTTCGCACCCCGATCACCTGCGACACGCGCTACGGTCTGTGCGCCAAGTGCTACGGCCGCGATCTGGGCCGAGGCAAGGAAGTCAATGCCGGTGAAGCAGTCGGTGTCATCGCTGCCCAGTCGATCGGTGAGCCGGGTACCCAGCTGACCATGCGTACCTTCCACATCGGTGGTGCCGCATCGCGTAACGCTGCTGCCAGCCAGGTGGAAGCCAAGTCGAACGGTACCGTACGCTTCTCCAGCCAGATGCGTTATGTCACCAACACCAAGGGCGAGCTGATCGTGATCACCCGTTCCGGTGAAGTGGTGATCCATGACGATATCGGCCGCGAGCGCGAACGTCACAAGGTACCGTACGGTGCGACCCTGCTGGTAACCGATGGCCTGGTCATCAAGGCTGGTCACGTGCTGGCGACCTGGGACCCGCATACCCGTCCGATCATTACCGAGTACGCCGGCCGCGTGAAGTTCGAAAACGTGGAAGAAGGCACCACGGTCGCCAAGCAGGTGGACGAAGTGACCGGTCTGTCGACGCTGGTGGTCATCGACCCGAAACGTCGCGCCGGTTCGCAATCCAAGCTGCTGCGTCCGTTGGTCAAGCTGCTGGACGAGAATGGTCTGGAAGTCAAACTGGCCGGTTCGGATGCTTCGGTGTCCATCACCTTCCAGGTCGGCGCCATCATTACCGTCAAGGATGGTCAGGAAGTCGGCAAGGGTGAGGTTCTGGCGCGTATTCCGCAAGAAACCACCAAGACCCGCGACATTACCGGTGGTCTGCCGCGCGTGGCCGAGCTGTTCGAAGCCCGCTCGCCGAAGGACGCCGGTATGCTGGCCGAAGTCACCGGTACCGTATCGTTCGGCAAGGACACCAAGGGCAAGCAACGTCTGATCATTACTGATCTGGACGGCAATACCTTTGAAAACCTGATTCCGAAGGACAAGCACGTTCTCGTGCACGACGGTCAGGTGGTCAACCGCGGCGAATTGATTGTCGACGGTGCCGTTGATCCGCACGACATTCTGCGTCTGCAGGGTATCGAAGCGCTGGCGCGCTACATCGTGCAGGAAGTACAGGAAGTGTACCGACTGCAAGGTGTGAAGATTAACGACAAGCACATCGAAGTGATCATCCGCCAGATGCTGCGCCGTGTGATCATCACCGATTCCGGCTCGACCGAGTTCATCCAGGGTGAACAGGTAGAACGTGCTGAAGTGCTGGAAACCAACGACCGCATGCTGGCCGACGGCAAGGAACCGGCTCAGTACGAAAACGTACTGCTGGGTATTACCAAGGCGTCGCTGTCCACCGACTCGTTCATCTCGGCGGCTTCCTTCCAGGAAACCACCCGAGTTCTGACCGAAGCGGCCATCATGGGCAAGAAGGACGATCTGCGTGGTCTGAAGGAAAACGTGATCGTCGGTCGTCTGATCCCGGCTGGTACCGGCCTGGCTTACCACCGCAACCGTCGTCGCAACCCGGATTCGCAAGATCTGTTTGCTGACGCGATGTCGCTGGAAACGCCGCAAACCAGCCTGGAAAGCAACGAATAAAACCCGGTTTTTTGTGGTTTTAGAAAACAACGCTGCCCATTCAACGCTAAACCGTTGAATGGCAGCGTGTTTTCCATTGACGGTGGGTTGTTGACTAAAATATAATCCACCCTCTTTCATGGCGGCGTGTTGCCGTTGTGAGGAACTCAACTAGGAACTGAGAGTAATGCCAACCATCAACCAACTGGTCCGCAAGGGCCGTCTCGCCGAAAAGGCGAAGAGCAAGGTGCCTGCGCTGGAGGCCTGCCCGCAGAAGCGTGGCGTGTGCACCCGCGTATACACCACCACCCCGAAGAAGCCGAACTCGGCACTGCGTAAGGTGTGCAAGGTACGTCTGACCAACGGTTTCGAAGTGATTTCGTATATCGGCGGTGAAGGCCACAACCTGCAAGAGCACTCCGTGGTACTGATCCGCGGCGGTCGTGTTAAGGACTTGCCGGGTGTGCGTTACCACACCGTCCGTGGCTCCCTGGATACCGCAGGCGTCAAGGATCGTAAGCAGTCCCGTTCGAAGTACGGTGCCAAGCGTCCTAAGTAAGTCGCTGGCGGTAGCTGCAACGGCGGCCTTGTGTCGTCGAGTAAGTGGTCGCTCCAACATGGGCGCCATGAGCGCGAAGCTCAACTGAATAGATTGAAGGAATCGAAATGCCAAGACGCAGAGAAGTCCCGAAACGCGAGATCCTGCCGGATCCGAAGTTCGGTAGCCAGGACCTGTCCAAGTTCATGAACGTCGTCATGATTGACGGCAAGAAGTCTGTTGCAGAACGCATCATCTACGGTGCCCTGGAACAGATCGAGAAGAAGACCGGCAAAAACGCCCTGGAAGTGTTCAACACTGCCATCTCGAACGCCAAGCCGGTTGTCGAAGTAAAGAGCCGCCGTGTTGGTGGTGCCAACTATCAAGTTCCTGTTGAAGTACGCCCGTCCCGTCGTATGGCTCTGGCCATGCGCTGGCTGCGCGATGCTGCGCGCAAGCGTGGCGAGAAGTCCATGGACCTGCGTCTGGCAGGCGAGCTGCTGGATGCAGCCGAAGGCCGTGGCGGCGCAATGAAGAAGCGCGAAGAAGTACACCGCATGGCAGAAGCCAACAAGGCCTTCTCGCATTTCCGCTTCTAAATTCAACTAACCATAAAGGTTAAGGCCGTGGCTAGGAAAACCCCTATCGAGCGCTACCGTAACATTGGTATCAGCGCTCACATTGATGCCGGTAAGACCACTACTACCGAACGCATCCTGTATTACACCGGTGTGAACCACAAGATTGGTGAAGTTCACGACGGCGCTGCCACCATGGACTGGATGGAGCAGGAGCAGGAACGCGGTATTACCATTACTTCCGCTGCAACCACTACCTTCTGGAAGGGTATGGGGATGCAGTTCCCGGAACACCGCTTCAACATCATCGACACCCCCGGACACGTTGACTTCACCATCGAAGTTGAACGTTCCATGCGTGTCCTTGACGGCGCGGTAATGGTTTACTGCGCGGTGGGTGGCGTTCAGCCGCAATCCGAAACCGTATGGCGTCAGGCGAACAAGTACCACGTTCCGCGCATCGCCTTCGTGAACAAGATGGACCGTCAGGGTGCCAACTTCTTCCGTGCGGTTGAGCAAGTGAAGACCCGCCTGCGCGGCAATCCGGTGCCTATCGTTGTGCCTATCGGCGCAGAAGACGGCTTCACCGGTGTTGTCGACCTGCTGAAGATGAAGGCCATCATCTGGGATGAGGCCTCGCAAGGCATGAAGTTCGAATACGGTGAAATCCCGGCCGACCTGGTTGCCGTTGCCGAAGAGTGGCGCGAAAAGATGGTTGAGGCAGCTGCCGAAGCCGACGAAGACATGATGAACAAGTACCTGGAAGAGGGCACGCTCTCTGAAGAGGAAATCGTCAAGGGTCTGCGCGAACGTACTCTGAAGTGCGAAATCCAGCCGATGCTGTGTGGCTCCGCGTTCAAGAACAAGGGTGTACAGCGCATGCTGGACGCCGTGATCGAGCTGCTGCCGTCGCCGACCGAAGTACCGGCGATCAAGGGCGAAACCGATGGCGTTGAAGCCGAACGTCACGCTTCGGACGACGAGCCGTTCTCGGCGCTGGCGTTCAAGCTGATGAACGACCCGTACGTCGGTCAGCTGACCTTCTTCCGCGTCTACTCGGGCGTGGTGAAGTCGGGCGACACCGTGCTGAACTCGGTCAAGGGCAAGAAGGAACGTATCGGCCGTATCGTGCAGATGCACGCCAACGACCGTAAGGAAATCGACGAAGTCCGCGCTGGCGACATCGCTGCTGCCATCGGCCTGAAGGAAGTCACCACCGGTGAAACCCTGTGTGCCGTTGACGCCGAGATCATCCTCGAGCGTATGGAGTTCCCGGATCCGGTGATTCACGTTGCCGTTGAGCCGAAGACCAAGGCTGACCAGGAAAAGATGGGCGTTGCCCTGAACCGCCTGGCCAAGGAAGACCCGTCGTTCCGCGTACGCACCGACGAAGAATCCGGCCAGACCATTATTTCCGGTATGGGTGAACTGCACCTGGAAATTCTGGTTGACCGCATGCGCCGTGAATTCGGCGTAGAAGCCAACGTCGGCGCACCGCAAGTGGCCTACCGTGAAACCATCACCAAGACCGTGACCGACGTGGAAGGCAAGCACGTCAAGCAGTCGGGTGGTAAGGGTCAGTACGGTCACGCCGTGATCACGCTGGAACCGTCGGGCGAAGGCAAGGGTTACCAGTTCATCGACGAAATCAAGGGTGGCGTGATTCCGCGCGAATTCATCCCGTCGGTGGACAAGGGTATCCAGAACACCCTCAACAACGGTATTCTCGCCGGCTTCCCGGTCGTCGATGTGACCGTTCGCCTGACCTTCGGTTCGTACCACGATGTCGACTCGTCGCAGATCGCCTTCGAACTGGCCGGCTCGCTGGCCTTCAAGGAAGCCATGCGTCGTGCCGGCCCGTGCATCCTCGAACCGATGATGGCTGTTGAAGTGGAAACCCCGGAAGAGTACATGGGCGACGTGATGGGTGACCTGAACCGTCGTCGCGGTATCGTTCAGGGCATGGATGATGATGGCATCGGCGGCAAGAAGATTCGTGCCGAAGTGCCGTTGGCTGAAATGTTCGGCTACTCGACCGACCTGCGTTCTGCTACCCAGGGTCGTGCTACCTACTCCATGGAGTTCAAGCACTACTCTGAAGCGCCGAAGCATGTTGCTGAAGCCGTCATGAACGCCAAGAAGTAATGCGCGCTGTGGCGGGGCCCTGGGCCCCGCCCTGATCTACTGTTCTTTATATTTAAGGATTTTGCAAAAATGGCAAAAGGCAAGTTTGAGCGGACGAAACCGCACGTAAACGTCGGCACCATCGGTCACGTTGACCATGGCAAGACCACCCTGACCGCAGCAATCACCACCATTCTGTCGAAGAAGTTCGGTGGCGAAGCCAAGGGTTACGACCAGATCGACAGCGCGCCGGAAGAAAAGGCACGTGGTATTACCATCAACACCGCTCACGTTGAGTACGAAACCGAGACCCGCCACTACGCACACGTAGACTGCCCGGGCCACGCCGACTACGTGAAGAACATGATTACCGGTGCTGCCCAGATGGACGGCGCGATCCTGGTTTGCTCGGCCGCTGACGGTCCGATGCCGCAAACCCGCGAACACATCCTGCTGGCTCGCCAGGTGGGTGTACCGTACATCATCGTTTACCTGAACAAGTGCGACATGGTAGACGACGAAGAGCTGCTGGAACTGGTTGAAATGGAAGTGCGCGATCTGCTGTCTTCCTACGACTTCCCGGGCGATGATCTGCCGATCATCAAGGGTTCGGCCCTGAAGGCGCTGGAAGGCGACCAGTCCGAAATCGGCGAACCGTCGATCTTCCGTCTGGCTGATGCTCTGGACAGCTACATCCCGACCCCGGAACGTGCCATCGACAAGCCGTTCCTGCTGCCGATCGAAGACGTGTTCTCGATCTCCGGCCGTGGTACCGTTGTGACCGGTCGTGTTGAGCGCGGTATCGTCAAGGTCGGCGAAGAAATCGAAATCGTTGGTATCAAGGCTACCGCCAAGACCACCTGCACCGGCGTGGAAATGTTCCGCAAGCTGCTGGATCAGGGTCAGGCTGGTGACAACGTCGGCGTTCTGCTGCGTGGTACCAAGCGTGAAGAAGTTGAGCGTGGTCAGGTTCTGGCCAAGCCGGGTTCCATCACCCCGCACACCGACTTCACCGCTGAAGTTTACGTTCTGTCGAAGGAAGAAGGCGGCCGTCACACCCCGTTCTTCGCCAACTACCGCCCGCAGTTCTACTTCCGTACCACGGACGTGACCGGTGCTGTATCGCTGGCTGAAGGCGTGGAAATGGTTATGCCTGGCGACAACGTCAGCATCACCGTTGCGCTGATCGCTCCGATCGCCATGGAAGAAGGTCTGCGCTTCGCTATCCGCGAAGGTGGCCGTACCGTTGGCGCCGGCGTTGTAGCCAAGATCATCAAGTAATCAGGAAGCTATCATGCAGAGCCAAAAGATCCGTATCCGCCTGAAAGCTTTCGATTACAACCTGATCGACCGTTCGGCTGAAGAAATCGTTGAAACCGCCAAGCGCACCGGCGCCGTTGTCAAGGGCCCGGTTCCGCTGCCGACCAAGATCGAGCGCTTCAACGTTCTGCGTTCGCCGCACGTGAACAAGACCTCGCGTGACCAGCTGGAAATCCGTACCCACCTGCGCCTGATGGACATCATCGACCCGACCGACAAGACTGTCGACGCGCTGATGAAGCTGGACCTGCCGGCCGGTGTGGATGTGGAAATCAAGTTGCAATAATCACGAATCCAGCCCGCGAGTACGCTAAGTGCTTGCGGTGCTTGAATTTTTGGTGATATAGTAGCGGACTCGTCATTTTGGCGAGTCCGCTATTGTTTTTGTAAGCCGGTCAATCGTAATCGGCCCTGCAAAAGGAAATAAACATGAGTTTAGGTCTTGTCGGTCGCAAAGTCGGCATGACCCGCATTTTTGCCGAAGATGGTGCTTCCATTCCGGTAACTGTGCTGGACATGTCCGCTAATCGCGTCACGCAAATCAAAACCCCCGAAGTGGATGGCTACAGCGCCATTCAAGTCACTTTCGGCGAGCGTCGCGCTAACCGCGTGAACAAGTCGGCAGCTGGTCACTTTGCCAAGGCAGGCGTTGAAGCCGGTCGTGGCATGGGTGAATTCACGCTGACTGCTGAACAGCTGGCTGGCTACAAGGCTGGTGATTCCATTACCGTCGAGATCTTCTCCGAAGGTCAACTGGTTGATGTAACCGGTACCTCGAAGGGTAAGGGCTTCTCCGGTGCCATCAAGCGCCACAACTTCTCCTCCAACCGTGCCTCCCATGGTAACTCGCGCTCGCACAACTCGCCGGGTTCCATCGGTCAAGCGCAGGATCCGGGCCGCGTACTGCCGGGTAAGCGCATGGCTGGTCAATATGGCAACACCAAGAGCACCATGCAGTGCCTGGAAATTGTCCGTATTGACGTAGAGCGTCAGCTGCTGCTGGTCAAGGGTGCTGTACCCGGTGCCAAGAACGGCGACGTGGTCGTACGTCCTAGCGTGAAGGCGGGTGCATGATGGAATTGAAAGTAATCAATACCCAAGGTCAGGCTCAAGACAGCCTGCAAGCTTCCGAGTCCCTGTTCGGTCGTGAATACAACGAAGCACTGGTTCACCAGGTCGTGACTGCGTTCCTGGCAAATGCCCGTAGCGCCAACCGCGCTCAGCTGACCCGTGCCGAAGTGAAGCACACCACCCACAAGCCCTGGCGTCAAAAGGGTACCGGCCGCGCGCGTTCCGGTACGACTTCCTCGCCGGTATGGCGTGGTGGTGGCCGTGCATTCCCGAACAAGCCGGATGAAAACTTCAGCCAGAAGGTTAACCGCAAGATGTTCCGTGCCGGCATGGCCGCGATTCTGTCGCAGCTGGTCCGTGACGAGCGTCTGATCGTGGTTGACAGCCTGACGGTTGAATCGCCGAAGACCAAGGAATTCGTTGGCAAGGTGAAGTCCATGGGCCTGGAACACGCCCTGTTCATCACCAAGGAACTCGACGAAAACCTCTATCTCTCGTCTCGCAACCTGCCGAACGTGCTGGTGATCGAGGCTCAGCAAGCTGATCCGTACAGCCTGCTGCGCTTCAAGAAGATCGTGATCACCCGTGACGCCGTGAAGCAACTTGAGGAGCAATGGGCATGAATCAAGAACGTCTGATGCAAGTCATTCTTGCTCCGGTTGTTTCTGAAAAGAGCACCATGGTGTCCGAGAAGAACCAGCAAGTGGTATTCCGCGTTGCTGGCGATGCGACCAAGCCCGAAATCAAGGCTGCCGTTGAACTGCTGTTTAACGTCAAGGTTGAGGGTGTGTCCACCGTGAATGTCAAGGGCAAAGTCAAGCGCTTTGGCCGCATGACCGGTCGTCGCAAGGACTGGAAAAAGGCTTACGTTAGCCTCGTGCAAGGTCAGGAACTTGATCTGACCGGCGCAGCTGCTGAGTAAGGAGATAGAGCATGCCTATCCAAAAAGTAAAACCGACATCGGCAGGCCGTCGCGCAGTCGTCAAGGTGGTTCACCCTGACCTGCACAAGGGCGCCCCGCTGGCTTCGCTGGTCGAAAAGAAGAACTCGACCGGTGGCCGTAACAACAACGGCCATATCACGACCCGTCACAAGGGTGGTGGTCACAAGCAACACTATCGTATCGTTGACTTCCGTCGCGAAAAGGATGGTATTCCGGCCAAGGTGGAACGTATCGAATACGATCCGAACCGTACCGCGCATATCGCCCTGCTGTGCTATGTCGATGGCGAACGCCGTTACATCATCGCTCCGCGTGGTGTGAAGGTTGGTGCCGAGCTGCTGTCGGGCGCAGAAGCCCCGATCAAGGCCGGCAACGCGCTGCCGATCCGCAATATCCCGGTGGGTACCACGATTCACTGCGTGGAACTGCAACCTGGCCGTGGCGCGCAAATGGCGCGTTCCGCTGGTTCCTCCGCCATGCTGCTCGCACGTGAAGGCGTTTACGCCCAGCTGCGTCTGCGTTCCGGTGAAATCCGCAAGGTCCATGTTGATTGCCGCGCGACCGTTGGCGAAGTTGGTAACGAAGAGCACAACCTGCGCAAGATCGGCAAGGCCGGCGCGAACCGCTGGCGCGGTATCCGTCCGACCGTCCGTGGTGTGGTCATGAACCCGATCGATCACCCGCACGGTGGTGGTGAAGGTAAGACCGGCGAAGGTCGTGTACCGGTTAGCCCATGGGGCACGCCGACCAAGGGTTACCGTACTCGTCGCAACAAGCGTACCGACAACATGATCGTACGCCGCCGCTATTCCACTAAAGGGTAATTGACATATGGCACGTTCGCAAAAAAAGGGCCCGTTTGTTGATCTTCACCTTCTGAAGAAGGTGGACGCGGCGCGTGCGACCAGTGACAAGCGTCCGATTAAGACTTGGTCTCGCCGTTCGACCATTCTGCCGGACTTCATTGGTCTGACCATCGCTGTGCACAACGGTCGTACCCACGTCCCGGTCTATGTTTCTGAAAACATGGTCGGCCACAAACTGGGCGAATTCTCGCTGACTCGTACCTTCAAAGGCCACGCGGCCGATAAGAAGGCGAAGAAGAAGTAAGGTGAAGCGATGAGAGTATCTGCATATCTGAAGAGCGTTCGCCTGTCGGCACAGAAGGGCCGTCTGGTGGCTGACCTCGTTCGCGGCAAGTCCGTCGAAGAGGCGCTGAACATTTTGACCTTCTGCCCCAAGAAGGGCGCCGGTCTGGTCAAGAAGCTGCTGGAGTCGGCAATCGCCAACGCTGAGCACAACGAAGGTGCTGACATCGACACCCTGAAGGTGGAGACCATCTACGTTGACAAGGGCCCGAGCCTGAAGCGTTTCACGGCACGTGCTAAAGGTCGTGGCAACAAGATCGAAAAGCAGACTTGCCACATCATGTTGACCGTGGGCAATTAAGGGGTAAGAAATGGGTCAGAAGATTCATCCGACGGGATTCCGTCTTGCCGTCACCAAAAACTGGTCTTCGAAGTGGTTTGCCAACAGCGCCAATTTCCCTGGCATGCTGAAGCAAGACATCGAAGTCCGTGAGTTCCTGAAGAAGCGCCTGGCGCACGCTTCGGTTGGTCGCGTGACCATCGAGCGTCCGGCCAAGTCCGCCCGTATCACCATTCACAGCGCCCGTCCGGGTGTCGTGATTGGCAAGAAGGGTGAGGACATCGAAGTTCTGAAGGCTGAACTGCAAAAGCGTCTGGGCGTTCCGGTGCATGTGAACATTGAAGAAGTTCGCAAGCCGGAACTGGATGCACAAATCATTGCCGATGGTATCGCCTCGCAGCTGGAAAAGCGCGTGATGTTCCGTCGCGCCATGAAGCGTTCCATGCAAAATGCAATGCGCATGGGCGCCCTGGGCATCAAGATCATGAGCTCCGGCCGTCTGAATGGTATCGATATCGCTCGTAGCGAATGGTACCGTGAAGGCCGCGTTCCGCTGCACACCCTGCGTGCCGATGTTGAGTACGCTACCTCTGAAGCCAAGACCACTTACGGCATCATTGGTATCAAGGTGTGGATCTACAAGGGTGAGCTGAAGCCGGGCCAAGTACAGGCCGCTGCTCCTGCTGCTCCTGAAAAGAAAGTGAGAAAGGGCGCTCGCAATGCTGCAGCCAACTAGACTCAAGTACCGTAAACAGCAAAAAGGCCGCAACACCGGTATCGCCACCCGTGGCAACAAGGTGAGCTTTGGTGATTTTGGTCTGAAGGCGCTGGGCCGTGGTCGTCTGACTGCACGTCAGATCGAAGCCGCCCGTCGTGCGATGACCCGTCACATTAAGCGTGGTGGCCGCATCTGGATTCGTATTTTCCCGGACAAGCCGATTACCTCCAAGCCTGCAGAAGTACGTATGGGTAATGGTAAGGGTAGCCCGGAATACTACGTTGCGGAAATTCAGCCTGGCAAGATGCTGTACGAAATGGATGGTGTTTCCGAGGAACTCGCTCGCGAAGCTTTCCGTCTGGCCGCAGCCAAGTTGCCGATCCCGACTGTATTTGTAATTAGACAGGTAGGTCAGTAATGAAAGCGTCCGAACTGAGAGCGAAAAGCGTGGACGAGCTGAAGGCCGAACTGCTGAGCCTTCTGAAGGCCCAGTTTGCGCTGCGCATGCAGCACGCCACCCAGCAGCTCGCCAAGAACAGTGAACTGAAGAAAGTGCGCCGCGATGTAGCTCGTGTACGCACCATTCTGAAAGAGAAGGCTGCTTAAGATGAGCGAAACCAAAGTGGTACGTACGCTGACCGGCAAGGTGGTCAGCGACAAGATGGACAAGACCGTAACCGTTCTGGTCGAGCGCAAGGTTAAGCACCCGATCTACGGCAAGATTGTCCGTCTTTCCAAAAAGTTCCATGCACACGATGAGAACAACGAGTTCAAGGCCGGCGATATCGTAGTCATCAGCGAGTCCCGTCCCCTCTCGAAGACCAAGTCGTGGGTGGTAACTGCACTGGTCGAGAAATCTCGTCAAGTGTAAAAAGCTTGCAGAGGGGGTAACTCCTCTGTACAATGGCCGTTTTCCTGCCACCGTTTTGGCAGGACTCTGCCCTTACGGGGTCCAAAACTGGCCGTTTGATACGCCGCAGAGTCATCTGCGGCGTTTCGTCTGTGATCGTGGTCTGGCGGCAATAGGCTGCGTAATCACGGATGAAAGTGACGGGATAAGTTGGATAGAAAGGTAATCATAAATGATCCAAATGCAGACCATTCTTGAGGTCGCAGACAACACTGGTGCGCGCTCTGTTATGTGCATCAAAGTGTTGGGCGGCTCCAAGCGTCGCTACGCAGCAGTTGGCGACATCATCAAGGTGAGCATCAAGGATGCCGCTCCGCGCGGACGCGTCAAGAAAGGCGATGTATACAACGCTGTCGTTGTACGCACTGCCAAGGGTGTGCGTCGTGCCGATGGCTCGTTGATCAAATTCGACGGCAATGCGGCTGTGTTGCTCAACACCAAGCTTGAGCCGATCGGCACTCGCATCTTCGGGCCGGTAACGCGTGAACTGCGTACCGAACGCTTCATGAAGATCGTTTCGCTGGCTCCTGAAGTGCTGTAAGGAGAACACATGCGCAAAATTCGCAAGGGTGATGAAGTCGTAGTAATCACCGGCAAAGACAAAGGCAAGCGTGGTACCGTGTTGCGCGTCCTGGACGAAAAGCTCGTCGTAGAAGGCGTTAACGTTGCCAAGAAGCATCAAAAGCCGAACCCGATCCGTGGGATCGCCGGCGGTATTGTCGAAAAGACCATGCCGATCGCCGTGTCCAACGTGGCTATTTTCAATCCGGCTAGCCAAAAGGCTGACCGCGTAGGCTTCAAGGTTCTTGAAGACGGCCGCAAGGTACGCGTGTTCAAGTCTTCCGGCGAAGTCATCGGGGCGTAAGGAGTCAACATGGCACGTCTCTACGATTTCTACAAAGACACCGTAGTGCCGGATCTGATGAAACAGTTCGGCTACAAGTCGGTTATGGAAGTTCCGCGCATCGAGAAGATCACCCTGAACATGGGTGTCGGTGAAGCGGTAGCCGACAAGAAGGTGATGGAACACGCTGTGGGCGATATGGAAAAGCTGGCTGGCCAAAAGCCGGTCGTGACCACCGCTCGCAAATCGATCGCAGGCTTCAAGATCCGTGATCATTATCCGATCGGCTGCAAGGTTACCCTGCGCCGCGAACGGATGTACGAGTTCTTCGACCGCCTGGTTACCATCGCGCTGCCGCGCGTACGCGACTTCCGTGGTGTTTCCGCCAAGTCTTTCGACGGCCGCGGCAACTTCAACATGGGTGTGCGCGAGCAAATCATCTTCCCGGAAATCGAGTACGACAAGATTGATGCTTTGCGCGGTATGAACATCACCATTACCACTACGGCGAAAACTGACGAAGAGGCCCGCGCACTGCTGGCAGCTTTCAAGTTCCCGTTCAAGGGTTAAGCACATGGCGACACAAGCACTGATTAACCGTGAAGAGAAGCGCGCAAAGCTGGCTGCCAAGTTTGCTGCCAAGCGCGAAGCGCTCCTCGCCATCATCAACAACCAGAGCCTCTCGGAAGAAGAGCGTTTCGCAGCCCGTCTGAAACTTCAGCAACTGCCGCGTAACGCCAGCCCGGTACGCCAGCGTCGTCGCTGCGCCATCACCGGTCGTCCGCGTGGCGTGTTCCGCAAATTCGGTCTCGGTCGTAGCAAACTGCGTGAAATCGCCCTCAAAGGCGAAATCCCGGGTGTTACGAAGGCCAGCTGGTAATAGGAGACACATAAATGAGCATGCATGATCCTATTTCCGATATGCTGACCCGCATTCGCAACGCACAGCGCGCCGCCAAGGTCGCCGTTGCGATGCCGTCTTCCAAGTTGAAGATTGCACTTGCGCAGGTCCTGAAAGAAGAGGGCTACATCGAAGACTTCGCCGTCGCCGGCGAAGCCAAGAAGCCTGTCCTCGATATCCAGCTCAAGTACTATGCTGGCCGTCCGGTGATCGAGCGCATCGAGCGCGTATCCCGTCCTGGCCTGCGTGTGTACAAGGGCACCACTGAAATTCCGAAGGTCATGAATGGCCTGGGCGTAGCTATCCTGTCCACCTCCAAGGGTGTGATGACCGATCGCAAGGCACGTGCTGCCGGCATCGGTGGTGAGCTGCTCTGCATCGTGGCGTAAGGGAGGGTGTAATGTCTCGCGTAGCTAAGAATCCTGTAGCGATCCCGGCCGGCGTTGAAGTCAAGTTCAACGCAACCGAGGTGAGCGTTAAGGGCTCCCTTGGCACCCTCAGCACCCCGCTGTGCACTGAGGTGGATGTCAAGCTGGACAACGGTCAGCTGACGTTCGCAGCCAAGAATGACAGCAAGTTCGCTCGTGCCATGTCTGGCACGCTGCGTGCGCTCCTCAACAACATGGTCCAAGGTGTAAGCAAGGGCTTCGAAAAGAAGCTGACCCTGGTCGGCGTGGGCTATCGTGCCCAGGCTCAGGGTGACGTGCTCAACCTTTCTCTGGGCTTCTCCCACCCGGTAGCGCACAAGATGCCTGCTGGCGTGAAGGTGGAAACGCCCTCTCAGACCGAGATCATCATCAAGGGCGCCGACAAGCAGCAAGTCGGCCAGGTAGCCGCTGAAGTCCGCGCGTACCGTTCTCCGGAACCGTACAAGGGCAAGGGCGTTCGCTACGCTGATGAGGTCGTGGTTCTGAAAGAGACCAAGAAGAAGTAACTGAGGCCCTGATATGGACAAGAAACAAGCTCGACTCCGCCGCGCACGTAAAACCCGTGCACGGATTGCGGAGCTCAAGATGGTGCGACTCACCGTATTCCGCACCAACTGCCACATTTACGCTCAGATCATTGACGAGACCGGCAGCAAGGTACTTGCAAGCGCTTCCACCCTGGAAGCCGAAGTACGCGCCGACATCGCCAATGGTGGCAACGTGAACGCAGCAGCCATGGTTGGCAAGCGAATTGCCGAAAAAGCCAAGGCTGCCGGCATCCAAACCGTGTCTTTCGATCGCTCGGGCTTCAAGTACCACGGTCGTATCAAGGCACTGGCTGACGCTGCCCGCGAACACGGTCTGGTATTCTAATTCGGAGTGAAGAATGGCTAAGCACGAAATGGAAGATCGTGGCGACGGTCTGGTCGAAAAAATGATCAGCGTCAACCGCGTCACCAAAGTGGTGAAGGGCGGTCGCATTATGGCTTTCTCCGCTCTCACCGTGGTTGGTGATGGCGACGGCGGCATCGGTATGGGCAAAGGTCGCTCGAAGGAAGTGCCGGTCGCTGTGCAGAAGGCAATGGAACAAGCTCGCCGCAATCTGGTAAAGATTCCGCTGAAGAACGGTACCCTGCACCACGCCGTACACGGCAAGCACGGTGCTACCACCGTTCTGATGCAGCCCGCCAAGGATGGTACCGGTGTCAAGGCCGGTGGTCCGATGCGCGCAATCTTTGAAGCCATGGGCGTTCGCAACGTATCCGCCAAGATCCAGGGTTCGACCAACCCGTACAACGTGGTTCGCGCCACGCTGGACGGCTTGAACAAGATTTGCGTTCCGGCGCAAATCGCGGCCAAGCGTGGTCTGACCGTGGAAGAAATTCTGGGGGTAGATCATGAGTAACACCAAGACTGTCAAGGTGACTCTGGTTAAGAGCCTGATCGGCCGCCTGGAGTCTCACAAGGCTTGCGCTCGCGGTCTGGGTCTGAAGAAGATTCGCCAGACTGTCGAAGTGATCGATACGCCTGAGAACCGTGGCATGATCAACAAGATCAGCTATCTGCTGAAATTCGAGGGCTAAGCATGGAACTGAATACCATTAAACCTGGTGCCGGTGCCAAGCATGCCAAGCGTCGCGTCGGCCGTGGTATCGGCAGCGGCCTGGGCAAGACTGGTGGCCGTGGCCACAAGGGTCAAAAGAGCCGTGCGGGCGGTTTCCACAAGGTAGGCTTCGAAGGCGGTCAAATGCCGCTGCAACGTCGTCTGCCGAAGCGTGGCTTCAAGTCCCTGACGGCTGGCAAAATGGCTGAAGTTCGTTTGTCCGAACTGAACCTGCTGCCGGTTGACGAAATCGATCTGCTCGCCCTCAAGCAAGCTGGTCTGGTAAGCGCCCTGGCGATCTCCGCCAAGGTGATCCTGTCCGGTAAGGTTGAGCGTGCTGTCAAGCTGCGTGGTCTGGCCGCTACGGCCGGTGCCCGCGCCGCAATTGAGGCAGCTGGCGGCAGTATTGTTGAATAAGGCACACGTACGTGGCGAATACTTCGATAGTGGCAAAAGCCAATAAGTTTGGTGATCTGAAGAGCCGGATCTGGTTCCTGATCGGGGCGTTGATCGTTTTCCGCATCGGCGCACACATTCCGGTTCCCGGGATCAATCCGGCTGAGCTAGCGAAGTTGTTCCGCACGTCGCAGACAGGGCTCCTCGACATGTTCAACATGTTCTCGGGGGGCGCCCTGTCCCGATTTACGGTTTTTGCCCTTGGCATCATGCCGTACATCTCTGCCTCGATCATTCTGCAACTTGCGGCTGAGGTTATCCCCAGCCTCAAGGAGCTGAAGAAAGAGGGCGATGCGGGACGTCGCAAGGTAACCCAGTACACACGTTACGCGACTGTAGTGTTGGCCTCGTTCCAGAGTTTCGGCATTGCGGTTATGCTTTATAAGCAGCCCAATCTGGTGGTAACTGCCCAATGGGAGTTTTACCTGACCACCGTGGTCACCCTGGTGACCGGCACCATGTTCCTGATGTGGCTTGGTGAGCAGATTACCGAGCGGGGTATCGGCAACGGTATCTCCTTGATCATCTGCGCCGGTATTGCCTCCGGTGTTCCCGCGGCGATCGGTAAGACCCTGACTCTGACCAGTCAGGGTTCGCTGCCTCTTCTGTTTGCCGTCGTGCTGTTTGCCGGCGTTCTGCTTGTTACCTATCTGGTGGTCTTCGTCGAACGAGGCCAACGCAAGGTACTGGTGAACTACGCCAAGCGCCAGGTCGGTAATCGCGTCATGCAGGGTCAGAGCACGCATTTGCCGCTCAAGCTCAACATGGCAGGGGTGATTCCGCCGATTTTCGCTTCTAGCATCATCCTGTTCCCGGCCACCGCACTTGGCTGGTTCGGTAATACGGATGGTCTGGGCTGGATGAAGAGTGTTGCCGACAAGCTGCACCCTGGGCAACCGATCTACGTCCTGCTGTACTCAGCGGCCATTATCTTCTTCTGCTATTTCTACACGGCGTTGATGTTTAACCCGAAAGAAACCGCAGACAACCTGAAGAAAAGTGGCGCGTTCATCCCGGGCTATCGTCCAGGTGAGCAGACCTCTCGTTACATCGAGAAGATCACGCTGCGTCTGACGCTTATCGGTGCGATCTATATCACGTTGGTTTGCTTGTTGCCTGAATTTCTGGTCTTGAAGTGGAACGCTCCGTTCTACTTCGGTGGCACATCGCTGTTGATTATTGTTGTCGTCACGATGGACTTTATGGCGCAGGTTCAATCCTACGTATTGTCTCACCAGTATGAGAGCTTGCTGAAGAAGGCTAACTTCAAAGGCAATGCGCTCACCCGCTGATAAACGAGTTGACACTGGGTTCTATGGCTAAGGAAGACACCATCCAGATGCAAGGCGAGGTCCTTGAAAATTTGCCTAATGCAACTTTCAGGGTCCAGCTTGAGAATGGACACATAGTGCACGGTCATATTTCCGGGAAGATGCGGATGCACTACATCCGTATTCTTCCAGGGGATAAGGTTACGGTCGAATTGACGCCCTATGACCTGACCCGTGCCCGAATCGTGTTCCGTGCGAAATGACGCACTCGCTCTTTTAGATTGAAAGGAACTGAAATGCGAGTACAGCCTTCGGTAAAGAAAATTTGCCGTAACTGCAAAATTATCCGCCGCAATCGCGTAGTTCGAGTGATCTGCACGGATCCCCGTCACAAGCAAAAGCAAGGCTAATATTTGTTAGTCTTGCGATTGCGTGTTACAATCGCAACCTTTTCAAGGTCTTAAGGCTTAAGGAAAGAGAATGGCCCGTATTGCAGGGGTAAATATCCCCAATCATGCACATGCCGTTATCGGCCTGCAGGCAATCTACGGCATCGGTCAAACCCGCGCCCAGCAAATTTGCGTTGCTGCCGGCGTGGCGACCTCGACGAAAGTCAAGGATCTGACCGAAGCCGAAATGGAAGCTCTGCGTGTAGAAGTAGCGAAGTTTGTCACTGAAGGTGACCTGCGCCGCGAAGTCACGATGAGCATCAAGCGACTGATGGACATGGGCTGCTACCGCGGCATGCGTCATCGTCGTGGTTTGCCCTGCCGTGGCCAACGCACTCGTACCAATGCTCGTACCCGCAAGGGTCCGCGCAAGGCGATTGCCGGCAAGAAGTAACTTAAGGAACACAGATAATGGCTAAAGCAAACACAGCTGTCCGTGTACGTAAAAAAGTGCGCAAGAGCGTGAGCGAAGGTATCGTGCATGTGCACGCTTCGTTCAACAACACCATCATCACTATCACCGACCGTCAAGGCAATGCACTGTCTTGGGCTACCTCTGGCGGCGCTGGTTTTAAGGGCTCGCGCAAGAGTACACCCTTTGCTGCTCAGGTAGCAGCGGAGCACGCTGGTAAAGTTGCCCAAGAATATGGTGTGAAGAACCTCGAAGTTCGGATCAAGGGCCCGGGACCGGGTCGCGAGTCCGCTGTTCGTGCTCTCAACGCGCTTGGTTTCAAGATTACCAGCATCTCCGACGTGACGCCGGTGCCGCACAACGGCTGCCGTCCGCCCAAGAAACGTCGTATTTAATTCGGAGAGTGTGAGACATGGCACGTTATATCGGCCCGAAATGTAAGCTCGCGCGCCGCGAAGGCACCGACCTCTTCCTGAAGAGCGCGCGTCGCGCACTTGATTCCAAGTGCAAACTGGACAGCGTACCTGGCCAACATGGCGCCCGCAAAGGCCGCCTGTCGGATTACGGCGTACAGCTGCGTGAAAAACAAAAGATTCGCCGCATTTACGGCGTTCTTGAGCGTCAGTTCCGCAACTACTTCGCGGAAGCTGTTCGTCGCAAGGGCTCCACTGGCGAAAACCTGCTGAAACTGCTCGAGTCCCGTCTCGACAACGTTGTATATCGCATGGGCTTTGGCTCCACTCGCGCGGAATCGCGCCAGCTGGTCAGCCACAAGGCCATCGTGGTAAACGGTCAGGTTGTGAATATTCCGTCTTTCCAGGTCAAATCTGGCGACGTGGTAGCTGTTCGTGAAAAAGCCAAGAAGCAGGTTCGCGTAGCCGAAGCCCTGTCCCTGGCTGAACAAAGCGGCTTCCCCTCCTGGGTATCTGTTGATTCGAAGAAGATGGAAGGCGTTTACAAGAGCGCTCCGGAACGTTCCGAACTGTCTAGCGATATCAACGAACAGCTCGTTGTGGAATTCTACTCCAAGTAATCGCTAGCTCTTAGGGAATGACTATGCAAAACAGCGCTTCGGAATTTCTGAAACCTCGAATCATCGACGTCCAACCGATTTCGGCTACGCATGCACGTGTGTCGATGGAGCCGTTCGAGCGTGGCTATGCCCATACTCTGGGCAATTCGCTGCGTCGCATTCTGCTGTCGTCGATGCCGGGTTACGCTCCGACCGAAGTGACCATCGCTGGCGTTCTGCATGAGTACTCGGCCCTCGACGGTGTCCGCGAAGATGTCGTTGACATCCTGCTGAACCTCAAGGGCGTCGTACTCAAGCTGCATGGTCGCGACAGCGTCGTACTTACCCTTCGTAAAGAAGGTGAAGGCGCTGTTTTGGCTGGCGATATCGAATTGCCGCACGACGTTGAAGTGATCAATCCGGACCACGTGATTTGTCACCTCGCTGCCGGCGGCAAGATCGAGCTCGAAGTGAAGATCGAAAAGGGTCGTGGCTATCAGCCCGTCTCTGCTCGCTCCAGTCATGATGACAACCGCTCCATCGGTACCATCCAGATGGACGCTTCCTTCTCGCCGGTTCGCCGCGTGAGCTATGCAGTGGAAAGCGCCCGTGTGGAACAGCGTACCGACCTCGACCGCCTGGTTCTCGATATCGAGACCAATGGGGTTGTCGAGCCGGAGCAGGCAGTGCGTAGCGCTGCCCGCATCCTGATTGACCAGCTGTCGATCTTTGCTGATCTCCAGGGCACTGCGGTTGAAGAAGTCGTTGAGAAGGCGCCGCCGATCGATCCGATCTTGCTGCGTCCGGTCGACGATCTTGAACTCACGGTTCGTTCTGCAAACTGCCTGAAGGCCGAGAACATCTATTACATCGGTGACCTGATCCAGCGTACTGAGACTGAATTGCTCAAGACGCCGAATCTGGGCCGTAAATCTCTTAACGAGATCAAGGAAGTTCTTGCCTCCAAGGGCCTCACTCTCGGCATGAAGCTGGAGAACTGGCCTCCGGCAGGGCTGGAAAAGCCGTAAGGTTTGAGACTAAAGGACATTAACAATGCGTCATCGTTACAGTAATCGTAAACTGAACCGCACGACCAGCCATCGTCTGGCGATGCTGCGCAACATGGCCAACTCGCTGCTGCGTCACGAAGCGATCGTGACCACGCTGCCGAAGGCCAAGGAACTGCGCCGTGTGGCAGAGCCGCTGATCACCCTGGGCAAAGAACCCTCGCTGGCTAACCGCCGCCTGGCCTTTGACCGTACCCGTGATCGCGAAATCGTCGTTAAGCTGTTCGACGTGCTCGGCCCGCGTTTCGCTACCCGCAATGGTGGTTATCTGCGTATCCTGAAATGTGGCTTCCGCAAGGGCGACAACGCTCCGCTGGCTCTGGTAGAGCTGGTAGACCGTGCCGAAGGCGTGGTTGCTGCTGATGAATCCGCCGAGTAATATCGGTTGATTCGAAAAAGCCAGCTCATCGAGCTGGCTTTTTTTACGTCTGATTAAAAAGAATAACGGCTTTCCAGCACCTCCACCTCATCGCCGACGTAGATCAGTCCGGCATTCAGCGCCCGCAAATTGCTGCCAAAGCAAATTCCCTCGGCCAGCTGCCGGGTACGGATCAACGTCTTCAACGGCTCATTCTGCTCATCCTTCACACCGGTATCCGGATCCACCGTCGTCAGCACACAACGCGAACATGGCTTGGTGACCTCAAACAACACCTCCCCGATACGAATTCGCAGCCAGTCATCCTCCTCATAGGCCGCGGCCCCGCTAATCAGCAAATTCGGCCGGAAATGACGAACGGTGACCGGTTTCGCCAGCAAGCCATTGAGCGCCTCCAGCGAGGACTGGTTCACCAGCAGATAAGGATAGCCATCCGCAAAAGACAAGGCCGCTTCCTGATCCTTCTGCGACCGGGTCGGCTGCTGGCCCAGCCAGAGCAGCCGACAGGGCTCACCCAGGTAGTCGCTGAACCAGGCATCCACCCGCTCGTCACCGTGATAGGCCACAAAGTGATCGCCCCAGACCTGGCACTCCACGGGCTCGTCATAGACAGTCATCATCGCCAGTACAGGCGCCCGGTCAGCGGTTTTGAACAAGGCCGCCCCCGGAATCAGGTCAATTTCGATCCGCACCATGGCCGGATGCGTCCTGGCCGTCATGAACGCTCCGCTGCCATCGACCAGCAGCCACTCACGGTCATGCAGCAGCCCCTGCTGGTCGGCAAACGCCCGCGTATATTCGATCCCGCGGCCAGATTTCAGCGGGTGCACAAACAGATTAGCTAAACGCATAAACCTTCCTTGAAAACCGGGCAGGGCGCCGCATCAGCCCTCTGCCTGCATTACAGGTTGAATGTCTGCAAAAAATCCCATAGCGACTCGTCCTGGCAGAATGCCACATTGAAGCGCAGCCAGGGCGATACCCCACCGCCGGGGCGGAACAGATTGCCCGGAGCCAGCAAAAAGCCCGCGGCCTTGGCCTGCCGGGCCAGCTCCAGACTGTCATAGGGCATGGTCGGACGGGCCAGCAAAAACAGCCCATTATAGGGACGGGTAAACAGCTTCCAGCCGATGGCCGAGAATCGATCCGCACAGCGGAACTGCGCCTGCGCCAGCCTGCCGCGCAACTTCTCCAGCTGCTTGTGTTGCTTCGACTCCTGCAACATGGTCAGAATCGCCCGCTCGTTCAATTCCGGCGACGTCATGCCGGTCATCATCTTGAAGCGCGTCATCTGAGCCAGCAGCGGTTCGCGTGCCGCGAGAAAGCCCACCCGCAGCGCCGGTGACAGGGACTTGGAAAAGCTGCCGATATAAATCACCCGCTCAAGCCCATCCATCGCAGCCAGCGTCGGTTGCGGCCAGCCAGCCAACTCCGCCGAAACATTGTCCTCAATCAGATAAAAATCATGCTGTTCGGCCAGCTTCAAAACCTGATGCGCCGTCTGCATGTCATAGCTGGCCCCGGTCGGATTCTGCAGCCAGGGATTGGTAATGAACGCCTTGGGCCGGTGCTGTCGCAGCAACCCTGCCAGTACCGCCGTATCCGGTCCGTGCGGCGTCCAGGGAACCCCGACCACCTGGATCCCCTGAAAGGTCAGACTCGACAACACATTGCAATAGCCCGGGTCATCCACCAGCACCGTATCGCCAGGCCGTGCCAGGCAGCTCGCCGCGATATGCAGTGCGCTGCTGGCGCCCTGGGTGAGCAGAATCTCCTGGGCTCCCAGCGCCAGACCCTGCTCGCCCAGCGCGCCTGCCAGCCATTGGCGCAGACCGGCGAAGCCCTGCGGGTCGCCATACTCCGCCGTCAGGGCATTGTCGCGCGCCAGCGCCCGCAAGGCGCGGTGTTGCGCCTCGATGTCATACCAGTCCTGCGGCAACCAGCCGCAGCCCGCCGGCAGTCGCTGGTCGGACTGGTGATACACATTGTGCAGCAACCAGTGCTCATCGACCGGCAGGTCGACAATGCGCGGGGTACTGACCGGCGAGCGTGTCAGACGCTCGCGCACAAAAAACCCCGAGCCGCGCCGTGACTCGATCAGCCCGCGTGCGACCAGCCGCTCATACGCCTCCACCACCGTGAAAGGACTGACGCCAATTTGCGCCGCTTGCTGCCGGATGGAGGGCAGGCGGGTTCCCGGCGGGCTGCTGCCCTGCTCGATCGCCTCGGCCATCGATAATTCAATTTGTTCAGCGCGCGTCGGCGCTGCTTTCAGGCGTGGTTTCATCGATTTTGCTGCAATTGGTTATGCATTATGGCTAATTTAAACCCTAGTCTATCGAAACCCAAGGCTATATGTTACAAATATCGCATAAGCAGTAATGTAGTGTTATTCATTATTGCCATTCTCTGTCTATAGTGGGGTAGCAAACGCGCGCTGGCGCAATAAACAAGACACAAGCTGCATTGAGGAACAACATTCAGTAAACGCGGTGGCCAACCGGTCGCATGCCGGGCAGGCTGAGTATAAATATAAGAGTCTTCGGGGAGCACCAATCATGCGGTCATTGAAAGTCAAGCTCATCATCTTTGTCGCTGTGCTGATGACCATTCTCAGCGCGGTGATTGCCGGTCTGGTCTACAGCCAGATGCGCAGCAGCATCGTCGAGGGGGTCAACAACGAACTCGGCGGCACGGCAGCAGGCTATGCGACCTTCGTCAAAGGCTGGTATGACGACCGTCTGCAGGCCGTCGTTGCCGGCAATCCGCTGGTCAACAGCGCCGACCCGGTGCCGACACTGGCCCGCATGAACGAAGCGGCCGGCTTCGCCACCACCTATGTCGGCTTTGCCGATCACCACATCGTCTACTCGGACGGCCACCCGCAAAAAGCCGGCTATGACCCCGTCAAGCGCCCCTGGTACCAACAGGCCGTTGCCATGGGCAAGCCGGGCGTCTCGGCACCCTATGTCGACTTTGATACCGGCAAGCTCTGCCTGACCTTTGTCTCCCCGGTCATGGAGGGGGGCAACGTCAAGGCCGTGGTGGGGGGCGACGTGTTCATCGATGCGCTGGTCAAGGCCGTGTTGTCGGTCAAACTGCGTGGTGATGGCTATGCCTTCCTGGTCGACAAGGCTGGCAACGTGATTGCCCACCACAACCAGCAACTGACGCTCAAGCCGCTGGCCAACATCGCCCCGGATCTGACCGCCGACAAACTCAATGCGGCGGCGGCCAGTGGCGACGTACTGCAAACCCAGCTGGAAGGGACCGACAACTACGTGAAGGTGGTGCCGATCGCCGGCACCGACTGGCTGCTCGGCATGTCCATGGGTTCGAGCGTCGTCAGCGAGCCGATGACCAAGCTGCTGCTGACCATCATTGGTATTGCCGTCATCGCGCTGATCATTCTGGTGCCGATCGCCAGTGCCGTGCTCGCCAGCATGCTGTCCGGCCTGAAGCGCCTGAGCCAGGCCATGCGCGAAATCTCGCAAGGTGAAGGTGACCTGACACGTCGCATCAATGTTTCGGGTCAGGATGAAATTGCCGAAACGGCCATGGCCTTCAATACCTTCGTCGGCCACCTGCAAGACATGTTCCGTGCCGTGAAGGAAGAAGCGGATCGCGTCATCAGCGGTGTCGAACAGGCCGGCAGCACGGTACGTCGCGTGGCAGACGATTCGCGCGAAATCTCCGATGTGTCCAGCTCCAATGCGGCCACGCTGGAACAGATCACCGTCAGCATTTCGCACATTGCCGATGCCGCACGCGAAGCCGACAACCTGGTCAGCCAGACCGGCTCGGTGTCGAGCGAAAGTGCCGCCGACATGGAGAAGATCTCGCGCGAAATGGGACGCACCGTCGACGCCGTCAAGGGCCTGTCCAGCATGCTGGAAACCCTCGACAACCGTTCGCAGCAGATTACCGGCATCACCAACGTGATCAAGGACATTGCCGACCAGACTAACCTGCTGGCGCTGAATGCCGCGATTGAGGCGGCCCGTGCCGGTGAAATGGGCCGCGGCTTCGCCGTGGTGGCCGACGAAGTGCGCAAGCTGGCTGAACGCACGGCACAGGCGACGCTGGAAATTACCGGCATGGTCAACACCATCCGCGAAGAAACCAGCCAGGCCGTCACCAACATGCAGCGCACCGTCAGCTCGGTCGATGGCGGGGTCGAACTGACCCAGAACGCGGTGCAGCGTATCGAGGACATCCGTGCCGCCATGCAGAGCGTCGTGGCCAAGATGAACGAAATCTCGCTGTCCACCAGTGAGCAGCACAATGCCACTACCGTGATCGCGCAAAGTACCGAGCGCATCAACGGCCGCATCATCGACAGCGACAACTCGCTGCAGGGCGTGCACCAGACCCTGTCGGTCCTCAATGATGCCGCCTCCAAGATGCGTGAAATGTTCGGCCGCTTCCGCGTCTGATCACGACCGTCTTGCCGACGAAGCCACCGCCCAGCGGTGGCTTTTTTCATGGCGATGACCGCAACTGTACTGGTCGGGACACTGATACGGTTTTTCACAAAAATCGCCAACTGTATATGTAATTGTATTGGTGAGGCGATTAGATTGAACGCATCAGACCCGCCCGGGCAGAGGAGAACACCATGAGCAGCAATCGCGACGCCTACTGGATGCCGTTTACCGCCAACCGTCAGTTCAAGCAGAACCCGCGTCTGCTCGTTTCCGCCGATGGCATGTACTACACCGATGCCGATGGCCGTCAGGTACTGGATGGCGCGGCCGGCCTGTGGTGTGTCAACGCCGGCCACAACCGCCAACCCATCGTCGAGGCCATCCAGCGTCAGGCGGCCACCCTCGACTATGCGCCACCATTCCAGATGGGGCACCCGCTCGCCTTTGAAGCCGCCGAGCAACTGGTGGCCATGGCACCCGAGGGCTTGACCCAGGCCTTCTTCGTCAACTCCGGTTCCGAGGCGGTCGAAACCGCCCTCAAGATGGCCCTGGCCTACCACCGGGTACGCGGTGACGCTGCCCGCGTCAAACTGATCGGTCGCGAGCGCGGCTACCATGGCGTCAATTTCGGCGGCATTTCGGTGGGTGGCATGGCCGGCAACCGCAAGCACTTTCCGGTCGGCCTGCCCACCGTCGACCATCTGCGCCACCCGCTCAACATCGAGAAAAACGCCTTCAGCCACGGCCTGCCGGAACATGGCGCCGAACTGGCCGATGAACTGGAAAGCCGCATCCTGGCCCTGCACGACCCGTCGACCATCGCCGCCGTCATCGTCGAACCCATGCAAGGCTCGACCGGGGTCATCCTGCCGCCCAAGGGCTACCTGCAGCGACTGCGTCAGATCTGCGACCAGTACGGCATTCTGCTGATCTTCGATGAAGTGATCACCGGCTTCGGGCGACTGGGGGCCGACTGGGCCAGCAACAAATTCGGCGTCCTGCCCGATTTGCTGACCTGTGCCAAAGGCCTGACCAATGGCTGCGTGCCGATGGGGGCCGTACTGGTCAAACCCGGCATCTATCAGGCCTTCATGGAGAGCGCGCCGGAGCACGTGATCGAATTCCCGCACGGCTACACCTACTCGGCCCATCCGCTGGCCTGCGCGGCGGCCATTGCCACCATGCAGCTCTACCGCGACGAGGGCCTGTTCCAGCGCGCCGCCGAGATGGCGCCGCTGTTCGAGGGGGCCGTCCACAGCCTGCGCGGCAAGCCTCATGTGCGCGACATCCGCAACCTGGGACTGGTCGCCGGCATCGAGCTCACCCCGCGGGCCGGCGAGCCCGGCAAACGCGGCATGGAGGTCTTCCTCAAGTGCTGGGAACAGGGCGTCATGGTGCGCGTGACCGGCGACACCCTGGCCGTCTCGCCACCGCTGATCATCGATGCCCAGCAGATTGATCGCCTGTTTGCCGTCATCGGCAGCGCCATTGAACAGACACACTGAATCCGGAGCCCCCATGCAGACCCTGACTCATTACATCGCCGGCGAACCACACGCTGGCAACAGCGAACGCTTTGCCGATGTGTTCGACCCTGCCAGCGGCAGCGTCACCGCCCGCGTTCCGCTGGCCAGTGCCGCCGAAGTGTCGGCAGCGGTAGACGCCGCCCGCCGCGCCTTCCCCGCCTGGGCCGACACCCCGCCGCTCAAGCGCGCCCGCATCCTGTTCCGCTTCAAGGAACTGCTGGAGCAAAACCAGCAAAAGCTGGCCGCGCTGATCTCCGCCGAACATGGCAAGCTGGTGCCGGATGCGCTGGGAGAGGTCACCCGCGGTCTGGAGGTGGTGGAATTTGCCTGTGGCATTCCCCATCTGCTCAAAGGCGAATACAGCCCGCAGGTCGGCAGTGGCATCGACAGCTTCAGTCTGCGCCAGCCCCTGGGGGTGGTGGCCGGCATCACCCCGTTCAACTTCCCGGCCATGGTGCCGATGTGGATGTTCCCGGTGGCGCTGGCTTGCGGCAACTGCTTCATCCTCAAGCCTTCCGAACGCGATCCCTCTGCCGCGCTGCTGCTGGCGCAACTGCTGGCAGAAGCCGGCCTGCCCGCCGGCGTATTCAATGTGGTCCACGGGGACAAACTGGCCGTCGATGCCTTGCTGGCGCATCCGGAAGTCGCCGCACTCAGCTTTGTCGGCTCGACCCCGATCGCCAAGTACATCTATGAAACCGGCGCCTCCCACGGCAAGCGTGTCCAGGCACTCGGTGGCGCCAAGAACCATCTGGTGGTCATGCCCGATGCCGATCTCGATCAGGCGGTCGAGGCACTGATCGGTGCCGCCTACGGCTCTGCCGGCGAGCGCTGCATGGCCATCTCGGTCGCTGTCGCCGTGGGCAACGTGGCCGATCGGCTGGTTGAGCGGCTGGCCGAGCGTGCCCGCACGCTGAAAATCGGCAGCGGCAATCAGCCCGGGGCCGAAATGGGTCCCCTGGTGACCCGCCAGCATCGCGACAAGGTCAGCCAGTACATTGCCAGCGGGGTTGAGCAGGGCGCCTCGCTCGTGGTGGACGGGCGGGAATACCGGCATGCGCAGGCGCCGGAGGGCTTCTTCCTCGGGGCCAGCCTGTTCGACCACGTCACCCCGGAAATGACCATCTATCGCGAAGAAATCTTCGGCCCGGTGCTGAGCGTGGTGCGCGTCGACGATTTCGAGCAGGCGCTGGCGCTGATCAACCGTCACGAGTTCGCCAACGGCGTCAGCCTGTTTACCCGCAGCGGGGGCGTTGCCCGCGAGTTTCAGCAGCGCATCCAGGTCGGCATGGTCGGTATCAATGTGCCCCTGCCGGTGCCGATGGCCTTCCATAGCTTCGGGGGTTGGAAAGCCTCCCTGTTCGGCGATCACGCCATGCACGGGCCAGAAGGCGTGCGCTTCTATACCCGCATCAAGACGGTGACCAGCCGCTGGCCGGACAACCTTCATGCCGAGTTTGTGATGCCGACCATGAAATAACGTTGCATTTTCGCTGCGTTTCTCCCCAGGCCCTGCTCAATGCAGGGCTTGTTGCTTCTGCTTGTCTCCCGCGGGTGTGATACTAAACTGTGATTTATAAGTAATGACGTATTGAAAATCTAAATATATAAATAATGACAAACGGGCGAAGCCCGATGCGGAGGGGATATGATTACAGCAGCATCCAAAGGCATGAGTCTCAGGCTCAGGCTCATCGCCCTGATGGCTTTTGCCGCACTCCTGATCTGTGTCCAGGGGGGATTCAGCATCCTCAATCAGCGCGACATCATGTTGCAGGATCGTCAGGACAAAATCCGCAATCAGGTCGAGTCGGCCGTCAGTGCCGTGAGCCGCTTCGAAACCATGGCTGCCGAGGGGCAGGTGCCGCTGGATCAGGCGCAAAAGATGGCCAAGGCCGCCCTCTCGGCCATGCGCTACGACCAGAAAGAGTATTTCTTTGGCTTCGACGCCGGCATGCACTATCTGGTGCAGGGCGTGAAACCGGCCCTGCTCGGCAAGGATGCCCACGGGCTGCACGATGCCGGCGGCAAGAATCTGGGTGAGCTGTTCGATCAGACGCTGGCACAGGGCAACGGCAAGGGCTTTGCCGCCTATATCTGGGACAAACCGGGGTTCGATACCCCGCAACCCAAAGTCTCCTACCTGATGACGACACCCGGCTGGCACTGGATCATTGGCACCGGCATCTATCTGGATGATGTCGACCATGCCTTTTATGCCCAGATGCGCTGGCTGCTGCTGCAGGTCTCCCTGTCCTTGCTGGTGTTGCTGGCACTGGGCGCCCTGGTGACCCGCCGCATCCTGCGCCAGCTCGGGGCCGAGCCGGATATCACCACCGGCGTGGTGCATCGCATTGCCGCCGGGCATCTGGACGAACCGGTGCCGCTGCAGCCCGGCGACCGCCACAGCCTGCTGGCCGCCGTGGACGACATGCGCCAGCAACTGCGCCAGTTGGTCAATGACATTCTGGCCGGCGCCAATCATCTGGGACAGACCAGCGCCCAGGTCACCCAGAGTGCCGAGCACGTCGCCATCGGCTCGCGCGAACAGAGCCAGGCAGCCAGCAATATGGCCGCCTCGGTCGAGTCCATGACCCAGAGCATTCAATCGATTGCCGAGCATGCCCAGGAGGCCCGACGCCTGTCCCAGGTCTCCGGCGAGCTGTCGCGCGAAGGGACCGATGTCTTGCGCCAGGCCGAAGGGGAGATGAACCGCATCGGCGACTCGGTCAATGCGGCGGCGCAGACCATCGGCGATCTGGCAGCCAAGACAGCCAACATTACCTCCATCGTCCAGGTCATTCGCGAAGTGGCCGATCAGACCAACCTGCTGGCGCTGAATGCGGCCATCGAGGCCGCCCGGGCCGGAGAGGCCGGACGAGGCTTTGCCGTGGTGGCCGATGAAGTGCGCAAACTGTCCGAGCGGACCGCTTCGGCGACCCGGGAAATTGCCACCATGGTGGAGGAAATCCAGCAAGGCTCGGATGCCTCCCATGAAACCATGGCGCAGGCGGTCGAGCGGCTGGAAAGCGGCTTGAACATGATGCATCAGGGGGGCGATGCCGTTGGCCGCATTCAGCAAAGTGCCGAATCAGTGTTGAGCGCGGTGCAGGACATTACCGAGGCCTTGCGTCAGCAGGGCGAGGTCAGTGCCGACATTGCCCGCCATGTCGATCAGATCGCACAGAGCAGCAATACCAACGCCTCGGCGACCATGCAGACTTCACAGGCGGTAGAAGAGATTCACCGGCGCACCGAGCTGCTGCGCAGTCTGGTGGCGAAGTTCAAGGTCTGAGTCCATCGGGGCCGGCCGGTCGGTCCGGCCCCGTGACTCACAGATGATCGCGATAGCGCGCCCGGATACCGGACGGGCGACGCCACAGCCGCAGCAGCGGCAGCAGCAACAAGGCGGCACAGGCCAGCAGCACCGGCAGGTTGCCGAAACGCATATAGGGCGTCAGACCGCTGCGCCCCTCTGCATAGCCCAGCAGCACCTGGCGGGTGAACGGCGCGGCAATCGCATCCACCGCGCCATCCGGACGAATGATGGCGGTCATGCCGGTATTGGTCGAACGCAGCATGAAGCGGCCGGTTTCCAGTGCCCGCGCCTGAGCCAGCTGCAGATGCTGGCTGGCGGCAGTGCTCTTGCCGAACCAGGCCAGATTGCTGACATTGGCCAGCATGGTCGAACGTGCGGCCGGACCGATCAGCTCCTCGCCAAAACTGTCCTCATAGCACACATTGAAGGCAATCTTCTGCCCGGCCATCTCCAGTGGCGCCTGATCGCTGCCACCGCGCGAAAAGCCGGCCAGCGGCATGTGCATCAGCTGATACAGCCAGCCGGTCAGCCAGGGCAAGGGAATGAATTCGCCGAAAGGCACCAGATGATCCTTGGCGTAATAGGGCATGCCCGGCGTGGTCAGTGCCACCACGGCGTTCAGATAGCCCGCCGGATCCTTGTCGCTGCGACGCGGCACGCCGACCGCCAGCGCCATGTCGTTGTGGCTGGCGATGCTTTGCAGCACCTCGACGTAATTCGGCGGCAATTCGTTCAGAAACACCGGCAGGGCGGTTTCCGGCAGAATCATCAAATCGGCCCGGGTGTTGGCGACCTGCTGACCATACAGCCGCAACGTCGATTCGAAACTGACCGGATCCCACTTCAGTGATTGCGGGACATCGCCCTGAGCCAGTGCCACGGTGATCGGCTTGCCGACCGGCGTGGTCCAGCTCAGCATCTTGAGCTGCATGCCCCAGACCCAGAGCAGCGCGAGGCCGATGGCCAGACCCGCGCGCCACCACTTGCCGGATTGCAGCGCCAGCTGCAAGGCCCCGGCGGTCAGCGCCACCAGCAGCGTCACCAGCAGAATGCCGCCGATCGGCGCGAAGCCGGCCAGTGCACTCTCGGTAATCTGCGAATAACCAATCTGTCCCCAGGGGAAGCCGGACAGCATCCAGCTGCGCAACCACTCGGTCAGCGTCCAGCTGGCGGGAAACAGCACCAGCCAGCGGGTGGCTGCACCATGCTGACAGGTGTCGCTGATGCGGACAGTCATCCAGGCCGCCAGACCGGGGTAAAGCGCCAGATAGGCCGGCAGCAGCAAGGTCAGCAGCCCGGCCAGCACCGCCGGCATGCCGGCCACGTCATGCAGCGAGATGAAGATCCAGTTGAAATTGCACAGATAGGCGACCAGCCCCCAGGCATAGCCCAGCCAGAAGGCATGCTTGCCGCCGCGCTGCAGCGTGTTGGCCAGAATGGCCAGCGACAGCGGCATCACCCAGTAGAGGCGATAGGGTGCGAAAGCGAGCAGGGTCATGACCCCGGCCAGGGTGGCCAGGATCAGCAACAGCGCGAGGCGCATGGCTTTGGAACGTTCAGGCGTCACTGCGGATTTTTTCTACCAGAAGGGTTTGCAGCCGACGGCTGTCGGCCTTGATAACGGTAAAGCGCATGCCGTCGGACACCTGGCTGTCGCCCCGCTTGGGAACGTGGCCGAACATCTCCAGCACCAGACCGCCAATGGTGTCGACATCGTCGCTGGCAAAGCGGGTGCCGAAGTAATCGTTGAAAGTATCGATTTCGGTCAGCGCGCTCACCCGGTGGCGTTGGCCGCGTACCGGCACGATCTGTTCTTCGGTATCGGTAAAGTCGGTTTCATCCTCGATGTCACCGACAATCTGCTCGATCACATCCTCGATGGTGACCAGACCGGCGACGCCGCCATATTCGTCCACCACCACCGCCAGGTGATTGCGGGTACTGCGGAAATCCTTCAGCAGCACGTTGAGCGGTTTGGACTCCGGAACAAACACCACCGGGCGCAAGGTCTTGGCCAGGTCGAAGGTTTCCGGATTGTGGAAGTAGCGCAACAGATCCTTGGCCAGCAGGATGCCGATCACATCATCGCGGTCTTCGCCGATCACCGGAAAACGCGAGTGACCACTTTCGACCACCATCGGCAGAAAACGCTCGATCGGCTCGGCTTCGCGGATCACATCCATCTGACTGCGCTGGATCATGACATCGCCGACGGTCAGTTCGCCGACCGACAGCACCCCCTCGATCATGCCCAGCGCATCGGCATCCAGCAGCTTGCGCTCGAAGGCGGTATGCAACAGTTCGACCAGTTCCTCGCGATCTTCAGGCTCGTGCTGGAACAGCTCGGACAAACGTTCAAACCAGTTGGGACGGGGTTTACTGGGGTCTTCCATGATGTTCAGGCGTGCTCCTCGCCGTAGGGGTCAGGGTATCCTAGCCGTTTCACGATGACGGTTTCAAGCGCTTCCATGGCTTCGGCCTCATCCTCTTCCAGATGATCGAAGCCCTGCAGATGCAACATGCTGTGCACCACCAGGTGCGCATAGTGTGCATCCAGTGTTTTGCCTTGCTCTTCCGCCTCGCGCGCCACCACACCGGCCGTCAGCACAATGTCGCCAAAAAGCGGCATGCCGGGGATCGGATCTTCGCCCTCATTCAGGGCAAAGGTGAGGACATTGGTGGCATAGTCCTTGCCGCGATAGTCGCGGTTCAGCGTGCGGCCTTCCTGTTCATCCACCACCCGCAGGCCGATTTCCGCCTGCGCCACGTCCGGCAGCAGGGCGGCTTCAGCCCAGCGGCGCAGCAGGGCCGCATCCGGCAGACCCGTCGGGTCCACCACAAACTCGATCGCCAGCTGCAGACGGGCAGCGGCTTGTCGTCTAGTTCTTTGCTTGGCGATTTTCATCCTGACCCTGCCATTGTTCGTAAGCGTCGACGATCTTCTGCACCAGCGGGTGGCGCACCACGTCCTCGCTCTGGAAATGCTGGAAATGAATGCCGCGGATCTGGCCGAGAATGCGCTCGACCTCCACCAGGCCGCTCTTCTGGTGCCGGGCCAGGTCGATCTGCGTTACGTCGCCGGTGATCACCGCGCGCGAGCCGAAGCCGATCCGCGTCAGGAACATCTTCATCTGTTCCGGCGTCGTGTTCTGCGCTTCGTCGAGAATGATGAAACTGTTGTTGAGCGTGCGACCGCGCATATAAGCCAGCGGGGCAATCTCGATCAGCCCCTTCTCGAACAGGCGCGTGACCTTGTCGAAACCCATCAGGTCATACAGCGCGTCATACAGGGGGCGCAGATAGGGGTCGACCTTCTGGGCCAGATCGCCGGGCAGAAAGCCCAGCTTTTCGCCCGCCTCGACCGCCGGGCGCACCAGCACCAGACGCTTGACCTGGTCGCGCTCCATGGCATCCACCGCGCAGGCCACCGCCAGATAGGTCTTGCCCGTCCCTGCCGGACCGATACCGAAGGTGATGTCGTGCTCGAGAATGGCCTTGATGTAATGCGCCTGACGCGGCGTGCGCCCGCGCAATTCGCCACGACGGGTGCGCAGGTGCAGTCGATCTTCCTGTTCTGCCGCAGGACCCTGGCGGCGAATCTCCACCAGACACAGCTGCACATCCTCGATGTCCACCGGCTGTTTTTCCGCCTGCAGATAGAGTTCGGTCAGGGCCTGGACCGCGGTGCGGGCCAGTTCGCCCTGAATCTTGAAATGTTCGCCCCGGCGCTGAATGGCCACGTCCAGGGCGTTTTCGATCTGTTTCAGGTTCTCGTCCAGCGGGCCGCACAGATTGGCCAGGCGCTCATTGTCGACGGGATTGAAACTCAGTGGTTCTGTCAGCAAGTTGCAGAGATCTCCAGAAGGCGTACGGTCACGCCGTTGTCAGCACTTCAAAGCCGGGCGCCGTCATGCTCGGCACGAATTCGGTCACATCGTAGCGCGCCACGGCGCCGACAGCAAAAGGATCCCTGGCCAGCCAGGCATCCAGTTCGGCACGCTCGCCGCGCGCCAGAATGACGCCACCCTCGCGCGGCACCTTGCGGCCGGAGGCGATGAAAACACCGGCGGCATACGCGTCCTTCAGCCAGGCAATGTGCGCTTCCAGCAGGGCATCCACCTCTTGCAGCGGACGGGTATAAGTCAGCGAAACAATATACATGCCGTGTTCTCCGGGTTAGTCCTGGATGAGTGCCTCGCCGCGCAGCGAATGCGCGAAGGCCTCGACGATGCGGACATCGATCATCTGATTGATCAGACGCGGGTGCCCCAGGAAATTCACCACCCGGTTGTTGGCGGTACGCGCCGCCAGCTGACCCGCCTCCCGCTTGCCCAGCCCTTCGACCAGCACCCGCTGGACGCTGCCCACCATGGCCTGGTTGGTCGCGTAATGATTGGCCTCAATCACTTCATTGAGGGCCTCCAGACGACGCACCTTGACCTCTTGCGGCGTGTCATCGCTCAAATTGGCTGCCGGCGTGCCGGGACGCGGACTGTAGATGAACACAAAGCTCAGATCGAAAGCCAGGTCGCGCGTCAGCTTCAGCGTGGCTTCGAAATCGGCTTCGGTCTCGCCCGGGAAACCGACGATGAAGTCGGATGACAGGCACAGATCCGGCCGCACGGCGCGCAATTTGCGGATCACCGACTTGTACTCCAGCGCGGTATAGCCACGCTTCATCGCCATCAGGATGCGGTCGGAACCACTCTGCACCGGCAGGTGCAGGTGCGAGACCAGCTTGGGCAGTGTGCGGTAGCAGTCGATCAGCCGGTCGGTGAACTCGCGCGGATGGCTGGTGGTGAAACGCAGCCGCTCCACCCCCGGAATCTCGTGCACATACTCCAGCAACATGGCGAAGTCGGCGATGTTGCCATCGGCCATCAGGCCACGATAAGCGTTGACGTTCTGCCCCAGCAGCGTGATTTCCTTCACGCCCTGCTGCGCCAGACCGGCCACCTCGGTCAGCACGTCCTCGAACGGTCGCGAGACTTCCTCCCCCCGGGTGTAGGGCACCACGCAATAGGAGCAGTACTTCGAGCAGCCCTCCATGATCGAGACAAAGGCCGCGCCCCCTTCCACCTTGGCCGGCGGGATATGATCGAACTTTTCGATTTCCGGAAAGGAAATGTCCACCTGGGAGCGCCCGCTGTCCTGGCGGCTCTTGATCAGCTCCGGCAGGCGGTGCAGGGTCTGCGGACCAAACACCACGTCCACATAGGGCGCGCGCTTGATGATCTGCTCGCCCTCCTGCGAGGCGACACAGCCGCCCACCCCGATCAGCAGATCGGGCTTCTGCAACTTCAGCTCACGCACGCGCCCCAGGTCGGAGAACACCTTCTCCTGTGCCTTCTCGCGCACGGAACAGGTGTTGAACAGGATCACGTCGGCGTCTTCCGGCGAGTCGGTCTTGACCATGCCTTCGGCGCTGCCGAGTACGTCGAGCATCTTGTCCGAATCGTACTCATTCATCTGGCAGCCGAAGGTCTTGATAAACACTTTCTTCATTGCAATCGATCCAGCCTGTCAGGCCAGGGGCGCATGTCCGATGCAAAAAGCCCGTTGAACCGGCTCAACGGGCTTGGGCGTGACGCGCCGCTCTGGCGGGTGCGTATTCAAACCGCTGATTATACGGCCAAAAGCCATCAAATCGCTAGCCTCTCTATGCGCGCGTCAAGCGCAACAGCGTGATCTCCGACGGGGCAAACAGCCTGACCGGCGGTCCCCAGTAGCCCGTACCCCGGCTGGTGTAGACCCATAAATCACCCAGGCGGTGCAGCCCGGCGACAAAGGGCTGCTGCAGCGGCACCAGCCAGTTCCAGGGGACGAACTGTCCGCCATGGGTATGCCCCGAAAGCTGCAGATCGAAACCTGCGGCTTGCGCGGCAGGGGCCGAGCGCGGCTGATGGGCCAGCAGGACGCGCAGCGCCGCCTCGGCGGGCGCGCCGGCCAGCGCAGCCTGCGGATCGCTGGCCACCCCCCCTTCAAAGTGCCCGGCCGAATAATCCGTGACCCCGGCCAGCACCCATGAACGCGATCCGCGTGGCAGCACCACATGCTGATTTTCCAGCACCGTCAGGCCGAGCCGGCGAAACTCGGCGATCCATTCGCGCGCCCCCGAGTAATACTCATGATTGCCGGTCACCAGATAGACCCCCTGCGGTGCCTGCAAGTCCGCCAGCGGGCGGGTATGCCCGGCCAGCTGCCGTACACTGCCGTCGACCACGTCCCCGGTGATGGCGATCACGTCCGCACCCAGGGCATTCGTTCGCGCCACCATCCGGGCCAGATACCCACGTTTGATGGTCGGCCCGACATGGATATCGCTCAGCTGGGCGATACGCAGCCCTTCCAGCTCGGGCGGCAGACCGGCAATCGGCACCGTGACCTGTCGTACCCGGGCCACCCGGCGGGCCCCCGCCATGCCGACCAGCAGCAACAAAGGCGACAGCCAGATGACCGCCGTGGCCGAGTCAGGCGAGAAGCTGGCCAGCCAGTCCGGATGCACCAGCCGGATGGCCAGCAGCGCCACATCCCGCAATGCCGTCAAACTCAATGTCAGCGCAAACAGACCGAACCAGCTCAGGCCGATCCAGGATAGCGCATCGGCCAGGGCCGGCCAGCGAATACTGCGCAGCAGCAGAGAAAACGGCACCACCAGCACCGAGAGCAGCAACAGGGCCAGCGAGACCGGACCGGGCGCACTCAGCAGCCGCAGACCGATATACAGATGCAGCAGGGCGGACAGCAGCAGAAAAGACAAGATGACGCGACGCGGGGGCATGCAGGCCTCTATTCAAATGCAGATTAATAAACTACTAAAAAATCAACTATAACGGTTTATGACAGGAAAATAGAAAGGCAAGCACAGGAGCTGCCATGGCGATTCCCTCTCACGTACTGCTCTATGTCGACGATCCCGACGCCAGTGCCACGTTCTATCAGACCGTGCTCGGCGACCTGCCGGTGCGCAGCGACCCATCCTTTGTCCTGTTCGAGCAGCCTTCCGGCCTGCGGCTCGGGCTGTGGGCCCGACACAGCGTGCAGCCGGAGGCGACCATTGCCGGCGGCGGGGCCGAGCTGGTCATCGTGCTGGACGACGAGGACGCCGTGGACGAGCGCTACCATGCATTGCAGCAGCTGGGCCTGTGCATCATCCAGCCGCCACAGGACATGACCTATGGCCGCAGCATGGTGCTGCTCGACCCGGATGGTCACCGCATTCGCCTGCTGGAACCGGCGGGCTGAGCCTGCCGGAAAGATGCCTGGGGCCCCTAGAGCAGGGCCTCGATGCGGGCGGCCAGTTTTTCCGGCCGGGTGAACGGGGCGAAACGGCCAACCACCTGGCCCTGACGATTCACCAGAAACTTGGTGAAGTTCCAGTGAATCCTGCCCAGGCCCAACACCCCGCGCCGAGCCTGCTTGAGTTCGCGCCACAGCGGGTGTGCCTGCGGACCATTGACCTCGATCCGCGCGGCCATCGGAAAACTCACGCCAAAATTCTTCTGGCAAAAAGCGCCGATCTGCTGATTGCTGCCCGGATCCTGCTTGCCGAACTGATTGCAGGGAAAGCCCACCACCACCAGACCGCGAGCGGCAAAGCGCTCATGCAGCGCCTGCAGGGCGGCAAACTGCGGCGTAAAGCCACACTGGCTCGCGGTATTCACCAGCAGCAAGACCTTGCCCTGCAGGCTGGCCGGGTCAATACGCTGGCCGTCCAGGCCGACAATCGGGTGACGCAACAAATTGGATGTCATGATAACTCCGGGCAGATCAATGCCCCCATGCTGCCATGCGGCAACCGGGGGCGGCAATGAGAATCACTTATCGCGACAGCAGCTGCAACAGCGCTTCGGCCACCGGGGCGGAAGAGGCCGGATTCTGACCGGTGATCAGCAGACCATCCACCTCGACATGCGCCAGCCAGTCATCGCCCTTGCGATAATCGGCCCCCAGACGCTTGAACTCGTCCTCGATCAGGAACGGCACGACCGCACTCAGCTGTACCGCATCCTCCTCGCTATTGGAGAAACCCGTGACCCGCTTGCCGGCCACCAGCGGGCGGCCATCCGCCTGACGGGCATGGCGCAGCACGGCCGGCGCATGGCACACCGCGGCCACCGGCTTGCGCTGACGATCAAAAGCCTCGATCAGGGCGATCGAGTGGGCATCTTCGCTCAAATCCCACAAGGGACCGTGACCACCGACATAGAACACGGCATCAAAGTCCTCCGCATGGAGGCCGGCCAGCGGGCTCGTGGCAGCCAGCGCGGCCTGAGCGGCAGGATCCTGGCGGAAGCGGCGGGTTTCCTCGGTCTGGAACGCCGGATCATCGCTTTTCGGGTCCAGCGGCGGCTGACCGCCTTTGGGCGAGGCCAGGGTAATGCGTGCACCGGCATCGCGGAAGGTGTAGTAGGGCGCGGCAAACTCTTCCAGCCAGAAGCCGGTTTTGTGGCCGGTATTGCCCAGCTGATCGTGCGAGGTCAGCACCATCAGCACACGAGCCTGCTTCGGCACCACCGTCAGATGCAGCCGCACCTCGACATTGCCCTTGAGCGCATTAGAGTAGGGGCAGGCGGCATGCGCCGCGGCCAGCAGTTTCTCCCCGCTTTCCTGATCGACGCCAAACAGGCTGACATGCAGATCAACGTCCAGCGAAAAACCGCCACTGGCATTCTGCCCCATGCCGACTTCCGCCCGCGTCTGGCTGCCCGGCAGCGCCATTTTCAGACGTTGCGCGACATGAATCAGGGCATTGTCGAAACAGGCGGCATAGCCCAGCGCAAACAGTTGTTCCGGATTGACACCGGACTTGCCACTGCCCGGCGTCGACATCTCCACATCAAAGCTGCCGTCATCCAGACGGGCATGGCCACTGCGGCCACCGATGGCGGTGGCACTGGTCTTGTAAAAAATCTTCATCATGATGCTCCTCGTGATGTTGGATAGGGATCAGGCCAGCCGGACAACCAGCTTGCCGAAATTCTTGCCTTGCAACAGACCCATCAAGGCCTCGGGTGCCTTCTCCAGCCCCTCGACCCGGTCTTCGCGCAGCTTGATCGCGCCACTGTTCACCAGCGGCAGCATGGCTTCGAGAAACTCGCCATAGCGATGGGCATAATCATCAAAAATAATGAAACCCTGCATGCGGATACGCTTGCGCAACAACGTCCCCATCAGCAGCGACAGGCGGTCCTCGCCTTGCGGCAGGCCGGTGGCGTTGTACTGAGAGATCAGCCCGCACAGCGGCACGCGCGCGGCCGGGTTGAGCAAGGGCAGCACCGCATCGAACACCGCACCGCCGACATTCTCGAAATACACATCAATCCCCTGCGGACAGGCCGCAGCCAGCCGTCCGGGCAGATCAGCCGCCTTGTGATCGATACAGGCATCAAAGCCCAGCTCTTCCACGGCGTAGCGACATTTCTCGTCGCCGCCGGCAATGCCGACCACCCGACAGCCCAGACGCTTGGCCAACTGACCCACCACCGAACCCACCGCACCGGTCGCGGCGGCCACCACCACCGTTTCGCCGGCCTTCGGCTGGCCGATATCCAGCAGACCCATATAGGCGGTAAAGCCCGGCATCCCGAGCACGCCCAGATAACGGCTCGGTTCGGCGACCTCCCGCCCCAGTTTGTGCACCGACCCGGCCGCGACGACGGCCAGCTCCTGCCAGCCGCCATTGGCCAGCACCCAGTCACCTTCGGCAAAGTCGGGGTCCCTGGATTGCAGCACCTGACCGACGGTGCCGCCCACCATCACCTCATCAATCGCCACCGGCGCCGCATACGATTTGGCATCACTCATGCGACCGCGCATATACGGGTCCAGCGACAGATAAACCTGTCGCACCAGCAGTTCCCCTTCTTGCAGCGCGGGCAACGTGGCGTCCTCCAGGCGGAAGTTCTCGGCCTGCGGGGCGCCGACCGGGCGCGAGGCCAGCACGATACGGCGATTGTTCAGTGAAGCGTGTGTCATGGCAGATCCTGTTGAGTAGACCAGTCGTCTAGGTTGTGGGCCAAAAAAATCCGCAGACAACTGCGGCGATGGCATCAATGAGCACACTATAATATCAATTAGACCGGTCGTCTAGTGGTCGCGCAAGAAAAATGCCGACCCCGTTGCGGGCGGGTCGGCATGCCTGACTCAGGCGACCTCGTGGCCGCAGGCGGCCTGCAGAATCCGGTACCAGTCCTGCCGTTCCAGCGACAAGGAGCACGCGGCCACGGCGTCGCGGATCACCTCGATCCGCCCGCTGCCGGTGAGCGGCAGGGGCCGGCAGGGCAGTTGCATGATCCAGGCGTAGACCAGGCTGGCCACCGAGCTGCCGTATTGCGCCGCCAGCTGGGCCAGCACCGCCTGCAGCGGCGAAGTGTCATTGTGGCGGAACAACAGCCCGCCCCCCAGCGCCGACCAGATCATCGGGGCGACCCCGTGACGCTGCAGCGTATCGAACTGCCCGTCCTGCAGGGCAGACAGCTGCAGCGGCGAGAACTCCACCTGATTGGTCACCAGCGCAATACGGCTGTTGAGCGCCTCGAACTGCAGCGGGGTGAAATTCGACACGCCGAAATGCCGCACCTTGCCAGCGGCACGCAGCGTTTCAAACGCCCTGGCCATCTCGTCATAGTCCATCAGCGGATCGGGGCGGTGAATCAGCAACAGGTCCAGCGTCTCGACCTGCAGCTCCGCCAGCGTACGTTCGGTCGAGGCCAGAATATGGGCCGCGCTGGTGTCGTAATGCTTGATGCGGTGTTCCAGCCGGTGCGACGAAGTCAGCTTGATGCCGCACTTGCTGACCAGCTGAATCTGCTGCTTCAGCGCCGGCGCCTGCTGCAGCGCCGCGCCAAACAGCTGCTGGCACTGGTAATCGCCATAGATATCGGCGTGATCAAACGTCGTGACCCCCAGCTCGATACACTGCTCGATCAGACGAATGCGCTCGGCCAGCGACAGATTCCAGTCGGCCAGACGCCACATGCCGGCCACAATGCGGGAAAAAGACGGGCCATGACGGCTCAGGGAAAGACGGGGACTCAGCATCGATCACTCCTTGAAACCGGCCTGTTGCCTCACAGGTCCGGGAAAATGTCGCGGTAGAAGACTATTCTGCCATCAGGGGGATCGGTTATCCTCTCGCCTTCTTTTACCTTGATCGGAATGCAGCATGTCCCAGATTCCCGCCTGCCCACAATGCGCCATGGAAAACACCTATCCGGATGGCGACAACTATGTCTGTGCCGATTGCGGCCACGAGTGGTCGGCGCTCGCCACAGCGGCCAGTGAAGAAGAGGCCGCACCGGTCAAGGATGCCAACGGCACCATCTTGCATGATGGCGATGCCGTGGTCCTGATCAAGGATCTCAAGGTCAAGGGGAGTTCCATCACCCTCAAAATGGGTAGCAAAGTCAAAAGCATCCGCCTGGTCAGCGGCGGCGATCACGAAGTGGATTGCCGCATGGATGCCGGCAACTTCATGCTCAAGGCCTGCTTCCTGAAAAAAGTCTGAGCGCCGGGTCGCCTAGAAAATGGAGTTACCCGCCAGGGTGGTAAAGCGCTCCAGCGCCATGCCCCCTGCCAGCGAATTGCCGTTGGCATCCAGCCCGGGCGACCAGACGCACACCGCCAGTTCGCCCGGCACGATGGCCACAATCCCGCCGCCGACCCCGCTCTTGGCCGGCAAGCCCACCCGATAGGCAAAGTCACCGGCCGCATCATAGGTGCCGCAGGTCAGCAGCACCGCACTGATCCGCTTGGCCTCACTGGCCGTCAGCAAATGCTCGCCACTATTCGGCACCACCCCGCGATTGGCCAGAAACAGCGCCGCCGTGGCCAGCTCACGACAGCTCATGGCAATCGAACACTGGTGGAAATAACTGTTCAATAGCACATCGACCGGCGACTGGATGCGACCAAAACTCTTCATGAAGTGCGCCATGGCCGCATTGCGATGGCCGGTGGCGGCTTCCGACTCGGCCACGGCGTGATCAAAGTGGATATCACTCCGCCCGCTCAGGCGGCGCAGGAAATGCAAAATGGCCAGATGGGCGTTGACCGAGTGACTGCACAGCACATCGGTCACCATCAGCGCACCGGCATTGATAAACGGATTGCGCGGCTTGCCGGCCTCATTCTCCAGCTGAACCAGCGAATTGAACGGATTGCCCGAGGGTTCGCGTCCCACCCGTTCCCACAAGGCATCCCCCAACTGGCGGAAGGCCAGGGTCAGGGCAAACAGCTTGGAGATACTCTGGATGGAGAAGCGTTTGTCAGCCGCGCCGACCGAATAATAACGGCCATCCAGCGTGACGACGCACATACCGAACTGAGCCAGCGGCACCTGTGCCAGCGAAGGAATATAGTCGGCCACGCGCCCCTGATGGGTCAGCGGCGCCACTTCCAGCGCGATATCCTCAAGGATGGCCTGATAATCAACCTGCATGATGTCCTGCAAATGGGCAAGCGGGGCGCCTAGCGTACCGCAGTTTGCCAAGCCAAGTCTTTGATCTGAGTGCGGCAAGATGGGCAGAACCATGGCATGGATGTTGACGTTGTCATGGCAGGGGCAAGGATGCCACAATGCCTCGACATCTGTTTCAGGAGTGCCCCATGTCCCAAGCCTCTGCCCTGAATGTGGTGCGCGAATTCTGGCGCCGCATGGCCAGCAATGATTTCCATTCGGTGTGCCCGCTGCTGGCGCCCGGTTTTGTGCTGGAATGGCCGCAATCCAATGAACGCATCCGCGGAGCCGAGCGCTTCGCACGCATGAACCAGGAATACCCGGCACATGGCAAATGGCGCTTCACCATCAACCGGTTGGTGGCCGACGAACATGAAGTTGTCAGCGACGTCAGCATTACCGATGGCGTGCAACAAGCACGCGCCATCTCCTTCTTCAGTGTCGAGGACGACCTGATCGTCCGGCTGGTGGAATACTGGCCCGACCCCTATCCGGCGCCGGAGAACCGTGCGCATCTGACCGAACCCCTGCATCCCTGACAGATACAGGCCCGCTCCGGGCCTGTATCCGTCATTGCGTGCCATCTGTGCCTGTTGCCGCCGGCACAGAGTGCCTACCCTCGGGGAACGTTTTTCCCGATGAGGCACGACCCGATGGCAACGCCCCTGCAAGCCCAGCCAATCAAGCTCTATCCACGGTTGACCAGCGGCCGGTTCAATCGCTGGCGCGTCGGCCTGGTGCTGATCACCCAGGCGCTGTTCTTCCTCACCCCCTGGCTGGACTGGCAGGGGCGACAAGCCGTGCGCTTCGATTTCGTCAGCATGCGTGGCTATCTGTTCGGTCTCACCCTGCTGCCCGGCGACCTGATCTACCTGGCCGGGACGCTGATTCTCTGTGCCCTGGGACTATTTCTGTGGACCGCCCTGGCCGGGCGCCTGTGGTGTGGTTTCTCCTGCCCGCAGACGGTCTACAGCCAGATCATGCTGTGGATCGAGCGCTGGATCGAAGGTCCGCCAGCCGAGCGCCGCCGCCGCGATGCCGCGCCCTGGTCCGCCGGCAAACTTGCGCGCAAGAGCCTGACCCAGGCGCTGATGCTGGCCTTCAGCCTGCTGACCGGCTGGACCCTGGTCGGCTATTTCTCGCCGATGCGCGAACTGGCGCCGCGCTGGTTCAACGGCGGCGCCGGACAATGGGAGTGGCTGTTTGCCCTGGGCTATGCCGGCTTTACCTGGCTGCTGGCCGGCCATCTGCGCGAGAGCGTGTGCAAGCACATGTGCCCTTATGCCCGCTTTCAAAGTGCCATGTTTGATGCCGATACCCTGCTGGTCACCTATGACACCCGGCGCGGCGAACCGCGCGGCAGCCTGAAAAGCCCCGGCAAAGGCGCCTGCGTCGATTGCGGCCTCTGTGTGCAGGTCTGCCCGACCGGCATCGATATCCGCCAGGGCTTGCAGTATGAGTGCATCGGCTGTGCCGCCTGCATCGATGCCTGTGACCAGGTGATGGACAAGATCGGACGGCCGCGCGGCCTGATCCGCCTTGACCGGCTCAACCCGGAGACCCCGCAGGCACGCACCCTGTGGCAGCGTCCGCGCGTGCTGGTGTACAGCGCCCTGCTCGGCACCCTGGTGGCGATGATGGTCTGGGGGCTGGCATGGCGCGAACCCTTCCGCGTCGATGTGCTGCGTGACCGGGCGGTCATGGCGCGCGAAACCCCCGATGGCCTGATCGAAAATGTCTATACCCTGCGCATCCAGAATACCCGGCCAGAGGCGCGTCAATACGCCCTGACTGTCCGCGGCAGCGGCGTCGTGCGCACCGACCTGCGCCAGCCACTGCGTGCACCGGCCGATGGCAGCGCCAGCGTGCAGCTGGCGGTGATTGCCGACCCCTCCGTGCTGGCGCCGGGCAGCCATCCCCTGCAGTTTGAACTGGTCGATCAGCGTGAGCCCGGCCAGCGCGTCAGCGAAGCGGCACGGCTGCTGATGCCCTGAGGTCAGGCTGTGCCAGCGCCTGCAGCAGCCAGTCGAACGCGGCCTGTTGCGCCGGATCGTAGTAGCTGGCATTGATGCGCAAGGCATGGCGGCCGACCTCGTCGGGCTGGCACAGCCAGCCCGCCGCCAGCTGGATGCCGTGGCGCTGGGCCTGCACCGTCAGATGACTGCTGTCGACCGGCAGATCACGCAACCAGACAAAATAGCCGCCCTGAGCCGGGCTGAAACGTCCGAACGGCAACCTGTCGTGCAGCAGCCCCTCCACGGCACGCACCTGCTGCGCCAGCCGGTCAGTCAGCTGCGCCAGCATCCCCTTGTGCCTGCCCTGCGCCAGCAACTCGGCCAGCGCCATCTGATTGGGGAGGGGCGACGACAGCGTCTGCGCCAGCTTCAGGCGGCGGCAGATCTCGCCATAGCGGCCAGGGACCAGCCAGCCGAGACGGTAACCGGGCGTCAGCGTCTTGGAGAACGTACTGCACAGCAGGACGCGTCCGGACTGATCCATCGCCTGCAAGGGAACCGGGGTGGTCGCATGAAACCCGAGCCAGCGGTAGGCATCGTCCTCAATGATGGCGATATCGTGCTGCTGCGCCAGTTGCAGGATGGCCTGCCGGGCGGCCGGACCGAGGGTCTGGCCGTGCGGATGACCATAGACACTCATCAGCGCAATGGCCTGAATCTTGCCCTGTGACAGCGCCGGTTCGATGGCCGCCAGATCGGGCAGACCATCCGGCAGCAAGGTCATGGGCCAGATGCGCACCCCTTGCTCGTTCAGCCGGCCCAGCAGGCCGGGGAAAGCCGGCAACAGCACCGCCACCCCCGGTTCATGCTGCCCGAGCGTGACCGCCGAAATCGCCAGCGACAAAGCCTCCATCCCGCCACAGGTCACCAGAATTTCGTCGGCATGCAGCGACCAGCCTTCACCGTGCGCCAGACGCGCCAGCTGGCGCCGCAGTGCCGGCAAACCGGCCAGCGCCGGCTCCGCCAGCCCCTGCTGGTAATGGCGCATGGCATGGAAAAACGCCCGCGTCAGCGCCCGGGTGTCATGCAGCTGCGGATTGATGAACGGCGCACCGAGCGGGGCGGCCAGCAGATCCTGCATGCCGGCAGCCCCGCGGGCCACCACGTAACCGCTGCGCGGCCGCGCCTCGATATAGCCCAGGCGCTCCAGCTCCTCGTAGGCACGGCGCACCGTGTTCAGACTGACGTTGAAATGCTGTTCGCTGTGGCGCAGCGAAGGGATCAGCTCACCGGGCAGATAATCCCCCCGCTCGATGCTGTGAATCAGGTGTTCGACCAGTTCGCGGTATTTGCTCATGACAGTTCCATCGACATGGGCTCATTATGTGGCGGCATGATTAACTTGTCATGAGCATGCCATGACAGGCTCAACGCCCGTCCGCCCCGGCCAGGGTCTGGGCGGCTTGCCGCCAGAAGGCCTCGTCCAGGGTCAGCTGCAGATCACGCACCGGCGCCCCGGGGTTGGCCAGCCGCAGCCACAGTTGCGGCGCCGCCTGCGCCGGCAGCGCCACTTGCCAGCCGGCCAGGGTATCTTCGCGACCATGGCGCCACAGGCTGTCATCCGGGCCATCGTGCTGGTCATGACTGATCCGCTGAAAGTCGGCGATCGCCCACGGCCCCTGATGCCCGGCGATCAGACTGCGCACCCGCGCCAGCCGCACGCGGCTGCTCTGGCCGATACGCTGAGCGCCGTCCACCAGGGCAGGGTCGAAATAATGATTGGTATGCGCCATGCTGCCATCGCGCTGCCGACTGAGGGCATAGCGGCCATTCAGACCGATCTCCACCTGCATCAGTCCGTGGCGGTCGGCCAGCAGCAGAAACATCGGCCGGGCATGGGCGAACCACTGCGCGGCATGCTGCGCCACGGCATCCAGATCCGCGTCCTGCGCCAGAATGCGGCGCATCACCCCCTGTTCGCCGCTGCTGGCGTCGCGCTGCGCGCGCGTCAGACTGCTGGCCGAGGCACTCACCACCACCAGGCCGGCACGATTCACGCCGGCCTTCAGCCCGGGCGCCCGCCCGCCATCGGCGAACAGCCCGACATAGGGCAGGCCATGTACCGGTTTCACCAGCCGCAGCGATTGCTGGTGATCCGGCCGCCAGTCGCGATTCTTGGCGATCAGCGTCATGGGCGCCTGTGAGCCTGTCACCCCCCACAGGGTACAGGCGGCAGCAGACAGCGGCAGGCAGATCATCAGGGTCAGGGCGGTTCGGGATAACGGCGACATAGTCACTCCACAAGGCATACGCATCGTCAGGCTCGGCGTCTTGATGATAGCGCAATGCCCCAGGCAGCCGGTGCCGTATGGTCAGACCGACAGCGCTCAGGGACAGACAATCCGCATGGGCACCCTGACCGGCGATGGCAGCGGGCTGAGGCACCCGCCATGGCTGCTGGACCACGAGCGTCACCAGAAAGCGCAAAGTCGCTTACAATCGACAGACCTCTTCGACGGATTCCGTCATGTCCTTGCCCCGCAGCACCGAACCCGCCCGTCTGGTCGCCGGCACCCCCGCCTTCTGGCGCACGGCACGCGGCATGTTTGCCGGCGGCTTCGCCACCTTTGCCATGCTCTACTGCCTGCAGCCCCTGATGCCGCAGTTCAGCCAGGCCTTCGGGATCAGTGCGGCCAGCGCCAGCGGCGTGTTGTCCGCCTCGACCGCCAGCCTGGCCTTCGGCCTGCTGCCGGCCAGCTGGCTGGCCGATCGGGTCGGCCGCAAGCCGCTCATGGGCGCGGCGCTGGCACTGGCCGCCCTGCTGACCCTGGCTTGCGCACTGACCACCGGCTTTGGCCAGCTGCTGCTGCTTCGCGCACTGGTCGGACTGGCCCTGTCCGGCCTGCCGGCCACCGCCATGGCCTATCTGGCAGAAGAAATGGAGCCTGCCTCGCTCGGTCGGGTGATGGGGCTGTATGTGGGCGGCAATGCCCTGGGCGGGATGAGCGGTCGCTTTCTGTCGTCGCTGGTGGTGGAGCACTTCAGCTGGCGCGTGGCACTGCTGCTGATCGGTTTGCTGGGCGTCGGCAGTGCCTGGGTGTTCTGGCACAACCTGGCGCCATCGCGGCATTTCCGGCCGCAACGCACGCGACTGGGCGACATGGCACAGGCCGCACGCGCGCATCTGGCCGATGCCGGGCTGCCATGGCTGTTTCTGACCTCGTTTGCCCTGATGGGCTGCTTCGTCAGTGTCTACAACTATCTCGGCTTCCGCCTGGCAGCGGCCCCCTATCTGCTGAGTCCCGGCACCATCGGGCTGGTGTTCAGCCTGTACATGGTCGGCTCCGTGTCGTCGGCCTGGGCCGGGCGCCTGTCCGATCGGGTCGGGCGACGCAATGTGCTGTGGCTGACCCAGTGCGTCGTCCTGGCCGGCCTCGGCCTGACACTGGCCGACAGCCTGTGGCTCATCATCGCCGGACTGACACTCTGCACCATCGGCTTCTTTGCCGGCCACTCGGTGGCCAGCAGCTGGGTCGGCCTGCGCGCCCGCCAGGGGCGCGCACTGGCTTCGGCACTGTATCTGGCTTGTTACTATCTGGGCGGCAGTATCATCGGATCGGTCTCCGGTCTGGCCTTCGGGGCACGCGGCTGGCCGGGTGTCATCCTTTTGCTCGCGCTGTTGCAGCTACTGGCGCTGGCGCTGGCCTGGCGCCTGCGCCGGCTGACGCCGCTGGCACCGACTCAGTCGCCCTGACGATCCCGCAACAGCAGCAAGCCGACCCCACTGAGCACAATGATGCCACCGCCCAGCGCCCATTCAGCCGGCCAGGGCAGGGCCGCCAGCGTCGCCGACAGCAGCGAGGCAAACAGCATCTGTGCACAGCCCACCACCGCGGCGGCCCGCCCGGCCATCTCGCCGAACGGTGCCATGGCCAGACTGCTGGCCGGACCCAGCGTGCAGGCGAACCCGATCCCCAGCACGCCCACCGGCAGCATGTAGTGCCACGCGCCCTGCCGGGCGGCCAACAGCCACATCAACAGGCCGGCCAGCAACATCAACAACAGCCCGAAGCGCAAGACATGACGCAGCTTGAAGCGGCCGATGGTACGCAGGCTGATGAAGCTGGCCGCCATGATCAGCAGGGCATTGGCCCCGAACAGCAGGCCAAACTCACCGCCGGACAGCCCGCCGCGGGCAATCAGCACCGCCGGCGCCAGCGTGACATAGCTGATGATCAGCCCCAGTGCCGCGCAGCAGCAGAAGCCATAACGCAGCATGGCCGGGTGGGTCAGTACCCGAGCCAGCGGCAGCGGGCGAGCATGCGCAACCCGGATGACGCGCGTTTCCGGCATACGCCAGCCCAGCCACAGCGAGGCCAGCAAGGCCGCGCCGGCCAGCAGTTCAAAGCAGAGCGGCCAGCCCCAGCCCTGCGTCAGCCAGCCACCGAGCGCCGGCGCCAGCGCCGGGACAATGTTCAGCGTGCCATTGAGCAGGTTGTAACGGCGAGCGGCGGCATCACCATCGAAGCAGTCGCGGATTACGGCAAAGGCGCACACCGCACTGGCACTGGCGCCCAGCCCCTGCGTCAGCCGCAGCAGCAGAAAACTGCCCAGCTGCTGACTGTGACTGGCCAACAGGGCGCTGAGGGCATAAAGCAGCAGGCCGGACAAAGCCACCGGCCGCCTGCCAATCCGGTCGGCCAGCGGGCCGAACAGCAATTGCCCCAGCCCGAGACTGAACACAAACACACTGATGCTGACCGAGGCATGGCCCCCCAGCGATTGTTCAATGGCAGGCAGCGCCGGCAGATACAGATCGACCCCCAGCGGATTGAACAGGATCAGCAGCAGGGCGGACAGGGTGGCCGTATCAAGTCGGCGCAGAGAGGAGGGCACGATGGGTTGGCTTGAAGAGAAAACGCCATGCTAACAAATCGGCGCAAGCTGTGCCTGTGCGCACCAGACACAAGGGTTGGCTTTTGCTGATGATTCGATAATAATGGAAATATGGAAATAGAAAATGCGGTCGAATTGCTAGCAGCCCTCGGGCATGCCTCACGCCTGGCGGTCTTTCGCCTGCTGGTCGAAGCGGGACCACAAGGTCTGCACGCCAGTGCCATTGCCGCCCAATTGGCCATGGCGCCGGCCACGCTGTCCTTCCACCTGGCGCATCTCAGCCGGGTTGGCCTGATCCGTGGTCAGCGCGCCAGCCGTTTCATTCACTACTCAGCCAACTATGAATCGGTCGATGGCCTGATCGCCTTTCTGACGCAGAACTGCTGTCAGGGCTCGCCCTGTCTGACGACAACAGCCTGCTGCACGCCAGCCGACCGACCGGAGACCATGCAAAATGTCTGACCTTCCGACCGTGCTGGTGCTGTGCACCGGCAATGCCTGCCGTTCCCAGATGGGCGAAGCCATTCTGAACCATGACCTGGCGGGGCGGGTACAGGCCATCTCGGCGGGCACCCAGCCCCAGGCGCAAGTGGCCGAGGGGGCACTGACCGCCCTGCGCATGGCCGGATTGCCCTGCGAGGGCTTGCGGCCCAAATCGGTCGATACCTGGCTGGACCGGCAGATTGATCTGGTGGTGACGGTGTGTGATCACGCCCGGGAAAGCTGCCCGGTGTTTCCGCGCCGGGTCAAACAGCTGCATGTCGGTTTTCATGACCCGCATGGCGAGCCTTTGCAGCAATTCCTGGCGGTGCGCGACGACATTCGCGCCCGCCTGGTGCCGGCAGTGTGCGCCGCGCTCGGACTGGAGCAGGCATGATGGCGCAGCCCCTTCGTCCTGCCATGGCCATGAATCGCTTCGAACGCTATCTGAGCGTGTGGGTTGTCCTCTGCATTCTGGCCGGCATCGCGGCCGGCCAGTGGGCGCCGGGCCTGTTTCATGCCATCGGTGCCATCGAGTTTGCCCGCGTCAATCTGCCTGTTGGGCTGCTGATCTGGGTGATGATCATTCCGATGCTGCTCAAGGTGGACTTTGCCGCCCTGCATGAAATCCGGCACCACGTGCGCGGCATTGGCGTGACCCTGCTGGTCAACTGGCTGATCAAGCCCTTTTCCATGGCCCTGCTCGGCTGGCTGTTCGTGCGTCAGCTATTCGCGCCCTGGCTGCCGGCGGGGCAGCTCGACAGCTATATTGCCGGCCTGATACTGCTGGCGGCCGCGCCCTGCACGGCCATGGTCTTCGTCTGGAGCCGCCTGGCCGGCGGCGACCCGCTGTTCACCCTGTCGCAGGTCGCCATCAACGACACCATCATGGTGTTTGCCTTTGCGCCGATTGTCGCCCTGCTGCTGGGGATATCCTCGATCAGCGTGCCATGGGGCACCTTGCTCACCTCGGTGCTGCTCTACATCGTCTTGCCCGTCACCCTGGCCCAACTCTGGCGTCGAGCCCTGCTGGCCAGAGGACAGGCGGTGTTCGATGCCACCCTGGCCCGCATCGCACCCTGGTCGATATCGGCGCTGCTGGCCACCCTGGTGCTGCTGTTTGCCTTTCAGGGGCAAGCCATCCTGCGCCAGCCGCTGGTGATCGCCTTGCTGGCGGTGCCCATCCTGATTCAGGTGTTTTTCAATGCCGCGCTGGCCTACTGGCTGAACCGGCAATTGGGTGAAAAGCATGCGATTGCCGCGCCGTCCGCGCTGATCGGGGCGTCGAATTTCTTCGAGCTGGCCGTGGCCACGGCCATCAGCCTGTTCGGCTTCGAGTCTGGCGCGGCACTGGCCACCGTGGTCGGCGTGCTGATCGAGGTGCCGGTGATGTTGCTGGTCGTGCGGGTCGTGAATGGCTCCAGAGACTGGTACGAACACCCGCGGCCTCATCTCGGCAGCCGGTGAGGTTCATGTCAACCGTTGGTGGGGGGGGCATGGGGGCGTTGCATTGGGGCATTGCATTGATGCATTGCCTTCGGCGAATGCATCCTACGCGAATGTGTCCTACGTGGATGTATCCTGTGGCGGTAGGGCGCAATCTTTAATTGCGCCTCAACGGTTGGGGCATTGCATCGGTGGGTTGCATCGGGGCATTGCATTGATGCATTGCATCGGTGCATTGCCTTCGGCGAATGCACCATTGGCGCATTGCCTTCGGCGAATGCACCCTACGCGAATGCATCCTACGCGAATGCATCCTACGTGGATGTTGTAGGGCGCAATCTTTCATTGCGCCATCAACGGTGGGTGCTGGGGGGGCGGCGCATGGCAATTAGGGGTTCTCCCTGTGCCAGGCAGTCGGTGAGTCGCTCGGCGAGGAATGGTGGCAGCTCGCTGGCGGACACGGTTTCGAAGCCGGCATGGCCATAGAAGTTGCGCAGGTGGGCATAGGGCAGGCAGTAGGCAGTCGCCTGCTGCAGGTGCGGGATGCAGGCACCTAACAAGCGCGCACCGATGCCTTGTTGCTGATACAAGGGATGAATCTGCATGCCGCGCAGCACCATGGTCTGCTGCTCCAGGCACAGGCGAACGGCACCGACCAGCTGTCCATGCAGGCGTGCCACCATGATCAGGTCCGTCTCACGCAAGCTGCCGTTGTAGCCGACCAGGGTGTAAAACGCTTGCACCGCCGAGCGTTCGGCGGACGTGGCGGGCGAGATGTCCATTGTGTCGGCGGTCTTGCGGTCATACATCATGCTGCCTCGTCCCTCATGCGCCAGCAGGCAATAAGCGCCGTCCGGGCCCTCGCCCCGCGCCAGCTGGACAAACCCCTGCCGATCATAAAAAGCCCTGGCGGCCAGGTTCTGCTGCAGACACTTCAGGGTGTAACGCTGGCGGCCCCAGTCAGGCAACGACTGCAGCAGCAGGCGGCCAATGCCCTGGCCCTGATGGCCGGGGGCGACATAAAGGTGGTGGATGAAGTGATCGGGCTGCCACACGCTGATGAAACCACACAACTGGCCGGTCGCGTCGCGCGCCAGCCAGATGGCTTCGCCCTCGCTCTGCTGGCGCAAATTGTCGGCCTTCAGCTGTGCCGGGGTTTGCCAGTAAAAAGTGGCCAGACGGGTGTGCAGGAAGAGCTGCTCCAGCGCCGGCCAGTCGCTACTGGTCGCAGGCGTAATGATCATGATGAATGAATAACAATGTCAGACTGGTGAGTGTAACAGCCCGCAGCAGGCTCAGGACGATGTGCGACAGGGGTGATATATATATTTTAGTAATGACAACCGGAAATTAAGTTATTAATCAGAATAAAGCGCGGCTGTTACATTCATCCCTGATCACCCCCGCTGACGGGGGACGTTATTCACGAAGACCTCAGGAGTGCTGTATGAATCGATTTGCGCCCCGTTTATTGTTGCTGGTTCTGCCCCTGCTGGCCGCCAGTGCCCAGGCGAGCGATGCCCTGGCTCAGATCAAGGCTGCCGGGGTGCTGAAAATCGGCACGGAAGGTTCGTACCCCCCCTTCACCTTTCATGACGCCAGCGGCAAGCTGGTTGGCTTTGATGTCGAACTGGCCGAAGCGCTGGCGCAGAAACTCGGCGTCAAGCCGCAGTTTGTCGAAGGCAAATGGGACGGGCTGATTGCCGGGCTGGATGTGGCCCGTTACGACGTGGTCATCAATGAGGTGTCGATCACGCCGGCGCGCCAGACCAAATACGATTTCTCCGCGCCCTATATCGTCTCCAAGGCGGCACTGATCGTGCGCAGCGACAACCACAGCATCAAGTCCTTTGCCGACCTGAAAGGCAAGAAATCACCCAATTCGCTGACCAGCAACTTTGCCCGTCTGGCCCAGGCCAACGGCGCCGAGGTGATTCCGGTGCAGGGGTTTAACGAAAGCGTGGCGCTGTTGCTGTCCGGGCGAGCCGACGCGACCATCAATGACAGTCTGTCCTTCTTTGACTTCAAGAAGCATCAGCCGAATGCCCCGCTGAAAGTCGCCGCCTACGAGGCCAACGCCGAATCGGCCGGCGTGGTGCTGCGCAAGGGCAATCCGGCACTGGTCAGTGCCATCAATCAGGCACTGGGCCAGATTCGAGCCGATGGCACCTACAGGCGTCTGTCGCTCAAGTACTTTGGCGAAGACGTGTCGCCATGACCGGCTCCACCTGCACCAGCGGCCGCGTTCTGCTCAGGCAGAAGCGGCCGTTTTGCTGTTGCAGCTGCAGATCGCGGTAATCGGTGAGCCAGCAGAAGTCGGCCAGCTGAGCGGACGGCAAGGTGCCGGCCAGCGCCACCACCTGCATGCCGGCAGCCAGACCCGCCTGCAGACCCGCCGGCGCGTCTTCGAACACCACACAGTCAGCGGGGGCTACCTTGAGCCTCTGTGCCGCCTTCAGATAACCCTCAGGGTCCGGCTTGCCGCGTTCCACCTCCTCGCCGCAAATCATCACCGCCGGCAGCGGCAGCCCGGCAGCCCGCATGCGGGCTTCGGCCAGCACCCTGGGCGCCGAGGTGACCAGCGCCCAGGCATGATCCGGCAGCGCGGCCAGCAGGCGTGCGGCGCCCGGCAAGGCGACAATGCCCTCGGTATCGGCCACTTCTTCCGCCGTCAGCCGTGCCGCCTCGGCCGCGACATCCACCCCGGGAGGCGCCAGCAGGGCCACACTTTCCTCCGCCTTGCGGCCGGGAATACGCGCCATGACCGCGGCGGCATCCAGCCCGTGGCGGGCGGCAAAGCCATGCCAGACCTTTTCCACGACCGCACTGGAATCGACCAGCGTGCCGTCCATGTCAAACAGCAGGGCATTCGCCCACAGGGAAAAATCAGTTTGCCTTTGCATCGGATGATGGCTTTCGTGTGCACGGGTTGAGGGGGGCGCCCTTGCGTTGCGCCGGCCCCTGGATCAAATCGGTCAGCAACGCCATGGCGACCTCGGGTTGGATCCCGAAACGCGGCAGATGGCGTTTCAGGTATTCGGCATGATAGCCGAGCAGGATTTGCTTTTGCATACTGGACTCCGCAAAGGGGGATGCGCTATTTTGGCGCTGAAAAGGGGTAAGAAAAATTGCTGAGATATGAGAAAAGGATTTCCTCTTTATGCTATCCGCACGGCTGAGCCAGCAGTATCAGCGTCTGTACCAGGCCCATGGCGGGCAAACCGTACAGACCACCTTGCAGCGACTGGCCGATACCCTGCATTGCACCCGGCGCCATATGCGCAACCTGCTGGCGCTGATGCAGGCACAGGGCTGGATCGAGTGGCAGTCGCGAGCCGGCCGCGGCGGCCGTTCGCAGCTGGTGTTCTGCCATACCCCGGACCAGCTGCAGCGCGAGCGCGCCGGCCAATTGCTGGCGCAGGGACGCCTGGAACAAGCCGTCGATCTGCTGGAAGATCGCGATGCGCTGTCCTCGCTGTTGCTGTCGCGACTGGGGCAGCGCTGGGAGCAGGGGCGCCAGGTCCTGACCGTGCCCTACTACCGGCCGCTGCATCACCTCTTGCCCGGAACCCCGCTGCGGCGAACCGAGCGCCATCTGGCCGGCCAGCTGTTCAGCGGCCTGACCCGACTAAATGAGGAAAAAGGGGAAATCGAGGCGGATCTGGCGCACCACTGGTATGCCCATACTCCGCTTGAATGGCACTTTCATCTGCGCCCCTCGGTACAGTGGCATGACGGCTCGCGGCTGGAGATCGGACAAGTGGTGGCCGCCCTGCAGCGCCTGATGACACAACCGCTGTTTCGCCACTGGCGGGCAGTGCGCATCCTGTCGCCGCGCTGCCTGGCCATCGAGCTGCACGAACCGGATGGCTGGCTGCCCTGGCTGCTGGCCGATGCCAGCGCCATGATCGTCCCGCCCGAGGCGTCGACCCGGCCCGACTTCGCGCGCCTGCCGGTGGGCACCGGCCCCTACCGCGTGCAGATCAATGACAACTACCAGCTCAAGCTGCAGGCCTTCGACGACTATTTTGGCTACCGGGCCCTGCTGGACGAGGTGGATATCCTGATCGTGCCGGATCTGATCGATGGCTCGGCCCTGCATGAGCGGCGCTCTTCCTGCGAACTGAAGGTCCAGGTCAAGGCCGGCGATGCCAGCCAGGCGCGTGACGAGATGGTGTGCGAGCAGGGCTGCCACTTCCTGTTGTTTGACGGCCGCTCGGCGCGCATGCACTCGGCACCGCTGCGGCAATGGCTGAGCCAGGAACTGACCCCGCTGGGCCTGATCGCCGGCCTGACGCCCGAAGTCCGCCGCTACTGGACCCCGGCCGCCGGTCTGCTGCCGCAATGGTTTCATGGCCAGATGGCGCAGACAGCCACGCCCCCGCAGCCAACGCTGACCCTGCGCCTGGCCTACCACGCCGAACAGCCGGATTACCCTATCGTGGCCGACCTGATGCAGCAACGACTGGCCGCACAGGGCGTGCAACTCGAATGCCATTGCCTGCCCTACGACGCCTGGGACCAGGGCGAGGGCGAGTTTGACCTCTGGCTGGGCTCCATCAATTTTGCCGGCAATCCGGAATACGCCGTCGCCGCCTGGTTGCTCGGCACGCCGCTGCTGCGCCATGGCCTGGAGGCCGCCGGCACGCTGCCACTGGCCAGCTGGCATTCCGCCTGGCGCCGCGGTGAAGTCACGGCCCAGGCGCTGGCCGCCGAAGTGGTGCAAAGCGGCTGGCTGTTGCCGCTGTTTCATCACTGGTTCCGCCTGCAGGGCAGCCACCAGATGCAGGGGGTGCGGCTCAACAGCCTGGGCTGGTTCGATTTCAAGTCGGCCTGGCTGGCACCGTCAGCCTGAGCAAAAGCAGCAGGCGCGCTGCGAAATAGCTGCTCAACAGCCCGTACAGCAAGGCAATGGCCATGACGAAATCGCGTTGCTGCGCCAGCGCCGGGCTGCGCGCCAGGCTGATCGCCACCGCATACTTGCTGCAGAAGATCAGCAGCATGACCAGCATGGGCCAGCGGCTGCCCGGCAGCCAGAAGCGGCGTTGCTGCGGCAGATAGCGTGCGGTCGATACGCCCCCCCGGCGTTGCCACAGACTCAGGCCGATCACCAGACCACCGCCCCAGCAGGCAAAAGCCAGCGCCGAGCCAAAGGCACTGGCCAGCCCGCCCAGCGACAGCCCCAGCATCACCAGCGGCAGGATCAGCACGCGCGCCAGCGGCACTTCGCGCGGCCGGGTTTGCAGATAACCGGCATACAGCAGGTAAGCCAGCAACAGAAACACCCAGATCGGGGTGTGCTGCAGAATGATCAGAAGCATGTCAGGCGCCTTGTCGAGTTCGATGGCGCCCAGCATGCCGACCGGCAGGTTGTGAGCACAGGACCAGGCGATGAACTGCCGTACTGCACGATGACCGGTGCTGACACCGGATGAACGGATGCCCGCCGATCATGAGCAGGCTATAATCGCCAATTATTTTTCATGCTTTTATCATTGCGTGCCGGCAGCCAACCGGACGCGCCTCAGACAGGAAGCCGTTGATGAACCATGCTGGATTCTGGCGCCGCCTGGCGGCCTTTGCGATCGATCTGTTGCTGCTGGGCACCGTGGGCCAGCTTTGCGGCCTGGTGGCCTTTGACCAGCTGGCGAGCCTCGGTGGCTGGGGGCGTCTGATCGGTCTGGTGCTGAGTGTGCTGTATTTCGGCGTACTCGACAGTCGTCTGGGCGGCGGCCAGACACTGGGCAAACGGCTGCTGGGCATCGTGCTCTACCACCAGGCGGGGCAACGGATCAGCCCCGTACGCAGCGCCTTGCGCTACCTGGTGATTGCGCTGCCGCTGGAAATCAACGCCCTCAGCCAGGGGCCGGGCGACGGCCAGATGGGCTTGTCCATGCTGCAAGCGGCATTGAGCCTGGGGGTCGGGCTGGCCTGCCTGCACATGATGATCTTCAACCGCCGGCAGGGACAGTGGCTGCCCGATGTACTGTGCCGCACACTGGTGCTGCGCAAACAGCCGGGGGACTTGCCGAACCCTGTCTTCTGGCGAGGTCATGCCTATGCCGGGCTGTCCATGCTGGCCCTGGCCGCCGCCTTGCCGCCCATGCTGGCGCACTGGCTCAATGCACCGGTCTATGGAGAGCTGACCCGGGTGGCGAATGCCGTGCAGGCGGTGCCCGGCGTGAGGGCCATCGGCGTTCAGGAGGCACAGAAGGGCGGCACCTCGCCTGAGGGGGCGCCACCGACAGTCTTCCTGCAGGTCTCGGCCCAGGTCGATCAGCGCGCCCGGCTGACGCAGACCATGGCCAATCAGGTGGCACGCGCGGCGCTGCCGCAAATGGCCGCGACCGATCGTGCCGGACTGGTGATTGCGCTGCGCTACGGCTTCAACATCGGCATCGCCAGCCGCTGGATGCAGTACAACGTCAGCCACAGCCCGGCCGAGTGGCGCCAGTTGCTGCTCAAGCCATAGGCCCTAGTCGCGCAGCACGCGCAGCTCCTTGTTCATCATGCGCATGCGCATGGCCAGCACCAGCGCAATCCCTTCGAAGATGGCGGCACAGCCATCCGGCTGGGTGGCCGCAAACTGGTCAAAGCGCTGACGCGACAGCAGGTAATAGTCAGTGTCGGTCATGGCGACGGCTTCGGCCGTGCGGCGCACACTGTCGAGAAAGCCCATCTCGCCGATAAAGTCGCCGCGACCGAAAGTACCGATATGCCAGGCCTCCTTCTTGCGCAACGGCAGACTGACCCGCACCGTGCCGCGGCGGATGAACAGCAAATCGCCGCCCTCGGTACCGAGCGCAAACACCTTTTCCCCGGCGGCCGCATGGTGCGTTTCCATCAGATCGGCCAGCCGGGTCAGTGAGCCGGGCTTCCAGCACAAGACCTGCTCCAGCGCGTCAAGGCTGAGCGGTTCCGCCTCCTCGCGCACCAGACAGGCCGCTTCGCGCAGCATTTGCCCCTCCACCCACTCCAGCGCCTCATCCAGCTGACGGAAGGCCAGCGCCTTCGGGCTGTCCTGCAGCAAACCGACCTGCCGCAGATAGCGCTTCATCTTCAAGCCGCTGGGCAGCCCGTGCGGGATTTCCGAAAAAATCAGCCAGGCCCCGACCGCCTCCAGCCGGTCCTTGATCTGCTCGAGGACATGCGTGGCCGTCAGGTCGATCGACTGCACCCGGCGCAGATTGAGAATCACATAAGTGCGCGGACCGATTTCCGGCTCCAGCGCCAGATAAAGCTGGTGCGCGGTGCCGAAAAACAGACTGCCCTGCAGCTCGACGATCACCGTCTTGCTGCCTTCGCGGATCAGGATGGCCAGCTCCTGTTCGTGGCGCATCACCCGCGAGAAGGCGCCGCCGCCTTCGATCTTGCGGCGCAGCACCGTGCTGCGCATCTGCTCGCGCAGATACAGCATCATCGCCAGCAGAATGCCTACCCCTGACGCCGCAATCAGACTGACACTCAGCGCGGTCACCACCACGGCAATGATGACCAGAAAGTCAAAGCGCGTGGCCTTGCTGCGGAAGAACGCCAGACTGCGCACATCGATCATGCGCGCCCCGACCACCAGCAAAATCCCCGCCAGCGCCGCCAGCGGTACCCAGGCCACCAGCGGCGACAACAGCAGCAAGGCCAGCAGCGCAAAGCCGCCGGCCAGCAGACCGGAACGGCGCGTGCGGGCGCCACTGGACAGATTGACCATCGAGGCCCCCATCTGCCCCGCACCGGGGATGCCGCCCATCACCGCCGAGGCCACATTGGCCAGCCCCTGGGCCACCAGCTCACGGTTCGGATTGTGGTGCGAGTAGGTCAGGGTATCCAGCACCACACAGGTTTTCAGGGTGTCGATGGAGAGCAGCGCGGCCAGCGTCAGTGCCGGAATGACCACCTGGGCCAGCATGGCCGGGTCACCCTGCTGCAGCGCCTGCAGATTCTGTTGCAGCATCTCGGCCAGTTCGCCATGACCGCCCACCAGCGGACCGATGATGTAGGGATTGCCATGCGATTGCCACAGACCAGGGTCCGCCAGACCCAGCAGCAGATATACCGCGATGCCGGTCAGCATGGCCAGAATCGCCGCCGGCACAATGCGCACCACCCGTGGCGCCAGCAACATGGTCGCCACCACCGCCAGACCGACCAGCAGACTTTGCCAGTGCCACAGCAGCGGCTGCTGCAAGGCCCTGAACAGGCTCATGCCCTTGGGCGTGCCGAGCAGGGCGGGCAACTGGCCGAAAATGATGGTCAGACCCACCCCGCTGAGATAGCCGCTCACCACCGGATAGGGAATAAAACGGATCAGACGGCCGATCCCCGCCAGACCGAGCATGACCTGAATGGCACCGGCGAGCAGCGCGATCAGCATCAGCAGCAGCATGATGCTGGCCGGGGAAGTGGATTGCTGCATCAGGGAGATCGACAGGGCCGACATGACCGCCGCCGCCGGCGCGCAGGGCGCGGTGATCAGGCGGTCCGTCCCGCCAAAGGTCGCGGCGACCAGCCCGAGACTGGTGGCGCCAAGGATGCCGGCCAGCGCGCCGTGAGCCGCATAGTCCCCGCCGAGCGGGGCAAAGATGGTGACGCCAAAGGCAATCGCCGAGGGGAGCGCCACCAGCATGGCCGCCAGTCCCCCCCACAGATCACCCGCTGTGTGGTGTTGTTCTTCCGTCGTCATGACCGCCCCCGGTGATGCTGTTTTTATCGCTGCGGCAGATGTCATGACACCGCGGCAGACTGTTATGACAATTATAAGACGGTTTGGCGAATTTTAACGGCGCTTAACGGCTCAACATCACGGTCAGCTGCTCGACCGCATCCGACCAGTCGGCATCCTCCTCCAGCGCACTTTGCAGAAAATCACGCTGCGCCTCATTCCAGAAGTCGGCCTGATAGATCTTCTGATCTGCCGCCAGCGGGTGGCTGGCAATGAAACGGCGAATGGCCTCCGGCTCGGCCGGCAGGCCCAGCTCGTCGAACAACGCCGACAGGTGATGATGACTGGTATCCATGACATGCCCTTCAAGTGGTCTGGCCCGGACTGCCAGCATAGTTCATTGTGCGGCGCGCGGTGTGGCACCTGCCGTCCAGTCGAGCAGGAAATCCAGCAAGACCCGGACCCGCGCCGGCAAAGCACGCTGTGGCGGCCAAAGCGCATACACCGGCAAAGCCTCGCCCTGCCAGCCGGGCAGCGGATTCACCAGCCGGCCGCTGGCCAGCGCCGCTTCGGCGGCACGCAAAGGACAATACAGAATGCCCTGGCCGGCCACCGCCAGATCGACCGCCAGTTGCATATCGTTGACCCGCAGCCTGACCGGATCCTGCGGCTGGAACACCGTCGCGTTACCGCCCGCCGTGTCCTGCAGGCGCCAGCGCCGCATCGGTTCGGCCACCAGCAAATCATGTTGCGCCAGCGCCGCCGGCGAGTCCGGCCAGCCTGCGCGCGCCAGATAGTCCGGGGCCGCCACCAGCACCGTTTGCCCCGTGCCCAGCCGACGCTGGCCATACAGCGAGTCCGCCTGCTCCCCCACACGCAGCGCCAGATCCGCCCCTTCCGCCAGCAAGTCCTGACGCTCATTGGCCAGCTGCAGCACCAGCCGGATATCCGGGTACTGCGCCATAAACCGCGCCCAGGCTTCGCGATACAGCACGCCCGCCAGCGTCACCGGTGCCAGCACCCGCACCACCCCGGCCGGACGATTCAGCTCGGCATCCAGCGAGCTGGTGGCCTGCTGCAAGGAGGCCAGCAAGGGACGGCAACGCTCGTAGTATTGCCAGCCTGCTTCCGTCGGCAGCAGGCGCCGCGCACTGCGATGCAGCAGCCGGCAGCCCAGTGCCTGTTCCAGCTTCTGCAGTCGGCGAGTCAGCGTGGCGGGCGGCATGGCATGGCGCTGAGCCGCTGCGTTCAGGCTGCCGCACTCGACAATGCGGATAAATAAGACCAGATCGTCCAGCATGATTTCATTTTTGCAATTAGAAATTGAAATTTTAGCGCTATTTGCAAAAAAGTGGGTGAGGTAAGGTGGCTGGCATTCCAGCAGAGGAGATCTCGATGAACCATGCCTTGAAAGTCCGCCTGTTGTTTTCGCTGCTGATGTCGCTGTGCCTGTCAGCACTGATGTGCGGCTGGGTCACCTGGCTCAACCTCGGCCTGAGCGCCGATTATCTGGCGCGCTGGGGCCATGCCTTCGTCCATGCCTGGCCGGCGGCCTTCACCGTGGTGCTGCTGCTGGCGCCGACCCTCCAGCGGCTGACCCATTACCTGCTGCGAACCCACACAGTCATCAAAGGAGTTTGATATGTCGACCTTGCGCCAACCCTATTACACCCTGTCGCCCGAAGCATTTGCCGGGCTGCGCCAGACCAAGGCCGCACTGGAAAACAGCCTGCTGGGCGCCGAGCTCATCGAGCTGGTGTACCTGCGCATCTCGCAGATCAACGGCTGCAGCTACTGCCTGGAGATGCACAGCAAGGCCCTGCGCCAGCGCGAAGTCCCACAGCCCAAACTGGATGCCCTGGCCGGCTGGCAGGCCAGCAGCCGCTTCAGCGAGCGCGAGCGTGTGGCCCTGCAGTGGGCCGAATCGCTGACCGCACTGCCCGACCGCCAGGCCGCCGATCAGGATTACCAGCCCTTGCTGGCACACTTCAGCGCCCGGGAAATCAGCGATCTGACCTTTGCCGTGGCACTGATGAATGCCTTCAACCGCCTGGCCGTCGGCATGCGGCAGTAAGCGCGGGCGCAGGATGGCGGTAGTGTGCCGGGCCGCCGACAGGTAGAATCGCGTCTTACCCATTCCCGGTGGCATCTATGGCAGGCAAGAAAGCACCCCCCCCCAACAAGGCCGTGCAGCAGGAAGCGCTCAAGCGCTGGCAGCGCAGCGAGACGGCGTGCCGCTCACTGATGGACACCCTGTTCCAGCTGCAGCGCGACAAAGGGGAAACCCTGCCGGAGCGGGCACAGCAATATCTGTCGATGACCGCCATCCACTACCGCAAAATCCGACACGGCCGGGTGATCAGCGCCACGGATTTCAACAGCTGCGTCGAAGTCTGCCAGCATGCATTGCGCACCCTGCAGGCACTGGATACCACGCAAACCTTCGAGGGCTGGCCCCAGGCCGAGGCACTGCAACAGGCCGGCAAACTGGCCGAAGGCGTGCTGGCCGACTACCAAAAACTCAAAGGCCGCTGAAACGCCAACAGACGCGCCAACAGACGGGGTCAGGTCTTGTATTTTGCATCAAGATGCGCCAACGGACGGGGTCAGGTCTTGTATTTTGCATCTTGATGCAAAATACAAGACCTGACCCCGTCCGTTTTCGCCGTCCGTTTTCGGACCCCGGCTGTTTTCGTCGTTGGTTAGCGGATGAAGGCATACAGGCAGGTATCGCGCAGTTCGCCTGTCGGTGTCTTGCGCTCATGGCGCATGATGCCTTCCAGTGCAAACCGGCAGCGTTCCGCCACGGCACGACTGGCCTGATTGGCGGCATCGGACTGGATCTCGAGCCGGTGCATGGCGAGATGCTCAAAGGCAAACTGCACCAGCCCGGTGACGGCCTCGCTGACCAGGCCCTGGTGATGAAAGCGCTTGCGGCACCAGTAGCCGATTTCCGCTTTCGGCACCGACCAGTCCAGGCGGTGCAGCCCGCAACACCCCACAAACTGATGGTCCTGCTGCAGAAACATCAGCATCGGCAAGTCGCTGCGCGCCAGAAACGCCGCATGACCGTTGCGGCAAAACTGCTCGGAAGCTTGCGGTGACGGTTCGTGCTGCGCCCAGGGCAGGGAGGCCGGCCAGGCGCGCAAGTCCGGCAGCGTTTCGCTGACGGCGGCGAACAGGGCGGCACCATCGCCGGGCCGCGGGGCACGGACCAGCAGCCGTTCGGTTGCAAAGTGATCAGGAAAGTCGAGCAGGATGGGTGTCATGGTATCGGGAAGCTGGTTTCCAATACCGATATCATACCGCGATAGAGTGAACCTGCCTGGCTCGCGCAACAGCCTCGCTCAGGCGATGCCGAGCTGTTCTTTGATGTCGGGCAGCAGACGGCGGCTGATCGGCAGGACGCGACCGCTGCGCGTGACGAATTCCGCCAGGCCGCTCTCGAGGTACTGCAGTTTTTCCACCTGATCGACATTGATCAGATACTGCCGGTGACACCGCATCAGCGGCGTGCGTTGCTGCAGCACATTCAGCCGCAGACTGGTGAGATGCTCCTTGCCCAGCGTATCCCGTACATAGACCCCGGTGGTGCGCGACTCGATGTACTCCACCTCTTCCATCTTCAGAAACACGATCGACTGCAAGCTGAAACAGGGAATCTGGCGCAGATGCTTGGCCTCGGGCAGGGCACTGAAATCCTGGTGGATCAGACTGTGCCGCAGCCGGTCGAGCGTCAGCGCCAGACGATCTGCCGTCACCGGCTTGAGCAGATAGTCGAAGGCATTCTTCTCGAAGGCACTGACGGCATATTCGTCATAGGCGGTGAGAAACACAATGAACGGCATGTGTTTGGGGTCCAGCATGCTGAGCATTTCCAGGCCGGTGACCTGCGGCATCTGAATATCCAGAAACACTACGTCCGGCTTGTCGGCATGAATGCGGGCCAGCGCCTCCAGCGCGTTGCCGCACTCGGCGAGAATCTGGATATCCCGGGCCGGCTCCAGCGAGCGCCGCAGCGCCTGCCGGGCATGGACTTCGTCATCGACGATCAATGCGGTGATCATTAGCTTGCTGCCTCCAGAGGAATCCGGACCGTGGCCCGGGTGACAACATTGCGTTCACAGCTCATGGTGACGCCGTAGGATTCGCCGTAACGGGTCTTGATGCGCCGGTCGACGATATTCATGCCCAGGCCGCCGCTGCTGCCCGGATCGTACAAGCCGGCATTATCCTCCACCACCAGCTCCACCCCCTGCTCATTCTGGCGGGCGCTGATGCGGATCACCCCGGCACGGATCATCTGCGAAGTGCCATGCTTGATGGCATTTTCCACCAGCGGCTGCAGGGTAAAAGCCGGCACGCGTACCCGCAGCAGCGGCTCGGGCAGGTCGAACTCGACCGACAGCCGGTCGGCAAAGCGTGCCAGCTGGATGCGCAGATAGGCATCAATGTGTTCAATTTCATCCGACAACTGCACATCCTCGGTCGGGCGCTTGAGATTCTTGCGCAAAAACACCGCCAGGTCGGTCAACAGCCCGCGCGCCTTGTCGACGTCGTCGTGGGTGACGGCGATGATGGTGTTGAGCGTGTTGAACAGAAAGTGCGGGTTGACCTGCGCATGCAGCAGCTTGAGCTCCGATTGCAGCAGCAGGCTCTTCTGCCGCTCGAAGCGCCCGTCGAGAATCTGGTTCGACAACAGCTTGGCAATCCCCTCGCCCAGCGTGCGGTTGATGGTCGAGAAAATCCGGGTTTTCGGCTCGTACAGCTTGATGGTGCCGATCACCTGCTTGTCTTCGCCGACCAGCGGAATCACCAGCGAGGAGCCCAGCTTGCAGTGCGGACTGATCGAGCACTGATAGGGAATTTCGTTGCCATCGGCGAACAACACTTCGTTATTGGCGATGGCATGCAAGGTATGCGGCGAGGTAATCGGCGTGCCGGGCAGATGATGATCGGCCCCGATCCCGATGAAGGCCAGGATTTTGTTGCAGTCGGTGATCGCCACCGCGCCGACGCCGGTCTGATCGTAGATGATGCGCGCCACGCGCATACTGTTCTCATGATCAAAGCCGTCACGCAGCACCCCATCCACATGGGCGGCGATTTCCAGCGCCTTGGCGGAGAACGCGCGCGAGTGTTGCTCCAGGCTGTCACGCCGGTCCAGCAGGATCTTGGCAAACACCGCGGCACCGGCCGAGTTGGCGATCAGCTCCGGCAGCACAATCAGGTAGACAATATGCAGCGCCTGATCGAATGGCCGCGACAGCGCCAGGTCGATGCCCATTTCCAGCAGGATGGTGACAAAGGTCAGCCCGCCGGCCAGCAGCGGACTGAACAGCAGACGGGTCTTGCCGCGACGGATCAGATAACGGTGCGTCAGGCCGCCGATCAGCCCTTGCATCACGATGTCGAGCGAGGCCGCCAGACCGAAAGAGCCGCCGAGGAAGTAACGGTGGATACCACCGGTAATGCCGACCGCCAGGCCAACCACCGGGCCGCCCAGCAGACCGCCCAGCACCGCGCCGATGGCGGGCGTATTGGCGATGGCATTGCCGCTGACCACCGGAAAACCGAGCAGCGTTCCCATGATGCAGAACGCGGTAAAGATGACATAACAGGCCAGACGGTGCGGCCAGCGAATGGTGGCACGCGTCAGGGGAATGAACAGCCGGGTCCGGCTCAGGGCGTAGGCGACGGCCAGGTAGACGCACATCTGTTGAAGCAACATCACCGACAGCGTGATGACCGAGTGCAAATCCATCCTGACCCCTTTTCCTGTTTCGTTCGCCGTCGCCCTTCGCCGGCTGGTGTTCCTTTAATGGTGCGGTGCGCTTACGGCGCCCAGCAGACGCATTCTGCCTCATTGTCCGCCGAGCAGTTGTGCACCGGTGCCGCCAGCTTCAGCGCCAGACCGCCACACGACGTTTCCCGATACTTGGCGCTCATGTCCTTGCCGACTTCCAGCATGACTTCGATGACCTTGTCGAGGGGAACGATCGGCGCACTGGTACGGGCCAGCGCCATGCGTGCTGCATTGATGGCCTTGACCGCGCCCATGGCATTGCGCTCGATGCAGGGAATCTGAACCTGGCCGCCGACCGGGTCGCAGGTCAGGCCCAAATTATGCTCCATGGCAATTTCAGCAGCAATGCATACCTGCTCAGGCGAGCCGCCCAGCAGCTCGGCCAGACCGGCCGCGGCCATCGAGCACGCCACACCAATTTCCCCCTGGCAGCCCACTTCGGCGCCGGAGATCGAGGCATTGGTCTTGAACAGGGTGCCAATGGCGGCGGAAGACAGGAAGAAACGAATGCAACGCTCTTCATCCAGCGGGCTGATGAACTGATTGTAGTAAGCCAGTACCGCCGGCACGATGCCGCAGGCCCCGTTGGTCGGCGCGGTCACCACACGGCCACCGGCGGCATTCTCTTCCGCCACCGCCAGGGCAAACATATTGACCCAGTCGACAATGCTCATCGGATCGCGCGACAGCGATTCGGCCGCCGTCAGGCGACGATGCAGCGCCGAGGCGCGACGCGGTACGCGGAACGGGCCCGGCAGCACGCCTTCGGCCTTCATCCCGCGCGCCATGCACTGCTGCATGGTTTGCCAGATATGGTCGAAGTAGGACTGAATTTCTTCCTGAGTGTGCAGGTGCAACTCGTTTTCCATCACCAGACCGGACAGCGACAGCCCGGTGCTCTGGCAATGCGCCAGCAGCTCGGCGGCCGTGCGGTAAGGGTAGGGGCCGACCGGCGCGCCATCTTCTTCTGCCGCGCTGTCGCCATCTTCGATGACGAAGCCGCCACCGATGGAGTAATAGTTCTTGTCCAGCAGCAGTTGCTCGCCGCCAAACGCCTTGATGGTCAGACCGTTCTCGTGCCGCGGCAGGTTGGAGCGGTGGAAGGTCATGGCCTTGTTGGAGAACTCGACAACCGGACCATCATGCCCCAGGCGGATGCGTTCGGTCTTGCGAACCTGCTGAATCAGTACCGGGATGGCGGTGACATCGACGGTGTCGGGCAGTTCGCCCATCAGGCCGAGCAACAGCGCCACGTCGGTCTTGTGACCCAGCCCGGTCAGTGCCAGCGAGCCGAACACGTCGATCTGCAGGGAGGTGGCCCTGGAGAGCAGGCCGCGTGCGCGCAGATCATCGACAAAGCGGCGAGCGGCATTCATCGGACCAAGCGTATGCGAGCTGGAAGGACCGATCCCGACTTTATACAGATGGAACATGCTGATCATGATGTGATTTCCTTATGCGTTTCGCGCGCCAGCCGGATCCCCGGCCCCGACGGGACGGGTGCGGGGGCCGGATGACGCGCGAATGGGAGGCTTAGAGACCGAGCAGCTTGTAGAGGATGGCCGACATGGCGATCGCACCGATGAATACCACCAGGACGTTACCCGGCTGGTTGGCATACTTGCGCATTGCCGGCACCTTGCGGATGGCGTACATCGGCATGATGAACAGCATGGCGGCGATGATCGGGCCACACAGCGAGTCGATCATGTCCAGGATGCTCGGGTTGACCGTGGCCACACCCCAGATCGACAGGAACAGGAAGGCCATGATGCCGCGGTTGATGGTCTTGGCCTGACGTTCAGCCTTCTCGGTACCGATTTGTTGCGCGATCAGACCATGCAGGCCTTCACGTGCGCCCAGATAGTGACCCAGGAAGGACTTGGACATGGCGATGAAGGCCACGGCCGGTGCCACCAGCGCGATGATCGGGGTTTGGAACTTGTTGCCCAGGTAGGACAGGATCGAGATGTTCTGAGCCTTGGCAGCCGCCAGGTCAGCCGGCGACAGGGCGAAGACGCAGCTGAAGACGAAGAACAGCACCACGGCAGTCATCATCATGACAGCGTACTTTTCAATCTGTTCTGCCTTGCGCACACCGTTCTTGCCATAACGCTCTTGCTGAGCCACGGCAAAGCGCGAGATCACCGGCGAGTGGTTGAAGGCAAACACCAGAACCGGGATGCTCAGCCACAGGGTGTAGCTGAACTTGCCGGCGCTCGGCACGCCGCCTTGCAGGATGGCACCGTTCCAGGACTTGGTCAGATACAGCGCCAGACCCAGCAGCACGAAGATGAACGGATAAACCAGCCAGCCCATCACACGCACGACCATTTGCTCGCTGCTGGCCACGATGGCGATCAGCATGGCGGTCAGCACGAAGGCCAGCGGCGCGCGCGGCAGGGCTTCCATGGCCAGTTGGTGGGTGACGAAGCTTTCGACCGTATTGGTCAGGCCGACACCGTAGAGGAACAGAATCGGCAGAATGGTGAAGAAGTACAGCAGGGTGATCAGCTTACCGGCAGTGGCGCCGAAATGCTCACCGACCACTTCGGTAATGTCGCTGCCCGGCTTGGACGAGGACAGGATGAAACGGATCAGGCCACGGTGAGCCAGATAGGTCATCGGAAAGGCCAGTACGGCCATGACCAGCAGGGGCCAGATACCGCCCAGGCCGGCATTGATCGGCAGGAACAAGGTGCCAGCGCCGATGGCGGTGGCAAACAGACCCAGAACCCAACTGGTATCGTGGGAACTCCAGGCGGGGGTAGCAGCGGTGCTGACCGCACCACTGTCGCGTACAACTTCGCTTGATGACGACATTTTCTTATCTCCCTGATGACAGTAATCGTCCAGAGTGGACTTCTGACGCAGCGAAGTTTAGAGATAAATAATGTACAAAAAAGAAGAATGTTCCGAACGGCGGAATAGGGAATTGAACGGTTGTGTGGGGACAGGAGCGGCGACGAGTGGTGATGATCAGGATATGTAATTCGTCATGGAACTCCCTTATTGCGTAACACTCTATAGCCCATGAACCACACGCCGGGAGCCATGATGCGCCATCGAATCATGATGTTACTGACCATCGTCTTGCCCCTTGCCGCCTGCTCCGAGCAACAAGCCACCAGCCTGCAGCAGGCCGCTTCCGCGGCCATCGGCAGCGCGCACCAGCGCATCGAGCAGGCCAGCGCCCCGCTGGGGCAGCTGAAGCAACAGGCCAGCGCCGTGCTCGGCGTGGCCACGGCACTGAATCCTGAACTGCAGCAGCAAGTCAAACAACTGAAGGAACAGGCCTCCGCCCTCAAGGGCGTGCTGCCGCAAGGGGATCAGCAGTAGGGGAGGGCACGCTGCGAGTGTGCCGTACACATTGCCTCGGTGGATTGTATTGATGCATTGCATTGGCGCATTGCATTGGCGCATTGCATTGGCGCATTGCCTTCGGCGAATGCATCCTACGTAGGGCGCACTCTTCAAGTGCGCCGTTCACATTGCCTCGGTGGATTGCATTGATGCATTGCCATTCGGCGAATGCACCCTACGTGGGGCGCACGCTTCTCATTGCGTCGATGGGCGTGAGATCTTGGTGGGGAGCGGCGGTTTTTCAATGTGTAGGGGCATTCACGTAGGGTGCATTCGCCGAAGGCAATGCACCACATCAATGCGCCAAACCGACCCCCCCGGGGGGCTTAACACCCCCCGGCCTCCAGTTGAATGTCCTACTCCGCCAACAACACCGTACAACCCGCCAATTGCCGCATCGGAACCGCCTGCGGCAGATACAGCCAGCTCTGGCCATTGACCCTGGCCAGTGACCAGTCAAGCCGGCCATCGACGATCAGGCGGCATAGTCCCGGCTGGGACAGCGCCTCACGTGGTGGGCACAGCTCGGAAACCAGCTCAAACAGCGGCATGAACGACGATGGATGAGAACGGCGATTTGTGAAGTGGGACAGGGGTGAATTACCATGCTTGGCAGCCATACTGACTCCTTGTGCGAGTTGGTTTGGTTAGCGGGCTCGGGGGTGGTGGTACACCCCCGGGCCCGCGCCTTTTCACGGCATCATTGCCGCGCTACATACCCTAGCGAAAGCGATGACAGATCCGCAAGTTTGCGCGGTCATCCTGCTGCGGTGCATTGATGCATTGCTGCGGTGCATTGCATTGGCGCATTGCTGCGGTGCATTGCCTTCGGCGAATGCACCCTACGCGATGCATTGATGCATTGCCATTCGGCGAATGCATCCTACGTAGGGCGCACTCTTCAAGTGCGCCGATGGGCGTGAGATCTTGGTGGGGGGAGGGCGGTTTTTCGGCCAAAGCTGCCATTCATGTCAATGTGTTAGAATGGCTGTTACAGGCCACAAGCAGCCATAGTCCGTTTTCTCACATAGCAGACACTCACATGGCCATTTATGCTAATGTATTTGCTTGCCACTTTTCACAACTGTGCAGTAGCTATAGTCTCCGAAACCAAATTTCTATCCGCCCTTTACCGCAACAGTTGCCGGTAATCGGCAATATGACAACCCGAAGTTAGGGCTCATGTCAGCATAGATGGGGGGCATGCAGTGTGGCCGCCAATTACCAAGAAAGGGAAAAAAACAGATGGCTCGTCGTGTCTTCTACAGCTTCCATTACAAGCCGGACAACTGGCGCGTTTCCCAAGTGCGCAACATTGGTGCCATCGAGGACAACAAGCCCGCGTCTGACAACGATTGGGAAACCGTTACAAAGGGCGGTGACAAGGCTATTGAGAAGTGGATCGCTGATCAAATGCATGGTCGCAGCTGCGTGGTAGTTCTTATTGGTTCTGAAACAGCCGGTCGCAAATGGATTAATCACGAGATCGTGAAGGGCTGGGATGCCAACAAGGGCGTATTGGGCATCCACATTCACAACCTCAAGAATAGCGATGGCAAGACGAGCGCAAAGGGAGCAAATCCTTTTGATTGCATCACGCACGGACTCTCCGGAAAGAAGCTCTCTAGCATTGTGAAGGTCTACGATCCGCCTGGCGCGACAAGCTCTGACGTCTACAACCACATCAAAGAGAACATTGAAAAGTGGATCGAGACAGCTATTGATATCCGGAGCAAGAATTGAATGCCCGAGTTGGAGAGTGGGTGCCAAACAGGGAGCAGCGTCGCTTTATCCGTAACTTTGGCGCCAAGGCGCTCAATCAAGAAGCCGCGCTGTTCATTGGCGCTGGAGCGTCCCGTAACGCCGGCTTCGTGGATTGGAAGGGGCTGCTTGCTGAAGCTGCTGAAGAGCTGGATCTCGACATTGACAAGGAGTACGACCTCCTTGCCCTAGCCCAGTACCACGTTAATGGCCGTGCGGGTCGGGGAGAGGTAAACCAGCAGCTCATCGACGCATTCACTCGTGAATCACAACCGACCCAGATTCATGAGATTCTCGCCAGGCTCCCCATCGACACAGTCTGGACGACCAACTACGACCAGCTGCTTGAGAAGGCCTATGAAGCAGCCGGTCGCCGAGTTGAGGTCAAACTGTCAATTGAAAACCTGGCTCAGGCGCGTAAGGGGCGGGACGTCACCATCTACAAGATGCATGGGTGTGTGACTCAGCCACACGAGGCTGTTCTAACAAAGCAGGACTACGAAGTTTATGATGCAGGACGTCGCCTGTTCACCGACAGCCTGAAGGGAGACTTCATCGAGAAGACCTTGCTGTTCGTTGGATTCAGCTTCTCTGACCCCAATGTGGAACGAATCTTATCGAAGGTACGCGAGCAATTAGGGCAGAACCGTAGGGATCACTACTGGATCACGCGGCGCCCCCCAACCTTGAGCGCCGACGGCACCAAGTCACAGGAGGAATTGGACTATGACCGTCGTAAGGCCGACCTTCAAAGCGCGGATCTCCAGCGCTACGGAATTCAGACCGTGTGGGTCGACGAGTACGCTGATATCCCGCCCTTGCTTCGGGCGCTAGAGGCGTATGTCATGCGCCGGGGCGTCTTTGTCGCGGGTGCTGCCTTTGATCCCAGCCCTCTCGGCTGGGAGCGACTCAACGAATTGAGCAGGGCGCTTGGCAAAGCCATCATTCAGAGAGGCCTCAATTTAGTCTCTGGTTTTGGTATTGGAATCGCGGAACAAACCATCTTGGGTGCGTTTCATGCGGCCTATGAGAGCCAGACGGCATTGCCTGCTGACCGTGTGTTGATCCGTCCGTTTCCAGGGAATGCGCCACAGGCCCAAAGAGCCGCAGCCTTTCGGCGACATCGCGAGGACATGATTTCACGGGTCGGTGCTGTGGTTGTCCTTGCTGGCAACAAGGCCGATGCCACAGGCACACAGATCCCATCAAACGGGGTAGAGGAGGAAGTTCAGATTGCGCTGGGTCTCGGAAAACCTGTTATTCCGATCGGAATGAGCGGACATGTGGCGCACGATGTTTGGCTACGGGCGATGAACAATCCTCAGGAATTCTTGCCGGGGTTGGATTGTGCGGCCGAGCTAAAAATCTTGGGGGATCGCGGCTCGAGCGTTGAGCAAGTAATTGCGGCTGTCTCTGCACTTCTGGAGCGCGCGGAGCGGAGTGCTGCTGCCAAAACCTAACCTGACGGCGCCATTTCCCGAGTAGTTCTATAGCAGTAGTTGAGTATTTTGGTTATTAGCCAAGGGGCATCTATGATGCCCCTAACTTCATTGCAACTGATGGTTGAACCGCCGCGAACTCATCTAACTGCGGAAAGTGGTCGTTTGCAAACAATGCACGACATTGCCCCTCCGTTGCGAAAGGCCGCTTCGGGCCGGTTGCAGCAGTTCCGGTCCCTTAGACACAAAGGTCCGCTTCGGCCGAGTACCCGCCCCCTCTCCAAACATGAAGGCGCATACATCGGCGCATTGCATTGATGCATTGCCATTCGGCGAATGCATCATTGGCGCATTGCATCGGCGCATTGCCTTCGGCGAATGCACCCTGCGCGAATGCACCCTACGCGAATGTGTCCTTCGTCCGTATTGCATTGGTGCATTGCCATTCGGCGAATGCATCATTGGCGCATTGCATCGGCGCATTGCCTTCGGCGAATGCACCCTACGCGAATGCATCCTACGCGAATGTGTCCTTCGTCCGTATTGCATTGGTGCATTGCCATTCGGCGAATGCATCCTACGTAGGGCGCACTCTCTAAGTGCGCCGTCCACCACCACAACGCATGGCAAATCCGGTCGGAGAGAGGGGATGTAACCAGGACAGGCGCGATGTAACCCAAATGTAACCCGAACTTATGCTTTAAAAACAGCGATGTAACCAATGTAACCAATGTAACCACGATTTTGAGAGAGAAATAGAAATAGGGGGATAGGTAAGTAAATACTCAGTGGTATATATATATTTATCTGTAAGAAAAACGTATATATAAGTACCTTCTGCACCAACTACTATTTATCAATATCTCTCAAAATCGTGGTTACATTGGTTACATTGGTTACATCGTTGAAATATAAAGATATTCTCTGGTTACATCTGTAACCAATGTAACCAAAATGCCGCCCGTATACGCAATATCCGGGCGGCATTGTTTATGACTCCCACACCTTCGGGGTCAGCACATAGACCCGGACAGGCGTGGTGCCCATCCCCGGCAAGCGCGTCAGCAACGTCGCCCGATTCTTGCCGTTGGTCTGCAGCCACTCTAGTCGTACCATCTCCGCCAGCATGGCATCAAAGGGGTACCCCTTGCACAACTCATGACGCATGGCCGTCGGCAGCACATAAAACCAGCAGGCATCGTCTTTCATGCGACGAAAACCAACGCGTTGCAGGGTACGCTGCGGCGGCTCGTCATCCGTCGGCTCACGCCATGGCGTGAAGCGGCTTTCGCCATAGGTCTCCAGATAGGCGCGCACCTGCGCCAGACCGTTGAGCAGATCACTATCGCTCTGCCCGCCCCGGCTGCGCAGCCATTCGCCTAACAGACGTCCGACCATCTGCTCAGCATGCCCAACCGGCCAGGGCAAAACGCCCCAGCGGATCGCCAGCTCACCGGCGCAGGCCACCAGTGCAAAGCGCTGGATTGAGCGACGTATCTGTCCCTTGGCCTGTTGATTGAGATGTTGCTGGCTGAACCGGCTGGTGATCATGGACAACAGCGGTGCCACCTGCTCGTGCTGTGCCACCAACTGCCGCAGGAATGCCCGCCCGGCATGACCATGGTGCTGACGGACCGCATGCTGAATGTGGCGCACCCAGCTGCCGCTGTCTGGAAACGGTGCGCATTGCTCCAGCACCCCCAACCCGACACCGGCATCTGCCGACAAGTCGATCAGCCGCACTTCCTGCCCGCCGCGCAACGCCTGCCCGGCAGTACGCAGATGGTCGCTCATGGTCAGCTCGCCAGCCGAGAGCAACAGCAGTCGCCAATACATCTGCTGCAGCAATTTTCCCTGACGGTCAGCGCGCGCCTTGCCCTGGCCATTGGCAATCAAGTAGGCGGCTTCACCGGCCTGCTGCGGAGACAGTTGCGACAGCTCGTCCAGCACCAGCAGCAGGTCATGGTGCTGGCTGCACAAACCCTCCAGCCCGTTGCTGGTGCTGCGCCACTGGTGGCGGCTGTGTTGTGGGTGCCCCCAGACGCTGGTCGCCAGCTCCAGCAACGTGGTCTTGCCGATGCTGGAGCCGCCAAGCAAATGAAAGCCCCCGGTCGCGGGCTGCCAGCGCAGCAAGGGAGGGGCGAGCGCCATGGACAGTGCAAACACCGGTCGACTGTTGTGGGCGGCTGGCAACGCCACTTGCTGCTGCCAGTCACTCAGGTTGCCCTGCAGCCGCGCTTCGCCCCCATGGGGCAAGGGATTGAGCAGCAACAGGTCATCATGCGGACCAATCACTTCATCCGGCAGGACGAAGGCTTGATCATGCCAGCCACTGTGTGGGGTGATGCGGGCAAAGCGCTGGCAATCGGTACGCATTACGTAGCTGGCCAGCCGCTCGCGGCAGAATCGGCTGGGGTCGATGTCCAGACCGCCGCGCGCCAGGATACTGAGCAAGGACTGGGCATCGCCGCAGATCTGCTCGGAGGTCACTGCCGACTGCCGCACCCGGCCTTCAGCGTCCTTCCAGGTCAGCAGCCGGCCCCAGTGGTCGCCACTGACATCACGAGTACGCGCCAGAATGTACAGCGGCGCACACAGCCACTGACCGGGCTTCTGCGGTGAAGGCTGCCAGTAGAGCCCGGGCGGCTGACCTTCAGCGTAGAGCACGTAGCCCGGGGGTGGCTCGGCATGACCGGCGGCCCAGGGCGGGGTCGCCGTGTCCTCGCTGAGCGGCTCAGGCTCTCTGCGCTCCGGCTCGCTCGGCACCGCTTCCCCCTCCTGCTGCCCCGCCGACAAAGGCAACAGCCAGATCTTCGGTGCCAGCTGCTGCTGCAGTGCCGCCAGCCCCTGCTGGCGATGCAGGTCGTTGAAGTCGCTCAGCGCCGGGTCGGCGTCCGGGCCGAAATCCGGCAGCAGCACATAGCCGCGCGCGCCGAGCAGCGCCCCCGCCTTGCGCGCGGCCTGCTGGCCGGTACCACTGGCGTCGCGGTCACCGCAAACAAACACCGGCGGGCCGTCTTGGGCCAGCTGGCGTGCCACGGTTTCCAGGTTGTGGGCGTTGAAGGCCACGCATACCGGCAGCTTGCTGGCCTGGTGCAGGCTGCAGGCGGTGGCCCAGCCCTCGCACAGCAGCCAGGCGCTGGCGTCTTCCGCCTGCCCCAGCCACAGCGAGGTCCCGCGTACCTGCCCGCCGGTCAGAAAGCGCTTCTGGCCATCCGGACCGATCAGCTGCAGGTTGACCAGCCGGTTGTCGCTGTACATGGGCAACAGCAGCAGCTGGCGCATTTGCCGCGCGCCATAGGGAATCATGCGGTGCGACTGCAGATAGCCGTGGCGGGCTTCGACCAGCCGGCTACGCGACCACAGCGTCTGCGCCTTGTCGGCGGCAGCGGCCTGCTGGCGCTGGCGCAGTTCGCGGTCGGCCAGCAGGGCGGCGTGGCGTTCGCTGGCCAGCTGCGCCAGATCCGGCGCTTTGCCGGCGGTCTCGCTGTGCTGGCGCCAGTCAAAGCCTGCTGCCCTGGCGGCACCGAGCAGGCTGGCGACCGTGACGCCGCCGCCGGGGCGGAAGCTTTTCCAGCTGTCTCGTGCCGCCCGTGCCTGGTAGTTGGGCGCCTGCTGGCTCCACTGGTCCCAGAGGTCGAAACCGGCATCGCCGAGGGCGGATTTGAGCGCCATGCCCATGGTGATCCACTGGTCGCGCGGTCGCGGGTCGAGGGTGTAGAGGGCCTGGCGCAAGAGTTGGGGGGACGGGGTTTTCATGACTGGGCGGCCCTCTGCTGGTGGCGGTTGTCCAGCCAGGCCCAGACTTGCTCTGCCTGCCAGGTGCTGCGACGCAGACCGAGCGATACCGGGGCAGGGAATTGGCCCTTGCAGATCATGCGCCACAGCGTGGTGCGGGAGAACGGCAGCAAGGCCGGGATGCCACGGCGCGGGCAGCCAATCAGCTGATACAGGCGCAGGAAACCGGTGCGCGGCGGCAACCCGGTATGAATGGTGCGGGATGGCTTCATGCATTCACTCCTTGTCGGTAAAAAATGGCGAAAGGACTTGCCTGATGCGCCTGAATAGGCAAGCGATCGCCGAGTGAATTCCCGCTTGATGCGAATTTACAACATATCCCACACTGTTCCCCGACGTTTCACACTGTTTCCTTCCGTTTCACTGATGATCGCTGGCGCAAATTCTGCGCCGCGCGGGTTTCCGGATGCCGGGATGTTGCCCCTATCCTGCTCAGGCGACGTCGCAGTCTTCATTCACTTTGGAAAGGAAACCAACATGAGTAACGCAAACTTTTCTGTCTTCGATCGTCTGAGGCAGGCGCAGGGAAACGCCCACGACCTCATCAGCATGGTGCTGATGCTCAAGCCGGATGGGGTCATGCGCATCGCCCGCCGGGCAGACATGTACCTGACGCTGATTCGCTCGGCGCTGGCACGGCAGGGGGGCAATCTGGAGGTGAAGATCCGCTTTGCCGATGGCGAACAGGACGTACCTGCCTTCGCGACCCTGGCCGCTGCCGCTGCGGCCGATGGTGGCGTTGGCCAGGGCACTGGCCCTGCCCTGTCCCCTGGCCTCTAGGCCTGATGGTCTAGGCGCACCCCTCTCCCTTTCGCAGTCAGGGGGAGGGGTTTTTCAAGACGCAAAGACGCGCAAAGACCGCCCAAGGACGGGGTCAGGTCTTGTATTTTGCGCTGCGTGCAAAATACAAGACCTGACCCCGTCGGGAGACCGGAGACCCGCAGCGCAAAATACAAGACCTGACCCCGTCCGGAGGCCGGACTGCCGACCCCGTCCGGAGGCCGGACTGCCCCAAAGGAAACCCATGTTCACCCCCCACCATCGTTGCTACTACGCCCACGAACTCACCCTGCGCGCCGGTGGCCTGCGGCCAGCGCCGCCTGCGCCATCGATCGGCTGGCAGTCGCATCAGCTGGCCGCCGCGGGGTGGGCGCTGCACGGCGCGCGGCCAGAGGGGGCGGTGCTGGCGGATGAGGTTGGCCTGGGCAAGTCGATTCAGGCCGGGCTGGTGCTGGCGCAGGGCTGGGCCGAGCGGCAGCGGCGTCTGCTGGTGCTGTGTCCGGCGGGTTTGCGGGCGCAGTGGCAGGCGGTGTTGTGTGAGCGCCTGGCCTTGCCGGCCATGGTGCTGACGCGCGCGCAGTGGCCGCCGGATACCCCCTTGCCGGGGGTGGGGCAGCAGGTGCTGATTCTGTCGTATGGCTTTGCCTGGCGCAGGCGGCACGCCCTGCAGGCGGCGCCCTGGGACTGGGTGGTGCTGGACGAGGCGCACAAGCTGCGCGCGGCTCAGCGCGACGGGCCGGGGCTGGCGGCGGATCTGCGCCGGGCCTTGCAGGGGCGGCGCAAGTTGCTGCTGACCGCCACGCCGCTGCAGAACCAGCTGATGGAATTGTTTGGCGTCAGCTGCCTGCTGTCGCCGCACTGGCTGGGGCCAGAGGCGGATTTCCGCCGGCAGTTTCTGGATCAGCCCGGCACGCTGCCGGCCCTGCGCCAGCGCTGGCAGCAGGCGGCGACCCGCACGCTGCGCCGCAGCCTGCCAGCCGCACTGACCGCCCCGCCGCGCCGGGTGCTGACGCAGTGCGTGGCGGCCAGTGCGGCGGAGCGGGCCTTGTACCAATCGCTGTCGCACTTCATCGCCCAGGCCTCACCAGCGCTGCTGCCCGCGCGCGGCCGCGGCTTGCTCGGCCTGCTGCTGAAGAAGCGGCTGGCCTCCAGCCCGGCGGCCTTGCTGGCGACCCTGCAGCGCCTGCAGCAACGGCTGCGCCAGCCAAACGCCGCCGTTGACGGATTTTGGCAGCAGATGTGGGCACAACAGGGGGACGAGACGCTGGGGCAGGTGCCGACCGATGCGCCACCGCCCGCGCTGTGTCGCGCCGACCGCAGCGCGCTGGCGCGGCTGATGGCACAGGCACAGTCGCTGGGTGAGGACAGCAAGCTACAGGCGCTGTTGCACTGCCTGGCACAGGGGCTGGCGCGCCTGCGCGCGCTGGGGGCGCCCGACAAGGCGGTGCTGTTCACCGAATCCACCCGCACGCAGGCCTGTCTGGCCCGGCAACTGCAGCAGCACGGCTATGCCGACCGGGTGATCTGCGTGAATGGCCAGAGCGGTAGCGACCGGCCCGCCTTGCTGGAACGCTTTCGCCAGCAGGGGCAGCTGCTGATCGCCACCGAAGCCGTCGCCGAAGGGGTGAACCTGCAGTGCTGCGCGCTGGTGGTGAACGTCGACCTGCCGTGGAACCCGCAACGACTGGAGCAACGCATCGGCCGCTGCCAGCGCTTTGGCCAGCCCTTCGAGGTGGTGGTGTTGAATCTGCTCAGCCCGCACAACCAGGCCGAACGCCGGCTGCTGAGTCTGCTGCAACAAAAGAGCCGCCTGTTCGACACCCTGTTCGGTACCTCGGAAGGGGTGCTGGGCCAGATCGCCCCAGTCGGGCAGCTGGACCACGCCTGGCCAGCGCTGCTGGCCAGCTGTCGCAGCCGGGACCAGATCGAGGCCGAACAGGCACCCCTCCCCGTGGTCAGCGCTGCCGAGGCCGACGCCCTGCTGGCCCCGTTTGACCAGTGCGTCCGCGACCAGCTGCAAGCCCCGCCCGGACTGCGCTGGCCCAGCGACAGCGAGCGAAAGTGGCAGGCACTGCGCGCCTGGCGCCCCGGCCTGAATGATGAGGCGCTGCTGACCGCCGCCTGTGCGCTGCGCCCGGCGGCGGCCTATGTGCTGCTCGATCACCGCGGCGACGGCGTGCGCCACAGCGAACTGCGCCGGCTGCGCGGCCAGTCCGGCTGGCTGCGCCTCGACCGCCTGCTGCTGGACGACACACTGCGCGACTTGCTGTTCAGCGGCTGCCGCGATGACGGCAGCTGGCTGGATGACACACAATGCCGCGCGCTGTGGCAAGTCCCGGCCCGCTTCAGCGCCCCCCTGCCCGAAGCCCGGCCACCGCAGGCGCTGGCCAGGGCGGCGGCACGGCAAACCCAGGACTGGCAGGCGGCGCGGCAGGCCCAGGACACGCAATGGTTTGCGACAGAACGCCAGACGCTGGCGCAGTGGGTGACACAGCAGGTAGCCCCGGCGGAAGCGCGGCTGCGCCGACTGCAGACGGAACGGCGACGATTACAGCGGGCGGAACGCCGATCAAACGAGGCAGGAGAACAGGTCAAGCTGCAGCAGGCGATGCTGACGCTGGCGGAGGCGATTCGCGCGGCGCAGCAGGGGCTGGCGGGGTTGGAGGAAGCGCAGGCTGCACGTCGTGCGGCACTGTTGGCGGACTGGCAGGCAAGGCAGCGGCGGGCGGTGCGGTGTGAGGGGCTGTGGGTGGTTAGGTGGCGGGTGGGGTGAGGTGAGGGGGGGCTCCAATTATCCCTGCTTTAAGCTGCTTTCCTGAACCCTGTTGAGCTTCGACTGATAATAGTCGTAATACCGATGTAGTGCTGGATAGCTGCGGAGTACCAGCCGTACAACATCATTGACTGCGGAGTAATCTTCGGGGGCGTGAAGGTCTGCATCCTTTAATAAGTTCCAAGGAAGCTCATAGCTGACAAACTCTTTCAGAGGAAATACATATCCACCACCATCGACTGGGTAACCAATGTGTGGGGTGATGATTTCATCTTGAAATGGCAGGTCCACGAAGCAAGTGGCTTTCTTGAGCCTAACTCTCGCTGCCCTCATCTTTTGGCTTAGGATGTTATTCTCGCAAGCAAAGTCTACGGCAGGGTAAACAGCCAAAATCTTTTCGTGAAGAACCAGTGGGATGCCATGTACGACAGAGTTTCTGATCGACTTTAAGGATGCTGTATATATATTCCATCCTTTAAATTCTGAAGCCAACCAAGGTAAGCCTGCTATGGCCTTGTATTCACGACGCATAACCTCTGTCAACTGATGACTCTTGTACACATACTCTTCAAAGTGCTTGCGGAATTTTGCTGGAAATCTCCGGCTTTCCATGAGGTTAATGTAACTCCTGCGAAGCTCCTCAAAAACAATTTCTGTGGCTAGTGAATAACTCATGATTTTTTTATGATGAATTTGGTTGTTTGGCATTTTCTCTAAAGATAAATGCAATTGTTTTTGGTGTGTGCGAAAAATAGCGTCAATATGACATAGAATAAATTTATTCAATCTGCCGACCTATTTGCTCTTTCGGATAACCTTTTCTGTAATCCTGTAGCAACGACGATTGCATCAATTTTTTTGGCCAGAAATACAATGAATGGTGTTGTTATGATTAGCAAAAAAATAGAGAAATATAATTGCTGCTTTATTGTTTTTGAAACCTCTTCGTTAATCTTGTTGGTCTTGTAAAGGTTGCAAACTGAATCCATTTCGCTGGTTGATATTCCTATTTCATTCTTGTCTACGAGTATCTTTTCCTCATTGCTGCAATCAGATAGGCTAAATGATTTTCCGAAATAAAATCCTTCTTTTATGTATGTATTAGTTAGGCGAAAATAAACTTGGCTGTCTCTGCCTTGAAGTATGGCTCCATTTGCTCCACTGAAAAGATTCATCGTCCAAAATAGTGCAGCAGTGATAATGAATATAACCACCATGAATGTTTTTTTCTTGCCGTTTGCAGGTATGTTTATTATTCTCAATTTCTCTGTGTCAAAGTAGCTTCCACTGCGACCGATCAAGGCAATGCTCTCGTCATGCAAATCTGCCCATTTAAGTAGGGCCAAAGCTCTTTTGTGTGTTCTTACCTTTACTCCAGTGATTGCTCTAAACTTTGATAAAGATGCTTACCTGCTTAAAAATTTTTTAATCTCACCGTCATCTATGTCACCATTGTTTCTGTATATAAATCGCCACATCAGATCGGTGAGCATGTAGTAAGATCCTGAGCGATTTATTAAATAAATTGCAGAAATTGCATATAAAACAGCAACAAAAAAACCAAGTTTCTCGGCCTTGTCGACTAAGCTTAATAAATAATCTACTCCTTCCATGCGGAGCCTCCAATTTTTTTGCTTATTGATATCTGCAAGAATGTTTTTAAAATGGGAATTTATTAAAATTTTATTATTCATTTCGTACAGAATACAACCGATAGCAGTACGTAGCCAATCAATTATGCCCTCCAGAGCGTCCGCAATATCTATGGCTCAGTCAGCAGCTGGGTCATTTCCATGAAGTACTTTGTCTCCGGAGAATGTACTCTACGAGCAAGCTTTGCTTACCCCTCCGGGGGGCTTAACACCCCCCGGCCTCCAGTTGAATGTCCTACTCCGCCAACAACACCGTGCAGCCCGCCAATTGCCGCATCGGTACTGCCTGCGGCAGATACAGCCAGCTCTGGCCATTGACCCTGGCCAGGGACCAGTCGAGCCGGCCATCGACGATCAGGCGGCACATGCCGGGTTCGGCCAGCGCCTCACGCGGCGGGCACAGCTCCGAGACCAGCTCAAACAGCGGCATGAACGTTGGTTGGTGAGAACGGCGATTTGTGAAGTGGGACAGGGGTGAATTACCATGCTTGGCAGCCATACTGACTCCTTCGACGAGTTGGTTTGGTTAGCGGGTCCGTCGGTGTGTCACCACCTTCGGGCCCGCGCCTCTTTCACGGCATCATTGCCGCGCCACATACCCTAGCGAAAGCGATGACAGATCCGCAAGTTTGCGCGGTCATCCGTCCTGGAGAGCACCGTAGGGCGCACTCTTTAAGTGCGCCGATGGGGGGGGCGGTTTTTCGGCCATTGCAGACGTTGGCGGTCGCAATCCGATGCGGCAACAATGTAGCGGTTAGCTGACGTTGTATAGATCACACAGTTAAACGATCGCTTTCTCTGCTGCTGAACGCGTACTTTCAACCCATTGCAGTCAGTCATCACTCAGGCTGAATGACAGGTGTGCAGCTGGAGCAGAAACTGGGTGTCGCAGTAGCGAACCTACGATTTGGAGCGTGGAGCAGTCTTTGAAGGCCTGAATATTACCTTTGAGAGTTATGAGTTCAGTCGTTGAATGAGCGTTAATTAGCGCCCCCTTGCGGGCGTTAGCAAAGGCGACGACGAGCAAACCACGACTCGCCTTGCTCCTCGCGTGAGAGCCACGTAGAGGTGTTGCGCAGTCATGCGCTCGGGCTCAAGAATGACTGCGACGTCAGCTTCAAGCCCTTTCAGGAGAAGCGTGCTTCCAACGGCGCGCCGCCCCAGAGGCCGCCCCAAATGGCGGTTCCGCTCGCGGACCTGAATCGCCGCGCCCATGAAACCACCGTCCCCCCCGGCGGCTCTTAGCGCTGAGATGCAGCAGTACAGCACTTCGGGTCGGTAGACTCGCGCACCGTGTTGGTCCGCAAGGGACTGGAGCAGGTCAATCGTGGTCTTGTGGCTGGGAGCCGCCATGAACGCCACGGCTGCGGCTTCTGCAGGCGTCGCGGGCGTGCGAGCTCGACCGCCTCGTATCGTTTCGACTCGCGCGAGCAAGTTTGCAGCACCCACCCCGGTCATCAGTGACGTCGCGAACTCGGCAAGTTGTCGCAGTGCATTGGGGCTCGCCAAATTGAATTGGCGGGCAAAGGTCACCAGGTCTTTCAGGTCGACCGCCTCGACGGAAGTGGCGCCCGGCGTCTGCATGGTGAGTTGATGGCGACCGTTGACATTCATCGAGTCGCCAATCACCAGAACGCGGCCGTCTCGATTTGGTGCTTCCGTCCGGGCGGCTGCGAGTCGCTGCTGCACTTCCATGCCTTGGGTCAGCTGAACCCACTGGACACCCTCTGGTGCTCCACGCAGGTCTACAGACTGACCCGCCTGCAATGATGCTCGGGCTTGAAGTAGCCAGGCACCTAGTGCGTCCATGCCTGCGAGGCGCCATCGCCAAGGGGTCTGCAGCGCACCGATGGGCGGGAACGCAACTTGAGCGTCACGCTCCCAGTGAACCAGTGGGTCGCGAAAGCCGAATATCGCCTGCATGGGGTCACCAAGAATGCAGGTGGGCAGCGTCTGTGCGATGGAACAGACGATAGCGTGCTGGGTAGTGTTGCAGTCCTGATACTCATCCACCAGCAAACGCGAATAAGTTGAGGCGATGGGGTCCGCGATGTGACCTGCCTGTAGGAGCCCTTGCACAGCGACTCGGATGGCTGGGTAGTCGGTGTTCGGGTTAGCTAGTTCGAGAACGCGCGCGTTGAGGCCTGCGCGGAGCGGAAACTTTGCAGCTAACCGCATCGCGAAACCGTCGATGGTCGACACCCTATATGCTGAGTTCGGGACGCCGCCACGCTGGAGCCTAGCGCGTAGCGCGGTGACCCCAGCGTTGGTGTGTGTCAGCACCAAGACTGGCTTGTTGTCAGTGTGCTGACTCAGGGAGTCCGCGATGAGCTGGGTCTTGCCGCATCCGGCTGGGGCGGTAACTGAGCCTAGGCGCGCCTGAAAGATGTCGATTTCAGGCGGAGGCACTCGTCCACCTCCAGAGTTGGTTCGTGATTTCGATGAAGCCCGGCTCTGCATTCGCAATGTGAGGGCCGACGATGTCCTTGGCGATTTCCTGGAAACCAGTTACTGACTTAAACCAGCCGTTCTTGTTGTTGCGAGCGGCAAGTCCGAGCAATTCTCGGCTCGCAGGGGTGTAACCGCCATTCAGCCGTTCGGCCTCTATGGCATCCAAGGTGACTTGTCCATTCGACTTCGACTTGATGTGCTCAGCCATGAGCTCGCGGCCGACCGTCTCGTCTGCCTTATTCAGCAAGGCATGCACCGCATCATTGCTTGAATGGCGGAATAACTCGTCTTCTAGTGCCAGGCCTTGCCGCCACGTGAGGTACTGGCCACCAGCTGCAACAAATCGCTCCACGAGTCCGTCGGTTGAAACAGGCTTGTCCGCATCGACGAAGACGAGGACGCGATAGCCCAATTTGAGGAACGCCTCTCCTCGCGTGAAGCATTGGTCGGGGCTTCCTCCGCCTGCATCTACGTATGAGCCTCCGTGGGCCAGGAATGACGTCGCACCACCGTGAACCCACCACTGGTCCATCCCGCGAGCGAATCCAACCTCGCTGGCGCCTTCGCAGACAATAACGGACTTAGAGAGGAATGCCTCGGCCGCCTTACGTAGGGTACCCTGTATGCCATCGTCCATACCGGCGCATGTGGCGGTGTGGGTGCCAGAACGCTGGCGCACGACGAAAAGTTGATTTGCAGCTAGTTCCCTGAGCGTCACCGGTGAGTGCGTGGTCATGAATACCTGCAGCGGCTGGCTCGAGTCCTTCGCGCCAAGAGAGTCAAGCAGTCGCATAAGCCGGTGCGGCTCAAGTCCGTACTCGACTTCGTCCACTAGGGCGACGGTGGCCGCCGCCGCAGCGGCCCTTTGCAACCCCGCGACAAGTAGCCGCCCCGAACCGGTACCTAGCGACCGCAGAGGAATGCCGGCCTCGCTGTGGAGCGCGATAGCACCATCACCAATCGAGACCGAGTGAGCATCAAGTAGCGCCTGAGCACTTGCACCGACGGTTACGCCCAAGCTGGTAGCTGTCTGGGTGACCACTTGCAGGGTTTGGGCGAGTTGAGTGCCCGCCTGTGCGCCGAAAGTGGCCCGGGCGGCGCGTGCCGCGACGGCGAGTTCTGAGCCAAGGTTCGCGCGCTCTTCCGTGAGCCGGTTCAATACTGAGCCCCTAGACCAGGAAAGACTCGTATTCGTGTAGGTGCCAATACGAGCAGGCGTCAGGAGACTGCGCTCCTTCCAGGCCAGAGACCGTTCCAGTTGTTGCTGGGCGGCTCGCTCAGAATAGAGCGCCCAACTTGGCTCGAGGTCGTCCTTGACTTCGAGTTTCAGAGTCAGAACTGTTTCTATGCCAGCGCGCGGCTCGTCTTCAAGCACACCTGTACCAAGGTCAAATCCGCGAAGGAACTCTCCGTAGTTGTCGATGTTCTTCAGCGCGTCGGGTAGTGCGCCGAGCGTGACTGCAATCACGATGGTCCGAGTGACGTCCAGACTGAAGAAGTCTGTGTCACCAAAAGGTGCGCTCCTCCGCGCTCCAAGGCACAGGTCGATGGCATCTAGGATGGTCGACTTGCCACTGTCACCCGGGCCAATAAGGCAGTTCACGCCGTTGGACGGTGTCCAATCGAGAGTCTGTATCGAGCGGAAATTGCGAATTTCAAGGCGACGGATACGCGTCATTTTCCCTCTCTAGTCATTCCGGTAAATATCCCAACGCGTAGGAAAGCTACCGAAGGTATACGCAGACACTCGTCGGACATCCACCAATGCCAACGCTCTCCGGCAAATGGTCAGCAAGAGTTTGAACGATGACCGTCCGCTTACAGCCTGAACCGGTCGGCCGACGGCATATACGTAAGAACTACATATGGCCGTTTGCCGCCGCCGAAAAAAGCGTCTGGAAATGCTCGACCTCAGAGTCCGGCAATGACAAAGTGGCCAAGAAGAGAATATATTTATTCCATTGCGATACTCTTGCGGTAAGTCAAACGGTGCGTTGGCCACTTCGGGCACTCTTCTTCTGCCATGCATGACCGGAATCGGTCAGCACTGGCCATTGTGAATTTCCTCCAGTCGCGGACGTCGCGGCCAACTTCTTGGCGCCCGCGTTATTGAAATTGCTATATGGATGCAGCTAGATCAATTTCCTTGCCGGGTCAGGCGCATGCCACGCGCATAATAAGTGGATATGTCTGTTCATATACAGACCCAGTTTGTACGTATATACCCTTTGGGCATCGCTACTGATCTTCAATCTTCCATTGCGATCAGAAAGAAATCTATGAACGTTGTTGTCCGTACCATGATTACGGTATTCAGCATTTCGGCGCTTGTTGGGTGTGCCGTTACGATTCCCAAAGAAATGAAACTTGCTGACCCACATAACCGGAAGACAGTAGACAATCCTGGCACTAATTTAGATGCTATCCGCTTGGCCTGCGTAGAAACGATGCTGAACGCCTCTCCCGCAACCGAGGCCATCGACATCAATGTTCGCGTTTTGTCACAAGGCGATCTCGTGGTGACGGAAGTAGATGCCCTGCTGAAATACGATGGTATGTTTAACCAACGCCTGCCCGTTACCTATCATTGTGAGTACCGCAACGGGCGCTTGGCTTCTGGTGTTTGGACTCGTGGCTTAAAGTAAGCCTCTGTGCTGGCTACCGCGACGCTCAACCCTTTCGAATACAAAAAAATGGTACTAGACCTCTCGCTAGCTCAGATGTTTCTGTACGTCCGCTTCACCACGTAACCTACTTACGCTTCGGGTCGATTCCGGCCGTTGCCAAAAGATAAATCCGGACATTCTCCCAACAGATGGGTGAATGTCCGGTTATGGTATCTCAGCAGACTCAGCGAACTGGCCGCGCCGACGTCCGCTTCGGCCGATTTCCCGACGACGTACCCCCCGCTATTGAGTAGCACGTAGCTTTAGAGTCCAATCTCCGTGTCATGGGTGATTGGACTCTAAAGCCCTTTGCTACGGAAAGCGGGGGGAAGCCGTAGCCAGTTGAATAGCCAATTTTACCTTTTCCAACGACCTGAATCGCCCCATTGTTGCTCTGGCCGAGTTCGCAAGCGGGCGCTCAGGAGAGCAGATATCAGCAGTTGCCGAAGGAGGTCGCCTGGATGAAAATGTCAGGCCTCGGAGATAAGGAAGAGCCGCCAGACACAGCAAGAAAGAGGGGATGCACTCAATCGCCTTCACCAGCACGTCTATCGGGCGCGCCAAAGATCTCAATACCAGACTTGGCCGTAACCGGAAAAACCGCCTGCAACTCGTCGACGTCAACCTGTCGCCTACGCAGCGCAAAACTATTCCGGACTTCGTGAATTTTAAAGAACTTAACGCAGTTTTCGCGCCTCTCAAGTGCTCGAATGACAGTATGAATGACGGGGGGCGGACAGCGAAGACCAAACGTGACCTCTGTTAGAAGCAATGGCGACTTTTGCAGTCCTTGCGGTTTGATGAGGCGCCACTCTGATTCGTAACTCCAGCCCCTTGCTTTCCGTAGCAGAACATTTTTGTTAATAGCCGCGACTACATCTTCGTTCCCATGCAGGAAGGCTTCACAGAGCATCGATGAGGTAATGGTACGACTACCTCCATAGGCAACTTTCTGGAGTTTTGGGGCCGGATTTCGGTCTGCGGTGTATCCGATGCAGAGACCTTTGTGTTGGTCGCCGTAGTGGCTCCAAAGAAGAGGGCTTGAGTAAGAGGTGGAGAAGCAGCACACACCCTGCTCATACCAATGATGCAGTTCATGCTCAATGGCGTTGAGCAACAAACACGATTCTTTTTCCTCTATCGACCCATCATGGTCTGGATTTCTAGCGTGATAAGCGATATCAGCCAACTGCCTCTCGGCTTCACGAAAAGCCTGTTTCTCTGCATGCTCTGAAGCCTGTCCTCCTTTTACTCCTGCTTCTCTCAAGTGAGATAAAACTTGAGACGAGATCCGCCTGCTAACGAAATGTGTGAGCAGTGCTCTCAGGTCCTCAATCGGTGAGTTACAAGTGAGAGTAGGGCTGCAGTCCAGCGGGTCATTGAACGATCCTGGGGGAGCAAAATATAACTCGTCATAACACAAGGAAGATAGCGTTGTCGTACAGAACGCCCTGTATCGATAGAACGTCTTTGGGATATCCGTCATGGTGGCAAGATATTTGGGGTTAAACGTCCGCTGCTGGACGATATTAGACCTTGGAGCTGCTTAGGCGCAACTCCCGCGCTGGCCGCTTATCAAATGTAAGGGTTGAATATGCAGATCAGCGCCACCCTTGATTCTAGGGGATTGATTCAGAAGACTATTCTTCCCGCTTGGTGTCAAGCACTGAAACGTTGACTGAAGTTTTCAGCAATGCTTGAACATCTTTTGATGAATAACCTTTGATGTTAATAACTGTACCGTCGTTGATCTGGATGATCACCTGCCGGCTTTTCCGGGCATCAAGCCAGGCGATAAATATATCTGCTATTTTTTTCCATGGCATTGCTTCTGCGATGGCGGTGATGCTCGCTAGAATGCCTGATGCCTGTGGCATATTTGAATATGTGTTGATACGGCCGTAAGGAATATTTTCCTTCTCTAGTGCAGCCAAGAAGGATATTTCACTTTCTTTGAAAATATTCAGGCGGATAGATGCGTATTTTTGATGACTCATTATATTTTTTTAGTTGATTAGTCAAAGTTGCTTCGAGCAAGCCTACCAAAGACATGGATTGATGTCGAGGAGGCCTCTCTTCCGGAGACAAAGATGGCTGTGCTGTGGATAAAGCGTTGCAATAGATTAAAAATTCCAGTTTGCCTTGGTGTAAAATCGGGGAGCAGATCAGTCGTATGGCCTTATTCCCCTGCACTCCGAATGACCTCGATCGTGTTTCTCAGAAACTCGAAGTCAGCAATGTTGTTTCTTCTTATCAGATAATCCTCGAAATCTCTCTTACGGCTTTCATCGAATTCAATCTTTGTTTCTCCTGTTGAAAGAATTATTCGCTTTTGAAATTCAGAAAATAAATTCTCAGGAAATGCGTTCTCGATGCCAGATTTCGCAATTTTATTGGCCGGGTTTTTTGGTATGGTAATCGGCACGGTGTTGTTGATTATCTCAAGGGGATGGCTAAAGCTAACGTCGCAATCCCAAACAAATATTACAGTCTTTTCGTGTGGTACTCTCACAAAAAAATCGTACAGCGTCTTCAGCTGGGATTTTCCAGAATTGGACTCAACACCCTCTAGGATTTCAATATCTGAAACACCAAAAAGTTCGAATGCCTTCCTCAGAATCTTTGTGTTCTTTCCTTCAGTGATGACCGTTGCTTTCAACCGGCCCACTTGATCAAACAGCCTAATACCATCTTGAAGGATTGCGAACCCTTCGGTGAGTATGGAAAGAGCGCTACTGTTGTTAGACTTCTCGACTCTGCTCAGTCCTGCTCGATTCATTACGAACACGGAGTCTTCTGGTGCTAGCGCGACCGTTGTCGGAGAATGGGTCACTAGGATTACCTTTGTACCGCGTGAAATGAACTCTTCTTGAATTACCTCAATCATATTTCGCATCATCGAAGGATGCAAAGTGGCGTCAATCTCATCGAGCAAAAGTACGTCCGGGAAGTATCTATCGAAGGACGATTTGTAAATGGACGCAACGAGAGCCATAAGAACCTTCTCACCAGATGAAAGACTACTGAAGTCAATCTGCAAGGTGGGATCTGAAGTGTGAACTAGTCTCAAAGAGTAGTTCTTGAATACGTCTGTTCCCTCTGGTGATGTGATCTGGTACTGGATCGAGCTAAACTTTCGTAGGATTTTGTTGATTAGTTCCCAAGGTTTGTCGCCGTGTTTCGCAATAAAGTCGGTTTCAGAGATGACCGGGTAGTCCTTACCATATCTCAGGTTCTCAAACTCGTTAACTTGATTTTGCCGGTACTTAATGTAGTAATCCCAGATGACCTTGCCGAGTTGATGTGGAAGAAAATTGTTTTTGAGCGCAACGGGCTTATATAGCTCCCTAAAATCTTCTTCCGTAATCTCATCGAGAGGAAACTGCAAAGAGTGTGCGAGCGAGTACAAGCCCGCCGCATCATTATTGTTCCAAATGTGTGGCTGTGCGAAATACTGATCTACAGTATTTCGGTAGTTTGCCACTTCAGGACGGTCATTTCTGGAAAGAAGAGGAACTTTGTCTCGCTTGCATTCGTCTGCAATCTGACTATGTGAGGGACCTAGATGCCCTTTTGCATTAACAAGGAGAGGCTTGATACTGCCGTTGTAATAATTCCAAGCATTGTCTTTCTCTGTCCCGAGTTGATAGGCGTTGAACTCAGCCTCATTCTCCAGTCGGAAATTCTCATAATTGAACTTCACAATAGAGAGGCTCGGATCTCCGTTGATAAGAACGCATTTTTGTTCAATTGCTTCAAGAAGGTGGCTCTTGCCGGAGCCGTTAAGTCCGGTCAGGATAGTAAGGTCACTGAGTTCCACTGGATTGAACTGCTTGATGGACAGATAGTCTCTAACATACTGGAGTGAAAACACTCTGCTCTCCTACTTGTTCTGACCCTGCAACCGTATTTTCGGCAGACAGAAGCCGCTGCATCATGCCGGCGCCATCCGAATAATAAAGTCGCGCTAATATCTTCTAAGTCTTTAATTTATTGATGACCCCGTTCCACACTCCAACCCGGCACAGGGTGAAAAATATCCCGAAAAAGCAGCACGGGTAACAACTGGTGCAGCGCATCAAGGCCGCCAGCTTGAACGGCGGCAAAGGCGATCACTGGTGGTCTTCCGCTCCTGACCGTAATCGGTCGATTACAGCTTGATTAGCATAATGGCATTTTTTGGGGGTTGCCAGACCTAGAATGGATTTCTCTTGATGAAGGGCAGGCTAACGGCAGAAATGGACTTTGTGGGGCAGACTTCTGTGGGGTTGAGTAAATAACTTTTGATAGGAAAGATTGTTTTGAGTCGGGAAAATCTCATAAACGGAAAAGGGGTTACGTTTGCACGTAACCCCTTGATATTCTTGGTGGCGAATCAGGGACTCGAACCCCGGACCTGCGGATTATGATTCCGTCGCTCTAACCGACTGAGCTAATTCGCCGTACTCGTTGATGTAATCGCGAAGTGGGGCGAATTATGCCGAGCCTCTGGCTGGCTGTCAATACCTGTCACCAAGATTTTTCTGAGCCGGTCGGAATCGAGCATTGTGCCGGGGCGTTGAGCGGCGTACAGTGATCGACTCTGCTGATTGTTTTCCTGGTTTTTTCCCATGTTTACCGACTTTCTTTCGCCGGCGCAGTGCGTTGGCTATCTGGCCCTGCTGCTGGGGGTCTGCGCGTTCCTGCAACGTCAGGATCACCGTCTGAAGCGTTTCAATGCCTGCCAGTCGCTGGCCTATGCGCTGCACTTCTTTCTGCTGGGCAATGCGGCCGCGGCGGCCAGTTCGCTGGTGTCGTCGTTTCGTTCGTTTGCCGCGGTGCGTACCCGCTCGCTGTGGCTGGCCGGGGCGGTGATCGGGGTGAATTTGCTGATGGCGTTCTGGCTGGTGCACAGCCCCTGGGGCTTGCTGCCGATTCTGGCGGCCTGTCTGGGGACGTATGCCATGTTCCGCCTGACCGGTTTGCCGCTGCGTCTGACCCTGCTGCTGGGGACGGTGCTGTGGTTCACCAATAATCTGCACAGCGGCTCGATTGGCGGTACGGTGCTGGAGTCGTTTGTCGGGGTGGCCAATCTGATGACCATTGCCCGCATGCTGCGTCAGCGGCAACGTCAGCGGGAGACGGGCGACCTGGCGGCCGCCGATCTGCCCGGCTGAGTTCGGGGTTTCTACAGGGTGTGGCAGCGGTCGCCGTCGACGAAGCCTGTCCAGTCGATGCTGACCGCGCGGCCAAAGCCGATCACTTTAAACAGCTCGCCCATTTCCGCCGGTGACATGAGTTTCTGCACCGCCGCGGCCTGTGGCGCCCATTCGCGCACGTTCTGCGGGTCGAGGCGTTGCATCACGTCCCCAATGCCACTGTTGATGAGAAATTGTGCCTGGCTGGTATAGCCAATCAGGTCGAGTCCGGCGTCGATGCCGGCCTGTGCCACGGCGCTGAAGTCGACATGGCAGGTCAGGTCCATCAGCCCGGGCAGGTAGAAGGGGTCGTCGATGGTGTGGTGGCGGTAGTGGCCGATCAGGGTGCCCATGCGCCGCTGCGGGTGGTAGTACTCGTGTTGCGGAAATCCGTAGTCCAGCAGCAGGATGGCGCCGCGCGTGAGCTGGCTGGCCAGGGTGCGGAGGAAGGCCAGGTTGCTGAGGCTGATTTCCGAGGTATAGCCGGGCAGGTCGATGGCCAGGGCGTCTGCCCGTGCCTGCAGGTCCGGGTGGTCGATCGGGCGGTCCTGCCAGGCAAATTGTTCGCCCTCGATCACCACGCCGCGCTGCATGGGGGCGGGGGTCCAGTGGATCAGTTCGCAGGGCATGGCGTCGAGCACTTCGTTGCCGATGATGACGCCGTCGAGGGTGTCCGGCAGGGCGGTCAGCCACTGCACTCGGGGCAGCAGGTGTGGCAGTTCGCGGCGGAGGGTGTCGCGCTGGCGCGCGATCAGGTCGGGCGAGAGGTCGAGGATGCAGTATTGCGCCGGCAGGCTGTCGAGTTGTTCCAGTTCGCGAAGCAGGTCGACGGCCAGGCGGCCGCTGCCGGCGCCGAATTCGTACAGGGTGCCGGCGGTCTGCGGCAGGAGTTCGGCCAGTTGGCGTGCCAGGGTGGCGCCGAACAGCGATGTCATTTCCGGCGCGGTGGTAAAGTCGCCGGCGCCGCCCAATTTGTGGCTGCCGGCGGCATAATAGCCAAGTCCAGGTGCATAAAGTACCTGTTCCATGTAATGCGAAAAAGGAATCCAGCCGCCGGCGTCCGCGATGATCTGGCGCAGGCGGGCTTGTAGTTGCTGGCTGATGGCCAGGGCGGCCGGGCTGGGTTCGGGTAAAGTGCTCATTCTGGGCGTCCTGCTACAATGACAGGCGATTGTGGGCGAAAGCGAGAATAAGGAGAAGAGGGTGGGCCGATTTTTCCGTATGACACTGCCGCTGGCGGTGTTGCTGGCGCTGGCGGGTGTGGCGCGGGCTGAGGCGGCATGGCGTGTCACCACGCCTTATCAGGGTAATCCGCTCAAGGTGGCGGTGCTGTCTGGTGAGGGCACGGCGTCGGGCAACCATTTTCCGGCCTCGCTGGAGTTTTCCTGTCATCCGGGGGCGGCGGTGCCGCGGGTGGTGTTGCGGGTGCCGGTGATGGTGGCGGACTGGGATTTTCACGCGTATGACAGTTCGGGCAGTGGCAGTGTGTCGCTGCGCCGGCGTTTTCTGAAGATCATGGCGGCGAATCGCCGGGTGATTGACCGGCCGGTGTATACCGGGATTGCCGGGGATAACGCCAGTTTTATGTTCAGCTGGCAGCCGAATGAGGCTTTGCTGGCGCGTCTGACGCGCCCTCAGGACGGGGTGCAGGTGGTGCTGGATGGTTTGCGGCGTAATCAGGGCAATATGCAGGCTCATTTTGTGATTCCGGCCGATGCTTCGCTGATGTTGTCGGTGTTGCGGCCTTGCAGCGGGGCTTTGTCGGGGCAGAAGGGGGCGGCCAGTGATGCAAAATAAGGTGGTGCTGATTACTGGTGCTGCCCGGCGTGTGGGGGCGCAGATTGCGCGTGAGCTGCATGCGCGCGGCGCCTGTCTGATGCTGCATTATCGTGGTTCGGCAGCGGCGGCGCTGGCGCTGGCGGGGGAGTTGAATCATCACCGGCCGGATTCGGTGGCGACGGTGCAGGCGGATCTGCTGGATCTGGCGCAGTTGCCGCGGTTGGTCGAGGCGTGTATTGAGCGCTTCGGCCGGCTGGATGGTCTGGTCAATAATGCGTCGAGTTTTTTTGCCACGCCGCTGGGGGAGATTACGCCCGGGCACTGGGCGGATCTGATGGGCAGTAATTTGCAGGCGCCGCTGTTTCTGGCGCAGGCGGCGGCGCCGCATCTGGCGGCAACGCAGGGGGCGATTGTCGGTATTGTCGATATTCATGCTGATCGTCCGTTGAAGAGTTTTGTGGTGTATAGCCTGGCCAAGGCGGGGCATGCGCAGTTGATTCGTGCGCTGGCGCTGGAGCTGGCGCCGCAGGTGCGGGTGAATGGTGTGGCGCCGGGGGCGAATATCTGGCCGGAGGGCGGGGAGCATTTCACTGCCGAGGAGCGTTCGGCGATTGAGGCGTCGATTCCGCTGGGGCGGGTCGGGGCGCCGGCGGATCTGGCGCGGGCGGTGGCCTGGCTGTTGTCGCCGGAGGCGGCTTATGTGACCGGGCAGGTGCTGGCGGTCGATGGCGGGCGCAGTGTGGTGTTGTAAGGCGGACGGTGGTTGTGGCTGCCGCTGTCTGTCGGTCGGTCTTCCCGGGTTTTGCTGGCTTTTTCTGCCTGGAACGGGTTAAAATCGCCCGTTTTTCAATCTGTTACGCCTGACCATGCAAACTCCCGTTACCGAGGCAGATGCCAAGGCCAAAAAGGCGGCCTACGAGGCCGGCAAACTGACCAAGCGGCTGCGTCATCACGTTGGTGATGCCATCAACGATTTCAACATGATTGAGCCGGGCGACCGGGTGATGGTGTGTCTGTCGGGGGGCAAGGACAGTTACGCCCTGCTGGACATCCTGCTTGGCCTGCAGAAGTCGGCGCCGATCGATTTTTCGCTGGTGGCGGTCAATCTCGATCAGAAGCAGCCCGGCTTTCCGGCGGATGTGCTGCCCAATTACCTGAAAACCCTCGGCGTTGAATACCGTATCGTCGAGGAGGATACCTACTCGATCGTCAAGCGTGTCATTCCGGAGGGCAAGACCACCTGCGGTCTGTGCTCGCGTCTGCGTCGCGGTATTCTGTACCGTGTGGCCGATGAGCTGGGCGCGACCAAGATTGCGCTCGGTCATCATCGCGACGACATTCTGGAAACGCTGTTTCTCAATATGTTCTATGGCGGCAAGCTCAAGTCGATGCCGCCCAAGCTGGTGTCCGACGATGGTCGTCACATGGTGATTCGCCCGCTGGCGTATTGCCGTGAAAGCGATCTGGAGCGTTATGCCGCGCTGCGTCAGTTCCCGATTATTCCGTGCAATTTGTGTGGTTCGCAGCCGAATCTGCAGCGCCAGGTGGTGAAGCAGATGATTCAGGACTGGGACAAGCGTTTCCCGGGCCGGGCCGAAACCATGTTCAGCGCTTTGCGCAATGTGGTGCCTTCGCATCTGGCGGATACGTCGCTGTTTGATTTCGCCGGGCTGAAGCTGGGCGAGGTGCCGGCGGGCGGGGGGGATCTGGCTTTCGACAAGGAAGAGTTCAAGACACCTGCCACGATCAATATTCTGGATTCGCGCCCGAAGGAGTCGGCCTGTGGCGAATAACAAGGCGCGTCATCCGTTCCGCCGCCGGGTGCGGCCGGGCGTCGAGGCCATGCCGGAGGTGGAGATCAGCGAGGCGGATGGGATTCGCTCGCTGCATCTCGGTTCGGAAACGGTGCAAAGTTCGATGAATCTGGATGACCCGACGGATCTGGTGTTGTCTTATAGCCGGGCCATGATGGGGTTTCTGCTGTTCAATGCCGATCCGGCGCATATTCTGCAGATTGGTCTGGGGGGCGGCTCGCTGTCGCGCTTCATTGATTTTTATTTGCGTGATACCAAGAGTGTGGCGGTGGATATTAATCCGCAGGTGATCGCGGTGGCGCGGGCTTTCTTTGAGTTGCCGGAAGAGGGTGAGCGTTTCGAGATTATTGAGGCGGACGGCGCGGACTACGTGAAGATTTTCCGTGATTCGACGGATGTGATTCTGGTGGATGGTTTTGATGGTCTGCAGATTGTCGATGCGCTGACGACGGAGGATTTTTTCGAGGATTGTCGTCGTGCGCTGACCGAGGACGGGATTTTCGTGACGAACTGGTGGAGCGGGGATAAGCGTTATATGGCTTTTCTGGAGCGGCTGCTGGGGGTGTTCGAAGGTCGGGTGCTGGAGTTGCCGGCGGCCAGTCATGGCAATGTGGCGGTGATGGCGTTTAACAGTATGCCGAAGCTGACGCGCTGGGCGGCGCTGGAGAAGCGGGCGGATGAGCTGGAGCGTCGTTTCGGGCTGGAGTTCGGTGAGTTTGTTTCGCGGATGCGGCTGATGAATCCGCAGGGTGAGCGCTGCCTGAATCCTTAGTCAATCTGGGTGTATTAGCTGTTAGCGTTATACATTGCCGCGTTGCGGCGTATAATGGCTGGTTTGAATCCGACCGGGTGTTGAGCAAGATCAGCAGCCTTTCGTAGGCCATGCCTCACACTACGGGGAGACGGATGACAGAATTCTGGGCTCTTGCCGCCCGGCGGCACGGGCCCACGGTTATTTTTGAAGGAAATCATTGTGATCAAGCAGCAAGTACTCAACCGGATTGCGGATAAATCCGCGGTAATCGGTATCGTCGGTCTGGGCTATGTGGGCCTGCCGCTGATGCTGCGTTTTGCCGAAGTCGGCTACAAGGTGCTGGGCTTTGATATCGACCAGAGCAAGGTCGACGCCCTGATGGCCGGCAAGTCCTACATTGAACATATTTCGGCGGCCTCGATTGCGCAGGCGCGTGAGCGCGGTTTTGAAGCCACGACGGATTTCAGCCGTGCCGGCGAGGCTGACACGCTGATTCTGTGTGTGCCGACGCCGCTGAACAAGTATCGCGAGCCGGATCTGTCTTTTGTGCTGGATACCATTGATTCGCTGGTGCCGTATCTGCGCCCGGGTCATCTGGTGTCGCTGGAGTCCACCACTTATCCGGGGACGACGGATGAAGAGCTGCTGCCGCGTGTTGAGTCGCGTGGTCTGAAGGTGGGTCAGGATGCCTTCCTGGTGTTCTCGCCGGAGCGTGAGGATCCGGGTAATCCGGATTTCACTACCCGCACGATTCCGAAGGTCTGCGGTGGTGTGACCCCGGCCTGCCAGGAGATTGGTGTGGCGCTGTATTCGGCGGTGATTGACAAGGTGGTGCCGGTGTCGTCGACGCGCGCTGCGGAGATGACCAAGCTGCTGGAGAATATTCACCGTGCGGTGAATATCGGTCTGGTGAACGAGATGAAGATCGTGGCCGACCGCATGGGTATTGATATTCACGAAGTGATCCGCGCGGCCGCGACCAAGCCGTTTGGCTTCGTGCCTTACTATCCGGGTCCGGGTCTGGGTGGTCACTGTATTCCGATTGATCCGTTCTATCTGACCTGGAAGGCGCGTGAGTACGGGGTGAATACCCGTTTCATCGAGCTGGCCGGTGAGGTGAACTCGAATATGCCGGATTATGTGGTCAGCAAGGTGGCGGCGGCGCTGAACAAGCGTCAGAAGGCCATCAATGGCAGCCGTGTGCTGGTGCTGGGCATTGCTTACAAGAAGAATGTCGATGATATGCGCGAGAGTCCGTCGGTGATGCTGATGGAAAAGCTGCGTGATCTGGGTGCCAGCGTGTCTTATTCGGATCCGCATGTGCCGGTGTTCCCGAAGATGCGTGAGCACAAGTTCGACTTGAAGAGCGAGCCGTTCACGGCCGAGTCGCTGGCCAGCTACGATTGTGTGGTGCTGGCGACGGATCATGACAAGTTCGATTATCCGCTGTTGAAGCAATCGGCCAAGCTGATTGTCGATTCGCGCGGCAAGTTCCTGGAACCTGCCGAACACATCGTTAAAGCGTAAGACTTTAGCGCAGGAAATATGGGCGACCCTGGGGTCGCCTTTTGCCATTTGCCGAGGCCGAACCATGCAAACTGTTCAACATCCCGCTATTACTGACCGCAAGATCCGCTTCGCGCTGGTCGGTTGTGGCCGCATTGCCGCCAATCATTTCGGTTCGCTGGAAAAGCATGCCGACCGCGCCGAGTTGGTGGATGTGTGTGATATCAATCCTGAGGCACTGCAAGCGGCGGTGGAGCGTACCGGCGCCCGCGGTCACAGCAGTCTGAGCGCCATGCTGGCGGTCAGCAATGCCGATATCGTGATTCTGACGACGCCCTCTGGTCTGCATCCGCAGCAGGCGATTGAGTGTGCGGAAGCCGGTTTCCATGTGATGACCGAGAAGCCGATGGCGACGCGCTGGCAGGATGGTCTGGAAATGGTCAAGGCCTGCGACCACGCCGGCAAGCGTCTGTTCGTGGTGAAGCAGAACCGCCGCAATGCCACGCTGCAGTTGCTCAAGCGTGCCATGCAGGAAGGCCGTTTCGGTCGTCTGTACATGGTGAACGTGAATGTGTTCTGGACGCGTCCGCAGGCGTATTACGATTCGGCCGCCTGGCGTGGTACCTGGGAATTCGATGGCGGGGCGTTCATGAATCAGGCCAGTCACTATGTGGATTTGCTGGACTGGCTGGTGGGCCCGGTGGAGAGCGTGCAGGCCTATACGGCGACGCTGGAGCGCAATATTGAGGTGGAAGACACGGGTGTGGTCAGCCTGAAGTGGCGTTCGGGTGCGCTGGGCAGCATGAATGTGACCATGCTGACTTATCCGAAGAATCTGGAAGGTTCGATCACGATTCTGGGTGAGAAGGGTTCGATCCGTGTGGGCGGTGTGGCGGTGAACGAGATTCAGCATTGGGAGTTTGCCGAGCCGCATCCGATGGATGAGGAGATCAAGAACGCCAGTTATGCGACGACCAGTGTCTATGGTTTCGGCCACCCGATGTATTACGACAATGTGTTGAATGTGATGCAGGGCACGGCGGAGCCGGAGACGGATGGTCGCGAGGGGCTGAAGTCGCTGGAGCTGCTGATCGCCATGTATTTGTCGGCGCGTGATGGCCGTCGTGTCAGCCTGCCGCTGGACTACTGAACAGGAAAGGTCAGGCCATGAGCGAATGCCAGTTCCATGAAACCGCCATCATTGATGCCGGCGCCCAGGTGGGGGCCGGTACCCGGGTCTGGCACTGGACGCATATTTGCGCCGGTGCCCGTATCGGTGAGCGTTGTTCGTTCGGGCAGAATGTGTTTGTCGGCAATGATGTGATTGTCGGCAATAACGTCAAGGTGCAGAACAATGTGTCGATCTACGATGCGGTGACGCTGGAGGACGATGTGTTCTGCGGTCCGAGCATGGTGTTCACTAATGTGAATAATCCGCGCAGTCACGTCTCGCGCAAGCATGAGTACCGCCGCACGGTGGTGAAGCGTGGTGCCACGATCGGGGCCAATGCCACGGTGGTGTGTGGTCATACGATCGGCGAGTTTGCCTTTATCGGTGCCGGCAGTGTGGTGACGCGCGATGTGCCGGCTTATGCGCTGATGGTGGGGACGCCGGCTCGTCGGATGGGCTGGATGTGCCAGTGCGGCGAGCGCTTGCCGACCCAGATTGGCGAGCATGCCTGCCCGGTATGCGCGCAACGTTATGATATCGGCGGCAATCACTGCACGCCGCTGGCCTGAGGAAATACGCGATGAGCATCAACTTCATTGATCTGAAAGCACAGTATCAGCATCTGAAACCGCAAATTGACGCCCGCATTCAGGCGGTGCTGGATCACGGTCAGTACATTATGGGGCCGGAGGTGGCGGAGCTGGAGCAGCAGCTGGCGAGTTTTGTCGGGGTCAAGCACGCGATTGGTGTTTCGGATGGCACGACGGCGCTGCAGGTGGCGCTGATGGCGCTGGGGGTCGGCCCGGGTGACGAGGTGATTACCACGCCGTTCACTTTTATTGCGACCGGCGAGATGATTGCCCTGCTGGGCGGCAAGCCGGTGTTTGTCGATATTGATCCGGCGACCTATAACCTGGATCCGGCGCTGCTGGAAGCGGCGATCACGCCGCGGACCAAGGCGATTATTCCGGTCAGTCTGTATGGTCAGTGTGCCGATTTTGATGCCATCAATGCGGTGGCGGCGCGTCATGGTCTGGCGGTGATCGAGGATGGTGCGCAGAGTTTTGGTGCCCGTTACAAGGATCGTCGTTCCTGCGGCGCGACGACGATTGCCACCACCAGCTTTTTCCCGTCGAAGCCGCTGGGTTGTTATGGCGATGGCGGTGCCTGCTTTACCAATGATGACGAGCTGGCGCGCAAGATGAAGCAGATCCGTGTGCATGGTCAGGATCGTCGTTATCATCATCCGGTGATCGGGATTAACGGTCGTCTGGATACGCTGCAGGCGGCGGTTTTGCTGGCCAAGTTGCCGTCTTTCGAGCAGGAGCTGACGGCGCGCAAGCGTATTGGCGCCCGCTATAGTCAGTTGCTGCAGGATGTGGTGCGGGTTCAGCAGATGGCCGAGGGCTGCGATTGTGTGTATGCCCAGTACACCATTGAGGTGGATCGGCGCGAGGCGGTGCAAGCGGCGCTGAAGGAGGCGGGTATTCCGACGGCGGTGCATTATCCGGTGCCGCTGAATTTGCAGCCGGCTTTTGCGCATCTGAATCAGCCGGCCGGCAGTTTCCCGCATGCTGAGGCGGCTTCGCAGCGCGTGATGAGTCTGCCGATGCATCCGTTCCTGGATGAGGCCACGCAGGATGCGATTGTCGAGGCCGTGAAGCGTGCCATCGGCTAAGGCCCGGGCGGCCTCGCTGCTGGCTTCGTGCCGGCGTTTCACCAGTTCGGGGTTTGTGCGCCACATCGCCACGCTGGCGACGGGCGCCGCCCTGGCGCAGGTGATTCCGCTGTTGGTGCAGCCTGTGTTGACGCGCCTGTACACGCCGCATGCTTTCGGTGTGTTGTCGCTGTATGTGGCGCTGATGTCGAATCTGGCGGTGCTGGCCACCGCCCGCTATGAATTGGCCATCGTGTTGCCGGCAGAGGAGAAGCGCGCCAGCAATCTGATGGCCTTGTCCATGTTGTTTGCCACGACGCTGGCGACGCTGGTGCTGCTGGCTCAGTTGTTCGGTGTCAATCACTGGCTGCTCCGGCTGATGGGCGGGGCTACCAGTGAGCATGACTTTTCTTTCTGGCTCTATCTGCTGCCCTTGTCTTTGTGGCTGGCCGGCATGATGCAGGCCTGGACCAACTGGAACAATCGTCACAGTCGTTATCAGGCGAACGCTTCGGGGCGGATGAGTCAGTCTGTCGGCATGTCGCTGACGCAGCTGGTGGGCGGGGTGCTGCATGCCGGGCCGGGCGGCTTGATTCTGGGGCAGTTTGCCGGTCAGGTTTCGTCGCTGCTGGCGCAGGCCTGGCTGGATATCAAGCAGCGGTTCCGCTGGCTGCATGAGGTGGATCGCTACACGATGGTCCTGGTGGCCCGCGAGTATTCGGAGTTTCCCAAGGTCAATACGCCGCATGCGTTTGTCACGGCCTTGCAGGATTCGCTGACGCTGTCTTTGCTGGGGACGCTGTCAGGGACGGCGACGGTGGGTTACTACGGGATGATGATGCGCCTGTTGAAGCTGCCGGCGGCGCTGATCGGGCAGGCGGTGGCGCAGGTGGCTTATCGTGAGTTGGCCGAGGCGCGTAATGCCGGTCGTCCGTTGCGTCCGATCATCAAGCGGATGGCGGTGGCGTTGGGCGGGATGGCGCTGGTGCCGTTTCTGGTGATTCAGCTGGCGGGTGAGCCGCTGTTCGGGCTGGTGCTCGGCCAGGCCTGGCGTACGGCCGGGCGCTATGCGGAGGCGATGTCGCCATTTATTTTGTTTCATTTTGTTGCCTCGCCGCTGGCCATGGTGCCTTTGGTGATTGAGCGCCAACGCACGGCGTTTATGCTTTCGCTGGTGCAGACGGTGCTTTTCGTCGGTGCTTTGTGGAGTGGTTTCCATTTTTGGGGTGATCCGGTCTGCGCATTCACACTGGTTTCCTGGGTGATGGTCGGGTATTTTATTTTCTATTTCACTTGGCTATATCACGCAGCTAATAAATGATTCTGACAAAACTTCTGACCAGTCTGCGTTTTCGCCTCTCTGCGTGGATCCGACCGCGCATGGTCTATGGCTTTCGTCGCCATGACGGGGTGTTTCTGCCGCGCACCCGTTTGTCCAACCTGACCCGGGTGGAGCATGTTCATCGTCTGGATATCGGCGATAACGTGTATATCGGCCATTTCAACTTTGTGGATGCCTCGGGCGGTCTGACCGTCGGCGAGGGCTGCCAGATTACCAATTACGTGTCGATTCTGACGCATTCGAGTCATATCGCCATTCGTCTGTATGGTCGTCATTATCTGGACCATAAGCAGCATGCGGGTTATTTGCGCAAGTCGTCTGAAATCGGGCGCTACAGCTTTATCGGTCCGCATTCGGTGCTGATGCCGGGGGTTCGTCTGGGCCGGGGCTCGCTGGTCTCGGCTTATAGTTTTGTCGCCGCGGGGGATTATCCCGACTATGCGATTCTGGCGGGTAACCCGGCTCAGGTGGTCGGTGATACGCGCGAGATGGATCAGGAGTGGCTGGCGTCGGATCCGGCGTTGCGGGCGATGTATGAGGAGTGGAGTCGTGACTGAGCCGGTTCTGTCGCGGTTGTTGGTGGTCGGTTCGGCGTCGGTGCATACCTGGCGCTATCTGGCCGGGATTGCGCCTTATGTGGGCGAGGTCTGGCTGGCCAGTAATCGCGAGGCGCCGGAGCAGTATCGTCCGGCCAATCTGGCCGGTTACCAGAAAATCGATTTTCGTCTTTCTTCGCTGGTGGCTTCGGGGCGACTGCGCGGCTGGATCAAGGCGATCCGTCCTGAGCTGGTGCATGTGCATCAGGCCAATAGTGTGGCCTGGCACGCCAGCCGGGCGATGCGTGGCCTGCGCATTCCGCAGGTGCTGACGGCCTGGGGCTCGGACATTCTGTTGCTGCCGGAGTCGAATGCGCTGTTCGGGCGCATGGTGCGCAGCAATTTGCAGGCTGCCGACGTGATTACCTCGGATTCGCTGTATATGGCGGCCCGGATTCGCGAGCTGGCCGGTGAGGGGTGTCGCATCGAGTTGCTGAATTACGGCATGGATGCACTGCCGCTGTCGCCGGATCTGGCGCTCAAGGAAAAGCGGGTGTTGTCCTGCCGGCTGCACAAGCCTTTGTACCGTATCGACGCGATTTTGCATGCCTGGGCCGCGATCGAGGCCAGTGGGCAGTGTGCTGACTGGCATCTGACGGTGGCGGCCAGCGGTGATCAGACGCCGGAGCTGAAGCGGCTGGCGGACTCGCTGGGGTTGAAGCGGATTGATTTCCCGGGGTTCATTCCCGGTCATGAGCTGGCTGAGCTGTATCGCAAGAGCCGGGTGTTTGTCAGTGTGCCGCGTTCGGATGCCACCAGTATCAGTTTGCTGGAGGCCATGGGTCATGGTTGTTTGCCGGTGTTGTCCAATCTGCCGGCGAATGGCGAGTGGATCATCGATGGCCTGAACGGGCGGATTGCCGAGGATATGCGCTGTCTGTCTGACAGTCTGCTGGCCGCCATGCAAGAGGCCAGCGATGATCAGCGCCTGCAGTTCATTGCGGACATCAATCGTCAGCTGGTGGCGCAGAAGGCTTTGCATGCCGACAATATGCGCCGCTTTGCCGCGCTGTATGCCCGTACTCTCAAGGACGGCCCTCGGCCGCTGAAGAAAAAGCAATGAGAATCGCCCATCTGACCAGTGCGCATCCGCGTCACGACATTCGAATTTTCATCAAGGAGTGCGGTACGCTGGCGCGCGGCGGCCATGAGGTGTCGCTGATCGTGGCCGATGGTCTGGGGGAAGAGGTGCGCGACGGGGTGCGCATTCATGATGTCGGCGCCAGGACCGGCGGTCGTCTGGCGCGCATGACCCGGACGGTGGATCGGGTGATCCAGGCGGCGTTGCGTCTGCGTCCGGATGTGGCGCATTTCCATGACCCGGAGCTGATGCTGGCGGCGCTGAAGCTGAAAAAGGCGGGTATCCGGGTGGTCTACGATGTGCATGAAGATTTGCCGCGCCAGTTGCTGGCCAAGCACTGGATTCCGGGTATGTTGCGTCCGCTGACTTCCCGGGTGTTCGAGGTGCTGGAGAACCGGGTGGCCAGCCGCTTTGATGCGATCGTCACGTCGACGCCGCATATCCGCACGCGTTTTGCCCGGGTCAACGCCCGCGCGGTGGATGTCTGCAATTATCCCATTCTGAGCGAGCTGGTGCGCGAGACGCCCTGGGAGAGCCGGCACAATGAGGTGTGTTATCTCGGCGGGATTACCCGCATTCGCGGGATTGGCCCGATTGTGGCGGCGATGCCGGATGTGCCGGCCAGGCTGAATCTGGCCGGGATCTGGGGCGAGGCCGGGCTCAAGGATGAGCTGATGGCGTCGGCGGGCTGGAGCCGGGTGAATGATTTGGGCGTGCTGGATCGCCAGGGGGTGGCCGGGGTGCTGGCGCGCAGCAAGGTGGGTCTGGTGACGCTGTTCCCGACGCCGAATTATGTCGATGCCTTGCCGATCAAGTTGTTTGAATATATGGCGGCCGGTATCCCGGTGGTGGCGTCGGATTTTCCGGTCTGGCGCGCCATTGTGGAAGATGCCGGTTGTGGTTTGCTGGTCGATCCGCAGGATCCGGCCGCGATTGCTGCTGCCATGAATACGCTGCTGGCCGACGATCAGCGTGCGGCGGCGATGGGCGCCAGTGGCCAGCGGGCGGTGCTGGCCAAGTACAGCTGGCAGGCAGAAGGCGAAAAGTTGCTGGCACTTTACGACCAGTTGGCATGACCGGACCGGCTGCGGGCTGATGTGGTCGGCCTGCCCGGTTTCCGCAACAAGATTGGACTGATTCCGAACATGCGTATTCTTTATCTGAACCATTATGCCGGCTCGCCGAAACATGGCATGGAGTATCGGCCGTATTACCTGTCGCGCGAGTGGCTGAAGAGCGGGGACAAGGTCAATATCCTGGCCGCCAGTTATTCGCATCTGCGGCAAAACAACCCGAAGGATCTGCCGGGTCTGTTCGGCGAAGAAGAAATCGACGGCATCATTTACTCCTGGTACGCCACGCCCAAGTATTCGGGTAATGGTATCGGCCGGGTGCTGAATATTTTTGTCTATCTGTTCCAGGTCTGGAACATGAGCCGCTTCTTCGTCAACAAGTGGACGCCGGATGTGGTGATCGCTTCCAGTACGTATCCGCTGGATATTTACCCGGCACGGTTCATTGCCAAGCATGCCAAGGCCCGGCTGATTTTTGAGGTGCATGACCTGTGGCCGCTGACGCCGGTCGAGGTGGGCGGGATGTCGCCGCGTCACCCCTGGATCTGGTTGCTGCAGAAGGCGGAGAATTTTGCTTACCGCGTTTCTGATGCGGTGGTGTCGATGTTGCCTTGTGCCAAGGAGCACATGGTCGAGCACGGCATGGCGCCGGAGAAGTTCCACTATGTGCCGAACGGCATTGTGGTCTCGGAGTGGGAGAGTGCGACGCAGTCGCTGCCGGAGGTGCATCTGGCCAAGATCGAGCAGTTGAAGGCGCAAGGCCATTTCCTGGTCGGCTATGCGGGTGGCCATGGCCTGGCGAATGCTCTGCAGGAGCTGTTGAAGGCGGCTGACTGGCTGCGTGATGAGCCGGTGTCTTTTGTGCTGGTCGGCGATGGTCCGGACAAGCTGGCGCTGGAGCAGATGGCGCGCGAACTGGGCCTGGGCAATGTGCATTTCCTGCCGCCGGTGGCCAAGGCCGCGGTGCCGGCTTTGCTGGCTCATATGGATGCGTTGTTTATCGGCTGGCGCAAATTGCCGATCTATCGTTTCGGGATTAACCCGAACAAGTTGTTTGATTACATGATGTCGGCACGGCCGGTGATTCATTCGGTCGAGGCCGGTAATGACATTGTGCGCGAGGCGCAGGCCGGTTTGTCGGTGGCCGCCGAAGATCCGGCGGCGATTGCCGCGGCGGTGCGCCAGTTGATGGCGATGGACCCCGCCGAGCGTCAGCGCCTGGGCGAGAACGGCAAGCGCTATGTCCTCGACAATCATGATTACAGTGTGCTGGCCAAGCGCTTCCAGAAGTTGTTCAAGCGCAGCAAGGCTTCGTGATGAATCTTTATCGGGTGCTGACCGGACCGGATGATGCCACGTTTTGTCTGCGGGTGACGGAGGCGCTGAATGCTGGCTGGTTATTGCATGGCCCGCCGGCGCTGACGTTTAACGGTGAGCGGGTGATTGTCGCCCAGGCCATTACCAAGCAAGTGGACGGCGAGTGGACGCCGGAGATCAAATTAAGCGAGATGTGATCGCAATCGGGGATGACGGAAAGAATCATGAGCGAGAAATTTTTGCCTTTTGCCCTGCCGGAAATCGGTGAGGAAGAGATCAATGAAGTGGTGGATGCGCTGCGTTCGGGCTGGGTGACGACCGGGCCGAAGACCAGGCAGTTCGAGGCGGATTTTGCGGCCTTCATCGGCGAGGATGTGGAGGCGATTGCCGTGAACTCGGCGACGTCCGGCCTGCATCTGGCGCTGGAAGCGGTGGGGGTCGGTCCGGGCGACGAGGTGATCGTGCCGACTTATACCTTTACCACGACGGCGGAAGTGGTGCGCTATCTGGGCGCGCATCCGGTGCTGGTGGATGTCGATCCGCAGACGCTGAATATTGATCCGCAGGCCATTCGTCGCGCCATTACCGACAAGACCCGGGCCATCGTGCCGGTGCATTTTGCCGGTCTGGCCTGCGAGATGGACGAGATCATCGCCATTGCCCGCGAGCATGGGCTCAAGGTGGTGGAGGATGCCGCGCATTCTCTGCCGACCAGCTATAAGGGCAAGCTGATTGGCACGCTGGATACGGATGCCACGGTGTTCAGCTTTTATGCCAACAAAACCATGACGACCGGTGAGGGCGGCATGGTGGTTTCGAAGCATCCGGAGCTGATCAAGCGTTGCAAGGTCATGCGCCTGCACGGGATCAGTCGTGATGCCTTTGATCGCTATACCTCGAAGGCGCCGGCCTGGTTCTATGAGGTGATTGAGCCCGGTTTCAAGTACAACATGCCGGATATTTCGGCGGCGATCGGCATTCACCAGCTGAAGAAGCTGCGCCGTTTCCACCTGGCGCGCATGGATATGGCCGAGCGTTACGATATTGAGCTGGCCGAGCTGCCGCTGATTCTGCCGGCCAAGCCGCTGGCCGGTGATGCCCATGCCTGGCATCTGTATCCGGTCCGCCTGAAGCCGGAGGCGGGCATCGAGCGTGGCGAGTTCATCCAGCGCATGGCCGATCTGGGCATCGGTTGCTCGGTGCATTTCATCCCCTTGCATCTGCATCCGGTCTGGCGCGACAGCTACCAGCTGACGCCGGCGCAGTTCCCGAATGCGCAGAAGGCGTATGAGGGTGAGGTGTCCCTGCCGCTGTATACCCGCATGACGGATGAAGATCAGACGCGGGTGATTGCGGCTATTCGCCAGATTCTGGGTGCCTGATGACGTCTGTTGCCGGATGCGGCGCGCCTGGCTCGGATCGGGTCAAGCGCGCTTTTGACTTGCTGGCGGCCGGAACCGGCCTGCTGCTGTTGTCGCCTGTCTTGCTGCTGCTGGCGCTGTGGATCCGGCTGGATTCGCCGGGGCCGGTGTTTTTCCGCCAGGAGCGGGTCGGCCGCTACGGGGTACCGTTCCGTATCCACAAGTTCCGTACCATGCGGGTGGATGCCGAGCGGCATGGCCAGTTGACGGTCGGCGCGGATGGTCGGGTGACCCGTGCCGGACGCCTGTTGCGCAAAACCAAGCTGGACGAGTTGCCGCAATTGATTGATGTGGTGTCTGGGCGCATGAGTCTGGTCGGTCCCCGCCCGGAGGTGCCGCGTTATGTGGCCTGCTATCCGGCGCCTCTGCGCGACAAGGTGCTGGCCTTGCGTCCCGGCATTACGGACTGGGCGTCGATCCGCATGATTGATGAAAACGAGATCCTGGGCGCTGCCGAAGATCCGGAGCGGGCGTATATCGAACAGGTGCTGCCGGAGAAACTGGCCTATTATGCGAGCTACGCCGACACCCATACCTTGCCTGGCGACATTCGCATCATTCTTGCCACCTTGCTGAAGATCGTCTCACGTTGACTGCCATGCTGGAAAAAATGCTTTCGTTTTCGCGCCACAACAAGATGGTGCTGCTGATGTTGATGGATGCCATCCTGCTGCCGCTGGCTTTATGGAGTGCGGTGGTGCTGCGGCTGGGTGGCAGCTGGGATCCGAAGCTGAATCCTTTTCTGTGGATTTTCTTTGTCCCGCCTTTCTGGGTGATTCCGATTTTCATCCATCTCGGCTTGTACCGGGCGGTGCTCAAGTATCTGGACGACAAGATCGTCTATACCGTGTTCAGCGGGGTGACCCTGGCCGTGCTGGTGCTCACGGCGGTGATTGCCCTGTCTGGCATGCATCCGTTTCCGCGTTCCTCGATCATTATTTTCTGGGTGTTCGCCATGGCTTATCTTGGCGGCAGCCGTTTTCTGCTGCGCGGCCTGGTGCGCCGGATCGATGCGGTGGATGCTCCGCGCGAGCATGTCATCATCTATGGTGCCGGCCGGGCGGGTGTGCAGCTGATGCTGGCTTTGCAGGCGGGCCGGGAATACCGGCCGATGGCTTTTGTCGATGACAATCCTTCGTTGTGGCGCCGGACTTTCCGTGGTGTCGCGGTGCATGGTCCGCAGGAGCTGCCGATCCTGATCAAGGAGACGTCGTCCAAGCTGATTTTGCTGGCCTTGCCTTCGGTCAGTCGCTCGCGGCAGCGGGAGATTCTGGAGAGTCTCGAGTCGCTGCGCGTGCCGATCAAGCGGTTGCCGGGGATGGCGGATCTGGTGTCGGGCGAGGTGCGGGTTGAAGAGCTCAAGGAGGTCGATATTGAGGATTTGCTCGGTCGGGAGCCGGTGCCGCCCCGTCGCGAGTTGATGTCGGCCAATATCGAAGATCGGGTGGTGATGGTGACCGGTGCCGGTGGCTCGATCGGCTCGGAGCTGGTGCGGCAGATTGTCCAGTGTCGCCCGCGGTTGCTGGTCTTGTTCGAGCTGTCGGAATACAACCTGTATGCGATTGACCACGAGCTGTCGGTCATGGCGCCGAACTGTCCGCGTGTGGCCTTGCTGGGGTCGGTCGGTGATGCCGCGCGCATGCGCCAGGTGATGCAGGCTTTCCAGGTCGAGACGGTCTATCATGCGGCGGCCTACAAGCATGTGCCGATGGTCGAGCACAATCCGGTCTCCGGCATTCTCAACAATGCCTTCGGGACCGACACGGCCGCCCAGGCCGCGGAAGATTGCGGGGTCGATACCTTTGTGCTGATCTCCACGGACAAGGCGGTGCGTCCGACCAATGTCATGGGGGCGACCAAACGCCTGGCCGAGCTGGTGTTGCAGGCTCGTCATGCGCGTGGCAGCCGCACTCGTTTTGTCATGGTGCGTTTCGGTAATGTTCTCGGTTCGTCCGGTTCGGTGGTGCCCTTGTTCAAGCGTCAGATCAAGCAGGGTGGGCCGGTGACGGTGACGCATCCCGACATCACGCGCTATTTCATGACCATTCCCGAAGCGGCGCAGCTGGTGATTCAGGCCGGGGCCATGGGCCAGGGGGGGGATGTGTTCGTGCTGGATATGGGGCAACCGGTGCGGATTGCCGATCTGGCGCGCCGCATGATCCATTTGTCCGGGCTGGAGGTGAAGGATGCCAACCGGCCGCATGGTGATATCGAGATCCGTTTCAGTGGCCTGCGTCCGGGGGAGAAGCTCTATGAAGAGCTGCTGATCGGCGACAATGTGCTGGATACCGAGCATGAGCGCATCATGCGGGCGCAGGAGTCGCTGATTGCCGAGCCGGTGTTGCGTGCCTTGCTGGATCGCCTGCAGGCAGCTTGCCACGAACTGGATGCTGTTTCGGCTTTCGAGCTGATGAAGTCGGTGGTGCAGGAATTCAATGCCGCGCCCAGTACGCAGGACTGGGTGGTCAAGGCCACCCGCGAGTGAGCCTGATGTAACGCGGGCTTGTATCTCCCGCTGGTCGGACTAAACTCCCATTGTGCAGTGCACAATGGGAGTTTGTCATGATGGATCCCCCCGTGCCGGTGAGTGTCTGGCCCGCGCTGGTCTCGCTTCATGTCAGTCACTGGCGTTGCCAGCAGGTTTTCTGCCGTTCCCAATTTTTCTTTGGCGCCACCACGCTGTCCGGCGCTGCTCCGCTGTCTGACAAGTGTCGGCGGTTGCAGCGGCGCTGGCTGGCGGACTGGCTGGCGCTGTTGCATGGCCTGGTCGATGCGCAGGAGCCTGTGCTTGCGCATTGCATTCGATCCGACTCGGTTTGGCAGCCTTATCTGGTGGCCTGGAGTGAGAATCACCGGCTTGGGAAGGATTGTCTGGTGCGTGTCGGGCAGCAATGTTTGACGGAAGGCCTGACCGGATGTGCCGCCAATGCGCCCATACCGTTATAATAACGTGTTAATTGGCACAATGAGTCGAGCATGCATTATTGGTGGTTGGTGCTCAAAGGTGTGCTGCTGGCCTTTTTCCTGGTGCTGGTCGGAATGGGGGCGGTCGCATGGAGCATCGTGAGTTATGGAGAGCCCCCGGATTATCCGGCCAGGGCTGACGCCGCTTTGGTGCTCGGCGCCGCGGCCTGGGGCGACAAACCTTCCCCGGTGTTTCGCGAGCGGATTCGCCACGCCGTTGAACTGTATAAGGCCGGTCAGGTGCACTGGATCGTGTTTACCGGCGGAACTCCGGTGCCGGGCTATCCGTCCGAGGCGGATGTCGGCCGGGACTATGCGCTGAAGGCCGGTGTGCCGATGACGGTCATGCTGGCCGAGCCGGATTCGCGCACGACCTGGGAAAATCTGCAAAATGCCAAGAAGCTGGCGGAGCCGTTTGGTATTCATACCTATCTGCTGGTCAGTGATCCCTGGCACATGCGTCGCGCGGTTCTGATGGCGCGTGATCTCGGGCTGGCGGCGTCGCCCTCGCCGACGCGTTCAACCCGTTTCCGCACGCTGTCTGCGCGGATTGCCTTCTTGTCGCGGGAAACCTGGCTGTACGTCGGATACCGTATTTTCCGTACGGTGTCGTGATGTTTCGGGCAAGAAAAAAGCCGCTAAAAGCGGCTTTTTTCTGTTATTGGCGCTCAGGCTTCGTGCCAGATGTCGAACAGACCGCTGGCCTGCAGGTCCTTGACTTCCGGGCGGGCCTTGAGCCAGTCCAGCAGCCCGGTTCGAATCGCCTCGGTGACCAGATTGCCGGCGACCGGAAAGACGACCCCTTCCATGGCGCCGCGGGCATCAAACTGACCACCAAAGCTGACGCCATGGCGGTCCACTTCGCCCAGCCAGGCATCCAGCAGGGCATCCTGCGCGGCCACCTCCAGTCCGGCATCAATCGAAGCCTTCAGGCTGAAGCCCAGTTCGCGGAATTCGCCGACGCGCAGTTTTTTGCGCAGGCGCGGGCTCATGCGTTTTACATGGCTGGCCAGTGCGGGGTTACGTGCCGTTCGCATTGTTGACTCCTAATCGATATTGTTGCGCCGAATCATACCAGTGATCGGTGGCGCCGGGGGCTTGGCAGCGCCTTACAGTCCGAGCTCATCCCACATCGCATCGACGCGTTGTTTGACGGTCGGGTCCATGACGATGGGGGTGCCCCATTCGCGGCTGGTTTCTCCCGGCATCTTGTTGGTGGCATCCAGTCCCATTTTGCCGCCCAGTCCGGAGATCGGGCTGGCAAAGTCGAGGTAGTCGATCGGGGTGTTTTCTACCAGCATGGTGTCGCGCACCGGATCCATGCGGGTGGTAATGGCCCAGATGACTTCTTTCCAGTCGCGGGTGTTGACGTCGTCGTCCACCACGACGATGAACTTGGTGTACATGAACTGACGCAGGAAGCTCCAGCAGCCCATCATCACCCGCCGCGCATGGCCGGGGTATTGTTTCTTGATGCTCACCACGGCCATGCGGTAGCTGCAGCCTTCGGGCGGCAGATAGAAGTCGACAATTTCGGGAAACTGCTTCTGCAGGATGGGGACGAAGACTTCATTCAGCGCCACGCCCAGAACGGCCGGCTCATCCGGTGGTTTGCCGGTGTAGGTGCTGTGGTAGATGGGGTTTTCCCGCATGGTGATGCGGTCGATGGTAAAGACCGGGAACTGGTCTTGTTCGTTGTAATAGCCGGTATGGTCGCCATAGGGGCCTTCCAGCGCCATGTCATCGGGATGAATGTGGCCTTCCAGCACGATTTCGGCCCGGGCCGGGACGCGCAGCTCGGAACCGATGCAGCGCGTCAGCTCGGTGCGGCTGCCGCGTAGCAGACCGGCGAACTGATACTCCGACAAGGTGTCGGGAACCGGGGTGACGGCGCCGAGAATGGTCGCGGGATCACAGCCGAGTACCACGGCGACCGGGAAGGGTTGGTCGGGGTTGGTCTGGCGGAACTCGCGGTAGTCCAGTGCCCCGCCGCGGTGGGCGAGCCAGCGCATGATGACGCGGTTCTTACCGATGACTTGCTGGCGGTAAATGCCGAGATTCTGGCGCTTTTTGTTTGGACCCTGGGTGACGGTCAGCCCCCAGGTGATCAGCGGTGCGACGTCGCCGGGCCAGCAATGCTGAATGGGTAGTCTGGACAGGTCGACCTGGTCGCCTTCCCAGACAATCTGCTGGCAGGGGGCTTTGCTGATTTCTTTCGGCGCCATGCTCAGGACCTGTTTGAGCATAGGCAGCTTGTCCCAGGCGTCGCGCCAGCCGCGTGGCGGTTCCGGTTCTTTCAGATAGGCGAGTAGCTGCCCGATCTCGCGCAAGGCGCTGACATGGCTGGCCCCCATGCCCATGGCGACGCGCTCTGGTGTTCCGAACAAATTGGCCAGTACGGGGAATTCATATTGCTGATCCCCTGCCTGGGGGCGTTCGAACAGGAGTGCCGGTCCGGCGGATTTGAGGACTCTGTCGCCAATCTCGGTCATCTCGAGGTGCGGTGACACTGGCCGACTGATGCGGCGTAATTCCCCTTGTTGTTCGAGTTGTGCAACAAAATCACGTAGATCGGTGTATTTCATGACGCTCTCATGATCTAGAACAAAGTCTTCTGTTATGACGTTCACTACATTTTGTCATGAACGCTACGCGGCCCGTTATGGTGCAAATCAATTCAATATGCGTGGCGGGGTATCCAATTATTGTATTCCAGGAGAAATCATAAAATGAGAAAGATCGCTTTTGTTGCCGTGGCCGGCCTGCTCTCTGCTTCCGCTTTTGCTGACCAAGGCGATATTCTGGCTCGCTTCCGCGTGATTGATGTTAGCCCGCAAACCTCCAGCACTGGTTATTTGTCTGCCAATAGTGCCAAGGTAAAGAACGACGTTGTGCCCGAGCTGGATTTCACTTATATGATCACCAATAACATTGGTGCTGAGCTGATCCTGGGGACTTCCCGCCATGAGGTAGATCTCAATGGGTCGAGCATCGGCAAGGTCAGCGTCCTGCCGCCGACCCTGACGCTGCAATATCATTTCAATCCGCAAGGTACGATTCGCCCGTATGTCGGTGCCGGTGTGAACTATACCCGTTTCTACGATAACGGCCTGAATGCCGGCATTAACGTCAAGCAAAATAGCTGGGGCGGTGCGCTGCAAGTGGGTACTGACATTGCCATCAACAAAGACTGGTTCGTCAACCTGGATGTCAAGAAGCTCTACATCAAGACCGATGTGGACCTGAACGGCACCCCGCTGGGTACGCTGACCATCAACCCGTGGGTCTACGGTGTGGGTATCGGTACCAAGTTCTGATCGGACGTCGTCAGAAAAAAGCGCACCCAGGTGCGCTTTTTTTACGCCTGCAGCCAGGTCAGACGCGGCAGGTCGCGTATCGAGCTGATGCGATAGTCGACATAGACGGGGCGGCGCGGGGTGGGGGTGATCCAGACCGTGCGCATGCCGAGTGATTTGGCCGTGAGCAGATTGGGCAAGCTGTCTTCCACCATGATGCAGGTCGCCGGGTTGAGCCGCTCGCGTGCGCAGACGGTGATGAAGGGGCGGGCATGGGGCTTGGGCAGATAGCCGACGCGTTCGACACCATAGAGGGCGTCGAACAGGCGATCGATGCCCATGCGGCGGGTGACTTGCTCGACATAGGTCTGTGGGCCATTGGAGAGCAGGATTTTGCGTCCGGGCAGTGCGGCCAGCAAGGTGCCGACGTGGGCATCCCATTTCATCAGCGGCAGCAGGGCTGCGACGGGATGGGTTTCGCGCAGGAAGAGATCCGGGTCGATGCCGTGGTGTCGGTGCATGCCGCGCATGGTGGCGCCATAGCGGGTGTAATAGCGGTGGCGCAGCGCATGGGCGGCTGCTTCATCAAGGCCGAGCTGGCGCATGATGTAATCGGTCATGCTGCGGTTGATCCAGGGGAAAATGCCGTGGTCGGCGTTGTGCAGGGTATTGTCGAGGTCGAAAATCCAGGTGGGGTGCAAACTGTTGCTCCGATATAAGGTTCTGATAGAGGGTAGCGGCAAGACGACGCTTTCGACAAGGATGTTCCCTGCGGGGGTTAAGGTTTTTCTGAAAATGGGGGTTGACGCCGGATTTTTCCGTCTGTATAGTTCGCCTTCTCCGCTGCAGCAACAACGCAGCACTGCTCTTTAACAAAACGAACAACCGATAGGTGTGAGTGCCGGGAGAGACCGACACTTGCACTGCAAGAGACAGAAAAAAAACCTTACGGGGTTCTTTTGAAGTCCTTGCGTGCCAGATAGTACGAAAAGCATAGAGATTGAACTGAAGAGTTTGATCCTGGCTCAGATTGAACGCTGGCGGCATGCTTTACACATGCAAGTCGAACGGCAGCACGGGAGCTTGCTCCTGGTGGCGAGTGGCGAACGGGTGAGTAATGCGTCGGAACGTGCCGAGTAATGGGGGATAACGCAGCGAAAGTTGTGCTAATACCGCATACGCTCTGAGGAGGAAAGCGGGGGACCTTTGGGCCTCGCGTTATTCGAGCGGCCGACGTCTGATTAGCTAGTTGGTGGGGTAAAGGCCCACCAAGGCGACGATCAGTAGCGGGTCTGAGAGGATGATCCGCCACACTGGGACTGAGACACGGCCCAGACTCCTACGGGAGGCAGCAGTGGGGAATTTTGGACAATGGGGGCAACCCTGATCCAGCCATGCCGCGTGTCTGAAGAAGGCCTTCGGGTTGTAAAGGACTTTTGTCAGGGAGCAAATCCTGCTTGTGAATAATGAGCGGGGATGAGAGTACCTGAAGAATAAGCACCGGCTAACTACGTGCCAGCAGCCGCGGTAATACGTAGGGTGCAAGCGTTAATCGGAATTACTGGGCGTAAAGCGTGCGCAGGCGGTTTTGCAAGTCTGATGTGAAAGCCCCGGGCTTAACCTGGGAACGGCATTGGAGACTGCAAGGCTAGAGTGCGTCAGAGGGGGGTAGAATTCCACGTGTAGCAGTGAAATGCGTAGAGATGTGGAGGAATACCGATGGCGAAGGCAGCCCCCTGGGATGACACTGACGCTCATGCACGAAAGCGTGGGGAGCAAACAGGATTAGATACCCTGGTAGTCCACGCCCTAAACGATGTCAACTAGCTGTTGGGGGTTTGAATCCTTGGTAGCGTAGCTAACGCGAGAAGTTGACCGCCTGGGGAGTACGGCCGCAAGGTTAAAACTCAAAGGAATTGACGGGGACCCGCACAAGCGGTGGATGATGTGGATTAATTCGATGCAACGCGAAAAACCTTACCTGCTCTTGACATGTACCGAAGCCCGAAGAGATTTGGGTGTGCCCGAAAGGGAGCGGTAACACAGGTGCTGCATGGCTGTCGTCAGCTCGTGTCGTGAGATGTTGGGTTAAGTCCCGCAACGAGCGCAACCCTTGTCATTAGTTGCCATCATTAAGTTGGGCACTCTAATGAGACTGCCGGTGACAAACCGGAGGAAGGTGGGGATGACGTCAAGTCCTCATGGCCCTTATGAGCAGGGCTTCACACGTCATACAATGGTCGGTACAGAGGGTCGCGAAGCCGCGAGGTGGAGCCAATCTCAAAAAACCGATCGTAGTCCGGATCGCACTCTGCAACTCGAGTGCGTGAAGTCGGAATCGCTAGTAATCGCAGATCAGCATGCTGCGGTGAATACGTTCCCGGGTCTTGTACACACCGCCCGTCACACCATGGGAGTGGGGGATACCAGAAGTGGGTAGGCTAACCGCAAGGAGGCCGCTTACCACGGTATGCTTCATGACTGGGGTGAAGTCGTAACAAGGTAGCCGTAGGGGAACCTGCGGCTGGATCACCTCCTTTCTAGAGAAAGTCGATCCTGGTACTCACAGCCTATCGGTTGTTCAAAGCGCAAAGTCGCATGCAATGACTATCTGGGGGTTTGTAGCTCAGCCGGTTAGAGCACCGTCTTGATAAGGCGGGGGTCGTTGGTTCGAGTCCAACCAGACCCACCAATCCTGCATGTGACCGTTCAAATGGGGGCATAGCTCAGTTGGGAGAGCGCCAGCTTTGCAAGCTGGATGTCGTCGGTTCGATCCCGTCTGCCTCCACCACCCCACTCTTAATGACAATCAGAAGGCTTTCAAGCAGAGCCTTGTGATTGGCGTTAATTGTTTAGCGCATTGATCTTTAACAAACTGAAGAAGCCGAATACAAAATTGATTCTGAGCCAGGATGGTTTCATCCTCGTTTGGATTCAACTTTGGGTAATTGTATGTATCGACGTTTTGCCGGTAGAGGTATCGGCAAAGCGAGTGCGCAAGGCCCTTGAAATGATAGGGTCAAGCGAGTAAGTGCATCTGGTGGATGCCTTGGCGATCATAGGCGATGAAGGACGTGTAAGCCTGCGAAAAGCGCGGGGGAGCTGGCAATAGAGCTTTGATCCCGCGATGTCCGAATGGGGAAACCCGGCCCTTAGGGGTCACTCCCACCTGAACACATAGGGTGGGTAGAGCGAACGCGGAGAACTGAAACATCTAAGTACCCGCAGGAAAAGAAATCAACCGAGATTCCGTGAGTAGTGGTGAGCGAAAATGGAAGAGCCTGTACGTTTTAGCCGTTGAGTTAGTGGAAGAGTCTGGAAAGGCTCGCCGTAGTGGGTGATAGCCCCGTACACGAAAACTGAATGGTGGCACTGAGCGTACGACAAGTAGGGCGGGACACGAGAAATCCTGTCTGAAGATGGGGGGACCATCCTCCAAGGCTAAATACTCATGATCGACCGATAGTGAACCAGTACCGTGAGGGAAAGGCGAAAAGAACCCCGGGAGGGGAGTGAAATAGAACCTGAAACCGGATGCATACAAACAGTGGGAGCCTCGCAAGGGGTGACTGCGTACCTTTTGTATAATGGGTCAGCGACTTACGTTCAGTAGCGAGCTTAACCGAATAGGGGAGGCGTAGCGAAAGCGAGTCCGAATAGGGCGCTTCAGTTGCTGGGCGTAGACCCGAAACCGAGTGATCTATCCATGGCCAGGATGAAGGTGCGGTAACACGCACTGGAGGTCCGAACCCACTAATGTTGCAAAATTAGGGGATGAGCTGTGGATAGGGGTGAAAGGCTAAACAAACTCGGAGATAGCTGGTTCTCCCCGAAAACTATTTAGGTAGTGCCTCATGTATCACTTCCGGGGGTAAAGCACTGTTATGGCTAGGGGGTCATTGCGACTTACCAACCCATGGCAAACTCTGAATACCGGAAAGTGCAAGCATGGGAGACAGACGGTGGGTGCTAACGTCCATCGTCAAGAGGGAAACAACCCAGACCGCCAGCTAAGGTCCCAAATGATCAGTTAAGTGGTAAACGAAGTGGGAAGGCCCAGACAGCCAGGATGTTGGCTTAGAAGCAGCCATCATTTAAAGAAAGCGTAATAGCTCACTGGTCGAGTCGTCCTGCGCGGAAGATGTAACGGGGCTCAAACTGATAACCGAAGCTGCGGATTTGCACGCGAGTGCAAGTGGTAGGGGAGCGTTCTGTAGGTCTGTGAAGGTGTGTCGAAAGGCATGCTGGAGATATCAGAAGTGCGAATGCTGACATGAGTAGCGATAAAGCGGGTGAAAAGCCCGCTCACCGAAAGCCCAAGGTTTCCTACGCAACGTTCATCGGCGTAGGGTGAGTCGGCCCCTAAGGCGAGGCAGAAATGCGTAGTCGATGGGAAACTGGTTAACATTCCAGTACTTTCATACAGTGCGATGGGGGGACGGAGAAGGTTAGGTCAGCCAACTGTTGGAATAGTTGGTTCAAGCTGGTAGGCGGGACACGCAGGCAAATCCACGTGTTCGTTAACGCCGAGAAGTGATAACGAGGGTCTACGGACCTGAAGTGACTGATACCCTGCTTCCAGGAAAAGCCTCTAAGCTTCAGCTGTATGAGAACCGTACCGCAAACCGACACAGGTGGGCAGGAAGAAAATTCTAAGGTGCTTGAGAGAACTCAGGAGAAGGAACTCGGCAAATTGATACCGTAACTTCGGGAGAAGGTATGCCTCTTAGGGTGTAGGACTTCGCGTCCGAAGCTTTGAGAGGTCGCAGAGAATCGGTGGCTGCGACTGTTTATCAAAAACACAGCACTGTGCCAACACGAAAGTGGACGTATACGGTGTGACGCCTGCCCGGTGCCGGAAGGTTAAGTGATGGGGTGCAAGCTCTTGATCGAAGCCCCGGTAAACGGCGGCCGTAACTATAACGGTCCTAAGGTAGCGAAATTCCTTGTCGGGTAAGTTCCGACCCGCACGAATGGCGTAACGATGGCCACACTGTCTCCTCCTGAGACTCAGCGAAGTTGAAATGTTTGTGAAGATGCAATCTACCCGCTGCTAGACGGAAAGACCCCGTGAACCTTTACTGTAGCTTTGCATGGGACTTTGAACAGACTTGTGTAGGATAGGTGGGAGGCTATGAAGCGTGAACGCTAGTTTGCGTGGAGCCGTCCTTGAAATACCACCCTGGTGTGTTTGAGGTTCTAACCTAGGTCCGTGATCCGGATCGGGGACAGTGCATGGTAGGCAGTTTGACTGGGGCGGTCTCCTCCCAAAGTGTAACGGAGGAGTTCGAAGGTCACCTAGGTACGGTCGGAAATCGTGCTGATAGTGCAATGGCAAAAGGTGGCTTAACTGCGAGACCGACAAGTCGAGCAGGTGCGAAAGCAGGACATAGTGATCCGGTGGTTCTGAATGGAAGGGCCATCGCTCAACGGATAAAAGGTACTCCGGGGATAACAGGCTGATTCCGCCCAAGAGTTCACATCGACGGCGGAGTTTGGCACCTCGATGTCGGCTCATCACATCCTGGGGCTGTAGCCGGTCCCAAGGGTATGGCTGTTCGCCATTTAAAGTGGTACGCGAGCTGGGTTCAAAACGTCGTGAGACAGTTTGGTCCCTATCTGCAGTGGGCGTTGGAAGTTTGACGGGGGCTGCTCCTAGTACGAGAGGACCGGAGTGGACGAACCTCTGGTGTACCGGTTGTCACGCCAGTGGCATCGCCGGGTAGCTAAGTTCGGAAGAGATAACCGCTGAAAGCATCTAAGCGGGAAACTCGCCTGAAGATGAGACTTCCCTGAGGGCTAGACCCTCCTGAAGAGTCGTTCGAGACCAGGACGTTGATAGGTCGGGTGTGGAAGCGCTGTGAGGCGTGAAGCTAACCGATACTAATGGCTCGTGAGGCTTGATCCTATCATTTGATGGGCTTTGTGCCCGATACATACGAATTCAAACCAAACGGCTTCTGCAGTTTGTAGACAGTTTATGTCTGGCGGCCATAGCGAGGTGGTCCCACGCCTTCCCATCCCGAACAGGACCGTGAAACGCCTTAGCGCCGATGATAGTGCGGCATTCGCCGTGTGAAAGTAGGACACTGCCAGACTCCCCATGCAAAGCCCAGACCTTCAGGTCTGGGCTTTTTGCTTTGTGGCCGTACCAGGACACGTGCCCGGCTATGCCGTGATCAACGAGGCCGATTTCAGGCTACAATTCACCGTTAGCCAGTATTGAATGTGATGGAATGATGAAGCCGCACCCCCGCAATGCCCGTATCAAGGGTTCGGCCTTGCGCCCGAACCGCTTCATTTTCGGTGATGCCATGGATGAGCAGGGCCTGGAGCCTTGCGAATATGTGGTTCATACCGAGTCGCCTGCTTTTGTCTGCCGTCTGGTCGGCTATGATGTCACGCCGTTTGATGGTCGTGATCAGGATGTCTTCGCCAGCGCCTTGCTGTTTGATGAGGGCGACAATGCCACGATTTATGTCTGCAATCCGGGTTTTCGTCTGTTCGATTTCAATTTTCATGACACCACGCCGACGGCCGCAGAGCTGCATGCCATTTGTGATGAGGCCATGAAGATCTATCTGCAGCTGCAGGAACATCGCGAGCGTGAGGCGACCATGCCGGCGCGCGAGATGCGTGCCTATCCGATCAAGCCTTTATTGCCTGCCGCGCGTTCGGCTGCGGTCAAGGCTTTGCAGGCCATGGCGCTGGAGGCCTGCGAACGGCCGATGAGCAAGCTGCAATTGAGTGGCCTGGTGCAGCAGACCCTGGCGCAGGATGATCAGGCGGTCATGACCGAAGCGCAGCTCGGCTTGCTGACGCAGCCGCAGGCGCGTGATTTATTGCTGGCGACGGCGCGTGACTGTATCGCCTTCCCCGAGGTGGTGCGCAAGGATGGCTCTATTCTGTCGTTCGAGCTGTGGGCATTGCCTTTTGCTTTTTCCCGCGCGCAGGGTGGGGCGTGGTGGCATTTCCCCATGATGGAGCGGGTGGAGCCGGTTCTGGCCGATGCGCTCGGGCTGCCGGAAAAGAAAATCCTGTGGATGTCGCCGACCTGTTTCACCGTCGAGATGCTCAATGAGCGCAGCTGCCAGGATCTGGTGCATCTGGCGCCGGTGATGGATCTGGGGTGTGACTATGCGCCAGTGAATCCGGAGGATGCGCGTGCGACTTACGAAGCCGCTCGCCAGACGCAGGATCCGCGACTGATGCTGGCGTTTATTCCCTTCCTGGTGGAGCGTGGTGCGCTGCCGCCAGATCAGGCTCGTCGCCATGCACGCAAGGCGCTGGATGCGGTGATGCCGCTGGTGCAGGAGGCGATCGGTCGGGAAATGGAGTATGGCGAAGCCGAGTTGTTTGCGCCCATGCCCTGGTGGGAGGCTTTGGCCAGCGGGATTGGCAGTGTCAATCGCAAGCGGCTGGGGCTGACGCTGGCCCTGTGTGGCGCGCAATTGGGTGGGCTGAAGGCGCTGCATGCGGAAGCCGAGTATCAGCCGGAGCATCTGTCTTATGAGGTGTTGCTGCGCGAGAGCGGACGTGAAGAGGTGGTTGCGCGTCTGCCCTGGCTGCTGGTGCCGGATGTGGCGCCGGACCGCAGTCGCGCCCTGGATGATCTGACTTATTGCTTGCGCGAGGCCGGTGTGCCGCTGGCCGAGCGTATCTCGCGGCTGCACTGAGCGCGTGGTCCAAAGAAGAAAAGCCGGCTTGCGCCGGCTTTTTTGTCTTTAGCGGTCAATGCCGCCGAGACACAGGTATTTGATTTCCAGATAATCCTCGATGCCGTATTTCGACCCCTCTCGGCCCAGTCCGGACTGTTTGACGCCGCCAAACGGTGCGGTTTCGTTGGAGAGGATGCCGGTGTTGACGGCGACCATGCCATACTCGAGTCCTTCGCCGACACGGAAGATGCGGCCCAGATCTCGCGAGTAGAAGTAGCTGGCCAGCCCGAACTCCGTATCATTGGCCAGTTGGATGGCTTCTTCCTCGGTCTTGAAGCGGAAGATCGGTGCCAGCGGTCCGAAGGTTTCTTCGCGCGCCACCTTCATTTCGCTTGTCACGCCGGTCACCACGGTCGGCTCGAAGAAGTTGCCTCCCAGTGCATGGCGTTTGCCGCCCAGCACCAGACGTCCGCCCTTGCCGAGGGCATCGGCGACATGCTCTTCCACTTTGCTGATCGCCTTGTCGTCGATCAGCGGTCCCTGGTTCACGCCTGCCTCCAGGCCATTGCCGACATTCAGCTTGGCGACGGCGGCGACAAACTTCTCGACGAAGGCATCGTGTACAGCATCCTGCACGTAGATGCGGTTGGCGCAAACGCAGGTCTGGCCGGCATTGCGGTATTTGGAAATCATGGCCCCTTCGACTGCCGCATCCAGGTCGGCATCATCGAAGACGATGAAGGGCGCATTGCCGCCCAATTCCATCGAGACTTTCTTGACGGTTTCTGCGCACTGGGCAATCAACTTGCGGCCCACTTCCGTCGAGCCGGTGAAGCTGAATTTGCGCACCGCGTCGGCACCGGTCAGCACGCCGCCGATTTCGCTCGATCCGCCGGTCAGTACCGAGAAGACGCCGGCCGGGATACCGGCGCGTTCGGCCAGGACGGCGATGGCCAGGGCGGACAGCGGGGTCTGGCTGGCCGGGCGGACCACCATCGGGCAGCCGGCGGCGAGTGCCGGTGCTGCCTTGCGGGTGATCATGGCATTGGGGAAGTTCCACGGTGTGATGGCCGCGGTGACGCCGATCGGTTCCTTGAGTACCAGGATGCGTTTGTCGCCCTGGCTGGTCGGAATGGTGTCGCCATAGACGCGCTTGGCTTCTTCGGCATACCACTCGATATAGGAGGCGCCATAGGCGATCTCGCCTTTGGCTTCTGCCAGCGGTTTGCCCTGCTCGGCGGTCAGGATGGTGGCCAGGTCTTCCTGGTTGGCCATCATCAGGTCATACCAGCGGCGCAGGATGGCCGCGCGTTCTTTGGCGGTCTTTTTCTTCCACAGCGGGAAAGCTTTTTCTGCCGCCGCAACGGCGCGTTCCGCTTCGCTTTTGCCCATTTTCGGCACCGTGGCGAGGCGTTCGCCGGTTGCCGGATTGGTCACTTCGATGGTGGCGCCGTTATCGGCATCCTGCCATTCGCCATTGATATAGCACTGCTGGCGCAGCAGGCTCGGATCTTTCAGATTCAGCATGCGATGACTCCCTGTCAGGCCTTGAGTGCTTGTTCGAGAATGCCGAGTGCTTCATTGAAGACGGTGTCTTCAATGGTCAGCGGGAACAGGAAGCGCACCACGTTGGCATAAGTCCCGCAGGTCAGCAGGATCAGGCCGCGCTTCAGCGCTTCGGCCTGTACCTTCTTGGTGAAGTCGACATCGGCCTCGTGGGTGCCCGGTTTCATGAACTCGACCGCTACCATGCCTCCCAGGCCGCGCACGTCGGCAATCTGCGGTACCGCCTGTTTCAGGCTGCGCAGCTTTTCCTGCAGCAGGGCGCCCAGCTGGGCCGAACGTGCCACCAGGTTTTCTTCTTCGATGACTTCCAGGACGGCTTCGGCTGCGGCCAGGGCCAGCGGGTTGCCGGCATAGGTACCGCCCAGGCCGCCAGGTGCCGGTGCATCCATCAGTTCGGCGCGACCGACCACGGCCGCCAGCGGGAATCCGCCGGCCAGGCTCTTGGCCAGGGTGGTCAGGTCGGCGCTGACGCCGTAATGTTCCATGGCAAACAGCTTGCCGGTGCGGGCAAAGCCTGCCTGGACTTCATCGGCAATCAGCAGGATGCCGTGCTGGTCACAGAGGCTGCGCAGGCGTTGTACGAATTCGGCCGGTGCCGGGTAGAACCCCCCCTCGCCCTGAACCGGTTCGAAGATGATGGCGGCCACGCGGGCCGGATCGACGTCGTACTTGAACAGTTTCTCAACGCCGGCCAGGGCATCATCCACGCTGACGCCATGCAGGGCGTTCGGATAGGGGGCGTGATAGATGTCGGACGGGAACGGGCCAAAGCCGACCTTGTAGGGAACGACCTTGCCGGTCAATGCCATGCCCAGCAGGGTGCGGCCATGGAAGGCGCCACCGAAGGCAATCACGGCCGGACGGCCGGTCGCGGCTCGGGCGATCTTGACGGCGTTTTCAACGGCTTCGGCACCGGTGGTGAAGAAGGCGGTTTTCTTGGCGCCGGCACCCGGTGCGCGCTGATTGATTTTTTCTGCCAGCGAGATATAGGACTCGTAGGGCACCACCTGATAGCAGGTGTGGCTGAACTGTTGCAGCTGCTTGCTGACGGCAGCCTGCACCTTGGGATGCAGATGGCCGGTGTTCAGTACGCCGATACCGCCGGCGAAGTCGATGTAGCGCTTGCCTTCCGTGGTCCACAGTTCGGCATTTTTGGCATGATCGATAAAGAAATCGCACATGACCCCGACTCCGCGCGGGGTAGCCTGCGCCTTGCGCTTCAGCAAATCCGACATCTGGTTCTCCTCTGTAGGCAGTGCCCTGTAATGGATTATCTGATTCTAATAACCCGTTTAGCAAAAAGCTACAGAGGGATGAATAAATTAAACACGTGTTGCGCGCCAAGCACATGCTGCATGGCAGCAGCATGATCAGCGGGCGCTGTGTTGCAGTGCCTGGTTGACGTCGGCCAGCATGGTTTCATCCAGTGTACCGGCGGCTTGCGCCAGCTGCAGGCGGGCATTCAGATAGCGATAGCGGGCGCTGGCCAGGTCTTTCAGGACTGTGCTGTAGTCTTGCTGGGCCTTGAGCAGGTCGAGATTGGTGCGGATCCCCACTTCGCGGCCCAGCTGGGTCGAGTCGAGCTTGCTTTTGGTTGAGCGCAGGCGTTGCTGCTGGGCGCGGATGGCGGCAATGCCGTTGGTGACGCCGAGCCAGGCGCGGCGGACCTCTTCGCGTACCAGCCGGCGGGTGTTTTCCAGCTCGTCGCGGGCGCTGTCGCGCAGGGCGACCGCTTCGCTGACCTGGGCGCGGATGCCGCCGCCCGAATACAGCGGCACGGTGATATTGATGCCGATCGTGCTGCTGCGGGTGCGGGCCTGACCGCCGAGGGTGCTGGCCGGGTCGTTGGTGATGTTGTCCTGGTAGCCGGCGGTCAGCTGTACCACGGGCAGGTGTCCGGCGCGTTTTTCAGCCAGTGTCTGTTCGGCCAGTTCCAGCGCCTGCTGCTTGCTGATGATTTTCGGACTGTTGCGCTGGGCCATGGCCAGCCAGTCCTCCAGACTGTCCGGTTGCGGCCGCTGCAGCGGGAAACTGTCGGCCAGGGGGCGGATTTCTTCCGGCCGCAGTCCGGTCAGGCGTGCCAGGGTATTGCTGTTGAGCTCCAGGTCGCTCTGGGCCTGAATCTCATCGGCGACTGCACCGTCGTAGCCGGCTTGTGCCTCGTTGGTATCGGTAATGGTGGCTGTACCGATGTCGAATTCGGTTTTTGCCTGGGCCAGCTGGCTGGCATAAGCGCGCTTGGCGATTTCGGTGGCGGCCAGATTGTCCTGTGCCTGCAACACGCTGAAGTAGGCCGCCGCGACGTCAACCATCAGTTGCTGGCCGGCGCTGTCGTAGGTGCTCCCGGCCTGGGCCTGATTGATCTGGGCCTTGCGGTAATTGGCCAGTCTGGCGGCGTCGAATAATGGCTGGGTCAGGTTGACGCCGTAGCCGTGGGTGACGCCGCCAGGCTCGCTGCCGCCCGCGGTGGCGGCGTGGATTGGCTTGTTCTGGCTGTAGTTGCCGCTCAGGCTGAGCTGGGGCAGCAACAGGGCTCGGCCCTGGTCGCCCTGTGCCTGGCCGGCGCGCCAGTTGGCGCCTGCCGCCGCATAGCCGCTGTCATATTGACGGGCTGCCTGCCAGGCTTGCAGCAGGTCGAACGCCTGAGCTGTCGCCGCCAGGCTGCCCGACAGCAGGATGGCGGCCAGGATGGGGACGGGTCTGTTCACGGTGCGATCCGGTTCTGTGGCCCGGCTGGCGCAGTTCGCCAGTCAGGCTGGTGGGGGACAAGGCAAGGATTGTACCGCGCAGCGAGCAGATTAGGCATAAGGGCAGCACAAGTGCCGGCAAGCCGGTAAGATGACAGGAAGATAAAAAATAAAGGAGCAACGCGTGACGATTCAAGCTGCAGAGAAGGCTGGGGTGCTGGCCGAAGCCATGCCGTTCATCCGCCAGCTGGCGGGCAAGACCATCGTGGTCAAGTACGGTGGCAACGCCATGACAGATGATGCTCTCAAGGCGGATTTCGCCCGGGATGTGGTCTTGCTGCGCCAGCTGGGTCTGAATCCGGTGGTGGTGCACGGGGGCGGGCCGCAGATTAATGACATGCTGGCGCGCGTCGGCAAGCAGGGTGAGTTTGTCCAGGGGATGCGGGTCACCGATGCCGAGACCATGAGCGTGGTGGAAATGGTGCTGGGCGGGCAGGTCAACAAGGAGATTGTCTCGCTGATCAATCAGCACGGGGGGCGGGCGGTGGGGCTGACTGGCAAGGATGGCCATTGCATCCGCGCCCACAAGCTGACCTTGCAGGACGAGCAGGGCCAGCCGGTGGATATCGGGCAGGTGGGGGAGGTCAGTGCCATCGACCCGACGCTGATCGATCTCCTGGCCCGTTCCGGTTTCATTCCGGTGATTGCGCCGATCGGTGTCGGTGAGCGGGGCGAGGCCTACAATATCAATGCCGATCTGGTGGCGGGCAGTCTGGCGCAGAGCCTGCAGGCAGAGAAGTTGATGCTGCTGACCAATACCCCGGGTGTGCTGGACAAGCAGGGGGCTTTGCTGACCACGCTGTCCGGGGCGCGCATTCAGGCGCTGATGGCCGACGGGACGCTGTACGGGGGGATGATTCCCAAGGTCAGTTCGGCGCTGGAAGCGGCGAGCAGCGGGGTGGGGGCCGTGCATATCATTGATGGCCGGGTGCCGCATGCCTTGTTGCTGGAGCTGCTGACCGACAGTCCTCTTGGCACCATGATCCATGCATAATGACATTCGTTCTCATTGATCTATAGTGATGTCACGACCCGTGTAATCACGACAACAATGGGGGATGACATGCATACGGTACGACAGCTGCTCAATGAGAAATCGCATCGCTCGCTGATCACGGTCAGCCCCGATTCAACGGTCTATCAGGCGCTTCAGGTGATGGCCGATCAGGATGTCGGCGCGGTGCTGGTGATGGAGATGGGCGATGTGGTGGGCATTTTTTCCGAGCGCGACTATGCCCGCCGCATCGTGTTGCAGGGCCGTACTTCGGTGACGACGCCGGTGCGCGAAATCATGACCAGCCGCGTGGTTTATGTGAAGCCGGAAAATACCCTGCAGGAGTGCATGGCGCTCATGACCGAGCGCCATATTCGCCACCTGCCGGTGCTGGAGGACGATCTGGTGGTCGGCATGCTGTCGATTGGCGACCTGGTGCGTGCCACCATCGCCGAGCAGCAATTCTTTATTGATCAGCTGGTGCAGTACATCCAGACCGCCTGATCTCCCTCATCCCGTTGTGCGCGGCAGGATCTGGTCGCGCAACGCCAAGAGTGCCGGGCCGATGCGCCCGGCCATGTCCTGCGGTGTGAAGGCAAAGGCCGGGCCACTGGCATTCAGGCACATGGCGCCTTGCCCCGGCCCCAGTGGCGGCAGGGCGACACCGACTGCCATCACATCCGGCTCGAACTCTCCGAATGACGAACAAAACCCTTGTTGCTGGTACTGTGCGCAGGCTGCCTGCAAGCGGGCTGCATGGGATGGCCATTCCTCGCCGTAGCGGCTGGCCAGCAGCGTGTTGAGCCGCTGCTGTTCTGACGACGGCAGGCCGGCGTAGCAGGCCCGCCCGATGGCGGTGGTGGCCAGCGGCACGCGCGAACCCACGCTCAGTTGCACCGAGACGCGTGCCTGGCTGCGGCAGGTTTCCAGATAGACGATATCGGTGCCATCCAGCAGGCCGAGACTGGCCGAGATGGTATGCGAGAGCGAGAAGTCGCGCAGCAGGGGCGCCATGACACGGCGAATGTCGAAGCTGCCCAGCAGGCTGCCGGCCAGCGAGATGGCGGCCAGCCCCGGGCGGTAGCCGCCCTGTTCGGCATCCTGGGCCAGATAGCCGAGCCGCGTCAGCGTGTAGCTGAGGCGCGACACCGTCGATTTGGGCAGGCCGGTGCGCGCAGCCAGTTGCTGATTGGACAGTGTTCCTTCGCCCGGGCGGAAGGCCGCGAGCACTTCCAGCCCTCGTGCCAGCGCGGTGACAAAGTGGCGATCCTGCGCCGGGTCGTAGTCGGATGCTTCGACAAGCCTTTGATTTGACATAAATCGCTTTACAAGTCCATGTGGGGGTTGCTAGGCTTATTTTGCACAGTAAAACATAATTCTGCAATGCAGAACAAAAGGAGAATCCAGATGGCCCAATCCACCCAGCGTCCGGCCTTTGCCTGGGACGATGCCTTGCTGCTGAATGAGCAACTGACCGATGACGAGCGCATGGTGCTCGATACGGCGCGCGCCTACTGCCAGGATCAACTGATGCCGCGTGTGCTGACGGCCAATCGCGAGGAGCGCTTTGACCGGGAGATTATGTCGGAGATGGGTGAGCTGGGCCTGCTGGGCTGCACCATCGATGGCTATGGCTGTGCCGGTCTGTCGCATGTGGCCTATGGCCTGGTGGCGCGCGAGGTGGAGCGGGTGGATTCCGGCTACCGTTCGGCCATGAGTGTGCAGTCTTCGCTGGTGATGCATCCGATCTGGGCTTACGGCAGCGAGGCGCAGAAGGATAAGTATTTGCCGCGGCTGGCCACGGGTGAGCTGGTCGGCTGCTTCGGTCTGACCGAGCCGGATGCCGGCTCGGATCCGGGCAGCATGAAGACCCGGGCGCGCAAGGTCGAGGGTGGCTATGTGCTCAAGGGCAGCAAGATGTGGATTACCAACAGCCCGATTGCCGATGTCTGTGTGGTCTGGGCCAAGGATGATGAAGGCGAGATCCGCGGCTTTATTCTCGAGCGTGGCATGAAGGGGCTGTCGATGCCGAAGATTCACGGCAAGTTCAGCCTGCGTGCCTCGATCACCGGGGAAATCGTCATGGATGACGTGCTGGTGCCGGAGGATGCCCTGCTGCCGGGGGTGAAGGGGCTGAAGGGGCCGTTTGGCTGTCTGAACAAGGCACGTTATGGCATTGCCTGGGGCAGCATGGGGGCGGCTGAGTTCTGCTGGCATGCCGCCCGTCAGTACACGCTGGACCGTCAGCAGTTTGGCCGTCCGCTGGCGGCGACCCAATTGGTCCAGCTCAAGCTGGCCAATATGCAGACGGAAATCAGCCTCGGGCTGCAGGCGGCATTGCGGGTCGGCCGACTGCTCGACGAAGGTCGGGCGGCACCGGAAATGATCTCGCTGATCAAGCGCAATAACTGTGGCAAGGCGCTGGACATCGCCCGCGTGGCGCGCGACATGCACGGTGGCAACGGCATTGCCGATGAGTTCCACGTCATCCGCCATGTGATGAACCTCGAGGCGGTCAATACCTATGAGGGGACGCACGATGTGCATGCGCTGATTCTGGGGCGTGCCCAGACGGGTATCCAGGCTTTCGGCTGAGCGGGAGATGACCATGGCAGGCGCACTGGAAGGGATCAAGGTGCTGGATTTGTCGCGCGTGCTGGCCGGCCCGTGGGCAGGCCAGTTGCTGGCCGATCTGGGGGCCGATGTCATCAAGATTGAACGTCCCGGCACGGGCGACGACACGCGGCAGTGGGCGCCGCCGGCGCTGGAGGATGGTACGGCGGCGTATTTTCTCTGTACCAATCGCGGCAAACGTTCGCTGACGGTGGATATCGCCACGGCAGAAGGTCAGGAGATCGTCCGGCGCCTGGCCTGCGATGCCGATGTGCTGCTGGAAAACTACAAGGTCGGCGGGCTGGCCAAATATGGTCTGGATTACGCCAGTCTGTCGCAGCTGAATCCGCGGCTGGTGTATTGCTCGATCACCGGGTTTGGTCAGGATGGACCCTATAGCGAACTGCCGGGCTATGACTACATTCTGCAGGGCATGTCGGGGCTGATGAGCATTACCGGTCCCGCCGATGGTGAGCCCCACAAGGTGGGCGTCGCCGTCACTGATGTCTTTACCGGCTTGTATGCCGCCAATGCCGTGACGGCGGCGCTGCTGGCGCGCGAGCGCAGCGGGCAGGGCCAGTATATCGACATGGCGCTGTTCGACTGTGCCGTTGCCATGCTGGCCAACGTCAATTCAAACTGGCTGGTCGGCGGCAAGGTGCCGCCGCGGCTGGGCAATGCGCACGCCAACATCGTGCCGTATCAGGTGTTTGCCTGTGGTGACGGCGGGCATTTCATCCTGGCCTGCGGCAATGATCGCCAGTTTGCCGCGCTGTGCCAGCTGCTCGGTCATGCAGAGTGGGCGAGCGATGAACGCTTTGCCAGTAACCCGCAACGGGTCAGGCATCGCGATGTGCTGATCCCGCTGCTGGCGGCCGAATTCGCCCGGCGCGGGCGAGACGCCTGGCTGGCCGACCTCGATCGTATCGGCGTACCGGGCGGGCCGATCAATACCATCGATGAGGCCTTTGCCGATCCCCAGCTGAAACACCGTGGTCTGGAGATTCATCTGCGTGATGAACGGGGACAGGATGTGCCCATGGTCGGCTGTCCGATCAAGCTCTCGGGCACGCCCGTCAGCTATACCCGCGTTCCGCCGAAGTTGGGGGAACATACCGATGCCATTTTGAGCGAACTGGGTTATGACGCTGTTTCCATCGCACAACTCAGAGGCAAAGGCTCCATTTAAACGTTTGTTTGATTTTTGACGAACGTGGTGGGTTCATTGCATTATTGCGTGTATTAGAGCGCAAAGCGCAAAGGAGAAACGGTGGAACGCGAATCGATGCAGTATGACGTGGTGATTGTCGGCGCCGGTCCGTCCGGGCTGGCCGCCGCGATTCGTCTCAAGCAACTGGCCGCCGAGGCGGGTCGGGAAATCAGCGTCTGTGTGCTGGAAAAAGGCTCGGAAGTCGGTGCGCATATCATGTCCGGTGCCATCATCGAACCGCGCGCGCTCAATGAGCTGATCCCTGACTGGCGGGAAAAGGGCGCGCCGCTGAACACGCCGGCGCGTGAGGACCGCTTTCTGCTGCTGACGCAGACCGAGTCGGTGCAGCTGCCGACCCCGCCGCAGATGCACAACGAAGGCAACTACATCGTCAGCCTGGGCAATTTCTGTCGCTGGCTGGCGACTCAGGCCGAAGAACTGGGCGTCGAAATCTACCCGGGCTTTGCCGCGGCCGAGGTGCTCTACCACGCCGATGGCTCGGTCAAGGGGGTGGCGACCGGCGACATGGGCATTGGCCGCGATGGCGAGAAGACGGATGCCTGGCAGCCGGGCATGGAGCTTTGGGCCAAGCAGACGCTGTTTGCCGAGGGCTGTCGAGGCTCGCTGACCAAGACCTTGCTGGCACGTTTCAAGCTGGATGCCGACAGCGATGTCCAGACTTACGGCATCGGCATCAAGGAGCTGTGGGAGGTCAAGCCCGAACTGCATCAGCCGGGCATGATTACCCATACCATCGGCTGGCCGCTGGACAACAGCACCTATGGCGGCTCCTTCCTCTATCACCTGGAAGACAATCTGGTGGCGGTGGGGTTTGTCATCGGTCTGGATTATGCCAACCCCTATCTGTCTCCCTACGAAGAATTCCAGCGCTTCAAGACCCATCCGGCGATCCGTGGCGTCTTTGAGGGGGGGCGCCGCATTGCTTACGGGGCACGTGCGCTGTACGAGGGCGGGATTCAGTCCCAGCCCAGGCTGACTTTCCCGGGGGGCGCGCTGATCGGCGATACCGCCGGCTTCCTCAATGTACCGAAGATCAAGGGTTCGCATGCGGCCATGAAGTCCGGCATGCTGGCCGCCGAGGGCGTCTTCGAGCAGCTGTCGCAGCAGCCCGAGACCGACGGGGCCGAGGTGCAGGGCTATACACAGCGTTACCGCCAGAGCTGGCTGTATGACGAGCTCTATCGCGTGCGCAATATTCGTCCTTCCTTCCGCTACGGGCTGTGGGCCGGCATGATCTATTCGGCCATCGATACCTGGCTGTTCCGCGGCAAGGCGCCCTGGACGCTGCATCACACCCACAAGGACAGCGAGTGTCTGCAGACCGCCGACAGTGTCGAGCCGATCAGCTATCCGAAACCGGATGGCGTGCTGACCTTCGATCGCCTGTCGTCGGTTTTTCTGTCCAGTACCAATCACAGTGAGGATCAGCCGATTCACTTGCGGCTGAAGGACCCTTCGGTGCCGATTGACATCAATCTGGCAAAGTATGCTGCGCCGGAAACCCGCTATTGTCCGGCCGGGGTCTATGAGATCGTGCAGGAGGGCAGTGGTCCGCGGCTGCAGATCAATGCGCAGAACTGTGTGCACTGCAAGACCTGTGACATCAAGGATCCGACGCAGAACATCGTCTGGAGCGTGCCGGAGGGCGGCGGCGGTCCCAACTATCCGAATATGTAATTCCGGAAGACCTGTCGTCAGAAGTGATGAAAAGAGGCTTGACTTACTTCTGACGGCGGGTCAGCATACTCACCATGAGCCAACAGACATTCTCCCTGAACCGTTATTGGTATTGGTACCGCACTGACGCGCGGCGCCAAGGGGTCTGTCTGTTCTGAAGTTATTGCAGAATGATCACGACAAATGCCGCCGCGAACCGGGCGGCATTTGTTTTTTCACCTAGTGACGATACAGATGATCTCCCCGGCCAGCGGTCGAACAAGGGGATCCCCATCATGGAAGAATTGACCGGCGACCGACAGGTTGCGACCGAACAGACAGACTCCGGGCATCTGGTGATGCTCCGGCCGGTCACGCTGGTGACCGATGTACAGGCTTTCTCTTCGGTCTGGCGCCCTTATGCCCAGCTGGCACCGCAGATCGAGCGGCTGCGTCAGCAGGGGGCCGGTCAGTGTGTGATGGAGTCTTCTCTGCCGGAAATCCGTGCGCTGGCCATGCTGCTGGCCGCACGGCGGGCCGATCGCCATGCCGCACGCTCCCCGACGCATTTTGCCGATGAGGCCGACTGGCTGTGCGCCCGGGCGTTTTTGCTGGGGTTGTCGCATGTCGAGATCACGCTGGCCCAGATGGCCATGTTCGACGAGGCCAATCTCAGGTTGCGCCGGCTCGCTGCCCATGGTTTGCCCGTGGCAACGGGCCTGCTGCCGGTCTTGAATACGTCTCCCCAGTTGCCGACGGCGCCGATGGTGCTGCATGGCTGGAGTCCCTTGTCCGTTGACGAGGGGGAGGGGGTGGTGGCGTCAGCTGCCGGCTCGCCTCAGGCGCGAGCCTTGCGCCAGCGTTGTCAGAAGCGTTTTGCCCTGTTGCTGGGGGCCTGGCGGCCTAGGCCATAAAAACGGGGCACCCTTGCGGAATGCCCCCAGCGCTCTGCGCGAGCCGTCAAATCCGGGAAAACCCGGATGGCCAACAATATGCAAGCCTGCCGGGAGGGATGTCCGGGGCCATGATTGTGACTGGCGCCGATGCTACCGGTTTTGACCCGCCCTTGTCGTCAGTCAAACGACATCCCCTTGAGCCATGTCAAAAGCATGGCCAGGACTGGAGATGTCACCGACAATCCAACAAATTGCTGTAAACAAAGCGTTTTCATGGCTTAGTTGTGCCGTTTTTGGCACAATGCGCATCCCTGCCGAGATATTTCACGATGCAAAACGATGACCTGATGCTGCTGGTCACGCGCCAGATGCCTTACGGCAAGTACAAAGGACGGCTGATTGCCGATTTGCCGCTTCATTATCTGTCCTGGTTTTCACGTGAGGGATTTCCGCCGGGAGAGATCGGTCGTCTGTTGCAGCTGGTGTTTGAGCTCCAGCATAACGGGCTGATGTCTCTTTTGGATCCTCTAAGAAAGCGTTAAGCATGGCAATTCAATGGTTTCCCGGCCACATGAACAAGGCGCGCAAGGCAATTGCCGAGCGCGTACAGGATATCGATGTGGTCATCGAGCTGCTCGATGCCCGTCTGCCGGCATCCAGTGCCAATCCGATGCTGGCGCAGCTGACGCGCAACAAGCGGGCACTGAAGATCCTCAACAAGCAGGATCTGGCCGACCCTCAGGTGACCAGGCTGTGGCTGGATCATTACAACGGTCAGCCCAATACCCGCGCCCTGGCCCTGGATGCCGGTGACCGCGCGCCGACGCAGAAACTGATTACCGCCTGTCGTGATCTGGTCCCTCATCGCGGCGGGCTGGACAAGCCGCTGCGGGTGCTGATCTGCGGCATCCCGAACGTGGGTAAATCCACGCTGATCAACACCATGACCGGGCGCCGTGTCGCCAAGACCGGCAATGAGCCGGGCATCACCAAGTCACAGCAGCGTATCCTGCTGGCCGATGACTTCGAGCTGTTCGACACCCCGGGGATGCTGTGGCCGAAAATCCTGGTCGAGGAGGGGGGCTACAACCTGGCCGCCAGCGGTGCCATCGGTCGCAATGCCATGGACGAGGAAGAGGTCAGCCTGGTTCTGTTGGGCTATCTGATGCGCCGTTACCCGGATGCCCTTTGCCAGCGCTACAAGCTCGACAGTCTGGAAGGGCTGCAGGACGTGGATGTGCTTGAGGCCATCGGGCGCAAGCGCGGGGCCATGCTGGGCGGCGGACGGGTCAATATCCAGAAGGCTGCCGAGGTGGTGTTGACCGATTTCCGGGCTGGTTCGACCGGCCGTATTACCCTGGAGCGCCCGGAAGAGTGGGTGGTCTGGCTCAAAGTGGCGCGGGAGCGCGAAGCGCAGCGCCTGGCGGACAAGGCCGCGCGCGAGAAGGAAAGACAGGGCAAGTCGGCGGCCGAGTAAACCCGGCCGGGCTCAGACCTGCTCGCCCGGCTGCTCGAACCAGGTTTGCAGGATGGCTTGCGCCGCGACCTGGTCCAGCACGGGTTTTTGCTTGCGGCCGCGCAGGCCGGCCTCTCGCAGCAGCGATTCGGCCAGCAGCGAGGTGTGACGCTCGTCCACCAGCCATACCGGCAGGGCAAAGCGCCCCTTGAGCCGGTTGGCGAAGCGGCGAGCCAGTCTTGTCATGTCGTGTTCGGTGCCGTCGGCGTGAGTCGGCAGCCCGACCACCAGCGATTGCGGCTGCCATTCGGCGATCAGGGCGGCAATGCGCGCAAAGCGCTCGTCATTGCTTTCGGTGTCGATGGTACAAAGGGGGTGGGCAATGCCGACCAGCGCTTCGCCGGTGGCGACCCCGATACGGCGTTCGCCGAAATCAAATGCCAGTGCGGATCCCTCAGGCATGACCGACATCCCCGGACAGCAGGGACGGATCAAACCCCAGCAGGGCCATGGCGGCGTCGTAGCGTTCTTCCGCCGGCAGATCGAAGATGATCTGCGGGTCGCTTTGCACGGTCAGCCAGGCGTTGCTGGCGATTTCCTCTTCCAGCTGTCCGCCTGACCAGCCGGCATAGCCGAGCGTGACCAGAACGTGCTCGGGCCCCTTTTGTTCGGATACCGCGATCAGCACATCCTTGGAGGTGGTCAGCATGATGTCGTCGGTCACCTTCAGGCTGGACTGCCAGTCGCTGATCGGACTGTGCAGCACGAAGCCGCGGTCTGGCTGAACCGGCCCGCCGAACAGCACCTGGGTGGCGGCGATCGGGCCCGGCTCGATCGACAGGTCGATCTGGTCGAACAGCTGGGCGAGCGCAATGCCGGAGGGTTTGTTGATGATCAGCCCCATGGCCCCGTGCTCACCGTGCTCGCACAGGTAGACCAGCGCGCGGGCAAAGAGCGGGTCGGCCATGTTGGGCATGGCGATGAGAAACTGATTGGCGAGCGATAACGATTTCATTTTTGCATTATGGCACAGGCGGCACATAAAGACGCTTGCCGTACCCGGTGGGGACGGGATCGCGTTCGGCACGCCGTGACAAGCCTTGTTAAACTGTCGGTTTCGAGCGTCTCGCAAGCGAGGGTGTGGTGCGGCTTACGCATATAAAGCTATCCGGATTCAAATCATTTGTCGATCCGACCTCCATCCCGGTTCCCGGCCAGCTGGTGGCGGTGATCGGGCCGAATGGCTGCGGCAAATCCAATGTGATCGATGCCGTACGCTGGGTGTTGGGTGAGTCCTCCGCCAAGCAGTTGCGTGGCGAGTCGATGCAGGACGTGATTTTCAACGGATCCACCACCCGCAAGCCGGTTTCGCGTGCCTCGGTCGAGCTGGTCTTCGACAATGCCGACGGCCAGATGGCCGGCCCCTGGGGCCAGTACGCCGAAATCGCCATCAAGCGCGTGCTGACCCGCCAGGGTGAGTCCAGCTATCTGATCAACAATCAGGTGGTGCGCCGGCGCGACATCACCGACCTGTTTCTCGGTACCGGCGTGGGGGCACGGGGATATGCGGTGATCGAGCAGGGCATGATCTCGCGCATCATCGAAGCCCGGCCGGAAGAGCTGCGCGTCTATCTGGAGGAGGCGGCCGGCGTGTCGCGCTACAAGGACCGGCGCCGCGAAACCGAAAACCGCCTGGCGGATACCCGAGACAATCTGTCCCGTGTCGACGACCTGCGTCTGGAGCTGGAACGCCAGGTCGAGCGACTGACCGAACAGGCCGCCGTGGCCGCGCAATACCATGATCTGCGTGCCGCCCTGACGCACAAGCAGAATCTGCTGGCGCTGGCCCGGCGCGAGGAAGCTGCCCGCGACGAAGCCCATGCCCGCGCAGAACTGGCGCGGCTGGAGAGCGAAGAGGCTCGCTTGTCGCAGGCGCTCTCCGCCCTGGATGCCGAGCTGGAAACCGTGCGCGACAGCCACTTCAGTGCCGGTGACCGGGTCCAGGCGGCACAACATCAGGTCTTTGAAACCAATGCCCAGCTGGCGCGACTGGAAGAACAACAACGCCATCGTCAGGAAACCCGTGCCCGCATCGAGCGCGATCTGGCGCGGGCTCGCAATGACCGCGCCATGCTGGCGGATGAGCAGTCAGGCATTGCGGATCAGCGCAGCGAGTGGCTGGCACAGCGTGAAGAGCTGCAGATGCAGCTGGAAGAGGCCATGCTGCGGCTGGAAGACGACCGGGCCCAGCTGCCGGACGTCGAGGCTGAGCATGCCGGTCACGAGGCCCTGCAGAGTCGTCTGAGCGAACAGCATGGCGAGCGCTTGCGTCAGCGTGATCTGGCCAGTCAGCATATCCAGCACCTGCAGCAGTCCCTGCAGCAAAAAAATGATCGTCTCAAGGCGCTGCAGCAAGAGCAGATTGCCTTGAATCTTCCCAGCCAAAGCGCGCTGGATGAAGCGCAGCGAGTGGTCGATGACGCGCGCGAGGCGCTGGCCTCGGTGCAGCAACGCGTGGTGCGTGATGAGGCCAAGCAGGCTGATCTGGCCAGCGAGCGCGAAAAGCTGGATGAAAGCTTGCACCGGCTGCGGGGCGAGCTGGCACGGGCCGAGGCCGAGGTCTCGGCGCTGAGCGCGCTGTTGTCGCGCCAGCAGGATGCCGGTGCACTGACGGACTGGCTGGCCGAACAGGGGCTGCAGCAGGCTCCGCAGCTGTGGCAGGCACTGCAAGTGGAGGAAACCTGGCGCAGTGCGCTGGAAGCGGTGCTGGCCGAACGCCTGACGGCACGCCATGGCATGTTGCCCGCGCAGCCGCCACCGGCCGCCCTGGTGCTGATCGATGACGCACCGGCCTCAGCCCCCGCGGTGGTGGCGAGGTCTCTGCCTGCATTGCGCGACCGCGTGCAGGCCGGTGCGCCGTTTGCGGCGGCGCTGGACGACTGGCTGGCCGGGGTCTATCTGGCCGAGGACTTGCAGCAGGCACTGGCCTTGCGCCCGCAGCTGGCGACGGGAGAATGTCTGCTGACCCCGCAGGGACACCGTGTGGATCGCCATAGTGTGCAGTTCCATGGGGACACCGCAGACGATGGTCTGATGGCGCAGAAGGCGCGTCTGGACGAGGCGATCAGCCGCGTCGCGGCGCTGAGCCCCGAAGTGGCGGCCTTGCAATCGCGGCGTGACAGCCTGGTGAGCCAGATGAACATGCTGGCCGAAGCCATTCGTGGTCAGAAAGGGGCCGTCACCCGGCTGGACGGCGAGCTCAATGCCGCCACGGTGGCGCATGTGCGGCTGGATCAGGCTGCCCGTCAGGGCAGTGCCCGCCGCATGGCCATTCTGAGCGAGGAGGCCCAGCTGCAAGAAGCGTTGGCGCTGGCGCAGGCACAGATGCAGGAAGCGGCCGAAGTGATCGAAAGCGTGGCGCTCGAGCTGGAGACGCTGGATGAGCAGATGACTCAGGCCCGGGCGGCTCGTGCCCGGACCCAGTCCACGCTGGCCGCCGCGCGCGAGCAGTCGCAGCAGGCCGAGCGCCAGATGCATGACATTCGTCTGCGCCTGCAGGCCGCCGAGCAGCAGGTTGCCGAACTGACCCGTCGCGATGAGGAGCGCGCTGAGCGCGATGCCCTGCTGGCGGAACGACTCGAAGCCCTGGCCGAAGAGGCGGAATCGCTGCTGGAGGATGATGGCCAGGCGTCTCTGCAACTGCTGCTCGCCGAGCGCGAGCAGGCGGATGGCGAGCTGGCAGCCGCCCGTGACCAGCTCAATGGTCTGGCTGAGCGCATGCGTGCCCTGGCCGCTCAGCAGCACGAGATCAATCAGGCCCTGCCCGCCTTGCGCGAGGCCCGTCAGTCTGCCCTGCTGGCCCATCAGGAAGCGCGCATCGCCATGGAGCGCTACAGCGAGGAGCTGAAAGAGGCGGCAGCCGATGAGGCGGCGCTGCTGGCCGATCTCGGTGCCGGGGTGAAACCCAATGCGCTGGCGGCGGAAATCGCCCGCCTGGCCCGCGCCGTGGAAGGACTGGGCGCCGTGAATCTCGCCGCGCTGGAAGAGCTGGAGCAGGCCCGGTTGCGCGGCGAGTATCTGGGCGCACAGGCCGATGACCTGTTGCAGGCGATTGCCACCCTGGAGAGTGCCATCCAGAAAATCGATGCCGAATCGCGGGCCATTCTGCAGAGCACCTTCGATGCGGTGAATGCCAAGATGAGCGAGTTTTTCCCGACGCTGTTCGGCGGTGGTCGTGCCGAGCTCACCCTGACCGGCGAGGACTTGCTCGACGCCGGGGTGCAGATCATTGCCCAGCCTCCGGGCAAGAAAAACAGTACCATCCATTTGTTGTCCGGTGGCGAGAAAGCCCTGACGGCGATGAGCCTGGTGTTCTCGCTGTTCAGCCTCAATCCGGCACCTTTCTGCCTGCTGGACGAGGTGGATGCCCCGCTGGACGATGCCAATACCAGCCGCTTCTGCGATCTGGTGAAGAAAATGGCCGAGCGCACCCAGTTCCTCTATATCTCGCACAATCGCCTGACCATGGAAATGGCCGAGCAACTGGTGGGGGTGACCATGCAGGAGAAGGGGGTCAGCCGCGTGGTGGCGGTGGATATTGTCCAGGCGCTGCAGATGCGCGAGAGCGCCTGAGGTTCATCGATGACGTACAATAAATATATAATGCTGATCTTCTATCCACCGAGCTGTTCGCGATGACCATTCGCATCCAGCGTTGGCAACCGGAAAACAGGATTTTCTGGCTGACGCACGGTCGACGCATTGCCAACCGTAACTTGTTGCTGTCTACCTGCTCGCTTCATCTCAATTTCAATATCTGGATGATGTGGAGCATGGTGGTCGTCAACCTGCCGGCCGTCGGTTTTCTGTTGACCCGTCAGCAAGAGTTCCTCCTGGTTTCGATCCCCGGTCTGGTCGGGGCCCTGATGCGCATTGCCTATTCCTGGGCGTGGAGCTGGGTGGGGGGCGGGACCTGGATGGCCCTGTCGACCCTGTTCCTGCTGATTCCGGCGCTGGGCGTGGCCCATGTGGTGCAGGACATCGCCACGCCGTTTCCCATGCTGCTGCTGATTGCCGCCTGTTGCGGTATTGGCGGCGGGGCCTCGGCCTCGCATCTGCCGAACATCAGTTTCTTTTTTCCCAAGGCGGCCAAAGGCTTTGCCATGGGTATCAATGCCGGCCTGGGTAATCTCGGTGTCTCGGTCTCGCAACTGGTGGTGGCCGTGCTGATCTCGGTCAATCTGTTTGGCTGGACCGGCGGCGAGCCGCAGATCTGGGGACAGGGGGGCGACGTGCATGCCGTCTGGCTGCAAAATGCCGGCTATTGCTGGACGCCGCTGATTGCCCTGATGGCCATCATCTGTCTGCTCTATGCCCACGATATGCCGCGTCTGCGACTGACCCCGGTCGATCAGCTCAGTGCCATGAAGCATCCGCATACCTGGGCGATCTGTCTGCTGTATTTGAGCAGCTACGGCACCTTTCTCGGCCTGTCGGCAGCGTTTCCCCTGCTGTCACATGCCATGTTCCCGCTGCATAACGCCCTGGCCTATGCGTTCATCGGCCCGATGATCTGCGCGCTGGTGCGTCCCTTTGGCGGCTGGCTGGGGGATCATCTGGGCGGCGGGATTACCACTTTGTTCAGCAATGTGCTGATGGCCGCCGGGACGGTCGGTGTACTGCTCAGCCTGCCTGGGGACAATGGTGGCGGATCGTTCTGGCTGTTCCTTTGCATGGTGCAGGTGATTTTCTTTGCCGCCGGCATTGGCAATGGCTCCTCCTACCAGCTGGCGCCCAAAGTCTTCATGCACGAAGCCATGCTGCAGGCGGCCGAGCGCGGCGAGGATGAGGCACAGGCCTATACCCGCGGTGGTCGCAACGGCGCGCTGGCCATGAACATCTGTTCAGTCGGGGCGGCGTTCGGCGGCTTTTTCATTCCCAAGTCCTTTGGCAGTTCGCTGAGCTGGTTCAACAGTTTCGTACCGGCTTTCGGCCTGTTTTTCCTGTTTTATCTGCTGGCCTCGCTGATTGCCTGGTGGTGCTACACCCGGCGTGGTGCGGTCATGCGTTGCTGATGTCCATGCTGCGTCGTCATCCCTTGCGTCTGGCCCTGGCTGTGTCCGTGCTGGCGCACCTGCTGGTGTTGCTGCTGTTGTTGCCGCTGCGTGCCAGCCAACCCTTGCCGGCACCGCTGCAGGTCGAGTTGCTGAATGCTCCCGGCCATGGCGGCGGGGCGGCAACCACGGCCAGGCCTCATCCCTCACGCCCGGTGGTCCAGTCCAGGACGGCGCCTCCGGGCGCTCATCATCCTGCTGATACGGTGAGCACGCCTGCCCCGGCAGCGGTGATCGCCTTGCCATCCGCGGCGGCCCAGGCCGAGCGTGGCGGTGCCAGAACACCGGCGCCGGCCGCGACGACACAGGCGGACAATGCGGGAGCGTTGACAGCACCGTTAGGGGGGAGTGTTCAGCCTGCCAGCGTGACGCCCGCCCGGTATCTGGGCGATGCCCAGGATCCGCCTTATCCGGAGTCGGCCCGGTCGCGTGGTGCCGAGGGACGGGTTGAGGTGCAAGTGACCCTGGCATCCGACGGTCGGGTGACCGCGGTGAAGCTGACTCGCTCCAGTGGGGATGAGGAGCTGGATCAGGCGGCGCTGGATTTGTTGCGGCGGGGGACGTACACCCCGGCACAGCGTGCCGGGGTGCCGATTGCGTCACGGTTGAGGATGACCGTGCCGTTCAGGCTGAATCACTGAGCCTGGGCTTCGATGGTGAGGTGCAGGGTCACGTCGTCGGCGATGGCCGGCAGGTAGGTCATCATGCCGAAGTCGCTGCGCTTGATCTGGGCAACGGCATTGGCGCCATAGGCATCCTTGCCGGCCATATCCTTGCCGCCGTGGAAGTTGGTCACGGTCAGCGATACCGGCTTGGTCACGCCCAGCAGGGTCAGATTGCCATCCACACGGCTCAGCTTGTCACCCACGAAGACCAGTTTGTCGGCCTTGTAGCTCATGGTCGGGAACTTGGCGACATTGAAGAACGCTTCGCTCTTCAGGTGCTTGTCGCGTGCCGGCCAGAAGGTTTGCAGCGAGTTGGTGTCGATGGTGACATCGACTGCACCGCTGTGGGCTGCCGCATCCAGCACGACCTTGCCGGCGACCTTGGTAAAGGTACCGGACTGGTTGGAAAAGCCCATGTGATTGATTTCATAGGCGGCATAGGTGTGGCTGGAATCAACGGTATAGCTGACCGGTGCCGCCAGGGTCAACGAACTGGCCGCAGCCAGCAGGCTGGCCAACAACAGGGGTTTCATCACGGTTTTCTCCTTGCAGGGCTGTTATTTGTTGCCTGGGTAGGCAACATGGAATTTGATGCTGACCTGGTCTGCGACGGTGTCGGTATCGGCCCACTCACCTTCGCCCACCTTGAACGCCAGACGCGACACCGGCAGCGTGCCGTCCACGACATTGAGCGCCCCCTGGCGCGACAGCGTGAAGGGGGCCGACACGTCGCGCGTGATGCCCTTGATGGTCAACTTGCCGCTGAACTGATAGCGGTTGTTGCCCAGCGGGCGGATGCTGCTGGTGACGAAGCGTGCGGTGGGGAATCGTGCCGCACCGAACCACTCTGGTTTCTGAGCCTGCGCCGTGGCGTCTGCCGTCGGCAGGCTGATGCTGGCCACCTGGATGGTCAGGTCAGCCTTGCCCTGGGCCGCATGGGCCGGGTCGAGGGCAATGTCGCCGCTGAAACGCTTGAACTGTCCCTGCATGGGGATATCCATCTGCTTCAGCGAGAAGTCGATGCGACTCTGGGCGCTATCGAGCGGTACGGCCAACAGTGGGCCGCTCATCAGCAACAGCCACGGAGCAAGAGACCATTTCATGCCAAATTCCTTCTGTTAGGTGTCAGGAACCGCCGAGGTGCATGCGGTTGAGCATGCCGTCCCGGTCGATAAAGTGATGTTTCAGGGCGACCAGGACATGGCCGATCACCGTCAGGGCCAGCAGCAGGTTGAGGCCGCGGTGTACGAGCTGCAGTTGTTCACCAAGTGCCTGATCCGCCGGCAACAAGGCGGGCAGGTGAACCACCCCGAATGCCACGACCGGAATGCCAAAGGCCGAACTCATGGCCCAGCCGGACAGCGGCACCGCCAGCATCAGCAGATACAGTGCCAGATGACCGAGGTGGGCCAGGCGCTGCTCGCCCGGGCCCATGTGATCCGGCAGCGGCGGCACCTTGCTGAACAGGCGGACCAGCACGCGCAGTGCCAGCAGGGACAGAATCAGGATGCCGGTCGACTTGTGACTGAGGATCAGCTTCAGGCGCAGGGGCGACAGCGGCAGGCTCCAGATTTTCAGCCCGACGGCAAAACAGGCAATGATCAGAAAGGCCATCAGCCAGTGCAGGAGGACGGCGCTTTTGGCATAACGGGCGTTAATCGCAGATTTCATTGGGTACCTCGCTCATGGCCGTGGCAAAGGCCTCTCTCAGGCGCAGCAGTTCTGCTGCGCAACGCTCATAATCCTGGCCGCTGAAACCGGCAAAAGCCTGCTGCATATACGCCAGATGGGCGGGGAAGGCCTGCTCGAACAGGGCTTCCCCCTTGGCCGTCAGCGCGACAAACACGCTGCGGCGGTCGTGTTCCATGGTCGTGCGCTGTACCAGGCCCTTGTCGCAAAGACGGTCGACGACACCGGTCAGCGTGCCCTTGGTAATCAGCGTCTTCTCGGACAACTCTTTGCAACTCATGCCGCGGGTATTGCCCAGTGTGGCAACCACGTCGAATTGCGGCGGTGTCAGTCCCATCTGCCGGACGTGATGCGCCGAGAACTGCTCGAAGGTCTGATAGGTTTGAGCGAGTAATCGGATCACCGGCAAGAAGGGCTCCCGGGGTGTGGCACTCATGGTGTCTCCGTTTTTGTATGGATGAATATAGTTCGTGTTAGAACTAATTGTAAAGTGGCTTGTGCATGAATTTCTAGCACAAATAGATGATGAATGTATCGACTTCCACTTGTCCGTGGTGGCATGCTGGTAGCTTGAAAATGAGCGAGAACCCCCGCATCGGCAGGCTTTCCCGTATGATTCTCTGCTATACAGGTGTCGCCTGACCGGCGATTCGTTATACTACCCACGGATTTATTCGCCCTTGCGGACTGGCTGATGAGCGAATTGCAAATAGGTTTACTGGTGTTGGGCGGGTCGGTAGTCGGCCTGGTATACGGTTTTAATGTCATTCAGGAATGGCGCTTCCGTCGCAGGATGCGCCAGTCTTTCGTGCGCACGCAGGACGATCCCTTGCTGAACGTCCCGAAGAACAATGTGCGTGACGGTGTCCGTGCCGATCGCCTGGAGCCGGTGCTGATTGATGCCGGACGCGCTGATCTGCCGGAACCGGAACCGTTCGAAGTCGATGTGCCGCCGCTGGACGCCCAGGCGGAAACCGAGCCGGCACCCGCCAGTCCGGTGGCCGAGGTGTCGCTGGATGCGGCGGACCACCAGGCGCTGGTGGTGGCCATGCTCGATCCTTCGCTGGATTTCATCTGCGAAGTGGTTTTCCACGAGCCGCTGGAACTGGTCAGCATGCCGCGCTTCAATGTGGCCAAGCGCGTCCAGATCATCGGACGGACCGAGAAGGGGTTGTGGAAACCTGCCGAAGTGCTGCCCGGCATCCGCTACAAGCAGATCAATATTGGCCTGCAGCTGGTGGATCGCGGTGGTGCCGTGACCGAGCAGGAACTGGCGAGCTTCTGCCAGCAGGTGACGCGCTTTGCCGACGAGTACAGCGCCGCAGCCAGCTTCCCTCAGCGCCAGCAAAAGCTGGTCGCCGCCCGCGAGCTGGACCGCTTCTGTGCCGACGTGGATGTGCTGATCGGCATCAATATCGTGCCGCGCCAGGCCATCGAAGGCACCCGGCTGCGCAGCTTTGCCGAAACCAACGGCATGCAGCTTGAGCCGGATGGTGCCTTCCACTATCTGGCCGACTCCGGCAATACCCTCTATTCGCTGATGGCGGCCGACCAGATGCCGTTCACCCTGCACACCCTGCTCGACAACAGCTTCCCGGCGCTGTGCCTGCTGTTCGATGTGCCGCGTGTCGCCGGCGGGGTGGAGGTCTTTGACCGCGCCGTTCAGTTTGCCCGTCTGCTGGCGCAGGAGTTCGATGCCCAACTGGTGGACGATAATCGTCGCCTGCTGACCGATGTCGGCCTTGGCCGCATCCGCGACCAGCTCAAAACAATCTATGGCAGCATGGATGACCGCGGGATTGCCCCGGGCAGTGTCGCCGCGCTGCGCTTGTTTGCCTGACCTGCAGGGCCGGCCGATCGCCGGCCCTGATTCCTTTCCGACCTGAATCCTATGCCCACTGCCCCTCACCAACGCGCCTCCGAGTTGCGTGCCTTGCTGGACCGTTACGGTCGCGAATACTACGAACTGGATGCCCCTTCGGTCCCTGATGCCGAATACGACCGTCTGATGCGCGAACTGCAGACGCTCGAAGCCCAGTTCCCCGAATTGCAAACCGCCGACTCGCCGACATTGCGCGTCGGCGGCGCCCCGCTGGATGCCTTCGAGCCGGTGACGCATGCCGTTCCCATGCTGTCGCTCAACAATGCCTTTTCCGATATGGAACAGACCGATCCGGCCCTGCGTCATGCCGAGCTGATCCAGTTCGACGAACGCGTGACGCGCGAGCTGGCCAGTGGCACCGTCGAGTATGCCGTCGAGCCGAAATTCGATGGCCTGGCCATCAGCCTGTTGTATCGCGACGGCGTGCTGGTGCAGGCGGCGACGCGGGGTGACGGCCTGACCGGCGAGAATGTGACGGAGAACGTGCGTACCGTGCGCGGCATTCCCCTGCGGCTGCAGGGGGAGGCCTGGCCCGCCCTGCTGGAGGTGCGCGGCGAAGTGCTGATGTTCAAGGCCGACTTCGAACGTCTGAATCAGGCGCAGGAGGCGCAGGGCGAAAAACGTTTTGCCAACCCGCGCAATGCCGCGGCGGGCAGTCTGCGGCAGCTGGACTCGCGCATTACCGCGCGTCGCCACCTGTCCTTCTTTGCCTATGCCATCGCCCGCATCGAGGGGGCGGACTGGCCGTCCACCCATCAGGGGGAGATGGACTGGCTGGCGCAACTCGGGCTGCCGGTGGTGGCGCCAGACTTGCGGCCGGTGGTGCAGGGGCTGGATGGCCTGACCGGCTATTACGAAACCGTGCTCTCGCGTCGGCCGGGGCTGCCCTATGACATCGACGGCGTGGTCTACAAGGTGAACCGGCTTGATCAGCAGACCCAGCTGGGTTTTGTCTCGCGCGCCCCGCGCTTTGCTATCGCGCACAAGTTTCCGGCGGAAGAGGCGCTGACCGTCGTCGAGGCGGTGGAGGAGCAGGTCGGGCGAACCGGGGCGATCACCCCGGTGGCGCGTTTGCAGCCGGTTTTTGTCGGCGGCGTGACGGTGACCAATGCCACACTGCACAACCAGGACGAAGTGCTGCGCAAAGATGTGCGTGTGGGCGACACGGTCATCGTGCGCCGTGCCGGCGACGTGATTCCCGAGGTGGTGTCGGTGGTACTGGAAAGACGGCCGATGCGCGATGTGCCGGGGGCTGATCTGTTCTCGCCGGCGCAGGAGCCGGTGTATCCGGCCTATCGCCTGCCGACGCACTGTCCGGTGTGTGGCTCGCATATCGTCAAGGAAGAGGGAGAGGCCATCGCCCGCTGTAGTGGCGGCCTGTTCTGCTCGGCTCAGCGCAAGCAGGCGATCTGGCATTTTGCCGCCCGCCGGGCCATGGATATCGATGGCCTGGGAGACAAGCTGATCGAGCAACTGGTCGACCGCGGGCTGGTGCATACCCTGGCCGATTTGTACCGGCTCGATGCGGCCACGCTGGCGGCCATGGAGCGCATGGGGCAGAAAAGTGCCGACAACCTGGTGGCGGCCATCGAGGCCAGCAAGCAGACCACGCTGGCGCGCTTTATCTACGCCCTGGGGATCCGCAACGTCGGCGAGGCCACCGCGCGCGATCTGGCCCGGCATTTTGCCGAGCTGTCTGTCTTGATGGCACTGGGGGAGGGGCTGGACGATCCGCTGCAGCGTGCGCGTGCGCTCGATACCCTGATGGCGGTGCCGGATGTCGGCCCGGTCGTGGCCGAATCCATCCTGGATTTTTTTGCCGAACCGCACAATCGCGAGGTCGTGAATGCCCTGATCGAAGCCGGTGTGCACTGGCCACAGGAAGCGGCTGTCGATGTGGCCAGCCTGCCGCTGGCCGGCAAGACCCTGGTCCTGACCGGCACGTTGCCCAGCCTGTCGCGCGATGAGGCCAAGGCGCTGATTGAGGCGGCCGGCGGCAAGGTGGCCGGCAGCGTGTCGGGCAAGACGGACTACCTGGTGGCGGGCGAGGCGGCGGGCAGCAAGCTGGACAAAGCCCGGTCGCTGGGCATCGCCATCCTTGATGAAGCCGGATTACGGCAATTGCTGGAGACCAAGACATGAATCAGGGCAACGCGGGCGTGGCAGATTTCGAACAGGGGTGCCATCTGCTGGCACAGGGAGAACTGCATGCCGCGCTGACCGTGTTCGATCAGCTGCTGGCCGCGGATGACCAGGACTGGCAGTCGCGCGCCAACCGTGCCCTGATCCATTACCGTCTCGGCGCTTTCGACAAGGCGCTGGATGATTATTGCCTGGCGCTGGCCATCAAGCCGGATGCCGTCAATCTGCTGGTCAACTTTGCCGTACTGCTCAAGGAACTTGGTCAGCTGGATACCGCTGAATCGCTCCTGGTTCAGGCCCTGCAGCTGGACCCGGCGCATGCCGATGCCTGGAGTAATCTGGGGATTGTGCGCGTCTACCGGCTGCAATATGACCAGGGGGCGCAATGCCATGTGCGTGCCATCGAGCTGGCGGGTGACAGTCCGGCGCGCTGGACCAATCTCGGCAATGCCCTGACCGGCGGACTGTATCTCAACGAAGCGGTCGAGGCCTATGGCAATGCCCTGCAACTGGCGCCGGACTACCATGAAGCCCGCTACAACCAGTCGATTCCGCTGTTCATGCTCGGGCGTTATCGCGAGGCCTGGCCCCTGTACGAGTCGCGCTGGCAGACCATCCTGACGCCGCGCTTTACCGAACGCCGCTGGCAGGGCGAGCCGCTGGGGCAGGATTGTCTGCTGATCTGGAGCGAGCAGGGGCTGGGAGACTGTCTGCAGATGGCGCGTTTTTTGCCCCTGCTGCGAGCCACCCATCCTGAGGCGCGGCTGGTGTTGGCCTGCCCGGCCAGTCTGCACCGGCTGTTCGCCTCGCTGTCCGGCATCGAGCTGATCGAGGCCACGGACAGCGTGCCATTCGACTGGCAGCTGCCGATGGCCTCGCTGCCAGGCATTTTCCAGACGGAAATCGATCAGTTGCCGGTCCTGCCCTATCTCGCGGCGGATCCACAGCGGGTGGCGCAGTGGGCTGAGCGACTGCCTGCCCGTCAGCCCGGAAAGCGGCGCGTCGGTCTGGTGTGGCAGTCAGGCGTCTGGGGCGTCGGCGCGCAGGACCTGACCCGGCAGTACAAGTCGATCGAGCCTGGCTTGCTGCAGTGCCTGCTGCCGCTGGCCGATTTTGTCAGCCTGTGGCCCGGTGCCTTGCCAGACAGCTGGCAAGGTCACGTTCACGCGCCGGCGATTCAGGATTTTGCCGATACAGCGGCGCTGATCGCCCAGCTGGATCTGGTGTTGTGCGTTGATACCGCCGTGGCCCATCTGGCCGGTGCCATGGGGCATCCGGTCTGGCTGCTGATGCGGCAGGAAGGGGCGCCGTTCTTCGGTGTGACGGGAGAGCAGGCCCCCTGGTATCCGAGTATCCGCGTTCTGCGCCAGCCGGTGGCTGGTGACTGGCTGCCGGTACTGGCGCAAGTGCAGCGTCAGCTGCAAGACATGCAAGGGTAAGACGCGATGGTGAATCCGCTTCCTGGTGAGTTGCTGCAACTGAAAAAAGAAGCCGGGCGACAGCGTCAGAACCCGGTGCTGTGGCAAAAGCTGGCGCAACGCTGTGTCGAGCTGGCGCTGCCGGCCGAAGCGCATGATGCCTTTCTGCATCTGACCCGCCTGCAGCCGGACAACGGCGCAGCCTGGTTTGGTCTGGCCAATCAGGCCTATCTGCTGGGCCAGTACCCGCAGGCGCTGGATGGCTTCATGAAAGCCTTGAGCATCAATCCGGCTTCGGCCGAGATCCGCAACAATCTGGCCCTGCTGCTGGCCGGTTTGGGCGAACTGTCGCTGGCCGAGCAATTGTGGCTGGAGGCGCTGGACAGCCGGCCTGACTACCAGGATGCCCTGAATAATCTGGGCAATCTGTATCGGGATTGCCGACAGTTCGAGCAGGCGCATCTGTGCCTGGAGACGGCCTTGCAGCTGGCGCCGGACAGCGCGCGCGTCATGACCAATCTGGGCTTGCTGCTCAAGGCCGAAGGCCGGCTGGACGAGGCCCTGACGATCTACCGTCAGGCACTGGACCAGGCCGGCGACCCGCCACCGGAATTGCCCTACAACTACAGCATTGCCCTGATTCAGTCCGGCGAGTGGCTGCGCGGTTTCCGCTGGTACGAGCAGCGCTGGGCCCTGCCGCGTCTGGCGGCCCGCAAGCAGGACATGGATGCGCAGCTGCCGGCCTGGCAGGGCGAGTATCTCGCCGGCAAAACCTTGCTGCTCTGGCAGGAGCAGGGGCTGGGGGACACGCTTCAGATGGTGCGTCTTCTGCCGCTGTGGCGGGCGCGCCAGCCGGAATGCCGGGTGGTGCTGCGGGTGGCGCCGCCCCTGCTGCGACTGTTGGCCGGTTTGCCGGGCGTGGATCTACTGCTCGACACGCAAGCGCCGCTGCCGCCGGCGGATTTCCATCTGTCCCTGATGTCGCTGCCGATGCAGCTGCAACTGACGCCTGACACCTTGCCACCCTTTGCGCCCTATCTGGCGGCGGATCCCGCCCTGACTGCCCGGTGGGCGCCGTCACTGCCTGCCCGGCGTGGTCGTCCCAGGCTGGGACTGGTCTGGCAGTCGGGGCAGGCCGGCACCGGCGCGGATGAGCGTGACCGGCAGGCGCGCAGTCTGTCGCACGAGGTGTTGCACGCCTTGTTGTCGTCGCTGGACGCGGACTGGGTGAGTCTGCAGTTTGGGGCCGAGGCCCTGCCGGACGAGCTGCAGGCCATGCTGGCGCAACCGGCACTGACCGACTTTGCCGACAGCGCCGCCATTCTCGGGCAGCTGGACGGGCTGGTGACGGTGGATACCGCCGCGGCCCATCTCGGCGCGGCCATGGGCTTGCCGACCGTGGTGCTGATGTCGGCCCTGGGGGGCAATCTGTTCCCGGCCGAAGGGGAGCGGATGCCGTGGTATCCGTCCATGCGCCTGTTGCGCCAACAGACGTTGCATGACTGGCAGAATGTGCTGCAGGTGTTGCCTGAAGTGCTGAGCACGCTGCTGGAACCGCAATAATTCGGCAAATTGCTAGAGCCTGTCGCTGCGGCAAGTTAGAATACGCCCGATTAAATTCAGAAAGCTTAGTACGCCAATGAAGAAAATTACCAAAGCCGTGTTTCCGGTCGCCGGATTGGGCACGCGCTTTTTGCCGGCAACCAAGGCCAGTCCGAAGGAAATGCTGCCTGTGGTCGACAAGCCGTTGATTCAATATGCGGTGGAAGAGGCCGTTGCAGCCGGGATCACCGAACTGATCTTTGTGACGGGGCGCAACAAGCGCTCCATCGAGGATCACTTCGACAAGGCCTATGAGCTGGAAACCGAGCTGGAAAACAAGAACAAGCAGAAGTTGCTCGACATGGTGCAGGGCATCCTGCCGCCGTCGGTGACCTGTGTCTACACCCGTCAGCCCGAGGCGCTGGGTCTGGGCCATGCGGTGCTGTGTGCGCAGCCGGTGGTCGGCAATGAGCCGTTTGCCGTGATTCTGGCCGACGATCTGATCGACGGCGAGCCGGGTGCCATGGAGCAAATGGTCAAGTTGTTCGACGAGACCCATTGCTCGGTGCTTGGGGTGGAAACCGTCGCGCCGTCGGAAACCGGTTCCTACGGTATCGTCGAGGTGAGTGATGGCGCCAGCGGCCATCGCAAGGTGACCTCGATTGTGGAAAAACCGCGTCCGGAAGAGGCGCCTTCGAACCTGGCCGTGGTCGGTCGCTACATTCTGACCCCGCGCATTTTCGAAAAGCTGATCAATACCAAGCCGGGTGCCGGTGGCGAGATCCAGCTGACCGACGGGATCGCGGCCTTGCTCAAGGAAGAAGACATTCTGGCGCTGCCGTTCTCCGGCGTGCGCTATGACTGCGGTTCCAAACTGGGTTATCTGAAGGCCACCGTCAGTTATGGTCTGAAGCATCACGAGGTCGGCGAGGCCTTTGCGGATTATCTGGCCAACCGCTAAAAACCAATCATTGTAATCCTCCCGTGTCCGGCCTGCGGCGCGGGGGTTTGAAGTAAAGGAGTCAGCATGGCAAACGTAGCCGAAGCTCTGGGCATTCTGAATAGCTCGGACATTCTGTTCAGCGCGGAAGAAGTCAGCAGTGCCGTAGATCGCATGGCCGAAGAAATTACTGCCAAGCTTGGGGAAGCCTATCCGCTGGTGCTGTCCGTCATGGGTGGTGCCGTGGTCTTTACCGGCCAGCTGTTGCCGCGCCTGCATTTCCCGCTGGATTTTGACTATGTGCACGTGTCCCGCTATGGCGACAAAACGCACGGTGGCGAGCTGGTGTGGAAACAGGCCCCGAAAGAAGACGTTCAGGACCGCGTGGTACTGGTGCTGGATGACATTCTGGATGAGGGGCATACCATGGCCGCCATTCGCGACAAAGTCATGGAAATGGGTGCCAAGGCATTCTACAGCGGTGTTTTCGCCAATAAGCTGATCACCAAGGAAAAGCCGATCCTTGCCGATTTCGTCGGCATCGACGTGCCGGACCGTTATGTCTTCGGTTATGGCATGGACGTCCGTGGCGCCTGGCGTAACCTGCCGGCCATCCATGCCCTGAAGTAAGTTTTTCCGCCCCTGGGCAAGCTGACAGGCCGATGCGATGCATCGGCCTGTTTGCTTTTCTGCGTGGGGAGAGGCAAATCGCCCAAAGAGAGGCGTTCGGCGCTTTGCCACCCTATCCCTTGCCCCGCAAAGGCTATACACTCCCACCCATAGTGTTGCGACATAATTTATGGATGGAGGGCAGCATGCTGGCAATCATTGGCGGTAGTGGTCTGGCGCAACTGTCGGTTCTCGAAGTGACGCACCGGCAGGTCGTGCGTACGCCATTCGGCGAACCGTCTTGTGCCCTCACGTTCGGACTGGTGGGGGAAAGCCATGTCGTTTTCATTGCACGTCATGGTTATGGCCATTCCCTGGCGCCGCATGAAATCAACTATCGCGCCAACATCTGGGCGCTCAAGCAGCAAAACATCAAAGGCATCATCGCCATCGGCGCGGTGGGGGGCATTCGCCCCGACATGACGCCGGGGACGCTGGCGTTGCCTGATGATCTGATCGATTACACCACCGGGCGCGAGCATACCTTCTTCGAGGGGCTCGACAAGCCGGTGGTCCACGCCGACTTTACCCATCCCTATTGTCCCGACTTGCGTGCCCGCCTGCTTCAGGCTGCGGCCAAAGCGTCGATTGATCTGGTCGATGGCGGTGTCTATGCCTGCACCCAGGGGCCGCGCCTGGAAAGCGCCGCCGAAATTCGCCGGCTGGAGCGTGATGGCGCCGACATGGTCGGTATGACCGGCATGCCCGAGGCCGCGCTGGCGCGGGAGCAGGATTTGCCGTATGCCATGCTGACCGTCGTGGCAAACTTTGCCGCCGGTCGCGGGGAAAGTGGCCATAAAGTCGACTTTTCCGGTGCCTCGGCTGTGCTGGCGACCTCTTTGCCCTCCGTGGAACGGATATTGCTTCAAATGCTCAATTCCTGACCTGGCAGGTTCGCTCATTCAAGTAAGGCCGTTTGAGGCCGATACAATATTCATTCTTATTGGTGTGACGATAGATGAAAGCTCTTGTTACCGGTGCCGCCGGGTTTATCGGTAGCCATCTGGCGGAAATGCTGCTTGAGCAGGGCGCCGAGGTGGTGTTGGTTGATGATCTTTCCACCGGGAAACGGGCACATATCGAGGCATTGCTGGCCCGGGGCGCCTGCACTTTCCATCAGGTGGACATTCGGGATCGCGCCGCGCTCGAACCTTGTTTTGCCGGTGTGGAGCAGGTGTTCCATCTGGCTGGCCGCGCCGATATCGTGCCGTCGATCGATGATCCGGAAACCTATTTTTCGGTGAATGTGCAGGGCACGCTCAATGTCCTGCAGTCGGCGCGTCTGCATGGCGTGCGTCGCCTGGTGTATGCCGCTTCCTCCTCCTGCTATGGCATTCCGGATGTTTACCCGACGCCGGAAACCTCGCCGATCCGCCCCGAATACCCCTATGCCCTGACCAAGGCCATGGGGGAAGAGCTGGTGATGCACTGGGGCAAGGTCTACCATCTGCCGGTGGTTTCCCTGCGGTTGTTCAATGTCTACGGCCCGCGTTCGCGTACTGCCGGCACCTATGGTGCCGTGTTTGGCGTCTTCCTGGCCCAGAAGCTGAAAGGCCTGCCGTTTACCGTGGTGGGTGACGGCGAGCAAAGTCGTGATTTCACCTATGTGACGGATGTGGCGCGTGCTTTCATGATGGCCGGCGCCTCCCGGGTCGAGGGCGAGATCATGAACGTCGGCAGCGGCGGTCATTACCAGGTCAATCGCCTGGTGGCCCTGCTGGGCGGTGAAAAAGTGCATATCCCCAAACGTCCCGGCGAGCCGGACTGCACGTTTGCCGATACTGCCAAGATTACCCGGCTGCTGGGCTGGCAGGCCGAGGTCCCGCTGGAGCAGGGGGTCGCCAATATGCTGGCCTGCCTGGAAGACTGGCGTGATGCGCCGGTATGGACACCAAAAAGCATCGAACAGGCCACCAAGAGCTGGTTCGACAACCTGGGGGACAAATCATGAATAGTGCAACCCTGTCAGGCGCCTGCGAGCGCTTTTCCGGTGTGATGAATGGTTTGCTGTGCACTCAGGCGGATCGACCGGTCCCGGCGGATACGGCCATTGCCGCCCTGCTGGACGCGCTGGTGACCCTGCGGCATGCCGGTGGCTCGGTGTTCATCATCGGGAACGGTGGCAGTGCCGCCGTGGCGGCGCATATCCAGAATGATCTGGTCAACAAGGGCAAGTTGCGTGCCCAGGTGCTGCACGAGCCATCGCTGATGACCTGCATGAGCAATGATTTCGGTTATGACCAGGCCTTCGGCCGCATGGTGGGACTGTATGCCCGCAAGGGCGACATGCTGATTGCCATCAGCAGTTCGGGCAAGTCGCCCAATATCCTGCAGGCTGTGGCTGCCGCGCGCGAAGCGGGGGCCTCGGTCGTGACCTGTAGCGGCTTCACTGCCGAAAATCCCCTGCGTACGCTGGGGGAGATCAATTTCTGGAGTCCCTCCGGCGATTACGGTGAAGTCGAAGTCTCTCATTTGTTCTTGCTGCATTACGTGGCGGATTGTCTGGCGGAGCGCACATGACCGAGCACAAGATTCATTCTCTCGACGATCTGGCAGCGATTGTTGCCCAGCTGAAAGCGCTGGGGCGCAGGGTGGTGTTGTGCCACGGCACGTTCGATCTGATGCATACCGGCCATATCCGCCATCTGCAGAGCGCCCGCAAGCTGGGTGATGTGCTGGTGGTGACCCTGACCGGCGACCCCTTCGTGCGCAAGGGACCCGGGCGCCCGGTGTTCGGCGAGGACCTGCGCGCCGAGAACCTGGCCGCATTGGCCTGCGTGGATCATGTCGCCATCAATCATGCCGAGACGGCGATCAATGTGATCCATGCCCTCAAGCCCTCGCTGTACGTCAAGGGCAGTGATTATGTCGATGCCGGTACCGACCTGACCGGCAATATTGCGCTGGAAGTCGAGGCCGTTCGGGCTCACGGTGGCGATGTGCATTTCACGGATGAAATCACCTTCAGCTCCACCAGTCTGCTCAACAACCATTTCGATGTGTTCTCGCCGGAAGCGCGAGCGTTTCTGGCGGACTTCAAGCAGCAATATCCGCTCGACGAATTCATCGCCCGCGTCAAACAGCTCAAGTCGCAGCGCGTGCTGGTCGTCGGGGATGCCATCATCGATGAGTATCACTATGTGTCGACGCTGGGGCAGACGGGCAAGGGCAATACCCTGGCCGTGCGCTACGCCTCGGAAGAGCGTTTCGCCGGTGGCGCCATCGCCGTGGCCAATCATGTGGCCGGTTTCTGCCAGGAGGTGACGCTGCTGACGGCACTGGGCAAGGAGCCCGGCACACGCGAGTACGTGACCGAGAAGCTGCGCCCCAATGTCCAGCTGCCGACCATCGAGTTCCCGACGGCACAGACGCTGATCAAGCGACGTTTTGTCGATCAGGAGCTGCAGCGGCTGTTTGAAGTGTATTTCGGCGGCGTGGAGCAGGAGCGCACCACGCTGGATCAGCAGGTTTGCCAATGGCTGGCCGAGAATGCGGGCGACTACGATACGGTGATCGTGCCGGACTTCGGCAATGGCATGATTTCCCGTGAAATCGCCAATGCCATCTCGCGCCATGCCCGTTTCCTGGCGGTCAACACCCAGATCAACAGTGGCAATCGTGGCTATCACGTGATTACCCGCTATCCGCGTGCCGACTTCCTGTGCCTGAACGAACCCGAGGCCCGTCTGGCCGCGCATGACCGGTTGTCGCCGCTGGAAATGATTGCCAGCGAACTCAACGGTCGTCTCTCCGCCAGGGCGACCGCCATTACCCGCGGCAGTCAGGGGGCCCTGCTGGTCGGTCAGGATCGCATGTTGTCGATCCCGGCGCTGTCCTCCAAGGTGGTCGATCGCATCGGTGCCGGCGATGCCTTCCTGTCGCTGGCCGGTGCCTGCATGGGCGCCGGGCTGCCGGCGGAGATTGCCGTGCTGGCGGGCAGCATTTCTGCCGCGCTGGATGTGCAGATCGTCTGCAACCGCGAGCCGGTCGATCCGGTATTGTTCTTCAAGTACGCGACCACGCTACTCAAGTAAGCCGGGAAAGGCCGTGATATGGACAAGTTTTTGATCGACAGCCACAAGCTGATCTATCACCCGAAGCGCGTGGCGCAGCTGCTGGAAGTCGGCGATGACTGGGAGCGTGCCAAGTCGGTCTATCCGATTTATCTGGAGATGGCGCCGGTGGGCGCCTGCAATCATCGTTGCACCTTCTGTGCCGTAGATTACATCGGCTACAAGGCGGTGATGCTGGACGAGCAGGTGCTGGCCGAGCGCATTCCGGAAATGGCGCGTCTGGGCGTGAAGAGCATCATGTACGCCGGGGAAGGCGAGCCGCTGCTGCACAAGAAGATCAACGAGATCGTGGCCATGACCAAGGCCAGCGGCATCGATGTGGCGTTCACGACCAATGGCGTGTTGCTTAATCAGCGTTTTGTGGAAGAGTCGCTGGACAAGGTGTCGTGGATCAAGGTGTCGCTCAATGCCGGCAGCGCTGCCAGCTACGCCGCCATTCACCGCACGCGCGAACGTGATTTCCAGCGCGTGATCGACAACCTGCGGGCGGCCAGCGATTACAAGCGGGCGCACGGGCTGGATACCGTGATTGGCGTGCAGACCTTGCTGCTACCGGAAAATGCTCACGAGATGGTGGAGCTGGCACGCATTTGCCGTGATGAAATCGGTGCAGATTATCTGGTGATCAAACCTTATTCACAGCACCTGTTCAGCGAAACGCATGAATACGAGCATGTCAATTATCAGGGGTATCTGGATCTGGCGGCTCAGCTGGAGCCGCTGAATACCGATCAGTTCCAGGTGGTTTTCCGTGCGCATACCATGCGCAAATATCAGGAAGACCCGCAAACCCGTTACAAGAAATGCCAGTCCACGCCATTTCTGTGGGGCTATGTCATGGCGGATGGCCGTGTGTACGGCTGCAGCGCCTATTTGCTCGACCAGCGCTTTGAATACGGCAACATCAACCAGAATACCTTCCAGGAAATCTGGGAGGGCGACAAGCGCCGGGAAAACTTCCGCTATGTGCGCCATGACCTGGATATTCACGAGTGCCGCAAGAATTGCCGCATGGATGAGGTCAACCGTTATCTGGACCGGCTGGTGCAGCAAAGCGTGCCGCACATCAATTTCATTTGAGCGGCTCCGGCGCGGCGCGTTATGTTGTCTGAATTATTATTTGCCACTGCCATGCCCTGGTGACGGATGGGGGTATGGCGGCGAAAACCATTGAGATTCCGAAATCGGGAGGGTGCATGATTTCTATCGTCATTCCAGCGTATAACTATGGCAAATATCTGCCAGCGGCCATCGACAGCGTGCTAGCTCAGGGCATCGACGACCTCGAGATCCTGATCTGCGATGACGCGTCGACCGACAATACGCCGGAAGTGATTGCCGAATACGAGGCCAAGTACCCTTGCGTGCATGGTTACCGCAACCTGGTCAATCTGGGCGCCATCCTCAACTACAACTATGCGGTCGGCCTGGCTCAGGGCGAGTACGTGATGGTGGTCAGTGCCGATGATGCGCTGATGCCCGGCGCACTCAAGACGCTCAAGGCCGCACTGGATGCCCACCCGGAGTGCGGCTATGCCTTCGGTCGCTATAACGTTCAGCAAGCCGACAATAATATTTTCAAACTGCAGCATCCCGGCTGGCTGACCGAGCCCTATGCCGGTACCCGCGATGAATTTGCCCCGCAACTGGCACATGACTGCTACATCCAGATCGGCTCGACCCTGTTCCGCAACGAGGTCCTGCAGCTGCGCGAGGCCTTCTTCGATGTGACGCTCAAGGCCTTCCCGGGGGAGCGCTTCTTCCGCGCCACCGACTGGGACATGATGCTGGATCTGAGCCTGCGCAATGTGCGCGGGGTATTCACCAACGAAGTGATTTCGGTGTTCCGCCAGCATGCCAAGCAGGCGTCCAGTGTGGATACCTATGCCGCCAGCGGGATGGCGATTGTCGAGCACATGCTGTTGCTGGACCGCTATCTGGTCGAAACCAATCTGCCGCGTCTGAGCGGTCAGCTGGGTAATATTTTCACCCTGCTGTATGGCAAATACCTGTTCTATGTCGAGCACGCCAATCCGCCGAGCCAGGAGATGGATCAGTATATTCACGAGCGCTTCGAGTATTTCCGCCAGCGCTTCAATACGCTGATCAAGATGGATCCGCTCACCGTGGTCTCGCCGGCCTTGCGTGCCGTGCTGAACAAGTCGACGCGCCAGAGCCAGATCGCGGTGCAGGACGGACCGTTCTTCTCGGTGATTGTTGCCGCTTACAAGCGCCCGCGCATGCTGCAGGATGCCGTGGCCAGCATTCTGGCGCAGACTTGCCAGGACTTTGAGGTGCTGGTGGTCAATGATGGCGGTGACATGATGGAAAACACCGTCGAATGGGCTGGCCGTGATCCGCGTATCACCTATGTCCGTCAACCTAATCGCGGCCTGTCTGCAGCACGAAATACCGCCATCAAGCTGGCCCGTGGCCAATTTGTCTGCTTCCTGGATGACGATGACCTGATGCAGCCGAATCACCTGCAGGTGCTGCGCGATGGTCTGGTGGCCAATCCGGAGTGCGTGGTCTACACCGGCGCTGAACTGGTGACGGAGTCGGTCGACAAGGGCGTGCGCCGCGAGGTGAAGCGTTCCCGCTACTTCGTGCATGAAGATTACGACATGGTTCGTCTGCAGGTGGCCAACTACCTGCCGGTGAATATCTATGCCTTTGCCCGCGCCTGGTTCGATCAGGTCGGGGTGTTCGATGAAACCCTGACGGCGCTGGAGGACTGGGATCTGCTGATTCGCCTGTCTCGTGCCACTCAGTTCATCCATTTGCAGCAGACCACGGTCGAAGTGCGGCAGCGCGAAGATGCCGAAGATCACATGACCGGCCGTGAGTCGGGACGATTGAAGGCGCTGTTCAGCAAGATTTACGAACGTTATGACGACATGGGCAATGCCCTGATCCGTGTCGGCCGTGCCGCCGTCATGGCTGCGGATCATCCGGCCCGTGCCTCGGCGGGGTCGACAGAATACCTGCTGTGGCAAGACGCCCATGGCCTGCGCGAAGTCGACGTGGAAATCCTGGCCGAACGCATGCTGACCAAGTGGCACCGCAAACCGCTGATCACCCTGGTGATGAAGGTGGCGCAGGCCAATCTGGAGGCGCTGGGTGGCACCATCCAGTCTCTGCAGCAACAGATGTATCAGACCTGGCGGCTGATCGTGGTGGCCGATTTCCCGGCCCCGGATCCGATTTTCAACAGCACCGATCTGCTGGGCTGGCTGGAGGTCGAATCGCTGGAGAACGACGAGCAGGTGGTGGCCGGGCTGAATGCCATTGTGACCGACCTGCCGGGCGACTGGCTGGCACTGGTGCCGCCGGGCACCGAGCTGTCGCCGGAGTGCCTGCTGCGTCTGGGCGATTATGTCCAGGGCAAGGATCATCTGGCCGCCGTCTATACCGACCATGACCAGTTGCTGCTGCCGGGCAGCTTCTCCGATCCGCAGTTCAAGCCTGACTTCAATCTGGAGTACCTGCTGTCCTGGGACTACATCGGTGCTGCCTGCGTCTTCAATCAGCAGGCCGTGATGAATGTCGGCGGCTTTGCCGCCTTCCCGGGCAAGGAAAGCTACGAGCTGTTGCTGCGGATGTCGCAACAGTACGGCGAGTCGTCGATCGGCCACATTGCCTTCCCGATGTTCCACCTGCCGCAGGTCGAAGAAGGTGTGCTGGAGTGGACCGCACAGCGGGTGGCGATCGAGCAGCATCTGGCACGCCTCGGCCGCCCGGGGCAGGTGCTGGACGGTGCCCGTCCCGGCATCTTCAAGGTCGAGTACCCGGTAGAGGGTCAGCCGCTGGTGTCGATCGTGATCCCGAACCGCGACAAGCTGGAATTCCTGCAGCCCTGCCTGGAAAGTCTGTTCGCCAAGACCGCCTACCAGCACTTCGAAGTGCTGGTGGTGGACAACCAGAGTCAGGACCCGGATGTCCTGGATTACTACGAACGTGTGGTGGCGGAGTATCCGGATCGCGTACGGGTGGTGTCTTACGATGCACCGTTCAACTTCTCGGCGCAGTGCAACCTCGGGGCCGGTGCCGCTCGTGGCGACTATGTCCTGTTGCTGAACAACGATATTGAAATCGTTCAGCCCGAGTGGCTGGAGCGCCTGCTGATGCATGCGCAGCACTCGGAAGTCGGGGCTGTCGGCGCCAAACTGGTGTATCCGGAAACCGGCATGGTTCAGCATGGCGGGATCGTGCTGGGCAATGGCCAGATCATGCTGGCGATCGGCAATCACTACGGCATGGACTGCAAGCTGGATGATCCTGGCTACATGAACCGTAACCAGTGCGACATGAGTCTCTCCGGCCTGACCGGCGCCTGCCTGCTGGTGCGCCGTGATGTGTACCAGGAGGTCGGCGGGTTCAATGAAGAACTCAGCGTACTGTTCAATGATATCGAGTTCGGGCTGCGGATCAGCCGCGCCGGTTACAAGCTGTTGTGGACGCCTTATGCCATCCTGGTGCATCACCATGGCATGAGCGTCAATGCCCGCCTGGCCGATCCGATCGAGCAGGGCCGCTTTGCCGAGCGCAGCAAGCGCGAACACATGTATATGTTCGAGCACTGGATGAAGGAACTGGCCAATGACCGGGCCTACAACCGCAACCTGACCCTGCGCAACACCCCGCTGACCATCGAGCATGGCATTCCCTATACCTGGGATCCTGAGTTCACCGAGCGGCCACGCATTCTGGCTGCCGCCATTGCCGGCGGCAGTGGCGAGTATCGTGTGGTGCAACCGCTGCGTGCGCTGGCGGTGGCCGGCAAGGCTCAGGTTTGCTGCATCCGCATGGAGCAGAACCGTAACCTGATGCCCAAGCCGCTGGAAATCGAGCGCATGAATCCGGATGTGCTGGTGTCGCAAAACGGCTTCAACGACATGCATCTGGAAACCTCGCGCTTCTATCGTGAGTTCTTCCCGGAAAAGCTGCGCATCGTGACGATCGACGACTTGCTGACGGATCTGCCGGAAAAGAGCTCGCTCTACAAGCACATCAAAGCCAACTTCCGCGATGCGCGCCGTCGCATGCGCGAGTGCCTGGCGCTGGTTGACCGTGCCATTGTCTCGACCGAACCACTGGCCGAAGCCTGCCGCGACCTGATCGGCGATGTGCGCCTGGTGCCGAACCGACTGAACAAGGAAATGTGGTGGAATCTGCGCTCGAAGCGCAGCGTCGGACCGAAGCCGCGTGTAGGTTGGGTCGGCGCGCAGCAGCATCAGGGTGACCTGGAGATTATTCAGGAAGTGGTGCGGGCCACGGCGGATGAAGTGGATTGGGTCTTCATGGGCATGTGGCCCAAGGAGCTGGAGGATCTCATCAAGGTCAAGCGCAACTGGGTGGCCTTCAAGGATTATCCGGGCACCATGGCCAGTCTGAATCTGGACCTGGCGATTGCCCCGCTGGAGGTGAATGCCTTCAACGAGAGCAAGAGTAATCTGCGTCTGCTGGAGTACGGTGCCATGGGCTGGCCGGTGGTGTGTACCGATATCTATCCGTACCAGACCAACCAGGCGCCGGTGAAGCGTGTGCCGAACACGGTGGAAGCCTGGACCGATGCCATCCGTGAGCGGGTGCATGATCTGGATGCCGCTTATCGCGAAGGGGATGCCCTGCGTGAGTGGGTGGGTCGGCATTATCTGCTGGAAGACCACCTCGACGAGTGGGTGCAGGCGTTTACCCGATGAAACGGCAGGCTGCGGTAGCGGACGTGGCCCAGGCTGCGTCCGGCCCGCTGATCATCGGCATCGATTTCGACAATACCATTGCCTGCTATGACCAGGCCTTTGCCCGCGTGGCTTGTGCCATGGGACTGCTGGACGAGGCCAGCGGTCTCGACAAGGCGCAAGTCAGGCAGCGGGTGCGCGAACAGGCCGGCGAGCAGGCCTGGATGCGTTTGCAGGGGTTGGTCTATGGCCGGGAAATCGGTCTGGCCAGCGTGTTCCCCGGCTTTGATCAGTTCGTGCAACGGGCCAGGCAAGAGGGCGCCGTACTGCGCATCATCAGCCACAAGTCCCGCTATGGTCATTTTGATCCCGAGCAGGTGGATTTGCGCCAGGCGGCCATGGACTGGATGCAGCAGCGAGGCTTCTTTGCCCCCGATGGGCTGGGCTTTGTCGCGGGGGATGTCTCGTTTCACGACGAGCGGGGCGAGAAGTTGGCGGCCATTGCCCGTCAGGGCTGCCGGGTGTTCATTGATGATCTGCCCGAGGTCTTGCTGGACGGCGCCTTTCCGCCAGATTGCCGTGCGCTGTGGTTTGCGCCCGGCAACCGGCAGCATCCGCCGCTGACGGCCCTGCCTTCCTGGGCCATGCTGAGTGACGTGCTATGGCCTGCTGCAACGTGATGACGATGAAAGACCTGGCCGAGGGCCTGCTCGGGATGCCCGTGCAGTCCTGTGAGCCTATGCCGGGGGGCGGCAATAACCAGCTGTTTCTGCTGGCGGTGGCCGGGCAGCGTTATGTGCTGAAGCATTATCCGCCGGATGACCGTGATCGCCTCGGCGCGGAATTCGGTGCGTTGCGTTTCCTGTTCCGGCATGGTGTCACGCTGACGCCACAGGCCATTGCCTGTGATCCGGCGCGGCGGATCGCCATCTACGAATGGATTGAGGGGGAGCGCCCGGAGGCACTGGCGGCTGCGGATCTCGAGCAGATGTTCTCCCTGGTGGCCGCGCTGGACCGATTGCGTCTGGCGCCGGATGCGCAGGATTTGCCGGCGGCCTCGCACGCCAGCCTGGATTTCGCCGCGCCGCAAAGGCAGTTCGCGCAGCGCTGGCAACGTCTGCAGCCTGTGCTGTCGCAGCATGAGGCGCTGCGCGATTTTGCCCTGAATACGCTGCAGCCCTTCCAGCAGGGCCTGCTGGCGCCGTATGCCGCGCTGCTGGCGCAGCATGGCTGTGCGCTGGCGGCACCGCTGCCGGCGTCCGCCCTGTGCCTGTCGCCGTCGGATTTTGGCCGGCACAATCTGCTGCGCCGCCGCGATGGCCGTCTGTGTTTTCTTGATTTTGAATATTTTGGCTGGGATGACGCAGTGAAATTCAGCTGTGATCTGGTCTTGCATCCCGGTTCTGCCCTGTCGCCCGCCATGCGCCGCATGGCACTGACCCGGGCGCTGCGGCAGTTTGCGCCGCGCGACCCGCTGTTTGCCGCCAGGCTGCCAGCCATGCTCGGGCTGTGCGGCAGCCTGTGGTGTCTGATTATTCTGAACGTGTTTATCCCCGAGATCTGGCAACGCCGCGTGCTGGCGGGCGAGCAGCGCTCCCTGGCCGAGGCCGGTGCACAGCAGCTTGAGCTGGCCCGGGGGTTCTTCGTGCAATTGCAGGAGGTGATTGATGACTGCCCATCCTTCTGAGCTCAGTGTGGCCGCGCTGGATGCGCGCTCGCTGGCTTTGCGTCAGCTGGTGGTATCGGCCATGGTGGCCGCCAAGCGTGGCCATCCCGGTCCGGCGCTGTCGCTGGTCGAGGTCATGCGTGTGCTTTACGACGATATTTTGCGTGTCAGGCCCGACGAGCCGGACTGGCCGCTGCGCGATCGCTGCATCCTCAGCAAGGGGCATGGCTGCCTGGCCTGGTATGCGATTCTGGCCGACAAGGGATTCTTTCCGCGTGAAGAGCTGCAGACTTTCTGCCAATACGATAGCCGCCTGGGCGGCCATCCGGAATTTGGCAGTCTGCCTGGTGTCGAGGCCTCGACCGGGGCGCTGGGGCATGGTCTGTCGATCGGCCTGGGTCTGGCTCTGGCGGCACGCATGCAGAAGCAGGATTGGCGTGTGTTCGTCGTGACCGGGGATGGTGAACTGAATGAAGGCTCTGTCTGGGAGGCCGCGATGTCGGCCGGCAAGCATGGCCTGGAAAATCTGGTGGCCATTGTCGATCACAACAAGCTGCAGTCCTATGGCCCGGTCAGCGAGGTGCAGGACATGGCACCGCTGGCCGACAAGTGGCGCAGCTTCGGCTTCGGTGTGCGCGAAGTGGATGGCCACGATGTGGTGGCCTTGCGCCAGACCTTGCAGCAGTTGCCGTTTGAAGCCGGCAAACCGTCGGTGCTGATTTGCCACACCATCAAGGGCCGGGGCATACCCCAGGCGGAGAACAACCCGGACTGGCACCACAAGAATGCCCTGACCGAGGCTGAACTGGCGGCGATCCAGACCGCGCTGGGAGGAGGGGAGCATGCGTAATACCTGCCTGAACATGGTCTATGAGCTGGCCCAGCAGGACCCGCGTGTCGTGTACATCGGGTCCGATCCTGGTCCCGGTACCCTGTCCAAAATGCAGGCGGCGTATCCGGACCGTTTTTTCATCGAGGGTATCTCCGAGCAGAATGTGATCGGCATGGCCGCCGGTCTGGCGATGGCCGGTTATATCCCGTATGTGAATACCATTGCGACCTTCCTGACCCGGCGTTGTCTGGAGCAGGTGGCGGTCGACGTGTGTCTGCACCAGTTGCCGGTGCGTCTGATCGCCAATGGCGGCGGCATGGTGTATGCCCCGCTGGGGCCGACGCATACCGCCATCGAAGACATTGCCCTGATGCGCGCCTTGCCGGGGATGGCCGTGGTGGTGCCGACCGATGCCGAGGACATGCGCAGCTTCATGCCGTCCACGCTGCAGTGGCCGGGGCCGATGTATATTCGCCTGGCCAAGGGCAAGGATCCGGTGGTGGCTAACCCGCTGGGCCGCTTCGATATCGGTGTCGGTCGTGCCTATGGCGAGCCGGGCGAGGTGCTGCTGGTGGCGACCGGCATCATGGTGCATGCCGCGCTGGAAGCGGCGAACGGCTTGCGCGCGTCTGGGGTGGATTGTGCGGTACTGTCCTTGCCGACTGTGGTGCCGATGGATGTGGCCTTGCTGACGCAGATGACCGAAAAGGCCCGGCTGGTGGTGACGGTCGAAGAGCATCTGCGTGACGGAGGCCTGGGCACGGCTGTGCTGGAGACCCTGGCGGACCTGCCGCGCCCTATGCCGGTGATCCGGCGTCTGGGCTTGCCCGTTGCATTTCGGCATCAGTATGGCAGCCAGGCCAATCATCTGCAGGCAGAGGGATTGACCGCCGCCGGGATCGTGCAAACCGTGCAAATGGCCCTGAATTGAAGGCCAGCCGAAGGACGGCAAAACCCTGGTATATATAGGGTTTTGCCGGATTTTTTTCTGGTGCCGACTTAAGTTTTTCTGTGGCTTGACGAAAGATGTCTTACTGCTGCGATAATGCCAGAAAACCCTTTCCCGGTTATTTTTCGATTTGTCTGGCGTCGTTAAATAGTCCTTTCGTAATCATGGTTTTTATCGCGGCATGAAAACAGGATGGGATATGAAGAAAACGGTTCTACTGCTGGGGCATTCCGGGAAAATGGGCCTGGCGCTGCAACAGCGCTGTCCGGCGGATATCGCGCTGGTCGGTCTGGCTTCCCGTGATTTCGATGCGGCCAGACCGGAGACACTGCGACCCTTCATCGAACAATACCGTCCCTGGGCGATCATCAATACGGTGGGTTATCTGGGAATTGATCCCTGCGAGCAGAATCCGCAGGCCGCCTATGCCGTCAATACCCTGTTTCCGTATGCCCTGGCCAAAATGGCCAATGAATATCAGGCGACTTTGCTGCACTTTAGTACGGATGCCGTATTTAATGGTGATGAGGAAAAAACCGAATACGATGAATCAGATTCAGCCAATCCGGTAAATGTCTATGGCATGACAAAATGGGGTGGCGATTGTCTGGTTCAAAATACTGCTCTTAAATATTATATTGCCCGTATTTCGATTCTGTTTGGCCCTAGTCATAAACAGAATCAGTTTGTTGAGAAAATGTTGAGTCTGGTGGCGAATGGCCAAACGACCATTCGGGCTTCGCAGGACATTCTCTGCTCGCCTTGCTACAGCCTGGATGTGGCCGATGCGGTGTATGCCCTGTTGCTGCAGGAAGCCCGCTACGGCGTCTATCACCTGTCGAATCAGGGACGTGCTTCGCTGTATGAGGTGATGCAGGCGGTCATGGCGCATGTGGCGCCGGCCGTGACGGTGTTGCCGGCTTCGTACCGGGATTTCCCCTTTGTCGGGCGCAAGAATCTGAGAACCCCGCTGGTGTCGCGGCGCGGTCCGGTATTGCGGCCCTGGCGCGAGGCACTGCAGGCCTATCTGGAGGCGCGTGATGCAGAACGCGGCTGAGTTGATCCACTGTCCGGTGGACAGACACAGCGGGGACTGTGACCTGGTGTCGTCGCTGCTGATTCTCTGGCATCGCCGGCATGGCTTTCTGATGCAGCTGCGCACCGATGATGCACCGATCATGCCGTCTTGTGTCGGCTTCTTCGGCGGCGGCATTCGCCATGGCGAGACGCCGCATGCGGCGGCCTTGCGGGAGATGCAGGAGGAACTGGGGTTTTGTGTCGACATTGCGTTTCATGCCGCGCGGGTCGCGGCAGTCGAACCTGACCACAAAGAACTGGCTTATTTTTTCAGTGCCGAGTTACATAACGATCATTACCCGGTTTTTGAGGGTGCGGCAGCCATTTGGGTAGATCCAGAAAATCCGCCGAAGGGGCTGTATCCCAGGGATGTCCAGACGTTGCTGGGTTTCCCTTTTGCAGGGTGATTTTGAACTGTTGGACATGGAGCGTGAAATGGACGATATCATCAAGGAAGAAAGTTCTCATTCGCGGTTTTTCCGCCGCAATCAGAATATGCCGGATCAGGTTGTTGACCTGTCCCAGCTCAAGCGGAATATGCCGTCCACGCTGAATGCCCAGGGCAAGCACATTTCCTCCCAGGACAAATACCTGATGGATGGCAACAAGATGCTCTGGCATCTTGACCGTTTCAAGGCCTGGAAAAATGGCGAGATTTTTGCGCCTATCCATATCGACTCGGGCCTGTCCAAGGGTTGCAACATCAAGTGCCATTACTGCTATGGCGTCACGCAAGGCAATTTCTACAAGGAAAGCGCCAAGAAGTATATTGATCGCCATTCGCTGATCGACAATTATCTGCGCAGTGCCGGCGACATGGGCGTGCGTTCGATCGCCCTGATTGGCGAAGCCGAGCCGACGCTCAACCCGCACTTCTATGAGGCCGTGGTGGTGGGCAAGGAGTCGGGCATCGATATGTCGGCGGGGACCAACGGGGTACTGTTTGATACCGGTCGTGATGGTCAGGCGGCGCTGGAGCACCTGTCCTGGCTGCGATTCAATATCAGCGCGGCCTCCGATGAGTCGTATCGCCGGATCCATGCCAGCAAGATGTTCGATACCGTGATCGAAAAGATCCGCTTCTGTGTGGAGTACAAACGCAAGCATAACCTGCAGCTGGATATCGGCCTGCAGATGGTGCTGACCCCGAAGGACATCGGTGAAGTGGTGCCGCTGGCCAAGCTGGGCCAGGAGCTGGGCGTTGACTACTTCCAGGTCAAGCATTGCAGCGACACGGTGGAAAACGACCTGGGTTTCTATGAGCGTCTGGATGATTACGAGAAGTACGCACCCCTGCTGCTGGAGGCCGAGGGCTATGGCACGGGGGATTATCGCGTGGTCGTGAAGTGGGACAAGATCACCAACGGTGGCAAGCGCGATTATGACCAGTGCCTGGGCGCGCCGTTCCTGCTGTATACCGAAGGCACCGGCAAGGTGTACACCTGCGGTATGTTCTTTGACGGCAAGTATCAGCAGGATTATCTGCTCGGTGATCTGACCAAGCAGACCTTCCGTGAAATCGTCGAGTCCGATCATTACTGGAAGGTCATCGACAAGGTCAAGAATGAGATTGACGTCCACAAGGATTGCTATGCCAATTGCCGTACCCACTCCTGCAACAACTTCCTGTGGGATGCCAAGGAGGGCAACGTCAACAGCGGGATTGTGCAGAAGTACTCGGGCGGCTTCGATCTGAACAACCCGCCGCCGCACAAGAACTTTGTCTGAGGCGGCAGCCAAAATGAACGGCGCGGATTTCTCCGCGCCGTTTTTCTTTGGCTGACCTGAAGAAGCAGGACCTCAGGCGGTGATGGTTTCGTCGCTCCTGGCGGTGGGCGCGTCCTGCAGGCTGCTGATATCGCTGAGGACTTCCTGTACACGATGTCGCCAGGTATGACGGGCATGAGCCTCTTCTGCCGCATTCATGCCGATCTCGCGCAGCCTGGCCGGCTGTGCGCACCAGTGGCGCAAGGTCTCGACGCCTTCTTCAATGGTGAAGGGAATGTAGTGTTCGCCAGGCTGGAAATGTCGCTTGATATCGTGCTCTGTATCATCGAAGCGCCCGGTGCAGACAAACATCGGGGCCCCACAGCCCATTCCCTCCAGTACCCGGGAGTGCATGCCGAAGCAGCCGTTGTGCATATTGACCTGGGTTTCGCGGTAGACCTGGGCAAGTTCCTGCTGCCAGCGCAGATTGCGGCGGTAGTAAGGGACAAATTTTGGCCAGTAAAGCCATTGTGACGAGCCATAAATCGCCAGATCGAGACCGGCGGCAACGGCCATGTCGCCAATGGCCAGGCGATCGTTGATGCGCGGCATTTCGGTATCGAGCGTATGCAGCACGGCGGTCTGGTCCATGCTGGTGGCGAGCTGGGCGCCGGAAATGTCGATCTGCAGGTAGTCGCGGAACTGGCTGGCGATCAGATCGTGCATGTCGCTGAAGGAGTGCTTGCAGACACTGACCTTGGCCTTGGTCAGCAAGAAGTCGGCAACTCGGTCGACGCACAGTTTCTTGCCATTGTTCCAGCCCAGGGCATGACGCATGACCGCCGGGTTGGTGGCGTGCAGGGGCAGCGGGATGTAGCCGCAGATAGCCGCCGTATTCGGCACCGGCGTGATCTCCGGCCGCGGGTAGTGCATGTTCGGGTCAATGCCGGTATGCAGTCGGCCCCAGACCCCTTCGAGCAGATGATGGCTGAAGCCGAAGTAGTCCGGCTGGATCAGGGTGTAGGTCAGCAGGCTGCCGCCGAAGTTGGGGTCGGTATAGTGCAGTTGCTTGCGCTCATGGGGGCGACGCTCGCGCCAGCCGTCCTGAATCCAGGCGACGTGCGGTATTTCCTCGGGGATGGCCGCACGGCTCTGGTTTTTGGTGCGGTTGATTTCAAAGATGAAATCCGGTTTGAGCGTCGACAGCTCCTTATAGATCGCTTCATCGTCAAGGTCGGAGTCGACGGCGAGGGTTTCCACGCCCTCGCATGAAAAGGCGCTGGCCAGCGAGCGCAGCATGCCGGCCATATAAGGGTGGGTACTGAAGCTGTGCAACAGTACCACTTTGCTGATTGCCATGAGGCAGGTCCTTAGCTGACAAAAACCGACATGTCATTGCGCTTGAAGTACTCCACATAGCGATCAATGATCAGGCGCAGTTCTTCTTCGTCTTCATGAGTACGAACTTCGGGGATGATGAAGTCGCGTACCGGGTTGCGGCAAAAGTCGGTCCAGACATCGCGATCAAATTTGCCTTCTTTCAGCAGTTGATCGTAGTACGGCGTTTCTGCCAGCGGAGACAGCAGGTTGAAGTAGGGCAGCTTGATGCCGAGGTCGCGGATGCGGCTGGGCAGGGAGTTGCGATACTCCTGGGTTTCGCCCGGAGCCCCCATGATGAAGTAGCCCAGGATGTCGATGCCGTACTTGCTGCACAGCTTGCAGAACTGTTCGATGTGTTTGTACCGGCAGGACTTCTTGAACGTGGCCAGAATCCCGTCATCGAGACTCTCGATGCCGACATGCAGGCGGCGACATCCCGCGTCGGCCAGATCGGCAATCACATCTTCCCGGACTTCGACCGTGCCGCGCGCACTCCAGTCAATGGTGATGTTTTCATTGATCAGGGCGCGGGAGATCTCGCTGACGCGGGCGCGGTTGACGTTGAAGGCATCGTCGAGAATGTGGATCGAGGTCGCCCCGAGATCGATCAGCTGCTTGAATTCTTCCACGCAGCGCTCGGCAGACTTCATGTTGAAGGTCTTCTGCTGCACGTCGCAGTACGTACAAGCGTAGGGGCATCCTTTGGAGCTGAACATCGGCAGGCGCAGCGAGCCGACATTGAACAGCAGGTCTTCATTGGCCTCGATACGGTAAGTCTCGATATCCATCAGGTGCCGCGCCGGCAGGGGGATGGCGTTCAGGTCCACTTGCCCGCCAAAGTAAACGCCGGGCGGACGACCGGAGTCCAGCCATTCCGGAAAGATGACTTCCGCGTCATCGACGAACACCGCATGGGCGCCTTGCTCTTGAATGAAGCGGTAGTTCTTGGTGGCGTGCGGGCCGCCGACGATCTTGCAGGGGGCACTGGTGCGCCGCAGGATCTCGGTCATGGCCCAGGCGCGATAGGTGACGACCGACAGGCCGAGCACGTCAGGGGCAAAGGTTTCGATCTGCTCAATCGTCTCATCCAGAGACAGGCCCAGGCTGGCGGCGTCGAGCACGTTGACTTCATAGCGGTCGGCCGGAATGTTGGCGGCCAGGCTCAGCACGCCGAGAGGCATGTATTTGACAGCTTTGTTCTTGTAAAACTTGGCGGTCACGCGGTCGAGCACTTCTCCCTCGTAGGGCATGACAACCAGCATGATTTTTTCTCTGTTCATGGTCAGATGACTCCCGATGAATGTGCATGGTCTGCAAACAGTGCGTTTGAGCGGGCGTGCTGTCGTGGCGCCTCGGCTCATCGGCTTCCAGCGAGTCTATGCAATTTAAGTTGGAAATCTACATGCCATAGAGGCAGTAGGCAATGGATAAGCACCCTCACTGGTCTGTTTATATCGGTTGCTGTGGCGTTGGCTGAAGGGGTGGCGCGGATTCTGCCCGACGAATTCATCCCATGAAAAAAAATATCATTACAACCCTAAAGGTTTTCGGATTGCTGTCGATGAAGTAGACGAGTAAGTGACAAGTGGTGGCGGATGAAGGCTGGGCAAGCCTGTCCGCTTTGGCGGACTTAATATGAAAGAGAATGGAGGCCTGTCATGGCTATCTATGTAAATACCAATATTGCCTCGCTCAATGCGCAGCGCAATTTGTCCGCATCGACGGACTCGTTGAAGACCTCCCTGCAGCGTCTGTCCTCCGGTCTGCGGATCAACAGTGCGGCTGACGATCCTGCCGGCATGGCGATTTCGCAAACCATGACCCTGCAGATCAACGGTAACAACCAGGGTATCCGTAACGCGAGTGACGGTATCTCGCTGGCGCAAACGGCTGAAGGTGCACTGGGCCAGATCCAGAACAACCTGCAGACCATTCGCCAGATTGCGGTGCAGGCCGCCAACGGTACGATTTCCGATACCAACCGTTCGCAGCTGCAAAAGCAGGTCGACCAGCTGACGCAGGAAATCTCGCGTATCGTGCAAACCACCAACTTCAACGGCACGGTGCTGCTGTCCGGTGGTGCCAACATTACCTTCCAGGTGGGGGCATCCGGTGTGGCTTCCAACCAGGTGGTGGCCAGCGGTCTGGACCTGACCTCGGGCGTGTCGAGCTACGCGACCTCGCTGACGGCGACCGGTACCATCGACATCACCACCTCTGCCAAGGCTTCTGCCGTGCTGTCGGCACTGGATACGGACATCAACACCGTATCGAACGACCGTTCGCAGCTGGGTGCCATCCAGAACCGCTTCCAGGCGGTGGTGGCCAACATGCAGAACTATGTACAGAACCTGTCTGACTCGCGCAGCCGTATCGTGGACACCGACTTCGCGTCGGAAACCGCGAACCTGACGCAGAACCAGATTCTGCAACAGGCCGGTACCGCGATTCTGAGTCAGGCCAACCAGGTGCCGCAGGCAGCCCTGACCCTGCTGAAGGGCTAAGCGGAGATTTCTCTCCTCTGGTCTTGAAGCCCCGCTCCGGCGGGGCTTTTTCATGAAATCTGCAAGAAAGTGCGTGTTGTAACTAAAGATTGTCGATTGCCTGCCGATAAGTAAGTCATGGGCGGAAGCAAAGACCCGTCTTCGGTAGTGGCGCTGAGAAGTTCCCGCCGGCTAACTGACTCGATGGAGAGTAAAAATGGCTATCTATGTAAATACCAATATTGCCTCGCTCAATGCGCAGCGCAATCTGTCTGCATCCACTGACTCGCTGAAGACCTCTCTGCAACGTCTGTCCTCCGGTCTGCGGATCAACAGCGCGGCCGACGATCCTGCCGGCATGGCGATTTCGCAAACCATGACCCTGCAGATCAACGGTAACAACCAGGGTATCCGTAACGCGAGTGACGGTATCTCGCTGGCACAAACGGCTGAAGGTGCACTGGGCCAGATCCAGAACAACCTGCAGACCATTCGCCAGATTGCGGTGCAGGCCGCCAACGGTACGATTTCCGATACCAACCGTTCGCAGCTGCAAAAGCAGGTCGACCAGCTGACGCAGGAAATCTCGCGTATCGTGCAAACCACCAACTTCAACGGCACGGTGCTGCTGTCCGGTGGTGCCAACATTACCTTCCAGGTCGGTGCCTCGGGTGTGGCCACCAACCAGGTGGTGGCCAGCGGTCTGGACCTGACCTCGGGCGTGTCGAGCTACGCGACCTCGCTGACGGCGACCGGTACCATCGACATCACCACCTCTGCCAAGGCTTCTGCCGTGCTGTCGGCACTGGATACGGACATCAACACCGTATCGAACGACCGTTCGCAGCTGGGTGCCATCCAGAACCGCTTCCAGGCGGTGGTGGCCAACATGCAGAACTATGTACAGAACCTGTCTGACTCGCGCAGCCGTATCGTGGACACCGACTTCGCGTCGGAAACCGCGAACCTGACGCAGAACCAGATTCTGCAACAGGCCGGTACCGCGATTCTGAGTCAGGCCAACCAGGTGCCGCAGGCGGCCCTGACCCTGCTGAAGGGTTAAGTCTGACTAACAAGTGATGCAAAAATGGTTACCACGGCATGTCAACATGTCGTGGTAACTCGTTGTTTTTATCGCAAAGCTTGCGTTTGGTGTTTTCTACGCGTATTGTTCACCATGAGAGGCGGTACGGGGACTGACTAGCCTATCCTGAAGGCATATTGCTGGAAGGGGCCGTCAAATTTGACGGGCGCGCATCGGGTGCGCTGGGACATCGCTGGCAAAGTCCGCCGAGTTATCCTCGACTCGATGGAGAACAATAATGGCAATTTATGTCAATACCAACATTGCATCGCTGAATGCCCAGCGTAATCTTTCCGGATCAACTGAATCCCTGAAAACGTCGCTCCAGCGGCTGTCGTCCGGTCTGCGCATCAACAGCGCGGCGGATGATCCTGCCGGCATGGCTGTGTCGCAGTCCATGACGACACAGATCAACGGTAACGAGCAGGGTATTCGCAACGCAAGTGACGGTATCTCCCTGGCGCAAACCGCCGAAGGTGCACTGGGCCAGATCCAGAACAACCTGCAGACCATTCGCCAGATTGCCGTGCAGGCCGCCAACGGTACGATTTCCGATACCAACCGCTCGCAGCTGCAAAAGCAGGTCGACCAGCTGACGCAGGAAATCTCGCGTATCGTGCAAACCACCAACTTCAACGGCACCATGCTGCTGTCGGGTGGTAACTCTATTACTTTCCAGATCGGTGCTTCCGGCGTGGCTTCCAACCAGGTGGTGGCCAGCGGTCTGGATCTGACTTCCGGTATCAACAGCTACGCGACCTCGCTGACGGCGACGGGGACCATCGATATCACCACCACGGCCAAGGCCTCGGCGGTGCTGTCGGCGCTGGATGCCGACATCAACCTGATTTCGAATGACCGTTCGCAACTGGGTGCGGTACAAAACCGTTTCCAGGCGGTCATCGCCAATATGTCGAACTATGTGCAGAACCTGAAGGACTCCCGTTCGCGCATCATCGACACGGACTTTGCTTCTGAAACCGCCAACCTGACCCAGCAGCAGATCCTGCAGCAGGCCGGTACGGCCGTGCTGTCGCAGGCCAACCAGGTGCCCCAGGCGGCCCTGACCCTGCTCAAGGGTGGTTGATCGGGATTGAGCGGTGCAATTTAGCCACGATGCCTTGGGGCCTCGTGGCTATTTTTATATGCATGTTGTGGTGGTGGCGTCTAACGTTAAATAAATTCGCATGGCCTCTAAAGTTATGTCTCGCCCGGTCGATAAAGAGTGAGGCGGGCTGCCACTTCGGTGCGCCCATGGAGAAAATGCGGCTATCATACGGCTTGGATGTCATAATAGTACGCCTGGCACGCGCAAGCGGATGAACGGGCGAGGCCCTTGTAGTCGACCAAGGCAAGGCAATGCATGATGCCTGGCCTTTGTGGAGCGTAGACGAGAGCAAGTCTGCAGGTGCAGGCCCGTCTCTTGTAAGGAGGCCACCATGCAAGTGAATCCACTTTTGAGCAATCTGCCCCAGTCGGCGCAGACGGCGCAGCCCGTCCTTTCCCCTCAGTCCGGGAGTGGTGCACAGGCTGTTCAGGCACAAACCAGTGCCGCCGTGACGTCCGTTGGCCAGACGCAGACCGATGGTTCTCAGTCTCAGGCAGATGTGACCAAGAAAACCAAGATTGACGAGAAAGAGCTGAGTTCGGCGGTGAGCAAGCTGAATGATACGGCCAAACTTTTCAATACCCAGTTGCAATTTGCAGTGGACCCGGGTACTGGGCGCAGGGTCGTCAAAGTCACGGACAGTTCGACTAACGAAGTCATCCGCCAGATTCCGGCGGAAGATGTGTTGCGGCTTTCCAAGGCGATCGATGACTTCAAGGGTCTGCTGGTTAAAGACAGTGCCTGATTCGCCTTAGCGGTGTTTCGGGCCGGGAGTGACTCATGGCATCCATATCCTCATCGACCGGTCCGCTCGATGTGCAAGGTCTTGTTTCGCAACTGATGACCGTTGCCAAGCAGCCTTACAATCGGATGAATTCGCAGCTTTCGAGCACCAACAGCCAGATTTCCGATTATGGCGCGCTGAGCTCGGACCTGACCGCGCTGCAAGGGACATTGACCTCACTGTCCTCGGGGCAGTTCGTGCATTCGTTCAAGGCCACCAGCAGCAATACCACGGTCTTGAACGGCACGGCGACCTCGACGGCCAACCCGGGTAACTACAGTATTACGGTCAATTCCCTCGCGACCTCGCAAAACCTGGCCCTGACTGGCCAGGCCAGCTCCTCGACCAGCTTTGGCAACACGGCCGACACGCTCAAATTCAGCTTTGGCGACGGGACCTCGGCGTCGGTCAATGTCGATGCCAATGCCACGCTCGACCAGATCAGCAATGCCATTAATTCCGCGGGGATCGGGGTGAGTGCCAGCGTGGTGAAGGCAGACAATAGTGCCTCGCCCTATCGTCTGGTCCTGACCGGTACCACCGTCGGGGCGAGCAAATCATTCAGCACTTCGACCGCCTCCGGTCAGGCCGCCTTGTCGTTTTTCAACTTCAACGCCGCCAGTGCGGTAGATGGCACCGGTGCCATCACCGACAGCCGCCTGACATCAGCCGCCAAGGATGCCAGCCTGGTCGTCAATGGTCTGACCATGACCAGCAGCAGCAACACGGTGACCAATGCCATCAATGGTGTGACGCTGAACCTGACACAGAGCGGGTCGTCCATGCTGACTGTCGCCAGTGACAGTGCCGCCATTCAGGCCAAGGTGCAAAGCTTTGTCGACGCCTACAATAAAGTCGCCAACAATGCGTCGAACCTGTACAAGACCAGTCTGCAGGGCGACTTTACGCTGGTTTCGCTGCAATCGCAGTTTGCCAAGATCCTGAATACGCCGATTGCCGGCGCCGATGGCACCACCACCGTGGCCTACCTGGCCCAGGCGGGTATTTCGCTGCAGAAGGATGGCACGCTGAAGCTCGATGCCACGGCATTGAACACGGCGATTACCAATAACGCCAATGCGGTGGTCAATCTGTTCGGCAACGATAATAATGATGGTTTCGCACAGCGCTTCAACAATACCATCAACAATTATCTCGGTCCGACCGGGCTGGTGACGACGCGTACCACCACCCTCAACACCCAGGTCAAGACCATGAAGGACAAGATGTCGCAGGAGGCGAACCGGCTGGACGTGGTACAGGCAGGCTATCTGTCGCTGTATACCAAGCTGAACTCGTCCCTGATGCAGATGCAGCAGACCAGCACATCGCTGACCTCCATGCTGGCTTCGTTGAACGCCAATAAATAATCATTGTCGGGGGGGTGAGATGCCCCCCTTCCTCACGGGATACTCAGGCAGCCATGAAGAATACCCTTGCCATGCAGCAGTTGAAGAAGGCCTACCAGGATGATGCGCTGGAGGTCGCCGTGTATGGGGCAAGCCCGGTCGGTCTGATCGTGATGTTGTACGAGGGGGCCTTGCGGGCCATCGATCAGGCCAAGGTGCTGATGCAGCACCAGCGCTATGAAGAGAAGGGCAGGCTGATCAACAAGGCCATCGATATCATCGAAGGCCTGCGCATTGCACTCGATCATACGCACAATGCGTCGCTGTCGCTGAATCTGGAAGATCTGTACGTCTATGCCAAGTTCCGCCTTGGCGTGGCCAACATGAAGAACGATCCGGAGATTCTGGATGAGGTCGCCAAGCTGCTGAATGTCATTCTGCCCGCATGGCAGGAGCTGGCAAAAACCGGTGGGAACGTTGCTCCGGGCGCGGAAAGCCCCCGTTCTCAGACGGCGATTTGAGGGAACGGACAAGAGGTCGCCATGAATCTGGAGAGCCTGCGCGAAACGACGCGTCAGTTTGCCGAATATACCGAAGCCATGCTGGTGGCGGCCGAGCAGGGCCAGTGGGAGGATTTTCTGCTGGTGCACGAGGCGCGCGAGGCACAGATGGCGACCCTGCAGGCCGAGGCCGGCGATGCGCTGCTGACCCTGCTGCCTGACCTGCGTCCGGTGCTCGAGGCGGCGCTGTCGCTCAACCAGCGCATCGAGCTGCTCGCCAGCGCGCGCCGCGACGAGCTGGGTGAGGAGTTGTCGACGGTGCAACAGCAGCGTCGCCTGCGCATGACTTACCGCTGAGCTTGTCTGACGGTCTTTTCCTTGGGTTATTTTCAAGCGCCTCTTAGAATCAGAGAAAGACCGCCCCTGGAGTACGCCCATGTCCGCCTTTGCCTTGCTGGCCAGCAATACCATCATTTTCTGCGTGATTGTGGCCCTCGCCTGGTACTTTCACCGGCGCCTGCGCAAGGTGGAAACGGAAGAGGACAGGGTGACCGCCATGTACATTGAGCAATTGCAGCATCAGATCAGTGTGCAGCAGCGGGATTTGCTGCATCTTGCCGAGATGGTCGAACGGCAGCAGCACAAGCCGGCGCCCGATGTGCCGGCCGCCTCTCCCTACAAGCAGGCCATCGAGCTGATCCGCCAGGGCATGGGTGCGGCCGATGTCGCCCAGCGTTGCGGCATCTCCCGCAGCGAAGCCGAGTTGATTCTCTCCCTGTACCGCAATAACTCGACCTCATGATCCCATCCCTGCCGCCCAATCTGGTCAACCCGCTCACCTCCGGCCCCGGTGCCGGGACCGAGGCGGTATCGCCGCTGCGTTTGCTCAACGAGGGCGATCGTGCGCTGATCGACGCCACGGTTCTGCCAGGGCGCCTGCCCAATCTGGTGATCGGCGAGCAGGTCACGGCCCGGATTGCCGAACAGCTCAGCAATAATCAGGTTGCGGTGCTGATCAAGAATGCCCTGTTCACCCTGACCTTGCCCAATGGCATGCAGCCCAAGGGCGATACCCTGACGCTGCGGGTGGCCAACCTCAAGCCCAATCTGACCTTTTCCCTGCAGGGAGAGGGGCAGGAGGGCGAGGCCAAGGACAGTTCTGTCCAGGTGGATCTGAGTCCGGCTTCCCGTTACCTGACGCGTCTGCTTTCCTCCGCCAATCAGCAGGATGCGGCCGGTCCGGGCGCCGGCGGGGCCGGTGGTGCCAAAGAAACCGAGCAGGGCAATGCGGCCTCGGCCGCTGCCAGGGCGGCCGGCGATGCAGCGCTGCTGAAGGATTATGCCACGACCTCCTCCGGCTCAAATCCCTTGCTGAGTCTCAAGCCAGGGCAGGCCGGCGGGACCGTCGCACTGGACGCCCAGCAACAGCAGCCGGCACAGGTGGCCGATCACCTCAAGCAAGGGGTTGAGAAAAGCGGGTTGTTTTACGAGTCACATCTGAAGGCCTGGGATCAGGGCAAGTTGCCGCTGTCGCAACTGCAGCAGGAGCCTCAGGCCAAGCTGGGGCAGGCTCTGCAGGATCCGCAGCTGGCGCATGACAAGGCCTTGCCGGAACTGGGCAATCTGGTGCAGCGCCAGCTGAATGCCCTGGAAAGCCAGCAGGTCCCGTTGCAGGGATTTGCCTGGCCCGGTCAGCCGATGCAAATGTTGATTCAGCCCGAGCAGAAGGACGATCGCGAGGGGCATGGCGACAGCGAGGAGACGCATGCCTGGAGTACCCACATGTCGCTTAACTTGCCGGTGCTCGGAGGGCTGTCAGCCCGCGTCCGGCTGGTCGGCAATGCGGTGCAAATCGCTTTTGTTACCGAAGAGGCTTCAGCCGGCGGGCTGATCCAGAATCACAGCCAGAAATTGTCCGATGGCCTGGCGGCTGCCGGCCTCGATCTGGCCACCTTGTCAGTCAAGCATGAAGAAGCCAACCCAGAAAAATGATCCCCTGCGCCGCTCGGCGCTCGCCCTGTCCTATCAGGAGGGCACCCCGGCCCCGCGCGTGGTCGCCAAAGGCTATGGCCAGACGGCGGAGCGTATCATCGAAAGTGCCCGGCAGGCCGGCGTCTTCGTGCATGACTCCCCCGAATTGGTGTCCCTGCTGATGCAGGTCGATCTTGATCAGCAGATTCCGCCCGAACTCTATCGGGCGGTTGCCGAGGTTCTGGCCTTCGTTTACTACCTGGAGAAGCAGGCAGAGAAGCAGTCTTTCGAGTTGAATGCCTGGTTACCCTCGGTCAAGCAATCCATTCTGCCTTCCCCCTGATTCCGACTGGCCGGATGGTCGGAATTTCCTTATGCTTTGATAATTTCGTTTCTGAATGGGTCATCATCATGTTGAAAGTCGGTTATGTCGGGCTCGGCATCATGGGGCGTCCTTGCGCGCTGAACTTGCTGCGTGCGGGCTTTGAAGTACAGGTCTGGGCCAGACATCCGGAGCGTGCCCAGCCGGTACTGGATGCAGGCGCCATCTGGCGCGACAGTCTGCCCGAGCTGGCCGGCGCGGTGGATGTGCTGATTACCAATCTGTCGGATACGCCTGATGTCGAGCAGGTGCTGCTGGGGGCCGGCGGGGTCATCGAAGGGGCCAGGACCGGTCTGATTTGTGTCGATATGAGTACCATCTCCCCCTTTGGTGCACGTCGCATTGCCAGCCAGCTGGCCGAGCGTGGCATCGATTTTCTCGATTGCCCGGTATCGGGCGGGGAGGTTGGTGCCATCAACGGTACCCTGACGGTCATGGTCGGCGGCAAAGAAGCCGCGCTGGAACGCGTGCGCCCGGTTCTGGAGGCCATGGGCAAGACGATTACCCGCATCGGCGACGCCGGTGCCGGTCAGGTGGCCAAGGCCTGCAACCAGATCGCCGTCGGCGTGGGGGTCACCATGGTGGCCGAACTGATGAAACTGGCCACGGCCTGCGGGGTGGATCCGGTGCCGGTACGCCAGGCGCTGATGGGGGGCTTTGCCGCCAGTCGTGTGCTGGATGTGCATGGCCAGCGCATGATTGATGACAACTACGTCCCGGGCTTCAAGGCGAACCTGCATCTCAAGGATATGGGGATCGTGCTGGACTGCGCTCGTGAACTGGGCATTTCCCTGCCGCAATCGGAACGCGTCACCGCCATGATTCGTCAGCTGGTGGCTCAGGGGGATGGTGAGCTTGACTCCGCAGCCATCGCCCGCTTCATCTTGCAAGGCGAAGACGCTCGCCATGACTGAACTGCCGATTCCGCAGGAACCGCATCATCTTGCCCAGGTGCTGGCACTGACGAAATTCGGTCAGCAGTGCCAGCAGGATTTCGAGGCCGCCCGGCGCGAAGTTTGCCAGGCGTTTGGCCTGGCCGGCGATCAGACCGATGATCCGATCGTCTACGCCATGCTGTTGCTCAATGCACAGCGCCTGGAGGAGGCGCGTCAGTTGCTGCTTGAGCAGGCGCTGGCGACACCGGAGAAATTCCCGTCGATCTATGCCTTGCTGGCCTGCGTTTTCAAGTATTTCAATGCCGGCATGACGATTGATCAGCTGGCCGGCTTTGCCATCGAGCCGATGCTGCAGCTCTATCAGGCCAATCCGGCCTCACCCACCATACAGCTCGGCCTGCTGGACATGTTGCTGTATCTGGGGCTGCCCGACGAGTGTAGTCAGGTACTGGCGCAGTCCGATGCGGTGATGTTTGCCCAGGAGGCGGCCGAGCTGGCGGCGCTGCGCGACAGGATTGCCGGGCAGCAGGATCGCTGTCGTCTGTCGGTCGTCATGCTGACCTGCCGCCGTCCGGCCTTGCTGCGTCACACCCTGCAGATCCTGCAGCAGGCGCTGCAGGAGACGGATGTCGAAATCATTGTCGGCATCAACGACGACCTGCCGGAGACGCGCGCCGTGCTGCAGCAGGCCGGTATCGAGCACACCATCGAGAGTCCGGGCAATATCGGCTGGGAGCTCTACAAGCAGGTCTTTGCCGAAGCGCGCGGCGAATTCATCATCGAGCTCGATGATGACATCGCCGAGCTCCCTGCCGGTTTTGACCAGCAGATCATCGCCTGCCTGCAACAACGCGCGGATCTGGGCCTGGTCGGCCACTGGCCCGTCGGCTTTGTTGACGCGCAGGATGGCCGGGCGATCGAACCGGCACCTTCCTACCATGTCCGTGAAGAAGTTGCCGGCTTGCCGTTTGGCATCGGCCCGGTCGCCGGGGTCTGCGCCGGCATGCGCCGGCGCGACTTCCTGGCCATCAACGGCTTTGCCCGTGCCAGCCTGGGCCGGATGTCGGGAGAAGAGCCGCAACTGATCCGCAAACTGGCACTGCACGGCAAGTATTCCGGGGTCATCTTCGATCAGGGCTTGCGGGTCTATCAGGACCACTGAGACGGCAGCCCCTCGCCGAGTTGAAACATTTCTTGCAAAAACAGTCGTGGTTGAACCAAATTTTACGCATTCATCATTAATCATTGCTGCAAAATGAAAATGGGAATGGTATAAAATAGAGGTTCAACCCGCCTGCATGCGGGAAAAAGCGAGGGGGCGTCCGGAAATGAACGTATCGCTGACCAAGGCTGTACTGCAAAGATTGCCTGATCTGAGTGTGCATGTGCTGGTGGCCAGGGCCATCCGCCTGGATGTGCTGCAATATTTTCAGGTCATCCCTCCCGTGCTGGATCCCGATGCCGTCGAAAACCTGCTGGTACAGTGGCGTGCGCAATGGCGTGATTTCCCCGGCCCGTGGCAGGGGCAGGGCGCACTGGCGCAACTGGTACGCATGGTGATGAATCAGCAATTCCAGAGCACACTGCCCATGGTCGACATGGCCAACTATGCCGCCTTGCTGGCGCTGTGCCCGGTCAGTGGCTTTGACATGGCCGCCTTGCACGGCAGCCTGACACTCGAGCTGGCGCAAAGCGCGGATGAAGCCTGCCAGCCGGCCCTTTTCCCCGGGGAGCCCGTCTGGCGCGATGGCCGTCAACAGCTTGTCACGCGCCGTCTCAATGCCTGGCAGTCACCCGAGCATCAGTTGTCCGAACACAGTGCCGACATTGTTTTCATCAGCGAACAGCCCCACCGGGCCATGCCGGCGCCTGGCAGGGCCTTCCATTACCTGCAGGCGACCCTGACGCCGTTATGCGACAGTCTGCAGTACACCGTGCTGGATGCACGCCAGCTCGAACTGGCGTGCTGATCGGCCAAGTCAATTCACCTTTACTGAAACCTTTCGCGTTTTTGGGACTCTGATCCACTTCACCGGGACGTCACATGGCACCTCCCGGTCTCTTCCATTTCACGAAGGTATCGCCACCAGCATGTTCAAGAATGATCGCCAATGCGGCTGTATGCTCGCCGTTCTGCTTTGTCTGCCCCTGAGCGCACGCGCGCAGGAAGGCGCTGTCACGCCCGATCCGGCCTCCGCCCAGACGGACAGTTGGTGGCAGCAGGCACGGGACACCGTCAGCACCACCTGGAACGAGGGACAGAACGAACTCTATGTCCCCTTGCATACCTGGCATAACCGGCGGATGTACACCCCGGAAAAGATCGCGGAATACAACGAAAACCCCTGGGGACTCGGGGTGGGGAAATACCGCTACGACGAACAGGGTAACTGGCATGCCCTGTATGCGATGGCCTTTCTCGACTCGCACAACAAGATCGAGCCGATCGCCGGATATGGTTACGAAAAGATCTGGCGGCCCGGCGAGAACTGGCGGCTGGGTGCCGGCTTTACTGTCGGCATGACCGCACGGCAAGACTATAACTACTATCCCATTCCGGTGGTGCTGCCCATGGTCTCCATCGAGTACAAGCGCTTTGCCTTGCAGTCCGCCTATGTGCCGGGCGGCAAGGGCTATGGCAACGTCCTGTTTACCTGGGCGCGCTGGCAGTTCTGACCGGTCCGGGAGGGGCGGCGGGCAAGAAGTTTCCCTGCAGGTCTGGCATCGTCTATCTTGAACTGATGCAGGCGGATCGCTACGGTGTGCCGGGGCGGTCACGCGGATAACTATGCTCGGGGGAATACCATGCTCAGCCACCTTTCACTGCGCCTGCGTGTCAGCATCACCGCGGTGGCCTGTCTGTTTGCCGGTCTGACGGTCGTCGCCGGCGTGATTGCCTGGCAAAGTCGCAGCAGTGTCCGTGCCGAAGCGATGGAAAATGCCCGCACTCTGGCGCGGGCACAGGCTGCTGAAGTGACGGCCATGTTCAATACCACCCTGGCCGATGTGCATAGTCTGCGGGATGCGCTGGTCGGCATGAAGGCAGCGGGACAGGGGCCGAGCCGCGAACAGATCAATGCCATCATGGCGGAGATGCTGCGTCAGAACCCCGATGTCCTCGCTTTCAGCAATATGTGGGAGCCGAATGCCCTGGATGGCCGGGATGCCGAGTACGTCAACAAGAAGCCTGAGCATGACAAAACCGGTCGTTTCCTGCCCTACTGGAACCGTGGTAGCGGCCAGATTGCCGTCGAGCCGCTGGTCGATTATGACAAGGCCGGGCTGAACGACTGGTACGAGATTCCGCGGCAGACCATGAAGGACTCGATGATCGAGCCCTATCTCTACAAGGTCAACGGCAAGGATGTGCTGATGACCTCGCTGATGACGCCGATGATCGTCAACAACCGTTTCCTCGGCGTGACGGGCGCGGATTATCCGCTGGCCTCGCTGCAGGAGAAGCTCGGCAAGCTGCATCCTTTTGGCGAGGGGCAGGTGGTGCTTTACTCCAATGGTGCCCTGTACGCCACCAGTCCGGATGCCTCTCTGCTGGGCAAGGCGGCCAAGACCCTGCCCGCCGAGGCCGTGCAGGCCATCAAGGCAGGTCAGCCCTATGAATTCGAGTCGGACGGGGTCGCTTATCTGTTCGCGCCATTCTCCATTGGCAATGGCGGGACGCCCTGGTCGCTCAGTGTCAGCTTCCCGATGTCGGCAGTCATGGGACCCGCCAATCAGGTGGTGATGAGTGCCATTGTGGTCTCGCTGGTGATTCTGCTGCTGGTCGCCGTACTGTTGGTGTCGCTGATCAGCCGTGCCACCCGGCCTCTGATGACGCTCAATCAGGCCATGAGTCAGTTTGCCAACGGCTCCGGCGATCTGACTCAGCGTCTGGAGGTCAGGGGATGGGACGAGATTGGCCGGATCGCGGCCTCGTTCAATGCCTTTGCCGATCTGATTCAGGGGCTGATCACGGATATTCGCCAGCGGGCGCGTACGGTCGAGCAGGAGGGAACGCGCCTGGGAGAAGTGGCCGAGTCTGTCGAGCATGGCTCGCAAAAACAGAGCCAGGGTTCACGTTCTGCCTCCGAGGCGATCAAGGCGCTGACCGAAAGCATTGGCCTGGTGGCCAATAGTGCCAGGGAGGTCGACCAGGCGGCGCAGGATACCGATGAGTTGTCGCGTGATGCCGCCGAGCGCATGCGCGTCAACGCGGCCCTGATTGCCGGCATCGACCAGTCGATGCAGGACGTGAAGGATCGGGTGGTCAAGCTCAATGACAGCGCCCGCGAGATCAACTCGATTGCCGATGTGATCAAGGAAATTGCGGCGCAGACCAATCTGCTGGCCTTGAATGCGGCCATCGAGGCCGCACGTGCCGGCGAGCAGGGGCGCGGTTTTGCCGTGGTGGCCGATGAAGTGCGCAAACTGGCCGAGCGCACCACGCAGGCAACCTTGCAGATTGCCGACATGCTGGCTGGCGTGCAGGGCGATACCGAAAGTGCGGTGCGTGGGGTGGATGAGGCGAATGACCGTGTCGATCAGAGCGTCGCGGGGTCGCGCGAGGTCGCGGATGCCGTCGAGGCGATCCAGCAGCACATCCGCATCGTGGCCAGCCAGATTGCCGAAATCGCCCGGGCAACCTCGGATCAGTCTCACTCCAGCCGGGAAATTGCCCGTCATGTGGAAAATATCTCGACCACCGCCGAGGAAAACGAGTCCGCGGTCAGCGAGTCGCATCAACTGGCTCAGCGGGTGCGCAACGAGGCGCGCGAACTGCTGGGGCAGGTTGATCGCTACAGGGTTTGAGGCGACTGCCTCGCAAGCAAGAACGGGGTCAGGTCTTTCATTTTGCATCAGGACGCAAAATGAAAGACCTGACCCCGTTCGCGTTCGACAGGGTGTAACGGCTTACTCGATGTTTTGAATCTGCTCGCGCATTTGTTCAATGAGCACCTTCAGCTCGACCGAAGCCTGCGTGGTTTCAGCCGACACCGACTTGGAGCCCAGGGTATTGGCTTCGCGGTTCAGCTCCTGCATCAGGAAGTCCAGGCGCTTGCCGGCCTGGCCGTCCGCCTTGAGAATGCGGCGTACTTCGGTCAGGTGAGTGGTCAGGCGCGACAGTTCTTCATCGACATCGATTTTCTGGGCAAACAGGGCGAACTCCTGCTTGATCCGGTCATCGTCGATATTGCCCAGCGCCTCACGCAGTCTGCCCGACAGCTTGGCCATATAGGCATCGAGAATCTGCGGCAGCTTGGGTTTGACCGCCGCGACAATGCTCTCCATGCCGGCCACACGCTCAAGCAGCAGCGTCCTGAGTTTGTCGCCTTCGCGTTCACGCGAGGCATTGAAGTCCGCCAGGACGGCGGCCAGGCCTTCCAGACACAGCTGCTGCAGTACCTCCGGCGCCAACTGGTTGGATTTCAGCACGCCAGGCCAGCGCATCATCTCGCCAACGGACAGGCCCTTGCTTTCCTGAGCCAGGGCGCGGACTTCGCCTGCAACGTTCAGCAGGGTCTGCAGGTATTCTGTGTTGATTTCCAGCATCGGTGCGGTGCTGTCGAGCTGGTTGAGGCCGACACGGCATTCCAGCTTGCCGCGCGATACCTTGCCGGAAATCAGTTCGCGCATCTGTGGTTCGATGATGCGCAGCTCTTCCGGCAGACGCATCTGAATGTCGAGGTAGCGATGGTTGACCGCGCGCAGTTCGAGGGTCAGCATTCCACCGGGGAATTCCCGGTTGGTCGAGGCAAAGCCTGTCATACTCAAAATCATTTCGGGCTCCCGTTCAGGGGTTGGACTAAGAATCAGGTCAGGCCCGAATGGCTTGAGTAACAGGAAGCAATCCGGGCTTGAGCACTATAGCAAGCCCCCGTACCCGACTCAATCCGCTTGCAGCGTGCCAGCGGTATAATCCATTTCATTTTTTGATAGAGATACACCATGAAGAGATCTGCCGACCGTTCCGCGGCCACCTTGCGTCCGGTGCGCCTGACCCGCCATTTCACCCGCCATGCGGAAGGCTCGGTGCTGGTCGAGTTTGGGGATACCCGGGTGATCTGTACCGCCAGTGTCGAGGAGGGGGTACCCGGTTTTCTCAAGGGTAAGGGGCAGGGCTGGGTGACGGCGGAATATGGCATGTTGCCGCGCTCGACCGGCAGCCGCATGCGGCGCGAAGCCGCGGCGGGCAAGCAGTCTGGGCGTACACAGGAAATTCAGCGTCTGATCGGTCGCTCGCTGCGGGCCGTCATCGATCAGGGCAAGTTGGGCGAGCGCCAGATCGTGATCGATTGCGACGTGATCCAGGCCGATGGCGGGACGCGTACCGCGAGCATTACCGGTGCCTACGTGGCCCTGGCGGATGCCGTTGCCGGTCTGCTGCGCGACGGTAAGTTGCAGGAAAACCCTTTGCGTGACCATGTGGCAGCGGTGTCGGTGGGCATTGTCGACGGACAGGCCTTGCTGGATCTGGATTACGTCGAAGATTCAGGCTGCGAAACGGACATGAATGTGGTGATGACCGGCAGTGGCCGTTTCATTGAAGTGCAGGGCACGGCAGAAGGCGAGCCCTTCAGCCGGGCGGAAATGGATCAGTTGCTGGATCTGGCAGGGCAGGGGATCGCCGAACTGATCGCTCTGCAAAAGCAGGCTCTGGCTCAAGCGTAAGACCGAAACAACACGGGCGCCGCGGCGCCCGTGATTCATTTCTTCTGGATGAAGCGCTGCAGCGAGTTGTAGAACACCGGCGCGGTCAGCGACATATTGTCTGCACGGTAGCGATCGCTGGCATTGGGGGCCGAGCTCTGGATGGCGATGACCACGGTCTTGCCATCAATGGTTGCCAGCATGGGCGAGCCACTGTCCCCCGGCAGGGTGTCACAGCGGTGTCCCAGGCGGCCGTCGCGATGCAGGTCGGTGGCCAGGCAGCTCTTGTGCGCCATCATCACCCCCTGGGTATCTTCCGGATAGCCGACATGCACCATGCGCTTGTTGATTTTGGCCAGCGCCTTGCTCAGATCGGCGCGGGAGCCGCCGAAGACCGGCAGGTAGCCATAGGTGTTGCCCAGCGGTTCCGCCAGGCGGACAAAGGCATAGTCATAGCGCGCCACACTTTCCGGCACATATACGCCATCGCGCTTGTGGATCAGGCCGCGCAGCAGTTGCCGGTTGACCATGACCTTGGTGATGGCGACTCGCTTGGCGTACTGCTCACCCTTCAGACCGATGGTAAAGTCCTGCGCCGGATCGAGTTGACCGCGCGCGCTGACGAAGCAGTGGCCTGCCGTCAGTGCGACGTCGGGAGCGACCAGTGTCGCGGTACACTGCAACCCGCCCATGGTCTGCAGGCGACCGATGGTCTGCCAGGGCATGCCCGAAGGGCCGACGGCGACACGATCGTCCTTGCCGAAAAACAGGGTGAGCTGTTCGCGAGTGAGTTTATGGGCGGCGACAGGCAGGCTGCTTGTCATTGCCGCCAATGCCAGACCCAGTAAACGCAATTTCATGCAGAACTCCGAAACAGGTAAGCATGGCGGTCGCCATGCGCAGCAATCTTATTTGGCGGCGGATGCCGTCGGATGGATCCTGGCGGGTTTGGCCGCCGGCGGACTCTTGACGGCACGATGCTTGGCCGTGGTGCGGTGAATCGGTACCGGTGCAGAGGTCTCGTCAGCCATGACCGACAAGGACAGGGCAGCCAACATGATGGTCGCCGTCAGGACGTGTCTTTTTTTCATCGGGCAGAATCCTCTCGTGAAGGACTGCCGGTTTCCCTGCGGGAGACGCGGCATGGTGAAGAATCATGCTAATCACCACCCGGTGGAGCGTCTAGGCGCTGTTTGTTTCCCCGTGTAACTGAATGTAAAAGCAGTCCTTCCGGCCAACTGAAAATGAAACGAGCGCCGCCTTCCGGCGAGGTGTCGATACGGACCTGGCCGCGGTGTGCACGGGCAATGCGCTCGACAATGGCCAGGCCCAGGCCATGTCCGCCCGTGCTGCGGTGGCGGCTGCTGTCGAGCCGGACGAAAGGCGAGAACACCCGTTCGCGGTCTTCCGGTGCGATGCCCGGACCGTCATCATCCACCACCAGAATATGCTGACCGTTTTCCAGTCGCAGCGAGACGCGCACCAGGGTGTTGGTATAGCGGCGCGCATTGGAGAGCAGGTTGTCCACGACGCGGGTCAGCAGGTGCTGATCGGCGGTAATGGCCTCGGCGCCCGCTGCCAGCGCCTGCCGCTGCCATTGCAGTTGCGGGGCCAGTGCGACCTGGGCGGCGACGCGATCATCCAGCCAGCTGGCGGCATCAAAGGTGCTGGGGGTGAGCGGGGCTTCCGGACGGTCCAGCTTGGCGTGCAGCAGCAGCTCTTCGATGAGTTTGTCGATTTCCTCCAGGTCTCGCACCATGGCCTGATGCGCCGGCGAGTCGGCATCGTCCATCAGCTCCAGCCGATAGCGCAGACGGGCCAGCGGGGTGCGCAGCTCATGAGCCACGGCATTGGTCAGTGCCTTCTTGCTGGCCAGCAGTTCGGCGATGCTGTCGGCCATGCGGTTGAAGGCCTGGCCGACCCGGCGTACGCCAGAACTCTCCGGCAGGCGGGCCCGCGCGGAAAAATGGCCGTGCGCCAGCCGGGTGGCGGTCTGCTCCAGCGTCATCAGATCGCGCCAGTGGGGGCGCATCCAGAACAGCACAGGGAAGGCCAGGGACAGGCCGATCAGCACCAGCAGGGCATAGTCGAACCATTTCAGCTGATGCAGGAAGAACAGATAGCGCAGCGGTCCGGCGACCAGCACATAGTCGCTGTTTTCGATCTTTTGCAGGAACAGGTAGTTGTTTTCCAGCATGACGATCTCGCCGCGCGCCAGGGCGGCACGCGAGGCATCGTCGAGGTCGTAGGCACTCTCGCGTTCCAGTTTGACGTGGAAAGTAAAGCGGTGGTCGTCCTGCGACAGCTTCTCCAGCCACAGTTCCTGCGGCACGCCGCGCAGCTCGGTTTCGATCAGCGACAGCGTGGTACGAAGCAGGTCGGAAAGATAGCGCTCCCCGACCTTGTCCACCGCCTGCTTGTAGACCACGCCGACCAGAATCACCGCCACCAGAAAGCAGCCGATCAGCAGCAGGTAAAACTGGATGAACAACTTGCGCATCGGGCGCTTACTCCCAGCCGGACAGCGAGAACAGGTAGCCCTTGTTGCGCACGGTCTTGATGCGGAAAGGCTCGTTGGGGTTGTCGCCGAGTTTCTTGCGCAGGCGCGAGATGGCGACGTCGATGCTGCGGTCCAGTCCGTCGTAGCTCACGCCTCGCAGGGCCTTGAGCAAGGTTTCGCGCTTCTGGATTTCGCCGGCATGACTGGCCAGCAGCCACAGCAGGTCGAAGTCGGAGGTCGACAGGACGATCTGCTCTCCGTCTAACCAGACATCGCGATTGACCGGGTCAATGGTCAGTTGGCCAAAGATGCGCTTCTGCGGCAGCTTGGCCGACGATTCCGGCTGTGGGGCGGCGTGACTGCCGACATTGCGCAGCTGGGCGCGCAGGCGGGCCACCAGGACCGAGGGCGGGGTGGTCTTGAGGATGTAGTCGTTGGCGCCCAGTTCCAGACCGAGAATCTGGTTCATGTCGCTGTCGAGCGAGGTGAGCATGACGATCGGGCCATGAAACACCGGACGCAGCTCGCGGCAGATCGACAGTCCGTCCTTGCCGGGCAGCATGATGTCCAGCAAGACCAGGTCGGGTTGCTCGCGCTGAATGGTGTCCATGGCCGTATCGCCGCGCGGGTCGACCACCACTTCCATTTCATGGCGGGACAGGAAGTCGCTGATCAGGCCGGAGAGCTCCGGGTCATCCTCGACAAACACCACGCGGTAAGCCATTGCGGTACTCCATTCATTGCAAACCTCGCAAGTATCGCGCGTGTCACGGGGCGGCTCAACTATTGTCCGGTAATTCATGCGAATTGCATGACTGGAATGCCTGGTGAGTGGCCTCTGGCGGGAGGGGACGGATGAAGAGATCTCAGGTGCAGTGATGCAACATGGCGGGAAAATAAATATGTAACAAAATGCAACCGGAGGAATTTTTTGTCGGACAGCACCGCAAAGCCTTGTGGTGCTTATTCTTTTGTAAGAATATTGTCGTTGATGCAGGTCAATAATCCTGCGGATTGTGCGGGTTTTTCTGCTGCGGCACACTTGCCCGTGCTTGATAAGACTAGTTCGAACTGACTTAATACGCGGCAACCGTCGTTTATAGCATGGCAGTGTCAAATGGGGAAAGTGGCTTTCCCGCGCTGCCGGACTGCAAGCCTGCACGTGGTGGATATCCCGCGGCGTAGCAGGCACAAGGCGCAAAGACGCCTGAGAAACGGATAACAAGAACATGTGGCAACCGCCCCCTGCGGCGTCGGTTGCCCAGCTCCTGGGAAGCAAACAGCAAAGCCCCGCGATGGCGTCAGGTATGGCGCGCCGGGCTCTTTGCCCCTGCGCGTCAAAAGTTTTTTTTAACCTGTGAAGTCGCAAGATGAGAAACTGTAGACCCTCCCGCCTGGTGCGGTGGCTCTCGCCGTTTTTGCTGGCGCTGCTCTCCGGCTGTCAAGGCGGTATCCTTGACCCGAAGGGACAGATCGCCGCAGACGAGAAGTCGCTGATCATCACGGCAACCCTGCTGATGCTGCTGGTTGTGGTTCCGGTCATCGTCATGACCCTGGTGTTTGCCTGGAAGTATCGCGCCAGCAATACCAACGCCACTTACACGCCGAAATGGGCACACTCCACCAAGATCGAAGTCGTGGTGTGGCTGATCCCGATCATCATTGTTTCCTTCCTGGCGGTGCTGACCTGGCATACCACCCACAAGCTCGATCCCTATCGTGCCCTGGATTCCGACAAGAAGCCGGTGCGCATCGAGGTTGTGGCCCTGAACTGGAAATGGCTGTTCATCTATCCTGATCTGAACATCGCCACGGTCAACCAGATCGCCTTTCCCAAGGACGTGCCGGTCGACTTCCGCATCACCTCCGACACGGTGATGAACTCGTTCTTCATTCCGCAGTTGGGTGGCCAGATCTACGCCATGGCCGGCATGCAGACCCAGTTGCACCTGATTGCCAACGAGGCGGGTACCTACAAGGGCTTCTCTTCCAATTACAGCGGTGCCGGTTTCTCCGGCATGAAGTTCAACGCGATTGCCACCGCGACGCCGGCCGAATTCGAGCAATGGGTGGCGTCGGTACGTGCCGCCGGCAAGCCGCTCGATACCGGGGCCTACCTCAAGCTGGCCAGTCCGAGTGAGAACAATGCCGTCGCCTACTACGCCGATCCGACCCCGCGTCTGTTTGATGCCATCGTTCACAAGTACATGGCGGGCCGGACCTCGCTGGCGCTGACGGAAGAAGATATCAAGCTGGCCGCACTGACCAAGAGTCTGTGTGCGCCCGCCGCTGCAAGGAGTGTGAATTGATGTTGCTCGGCAAACTGACTCTCGATGCCATTCCGTACCACGAACCCATCATCATGGGGGCGTTGTCCGGTGCCGGCCTGATCGGCCTGATCATTGCCGCCCTGATTACCAAGTTCGGCAAGTGGGGCTACCTGTGGAAAGAGTGGCTGACTTCGGTCGACCACAAGAAGATCGGCGTGATGTACATCATCGTGGCGCTGATCATGCTGCTGCGCGGCTTTGCCGATGCGCTGATGATGCGTACCCAGCTGGCGCTGGCCACCAATGGCCACATGGGGATCTTCCCGCCCGAGCACTATGACCAGATCTTCACCGCCCACGGCGTGATCATGATCATTTTCATGGCCATGCCCTTCATGACCGGGCTGATGAACATCGTGGTGCCGCTGCAGATCGGTGCGCGCGACGTGGCTTTCCCCTTTCTCAACTCGCTCAGCTTCTGGTTGCTGACCTCGGCGGTCATCCTGGTCAACCTGTCGCTGGGGGTGGGCAACTTTGCCCGTACCGGCTGGGTCGCCTATCCGCCCTTGTCCGAACTGGGCTTCAGCCCGGACGTCGGGGTCGACTATTACACCTGGGCGCTGCAAATCTCGGGGATCGGCACGACGCTGACCGCGATCAACTTCCTGGTGACCGTCATCAAGATGCGTGCCCCGGGCATGAAGCTGATGCAGATGCCGATCTTTACCTGGACCTGCACCTGGGCCAACGTGCTGATCGTGGCCTCGTTCCCGATCCTGACCGGTGCGCTGGCCATGCTGTCGCTCGACCGTTACCTCGACTTCCACTTCTTCACCAGTGAAGCCGGTGGCAATGCCATGATGTACCTGAACCTTTTCTGGGCCTGGGGTCACCCCGAGGTCTACATTCTGGTTCTGCCGGCCTTCGGGATTTTCTCCGAAGTGGTGTCGACTTTCACCGGCAAGCGTCTGTTCGGTCATACCTCGATGATTATTGCCAGCGGCGTGATCTCGGTGCTGGGTTTCATGGTGTGGCTGCACCACTTCTTCACCATGGGATCCGGTGCCAACGTCAATGCCTTCTTCGGCATTGCCACCATGGTGATTTCGGTGCCGACCGGCGTGAAGCTGTTCAACTGGCTGTTTACCATTTACCGCGGTCGTCTGCGTTTCGAAACGCCGATCTTCTGGACGCTGGGTTTCATGGTGACGTTCTCGATCGGTGGGATGACCGGTGTGCTGATGGCGGTCCCGGGCGCGGACTTCATGCTGCACAACAGCCTGTTCCTGATTGCCCATTTCCATAACACCATCATTGGCGGGGCCGTGTTCGGCTACCTGGCCGGCTTTACCTTCTGGTTCCCCAAGGTGTTCGGCTTCAAGCTGAATGAAAAGCTGGGCAAGGCGGCCTTCTGGTTCTGGCAGTCCGGTTTCTACTTCGCCTTCATGCCGCTGTATGTGCTGGGCTTCCTCGGCATGACCCGCCGTCTGAACCATACTGACAATCCTGCCTGGACGCCCTGGCTGTACCTGGCTTGCGTGGGTGCCGCGCTGATCGCCATCGGCATTGGCTGCCAGTTGCTGCAGATTGCTGTCAGCCTGCGTGACCGCAAGAAGCACGTCGATGTCAGTGGTGACCCGTGGAATGGCCATACCCTCGAATGGTCGACTTCGTCGCCGCCCCCGTTCTACAACTTTGCCAAGTTGCCGGTGGTGCACGATATCGACGCCTTTACCGACATGAAGGAAAAGGGCGTGGCCTATGCGGTACCGCAAAGCTATGAGCCGATTCACATGCCCAAGAACACCGCTGTCGGTGTGGCCATCGGCGGGTTTACCACGCTGCTCGGCTTTGCCCTGATCTGGCATATCTGGTGGCTGGCCGTGCTTGGCCTGGTCGGTATTGTCGGCAGCATGCTCACGCGCGCCTTCGACGATGATCTCGACTACTACGTGCAACCGGCGGAAATCGAAGCCATCGAACGGGCCCGTTTCGAGCGTATGGGCATCGAGGTGGCTGCCGGCCACCCGGGCGATGCCGCCAAGAAACCGTCCAGCGGCGTCGAGCCGGCGACTCTGGCCTGAGGGGGATCAAGCATGACGAGTTATGTAAATCAGGCGCATGGTCACGACGACCACGCGCATCATGATGGCGGCGAGCAAAAGGTGCTCGGTTTCTGGTTCTACCTGATGACCGACTGCATCCTGTTCGCTACCGCATTTGCGTCTTATGCCGTGCTGTATCGCAATACTGCCGGCGGTGTCTCCGGCAAGGACATTTTCGAGCTGCCTTATGTGCTGCTGGAAACCGCTGCGCTGCTGTTCTCCAGCATCACCTACGGTTTTGCCATGATTGCCGGCCACAAGGGCCGCAAGCAGGGCGTACTGGGCTGGCTGGCCGTCACTTTCCTGTTCGGTGCCATGTTCATCGGCATGGAAGTCAACGAGTTCCATCACCTGATCAGTGAAGGTAACGGCCCGAACGTCAGCGCCTTCCTGTCCTCGTTCTTCGGCCTGGTCGGCCTGCATGGCCTGCACGTGACCGCTGGTCTGCTGTGGATGAGCGTGATGATGTTCGAAGTGGTCAAAACCGGTCTGACCAGTCGCGCCATGACGCGCCTGAACTGCCTGAGCCTGTTCTGGCACTTCCTCGACATTGTCTGGATCTGCGTCTTTACCGTGGTGTATCTGAAAGGAGTCCTGTGATGAGTCAAGCGTATGCACATGCCGCCGACCATGGCAGCGTCAAGAGCTATCTGACCGGCTTTGTCCTGTCGGTGATTCTGACGGCGATCCCGTTCTGGATCGTGATGAGCGGGGCGTTCACCCGTCAGGCCGCCACCATGGCGATCTTCGCTTTTGCCGTGGTGCAGATCCTGGTGCATCTGAAGTATTTCCTGCACCTGCATTTCCGCACCCCGGAAGGCAAGCTCAACACCTTCTCGTTCATCTTTACCGCCATGATCATCGTCATGCTGGTCGGCCTGTCGGTGTGGATCATCACCAGCGCCGACGTGCTGATGATGCGTGGTTGAGCGAGGCTGTGTTGAAGCTCAAACGATACTGGCAGGTGGTGAAGCCGGGCATTATCTTCGGCAACCTGATCTCGGCCGCCGGCGGTTTTCTGCTGGCGGCGCAGGGACGGGTTGACGGGGCGCTGCTGCTGGCGACCCTCATGGGGCTGTCGCTGGTGGTGGCCTCCGGCTGCGCCTTCAATAACTGCATCGACAGCGATATCGACAGCAAGATGGCCCGTACCTGCCAGCGTGTGCTGGTGACCGGTGCCATGAGCCGCAGGGCGGCACTGGCGCATGGTCTGGTCCTCGGGCTGTCCGGCTTTGCCTTGCTGTGGTTTGGCGCCAACCCGCTGGCCTTTGCCTGTGCCCTGTTCGGCTTCGTCATCTATGTCGGGGTCTACAGCCTGTACATGAAGCGCCACTCGGTATATGGCACGCTGGTCGGCAGCTTGTCCGGTGCCGTGCCGCCGGTGGCGGGCTACTGTGCCGTCACCGGCCGTTTCGACAGTGGCGCCCTGATCTTGCTGGCGATGTTCAGCCTGTGGCAGATGCCGCACTCCTACGCGATTGCCATCTTCCGCTTTCAGGATTATCAGGCGGCGCGCATCCCGGTGCTGCCGGTGGTCAAGGGGGTGGATCATGCCAAGCAACAGATCGTGCTCTATATCATGGCCTTCGCCGTGGCGACCATCATGCTGGCCGTCGGTGGTTATGCCGGCTATGGCTACCTGGCGGTGGCCTGTGCCACCAGTCTGTGGTGGCTGAAGATGGCACTGGGTGGTTATCGCCAGCAAGTGGACGAGCGCCTCTGGGCACGCAAGGTGTTTTTCTTCTCGATCATCACCATCACGGCGCTGTCCTTCATGATGGCGGTTGATTTCCAGAGCCCGGTGCTGGCGTCCCATTCGCTGCTGCTGAGCTGAGCCGGAACGTTTCACTTCTGAACCCCTGTGCGGACACAGGGGTTTTTTGTTTTGTGCTGTCGACAGATTCTGCGACTCAGGCCGACTAAAGTTCATTGATCAGTCGCATGGATGGGGTGCTGTCATGAAATGTCGGTTGTTGTGGCTGTCCTTGCTGGCGCTGCCCGTTCTGGCTGCGCCGGCCGATATACCGGGCTGGCAGGCCTATCAGCACCATGATTACCTTGCGGCACGACAGGCTTTTGCGGCAGGTGCCGCCGCCGGTAACCGCGTGGCGATGTTCGATCTGGCCATGATGAACTGGCGCGGCGAGGGGGGGGCGCGGCGCCCCGAAGGATGAGCGTCTGGCCGCCTATTGGTATGAACAGGCGGCTCGGCAAGGGGATGTCGGTGCCCAGTACCTGATCGCCAGCCTATATGAGCATGGAGATGGCGTGATGCAGGATCGCCAGCGTGCGATGGCATGGTATGCCCGGGCGGCGGCACAGGGCGATGTGGCGGCCAGACTCAAGGCACAGGCCTTGTCCGGTGGGCCGCACTGATTCATCTGGATCTTGCTTGACCCTGAGTCCGGGGGCGGTGGATAATTACGCGTTTGATTACAAATGCTTAGTTTTTTGCTGCCGTGCCGCATTGCTCTCCGGCACAGGTGGCAGGCAACTGGCGCCAGAGCCCTCCTGAATGAATCCAAGTCCTGCTCGTCCCGTCCTGCCCCCGCGCCGCCTCTCCGTCGCCCCGATGCTTGACTGGACGGATCGCCATTATCGTTATTTCGCCCGTCTGATTACCCGCAACACCTGGCTGTATACCGAGATGGTCACCACCGGGGCTTTGCTGCATGGCGATGTGGCCCGCCACCTGCGCTTCGATGAGGCCGAGCACCCGCTGGCGCTGCAGCTGGGCGGCAGTGAACCGGCCGAACTGGCGCAATGCGCCCGGCTGGCGGAGCAGTGGGGCTATGATGAGGTCAATCTGAATGTTGGTTGTCCGTCCGAGCGGGTGCAGAAGGGGGCCTTTGGTGCCTGCCTGATGGCCGAGCCGCAGTTGGTGGCGGACTGTGTCAAGGCGATGCGCGATGCCTGTGGTATCGACGTGACGGTGAAGCACCGTATCGGCATCGATCACGTCGAAGACTACGGTTTTGTACGAGATTTCGTCGATATCGTGTCGGCGGCCGGTTGCCGCACGTTTATCGTCCATGCGCGCAATGCGATCCTCAAGGGGCTTTCTCCCAAGGAAAACCGCGAGATCCCGCCCCTCAAATACCACTATGTCCATCAGCTCAAGCAGGAGCGTCCGGAGCTGGAAATCCTGATCAATGGCGGCATTCAGACTCTGGACGAGATTGACCGGCAATTGCTGCACGTCGATGGCGTGATGGTCGGGCGTGAGGCGTACCACAACCCCTATCTGATGTCGGCCTGGGATACCCGCTACTATGGCTGCGACGCGGCAGCGCCGACCCGGGCCGAGGTTGTGGCAGCACTGGTGCCCTATGCCGAGCGGATGCTGGCCGAGGGCCACAAGCTGCGTAATCTTGCCCGCCATATTCTTGGTTTGTTCCAGGGTATGCCGGGTGCCCGTCGCTGGCGGCGCATGTTGTCGGATGCCGCTTGTCTGGAGGGGGCTGATGCTTCCCTGCTGCTGCGTGCTCTGGAGGAAATCGGTGTTTCCCGTACCCTGTCCGAGGCTCATGAAGCATAAAGGCATGAAAGCGCTGGCGGTCTTGTTGTGTCTGATCTGTTCTCTGGCGCAGGCGCAACCGGTATTGCATGTCCTCAGCCGGCATGATTTCCTGCCGGAACGCACCATTGCCCGTTTCGTCCAGCATTGCCAGTGTCTGGTTGAGCAGGACTTCTATCATGACAGTGAGGAGCTGGTGTCCCGGTTGTCTGCCGGCGATGCCGACACCGATGTGGTGTTTCCCTCCAGCTTCTCGGTGCCGGCCCTGTTGCGCCTCAAGCTGCTGCAGCCGCTGGACAAGAGTCGTTTGCCCAATGTCGCCGACCTGAACCCGGTGTTGAGCAATCCTTCCTTTGATCCGGGCAGCCAGTTTACCTTGCCGGCATCCATGTCCCTGGCAGCGGTTGGCTACAATATCGACAAACTGCGCGAGTTGAATATTGATCCCTACAGCTGGTCGGTGATTTTTGACCCGCGAGTGCTGGCGCGCCTCAAGGGCCATGTCAGTGTGGTGGATAACCCGCGCAGCGTGTTTGCCGCTGCGCTGCTGTATCTGGGGCTCGATCCCAACAGTACCCGGGATGAAGATTATGCGCGCGCGCGCGAGGTGATTGCCGCAGCCCGTCCCTACTGGTCCGGCTTCGGTGGCAATTACTACTGGAAAGATCTGGTCTCGGGGGATGCCTGGGTTCAGCTGGGTTTTTCCGCCGAATTCTTCCAGGCAAGGGAAGAGGCGCGCAGTCAGCACAAGCCTTATACCATCGGTTATGTGCTGCAGAAGGAAGGGAATCAGCTGGCCATGGACAATATGGCCATTCCCGCGGCGGCCCCCCATCCTGCGCTGGCGGCGCGTTTCATCAACTTTCTGCTGGCCGGCAGGAATGCCGCCGATCTGAGCAATCTGAATGGTGCGACCACGGCGGTATTAAGCGCTGCGCCTTATTTTCGCGATGACATCAAATATCATCCGGTAATCAATCCCGATCCGTCTGCGTTTCGCAAATGGGTGGTGCTGCGCGAGATGCCGGCCAAACGCATGCGACAGCTAAGGCACTGGTGGAGTGAGCTGCGCACTGACCGCAATGTCAGCTCAACCCCCAAAACCGCCCACCGAAGGGAGTAGTCATGTTTGAGAAACTGGTTCTGGCCAGCAACAACGCCGGCAAGTTGCGTGAGTTTTCCGCCCTGCTGGCACCGCTTGGTGTTGAGGTCATTGCACAGAAAACGCTGGGTGTGCCGGAGTGTCCGGAGCCGTATGGCACGTTCCTGGAAAATGCCCTGGCCAAGGCCAGGCACGCCAGCAGGCTGACCGGCCTGCCGGCACTGGCCGATGACTCCGGGCTGTGTGTTCGCGCCCTGTCCGGGCGGCCTGGCGTGCTGTCGGCGCGGTTTGCCGGCGAGCCCAAGTCGGATGAACGCAATAACCAGCTGCTGGTCGAGCAGCTCCGGGGCGTGGCCGACCGCCATGCCTGGTATGTCTGTGTGCTGGTGATGGTGCGTCATGCCGATGATCCGCACCCCCTGGTGACCGACGGCATCTGGCAGGGGGAGATACAGGATCTGCCGGGCGGGGAAGGGGGCTTCGGCTACGACCCTTATTTCCGCCTGCCGCCCTTCGACTGTACGGTCGCCGAGTTGCCGGCCGAGCAAAAGAACCGTCTGAGCCATCGCGGCCAGGCGATGCAGCAGATGCTGGCCAAGATACAGGCCATGGCATGAGTCAGACCGTGTATGTCCAGCATGGTGGGCTGACCCAGTTGCCACCCTTGTCCTTGTACGTTCATTTTCCCTGGTGCGTGCGCAAGTGCCCGTATTGTGATTTCAATTCTCATGAGGCGCGTGGCGGTCTGGATGATCTGGCCTATGTGCAGGCCTTGCTGCTTGATCTGGAGCATTCACTGCCGGCCGTCTGGGGGCGGGCTGTTCATACCATCTTCATTGGTGGCGGTACGCCGAGCCTGATGTCCCCCGCTGCCATGGAGATGTTGCTGGACGGGATCCGTGCCCGGGTCAGGCTGTTGCCGGATGCCGAAATCACCATGGAGGCGAATCCGGGCACCTGCGAAGCGGAGAAGTTCAAGGCGTTCCGGGCGTCGGGGGTCAATCGCCTGTCCATCGGCATTCAGAGTTTTGATGATCGCCAGTTGACGCGCCTGGGGCGCATTCATGACAGCCGGCAGGCGCATGCCGCACTGGACCTGGCGCTGACGCACTTCGACAACGTCAATCTGGATCTGATGTACGCCTTGCCCGAGCAGACCCTGCCGGAGGCGCTGGATGATCTGTCTCAGGGGCTGGCCCATGGCGTGACACATCTGTCGGCCTATCATCTGACGATTGAGCCCAATACCCTGTTTTACCGTTATCAGCCAGCCGGCCTGCCGGACGAGGATCTGGCGGCGGACATGCAGGAGGCGCTGGAGGCGCGTCTGGCCGAGTCCGGCTTCGTCCACTATGAGACCTCGGCGTTTGCCCGACCGGGCAGGCAGTGCCGGCATAACCTCAATTACTGGCAGTTTGGCGATTATCTGGGGATTGGGGCTGGCGCGCATGGCAAGATCAGCTCGGCCGAGGGCATTGTGCGCGAGATGCGTTACAAGCAGCCGGCGGCCTATCTGCAGGCGGTACGCGATGGCGACGCGGCACAAAGCCGGCAGCGGGTCGCCCGCAAGGCGCTGCCGTTTGAATTCATGATGAACCTGCTGCGTCTGACCGATGGCTTCGAGCTGTCGCTGTTTGCCGAGCGCACTGGCCTGTCGCTGGCGAGTATCCAGCGCCAGCTGGCCCTGGCCGAATCACAGGGCCTGATCGAGCGAGATTTGCAGCGCTTGCGGCCTACCCTGATGGGACAACGCTTTCTCAATGATCTGCTGGGGATGTTTCTCGAGGAAGACTGATGGATGTGGGCGCCATCCATGGCGGTAAGGGCCATTGCTACCGTCAGGCTTGACGTTTGACGGGTCAATTGGCATTCTAGAGTCCGGGCTCCAAACTTACGTTTAAATATTACAACGGGGAAAACTCATGATGATTCGCTGCAAGGCCGTGCTGTTCTCGGCGGTATTGGGTCTGCTGTCTTCTTTTGCCTTTGCCGATCAGACGCCGGTCGGTGTATGGAAAAATATCGATGATGAAACGCATCAGGCCAAGGCGCTGATCGAAATCAGCCAGACCGCCAATGGCGAGCTGACCGGCAAGATCGTCAAGCTGTTGCAACACCCGGATGCGGTTTGCGATAACTGTGAAGGGGCGCTCAAGGGAAAGCCTGTGATGGGCATGACCATGCTGTGGGGGCTGAAGCAGGACGGTAATAGCTGGAGTGGCGGTCGCATTCTGGATCCGAAGTCCGGCAAAGTCTATAGCGCCAAGATGACGGTGATCGACGGTGGCAAGAAGCTGGAAGTGCGCGGCTTCCTGGGGATTTCCCTGCTGGGTCGTTCGCAGGTGTGGGAACGCCAGTAATCAACTGATTCCTGATCAAACGGGCCGGCAGCCTTGGGGGGCGCCGGCCCGTTTGTCTTGGCCGCAGGGAAAGCGCTGCGGGGGGAAATCGAGTTGCGTTACAATCGTCAGTCATGATCATCACGCCCGACCTTGCCAATCAGCCGATTACGGCCGCACCGGCATTACTCAAGAAACTGGAAAAGCTCGGCATCCGCCGCCGCTTCGACCTGGTGCTGCACCTGCCTTTGCGCTACGAAGACGAGAGCCACTTGTTTCCCATCAAGCACGCTCCCTACGGGCAGCCGGCGCTGGTGGAAGGGGTGGTGGTTGCGCAGGAGGTGCAGTTCCGGCCGCGCAAGCAACTGCTGGTGCGCCTTGAGGATGAGAGCGGGCAGCTGGTGTTGCGCTTCATTCATTTCTATCCCAGTCAGCAGAAGCAGATGGCCAAGGGCGAGCGCCTGCGGGTACTGGGCGAAGTGAGGCGCGGCTTCTTTGGCGATGAAATGGTGCACCCCAAGTGCCGGCCGGTGTTGCCGGGGGAGCCGCTGGCAGACCGGATGACCCCGGTCTATCCGACGCTCTCCGGTCTGACGCAGCCCCAGCTGCGCAAGCTGATTCATGCCGAACTCAAGGCGCAGCCCCTGCAGGAAACCTTGCCACCGGGCTGGCGCGAGCAACTGGGGCTGTGCACGTTTGCCGAGGCGGTGCAGTTGCTGCACGCGCCGACACCGGATTACTCCCTGCAGCAACTGAATGACCCCCTGCTGCCTGCCTGGCAACGACTGAAATTTGACGAGTTGCTGGCGCAGCAGCTCTCGATGCGGCTTTCCTATCGTCAGCGCCGAACCGGCAAGGCGCCGCAGCTCGCCGGCGATGGTTCGCTGCGCCAGGCGCTCTCCCGTCAACTGCCGTTCGCGCTCACCGGGGCGCAGCAGAAAGTTCTGCAGGAGATTCTGGCCGATATGCGCCAGCCGCATCCGATGCAACGCCTGCTGCAGGGGGATGTTGGCAGCGGCAAAACCGTGGTGGCCGCCATGGCCGCTCTGGCGGCCATCGAGGCGGGCTTCCAGGTGGCGCTGATGGCGCCGACGGAAATTCTGGCCGAGCAGCATTTTCTCAAACTGTCTGCCTGGCTGGCTCCGCTGGGGATTGGCGTCGCCTGGTTGTCCGGTTCCTTGCGCAAGAAGCAGAAGACCGAGGCATTGCAGCAAATTGCCAGTGGCTCGACCCGGCTGGTGGTGGGCACCCACGCTTTGTTCCAGGAAGAGGTGTCTTTCGAGCGGCTGGGGCTGTCGATCGTCGACGAGCAGCACCGCTTTGGCGTCGGGCAGCGTCTGGCGCTGAAGGACAAGGGCGGCGAACCGCACCAGCTGATGATGTCCGCCACGCCGATTCCGCGCACCCTGGCGATGAGCTATTACGCAGATCTGGATGTCTCGATCATTGACGAGTTGCCTCCCGGCCGCTCGCCGATTGTTACCAAGCTGGTCAACAGCGACCGCCGGGATGAGATGGTGGCGCATGTAGACCGTATCTGCAGCAAGGGGCAGCAAGCCTATTGGGTCTGTCCGCTGATCGAGGAGTCCGAGGCGCTGCAGTTGCAGACTGCCGTGGATACCTTTGAAGCGCTGACCGAAGAGTTACCGCACTGGCGGGTCGGCCTGGTGCACGGACGCATGAAGCCGGCGGAAAAGGCCGAGGTGATGGCGGCGTTTGCCGCCAATGAGATTCAACTGCTGGTCGCCACGACGGTGATCGAAGTCGGTGTCGATGTGCCCAATGCCACGCTGATGATCATCGAACATAGCGAGCGCATGGGTTTGTCGCAGCTGCACCAGCTGCGTGGCCGGGTAGGGCGGGGCAGTGCCGGCGGCATCTGCGTGCTGATGTTCGAGACCCCTCTGTCCGAACTGGCCAAGGCGCGCCTGCGGGTGATTTACGAGCATACCGATGGTTTTGAAATTGCCCGTCAGGACTTGCAGATTCGCGGCCCGGGTGAGTTGCTGGGGGCGCGTCAGAGCGGGATGCCGATGTTGCGCTTCGCGGATCTGGAGCAGGATGCCGAGTTGCTGGCACAGGCTCGCGAGCTGGCGCCCAGGATGCTGAGCGAGGCGCCGGAGCAGGCCGAAGCGCACCTGATGCGCTGGCTGGCGGGGCGCGAACATTTTCTCAAGGCATAGGGCCCCTGCCTGGGGACGTTTTGCTTGCCGCCAACCTGCCGGGTGCCATTGTTTTGCATCAAATGCCGTTGCCTGCTAGCAGGCAAAAAAAATGCCTTGGCTGGGGGGCCAAGGCATAAATGGGATTGCTGCAAACAACAAAGGAGAAACCATGATGAAGCAGGCGTATATTAGCAACATGTAAACTTCAGTTCAATTGTAATCAGGCCGCTACACTTGACGTGAGTCAAGTTCCGTTCAGTCTGCTGGAAAATAGCTCGATTTGAAGTGGATTGACGGTTTGGAGATAAAAAAAGAGAGCCGGATGGCTCTCTTTTTTGTGCCCGGACGGCGCTTACTGAATCCACAGCGAGGCGAGATAGTACAGGCCGGCGGCCAGCGCCATGGACACTGGCAGGGTGAACAGCCAGGCCAGCAGGATGGCGCGGATGGTACCGAACTGCAGGCCGGATTTGTCGGCCACCATCGAGCCGGCGACACCGCTGGACAGGACGTGGGTGGTCGATACCGGCATGCCGATGAAGCTGGCCAGGCCGATGGAAATGGCCGCCGTGATCTGCGCAGCCATCCCCTGGGCGTAGGTCATGTCCTTTTTGCCGATGCCTTCGCCCACCGTCTTGACCACGCGACGCCAGCCGATCATGGTGCCCACACCCAGCGCCAGCGCGACGGAGAGGATCACCCAGTAGGGGGCGTATTCGGTGGTTTGGGTCAGATCACCGCGCAGGGCCTGCAGATTGCGCTTGTCGCCGTCGGCCAGATGCGGCAGCTGGCTGGCCAGCTTGGCGGCATCGTCCAGACACAGCAGGCGGGTGCGGACATCCCAGCGTTGTTCGGGCGACAGATTGTGATAATCGGTGTCGTTCATCAGCGTCTGGTTGAGGGCGTCCACCGTCTTGCCGGTAGCAAGCGGGTTGCAGCCGTGGCTGACGCTGTAGTGGTTCTTCGACAGCAGCGTCTGCAGGGCGGCATCGTGCTGGGCATAGAACTGCTGCAGGTGCAGGGCGGCATCACGGGTACGCTCGATCTGGTACGGGTTGCTGTCCATGTTGAGCACATAGTTGGCCGGCACGATGCCGATCAGCACCAGCATGATCAGGCCGACGCCTTTCTGACCATCGTTCGAGCCATGGGCAAAGCTGACACCCATGGCGGACAGGATCAGCATGAAGCGGGTCCAGAACGGCGGGTGTTTGCGTCCCTCGACCTGCTGACGCTGGTACGGTGTCTTGTGCATGTTGCTGCGGCCACGATAGCGGCGCAGCAGGATCACGATCAGCCCGGAAATCAGGAAGCCCACCATCGGGGAGAGCAGCAGGGACATGCCGACCTCGATGGCCTTGCCCCAGTTGATGCCCTGGGACAGCGGCGAGTGGTTAAGCAGGGCATTGGCCAGGCCGACACCGAGAATGGCGCCGATCAGGGTATGCGAGCTGGAGGCGGGCAGGCCCAGGTACCAGGTGCCCAGATTCCACAGGATGGCCGCGGCCAGCAGGGCAAACACCATCGACATGCCGTGTGCGGTATTGACCGAGACCAGCAGGTCGACCGGCAGCAGGTGCACGATGGCGTAGGCGACGGCCAGGCCGCCGGACAGAACGCCCAGGAAGTTGCAGACGCCGGAGGCAAAGACCGCCAGACGTGGCTTCATCGACTGGGTATAAATCACCGTGGCGACCGCATTGGCGGTATCGTGGAAGCCATTGATGAATTCGAATGTCAGGACAAAGCCGAGAGACAGGAACAGGGTGATCGCCAGTTTGAGGTCGAGCCCGGAAAAAAGTGCCAGCATGATTCTTAAGGTAGGTTGAGTCTGAGGGTGGATTGTTGGGTGGCAGCGCTATTCCGTCAAGCCTGCAGGACAAAGGGAATGCATGGTGTCGTTTCCTGTCCAATGCAGGGTCAGAATCTTCTTGACATATGCAGATCCGTGAGGTCGTCAATCAGGCAAAAATGTAAAAAAAGCCACTGATTTCAGTGGCTTTTGTTGGCCGTTGACCCGGGTGTCATTAACCGAACTTGCCGGTTATGTAGTCTTCCGTGGCACGCTGCTTCGGCGTGGTGAAAATGGTGTCGGTCTCGCCGAATTCGATCATTTCCCCCAGGTACATATAGGCGGTGTAGTCGGATACCCGTGCCGCCTGCTGCATGTTGTGGGTCACGATCGCAATCGTGTAGTCCTCTTTCAGCTCATGGATCAGTTCTTCGATGTGCGCCGTCGAAATCGGGTCCAGTGCCGAGGTCGGTTCGTCCAGCAGCAACACTTCAGGCTTGGAAGCGACTGCCCGTGCGATGCAGAGACGCTGTTGCTGGCCACCCGACAGCGAATTGCCGGACTGCTTGAGCTTGTCTTTGACTTCTTCCCACAGCGCCGCCTTGCGCAGTGCCCATTCGACCCGGTCATCCATTTCGGTCTTGCTCAGCTTTTCATACAGCTTCACGCCGAAGGTGATGTTGTCGTAGATCGACATCGGGAACGGGGTCGGCTTCTGAAACACCATGCCGACCTTGGCGCGCAGCAGGTTGATGTCGACATCGCGGCCGAGGATGTTGCGCTTGTCGAGCAGGATTTCGCCTTCGGCGCGCAGGCCGGGGTAGAGCTCGAACATGCGGTTGAAGGTGCGCAGCAGGGTCGACTTGCCGCAGCCGGACGGACCGATGAAGGCCGTTACCTTGTTGGCGGCAATGCCGAGCGAAATGCCCTTCAGGGCATGGAAGTTGCCGTAGAAAAAGTTCAGGTCTTTGACCTGGAGCTTGGTGCCAGTTTCAGCCATGGTGTGCAAGCCTTAATGGGATTGGTGTTTTTGACTGCCCAGCCAGCGGGCGACAATGTTCAGTGCCAGGACGCTGAAGGTAATCAGCAGCGAGCCTGCCCATGCCAGTGTGTGCCAGTCGTTGTAGGGACTCATGGCGAACTGGAAGATGACGATCGGCAGGTTGGCCATCGGCTGGTTCATGTTGCTGTTCCAGAACTGATTGTTCAGCGCGGTAAACAGCAGGGGGGCGGTTTCGCCCGAAATGCGCGCTACAGCCAGCAGGACGCCGGTCAGTACGCCGGACTTGGCGGCGCGCAGGGTGACATACAGGGTCACTTTCCACTGCGGCGTCCCCAGGGCGATGGCCGCTTCGCGCAGGCTGTTGGGCACCAGGCGCAGCATGTTCTCCGTGGTACGGACCACGACCGGGATCACCAGCAGCGACAGCGCCAGGGAGCCGGCCCAGCCGGAAAAATGGCCCTGGGCGACGACGAACACTTCATAGACGAACAGGCCGATCACGATGGACGGCGCCGACAGCAGAATGTCGTTGATGAAGCGGGTTGCCGGGGACAGCCAGCCACGCTGACCGTATTCGGCCAGGTAGATGCCGGCCAGAATGCCGATCGGGGTACCGATCACGGTGCCGAAGGATGTCATCAACAGACTGCCGACGATGGCATTGCCCAGGCCGCCGGATTCGCCCGGCGGCGGAGTGCTCTGGGTGAAGACCGAAAGATGGATGCCGCTCAGGCCGTTTTGCAACAGCGTGAACAGGATCCAGCACAGCCAGAACAGGCCGAAAACCATGGCAAGCATCGAGATGCCCATGGTGATGCCGTTGATCATGCGCCGACGGCGGTAGATCGTATTATTCATCGAGTAGGATTCCGTTTCTTGCTTCGACGGCGATGCCAGCAGGGTGTCACTCATTGGGTCGCTCCTTGGCTCAGGATGCCTTGCCTTCCTGGCTCTTCAGGCGCAGGAGCAGGATCTTCGAGCAGGCCAGCACCACGAAGGTGATGAAGAACAGGATCAGGCCCAGCTGGATCAGCGAGGCAATGTACAGGTCGCCATTGGCCTCGGCAAATTCATTGGCCAGAGAGGAGGCGATCGAGTTACCCGGCTGGAACAGCCCCGGGGCGAAGTGCGAGGAGTTGCCGATGACGAAGGTGACGGCCATGGTCTCGCCCAGTGCACGGCCAAGACCCAGCATGATGCCGCCGACAACACCGGTCTTGGTGTAGGGCAGGACCACGTAGCGCACGACTTCCCAGGTGGTCGAGCCCAGGCCATAGGCCGACTCTTTCAACAGGGTGGGGACCACTTCGAAGACGTCTCGCATCACCGAGGCGATGAACGGAATCACCATGATGGCCAGAATCAGGCCGGCGGTGAAAATGCCGATCCCCATCGGCGCACCCTGGAAGATCCAGCCGATCATCGGCAGCGGGCCGACATTGTCGATCAGCCAGGGCTGGATGCGTTCGGAGAAGTAGGGAGCGAAGACGAACAGGCCCCACATGCCATAAATGATGGAGGGGATGCCTGCCAGCAATTCCACGGCGATGCCAAGCGGGCGTTTCAGCCAGGTCGGGCAAAGCTCGGTCAGGAACAGTGCGATGCCGAAGCTGACCGGAACACCGATCAGCAGGGCGATCATCGAGGTGATCAGGGTGCCGAAGATGGGCACGGCGGCACCGAAGCTGCCTGCAACCGGATCCCATTCGCTTGAGGTGATGAAGCTGAAACCGAATGCCTTGATGCTCGGCATGGCGCCGATCAGCAGCGAAATCAGGATGCCCAGCAGCAGGGCCAACACCAGGAAGGCAAAACTGCGGGTAACGACCTTGAACACCTGGTCGAGCATCATCTGACGCCGCATTACCTGATCGTTACTGTACTTTTCCATACTCGGACTCATTGGTTGTCTGAGACAAAAAGCCGGGGAGAGGCTCCCCGGCCATTCTGGACAGCGTGAGCTGCCAATTCTGCATTACTTCCAGACCGGCTGACCGCTGGTGTCGGTAATTTGCTTCCAGCTGTCGCGGATCATGCCCTTGACGCCTTCCGGCAGGGGGATGTAGTCCATGCTGGTGGCAGCGCCGTCACCGGTTTTGTACGCCCAGTCGAAGAACTTCAGGGCAGCGGTGGCCTGAGCCGGCTTGTCTTGCTTCTTGTGCATCAGGATGAAGGTGGCACCGGCGATCGGCCAGGTGTCATGACCAGCCTGGTTGGTCAGCAGCAGGTAGTAGCCCGGTGCTTTCTTCCAGTCAGCGTGACCGGCTGCGGCCTTGAAGGACTCCTGGCTCGGCATCACGAACTTGCCGTCCGCATTCTGCATCTGGCCATAAGCCATGTTGTTTTGCTTGGCGTAGATGTACTCGACGTAACCGATCGAACCCTTGATGCGATTGACGAAGTTGGCCACGCCTTCGTTACCCTTGCCGCCCTGACCCGCCGGCCAGTTCACCGAGGTATTGTTGCCGACCTTGCTGGCCCACTCCGGCGATACCTTGGACAGGTAGTTGGTGAAGATGAAGGTGGTGCCGGAACCGTCTGCACGGCGTACCGGGAAGATGGTGTCCTTCGGCAGCTTGACGCCCGGGTTCAGCTTGACGATCGCCGGGTCGTTCCAGTTCTTGACCTTGCCCAGGTAGATGTCGGCCAGCAGTTGGCCGGTGAACTTCATCTGGCCGGGCTTCACGCCCGGGATATTCACGACCGGGACCACGCCGCCAATGACGGTCGGGAACTGGGTCAGACCAGCCTTTTCCAGTGCGTCGGGCTTCAGCGGCATGTCGGAGGCGCCGAAATCGACGGTCTTGGCGGTGATTTGCTTGATGCCGCCGCCCGAACCGATCGACTGATAGTTCATCTTGCTGCCGGTTTCAGCCTGGTAGGTGGCTGCCCACTTGGCGTACAGCGGATACGGGAAGGTGGCGCCTGCACCGGTGATGTCGGTGGCGAAGGCGGAAACCGATGCAAAGGCACTGACGGCCAGTGCCAGACGAAGCGTGGTTTTCATTACGAAATGGCTCCAGAGGTTGAGGTGCAGGGTAAGCGATGGGGGGCATTGTGGCCTGTTTATTTTTCAGAAATATTACAGTTCCAATTTCTTCCGGGATGGCTGATGTCTTTATATGAAGAAATATCTGTCCTTCTCAGTCGATGTAACCGGGGGATATAATCCGGCCTGTCTCAAGCAGGAGTAATCTGAATGACAGCCAAGCTGGTGGTGGGCAACTGGAAGATGAATGGCAGCCTCGCGTCCAATCGCAAACTGGTGCGCGGCATGCTGGAGGATCGCCGCATCAACCGCTCGGGGGTGGCCCTGGCCGCACCGTATGTCTATCTGCTGCAGCTGGCTGACTTGTTGCAACTGAGCCCGATGGACCTCGGCGCGCAAGATGTCAGTCAGTTCGGGCGCGATGGCGCCTTCACCGGCGAAGTCTCGGCCTCCATGCTGGCCAACGTCGGCTGTCGTTATGTGCTGATCGGCCATTCGGAGCGCCGCCAGTATCTGGGCGAGGGGAGTGATCTGCTGGCCAAGAAGATGACCAACGCGTTGTCGGCACATCTGGCGCCGATTCTCTGTGTCGGCGAGACCCTGGATCAGCGTGAGTCTGGCGAGCATCTGCAGGTCATTCGTCGTCAGCTCGAGATCGTGGCCGACTTTGCGCCGGAGCAGGTGATCGTTGCCTATGAGCCCGTCTGGGCCATCGGTACCGGCAAGGTGGCCAGCCTGGAGCAGATTGCCGAAATGCATGAGTGCATCAAGGAGACCGGCTTGCAAAGACAAAAAGGCTCTGCTAGTATGCGCGTTCTCTACGGCGGCAGCGTAAAGGCTGATAATGCCGAAGCTATTCTGTCAATATCAAGTGTCGATGGCGCCCTGGTGGGCGGTGCTTCACTCGATGTTGATTCATTTGGAATGATTTGCCAGGCCGCGGACAAATTGGTATAGTATGGAACTTCTTAAGACGTTAATCTGGATTGTTAATCTCATCTCTGCCGTATCCGTTGTGGTACTGGTGCTGATGCAGCACGGCAAGGGTGCGGACATGGGTGCTGCTTTTGGTAGCGGCGCATCCGGAAGCCTTTTTGGCGCGTCTGGCTCGGCAAATTTCCTGAGCAGAACAACCGCCCTCCTCGCGATTGTTTTCTTTACGACCAGTCTCACGCTCGTTTATCTGTCTGGGGGCAGTAAAAACGAACTTGGCGTGATGGGTGGTGCGGTAGTACAAAAAACGGTACCGCAAATCCCGAGCGGTACCGCGAACAAGAATAATGCATCGGGTCCAAAGATACCCGACTGATAAAATTGACTGTGCCGACATGGTGAAATTGGTAGACACGCTATCTTGAGGGGGTAGTGGCGAAAGCTGTGTGAGTTCGAGTCTCACTGTCGGCACCACCATTAAAGCAGGCCACCGGGATTCCGGTGGCCTGTTTTGCTTGGAGCCGGGAAGGGTCAAACCTTTCCATAAAAATGGGGTATAGGGGAAATGCTGCAAAACTACTTTCCTATTCTGTTGTTCGTCATCGTCGGGTTGTTGGTCGGCGCGGGTCCGTTGCTGTTGGGTCGGATTCTTGCTCCCAATCGTCCTGATGACGCAAAACTGTCTCCGTACGAGTGCGGCTTCGAGGCTTTCGAAGACGCGCGCATGAAGTTTGACGTGCGCTTCTATCTCGTCGCCATTCTCTTCATTCTTTTCGATCTCGAAATTGCATTCATGTTTCCGTGGGCTGTCGTGCTGAAAGAGCTCGGCATGTTCGGTTTGTCGGCAATGTTTGTATTCTTGGCTATTCTCACGATTGGCTTCGTATACGTCTGGAAAAAGGGAGCATTGGAATGGGAATAGAAGGCGTTCTGGAGAAAGGTTTCATTACCACCACCGCCGATACGCTGATCAATTACACCCGCACTGGCTCGCTCTGGCCCATGACTTTCGGTCTGGCATGCTGTGCTGTGGAAATGATGCACGCTGGTGCGGCACGTTATGACCTGGACCGCTTTGGTGTGGTATTCCGCCCCAGTCCGCGTCAGTCTGACCTGATGATCGTGGCCGGCACGCTGTGCAACAAGATGGCACCGGCGCTGCGCAAGGTTTACGATCAGATGGCGGAGCCGCGCTGGGTGATTTCCATGGGTTCCTGTGCCAACGGTGGCGGCTACTATCACTACTCTTACTCTGTCGTGCGCGGTTGTGACCGGATCGTTCCGGTAGACGTGTATGTTCCCGGCTGTCCCCCGACTGCCGAGGCGCTGTTGTACGGCATCATCCAGCTGCAAAACAAAATTAAACGCACTCATACCATAGCCCGCTAAGGTAGAAACTATGGCCTCCAAACTGGAAGCGCTCAAGGCGACCGTTGAACAGGTGCTGGGCGACAAGCTCGTGTCTGCAACGCTGGCGCTGGAAGAATTGAGCATCGTCTGCAAGGCAGCGGACCTGGTGGAAGTGGCGCAGACTTTGCGCGACCACCCCTCGCTGGCGTTTGAACAATGCGTCGACTTGTGCGGCGTGGATTATCTCACCTACAAAGATTCGGCCTGGGATGGCGCGCGTTTTGCCGCCGTCTATCACCTGCTGTCGCTGACGCACAATGCGCGTCTGCGTCTGCGCGTGTTTGCCGAAGACGATGATTTCCCGGTCCTGCCCTCGGTGGTGGATGTCTGGAATGCGGCCAACTGGTACGAACGTGAAGCGTTCGACCTCTACGGCATCGTCTTCGAGGGGCACCCGGACCTGCGTCGTCTGCTGACAGACTATGGCTTCATCGGCCATCCGTTCCGCAAGGATTTCCCGCTGTCCGGTCATGTGGAAATGCGCTACGACCCGACCCAGCAGCGCGTGATCTACCAGCCCGTCACCATCGAGCCGCGCGAAATTACGCCGCGCATCATTCGCGAGGAGAACTACGGTGGCTGAGATTCGCAATTTCACTCTCAACTTCGGCCCGCAGCACCCGGCAGCGCACGGTGTGCTGCGTCTGGTGCTTGAACTCGACGGGGAAGTGATCGAACGTGCTGACCCGCACATCGGCCTGCTGCACCGCGGCACCGAAAAACTGGCCGAGCACAAGACCTTCATCCAGTCCCTGCCGTATATGGACCGTCTCGACTATGTGTCGATGATGTGCAATGAGCATGCCTACTGTCTGGCCATCGAGAAGATGGTCGGCGTCGATGTGCCGCTGCGCGCGCAATACATCCGGGTCATGTTTGCCGAGATGACGCGTATCCTGAACCACCTGTTGTGGATCGGGGCCCATGCGCTGGATATCGGTGCCATGACCATGTTCCTGTATGCCTTCCGTGAGCGTGAAGACCTGATGGACTGCTACGAGGCGGTCTCGGGTGCCCGCATGCACGCGGCCTATTTCCGTCCGGGCGGTGTGTATCGCGATCTGCCGGACAGCATGCCGCAGTACACGGTGTCGAAGATCAAGAATGCCCGCGAACTGGCCCGCCTGAACGAGCGTCGCTCCGGCACCATGCTGGACTTCATCGAAGACTTCACGCGCCGTTTCCCCAAGTGTGTCGACGAATACGAGACCTTGCTGACCGACAACCGTATCTGGAAGCAGCGGACAGTCGGCATCGGCGTTGTTTCGCCGGAGCGAGCGCTGAACCTGGGCCTGAGCGGTGCCATGCTGCGTGGTTCGGGCATCGAGTGGGATCTGCGCAAGAAACAACCCTACGATGTCTATCGCGAAGTGGATTTCGACATTCCCGTGGGCGTGAACGGCGACTGCTATGACCGTTATCTGGTGCGTATGGAAGAAATGCGTCAGTCCAACCGCATCATGGCGCAGTGCGTGGCCTGGCTGAAGCAGAACCCGGGTCCGGTGATCACCTCGGACCACAAGGTGGCCCCGCCGTCCCGCGAAGGCATGAAGAGCAATATGGAAGAGCTGATCCACCACTTCAAGCTCTTCACCGAAGGCATGCATGTGCCCGAGGGCGAGGTCTATGCCGCCACCGAGCACCCGAAGGGCGAATTCGGCATCTACCTGGTGTCCGATGGTGCCAACAAACCCTACCGACTCAAGATTCGTGCGCCGGGCTATGCCCACCTTGCCGCGCTGGACGAAATGGCGCGCGGCCACATGATCGCCGACGCCGTCGCGATCATCGGCACGCAGGATATCGTATTTGGGGAGATCGACCGCTGATGTTGTCCGCAGAATCGCTTGCCAAGATTGATATTGAGGTGGCCAAGTACCCTGCCGACCAGAAACGGTCGGCCGTGATGGGCGCGCTGCGCATTGCCCAGCAGGAAAAGGGCTGGCTCGCTACCGAGACCATCGAATTCGTTGCCACTTACCTGGGGCTGCCCCCGGTACAGGCCTACGAAGTCGCCACCTTCTACAACATGTATGACCTGCGCCCGGTCGGCAAATACAAGCTGACCATGTGCACCAACCTTCCCTGTGCGTTGCAGGGCAGCGTCAATGCTGCCGAATATCTGCAGAAGAAGCTTGGCATCGGCTTTGGCGAGACCACGGCCGACGGCAAGTTCACGCTGCTGGAAGGGGAGTGCATGGGGGCCTGCGGTGACGCCCCGGTCATGCTGGTCAACAACCACAAGATGTGCTCGAAGATGACCCCCGAAGCCATCGATAAGAAACTGGCGGAGCTGGAATAATGGCGATCTTCGTTTCTGGCGTGATTTTCGAGGGGATCGATACCACCGATCCGGATTGCTGGACTCTGCAGGCTTATCGCGCTCGCGGCGGTTACAAGGCGCTCGAGCAGATTCTGGCCAACAAGATGCCGCAGGATGATGTGGTGGCCGAGGTCAAGGCCTCCGGCCTGCGTGGTCGCGGTGGCGCCGGCTTCCCGTCCGGGCTGAAGTGGAGCTTCATGCCGCGCAGCTTCCCGGGCGACAAGTACGTCGTCTGCAACAGCGACGAGGGCGAGCCGGGCACCTTCAAGGACCGTGACATCCACCGCTACAATCCGCACGCCCTGATCGAGGGCATGATCATCGCGGGTTATGCCATGGGGACCAAGGCCGGCTACAACTACATCCACGGCGAAATCTTCGAAGAGTACGAGCGTTTCGAGCTGGCGCTGGCCGAAGCCCGCGCCGCCGGTTATCTGGGACAGAACATCCTGGGCAGCGGCTTCAACTTCGACCTGTTTGCCCATCATGGCTACGGCGCCTACATCTGCGGTGAAGAAACCGCGCTGCTGGAGTCGCTGGAAGGCAAGAAGGGGCAGCCACGCTTCAAGCCGCCGTTCCCCGCCAGCTATGGCCTGTACGGCAAGCCGACCACCATCAACAACACCGAAACCTTCGCGTCGGTGCCGTTCATCATGCGCGACGGCGCACAGAAATTCATGGACCTGGGCAAGCCGAACAACGGCGGTACCAAGCTGTTCTCGATTTCCGGCCACGTCGAGCGTCCCGGCAACTACGAAGTGCCGCTGGGCACGCCGTTCACCAAGCTGCTGGAAATGGCCGGCGGCATGAAAGGCGGCAAGAAGCTCAAGGCGGTGATTCCGGGTGGTTCCAGCGCTCCGGTACTGCCGGCAGAGATCATGATGGACCTCACCATGGACTACGATGCCATCGCCAAGGCGGGCTCCATGCTCGGCTCCGGTGCGGTGATCGTCATGAACGAGGACGTCTGCATGGTGAAGGCGCTGGAGCGTCTGGCCTACTTCTATCATGAAGAATCCTGCGGCCAGTGCACGCCGTGCCGCGAAGGCACCGGCTGGCTCTATCGCATCATCCACCGCATTGAAAACGGTGAAGGGCGTCCGGATGACCTGGAGCTCCTGACATCGATCGGCAACAACATGGCCGGACGCACCATCTGTGCGCTGGCCGATGCCGCGGTGTTCCCGGTACGAAGCTTTACCAAGCACTTCCTCAAGGAGTTCGAGTATCACATCGAACACAAGAAGTGCATGGTTGAGCATCAATGGTGTTGATCCGGCCCCTCAGGGTGCCCCTAATTCAGGTAGCTGACCGCTATGCTTGAAATCGAAATCGACGGAAAAAAACTGACGGTGCCGCAAGGCAGCACCGTAATGGATGCCGCCCACTCGGCCGGCACCTACATCCCGCACTTCTGCTATCACAAGAAACTGTCCATTGCGGCCAACTGCCGCATGTGTCTGGTGGAAGTCGAAAAAGCGCCCAAGCCGCTGCCGGCCTGTGCCACCCCGGTGACCGACGGCATGAAGGTCATGACCCACTCGCCGATGGCCAAAACGGCCCAGCAGGGGGTGATGGAGTTCCTGCTGATCAACCACCCGCTGGATTGTCCGATCTGCGACCAGGGGGGTGAGTGCCAGCTGCAGGATCTGGCCGTGGGCTATGGCAAGAGCCAGTCGCGCTATCAGGAAAGCAAGCGCACGGTCTCGCCGAAGGACATGGGTCCGCTGGTCAGCGCCGAGGAAATGGCGCGCTGTATCCACTGCACCCGCTGCGTGCGCTTCACCGAGGAAATTGGTGGCCTGCAGGAAATCGGCATGGCCAACCGCGGCGAGCACTCGGAAATCCTGCCCTTCCTCGGCCAGACCGTGAATTCGGAAATCTCCGGCAACGTCATTGACCTGTGCCCGGTCGGTGCGCTGACCTCCAAGCCGTTCCGCTACAGCACCCGTGCCTGGGAGCTGTCGCGCCGCCGCTCGGTCAGCCCGCACGATGGTCTGGGCAGCAACCTGGTGGTTCAGGTCAAGCACAACCAGGTCATGCGTGTCCTGCCGCTGGAGAACGAAGCCATCAACGAATGCTGGATCGCCGACCGTGACCGCTTCTCCTACGAAGGGCTCAATGCCGAGACCCGTCTGCAGAAGCCGATGATCAAGTACGGCGGCCAGTGGCATGAAACCGACTGGCAGACCGCACTGGAGTATGTGGTCAAGGGCCTGAAGGGTGTGGCCAACGACCATGGCAAGGATGCCATCGGTGTACTGGCCAGCCCGCATGCCACCACGGAAGAGCTGTTCCTGGTGCAGAAGCTGGCACGCAGTTTCGGCGTCAACCACATCGACTATCGTCTGCGCCGCAGCGATTTCAGCCTGGATGCCGCCCAGCAGGGCGCCCAGTGGCTGGGCAGCAGCATTGTCGATCTGGCCAATGCCAACGCCATTCTGGTCATCGGCAGTACCCAGCGTCAGGAACAGCCGCTGCTGGCCTCGCGACTGCGTCAGGCCGTCAAGAAGGGGGCTCAGCTCAACGTGCTGCACGTCGTCAGCGAAAACTTGCTGACCCCGCTGCATGCCCGTCTGACCGTGTCTCCGGCCGCGCTGGTCAATGGCCTGGCTCAGGTCCTGAAGGCGGTTGCCGCTGCCAAGGGTGAAACCCTGACCGCGGACCTGTCTGCCGTACAGGTATCGACCGAGGCGCAGCGCATCGCCGACAGTCTGTGTGGCGCCGAGCGTGCTGCGCTGCTGCTGGGCAATGTGGCGCAACATCATCCGGCCTTCGGTCAGCTGTGGACCCTGGCGCAGGAGATTGCCCGTCTGACCGGTGCCAGCTTTGGCCTGAGCGCCGAAGCGGCCAACAGTGTTGGCGCTGAACTGGTTGGTGCCGTGCCATTCCGTGGCGCACTGGGTCAGGCTGTTACCGCCGGCGACAACGCGGCCGCCATGATTGCCAAGCCGCGCAAGGCCTATGTACTGCTGCAGACCGAGGTCGAGTTCGACAGCTACAACCCGCAGGCTGCCCTGGCGGCCATGAAGTCGGCTGAAACCGTGATCGCCATGACCAGCTTCAAGACCGCCGGTCTGCTGGACTACGCCGATGTGCTGCTGCCGGTGGCGCCGTTCAGCGAAACCGCCGGTTCGTTCATCAATATGGAAGGCCGACTGCAGACCTTCAATGGTGTGGTCCGTCCGCTGGGCGATACCCGTCCGGCCTGGAAGGTGCTGCGTGTCCTGGGTGGCCTGCTGGGGCTGAGCGGCTTCGAATACACCTCGGTGGAAGAAGTCCGTGCCGAGTGGCAAGGCCTGGGTGAACTGACCGCGGCACTGAACAATGCGGTCACGCCGCTGGGTATCGACGCCAGCGTCAAGGCCGGTCTGAGCCGCATCGGAGAAGTGCCGATGTATCAGGCGGATGCGATCAGCCGTCAGGCCCCGTCGCTGCAGCAAACCGTCTGGGCGGCCCGTCCGCATGCGACGGCGCACAGCAGCGTGCTGGCCGCCGCCGGCGTGAACGCCGGCAGTGAAGTGACCGTCCGTCAGGGCGAGGGCGCCGTCAAGGTGCGTATCGAGGCCGATGACAGCCTGCCGCCGGACGCCCTGCGTCTGGCCACGGCCCATGCGGACACGATCGCCCTGGGCGGCATGTTTGACCCGATCCAGATTACACAGGGGTAAACCATGGAGCTACTGCAAACCTATTTCGGCACACAGCTCGGGTACGTGATCTGGACCCTGCTGAAGATCATCGTCATCGTTGCGCCGATGATGATCGCCGTTGCCTACCTGACCTACGCCGAGCGCAAGGTCATCGGCTATATCCAGGTCCGTATCGGGCCGAACCGGGTCGGCCCGCTCGGGCTGCTGCAGCCGATTGCCGACGGCATCAAGCTGCTGATGAAGGAAATCATCCTGCCTGCCAAGTCGAGCAAGGGGCTTTTCCTGCTGGCGCCGGTGCTGTCGATCATGCCGGCCATGGCCGCCTGGGCGGTGGTGCCGTTTACCGACCATCTGGTGCTGGCCAATACCAATGCCTCGCTGCTGTACATCATGGCCATCACCTCGATGGGGGTGTATGGCGTGATCATCGCCGGCTGGGCGGGCAACTCCAAGTACTCGTTCCTGGGCGGCATGCGTTCCGCGGCCCAGATCGTTTCCTACGAAATCGCCATGGGCTTTGCCCTGGTGGGGGTACTGATGGTGTCCGGCAGTCTGAACCTGGTGGATATCGTCAAGCAGCAGGGTCACGGCATTGCCGGCGGCTCGATCCTGTCCTGGAACTGGTTGCCGCTGTTCCCGCTGTTCATTGTCTATCTGGTCTCCGGTGTCGCCGAAACCAACCGCGCCCCGTTTGACGTGGCCGAAGGGGAGTCGGAAATCGTCGCCGGCTTCCACGTGGAATACTCCGGCATGGCATTTGCGATCTTCTTCCTGGCCGAGTACGCCAACATGATCCTGGTGTCGGCCCTGACCTCGCTGATGTTCCTCGGGGGCTGGCTGTCGCCGTTCCCGGCGAGCTGGGGTCTGCTGGGGGCCGGCGGCTTCTTCTGGATGGCTGCCAAGATGTCGTTTGTGCTGTTCTGCTTCCTGTGGTTCCGGGCCACCTTCCCGCGTTATCGCTATGACCAGATCATGCGTCTGGGCTGGAAGGTCTTTATTCCCGTAACGCTGGTATGGGTGGCGGTGCTGGGCGCTTGGATGATGAGCCCGGTTTCCCTCTGGAACTGATACTTTAGGCAAAGAGCATGGAATCGATTCGCAAGTTTTTCAAAACCTTCCTGCTGGTCGAGCTGGTACAGGGCCTGATGCTGACCGGGCGCCATCTGTTTGCGCGCAAGATCACCGTCCAGTATCCGGAAGAGAAGACCCCGCAGTCTCCGCGTTTCCGCGGCCTGCACGCCCTGCGCCGATATCCCAACGGCGAAGAGCGCTGCATTGCCTGCAAACTGTGCGAGGCGGTGTGCCCGGCGATGGCGATCACCATCGAGTCGGACCAGCGCGAGGACGGTACCCGCCGTACTACCCGCTACGACATCGATCTGATCAAGTGCATTTACTGCGGTTTCTGTGAAGAAGCCTGTCCGGTAGACGCCATCGTGGAAACCCACATTCTTGAATTCCACGGCGAGAAGCGTGGCGACCTCTACTACACCAAGCCCATGCTGCTGGCCATCGGTGACAAGTACGAGGCCGAAATCGCTGCCAACAAGGCAGCCGACGCCAAGTACCGCTAAGGGGGACGCATGAGCTTTACTACGGTTGTTTTCTACATCCTGTCGGCCATCCTGCTGGTGGCGGCGTTCCGCGTGATCACCGCCAAGAACCCGGTGCATGCGGCGCTCTACCTGGTGCTGGCCTTCTTCACCGCCGCCGGTCACTGGATTCTGCTGGAGTCCGAGTTTCTGGCCATCGCCCTGGTGCTGGTCTATGTCGGCGCGGTCATGGTGCTGTTCCTGTTCGTGGTGATGATGCTCGACATCGACATCGAGAAACTGCGCGAGGGCTTCTGGAAGAACTTCCCGCTGGCCGGCACCATCGCCATCATCATGGCCGGTGAAATGGCGCTGATTCTCGGCAGCCCGGAAGCCGGTCTGAAGACCTATCCCGCGCGCGCCGCGCTGGCCGCCGATTTCAGCAATATCCGCGAGCTGGGTCTGCAGATGTATACCCACTACATGTTTGCGACCGAACTGGCCTCGGTGGTGCTGCTGCTGGCGATTGTCGCCGCGATTGCCCTGACCCAGCGCAAGCGCAAGGACACCAAGGTGATGAATGTGGCCGACCAGGTTGCCGTCAAGGCGTCCGACCGGGTCCGTGTCGTCAAAATGGCCGCGACGCCGGTGGAAACCGTCGCCGCTGCCGATGATCAACCTCAGGCCTGACGGCCACCATTGAAAAAGGAGGAATCGTGCTGACACTCACACACTTCCTGGTGCTGGCCGCGATCCTGTTTGCCATCAGCGTGCTCGGGATTTTCCTGAACCGTAAAAACATCATCGTGCTGCTGATGTCGATCGAGTTGATGCTGCTGGCGGTGAACTGCAACTTCATCGCTTTCTCGCATTACCTGTCGGATACCGCCGGGCAGATCTTCGTCTTCTTCATCCTGACCGTCGCCGCCGCCGAGTCGGCCATCGGTCTGGCGATTCTGGTGGTGCTGTTCCGCAATCTGCGCACCATCAACGTGGAAGACCTGGGCAGCCTCAAGGGCTAACGCATAACCAAAAGACAAAGCAGACAACATGGATATGAAAACCCTACTACTGCTGATCGCCCTGGCGCCGCTGGCCGGGTCGCTCATTGCAGGCCTGTTTGGCTGGGCGATCGGCCGGCGTGCTGCGCACGTGGTGACCATCACCGGCGTGGCGATTTCCGCCATCCTGTCGCTTCAGGTCCTTTCCGGCTTCGTTTCCGGGCATGCCCCGGTATTCAACGAGCCGGTCTACACCTGGCTGACGGTGAACGGCAATACCTACTCGGTCGGCTTCCAGATCGATGCCCTGTCGGCGATGATGATGGCCGTGGTGACCAGCGTGTCGCTGATGGTTCACATCTACACCATCGGCTACATGCAGGATGACCCGGGCTACCAGCGCTTCTTCAGCTATATCTCGCTGTTTACCTTCTCCATGCTGATGCTGGTGATGAGCAACAACTTCATCCAGCTGTTCTTCGGCTGGGAAGCCGTGGGCCTGGTGTCCTACCTGCTGATCGGTTTCTGGTTCAAGCGCCCGACGGCCATCTTTGCCAACCTGAAGGCCTTCCTGGTCAACCGCGTCGGCGACTTCGGCTTCCTGCTGGGCATTGGGCTGGTGCTGGCCTATTTCGGCGGCTCGCTGAACTACAACGATGTGTTTGCTGCCGCTCCGGCGCTGGCAGGCAAGACCATCGAGATCATCCCCGGCCAGTCCTGGTCGCTGATGACCGTGACCTGCATCCTGCTGTTCGTCGGCGCCATGGGTAAATCCGCCCAGTTTCCGCTGCACGTCTGGCTGCCGGACTCGATGGAAGGCCCGACCCCGATCTCGGCGCTGATCCACGCTGCCACCATGGTGACGGCCGGTATCTTCATGGTGGCGCGCATGAGCCCGCTGTTCGAGCTGTCCGATACCGCCCTGAACTTCGTCATGGTCATCGGCTCGATTACTGCCCTGTTCATGGGCTTCCTCGGGGTGGTGCAGAACGACATCAAGCGTGTGGTGGCTTACTCGACCCTGTCGCAGCTCGGCTACATGACCGTTGCGCTGGGGGCCTCGGCCTACTCGGTGGCAGTGTTCCACGTCATGACCCACGCGTTCTTCAAGGCGCTGCTGTTCCTGGCTGCCGGTTCCGTCATCATCGGCATGCACCACGACCAGGACATGCGCAATATGGGCGGTCTGCGCAAGTACATGCCGATCACCTGGATCACTTCGCTGATCGGCTCCCTGGCCCTGATCGGTACACCGTTCTTCGCCGGCTTCTACTCGAAGGACTCGATCATCGAAGCCGTCAATCAGTCGCATCTGCCGGCAGCCGGTTTTGCCAGCTTTGCCCTGACGGCCAGTGTCTTCGTGACCGCGCTGTATTCCTTCCGCCTGTACTTCATGGTGTTCCATGGTCCGGAGCGCTGGAAGCAGAAGGCTCACCATCACGAGGATCATCATGATGACGAACATCATCACGGCCTGGGCCCGAATGACAATCCGCACGAATCGCCGTGGGTCGTGACCCTGCCGCTGGTGCTGCTGGCCATTCCGTCGGTGGTGATCGGTTATCTGGCCATTGGCCCGCTGGTGTTTGGTGACTTCTTCCATGGCGCAATCTTCATCGATGCCATCAAGCATCCGGGTCTGTCGCACCTGGGCGAAGAGTTCCACGGCCCGGTTGCCATGGCGCTGGAGTCGCTGCACTCGCTGCCGCTGTGGCTGGCTGCGGCTGGTGTCCTTGCCGCCTGGATCGGCTATATGAAGGCGCCGCACCTGCCGGAGCAGATTCGCAGCCGTGTCAATGGCCTCTATCAGCTGCTGGTCAACAAGTACTACCTGGATGAGCTGTACTTCGCCGTGTTCGCCAAGGGGGCGCGTGCGCTGGGGAATGCGTTCTGGAAGATCGGCGACATGCTGCTGATCGACGGACTGGTGGTCAACGGCTCTGCCGCGCTGGTCGCTGCTTTCTCGCGCACCATCCGCAAGTTGCAGACCGGCTTCATCTACAGCTACGCCGCCACCATGATTCTGGGCGTGCTGGCACTGATGACTTACTGGTTCGCCCCGCTGATCTTGCGCTGAGCCACGAACAACCGGGATTGAAATAATAAAGGTTCGACTATGTTGACTCATGTTTTAAGTCTGGTGATCTGGGTGCCGATTCTGTTCGGCCTGCTGGTCCTGGCAACCGGCGGTGACAGCCGGGCAGGGCTGGCACGCTGGATTGCCGTGGTCGGTGCGCTGGCGGGTTTCCTGCTGTCGCTGCCCCTGTTCTTCAACTTCACCGAACTGCACGGCGGTATGCAGTTCGAAGAGATGCACGGCTGGATTGATGCGCTGAACATCAACTATCACCTCGGGGTGGACGGCATTTCCATGCTGTTCGTGGTGCTCAACAGCTTTACCACCCTGCTGGTGGTGATTGCCGGCTGGGAAGTGATCCAGAAGCGTACTGCGCAGTACATGGCGGCATTCCTGATCATGTCCGGTCTGATCAACGGGGCGTTTGCCGCGCTGGATGCCATCCTGTTCTATGTCTTCTTCGAAGGCATGCTGATCCCGATGTACCTGATCATCGGTGTCTGGGGCGGTCCGCGTCGGGTGTATGCCTCGATCAAGTTCTTCCTGTACACGCTGCTGGGTTCGCTGCTGATGCTGGTGGCCTTCATCTACCTGTACGGCAAGGCGGGCAATACCTTCGAGATCTCTGCCTTCCAGGATCTGCGTATCCCGATGGGCATCCAGCTGATGCTGTTTACCGCCTTCTTCCTGTCCTTCGCCGTGAAGGTGCCGATGTGGCCGGTGCATACCTGGTTGCCGGATGCGCACGTGGAAGCGCCGACAGGTGGCTCGATGGTGCTGGCGGCCATCACCCTGAAGATCGGTGCCTACGGTTTCCTGCGTTTTGCTCTGCCCATCGTGCCGGATGCCTCGCGTTATCTGTCCGGTTTCATGGTGACCCTGTCGCTGATCGCCGTGGTGTACATCGGCCTGGTGGCGCTGGTGCAGAGCGACATGAAAAAGCTGGTGGCCTATTCGTCGATTTCCCACATGGGTTTCGTGACCCTGGGGATCTTCATGTTCGCCGGCAACACCCAGAACGTGTATGCCGTCGAAGGCGCACTGATCCAGATGGTGTCGCACGGCTTCGTGTCCGCCGCGATGTTTATGTCGATCGGTGTCATGTATGACCGCATGCACAGCCGCAACATCGGTGACTATGGCGGTGTGGCCAACAAGATGCCGATCTTTGCCTCCTTCATGATGCTGTTTGCCATGGCCAATGCCGGCCTGCCGGCGACCTCGGGCTTCGTGGGCGAGTTCATGGTCATTCTCGGTGCCGAGCAGGTGAACTTCTGGTATGCCGCGCTGGCCGCCACCACGCTGATTTTCGGCGCTGCCTACACGCTGTGGATGTTCAAGCGGGTGATCTTCGGCGAAGTGGCCAACGACCATGTCGCCGAGTTGAAGGACATCAACAAGCGCGAATTCCTGGTGCTGGCGCTGTTGGCGCTGACCGTGCTCGGCATGGGTCTGTATCCGCAGGCCTTTATCGACAAGATGCACCCGGCGGTGAACGACCTGATTGCCCATGTGGCGCAAAGCAAGCTGTAAGGCAAGGAAAACACAATGAACTGGGCTACCCTGAACCTGATGCCAGCCTTGCCCGAGCTGTTCATGCTCGCGGCGGTGCTGCTGATTCTTGTGATCGACATGCTGTTGCCGGACGAACGTCGTGACATCACTTATGGCCTGAGCCTGCTGACGCTGGCTGGCTGTGCCGTGATGCAGTACCTCGCCTGGACTGCCGTGCCGGTTGAAACCTTCCAGAAAATGTTTGTTGCCGATCCCTTGTCCGGCATCATCAAGTTCTTCCTATATGGCGTGACCGCCGCCGTGCTGGTGTACTCGCGCCAGTACATCGCCGACCGCCAGATGTTCAAGGGCGAGTTCTACACCCTGACGCTGTTTGCCCTGCTCGGCATGAATGTCATGGTTTCGGCCAGCCACTTCATGACGCTGTACATCGGGCTGGAGCTCCTGTCGCTGGCGCTGTATGCCCTGATTGCGCTGCGTCGTGACTCGGTGTCTGCGACCGAGGCGGCCATGAAATACTTTGTGCTCGGTGCGCTGGCTTCCGGTCTGCTGCTGTACGGCATGTCGATGGTGTATGGTGCCACCGGTTCGCTGGAAATCGGCCGCATTGCCCAGGTGATCGCCAGCGGCAACGGTAATACCGTGCTGCTGATCTTCGGCGTGGTGTTCCTGGTGGCCGGCCTGTGCTTCAAGCTGGGCGCCGTGCCGTTCCACATGTGGGTGCCCGACGTTTACCAGGGCTCGCCGACGGCCGTAACCCTGATGATTGGCGCCGCGCCGAAGCTGGCGGCCTTCGTGTTCCTGGTGCGCATCCTTGGCGAAGCCATGGGGCCGCTGCTGTCGCAATGGCAAGGCATGCTGGTGATCGTCGCCGTGCTGTCGATGGCCATCGGTAACATCACCGCCATCGTCCAGACCAACATCAAGCGCATGCTGGCCTATTCGACCATCTCGCACATGGGTTTCCTGCTGGTCGGTTTCCTGACCGGTAATGCCGATGGCTTCTCCTCGGCCATGTACTACGCCATCATCTATGTGCTGATGTCGCTGGCGGCCTTCGGGGTTCTGCTGGCGCTGTCGCGTGCCGGGTTTGAGTGCGAGAAGGTGGCGGATCTGAAGGGGCTGAACCAGCGCAACAGCTGGTATGCCTTCCTGATGCTGCTGGTCATGTTCTCGATGGCGGGCATCCCGCCGCTGGCCGGCTTCTATGCCAAGTTTGCCGTGATCCGTGCGGCGCTCAGCGTAGGCATGGTGCCCCTGGCGGTGTTTGCCGTGCTGATGTCGCTGATTGGTGCCTTCTACTATCTGCGCGTGGTCAAGGCCATGTACTTTGACGCCGCAGAAGACGACAGCGCCATCGTGGTACGGGCCGACATGCGTCTGGTGCTGTCGCTCAATGCCTTGGCCCTGCTGGTGCTCGGCATCCTGCCGCAGCAACTGGTTGCCCTGTGCATGGATGCCGTCAAGCAATCGCTGACGGCGCTGTAAGGAGCGATCATGCAAGCCAGTGTTGCGGTGTTGCTGATCGTGGCCGTTCTGGCGGCCAACCTGCCATTCGCCCTGCCGCGTATCGGCGGGGTGGTGGCGGTGGCGCACAAGCATTTCGGCTGGCGCCTGCTGGAGCTGGTTGTGCTTTATCTGCTGGTCGGGCTGTTTGCCCGACTGCTCGAATCACGGCTGATGCCGGTACATGAGCAGAACTGGCAGTTCTATGCCAGCACCTTCGCCCTGTTTGTGGTCTTTGCCTTTCCTGGATTTGTCTGGCGCTATTTCTGGCGACAGCCGCACTGAAGCACATCGGGCCTGGCCCGATGTGCTTTCCCTCACCCCTGTCCTTCCTCTCGACCACCGGTCGCACACGCTCTGTCTGATTGCATAACGCTTAGTGGCCGTTTATGACGATCTGTAGCGATTTTGTATAAATCGTTTATACTATCTACCTTTTTTTAAATTGTTTCTCATTGTCTTGGAGAGGGTAGATGCTCAACAGCAGACAGGCGAAGTCGTTTTTTGCGGTTGCGGCCCTGGCCGCATTGTTGGCCGGCTGTGCCACGGAGAGTTCGCAGTCATTGGCGGTGACGCAGGTTACCAGTGCCAGTCAGCCGTATACCGGCGTGCGTTCGCCGATTGCTGTCGGCAAATTTGATAACCGATCAAGCTTCATGCGCGGGATTTTCTCCGACGGGATCGACCATGTTGGCTCTCAGGCCAAGACCATTCTGATCACCCACCTGCAGCAGACCAATCGCTTCAATGTGCTCGACCGCGACAATATGGCGGAAATCAAGCAGGAAGCCGGTTTGAAAAAACAAGCTCAGTCGCTCAAGGGTGCTGATTATGTCATTACCGGTGATGTGACCGAGTTTGGTCGCAAGGAAGTGGGGGATGATCAGCTGTTCGGTCTGCTGGGCAGCGGCAAGCAACAAATTGCTTATGCCAAGGTGAGTTTGAACGTCGTAAACACCCACACTTCCGAAGTCGTCTACTCGAGCATGGGGGCGGGTGAATACAAGCTGTCGAATCGTGAAGTGCTCGGTTTTGGCGGGACGGCCAGCTACGACTCAACCTTGAATGGCAAGGTACTCGATCTGGCCATTCGCGAAGCCGTCAACCGCCTGGTCGACGGTATTCAGTCGGGTGCCTGGCAGCCGGCAAAACCCTAATTCACGGATGCAAGCAAGATGAAATCGACCATGCAGAAACGTTCGGGTCTGGTGTTGGGCCTCATCGCCAGTGTCATGCTGTGTGCCTGCGCCTCACAGCCGGATACGCTCTATCAATGGGAAGGTTATCAGTCGCACGTGTACAGCTATCTGCGTGCGGACTCCGGTACCAGCCCGGACAAGCAGATTCAGGAGATGGAAGCGGAGTTGCAGAAGATCCGCGCCAGGGGAAAGACGCCGCCTCCCGGCTACTATGCGCATTTGGGCATGCTGTATGCCAATGTCGGTAACACCGCCATGATGGCGCAGAATTTTCAGGTGGAAGAAAAGCTGTTCCCCGAGTCTGCACCCTATCTGGACTATCTGATGTCCAAAGTGAAGAAATAAGAGATCAACATGTTCAAATCCATGTGCAAATATCTTGCCCTGGCCTCCATGCTGGGTTTTCTTGCGGGTTGTGCCACTGAGCCGCCGAAACAGCTGGATTACACCGCCTATAAGAAGAGTAACCCGCACTCGATTCTGGTTTTGCCGCCGATCAGCAAGGCGACCGATGTGAATGCCGGCAACGGCGTGCTCGCTCAAGTCACCTATCCCCTGGCAGAGGCAGGCTACTATGTCCTGCCCGTCGGTCTGGTCTCTGAGACATTCAAGCAAAATGGCCTGACCACGGCGGATGATATTCATCAGGTGCCACTGGCCAAGCTGCGCCAGATTTTTGGTGCAGACGCTGTGCTGTATATCGAGGTCAGCAAATATGGCGTCAGCTACCAGGTACTGGATAGTGTTGCCTCGGTCAGTGTTTCCGCCCGGTTGGTGGATCTGAGAAGTGGTGCCACCTTGTGGACCGGCTCTGCGCAGGCCTCCGATGCCGAGAACAACAACAATAACAATGATCTGCTGGTTCAACTGGTCAGTGCCGCCATCAAGCAGATTGCCAAAAAGGTGACGGATGCTACCTATCCGGTAGCGGGGGTGGCGGATCAGCGCCTGCTCGAGCCTGGCCGGTTCAACGGCATTCTGTACGGGCCGCGCTCACCGAAATACATGGCCCAGTAATGCACTGATTGTTGCCCTGATATAAAAAGCCCTCTGCATGCAGAGGGCTTTTTTCGGATCAGTAAATCGGCGGCTGTCCTTCTGGCCTGGTCTTGAATCGCTTGTGCAGCCAGAAATACTGATCCGGCTGTTCGCGAACCCGCGCTTCCAGGAAATCGTTCATACGCTGAGTATCGGCAGACACATCTTCGCTGGGGAAGTTGTCCCAGGCAGGATAGAACTCCAGTTCGCAGCGATTACCCACTCGGCGGGCGATGGCCGGTACCACCTTGGCGCGCGCCAGTTGGCTGATGCGCGACAAACCGGTGATGGTGGCGGTCTCGATGCCAAAAAACCGGGCGAAAATCGAGTCGCGCGCACCATAGTCCTGATCCGGCAGGTAGAGGAAGGGGACATGGTTCTTGCGCATGGCCTTGATGATCGGCCGCAGTCCTTCCTGGCGTGAAACGATGAATGCATTGTTGTACCGCTGGCGACCCTGGTAAATCATGGCATCCAGCGTATCGTTCTTCTGGGCGGAATAGACGCTGACCAGCGGCAGATGCTGATTGAGGGCAAACACACACATTTCGAAACCGACAAAATGCGGGTAGAACAGGATGACATCCTGCCCCTGCTCGCGCAGATCGGTGACGTAGTGCAGGTTCTTGATGTCCACCAGTCGGTCCAGCCGTTCGGCCGAACTCCACCAGACGACGCCGTATTCCAGTACCAGCCGCAGCATGTAACGGAAATTGTTGCGCAGCATGCGCTTGTGTTCGGCGTCACTCAGTTCGGGGAAGCACAGGCGCAGGTTGATCATACCGACACGGCGGCGATCTGCGGCCAGCAGATAGGCCACACTGCCCAGCAACCAGGCGAGTGCGCCAATCACCGGCATCGGCAGAAAGCGGATCAGCCACAGCAGGGCAAAGGCGATTCTCATGGGGATCCTTCTTGCCCGGCCGGCTGTTCGACACCTGCCGGGCATTTGTAGCGGTTATAACTCCACAGATATTGCAGTGGGCATTCCGTGATCAGGGTCTCAACCGCATGGTTGAGGATGGCGGCATCCTGATCCCGTTCACCGGTGAACGGCTGGGGCAAGGGGCGGATGTGAACTTTGAATCCTTGACCTCTCGCCAGTCGTTCTCCATAAAACAACAAGGTCTCCACACCCTTGAGCTGGGCCAGGCGCGGCACCAGGGTCATGGTATAGGCGGGTTGTCCGAAGAAGGGCGCCCAGACGCCTTCTCCATTGCCGGGAACCTGATCCGGCAAAATGATGGTGGCTTCGCCTGCCTTGAGTGCTTTCATCAGCACGCGCACGCCAGCGCCGGTTGCCGGCGCCGTTTTGCCCTTGCCCCTGGCGCGGCCGGCATTCATGACCGGTTCAAGCCAGGATAACTTGGGCGGGCGATACATGGCGGTCAGCGGAAAGGGCAGGCGATGGCTGATATAGCGGCCGGCAATATCATAGCTGCCCAGATGCGGCGTGACGAAGACAATGCCATGGCCAGCGCTGATCGCCTTTTCGACATGCTCCCAGCCGTCGCATGCCTTGACCATGCGGGCAATGTCGCGCGGTTCGCGACACCAGGCGATGGCCAGCTCCAGCGCGCCCTTGCCGGTTTCTTCTGCGCACTGTTTGACTGCGTCGCGGGAAAGCTGATAATTTGGAAGAATTTTACTATCTTCAAGATTTTTCGCCATGCGGGCACGGAATGAGCCTGACAGTGTCAGGGTCATGCGGCCGAGCAGGGCACCCAACACCTGCAACCATGCCAGAGGCAGGCGGGCAAGCAGGGTAAGCAGTAGTTTGACCAGCGAAGCCATGGTAGGGATTTGAGTCGCATTAAAGCGGCGTATTTTATCATCACGAATGCAGATTATTCGGAAAGCAGATCAAAATGAGTGAATATTTGTTTACGTCCGAGTCGGTCTCGGAGGGCCATCCGGACAAGGTTGCCGACCAGATTTCCGACGCCATCCTTGACGCGATCCTGCGCGAAGACAAATTCGGCCGCGTGGCTGCGGAAACGCTGGTGAATACCGGCCTGGTCGTGCTGGCCGGTGAAATTACCACCCATGCCAACATCGATTACATCCAGGTGGCGCGTGAGACCATCAAGCGTATCGGCTACGACAATTCCGAGCTGGGCTTCGATTATCACGGTTGTGCGGTGATGGCCTGCTACGACAAGCAGTCGCCGGATATTGCCCAGGGCGTCAACGAAGGCCAGGGGCTGGATCTCGATCAGGGTGCCGGTGACCAGGGCCTGATGTTCGGTTACGCCTGCGACGAGACCCCGACGCTGATGCCGTTCCCGATCTATTATTCGCATCGCCTGATGCAACGCCAGGCCGAGCTGCGCAAGGATGGTCGTCTGCCATGGCTGCGTCCGGATGCCAAGAGCCAGATCACCTGCGTCTACGACAGTGCCACCGGCCTGCCAAAGCGTATCGAAACCGTGGTGCTGTCGACTCAGCACAGCCCGGACATCGATCACAAGACCCTGACCGAAGCCGTCATTGAAGACATCGTCAAGCCGGTCCTGCCGCCGAATATGCTGACGGCAGAAACCAAGTTCCTGATCAACCCGACTGGCCGCTTCGTGATTGGCGGCCCGATGGGCGATTGCGGTCTGACTGGCCGCAAGATCATCGTCGATACCTACGGTGGTGCCGCGCCGCATGGTGGCGGTGCCTTCTCCGGCAAGGATCCGTCCAAGGTTGACCGTTCTGCCGCCTATGCCGGTCGCTATGTGGCCAAGAACATCGTGGCCGCCGGTCTGGCGCGTCAGTGCCAGATTCAGGTTTCCTACGCCATCGGTGTGTCGCAGCCGACCTCGATTGCCGTGGATACCTTCGGTACCAACCGCATTCCCAATGAGCAGATCGTTGAGCTGGTCAAGCGCCACTTCGACCTGCGTCCGAAGGGCATCGTACAGATGCTGGACCTGCTGCGTCCGATCTACAGCAAGACCGCGGCCTATGGCCACTTCGGTCGCGAAGAGCCGGAGTTTACCTGGGAGCGTACCGACAAGGCCGAAGCCCTGAAAGCCGACGCCGGGCTGTAATCCGCTTATTTCCGGGAAGCGCTGCGAGACGGACAACGTCCCAGGCCCGGTTCAAAACGGCGCTTACCTGACAATCCGTGCCGGGGTGCGGGATGTAGGTAAGCGCATCTCCCCCTCGGCCGCGTGTAAAGGAACACACGATGGCTGAATTCACTGATTTTCTGGTTGCCGATATCCAGCAAGCGGCCTGGGGCCGCAAGGAACTGAGCATCGCCGAGACCGAGATGCCGGGTCTGATGGCCTTGCGCGAAGAGTATCGTCATCAGCAGCCGCTGCGCGGTGCGCGCATTGCCGGCTCCCTGCACATGACCATTCAGACCGGCGTGCTGATCGAGACGCTGGTGGCCCTCGGTGCCGATGTGCGCTGGGCGTCGTGCAATATCTTCTCCACCCAGGACCATGCCGCCGCGGCGATTGCCGCCGCCGGGATTCCGGTGTTTGCCTTCAAGGGTGAAAGCCTGGACGAGTACTGGGAATATACCCACCGCATTTTCGAGTGGCCGGCCGGCCAGTCCGCCAACATGATTCTGGATGATGGCGGCGATGCCACCTTGCTGTTGATGCTGGGCGCACGGGCCGAACAGGATCGCAGCGTTCTGGCCCATCCGTCCAACGATGAGGAAACCGCGCTGTTTGCCGCGATCAAGCGTCATCTGGAAGTGGATGGCCAGTGGTATTCCAAGCGTCTGGTCCAGATCAAGGGCGTGACCGAAGAAACGACCACGGGTGTGCATCGTCTGTACCAGTTGCACAAGGAGGGGCGCCTGCCGTTCCCGGCCTTCAACGTCAACGACTCAGTGACCAAGTCCAAGTTCGACAACCTGTACGGTTGCCGTGAATCGCTGGTCGATGGCATCAAGCGTGCGACTGATGTGATGATTGCCGGCAAGGTGGCCGTCGTGGCGGGCTATGGCGATGTCGGCAAGGGTTGTGCTCAGAGTCTGCGTGGCCTGGGGGCGACTGTCTGGGTGACGGAGATTGACCCGATCTGCGCCCTGCAGGCGGCCATGGAAGGCTATCGCGTGGTACGCATGGAAGATGTTGCTGACAAGGCGGACATTTTTGTCACCGCCACCGGTAACGTCAACGTGATCAATCACGCCCACATGAAGGCCATGCGCAACCAGGCCATCGTGTGCAATATCGGCCATTTCGATTCGGAAATCGAAGTGTCCAGCCTGCGTCAGTACCAGTGGGAAAACATCAAGCCACAGGTTGATCACATCATCTTCCCGGACGGCAAACGCATTATCCTGCTGGCCGAAGGGCGCCTGGTCAATCTGGGTTGCGCCACCGGTCACCCGAGTTTCGTCATGTCCAACTCGTTTACCAATCAGGTGCTTGCCCAGATCGAACTGTTCGTTAATGGCGACCAGTATCAAAAGCAGGTGTATGTCTTGCCCAAGCATCTGGACGAGAAGGTGGCGCGCTTGCACCTCAAGCGCATTGGCGCCCAGCTGACTGAACTGAGCAATGAGCAGGCCAACTATATTGGCGTGCCGCAAAACGGTCCGTACAAGCCCGATCACTATCGTTATTAATGCCTGACCCGGGGAGGGAGACCACAGTCGTGGTTCTATAATCAGAGTCTCCCCCCCGTCTGATCAATCCGACAAAGAGAGAGCCCGAGGAGCGCATGGCCGAACGGACATCCAATTTCAGTTTCGAATTTTTCCCGCCCAAGACGCCCGAGGGCATGACTCGTCTGCAGAACACGCTGATGCAGCTGGCTCCGCTGAAGCCGGAGTTCTTTTCGGTGACCTTCGGTGCCGGTGGCAGCACCCGCGAAGGAACCCTGGCGACGGTGCAAGAGATCCGTTCGCGCGGACTGGCTGTGGCGCCGCATCTGTCCTGCATCGGTTCGACCCGCGACAATATCCGGGCTTTGCTGGACGAGTATCGTTCCCATGGCGTCCGCCACATCGTGGCCCTGCGCGGAGACATGCCCAGCGGCATGGTCGAGGCTGGGGAGTTTCGCTATGCCAACGAACTGGTGGCTTTTATCCGCGAAGAACATGGCGAGCATTTTCATATCGAGGTGGCGGCTTATCCGGAATTCCATCCTCAGGCGCGTTCCGCCGAGGATGATCTGAATAACTTTGTGCGCAAGATTCATGCAGGCGCCGACTCGGCCATCACGCAGTACTTTTTCAACATCGACAGCTATCTGCGCTTTGTTGATGAGGTGCGCGCCCGTGGCGTGGATGTGCCGATCGTGCCGGGCATCATGCCAATCAGCAATTTCAGTCAGATGTGCCGTTTCTCTGATGCCTGCGGCACGGAAGTGCCGCGCTGGCTGAGGCTGCGCATGCAGGCTTACGGGGACGATGTCGCTTCGGTGCGAGCCCTGGGGCTGGATGTCGTGACCGAGCTGTGTGACCGTCTGTTGCAGGCCGGTGCGCCAGGGTTGCACTTCTATACGCTGAATCAGGCTGGCGTGGTCTCAACCATCTGGCAGCGACTAGGCTTGTAATAGCCATGATCTAACAAGGGGCTTAGGCCCCTTTTTTTGTTTTATGCTGCGGCGCGTCGTAAAAAAGACACACACAAAATCATGGGGTTGATGAGGTGATAGCGGCCTGATTTCATGGCTTTGCATAATTTATAATTATTTAATGTTATTTGGGATGAATAGCGAAATCATGCAAAACCATTGACCTTGCAATGAGGGGCGGATATCTTTGATTTACCGGCAAATAAAAGCCATATAAGGCACCTGCCGGTTTTTCACTCAAGGAGAGTTACCATGATCAAGCTTCTGTCCCAACTGCAACACGCCTGGTCCGTTTACCATCGCCAAGGCCGCCGCTATGCCCGCTAATCCTGGGGATGGCAAACGAAACGGGCGACAGTGATGTCGCCCGTTGTCATTTGAGCCCCAGGATAAAGGCTCGTTGTGCGCAATGGTCATACAACCATATTGTTTTTTAGTTTTTTGGATTATTCAGATTAGTCCTATCGAGTGATGGGGCGCTGCGGGCTAAAGTTCTGTCTGACAGCGCGGCCGTGCTTTTGTCCGGCAAGTCTCTACCCCTATATCGAAGGAGAACAATATGTTTGTATCGTTCATCAATGCCATCAAACTGGCTTGGCAGCACTACCAGAACCATCGTCGCGTAGCCCGCTAAGCCGCGATGCATAAAGAAAACGGCCGCTCCTTCCGGAAGCGGCCGTTTTCTTTATGCCGGTACCGTTCAGCCTGTGCAGTTGCGTCCGGAGGCCTTGGCGCGGTATAGCCCGGCGTCGGCCTCGGCAATCATCTGATCGATGCTGCTGTGGTTTGCCGTGTCCAGGGCGGCAATCCCCAGGCTGATGGTGAGACGGTCTGCGACACGCGAGCTGGCGTGGGGCAGGTTCAGTTCCCAGACCGCCTGTCGCAGCGCTTCGGCGCGTGACCTGACGGCCTGGGCGTCCAGTCCCGGCAGCAGCACGGCAAATTCCTCCCCGCCGATTCGCGCGGCCAGTTCGCCCGGATAAACGAAGAAACGCGTCAGCAGGGCAGCGAGCTGCTGCAGGCATTGATCTCCCGCCAGGTGACCGTAGTGGTCGTTGTATTCCTTGAAGAAGTCGATATCCAGCATGATCAGCCCGAGGGGCTCCGCCTTGCGGCGCGCCTTGTCGAAGGCCTGACGCTTTTCTTCGTCAAAGTGACGGCGGTTGGCCAGTCCGGTCAGGCTATCGCTCAAGGCCATGCGTGCCAGGTTGGCATTGGCCTGCTCCAGTTGCTGCTGCGTTTCGGACAGATCTTGCAGCTGCTGGCAGCGGATAATCATGTTGGCAAACATATCGGCCAGCAAACGGGCCTGAACCAACTCTTCCTCCTGCCATTGTCTGGCATGGCGCAGCATGTCACAGCCGAAGACGCCGACCGGGTGGCCGAGGTAGTCGATGCGGATCATCAGCATGCTCTGGATCGCATCCTGCGCGCTGGCCAGATCTGCCTGCGGGAGTGACTGGCAGTGCGGCAGGTTCAGCACGCCCTCGCGCATCAGGGTGGCGAATAATGATGGCCGTGCCGTCAGGGGAGCAAATCCCAGTCCCTCCTTGCCGCTGTCGATCCCTGGTGCCTGCCACTCGTGCACCATGCTGACGATTTGCAGGTGATCGACGCCGATCAGGTAGCAGCGATCGACATCCATGAACTGACCAATCTGCATCAGGGCCTGCGACATGGCCAGATTCACTTCTGCCAGCGGGATGTTGATGAAGCGTGAGGAAATCGCCGAGACCAGTTGCTGGAAATTCAGCAGCCTGTCCAGCTGCGCGGTGCGTTCTTCCACCCGGCGTGCCAGCTCATCGCGCGCCTGGGTCAGGGCGGTTTCATAACGCTCGCGGTCGGCCAGATGGCTGTTGATGCTGGTGCGCATGGCATTGAACGACGCCAGCAACTGGGTCATCTCGTCTTCGATATGGCTGGGATAGTTCAGGCGAAACGTCGGTGTCGCCTCGCCAGGCCGGAAGGTACGTGCCGCCTGGGCCAGCTGCTGGACCGGCAAGACGAAGCGGCGGCGCAGAATAAAGACGATCAGCAGTGCCAGTGCCGTGAAGTCGAGGACACGCTGCGCCATGCTGCTGAGCAGATCGTTGACGATTTCGCTTTGAACCGGCTTGTTGGAGACGAACAGTGTCAGCGTGCCGAGTGACTCGCGGGTGCCGTGATTGAGGTGAACGTCCAGGTGGTAGACGTTGTGGGGGGCGTTGCCGGCATGCGGGCTGTCATAGCGCAGGCGCTGCCCCAGGCGTGTCTCCAGAATGACTGATTCGACGCCATTGATGGCGCTGATGCTGGCCAGTTCCTTCTGGGTGGTGTTGAGTTCGACATCCCAGACGCTCTGCGCCAGCAGCGGCATGTACAGGGTGTTGACCGTCTCCGGGATCTCGGCGAGGCGTTTCTGGCCGTGATAAAACAGCAGGCCGGCGCGTACGGCACTGACCAGAAGCCAAAACAGAACCGCATAGAGCAGGATCTGCTGCAGCACCTGTATTGCCAGCGGTTTGAAACGCATCCGACGCCCTTGCTGGATGACCCGCATCCACGGGCCGTGGGTGACAGCCGGAACGGTCGGCGCCGTTCCGGCCCGGGATTAGCGCAGGTGGCTCAGCGGCAGAGCCGTGGTGCGCTTGAACTCTTTCAGGACGAAGCTCGATTTGACGTCTTCGACCCCTTGCTGTTGCAACAGCTCGTTCATGACGAAACGTGAAAAATGCTCCATGTCTTCGAAATGAACCTGCAGCAGATAGTCCATTTCGCCGGTCATGGCGAAGCAATTGACGACTTCGGTCCAGCGCTGAACGGCATCGACAAAGCTCTGATTGTGCGAATTGCCGCGCTTTTCCAGTGTGACACGCACGAAAGCCTGCAAACCGAGGCCGATCTTGGCAGGATCCAAAAGTGCAACATATTGGCTGATGACCCCCGATTCTTCCAGCTGTTTCAGGCGGCGCAGACACGGAGAAGGAGACAACGCGACCCGTTCGGCCAGCTCTACGTTGGTCAATCTCCCGTTGAGTTGCAGCTCCGCCAGAATCCTCAAGTCGGTCTTATCTAGTGTAAGACTTGGCATCTCTTGTCCTTTTGTCATGGTGTGTTGAAATTTTGTTCTTTTATCTTTGCATTATAAGACATATTAGCTAGGAAATTGGCGAAAGACTTCTCTAGAATAAAATGCCTAACATGCCTATTTTACACGCGGAAGTTATCTCTTCGGAATCAATAAGTAAGGAAAAGATGCAATGTATACCACTGATGCAGGCTTGATCCGTCCGGACATGAAGATGGCATTAGTGCAACAGCAGGATATCCATGAGGTACCTGTCCCTGCATATAGTCCGATCGAGCATCAGACCTGGGCTACCTTGCTGGCCAATCAGCAACGGGTCCTGCCCGGACGAGCCTGCCGAGAGTTCCTGAGCGGTCTGGAGGCCATCGACTTTCCGCGTGATCATATTCCGCGTCTGGCCGACATCAGCGATCGGGTCGAAGCCTGCACTGGCTGGCGGCTGGTGCGTGTGGACGGCATCGTGCCGGATGCCGAGTTTTTTGCCCTGCTGGCCTCGCGGCATTTCCCCTCAACGGATTTCATTCGCAAGCCCGAAGAGCTGGGTTATACCCCGGCGCCGGACATGTTTCATGATCTGATGGGGCATGTGCCCCTGCTGACGGATCCCCGTTTCTGTGCTTTTTTCGAGCGCTTTGGTCAGGTGGGGGTCAAAGCCTTTGAACTCGACCATCCGGCCAGGGAATGGTTGCCAAGAATTTACTGGTATGCCGTGGAGTTTGGCCTGATTCGCGAGGGTGATGAACATCGTATTTATGGTTCAGGCATCTTGTCGTCCCCGGATGAGGTGTTGTTCAGCCTCTCGGATCAAACCCGGAAGTGTCCTTTTGATATCGAGGTGGTGAGTGCCGAGCCCTACGATATCTGGCACATGCAGCAAAAGCTGTTCGTCATCGAGAGTTTCGATCAACTGGAGCAGTCGTTTGCCCGCTGGGCGGACGCCCTGTTCTGATCTGTCCGGACCGATATCCCGCAGAGGATGGTCCTTCGCCTACAAAAACGGAGAAACTGCATGAACCTGAACAATCCCCTTGCCACCGACGGCTTCGAATTTGTCGAGTACACCGCAGCCGATGCCGACGGGGTCGCCAGGCTGGGTGAACTGTTTCGCTCGCTGGGCTTTGCTGCCGTTGCGCGGCATCGCCATCGCAATGTGACGCTCTATCGCCAGGGCGATATCAACTTCATTGTCAATGGTGAGCCGGTTGCGCCCTTTGTTGATTTTGCCCGCTTGCATGGTCCTTCTGTCTGCGCCATGGCCTGGCGCGTCAAGGATGCCGCCAAGGCTTATGAGTATGCACTGGCCAATGGGGCCAAAGCCTATGAACACCCCGTCGGGGCGATGGAACTGAATATACCGGCGATTCAGGGGATTGGTGGTTCGGCCATTTATCTGGTTGACCGCTATGGCGAGCGCAATATCTATGATGTTGATTTCGTGTCCTTGCCGGGGGCCGACTGGCATCATCAGGGGGCAGGGCTGCAGGAGATCGATCATCTGACGCACAATGTGGCGCGCGGCAATATGGATGTCTGGGCTGGTTTTTATACCGCCATCGCCAATTTCCGCGAGATCCGCTATTTCGATATCGAAGGCAAGTTGACGGGACTGACCTCGCGCGCCATGGTCAGTCCCTGCGGCAAGATCCGTATCCCCATCAACCAGTCGGCCGATGACAAGAGTCAGATCGAAGAGTTCTTGCGTCTGTATCACGGTGAAGGGATCCAGCACATTGCCCTGTCGACCAGTGATATTTATGCCACGGTGGAAGGTCTGCGTGCGGCCGGCACCAAATTTCTCGATACGCCGGACACCTATTATGAGCGTGTCGACAGCCGTGTGCCCGGTCATGGGGAAAACCTTGCCCGCATGCGCGATAACCGTATTTTGATCGATGGCGCACCGACCGAGGGCGGCGGGATCTTGCTGCAGATCTTTACCGAGACCGTGATCGGCCCGGTATTCTTCGAAATCATCCAGCGCAAGAATAATGATGGCTTTGGCGAGGGTAATTTCAAGGCGTTGTTTGAGTCGATGGAAGAAGATCAGGTCCGTCGAGGGGTGTTGACCGCCTGATGAGCGCGCGAGCCTCGCGCAAGGCGCGGGGCTCGGCTGTTTTTGCTCAAAATGTCGCGAAGCCAAGTGTCTGTTTCTGTTGTCGCTTTTTCTCTTGTTAGGAATTTGTCTGAAAAAAGGCGGCGAAAAGCTTGACGGAGCAGGGAGCCTCTGGTTAAATGGCGACCTCTGACGACGCAGCAGCGCCGCCAAGAAGGCCAGTTAGCTCAGTTGGTAGAGCAGCGGATTGAAAATCCGCGTGTCCGTGGTTCGATTCCGCGACTGGCCACCAGAATTACCAAAAAAGCCACTCTGAAAAGGGTGGCTTTTTTGCATTTCATCCTTCCGCTTGCTTTGTCCGCCGCCACCAGGGGACGCTCTGAGCCAGTTCTTCGTCCGGCCTTCAAACCCCACGCGGCCATGCCCGCCGCCTCCCTGGCAGTGATGCTTAAAAAACACAGGCCTTTGATCTCGGGCAGTGCACACTGATTATGCTTGGAGAATTTTTATTTGAAGATGCTAAGATCTTTAGTCATTCAATGATTGGCGCCGCTGTCTGATCCTGTTGTGGCGACGCCGTCTCAATGTGGTGGCGGAGGCCTGCTCCGCGACACAACGGAGATCGATACCATGGGGCATGCTGCCCGTTTCTTCGCGCTGCGGCTGTTGCCAGGCGATGAGCTGCTGAGCGCATTGAATGCTTTCCTTGTTCAAAATGATATCCGTGCCGGCTGGATTGCCGGGGTCGTCGGCAGTCTGAGCCAGGCATCGCTGCGCTTTGCCGGCGAACCGGACAGTACCGTGCTGCACGGTGCATTCGAGATCATTGCCTTATCCGGCACGCTGGATCAGCAGGGCGGGCATTTGCACATGTCCGTGTCGGATGCCTGTGGTCAGATGCGTGGCGGGCATGTCATGCCAGGATGTCTGGTGCGTACCACATGCGAACTGGTAATCGGCGAGCTGCAGGGACTCGTGTTTTCGCGCGAGCCGTGTGCACGGTCCGGTTACGACGAGTTGGTCATTACTGATAGTCACTCTTGAAACCGAGGCTAACCATGAAAAACCTGTTTTCGACGCGTACTTTGGCACTGATGTCGGCGGCGATTGCCATCAATATGGCCTTCGGCCAACTGGTGAGCATGCTCAAGTTGCCGATTTTCCTTGATTCGATCGGTACGGTGGTGGTGGCGATGATGGCCGGCCCGCTGGCCGCGGTGGTCGCCGGCGTGGTGACTAACCTGCTCTGGGGTTTGATCACCGACCCGGTGGCCGCTGCCTTCGCGCCCGTTGCGGCGGTCATTGGTCTGGTTGCCGGCCTGTGCGCCCGCTCGGGGGGCTACCGCACTCTGCCCAGAGCACTGCTGTCCAGTCTGTTGATCACGCTGGGGCTGATGGTGGTGGCGACGCCGATTCGCACCTATCTGTTTGGCGGGGTGACCGGCAGCGGTGCCGACTTCGCTGTGGCCTATCTGCACGCCATGGGAAAAGATCTGCTGGAGTCGGTGGCACTGACGGTCTTTGCCGCCAATCTGGCCGACAAGGTCATCACCGTGCTGGTGGCCTGGTATGTGGTGCGTCGTCTGCCTGAACGGGTTCTGGTCGAATTCCCCGACGCGACGGCTGTGCGTTGATGCATCCGTTTACCGGCCTGGCCTGGGTGCTGCCGCTTGCTTTGCTGGTGCTACAGCTTGAACAACCGGGCCACGGACTGGGGCTGCTGGTTCTGCTGGTCGTGTTGCTGGGGCTACGCCCGGACGGTAGTGCGCGCCTGCGTCGCTGGGCGCTGGTCATGGTGCCGCTGGCGCTGGGTTTGTTGCTGGTGCACGGCCGCTGGCTCTCCGTCTGGCTGGGGGCCGATCTGCGCCAGGCCGATGTGGCGCTCAAGCCGGTGATGATGCTGTGGCTGCGGGTGGGGACCGTGCTGGCCGCCGCCCTGCTGTGGTTATCCACGCTGACGCCGGAGCGTCTGATCCGCGCCTTGTTTGCCAGTCGCCTGCCGCCAGGCGCTGCCTATTTGCTGGCCAACCCGATGTTGCTGGTGTCGCAGATCAAGACCCGGCTGGCGGCCATTGCGCAGGCTCAGGCGGCGCGCGGGGTGGATGTGCAGGCTTCACGCTTCCGGCGTTGGCGACATTTGCTGGCGCTGACTTTCCCTCTGCTGGTCTGGACGCTCTCCGATGTGACCGCCCGTGCGGCCGCGCTGGATGGGCGGGCCTTTCGTAGCCGGCCGCGGCGCACGACCCTCGATGCACCATCCATGGCCTTCTGGGAGCGAGGCGTGATCGCTCTGGGGCTGTCTTTGTCTGCCCTGCTGACAGGGGTCGCTTTATGGCACTGATTCATTTCGAACAGGCCAGCCTGACGCGTCGAGGTGCCTCGGCGCCGGTGTTGTCCGGTCTCGATTTTACGCTCGCCGCAGGCGAGTCCCTGGCGGTTCTGGGGGGCTGTGGCAGCGGCAAGACCACTCTGGCCAACTGGCTGGCCGGCTGGGTGCCTCATGCCCTGCCGGCGACCACGGCCGGCCTGGCGATGATCGATGGTGCACCGCTGGCCGGGCAACACCCGGCCAGGCTGGCCGAACGGGTGCAACTGGTGCAGGCCAGTCCCTACGTTGGATTGAGCGGCTGTGCCTTCACCGTCGAGGCCGAGGTGGCTTTCGGCCCGGAGAATCTCGGCCTGGCCGAGTCGGAGATCCGGCTGCGTGTCGCAGAGGCATTGGCCTTGTGTGAGGCCGAAGACCTTGCCGGGCGCCATCCTGCCACCTTGTCAGGCGGCGAGGCGCAGCGGGTGGCTGTGGCGGCGGCCCTGGTCATGCGTCCGCAAATCTTGTTACTGGATGAAGCCTTTAGCCGTCTGACGCCCTTGGCCGCCAGCCGCATTCTGGCGCGTTTGTCAGGGCTGACGCGGGAGGGCATGGCGCTGGTGTTGTTCGAAAAGCGCTTTGACCTGGCCGCCAGCATGGCGCAGCGGGTTGTCCTGTTGCAGGAGGGCCGCCAGCTTGCCTGCGATTCCCCGGCGGTGGTGTTTGATCAGGCGCTGACGCATGTTTGTGCCAGTGATGCACTGCGCGCGGCGCATCAGGCCAGAAGCGAAGGGTTGTGGCGCGCCTCGGTGACGGCGCCCCTGAGTGCGGCGGCTGCCCCGGCACAGTTCATGGCGGTGCTGCATGGCTGAACCGCTGCTGAAATTTGAAGAAGTGTCGTTCGCCTGGGCAGAGGCTTCGCCGCTGCTGCAGTGCATGACGCTGCAGATTGCGCCCAATGAGTGTGTGGCACTGGTAGGGCGCAACGGCGCCGGCAAGTCCACCCTGTTCCAGTTGGCCTGCGGCCTGCTCAGGCCCGCCAGCGGCAAGGTCTGGCTGGGGTCGCTGGATACGGCTCAGGCGCGTCCTCCGCAGCTGGCTCGTCAGGTATCGCTGATGTTTCAGGAAGCCGAGCGACAGATCTGCCGCGAGCGGGTGGATGCCGAGGTCGGATTTGCGCCATCACTGGCCGGGCTGTCGGCCGAAGAAGTCGAACAGCGCGTGTCGATGGCGCTGAGTTTGACCGGATTGACCGGGCTGGCAGCGCGCCATCCAATGGATCTGAATGCCGGCGAGCGCCGCATGCTCAGTCTGGCGTCGCTGATTGCGCAGGATACACCGCTGATCTTGCTGGATGAGCCGACGCGTGACTTTGATGCGCCCTTGCTGGCCCGGTTCGAGGCCTGGATGAACATGGCCCGGGAGCAGGGGCGCGCAGTCCTGTTCATCAGTCATGATCTGGATTTCATTGCCCGTCATGCCAGTCGCGTCCTGCACCTCAAGGCGGGGCGAATCGAGGCCAATGGTCCGGCCGGACAAGTGTTGCTGCATCCCGATCTGCAAGAGACAGGCCGCATGGCGGCACCAACCTTGCCGGCATTGTGCCGGTCCCTGAACCTGCCGGAGTGCAGGCAGCTGGATGCCTTTGCCGCCCTCTGGCGATCACATGTCGCGGCCTTGCCGGACGGAAAGCCTTGACTGGCCAGGGTTTGCCAGGAGTCAGTCGCCGTCGGGAGCGATCTTTGCTAAGGTAGCACCATTCCCTTTTAAGCGAGTGGTGTCATGAAGATCAAGCAAGCTGTCTGGATGCTTTCCTTTACCGTACTGGCTTCCGCCTGGGCTCAGGCCGGGGAGAATGCTTCGGCGCCAGCCAAAACGGGTGTCATCTCCAGCATCAAGCAGGATGCCGTGACCGTCGGGCATGTCGTGGCCAAGGATGCCAAACATGCCGGCCACAGCATTGCCAAAGGCGCGAGCTCGGTCGGCCATGCTGCCGTCAAGGGCGGCAAGGAGGTCGGTCATGCCTTCAAGGACGGGGCGCTGGCCGTGGGCAAGGCGGTCAGCGAAGGCGTCGAGTCGATCAAGGATGCCGTCGACCCCCAATCCAAGGGGGCGCCGGCACCGATCGAGCAGGGCAGTCACTGAGCGGTCATTCGTCGATCCAGGTTTCCTGCAGGTGGCGCAGCAGGGGTTCGCCATCTGCGCCGCGGGTGAACGTGGCGGTCGAGATGCGGCGGTGGAAACCCTTTGGGGTTCGCCGCTGTTCTTCATAGGTAAAAATGGCCACGTCGCTGGTGGCATGGACCAGCTCCAGGTCGACGATGTTGATGTCCAGTTCGCTGCGGCGGTCGATGGCCTCGAGGATGGTTCTCACCAGCGCCTCGCGCCCCTGGCGTTTTCCTGCCGGGGCAATCATGACAAATTCCGGATGAAAGTGGGCGAGAAAGCCCGCCATGTCGACCGGCGGCGCATCGGCCCCGCCCCGGACCCATGCCTCGACCAATTCATGCAGATCCAGAATGTCGCGCGCGGCGGCATCAATGAAACGATTCATGTTTTCACTCCGGCAGGCAACCCAGCTGGTTTAACTATAGCTTTGTTCTGTGGCTTTGGACGGGGATGCAGAGCAGGCGGGTTATCCGCTAGAATGACCCATTCATTTGATGTCCCGACTTAGCGTAAGGAAGTAAGACATGTCTCAGCAGAATCTGATCAGCCAGCTGGAAGAACGAGGTCTCCTCGCCCAGGTATCCGACCGTGAAGCGCTGGAAGCGCAGTTGTCCGAGGGTATGGTGACCTTGTATTGCGGCTTTGATCCGACCGCTGACAGTCTGCATATCGGCCATCTGGTGCCGCTGTTGACGCTGAAGCGCTTTCAGCAGGCCGGTCACCGCCCGGTCGCGCTGGTCGGCGGTGCCACCGGCATGATCGGTGACCCCAGCTTCAAGGCTGCCGAGCGCAAGCTCAACACCCCGGATGTCACGGCCAGCTGGAGCGAGCGTATCCGCCAGCAGGTGTCGCCTTTCCTCGATTTTGACCGCGGTGCCAACAGCGCCATCGTCAGCAACAACTTCAACTGGTTTGGCAGCATGAACGTGCTGGATTTCCTGCGCGACATCGGCAAGCACTTTTCGGTCAATGCCATGATCAACAAGGAATCGGTCAAGCAGCGCATCAACCGCGATGAGGTGGGCATTTCCTTCACCGAGTTTTCCTACAGCCTGCTGCAGGGTTACGACTTCGTCGAGCTGAACCGTCTGCATCAGTGTCGCCTGCAGATTGGCGGCTCTGACCAGTGGGGCAATATCGCCTCCGGTATCGACCTGACCCGCCGTCTGAATCGCGAGCATGTTTTCGGTCTGACCCTGCCGTTGATCACCAAGTCCGATGGCACCAAATTCGGCAAGACCGAAACCGGGACCGTGTGGCTGGATCCGAAAAAGACCTCGCCCTACAAGTTCTACCAGTTCTGGCTCGGGACGGCTGATGCCGATGTTTACCGCTTCCTGGCGTTCTACACCTTCATGCCGATGAGCGAGATTCAGGCCATCGAGGCGGCCGACAAGGCGCGTGAGGGGGCCCCGGAGGCGCAGCGCATTCTGGCCGAACAGGTCACCACGCTGGTACACGGTGCCAGTGCACTGGAGGCGGCCAAGCGCATCAGCCAGAGCCTGTTCTCCGAAGACCAGCAATCGCTGACCGAGGATGACTTCGAGCAACTGGCGCTGGATGGCCTGCCGACCGTGCAGCTGACCCTGGGCGAAGGCAATCTGATCGACGCGGTGGTGGCTGGTGGTCTGGCAACTTCGAAGAGCCAGGCACGAGGCTTTATCGAGAGCGGTGCCGTGGTGGTCAATGGGGCCAAGGTGACCGATCTGAGCTATGTCCTGCAGGCAGCCGATCAGCGCTTTGGTCGTTACACCCTGCTGCGTCGCGGCAAGAAGAACCACTGCCTGGTGGTCTGGGCCTGAGGTTTTGCCCGACAAAACGGAAAAAGCCCGGTACATTGCCGGGCTTTTTTGTCTGTGTGTCATTACCCCAGCACATACGTGCCCGGAGCGGGACCAAGTTGAGGGTAGTGCTTGCTGTCCAGCTTGAACGGGACCATGTCGCCGCTGCGAGGTGTCAGCCACTCCACCCAGCTGGGCCACCAGGAGCCTGCATGCGCTTCATGATGGGCCAGCCAGTAATCCGCGCTCTGTCCTTGCTGCGGCGTCCCCTGCCAGTATTGGCGCTTGGAGCCCGGTGACGGCGGATTGACGATGCCCAGGATGTGGCCCGAGGACGACAGGGTGAAGGTGATCGGTCCGCTGACATGCTGGGTCAGCTTCCAGGTCTGTTTCCACGGGGCGATGTGGTCCTCTTCGGTCGACACCATGAATAGTGGCGTTTCGATGCGTTGCAGATCAATCGGCTCACCGGCAATGACCAGGGCATCTGGCTGGCACAGCTTGTTGTGGTAGTAAAACTCGCGCAGATAAAAACTGTGCATCTGCTGCGGCATGCGCGTGGTATCCATGTTCCAGTAGAGAATGTCGAAGGCCCGCGGGGTTTCTCCCAGCAGATAATTGCCCACCCAGTAGTTCCAGACCAGACTGTTGGCCCGCAGCATGCGGAAACTGGACGCCATGTCCTTGCCGTCCAGATAACCACGTTGCGCCATCTTGCGCTCGACAAAATCCAGCCCCTCTTCGCCCAGGAATACCTCGATGTCGCCCGGGCGGGCGAAATCGGTCAGCGTGGTCAGCAGGGTGGCAGAGGCGACCTTGCCGGCCTGTTTGCGGGCGGCCAGCCAGGCCAGATAAGTGGCGGTCAGGGTACCGCCGATGCAATAGCCGGTGAGGTGGACCTGCTCGCTGCCGCTGATTTTGCGCGCCACTTCCACGATGCGGTCAATGCCGTCGTGGATGTAGTCGTCAAAGGCCAGGTCACGGGCTTCCTCACGCGGGTTTTTCCAGCTGGTGATGAAGACCGAGAAGCCCTGGCTGACCAGCCAGCTCACCATGCTCTTTTTGGCGTCCAGATCCAGAACGTAATATTTGTTGATCCACGGCGAGACGATGACGATCGGGACGGCGCGGACCTTTTCTGTGGTCGCCTGATAGTGCAGCACTTCCAGCAACGGGCCACGGTACACTACGGCGCCGGGGGTGGTGGCCAGATTGACGCCGACCTGGAAGGCGTCGCGGTCCGTCATGGCAATATCGCCGTGCTCCATATCGCGCAGGAAATTGCGCAGGCCGTTGAGCAGGCTCTCTCCCCCGGTTTCGCGGGCTTTCTCCAGCGCTCGCGGATTGAAGGGCAGGTAGTTGGTCGGGGCCAGGGCGTTGAGGTATTGCCGCAGCCAGAAGGCACTGAGGTTACGCTCCTTGTCGCTCAGCTCCGGCGTGGCGTACAGGGTGTCTTGCAGCCAGCGGGTATTGAACAGATACCATTCCTTGAGCATGTCCCAGCCGGGCTGGCTGCGCCAGGCTTCGTCGGCAAAGCGATCGTCGCTGGGGTTGGCCGGAAATTCGTCTTCGTCCCCCTCGCCCAGCAAGCGGCGCCAGGCCTGAGCCTGCCAGCGCAGGGCATCACTTTGCCAGTTGCCGATGGCATTCATCATGTCCTTGGGGTGCGACCACCAGGCCAGTTGTGCCTTGCCGATGATCGGGCCCAGTTCAAATGGGTCGATGGCCCGGTAGAGCTCTTCTGCCAGTGGGGGATGCCAATCCTCTTGCTGCACGCGCTCATGCTTGCCCATGTCGACCTCCTTTATTAAGTCTTCTCAATAAGTGTAGTAGCCATCTGGCAAATCACAGAGGATGTTGCGGTGCAAAATTGATTTGGGGCAAAAACAAACCCGCCCGTCGGCAGGCCGGCGGGCGGGCAGGATGAGGCAAGGCGGGATCAGGCGCCGGCGCGGTCGGACGGCTTGCCATTCCCCAGGAAGAACAGGGCGATCGAGGCGGCGATCAGGAAAGCTGAATACTCCCAGCCACCCCCCGGATTGGCGAACATCCAGCCATTGGCGCCATGAACCAGGACGATGGTGCCCAGCAGCAAGGGAACCAGGGCAATCGCCGCCCAGCGGGCCATGAAGCCGGACAACAGCAAGGCGGCACCGCCCAGCTCAGCCACGATAGCCAGGTAACCGACAAAGCCGGGAACCCCCAGGCTGGCAAAGAACTTGGCCGTACCGGCCGGGGTGAAGACAAACAGTTTGGTGGCGCCATGCGCCAGATACATCAGGCCCAGCGCAAGACGCAAACTCAGGCTGGCCAGTCTCGGGTTGGTGTTCATCTGTAACTCCTTGAAAGCAATCCATAAAAGGGCACGTGTTTTGGTGCATCCGGCAGGATGCTCGATGCCGTGCTGTTACCCCTATTAAAGCGGGTTTGCTTTGTTGAATAAATAGTTGTTCAATAAAAGCATTGTTTACCTGGAGGAAATTATGGATCGCTTCTCGGAAATTACGGCGTTTGTCACGGTGGCCGAGCAGGGCAGCTTTGTAGCGGCGGCTGAGCGCATGGGCTTATCACGTGCCATGGTGACCAAGCTGGTGTCTGCGCTGGAGGCCCGACTCGGGGTGCGACTGATGCATCGCACGACGCGGCGCCTGTCGCTGACGTCGGAAGGGGAGGCGTATCTGGCAGAGGCCGGCATGTTGCTGGGTGAGCTGGCAGCGCTGGAGGCGCGGCTGTCGCAAGGGGCGGCACAACCGGCAGGCCGCTTGCGCCTGACGGCGCCGGTGTCGCTTGGCGAGCGTTTTCTCGGCGCTGCATTGACCGAATTTTGCCGGCTGTATCCGCAGATCGAGATCGATCTGTCGCTGAATGACCGCCGTGTCGACCTGGTGGAGGATGGCTATGACCTGGCACTGCGCATCACCCGCCCTGGCGACTCCACGCTGATCGCGCGTCGACTGGTCAAGGTCAACGGGGCCATTGCCGCTTCGCCTGCCTATCTGGCCGAGCACGGCACCCCGCAACGCAAGGAGGATCTGGTCGACCACAATTGTCTGGTCTATACCCTGACGGATCAGGCCGGTTACTGGACCTTTGTCGATGCCGATGGCACCGAACGCCGGATCAAGGTGCAGGGCAGTCTGCGCGCCAATAACGGAGACTTGCTGATCGATGCCGCCGTCAATGGCATGGGCATCACGGTGCAGCCGCGCTTCCTGCTGGCCCGTGCGCTGGAGAGTGGGCAACTGGTCGAGATTCTGACGGAGTATGGACGTCTGCCGCTGGACCTGTATGCGGTGTACCCGGTACGGCGCCATGTGCCCGGCAAGGTGCGGGCCCTGGTCGAGTTTCTCCAGCAGTTTTTCCAGGAACGGCAGGCATTCTTCTGATTGAATTGTAATAATTAAATAGTTATGTTAAAGTAACTAAAATTCAACAAGGAGAACACCATGAATACCGCGTTCATCGGGCTGGATTACATCGTCGACATCATGCATCCGAGTGGCAAGATTGCCGGTTCGGCTGCCCATGCCGCCGAGCGTGACGTGATTGGCAAGGCCAATCGTTTGCTGACGTTGGCCAGGGAGAAAAACTGGCTGTCGATTCTGGTCAAGGTCGGCTTTGCCGCCGGTTACCCGGATCAGCCCAAGCATTCGGCCATGTTCGGCCGGGCACATGAATTCGGCGCCTTGGAGCATGGCTCCGCCGGCATGCATTTCCACCCGGATCTGCATGCCGAACTGGCAGACATGGTGATCGTCAAGCCGCGCGTCAGCGCCTTCTACAGCACCAATCTCGAGGCTGCCCTGCGTGCCCGTCGCATCGAGCGCGTGGTGATTGCCGGTGTGAGCAGCTCCTGGGCGGTGCAGGCGGCGGCACGCGATGCGCATGACCGCGATTATCAGGTCGTGGTGGTGGAAGATGCCTGTGCAGCGGTCAATGATGAAGAGCACAAAGTGTCCATGGCCATGCTGTCGCGCATTGCCCGCATCATCACGACCGACGAGGTGGCATCGTTGTGAACTGGCTGGCTGAAATCCACCTCAGGCAGGCCGGGCGCTGTCTGATGGTGTTGATGCCGGTGTTATTGCTGTGGGTGATCAGCGGCGATGCGCTCTGGTTGCGCGCTGCCGTCATGGCCGTGGCGACGCTGATCGGGGTCGAGCGTGCACATCTGGCCCCGGCCGGAGTGTTACTGCAGGCACTTGCGGTCACAATGGGCTTCTTGCTGCTGTTCTTTGCCCTGCAGCAGCCGGTGCTGTTTGTATTGGGCTGCGGGCTGATGGCTGCGGCGGCCATCGGTCTTTCGGCGTTTGGGCGCAAATTGCGCTCGCTGGGAAATTTTGTCTTTATTCCTGCCTTGTACCTGGCCTGTGAAACCGCCGAAGGGCTGGTACCGGCACAGTTCGCCGCGCACGCGTGGCATTTCCTGCCTTATATGCTGATCAGCATGCTTCCGGTGTTGCTGCTGTCTCTGATTGAGCATCACCGGCGTGGCCGTCAGCAAGCCGCAGGGATGTGGCGCCACTATTTGTGCTGGCGCCACCAGCGCGATGCCGGAGAGGCCATGCCGGTTGCGGCGGCCATGCTGGCCGTCGGCCTGGCCGTGGCTTGTGCGGCTGCGCTAGTGGAATGGCAACAGCTGGGACATGGGCAGTGGGTGGTTTGGTCGGCCGCCAGCGTGGTGACCGGTGATGTTCTGTCATCGCGCCGCAAGCTGAGAGATCGTGGCCTTGGCGCACTGATTGGCGTGCCGCTGGGCATCGGCATCGGCAGCCTGTTACCGCACACCCCGGTGATGTATGCCCTGGTCGCTTTGGCCTCGGTGACGACGCTGGTGTCCTTTCACCGCTACATCGTTGGCTTTGCCGCGCGCTGTACTTGCGTGGCGTGTGCCCTGATTCTGCTGAATGAATCTGCCATGGTGGCATCGGAACGGCTGGTGAATGTGTTGCTGGGCGGCGTGATCGGGCTGGGATTTGTGCTGCTGGTCGACAGGCTGCTGCCTGCACCACGAATCCGTGCGGCCTGAAACAACCAGAAAAAGACCGGGGTCAGGTCTTGTTTTTTGCTGCAAAAAACAAGACCTGACCCCGGGTTGTGCGGTTGATGCTTACTTGCGGGCGCTGCCGGCGATCAGGGGCAGGACAAAGATGCGGCATTCCAGCGCGCCGTTATACAGCGGTACACGACGCTTGATGGTCAGCCGGATCAGTTTCTGCAGTCGCAGGTCACCGGTGAACAGATGGGCGGTCCAGCCGGCAAAATGCTGTTTCAGCCAGTCTCCTAATTTCGGGTACATCTCGGCCAGGGTGTCCTGTTCTTCCAGACGAACACCGTAGGGCGGGTTGGTGACGATCAGCCCTTGTTCAGCGTGGGGACGGGTGTCAAACACGTCCTTGACCTCGACTTCAACCAGTCCGCGCAAACCGGCGCGCTCCAGATTGGCCCGGGCGATGCTGACCATCTTGCGGTCGGCGTCGCTGCCGCGGATCGGCAGGGCCGTGGAGGGTTTCTCGGCCAGCCGGGCCTGTTCTCTCAACTGCTGCCAGGCGGCGGCATCAAAGGACTTCCACTTTTCGAAGGCAAAGTTGCGGGCACGGCCCGGTGCGCGATTCAGGGCGATATCGGCGGCTTCGACCAGGAAGGTGCCGCTGCCGCTCATCGGGTCCAGCAAGGGCTGGCTGCCATCGTAGCCTGCCAGCAGCAGGATGCCGGCCGCCAGGTTCTCGCGCAGCGGCGCTTCACCACTTTCTTTGCGCCAGCCTCGCTTGAACAGGGCGTCACCACTGCTGTCGAGATAGATCGAGGCCTCGGTCGGGCTGAGGAAGACCTGGATGCGCACGTCCGGCGCGCGGGTGTCAACGCTTGGCCGGCCCAGCTGCGCCTGACGGAAGCGGTCACATACCGCATCTTTGACGGTCAGCGAGACGTATTCCAGGCTCTTGACCCGGGCGCCGACGCCATCGGTCTTGACCTTGATGGTCCGGCTGACATCGAACTGTGCCGGCCAGTCGACCTGCATGGCCAGCGCATTGATGTCGCGCTCGTTCTGATAAGCGCCCTGTGCCAGGCGCAGCAGCACCCGGCTGGCCACCCGGCTGTGCAGGTTGAGCTGCATCATGGTGTGCAGTGAACCGCTGAAGCCGACGCCGCCATCGGCGACCTGGATGTTCTCGGCCCCCAGTTTTTGCAGTTCATGCTGCAGTACCGGCTCGAGGCCGCGCGGGCAGGGGGCAAAGAGGGCCAGGGCCGGGACAGGCTCGCCACGACGGCGTGTCTCGGCACTGCGGCGTTCGAATACCGGACGCTCGGTCGGCAGGGTATCGGTGGCGGGCAGTCCGCGGCGGGCGCTCGGGGCATGCCGGCTCGGCTGGCGCAGGCGTACCGGTGCATCAGACTGCGGTGCTTCAGTCGTCTCTGGTGCAGCCGGTGCGGGCGCGGCGGCCGGGACGTGGCCTTCTGCCGGTTTGATGAAGCGTCGGCGCGGTGCCGGGGTGGCGGCATCGGTGGCCTCTGCGCGCGCCGGGGCGGGTTCCTGAGCGGGCGGGGCGACGGCAGGGACGTGATCGGCGGCTGGCTTGATCAGCGAGCGGCGCGGCTTGCTTTGCGCCGGCGCGGGCGCAGGTGCCTCACGCGCCGGGCGGGGGGGCGGCGATGCCGTGACAGGCGGCGCAGCCTCATCCGCCGGTTTGATAAAGCGCCGACGTGTTGCCGGGGCTGGCTGTTCGACCGGCACCTCAACCGGGCGTGCCGCCTTGGCTTCTGGCGCCGGTTTGGTCTCGCGTTGCGGCGTTGTGCGACGGTTGTCCGCTTTGGCAAAGTGCGGCTTGCCGGCCTGTTCGGGCTGGCGGCGACGTGCTCCGGGGGGCGTTTCGGCTGCCGGTGCCGGCTTGGGCGTCGGTGCGGCGGGCGCGTGTCGTTCGTCGCGCTTGCCGTCGCGGCGCTGGCTGGCGCGCTGGCGTGAGCGGAAGGTGGCCATAAAAAATCCCCGGAATGTTTAAAGCAGTATTTTAGCGGATTTTTATCTTCCCTTCTTGGTGCTGTTTTGCGATTGCGCTAACATAACCGGTTAAATTTTCATTTTTGGGCATTCATGGAGCAGCAGCAATTTGCCAGTCGGCTGATTCAGTGGCAGCAGCGCCATGGGCGCCATGATTTGCCTTGGCAGGTGCGGGACCCTTATCGCGTCTGGCTGTCGGAAATCATGCTGCAGCAGACCCAGGTGGCCTCGGTGCTGCAGTATTACGCTCGCTTCCTGCAGGCTTTTCCAACGGTCGACGCGCTGGCAGCGGCGCCTCAGGACGAGGTTCTGGCGTTGTGGAGTGGCCTGGGGTATTACAGTCGGGCGCGCAATCTGCACCGTGCGGCACGCATGGTGATGGACGAGTTCGGCGGCGCGTTTCCTGCCTCGCGCAGCGAGCTGGAGCGTCTGCCGGGCGTGGGGCGTTCGACGGCGGCGGCGATTGCCGCCTTTGCCTTCGACCGCCGCGAGGCGATTCTGGACGGCAACGTCAAACGCGTGTTGACGCGGGTGTTCGGCATAGAGGGTTTTCCTGGTGACAAGCCGGTCGAGAATCGTCTGTGGGCGCTGGCGGAGCGTCTCCTGCCCGAGCAGGGGATGGTTGCCTATACCCAGGGTCTGATGGATCTCGGCGCCACCGTCTGTCTGCGCGGCAAGCCGCAATGTGTGGCGTGCCCGATGGCGGATTTCTGTGTGGCCAATGCCCAGGGCCGGCAGGCCGAGTTGCCGGTGCGCAAGGCCAAAAAGGCGCAGCCGCTGCGTCAGGTGATGATGGTGCTGGCGGTTTGCCAGGGACGGGTGTATCTGCAGCGTCGGCCGGATAGCGGTATCTGGGGCGGTTTGCTGTCCTTGCCCGAGTGTGCTGACAGCAGTGAGGCCGAAGCCTGGCTGGCGCGGCATGGTGAGGGGGATTTGCTGCCTTCCTGGCCGGAAATGACGCATGTGTTTACCCATTTTCGCCTGCAGATCACGCCGCAGCCGATCCGGCTGTCGCGCTGCTGGCCCGGGGTGGAGCCGGAAGCCGGTGCCTGCTGGCTGCCGGTCGATGAGGCGTTGGCCGCGGGTGTGCCGACGCCGGTCGGCAAGCTGCTGAAGCAGTGGCTGGCCGGGTTGAACTGAAAGTAAAGAGAATATGGTTTCTGTCGTCCGATCTGTCGCTGATACGCTGGCGGATGCTGCCAATCCGGAGCGTTGGCTGGAACAGCTGTCGTCGTCCCTGACGGATGCCGATCGCGCCATGCTGGCGCGGGCCTTTGCCGAGGCGCGCACCTTGTATGCCGATCGTTGTCTGCCATCGACGGGTGAGGATGTCTTCAGCCATGCGGTTTCCGCTGCCGCCATTGTGGCGGATCTGAATTTGCTGCCGGATGCCATTGCCGCGACCCTGCTGTTTTGTGTGCCGGACTTTATGCCCGACTGGCAGGTCTGGCTCAACGAGCAATTCAATCCCACGGTGGCCATCCTGGTGGAAGGGGCCAGCCGTGTGCGCCGCCTGACCGAGCTGGCCCATATCGATCATCTGGATACCCCGGAGGAGCGTGCGCGCCAGGCAGAGACCATGCGCAAGATGCTGCTGGCGATGGTGGCCGATATCCGCGTGGTGTTGATCAAGCTGGCATGGCGTACCCAGACCATGCATTACCTGGTGCATTGTGACGAGCCGGTCAGACGGCGCATTGCCCAGGAAACCATGGATGTGTTTGCGCCGCTGGCCAACCGCCTGGGCGTCTGGCAGATCAAGTGGGAGCTGGAGGATCTGGGGTTCCGCCATCAGGACCCGGATAACTACAAGAAGATTGCCCGCCTGCTGGATGAACGCCGGCTGGAGCGTATCGACTATATCGAGCGCGTGCTGGAAGCCCTGCGCCAGGAGCTGAAGAAGGCCGGGATCCACGGTGAGGTGGCCGGCCGTCCGAAGCATATCTACAGCATCTGGCGCAAGATGCGCAAAAAGAATCTGGATTTCAATGAGTTGTACGATATCCGGGCGGTGCGGGTGCTGGTGGATACGGTACAGGATTGCTATACCGTATTAGGCCTGATGCACAGTATGTGGCAGCCGATTCCGGGTGAGTTCGACGATTATATTTCTCACCCCAAGGCCAATGATTATCGCAGTCTGCACACGGCGGTGATCGGGCCGGAAGACCGTGGCATCGAGGTGCAGATCCGTACCTTCCAGATGCACGAGCATGCCGAGTTCGGCGTGGCGGCCCACTGGCGCTACAAGGAAGGCGGCAAGGGGGATGCACAGTATGAGGAGAAGATTTCCTGGTTGCGTCAGCTGCTCGACTGGCGCGAGGAGATCTCCGACCGTTCCGGACTGGCTGACGCCTTCAAGACTGAGCTGTTTGCCGACACCATCTACGTGCTGACACCTGCCGGTCGCGTGCTGGCTCTGCCCACGGGCGCGACGCCGATCGACTTTGCGTATGCGGTGCACAGTAATGTGGGTGATCGTTGCCGCGGCGCCAAGGTGGATGGCCAGATCGTGCCGTTGTCGACGCCGCTGCAAAATGGGCAGCGCGTCGAGATCCTCACTGCCAAGGAAGGCGGGCCGAGTGTCAACTGGCTGCATGAAGGCTGGGTCAAGAGTCACCGGGCCATTGCCAAGATCCGGCAGTATATTCGTCTGCAGAACGCAGACGTGGTGCGCGAAACCGGCCGCCAGCTGTTTGAGAAGGAGCTGGTGCGCCATGCCCATGCCCGGCCGAATCTGACGCAACTGGCCGAGAAGCTGGGGTTTGAAAAGCTGGATGATCTGTATGCCGCGCTGGGACATGGCGAACTAACGCTGCGGCTGGTGGCTCAGGCGCTGGAAAGCTTTGCCCCGCCGCCCGCCCCGAAGGAAGTGGCGCCGGAAGATCTGGTCAAGGCCAGCAAGGGCAGTCACGATGCCGGCGGGATCCTGATTGAGGGGGTGAACAACCTGATGACGGTGCTGGCGGGCTGCTGCAAGCCGGCGCCGCCCGATGCGGTGATGGGCTTTGTGACGAAGGGCCGAGGCATTTCGATTCACCGTGCCGGTTGTCAGACACTCAAGCGTTTGTCGGCTCAGGCGCCGGAGCGGCTGATCGCCGCCGACTGGGGCGAGCAGAAGAACAGTATTTTCCCGATCGACATCGAGGTGGTCGCGCAAGACCGGCACGGTCTGTTGCGCGATATCTCGGATGTGTTGTCACGGGAGAAGCTGAATGTGATTGGCGTGCACACCCAGAGCAAGGATCTCAAGGCGCTGATGCGCTTCACCGTCGAAGTGCGACAGGTGAGCGAGATCAACCGGGTGCTGGCGCATGTGATGGATGTCACTGGCGTTATCGAGGCCCGGCGCTGCTAGGGCCCCTCTGAACCAGCTATTTTTCGTGATGCCCGGGCTGTGGGGCATTTGCCCCAGGCCCGGCTTTTCCCGTTGCTTTATTCAAATAGCAATTGATTTCACGTGAAGATAAAGTCCATAATTTCTTCTTGTTGTTTTACTCATTGCTAGTATCCATTTTTCGTTAGAAAAGAGAGGGACGAAATGTCCGATTTGGTTTTGGCCGCCCGGCGCGCCTTGTCTTTGATGGATTTGACGACCCTGAATGACGACGATACCGATGGCAAGGTCGCCGATCTGAGCCGCAAGGCGGCGGGTCCGGCCGGCAAGGTCGCCGCAGTATGCGTCTTTCCGCGTTTTGTCCCGATCGCCAAAAAGACGCTGCGTGAGCAGGGGACGCCCGATGTGCTGGTCGCCACGGTGACCAATTTCCCGCACGGTAACCCGGATGTGGCCGTGGCGGTGGAAGAAACCCGCGAGGCGGTTGCGCTGGGCGCCGACGAAGTGGACGTGGTGTTCCCGTACCGGGCCCTGATGGAAGGCAATGCCGATCTGGGCGCCCGCCTGGTGGCGGCCTGCAAGCAAGCTTGCGGCAGCGCGGCTCAGCTCAAAGTGATCATCGAGAGCGGCGAGCTGAAAGACCCGGCACTGATTCGCCAGGCCAGCCTGATTTCGATTGAGGCCGGTGCCGATTTCATCAAGACTTCGACCGGCAAGGTTCCGGTCAATGCCACGCTGGAGGCCGCCGAGATCATGTTGCAGGCCATCAAGGACAGCGGGCGTGATTGTGGTTTCAAGGCGGCTGGCGGCGTGCGCAGTGCCGCCGAGGCCGCTGAGTACCTGGCGCTGGCCGAACGCATCATGGGGAAAGACTGGGTCAGCCCGGCCCACTTCCGCTTCGGTGCCTCCAGCCTGCTGGCCAGCCTGGAAAGTACGCTGGGTGTCGGAAGTGCCCAGCAACAAAACAACGCAGCATATTGATGACAGGCGCCCCTCGCGGGCGCTTTCTGGTTGAAGGAGCAGGGAATGTTTCTGCCGCAGGAGTTCATTGTCAAAAAGCGCGACAACAAGGCGTTGTCGTTGAGCGAAATTCAGCAGTTCGTCCAGGGGATTACCGATGGTTCGGTCGCCGACAGCCAGATTTCGGCTTTCGCGATGGCGGTTTTCTTCAACGACCTGACGCTGGATGAAAACGTCGGCCTGACCATGGCCATGCGCGACTCGGGTCGCCGCATGCAATGGTCGGATCTGCATTTGCCGGGCCCGGTGCTGGACAAGCACTCGACCGGCGGGGTGGGCGACGTGGTGTCGCTGATGCTCGGGCCGATGATTGCTGCCTGCGGTGGCTTCGTGCCGATGATTTCCGGCCGTGGTCTGGGCCATACCGGCGGTACGCTGGACAAGCTGTCGGCCATTCCGGGTTATGACCCGTTCCCGACTGCCGAGAATTTCCGTCGCATCGTCAAGGAGGTCGGTGTGTCGATCATTGGTCAGACCAATGACCTGGCACCGGCCGATCGCCGTTTCTACGCCACCCGTGACGTGACCGGTACGGTGGAGTCGATTGCGCTGATTACCGCTTCGATCCTGTCGAAGAAGCTGGCTGCCGGACTGGATGTGCTGGTGATGGACGTCAAGACCGGGACCGGCGCTTTCATGCCGACCTTCGAGTTGTCGAAGGCGCTGGCCGAGCGGATCGTCCGTGTCGGCAATGGTGCGGGCGTCAAGACCAGTGCCCTGGTGACCGATATGAACCAGTCGCTGGCGACCTGTGCCGGTAACTCGATCGAAACCGCCGAGGCTGTGCGCTACCTGACCGGCGAAGTCCGTTCTGATCGTCTGCATGAAGTGACCATGGCGCTGTGTGCCGAGATGCTGATTGCCGGTGGCCTGGCGCGTGATGTGGCCGAGGCCAGTGCCCGTCTGCAGCAGGCGCTGGACAGCGGCCGTGCGGCCGAGATCTTCGGCAAGATGGTGGCCACCATGGGGGGGCCGGCCGATTTCGTCGAAAACTATGCCAAGTATCTGGCGCCGGCACCGCTGGTACGCCCGGTGTTCGCACCCGAAGCCGGATTTGTGTCGGCGACCGATACCCGCGGTCTGGGCATGGCCGTGTGTGCGCTGGGTGGTGGCCGTCGTCAGGCTGCCGATGTGCTGGATTATCGTGTCGGCCTGACCGATCTGGTGGCCCTGGGACAAAAGGTCGACAGCCAGACCCCGCTGGCGGTGGTGCATGCCGCCGACGAGGCCGGTTTCGAAGAGGCCAAGCGCCGTGTGCTGGCAGCCGTCAGCATTGGTGCGACGCCGGTCGCCCGTCCCGAGCAGGTGCATTGCATCCTGCGCGAGGGTGATCTGAAGAACTGATGGAGGAGTGCGTCATGAAACGAGCCATTATTTTGATTCTGGATTCGCTGGGCATTGGTGCCGCGGCGGATGCCGATCGCTTTGGCGATGTCGGCAGCAATACGCTGGGGCATATCGCCCGTGATGCCGCCGCTGGTCTGCTCGACCGGGGCGGTCGCAGCGGTCCGCTGAACATGCCGAATCTGACCCGGCTCGGCCTGGCGCACGCCTGCGAGCTGTCATGCGGCGAGTTCCCGGCGGGCGTCGAGCGTCTCGAACCGATCGCGGCTTACGGTTTTGCCCGTGAGCTGTCGTCCGGCAAGGATACGCCGTCCGGTCACTGGGAAATCGCCGGGGTGCCGGTGCTGTTTGACTGGGGTTACTTCACCGACAAGGAAAATGCATTCCCGGCGGCGCTGCTGGATGCCATCGTCGAACGTGCCGGCCTGCCGGGCTATCTGGGTAATTGCCATGCCTCCGGCACGGAAATCCTCGATCGCCTGGGCGAAGAGCATATGCGCACCGGCAAGCCGATCTTCTATACTTCGGCCGACTCGGTGTTCCAGATTGCCTGCCATGAAGAAACTTTCGGGCTGGAGCGTCTGTACCAGCTGTGCAAGATCACCCGTGAGCTGCTCGAGCCCTACAATATCGGCCGGGTGATTGCCCGTCCGTTCCTGGGCAGCGGCAAGGGCCAGTTTGCCCGTACCGGCAACCGCAAGGATCTGGCCGTCGAACCGCCGGCGCCTACCGTGCTGAAGAAGCTGGCGGATGCCGGCGGGCAGGTGGTGTCGGTCGGCAAGATTTCCGATATCTATGCGCATGTCGGCATCACGCGTGCCGTCAAGGCGACCGGTCTTGACCAGCTGTGGGACGTGACGCTTGAGGAAGTGCGTCAGGCGCCTGATCGCAGCATCGTAATGACGAACTTCGTCGATTTCGACTCCAGCTACGGTCATCGTCGCGATACGGCCGGCTATGCCGCCGCGCTGGAGGCGTTTGATCGCCGGCTGCCGGAGATTCTGGCGCTGCTGGGCGAGGACGATATTCTGATTCTTTCCGCCGACCACGGTTGTGATCCGACCTGGCCCGGCTCCGACCATACGCGCGAGCACATTCCGGTGCTGTGCTATGGCAAGAAGGTGCCGGCCGGTTCACTGGGTGGTCGCGATACTTTTGCCGATATTGGCCAATCGGTCGCGCGTCATCTTGACCTGCCGCCGATGGACTACGGTACTTCATTTCTTGGCTAATTTTTAAAGGACTGCCATGGCTACTCCGCATATCAGCGCCCAACCGGGTGACTTCGCCGACATCGTTCTGATGCCGGGAGATCCGCTGCGCGCGCAGATGATTGCCGAAACCTACCTCGAGAACCCGCGTCAGGTGACGGCGGTGCGTAATATGTTCGGCTACACCGGTACCTACAAGGGCCGCCGGTTGTCGGTGATGGCGCACGGCATGGGCATCCCCTCCTGCAGCATCTACGCGACCGAGCTGATCAAGGATTACGGCGTCAAGACCATCATTCGCGTCGGCTCCTGCGGCGCGACCACCAGCAAGCTGAAGCTGCGTGATCTGGTCATCGCCATGGGTGCCTCGACCGACAGCAAGGTCAACCGCATGCGCCTGATGGATCACGACTTCGCCGCGATTGCCGACTATGACGTCCTGCGTACCGCCGTGGATACCGCCAAGCGCCTGAACAAGCCGGTGCATGTCGGCAATGTGTTCTCGGCCGATCTGTTCTACTCGGTGCAGCCGGGCATGCTCGATGCGCTGGCAGCCATGAATGTTCAGGCGATCGAAATGGAACTGGCCGGTATTTACGGTGTTGCGGCGCAATATGGCGCACGTGCCCTGGGCATCCTGACCGTGTCGGATGTGATCCCTACCGGCGAGGCAACCAGTGCCGAAGATCGTCAGAAGAGCTTCAATGACATGATCGAGATCGCGCTGGAAACCGCTCTGGCGCTGTAATTCGGTATGTTTCCCCTAGCCCGGCCCTGTGCCGGGCTTTTGTTTTGTTGTGCAGATGCACATCGCATAGTGCAGTGCACAAAAAATCCTTGCCATCCTGCCGGGCTCTGCCAATAATGGATTTACATCAGACGCTTGTGCGTTTTGGTGTTGTCTCCTCCATCCTCCTTTCAAAGGTGGAACTTGGCGCGATCACAACCGGGTTGCGCTTTTTTTTGGCCAAAAAAACGACTTTTCCCGCGCCGGATTTCTTCTTGTCTCACAATGGTTTGACAGGGTAGTCGGCCTTGTAATAGAATCCGTAACTTTCAAGAATTACGATGAGAAGAGTTCCATGAAGACCTTTTCTGCCAAGCCGCATGAGGTAAAGCGCGAGTGGTTCGTGGTCGACGCCTCCGACAAGGTGCTGGGTCGTCTGGCTGCTGAAATCGCGCACCTGTTGCGCGGCAAGCATAAGCCGGAATACACCCCGCACGTTGATACCGGCGACTACATTGTCGTCGTTAACGTCGACAAACTCCGCGTTACCGGTGCCAAGGCACAGGACAAGATTTACTACCGTCATACCACCTACCCGGGCGGTATCCGCGAGCGTACCTTCACCGAACTGCAAAACCAGTTCCCGGAGCGCGTTCTGGAGAAAGCCGTTAAGGGTATGCTGCCGAAGGGTCCGCTGGGCTACGCGATGATCAAGAAGCTCAAGGTATACGCTGGTAGCGAGCACCCGCACTCGGCCCAACAGCCGAAAGTGCTGGAAATCAGTTTTTGAGGCTAAAAGATGAACGGTAAATACTACTACGGTACCGGCCGTCGCAAGAGTTCGGTTGCGCGCGTTTTCATGCAAAAGGGTAACGGCCAGATCATCGTCAACGGCAAGCCGGTTGACGAGTACTTCGCCCGTGAAACCGGCCGCATGGTGATTCGCCAGCCGCTGGCGCTGACCGAAAATCTCGAATCCTTCGACATCAAGGTCAACGTTGTTGGCGGCGGTGAAACCGGCCAGGCCGGCGCGATCCGTCACGGCATCACCCGCGCTCTGATCGACTACAACGCCGATCTGAAGGCTGCCCTGTCCAACGCCGGCTTCGTTACCCGCGATGCCCGTGAAGTTGAACGTAAGAAGGTCGGTCTGCGCAAGGCCCGTCGTGCCAAGCAGTTCTCCAAGCGTTAATCGCCGGATTACCTGTTTTACAAAAAAAGCCGCCCTCGGGCGGCTTTTTTATTGCCCTTTTCACGGACGGCTTGTTGCATTGCAAGAGGCTTGAACGGGATAATGTCGCCTTTGCGACATGAATTTACGTTTGGGTGACGGCATGATCAAGGTAGGCATCGTAGGCGGGACCGGGTATACCGGCGTTGAACTTTTGCGGCTGCTGGCGGGGCACCCGTCGGTCAGTGTGGTGAGCGTGACATCCCGCAAGGAAGCCGGCATGCGCATCGACCATATGTTTCCCAGTCTGCGCGGCCATGTGGATCTGGCCTTTTCTTCACCGGATGAGGCATCGCTGAGCGACTGTGATGTGGTGTTTTTCGCCACGCCGAATGGTGTCGCCATGCAGGATGCCCGCCGCCTGCTGGAGGCCGGGGTGCGTGTCATCGATCTGTCGGCAGATTTTCGCCTGCGCGATGTCGAGCAATGGCAACAGTGGTACGGCATGACGCATGCCTGTCCGGATCTGATTGCCGACGCGGTCTATGGCCTGCCGGAGGTGAATCGCGAGGCGATTGCCTCTGCCCGTCTGGTGGCCAATCCGGGGTGTTATCCCACGGCGGTGCAGTTGGGCTTCCTGCCGCTGATCGAGGCGGGAGTGGTCGACGCGTCTTCGCTGATCGCCGATTGCAAGTCGGGCGTTTCCGGTGCCGGTCGCAAGGCCGAGGTGGGGGCGCTGTTCTGCGAGACCGGCGATTCCTTCAAGGCTTATGGTGTGGCTGGCCATCGTCACTTGCCGGAAATTCGCCAGGGCCTGTCGCGCCTGTCCCGGAATGCCGTCGGTCTGACCTTTGTACCGCACCTCACGCCGATGATCCGTGGTATTCACGCGACGCTCTATGCGCGCCTGACGACCGAGGTGGATCTGCAGTCTTTGTATGAATCGCGTTATGCCGATGAGCCATTTGTGGATGTCATGCCGGCAGGCAGTCAGCCGGAAACCCGCTCGATACGAGGGGCCAATCTGTGCCGTATGGCGGTGTATCGGCCGCAGGGCGGTGACATGGTGGTGGTGCTGTCGGTGATCGACAATCTGGTCAAGGGGGCGGCCGGTCAGGCGGTGCAGAACATGAACCTGATGTTCGGCTTGCCGGAGTCTGCCGGGCTGGCGGTCGTACCCTTGCTGCCCTGATGTTGAATTTCTCGCCAGACGCCACCATATCCTACTAAAATAGTAGGAAAGCCGCTGTCCGGCTCAACGCTTTAGAGGCTAATCATGACTGAAACGACTGAAGTGCTGTCCCCGATCAATTTCACCGACAGCGCATGCAGCAAGGTGCGCGAACTGATCGCTGAAGAAGGTAACCCCGATCTGAAACTGCGGGTGTTCGTCACCGGTGGTGGTTGTTCCGGCTTCCAGTACGGCTTCACCTTCGATGAGCTGGTGAATGAAGATGATACCCAGATCGCCCGCGAAGGCGTGACCTTCCTGGTGGATCCGATGAGCTACCAGTATCTGGTCGGCGCGGAAATCGATTATCAGGAAAGCCTGGAAGGCTCCCAGTTCGTCATCAAGAATCCGAATGCCACTACCACCTGCGGTTGTGGATCTTCGTTCTCGGTGTAAGGTTTTTTGCGATAAGATAAAAGCCTGGGGTATTCCCAGGCTTTTTTATTTGGATCGACATGGACAAGCAGCCACCTCTGACGATGCCCAAGGTTGAATTCAGCCGCGAATTCAATTTCACCGACGCCGACTTTGAACGTATCCGCAAGCTGATATACAAAGAGGCCGGGATTTCGCTGAATACCTCCAAGAAGGACATGGTTTACGGTCGCCTGGTGCGCCGTATTCGCGAACTGAAACTGGCAGGTTTTGCGGCCTACCTGGATTTGCTGGAATCAATCCAGGGCAAGCGCGAGTTCGAACAGTTCGTCAATGCCCTGACCACCAACCTGACTTTCTTCTTCCGCGAGGAGCATCATTTTCCGCTGCTGGCGGAACATTTGAAGAAGCGGGTGGCGGCAGGGGCGACCGAGATCAATATCTGGTGTGCCGCTTCGTCGACAGGCGAAGAACCTTATTCCCTGGCCATGACCGCACTGGAAACGCTGCGCGGCACCGGTCCGAAGGTCAATATTGTCGCCACGGACCTGGATACGCTTGTGCTGGAAACCGGTCGCAAGGGGATCTATCCCGCCGACAAGGTGGCCAGGCTGCCCACGGGGCATGCCAGCAAGTATTTCGACAAATTGCCGGATGGTACCTATCAGGCGAAATCCCAGCTGCGCAATATGATCACCTTCTCCCGGCTGAATCTGATCGAGCCGCAGTGGTCGGTGCACAAGCAGTTTGACGCGATCTTCTGCCGCAATGTGATGATCTACTTTGATCGCGATACGCAGTTCGCGATCCTCAAGCGCTTTGCCCCCTTGCTGCGTCCCGATGGTTTGTTGTTTGTCGGTCACTCCGAGAATTTCTATTTTGCTTCGGATTATTTCCGCCTGCGCGGCAAGACCGTGTATGAGCATGCCCCCAGGGGCGATGCCGGGCATAAACCGGGCGAGCTGGCCAAGGGACGTTAAGGAGCACCATGAAGGTAGCGGTACTGGGGGCAGGAGTAGTGGGGGTCAGCACCGCCTGGTTTCTGGCGTGTGATGGTCATGAGGTGGAAGTGATCGATCGTGCCTGCGGGCCGGCGCGCGAGACCAGTTTCGCCAATGGTGGACAGATTTCGGTCAGTCAGTCGGAGCCCTGGGCTTATCCGGGGGCGCCGCTGCAGATCCTGCGCTGGCTCGGGCGGGAGGATTCTCCGCTGTTGTTCCGCCCCCGGCTGGATCCCGCTCAGTGGCGCTGGATGGCCGGCTTCCTGCGCGAGTGCCTGCCCGGCCGTTTCGATCGCAACATGCGGCAGATGCTGGCACTGGGCAAATACAGCCGCGACACGTTTGCCGAGTTGCGCCAGACTCTGGGCCTGCGTTACGACAATCTGGAACGCGGCATCGTGACCCTGATTGCCTCGCAGCAGGGCCTGGACGAAGCGGCGGCGACCTGTCGGGTCATGCAGGGTTACGGTGTGCAGAAGCGGGTGGTGTCGCGCGAGGAGTTGCTGGACATCGAGCCTGCGCTATCTCCGGTGGCCGGCCAGCTGGCCGGCGGGACCTACTGTCCGGATGACGAGTCAGGCTGTGTGCATTTGTTCACGGCCCAGTTGGCGCAGCATGCGGCGGCACGTGGCGTGCGCTTCCGTTTCAATACCCGCATCAATGCCCTGGAGGCTGATGGCGACCGTGTCAGCGGTGTCTCGGTGACCGATGAGGATGGCCAGTACCGTACCGTCAGGGCGGATGCCTACGTCCTGGCGCTTGGCAGCTATTCCCCGCTGCTGGCGCGGACAGTTGGCCTGTCCTTGCCGGTCTATCCTACCAAGGGCTATTCGGCCACGGTGCCGCTGGCCGATGAGGCGCAGGCGCCGCTGGTGAGCATTACCGACGAGGATTACAAGATCGTGCTGACACGGCTGGGTTCGACGCTGCGCATTGCCGGGACGGCCGAGCTGGCGGGCTACTCCACCCATCTGACTCCGGCGCGTTGTCAGGCGCTGATCCGCCGTGCCCGTGTCCTGGTGCCCGAAGCCTGTGCACATTGGGATCAGGCCAGCTTCTGGAGCGGCCTGCGTCCCAGTACGCCGGGCAATGTGCCTCTGATCGGCCGTTCGCGACTGGCCAACCTGTATCTGAATACCGGACACGGTACCCTGGGGCTGACCGAAGGGCCAGGCTCCGGCAAGGCGCTGGCCGAGCGTATGGCCGGCCGCCAGCTGCCGTTTGCGTTCGGCTTTACCGGTTAAGGAGGCTCAGCGTGGCCGATGGCCGCGCTCGATGCAGACGCCGACCCGCTTCACGCCAGGCAGGATGCCGAGCTTGCTGACGGATACCTTGACCCAGGGCGAGCCGAAATCTTCGCGCACGACCTTGGCAATGTATTCCGCCAGGGCTTCGATCAGCAGAAAGTGCCTTTCGGCCAGGGCATGGCGCAGACGATCGACCACCACACCGTAATGGATGGTGTCGCTGATGTCATCGCTGTGACAGGGTGCTTCGCTGGGAATGCCGATTTCCATATCGATTTCGATGGTCTGCGGCGTGGTTTTTTCCCAGTCGTATATGCCGATAATGGTCTCGGCGCGCATTTCGCGCAAAAAAATGATGTCCATCCGATGGCGGCTGTTGGGGAATGCCGCTTGATACCGTAGAATCTGAGACTTTGCATTCTAGTGGATATAACATGTCTCCGACAGTCCATGCCCTGATGTCCCCCATTGATTTTGTCTTTACTTGCGCTGCCTACATCATCGGCTCGCTGTCCTTTGCCGTGATCGTCAGCAAGGTCATGGGCATTCAGGATCCCCGCAGCTATGGTTCCAAGAATCCGGGGGCGACCAATGTGCTGCGCAGCGGCAACAAAGCCGCCGCGGCGCTGACCCTGCTGGGTGACGCCATCAAGGGGCTGGTTGCCGTGCTGCTTGCCCGCTGGCTTGGCCCGCAATATGGCGTTGATGCAGCCGGTGTGGCCTGGGTCGCCCTGGCCGTGGTGATCGGCCACATGTGGCCGATGTTCTTCAACTTCAAGGGCGGCAAGGGCGTGGCCACCGCCATTGGCGTGATGTTCGGCCTGAATTTGCTGCTTGGTCTGGCCGTCGTGGTGACCTGGTTGCTGGTGGCCTTTATCTGGCGCTACTCCTCGCTGGCCGCCATGCTGTCGCTGGGCCTGTCCCCGCTGTTCGCCACCTTCCTCATGCCGCGTGGCACGCCGGAAATGGGCATCACCCTGGTGATCGGGCTGCTGGTGTTCTACCGCCACCGCGACAATCTGCTCAAGCTGCTGACCCGCCAGGAAAAGAAGATCGGCGAAAAGGCCCGGGCGCCGGCCGATCCGCATCAGTAATCACGTCGCCAGTGCCCACTCGACGGCTGCCTCGGCGTGCAGGACGGTGGTATCAAATACGGGTAATGCCGAGTCGGCCTGCTTGATCAGCAGGCCGATTTCCGTACAGCCCAGCACAATGGCCTGTGCCCCTTGTTGTTGCAGGCGGGCCATGATTTGGCCATACAGCTGGCGTGAGTCCTCACGCAAAATCCCCTGGCAAAGTTCCTCATAGATAATGCGGTGCACGTCTTCGCGGTCGTGTACCTGGGGTATCAGTACATCGATCCCGTGCCCTGATGTCAGTCGCTGGCGATAAAAGTCCTGCTCCATGGTATAGCGCGTTCCCAGCAGCCCGACCTTGTCGATACCGGCCTGGCGCAGTGCTTTGCCAGTGGCATCGGCGATGTGCAGCAAAGGCAGTGGACTGGCTGCCTCAATGACCGGAGCCAGTTTGTGCATGGTGTTGGTACACAGCACGATGCCATCTGCGCCCCCGGCCGCCAGCTGGCGTGCGGCGCAGGCCATCTTGTCCGCCAGCGCCTGCCAGTCACCCTGTACCTGCAGGGTTTCAATCTCGGCAAAATCCACGGTCAGCAGCAGGCTGCGTGCATTGTGCTGACCGCCCAGTCTGGCCTTCACGGACTGGTTGATCAGTTGGTAATAATGGGCTGAGGACTCCCAGCTCATGCCGCCGATTAGTCCGATGGTTTTCATCTCCAGTCCTTCTCTGTTTGCAGATAGGCTTAGTATGTCTTCATTTCTGACAGGATTGTCTTCATGACAAACTGGCTGCCACGTTTGCGTCCCGGACAAGGGCCGATGTTTTTGCAGATAGCAGAGGCCATCCGCCATGACATCCGCGCCGGGCGATTGCAGGCGGGAGAGGTGTTGCCACCGCAACGGTTGCTGGCGGATTTGCTAGGTATCCATCTCAGCACGGTGACGCGTGCCTATGGCCTCGCTGAACAGCGCGGGTTGATTGTCGGCCAGGGGCGGCGCGGCACCGTTGTCCGGGATAGGGTGCTTGCCTCTGGTCTGTTCGCGCCTCAGCGTGACTTGACTGACGAACGCATCGATTTGTCCAGCAACGTACCGGCGCAGGATCTGCGGGATCGGACCGTCGAGAAGATGTTGATGGCCATGTTGCAGGAGCAGGGGGCCGAAGCGTGGATGCGATACTGCACGGCGAGCGAGTGGCTGGACGCGCAGGCGGATGTGGCCGACTGGCTGGGGTTGTGCGGCCTGGACACCGGGCAGTTTGCCATCCTGTTGTGCGCTGGCGCACAACATGCGCTGGATCAGGCATTGGCCATGGCGCATGGCGGACGTGACGTGGCGGTGGAGTGTCTGACCTACCCGGGGGTACAGGCGCTGGCTGCCATGCGGGGACTGCAGTTGCATGGTTTGGCGATGGATGCCGAGGGCGTGCGGCCGGACAGCCTGGATACCGTGGCGCAGCGTGGCGTGCGCGTGGCGATTGTGTCGTCGAACCTGCAAAATCCGACAGGGGCGACGATGGGGCTGGCTCGTCGTCTGGCGCTAGTTGAGGTGGCCCGGCGCCGCGGGGTGACGCTGATTGAAGAGGATGTCTATGGACTGCTGACAGCAACGCGCTTGCCGCCACTGGCCATGTTGGCCCCGGAGCGTACTCTTTATCTGACCTCCCTGTCCAAAACCGTGGCCCCCGGATTGCGTCTGGGCATGCTGGCTGCACCGCCCACGCTGGCACCGCGTGCCGAGGATGCCTTGCACCTTACCGGTTGGCAGCTCAGTCCCCTGATGCTTGCGCTTGGCTGCCGGCTGATTCGTACTGGCGAAGCAAGCCGTCGGCTGAACTGGCAGCGCCAGGAGCTGGCCGCACGGCATCGATTGCTGGATCGTGCGCTCGGTCTGGCCAACAGGCCAGTCTGCCATTGTCCCCACCGCTGGCTGCCCGTCGAGGGCCATTCGACGGCACTGATTTCCCGATTGCGCGAGGCGGGAATCTGGCTGGTGGATGGGCAGGACCTGGCGGTGGGAAGAGCGGCGCCAGAGGGGGTGCGGCTGGCCTTGGGGGCCGCCGTGAGCCGACGCCAGCTTGAACGTGCGGCACGGCAGCTGGCCGTCTTGTTGCCTGGTGAGACTTAACCGTCCGACAGCACGCGAATGTGAGCGGTCACGCTGCGTCCGAGCGAGGAGAGGTCATAGCCGCCTTCCAGAACCGACACAATCCTTCCCTGACAGTACAGGTCGGCAATCTGCACCAGATGCCGCGTCACCCATTCGTAATCGGCTTCGACCAGGCCGAGCGAGCCCATATCGTCTTCGCGATGGGCATCGAAACCGGCTGAAATGAAGAGCATCTCGGGCTGGAAGTTGTGCAGCTCAGGCAGCCAGACATTCTCCACCACCTCACGGAAGGCGGCGCCGCTGCTGCCAGCGCGCAGCGGCACATTGTGCATGTTGGGGCCCTGTGGCTTGTCGCCACAGTAGGGGTAGAAGGGGTGCTGGAAAATCGACACCATCATCACGCGCGGATCGTTGTGGAAAATTTCTTCCGTGCCATTGCCGTGATGGACATCGAAATCAATGATGGCCACGCGCTCCAGCTTGTAGGTCGACAGGGCGTGCGCGACACCGATGGCAATATTGTTGAAAAAACAGAAGCCCATGGATTTGGCGCTTTCCGCATGGTGTCCCGGCGGGCGGATGGCACAGAAAGCGTTTGGTACCTTCTCTTCACACACCAGATCGACGGCCTTGACCACGGCTCCGGCGGCCCGGCGCGCCGCTTTCAGTGTCCCGGGTGACATGGCGGTATCCGGATCGACACGGAAGGTGCCGACGGTCGGCACACTGGCTTCAATGTATTCCACATAGCGCGGCGGATGGATGCGCGCCAGTTGTTGTTCGGTCACTTCGGGGGCTTCGACTTCCTGCAGGGTGTCGAAGATCTGGGAGGCCATCAGTTGATCACGGATGGCGATCAGGCGCTCCGGACATTCGGGGTGACCCACGCCCATATTGTGCTGGAGACAGTCCGGGTGGGTGACATACGCCGTCAGACCGGTACGGTGCCATTGGGTCTTCAACCAGGTAAACACGATCTCCCCTCTGTCGCTCTTGTGCGCGAGCATATGTATTTTCAATAAATATTGGTCGAAATTCCCCCGGAAATCAATAACAAGAAAGCAATGGCTGAATCAGCTTTGCCGGGAAAGTGGCGGCGATATGGCGGGGAATTGGCGGCGTCCAGTTAAGAACTATCTGCCTGATGCCTGTGTCTGAGTGCCCGTTGCCCATTGCTGCGAGCATGACATATACATGAAATATAGAATAGTTGCGTTTTGGCGAAAAGCCAGCAGGATGAAGCGTATCGGATGGATTATCCTGCTGTCGGCATTGTGCAGCTCCGGGGCCTGGTGGTTGTGGCACAGAACCGTCCGTAGCCCGGCGCCGGCACCACTGACCGAGACCATCGTGCGCAGCGACATTGTCAGCGCGGTGCAAGCCAGTGGCCAATTACAACCGATCCGGACCGTCGATGTGGGCGCCCAGGTCAGCGGGCAACTGAAGCATCTGTATGTGGTCGCCGGTCAGCGGGTGCGCAAAGGCCAGCTGCTGGCAGAGATTGATCCGCGCCTGGCCCGGAGCGAGCTGCAGATCGCCCTGGCGGAGCTGGCCGTGTTGCAGTCCGAGGCGCGCGGGCTGAGCGTGCGTTACCACTATGCCGACCGTGAGCTGCATCGTCAGCAACAGTTACATGCCGGCGGGGTCAGCGCGGAGCGCGAGCTGCAGCAGGCGCATAGCCAGCGGGCGCAGCTCGCGGCGGATCTGGCGGGGGTCAGGGCGCGCATCCGCCGTGCCGGACTGATGGTTGAGCAGCAGCGTACCCGATTGGCCTATACCCGCATTGAGGCGCCCATGGATGGCGAGGTGCTGGCGATCGAAACCCGTGAAGGGCAGACGGTGATTGCGGCACAGCAGGCGCCGACCATTCTCAAGCTGGGGGATCTGTCCCGTCTCCGCGTCAGGGCCAATGTCTCCGAGGCCGATATCCTGCGCATTCACCCGGGACAGAAGGCCTGGTTTTCGCTGCTGGGTCATCCGGCTCAGCGCTATGAGGGCCGGGTGGGTGAAGTGCTGCCGACGCCGCAGCGCATCAATAACGCGCTGTACTTTCATGTGCAGTTTGATGTCGATAATCCGCAGCAGCTGCGAACCGAGATGACGGCTCAGGTCAGCATCGTGCTGGCCGAGGCACGCCAGGTGGTGGCCGTCCCGCTGATGGCCCTGGACGATGAGGCCGAAGAGGGCAACTGGCACTCGGTACGGGTGCTGGGCAAGGATGGCAGCGTTCGTCCGCAGCGGGTACGCATTGGCTTGCGTGGACGTACCCAGGCGGAGGTACTGGAGGGACTGCAGCCCGGTGAGCAGGTGGTGATCAGTGATGCGCGGCTGCCGTTGCAGGAGGGGCGTCATGGCTGAGCCCCTGCTCTGGCTGGAGCGCGTTTCGCGCCACTTTGCCTCACCGGCCGGCGAGGTGGTGGTGCTGGATGAGGTCAGCCTGCAGATCGAGGCCGGCGACATGGTCGCCATCATCGGCGCCTCGGGGTCGGGCAAGTCCACCCTGATGAATCTGCTCGGCTGCCTGGACCGGCCTAGCCGTGGTTGCTACCGGGTTGCCGGCCGGGATACCGCGCGGCTAGACAGCGATGCACTGGCCGCCTTGCGGCGCGAGCGCTTTGGTTTTGTCTTTCAGCGCTACCATCTGTTGCCGCATCTGGATGCCGCCGACAATGTCGCCATGCCGGCCATCTATGCGGGTCTGGGACAGACACCACGCCGGCAGCGGGCGCTGGCCTTGCTCGGGAGGCTGGGCCTGTCGACCCATGCCGACAAACCTGGATGCCTGCTGTCGGGCGGGCAGCAGCAGCGGGTCAGCATCGCCCGGGCGCTGATGAATGGCGGCGAGGTGATTCTGGCCGATGAGCCGACCGGGGCGCTGGACAGTCAGAGCGGGCGCGAGGTGATGGCGATCCTGCATCAGCTCCATCAGGCCGGTCACACCATCATCATCGTGACACATGACCCGTCGATTGCCGCCCAGGCCTGCCGCATCATCGAATTGTCGGATGGCCGGGTGGTGCGTGATCAGCGAGGCAGCAGCCCGGCCGGTGCCGGCGCGCAGGCCACCGTATCCTGCCCGGAGCGGCCAGCCCCACCGGCGCGCCGTGCAGGCCATCTCGCCGATGCATTCAACATGGCCCTGTTTGCCCTGCGAGCCAATCGACTGCGCACCTGTCTGACCATGCTGGGCATCATGATCGGTATCGCGGCGGTCGTTACGGTGGTGGCCCTGGGACAGGGGGCCAGCGATGCGGTGCTCAAGGATATCCGCCAGATCGGGACCAATGCCATCTACGTCTACCGTGGCAGCGACTGGGCGGATGACAGGGCGTCATCGATCGACACGCTGGGACCGGAGGATTTGTCTGCCTTGTCGGCCGCCTCCTATGTCGACAGCGTGTCGCCGCTGGGCGGCGCGAGGATGCGTGCCCAGTGGCGTCACGCCGATGCCGATGTCCAGGTGTTTGGCGGGGGCGCGGATGTGTTCCGCGTGATGGGGCGGCAAGTGGTCGAAGGGCGCGGGATCAGCGCTGAGGATATCCGCCAGCAAAACCAGGTGGTGGTGCTGGACCCGAATACCCGGCGCAAATTGTTCGGTGATCGGCGCGAGGTGCTGGGCGAGGTGGTGCAGCTGGGGCCGCTGCCGGCGACGGTGATCGGTGTCACCGATCGCGACCGCTACAACGAGGGATCCAGCCAGTTGCTGGTCTGGACCCCCTACAGCACGGCGGCCAGCCGTCTGTTCGGCTATGCCCACTTCGACATGCTGATCGTGCGCATCCGCGATGGTGTCCCGATGGCATTGGCCGAGGCTCAGGTCACCCGCCAGCTGACGCTCCTGCATGGCCGCAAGGATTTCTTTACCAGCAACCTCGATGCCATCTATCAGTCGATGAAGCGCGTCAATGACACCATGTCGCTGCAGTTGTCGGTGGTGGCGCTGATTGCCCTGCTGGTGGGCGGCATCGGGGTGATGAACATCATGCTGGTGTCCGTGGCCGAGCGCACGCGTGAAATCGGCATCCGCATGGCCGTCGGCGCCCGTCAGCGCGATGTGCTGCTGCAGTTTCTGATTGAGGCGGTCATGGTGTGCCTGCTCGGGGGCATGGTCGGCATCGGCCTTGCCCTGGCGTTTGGTCTGGTGTTCCCGTTGCTGAGTGACAGCATCCAGTTGCGCTACTCCTGGCCCTCGGTGGTGGTGGCACTTGGCTGCTCGATGCTGGTCGGTGTCGGGTTCGGTTATTTCCCCGCGCGCAAGGCGGCCAGACTGGATCCCGTCGTGGCACTGGCCAGGGAGTGAAAACATGAAAGCATGGCTGTCAGGCTTGCTGGCACTGGGGTGTGTCGGCTGTGCCATGAGTCCGCCGCCCGCCGTGACGGTGTGCGATACCCGGTCAGAACAAACGCTGGCATGGTGGCAGGGCTTTGCCGATCCGCGCCTGCTCGGCTATCTGGCGGAAGCCGGCCGCTGCAATCTCGAGCTGGCCCAGAAAGCCCGCCTGATTGCCCGCCAGCGGCAGTCGCTCGCCGAGGGGGACTGGCGGCCCCGGGGCAGGATGTCGGCGGATGTCGGCCAGTCACTGGACGGCGGTGAGCTGCGCCATGGTCACACTCTGGATCTGGCCGTGGGCTATGAGCTGGATGTCTGGCAGCGCCTGCGTCTGGGCAAGCAGTCAGAAGCGCATGCCGTCGAAGCGGCTGAGCTCGACCGGCAGGCCCTGTGGCTGTCGCTGCAGGCGGAGGTGGCCATGCGCTATTGGGACTGGGTGGCCCTGCGCCGGCAACAGGTGTTGGCCGGGCAGGTGGTCGAGGTCCGTCAGGCCTTGCGCGAGCTCGATCAGCTGGCTGTACGGCATGGCAGTCTGGCACCGCGTCAGCGGCATGAGAGCGAGATGGCCTGGCTGCAGGCCCGGGAACGGCAGTCGCAGCTGAGTCATCAGGTCGAGCAGGCCGCCGAGCGGCTGGCCGCGCTGCTCGACCGGCCTGGACTGTCTGATTTGCCGGGGGCGGATACCTTGCCGGCGCAGTGGCCGGCGCTGCCGGCGGATCAGCCTGCCGCGGTGCTGGCTCGCCGGCCGGATGTGGCGGCTCAGTCCGCCCGTGTTGCGGCGGCCTGGGCAAAGCTGGTGCAGGCGCGTCAGGCCCTGATGCCGACCGTCACCCTGTCCGCCACGCTGGGCGCAGCCAGTCCGACCCTGAAAGGCTTGCTGGCTCAGAGCGCGGCCGGTGGGGTTCTGCAGCTGGGATTGCCATTTCTGGACTGGTCGGGCATGGGGATTCAGCGCGAGCAACTTCGCCTGGCGTGGGAGCAGGCCACACTGGCCTATGAGCAAACCCTGCGACGGGCCTTGCGCGAACTGGCGCTGGCCCTGCGTCATCAGCCGTTGCTTGAACAGGATGTGCAGCGGGTCGAGGCTCGGCTGGCGCTGCAGCGCCAGCAAGAGCGTCGAGCCGAGCTGGCGGTCTCTGCCGGCGCCAGTGCACAGACCGAGCGTTTGCTGGTGCGTTTGCAGGGCTTGCAGCTGGCTTCGGCGCAGGTCGATCTGCTGCATGCGCGTGCCAGCCATCTGGCGCTGCTGTACAAGGTGCTGGGCGGGCCGCCGCAAGCGCTGGTTTCACCCGGGGCAGGGGAATGAAAAACGCCGACCCCGCTTGAGACGATGGTCGGCGCCAACGATTGATCCGGGCTTGTCAGAGCAAAAAGTCTTTCGAGATGCCTTTGCGGCGCAGGATGCGTCGCAGTTGTTCCAGGCCCTCGATCTGAATCTGGCGCACACGTTCCCGTGTCAGGTTCAGCGCAGCAGCCAGTTCTTCCAGCGTACAGATCTCATGGCCGTTGAGGCCATAACGTCTTTCGATCACCATGCGCTGTTTTTCGTTGAGCTGCGCCATCCACTCGTGCACAAAGCGCTCCAGCTGGGTGTTATGCAGCTGCATTTCCGGCTCTTCATGCTGTTCGTCCGGGATGGACTCGCCGATCGACAGCATCGGATCGATATCCAGCGGTGCATCCAGCGAGGCCATGCGCTCATTGAGGTTCATCACGCGGCGCACATCGCTGACCGGGCGATCGACCAGATGGGCGATCTCCTCCAGGGTTGGCTCGCGCCCGACCTGGCTCTCCAGATGGCGCGACGCACGCAGGTAGACGTTGAGTTCCTTGATGACATGAACCGGCAGCCGGATGGTGCGCGACTGGTTCATGATGGCGCGTTCGATGCTTTGACGGATCCACCAGGTAGCGTAGGTCGAGAAACGGAAACCACGTTCGGGATCAAATTTTTCCAGGGCGTGCATCAGGCCGATATTGCCTTCCTCGATCAGATCGAGCAGGGCAAGACCCCGGTTGATGTAGTGCTTGGCGATGTTCACAACCAGACGCAGGTTGTGTTCGATCATCTTTTGCCGGGCTTCAAACTCGCCTTGTACAACACGGCGGGCCAGTTCCAGTTCTTCTTTGGGTGTCAGGAGGGCGTTGTTGCCGATGTCGTTGAGATAAATCTGGGTGACATCGGCGGTTTCGTCGTGGGCCAGTGGCGCCTCGGATCCTTCTTCGCTTTCAGCTTGTTCAGCTACAGCTTCCTCGGCGCCCGCATCTTCTACTGTTTCCTCGTCTTCGAGGAGATCGAGTTCGTTATTCATGCTTCCCCCGCCTAGAGATGACCCTGGCTGGGGATAGCCCCCGTTCAGGGTTTGCTGTTCAGGTACTGCGTCGGATCAACCGGCTTGCCGAATTTGCGGATCTCGAAATGCAGCTTGACCTGATCTGCATCCGTATTACCCATTTCGGCAATTTTTTGTCCTTTCTTTACGGCCTGGCCTTCCTTGACCAGTAGCTGGCTGTTGTGAGCGTAGGCCGATAGAAATGTCTTGTTATGTTTGATGATGATGAGTTTGCCGTAACCTCTCAGTCCATTACCGCTGTACACCACCTTGCCGTCACCGGCCGCCAGGACAGCCTGTCCCATGCGACCACCCAGGTCGATACCCTTGTTGTTGTCGGAGAAGCCGCGCAACAACTTGCCATTCACCGGCCAGATCCAGCCGACATTGTCATCGCCCGCACTTGCCGCCGGGGCGGATGCCGCATGATCGGGCGCTGTCGGGCCGGCCACAGGGGCAGAGGCCACGGCAGGCGCACTGGCTGCCGGTTTGCTGCTCTTGCTGGCGGTCTGGTTGCTGCCTTCGCTTTCTGCACCAATTGCATGCAGAGCAGCATCAGAATATGCCAACTTCAAAGCCTTCGGATATGTCTTGACGGGGGACTGTCTGACAGATCCGTTAATTTGTGTTGCTGGCGGCGTACTGGCCTTTGGCGCCGGCGTTTCGCTGCCGGGAGGCGTCAGTCGCAGCACCTGCCCGACCTTGATGCTGAAGTCCGGCAGATTGTTCCAGGTGGCAACCTGTTGATACTTCAGCCCATGAGCCAGCGAGATCCGGAACAGGTTCTCGCCCGGTGCCACCACGTGTGTCTTGCCATCATCGGCGCTCACCGCGACCGGTCTGGCGGATGCCGAGCCGGCACTGCCCATCGGCGCATCGGCCTTGTAGGGCGTGGTTTGCGCACTATCCACACTGCGCGAAACGCTGTTTGGCGCCGTGCTGCGTACCGTGGTCGGCGAAGCCGTGCTGCCGGATTCGACCGGAGCCGGTTGCTGGACAAAACTGCTGCAACCACACAGCCCGACAAGGGCCAGGGTAGTCAGCAGACTGGTACGACGGGATGGCAAAATCATCATTCTGGTTTTTTATATGCTAACGGATATGAATTGTAAATTGTCAAACAATACCGTTGTGGTATTTTTGCTCTATTCATGACTGTTTAAAACGCGTCAGTCGCGTCCCGGGAGCAGCGGAACGAATTTCACCGCATCCAGCTTGGTCTTCTGCAAACCCTTGGCGGTCTTCTCGATGTGCCACAGGTGCTGTTCACCGTCGCCGAGCGGCATGATCAGGCGCCCGCCCTCGGCCAGCTGGCTGATCAGTGCCTCCGGCACGGCCTTGGCCGCCGCGGTCATGATGATGCCGTCAAACGGAGCGGCCTCGGGCAGACCGAAGTGGCCGTCTCCGTGGACCAGACGGGCATGGACCAGCTTGGCTGCGCGCAGGTTCTTTCTGGCTTTGTCCAGCAGCGCGCCGATACGTTCAATCGAAAATACTGTTGCACCCATTTTGAGTAGCACAGCGGTTTGATAACCGCAGCCGGTGCCGATCTCCAGAACCTTGCCCATCGGGCGGTCGGCAAACAGCAGTTCGGACATGCGGGCCACCGTCAGGGGCTGGGAGATGGTCTGCTGCATGCCGATAGGCAGCGAGACATCATCGTAGGCGCGGGTGGCCAGGGCCTGGTCGACAAACAGGTGGCGTTGAACTTCGTACATGGCCGCCAGCACCCGCTCGTCGCGGATGCCCGCCTGGCGCAGTCGTTCGACCATGCGCATGCGTGTCCGGTCGGACAGCATGCCGTAATCCTGACGCTGCGAAGTCAGCTGCATAGCCATGTATTGATCCCGTCCAGTTGGTCATAGGCCGTCAGATCGATCATCAGTGGGGTGACCGAAATCCGGCGATTGGCGATGGCGTGAAAGTCGGTGCCGGCTCCGGCGTCCTGAACGCTGCCGGGCGGGCCGACCCAGTATACGGTTTCTCCGCGCGGCGTGTCGGTCTTGATCACCGGTTCGGCCATATGACGGCGGCCGAGGCGGGTGATGCTCAGGCCGCCGAGCTGTTCGGGCAGGACGTCCGGTACATTGACGTTGAGCAGGACTGGTTGGCCGAAAGGCTGCTGCAGGCAGCGCTCGATCAGGCGCCCGACGGCCTGGCAGGCGGTCGGCATGTTGTCGGTGGCATGGCTGGCCAGCGAGACCGCGATCGACGGAATGCCCAGCAGGTAGCCTTCGGTGGCGGCGGCCACCGTGCCGGAGTAGAGCGTGTCATCACCCATGTTGGCACCGTGGTTGATGCCGGAGATGACCATGTCGGGGCGGAAGTCGAGCAGGCCGGTCACCGCCAGGTGCACGCAATCGGTCGGGGTGCCGTTGACGAAGAAGAAGCCGTTGGATGCCTTGCGTACCGACAGCGGTCGATCCAGCGTGAGCGAATTGCTGGCGCCGGAGCGGTTGCGTTCCGGGGCGACGACGACCACTTCGCCGTAGCGTGCCAGTGTCTCGGCCAGGGCGTGGATGCCCGGCGCGAGATAACCATCGTCATTGCTGATCAGAAACTTCATGCCGTATTTCCTCGGGAGACCCGCTGATTGTATCGCTCCGGACGGGGGTAAGAAAACCGTCGGATCATGGCCGTGTGATGCAAAAACCCGCCACGGGGCGGGTTTCGGGTCAGGCCAGGTAACGCTGGCTGAAGGCCAGCATGCGTTCGATCGGTACGCGGGCGGCGTCCATCTGCGCCTCGCTGAGATAGTCGATTTCCAGACCGATGCCATCCTGGGCGCGTTTGACTGCCTCGACGCTGTTGAGCTTCATGTACGGACAGGAGTTGCACTGGCAGCCGGCATAGATCGGCGCCTGGCGCAGGTCGAGATCCGGACGGGCCAGCCGCATGTTGTACAGGATGCCGTCTTCGGTGGCGACGAAGATCACGTCCTTGGCATCGCCCTGATAGTTTTTCACCCAATTGAGCATGCCGGAGGTCGATCCGACGTATTCGGCGCGCTGCAGGACCGGCAGCGGGCTTTCCGGGTGGGCGATCAGGTGGGCCGCGTCCACCGCGCTGATGGCTTCGTTGAGTGCGGTTTCATTGAACTTGTCGTGGACTTCGCACACGGCCGACCACAGCGGCATATCGTAGCCATACTGGAAGTTCAGGTAGGCGCCCATGTTGCGGTCCGGCGAGAAGATGACCTTCTTGCCCTGACTGTAAAGGTCGGCAATCACGTCATCCACGTTGCGGCTGGTGACGATCCAGTCGGACAGCGCCTTGTGTTCGGCGCTGGAGTTGATGTACGACACATGGACATGGTCCGGGTAGCTGTTGCGCCACTTGGCCAGGGCACTGACATCGGTCTGGGTGACCAGCGAACAGGTGGAACCGGCATCCGGCAGGATGACCCGTGCATTCGGGTTGAGGATCTTGGCGGTTTCCGCCATGAAGCGCACGCCGGCAAACACGATGATGTCCGCCTGCGCTTCACGGGCGTACAGCGAGAGCTCCAGACTGTCGCCGACCTTGTCGGCCATCTGCTGGACTTCGGGCTGGGTGTAATAGTGGGCTAGGGTGACGACACGTTTCGTCATGATACTTTCATCTCTTCCTGACAACTTGGGCAGGTTTGGGCCAATAGCGTAGGTTATCAAGTCTGTGACCGGATTGCCACTTTGCCGCTGATTTGACTGTCGGACGATACTGAATCAGAGGGCGGTGATATTCTTGTCGAATAAAGTGGCCAGTTGCCATCCTGCAGGCTGGCCGTGCATTGCATGCGAATGTGGATGACGCCGATGAAACCGCATTATCTGACCTCCTTGTTTTCGCCTCGCAACGTCGCCGTCGTGGGCGCGAGCGATACGCCGGGCTCCATTGGCCAGGCTGTGTTCGCCAATCTTCTGACAGGCAACTTTCAGGGCAAATTGTTCCCGGTCAACCTCAATCACAAGGTGGTCGGCGGCGTGCCGGCACACCAGTCCGTGCGTCAGATCGAAGCACCGCTGGACATGGCGGTGGTGACCACGGCGCTGCGTACCCTGCCGGCGATCATGCGCGATTGTGGCAAAAAGGGGATCAAGGCGGTCCTTCTGGCCAAGGAGTTCTCGGACGCCGAGCAGCTGGAGCGGGAAATTCTCAATGAGTCGGTCGGCATCGCGCGGCATTACGGCATCCGGGTGCTGGGTCCCAATGTGCTGGGACTGATGCGCCCGGTGGCCGGCTTCAATGCCAGCAATTACACCAGTAAGGTGCGCCCAGGCAATCTGGCGCTGGTATCGCAGTCGAGTGCGCTGTGTACCGCCATGCTCGACTGGGCGGACAGCAAGGGGATCGGCTTCTCCAGCGTGGTGTCGGTGGGGGAGGCGGTCGACGTCGACTTTGGTGAAATTCTCGATTATTTGGTGGCCGACAACTTTACGCAGGGTATTTTGTTGCACGTGCACCACATTCATGATGCGCGTCGTTTCATGAGCGCCCTGCGGGCGGCGGCCCGAACCAAGCCGGTGGTGGTGATCAAGTCCGGCCGCTACGAAGACGGGGTAACCGGCCTGACGCATTCGAGCAATCTGATCGCCAGCGCCGATGTCTTTGATGCCGCCCTGTCGCGCGCCGGGGTGCTGCGCGTCGATACCATTGCCCAGCTGTTTACTGCCGCCAAGGTGCTGGCAGCCAATTTCCGCGTACAGGGCAATCGTCTGGCGATCGTGACCAACGGTATCGGTCCGGGAGTGCTGGCCGCCGACAGTGTCGCCAGTTACGGCGTCGAACTGGCCCAACTGACACCGGAGACCCTGGCGCTGCTCAATCAGGTGCTGCCGCGTAACTGGTCCGGCGGCAATCCGCTCGACATCATCGGCGATGCCAGTCCGATGCGCTTTCGCACCGCGGTCAAAGCCTGTCTCGATGATGCCAATGTCGATGGCGTGCTGGTGCTCTTTACCCCGCAGGCGGGTACCGATCAGCTGACCACGGCCCAACTGATGATCGGCCTGCAGCGCGAGGCCAGCAAGCCGATCTTCCTGTCCTGGCTCGGCGAGGCCAAGGTGGCCGAAAGCCGCGAGCTGTTCAGCAAGGCCAAGTGCGCCCACTTCCGTGCACCGGAGTACGCCATCGAGGTATTCCGCAATCTGGCCAATTACCATCAGAACCAGAAAATGCTGCTGCAGACGCCGGGGCCGCTGGAGGGCAAGCGTGAGGCGCCGGATGTCACCACGGCGCGGGCCGTGATCAATCTGGCGCTGGCTGATGGCCGTACCCTGCTCTCCGAGTATGAATCCAAGCAGGTGCTGGCGGCCTTTCATGTGCCGGTCAATCAGACCCTGCTGGCGCGTACGGAAGACGAAGCGGTGGCCTGTGCGGCGGAAATCGGCTATCCGGTGGTGCTGAAAATCGATTCGCCGGACATCTTCTACAAGTCGGATGTCGGCGGTGTGGAGCTGAATATCACCAATGAGGCCACGCTGCGGGCGGCCTTTGTCGGCATCATCGACCGCACCCGCTCGGCGCGTCCCGATGCCCGCATCGACGGGATTTCCGTGCAGCCCATGCGTCGCCGGCGTTTTGCCCGTGAGACCATGGTCGGCGTCAGTCATGATGCCCAGTTCGGTCCGGTGATGACGTTCGGTGCCGGCGGCATTGCCGTTGAGGTCATGAACGACCGGGCGCTGGCCCTGCCGCCACTGAATGACTATCTGGTCAACCGCATGATCGACAAGACGCGCATTGGTCAGTTGCTGGGGGCCTTCAAGAACATGCCGCCGGTGGACCGCGATCAGCTGGCGCAGGTGCTGTTGCACGTCTCCGAGCTGGTATGCGAGCTGCCGCAGGTGCGCGAGCTGGATATCAACCCGCTGGTGGCCGATGACCTGGGGGTCATTGCGCTGGATGCGCGCATCGTGGTGGCCGCCGTGCGTGAAGACCGCAAGCGTTACAGCCACATGGCCATCATGCCGTACCCGACGCGGCAGATCCGCCAGGCGCAGCTGGCCGATGGCACCCCGGTGACCATCCGCCCGGTGCGGCCGGAGGATGCCGAGATGCAGCAGGCCTTCGTGCGCAATTTGTCGGAAGAGAGCCGCTATAACCGCTATATGTCCAGCATCAAGCAGCTGTCGCAGACCATGTTGGTGCGCTTTACTCAGCTCGATTACGACCGGGAAATGGCGCTGGCACTGGTGCGTGATGACGGCCAGGGGGCGGAGGAGCAACTGGCTGTGGCGCGCTTCATTACTGATCCGGATAACGAAGGCTGCGAGTTTGCGCTCGAGGTGGCCGATCACTGGCAGGGGCACGGCATTGGTGCCTTGCTGATGAATGCCTTGTTCGACGCGGCGCGCGAGCAGGGCCTCAAGGTCATGCGCGGCGAGGTGCTGGCCAGCAACAAGGGCATGCTGAAACTGATGCGCAAGCTGGGTTTCAGCGTGGAACCACACCCGGAAGACAGCTCGCTGACCAACGTGACCCGGGCGCTCTGAACCGCGCAGAGTGTCGGGTTTTCCGCCCCCGGACAGGCCCGTTGGCAGGCTTGACAGAATAAGCGCTTGCCAGATAAGGGAAAACTGACCTAGAATCATGGGCTTTTCTATTGATCCGTTTTCATTAAGGACATCGACAATGGTAGTCATTCGTTTGGCTCGTGGCGGCTCCAAGAACCGTCCGTTCTACAACATCGTTGTGACCGATTCCCGCAATCGTCGTGACGGTCGCTTCATCGAGCGCCTGGGTTTCTACAATCCGGTTGCCAACGAGAAGGAAGAACGCGCACGTTTCACCATGGACCGTGTGAACTACTGGATCGGCGTTGGCGCGCAAGTATCCGATAGCGTTGCCCGTCTGCTGAAAGAACAGGCAGCAGCCTGATCGATCTTCTGATCCCGAATACGGAAGCAGGGCGCATGCGCGACAACGATCTGGTCATCATGGGTTTTGTGCGCGGCGCCTTTGGCGTGCGTGGCGGTATCAAGGTGCACGCCGATACCGAATTCGTCGACAGCCTGTTCGATTACCCGGTGTGGTGGTTGGGCAGGAATGGCGACTGGAAGCCGTACAACTTCGTCGACGGGCAGGTCCAGCCCAAGGCGTTGGTGGCACAGCTGGAAGGGGTGACTGATCGCGATGTGGCCGAGGCCATGCGCGGCATGCAGATCGCCGTTCCCCGCAGTGAGCTTCCCGAAGCCGAGGAAGATGAGTATTACTGGAACGACCTGATCGGCCTGAAGGTGAACAACCTTGAGGGCGAGTCGTTCGGCAGTGTGACGGAACTGATGGAAACCGGTGCCAATGACGTGCTGGTGGTAGATGACGGCCCCAAACGCCGTCTGATCCCGTTTGTAGATGCGGTGATTGACCGTGTCGACCTTGAGGCAGGCCTCATCGTGGTCGACTGGGGTGCCGACTACTGATGCAGATCGATGCCATCACGCTGTTCCCGGAGATGTTCGATGCCATTTGCGCCAGCGGGATAACCAGTCGCGCTCTGCAGCAGGACATCTGGGGCTTCAAGGCCTGGAATCCGCGTGATTTTACCGACGACAATTACCGTCGCGTCGATGACCGCCCCTATGGGGGAGGTCCCGGCATGGTGATGTTGCCGGAACCGCTGGAAATGGCCATCGAGGCCGCGCGTGCCCGTCAGCAGGCGCTGGGTATCGACAGCCATGTGGTGTATTTGTCGCCACAGGGACGCAGGCTTGACCACGACAAGGTGGTCGAACTGGCCGCGCGTCCCGGCATGATCCTGTTGTGCGGTCGTTATGAAGGGATTGACGAGCGCCTGATCGAACGCCAGGTCGATGAAGAAGTCTCCATCGGCGATTATGTCCTGTCCGGTGGCGAGCTGCCGGCCATGGTGCTGGTCGATTCGGTGGTCCGTCAGTTGCCCGGTGCGCTCAATGATGCGCTGTCGGCGGATGAAGATTCTTTCGCCACCGGCCTGCTCGATTGCCCGCACTACACCCGACCGGAAGAATACCGGGGCATGCGGGTACCGGACGTCTTGATGTCCGGTAATCATGCCCTGATTGCCGCCTGGCGGCTCAAGCAGGCGCTTGGCAGAACCTGGCTTCGCCGCCCGGATTTGCTGGCCGCCCGCAAGTTGTCAAAACAGGAGTCTCGGCTGCTGGCTGAGTATCAGCAGGAACAAGCCTCCGTAAAAAATCAGGAGTTGTAACATGGATCTGATCCAAATTCTGGAACAAGAAGAAATCGCCCGTCTGGGCAAGACCATCCCGTCCTTCAACCCGGGCGACACCGTTGTCGTTCAGGTCAAGGTAAAGGAAGGTAACCGTGAGCGTCTGCAGGCTTACGAAGGCGTTGTCATCGCCAAGAAGAACCGCGGTCTGAACAGCTCGTTCATCGTGCGCAAGATTTCCGCTGGTGAAGGCGTTGAGCGTACCTTCCAGACCTACTCCCCGCTGGTGGCTTCCATTGAAGTGAAGCGCCGTGGTGACGTGCGTCGCGCCAAGCTGTACTACCTGCGCGGTCGTACCGGCAAGTCCGCACGCATCAAGGAAAAGCTGTCGTTCAAGAAAGAAGCTTGATCGACCGGGTTTTCGCTATGATGAAGCGCAAGGCTTACGCCTTGCGCTTTTTTTCTGCCTGTCGTCTGGACATCACAAGGACTGGCACATGAATGAGTCGGTGGTGATCACGGTACCCTTCGGTTGTCTCGCGATCGAGACGTACGAAGACCGCCTGGCAAGTATCCGTTTTCTGCCGGGCGATCATCCCTTGTCGGCGCCGCAGCGCGGCGGGCTGGCGGAAGAGGCCGTGCGTCAGGTGCAGGCCTGGCTGGTGGATCCGCACTTTGTCTTCTCCCTGCCTTTCCTGCTCCAGGGCAGTGATTTTCAGCGGCGCGTCTGGCAGCGCATTGCCGCGATCCCGCTGGCGCAGACCTTGAGTTATGGTGCCCTGGCGCAAGAACTGGGCAGTGTGGCCCGTGCCGTCGGCGGTGCCTGTGGCCGTAATCCGCTGCCGCTGGTCATTCCCTGTCACCGGGTGGTCGCGGCAAGCGGCAGCGGGGGCTTCAATCAGTCGGCGGGACGGGAGACGGTCAGTATCAAGGAGTGGTTGCTCGCTCATGAACGACGTGCTTGATGTACTCGATACCTTTCTGGACCATCTCTGGCTCAGCGATGGTCTGTCGCGCAACACCCTGGCGGCCTACCGGCGCGACCTGAACAAGCTGGCGCTCAGGCTGGAGCAGGTGGGCGGCAATCTGGTCACGGCCGATGGCCAGGCCCTGGCTTCGGCCTTGCTGTTGTGCGCTGATCAGGAGAAACCGGCGACGCGCGCCAGACTGCTCAGTGCCGCCAAGCGTTTCTATCAATACCTGCAGCAGAACGGCATGCGCGGCGATGATCCCGTGGCTCGCATGGCGACCCCCAAGCAGGGTCTGCGTCTGCCCAAGACCCTGTCCGAGGCCCATGTCGAGGCCTTGCTGGCGGCACCGGATACCGGCACCCTGCTTGGACTGCGTGACCGCTGCCTGTTTGAAGTGCTCTATGCCACCGGCCTGCGGGTTTCGGAGCTGGTCGGGCTGACGCTGCAGCAGATCGATCTGGTCAGCGGGGTGCTCAAGACGGTCGGGAAGGGGAACAAAGAGCGACTGGTGCCGCTGGGGGAAATCGCCGTGGAGTGGCTGCAGCGCTATCTGAGCGAGGCGCGTCCCCATCTGCTGTCCGGCGTGCAATGCGACGCGGTCTTTATCACCCGTCTCAAGGGGCCGATGACCCGTCAGATGGCCTGGTACCTGATCGTGCGCTATGCCGAGCGCCAGGGCTTGCCAAAGCTGAGCCCGCATACGTTGCGCCATGCCTTTGCCACGCATCTGGTCAACCACGGTGCCGACTTGCGCGTGGTGCAACTGCTGCTGGGTCATGCGGACATCTCCACCACCCAGATCTATACCCATGTGGCGCGCGAGCGGCTCAGGCAACTGCATGCCGAGCACCATCCCCGCGGCTGAGACAAGACATGAAAAAGCCGGTGGCGAATGCCACCGGCTTTCAGTTGGCTGCGGACTGCTTACAGCGCCTCGGCCAGCTTCTCTTCCTTGAATTGCAGTTCGACCTTGCCTTCTTCGTTGACGCTGACCGTCACCTCGCCACCATCGGCCAGTCGGCCGAACAGCAATTCGTCGGCCAGCGCCTTGCGGATGGTGTCCTGGATCAGGCGGGCCATCGGGCGGGCGCCCATCTGCGGGTCGAAGCCATGCTTGGCCAGGTAGCTGCGCAGCTCGTCGGTGAAGTGGATCTCGACGTGCTTGTCGGCCAGCTGGTGTTCCAGCTGCATCAGGAACTTGTCCACCACCTGCAGGATGATCTGCTCGTCCAGCGTGCTGAACGAGATGATGGCATCCAGCCGGTTGCGGAACTCGGGACTGAACAGCCGCTTGATGTCGGCCATCTCGTCGCCGAGGGCGCGTTCGTTGGTAAAGCCCATGGTCGGCTTGGACAACGATTCTGCCCCGGCATTGGTGGTCAGAATCAGGATCACGTTGCGGAAATCCGCTTTGCGACCGTTGTTGTCAGTCAGCGTGCCATGGTCCATCACCTGCAGCAGCACGTTGTAGATGTCCGGATGCGCCTTCTCGATTTCATCCAGCAGCAACACCGAATAGGGGTGCTTGGTGATCGATTCGGTCAGCTGTCCGCCCTGTTCGAAGCCGACATATCCCGGCGGCGCGCCGATCAGTCTTGAAACGGCATGACGCTCCATGTATTCGGACATGTCGAAGCGCACCAGCTCGACGCCGAGCGCATAGGCCAGCTGGCGGGCCACTTCCGTCTTGCCGACCCCGGTCGGACCGGAGAACAGGAAGGAACCGATCGGCTTTTGCGGATTGCCCAGGCCGGAACGCGACATCTTGATGGCGGTGGCCAGGGCTTCGATGGCCTTGTCCTGACCGAACACCACGTTCTTGAGGTCGCGGTCCAGGTTACGCAGCACGTTCTTGTCGCTGCTCGACACCGTCTTGGCCGGGATGCGGGCAATCTTGGCCACGATTTCCTCGATCTCGGACTTGTTGATGACCTTCTTCTGGCGCGACTTGGGCAGGATCTTCTGCGCAGCCCCGGCCTCGTCGATCACGTCAATCGCCTTGTCCGGCAGATGGCGGTCATTGATGTAGCGTGCCGACAGCTCTGCTGCCGTGGCCAGCGCACCGGCGGTATAGCGAACGCCGTGATGCGACTCGAAGCGCGACTTCAGTCCCTTGAGAATTTCCACCGTCTGCTCGACCGTCGGCTCGGCAATGTCGATCTTCTGGAAACGACGCGACAGGGCGTTGTCCTTCTCGAAGATGCCGCGGAACTCGTTGTAGGTGGTGGCCCCGATGCACCGCAGATTCCCGTTGGACAGTGCCGGCTTGAGCAGGTTGGACGCATCCAGCGTGCCACCGGAGGCCGCGCCCGCACCGATCAGGGTGTGGATTTCGTCAATGAACAGGATGGCATGCGGATCATCCGTCAGCTGCTTGATGACCGCCTTGAGCCGCTGCTCGAAGTCACCACGATACTTGGTGCCGGCCAGCAGGGCGCCCATGTCCAGCGCGTAGACCGTGGCGCCTTCCAGTACCTCCGGGACCTCCTTGTTGACGATACGGCGTGCCAGCCCCTCGGCGATGGCGGTTTTGCCCACACCGGCCTCACCGACCAGCAAGGGGTTGTTCTTGCGGCGACGGCACAGGGTCTGCACCGTACGTTCCAGTTCCTGTTCGCGCCCGATCAGCGGGTCGATCTTGCCGTCGCGCGCCAGGGCATTGAGGTTCAGGGTGTAGTTTTCCAGCGCCCCGCCCGCGGACGGAGACTGCTCTTCACCATCGGCCTCGCTGCCTTCACTGCGCGACTCGGACGGCTGTTGCTGCGAGCGCTGCTTGGTGATGCCGTGGGAAATGAAATTCACCACGTCCAGACGGGAAATGCCCTGCTGGTGCAGGTAGTACACCGCATGCGAATCCTTTTCGCCAAAAATGGCGACCAGGATATTCGCGCCGGTGACTTCCTTCTTGCCGGACGACTGGACATGCAGGATCGCGCGCTGAATCACGCGCTGAAAACCGAGGGTCGGCTGGGTTTCCACTTCGGATTCGCCAGGGACGGTCGGGGTATGTTCATCGATGAAATCAGTCAGCTGTTTCTTCAGCTGATCCAGATTGGCACCGCACGCTCGCAAAACATCCGCGGCGGACGGGTTGTCAATCATGGCCAGCAGCAGGTGTTCGACGCTGATGAATTCATGCCGCTTGCGTCTGGCATCCATAAACGCCATATGCAGGCTCACTTCAAGCTCTTGGGCAATCATCAGTTTTCCTCCATCACGCATTGGAGCGGATGCTGATGCACTTTCGCGAAGTGCAACACCTGCTCAACCTTTGTTGCAGCCACATCTTTGGTATAAATGCCACACACGCCGTGGCCCTGCGTATGTACCTGAAGCATGATCACGGTCGCCTGCTCGCGATCCTTGTGAAAGAAGCGCTGCAGAATCTGTACGACAAAATCCATGGGTGTGTAATCGTCATTCAATAACAACACCTTATACATGGGTGGCGGGGTAGTGCGCACTGTTGATGCCAGGTTCTCGGCATCTTCCTTGTACTGCGTAGACATGTCGGCTTTCGGCAAAATCGCTGCTTACTACAATTTTGGTTCCAGTATTAATTTTTTCAAGTGCATTCAATTCGATTACTTATGACTTGACGCTGTGGCAATGGTTGCGTAGAAATGCACTCAGGTGCTTGGCTTAATTGAAATCTATGCGAATTAGTTAAGCTTTTGTTGTTCGGCCTCACCAGCCTGTTTATGCAAGGAAGTGAAATGGCAACTGGTATCGTCAAATGGTTCAACGACGCTAAGGGCTTCGGCTTTATTACCCCGGATGAGGGTGGTGAAGATCTGTTCGCCCACTTCTCGGCCATCAACATGCAAGGCTTCAAGTCCCTGAAGGAAGGGCAACGTGTAAGCTTTGACATCGTCAATGGTCCGAAAGGCAAGCAAGCGTCGAACATCCAGACTGCTTAACCTCGTTACAGGTTTAGGGAGGGTCGACCTCAATCGACCACTGGATCTAGATGAACCCGCCACAAGCGGGTTTTTTCTTGCCCGAAAAGTTTGTTCCAGATCAAGTCCATCCGCATTTGTTTTTCAGCCCTTACCTCATATCCCCTTTGAATTTTCAATGCCCTATAGATGGCGCCCCCACTTGCCAGAACCCTCTTTCGATCCCTGTAAAGACGTCATGGTTGCTTTTGTCATATTTGTAAAAACAAAAAATCTTCAATAAAACAATGATTTGTCTTGTTTTGTTGCGCTGCAAGAGCGAATAGCAAAAGAGGTTCTTGGCTTTAGCTAATGCAGGCAAGAAGTGAGAAAGGGGCGTTTGCCCGGGTAAGTTTCGCTTAATTAGAGATTCATTATTAGTTAATTTTTTGTTATTCGGACTAGTCCTACACTTGCCTCGTGCTCAAGTAAGCACTCCTCGAATGAAAAGCAAACATACAGGTCGACCGCAGCAAGGCCAGGCCAGTATCCGCAGCTTGATCTCTTTCGTGAGAAACACAGAAAAGGCAACAGACCAGGTCATCCCGCCGGGAACCGGTACTGACAAGCCTAAACCCTGAGGTACTTGAAGACTATGACTACGACACCTAAGAAAATCGGTTTGCTCGCCTGCATCGGCGTGGTCGCCGGCAACATGATGGGCAGCGGTATCGCTCTCTTGCCAGCCAACCTGGCTCGCATTGGCTCGGTATCTATTCTGAGCTGGATTATTTGTATGTTTGGCGCCATGTGCCTGGCGTATGTCTATGCCCGCCTGGGCACGGTCAACCCGCAACAGGGTGGTCCGATCGCTTACGCCGGTGAAGTGTCGCCGGCCTTCGGTTTCCAGACCGGCGTGCTGTACTACCACGCCAACTGGATCGGCAACCTGGCCATCGCCATTACCGGTGTTGCCTACATGTCGACCTTCTTCCCGATCCTGAACCAACCGTGGCCGGCAACGATCGCCTCGGTGGCCATCGTCTGGATCTTCACTTTCGTCAACCTGATGGGTGGTGCCTGGGTCAGCCGTCTGACCTCGTTCGGCCTGATCCTGATCCTGATCCCGGTCGTTCTGACCGCGACCGTGGGCTGGGGCTGGTTTGATGCGCACACCTACATGGCCAACTGGAACACCTCGGGCAAGACCGATGGCTCCGCCATGGTCAGCGCTGTGATCCTGTGCCTGTGGGCCTTCGTTGGTGTCGAGTCCGCTTCCGTGTCCACCGGTCTGGTCGACAATCCGAAGCGTACCGTGCCGCTGGCTACCATGCTGGGTACCGGTCTGGCCGGCCTGGTGTACATCTCCTCGACCCAAGCCATCAGCGGCATGTTCCCGGCCAAGGAAATGGCTGCTGCAGGTGCGCCGTTCGCGCTGGCTACCAGCCACATGTTCGGTAGCTGGGCTGCACCGCTGGTTTCGCTGTTTGCGGCTTTCGCCTGCTTCACCTCGCTGGGTTCCTGGATGATGCTGGTGGGCGAAGCTGGTCGTCGTGCTGCCAATGACGGCAACTTCCCGGCCATCTACGGCAAGACCGACAAGCATGGCGTGGCCCGTTTCGGTCTGCTGCTGGCTTCGATCAAGATGACTGTCCTGCTGATTCTGCTGAACCTGTTCGCTGGTTCGGGCAATGCTTCCGGTCTGTTCAATCAGCTGACCTCGATCGCCGTGCTGCTGACCCTGCTGCCGTACTTCTACAGCTGCATCAACCTGATCCGTTTCGAAGGCATGACCACCAAGAGTGCTGTCAGCCTGGTGGCCTGCGTGGTCGGTAGCGGTTTCTGCATGGTCGGTCTGGCCGGTGCGGATGCTACCCCGCTGATGGGCACCTTCATTGTTTCGCTGATCATCCTGATGTTCTACGCCCGCAAGATGGGTGCCCGTCAGGCTGCCGGCGCCGCGATCGACGCCTGATCCGGCAAAGAATCTGTCGCCAGCCGGAGGGCTCCGGCTGGTGGCTGTAAACCCCAAGAAAGGGAAGTTTCTATGAAAACCATTCTGATTCTGACGAGTAACGATGCACCGCAGTTCAAGACCGAACCGATGCAGGAACTGCACGCAGTAATGGCAGATTCCGGCTACGAGGTGGTTTACCCGGACAGCAAGGAAGACTTGCTGAAGCTGATCGCGCAAAACCCGCGTATCGCAGCCGTACTGTTTGACTGGGATGACTTCGGTCTGGACCTGTGCAGCGAAATCAGCAATCTGAATGAAAAGCTGCCGCTGTTCGGCTTCGCCAACCACAATACCGTTCTGGACGTGTCGCTGACCGAACTGCGTCTGAACCTGAATTTCTTCGAATACCACATGGATCAGGCCGAAGATGTCTTCGTGACCATCGAGCAAGGTATCGAAGCCTACGTTGACGACATCGTTCCGCCGTTCACCAAGGCACTGTTCAAGTACGTTGAATCCAACAAGTACACCTTCTGCACCCCGGGTCACCTGGGCGGTTCGGCCTTCCTGAAGAGCCCGGTCGGCAGCGTGTTCTATGATTTCTACGGCCCGAACGTATTCAAGGCCGACGTTTCGGTTTCCATGCCGGAACTGGGCTCCCTGCTGGACCACTCCGGTCCGCACAAGGAAGCCGAAGAGTACATCGCCAAGGTCTTCAACGCGACCAACAGCTACATCGTGACCAACGGTACCTCGACCGCCAACAAGATCGTCGGCATGTTCGCGGCACCGGCCGGTTCGACCATCATGGTTGACCGCAACTGCCACAAGTCGCTCACCCATCTGATGATGATGAGCAATGTGACCCCGATCTACTTCCGTCCGACCCGTAACGCCTACGGTATCCTCGGTGGCATCCCGAAGAGCGAATTCACCCGCGAAGTGATCGAAGAGAAGATCGCCGAAACCCCGAATGCTACCTGGCCGACCTATGCCGTGGTGACCAACTCCACCTACGACGGCCTGCTGTACAACACCGAGTGGATCAAGAAGACCCTCGACGTGAAGCACATGCACTTCGACAGCGCCTGGGTGCCGTACACCAACTTCCACCCGATGTACAAGGGCAAGTATGGTATGAGCGGTGAAACCGTTCCGGGCAAGGTGGTTTATGAAACCCAGTCGACCCACAAGCTGCTGGCTGCCTTCTCGCAAGCTTCGATGATTCACATCAAGGGCGAAGTGGACCATGAAACGTTCAACGAATCGTTCATGATGCACACCTCGACCTCGCCGCAATACGGTATCGTTGCCTCGACCGAAGTGGCTGCCGCCATGATGAAGGGTAACGCTGGTCGTCGCCTGATCGAGAACTCGGTTGAGCGCGCCCTGAACTTCCGCAAGGAAGTGAAGAAGCTGCGTGAAGAAAGCAAGGGCTGGTTCTTCGACGTATGGCAACCGGAAGCGATTGACGGTGCGGATTGCTGGCCGCTCAAGCCGAGCGACAACTGGCACGGTTTCAAGAACATTGATGCCGACCACATGTACCTCGACCCGATCAAGGTCACCATCCTGACCCCGGGCATGAGCAAGCAAGGTACCCTGGAAGACACCGGTATCCCGGCTTCCATCGTGTCCAAGTACCTGGACGACCACGGCATCGTGGTTGAAAAGACCGGCCCGTACAACCTGCTGTTCCTGTTCTCGATCGGTATCGACAAGTCCAAGTCGCTGAAGCTGCTGCGTACCCTGACCGAGTTCAAGCGTGGCTACGACCTGAACCTGAAGGTCAAGAGCATGCTGCCGAGCCTGTACAATGAGCATCCGTCCTTCTACGAAGACATGCGCATCCAGGATCTGGCACAAGGCATCCACAAGCTGATGCGCAAGTTCAACCTGCCGGAAATGATGTACCACGCCTTCGAAGTGCTGCCGCAACAAGAACTGACCCCGCACAAGGCATTCCAGCTGGTGCTGAAGGATCAGACCGAAGAAGTTTACGTGGAAGAGCTGGTTGGTCAGGTCAACGCCAACATGATCCTGCCGTATCCTCCGGGCGTACCGCTGGTTCTGCCGGGTGAAGTGATCACCGAGGAAAGCGTTGCCGTTCTGGACTTCCTGCTGATGCTGATCGAAGTGGGCAAGCACTACCCGGGCTTCGACACCGACATCCACGGTGCTTACAAGCAAGAAGACGGCCGTTACAAGGTCAAGGTCATCAAGCGCAGCTAATCGCGTCTTGCTGATGAAACAAAACCGCCAGGCAGCGATGCCTGGCGGTTTTTTTGTCTGGCAGGGCAACAAAAAACCGCCTTGCGGCGGTGCGATTCAGCGATTGTGCTGGTCTTTGTAATGCTCGAGATAATCGAGCAGCGCCTGCAATTCCGGCCCGACATACTTCTCGCTGTAGGTGGCGATGCAGAACTCGCGATGGAAAAACTCCGGCATCGGCAAGGCCCGCACCAGACCGTGCGCCACAGCCTGGGTGACGGCGATGCGCGAAACAAAGGCTAGCCCGACACCATGAATCACGGCGTTGATGATGGCTTCCGTGGCGTTGATCTCCAGCGCGATACGCGGATGCTTGAGGCGGCGGCCGATATGGAAGTCGAACTGCTCGCGGCTGCCCGAGCCTTGTTCGCGCAGCACCCATGCCTGCTTTTCCAGTTCGGCCATCTGCAGTTTGCCCTCCAGCCCGAGGGTCGAATCGGGCGGGGCAATCACGATCATTTCATCGCGAATCCACGGCCGCTTGGTCAGGGTGGCGTCCTGTACGGTGCGTTCAATGATGGCTACATCCAGCTCGGTGGTTTGCAGCTTGTTACACAAATCACCGGTACTGCCGATGAACAGTGTCGGGTAGCCGCCGCCCTCGGTCTGGTGGTAGTCCTGCAGAATGCCGGGCAAGAGATAGTTGCCGATGGTCTTGGTGGTGCCCACCTTGATGCGCTTGAAGCTCTCGAACTCACCGGTGAAAAAATTCTCGATCTGATTGATGCGCTGGATCAGCTCGTCGATGTAAGGCAGCAACTGCTTGCCTTCCGAATTGAGAATCAGGCGGTTGCTCACCCGGTGAAACAGCTTGCGGCCAAACTGGCGTTCCAGTTCCTGCAGCGTCTGTGATACGGCAGGACGCGTCAGGCAGAGTTTTTCAGAGGCATTGGCAATCGAGCCTTCCTGCGCCACGGCCAGTAGGGCACGCAATTGTCGAATGGTGATGTTCATAACGCTCCGGCTGTGTTGGGTCGTACGTCTTCTACGGCCTGTGCAACGGCAATGGGGATGCTGTGGCGTGGCGTGCCGGGGGTAGTCGGACGGAAGCCATGCGCCTGATTTTTATTTTCCTTATATTATAACATTTTGCCATGGAATATGCCGTTGCCCGGACGGTCGTCCGGCGGGCAAGAAAAAAGCCGCGGGCCATGCCGCGGCTTTTTGACGACTGCCTGCTGGCTTACATGCGAGCGATCATCGCGTCGCCGAAGGCCGAGCAGCTGACTTCGGTGGCACCATCCATCAGACGGGCGAAGTCATAGGTGACCTGCTTGTCGTTGATCGACTTCTCCATGCCCTTGATCACCAGATCGGCCGCTTCGGTCCAGCCCAGGTGACGCAGCATCATTTCGGCCGACAGGATCAGCGAACCCGGGTTGACCTTATCCAGGCCGGCATACTTCGGTGCCGTGCCGTGGGTGGCTTCGAACACGGCGTACTGATCCGAGATGTTGGCGCCCGGGGCGATCCCGATCCCGCCCACTTGTGCGGCCAGCGCGTCGGAGATGTAGTCGCCGTTCAGGTTCAGCGTCGCAATCACGTCGTACTCGGCCGGACGCAGCAGGATCTGCTGCAGGAAAGCGTCGGCAATCGCATCCTTGACGATGATCTCGCGACCGGTCTTCGGGTTCTTGAACTTGCACCACGGACCGCCGTCGATGAGCTCGGCACCGAACTCGTTCTTGGCCAGTGCATAGGCCCAATCACGGAAGCCACCTTCGGTGAACTTCATGATGTTGCCCTTGTGGACGAAGGTCACGCTCTTGCGATCGTTGTCGATGGCATAGCGGATGGCCGCACGGACCAGACGCTCGGTACCCTGACGCGAAACCGGCTTGATGCCGATGCCGGAGGTTTCCGGGAAGCGGATCTTCTTGACGCCCATTTCGGTTTGCAGGAACTGGATCAGCTTCTTGGCGCCTTCCGTTTCGGCCTGCCACTCGATGCCGGCGTAGATGTCTTCGGTGTTTTCGCGGAAGATCACCATATCAGTCAGCTCAGGCTGCTTGAGCGGGCTGGGCACCCCCTTGAAGTAACGTACCGGGCGGACGCACTGATACAGATCCAGCTCCTGGCGTAGTGCGACGTTGAGCGAGCGGATGCCGCCGCCAACCGGCGTGGTCATCGGCCCCTTGATCGATACCGAGTATTCTTTCAGGGCGGCAAAGGTTTCTGCCGGCAGCCACTCGTCCGGGCCATACAGGCGGGTCGATTTTTCACCGGCATACACTTCCATCCAGTGAATCTTGCGGGCGCCGCCATAGGCTTTTTCCACCGCCGCGTCGATGACCTTGATCATCACCGGGGTGATGTCGACGCCAATGCCGTCGCCTTCGATGAACGGAATGATCGGGTTGTTCGGAATCGGTTGCCCCGGGACGATCTTTTGTCCGCCGGCAGGCACTTTGATGAGGGATTGAACGCTCATGCCTTCTCCATTGTTGGTGGGTGCTGTTGGCTACCAGGAATCACGCCCCCGCCGGGTCGGCCGGGGTGTTCGTGGTGTCCGGTGGTGCGCGCGGGCAATGTGCGATCGTTTCGAGAAGCGGTCGCGCGACCGCGCAGGAGATGCCGGATGATGACCAAAGCTTATTGTTATGCCGCTCTCCTTAACCTTGCTATTATCGTGTAAATCATTCGTATTCGCCAGACCCATGCCTGAACTGATCCTGTTAAATAAACCATATGGCGTAATAAGCCAGTTTTCGCAACATGAATTGCATAAAACCCTGAAGGACTTTGTGCAGGTGCCGGGCTTTTATCCGGCCGGCCGGCTGGATACCGATAGTGAAGGATTGTTGTTACTGACCAATGACGGCACGCTGCAGCATCGCATCAGCGATCCGCGCTGGAAGCAGCCCAAGACTTACTGGGTGCAGGTCGAGGGCGTCCCGGGCGATGAGCAGCTGGCGGCCCTGCGTCAGGGCGTGGATCTGGGGGACTTTATCACCTTACCCGCAGAAGCCGAGCGCCTGGATGCCCCCGAGATCTGGCCGCGCGTGCCGCCGATCCGGGTGCGCAAGACCGTGCCGGACAGCTGGATTGCGCTGACGATTCACGAGGGGAAGAACCGCCAGGTCAGACGCATGACCGCCAAAGTCGGTTTGCCCACCCTGCGTCTGGTGCGGGTGGCCATTGGCCCCTGGCGTGTGGACGGGCTGGCGCCGGGCGAAATGCGCCGGCTGGAAATCCGCCTTGAAGATTTGCCGCGAGTCAAGCATGCTGGTGGCATTGGCAAATCGGCCGGCACGATGACAGGTGCCGCCAGATTCGGCCGGGGGAGCGGCAGACGCTGAGAACCGTCGGTCGCCGCCCGGCAGGGGGCGAAACGATGCAGATTCCCGAGTATTACAACCCGGTGGCGCGAGATATCGCGCTGGCCTTGATCGCCGGCTTCGACAAGCATTACCGCTTGTTCCGCGAATGCACGCAGAGCGCCAAGACGCGCTTTGACGAGGCGGACTGGCCGGGGATCCAGAAAGCGATCCGCGATCGCATCCAGTTTTATGACCAGCGTGTGAGCGAGACGGTCGAGCTGCTGCATCGCGATTTTCATGCCGAGCTGCTGGACAACGAGATCTGGCAGCAGGCCAAGCTGTATTACATCGGCCTGCTGTGCAACCACAAGCAACCCGAGCTGGCGGAAACCTTCTTCAACTCGGTGTTCACCCGCATTCTGCATCGCGACTATTTCAACAACGATTTCATTTTCCTGCGCCCGGCGATTTCCACCGAGTACATCGAATCCAATCCACCGTCCTACCGCAGCTACTATCCCGCTTCGGTCGGCTTGCTGGCGACCCTGCAGCAGATCATCGCCGACTTCGGCTGGACAAGACCGTTTGCCAATCTGCGCCGCGATCTGACGCTGGTATTGCGCACGGTGAATCAGTATCTGGAGGGACGCGTTCCGCGGCGCGAGGCCAATCTGCAGATTCAGGTGCTGTCTTCGGCGTTTTATCGCAACAAGACTGCCTATCTGTTCGGCAAGGTGATCAACGGCTATGCCTCGTATCCCTTTGCCGTGCCGGTGCTGCATGATGCCGACGGCAATCTTTACCTGGACACTATCCTGCTCGAGCCCTGGCGCATCGGCGTGCTGTTTTCCTTCAGCCATGCCTATTTCCTGGTCGACATGGAGGTGCCCTCCGGCTATGTGCAGTTCCTGCGCAGCATGCTGCCGACCAAGAGCAAGGCCGAGCTCTATACCATGATCGGACTGCAGAAGCAGGGGAAGAACATCTTCTATCGCGATTTCATCCAGCATCTGCAGCACTCCAACGACCTGTTTACCATCGCACCCGGTATCCGCGGGCTGGTGATGCTGGTGTTCACGCTGCCGTCGTTTCCTTATGTGTTCAAGCTGATCAAGGATGTGTTCGGCGCCACCAAGGAGCTGGATCGTCACACCGTGCGTGCCAAATACCGGCTGGTCAAACGCCATGACCGGGTTGGCCGCATGGCGGATACGCTGGAGTTTTCCAACGTAGCCTTTCCCAAGGCGCGCTTTACCGAGGAGTTGCTGGAAGAATTGCGTCGTCTGGCACCGTCGATGATCGAGGAGAGCGAGCACACCATCGTGATTCATCACCTGTATATCGAGCGGCGCATGAAACCGCTCAATCTGTACCTGCAGTCGGCGACGCCGGAAGAGCGCGAACAGGCGGTGATCGAATACGGCAATGCCATCAAGGAGCTGGCGACGGCCAATATTTTCCCTGGCGACATGTTGTTCAAGAACTTCGGGGTGACACGTTACGGGCGGGTGATTTTCTACGACTATGACGAGATCGAGTACATGACGGATTGTCAGTTCCGTCGTATTCCGCCGGCACCGAATCCCGAGATGGAGATGTCCGGCGAGGTCTGGTATCCGGTGGCGCGCAATGATGTGTTCCCGGAGGAGTTTGCCACCTTCCTGCTGGCGGACGCCGATGTGCGCAAAGTGTTCCTGCAGCACCATCGGGATTTGCTGGATCCGTCATTCTGGCAGGAAAAACAGCAGCGCATCCGTGCCGGCAATATCGAGGATTTCTACCCCTATCCGGAGAGCATGCGCTTCGTTCATCGCTACCCGACCCGTTTTGCCCCATGACAAAGGCCGGGACACCCAGGTGTCCCGGCCTTTGTCATCCCTCACCTCAGGCCGATACCACCGGACAGACGTGATCCTGGAAGTAGGCCACCGGCCCGGCGCTGGTCAGGCCGATATGAAAGCAGCTCTGACTGGCGAAGGTCTCGCCCGGGTTTTCCAGTGCGCGCAGCATCTCGAACAGCACTTCCACTTCCTTGAAGTTTTTCGCCATCTTGACGTTGCCCTCGATCCACGCCTGCAGCAGATCGGCCTGCGGGTGTTCGCCATCCAGCCGCAAGGCGCAGTTGGGGCAACTGACCAGGCCAATGCCCGGTGGCATGGTGATGCCGCGTTGCTGCAGCTGCTCGCGGGCGAACTGATCGAACTTGCTCAGTTGACGTTGCGCACGACGGCGGATGGCGGTCAGCGACACGCCTTCCTTTTCCGCTGCCGCACCAAAAATCTTCTTCAGGCCGGGATTGTCGCCGGCATGGCTGGTTGGCATGGTTTCATCCTCGAATCAATATCTGGTGTTTCATTCTAGGCAATGCCGTACAGATTGCCGGGGTTTAATTCATAATTTGTTTGAGGTCGAACAATAAATCCAGCGCCTGCCTAGGCGTCAGCGCGTTGGGGTCGATGTCGGCCAGGCGCTCCAGGACCGGATCGGGCTCCGGCTCGGACGCCTGCGGCATCGCCACGGCGAACAGATCCGGTTGCTGGCTGGCGGCCTGATTTTCCAGTTCGACCAGGTAACGACGCGCCTCGCGGATCACCTTGCCCGGTACCCCGGCCAGCTGGGCGACCGCCAGACCGTAACTCTGACTGGCCGGCCCTTCTTCCACATGGTGCAGGAAGACAATGCGGTCCTTGTGCTCGACCGCCGACAGGTGAACATTGGCCACGCTCGGATAGTCGCTGGCCAGCCGCGTCAGCTCGAAATAGTGGGTGGCGAACAGGGTATAGGCACGATTCTTCTCGATCAGTGCCTTGGCAATCGCCCAGGCCAGCGCCAGGCCGTCAAAGGTCGAGGTGCCGCGGCCCACCTCATCCATCAGCACCAGACTCTGCTCGCTGGCGTTGTTGAGGATGTTGGCGGTTTCGGTCATCTCGACCATGAAGGTCGAACGCCCGCCGGCCAGATCGTCCGAGGCGCCGATGCGGGTGAAGATGCGGTCGATCGGGCCGATGGTGACGCCCTCGGCCGGGACGAAACTGCCGATGTGTGCCAGCAGGGTGATCAGCGCAGTCTGTCGCATATAGGTTGACTTACCGCCCATGTTCGGACCGGTGATCAGCAGCAGCTTGCGGGCTGCGCCCAGGCTGGTGTCATTGGCGATGAAGCTGTCTACCTGGCTTTCGACCACCGGGTGGCGTCCGCCGCGGATGTCGAGCACAGGTTGTGAGACAAACACGGGCTCGACATAGCCGCCCGTTTCGGCGCTTTGGGCAAACGCCGCCAGCACATCCAGCGTGGCCACGGCGGCCGCCACCTGCTTCAGCGTGCCGATCCCCGCTGCCAGCGTTTCGAGCAGGGCTTCGTAGAGCTGCTTTTCCAGTGCCAGCGACCGATCCTGGGCCGACAGCGCCTTGTCTTCGAACTCTTTCAGCTCGGGCGTGATGTAGCGTTCGGCATTTTTCAGGGTCTGGCGGCGGCGATAATCGTCCGGCACATTTTCCGATTGTGCCTTGCTGACTTCGATATAGAAGCCATGCACCCGGTTGAACTCCACCTTGAGGGTGGCGATGCCGCTGCGTTCGCGTTCCCGTGCCTCCAGCGCCAGCAGGAATTCGCCGCAATTGGTCTGGATGGCGCGCAGTTCGTCCAGCTCGGCCGAATAGCCATGATTGATCACGCCGCCATCACGCAGAAAGGTTGCCGGCTCCGGCAGCACTGCCTGCTGCAGGGTCTCGATCAGACCGGCTGCACCGGGCAGCGCCGCGGCCAGCTCGGCCAGCAGTCCGCTCTCGTCCTGGGGCAGCAGCGGCGTGATGTCGCCCAGCTTGATCAGCGAATCACGCAGGGCCGACAGGTCGCGCGGGCGCGCCGAGCGCAGCGCGATGCGCGCACAGATACGCTCGATATCCGCCACTTCGCGCAACTCGGCCAGCAAGGTGGCATGACCCGGCAGCAGGGCACGCACGGCGCTCAGACGTTCAGCGATCTTGCCCTGCTGGCGCAGGGGGTGATGCAGCCAGTGGCGCAGCAGACGGCTGCCCATGGTGGTGGCACAGCGATCCAGCAGGGAAAACAGCGTCGGCGAGGGCTCGCCGCGGATGGTTTCGGTCAGCTCCAGATTGCGCCGGGTCGCCGCATCCATGCGGATCAGTTCGCGGCTGTCCTCGACCGCCAGCGACATCAGGTGTGCCGGATTGGCACCCTGGGTGGTCTTGACGTATTCCAGCAGGGCGCCGGCCGCGCCGACGGCCACTTTCAGCTCCTCGGCACCAAAGCCCGACAGGTCGCGCGTGCCGAAATGCCGCGTCAGGGCCTGATGGCTGGACTGCGGGTCAAACTGCCAGGCCGGCAGTTTTTTCTTCGGCAGGTTCAGTTCCTGCAGCAAAGCCAGATCGCAGTCATCGGGCAGGATCAGCTCGGAAGGGCGCAGCCGTTCCAGCTCACTCGCCAGCTCCTCGCTGGCGGTCTCCATCACCTTGAACTCGCCGCTGGCCAGCGACAGCCAGGCCAGTCCCAGCTTTCCCTTGATGGTTTGCAGGGCCAGCACCAGGACATCGCGCTTTTCATCGAGAAAGGCCGCATCCGTGACGGTACCGGGCGTGACAATGCGTGCCACGCGTCGCTCGACCGGTCCCTTGCTGGTGGCCGGGTCGCCGAACTGTTCGGCAATCGCGACCGATTCACCGAGACGAATCAGCTTGGCCAGATATTGCTCGGCGGCATGGTAGGGCACCCCGGCCATCTTGATCGGATTGCCGGCACTGGCCCCGCGGGTGGTCAGCGTGATATCCAGCAGGCGGGCGGCTTTTTCGGCGTCTTCGTAGAACAGCTCGTAGAAGTCGCCCATGCGATAGAACACCAGTTTGTCCTGATGCTCGCGCTTGATGGCGAGGTATTGCTGCATGACAGGGGTGTGTTTGGCTGCGGCGTCTGTCATTGGTGGTGACCCTGATTCCTGGCGGCTGAGCCCGGCGACAGGCCGGGCAGAATGAAAAGAAAAGGGCGAGGGGTGGGACCTCGCCTCATTGGCGCCGCGTCTCGGCGGCATCCGGATGGATTTTCTCACAGCCGGGCGGCCCGGGCTATATGCCGGGCTGCCCTGGCGCTCAGAACTTGTGGCTCAGACTCAGGCTGGTGCTGGTCAGGGTGGTGGCACGTGCGGCCACAGCGGCCCCCGCCTGGGGGGCGAAGATCAGCCGGCCATGAGCGATACCGGCCTGCGTGCGTTTGGAGAGCTGGTAATCGGCCCCGATGATCCACTGACGATAGCCGGTCTGCGGCAGGCGTTCTCCGTTCGTGCGCTGGTCCCAGCCATGTGCCAGTGTCAGTTTTGCTGTGATGGCGCCACGGGTGTGTGCCAGCGAGAGTGCCGCCTGCCGGGTTTGCAGCCGGCTCTCGGCGGCTGACTTCATGCTCCCCGTTGTCCCCTGGGGATGCTGGCTGTCGCCGGAAAAGCCATCGGTCCAGTCATAGCCCCGCGCCTGCTGCCAGGCCAGAGCCAGCAGCCACTGGTCATTGCGATAGCCGGCCTCGAAATAGTGCAGATGAGCGGGCTCCAGTTCGCCGCCCGCCTGGGGACGACACTCTTTCTTGTCCCCGGTCCGGCGCAGACTGCAGGGATTGGCTTCGCGTTGAAAGGCATAGGCGGCAAACCATCCCTGAGCGGCATAGCTCAGGCCCAGCGAAAAAATGTCGGACGGCCGTTCGATCTCCGCCTGCCCTGTGCTGTCACGCGTGGCGTTTTCGCCAAAGCCGTAGCTGAGGCTGGTTTGAAAGCCCGCCACGACCGGAGAGTCATAGGCAATGGCGTTTTTCAGCCGTTTGCCCGGATTGGTGAAGACCTTGAGGGCATCGGCGCCGAAATTCCTCATGCCTTCATGCCCCTGATGACGGTGATGGGCAATGCTGCCGCCCGAGCGCCACTGATTGACCGTGTACAGCCCCTTGAGCGCACTGTTCAGATGTCCCAGGCGCAGGGTGCCCAGCGAGGCATCGCTCAGTCCGGCAAAGGTCTGTCCCGGAGACGGGGCCTTGCTGCCATCCAGCTCGGCCTCCAGCTCGATCTGCCAGAGGGTTTTCAATCCATTGCCCAGCGACTCACTGCCCTTGATGCCGAAATGTGTACCGGCATTGTCCAGCCGGTTCTGGTTCGGCCCCCGCGACAGGGTGTGGCGGCCAAGGCTGCCGTGCAGTTCGCCATACAGCGTGACATCGGCCCAGAGCGGGGCGGACAGCGGGCAGGCCAGCAGGGGGATCCAGCGTAGATGCATGGTATGACTCCTGAATGTGAGTAAAAGGAGTCATACAATTTAAACAGTCTGTTTAAGATTGATAGGGTGCATGGCGCCCGAAGTTTCATGAATTGTCTGATTGCTATATGTCTCAATAAATGGATTGAGCCAAAATCATGAATAACGACAATTTCATGATCTGTCGCAAGAATGTGTCGTGATATGACCACAGTGCGGCATGCCCGAGGCAGATCGGACATGCTAGAATCATTAGCTTAAACATAATTAGTTTGCTAATGATATGCCGACCCAAAACGATCGCTTCAGCGAAGCCCTGGTGCATCTGATGAAAAACTGGCGCAGTGCCCTCGATGCCCGGTTCCGGCCTTTCGGTCTGTCTCAGGCGCGCTGGCAGGTGCTGCTGAAACTGTTACGTGCCGGTCAGCCGCTGGCGCAATGTGATCTGGCCCAGCGCATCGGTATCGAACCGGCTTCGCTGGTGCGGCTGCTGGATGCCTTGCAGAGCGAGGGACTGGTCAGTCGTACGGCCGATCCGCATGACCGGCGCAGCAAACTGGTGTCGCTGACCGGGCAGGGGAGCGCGCTAGGACAGCAGCTGGCGCTGATTGCCGACGAGATGAAAACTGAATTGCTCGGCAGCGTACCTGCCGAGGCCCTGGCCCAAACCATCGAGGTGCTGGAGCAGCTGGAGCAGCTGGCTGCCGCCATGCTGGCGGCGCACACGGCGTCGGATTGTGCACCGGAGTAGGTTTTGAGCCAGGCTCCGGCAAATCAGGTGTTGATCATTGTGGCGGTCATGTCCGCCACCATCATGCAGGCGCTCGATACCACGATTGTCAATGTGGCCCTGCCGCAGATGCAGGGCAATCTCGGTACGACCGCTGATCAGATCAGCTGGGTCTTGACCAGCTATCTGGTGGCCTCGGCGATCTTCATGCCGCTGACCGGCTATCTGACCGATCTCCTCGGTCGGCGTCGGTACCTGCTGTATTCGATTGCCGGCTTCGTGCTGGCCTCCATGCTGTGCGGCGTGGCGCAGAATCTGGCGCAAATTGTGCTGTTTCGCCTGCTGCAGGGGGTCTTCGGCGCCGCACTGGTTCCCTTGTCCCAGGCCATCATGGCGGATACGTTTCCGTTGGCCGAGCGCGGCCGGGCGATGGCCATCTGGGGCATGGGGGTCATGATCGGCCCGATTGGCGGCCCGACGCTGGGGGGCTGGTTGACCGATGTGCTCGACTGGCGCTGGACGTTCTATATCAATGTGCCGGTTGGCCTGATCTCCCTGTGGCTGGCCCGACAGGTGCCGGATACGCCGCGCAGGCAGCGCGACATGGACTGGCTCGGCCTGTTGCTGCTGACCCTGGGCATTGGCGGGCTGCAATTCGTGCTGGACCGGGGGAATACCGAGGACTGGTTTTCCAGTCGGGCCATTGTGGCGGCCACCTTTGCCAGTGTGATCGGCATGGCCGGCTTTGGTTTGCGAGGCCTGCTCTCGCGCCAGAAGCCGCTGTTTGATCTGCATATTTTCCGCGACGGCAATTTTGCGGCCTCCAGCTTCGTGATCACCGCACTCGGGCTGGCCATGTATGGCGCCATGGTGATTCAGCCGATCATGCTGGAAGGCCTGTTCCATTACCCGACCCTGTCGACCGGGCTGGTCATGGCGCCACGCGGCATTGCCAGCATGATCAGCATGATGATGATCGGCCGGCTGGTGTCGAAAGTGGACGTCCGCTATCTGATCGGCACCGGCATCCTGATCGGCGCCTGTGGTACCTGGGTCTGCACGCACTACACGCTGGAGACCAGCACGGCCTGGTTTATCTGGCCGGTACTGCTGCAAGGTTTCGGGTTAGGGATGATCTGGGTGCCGCTGTCGACGCTGGCCCTGTCAACCTTGCCGGCGGCGCTGACCGCCGAGGCAGCAGGTCTGTTCAGCTTGTTGCGTACCATCGGCTCCTCGGTGGGGATTGCCGTGATCACTACCTTCTACACCCGGGACACGCAGGCTGCCTGGAATCATCTGGTTGGGTATTTCAATATCAATAATCCGGCACTGTGGTCATATCTGAATCTGAGCGGGCGCACCGTGCTGGATGAGACCTCGGCCAGCATGCTGGCCAGCGAGCTGGACCGCCAGGCGCACATGGTGGCGATTGTCGATGTTTACTGGCTGATTACCTTCAGCTTCCTGCTGATGCTGCCGCTGGTGCTGATGCTGCGTCAGCGCAAGGGGGTGGTGCACAAGGTAGAGATCGTGGCGGATTGATCCGCCGCCGAGCGCCATGAAAAAAAGCGCCCGTGGGCGCTTTTTTTCATGGCGGTATGGCTTACTTCACGTGCGGCGACAGGATGTGCAGCAGTTGGGCCAGAACCTTCGGGCTGGCTGCCACGATATCACCGGATTCGAACCATTCCTGCTCGCCCTTCATGTCGGTGACGATGCCACCGGCCTCCTGGATGATCAGGCTGCCGGCCGCGATATCCCACGGCTTGAGGTTGAACTCCCAGAAACCGTCCACCCGACCGCAGGCCACATTGCACAGGTCGATGGCGGCGGCACCTTCGCGACGTACGCCGGCGGTACGGCCGATCACGTCCTTGAGCATGCCGAGATAGGTGTCGATATAAGACTGATCCACCACCGGGAAGCCGGTGGAGATGACGCATTCATTGAGGTTGGTACGCTTGCCGACGCGGATGCGGCGGTCATTGAGGAAGGCGCCCACGCCACGCGAGGCGGTGAACAGGTCGTTGCGGTTCGGGTCGTAGACCACGCCCTGCTGAATCTGGCCCTTGTGCGCCAGCGCGATGGAAACCGCGTACTGGGTATGGCCGTGGATGAAGTTGGTGGTGCCGTCGATCGGGTCGATGATCCATTCGTATTCGGCTTGTCCCACACCCTTGGCGCCCGATTCTTCCGCCAGGATGGCGTGCTTCGGATAGGCCTCGAGAATGGTTTCAATGATGGTTTGTTCCGCGGCGCGATCGACCTCGGAAACGAAGTCGTTGTGCTTCTTGCGTTCGACACGGATGGTATCGACATTCATGGAAGCGCGTTGAATCACATTGCCTGCGCGGCGTGCGGCCTTGATGGCCACATTGAGCATCGGGTGCATGGACAGCCTCTAAACTGACAGGGACGGCTCGCGCATGGGCGGGCCGCCGACTGGTATCATCTGGGTTAAGGAACAGGAAAGGCGGCGCATGTGAAGGCCGCATTTCAAAATTATGTCCGCTATTTTAATGTGAAACGGTCAATGAATAAACCCGAAGTCCCTGATTTTTTGAGAAACATCCGAATTGTGCTGGCCAGACCGAGTCATCCGGGCAACATCGGCTCGGCGGCACGGGCCATGAAAACCATGGGTTTGTCGCAATTATGGCTGGTGTCACCGAAAGCTTTTCCCAGTGGTGAGGCCGATGCGCTGGCCTCGGGAGCGGTGGATCTGCTGCAGTCGGCGCAAGTGGTCGATACCCTGGCAGAGGCGCTGAATGGGGTGACGGTTGCCGCGGCGCTGACCAGTCGCCGTCGGGAGCTGACCACCCCGCTGGCCGTGCCGCGCGAGCTGACGCCCGAGCTTCTGGGGCGGGCACAGGCCGGCGAGCAGGTGGCCCTGGTGTTCGGTAACGAGACCTTCGGGCTGTCGATCGAAGAGGTCGAGCTGTGCAATCGCCTGGTGACCATTCCGGGCAATCCGGATTATTTTTCCCTCAATCTGGCCATGGCGGTGCAGGTGATGACCTACGAGCTGTTCAGCCACGTGGGTGTCGGCGTCGATTATCTCAAGCCGAGCGGCCTGGCCGCGACCGCTGACGAGGTGGAAGGCATGTGCGCCCATCTGGATCAGACCATGGCACATATCGGCTACTACGAGCGCCGCAATGGCGAACGGCTGATGCGCCGCATGCGCACCCTGTTCCATCGGGCCGGCGTTCTGCGCGAAGAGGTCGACATCCTGCGCGGCTTCTTCAAGCAGGTGATGCGTGCGGCTGACGGGCATGTTCCTCCCGACAAGTCCTGAGCTGCCCTGGCGCCAGCCTGCGGTGCGTGATCTGGCCTGTCTGCTGACCGGCCGCGCACCCTGGCTCACGCCAGACGACCTGCCCGATGCGCTGCTGCTGGGGGCCGACGGGATGAGGCGCCTGGCGATGCTGGACAACGATCCGGCGCCACTGCGCCGCTGGCTGGCGGCTCGTCCCGTCAGGCGGCTTGGCCACTATGCCGAGCAACTGCTGGCTTTCTGGTTTGACCATTCCCCCCATATCGAGCTGGTTGCGCACAATCTGGTGCTGCGCGACAAAGGGCTGACGCTGGGTGAGTTCGACTTCCTGCTGCGTATTGATGGCCAGCCCTGGCATCTGGAAACCTGCAGCAAATTCTATCTGCAGTGCGGAAAGGGGGCGTCAGGCCTGGTGGGCCCCAGTCTGCGCGATGCCTGGCTGCTGAAACAGGACAAGCTGGCTCAGCAATTGAGGCTGAGTCGCCATGCGCTGGCCCGACAAGTCCTGCCGCCGGGGTTTGAGGCACCGCGCACCGGGGCACTGGTGCGTGGCTGCTTTTTTTACCGTCAGGCGCCTGACGAGGCGGCATTCGCGCCGGCAACCCAATGGCAAGGCTGGATGGCTGACTGCGAACAGCCCTGGCCCTGTCGCGACGCCTCCAGTCGCTGGCTGTGGCTGCCGCGCATGCGCTGGCTGTCGCCGGCGCTGGCCGCCAGCGGCGAGGTGGGGTCGGCACAGGCCCTGCGTGTGCAGATGACACAAGCCGAGGCGCCTCAAATGGTGGCGGAAATGGTGGCAGAGGAGGGGGGATGGCGCGAATTGCGGCGCGGCTTTGTTCTGCCGTCGCGCTGGCCGGATGCCGGGCGGCTGGTGCAGCTGCAGCAGCAAATGCCAACGGGCGCCTGCTGAGCGGCGCCCGTTGTCGGGACTGGCAAGTTACTCCGCGTTGTTGGAGTGGATGCAGCCGGCGATCAGTTGCTTGAGTTCTTCCGGTTTCACCAGCTGAATGTGCTTGTGATCGACGCTGATCCAGCCCTGTTGCTGGAACTTCGACAGCGTGCGGCTGACGGTTTCCAGTTTCAGGCCGAGGAAGCTGCCGATTTCCTCGCGGCTCATGCGCAGGATGAAGTCATTGGCGGCGAAGCCACGGATGGCCAGACGCTGGGACAGGTTGAGCAGGAACGCGGCCAGACGCTCTTCTGCCTTCATGTTGCCAAGAAGCAACATGACGTTCTGATCGCGGACAATCTCGCGGCTCATCAGGCGGAAGAAATGGTGCTGCAGGCTGGGGATGTCGCGACCAAGGCTCTCGATTCGATTGAACGGCAGTTCGCAGACTTCGCTGTCTTCCAGGGCGATGGCATCGCAGCCATGGATGTTGGAAGACACGCCATCCAGCCCCATCAGCTCGCCGGACATCAGGAAGCCCGTGACCTGCTCGCGGCCATCCTGGCTGGAGACGCAGGTCTTGAAGAAGCCGGTGCGCACGGCGAACAGCGACTTGAAGCCCTCGCCGCTGCGGAACAGATACTCGCCCCGTTTGATGCGACGGCTCTGGCGGATGACGGCATCAAGCTGCGTCATCTCTTCGCGATTCAGTCCGACGGGCAGGCAGAGTTCGCGCAAGCTGCAGTTGGAGCAGGAGAGCTTGAGCGCATGCAATTGGATGGTGGTCTGGTCAGTCATGCCGTTTTTTGAGCAACCTTTAATTGAACCTTGACTCTTGTCAAAGCGGAATTCAAATGTTTTCCGCAAATTTACCAGCCCACCACCGGTTTTTCCATCAAATACCGACATGACCACCATCCATTCGTTTTCTCCGGAGCATTTCGAGTTCGATCGACAACTGATCGAACGGCTGGAAGGCTCCGGCCCGAGATACACCTCATACCCGACTGCAGACCGCTTTCATGCGGATTTCGGCGAGGCCGATTATCGTCATTGGCTCAAACAGCGTCGCATCGGGGCGAATAGTAAAGCTGTATCATTATATGCTCATTTACCATTTTGCAATACTGTTTGCTATTACTGTGCCTGTAACAAGATCATCACCAAGGACAAGAGCAAGGCAGATATCTACCTCGACTACCTGGAAAAAGAGGTAGAAATGGTGGCAAATGCCGTCGGTGAGCGAGAAAAAGTCATTCAGTTGCATTTTGGTGGCGGTACGCCGACCTTCTTGTCGGATGCGCAACTCGAACGACTGATGAATATCCTGCGCGGGCATTTCGACTTTTTGCCGGAAGGTGAATATTCCATCGAGATTGATCCGCGCAAGGTGGGGCGCGAGACGATCTTCAAACTGGCGTCATTCGGTTTCAACCGCATCAGTGTCGGGGTGCAGGATCTGGAACCGCGCGTGCAGGAGGCCGTCAACCGGGTGCAGAGCCTGGACGAGACACTGGAAGTGATTCAGGCGGCGCGCGAGGCAGGTTTCAAATCGGTCAGTATCGACCTGATCTACGGGCTGCCGTTTCAGACGCAAAGCTCCGTGGCGCGGACCATTGAGCAGGTCATCGCCATCAGTCCGGACCGCATTGCGCTATACAATTACGCCCACTTGCCAACGCTGTTCATGCCGCAACGGCGTATCGACGAAGCCGACCTGCCGTCGTCTTCAGTGAAATTGGATATTTTACAACACTCGGTGCGTCAACTGACCGAGGCGGGCTATGTGTTCATCGGCATGGATCACTTCGCCAAGCCCGATGATGACCTGGCGGTTGCCTTGCGTCAGGGGCGTCTGCAGCGCAATTTTCAGGGCTATTCCACCTACGCCGACTGCGACATGCTGGCCTTCGGGGTGTCCTCGATCGGCAAGGTGGGACCTTGCTATAGCCAGAACGAGAAAGAGCTGGATGCCTACTATGCGGCGCTGGACGCCGGCCGCCTGCCGGTGATGCGTGGACTGGTGCTGGACAGTGACGACATTCTGCGCCGCTCGATCATCCAGGCGCTGATGTGCCGTTTCTCTTTGTCGTTCGAGGCCATCGAGGAAATCTTCAATATCAATTTCGCCCATTACTTTGCGGAAGAGATCCCGAAGCTGCGCGAGATGCAGCAGATGGGCCTGCTGCATTTTGACGGCGACTTCCTGACCGTTGAACCGAAGGGGCGATTCCTGATCCGCAATGTGGCCATGCTGTTCGATCGCCATCTGCGCGAGCGCCAGACCAAGGCCCGTTACTCCAAGGTGATCTGAGCGGTGTCCCGTCTGCTTAACGGGGTACTGCTGGCCCTGGTGGCTGTCGCCTACGGCCTGTGGTTTGGCCTGCGACTACTGGGCTGGCCGTTCGCCTGGCTGTGGCAGCAGCGACCACGCAGCAAATGAAAAAGCCGGCGGATGCCGGCTTTTTTTGCATGCATACGGCCATGGGCGTGTGTTACACCACCAGGCTTTCGATGCGGGCGATGATCATGTCGATGGCCGGGTCATTGCTGCCATGCGGCAGGATCACGTCGGCAAAGCGCTTGGTCGGCTCGATGAACTGGTTATGCATCGGTCGCACCGTCGACATGTACTGATCGATGACGTGCTGCATCGAGCGGGCACGTTCGACGATGTCGCGCTGCAGCCGGCGGATGAAACGCACATCCGGGTCGGTGTCGACAAAGATTTTCAGCGACATCATGTCGCGCAGCGCCGCATCGTACAGAGAGTAGAAGCCTTCGATCAGAATCACCGGTGCCGGCACGACGGTACGGGTTTCATGGCTTCGGGTGTGGATCGAGAAATCATAAATCGGCATGTCGATCGGCACGCCGTTGCGCAGGTCATCGATGTGCGACATCAGCAGCGGCCAGTCGAAGGCATGCGGATGGTCGTAGTTGGTCAGCAGCCGCTGCTCGAAGGTCAGCGCACTCTGATCACGATAGTAGTTGTCCTGGATGATGACCGCTGCCTTGTCGGTGCCGATGGTTTCGACCAGTTGGCGAGTTACGGTGGTCTTGCCGCTGCCGCTGCCGCCGGCGATGCCGATGATGAAAGGTGTGGTCATGATGTGCTGTCGGAAAAGGCCGATATTTTAATGAAAAGGTAATCAGCGCGCCAGTGCTGTTTCTGCCTCGGCCTCGCGAATCCATTGCTGCATGGCCGGCAGAGACAGCATGTGTTCGGCGTACTGTTCGGCCAGACCGGTCAAGACATAATCATAGCTGACGAAGCGGGTGACGACCGGCGCAAAGAAGGCATCCGCCAGGGTGAAGTGGCCGAACAGGAAGGGGCCAACGGCTTCATGTTGCTGGCGCAGACTTTGCCAGATCTCGAGCACGCGGTGGATGTCGCGTTGCAGTTCCGCGGTCAGCGGCGGGGTGGCGTGGCGCCCGCAAATATCAAATGGCATTGCCTGACGCAGGGTGGGGAAGCCGCTGTGCATCTCGGCCACCACCGAGCGTGCCTGAGCCCGTTCGGCACTGCCTTGTGGCCACAGGCGGGCATGAGGAAAGCACTCCGCCAGGTATTCGCAAATGGCCAGTGAGTCGCCGATCCGCAAGTTGCGGTCGTACAACAGCGGGACCTTGCCGGCCGGGTTGAATACCCGGATTTGTTCTGCTGCATCGGCCGCTCGCAAATCTATCTTCTGCTCTTCGAAGGGCTCGTCGAGCATCTTCAGTACCAGCCAGGGGCGCAGGGACCAGGAAGACAGGTTTTTGTTGCCGATCAGCAAAGTAAACATGAGCCACTCCGGGAATGGGGGTGATTCATCTTACAACGCGGCAGAAGTGCATGGGATGGTTAGATTGCTCATGACAAAAAAATACCACCGTCCTGTGGTGCAAGACGGTGGTGCGGGGCGGGAGGGGCTCAGGCGCCGACTTCGTCGATCCAGGCCTGCTGAATGGCCTCCAGCACCTTTTCGCCGCCACGGCCGTGGTCGTCGTCAAACCCCGGCAGGGAGACGACCCAGTTGTGCAGGTCAGTGAAGCGGATATGACGCGGGTCGGTATCCGGCATGCTGTCCGCCAGCTCGGCGGCAATATCGTAAATGTCGCTCCATTTCATGATCGGCCTCCTCAGTGGTTCTCGCGTGCGTGGTTGATGGTGTAGCGCGGAATTTCGACGGTCAGGTCGTCCTGACCGATCACCGCCTGGCAGGACAGGCGCGACGTGGCTTCCAGTCCCCAGGCACGATCCAGCAGGTCGTCTTCCAGCTCGTCCGAAGGCGGCAGGGAGTTGAAGCCCTCGCGGACGACCACATGACAGGTGGTGCAGGCGCAGGACATCTCGCAGGCGTGTTCGATTTCGATGCCGTTTTTCAGCAAGACCTCACACAGACTGCTGCCGCTTTCGGCATCTTCGATTACCGCGCCTTCCGGGCACAGTTCGTTATGGGGCAAAACAATGATTCTGGGCATGGGATCTCACAATTCGCCAATTTTCTGGCCCTTGAGCGCGCGCTGGATGTTGCGATCCATGCGTCGCGCGGCAAAGGTCTCGGTGATCTGGTTCAGCAGACCGACCGCTTCGTTGATGTCGCGGGTCTCGTTGCCGGCGCAGGCCTGCTGGCAGGCGGCAATGGCCGACTCGATGGCCTGACGCTCGCTCTCCTGCAACAGGTCGCCATCGGCCAGGATGGCCGCCTGCGTGGCTTCGACCAGCCCCTGGGCATTGACCTGGGCCTCGCGCAGCTTGCGGGCCTCGATGTCTTCACGTACGTGCTGCAGTGAATCGCTGAGCATGCGGCTGATATCGTCGTCATTGAGCCCATAGGAGGGCTTGACCTCAATGCTGGCCGCCACGCCGGAAGTCTGTTCGCGCGCCGAGACCGACAGCAGGCCGTCGGCATCCACCTGGAAGGTGATGCGGATGCGGGCGGCTCCGGCCACCATCGGCGGAATGCCGCGCAGCGTGAAGCGTGCCAGCGAGCGACAGTCGGCCACCAGCTCGCGTTCCCCCTGCAGTACATGGATGGACATGGCGGTCTGGCCATCCTTGAATGTGGTGAACTCCTGGGCACGCGCCACCGGGATGGTGCTGTTGCGCGGAATGATCTTCTCGGTCAGGCCGCCCATGGTTTCGATGCCCAGCGACAGGGGAATCACGTCCAGCAACAACCAGTCATCTTCCTGCTTGTTGCCGGCCAGCAGATTGGCCTGAATCGCCGCGCCCAGCGCCACGACCTTGTCCGGGTCGAGGTTGTTGAGCGGCGTCTGGCCAAAGAATTCGGCGACTGCCTGCTGGATCTGCGGCATGCGGGTAGCGCCCCCTACCATGACCACACCCTGCACCTCGTCGATGCCGATACCGGCATCGCGCAGCGCCTTTCTGACCGGCAGCAGGGTTTTTTGTACCAGGTTGCGGCAGATGTCACGCAAGGTATCGCGTGCCAGTGTCAGCTCGACCTGTTGTCCGTCTTGCAGCTCCGCCGACAGACGGGTTTCGGTATGCTCGGACAAGGCTTCCTTGGCCTGACGTGCCGCGCTGTGCAATGTGCGGGCGTCGGAAGGGGACAGGCCGGAGAGTTGGGCCTCTTCCAGGGCCCAGCAATAGATCCGGTGGTCGAAATCATCGCCGCCCAGCGCCGAGTCGCCACTGGTGGCCAGCACTTCGAACACCCCCTTGCTCAGTCGCAGGACCGAGACGTCGAAGGTGCCGCCGCCGAGGTCGTAGACCACGTAGACCCCTTCCGAACCATTGTCCAGGCCGTAAGCGATGGCGGCCGCAGTCGGCTCGTTCAGCAGGCGCAGCACATTGATACCTGCCAGCTGTGCCGCATCCTTGGTGGCCTGACGCTGGGCATCGTCGAAATAGGCGGGCACGGTGATGACCGCGCCGAGCAGATCGCCCGTGATGCTGGCTTCGGCACGGGCTTTCAGCGCGCGCAGGATTTCTGCCGAGACTTCCACCGGGCTCTTGATCCCGGCGCGGGTCTGCAACTGGGCCATGCCCGGTGCATCGACAAAGCGGTAGGGCAGGTCATTCAGGTCGCCGATATCGGCCAGACCACGGCCCATGAGCCGCTTGACCGAGGCAATGGTATTGACCGGATCCTGGCTGATGGCCTGCATGGCACCGTGGCCGACGGTGACTTGCCCGTCCTGGTCGAGGTAACGGACCACCGAGGGCAGCAGCGTGTTGCCTTCATCATCGGGCAGCACGGTGGCTGTGCCGCTGCGCACGATGGCAACCAGCGAGTTGGTGGTGCCCAGATCGATGCCGATCGCATTGCGATGCTGATGTGGGGCGGCGGACAAGCCGGGTTCGGCGATTTGCAAAAGGGCCATGGCAAACGATCAGTAAGGGGTGAGGGGGTCAGGACAGCGCCTGTTCGAGGGCGTCATCGACTTCCTGACCAAGTTTTTCCAGAAAACGCCACTTGCGTACCAGCAGTGCAGCCTGGTCGTCGTCGCGTTCGATATCCAGTGTGTGAACCAGTTGCTGCTCCAGCTGGCGGGTTTCGTCCCGCAGCTCGGCCGCCAGACGGTCCAGGGTGGCGCTGTCGCGGGCACGGCGGGCATCCTCGATGGTTTCGCGCCAGGTCATCTGCTGCATCAGAAACGCACCGGGCATGCTGGTATTGGTTTCTTCCTGCGTGTCGGTGCCGGCCAGCGTGAGCAGGTAGCGAGCCCGGGCCAGCGGGGACTTCAGGGTGCGGTAGGCTTCATTGACGCGGGTGGCCATCATCAGGGCGACGCGCTTTTCGGCGTCACCGGCATGGGCGTAGCGGTCGGGATGGACTTCGGCAGCCACGGCACGCCAGGCCTGATCGAGCTGAGCGCTGTCCAGCGCAAAGCGTTCGGGCAGGCCGAAAAGCGCAAAGTGACTCTGTTGGAAATCAGGGTTCATCAACACTCCAGCAGGCCCCGGCAGCTGGATGCCGGGGCGCAACGTGCACCGTTCAGACGTTGAAGCTTTCGCCGCAACCGCATTCGTTCTTCACGTTCGGATTGTTGAACTTGAACCCTTCGTTCAAGCCTTCCTTGACGTAGTCGAGCTCGGTGCCGTCGATGTAGCTCAGACTCTTCTCGTCGGTGTAGACCCGCAGGCCGTGACTTTCGAAGAAGATGTCTTCCGGGTTTTCGACATCGACGAATTCCAGCTTGTACGCCATGCCGGAGCAGCCGGAGGTCTTGACACCCAGGCGGATGCCGAGACCTTTGCCGCGCTTGGCAATGAAGTTGCTGACATGCGCCGCAGCGCTTTCGGAAAGGGTGATGGCCATAGTGTTACCTGTCGCCGCTTATTTGCCGTGTTTTTGCTTGTAATCGCTGACCGCTGCCTTGATGGCATCTTCCGCCAGAATCGAGCAGTGGATCTTGACCGGCGGCAACTCCAGCTCTTCGGCGATTTCGGTATTGCGGATGTTCAGGGCTTCGTCCAGGGTCTTGCCCTTGACCCATTCGGTCACCAGCGAGGAAGAGGCGATGGCCGAGCCGCAACCATAGGTCTTGAAGCGTGCGTCTTCGATGACGCCGTCCTCACTGACCTTGATCTGCAGTTTCATGACATCGCCACAGGCCGGTGCGCCGACCATGCCGGTACCGACCTGGCCGTCGTCCTTGTCGAAGGCACCGACGTTGCGCGGATTCTCGTAGTGATCCAGTACTTTGTTGCTGTAAGCCATGATGTAACCTCTTGCTGCCAAGGGGCGGCGGCTGCCGCCCGGTTTCAGTTCAGTGTGCAGCCCACTGCACGCTATTCAGGTCCACGCCGTCCTTGTACATCTCCCACAGGGGCGACAGTTCGCGCAGCTTGCCGATCTTCTCGCGCAGCAGGGCGACGGCAAAGTCGATCTGCTCGACCGTGGTGAAACGACCGATGGTGAAGCGGATCGAGCTGTGTGCCAGTTCGTCGTTGCGTCCCAGCGCGCGCAGCACATAAGACGGCTCCAGGCTGGCCGAGGTGCAGGCCGAGCCACTGGAGACGGCCAGTTCCTTGATGGCCATGATCAGCGACTCACCTTCGACGAAGTTGAAGCTGATGTTCAGGTTGTGCGGCACGCGCTGATCCATGTCGCCGTTGAGGTAAACCTCTTCCATGCCCTTGACGCCATTCCACAGGCGGTCGCGCAGCATGCGGATGCGCTCGTTTTCGTGTGCCATCTCTTCGCGCGCCAGGCGGAAGCTTTCCCCCATGCCGACGATCTGGTGCGTGGCCAGGGTGCCGGAACGGAAGCCACGCTCGTGACCGCCGCCATGCATCTGCGCTTCCAGACGGACGCGCGGCTTGCGGCGGATGTACAGGGCGCCGATGCCCTTGGGACCATAGGTCTTGTGAGCCGAGAAGCTCATCAGGTCAACCGGCTGCTTTTCCAGATCGATGGCGACCTTGCCGGTGGCCTGGGCGGCGTCCACATGGAAGATCACACCCTTTTCGCGGCACAGCGCTCCCAGCGTATCGATATCCTGAATCACGCCGATCTCGTTGTTGACCAGCATGACTGACGCCAGAATGGTATCCGGGCGCATGGCGGCCTTGAACTGATCAAGATCAATCAGGCCGTCCGGCTTGACCGGCAGGTAGGTGACTTCGAAGCCTTCGCGTTCCAGCTCGCGGCAGGTATCCAGCACGGCCTTGTGTTCGGTGCGCACGGTGATGATGTGCTTGCCGCGGGTCTGGTAGAACTGCGCCGCGCCCTTGATGGCGAGGTTGTCGGACTCGGTGGCACCCGAGGTCCAGATGATTTCTTTCGGGTCGCAGTTGACCAGGCGAGCCACTTCCGCCCGGGCGTTTTCAACCGCATCTTCGGCCTCCCAGCCGAAACTGTGACTGCGTGAAGCCGGGTTGCCGAAGTGCTCGGTCAGCCAGGGGATCATCTTCTCTGCCACGCGCGGATCAACCGGGGTGGTGGCCGAGTAGTCAAGATAGATCGGAAGCTTCATCTGGGACATTTAAACGTTCTCCACAAAGTGTTTCCGCAGTCACAAGGCGCCGCCGGCCGAGGCTGGCTGCGATCGATGTGCGGGGGCCGCTTCGCGCTTGTCCTGCAGCACGGCCGTATCTTTGGCCAGCTGCTCGTCGACAAGGTTGCCGAGGCTCACCTGCGATAGATAATTGAAGATGGTGGCATTCAGGTTGGTCCACAAGTCATGGGTCATGCACCGCTGGTTCTGACCGCGACAATTTTCGCGGCCACCGCACTGCGTGGCATCCACCGGCTCGTCAACCGCGGTAATGATATGAGCCACCGAGATATCCTCGGGGGCGCGTGCCAGGGTGTATCCGCCGCCCGGTCCGCGAACGCTGTCGACCAGTTCGGCCCGGCGCAGCTTGCCGAACAGCTGCTCCAGATAGGAGAGCGAGATGTTCTGTCTTTCGCTGATGCCGGCCAGCGTGACGGGACCCTTGTCCTGGCGCAGTGCCAGGTCCAGCATGGCCGTGACGGCAAATCGGCCTTTAGTGGTCAGGCGCATGGTAGGAAGCTCCCAAAAAGAAAGTGGTCGAGCTGATTATACGCAAATCCCGAGTAATTTGGTCAACTAATTTTTGACGGGAGCATGCCCACCAAAGTTGATAGTTGATCATTTTACTGGGAAATGGCGGATTTGTGATCGTTTTCTGACAATCGTGTCATCCTCTTGGTATATTTGCTGCACTTCAACAGAACAAAATGGCGGCAGTGACGCGGCTTGTGGCATGACAAGGCGAGCCCGTGGCTGTCGAGGCGAGGAGATTCTTCATGTATCAGGCAGTCATCAGCGGTACCGGCTTGTTCACGCCGCCGCATGCGGTCAGCAATGACGAGCTGGTCGCAGCATTCAATACCTATGTGGCGCAGTACAACCAGCAGCATGCCGCAGAGATTGCGGCCGGCAGCCGCGAGGCCCTGGCCGAGTCCAGCAGCGATTTCATCGTCAAGGCCTCGGGCATCCGCCAGCGCTATCTGATGGACAAGTCCGGCGTGCTGGATCCGCAGCGCATGCGCCCCTTCCTGCCCGAGCGCGATAACGAGGCATTGTCGCTGCAGGCCGAAATGGCGGTGGCAGCGGCCCGCCAGGCGCTGGAGAACGCCGGGCGCGTCCCGGCAGACATCGATATGGTGATTGTCGCCTGCTCCAATATGCAACGCGCCTATCCGGCCATGGCGGTCGAGGTGCAGCAGGCGCTCGGCATCAGCGGCTTTGCCTTCGACATGAATGTGGCTTGCTCCTCGGCCACCTTTGGTATCCAGAATGCGGTGAATGCCGTCGCCACCGGCCAGGCGCGCGCGGCCCTGGTGATCAGCCCCGAGATTTGCTCGGCCCACCTGAATTTCCGCGATCGGGACAGCCATTTCATCTTTGGTGACGCGGCCAGTGCCGTGCTGGTGGAGCGAGCCGAGGATGCCCGGGCCGCTCAGGTGTTCGAGGTGTTGGGCACCAGGCTGGCCACCCTGTTCTCCAATGCCATCCGCAATAATTTCGGCTTTCTCAATGCGTGTGACGAGCGGGGAATTGGCCAGCCGGACAAATTGTTCGTCCAGCAGGGGCGCAAGGTCTTCAAGGAGGTCTGCCCGATGGTCGGCGAGCATATTGTCGGCCACCTGGATCAGTTGTCGATTGCCCCGGACAGCGTCAAGCGCTTCTGGCTACATCAGGCCAATCTGTCCATGAACCAGCTGATTGCCCGCCGTGTGTTGGGTCGGGATGCCAGCGAGATCGAGGCGCCGGTGATTCTCGACCGCTATGCCAACACCAGTTCGGCTGGCTCGATTATCGCCTTTCACTTATATAAGGATGATCTCGTTTCTGGCGACGTGGGGGTCATTTCTTCGTTCGGCGCCGGCTACTCGGTCGGCAGTGTGGTGCTGAGGGTACGCTGAGACAGGCCGACCGCCATTCCGTCATCGCCAGTATTTCCACAAGGCGCAGCGATACTCGTTGCGCCTTTTTTGACATTTAATTCTGCCCGGCTACGCTTTTCGCATCATTATCGGTTTGATGCTTGTCAAATACGATACAAATGCATAATGTATACCGCATGGCCCTTGATGGCCTAATCAAAATAAATACAGAGGAATAGAGAGATTATGCGAGATGCAAAGAAAGTACTGCTGGCAGCTGGTCTGCTGGCCGCTGCGTCGTACGTGTCCGCTGGCGGCACCCTGATTTACTGCTCCGAAGGCAGCCCGGCGGGTTTTGATCCGGGCCAGTACACCTCCGGTACCGACTTCGACGCTTCTGCCGAAACCGTCTTCAACCGTCTGGTGCAATTCGAACGTGGCAGTACCAAGCTGATCCCCGGTCTGGCCACCAGCTGGGACGTGTCTGCCGACGGCCTGAACTACACCTTCAAGCTGCGTCCGGGCGTGAAGTTCCACAGCACCGACTACTTCAAGCCGACCCGCACCTTCAACGCCGATGACGTGGTCTTTACCTTCGACCGCATGCTGAACAAGGACCATCCGTTCCGCAAGGCCTACCCGACCGACTTCCCGTACTTCTCCGACATGGGCATGCCGGACAACATCGTCAAGGTCGAAAAGGTCGATCCGATGACCGTGCGCTTTGTGCTGAAGAGCGTCGATGCCTCCTTCCTGGCCGACCTGGCCATGAGCTTCGCCTCGATCCAGTCGGCCGAATACGCCGACAAGCTGCTCAAGGCCGGCCATCCGGAGCAGATCAACAGCCAGCCGATCGGTACCGGTCCGTTCATCTTCAAGCGCTATCAGAAAGATGCCCAGATCCGTTTCGTCGGCAACAAGGAATACTGGAACAAGGGCGACGTCAAGCTGGATAACCTGATTTTCGCCATCACCACCGACCCGTCGGTGCGCTACCAGAAGCTGAAGGCCGGTGAGTGCCAGGTTGCCGCCTACCCGCGTCCGGCCGATGTCGCCGCCATGAAGGCCGATCCCAAGCTGCATGTGCTGACCCAGTCCGGCTTCAACGTCGGCTACCTGGGCTACAACGTGCTGCATGCCCCGCTGAACAAGCTGGAAGTGCGCCAGGCGCTGGATATGTCCATCAACAAGCCGGCCATCCTGAAGGCCGTCTACCAGGGGCAGGGCCAGCCGGCCGTCAACCCGATGCCGCCGACCCAGTGGTCCTACAACAAGAGCGTGAAGGATGCGCCGTTTGACCCGTCCAAGGCCAAGGCACTGCTGAGCAAGGCCGGTTTCCCGAACGGTTTCGACCTCACCCTGTGGGCGATGCCGGTACAGCGTCCGTATAACCCCAATGCCAAGCTGATGGCCGAGATGATCCAGTCCGACTGGGCCAAGATCGGTGTGCGCGCCAAGATCGTCACCTACGAATGGGGTGAATACCTGAAGCGTGCCAAGAATGGCGAGCACGATGCCATTCTGGTCGGCTGGACCGGCGACAACGGTGATCCGGACAACTGGCTCAATGCCCTGCTGGGTTGCGAAGCCGTCAACGGCAACAACTACACCAAGTGGTGCTACAAGCCGTTCGATGATCTGATCCAGCGTGGCAAGCGCACCACCAATGTGGCCGAGCGCACCAAGGACTACTCGAAGGCCCAGGTGATTGCCAAGCAACAGCTGCCGCTGACCACCATTGCCCACAGCACGGTCAACGAACCGACGACCGCCAATGTGGTGGGCTTCAAGGTCAGCCCGTTCGGTCTTAACTCCTTCTATGGTGTAAGCGTCAAGTAATGACACGGTAGTAGCGCCCGGGGCCCGGCCCCGGGCGTGTGGTCGAAATCAGAGAGGCGAGACAACGCCCGGATTGCTGGTCAAAGGGGCAACAGAGAGCTGGTCAGTCAACGATGTCCGGCCCATCCGACGATGGGGCGGCGTTCATCGTGCGCGCTGTCTGCCTGCGTCCCCGCGCCGGCCCGTCCTCCCCGGTTTCCTCCCTGCCAGATAAAAGCAAATGCGCGGCAGTCGCAGCTGGAAGTGCCGCGCGGAGGTGACACGCATGTTTTCATTCATTCTCAGACGCTTGTGGTTGCTGGCCCCTTCGGTCATCGGCATTACCCTGCTGACCTTCGGCCTGATCCGCATGATCCCGGGCGATCCCATTGAAGTGATGGTGGGCGAACGGACCCTCGACCCGGCCCTGCACGCCGCTGCGCTGCATCGCCTCGGGCTGGACAAACCGTTGTACCAACAATATTTCGACTATGTCGGCAATCTGCTGCATGGCAACCTCGGCCAGTCGCTGATCACCCGTGACAATGTCTGGAACGAGTTCACGACCCTGTTCCCGGCCACGCTGGAGCTGGCGGCATCGGCCATGCTGTTTGCCGTGGTGGTCGGCCTGCTGGCTGGCGTGATTGCCGCCATCAAGCGTGGTTCCCTGTTTGATCACGGGGTCATGGGCCTGTCGCTGACCGGCTTCTCCATGCCGATCTTCTGGCTGGGCCTGCTGCTGATCATGCTGTTCTCGGTCAAACTCGGCTGGACGCCGGTATCCGGTCGTATCGACCTGGCATTTGATATACCTGCCCGCACCGGCTTCATGACCATCGACGCCTGGATTGCCGAACACAATGATCCGGCCAACTACGCCGGGGCGCTGCGCGATGCGCTGGCGCATCTTATCCTGCCGTCGATTGCACTGGGCACCATTCCGATGGCGGTGATTGCCCGGATGACCCGCTCGTCCATGCTGGAAGTGCTGCGCGAAGACTATGTGCGCACCGCGCGCGCCAAGGGGCTGTCGCCGGCCCGGGTGATCTTCATCCATACCCTGCGTAACGCGCTGATCCCGGTGCTGACCGTGGTCGGTCTGCAGGTGGGTACCCTGATGGGCGGCGCCGTGCTGACCGAAACCATTTTCTCCTGGCCCGGTATCGGTAAATGGCTGATCGACGCCATCCAGCGCCGTGACTACCCGGTCGTGCAAAACGGCATTCTGCTGGTGGCGCTGCTGGTGATTCTGGTCAACTTCATTGTCGACATCCTGTACGGCATCGCCAATCCGCGCATTCGCCATGCCAAATAACAGGGGAGTAGCAAGCATGACAACCCAAGTACAAAGCAGTGCCGAAGACAAGGCACTGGCCTACCCCTCGCCGCTGAAAGAGTTCTGGCAGGGTTTCAGTTTCAACAAGGGGGCCGTGATCGGACTGGTGTTCCTGACCGTGGTGGTGCTGGCGGCGCTGTTTGCGCCCTGGGTGGCGCCCTATAACCCGGTGGAACAGTACCGCGACTTCATGCTGACGCCGCCCAGCTGGGCCGATGGCGGCAGCAGCCGCTTCCTGCTCGGCACCGATGAGATCGGCCGCGACATGTTGTCGCGTCTGATCTACGGCTCGCGCCTGTCGCTGCTGATCGGCCTGTCCGCCGTATTGTCCTCGCTGATCCCGGGCATCATTCTCGGCCTGCTGGCGGCCTTCTTCCCCAAGGTACTGGGGCCGCTGATCATGCGCGTCATGGACGTGATGATGGCCCTGCCGTCGCTGCTGCTGGCGATTGCCATCGTGGCGATCCTCGGGCCGAGCATGGTCAACACCATCATTGCCATTTCCGTGGTATCGCTGCCGGGCTATGTGCGCCTGGTGCGCGCGTCGGCCATGACCGAGCTGAACCGCGACTATGTCACGGCGGCTCGCGTGGCCGGTGCCGGCACGGTCCGTCTGATGTTCGTCACCGTGCTGCCCAACTGCATGGCACCGCTGATCGTGCACGCCACCATGAGCTTCTCCTCTGCGATTCTGGATGCTGCTGCCCTGGGCTTCCTCGGCATGGGGGTGCAGCCGCCTTCTGCCGAATGGGGCGCCATGCTCTCCAGCGCGCGTGACTACATCGAACGCGCCTGGTGGGTGGTGTCCTGGCCCGGTCTGACCATTCTGCTGTCGGTGCTGGCGATCAATCTGATCGGTGACGGTCTGCGCGATGCGCTGGATCCGAAACTGAAACGCGCGGCGTGAGAGGAATAACATGAGTCTGCTGGAAATCAACAATCTGTCCGTGCTGTTCGGTGCCGAAGCCAATCCCTTCGCTGCCGTCGAAGGGCTGGACCTGAGCGTCAAGCAGGGCGAGATCGTCGGGATTGTCGGTGAGTCCGGCTCCGGCAAATCGGTCACCATGATGGCCATGATGGGCCTGCTGGAAGGCCAGGGTCGCATTGTGGCTGACAAGCTGCAGTTCGATGGCAAGGATCTGCTGACCCTGCCGGCACGCGAGCGGCGCAAGATCGTCGGCAAGGATATTTCGATGATCTTTCAGGATCCGATGACGGCCCTGAATCCGAGCTTTACCGTCGGTTATCAGATCATGGAAGTGCTCAAGGTGCATCAGGGGCTGCGTGGTGCTGCGCTGAAGCAGCGCGCCATCGAATTGATGGAAATGGTCGAGATTCCGGCCGCCGCGACCCGGCTGGATGCCTATCCGCACCAGCTGTCCGGCGGGATGAGCCAGCGTGTGGCGATTGCCATGGCGATTGCCTGTAACCCGAAACTGCTGATTGCCGACGAACCGACCACGGCGCTGGATGTGACCATTCAGGCGCAGATCATGTCGCTGCTGGTCAATCTGCAGAAGAGCCACAATATGGCGCTGATCCTCATTACCCACGATCTGGCGGTCGTGGCCGAGGTGGCGCACCGGCTGGCGGTGATGTATGCCGGCCAGGTGGTGGAGGAGGGGGCCGTCCCGGGCATCTTCCGTCATCCGCAGCATCCCTACACCGAGGCGCTGCTGTCGTCGATTCCCGAGCACAGCAAGGGGGCGCGCCGACTGAACACCCTGCCGGGTATCGTCCCCGGGCATTACGACCGACCCAAGGGTTGCCTGCTGTCGCCTCGCTGCCCCTATGTGACCGACCGCTGCCGCGGTGAGCGTCCGGTGCTCGAGCATAACGCCGCCGGCGCCGTGCGCTGCTATTTCCCTCTTTCGGCCAAGGACACGCAATGACTGAACATGTTTTGCAGGCACGGGATCTGACCCGTCACTATCAGGTGTCGCAAGGCTTTCTCAAGGGCCATGCCACGGTCAAAGCCCTCAACGGCGTCTCGTTCGACCTGCAGGCCGGTCGTACCCTGGCGGTGGTGGGGGAGTCCGGCTGTGGCAAGTCGACACTGGCACGCCAGCTCACCCTGATCGAGCCGCCGACCTCCGGGTCTCTGCTGCTCGACGGCCAGGATGCGGCCAAGGCCTCGAAGGCGGAACTGAAGGCCATGCGCACCAAGGTGCAGATGGTGTTCCAGAACCCCTATGCCTCGCTCAATCCGCGACAGAAGATCGGGACGCAACTGTCCGAACCGTTGGTGATCAACAGCCAGTTGTCGGCGGCGGAGCGCCTGGAGCGTGTGCAGTCGATGATGAAGCTGGTCGGCCTGCGTCCGGAGCACTATTACCGCTACCCGCACATGTTCTCCGGTGGCCAGCGCCAGCGTATCGCCATTGCGCGTGCCATGATGCTCAACCCGAAGATCGTGGTGGCCGACGAGCCGACCAGTGCGCTGGATGTCTCGATTCAGGCGCAGGTGCTCAATCTGTTCATGGATCTGCAGGAGTCGTTCAACACCACCTATGTGTTCGTCTCGCACAATCTGGCGGTGGTGGAGCATGTGGCCAACGACGTGATGGTGATGTATCTGGGGCGGGTGGTGGAAATCGGCGCCAAGGAAACCCTCTACGCCCGTCCGCTGCATCCTTATACCCAGGCGCTGCTGTCGGCCACGCCGTCGATCCACCCGGAAGATCGCCGTATTCAGATCAAGATCCAGGGCGAGTTGCCCAGCCCGCTCAAACCGCCCACGGGGTGCGCCTTCCACAAGCGCTGCCCGTTTGCCGTCGAGCGTTGCAAACAGGAGACCCCTGAGTTGCGCGAACTGGATCAGCGCCAGGTGGCTTGCCATCGTGCCGAGGAGATCAACAGCTGATTCACGGAGTCAGATCACAAGGATGCCCCGCCGAGCGGGGCATTTTTTTGTCCTGACCTGTCCGGGCCGCGAGGGCGTCAATCCGGCACCGGATAGTGGGTGCCTTGTTTCATCGCCAGCCAGCTTGGCCAGGGGAAGGTGGTCGGCCATTGCTGCCAGTGCAGGCGGTAGTGCGCCAGTTGTGCTTCCGGCACCCAGTGCAAGACGCCGTCGTCACCAATGCGGTCAGGAAAGCGCACACCATGCAGGTGATCGATTTCGTGCAGGAAAATGCGCGCGGTCAGCCCTTCGGCCGTCCGCTCTACCCGCTCGCCATGCCGGTCCAGCGCCTCGATGCGAATTTCACGTGCTCTGCTCACCAGACCACGCACCTGACCGTGGACGGAGTAGCATCCCTCTGGCCCGGTCTGTTGCGCCTCCGATTGCCAGATGACGCGTGGATTGATGAACACCTCCAGCTCACCCCAGCCGGTCCGGTCCTCCCGTACCGAGGTATCGACCAGGATGATGGCGCGGTCGATGCCGATCTGCGGAGCCGCCAGGCCCAGCATGCGCGGATTGTCTGCGTCGCGCTCCGGCGCGGCCGCGACCAGCATGCGCTCAATCAGCGCCTGAATCTCGGCGGAGGGTATGGTCTCGGGGGCAATCCGTGCCACCGCTTGTTGCAACAACGGGGCCCCGGGGGGCAGAAAGTCGGTCATCGGAGAAATGTCCTTGTCGGCGGGGGGGGCGAGGGGACCATGCTGTCGCCATCCTCCGGTGTGCGTTGCACAAAAAAGCTTTACCTCAACGGCTGACTGGCGATACAGTCGCCATAACCTAGCTTACTGACGGGATAATGTCGTGAAAAGAGCGGTGTATGCCGGAAGTTTCGATCCGGTAACCAACGGTCACCTGTGGATGATCCGTGAGGCGGTCGAGCTGTTTGACGAGCTGGTGGTGGCTGTCGGCGTCAACCCGGACAAGCACTGTACCTTCACGGTTGAAGAGCGTGTCGAAATGCTCAACGCCGTGACTCAGGGCTTCAACAAGCTGCGGGTCGAAGTGTTCAGCAACCAGTTTCTGGTCAACTATGCCCAGACGGTCGATGCCAACTACATCGTGCGCGGCATTCGCACCGCCAGCGATTACGAATACGAGCGCACGATGCGCTACATCAACACCGACCTGCATCCGGATATCACCACGATCTTCCTGCTGCCGCCGCGTGAATATGCCGAAGTCTCCTCGACCATGGTCAAGGGGCTGGTCGGTCCGCGAGGCTGGGAAACCGTGATCCGCCAGTATGTGCCGGATCCGGTCTATCGCAAGCTGATGGCCATGTATACGCTCAGCGGCAGCTGAGCCGGAACGGAATTTGACAGTGACGCGCGTCGGCATCAAGCTGACGCGCGTCATGTTTTTTGTGCCCGGCAGGACCGGGCAGTAGGGAGCCAATCATGTCGGACATCAACGCCTTTGCCAATCGCCTCGGCAAGAACTTCAAGCATTTCGGCAAATGGGCGAAGCGGCAGGGTATCGAGGCCTGGCGAGCTTATGATCGCGATATCCCCCAGTTTCCGGTCGCCGTCGATATCTATGGCAGCCATTGCCATCTGCAGGAGTACGACACCGGCTGGGTGATGAGCGATGAGGAACATGATGCCTGGTTGCAGGCGGTCTGCCAGTCGGTGGCGGACGTCACCGGGATCGAGCTGTCGCATATTGGTGTCAAGACGCGTCGTCGGCAAAAGGGGACAAGTCAGTACGAAAAGACCGGCAGCCAGGGCGAGGACTTTGTCGTCGAGGAGTTCGGTCAGCGCTTCTGGGTCAATATGGATGCCTATCTGGATACCGGCCTGTTCCTGGATCACCGCAATACCCGCAAGCGGGTGCGTGAAGAGGCCGCCGGCAAGCGCTTCCTTAATCTGTTTGCCTATACCGGCAGTTTCTCCGTCTATGCCGCCAGTGGTGGTGCCGTGCTGTCCGAGACGGTTGATCTCTCCAATACTTATCTGGATTGGGCAGGGCGCAATTTCGATCTCAACGGCCTGGATCGTGCGCGCCATCAGCTGGTGCGCAGCGATGTGTTCCAGTATCTGGTCATGGCCATTGCCGAGCGCAAGCAGTTCGATCTGATCGTGATGGATCCGCCGAGTTTTTCCAATTCCAAAAAGATGAGCGATACCCTGGATGTGCAGCGCGATCACCCCTGGCTGATCGAACAGGCGATGAAACTACTCAGTCCGGACGGAACGCTGTATTTCTCCAATAACCTGCGCAGCTTCGAACTCGATGGCAAATTGCCCATCCTTTATCAGGTCAAGGATCTCAGTGCCCAGTCGGTCCCGGAGGATTTTCGCAACAAGAAAATCCATCAGTGTTATCAGTTGCGCCATCTGCCTTGAGCCGGGGCTATCGGTACTGTTGATAAATTCAATCGATTAACTGTCTTGTGGAATATATAAGGCGACCCTATTCTCCAGTGTAACGTTGAGACTGAAGGGGAGGGCGCCATGGCTGTACTTGAACTGACTGCGGAAAACTTTAACGAGACGGTCGATCGTGATGGCATCGTCCTGCTGGATTTCTGGGCGCCGTGGTGTGGACCATGCAAAATGTTCGGACCGGTCTTTACGGCAGCGGCCGAAAAACATCCTGATATTCTGTTTGCCAAGATCAATACCGAAGATCAGCCGGCTTTGGCGCAGCACTTCAATATCCGCTCTATCCCGACACTGATGGCGCTGCGCGACCGAACGCTGGTGTTCAACCAGGCGGGGGCGATGATGAGTGCTCAATTCGAACAATTGATTCAGGCCGTGCGTGATCTGGACATGAAAGAAGTGCGCCAGCAGGCACAGGGATAGGCGGATGGTGCAATGCAAAAACGGCGGGCGCAGCCCGCCGTTTTTTTATTGCCTTTTTCTTCAGTGGCTTAGCGTAAAGTTACCGTTTTTTGTCAGAAAGGGTGTTGACGACCCTTCGTCCGGCCGGTATAGTTCGCCTCCTCGCTGCAGCAACAACGCAGCACCGCTCTTTAACAAAACGAACAACCGATAGGTGTGAGTGCCGGGAGAGACCGACACTTGCACTGCAAGAGACAGAAAAAAACCTTACGGGGTTCTTTTGAAGTCCTTGCGTGCCAGATAGTACGAAAAGCATAGAGATTGAACTGAAGAGTTTGATCCTGGCTCAGATTGAACGCTGGCGGCATGCTTTACACATGCAAGTCGAACGGCAGCACGGGAGCTTGCTCCTGGTGGCGAGTGGCGAACGGGTGAGTAATGCGTCGGAACGTGCCGAGTAATGGGGGATAACGCAGCGAAAGTTGTGCTAATACCGCATACGCTCTGAGGAGGAAAGCGGGGGACCTTTGGGCCTCGCGTTATTCGAGCGGCCGACGTCTGATTAGCTAGTTGGTGGGGTAAAGGCCCACCAAGGCGACGATCAGTAGCGGGTCTGAGAGGATGATCCGCCACACTGGGACTGAGACACGGCCCAGACTCCTACGGGAGGCAGCAGTGGGGAATTTTGGACAATGGGGGCAACCCTGATCCAGCCATGCCGCGTGTCTGAAGAAGGCCTTCGGGTTGTAAAGGACTTTTGTCAGGGAGCAAATCCTGCTTGTGAATAATGAGCGGGGATGAGAGTACCTGAAGAATAAGCACCGGCTAACTACGTGCCAGCAGCCGCGGTAATACGTAGGGTGCAAGCGTTAATCGGAATTACTGGGCGTAAAGCGTGCGCAGGCGGTTTTGCAAGTCTGATGTGAAAGCCCCGGGCTCAACCTGGGAACGGCATTGGAGACTGCAAGGCTAGAGTGCGTCAGAGGGGGTAGAATTCCACGTGTAGCAGTGAAATGCGTAGAGATGTGGAGGAATACCGATGGCGAAGGCAGCCCCCTGGGATGACACTGACGCTCATGCACGAAAGCGTGGGGAGCAAACAGGATTAGATACCCTGGTAGTCCACGCCCTAAACGATGTCAACTAGCTGTTGGGGGTTTGAATCCTTGGTAGCGTAGCTAACGCGAGAAGTTGACCGCCTGGGGAGTACGGCCGCAAGGTTAAAACTCAAAGGAATTGACGGGGACCCGCACAAGCGGTGGATGATGTGGATTAATTCGATGCAACGCGAAAAACCTTACCTGCTCTTGACATGTACCGAAGCCCGAAGAGATTTGGGTGTGCCCGAAAGGGAGCGGTAACACAGGTGCTGCATGGCTGTCGTCAGCTCGTGTCGTGAGATGTTGGGTTAAGTCCCGCAACGAGCGCAACCCTTGTCATTAGTTGCCATCATTAAGTTGGGCACTCTAATGAGACTGCCGGTGACAAACCGGAGGAAGGTGGGGATGACGTCAAGTCCTCATGGCCCTTATGAGCAGGGCTTCACACGTCATACAATGGTCGGTACAGAGGGTCGCGAAGCCGCGAGGTGGAGCCAATCTCAAAAAACCGATCGTAGTCCGGATCGCACTCTGCAACTCGAGTGCGTGAAGTCGGAATCGCTAGTAATCGCAGATCAGCATGCTGCGGTGAATACGTTCCCGGGTCTTGTACACACCGCCCGTCACACCATGGGAGTGGGGGATACCAGAAGTGGGTAGGCTAACCGCAAGGAGGCCGCTTACCACGGTATGCTTCATGACTGGGGTGAAGTCGTAACAAGGTAGCCGTAGGGGAACCTGCGGCTGGATCACCTCCTTTCTAGAGAAAGTCGATCCTGGTACTCACAGCCTATCGGTTGTTCAGCGAGTGGAATGGTAATCAGAGGGCCTGAGGGGTCTTGTGATTAGCGTTTCAAACGCATTGATCTTTAACAAACTGAAGAAGCCGAATACAAAATTGATTCTGAGCCAGGATGGTTTCATCCTCGTTTGGATTCAACTTTGGGTAATTGTATGTATCGACGTTTTGCCGGTAGAGGTATCGGCAAAGCGAGTGCGCAAGGCCCTTGAAATGATAGGGTCAAGCGAGTAAGTGCATCTGGTGGATGCCTTGGCGATCATAGGCGATGAAGGACGTGTAAGCCTGCGAAAAGCGCGGGGGAGCTGGCAATAGAGCTTTGATCCCGCGATGTCCGAATGGGGAAACCCGGCCCTTAGGGGTCACTCCCACCTGAACACATAGGGTGGGTAGAGCGAACGCGGAGAACTGAAACATCTAAGTACCCGCAGGAAAAGAAATCAACCGAGATTCCGTGAGTAGTGGTGAGCGAAAATGGAAGAGCCTGTACGTTTTAGCCGTTGAGTTAGTGGAAGAGTCTGGAAAGGCTCGCCGTAGTGGGTGATAGCCCCGTACACGAAAACTGAATGGTGGCACTGAGCGTACGACAAGTAGGGCGGGACACGAGAAATCCTGTCTGAAGATGGGGGGACCATCCTCCAAGGCTAAATACTCATGATCGACCGATAGTGAACCAGTACCGTGAGGGAAAGGCGAAAAGAACCCCGGGAGGGGAGTGAAATAGAACCTGAAACCGGATGCATACAAACAGTGGGAGCCTCGCAAGGGGTGACTGCGTACCTTTTGTATAATGGGTCAGCGACTTACGTTCAGTAGCGAGCTTAACCGAATAGGGGAGGCGTAGCGAAAGCGAGTCCGAATAGGGCGCTTCAGTTGCTGGGCGTAGACCCGAAACCGAGTGATCTATCCATGGCCAGGATGAAGGTGCGGTAACACGCACTGGAGGTCCGAACCCACTAATGTTGCAAAATTAGGGGATGAGCTGTGGATAGGGGTGAAAGGCTAAACAAACTCGGAGATAGCTGGTTCTCCCCGAAAACTATTTAGGTAGTGCCTCATGTATCACTTCCGGGGGTAAAGCACTGTTATGGCTAGGGGGTCATTGCGACTTACCAACCCATGGCAAACTCTGAATACCGGAAAGTGCAAGCATGGGAGACAGACGGTGGGTGCTAACGTCCATCGTCAAGAGGGAAACAACCCAGACCGCCAGCTAAGGTCCCAAATGATCAGTTAAGTGGTAAACGAAGTGGGAAGGCCCAGACAGCCAGGATGTTGGCTTAGAAGCAGCCATCATTTAAAGAAAGCGTAATAGCTCACTGGTCGAGTCGTCCTGCGCGGAAGATGTAACGGGGCTCAAACTGATAACCGAAGCTGCGGATTTGCACGCGAGTGCAAGTGGTAGGGGAGCGTTCTGTAGGTCTGTGAAGGTGTGTCGAAAGGCATGCTGGAGATATCAGAAGTGCGAATGCTGACATGAGTAGCGATAAAGCGGGTGAAAAGCCCGCTCACCGAAAGCCCAAGGTTTCCTACGCAACGTTCATCGGCGTAGGGTGAGTCGGCCCCTAAGGCGAGGCAGAAATGCGTAGTCGATGGGAAACTGGTTAACATTCCAGTACTTTCATACAGTGCGATGGGGGGACGGAGAAGGTTAGGTCAGCCAACTGTTGGAATAGTTGGTTCAAGCTGGTAGGCGGGACACGCAGGCAAATCCACGTGTTCGTTAACGCCGAGAAGTGATAACGAGGGTCTACGGACCTGAAGTGACTGATACCCTGCTTCCAGGAAAAGCCTCTAAGCTTCAGCTGTATGAGAACCGTACCGCAAACCGACACAGGTGGGCAGGAAGAAAATTCTAAGGTGCTTGAGAGAACTCAGGAGAAGGAACTCGGCAAATTGATACCGTAACTTCGGGAGAAGGTATGCCTCTTAGGGTGTAGGACTTCGCGTCCGAAGCTTTGAGAGGTCGCAGAGAATCGGTGGCTGCGACTGTTTATCAAAAACACAGCACTGTGCCAACACGAAAGTGGACGTATACGGTGTGACGCCTGCCCGGTGCCGGAAGGTTAAGTGATGGGGTGCAAGCTCTTGATCGAAGCCCCGGTAAACGGCGGCCGTAACTATAACGGTCCTAAGGTAGCGAAATTCCTTGTCGGGTAAGTTCCGACCCGCACGAATGGCGTAACGATGGCCACACTGTCTCCTCCTGAGACTCAGCGAAGTTGAAATGTTTGTGAAGATGCAATCTACCCGCTGCTAGACGGAAAGACCCCGTGAACCTTTACTGTAGCTTTGCATGGGACTTTGAACAGACTTGTGTAGGATAGGTGGGAGGCTATGAAGCGTGAACGCTAGTTTGCGTGGAGCCGTCCTTGAAATACCACCCTGGTGTGTTTGAGGTTCTAACCTAGGTCCGTGATCCGGATCGGGGACAGTGCATGGTAGGCAGTTTGACTGGGGCGGTCTCCTCCCAAAGTGTAACGGAGGAGTTCGAAGGTCACCTAGGTACGGTCGGAAATCGTGCTGATAGTGCAATGGCAAAAGGTGGCTTAACTGCGAGACCGACAAGTCGAGCAGGTGCGAAAGCAGGACATAGTGATCCGGTGGTTCTGAATGGAAGGGCCATCGCTCAACGGATAAAAGGTACTCCGGGGATAACAGGCTGATTCCGCCCAAGAGTTCACATCGACGGCGGAGTTTGGCACCTCGATGTCGGCTCATCACATCCTGGGGCTGTAGCCGGTCCCAAGGGTATGGCTGTTCGCCATTTAAAGTGGTACGCGAGCTGGGTTCAAAACGTCGTGAGACAGTTTGGTCCCTATCTGCAGTGGGCGTTGGAAGTTTGACGGGGGCTGCTCCTAGTACGAGAGGACCGGAGTGGACGAACCTCTGGTGTACCGGTTGTCACGCCAGTGGCATCGCCGGGTAGCTAAGTTCGGAAGAGATAACCGCTGAAAGCATCTAAGCGGGAAACTCGCCTGAAGATGAGACTTCCCTGAGGGCTAGACCCTCCTGAAGAGTCGTTCGAGACCAGGACGTTGATAGGTCGGGTGTGGAAGCGCTGTGAGGCGTGAAGCTAACCGATACTAATGGCTCGTGAGGCTTGATCCTATCATTTGATGGGCTTTGTGCCCGATACATACGAATTCAAAACCAAACGGCTTCTGCAGTTTGTAGACAGTTTATGTCTGGCGGCCATAGCGAGGTGGTCCCACGCCTTCCCATCCCGAACAGGACCGTGAAACGCCTTAGCGCCGATGATAGTGCGGCATTCGCCGTGTGAAAGTAGGACACTGCCAGACTCCCCATGCAAAGCCCAGACCTCAGGTCTGGGCTTTTTGCTTTGTGGTGCCGCAGGAGGCGCGATGAGCAAAAGCCCAGATCGATGATCCGGGCTTTGTGGTGTGTCGCTTCCCGACGGGACAGAAGGCTGTGGGCCTACTGCTTGGCGCCCGGCAACGTCTGCGCAAGCCGCACGGCGACATCCTTGCTCCAGCTGTCCAGCCAGTCCTGGAAGTGACTCATCGAAACGGCCTCAGAGCCGTTCTTGTTCTCATGGCGCAGGCCATAGCCCCCCGCCACCATTTGTCCGGTCTGGGCATCATCCAGCTGACCCACGGTCGAGAGCTTGACGATATATTTCTGCAAACCCGTTGCCCGCCGAGCCAGGTTAAAGACCATTTTGATCGGCAAAACATCGGAGACTTCAAACCCTTGAGGACTCTGCTCAATGTGCGTGACGGCGATGCGCAGGATGATCACTCCCGGGCCTGGCTGGTCGGTCACTTTCAGGCCCTGTGCCTGCAAGGCCTTGGTCATGGTTTGCTGGAACAGCTGGGCAGCCTGGCCCGTTTCGTCACTGACCAGTGCCTGCCACTGTTTGTCCTGCTTCTGCTCCAGAATGACCAGCGGCGCTACCATGATCTGGTTGTATTGCAGCAGGTCCGCCCCGGGTTTGAGGTAGTAAAACTGCCCCGGATAGCCTTTCAATGGCTTGAATTGGGACTTGGGGATATTGAACAGCAACTCCGGCTGAATCGTGGACGGCGCAGGGTCAGCCGCCATGGCCAACTGACAGGACAGTGCCAGCAGCGTGCTGGCACACAGGCATTTGAGGCTTCGCTTCATGATCACCCTTATACAGGTAGCGCTGCGGGGTTGTCGGATGACTTCGGTTGGGTTGTTGGGTGGAATGTCCCAAAACATCATCATATTTTAGACAGTAGGTATCATCAAATGTCCCGATATGAACATGAAAAATGACGTTCAGGCGGGGCGCCAGATGAAGGGCTCGCTCATGACCTGGAGCTGATCTTCTTTCGGGCCGGCTTCCAGCAGGCGCAGGCGCAGGTCACGCTGGGAGGCATCCAGCAGCGTATTCAGATGGATGCGCAGTTTACGGATTTGCGTGTCATCGGTCAGATGATCGATCTGGCAATAGACTGAAGCGGTGGCCTGGGAGCTCTGCTGACGGATGGCCGAAGCCCGTTCGACCAACTCTTTCTGTTCGGCAATACGAGCCTGAATCTGCTGATTGATTGCCGCCGCGGCCGTCAGTGATGGCGTGATTCGTGCCTTGATCTTCAGCAGATTGGCCTTCTGCTCCTCATTGAGTACCAGTTCCTTGCGTTGCACCTTGCCGGCAATCGCCAGATAGTTGCGCACATCCGGGTCGGCGACCAGTGCGTCATACTTCTTGCGCATCTCCTCGATTTCACCGGTGATTTCGCTGCTGCGAAAGCGCATTTCATTGATGCGGGCATTGAGCAGGCTGAGATCTGGCAACACCACCGAGACCATGGTCGGCGTATTGCGCCGGCTGTGCGCCTGCTCGATATGAACCTGACGACCGGCCATCTGGCTGCCGTGTGCCGCCTTGATCCGGATTTCTTCGCCGACAATGCAACAATTCACGGCAGACTCGATCTCGATGTGCTGACCGATCACAAACACATTCTCGGCCCGGCTCAGGGTAATCGTGCCCTTTTTGGCGATGACCGTTGCATTGCTGGTCAGTCCGTCGATGTGGATGTCGCCATCCTCATTGATGGCCGAGCCGCCGACCAGGTTCTGCTTCAGCTGAATGGTGCCGCCCTCGGAGATCACTTCGCCGAAGACATCGGCCATCACGGTAATGCTCTTGCCTCGGACGACCCGTTTTTCCTGGATCTCGCCATGCTCTTCAAAGTGCTCGCCCTTGAGCGCGATGTCACCGGTGGTTTTCAGACTGACGCCTGAGTAATTGATGATTTTTTCCGTGACGGCGATGCGATTGCTGGCAGTGTCGATATTCAGGAAACCGTTGATACGGGCGACGATGAATTCCCCTTCCGCGGTCTGTTCGATCGCCGTCCCTTCCCCCGCCAGCACCCGCAGGTCGAAGTCATCCGGCAGTGGTGGCTCGACGGGTTTGCCTGACAGGCTGAAGCCCGGCAGACCAAGTTCACGCGGGGACTTCTGCATCAGCCGATCGCCCGCTTTGACCTGGGGGAAGCGATTACCGAAGTGGCGCAGATCGATGGCGCCATTGGGAAGTTTGAGCGGTGCGTCATCGCGGCGCATCTGGCTGCCGACTTCGACCAGGTTGGCATCCTTGCCCGGTGTGACCGGCAGGGCATGGGCAACGGCGATACGGGCATATTTGTTGCTGCCGATGGTCGCGCGTACCACGGCCTCATCAATGCCATAGCGGATCCCCTTGACCCACATGGCGGCGACAAACTCGTCAAAATCCAGCGTCGCTTTAACCTGAACAACTTTCTGGTCGAGGCCGATGACATCCTGTGTGCCGTCTTCGAGTTCTTCATAGATCGGCACCGAGATGGTCTTGTCCATCATCACCGGTTCGAACAGGTATTCGGCGCTGTCATCCGCGAGAAAGGGATTGCGATACAGCGCCTGCCGATTGGCGGGAAAGGGCTGGATACCTGTTGCAATGCGAACCTTGCCGACCTTGCTGATGCTGGCCGCCGCCCGGGTCGCCAGCATTTCCGGCGTGTACTGGCTGATGAGGCGGAGAAAGGCAGGATAGTCGAGGTTTTGCAGGCAATAACCGGCGGCAAACATGCGGTCGACGAATTCACAGAACAGCGCGGAAGAGTCCATCCTGCCCAGATCGACCCACACGCCCTGCTCATTGAGCTCAATGAAAGGGGGATCGCCGAATTCGCGAAGAAGGGAAGGCTGACTCGTCTGCATGATGTGACGCTTGATCCGGGAAATTTATGACAAAGGGAAATGCTGATTATGCCTGAATTGGCTTCTTCAGCATGGCTTTTTGTCATCAAATTTCAAGGAGCGATTTGCGTCACAAGATCCGGTAGATCAGACGGTCGATCCGGACGCGGCTCAGTCGTGTCAGCAGCTTGCGGACACGCTCCGGATACTGGCGCAGGGTCTCCAGTTCGCGATGTTGCTGGATGGTGCGGGTGTGGCGGTGAATGGCATCCAGCTCCTGCTGCTTCAGCGCCTGCAGCTCCCCGTGTGGATCATGGATCAACAGGGCATTTTCCAGATCGAGACTGAACGCGCGCGGGTTGAGATTGTTACCGGTGAGCAAGTGGTAGTGATCGTCGACCCAGATGCCCTTGAGGTGGAAGCTGTTGGTGCCGTCCTTCCACAAGTGCAGCTTCAACTGGCCATTGAGCAGGGCTTTGCGGTGCTGTTTGGCAAAACGGCGCAGATTGACCTCATACAGATAGGGCAGTGCGCCGATGGCCTTGAAGGACTCATGTGGCGGGATGAAGAAATCGTTGGCGGTCTTGTCGCCGACGATGATCTCCAGCTGGACGCCGCGCTGGATCAGACGGTTGATTTCGCGGGTGACCGGCTTGGGAAAGTTGAAATACGGGGTACAGATGATGACCCGTTCGCGGGCACTGGACAGCAGGTCGAGCACATGGCGATTGAGCGGGTTGTTGCGGCCAATGCCGATCAGCGGCGTCACCGCCAGACCGTTCTGCGCCTCCAGGCTGGCATGCGAGACATCATAGCGTGCCATGGCCAGTTGTCGGCGCAGCAGGCGGATCTCCCGCCGCAACAGGCGTGTCGGCGGACAGTCCGCCTGATCCAGACGGTGCACGGCCGGCGAGGACAGCAGATACTGGCGGGTAAAGTTGACCAGGGCATCGGCCAGTTCACGACAATGCAGCAGGTGGTAGCGGTCGTGGCGGTATTTGTCCTGATACTGCAGATAAACCTCGTTCAGGCTGGCACCGCTGTACAGCACGGTATCATCGAAGACGAAGCCCTTCAGGTGCAGCACGCCGAACAGCTCGCGGGTTTGTACCGGGACACCGTAGACCGGAATGGCACCGTCGTGCGCGTCACTGCTGGCCCGGTACCAGGCTGCATTGCCGGCCTGCTTGCCCGCGCCGATCAGTCCGCGCTGGGCTCTGTGCCAGTCGACCAGTACCCGCACATCCAGCTCCGGGTGGGCGCGGCGGGCCGCCAGCAGGGCCTCCATGACTTCATGGCCGGCGTCATCGTCCTGTAAATAGAGCGCCGTCAGATAGATGCGCTGGCGCGCACGGGCAATCTGCTGCAGCAGCACCTGGCGAAAGTCGGCGGCGCTGGTCAGGGTTTCCACCTCGGCGGCGGTCAGAGGAAAGCGCGGTAATTGTTGCAGTGTCGGACGTGGATAGAGAAGCGCCATGATTTATTAGTATGCCAGCGTGCAAGCAGAACTCAGTATCTTACCACCATGGTTATCAGCAGCCCAGCCGGTCCCGCAAGCGGTAGAACGCTACGCCCATCCGGATCAAGGCATTGTCAGCCAGTCCGCGCAGGGGGATCGGCGCAACAGGTAGGCCCGATAGCAGGTCGAAGCCGCTCGTGTCCTGCTCGATACTGCGGGCCATCAATTCGCCGGCCAGACCGGTCAGGGCGACGCCGTGGCCGGCAAAGCCCTGCGCGTACAGAATGCGCTCGGACAGGCGTCCGAACTGGGGGGCCTTGTTCAGGCCCATGTCGATCAGGCCGCCCCAGCTGTATTCGATGGGGGTGCCGGCCAGTTGTGGGAAAATGCGTACCAGCTCTGCCTGACGCTCGGCACGAATGCTGGCCTGATCGCCCTGCGGCCGTTTCAGTCGGCCGCCAAACAGCATGCGGCCATCGTCGGACAGGCGGAAATAGTTGAGCACATGCCGGCTGTCGCAGATCGCCGCATGGCGGGGTAGCAGGCTGGCGTGCAGCTCGGGTGCCAGGGGGGCGGTGGCAATGATGTGGGATTGCACCGGCAGGAAGCGTCGCGCCAGGTCGGGGCGCAGTGCGCCAACGTCGACATTAGTGGCCAGGATCAGATGCTCGGCCCGCACTGTACCGCCCTGCGCGGTCTGGACTTGTACGCCCCTGGCGTCGGTCACGATCTGCGAGACCCGGCTGCGCTCGAACAGCCTGGCGCCCTGTGTGCTGGCGGCTCTGGCCAGTCCCTGTGTGTAGCGCAAGGGGTGCAGATGGCCGCAACCGGGGTCGTACAGACCGCCAAGATAGGCCGGAGAGTCGATCTGCTCGCGCAGTGCGGCGCCTTGCAGCAGCTCGGTCCGGCCATAGTCGAGCTGTTGCAGCAACTGTTGCCAGTCAGCCAGCCCCTTCAGTTGGCGCCGGGTCTCTGCCACGGTGACATAGCCCCAGTGCAGCTGGCAATCAATCTGATGGCGTTCAATGCGGGACTTGAGCAGTGCGACCCCCTGCAAGGAAAGATCCCAGCTCAGGCGAGCCCCGGCTGCCCCGAGGTGCCGGACCAGCAGGGCATGCGGACAGGCGTAGCCGTGCAGGACCTGACCGCCGCTGCGGCCGGAGGCGCCGAATCCGACCAGCCCCCCTTCCAGCAAGACGCAGGGAATGCCTCGTTCTGCCAGCGACAGGGCGGCGCTGACCCCGGTGAGTCCGGCGCCGATAATGCAGACCGCGGTATCCAGCGTGTGGTTTTCCAGGGCAGGGTAGCTCGCCGGCGTGCCGGCGCTGTGGGCATACCAGGAGTCGATATGCTGTCCCTGAAAGGTGTCGAGGTGTGGAGCCTGGCGCATGAGCGGTTTCCGTGGCGGCATGGGTGGATCCATCTTCGCGGTGAGTCTGGCCGGATGTCAATTGTCTGACTGCCTGTGGCTGGTAATCTGACATCAGGACGGGAAACGCGCCGAATCACGCATGGCATGGATGGTGGAAATGTGCAAAAATTCAGCTAACTTGACGAATTGTAGGTTTTTCCATGCTGGACCGGGACGGATACCGCCCCAATGTCGGAATTGTCATCATCAATGCCCGGAATGAAGTCTTCTGGGGCAAGCGTGTGCGCGAGCACTCATGGCAGTTCCCGCAGGGGGGCATCAAACCGGGCGAAAGCCCTGAGGCAGCGATGTATCGCGAGCTGCTGGAAGAGGTCGGGCTGTTGCCGCAACACGTGAAGATTCTCGGCCGAACCCGTGACTGGCTGCGTTACGAGGTGCCGTCCAACTGGGTTCGACGTGAATGGCGTGGCAGCTACAAGGGACAGAAACAGATCTGGTTCCTGTTGCGCCTGACCGGGCGCGACTGCGATGTCTGCCTGCGCGCCACGAATCATCCCGAGTTCGACGGCTGGCGCTGGAGCCCCTACTGGGCGCCGGTGGATGCCGTGATCGAATTCAAGCGGGACGTCTATGAGCGCGCCCTGCGCGAACTGTCCCGTTTTACCAAAGGCCTGGAGACGCGCGAAGAATTCCTGACGCGTCAGCCTCCGGCGGCGGTGCCGGATCGTCAGGCCTGATTTCCCGTTGATGTGGCAGGCGCCTCCTGGTGGGGCGCCTGCTTTTGTTTGATCGATCATTCGTGACTCAATGCCATGACTCAACAATACGACGAATCCTCGGTACGCGTTCTCAAAGGGCTGGAACCAGTCAAAGAGCGGCCGGGGATGTACACCCGCACGGTCGACCCGACGCATATCTGCCAGGAGGTGATCGACAACGCGGCTGACGAGGCGCTGGGTGGGTTTGCCCGCAAGATCGCGGTCACCCTGCACCAGGATGGCTCGCTGTCGGTCGAAGATGACGGGCGCGGCATTCCGGTGGGCGAGCATCCGACCGAGAAGCTGCCGGTGGTCGAACTGGTGTATACCCGGCTGCACGCCGGCGGCAAGTTCGACAAGAAGGATGGCGGTGCTTATGCCTTTTCCGGTGGTTTGCACGGGGTCGGTGTCTCGGTGACCAATGCCTTGTCGACCCGGCTGGAGGTGGAGGTCAAGCGCGAGGGCGGCGTGTGGCGCATCGTGTTTGCCGGCGGCGACGTGATTGAGCCGCTGGCCCGCATCGGCGACTGCGGTGCCCGCACCAGCGGGACCCGGGTTCGTGTCTGGCCTGACAGCAAATACTTTGAGTCCCCGCGCTACTCCATGACGGAGCTGGAGCGCATGCTGCGCGCCAAGGCCGTGCTGCTGCCCGGGGTGGCCGTGAGTCTGACCATCGAGCGTGCGGGGGGCGACGAGATCAAGTCCTGGCACTATCCCGATGGTCTGAAGGGCTACCTGGCCGAGCTGTGCAACGGCGACGAGCCGGTGGCGCCGTTTTTCGCCGGCGAGAACTTCATTGGTGCCGAGCACGAACAGTTTGCGCCGGGTGAAGGCGTGCAGTGGGCGCTGGCCTGGTTCGAGGACGGGGCTGGCGGCGAAAGCTATGTCAACCTGATTCCTACGCCTGCCGGCGGTACCCATGAAGCCGGCATGCGTGCCGGGATCTTCGAGGCGGTGAAGAGCTTCATTGATCACCACAATCTCTTGCCCCGCGGTGTCAAGGTCATGGCGGAAGACGTCTGGAGCCGGGTGCGCTTCGTGCTGTCTGCCCGGGTGCTTGACCCGCAGTTCCAGGGGCAGACCAAGGAAAAGCTGACCAGCCGCGATGCCCTCAAGCTGATTGCTGCGCTGACGCGCGACCCGACCGAGCTGTGGCTCAACCAGCATGTGGAAGCCGGTAAAAAAATTGCCGAGCTGGCGATCCGTCAGGCGCAGAGCCGTCTGAAATCGGTCAAGAAGGTGGAGAAGAAAAAGGGCTCCGGCGTGGCCGTGCTGCCGGGCAAGCTGACCGATTGCGAGAGCGAGGATATCGAGCGCAACGAACTGTTTCTGGTCGAAGGCGATTCGGCCGGCGGCTCGGCCAAGCTGGCGCGTGACAAGGAATTCCAGGCCATCCTGCCGCTGCGCGGCAAGGTGCTCAACAGCTGGGAAACCGACAAGGATCAGCTGTTTTCCAATGCCGAAATCCACGATATCGCCGTTGCCATCGGGGTCGACCCGCATCTGCCGGGTGAAAGTGCCGATCTGTCCGGTCTGCGCTATGGCAAGATCGCCATCCTGTCCGATGCCGATGTCGACGGCTCGCATATCCAGGTGCTGTTGCTGACCTTGTTCTACCGCCATTTCTCTGCGCTGATGGGTGCCGGTCACATCTTTATTGCCCAGCCGCCGCTGTTCCGGGTCGATGTCCCGGGACAGGGCAAACATCGTCCGCCGAAGAAGCTGTATGCGCTGGATGCCGACGAGCTGGAGGCGATTCTGGAACGGTTGCGCAGTGAAGGGGTGCGCGAGGGCAACTGGAGTATCAGCCGCTTCAAAGGCCTGGGCGAAATGAATCCCGAGCAGCTCAAGGACACCACCATGCACCCGGATACCCGTCGGCTGGTGTGTGTGCGCATGCGTCCGGACAGCAGCGAGGAAACCCGCCGCATGTTCACCATGCTGATGGGCAAGGGGGAGGCGGCCAGCCGGCGCAGCTGGATGGAGGCGCGTGGTAACGAGGTGGAAGCCGATATTTGACCGGTGCAAGCCCCGGTTGCGGCGATATAATGCTGGCTGAATAAATGACGAGCTGATCATGACACAACTGAAAAACGATCTTTTTTTGCGCGCTTTGCTCAAACAACCGGTCGAGCATACCCCAGTCTGGATGATGCGCCAGGCAGGGCGCTATCTGCCGGAGTACCGCGCCACCCGGGCCCGCGCCGGCAGTTTTCTCGATCTGTGCAAAAACCCCGAGCTGGCTTGTGAGGTGACCTTGCAGCCGCTGGATCGTTTTCCGCTCGATGCCGCCATTTTGTTCTCTGACATCCTGACTGTGCCGGATGCCATGGGGCTGGGGCTGTATTTTGCCGAGGGCGAGGGCCCGAAGTTCGAGCGCCCGCTGCGTGACGAAGCGGCGATCCGCCAGTTGGCGGTGCCCGATCCGGAAGAGGAGCTGGGCTATGTGATGGCGGCTGTCCGTACTATTCGTCGCGCGCTGGATGGCCGTGTGCCCTTGATCGGCTTTTCCGGCAGTCCGTTCACCCTGGCCTGCTACATGATCGAAGGCGGCGGCAGCGACGACTTCCGCCACACCAAGGCGATGCTGTATTCGCGTCCCGAGTTGCTGCATCACATTCTGTCGGTCAATGCCGAGGCGGTGACGCGCTATCTCAACGCCCAGATCCTGGCCGGTGCTCAGGCCGTGCAGATCTTCGATACCTGGGGAGGGGCGCTGTCCCGTGCCGCCTACCTGGAATTCTCCCTGCCTTACATGCAACGCATCGTGCAGGGCCTGATTCGCGAGCACGAAGGGCGGCGCGTGCCCTGCATCCTGTTTACCAAGGGCGGCGGCCAGTGGCTGGAAGCCATGGCAGATAGCGGCGCGGATGCCCTGGGGCTGGACTGGAGTACCGATATCGCCGACGCCCGTCGCCGGGTCGGCGACCGGGTGGCCCTGCAGGGAAATCTTGATCCTTGCGTGCTTTTTGCCTCTGCGCCGGCGATTGAGGCCGAAGTGGCAAGAATTCTCCAGGCCTACGGCCCGGGCAGCGGCCACGTTTTCAATCTGGGTCATGGCATTTCCCAGCACGTCGATCCTGAACATGCGGCGGTGCTGGTTGAGGCGGTTCACCGCCTGTCTGCGCACTGATATAGCCTCAGTACCGCCGTGGTTTTGTCCGCCGCGGCGGTTTGTCGGTCCGCTGGCCGGCCATGGGGTAGTGACTGTTTTTGTCCTGCCCCAATTTACGGATTGACATCTGCCCGGTCTGTTGTTCTAAGAGTTATGCACACGAGCTAGTCTTTTGCCGTATGCTTGTCAAGCCCCCGGTCGGTCAAAAAACTGCTGTTTGTAAGTCATTGAAAAATAAAGCCTTTAACATTTGATTAATTTTTGTGCAATCTGTTGGTCGTGTGTCTGACCCTCGGTTTTGAGCCCTGGCGCAAGGGTTATGCACAAAGTTGTCCACAGAGGCTGTGCACAGGAAAGGCAAAGCCTTGTCGGAGCTAGATTTGCAGCCGGACAGCCCGCCTGCGTCCCCATCGCTTTCGGTAGAGGTAGCACTGGACGTCCCTTTGTGGACCACCTTCCATTACCTGACCGAACAGCCCCTTTTGCGTGGTCAGCGCGTTCAGGTTTCCTTCGGTTCGCGACGCATGTGTGGCGTCGTCACAAATAGTTTCAACGAAAACAAAGGTTATGCCTTTCGCATGAAACATGTCGGGGAGGCGTTTGATGAATTGCCGCCCTTGCCGGAAGACTTCCTGGCGCTGGTGAACTTCGCCGCCAGTTACTATCACCACCCCTTCGGTCAGACGCTGTTTACCGCTTTGCCGACGGCCTTGCGCGAGCCGCGCGCCGTGCGCCTGGCCGATCGCCAGGTCTGGCAATTGACACCTGCCGGGCGCGCCGCAGTGATCCCGCCGCGCCACAAAGTACGCTTTGCCCTGTGGCAGGCGCTGTCTCAGGGGGATTTGACCCCCGAGGCTGTACGTGAGCTGGCGCCCGGGGGCGCGGCCATCCTGAGGCAATGGCAGCAGGACGGCTGGGTTCGGCGTGCGACACCTGCGGCCGGGGCGGCGCAGGTCCAGGGTGCCATGCCGCTGACGGCTGAACAGCAGGCCGCATTCGACACCATCCAGTCAGCTCAGGCGCCCTGCAAGCCCTGGGTACTGCATGGCGTCACCGGTAGTGGCAAGACCGAGGTCTACCTGCATTTGATCGAGCAGCAATTGCGTGCCGGTCGTCAGGTGCTGGTGCTGGTGCCGGAAATCAACCTGACGCCACAGCTGATTGGCCGCTTCGTGCAGCGCTTCCCTCAGACGCCGCTGGCGCTGTTGCACAGCAATGTGGCCGATGGCGAACGGCTCAATGCCTGGGTGGACGCCTGGCAGGGGCGGGCACGCATTGTCATCGGCACCCGTCTGGCTGTGTTCACCCCCCTGCCGGAGCTGGGCATGGTGATCGTCGACGAGGAGCATGACGCCTCGTTCAAGCAGCAGGATGGTCTGCGCTACCATGCACGTGATCTGGCTGTCTGGCGTGCCCACCGTGCGGGTGTGCCGATCGTGCTGGGCAGTGCCACGCCCTGCCTGGAAACCCTGGCCAATGTCGAGGCGGGTCGCTATCGCCGTCTGGTGCTGGCGGAGCGGGCGCATCGATCGGCCAGTCTGCCCCAGGTGCGCCTGCTGGATGTGCGCCGTGTCCGGCGCAGCGAGGGCATGTGCGACGAGGTCATGGCGGCGCTGGCCGAACGGGTGCGCAAGCGGGAGCTGAGTCTGGTGTATATCAACCGCCGGGGCTTTGCCCCGGTCGTGGCCTGCACCGAGTGCGGCTGGATTTCCGGCTGCCCGCGCTGTAGTGCCAAGCTGGTGGTCCATCTGCTGGAACGCAAGCTGCGCTGCCACCATTGTGGCTGGGAGGAGCCGGTGCCTCATGTCTGTCCGGAGTGCGGCAACACGGACATCAAGCCGCTGGGTGAGGGGACGCAGCGTCTGGAGGCGGCGCTGGCGCGTGCCTTGCCCGGGGCCCGCATCTTGCGCATCGATCGCGACACCACGCAGCGACGCGAGGCCTGGCACGAGATTTACCGTCAGGTTCAATCCGGTGAAGTGGATATTCTGGTCGGTACGCAAATGCTGGCCAAGGGGCACGACTTCGGTGCCTTGAGCCTGGTGGTGATTCTGAATGCGGACGGCGCGCTGTATTCGGCCGACTTCCGTGCCTCGGAGCGCTTGTTTGCCCAGTTGATGCAGGTCGCCGGTCGCGCGGGGCGGGCGGACCGTCCGGGCGAGGTCTTGCTGCAGACGCAGTGGCCTGAGCATCCGCTGTATCAGGCACTGGTGGCGCATGATTTTGACCACTATGCCCGGGTTCTGCTGGATGAACGGCGCCAGGCCGGCTTTCCGCCCGCCACGTTTCAGGCGCAGCTGCGTGCCGATGCCCCGACGCTGGCCGAGGCGACCGCCTTTTTGCAGGATATTCGCGCCCGGCTGGCGCCGCAGGCGCAACAGGCCGGCGTCATGCTGTGCGGGCCGGCACCGGCCCTGATGGTGCGTCTGGCCAATCGCGAAAGGGCACAGCTGGTGCTGGAGTCTGCCGAGCGCAGCGGCTTGCATCAGTTATTGAATCATTTGACGGTCTGGTTGCCGGAGCAGGCCAGTGGACGAGGTTTGCGCTGGTCTCTGGACGTCGATCCACAGGAAACATGATGAGAAAACCGAAGATGCGCCAGAAATTGATCATGCTCGCCAGCGGAATGCTGATTAGTCTGTCAGCCCATGCGCTGGATCTGCACGGTCTGCCCGCTCAGAGCCTGGCCTTGTGGGTCGCCCCGGTGGCCTCCGCCGACGTACAGACGGCCTATCGCGCCGATGTGCCAGTCAATCCGGCTTCCACCATGAAACTGTTGACCAGCTGGGTGGCGCTGGAGCGGCTGGGGCCGGACTTTACCTGGCAGACGCGTCTGATGGCCAGTGCCCCGGTGAAGGACGGCGTGCTGCAGGGCGATCTCTGGTGGGTGGGTGAGGGGGATCCCCGCTTTTATGCCAGTCGGCTGAGCGAGTTGCTGACGGGCCTGCGCCAACGCGGCATTGTCGGGGTCGCCGGTCGTCTGATGCAGGATCGCACGGCCTACAGCCGGCTGTCGCAAGCTGATGGCTTTGATCCGGACGGCGGTGAAAGCTTCATGGCGCCGCCAGATCCGCTGTTGACCAATCTCAATGTGGTCTGGCTGCGATTCTTCAATGATGCGCAAGGGCCGCGCGTGGTTCTGGATCCGCCGCTGGCCGGCGTGCATGTCCAGGCCAGTCTGACGCGCGGTGGCGACGAGGCTTGCCCGGATGTACGACGCTACGTACGCATGGCCGTCACGGGCAGTGATATCCGCGTCAGCGGTGCGCTGCCGCCGGCCTGCGATGGCCGCATGGCCTATCTGCAGCCTCTGGCGCCGGAAACCTTTGCCGCCGCGGCCTTCCGGGGTCTGTGGCAGGCGCAGGACGGCCGCGGGCTGCAGGGAGATGGCAGTGGCAAGGTGCCGGAGGATGCCCGCGTGCTGGCCGAGGTGAGTTCCGAACCGCTGGCACGCATCCTGCCGGACATGAACAAATTCAGCAGCAACCCGATGGCGCGTTCGTTGTTCCTGACGTTGGGGCGGCAGTCTGCGCAGCGTGGCGACACGGTGGCGGATGCCGAGCGTGCCGTCAGACAGACGCTGGCGGCGCACCAGATTCCGGACCAGGGCCTGGTCCTGGAGAATGGCGCCGGACTGTCGCGTGTCGAGCGCCTGCCGGTCAGTTTGCTGGGCGAGGTATTGCGCACGGCCGCACGTGGCCCGTATGCCAGTGAACTGATGGCCAGCCTGCCGCTGGCCGGTCAGATGGGCACCCTCAGGCGGCGTTTTGTCGATCTGGGGCCGGCGCTGCGGCTGAAAACGGGAACGCTGAAAGATGTGGTGGCGCTGGCGGGGTATTGGCAGCGCCGGGATGGTCAGCGTCTGGTGATTGTGGCGGTGGTGAATCATCCGGAGGCCGCCAGTCTCAAGCCGTCGCTGGACGCCGTGGTACGTGATGCAATTCGGCAGTTTGAGCCAGGCGGGATATAATGATTGATTGTTAATGGCTTGCCCCAATCTGAGAGGGATCAGCCACGTTGCAAGGAAACCTCATGAGTCCCGTTGTCATGTATACCACGGCGGTTTGCCCCTATTGCCAGCGCGCCAAGATGCTCCTGGCCAGCAAGGGCGTGACCGATATCCGTGAAATTCGCGTTGACCTGGATCCGGCCGAGCGCGAAAAGATGATGACCCTGACCGGTCGTCGTACCGTGCCGCAGATTTTCATCGGTGAGACCCATGTGGGGGGCTGTGATGATCTGATGGCGCTGAACAATGCCGGCAAGCTGGATGTCTTGCTGGGGCAGTCGGCCTGACGTCGGTGACGCTGGCCGGTCTGGTTTGCCGTCATCATTCGTGCGATGATGCCGGCCAGCGAAATAATGCAGTATTCCTACGACAGTTTCCCATCGTTTTGGGCTGTCATTTTTGACCAAACCAGCAGGTGAGATTCTCAGTATGAGCGAACAGCAAGCGCAGCAAGAGCAACAACAACCGGTCTTCTCCATCGACAAGATCTACGTCAAGGACATGTCGCTGGAAGTGCCGAATGCACCGGAAGTTTTCCTGGTGCAAGTGCAGCCGGAGATCGACATGCAACTGGCTTCCGAAGCCAAGCAGATCGAAGACGGTTATTTCGATTGCTGCCTGACCGTGACCGTCACGGCCAAGGTGGATGACAAGACGCTGTTCCTGGCCGAAGTGGCCCAGTCCGGTATCTTCCAGATTCGCAATATTCCGGTTGAAGACATCGATCCGATCCTCGGCGTGGCCTGCCCGAACATCCTGTTCCCGTACGCACGTGAAACCGTGTCGAACATCGTCAATCGCGCGGGCTTCCCGCCGGTTCTGCTGTCGCCGATCAACTTCGAAGCCCTGTACATGCAGCAGCGTGCTGCACAGGCCGAAGCCGGGAACGCCTGATGACCAGCCGGCGTCTTGCATGGCTTGTGGCCCTCCTGGCAATGGCCAGTGCGCCCCTGGCGGTCGCACTGGAGTTCCGTTCAGTCAAGGAAACCGGCTCCGTGCTGTACGAGGCGCCGGCATTGTCGGCCAAAAAGCTGTTTGTCGTCAGCCGCTACTACCCGGTCGAGGTGCTGAATACCCAGGATGCCTGGTCGCGGGTGCGTGATGCGACTGGCGGCATTGCCTGGTTGCCCAGCGCCGCCTTGTCTGCTCAGCGGACCCTGTTGGTGGTGAATGAGCGGGCCGATGTCCGCGCCAGTGCGGCGTCTAACGCCCAGGTGGTGTTTTCGGTGCCAAAGAATGGCGTGCTGCAGCTGATTGATCCGCCGGTGAACGGCTGGGTGCATGTCCGCCATCGCGACGGCAGCAGTGGTTACGCCAATATTTCCGATCTGTGGGGCCTCTAGCATGAAGCTTGCCGTTCTTGGTGCCGGTGCCTGGGGTACGGCCCTGGCGATCTCCTTTGCCCGTCATCATGATGTCGTGCTGTGGTCGCGCAATGGGGCGCAAGTGGCCGAGCTGGCAGCCAGCCGGGTCAATCAGCGCTACCTGCCCGATGCCCCGTTTCCGGAGCGTCTGACGCTCAGTGCGGACTTGCCTCGTGCCATTGCCGATGCCGATTTGCTGTTGATTGCCACGCCGATCGCCGGCCTGCGCCCGGTGTTGCGGGCGCTCAAGGCCTGTGCGGGGACGCTGGCACCGGTACTCTGGGCCTGCAAGGGCTTCGAGGCGGGTTCCAGCCTGCTGCCGCACCAGGTGGTAGCGGAAGAGTTGCCGCCGCAGCATCCCTGCGGTGTGCTGTCCGGACCGAGCTTTGCCCGCGAAGTCGCGACCGGCCTGCCGGCGGCGGTGACCATTGCCTCGGATGACGCGGCCTTTGCCGAGCGCATTGTGCGAGAGTGGCACAGTCCGCTGCTGCGTCTCTATGCCAATGATGACCTGATCGGGGTAGAGGTTGGCGGCGCAGTCAAGAATGTCATGGCGATTGCCACCGGGGTGGCCGATGGTCTGGGATTTGGCCTGAATACCCGTGCGGCACTGATTACCCGCGGGCTGGCCGAGATTACCCGCCTGGCCATGGCGCTGGGGGCCAGCCAGAAAACCATGATGGGGCTGGCCGGCATGGGGGATCTGATCCTCACCTGTACCGGTGCCCTGTCGCGCAACCGTCAGGTTGGCCTCCGTCTGGCCGAAGGTTTGCCGCTGAGCCAGATTCTCGATGAGCTTGGCCATGTGGCCGAAGGGGTGCCCACCGCCCGCGAGGTGCTGACTATGGCCGAAAGGCTGGAGGTGGACATGCCGATCACGGCCGCGGTCTGCGGCCTGCTGTATTACGGCGCCGAGCCGGCACAAGTGGTGGATGAGTTGTTGAGCCGTTCGCCCAAGTCCGAATCCTGATCCTGAATTCATGCCCGCCGTGTTGCGGCGGGCATGTCTTGTTTTGCCTCCCTTTTTGTCCAGTCTCAGGGCTTTGCCGCCGTCGCGGCGGGACGAGCCATGCGCAGCAGCAGCCAGGAGAGTAGCGGCGCTGTCAGCATGAGAAGCTGCAGTGGCCATAATCTGTCGTGGGGCAGCAGGCTGATCAGTTGTGTGACGCAGGCTGCCCCGCCCAGCTGCAGGCAGCCATACAGAGCCGCCGCTGAGCCAGCGATATGTCCGACCGACGAGAAGGCCAGCGCATTGGTATTGGGCCAGACCAGTGCCGCGCCGAACCAGTACACCATCAAGGCCAGCACCAGGCCACCCAGACCCAGCGGCAGCCAGGACAGCGCCAGCATCAGCAGGGCGCCTGCCAGCATGCAGGCGAGGGCCAGCTGCAGCATGCCTGTCAGTCCCCGTTGCTTGACCAGCCTGCCGTTGCACCAGGCGGCCAGCCCATAACACAGTCCGCCCCCTGCGCCGGTCAGCCAGCCAAAGAACACACCAGATTGCCCGTATTGGCTGGTCAGCAGTACCGGACCCATGCTGAACCAGGCGAAATAACTGCCATAACAAACAAACGTCATCAGTGCCACCCGCAGAAATGCCCGGGTGCGCAGCAGTTCGGCATAGCCTTGCCACAGTCCTGACAGACTCAGCGCCTGCCGATGGTGGCTGGCCTGGGTTTCCTGAAAGGCAAAGTGCAAAACAGCCAGCGCCAGCAGGGCATAGCCCAGTAAAAAAACAAAATTGGCCCGCCAACTGATCAGGTGGCTCAGATAGGCACCGATCAGCGGCGCTGCCGGCATGATGAACAGGATCAGGACGACAAAATAGGAGGCGTAGCGCGACAAGGCTTCGCCACTGAACAGGTCGCGGAACACCGCGCGCCAGATGGCGGCACAGGCGCCGGCCCCGGCCCCCTGGATGGCTCTGGCCAGCAGCAGGGTGTCGATGGATGGGGCCAGCGCCGCCAGCAAACTGCCTGCCATGGCGATCAGGCAGCCCAGGGCCAGCACCCGGCGACGTCCAAGCATGTCGGACAGCGGGCCATAGCCCAGCTGCGACAAGGACAGGGTGGCCATGTACACCGCCATGCTGAGCTGCACTTGCCCGATGCTGACGCGGAAGTCACGGGCGATGGCCGGCAGGGCCGGGGCATAGACATCGGCGGCCAATTGCGCAAAGCAGGCAATCAGCACGATGGCGGCTAACTGGCGCCACTGAATGGGAGGGGCAGACTTCATGTTCTTGGCCTTCATCAAAGAAATTGACTGATCAGTCAATCAATGTTGTGCGCACTTTACGCATGATTGACCGATCAGTCAATAACGATACAATGACGGATTCTGATGGCGGACAGGCAGCATGAAAGCAGATAACAAACGGGAACGGATTCTGGCGGCCGCGCGCGCGCTGTTCGTCGAGCATGGCTTCGCCGGTACCTCCATGGGCAATATCGCCAGGCAGGCGGGGGTCAATCACAGTCTGGTATTCCACTATTTTGACAACAAGGACACCCTCTGGCGGGCGGTGAAACAGGCGATTGTGCAAGAAGAGCCGCAGGGCATCCTGCCGGATACCGGCCTGGCGTTTGCCGATTTCATGCAGGCGCTGGTGCGTAACAATGTGCGCTTTTACAGCGATAACCGCGATATTGCGCGCATGATCCACTGGCAACGCCTGCAGCAGTCTTCGTCTGCCCGCATCGGGGTAACCCAGTCGGAGTCGGCCGGGCAATGGCTGGCGGCCATTGCGCATTATCAGCAGACTGGCGATATCGATCCTGGCCTGCGTCCGGCGTTTGTGCTGACCCTGATCCTGTCGGCGACCAGCAGCTTCGCCCTGGATCAGAACAGCATGGTGGAAACGCCGGAAGACCGGGCTGCCTGGCTGTCATTCTGTGCCGAACGTCTGGTGCAGGCCTTGCGCCCGCCGCCCGCCAGCGGACAGTAAGCGTCGTCCCTTATTTGGCGACGCTGTTGCGCACCGTGTCGATCATGGCGCGTTCCTGTCTTTCTCTTTCTTCGGCCTCTGCCTGAGCGCGGGCGGCTTCTTCGGCGGCTTGCTGGCGCAGTGCCGCCTCTGCTGCCTCGATGGCCTGCATGACCGGCAACATCTGATCGAAGCGAAAATCATCCAGGGTGTCGCGCAGCCGCTCGGCATACAGCACATTATTGTCGGCATCGGCAATGATGATGGATGGCGCGGTGTAGCCGGACAGTGGGTATTCAGTGATCAGCACGCCAAAGTGCTTGTGGAAGTCACGACCGCGCAGGGTGGAGAGCAGGGTGACGCCGGGCAGCCCGCGCTCCTTGCGTACCCGACGCAGTGTCGAGGGGGAGTCGACCGTGACCACCACCACCTGAACCGTCGGCCAGCGCTCGAGAAAGCGCAGGGATTCCCGCAGCAGACGCATGCCGCCGTGTTCATCTTCATCCAGGGAAAGCAGGGTGATGATGGCCTTGGGCTGGCCGGAAAACTGGCCCAGTGCCACGTCATTGAATTGACCATCGACCAGCATGAAGCTCGGCAGATGAGAGCCCTGCGTCGGAAAGTCGCCGATCAGCGGCAGGATTTCCTCGCCATACAGCAGTCTGAACTGGTTCATCGCAAACTTCCTCCATGTTTCTTTCATGGTGGAAGCCGGACGGCGAAAAAACAAGGAAAGGTTCAGCGCGCAGCGTGATGCTGCGCCCGGCGGTCAGGGATAGAACCAGTACAGGCTGTAACCCTGGGCGTGAACCTTGCCGACATCGAAGCGCATCACGATCTTTTCTTCGCTGTTGGCGGCAAAGCTCTTGAGCTTCTGGCTGTCAGGCTTGAGATAGTCGCGCGGAGTGAAAACCTTGCGGATCAGGACCTGATTGTCGGCATCCTTCAGCGTGACTTCCAGCATGGGGAAGGCCTGGGGATAGCGGGCATGATTCTTCAGCGTTGCCGACAGCTGCACCAGGTTGGTGTGCTCGGGGACAAAGGACAGCTCGGACCATTCAGTACGGATGAACTCCGGATCGGTCGGGTAGGGGACGTTGCAGCCCAGCTTTTTGCACAGGCGCTCGAAGACCGGGCGGGTGTCCGGTGCCTGCGCCGCGATGGCCGTACGGTTGATGTAGACCAGCTGGGCGGCCAGCAGCAACAGGCCGATGAACGAGCCGAACAGGATCAGGATGGTCAGCCAGGGGTTGCTGCGTTTGCGGGCGGGTGTCTCGTCGCCGGCCGGGTCGAAGGCCGGCGCCTCGGCAATCATGGTCTCTTGCGGTAGCGGCGCGGTCTCTGCCAGTTCGGGTTCGATGGGGGCGGGAGCGCTGCGCCGGGTATCAAGTACCGCCGGCAGATCCTCTTCGTCAATCGGTGTCACCGGTGTTTCGGGGGCCGGCTGACGCGGTTCGGGGTCAAGCGCCATCTCGGCAAAGGGATTGCCGATCGGAGCGCTGGCCACCGGGTGTTGGTGCAGGGCTTCGTTGAGTGCCTGCTGGAAGGCCTCGACATCTGCCAGCGACGGTGCGCTGCTGTCAGGCTGTTCACTTGCCGGGGTTTCCGGCAGGCTGGCCGTCATGGGGTCGAAGTCCGGGACTTCCAGCTCGAAGTCGTCGATGTCCGGCGCGCTGTACGCTGCTGCCGGCGCTTGTGGTGCGGGGGCTGCCGGGGCGGCGGCAGGCGCGGGCTGGGCTGGTGCCGGCTGAGCCGGCGTCGTGACTGCGGCGGGGACCGGCGCAATCAGGTAATCGAGCGCATTGAAGACATGGGCACAGCGCCCGCAGCGCACCAAGCCTTTGGCGGCGGACAGTTGAACGTCACTAACCTTGAAGCGAGTCTGGCAAGCGGGGCACTGTGTTGTTTTGGTCATACCGTTTGTCGTCGGGTTCCGGTGAGTCGGGTCCATCCCTCGTCGAACACCGGCGGATCCATATCGAACCAGCCGGCATAAATCGCCGAGAGCTCATCAGCCTGTTCGGCAAGAATGCCGGACAGGACGATTCTACCACCGGTTTTGACATGGTTGGCTAGCATCCCGCCAAGCATGCGCAGCGGGTTGGCCAGAATATTGGCCAGCAAGACGTCAACCTGTACCGCCGGGGTATCGTCCGGCAGGCAGAACCGGGCGGAAACACCGTTCTGCGCGGCATTGTCCCGGCTGGAACGGACTGCCTGCGGGTCGATGTCGACACCGATGGTATCGCCGGCGCCCAGCTTGAGGGCTGCAATCGCCAGAATGCCCGAGCCGCAGCCGTAATCGAGGACCGTGGCACCCGGTGTCAGGTGGGCATCGATCCACTGCAGGCACAGTCGTGTGGTCGGATGGCTGCCGGTACCGAAGGCGAGGCCGGGGTCCAGCTGCAGGTTGACGGCATTCGGCGCCGGCGCCTCATGCCAGGTCGGGGTGATCCACAGCCGGTCCGAAATCCGGATCGGTTCGAACTGCGACTGGGTCAGACGCACCCAGTCCTGTTCTTCGATCCGTTCGGTCGTGAAGCCCGGCATCGCCAGCTGGCAGGCGTTGGCCGCGGCGGCGATCAGCAGGCCGACTTCGGCATCATGGGCAAACAGCGCAATAATGCGGCTTTGTGCCCACAGCCGGTCAACCGGCTCGCCCGGTTCGCCGAAGATCGGTTCTTCCTGCGCCGTACCGGCCCAGGCGTCCTCGATGGCGGCCGACAGGGCGCCGGCCTCCATCAGGGCATCCGCCAGCTTCTCCGCCACCTTGGAGTCGGTATCGATAGTGGCCTGGATCCACGCCATCAGATCGAGCCTTTCTTCATGTTGGCCAGACGTTCTTCCAGATAATGGATGCTGGTGCCGCCGCGGATGAAGGTGCTGTCCATGAACAGCTCCTGATGCAGCGGGATGTTGGTCTTGATGCCGGAAATCGCCATCTCGGACAACGCGACGCGCATACGGGCGATTGCCTGGTCGCGCGTGTCGCCGTAGGCGATCAGCTTGCCGATCATCGAGTCGTAATGCGAAGGCACGGTATAGCCCTGGTAGATATGCGAATCGATGCGGATGCCCGGGCCGCCGGCCGGGTGATAGCCGTCGATCTTGCCCGGAGAGGGCACGAAGGTGAACGGGTCTTCAGCGTTGATACGGCATTCCATGGCATGGCCGCGAATTACGATGTCCTTTTGCTTATAGCGCAACTTTTCACCGGCGGCGATGCGGATCTGCTCCTGGACGATGTCTACGCCGGTAATCATTTCGGTCACCGGGTGCTCGACCTGAACACGGGTATTCATTTCGATGAAGTAGAAGCCGCCATTTTCATACAGGAATTCGAAAGTGCCGGCGCCACGGTAGCCGATACGGCTGCAGGCATCGGCGCATACGGCACCGATCTGCTGGCGCTGCTTGTCGGTGATGCCCGGAGCAGGGGCTTCTTCGATGATCTTCTGGTGGCGACGTTGCATCGAGCAGTCACGTTCGCCGAGGAAGATGGCATTGCCGTACTCGTCGGCCAGCACCTGGATTTCGATATGGCGCGGCTGCTCGAGGAATTTCTCCATGTAGACCACCGGATTGCCGAAGGCGGCTTCGGCTTCGGCGCGGGTCATGCCCACGGCAGTGATCAGGGCGGCTTCGCTGTGGACGACGCGCATGCCGCGGCCACCGCCGCCGCCGGCGGCCTTGATGATGACCGGGAAGCCGACCTTGCGGGCGATACGGATGATTTCTTCCGGATCATCCGGCAGGGCACCATCGGAGCCGGGAACGCAGGGAACCTTGGCGGCCAGCATGGCATCCTTGGCCGATACCTTGTCGCCCATCAGGCGAATGGTTTCCGGGCGCGGGCCGATGAAGACGAAGCCGGATTGTTCGACGCGCTCGGCGAAGTCGGCATTTTCAGACAGGAAACCGTAACCGGGGTGGATGGCCTGGGCATCCGTGACTTCTGCCGCGGCGATGATGGCCGGGATGTTCAGATAGCTCTTGCCGGAAGGGGCGGGGCCGATGCAGACGGATTCGTCTGCCAGCTTGACGTATTTGGCTTCGCGGTCGGCCTCGGAGTGCACGACGACGGTCTTGATGCCCATTTCACGGCAAGCGCGCTGGATTCGAAGTGCGATTTCCCCGCGGTTGGCGATCAGGATCTTTTCAAACATGATTTGGCGTGTCCGTAGAAAGTCGGAACAAACAACAAGGGCACGGATGGTCGTGCCCTGTCATCTCTCGGGGTGCTCGTCGGCGATTACTCGATGACGAACAGCGCTTCGCCGTACTCGACCGGCTGGCCCTCTTCGACCAGGATCTTGGTCACGGTGCCGGCGCGATCGGATTCGATTTCGTTCATCAGCTTCATGGCTTCGATGATGCACAGGGTGCTGCCGACTTCCACCTTGTCGCCCACTTCAACGAACTTCTTCGCGCCCGGGCTCGGTGCGCGGTAGAAAGTGCCCACCATCGGCGACTTGACCAGCTTGCTGTCGTCGAGGGCGGCGCTGGCTGCCGGGGCGGCAGCGGCAGGTGCAGCGGCCGGTGCTGCCTGCTGGACGGGTGGCAACTGCACGGCATTGACCGGTTGTGCGTAGGCAATCTGGGCATTGGCCGAGACGCGGGTGATCCGCACTTTTTCCTCGCCTTCGGTGACTTCCAGCTCTGCAATGCCGGATTCTTCGACGAGGTCGATCAGTTTCTTGAGTTTACGCAGGTCCATTGAGTTGTCCTTCGGATGTTTTTATGTGGATACGTCAGGCCTGCACGGCCAGCCGGGTGATGGCATGCGCCAGCGCCAGCTCGTATCCATGAGCGCCAAGCCCGCAGATGACACCAACCGCCAGATCCGAGAAATAGGAATGTTGGCGGAACGGCTCACGGGCGTGCACGTTGGAAAGATGAACTTCGATAAAAGGCACCTTGACGCCTGCCAGCGCGTCGCGAATGGCCACGCTGGTATGGGTGAAGGCCGCCGGATTAATGATGACGAATTCGGTCTTGTCCGAGGCACAGGCGTGGATGCGCTCAATCAGCACATATTCGGCATTGCTCTGCAAAGCCTCAAGTTCGAAACCGGCCTGTCTGGCCTGTTCCTTGAGGCGCTGATTGATGGTATCCAGCGTGTCCCGTCCGTAGTGCTGCGGTTCTCTGGCGCCCAGAAGATTCAGGTTCGGGCCGTGCAGCACGAGGATTTTTCGGGTCAAGATGTTCGGTCCTTGGTTCAAATATTGGCCGCAAGTTTGCCGCACATGTCGGCAAAATGTCCAGCTTTGACTGCAAATCACCAGGGAATTTTCACCTGTCATTCAGCGGAGTTGCCGATGAAATGGAGCGAAAGCACTAGTTTGGCGCCTTTCGCTCGGGTGTGGCTATTGTGCGCCAACCGCACTGACCGGGGTTGATCTGAACCAAATTATGTTGATGCAAACGGAATAGATCAAACCTGTGCCGGGTCATTGAACCACAGGTATAATCGCTGCGTTTAAAGCTTCATGGATTGCCATGCACATTTCGCAATTTGACTATCACCTGCCGGAGCACCTGATCGCCCAGCACCCGCCGGCCGAACGCGGCGCCAGCCGTCTGTTGCACGTCGACGGTGCGACCCGTCACGACCGGATGTTTGCCGATTTCCTCGAGCTGATCCAGCCGGGGGATGTGATGGTATTCAATGATACCCGGGTCATCAAGGCCCGGCTGTTCGGCGAGAAGGCCAGCGGTGGCCAGGTCGAGGCGCTGATCGAGCGAGTCCTCGACGATCACACCGCGCTGGCGCATGTGCGTGCCTCCAAGTCCCCCAAGCCGGGCAGCCTGCTGACCTTCGGCGGGCAATGGCAGGCCGAGATGGTCGAGCGGGTCGGTGACCTTTTCAAATTACGCTTCCTGGCGTCCGAGCACCTGTTCGACATTCTGGAGCAGTCCGGCAAGCTGCCGCTGCCGCCTTATATCGAACGCAGTGCCGGCAACGAGGATGACGAGCGTTACCAGACGGTCTATGCCCGCGAAAAGGGCGCGGTGGCCGCGCCGACCGCCGGGCTGCATTTTACCGAACACATGCTGGCCGCCCTTGAGGCGCGCGGCGTCAGGCTGTGCCGCGTGACCCTGCATGTCGGTGCCGGCACGTTCCAGCCGGTGCGGGTGGAGGATATCCGCGAGCACAAGATGCACAGCGAGATCTACGAGATTCCGCAGGAGACCCGCGACACCATTCTCGCGGCACACGCTGCCGGGCATCGTGTACTGGCCGTCGGTACCACCAGCCTGCGCGCGCTGGAGTCGGCGGCGCAGAGCGGGACGCTGACGGCCGGCCGGGGTGAGACCGATATTTTCATCACGCCGGGCTACCAGTTCCGCGTGGTGGATCGTCTGCTGACCAATTTCCACCTGCCCAAGTCGACACTCATGATGCTGGTGTCGGCGTTTGCCGGCATGGAGACCATCCGCGCAGCCTACCAGCACGCCGTGGATCACGAATACCGTTTCTTCAGCTATGGCGATGCCATGCTGCTGGAAAAGCACAAACCCTGACGGAGAACGCCAGCATGGCCGGACTGAAAAAAGGGGGCGCTCAACCGCTCGAACTGTGCCTGCATACCCGGACCCGGGTGCTGGAAATCAGTTTTGATGACGGCAAGCGTTTCGAATTGCCCAGCGAGTACCTGCGGGTCTACTCGCCGTCTGCCGAAGTGCGCGGTCATGGTGTGGGGCAGGAGGTGCTGCAGACCGGCAAGCGCCATGTGGCGATCACAGCCGTCGAGCCGGTGGGGCAATATGCCGTCAAGCTGGTGTTCGACGACGGCCACGACTCCGGGCTCTACAGCTGGGATTATCTGTATGAATTGGGGCAGGGCCAGGCGGACAACTGGCAGGCCTATCTGGACCGGCTCGAGGCAGCCGGCGCCAGTCGCGATCAATAACCACCGGCCCCCGGCAGGGGCCCGGCTCCGATACGCATCGGGCACGGCACAGCACGTGCGGACGACACAATAGGGAAGGCGGCATATGGACAAAACCACGCATTTCGGCTTCAAGACGGTCGCTGAAAGCGACAAGGCGCAGAAAGTCGCCGAGGTCTTTCATTCCGTTGCGCAGAAGTACGACGTGATGAACGACCTGATGTCCGGCGGCATGCATCGCATCTGGAAACACTTCACCCTGACCACCTCCGGCGTGCGTCGTGGCGACCGGGTTCTGGATATCGCCGGCGGGACCGGCGACCTGGCGCGCGGCTGGGCCGAACGGGTCGGCAAGGAAGGCGAGGTCTGGCTGACCGACATCAACAGCTCCATGCTGACCGTTGGCCGCGATCGCCTGCTGGATGCCGGCATGGTGCTGCCGGTGGCGCTGGCCGATGCCGAGAAGCTGCCGTTCCCCGACCATTATTTCGACTGCGTGTCGGTGGCTTTCGGCCTGCGCAACATGACCCACAAGGATCTGGCGCTGGCGGAAATGTGCCGCGTGCTCAAACCGGGCGGCAAGCTGCTGGTGCTGGAGTTTTCCAAGGTCTGGAAGCCGCTGTCGCCGCTGTATGACCTTTATTCCTTCAAGGCCCTGCCGCTGATGGGCAAGCTGGTGGCCAACGATGCCGACAGCTATCGCTATCTGGCCGAATCGATCCGCATGCATCCCGACCAGGATACCTTGCGCCAGATGATGCTGGATGCCGGCTTCGGCAAGGTCGACTACCACAATATGACCGGTGGTGTCGTTGCCCTGCACAAGGGCTACAAGTTCTGAACCACGGGGAGACGGCATGAGTTCCAACCTGAGCAGCTGGCTGATGCTGGCCGGCGCCATCGCCGCGGAAGTCACGGCCACCAGTTCGCTCAAGATGGCGCAGGGCTTCACGCGCTTCTGGCCCTCGCTGGTGGTGGTGATCGGTTATGCCCTGTCTTTCTGGCTGCTGGCACGCGTCATGCAGCGGCTGGAGCTCGGTCTGGTGTATGCCGTCTGGTGCGGTGTCGGCATGGCGGTCGTCGCGGCCGTCGGGGTGATCGCCTATGGCGAAAGCCTGACCTTGCTGAAAGTGGCCGGCATCGTGTTTGTGACGATCGGTGTGATCATGCTCAGTTTTGCCGTCAAGTCGGCAGCCTGAGCGCGGAGGCGTTTTCATGCAACCTGCACTGGCCCTGTTCAATCACGTCCTCAACCAGCACCCGGCGGTGCGTGCGCAACTGGCCGAACTGGCCGGCCGGCGCGTGGCTCTGCAGCTGCCGCCGCTGAGCATGGCCGGGGTCATCACCGACGAAGGCTGGCTGGCCGCCAGCGAAGGCGAACCGGAGGCCATCGTTGCGGTCAGGCCACTGGCGGCACTGGTAGCGCAGTGGCGCGGGCGAACTCCGGAATTTGCGGATCTGCAGCTGCATGGCGATGCCCAGCTGGCTCAGCGTTTCGGCCATCTGATCGGCAGTCTGCGCTGGTTGCCGGTCGAAGACCTGTCTCGCGTGGTCGGCGATGTGGCGGCACACCGGCTGGAGGGCTGGGCGCTGCAGGCCGCGGACTTCAGCCAGCAGGTCGGCTCGCGCCTGCTGGAGAGCTGGGTGGAACAGTTGCGCGAGGAAGCGCCCCTGCTGGCCCGTCGGCGTGATGTGGAACAATTTGTGACGGCCGTCGATACCTTGCGCGACGATGCCGCCCGTCTGGAAAAACGTCTGGCCCGGCTGGAAGCCGCAAGCCTGTCTCGGAGCGAGCCGGCGCAGCCGGCCTGAACAACATGCGGATAGCGCGCGCCTACAAGATTTTTGCCACCTTTTACCGTTTCGGACTCGACGATTTCTTTCGCGGCCACTCGCGGCTGAAATGGCTGCATGCACTTTGCCGCGTTCTGCCCTTGCCGCGTCAGCGCGGTCAGACCCTGCCGGTGCGGCTGCGTCTGGCGCTGGAGAGCCTGGGACCGGTGTTCGTCAAGTTCGGGCAGGTGCTGTCGACGCGGCGGGATCTGCTGCCAGCGGACTTCGCCGACGAACTGGCCAAGCTGCAGGACAAGGTGCCGCCTTTTGACGGCGCGCTGGCGCGTCAGGTCATCGAGCGCAGCCTGGGGCGACCGCTGGAAGCGGTTTATCTGGCGTTTGACGATGTGCCGGTGGCCAGTGCCTCGGTGGCGCAGGTGCACCATGCCTGGCTACGTGAGGCCGATGGTCGTCGCGGGCGCGAAGTCGCCATCAAGGTGCTGCGTCCGGGCATTCAGCCGGTGATCGAACAGGATCTGGCCCTGATGCGTACCCTGGCGCGCATCGTTGAGGCTGGCTTCCCCGATGGCAAGCGCCTCAAGCCGGGCGAGGTGGTGGCCGAGTTCGACAAATACCTGCATGACGAACTGGACATGATGCACGAGGCGGCCAATGCCTCGCAGCTGCGGCGCAATTTCCAGGATTCGGACAAGCTGCTGGTGCCTGAAGTGTTCTATGACTACACCGCGCGCGATGTCCTGACGCTGGAATGGATGCGCGGCACGCCCATCGGTCAGATCGACAGGTTGCGTGCCGATGGTGTTGATCTGAAAAAACTGTCGCGCTTCGGGGTGGAGATCTTCTTTACCCAGGTGTTCCGTCACGGGTTTTTTCATGCCGACATGCATCCCGGCAATATCTTTGTCGCCGCGGACGGGCGCTATATCGCGCTGGATTTCGGTATCGTCGGCAGTCTGACCGAAGTCGACAAGCACTATCTGGCGATCAACTTCCTGGCGTTCTTCAATCGTGACTATCACCGGGTGGCGACGGCGCATATCGAGTCCGGCTGGGTGCCGGCCGATACCCGTCCGGAAGAACTGGAGGCGGCAGTGCGCACGGTCTGCGAGCCCTTCTTCGAGAAGCCGCTGTCGCAGATTTCCTTCGGTCTGGTGCTGCTGCGGCTGTTCGAAACCAGCCGGCGCTTCAATGTCGAAATCCAGCCGCAGCTGGTGTTGCTGCAAAAGACCCTGCTGAATATCGAGGGGCTGGGGCGTCAGCTTGATCCCGATCTCAATCTGTGGGATACCGCCAAGCCCTTCCTCACCAAGTGGATGAACGAGCAGATCGGCTGGCGTGGTTTTGTCCGGGCGCTGAAGAATGAGGCCCCGCAATGGGCGACCACCCTCCCGGCCTTGCCGCGCAGGCTGAACGACGCCCTCGGCGGCCGGACCCAGGATCTGCTGGTGCAAAGCTATGTCCTGCTGATGAAAGAGCAGAAGCGGCAGAACTTCCTGCTGACGCTGATTGCCATCCTGCTGGTGGCCTTGCTGCTCAAGGGCTTTCTCTAAGGCCCCCTCTGCGGTGTGCGCCCGGTATCTCCGTCTCCGGGCGCCCGCTTACCCCAATACCGCCATCACCACCCGGCGGTCTTCCGCCATCAGAATGTTGAAGCTGCGGCAAGCCGCCTGGGTGTCCATCACCTCCATGCCGATGCGGGCCTCCGCCAGGGCGGCAGACAGCCGCGGATGCGGAAAGCGCAGCTTTTCGCCGCTGCCGAACAATACCACTTCCGGCTCGAAGGCCAGCAGCGCCTCGAAGTCTGCCGGGCTCAGCGATTCAAAGCTGTCGGCCTGCCAGGGCACGATGCTGTCCGGGGTGATGATCAGATTGCCGCTGAAGTAATCCTGATTGATGCGGATGCGACCGGTCTCGTAGGCCGTGATCAAATTGCGGCCCGGCGCCGCTGCCTGATGCAGTTTCATGCTGATTTTCCGTCAGAAAATTAATGTGCCCGCGCTTGCGCGTTTAGGATAGGATTATAACTCGACCCCGGGCGCTGGCTAGCCGGATGCCGGGGGACAAAGAGACTATCAGGACCAAGCGCTCGGCAGGAGAGAAGCGCGCAAAAACAAGTAGATCGCCATGCAGCCAGTCAAAAAATCGCAGAAACTCGCCAACGTCTGTTACGACATTCGCGGCCCGGTGCTTGACCATGCCAAGCGGATGGAAGATGAAGGCCATCGCATTCTCAAGCTGAATATCGGCAATCCGGCCCCGTTCGGGTTTTTCGCGCCGGACGAGATCATCGAGGACGTCATTGCCAACCTGCAGGATGCGTCCGGCTATTCCGATTCGCGCGGCCTGTTCGCCGCGCGCAAGGCGATCATGCACTACGCCCAGGAAAAGCAATTGCCGAATGTCAGCATGGATGACATCTATATCGGCAATGGCGTGTCCGAACTGATCGTGATGGCCATGCAGGGTCTGCTGGACGCTGGCGACGAAGTGCTGGTGCCGGCGCCGGACTATCCGCTGTGGACCGCGGCCATCAGCCTGGCGGGCGGTCGCGCCGTGCACTATCTGTGCGACGAGCAGGCCGGCTGGTTCCCCGATATCGAGGACATGCGCGCCAAGATCACGCCCAATACCCGCGCCATCGTGGTCATCAATCCCAACAACCCCACCGGGGCGGTGTATCCGCCTGCGCTGCTGGCGCAGATCGTCGAGCTGGCACGACAGCACCAGCTGATCATCTATGCCGATGAAATCTACGACAAGGTGCTGTATGACGAGGCCTCGCATACCTCGATCGCCTCGCTGGCACCGGATGTGCTGTGCATCACCCTGAACGGCTTGTCGAAGAACTACCGGGCTGCCGGTTTCCGTGTCGGCTGGATGGTGGTGTCGGGCGAGAAGCAGGCGGCGCGCGACTATATCGAGGGGCTGAACATGCTGGCCTCGATGCGTCTGTGTTCGAACGTCCAGGGGCAATATGCCATTCAGACCGCGCTGGGCGGCTATCAGAGCATCAATGATCTGGTTCTGCCGACCGGGCGCCTGTGTCGTCAGCGCGATCTGGCCTGGGAGCGTCTGACCGCCATCCCGGGGGTGAGCTGCGTCAAGCCGAAAGGAGCGCTGTACCTGTTCCCGCGCCTCGATCCCAAGCTGTATCCGATTGCCGATGACCAGCAGTTCATCCTGGAGCTGCTGCGCGAGCAGCATGTACTGCTGGTGCAGGGTACCGGCTTCAACTGGATCAATCCGGATCACTTCCGTGTGGTGTTCCTGCCCAATACGGATGACCTGAATCAGGCCATGGACCGCATCGAGCGCTTCCTGGACGGCTATCGCATGCGCCACGCCTGACATCGCTTTGTCTCAACGCCTTGACCACGGGACGCGCAAGCGTCCCGTCATATAAAAAATAACGGACGATCGAGATCACTACTGTGGAGAAGCAAGGAATGAAACCAATCAATATCGGCCTGATGGGGGTGGGCACGGTGGGCGGCGGTACCGCCACCGTTCTCAAACGCAACGCCGAAGAAATCAGCCGTCGGGCCGGCCGGCGCATCCGCCTGTTCATGGCGGCCAACCGCGACACCCAGCGTGCGCGTGACCATGTTGGTCCCGAGGTCATCGTGGTCGACGATGCCTTCCAGATCGTCAACCATCCGGACGTCGACATCGTGGTCGAGCTGATCGGTGGCACCACCATCGCCCGCGAACTGGTGTTCAAGGCCATTGATAACGGCAAACATGTAGTGACCGCCAACAAGAAGCTGATCGCCGAGTATGGCAACGAGATCTTCGCCCGCGCCCAGGAGAAAGGCGTCATCGTGGCCTTCGAGGCCGCTGTGGCCGGGGGCGTGCCCATCATCAAGGCGCTGCGCGAGAGCCTGGCAGCCAACCGGGTCGAGTGGATCGCCGGCATCATCAACGGCACCGCCAACTACATCCTGAGCGAAATGCGCGAGAAGGGCACCAGCTTCGCCGATGCGCTGGCCGATGCCCAGCGGCTGGGCTATGCCGAGGCCGATCCGACCTTCGATATCGAAGGACATGATGCCGGTCACAAGCTGACCATCATGGCCTCGATCGCCTTCGGTATTCCGATGCAGTTCAGCAAGTGCTACCTCGAGGGCATCAGCCAGCTGACCGCCAAAGACATCAGCTATGCCGAGGAGCTGGGCTACCGCGTCAAGCTGCTGGGGCTGACCCGCCGCACCGACGATGGCATCGAGCTGCGCGTGCATCCGACGCTGATTCCGGAAAGCCGGCTGATCGCCAACGTCAACGGCGTCAAGAATGCCGTGCTGGTCAATTGTGATGCCGCCGGTCCGACGCTGTACTACGGTGCCGGTGCCGGCGCGCTGCCGACGGCCTCGGCCGTGGTGGCCGATATTGTTGACGTGACCCGTCTGCTGGCCGCCGATCCGGAGCACCATGTACCGCTGATGGCCTTCCAGCCGGACCAGCTGCATGATCTGCCCATCCTGCCGATCGATGAGGTGGTCAGTTCGTACTATCTGCGTATCCAGGCCATCGACCGTGCCGGGGTGCTGGCCAACATTACCCGCATCCTGGCCGAGGATGCGATTTCGATCGAGGCGGTGATCCAGAAGGGCTGCAGCCATGATGGCGCGGCTGAAGTGGTGATCCTGACTCATCGCGTCAAGGAAAAGTACGTCAATCACGCGATTGCCGCCATCGAGGATCTGGATAGCGTAGCGGGCCCGGTGGTGCGGCTGCGCATGGAAGAACTGACAGCCGGACAGGAGTAAGCGATGGACTATATCAGCACCCGTGGCGGCCTGGCACCCTCGCGCTTCTGCGACATCCTGCTGATGGGGCTGGCGCCGGATGGCGGACTGGTGATGCCTTCGCATTATCCGCGCATCGATCTGGCCACGCTGGCCGCCTGGCGCGAGTTGTCCTATGCCGAGCTGGCGTTCGAGATCATTCGCCTGTTCGCCGACGACATCCCGAGCGATGACCTGCGTGCCATCGTTCATCGTACCTACCGGCCGGAGGTGTTTGGCAGCGACGAGATCACCCCGCTGCGGCAGCTGTCGGACGGGCTGTGGGTGCAGGGGCTGTCCAACGGGCCGACGCTGGCCTTCAAGGACATGGCCATGCAGTTGCTGGGCAACCTGTTCGAGTACGTGCTGGTGCAGCGCGGTCAGCAGCTGAACATTCTGGGGGCTACCTCCGGCGACACCGGCAGTGCAGCCGAATATGCCATGCGCGGCCGGCAGAACATCCAGGTGTTCATGCTGTCGCCGCACGGCAAAATGAGTGCCTTCCAGCGCGCGCAGATGTTCTCGCTGCAGGATGAGAACATCCATAACCTGGCGATCGAGGGCATGTTTGACGACTGTCAGGACATCGTCAAGGCGGTTTCCAACGACGCGGCCTTCAAGTCGGCCCATGCCATCGGCACGGTGAACTCGATCAACTGGGCGCGGGTGGTGGCCCAGGTGGTGTACTACTTCAAGGGCTATTTCGCGGCAGCGGGCCAGATCGGCGAACGGGTCAGCTTCTGCGTGCCCTCGGGCAACTTCGGCAATGTCTGCGCCGGACATATCGCGCGCCAGATGGGTTTGCCGATTGGTCGTCTGCTGGTGGCCACCAATGAAAACGACGTGCTGGACGAGTTCTTCCGCACCGGTCGCTACCGTCCGCGCGGCAGTGCCGAAACCCGGGTGACTTCCAGCCCGTCGATGGATATTTCCAAGGCCTCCAACTTCGAACGCTTCGTGTTCGAACTGGTTGGGCGCAACCCGGCCATGCTCAAGTCATTGTGGGCCAAGGTCGACAACGGCCGCGGTTTCGACCTGGGCGATGATCCGCTGTTCTCCGAAGTGGCGACCCGCTTCGGTTTCGCCTCGGGTCACAGCACACATGACAACCGGCTGGCGACGATTCGCCAGGTGGCCGGGCAGGATGGTCAGGTGCTGGATCCGCATACAGCCGACGGGGTCAAGGTGGCGCGCGAACTGCGCCGTACCGGCGAGACCGTGGTCTGCCTGGAAACGGCCTTGCCGGCCAAGTTTGCCGAAACCATCCGTGAGGCACTCGATCAGGATCCGCCGCGTCCGGCCGGGTTCGAGGGGCTGGAGGATCTGCCGCAGCGCTTCACCGTGCTGCCGGCCGATGTCGCCGCCGTCAAGCAGGTGATCGAAGCGCATTCCTGATCGGATCGTCGAATAGCCGATGAGCCAGCCCCGCCCGGGCTGGCTCATTTTTTGTCAGATCGTCTGGTATTTGCTGACGGCGCTTGTTGATACATCACCATTGCGCGCTTTTCTCTGACCGTGCCCTTTTGACCAGGACTGTGGACGTGGATTTAATGGGCCGTTTCCTAACCGGAGTACAGGCCATGTCGCAGCAGAAGCCCATCGATCACGACACCCCTCTGACTGACTCACAAACCTATCGGAATGACCCGGCGACGGGGCGTCTACCGTTTGCCTGCACACCCGGGCAGCTGGAGGAGGCCATGGCGTGGCTGGAGAGCACTTGTCCCGGTACACTGGCCAGCTTTCGTGCGCTGATGAGTGAGGCCATGCAGAGGGGAGAAAAGCATTTCCGCGAGATTCCGTACGATGAGATCGGCGCCTGCATCTTTGCCTTCTCCCAGTTGTCGTTCGTGACCAGCGCGGCGAAGCCCGATCAGGCCATGAACGAGCTGATCCTCGCCATGCTGGATCATCTCTGGGTCGGCCTGAGTCACTAGTCACGTCCGAATCCTCGCGCCAATCCGGGGTCAGTCTGCCCCGGATATCATGCCGCCCGCCCGGTAGACAGACTTACAAGCCCAGTTCCTGGATTTTGCGCGTCAGGGTATTACGTCCCCAGCCGAGCAACTGGGCGGCCTCGATCTTGCGCCCGGCGGTGTGTCCCAGTGCAGAAAGAATGCAGCAGGCTTCGAAACGACTGGTCAGGTCATCGATGATGCCGGTTTCCCCTGCTGCCAGACGGCGGCTGATTTCCGCCGACAGTCCCTTGAGCCAGTCCGCCTCCTGGGCGGACTGGCTGGCGGCCGGCAGCTCGGGCATGTCTGCCGTGGCGACCGTCGGGGCCGGATTCTTTAGCTCTGGCGGCAGATCCGAGACTTCAACGGTCTGGCCGGGAGCCATGACGGTGATCCACTGACAGAGGTTTTCCAGCTGGCGCACATTGCCCGGGAAGTCGTAATCGACGATGCACTGCATGGCCGCCGGGCTCAGCCGCTTGCTTTCCACGCCCAGGCTGGCTGCGCTGCGCGCCAGAAAGTGCTGCGTCAGCAGCGGGATATCCTCGCTGCGTTCGCGCAAGGGCGGCAGACGCAGGCGGATCACGTTGAGACGGTGGAACAGGTCTTCGCGGAACTGGCCATTGCGCACCCGTTCCTCCAGGTGCTGGTGTGTGGCCGCAATCACGCGCACATTGGCTTTGATCGGGGTGTGGCCCCCCACCCGGTAGAAGTGGCCGTCGGACAGGACGCGCAGCAGGCGGGTCTGCAATTCGGTCGGCATGTCGCCGATTTCGTCGAGAAACAGCGTGCCGCCCTCCGCCTCTTCGAAACGTCCGCGACGGGTGGCCTGGGCGCCGGTGAAGGCCCCCTTCTCGTGGCCGAACAGTTCGCTTTCCAGCAGATCCTTCGGGATGGCGGCGGTATTCAGGGCGATGAACGGGCGACCGGCACGCACCGAGTGCAGGTGCAGGGCCTCGGCAACCCGTTCCTTGCCCGTCCCGGACTCGCCGGTAATCAACACCGTGACGGTGGATTGCGACAGGCGGCCGATGGCGCGGAAAACATCCTGCATGGCCGGTGCCTGACCCAGTAGTACCGGCAGCGCGGCTTGCGGGGCAGGGGTGTCGTCATGCTGGCCCGACTCGGCCAGCGCGCGTTCGATCAGTTCGACCGCCTGATCGATGTCAAAGGGTTTGGGCAGGTACTCAAAGGCCCCCCCCTGGAATGCGGAAACCGCCGAGTCGAGGTCGGCATGTGCGGTCATGATGATGACCGGCAGTTGCGGATGGCGCTCCTTGACCCGGGTGAGAAATTTCAGCCCGTCGGTGCCGGGCATGCGGATATCGGAGATGATGACGCGCGGCTGTTCGTCCTCCAGGGCATTGAGCGCGTCGTCGGCGCTGGCAAAGCTGCGGTAGTCGATGGCGCTGCGGGCCAGGGCTTTTTCCAGGACCCAGCGAATGGCTTTGTCGTCGTCGATGATCCAGACCGGCATCGTTCAGTCTCCTTGCGCGCCAGGTGCGTTGGCGAGTGTTTGTTCTTGTTTGAAGGGCAGCATGACGGTAAAGCAGGTTTGTCCCGGCCGTGAATCGAACTCGATGCTGCCACCGTGCTGGTGCACATAGGCCTGAGCCAGGGTCAGCCCCAGGCCGGTGCCTTCGGCACGACCGGTCACCAGCGGGTAGAACAGGTGGTCGCGGATGTCTTCCGGAATGCCGGGGCCGTCATCGATGATTTGCAATTTCAGTGCCAGGTGGTGCCGCTTGCGTGCCAGGGTGGCCTGGCGTGCCACGCGGGTGCGCAGGATGACCCGGCCCTGACCCTTCATGGCCTGGATGGCGTTCTTGACGATATTCAGCACCACCTGGATCAATTGTTCCTTGTCGGCCACCAGCATCGGCAGGCTGACATCGTAGTCGCGCTGCATGGTCAGGCCTTGTGGATACTCGGCCAGGGCGATGCTGCGCACGCGCTCCAGGACCTCGTGAATGTTGACCTCGCTGACAACATGGCGCCGATGCGGCGCCAGCATGCGGTCAACCAGAGATTGCAGCCGCAGGGCCTCTTCCTTGATGACTTCGGTGTATTCCTTCAGTTCTGGCCGGTCCTGCAGCTCGTGTTCCAGCAGTTGCGCCGCGCCGCGGATGCCGCCGAGCGGGTTCTTGATCTCGTGCGCCAGGTTGCGGATCAGCTCGCGGTTGGCCTGATGCTGCAGCAGACGCCGTTCTTCATTGACGATGCGCAGCTGCTGGTCGAGCGAGCGCAGCTCGATCAGCGCCAGTCCCTCTCCCTGATCGATTGGCGTCACCGACAGGGCCAGATGCAGAGGCTGGGCGCCTTGCGCCGTGACCAGCTCCAGGTCGTGTTCGATATAGCTGGCATTGTGGGCAAAGGCGGTGGCCAGTGCCTGCTGCAGTGCCTCACAGGGCAGGAACAGCTCGGCGAGGTGATGACGCATGAGTTCGCGCCGTCCCAGACCGAGCAGGTTTTCACTGGCCGGATTGGCAAACACCAATTCACCATCGCGGCGCACGATCAGCACCGGGGTGTCGAGTAGTTCGAGTCCGGCAAAGCCGGGCGGCGTGTTTTCTGTTCCGGTCATGACAGGCTCTTGTCAGCTTGGGGCACGAAATCCATTGGCATGATTCAGTATGCACTGTTTTGGTGCGCTCTGGCGGGGGCCCGGAAAAAAACCCGCTTCCCTCACGGGAGAGCGGGTTTTCCAGACCGCACCCCGGGCGCGGTTCGGCACAATTACAGGCTGTAGTACATCGAGAATTCAACCGGGTGCGTGGTCATGCGCGCCAGGTTGACTTCCTGCATCTTCAGCTCGATGTAGGCATCAATCCACTCGTTGCTGAATACGCCGCCGCGGGTCAGGAACTCGCGATCCTTGTCCAGGGCATCCAGCGCTTCGTCCAGCGAGGCGCAGACGGTCGGGATCAGCTTGTCTTCTTCCGGCGGCAGATCGTACAGGTTCTTGTCGGCCGGGTCGCCCGGGTGGATCTTGTTCTGGATGCCGTCCAGACCGGCCATCAGCAGTGCCGAGAACAGCAGGTACGGGTTGGCCAGCGGATCCGGGAAACGGGCTTCGATACGACGGGCCTTGGGGCTGGCCACGTGCGGAATGCGGATCGAGGCCGAGCGGTTCTTGGCCGAGTAGGCCAGCTTCACCGGGGCTTCGTAGTGCGGAACCAGACGCTTGTACGAGTTGGTGCCCGGGTTGGCGATGGCGTTCAGTGCCTTGGCGTGCTTGATGATGCCGCCGATGTAGTACAGGGCGGTATCGGACAGGCCGGCATAACCGTCACCGGCGAAGGTGTTCTGACCGTCTTTCCAGATCGACTGATGCACGTGCATGCCCGAGCCATTGTCGCCGACGATCGGCTTCGGCATGAAGGTGGCGGTCTTGCCGTAGCTGTGCGCCACGTTATGCACCACATATTTGAGGATCTGGGTCCAGTCGGCGCGCTGGGTCAGCGTGGAGAACTTGGTCCCGATTTCGTTCTGGCCGCCGGTGGCCACTTCGTGGTGGTGGACTTCGACCGGTACGCCCAGCTCTTCCAGCAGCAGCACCATGGCCGAACGGATGTCCTGAGCGGAGTCGACCGGCGGTACCGGGAAGTAGCCGCCCTTGATGCCCGGGCGGTGGCCGGTGTTGCCACCTTCGAACTGCTGGGCCGAGGCCCAGGCACCTTCTTCCGACTCGATCTTGACGAAGCAGCCGGACATGTCGGCACCCCAGGTGACCGAGTCGAAAATGAAGAATTCCGGTTCCGGGCCGAAGTAGGCGGTATCGCCAATGCCGGTGGCCTTCAGGTAGGCTTCGGCGCGCTTGGCGATGGAACGCGGACAGCGGTCATAGCCCTTGCCATCGGCCGGGTCGACCACGTCGCAGCTCATGATGACGGTGGCTTCGTCGAAGAACGGATCGATCTTGGCAGTGGCCGGATCGGCCATCAGCAGCATGTCGGAGGCCTGAATGCCCTTCCAGCCGGCGATCGACGAGCCGTCGAACGCATGGCCGCGTTCAAACCAGGCTTCAGCATCTTCGGTCAGGACATGTGCCGGAATGGATACGTGTTGTTCCTTGCCGCGCGTGTCGGTAAAGCGCAGGTCAACAAACTTCACGTCGTTTTCCTGGATCAGTTTCACTACGTCTGCTACCGCCATGTTGATCTCCTAAATTGGGCTACTTGCTTCAAGGTGATGCCTGAAATGGTTGCTGGACACTGTCTAGCATGAAGCGTGCCAACCCTTTTCCGGACGGTAAATCCTTGTAGGGCGTGCTGGATACGCGTACGTCATGATACTGGCCGACCCATTTTAGTGCTGTCCCCGATTTAATGCACCAAAATGATGCATATCCGGCCCGAGTGAACAGGCATTGCCTTGTCTGCGCCTGCAACGGATAATCAAGACGTCATATTTTTGACCGCTGAGCGGGGAGTCTGTGATGGATCAGGTTCAGACAATTTTGCAACAGGCCGCCGGGCGAGCCGCCGCCATGGGGGCGCCGTATCAGGGGGCGCTGCTGCCGCAGGAAGCCTGGTACCTGATGCAGCACTTGCCGGGTGCGGTGTTGGTGGATGTGCGCAGTGCTGCCGAGTGGCAGTTTGTCGGCATGGTGCCGAATGCCGTCTGTGTCGAGTGGCGCAGTTATCCCGGCATGCAGCTCAACGGCCAGTTTCTCGCCCAGTTGCAGGCCCGTGTCGCACCGGAGGCGACGGTGATGCTGATGTGCCGCAGCGGTGCGCGCTCGGATGAGGCCGCACGTGTGGTGCAGGGGACCGGGTTCGCCGCGGTCTATAACGTGCTGGAAGGCTTTGAGGGGGATAAGGATGGCATGAGCCAGCGTGGCCACCTCAATGGCTGGAAAAAGCATGGCTTGCCCTGGGTACAGGGTTGAATGTGTTGATGCATGAGGCTGTCGCGGCTAAAGTAGCGGACAACCGCAGTAAACGGATTTCCAGAAAGCAGATCATGACCGAACGTTACGCCGTCATCGGTAACCCCGTAGACCATAGCCAGTCGCCTTTCATTCATGCCGAATTCGCCCGGGCCGAAAACCGGTCGATACGCTATGAGCGCTTGCAGGCTGCCACCGACCGTTTTGCCGATGTGGTCGCTGCCTTCGTCAAAACCGGGGGCTGTGGTCTGAATGTGACCTTGCCGTTCAAGGGGGACGCCTATCGTCTGGCGACCGAGCTGTCCGAGCGTGCGCGTGCCGCCGAGGCTGTCAACACCCTGACCTTCCGCGACGGCAAGGTGTTCGGCGACAACACCGATGGCGTGGGGCTGGTGCGGGACATCGTGGAAAACCTGGATTTCCCCATCGCAGGCAAGCGCGTGCTGATTCTTGGTGCCGGTGGTGCCGTGCGCGGCGTGCTCGGGCCTGTCCTGCAGGAAAAACCGGCCTCGGTCACCATTGCCAATCGTACCCTGATCAAGGCCGAGGCACTGGTGCACCATTTCGAGGCGCTCGGTCTGGGGCGCTGTGCCGCCTCCGCCTATGAGCAACTGGCCGGGCAGCATTTCGACATTGTGATCAATGGCACCTCCACCAGCCTGCACAACGAGCTGCCGCCGATCCCGCACGGTATTTTCACCACCCGCTCGCTGGCCTATGACATGGTATACAGCAGTGGTCTGACGCTGTTCCTGCAGCGCGCCCAGTCGGAAAATGCCGGCATGCTGGCCGATGGCCTGGGCATGCTGGTCGAGCAGGCCGCGGAATCCTTCCATATCTGGCATGGCGTCAAGCCGGAAACGCGCAAGGTGACGAATATGCTGCGCGAATTGCTGGCCTGACGATGCGCTGGTTCAGCAAGCTGCTGGCGGTCCTGGTGACCGCCTTTGCCTTATATAACCTGTGGATCTTCGGCCATATCGTTTACTGGCGCAGCCATAACCCGTCGGCCAGCGCCTTCATGAACGAGCAGCTGGCCAAGCTGCAGGAAGACGATCCCGAGGCCGAGCTGCGTCAGCAGTGGGTGGCCTACGAACAGATCTCGCCCAACCTCAAACGTGCCCTGATTGCCGCGGAAGACGCCAATTTTGTCGATCACGTCGGTTTCGACTGGGATGGCATCGAAACGGCCTTCGAGAAAAACCTGAAAAAGGGGCGTATTGTGGCCGGTGGCTCGACCATTAGCCAGCAACTGGCGAAGAATCTGTTTCTCTCCGACAAGCGCACGCCCTGGCGCAAGGCCGAGGAGGCGCTGATCACGGTGATGCTGGAGGCCGTGATGGACAAGCGCCGTATCTTCGAGATCTACCTGAATGTGATTGAATGGGGCAATGGCGTGTTTGGTGCCCAGGCGGCTGCGCGCTATTACTTCCATACTTCGGCGGCACGGCTCAGCGCTGGCCAGGCCGCCAAGCTGGCGGCCATGGTACCCAACCCGCGTTACTACGACGAGCACCGCAATGCGCCCGGACTGGGGCGCAAGACGCGCATTATTCTGCGGCGCATGCCGTACGCCGATCTGCCGGAATGACCCTGATGACGCCTACCATTGCTTCGGCGCTGCGCGCTTTTGCGCTGCCGCGCCTTGAGTCCCGTCTGTTGTTGATGCATGTCGTGCCGGATCTGACCCATGCCCGCATCGTCGCTTATCCGGAGCATGAGCTGCAGTCGGGCGTCTATGCGGCATTCTGCCGGCTGGCGCAGCGGCGTGTGGACGGGGAGCCGCTGGCCTATCTGCTGGGGCAGCGCGAGTTTTACGGTCGACCTTTTGCGGTTTCGCCGTCCGTGCTGATCCCGCGTCCGGAAACCGAACATCTGGTGGAGGCAGCGCTGGCGCGTCAGGGGCGCGGCCCGGCGCAGGTGCTGGATCTTGGCTGTGGCAGCGGCGCGATTGCCGTGACCCTGGCTCTGGAGGCCCCGCAATGGCAGGTGACGGCGGTAGATCTGTCGCCGGACGCCCTGGCGGTGGCACGGGGAAATGCCGAGCGCCTGCAGGCGACGGTCCGTTTTCATCAGGGCTCCTGGTTTGAGCCGCTGGCGTCGTCAGCGTGTTTTGACTTGATCGTGTCCAATCCGCCCTATATTGCGGCACAGGATCATCACCTGGGCGAGGGCGATGTGCGCTTCGAGCCGCGTATGGCGCTGACGGATGGTGCCGATGGACTGTCTTGTCTGCGCGCCATTGCTGCCGGGGCTCCCTCCCGCCTGCAGCCGGGGGGATGGCTGATGGTCGAGCATGGCTATGATCAGGGCGAGGCGGTCAGGGCCCTGTTTCTTGCGCAGGGGCTGCAGCAGGTTGAAACCTTGCCGGATCTGGCCGGCCTGGACCGGGTTACCCTCGGTCGTCGCTGCTGAAACAAAAAACCCGCCGTTAGGCGGGTTTTTTTACGTCGACGGCCTGTGCGGCTTAGTGCTCGTGGTGATGACCGTGCGCGCCATGGGCGTGGCCATGACCGATTTCGTCTTCGGTGGCCGGGCGGACTTCAACCACCTTGGCGGCGAAGCGAATGGTCATGCCGGCCAGCGGGTGGTTGGCATCTACCACGGCCTTGCCGTCAGCGATGTCGGTGACACGGAACAGCAGGATTTCGCCGCTTTCCGGATCATCGGCTTCGAACATCATGCCGACTTCGACGTCGGTCGGGAACACGTCGAGGGCTTCGACGCGGATCAATTCTTCTTCCGGTTCGCCGAAGGCATCATCCGGCGCCAGCTTCACATCAACCGATTCGCCGACGTCCTTGCCATGCAGCGCTTCCTCAACCAGCGGGAAAATACCGTCATAGCCACCGTGCAGATAGCTGATCGGCTCTTCGGTCTTGTCGAGCAGGTTGTTGTCGGCGTCGAACATCTCGTAATGGATGGTCACGACAGTATTTTTGGCGATTTGCATGAAAGTGATCCGTGCAGGAGGTAAAAAGGCTTGACGGTGAGATGGCGGTCATCGGCCGACAAGATAGTGGCGCAAGTGTAGCGCGTTTGTCGGCATTGTAAACCATTCGGTGCGGGAAGCCGAATGACGTGCCGATTCTGACTTTATTGATTGGTTTCATTCCACCCGGAAGAGGGCAACACCAAGTTTGATTTCTGTCCGCCAGCGAATCCATCGTGAGCTTATTAGAAGGCGCTCACCCTTGCGGTGTCGCCTGATGGCAACACTTTGCGTGGATCGCGCTTTTCCAAAATACCACCGGCTATCGGGTGGGTTTTATGCCGAGGAAAAGGATTTACGCATATTTGGTCTTGGCATTCTCGTGAATTTGTAGCACAATAACAACAAAATCTGTTCGTAATTGCGCACGTCGGCGGTTCGAAAACGTTACGAAGGACCTCGTGTCCTCCGTTTTGACTGTATTGTTGCTTTGCAATAAACTTTAGTCGCATTCGTTGTATTTTTGGACGTATTGCACTCTATGCAGTCTTTTTTTTCGTGCTACAATTTGCGCACTGAAGGATTTTCAGCCGTTCCCATCGTTTAGATGGCTGCGATTAAACTGACGTCTTGTTCAACTTATCTTCAAAGGTAAAGAAAAAATGAAACAGTCGCTCCTCGTTGCTGCCCTGCTGGCTGTAGCTCTGACCGCTTGCGGTAAGAAAGACGAAGCTCCTGCTGCTGACGCATCCGCTCCGGCTGCTGCCTCCGCTCCGGCCGCTTCCGCTCCGGCTGCTTCCGCTCCGGAAGCCTCTGCACCGGCTGCTTCCGCTCCGGCTGCTTCCGCTGCTAAGTAAGCGGAACTTGAGTAGTAATAAAAAACCGGCTTCGAGCCGGTTTTTTATTTGCCTGGTGAAATCATCGGGTAAATAAAAAAGCCCACGAATTGTTCGTGGGCTTTTTTTGTGCCGACCGTCTTATTGCAGTTCGGCCTGCAGCTTGAGCAGCGCCGACTTGGCCGCGGCATCTTCCAGTACCTTGCCCTGCTTGTCGGTAATGGTGATGCTGGTGCTGCCCGGCGTGCTTTCCTTGACCCGGACCTGCATGTTGCCGTCGTCGCTGAGCAGCGGCTGCGGGGTGCTGCTGTGCCAGAAGGCCAGGCCGGACCAGAAGCCACCGCTGCTGTCCTTGTCCTTCTGATCCAGATCGCTCTTGGCCGGTTTGACAAAGTAGATGCCTTGCGAGCGGTCGCGGTCAGCGACCACCATGCCGACGCGGTCCAGGGCCAGGCCGACACGGCGCCAGGCGCGGTCGAAGCTGTCGCCGATGGTCAGGGTGCCATTGCTGATCGGATTGGTTTGCGCCTGAACCGGTGCAGTGACCTGCTTCAGTGTTGCCTTGGCCTGCTCTTCAGTCATGCCGAGGCGCATCATGAAGCGACCGAGCATTTCGGCTTCCAGCTCCGGATCGACGGGGCGCGGCTGCCAGACGGTCTGGGTCTTGTCCTTGTCGGAGTAGACCTCGTCCAGCCCGCGATGCGAGAAGTACACCTCGGTGCTGCCATTTTCGCCCTTTTCCAGGCGAATGCGGAACATGTCGCGTTGCGAGGTGGAGTAGATGCCGCCCAGGCCGACTTTGTCGAGCAGGACGCGGATGCCGTCGTTCGGCAGCTTGGCACGGTTTTCCGCCCAGTCGGTTTCCATCACGCCGATATCCGGCTCTTCCGTCTTGATCGTAAAGCCGCTGTCTTGCCAGAAGGCCTTGAGCAAGGGCCACAGCTGTGCCGGCGTCTTGTCGCCGACCACCAGCCAGCGCTGCGTGCCGGCGCGCATCATGCGGACCTTGTCGACGCTGGCCGCAACCGTGTTGTCGCTGGCCGTGCTGGCGGTGACGCCGGCCGGTGCCGCGGGTTTGGGCATCTGGCTGGCCGAGGCCGAGCCGCTGCCCGGGATCGAATACTTGTCCTGGGCTTGCGGCGCAGTCAGATCCGGCGGGACTTCCAGCCCGCTGTCGGCTGCTTTTGCGGGGACGACTGACTCGAAGTTGGCTTTCTGGCTAAGCGGTTCACTGGTGCTGCAACCTGCGATCAGGCCGGTTGCCAGCAGAATCGCGGCAGGCGCGGTTCGTTTCATGCGAGCTCCCATCTTGGGGTTAGATGACTTCAGCTTGTTTCATGGCGGCCTCGACCAGCACCTGGCTGGCTTCGGTCAGTGGCATCAGCGGCAGGCGGATGCCGTTTTCTATCAGTCCCAGCCTGCTCAGTGCCCATTTGCTGGGCGCCGGACTGGGCTCGATAAATAATCGGTGATGCAAGCCCTGCAGCATATCATTAGAGCTGCGCGCCAGGGGAATATCTCCAGCGATGGCGGCCTGTGTCATGCGACTCATCAGCGCCGGCGCCACATTGGCCGTGACGGAAATCACGCCGTGACCGCCGCACAGCAGATAGGCCAGCGAGGTGCTGTCCTCGCCGGAGTACAGGGCAAAGTCCTGCGGCGCGCGCCGTGTCAGGTCGCAGTGACGGGCAATGTTGCCGGTGGCGTCTTTGAGCCCGACGATATTGTCGATCTCGGCCAGCCGCAGCACCGTGTCATTGGCCAGGTCGGCCACCGTGCGTCCCGGAACGTTATAGAGCAGGACCGGGATGGAGACGGCTTCGGCCAGTGTGCGGAAGTGCTGGTACAGTCCTTCCTGCGAGGGCTTGTTGTAATAGGGCGCAACGGAAAGCAGCATGTCGGCACCGGTCTGCTGCATGGTGCGAGCCAGTTCCACGGCGTGGGCGGTGGCATTGCCCCCAGCGCCGGCAATGACGCTGACCCGGCCCGCCGCCTGCCGGACGACGGTTTCGACGACGGCGCGATGCTCGTCTGGCGTCAGGGTGGGGGATTCTCCGGTGGTGCCGACAGCCACGATGCCCGTGGTGCCATTTTCAATCTGAAACTCGACCAGGCGTTTCAGGGCCTCGAAATCGACCTGACCATCCTCCCGCATCGGGGTGACCAGCGCGACCAGACTACCAGTGAGCATAAATCTGCCTATATAGGTCTAGAAAGGTTAGTGCCCGATTGTAGCGGAATTCCCGTCGGCGTCGAAGGGCTGATTCTGAATTGTTATTTGCCCGGAAAGTGGGGCAAATGTGCTAGAATCCCACGTTTTTCCCGATACTTACGGCTAACAGGCTGAAGGATCCAAGCGTGATTACCACACAGAACATTACCATGCAGTTTGGCGCGAAACCGTTGTTCGAGAAGGTTTCGGTCAAATTTGGTGAAGGCAACCGTTATGGCCTCATTGGCGCCAACGGTAGCGGCAAGTCGACTTTCATGAAAATCCTCGGTGGCGATCTGGAGCAGACCAGCGGCGAAGTCGCCATCGAAACCGGGCTGCGTCTGGGCAAGCTGCGCCAGGACCAGTTTGCCTATGAAGACCAGCGCGTGATCGATGTGGTCATGATGGGGCATACCGAAATGTGGGCTGCGATGAGCGAACGTGACGCCATCTATGCCAATCTCGAGGCCACAGACGAAGACTACATGCATGCCGCCGAGCTGGAGGCGAAGTTTGCCGAGTATGGCGGCTATACCGCCGAAGCCCGTGCCGGCGAGCTGCTGATGGGGGTGGGCATTCCGGTTGAGCAACATACCGGTCCGATGAGCGAAGTGGCGCCGGGCTGGAAGCTGCGCGTGCTGCTGGCGCAGGCCCTGTTTGCCGATCCGGACATCCTGCTGCTCGACGAACCGACCAACAACCTGGACATCAACACCATTCGTTGGCTGGAGCATGTGCTCAACGAGCGCAACTCGACCATGATCATCATTTCGCACGACCGACACTTCCTGAACTCGGTCTGCACCCACATGGCCGACCTGGACTACAACACCATCCGCATCTATCCGGGCAATTACGATGACTACATGATCGCCTCGACCCAGGCGCGCGAACGTCAGCTGTCGTCCAATGCCAAGGCCAAGGAGCGTATCCAGGAACTGCAGGAATTCGTGGCCCGCTTCTCGGCCAACAAGTCCAAGGCCCGTCAGGCAACCTCGCGGTTGAAACAGGTCGACAAGCTCAAGGCCGACATGGTCGAAGTCAAGCCGTCTTCGCGCCAGAGCCCGTTCATCCGCTTCGAGGTCGAGGACAAGAACAAGCTGCACCGTCAGGCCGTGGAGCTGAGCGAAGTGTCGAAGTCCTTCGACAAGCCGCTGATCAACAAGCTCGACCTGATTCTGGAAGCCGGCCAGCGCCTGGCGATCATCGGCCCGAACGGCGCCGGCAAGTCGACGCTGGTCAAGATGCTGGCCAATGCCTTTGATGCTTCGCTGAGCGATGTGACCCCCGATCAGGGCAGCATCAAGTGGGCGGAAAAGGCGCAGATCGGCTACTACCCGCAGGATCACGAGAACGATTTCGACTCGGATCGCACCCTGTCCGAATGGATGCGCGACTGGGGCCAGGAGGGCGACGACGAGCAGGTGATCCGCGGGACGCTGGGGCGTCTGCTGTTCTCGGGCGATGACGTGACCAAGGCGGTCAAGGTGCTGTCCGGTGGTGAGAAAGGCCGCATGCTGTATGGCAAGATGATCCTGACCAAGCCGAATGTGCTGATCATGGACGAGCCGACCAACCACATGGACATGGAAACCATCGAGGCGCTCAACATGGCGCTGGAAAAATACAAGGGCACGCTGATTTTCGTGTCGCACGACCGTCAGTTCGTCGGCTCGCTGGCCACGCAGATTCTCGAGCTGGATGGCAATGGCGGGTATCAGCATTACATCGGTGAGTACGAAGACTACCTGGCCAGCCGCGGTCTGGAGTAAGCTTCATGCTTTGCAAAAACGGCCGCGCAAGCGGCCGTTTCTTTGTGCGCAATGCATCATTTTTGGTGACAGAATTAGGCTTTACCGTCCCAAAAGGCTGGTCTATAGTCAGTCTAGCGCTTTGTGCACTGCAATATCGTGGTTGCCACACCTGAGCAAATCAGGACCCAATAACAATAACGCTTTACTGGGAAACGACAGGTTTTGTGCCTGACGTTCGGAGAACACAGCCAAAGAAGGATGCACCATGAAATTACAAGGGAAAGTATCGATCATTACCGGCGCCGCCAGCGGCATCGGCAAGGCGACCGCGGAGAAATTCGTGCAGGAAGGCTCGATTGTCGCCGTCTGTGACGTCAATCTCGAAGCCGTCCAGGCGGTCGCCGAGTCGCTCAAGGCGGCCGGTGGTCAGGCCGTCGCCTACCGGGTCAATGTGACCGACAAGGCAGAAATCGCCAGCATGGTTGCCGACGTCAAGCAGCGCTTCGGCCGTATCGACGTGCTGGTGAATAATGCCGGTATCGTCAAGGATGCCCAACTGACCAAAATGACCGATGATCAGTTTGATCAGGTCATCGACATCAACCTCAAGGGGGTCTACAACTGCACCCGTGCCGTGGTGGACACCATGGTGGAGCAGGGCAGCGGGGTGATCCTCAATGCCTCGTCGGTGGTGGGCCTGTATGGCAACTTCGGCCAGACCAATTATGCCGCCACCAAGTTCGGTGTGATTGGCTTCGTCAAGACCTGGGCCAAGGAGCTGGGCAAGAAGGGCATTCGTGCCAACGCCGTATGCCCTGGCTTCGTCGCCACCCCCATCCTCAACGCCATGCCGGAAAAGGTCATCCAGGCCATGGAGGAGCGCGTGCCGATGCGCCGTCTGGCTCAGCCGTCCGAGATCGCCAATGTGTACGCCTTCCTGGCTTCCGATGACGCCAGCTACATCAACGGCGCAGCCATCGAGGTGACGGGCGGCCTGACGCTGTAAGCCATGGCATGAGAAAAAGGCGTGGAAGCGGGCTTCCACGCCTTTTTGGTTTCCGCTGCCGCAGCATCAGACCTCTTCGTCGTCCAGCTCATCCTCATGGGCGCTGGCCAGCAGGGCCGCTTCGACCTCGCGCCGGTGCAGGTGGGGGGCAAACAGCTCGATGAAGGTATAGGCAAAGCCGCGCAGGTAAGCGTCGCGGCGGATGCCCACCTTGGTGGTGGACGGTTCGAACAGATGGCTGGCATCAATGATGCGCAAGCCGGTATCGCGCTCCGGCTCGAAAGCCATATTGGCAATAATGCCGATCCCCAGCCCCAATCCGACATAGGTCTTGATCACGTCGGTGTCGATGGCGGTCAGTACCACCGTCGGCGTCAGCGACTGACTGGCAAAGGCCTTGTTGATTTTCGAGCGGCCGGTGAAGGCAAAGTCGTAGGTGATGATCGGATAGCGTGCAATGTCCTGCAGCGTGATCGGATGATCCAGCGCCAGCAGGGGGTGGCCTTCAGGGACCACCACACCACGATTCCATTCGTAGCAGGGCAGCATGGCCAGTTCCTTGTACAGCGCGATCCCTTCGGTGGCGAGCGCCAGGTCGGCTTCGCCGCTGATGACCATGTCGCAGATCTGGGTCGGGCTGCCTTGCTTGATCGACAGACGCACGGCCGGATAGCGCTGCATGAAGGCGGTGATGGTTGCCGGCAGGGCGTAGCGCGCCTGGGTGTGGGTCGTCGCCACGGTGAGTGAGCCTTCGGCCTCGCGCGAGAATTCATCGCCGACGCGTTTGAGGTTCTGGGCTTCGCGCAAAATGCGCTCGGAGATCTTCAGCACCTCCTTGCCAGGGTCGGAGACCGCGACTACCCGTTTGCCGTTGCGGATGAAGATCTGAATACCGAGTTCATCCTCCAGCAAGCGGATTTGTTTGCTGATGCCAGGTTGCGAGGTATGCAGTTTTTCTGCCGCCTCCGACACATTCAGACCCTGTTTGGCCACTTCCACCAGATAACGCAACTGCTGCAGCTTCATGCGGGAACCTTGTTGTTAAAACCAGGAGTAATTAAATACTAACACAATATTCTTTTAAGTTTATAGGTCGTTTGGGTAGCATGCATTGACTATAAAAGGTGAGAAAAACCGATGAGTTATCAGCAACGTCTGGCGGCGACCACGGCACGCCTGCAGGCCATCCAGGGCGCCCATGCGGCCGTGGTGCTGGCCAACAGTCTGGGGGCGGAGGATATGGTGCTGACCGATCTGATCGCCCGTCTGAATCTGCCTTTCGCCGTTTTCTGCCTGGATACCGGACGTTTGCCGGCCGAAACCTATCAGTTGCTGGATCGTTTGCCGCAGCACTACCCCGGGTTGCGTCTCAGGGTCTATTACCCGGATGCCGCTGCGCTGGGCGCGTGGGTCAGCGAGCATGGTGTCGATGCCTTCTATCGCAGCGTCGAACTGCGCAAGGCCTGCTGTGCCCTGCGCAAGGTCGAACCGCTCGGGCGGGCGCTGGCCGGCCAGCAGGCATGGATCACCGGCATGCGCCAGGCACAGTCAACGACTCGCAGCGATCTGCCGTTCGAGGCCTTCGACGAAGATCACGGGCTGATGAAGTACAACCCGCTGGCCGACTGGCAGGAAGCCGATGTCTGGCAATACCTGCGTGAGCATCAGGTGCCCTACAATCGCCTGCACGATCAGCACTATCCCTCCATTGGCTGTGCGCCCTGTACCCGGCCGATTGCCGTCGGCGAGGACCTGCGTGCCGGACGCTGGTGGTGGGAAAACCCCGAAACCAAAGAGTGCGGCCTGCATGTGCGCATCAAGCAGGTCTGACCATGTATCAATACAATGAAATCGATCAGCGCATCGTTGACGAGCGTGTGGCCCAGTTCCGCGACCAGACCGAGCGCTTTCTGGCCGGCGGGCTGAGCGAAGACGAATTCCGTCCGCTGCGATTGATGAACGGGCTGTACATCCAGCGCCATGCCCCCATGCTGCGGGTGGCGATTCCCTACGGCATCCTCTCGTCCAGGCAGTTGCGCAAACTGGCCGAGATTGCCCGTCGTTACGATCGCGGTTACGGCCATTTCACCACGCGGCAGAATATCCAGTTCAACTGGGTCGAGCTGGCTCAGGTGCCAGATATCCTGGCCGAACTGGCAACCGTGCAAATGCATGCGATCCAGACTTCCGGCAACTGCGTGCGCAACACCACGACCGATGCTTTCGCCGGCGTGGCGGCAGACGAAATCATTGATCCGCGTCCCTGGTGCGAGATCATCCGCCAGTGGAGCACCCTGCATTCCGAGTTCGCCTTCCTGCCGCGCAAATTCAAGATTGCCGTTTCCGGCAGCGTCGAAGACCGCGCCGCGACCCTGGTGCACGATATTGGTCTGACCGCCTGCCACGGCCCGGCCGGGGAGGTCGGTTTTCAGGTCGCTATCGGCGGCGGTCTGGGGCGTACGCCGATCATCGGCGATGTCATCAAGTCCTTTTTGCCCGCCCGGCATCTGCTGACCTATCTGGACGCTGTGCTGCGGGTGTACAACCGCTTTGGTCGTCGTGACAACAAGTACAAGGCGCGCATCAAGATCCTGGTCAAGGCCATGACGCCGGAGGGCTTTGCCGCCAAGGTGGAAGATGAGTGGCTGCACCTCAAAGAGGGGCCGGCGACGCTGACGCCGGAGCATGTCGCGCACTACGCTGCGTTTTTCACGGCACCGTCTTACGGCACGCCGCAGACGGGGGCATTCGATGCGGCACGCCAGGCAGACCCGGCCTTTGCCCGCTGGGTTGAGCGCAATACCCGTCCCCAGCGTCAGCCAGGCTACCGCAGCGTGATCCTGTCATTGAAAAAAACCGGCGTACCGCCGGGGGATATCACGGCCGGCCAGATGGAGGCCGTGGCGGATTGGGTCGATCGCTTTGCCTTCGGCGAAATCCGTGTGGCTCATGAGCAGAACCTGATTCTGCCGGACATGGCGGAAAGTCATCTGTACGAACTCTGGCAATTGGCACGCCAGCAAGGCTTTGCCACCCCCAATATCGGCTTGCTGACCGACATCATCTGCTGTCCCGGGGGCGATTTCTGCTCGTTGGCCAATGCCAAGTCCATCCCGATTGCTGCCGCCATCCAGGAGCGCTTTGATGACCTGGACTACCTGCATGATCTGGGGCCGCTGCAGCTGAACATGTCGGGGTGTATGAATGCCTGTGGCCATCACCACATCGGCAATATCGGGATCCTCGGTGTCGATAAGAATGGCGAGGAGTGGTACCAGATTCAGCTGGGGGGCAGCCAGGGCAAACAGGCCGCCATCGGCAAGGTGATTGGTCCTTCCTTTGCACGCGAGGCCATTCCGGATGTCATCGACAAGATCCTGCAAGTCTACGTCGAGCGGCGTCAGCCCGACGAAACCTTCCTCGAGGTCGTGCAGCGACTCGGGGCCGAGCCGTTCAAGGAGCGCGTGTATGCAAAACATCATTGATCGGCACGGTCTGCGTGAGGACCGCTGGGTCTTGCTGCGCCAGGAGGAGGACGGGCAGCTGCCGTCATCTGCGCCGGACGATGACATCATCGTGCCTTTGCCGGCCTGGCTATCGATGCAGAGTGAGCTGCTGGACCGTCCCGGACGGACCGCGGTCTGGCTCGCGCCCGATCATGAGCCGGGGCAGCTTCAACCTTCTCTCAATCTGTTAACGCTTATTGCCATTGACTTTCCCAGCTTTACCGATGGGCGCGGCTATAGCATTGCGCGCTTGTTGCGCGAACGATACAACTATGCAGGGGAACTTCGGGCGCTGGGCGATGTCTGGCAGGATCAGGTCCAGGCGTTGTGGCTGGTCGGCTTTGATAGCTTCGAAATCAAGCCAGGCAAGCCTTTGCCACAGGGTGGACTGGCAGGTGCGGCCTTCTCGGAGCATTACCAGACTAGCTTTCGGCAGCCGCAACCACTGTTTCGCAGATGCATCAGTCATGACTGATGTGTTGTAAATTTGTTACAATACTTGTGCGACATCTGGATAAGAAGTAGGTTCTAGCGCAACAGCTTGGCTTTTTTGCCTCAGCTGTGCTGTTGACATGGGATAGCCTGATTCCTATAGTGCCGATTAACTGCACAAACACAGCCGAAAGCAAGAGCCTGTTGTTTGCAGCCAAGCTTTACCTTGTGGGTCCCTGTACCTCACGCATGGGCCTGTAATTCAGATAAGAAAGAGGGAAAAACATGACTAAACAGCTGAAACTGAGCGCGCTGGTCGCTGCTCTGCTGGTTTCTGCAAGCGCCTTCGCTGCCAAGCCGGGCTATGCCGTTGACCAATCGACCGATGCCGTTGCCCGCAACAGCTACAACGAATGCTGGCACACCAACTACTTCGACAAGGCTACCGAAGGCCTGGTTGAGTGCGGCGACAAGGCTCCGGCTGCTGCCGTAGCTGCTGCTCCGGCTGCTGCGCCTGCCGTGACCCATGAAAAGGTGACCCTGTCCGCCAAGGTGCTGTTCGCCTTCGACAAGGCCGTGCTGCGTCCGGAAGCCAAGGATGTTCTGGACCCGCTGGTTAACCGCCTGAAGGGCGATGCCAACCTGAAGGGTGTTGCCGTCAATGGTTACACCGACTTCCTGGGCTCGGAAAAGTACAACCTGACCCTGTCGCAAAAGCGTGCTGACGCCGTCAAGGACTACTTCGTAGCCGGTGGCGTGCCGACCGACAAGGTTGTTGCCGTCGGCCAAGGCCCGGCCAACGCCTCGATGACCGAAGAGTGCTCGACCAAGTTCAAGTACAAGAAGGGTCATCGCGCTTCTGCCGCGCTGAAGGAATGCCTGGAAGCTGACCGTCGCGTTGAACTGGTGATCGACACCGTACAAACCGTCGGCAAGTAAGCACTGCCCGGTTTTGTCCGAACCGCCTGCCACCCTGTGGCCGGCGGTTTTGTTTTTTGTTGCACCATGCCAGGGTTCGTGGCTGGACGCTCGCTAGTACTGGCGGCTACAATCGGACGTTTCGGTATGCAATCAGAGCCCGCACATGCAGGTATTTTTCGGAGATCCGCGACGCTTCTCCCTGTCGCCATGTGCGTTGACCATCGGCAATTTCGACGGTGTGCACCATGGGCATCAGAAGATGCTGCAACGCCTGCGCCTTGAGGCCGATGCCCGTCATCTGCCCACGGCGCTCCTGACGTTTGAACCGCACCCGCGCGAATTTTTTGCCCGTGGCGAGCCGACCGCGCGCCTGTCGACCATGCGCGACAAGCTGCGCCGTCTGCGTGAGCTGGGTTTGCTCGACTATGTGTTCGTATTCCGCTTCAATCACGGGTTTTCGCGCATGCCGGCGCAGGACTTCGTTCAGCATGTGCTGCACGAGCAACTCAAGGCGCGTTATCTGCTGATTGGCGACGATTTCCAGTTCGGTGCCGATCGGCGCGGCGATTTTGCCCTGCTGTCGTCGACCCCGGGCCTGGTCACCGAGGCGATGCCCTCGGTGCTGGTGGAGGGGGAGCGTGCCTCCAGCTCGCTGGTCAGGCAGCGCCTGGCCGCCGGTGACCTGACCGGCGCCGAGGCCCTGCTGGGACATCCTTACCAGCTGTCCGGCCGGGTGATCCACGGCAAGAAGCTGGGGCGTACCATTGGTTTTCCGACCGCCAACGTGCATTTGCCGCATCGCCGCCCAGCCCTGGAAGGCGTGTTCGTGGTCGAGGTGGAGACCGAAGCCGGGCGCCTGGGCGGGGTGGCCAGTCTGGGCAAGAACCCGACGGTGACCACCAGCCAGAACTACAAGCTGGAAGTCCATCTGTTTGATTTCAGCGGTGATCTGTATGGTCGCCGCATCGTGGTACGTTTTCTGAAAAAATTGCGCGATGAAGCGCGCTATGACGATCTTTCCGCACTGGTGGCCCAGATTGAACGGGATGCCAGCAGTGCCAAAGCCTATTTGACCAGTTTGCAACGAGAGCAGGCATGAGCATCGATTACCGTAAAACCGTCAATCTTCTGGACACCCCCTTTGCCATGCGTGGTGACCTGGCCAAACGCGAGCCGGCCTGGGTCAAGCGCTGGCAGGACAGCCGCCGTTATGAAAAGCTGCGCCAGCTGTGTGCCGGCCGGCCGAAGTTCATCCTGCATGACGGCCCTCCCTATGCCAACAATGACATTCACCTGGGGCATGCGGTCAACAAGGTGCTCAAGGACCTGATCATCCGTTCACGTACCCTGGCCGGTTTCGACGCCCCCTATGTGCCCGGCTGGGACTGCCACGGCCTGCCGATCGAACTGATGGTGGAAAAGCTGCATGGCAAGGCCATCCCGGCCGCCAAGTTCCGCGAACTGTGCCGCGAGTACGCCAAGGAGCAGGTGGCGCGCCAGAAGAAGGGCTTCATCCGCCTGGGCATCCTCGGTGACTGGGAGAATCCCTACCTGACGATGGACTTCAAGACCGAAGCCGACATCGTGCGCACCCTGGGCAAGATTCACGACAACGGCTTCCTCAACAAGGGCGAGAAGCCGGTGCACTGGTGTATCGAGTGCGGCTCGTCGCTGGCCGAAGCCGAGGTCGAGTACGAAGACAAGGTCTCGCCGGCCATTGATGTCGGTTTCAAGGTACTGGACAGCGACAGGCTGGCCAGCATTTTCGGCCTGAACGCCCCGGTCGGACAGGCCATGGCCGTCATCTGGACCACCACGCCGTGGACCTTGCCGGCCAACCTGGCGGTGTCGGTCAATCCCACGCTCACCTACCAGTTGCTGGATACCCCGAAGGGCTTGCTGATCCTGGCCAAGGAGCTGGCCGAGTCCACGCTGCAGCGCTATGGCGTCGACAGCCACCGCGTGCTGGGCGAGGCACAGGGCGAGGCGCTTGAGCTGCTGCCCCTGCAGCACCCGTTCTATGACCGTCAGGTGCCGGTGATTTGCGGCAACCACGTGACCACCGAGGCGGGTACCGGTCTGGTACATACCGCCCCGGCGCATGGTCTGGATGACTATATCGTCGGTCAGGCTTACAAGCTGGGCATCGACAACCCGGTGGCCGACGATGGCCGCTATAAGTCGACCACCGAGCTGTTTGCCGGTCTGCTGGTGTGGGATGCCAACCCGAAGGTCATCGAAGTGCTGGCCGAGCGCGGCGCACTGATCCATCAGGCCAAGCTGTCGCACAGCTACCCGCACTGCTGGCGCCACAAGACGCCGATCATCTTCCGTGCCACGCCGCAATGGTTCATCAGCATGGACCGCCCCGGCCACGGCGGCGAAACCCTGCGCGACATCAGCCAGCGTGCGGTCGATGCCACCGAGTTCTTCCCGGCCTGGGGCCGCGCACGGCTGGACGCCATGATCAAGAACAGCCCGGACTGGTGTGTCTCGCGTCAGCGTAACTGGGGCGTGCCGATGACCTTCTTCGTGCACAAGGAAAGTGGCGAGCTGCATCCGCGTTCGGCCCAGCTGCTGGAAGAGGTGGCGCTGCGCATCGAGCAGCAGGGTATCGAGGCCTGGTTCAGCCTGGATGCACGCGAGCTGCTGGGTGAAGAGGCCGACCAGTATCGCAAGCTCAGCGACACGCTGGACGTCTGGTTTGACTCCGGTTCGACGCACTTTGCCGTGCTCAAGCAGCGCCCCGAGCTCGCCTGGCCCGCCGACCTGTATCTGGAAGGCTCGGACCAGCATCGCGGCTGGTTCCAGTCTTCGCTCAAGACCGGTTGCGCCACCATCGGTCGTGCGCCGTACAAGCAGCTGCTGACCCATGGCTTCACCGTCGACGACAAGGGCTACAAGATGTCCAAGTCGCGCGGCAACGGCATTGCGCCGGAAGAAATCTGCAGCTCCCTGGGCGCCGACATCCTGCGTCTGTGGATTGCCAGTGCCGACTATTCCGGCGACATGGCCCTGTCGCAGGAGATTCTCAAGCGCACCACGGAAAGCTACCGCCGCCTGCGCAATACCCTGCGCTTCCTGCTGGCCAACCTGTCCGACTTCGATCCGATCGACCACGCCGTGCCGTTCGAACGCATGCTGGAGCTGGACCGCTACGCACTGGTGATGGCCAAGGAACTGCAGGAGAAGGTTGCCGGCGAGCATTACGCCCGCTATGCCTTCCACCATGCCATGCAGGAGATCGTGGTCTATTGCGCCGAAGATCTGGGCGCCTTCTACCTCGACGTGCTGAAAGACCGTCTGTATACCACGGCCGCCGATTCGCCGGCTCGTCGCTCGGCCCAGACGGCGCTGTATCACATCACCCGCTCGCTGCTGTTGCTGCTGTCGCCGGTGCTGTGCTTTACCGCCGACGAGGCCTGGGAAGTCTTTACCGGTAACGAGGAAGACTCGACCCTGTTCCACACCTGGCACGAGTTCCCGTTGCCGGACGCCGAGACCGAGGCTGCGCTGGCGGCCAAGTGGCAGGTGATCCGCAACCTGCGCGCCGAAGTGAACAAGGAGATCGAAGTGCTGCGTGCCGGTGAGCAGCTGGGCTCCTCGCTGCAGGCCGAAATCGATATCGAAGCCGACGACAGCCTGTTCCCGCTCCTGGCCAGCCTGGGCGACGACCTGAAGTACGTGCTGATCGTGTCGCGCGTCGGTGTCAGCCAGGGCGATGCCACGCGTATCCGCGTGACGCCGTCCACCCATGGCAAGTGCGAGCGCTGCTGGCACTATCGTGCCGATGTCGGCAGCCATGGCGAGCACCCCACCCTGTGCGGTCGCTGCGTCAGCAATCTGGCGGGGCAGGGCGAGGGCCGGCAGCATGCATGAGTTTCGTCGCTGGCCATGGTTCGCCATGGCCCTGCTGATCATTGTGCTCGATCAGCTGGCCAAGCTGTATTTCAACGGGACCTACCAATACGGTGAGAGCCGTGCGGTGATCCCGGGCTTGTTCAGCTTCACGCTGATCTACAATCCCGGTGCGGCCTTCAGCTTTCTGGCCGATGCCGGCGGCTGGCAAAAGCATTTGTTCAGCGTGCTGGCCTTTGCCGTGTCCGGCTGGCTGGGCTGGAACCTCTTGCAGGGGCGTTTCTCCTGTCTGATGCGCTGGGCCGCCGCCTTCATCATGGGCGGGGCACTGGGGAATGTGATCGATCGCATGGTCTACGGCCATGTGGTCGACTTCATCCAGATTTACTATCGTCACTGGTACTATCCGGCCTTCAATCTGGCGGACTCCTTCATTTGCGTCGGTGCGGCGCTGATGGTGCTCGACAGCCTGAAAAAGCCGGCCCGCTGATCCTGCCGGTTCGCCCCGGCGAACCGGACTGGCCGTTTTCTCCGTTTACCTGAAGGACAAGACCCGATGAACAAGACCATCATGCTGGCCAACCCGCGCGGCTTCTGCGCCGGGGTCGATCGGGCCATTGCCATTGTCGAGCGCGCCATCGAGCTGTATGGCGCACCGATCTACGTGCGCCATGAAGTGGTGCACAACCGCTTTGTGGTGGAGCAGCTGCGCGACAAGGGGGCCATCTTCATCGAGGCGCTGGACGATGTGCCGCAGGGGGCCATTCTGATCTACTCGGCGCATGGCGTGCCGCAGTCGGTGCGGCAACAGGCCGAGGCTCGCGGGCTGCAGGTTTACGATGCCACCTGCCCGCTGGTGACCAAGGTCCATGTCGAGGTCAAGCGCATGCACAAGGCCGGTATGGAGATCATCATGATCGGTCACGCCGGTCATCCGGAGGTGGAGGGCACCATGGGCCAGGTCGAGGATCGCATGTATCTGGTGGAGAGCCTGGAGGATGTCGGCAAGCTGGTGGTGAACAACCCGGAACAGCTGGCCTTCGTCTCGCAGACCACACTGTCGGTGGATGAAACCCGCGACATCATTGCCGCCCTGCAGGCCCGTTTCCCTGCCATTGCCAGCCCGAAGAAGGATGATATCTGCTATGCCACGCAGAACCGGCAGGATGCGGTCAAGAGCCTGGCGGACAGCTGTGATCTGGTGATCGTGGTCGGTTCGCCCAACAGCTCCAACTCCAATCGCCTGCGTGAAGTGGCCGCCCTCAAGGGGGTGGATGCCTGGATGGTGGACAATGCCTCCCAGTTGCAGGAAAGCTGGTTCGCGGGCAAGCAGCGCATTGGTGTGACGGCTGGTGCTTCTGCACCGGAGGTGCTGGTTCAGGCGGTCATTGAGCGCATCCGCGAGCTGGGCGCCAGCGAGGTCGCCGAGCTGCCCGGTGTCGAGGAGCACACCACCTTCGCTTTGCCGCCTGGGCTGCGCGTCGCCCAGTCCTGAGCATTCCGTTTCGGCATTCATCAAGCCCGGCCCCGGCCGGGCTTGATTGTCTTCATGTTGTGCTATTTCTCGCCTGAAGGCATGATGTGATCACTACCCGTATATTGTTGAACAATCCCCTTCGGGGGCCAGACACTCTCGCGGAATAATGCAATGCCAAGCCCAGCCTCCTATCACGTCAGCCCGTCTGAATCCTTGATCATCCGTCAGGCCTCGCCTTATGAGTTTGCCTCGGTCGTGCGACTGTACGACGAGGGTGGCTACGATGGCCGTTATCAGGCCTCCGATTTCCTCCTGCTGGCCATCATGGGGCATGAAACCGTCGGGGTGGTGCGACTGGTGAAAGAGCAGGGCTATACCCTGCTGCGCGGCCTGTATATCGGCAAACACTGGCGCGGTCGCGGCATTGGCCGCCAGCTGCTGGCGGCGGCCACCGGCTATCTGACCGACCCCTGTTACTGCCTGACCCAGAGTACGCTGATTCCCCTGTTTGCTGCGCAAGGCTTCATCCCGTGCAGCGACGACATCGTACCGCCCTTTCTGCTGGAGCGGCGCCATCGCTATGGCTGGACCGGCAAGACCTACCACATTCTTTACCGCCCCGACTGATGGCCTGCTGACGGGGAGCCGTCCGGCTCCCTATTGAAAACCCGCCCGCACGCCCCTATCTGCGCTCTATCGTTGACCAACCCTGAATAACCGATATGAGCGCACAGAAAGAAACCCTGGGCTTTCAGACTGAAGTCAAGCAACTGCTCCATCTGATGATCCACTCCTTGTATTCCAACAAGGAGATCTTCCTGCGAGAACTCATCTCCAATGCCTCCGATGCCGCCGACAAGCTGCGCTTCGAGTCGATGAGCCATCCAGAGCTGCTGGAAGACGATGGCGAGCTGAAGATTCGCGTTACCTTCGACCCGGCTGCCCGTACCCTGACCATTACCGACAACGGTATCGGTATGAGCCGTGATGAAGTGATCGAAAACATTGGCACCATTGCCCGCTCCGGCACGCGCAAGTTCTTCGATGCCCTGACCGGCGATGCGCAAAAGGATGCCAATCTGATCGGCCAGTTCGGCGTCGGCTTCTATTCGGCTTTCATCGTGGCGGACAAGGTCACGCTCAGCACCCGGCGCGCAGGTGCCGCCAGTGGCGAAGGCGTTCGCTGGGAGTCCACCGGCCAGGGCGATTACACACTGGAAACCATCGAGCGCACCGCGCGCGGTACCGAGGTGGTGCTGCATCTGAAGGAGGGTGAGGACGAGTTCCTCAACGACTGGCGCCTGCGTCATATCGTGCGCACCTACTCCGATCACATCTCGCTGCCGATTGAGATGAAAACCGTCAGCGAAGCCGAAGAGGGGGCCGAAGCCGCCGAACCGGCCTTCGAGGCGGTCAATCAGGCTTCCGCCCTGTGGGCACGCGCCAAGAGCGAGATCAGCGACGAGCAATACAAAGAGTTTTACAAGCACATTGCCCATGATTTCACCGACCCGCTGGCCTGGAGCCACGCCCGGGTCGAAGGCCGTCAGGAATACACCGAGCTGCTCTACATCCCGTCACGGGCTCCGTTTGACCTGTATGACCGCGAGCGCAAGCAGGGTGTGAAGCTGTATGTGCGCCGTGTGTTCATCATGGAAGATACCGAAAAGCTGATGCCGCATTACCTGCGCTTCGTGCGCGGGGTGATCGACTCCAGCGATCTGCCGCTCAATGTGTCGCGGGAAATCCTCCAGCAGTCGCGTGATATCGACGCCATTCGTGCCGGCTGCGTCAAGAAGGTGCTCGGCATGCTGGAAGACCTGGCGCAGAACGACGCCGTTAAATATGCCAGCTTCTGGCAGGAATTCGGCCAGGTGCTGAAAGAGGGCGTGGGCGAAGATTTTGCCAACAAGGATCGTCTGGCCAAGCTGCTGCGCTTCCACTCCACGGCCAGCGAGGGCGATACCGCCAGTGTTTCGCTGGCGGACTACGTAGGCCGCATGAAGGAAGGTCAGGAGAAGATCTACTTCATTACCGCTGAAAGCCTGGCTGCCGCCAGGAACAGCCCGCACCTCGAAGTGTTCCGCAAGAAGGGTATTGAAGTCCTGCTGCTGGCGGATCGTGTGGATGAGTGGGTCAGCAGCAATCTGCATGAATTCGAAGGCAAGAAGCTGCAGTCGGTCGCCAAGGGCGAACTCGACCTTGGCGCGCTGGAAGATGATGCCGACAAGGCCGCACAGCAGAAGGCCGAAGAGAGCGCCAAACCGGTGCTGGGCCGCATTACCGCCGCGCTGGGCGACAAGGTCAGGGAAGTCCGTGCCACCGCACGTCTGACCGACAGCCCGGCCTGCCTGGTGGTTGGCGAGCATGACATGAGCGCCCACCTGGAGCGTTTGCTGAAGTCGGTTGGCCAGAATGTACCGGAGAACAAGCCGGTGCTGGAGATCAACCCGGAGCACATGCTGGTGCAGCGGCTGAATGCCGAGCAGGATGAGGCGCGTGCCGCCGATCTGGCGCATGTGCTGTACGACCAGGCGCTGCTGGCCGAAGGCGGCAAGCTGGACGATCCGGCCAGCTTCGTCAAGCGCATCAACCGGCTGATGCTGGAGTTGTCTGCCTGATTACCCCAAGGACCTCGACAAGACGTCCCCCTGTGCCCCCTGAATTCAGGGGGCACTTTTTTTGCGCCGGGAACGGACCAAAAAAAGACGACGCCGAAGGCGTCGTCTCTGTCTGTTGCGGGCCGACGTTGTCGGGCAATGATGGTTCAGACCGTCGGGGGCTGGGTGTCGATGAAGGACTGGCGGGCTTCCAGCTTCTGGTGCAGGGCATCCAGATTGGGGTAGTCCTGTTTCCAGCTGATCTGCGGGAAACGGAAGGCCAGGTAGGCCAGGCAGCAGCCGACGGCAATATCGGCCAGGCTATAGCCATCGCCATGGCACCAGGGACGTTCACCCAGATCGGTCGACAGCGCCTGCAGACCACGGGCAATCTTGCCGTACTGGCGTTCGATCCATTCCGGGCTCTGCTGGGCTGCCGGGCGTTTTTGCTCCAGGAAGACCGTCACAGCGGCATCGATGATGCCATCGGCCAGTGCTTCCCAGCGCTTGGCCAGGATCAGCTGACGATGACCGTCCGGCAGCAGGCGCTGAACCGGCGAGACATTATCCAGGTACTCGACGATGACGCGGGAGTCATACAGCGCCATGCCGTCATCCAGCTCCAGCACCGGTACTTTGCCCAGCGGGTTGTAGTCCGGGACCTTGCTGTCGGCCTCCCAGGGGATGTCGACTTCCAGGGGACAGTCGATTTTCTTTTCTGCCAGAACGATGCGCACCTTGCGGGCGTAGGGGCTGGTGAGCGAAGCAATCAGTTTCATAGGATGGTTCAAACCGGGTTGGTGATCCGTCTGGAGTAGCGGAGCGTGGCCATCACTTTAGCGCATGCGCCGCTGCTCCGGAAGAGCCCGCCTCTCGGCTTACTTCAAATCCAGCTTGCCGCTGACCTGCAATTGCAGCATGGACGTCCCTGCCTGCCAGTCCGGGGCGGCGACGGATTCGGGGCCGATATTGGCACGCTTGGCCATCATGGCCATCATCGGACGCGGGGCGTTGCCATTATTACCGATGCTCAGCTCTCGCACGCTGACTTGGCTCTTGCCCAGCGCACCGGCGGCGACTTTGGCCGTCGCCTGCAACTGGGCGATGGCCTCGGGCAGCATTTGCTGCTCGATGCGCTTGCGTGCCTGTTCCGAGACACTGAAATCGACATTGCCCAGCAGCATGGATTGCTGCAGGCGTGCCACCAGCTGGGCAGTCTGTACGAAGTCGCCGCTACGCAGATGGATCTCCGACCGGCCTTGCCAGCCCTTGATCTGGTTGTTCTTGTCGTACTGCGGCCAGGTGCTGTAGTTGCCGCTGCTGGCCTGAACGGCGCCATAGCTGCGCGCCACCGCCATGGCGGCGGCGGTCTTGCGGTTCAGGCTGTCGGCGAGAGCCGCCGGCTGGGCCTGGCTTTCCTGCACGTACAGCGTGACATCCAGCTGGTCGTTGGCGACTTCGCGCTGGCTGGACGCCGTCAGCTCGAGCTGGGTGGTATTGTCCTCGGCCAGTGCCGGCAGGGTGGCCGCCAGCAGCAGGGTTCCGCCAATCAGGGCATGCATGGGTTTCATGGTCTCTCGCAATGACAGGAATAAACTGCATGGACAAAAAAATGACGGGATCGTTCATTCGATCCCGTCCTTAATTTAACTGCATGGTGTGCGGCGGATCAAGCCAGGTATTCGTAGCCCGGCAGGGTCAGGAATTCGACGAAGTTGTCCGAGGTGGTCAGCATGTCGAACATATTGACCGCATCTTCGTACTGGCGTGTCCAGCGGCTACCGTATTCGCTCTTGAGTTTGGCCACTTCATCAGCCTGCAGCTGGCGGAACAGTTCGACCGTCACCTTGCGGCCATCCTCCAGAACCCCCTTGGGCGAGCGGATCCACTGCCAGATCTGCGAACGCGAGATCTCGGCGGTGGCCGCGTCTTCCATCAGGTTGTGAATCGGCACGCAACCATTGCCGGAAATCCACGAGCCCAGATACTGGATGCCGACATTGATGTTCATGCGCAGGCCGGCCTCGGTAATCGGGGTTTCCGGCTGGAAGTTGATCAGGTCGGCCGCGCTGACCTCGACGTCCGGACGTTGCTTGTCGATCTGGTTCGGGCGATCCCCCAATACTGCGGTGAAGGCCTCCAGCGCGATCGGTACCAGACCCGGGTGGGCAATCCAGCCACCATCGTAGCCGTCACTGGCATCCCGGTCTTTGTCCGCCTTCACCCCCGCCAGGGCCTTTTCATTGGCCACCGGATCATTCTTGATCGGAATCAGCGCCGCCATGCCCCCGATGGCCGGCGCGTTGCGGCGATGGCAGGTCTTGAGCAGCAACAGGCTGTAGGCCCGCATGAACGGCACGGTCATGGTGATCTGACCGCGGTTGGCCAGGCAGAAGTCGCGATTGTTCTTGAACTTCTTGATGCAGCTGAAAATGTAGTCCCAGCGTCCGGCATTCAGCCCCGAACTGTGTTCGCGCAGCTCATACAGGATTTCATCCATCTCGAAGGCGGCCAGGATGGTTTCGATCAGCACCGTGGCCTTGATGGTGCCTTGCGGGACGCCGAGGGCCTTCTGCGCCACGACAAAGATGTCGTTCCACAGACGGGCTTCCAGATGGCTCTCCATCTTCGGCAGATAGTAGTACGTGGCCGAGCCGTTGGCTGTCAGGTAGTGAATGTTGTGGAAGAAGGACAGGGCAAAGTCGAAGATCGCCCCGCTCACCTGCTGACCATCCACCGTGACGTGCTTTTCCATCAGATGCCAGCCGCGCGGCCGCAGGATCAGCGTCGCGATCGTGTCGTTGAGGCGATAGGCCTTGCCTTCCGGGCTGGTCCAGGCAATGGTCTTGCGATAGGCATCACGCACATTGATCTGGCCGCGGATCTGGTTTTCCCAGCTCGGGCAGTTCGAATCTTCGAAGTCGGCCATGAAGCTCTTGGCGCCCGAATTGAGCGCATTGATCATCATCTTGCGCTCGACCGGACCGGTGATTTCCGCGCGACGATCCAGCAGGTCCTTGGGCAGCGGCGCAATTTTCCAGTCCCCGGCACGCACGGCGGCCGTTTCCGGCAGGAAGTCCGGCAGGCGGCCCGCGTCCAGCTCGGCCTGGCGAGTCACACGCGCGGCCATCAACTCGCGGCGTCGCGGCTCGAACTGACGGTGCAGGGCGGCGACCAGAGCGAGCGCGTCTTCGCTCAGGATGGTTTCGAACTCGTCCAGGATGGGTGCGCTGATGGCGACACCCTGCGGCAATTGAATCGACATGATGTTTCTTCCCCGTGTGTGTACTGATTATGCCAAACAGTTTAGTGACGACAACATGAGTTAAAAAGACCTAAAATGACATAACATCTTTTACTTTTTGGTAGGTAATGGACCGGGCGACTCAGGGAATCTGATTGATCTCCAGCTCGAAATCCGGCCAGGGGGCGGTGGCCGGATCCTGTGCCGGCGAATCGGCCAGGCAGAGGAGGAGCAATAATGCGGCAACCATGATCATGACTCCTGAGTGATGAGTTCCTCATCATTGATCCGTCCGGTACAAACGCCAACCCGTCAGACAGGCAGTGAGTGCGATGGATAATCTCAAGCAGCTGGAAAGTTTTGTGGCGGTGGTCAAGCACGGCAGCCTGTCGGCCGCAGCGCGCAGTGAGGGCGTGGTGCCTGCTGTGATGGGGCGCCGGCTGGATGCGCTGGAAGAGCGGCTGGGGGCGCGCCTGCTGGTACGCACGACCCGCAGCCTGTCGCTGACCCAGGAGGGGAGTGCTTTTTACGAGGATTGCCTGCGCATCCTCGCCGAGTTGAACGAGGCCGAGGCGGCCGTGGCCTCCGGCAGTGCCCGGGCGCGCGGCCATCTGCGCATCAGCGCCCCGGCCGGCTTTGGACGCCGTCATGTGGCACCCCATGCCGCGGCGTTTCAGCAGGCCAACCCCGACATCAAGCTGACGCTGGATCTTTCCGATAGAATCGTCGACCTGTTGCGTGACCCCATCGACTGTGCCATCCGCATCAGCGATCTGTCCGACTCCAGTCTGGTGGCGCTGCGGCTGGCGCAGAACCGCCGCGTGGTGGTGGCCGCGCCGGCCTATCTGGCTCAGCATGGTATTCCGCGCTCTCTGGAGGATCTGTCACGGCATGCCTGCCTGACGCTGGGCGAGAGTCAGAGCCGTGGCTGGCGCTTCGTGGTCGAGGGCGAAATGATCAACCTGCGCGTTTCCGGCATGCTGGAGTGCAACGATGGTGCGGTCCTGCATGACTGGGCGCTGCAGGGGCGAGGGCTGGCCTGGCGTTCGCTGTGGGAGGTCAAGGATGACCTGTCGGAGGGACGTCTGGTCAGTGTGCTGGATCATTTTTCTTCACCGGATTACCCGGTGTATGCCGTGGTGCCGCAACGCAAGTTTCTGCCCCAGCGGGTGCGCCATTTCATCGACTATCTCAAAGCTGTCTATGCCCGGACCGGCTACTGGGATTAAGTCTGCCGGCTGGTCGGCGGGCCGTCCGCCGCGACATCCATCTCTACAAGGAGTGAGCGTTTGAAACGATATGCACTATTTGTCGTGCTGGCCTTGCTGGCCGGCCGGATCTTTGCCGCCGAACCGGGCTACCGGCTCGACTGTCTGCCGGACAATGCACCGCCCGGTCTGGCAGACAATATTCGCATGCGACTGGATCTGCATGGCTGGCGCGAGGTGAAGCAGGGCAGTGACTACCTGCTGTGTTTCAGGCTGGAGGAGCGGCAGCAGATCATCACCGAACCCGGGCCTGCCTACGGACCGTACTGGGCGCCGCCGGTTTCGCGCGTTGTGCGCATTCCGGTCCTGGTCCTGCGTGCCGACAGCCATACCCAGCCAGGCTGGCAAGGTCGGCAGGATCTGGACGGAGACGTGGATATGGAGGAGGCGGTACGACGGCTGATCGACCAGTTGCCGCTGTAAATCTGTCGCCTGACGGGCCTTGGTGGGTGAATTGTCTTTTGCAGCGCATGAAACTATTCTTATGACGAATTGGTCGATGCATTATTTGCATTAAGTCAAGTCGTGCCGGTTGTCGCGCGCGTAGACTGAGTGCAATCAAAATTTTAGGCTCATCGAGGATTCATCATGCGTTTGCGACCCTACCAACCCGGAGAGGAACCCAAGCTCTGGGACCTTTATCAGCGCCTGGGCAAGACCGGGCAAACCGAGCAGCAATGGCTGGCCAGACTGCGCGTCAGCGAGCCGTTCGTCGTCGAGTACGGTGATCAGGTGATTGGCTATGCCAACCTGGATGGCGAAGGGGTGATCGACCACTTCTTCGTGCGTGAAAGCTGGCAGGGCCGGGGTATCGGCACCCTGCTGATGGAGCGGGTTCATCGCCATGCCGCCAGCCATGGCCTGCGTACCCTGACTGCGCTGGTTTGCCGTGAATCACAACCGTTCTTTGCTCGCTGGGGCTTCCTGCCCGAGCCGGGCCCGGATCTGGGTGAAAACCACTTCATGCGCAAGACGCTATCGTGATGACAACGGCCCGCAACTGCGGGCCGCTTGTTCTGGTGTTTCAGCTTGCACCGTGAAAAGCGGCGGGTGCCGGCTGCTGGATCAACTGGCGCATCAAGTTTCGCAGCCAGCACAGCCCGGGTTGCTTGTCCTGCACCGGGTGCCAGACACAGTTCAAGTGATACACCGGGAAATCCTGTGGCAGCTCGACCATTCGCAGCGGCCAGAAGCCGGCCATCATGGCCGCCACCCGCTGCGGCAGGATGAACAGATGATCGGTGTGGCTGACAATCGCCGCCGCAGACATATAACTCTGACTTTGCACCGAAATGCGCCGCTGCAGGCCGCGCTCGGCCAGGTAGTCGTCCAGGGGCGAGCCGCGGTGTCCGAGGGGGGAATGAAACACATGTGGCAGTTCGATGCTCTGTGCCAGCGTCAGGGTATCGCCGACACGAGCATGCTGCTGGCTGACCAGTCCGCTCAGCGGTTCGGTCAGCCAGGTCTCACGGCACAGATAGCCCGGGATCGCCATGTACTCGTCAAACCCCAGCAGTAGGTCGATCTCCCCATTCGCCAGCGCGCTCTCCGGAATCTCTTCGCGCAGGATCTGGATATCCAGATGGATGCCGGGGGCCTCTTCAGCCAGCCGCTGGACCAGCGGGGGGATCAGAACACACTCGACATAGTCGGTCGTGCTGATGGTGAAGCGGCGCTGCGAGGTGCGCGGGTCAAAGGCCTCCGGCTGGTTCAGATGGTTTTCCAGCAGGCTCAGCACCTGATGCACCCCCCGCTGCAGATAGAGTGCGCGTTCGGTGGGCTGCATGCCCTGTGGTGTGCGGACCAGCAACGGGTCGTTGAAGAAATCGCGCAGCCGGTTGAGCGAGTGGCTCATGGCGGGCTGGCTGACAAACAGTTTCTCTGCGGCTCGGGTGACACTGCGCAGACTGATCAGGGCATCCAGCGCCAGCAGCAGATTCAGATCCAGTTGGTGCAGTTTCATTTATTCACCTCATTGATGGTGCCATCTATATTATTCATTTGATGAATGATTTGACGCTCCCTAGACTGGCGCTGTCAATGATTCATTCAGTGAAAGCGAGAGAGCATCATGGTCAAGATGGTGACGGTGGCCGCAACACAAATGGCTTGCAGCTGGGATAGCAGTGCCAATATCGCCAATGCGGAAAAACTGGTGCGGCAGGCTGCTGCGCAGGGCGCGCAGGTCATCCTGCTGCAAGAATTGTTCGAAGCGCCGTACTTTTGCATCGAACAGAACCCCGAACATTTCGCGCTGGCCAGCACGGTCGGCGAAAGCCGGATCGTGGCCCATTTCAGCCAGCTGGCACGCGAACTGCAAGTGGTGCTGCCGATCAGCTGGTTCGAACGCTGCCACAATGCCTACTACAATTCGCTGGTGGTCATCGATGCCGACGGCAAGGTGCTGGATACCTATCGCAAGACCCACATTCCCAATGGCCCGGCCTATCAGGAAAAGCAGTACTTCACCCCGGGTGACAGCGGTTTCAAGGTGTGGGATACCCGCTATGCCCGGATCGGTGTCGGCATCTGCTGGGATCAGTGGTTCCCGGAAACCGCACGCACGCTGGCACTGATGGGCGCCGAGCTGATCTTCTTCCCGACCGCCATCGGCAGCGAGCCGGATTATCCGGAGATCGACAGCCAGCCGCACTGGACCCGTGTCCAGCAAGGTCATGCCGGTGCCAATCTGACGCCGGTGATTGCTTCCAACCGCATTGGTACCGAGGCCAGCGTGCTGCATCCGGATTATCAAATGACCTTCTACGGTTCGTCCTTCATTGCCGACGAGACCGGTGAACTGGTCAAGCAGGCCGACAAAACGAGCGAATGTGTGCTGGTACATACCTTCGATCTGGATGCCATCAGAAAGCGCCGTGTGGCCTGGGGTGTGTTCCGCGATCGCCGACCGCAGATGTACGATGTGCTGAAAACATCCGATGGTGTTCACCAGGCAGAGTGAGGTCAACCATGAGTCATCATGTCATGAACAGTGTGCCGCAGCAGGATGGGTTTGCCATGCCTGCCGAATGGGCACCCCAGCAGGCCGTCTGGATGATCTGGCCGCAGCGCCCGGATAACTGGCGCGAGCAGGGCGTCCCGGCACAGCGGACCTTCGCGGCCATTGCCGCCGCCATCGCGGCCTCTACCCCGGTGTTCATGGGGGTGCCGTCGCGCTGCATGCAGGCCGCCCGCGCGGTGATGCCGGCAGCCGTGACGCTGGTCGAGATGGAAAGCGATGATTGCTGGATGCGCGATACCGGTCCGACGATGGTGGTGAATGCCGGCGGCGATCTGCGCGGCGTGGACTGGCAGTTTAATGCCTGGGGCGGGCTGAACGGCGGTTTGTATCATCCCTGGGACCAGGACAGCGATGTTGCCGGCAAGGTGCTGGCGCAGCATGGCTTCGCCGGCTATCAGGCGCCGCTGGTGCTGGAGGGTGGTTCGATTCACGTCGACGGTGAAGGCACCCTGCTGACCACGGCGGAGTGCCTGTTGCATCCCAACCGCAACCCGCATCTCGATCAGCCGCAGATCGAGGCCCTGCTGAGCCAGTACCTCGGCGTCAGCCACTTCATCTGGCTGCCGGAGGGGGTCTTCATGGATGAGACTGACGGCCACATCGACAATATGTGCTGCTTTGCCCGGCCGGGTGAGGTGATCCTGCACTGGGTGGAGGATCCGGAAGATCCGCAGTATGCCCGGTCGCAAGCCGCGTATGCGGTACTGAGCAAGGCGGTCGATGCCAAAGGACGCCGGATCAGGGTGCACAAGATGATTGCTCCGGGGCCGCTGTACTACACGCCGCAGGAAGTGGCCGGTGTCGAGACGGGAGATGCCGTACCCCGGCTGGCAGGGGAGAGAATGGCCGCCTCCTATGTCAACTTCCTGATCAGCAATGGCCAGGTCATCTTCCCTCTGCTGGATGAGCGTACCGATGCCCAGGCTGCCAGCCAGCTGCAGGGGATTTTCCCCGACTACCGTATCGTCGGCGTCCCCGCCCGCGAGGTGCTGCTCGGCGGTGGCAACATCCACTGCATCACTCAGCAAATCCCTGCCTGAGTCCTTGCTTGCTGACGCGCCGTGTCCTTTTGGCCACGGCGCGTTTTTATTTGTGCGTCGGTTACCGACAGGATTGCGTCGTGAACCGGACACGTCATCAACAACATCACGATCTTGTGATCTTCACTTGATCTATTGCAACGAGTGTAGCGCGGAGCAGGCGCACGATGCAGCCACAATAAGAAATACCCATTTTTGTACTAATAGGAAATCGTTACATGACTACCCCAATCATGCCGATTAACGTCGGAAATACTGGCTTTATGCTATTGTGTTCCAGCCTGGTGATGCTGATGACACCGGGTTTGGCTTTCTTCTATGGTGGTCTGGTCGGCCGCAAGAACGTGCTGACCATCATGGCCCAGAGTTTCATGTCACTGGGCTGGACCACGGTGCTGTGGTTTGCCTTCGGTTACTCGATGTGCTTCGGTCCGACCTGGCACGGCATCATCGGTGACCCCACCTACTATGCCTTCATGCGCGGCGTGACGCTGCACACCATGTTTGCCGGCAACGATGCCGGTATTCCACTGATCGTGCATGTGGCCTATCAGATGATGTTCGCCATCATCACCCCGGCACTGATCACCGGTGCTTTTGCCAACCGCGTGACGGTCAAAGCCTACTTCCTGTTCCTGACCGCCTGGCTGATCTTCGTCTACTTCCCGTTCGTCCACATGGTGTGGAGCCCGAACGGCCTGCTGGCGCAGTGGGGCGTACTCGACTTCGCCGGTGGTATCGTGGTGCATAACACCGCTGGCTTCGCCGCCCTGGCCTCGATTCTCTATGTCGGTCGCCGTGCCTACGTGGAAAACAAGCCGCACAATGTGCCGCTGATCGCCCTGGGTACCGGTCTGCTGTGGTTTGGCTGGTATGGCTTCAACGCCGGTTCCGAGCTGAAGGTTGACTATGTCACCTGCTCGGCCTTCCTGAATACCGACGTGGCGGCCTCCTTTGCCGGCACCACCTGGTTCTTCCTCGAGTGGTCGCACTCCAAGCAGCCCAAGCTGATCGGTCTGCTGACCGGTGCCGTCGCCGGTCTGGCCACGGTCACGCCGGCCGCCGGTTACATCTCGCTGGGTTCCGCTGCACTCATCGGTGTGATCGCCGCTGTAGTCTGCTACCTGGCCGTGATGGTGAAGAATCGTTTGGGCTGGGATGATGCGCTCGACGTCTGGGGCGTACACGGTGTGGGCGGTCTGCTGGGCACCATCCTGCTGGGCGTGTTTGCCGACAAGGCCTGGAATGCGGCCGGCGCCAATGGTCTGCTGTCGGGCGATGCTTCCTTCCTGTGGAAGCAGATCGTTGCCGCCGTGGTTTCCGGTGTCTGGGCCTTTGTCTTCACCTACGGCATGTTGTGGGTGATCGACCGCTTTACCGCCGTCAAGGTGGATCCGAAGACCCAGGAAACCGGTCTGGATGCTGCCCTGCACGGTGAAGAGGCTTATACCCAGGGTCTGTGATCCGGGGCCTCATGCCTGCTCAATATTGAAAGCCGCGACGCAGGTCGCGGCTTCTTTTTTGCCTGCAGCGCAGCACAGAAAAAAAGCCCTCCCAGTGAGAGGCTTCTTTTTTGCCTGCCACAAAGAAAAACCGCCCCGGTGCGGGGCGGCGAGTGAGACGGTCTGCGAAGCTCAGTGGAACTGCTCTTCTTCGGTCGAGCCGGTCAGGGCGGTGGTCGAAGACTGGCCACCCTGAATGGTCTGGGTCACGGCGTCGAAGTAGCCGGTACCGACTTCGCGCTGGTGCTTGACGGCAGTGAAGCCCTTTTCGGCCGCAGCGAATTCGTTCTGCTGCAGTTCGACGAAGGCCGTCATCTGCTGGCGGGCATAACCGTAAGCCAGGTTGAACATCGAGTAGTTCAGGCTGTGGAAGCCGGCCAGGGTGATGAACTGGAACTTGTAACCCATGGCGCCGAGTTCCTTCTGGAATTTGGCGATGGTGGCATCGTCCAGGTTCTTCTTCCAGTTGAAGGACGGCGAGCAGTTGTAGGCCAGCAGCTTGCCCGGGAACTTGGCATGGATCGCTTCGGCGAACTTGCGCGCGTACTCCAGATCCGGCTTGCCGGTCTCACACCAGATCAGATCGGCGTACGGCGCGTAGGCCAGACCGCGCGAAATGGCTTGTTCCAGACCCGGCTTGGTGCGATAGAAGCCTTCCACGGTGCGCTCACCAGTGCAGAACGGACGGTCGCGCTCATCCACATCCGAGGTCAGCAGGTCGGCGGCTTCGGCATCGGTACGGGCGACCAGAATGGTCGGCACACCGTAGATGTCGGCGGCCAGACGGGCTGCGATCAGCTTTTCAACTGCTTCGCGGCTCGGTACCAGCACCTTGCCACCCATGTGACCACACTTCTTCACCGAGGCGAGCTGGTCTTCGAAGTGCACGCCGGCGGCACCGGCTTCGATCATGCTCTTCATCAGTTCGTGGGCGTTCAGCACGCCACCGAAACCGGCTTCGGCATCGGCCACGATCGGGGCGAAGAAGTCGATCTCGTCATTGCCTTCGGCATGATGCAGCTGGTCGGCACGCTGGAAGGTGTTGTTGATGCGCTTGACCACGGCCGGGACGGAATTGGCCGGGTACAGCGACTGGTCCGGGTACATTTCGCTGCCAAGGTTGGCATCGGCAGCGACTTGCCAGCCGGACAGATAGATGGCCTTCAGGCCAGCCTTGACCTGCTGCATGGCCTGGTTGCCGGTCAGCGCGCCCAGGGCATTGACGAACGGCTCTTCGTTGATCAGTTTCCACAGCTTTTCGGCACCACGGCGTGCCAGGGTATGTTCGATCTGCACAGTGCCGCGCAGGCGTTCCACATCGGCGGCGCTGTAACCGCGGGTGATGCCCTTCCAGCGCGGATTCTCGTCCCAGTCTTTCTGAATGGCGGCAATGCGTTGTTCGCGAGTAGTCATACGTTACCCTTCATCGATAGGTTTCTTCCAAGTCGCCAGGCGACTTTCCTCGTGGAGGCCACCGGCAGGGGATGCTTGACTTCGGTGGCAAAGCAGTCCGGGTTCGCCGGGGCCGTTCTCTCTTTGTGGCGCCCCGCTGCGATGGGGGAGGGGCGCTGTAAACGTCATATGACGCTTTTGTTGTGGAGCCATTTAAGCATAAATAATCTGTTTTGTGTGCGGCGCAGCACAAAAAAATCTTTTGTTTTCAATTACTAACAAAATTGTCCGAAAACGAAACCTGATTGGGCTATTTATTTTGCATTTCCGAACGAGCGAGGCCAAAAGCGCACATGGGCGTGGTTGCGACGCAAAATTCACTTTCCATGGAGATTTTGCAGAATTCGTCATCGACCTCTTGAATTCGCCGCCAAAGACCCTACTTTGCTCAGAGTTAACATTTGTCACAGCCGTGCCATTGAGGACCCACCATGCAGGAAAAACCGGAAAACGTCAGCGCAGAAGCCGCTGATGCCGTCGAATCGACGGAAACGCATACTGACATCATCAGTGAAGCCACGGCCGAAGAGCGCATTGGGGTGCTGGAGGCCGAGCTGGCGCAGGTCAAGGATCAGTATCTGCGCAGCAAGGCCGATATGGAGAACCTGCGCCGCCGCCATCAGGAAGAGCTGGCCAGTGCGCACAAGTACGCCATCAACAAGTTCGCCATGGAGCTGCTGAGCGTCAAGGACAGCCTGGAAATGGCACTGGCCGACCAAAGCGGCCAGTTCGACAACCTCAAGTTCGGTGTCGACCTGACCCTGAAGCAGCTGGCCGGTGCCTTTGAAAAAGTGCAGATCGAAGAGATCAATCCGCTGGGCCAGCCGCTCGACCCGCACAAGCACCAGGCCATCAGCAGCGAAGATGCGGAAGCCGAGACCAATACCGTCGTGCGCGTGATGCAAAAGGGCTATGCCATTGCAGATCGTCTGCTGCGACCGGCCATGGTGGTGGTGGCAAAGTAAGACACTGAATCTGCTGGCAAAGCCCTCTTGAAAAAGCCGGACTTCGCCACGACTTGCAAAACATGATCAAGGAAGCCGCTGAATCCACGCGGTTTCACAGAGCAAAGGAATAATGAATATGGGCAAAATCATTGGTATTGACCTCGGCACCACCAACTCCTGTGTCGCCGTGGTAGAAAACGGTAATCCGAAAGTGGTCGAAAACGCCGAAGGCAACCGCACCACGCCGTCGATCATCGCCTACATGGAAGATGGTGAAATCCTGGTCGGTGCCCCGGCCAAGCGTCAGGCCGTCACCAACCCGAAGAACACCCTGTACGCCATCAAGCGCCTGATCGGCCGCCGCTTCGAAGACAAGGAAGTCCAGAAGGACATCGACCTGATGCCTTTCCAGATCACCAAGGCCAAGAACGGTGATGCCTGGGTCAATGTGCGCGACAACGAACTGGCACCGCCGCAAATCTCCGCCGAAGTGCTGCGCAAGATGAAGAAGGCTGCCGAAGACTATCTGGGCGAAGAAGTGACCGAAGCGGTGATCACCGTACCGGCCTACTTCAACGACAGCCAGCGCCAGGCCACCAAGGACGCCGGCCGCATCGCCGGTCTGGAAGTCAAGCGCATCATCAACGAGCCGACCGCCGCCGCACTGGCCTTCGGTCTGGCCAAGCAGGAAGGCGACCGCAAGATTGCCGTCTATGACCTGGGTGGCGGTACCTTCGACATCTCGATCATCGAAATCGCCGATGTGGATGGCGAGCACCAGTTCGAAGTACTGTCGACCAACGGTGACACCTTCCTGGGCGGCGAAGACTTCGACCAGCGCCTGATTGACTACATCATCGCCGAGTTCAAGCGCGACCAGGGCGTGGACCTGAAGCAGGACGTGATGGCGCTGCAACGCCTGAAGGAAGCCGCCGAAAAGGCCAAGATCGAGCTGTCCTCCAGCCAGCAGACCGAAGTCAATCTGCCGTACATCACCATGGATGCCACCGGTCCGAAGCACCTGGCGATGAAGATCACCCGTGCCAAGTTCGAATCGCTGGTGGAAGACCTGATCGAGCGTTCGATCGAACCTTGCCGCGTGGCCCTGAAGGATGCCGGCCTGTCGATCAACGAGATCAGCGACGTGATCCTGGTCGGCGGTCAGACCCGGATGCCCAAGGTCCTGGACAAGGTCAAGGAATTCTTCGGCAAGGAACCGCGCCGTGACGTGAACCCGGACGAAGCCGTGGCCGTCGGTGCCGCGATCCAGGGTTCGGTGCTGTCCGGTGAGCGCAAGGACGTGCTGCTGCTCGACGTGACCCCGCTGTCGCTGGGTATCGAGACCATGGGCAGCATCATGACCAAGCTGATCCAGAAGAACACCACGATCCCGACCAAGGCCACCCAGACCTTCTCGACCGCGGAAGATAACCAGACTGCCGTGACCATTCACGTGCTGCAGGGTGAGCGCGAACGCGCTTCCGCCAACAAGAGCCTGGGTCAGTTCAACCTGTCGGACATCCCGCCGGCACCGCGCGGCATGCCGCAGATCGAAGTGACCTTCGACATCGACGCCAACGGCATTCTGCATGTCAGCGCCAAGGACAAGGCGACCGGCAAGCAGGCCAACATCACCATCCAGGCTTCCAGCGGTCTGTCCGAAGCGGAAATCCAGGCCATGGTGAAGGATGCCGAAGCCAATGCCGAAGAAGACCGCAAGCTGCATGAGCTGGTCACCGCCCGCAACCAGGGCGAATCGCTGGTTCACTCGGTGAAGAAGTCGCTGGTTGATTTCGGCGACAAGGTCTCCGCCGAAGAAAAGAGTGCCATCGAGGCGGCCATCAAGGAAGCCGAAGAAGTGCTCAAGGGCGAGGACAAGGAAGCCATCGATGCCAAGGTCGAAGCACTGATGAAGGTGTCGCACAAGCTGGCCGAGCAAATGTATGCTGCCCAGGCCGGTGAGGGCGAGCAGCCGTCTGCCGCGGCAGCGGGTGCCAAGGACGAAGGCAATGTGGTCGATGCCGAGTTCGAAGAAGTCAAAGACAAGAAGTAAGCGTAGTCTATCGTTCCACTGAAAACACAAAGCTCCCGCACGGGGGCTTTGTGCAATGGTCAAGCACATGTCAAAACGAGATTACTACGACGTACTGGGCGTGAATCGCGATGCCTCCGACGAGGACATCAAGAAAGCCTATCGCAAACTGGCGATGAAGTACCACCCGGACCGCAACCCGGACAGCAAGGAAGCCGAAGACAAGTTCAAGCAGGTGAAGGAAGCCTACGAGATCCTGTCTGACAGCCAGAAGCGTGCCGCCTATGACCAGTTCGGCCATGCCGGCGTGGATCAGAATGCCGGTGCCGGTGGCTTCCGTGGCGGCCAGGGTTTTGGTGACTTCTCCGACGCCTTCTCGGATATCTTCGGCGATATCTTCGGTGGCGGACGTGCCGGTGGCGGTCGTTCCCAGGTGTTCCGTGGCGCAGACCTGCGCTACAACATGGAGATCACCCTGGAAGAAGCCGCTCGCGGTTGCGAGCGGCAGATCCGCATCCCGGCGCACGAACACTGCGATACCTGCCATGGCTCCGGCGCCAAGCCGGGCACCCAGCCCAAGACCTGCGCCACCTGCGGCGGCCATGGTCAGGTGCGGATGAGCCAGGGCTTCTTCTCGGTGCAGCAGACCTGCCCGACCTGCCATGGCAGCGGCAAGCAGATCACCGACCCGTGTCCCAAGTGCCACGGTGCCGGTCAGGTCAAGACCACCAAGACGCTCAACGTCAAGATTCCGGCCGGCGTGGATGAGGGGGACCGCATCCGTCTGGCAGGCGAGGGCGAGCCGGGCGAAAACGGCGGACCGAACGGCGACCTGTATGTGGTGACCCACATCAAGCCGCACCAGGTCTTCCAGCGCGAAGGCATGGATCTGCATTGCGAAATGCCGATCAGCTTTGCCACGGCCGCCCTGGGCGGTGAGGTCGAAATTCCGACGCTGGACGGTATGGCCAAGGTCAAGATCAGCGCCGAAACCCAGAGCGGCAAGGTCTATCGCCTGCGCGGCAAGGGTATCAAGGCCGTGCGTGGCAATACCTATGGCGACCTGATGTGCCATGTGGTGGTGGAAACCCCGGTCAACCTGAACGAACGCCAGAAAGAACTGCTGCGCGAGTTCGAAGAGCTCAGCCAGAACGACGACACCGTGCATAATCCGCGCGCCAAGTCGTTTATGGACAAGCTGAAAGACTTCTTCGCCTGAGCGTCGGCCTTGTCGACAGCCAAACGGCCCCTGCCTTGCAAGGGCCGTTTTTGTTTGCGGACGTGATCGCCTTTATCTGCCAGCTTTTTGACCTATATCGGCCAAAACTGATGCGCATCATGTCAATCGGCGTACAATAGCCTTGTCATTATTTAAGCCATGGAATAATGAATCTGCTGCATGCCACCTGGTTCTGGGTTCTGATCATCGCCGGACCGATCGCCACCGTCGCGGGCATCCTCGCGCGGCTGGCGCGTCTTGAGCCGCCGCCACAGATCCCCGGCCGGATGGCCGTACCTCCTGCGGATGGCGCCGATGAAGCCCCTTCGCCTTCCCCTCATTCTCCAGAAAAAGACCAGAAATGATTTTTGCCAATCGCGATTTTCCTTTTGCGCGCATGCGTCGCATGCGCCGTGATGATTTCTCCCGCCGCCTGATGCGCGAAAACGTGCTGACGGCCAACGATCTGATCTACCCGGTATTCGTGCTGGAAGGCGAAAAGCGCAGCCAGCCGGTGGTCTCGATGCCGGGCGTCGAGCGCCAGAGCCTGGATCTGCTGCTGCATACCGCAGAAGAAATGCTCGAGCTGGGCATTCCGCTGATTTCGCTGTTCCCGGTGATCGAAGGTGGCAAGAGCAATCAGGCGGAAGAGGCTTATAACGACGAGGGACTGGTACCGACCGTGGTGCGCGCCCTGAAGGCCCGCTTCCCCGAACTGGGGGTCATGACCGATCTGGCGCTCGATCCCTACACCATCCACGGTCAGGATGGCGTGATCGACGACAATGGCTATGTGCTCAATGACGAGACGGTGGAAATCCTCATCAAGCAGGGGCTGTGCCATGCGGCGGCCGGCGTTGATGTCCTCGGCCCGTCCGACATGATGGACGGTCGCATCGGCTACCTGCGTGAAGAGCTGGAAGGCCACGGCCACATTCACACCAAGATTCTGGCTTACTCGGCCAAGTACGCCTCCAGCTTCTACGGTCCGTTCCGCGATGCCGTGGGATCGAGCGGCAATCTGGGCAAGGGCAACAAATACACCTACCAGATGGACCCGGCCAACAGCGACGAAGCCCTGCAGGAAGTGGCGATGGATCTGCAGGAAGGTGCCGACATGGTGATGATCAAGCCGGGCATGCCTTATCTGGATGTGATCCGCCGCGTCAAGGATACCTTCGGCGTGCCGACCTATGCTTATCAGGTCTCCGGTGAATACGCCATGCTCAAGGCGGCTTTTGCCAACGGCTGGCTGAACGAAGAAGCCTGCATGATGGAGAGTCTGCTGGCCTTCAAGCGCGCCGGTGCGGACGGTATCCTGACGTATTTCGCCATGGATGCCGCGCGTCTGCTCAAGCGCGGCTAAAAAAGAGAACAGCATTTTATGCGGCACAGTGGCAGCCTATTGCGGCCGGCAACGGTCCAACTCCATCGCGCAGCAACAAGCGCGAGTGAGCGGCCACGTGCCTTTTTTCCCTCAAATCATGAGTCAATGCCATGAACCACACCTATCTCGCCCATTTGGATGCAACCCTGGCGCAAATCCGCGCTGACGGGTTCGAAAAGCCGGAACGCGTGATTGCCACACCGCAAGGGCCTGACGTTGCCCTGGGCAACGGCAAGCACGTGCTGAACTTCTGCGCCAACAACTATCTTGGCCTGGCCGATGACCCGCGCCTGATCGAGGCAGCCAAGGCCGGTCTGGACAAGTACGGCTACGGCTGTGCCTCGGTACGCTTTATCTGCGGTACCCAACAGGTACACAAGGATCTGGAAGCCGCCATCTCGCGCTTTCTCAAGACCGACGACACCATCCTCTATTCCAGCTGCTTCGACGCCAATGGCGGCGTGTTCGAAACCCTGCTGGGCGAAGAGGATGCGGTCATCTCCGACGAACTGAACCATGCGTCGATCATCGATGGCGTGCGCCTGTGCAAGGCCAAGCGCTATCGCTACAAGAACAACGACATGAGCGATCTGGAAACCCAGCTCAAGGCCGCCGACGAAGCCGGGGCCCGTTTCAAGCTGGTGGTGACCGATGGGGTGTTCTCCATGGACGGCATCATCGCCGACCTCAAGTCGCTGTGCGAAGTGGCTGACCGCTATGGTGCCCTGGTGATGGTCGATGACTCGCATGCCGTCGGCTTCATCGGCGAGACCGGCGCCGGCACGCCGGAACTGTGCGGCGTTGCCGATCGCATCGACATTTACACCGGCACCCTGGGCAAGGCCCTGGGGGGCGCCTCCGGTGGCTATGTGTCCGGCCGCAAGGCGATTGTCGAGCTGCTGCGCCAGCGCTCGCGCCCCTATCTGTTCTCCAATAGCCTGGCACCGGCCATCACCGCCGCCAGCCTCAAGGTGCTGGAAATCATTGAGCAGGATGGTGCCAAACTGCGTGCCAATCTCAAGCGCAATGCCGAACTGTTCCGCCAGAAAATGACTGCTGCCGGCTTTACCCTGGTACCGGGCCAGCATCCGATCATTCCGGTCATGCTGGGCGATGCCCGCCTGGCGGGTGAAATGGCTGCCGCCCTGCTGTCGGAAGGGGTGTACGTCATTGGCTTCTCCTTCCCGGTTGTGCCCAAGGGCAAGGCACGCATCCGTACGCAAATGTCGGCCGCCCACACACCGGAACAGGTCGAGCACACGGTCAATGCCTTCATCCGTGTCGGCCGCGAACTGGGCGTGATCGCCTGATGCAGGGACCGGGGAAGGGGGTCTTCCCCGGGCAATGAACACAACCGGCGCGGCTCGATCCGCGCCAGGGAGAGAAAAAATGAAAGCGTTGGCAAAACTCAAGTCTGAACGCGGTCTGTGGCTGACCGACGTGCAAAAACCCGAAGTCGGTCATAACGACCTGCTGATCAAGATCGTCAAGACCGCCATCTGCGGCACCGACATCCATATCTACAACTGGGACGAGTGGGCACAAAAGACCATCCCGGTACCGATGCATGTCGGCCACGAATATGTCGGTGTGGTCGCCGGCATGGGCTCGGAGGTGAAGGGCTTCGAAATTGGTGACCGCGTCTCCGGCGAAGGCCACATCACCTGTGGCTATTGCCGTAACTGCCGTGCCGGTCGTCGCCACCTGTGCCGCAATACCGTCGGCGTGGGCGTCAACCGCGAAGGCGCCTTTGCCGAATACCTGGTCATCCCGGCTTTCAACGCCTTCAAGCTGCCGCCGGACATCACGGACGATCTGGCCTCGATCTTCGACCCGTTCGGCAATGCCGTGCATACCGCCCTGTCGTTCAATCTGGTCGGTGAAGACGTCCTGATTACCGGTGCCGGTCCGATCGGCATCATGGCCGTGGCCATTGCCAAACATGTCGGCGCCCGCCATGTGGTGATCACCGACGTCAATGAATATCGCCTGGAACTGGCGCGCAAGATGGGCGCCAGCCGCGCCGTCAATGTGGCCAAGGAAGACCTGCGCGAGGTGATGGGCGAGCTGCATATGTGCGAAGGCTTCGATGTGGGTCTGGAAATGTCCGGCAACCCGCAGGCCTTCCGCCAGATGCTGGAAACCATGAACCATGGCGGCAAGATTGCGCTGCTGGGCATTCCGCCGGCCAATACCGCCATCGACTGGAACCAGGTGATCTTCAAGGGTCTGGAAATCAAGGGCATCTATGGTCGGGAAATGTTCGAGACCTGGTACAAGATGGTGGCGCTGATCCAGTCGGGTCTGGATATCACCCCGATCATCACCCACCACTACAAGATCGATGATTTCCAGCAAGGCTTCGACGCCATGCTGTCCGGCCAGTCCGGCAAGGTGATCCTCGACTGGGCATAAGTCCGTCCTTGGTGTCTGCCAGCCCCTGCCTGCTTCGTCAGGCAGGGGCTTTTTGCTGGTTTGCCTGTCTGGTCCGGCAAAATGGCGCAGAACAGCGCCGAAAGGCGTCGATTCACCACAAGGCAGTGGGCATTGCTTTCCCAGCGCGTGACTAAACGGTAGAATCGACGTTTAATTTTCTCTTTGCTGAACGGCGTTATGCTTACTTTTCAGGAAATTATCCTTACGCTGCAGAACTACTGGAACCGCCAGGGGTGTGCACTGCTGCAGCCTTACGATATGGAAATGGGCGCGGGTACCTCGCATACCGCGACCTTCCTGCGCTCGATCGGGCCCGAGCCGTGGAATGCGGCCTACGTGCAACCGTCGCGCCGTCCGAAAGATGGCCGTTATGGCGAAAACCCCAACCGCCTGCAGCATTACTACCAGTTCCAGGTGGTGCTGAAGCCGTCGCCGTCCAATATCCAGGAGCTGTACCTGGGCTCGCTGCGCGAGCTGGGCATCGACCCGACCATCCATGACATCCGTTTTGTCGAGGATGACTGGGAAAACCCGACCCTGGGCGCCTGGGGCCTGGGCTGGGAAGTCTGGCTCAACGGCATGGAAGTGACGCAGTTCACCTACTTCCAGCAGGTTGGCGGTCTGGATTGTCGTCCGGTGCTGGGGGAAATCACCTATGGCCTGGAGCGTCTGGCGATGTACCTGCAGGGCGTGGAAAACGTCTACGACCTCACCTGGACCGTCTACCCGAACGGTCAGAAGGTCAGCTACGGCGACGTATTCCATCAGAACGAAGTCGAGCAGTCGCGCTACAACTTCGAGCACTCCAACGTGCCGTTCCTGTTCGAGCAGTTCAACCACTTCGAGAGCGAGGCCAAACGTCTGCTGGACGCCGGCCTGCCGCTGCCGGGCTACGAGATGATCCTCAAGGCCGCGCACAACTTCAACCTGCTGGATGCCCGTGGCGCCATCTCGGTGACCGAACGCGCCGCCTATATCGGCCGCATTCGTGCGCTGGCACGTCAGGTGGCACAAGCCTACTACGACTCGCGTGAAGCCCTGGGCTTCCCGATGTGTCCGAAGGATGCCGGATGAAACACGCTCTCTGGCTGACCCTGTGCCTCGCTGCCAGCGCCATGCCGGCAGCGGCCGAACGCATTGCCGACTGGCAGGTGTATCAGCGCGGCAGCGCGCTGGAACTGTCGCTCGACCGCAATTCGATCTGGCAGGAGCCGGATGGCCTGGCGCACTTCGTCAACCAGGAGCGCTTCACCCAGCGTCAGCACGACAAGAACTATCAGGTCGATTACTGGATTCGCCGCACCACCGGTTATGTCGACTGCAAGAAGTACCAGTATGTGCTGGTGAGCACCGACTTTTATACCGACACCAACCGGCATGTCTGGTCGACCATGTATCCGCTGCCCCGTTATGCCTGGAAATGGCTTCCGGTCTACCAGGACACCCTGGCGGCAGCGATGATCGACCTGGTGTGCAGCAACCCTGCCTCTCGCAAGAAACCCGAATAAGCCATGAACGCTACCCTGTTGATCGAACTCCTCACCGAGGAATTGCCGCCCAAGGCTCTGCCCAGGCTGGCGGCCAGCTTTGCTGACACCATCAGCGAAGAACTGAAGAAAATGCAGTTTGTTGCTGCCGATGCAGCGGCCACCGTCTATGCCAGCCCGCGCCGTCTGGCGGTCACCTTGCCGCAAGTGCTGCCGGTTCAGCCGGAGCAGCATATCGTGCGCAAGGGCCCGGCCGTATCGGCCGGCATGAAGAATGGTGCCCCGACCCCGGCGCTGGTCGGCTTTGCCCGCTCCTGCGGTGTCGAGGTCGCCGACCTGACCACGCTGCATGACGGCAAGCAGGATGTCTATGCCTTCCAGACCGTCAAGGCCGGCCAGGCACTGAGCGAGGTGCTGTCGGCCATCGTGGCCACGGCGCTGAAGAAGCTGCCGGCGCCCAAACTGATGCGCTGGGGCGACTCCGAGCACCAGTTCGTGCGCCCGGTGCATGGCCTGGTCATGCTGCATGGCGCCGACGTCATTGACGGCGAAGTACTGGGGCTGAAGAGCGGTCGCGAGACCCTGGGGCACCGCTTCCTGTGCAGCGGTCCGGTCAGCCTGCCGGATGCCGATACCTATGCCCGGGTGATGTTCGAGCGTGGCCGTGTGGTGGCCAGCTTTGATTCGCGCCGCGAGCTGATTCACCATCGCCTGACAGAGGCTGCCGCCCAGCAGGGCGCCACCATCGCTGCCGACGAGTCGCTGTTTGACGAAGTGGCGGCGCTGGTCGAGTGGCCGGTGGTGCTGGAAGCCGGCTTCGATGCCGACTTCCTCAAGGTGCCGCAAGAGTGTCTGATTCTGACCATGCAGCAGAACCAGAAGTATTTCCCGCTGCTGGACGCCACCGGCAAGCTGAAGAACCGCTTCCTGCTGGTCTCCAACCTCGAGGCACGCGACCCCACGGCCATCATTGGCGGTAACGAGCGCGTGCTGCGTGCCCGCCTGTCCGACGCCAAGTTCTTCTTCGAGCAGGACCAGAAGGTGCGGCTGGAGTCGCGCCTGTCGCGTCTGGCCGACGTGGTCTATCACAACAAGATCGGCAGCCAGTGGCAGCGCGTCGAGCGCCTGCAGCTGATTGCCGGCGGCATTGCCGGCCGCCTGGGCGCCGATGCCGCGCTGGCGGAACGTGCCGCACAGCTGGCCAAGGCCGACCTGGTGTCCGACATGGTCGGCGAGTTCCCCGAACTGCAGGGCATCATGGGGATGTACTACGCCGAAATCGACGGCGAGCACCCGGAAGTCGCCGCTGCCATCGAGGGGCATTACCATCCGCGCTTCGCCGGTGACAGCCTGCCGCAAAGCCCGGTGGCCACTGCCGTGGCGCTGGCCGACAAGCTGGAAACCCTGGTCGGTATCTGGGGGATCGGCCTGATCCCGTCCGGCGACAAGGATCCGTTCGCCCTGCGCCGTGCCGCCCTGGGCGTGCTGCGCATGTTGCTGGCCAACCCGCTCGACCTGCGCGACCTGCTGCAGCTGACCGCCGGTGCCTTCGCCCCCGGTCTGCTGTCGCCGTCCGTGGTTGAAGAGGTGTTCGGCTTCTGCCAGGACCGCCTGAAGAACTATCTGGTGGCCGAGTATCAGGGCGATGAAGTCGAGGCCGTGCTGGCACTGGCGCCGTCGGCCATCCACGAGGTGCCGGCTGTCCTGGCGGCCGTGGCCCAGTTCAAGCGTCTGCCTGCCGCCGCCACCCTGGCCGCGGCCAACAAGCGCGTGAAGAACCTGCTGAAGAAAACCAGCGGCGAAGAGGGCCGGATCGATGTCGCGCTGTTCCAGCACGATGCGGAGAAGTCCCTGTTTGCCGCCCTGGAGGCGCTGTCGCCGACGGTCGAGGCCCAGTTTGCCGCACATGACTTTGCCGCCGCGCTGGCCGCCCTGTCGAGCCTGAAGGAGCCGGTGGACGCCTTCTTCGATGGCGTCATGGTCATGGCGGAAGACCTGGCTGTGCGTGCCAACCGCCTGGCGCTGCTGGCCCGTCTGTCTGCGCTGTTCAACCGCGTGGCCGACATCTCGCTGCTGGCCGAGTAAGTCTTCGCCAGTCACTCTGCCGGGGCGCCCAGCGCCCCGGTTTTTGCCATCTGGAGGTAAGCATGAAACTGGTGATTCTCGACCGTGATGGCGTCATCAACGAAGATCGTGACGACTTCGTCAAGACGCCGGCCGAATGGGTACCGATTACCGACAGCCTGGAGGCGATTGCCAATCTGACCCAGGCAGGATGGCGTGTCGTCGTCGCCACCAACCAGTCGGGTCTCGGTCGCGGCCTGTTCGACATGCATGCCCTCAATGCCATGCACGAGAAAATGCACCGTCTGGTCAATCAGGCGGGCGGGCGCATCGATGCCGTGGTGTTCTGCCCGCATACCAACAACGACCAGTGCAAGTGCCGCAAGCCCGAGCCGGGCATGGTGCTGGAAATTACCGAGCGTTTCCATGTCCGTCCGGAAGAGACGCCGATGATCGGCGACAGCCTGCGTGACCTGCAGGCCATCGACGCCGCCGGCGGTCAGCCCATCCTGGTCAAGACCGGAAAGGGGCACAAGACCCTGGCCAATGGTGGCCTGCCGGAACACACCAAGGTCTTCGACAACCTCTATGATGCGGCCGAATACCTGATTCATTCCCCCGATTACCAATAAGCACAAAGGGCCCCGATGCAGCTCTGGATCCGCAACCTTCTCTATTGGGTGGTGCTGGCGATCACCACCACCCTGTTTTTCCTGTTCCTGCTCTTGCTGGCACCGCTGCCGCGCCGTCGGCGTCATTTCCTTGGTGTGGCCTGGACCAAGGTATTGATGTGGATGCTGGAAAACGTGATCGGCCTGAAGTATCAGGTCATCGGTCGCGAGCATATTCCGGACACGCCCTCGATTATTTGCGCCAAGCACCAGTCCGGCTGGGAGACGCTGTCGCTGCAGACCATCTTTCCGTACCAGATCTACGTCGCCAAGCGCGAACTGCTGTGGATTCCGATCTTCGGCTGGGGACTGGCTCTGATGAACGCCATCATGATCAACCGCTCCGATCGTGCCCGCGCCAATCAGCAGATCCTCGAGCAGGGCCGTGAACGACTCTCGCATGGCTTCTGGATCACCGTGTTTCCGGAAGGGACGCGGGTCAAGCCGGGGGTACGCGGCAAGTACAAGCTGGGAGCCGCACGCATGGCGATCGATCTGCAGATTCCGCTGGTGCCGGTGGCGCATAATGCCGGCGAATTCTGGCCGCGCAATTCCTTCCTGAAATATCCGGGGATGATTACCCTGGTCATCGGGCCGGCGATTGTCCCGGCGCCCGGCAAGCATGCCGAAGACCTGATGGCCGAGGCCGCCGACTGGATCGAAGCCCGTCAGCAGGAAATCGGGGGCGTGGGCCCCTGCGCCGGCCGTGCCAAGCAACATGCCGACACTCGCGCTGCCTGAGGGGATTGACGCCGAGGTTGTGGTGACGCGCCGGGTGCGCAAAACCATCGGGATACGCATTGCGGACGGTCGCATCGAATTGGCGGCCCATCCGCGCGTCCCCCTGGCGACACTGCAACGGGTTTTGGATGACAAACGCGACTGGATTCGCGCCCACTGGCAGCGGCAGCAAGCTGTTCACGTGCGGCGCAGTGCGCCGCCCGGGCAACTGCTGCTGCAGGGGAGGGTGCTCTCGTTGCAGCACGATCCCCGTGGCCCCGCCACGGTCAGGCAGGAGGGCGACACGCTGTGGGTCGGTGGCCAGCCGTCGGCGGTGCGCGAGCAGGTAGCGCATTTCCTGTTTTGCCAGGCGGCCGAGCAGTTTCCGCGCCAGTGGCGCCGACTGGCACCTCTGGCGGCACGCGAGCCAGGTCCCTTGCTGCTGAGCTCTGCACGTACCCGCTGGGGCTCCTGCCATCAGGATGGGCGGATACGGCTCAACTGGCGCCTGATCCAGGCCCCCGCTGACATTCTGGACTATGTGATTGCCCATGAATTGGCCCATCTGCGCCACATGAATCATTCACCGGCCTTCTGGCAGGAAACCGGGCGGCTGTTTCCGGCATGGCGCGAAGCACGCAGCTGGCTGCGCCAGCATGGTGAGCAGTTGTTTGATTTCGGATAAATATGCTGCCCGTGCCGGGTGAAACCGGTGGAAAATTGTCATTGAAAGGAGAATTTCAGATGAGAATGTTGCATACCATGCTGCGCGTGGGGAACCTTGAGCGCTCTTTGGCTTTCTATCAAGAGGTGCTCGGAATGCGCCTTCTGCGTCGTCAGGATTTTCCGGAGGGAAAATTCACCCTGGCCTTCGTCGGTTACGGTGACGAAGCCGCGCATACGGTGCTGGAGCTGACCCATAACTGGGATACCAGCAGCTACGAGCTGGGCAATGCCTACGGGCACATTGCCATCGAAGTCGATGATGCCGCTGCCGCCTGTGAGGCAGTGCGCGCCAAGGGTGGACGGGTCGTTCGCGAGGCCGGGCCGATGAAGCATGGCACCACGGTGATTGCCTTCGTCGAAGACCCGGATGGCTACAAGATCGAATTCATCCAGAAGGGCAGCCGTTAAGCCTCCGCACCCGGCCAGGTGCCGGAGACTTCCTGCCTGCCGGACAAACCAGAAAGTGTAGGGAGTCTACCATGCAACAAAAACTGCTGGCCGGTCTGCTGTTCCTTGTGCCGGTGGCCGCGCAGGCCGCCGGCCTGGATGGGGCAGGACTGAGCCTGCTGTGGGGTGTGCCGTTCGCCGCCATCCTGCTGTCCATCGCGCTGTTTCCCATCGTGGCAGAGGCGTTCTGGCATCACCATTTCGGCAAGATCGTCGCCTTCTTCACGGCGGTCTTCCTCTTGCCTTTCCTGTCCTGGTTCGGCATGCCGGCCACGCTGGAACTGGTGGCCCATGCGCTGCTGACCGAGTATTTCCCCTTCCTGATCTTGCTGCTGACGCTTTATACCCTGTCGGGCGGCATTCTGCTGACCGGCCGCCTGCACGCCACACCGGGGCTCAATACCCGCATTCTCGGCCTCGGTGCGCTGCTTGCCCCGGTGATGGGGACCACCGGGGCCGCCATGCTGCTGATCCGTCCGCTGCTGCGCGCCAACAAGGGGCGCCAGCACAAGGTGCATGTGGTGGTGTTCTTCATTTTCCTGGTGGCCAATATCGGCGGTGGCCTGACGCCGCTGGGCGATCCGCCGCTGTTTCTGGGTTTCCTCAACGGCGTGACCTTCCGCTGGACTTTCTGGCACATGCTGGCACCGGTGCTGCTGGCCGTTGCCGTCCTGTTGCTGGTGTTCTACTGCCTCGACCGCTACTACTTCAGCAAGGAAAAGCCACAGGCTCCCCATGCGCCGGATGCGCCACTGCGGCTCTCCGGCCGCCTGAATCTGCTGCTGCTGATGCTGGCGATCGCCGCGGTGCTGATGTCCGGGGTGTGGAAGCCTCATGTCGAGCTGACGCTGTCGGGGGTGCATCTGCAACTGCAGGATCTGGTGCGTGACGGCTTGCTGCTGGTACTGACGGCGCTGTCGCTCTGGCTGACGCCGCGCTCGGTGCGTGCCGGCAACGAGTTCAACTGGCATCCGATCGCCGAGGTCGCCAAGCTGTTCATCGGCATTTTCATCACCATCGCCCCGGTGATTGCCATGCTGCGTGCCGGCGAGGCCGGTCCGCTGGCCAGTCTGGCGCGTCTGGTGACCGACCCGTCCGGACAACCGCTTGATCCGGCCTACTTCTGGGTGACCGGCCTGCTGTCCAGCTTCCTGGATAATGCCCCGACCTATCTGGTGTTCTTCAACATGGCTTCCGGTGATGCGCACACCATGATGGGCAGTCTGTCCTCGACTTTGCAGGCCATTTCCATGGGGGCCGTGTTCATGGGGGCCATGACCTACATCGGTAACGCGCCCAACTTCATGGTCAAGAGCATCGCCACGCATCACCACGTCAAGATGCCGAGTTTCTTCGGCTATCTCGGCTGGTCATGCGTTTTCCTGCTGCCCCTGTTTGTGTTGCTGTCGCTGGTCTTTTTCTGATTCCGGGCGGAGCGTGTTCGCCGTTGTTCATGACGGCAGACACGCCCCGCAACCCTTGAGAGCCCCGCCATTCGCGCGTAAGCTACCGGCTTTGATTTCTTTAGTAGTTCATCTTATGCATATTCACATTCTCGGTATCTGTGGCACCTTCATGGGGGGGGTGGCTGCCCTGGCGCGCGAGGCCGGTCACAAGGTCACTGGTTGCGATGCCAACGTCTATCCGCCGATGAGCACGCAGCTGGAAGCCATGGGCATCGATCTGATCCAGGGCTTTGGTGCCGAGCAGGCGGATATCGGGGCCGACATATTCGTGGTGGGCAATGTGGTCACCCGTGGCAAGCCGCTGATGGAGGAGATCCTCAACCGCGGTCTGCCGTATTGCTCCGGGCCGCAGTGGCTGGCCGAGAATGTATTGCACGAGCGCTGGGTCCTGGCGGTAGCCGGCACCCATGGCAAGACCACCACCAGCTCGATGCTGGCCTGGATTCTGGAAGAGGCGGGCCTGGCCCCGGGCTTCCTGATTGGCGGCATTCCGCAGAACTTCGGCGTGTCGGCGCGCCTGCCCGGTCATCCTGTGCAGGATCCGGACAGTCTGAGTCCCTTCTTCGTCATCGAGGCCGATGAGTACGATACCGCCTTCTTCGACAAGCGCTCCAAGTTCGTCCACTACCGTCCGCGCACCGCCATCCTCAACAACCTCGAGTACGACCACGCCGACATCTTTGCCGATCTGGCGGCCATCGAGACCCAGTTCCATCATCTGGTGCGTACCATTCCGGGACAGGGGCGCATTGTGGTCAATGGTCGGGAGGACAGCCTGCAGCGCGTGCTGGATCGTGGCTGCTGGACGCCGGTCGAGTGGTTCGGCAAGGCGGCATCGGGCTGGCAGATCGACGCCGCCGATGACAACGGTCATTTCGATGTCTTGCTGGACGGTGAGAAGCAGGGGCGGGTCTGCTGGACGCTGCTGGGCGAGCATAACCAGCTCAATGCCCTGGCGGCCATGGCCGCAGCACGCCATGTCGGTGTTGCCGTACCGGTGGCCATCGAGGCGCTGACGCGCTTCCAGAACGTCAAGCGTCGTATGGAGATCCGCGGTGTGGCCCGGGAGGTGACGGTTTACGATGACTTCGCGCATCATCCGACCGCCATTGCCACCACGCTGGAAGGGCTGCGGCGCAAGGTCGGCAAGGCGCGCATCCTGGCCGTACTCGAACCGCGCTCCAATACCATGAAACTGGGCACGATGAAGGCCCAGCTGCCGGGGGCGCTGACTGATGCCGATCTGGTGTTCTGCTCTGCGGTGAATCTGGGCTGGGATCCGGCCGAGGCCCTGGCTCCGCTGGGGGCGCGTGCCTGCACCTATGATGATTTCCAGCAATTGCTGGCCGCGGTGCTGAACGAAGCCCGTCCGGGTGATCACGTGCTGGTGATGAGCAACGGTGGCTTCAATGGCATTCATCAGAAGTTGCTGGATGGACTGAACGCCCGCGCCGACTGATGTTTGTCAGCAAAACGCCCGTTGCTGCCTGTGCAGCAACGGGCGTTTTGCATTTCCTCCCGGCGTTTACAGTCGCGTGCCCAGCCAGTAGCTCACCATCACCAGCAGTCCCGCCAGCAGTACCAGCACGCTGGCGCGTTCGCGGTAGATCGCCAGTCTCGGTACCCGGCGGAACACGTACACCGGCATCACATAGCACACCAGGGCAATGATCGGTGCCGCGATCATGCCAATCAGGGTCAGGATCGACGGGTCGCTCAGGGCAAATGCCCACAGCGGCAGCGCCACCAGCAAGGTGGTAATCCACTCCAGCGGGTGGTGCCCTTCCGGATGATGTTGGTGTCGTTTCCATTGCCCCATCAGGCCGATCAGTCCGCTGCGCGCGCCGAGAAAGGCGGCGAAGTACGAGTGCAGGATGGTGGCAAAAGCCAAAAGCGGCAGGGCAAACTGTAACAGGTGCGGTTTGACATGCAGCGACATCAGGGTCAGCGCGTCGATATTGTGTTGCAGGGCATAGCTCAGGTCTTGCGGCTGGATCGCCATGACGCAGGAGAAGGCGAAGAACAGGACGAAGACCAGCAGCATCAGGCTGCTCCAGTAGACGGCGCGATCGCTGCGCCGCATGGCAACGCGGGCGTCCGGGTAGTGCCGGCGATAGGAAGCGGCCAGCATGGCGCAGACGGCGGAAAAGTCCATGCTGAAAAACAGGACGGGCACGATCAGCAACAAATGCTTGCCCAGCGACCAGGCATCCGGCATGGCGGTCAGCATACTGCTGTGCCAGCCGGGGATCAGATAGATCGACAGGAACAGCAGGGCGGCAATCAGCGGGAAAGCGATGGTCGAGGTGATGCGCAGGATGGCCTGTTCGCCCGCCGTGAGCATCACCGCCGACAGGCCAAGGGCGATCAGCAGGCAGAGAATCGGGCGTGGAATGGCCTCCAGCCCCAGCTGGAATTCGATATAGGTGGCGGCGATATTGATCATGCCGGTGGCAAAGGCCACCACCAGTGCCAGATAGAAGGCCAGGTACAGCAGGCTGACCGCCAGGCCGGCCGCCGGGCCGAGGTCCTCCTCCACGACCTGTGGCAGCTCGCAGGGCTGCTTGTGGGTGACCACCAGATGGGTCAGGGTGCGGTGCGACAGCCAGACCACCGGAAAACTCACGCAGGCCAGGATCAGGATCGGCCAAATGCCGCCCAGTCCGGCCTGGACGGGCAAATAAAGAATGCCGGCACCGACGGCGGTACCAAACAGGGTCAGCACCCACTCGACATCGTGTTGGGTCGTGCCGGCGTGTATTCCTGGTTGTTGATTCATCATGCTTTCTGTTTGTCAGGATCGAGGCTTCCCACCCCGGCCGGGGCAGGAAGCCTGACATTTTACATGGCCGAATGGAATGTCCGGTTGATTACATCCAACTGCTGCTCGCGCGACAGCTTGACGAAATTCACCGCATAGCCAGAAACGCGGATGGTCAATTGCGGATACTTTTCCGGATGCGCCATGGCATCTTCCAGCTGGGCACGGTCCAGGACGTTCACATTGACGTGGAAGCCCCCGGCGCAGCAGTAGCCATCCAGGCAGGCGGAGAGGTTGGCGATCCGTTCTCCCAGTGTATGCCCCAGGGCATCCGGCGTCGCCGACGCGGTCCAGCTGATGCCGTCCTGGGCATCGTCATAAGGCAGCTTGGCCACCGAAGCGCCGGCGGCGACAAAGCCAAGATGGTCTCGTCCGTTCATCGGGTTGGCACCGGGCGCAAACGGCTCGCCGGCGCGACGGCCATCCGGCGTATTGCCGGTTTTCTTGCCGTAGACCACATTCGAGGTGATGGTCAGCACCGACTGGGTGGGCATGGCATTGCGGTACGTCTTCTGGCGCCGCACTTTGTCCATGAAGCGCTTGACCAAATCCACAGCGAGCTGGTCAACCCGGTCATCGTTGTTGCCGAAGGCCGGGTAGCTGCCCTCGACACGGAAATCGACCGCCAGTCCCTGCTCATTGCGGATGACATGGACTTTGGCGTGCTTGATGGCCGACAGAGAGTCGGCGGCCACCGATAACCCGGCGATGCCGCAGGCCATGGTACGCAGGATGTCGCGGTCGTGCAGCGCCATCTCGATACGCTCGTAAGCGTACTTGTCATGCATGTAGTGAATGCAGTTGAGTGCCTTGACATAGGTGCGGGCCAGCCAGTCCAGCAGCAGGTCGTACTTGATCATGACCTCGTTGAAATCCAGGACGTCACCCTCAATGGCCTGGAAGCCGCGGGCAACGCGGGCACCGGATTTTTCGTCCACGCCGCCGTTGATGGCATACAACAGCGCCTTGGCCAGATTGGCACGGGCACCGAAGAACTGCATTTGCTTGCCGATGCGCATGGCCGACACGCAGCAGGCAATGCCGTAATCGTCGCCCCAGTTCGGGCGCATGACATCATCGCTCTCGTACTGGATCGAGCTGGTCTCGATGGAGACTTTGGCGCAAAACGACTTGAAGCCCTGCGGCAACTGTTCCGACCACAGGACGGTGAGGTTGGGCTCCGGTGCCGGGCCGAGGTTGTTCAGCGTGTGCAGGAAGCGGAAGCTGGACTTGGTGACCAGCGTGCGGCCATCCAGCGCCATGCCGCCGATACTTTCGGTGACCCAGGTCGGATCACCGGAAAACAGTTCGTTGTACTCCGGGGTGCGCAGGAAGCGCACGATGCGCAGCTTGATCACCAGGTCATCGATGAGTTCCTGGGCGCGCTCTTCGCTGATCAGGCCGGCCTTCAGGTCGCGCTCGAGATAAATGTCGAGGAAGGTGGAGACCCGTCCCAGTGACATTGCCGCACCATTTTGCTCCTTGATTGCCGCCAGATAGCCGAAATACACCCATTGCACGGCCTCCTGCGCGGTGGCGGCGGGACGTCCGATGTCAAAGCCGTAAGTCGCGGCCATCTGCTTGAGCTCCTGCAGGGCACGGAACTGCTCTGACAGCTCTTCCCGCAGCCGGATCACGTCTTCGGTAAAGTCCTGATCGTCCAGCTCGTCATACAGCGTCTGGCGTTCGGCCGCCAGACGGTCGACGCCGTACAGCGCCACCCGGCGGTAGTCGCCGATGATGCGCCCGCGTCCGTAGGCATCCGGCAGCCCGGTGATGATGCCCGATTTGCGCGCGGCACGGATTTCCGCGCTGTAGGCATCGAAAGTGCCCTGATTGTGGTCTTTGCGGTAGCGGCTGAAGACCTCCTTGAGTACCGGGTCGAGCTGGTAGCCATAGGCCTCCAGGCCGGTTTCCACCATGCGGATGCCGGAGAAGGGCATGATGGCGCGCTTGAGCGGCTTGTCGGTCTGCAGGCCGACAATCAGCTCCTGATCCTTGAGAATGTAACCCGGACCGTGTGCGGTGATGCTGGCACCGATATCGGTACTGACGTCGAGAATGCCTTTTTCGCGCTCCTCGCGCAGCAGGGGCGTCAGGGCATCCCAGATGGCGCGGGTTCGCGGTGTGGCCGTGGTCAGGAATTGATCGTCGCCCAGATAGGGCGTGACATTTTGCAGGATGAAGTCGCGCACATCGACGGCTTGCTGCCAGTGACCTTGTTGAAAGCCGACCCACGGGTCAGGGGAGGGCGCTGCTCGTTCCGGTGCATTCATGGTGAACCTCCAAGCTAGTCGGACAATGGGCTGCGGGCCAGCCTTCTCAGCGGTCAAGGATGGCGCGGCGATGACGCCGGAACACCCACTTCTCCCACAGTTGCAACGTGTATTCGTTAAAAGCCGGCTGAATGTCGACGGTAATCTGGTGACCGCCTGCCACCGGCACACTGGCCGTCACCGATGCGGCCAGATACAGCACCAGGGCCGAATCGGCATGCGGGAACATTTCGATGCGCAGCGCCTCGCCCAGCGTATAGGGATGCAGCGACAGCCAGCCGATGGCATCCAGTCCGACCCGACAGGGGGTCAGGGGCGGACGCTCCGGGTAGCGCGACAGCAGGCTGACCTCGAGCGCCAGATCCAGCTTGGCCTCCAGCCGTTGCAGCAAGGGGTCGATGTTCTCATTGCTGTCGACCGGGGCGGCCAGCACTTTCAGCGCCAGCCGGGTTTCACGGACCTGCTGCGGCGAGCAGGCACCATGCTGCAGCGGGGCGACGGCAAAGGGCAACTCGTCGTCAAAGCTGGCAGTGGCCAGCATGGGCAATGGTGACATCATGGACCTCAAACCCGTTCAACCTCTATTGAAGCACAAGCGTGCCGACTTGGCGGCACAAAGACCCCGAACCTATTCGAACAGGCCGACAATGCCTTCCAGTCCGCAGGCGTTCAAGGCGACATCGGCCTGAGCCCGTACCACCGGTTTGGCATGAAAGGCAACGCCGATGCCGGCCTCGGCCAGCATCATCAGATCATTGGCGCCATCGCCGACGGCCAGTACCTGATGGGCCTGCAAGCCAAGGCGCTCGCGCATGGCAACCAGCAGGTCCCGTTTGGCACGGGCATCGACAATCGTGCCGGTCAGCCTGCCGCTGAGCTTGCCATCGACGATTTCCAGCTGATTGGCAAAGGTATAGTCCAGCCCCAAACGCTGCTGCAGACGGTCGGTAAAGTAGGTAAAACCACCGGAAACCAGCATGAAACGCACGCCGTCGCGCTTGCAGGCGGCAATCAGGGTTTCTGCGCCGGGTGTCAACTTCAGGCGCGTCTGATAAACCTGCTCCAGAGCGGAGGCATCCAGCCCGGCCAGCAAGGCCACCCGTTCGTTCAGTGAGGCGGAGAAATCCAGTTCGCCACGCATGGAGCGCTCGGTGATGGCCGCCACTTGTGCCTTGAGGCCACACATGTCGGCAATTTCATCAATGCACTCGATGGTGATGAGCGTCGAATCCATGTCGGACACGATCAGCCCCAGATCCGCAAAGCGCATGCCGGACGGCAGCCAGGCGGCATCCCAGCCCTGCGTTTCGCACCAGGCCAGCACCGCCTGGCGCCGGGCTGGATCGGCCTGCAACAACCGCGCCCGCCCGGGCGCCGTGCGCTGTACGGAAGCGGTGCCGCTCAGCGTGGCCAGGTGCGTCAGCCCCGGCTCGTCCAGCGCCGCCGGAGATTGAATCACCAGTGTCAAAGTGTCAGCAGTCATCGCGAGGCTTATCGGAATTGTTCTTTGTTAACCGATGATTATTGCATAGCCTGTTGGGGTGGCGGCGAGAAAAATCACCGAATCCGGGTCAGTTTGTGGGTCTGCAGTGACAGCCGCCAGCGCGGATGCGCCAGGCAATAGTCGATGGCGGCCTGCAGGTTGGCGGCAGCCTCCGGCCCATCCATCGGTTGCAGGTACCAGAACTGGAAGTCGAGCTGCTCGAATTCAGTCGGCATGGCCGCGGGCTGCGGGAAGACCAGTTTCAGCTCGCTGCCGCTCGTCTGCTTCAACGGGGCTCCCGCCTTGGGGCTGACACAGATCCAGTCGATGCCGGCGGGGGCAGCAACCGTGCCATTGGTTTCAACGGCGATTTCGAAACCCTGTGCATGCAGGGCGTCGATCAGTGCGGTATCGAGCTGCAGCAGCGGTTCGCCGCCGGTACAGACCACATAGGGACGACCCTGTCCGTGGTCGGGCCAGGTGGCTGCAATGCGTTCGGCCAGCGCCCCGGCCGTGGCAAACTTGCCGCCATCCGGCCCGGTGCCGACAAAGTCAGTATCACAGAACTGGCAGATGGCCTGGCTGCGATGCCGTTCCTTGCCACTCCAGAGGTTGCAGCCGGAGAAGCGGCAGAACACGGCCGGACGACCTGCCTGTCCTCCTTCGCCCTGCAGGGTGTAGAAGATTTCCTTCACGGTATACATGCCAGTCATCCTTACAGCAGCGGCCAGCGCATGTCGTGATGGAAGGTGAGCGAGACCCCGCGTTCGGCCGTATCGTACAGATCGATACGCGCCAGCTCCGGCACCAGCGGGGCCAGGTGGACATGCACCCACTCGGCGACCGAGGCGCTCTTGCCGTTGCGGATGCCCGACAGGCGGTCCAGCGGGTTGTGGTCGAGCTGGCGGTAAACCGGCTTGAAGCGGTCCTTGACGTCACCGAAGTCCAGCACCCATCCCATGGTACGGTCCAGGTCGCCGGTCAGCATCAGCCGGATCAGGTAGCTGTGGCCGGTATAGCTGCCGTCGCCGTTGAAGGGCACGGCACTTTCGAAGCGCTGCTCCTTCCAGATATTGAAGCGGTGACCATCATACTGACTGCCGGCGCTGTGGGTTTCGCGCACTTCGACCCAGGCCAGGCCCGGCAGCGTGTCACGCAGGCGCTCGAACAGCCATTTGGCCAGGACTTCGCTGGTCGGGTTGTCCAGTCCCTCGATCTCGTTCAGGTAGTGATGCTGCAGGCGGGCGTACAAAGGTTGCCAGGCGGCTTCCATGCCGGCGTGGTCGCAGGTTCGGGCATCGGCAAACAGGCGGACGCCGAATTGATGGCCGTGCAGGCGGCCACATTTGTGGCCAGCCGGGACCTGGGGCAACTGGTGTGCCGCTTCGAAGGCGACGTTCAGACTGAGCAGGGCCTGGCCATTATCGACCAGGGCACCGCAGCGGGCCGAGCTCTGCAGCGCCAGCGTAACCGGGCTGGAAATGCTGTCGGCCAGATACTGGGCGATACCCAGATCGTCCGGTGCCGCAAGGGTCTCGTTGATCTGGGCGTAGTTGAGCGGGGCGACGGCATTGGCCAGTGCCGCTTCCAGCGTGGCCTGATCGGTATGGGTGGCATCGGCGCGCGCCAGGGCGCGGAAGCTGTGGCCATGCGGATTGGTCAGGCGCGGGTCGCTGGCACCGGGGATGCGGCGTGCGGCCTCGAAGCCGGTGGCTGCAAGCAGGAATGTGGTATGCATATCAGTGCTGTCCCGTGCGTTCGACCAGCGGGTCGGCGATGCCGGCTTCGGCAAAGCCGCGGGCACGCAGGCGGCAGGCGTCGCAGACGCCGCAGGGCGGTACGCTGCCGTTGTAGCAGGTATGGCTCCAGGCCATGGCTTCCATGGCACCGACTTCCTGCGCCAGATGCACGGTTTCAGCCTTGGTCAGGTACATCAGCGGGGCATGCAGGCTCAACGGGGCATCCATGCCGAGGCGAATCGCCAGTTCCAGCGCCTTGAGCGTGTTCTCGCGACAGTCCGGATAGCCGGAGTAGTCGGTCTGAGCCACGCCGGTCACGATGTGCTGCATGCCGCGGGTATAGGCCAGGGCGGCGGCAAAGGTCAGGAAGATCAGATTGCGACCCGGCACGAAGGTGTTGGGCAGCGCAGCCTGCTGCGGCGCGTCGTCCGTTTGCGGCACGATGCTGTCATCGGTCAGGGCATTGCCGCCGATGGCGCCGAAGGTGTCGATCGGCAGGACGAACTGCTCGACGCCGGCCATGCCCGCAATCTTGCGGGCACAGTCCAGTTCGATGCGATGACGCTGGCCATAGTCGAAGGTGACGGCAGCGACGTTGTCCTGGCCGAAACGGCGAATGGCCCAAAACAGGCAGGTGGTGGAGTCCTGGCCGCCGGAAAGGACGACCAGTGCTTTTTCATTGTTTGGTTTCATGCTGGTTCCATCGATAAACAGTCGAGGTCGCGGCACACGGGATCGGTCTCACCCGGCGCGGCATTCGGACGCGCCGTTGCGCGCCCACAGGGCCCCGCAGGGGCCTCAGGCAACCGCGTATTGTAGCTGTTTTCGCATGAAGCGACCAGAAACGGGCGGCAGGAAGCGTCTGATGCCCGCACTGGAGGGCAAACATGCTACTTGCATCATGCCGACGGCTGCCCGTACCCTCTATTTATGGATCAACCTCACATTTGTTTCATCCTGCACGGACGCCGCAGTCCGGCACATCTGCCGGATCGCTTGCTGCGCCAGTTCTCGCGCCACTTCGTGGTGCACATCCACATCACGACCTCCGGCCTGCGCGCCGAAGAAGTGGCTTGCCTGGCGGTGACGCAAGGGTGCCATTATGTGGTGGCGGTGGGGGGCGACGGGACGGTGCACGAGATGGTCAATGGTGTCATGCGTGCACCGGAGGCGCTGCGGCAGCAGGTGACACTGGCCATTCTGCCTTTCGGTACCGGCAACGATTTTGCCCGTTCGCTGGGCATGAATGCCTCCGTCTCGCGTCTGTATCGGCTGATCCGCCGTGACAGCACGCGCCGCCTGGATCTCGGGCGCATCGTGATGCCGACCGGCGAGGCGGGCAGTCGCTACTTTGCCAATATTGCCTCGCTGGGCATCAGTTCTGCCGTGGTAGATCGCGTCGCCCGTTTTCCGCGCTGGCTGCCGGCCGGGCTCGCCTATGGACTGGGCACCATGCTGGCGCTGCTGACCTGGCGCCCGGCACGCATGCGGCTGGTACTGGCGGATGGTTCGGTGCATGAAGAGGCCATGATCAACCTGTGTCTGGCCAATGGCCGCTATTTCGGTGGCGGGCTGGGCGTGGCGCCGACCGCACAACTGGATGATGGCGTGCTGGAGGTCGTCATGATCCGCAATGCCTCGGTGGCGGCCTTCCTGCGCTTCATGCCGGTGCTGCACAAGGCTCAGCGGATCGATGATCCCCGGGTGTGTTATCTGCAAAGCAGCCGGGTCGAGGTGCGTACCGATCCGCCTGGTTGTCCGCTGGAGGCCGATGGGGAAAAAATCGGTCGCGAGCCGGTGACCATTGACCTGCTGCCCGGCGCCTTGTGCTGGGTGGTGCACGACCGTCCGCGCTGATCAGTCGGCTTTTTGTGCACTGGACAGGGTCAATTGCAACAGCCGCTGCTGTTGCGCCAGAAAACCCTGCTGACGCAGTTTTTCCAGTGTCAGGGCATAGCGGCTGACCAGCTTGCGATCGCTGCCGGGCGAAAAGGCGATACCCAGTGGCGAGGCCAGCTCGGGCAGCGGCAGTGCCTGCCTCAGCATCTGGGGGTTGAGTCCATTGCTGCGTGCCAGATGAATCAGCACATCACTATTGTTGGCGGGTAGCAGGTCCAGCCGGCCGGCCAGCAGTTTGCGCAGATTCAGCAAATCATCGCTGCCATATTGCAGTTCGCTGCCCTCCTGAAATCCCCTGAGCAGCAGATAACGGGTCTTGAAGTCATCCCGCAACACGCCGATCTGCCGATGGCGTGCATCGTCCAGCGTTTTCAGTTGCAGATCGCGACGGCTTTTCAATTGCCACAGGGCCACGTTATTGCTGGCGATCGCGCCGACCCAGGCAAAATTGCCGGCATGGGCATCGATCTCGCTGAGCGAAAACAACAAGACCCCCGGTGTTTGTCTGGCCAATTGATAGCTGCGAGCCCACGGCAGGAAATGGAACACCAGTTTGTCGCCGTTCTGGCGAGCCAGCTCTTTCGCCACATCGACGGCATAGCCGCCAGGCAGCCCCAGGCGCGCGGACTGGAACGGCGGCGATTCCGTAGTGTAGGCGTCGATGGTTTGACCGTAACAGGCCGTGAACCAGCTCGCCAGCAGTAAACCGTGCCAGAAAGAGCGCATCAGCAGGGAGACCTTCCGAATAGGAGGTGGCTGGTGTTTCCAGTCTAGCGCGAGTTATCGTCGATGCCGAAAAAGTCTTCAGGCGACCTGCAGGACCTGCGTGGTCAGTGTTTGTGGCATCTGCGAGCAGTGAAACGCGGCCATATCGAGCAGTTCGCGCGCCAGCAAATCGCCAGCCTTGTCCTGATCGTAGCTGCCAGAGGCCAGTAGTGCGCCACCAAACACCTTGCGCAAGCCGGTGCGCAGCGCATCGGGCACCTGGTGGCCATAGCGCCACTCCGGTTCGACCAGACGCAGATAGGCCAGGCCACGTGCCTGGGCGGCCGCTGCCAGCTGCAGAATCGCATCACTCATGTCGATGCTTTCCAGTCCCCTGAATACGCCGACAGGAGACAGTGCCAGACCCAGCCGGGCTGCCGGGCACACCTGCAGTACCGCATCCATGACCTCCAGCACCAGGCGCACACGGTTTTCCACGCTGCCGCCATACATATCCTGACGTTGATTGCTCTCGGCAGACAGGAATTGATGCAGCAGATAGCCCTGCGCAGCATCGATTTCGACCAGATCGGCACCGGCTTCGAGCGCCATGGCGGCGGCGCGGCGGAAGTCATTCGGCAAGTCGGCGATTTCGGCCAGCAGCATGGTGCGTGCCTCGCTGCACAGGGTTCTCAGGATGTGGCCCTGGCTGTTCTCGATCGAGGTGAAGCTGGCAGCCTGTCCTGCAGTCGGCGCGATCGGCGCGACGCCATTCGGCTGCAGGCTTCGGTGTGATACCCGTCCGGCATGGGTCAGTGGTAAAGCCAGCAGGCAACCCTGCTGATGTACACGCTGAATGAGGGCTTGCCAGGCTTTTTGTTGTGTCGGGTCATACAGACCTGGCATGCCACTGCGGGCATAGCCGGTCAGATTGACGGTGGCACTGCTGGCCAGCACCAGGCTGGCCGGGGCAAAGGCGGGGCCTTCGCCGTTTGGTACGCCACGCGCATCGGCGCGGAAGGCTGGGTGCCCCGAGTTGAGGGCAATGCGATTGGCTGCACGGACGGCACCAATGTGCAGGGGGGTATTCAGACTGATCGACTGCATGACTGACTCCTTCGGACGGGATGCGTGACGCATCATTCAAGATGGATGTCAGTCTAGGAATTCAGGCAGTGTTGCAGGATCAGACAAATCCCAATTGATTGAAAATGATCAACAATTGACGAGGCGGGGTAGCAGGGGCGGCGGTGCCGCCCCCTTGAGGATTACAGGGTCGGGTAGTCGGTGTAGCCTGCGGCACCGCCACCGTAGAAGGTGGAAGCGTCCGGGGCATTCAGCGCCGCGCCTTGCTGCAGGCGTTCGGCCAGATCCGGATTGGCGATGTAGCTGCGGCCGAAGGCCACGGCATCCACATAACCCTTGCCGATCATGGTTTCAGCCTTGCTGCCATCATAGCCGCCGGCAGCGATGATGACCCCCGGGTATTCGGCACGGACGGCCGCGCGGAAGGCTTCGGTCAGTGCCGGACCACCGGCCCAGTCGGGCTCGGACAGATGCAGGAAGGCCAGCTTGCGCTTGGCCAGTTCCTTGACCAGGTAATGCGCCATTTCTTCCTGGCCGACATCGGACAGACCATTGAAGATACCCAGCGGGGAGATGCGGATGCCAACCCGGTCTGCCGACCATTCGTCCACCACCGCATCGACGACTTGCAGTACCAGGCGGGCACGGTTTTCGATGCTGCCGCCATAGTCATCCGTGCGCTGGTTGGCTTGCGGCGACAGGAACTGTTGCAGCAGATAGCCGTGGGCGGCATGAATTTCCACCAGATCGAAGCCTGCGCGGCGCGCGTTGTCGGTGGCGCGGCGATAATCTTCCAGCAGATCTTCGATTTCCGAACGTTCCATGGCGCGCGGTTCGTCGCAAGGGACGCGTGCCAGTCCGCCATCTGCCGTGCGGATATTGGTGTTACTGTCGGCACGCAGTGCCGAGGGCGCCAGCGGCGCTTCGTTGTCCGGCTGCAGCGAGCGATGCGAGATTCGCCCCGTATGCCACAGTTGCAGTGCGATCAGCCCGCCTGACTGGTGGACGGCCGCGGTGACCGGCTGCCAGGCCTGTACCTGGGCTTCGCTGTAGATCCCCGGCGCACCGGCATAGCCTTTGGCGGTCGGGGAAATATGGGTCCCCTCGGCGATCAGCAGGCCGCCGCTGGCACGCTGGCGGTAATAGTCGACCGCCAGCGCGGTCGGCGTGTCACCCGGCTCGGTGTTGCGCAGGCGGGTCAGCGGCGCCATGACGACACGATTTTTCAGGGTGACGGCACCGACTTGCAGCGGTGTGAACAGCTTGTCAAAACTCATGCCATTTCCTTTCGGATTATTGATCGAAACCGAAACCCTGCTGGCGCGCCACCACGGCGGTCAGCGGGAAGTAAACCGTTTTGTAGGTCTGGGCGGTGTTGACCGACCAAGGTTGTCCATCCAGACGGCCCTGCGATTGCCAATACTGTTGCAATGTCTCGTCATAGGCGCGGATCGACGGGGCAATCACGCTGCTGTCGTAACGTTCGTGGTGGACGAAGCTGACACGCGGCAGGCGCGGCTTGACGCTGCCATCCTGCTCGACATGGCCGATCACCACCCCCGCAATGGCCAGGGTGCGCGGCGGCAGATCCAGCAATTCGATCATGGCCTGCGGATCGCGGCGAATACCGCCAATCGGCACCACGCCCAGGCCGGCCGAACGGGCCGCGGTCATCAGGTTGCCCAGCGCAATGCCGGCATCGACGGCGCCGACGGCAAAACCTTCCACGCTGTTGTGGATGGCCTGGGATTCACCCGCCAGCTCGGCGCCAACGGCGGTCTTGTGGAAGTCCATCACGACGGCGACAAAGACCGGGGCCCGGGCAATCCAAGGCTGGCCACCGGCAATGTCGGCAATTCTGGCGCGCCGTGCGGCATCCTGTACGACCACCAGCGAGACTTGCTGGCCATTGATTGATGTCGGCCCATGCCAGGCCGCGTCGAGAATGGCATCCAGCAACGCCGGATCGATGGGTTTGTCCTGATAGCTGCGCACGCTGTGGTGCTGGTGCATTTGTGCAAGTGTCGGGTTCATGCAGGCTCCGGAAGTATTTGATTAGACTGGTCGTCTAGAGATGGAGGCTAATGTACTAGACCGGTCGTCTAGTTGCAAGTGATTTGTTGGTCTGTGCTTAGAACGGCCCGTTTCTTGTGTTGGCGCAAGTCTCAATCTATCTAAACCGATCATATTCAAAGGGTGCAAGCAGCAGTGCGGCACAGAACAACCTATATAGAAAACAGCCCCTGTCTGTATCCGTCTCTACCATTCCACCCCTGGAGGGGAGTTCATGAGCCGACTCGATCACATGAATGTCCGGACACGTCTTGGTCTGGCGTTGATGACTGCCTTTGTCTGTTTGCTGGCTTTCGCCGCCTTCGCCCTGATGAATATGCGTGAATCGCAGCTGAATGCTCATCACGTGCGTATCCGCAATATTGTCGATGGTGCCGCCGGGATCACCAATTTCTATGTCAAGCAGGCTCAAGCCGGCAAGATGACTCAGGCCGAGGCTCAGCGCCAGGCACGCGAAGCCCTGCGTGACCTGCACTACGATGGCAACAACTACGTGTTTATTTACGACTTTGACGGGCGTGCCGTCATGGTGTCCGGCAATCCCAAGCTGGAAGGCAAGGTCATGCTCGGCAAGACCGACGTCAAGGGGTTCAAGCTCTGGGATGCCATTGTCTCCACGGCGACCGGGCCGGGCTCCGGTTATCTGTCCTACTGGTTCCCTCGTGCCGGCAGCGATGTGCCGCTGGAAAAACTGGGGTATATCCAGGCCGTGCCGGAGTGGCACTGGGCCATTGGCACCGGGGTGTATGTTGATGATGTCAACGCGATGCTGTATGCCGAAGCCACGCGCTACGGTATCGGTATCCTGATCAGTCTGTTGCTGGCCGGTACCGCCGGGGTGGTGGCGTCGCGCAGCATCGTTCGCCAGCTGGGGGGCGAGCCCCTGGCACTGATGGGCATCATGCGCCGTGCCGCAGCGGGAGATTTGTCGACCGACTTCGAGGTGAAGGGCGGAGACCAAAGTGTGCTGGGAAATCTCAAGTTGATGCTGCAGGGGCTGGCATCGCTGGTGCGTGAACTGGGGCAGGTTTCGGCTGGCCTGGAACAGAGTGCGTCCACGGTGGCCGCCGAAACCAACCGGGTCCTGGCCATGGCCGGGCATCAGGCCGATAGCGTCAGTTCGATGGCTGCCGCGATGGAGCAGATGACGGTTGCCGTCAATCATATTGCCGACAATGCCCGGGACAGCGAAGGGGACTCCCAGGCAGCCGCCGAGCAGGCGAAAAGTGGTGAGGAACGCGCCCTGTCGGTGGTCAGCAAGATTCAGGAAGTGCTGACGACCTCGCGGGGCGCCACCGAGAGCGTCAGTGGTCTGGTCTCCCGGGCCGATCAGATTGGCACCATTACCGCCGTGATCAAGGAGATTGCTGCCCAGACTAATCTGCTGGCGCTCAATGCCTCCATTGAGGCGGCACGGGCCGGCGAGCAGGGGCGTGGCTTTGCGGTTGTGGCCGACGAGGTGCGCGGTCTGGCTGAACGCACCGCACGCGCCACGGTGGAAATCGAGCAAATGATTCACGGCATCCAGCAGGAAACCCAGACGGCAGTGGTCATGCTGCAAGGTTCGGTACCGCAGGCGGATGAGGGGGTTGAGCTGTCGAACGGCACGGCCCAGCTGCTGCAGCAGATCCGCAGTGGCATGCAGCTGGCCCTGGCCCGAGTGCAGGATGTGGCGGCTTCTACCCGGGAGCAAAGTCTGGCCAGCTCCAGCATCGCCCAGCAGGTCGAGATGATTGCTTCGGGGGTCGAAGAGACCCGGGCATCCATGGCGCGCACCGCCGACCAGGTCGCCAGTCTGGAGCAACTGTCTCATACCCTGCAGGAGAGCGTATCGCGTTTCCGCTTGTAGTCGGGTAGGGTGGGTTTGCAATGTTGTTGTCATGTGATAGCTTGCCTGCATGACTGATCAAACGTTGCTGAGCCTGCTCTCCTCTCTGGAGTGTGCCTTGCATCGGCCAGAGGATCCGGCGCAGCCGGGAGTGCTGGCCGCCTTGCTGCATGGCGATTTTCTCGAGTTTGGCCGCTCCGGCGGCCTGGTGCGGCGAGTTGAGGCCTTGCCCTGGCTGTCGGGGGCCTCTGGCCGCCGAGAGATCGTGGCCTGTGATTTTGCCCTGCAGTGGGCGACCGAAACCGCTGCGCTGCTGACCTACCGTTCCAGTGAGCGGGATGAGCAGGGGCATGTGGGGCGTCATACCCTGCGCAGCTCTTTGTGGCTCAAGGGGCCGCAAGGCTGGCAAATGCGTTTTCATCAGGGCACGCCGACCAGCGCCGGGGGGGGAAATGCTGATTCATGAGCCTCCCGTGCCAGTCTGTGATGCGCTGTGTCTGCGGCAGCTGGCCCCCCGCGACATCGATGCCTGGTTCCGTCTGCTGTCGGACGAGCGAGTGACCAGGCACACCAGTTGGGCCCTGGCCTCGAGTCGCGATCTCGATCCTCTGGTGCAGGATTGCCTGGCCACCACGCCGGATTCTCCGATCCGTTTTGCCGTGCTGCGGCAAGCCGACCAGGCGCTGGTCGGCACCATCGGCTTTCACACGATTTCCTCGCACCATGGCACGGCGGAAATTGCCTATGAGTTCGCAGCAGAGGCCTGGGGGAAAGGCTGGGCGAGCGCCTGCTGCCAGGCCGTGACTGAGTGGGGGTTCCGGCTGCGCGGCTATGGGCGCATCCAGGGTACAGTGCTGGAGAGCAATCCGGCATCCGCCCGTGTTCTGCAAAAATGCGGTTTTGTCCTGGAAGGCCGGTTGCGCCATTTCCGCCGTGTGCGCGGTGTCCCCCGCGACTATCTGCTTTACGCCCGTCTTGCTGATTCTCCGATCATTTGAGTACCGTCTTGGTCGCCGCATCTGGCCTGCACGGGTCATGATGAATGTTTTATTTCGACGGTATTCAATATTTAATTAGAGTTTTTGCTTTTTTTCCGATTTCTTGTCTTTACTGAACTGTCTTCCAGCTAAGTATTCTCGCGGAGGCGAAATTTACATGCAAATGGTATGGTCTATGCCCGGCCATGCCTCTGCCTGGCCGGTTTCTCAGAATCTGGAGCAGGATGTTGCATGAAGGTCGCTATCCTTGGCGGCAGCGTGTTTCTCGGCAAACGCATTGCCCGATATTTTTCGCAAAGAGGGCATGAGGTCACGCTGGTCAACCGTGGCCGACGCACGCAGGACAAATGTCGTCAACTGGTGGCGGATCGCCATGATCCGCACGCACTCCAGGCCGTGGCCCCCCAGCTGGCGGATACCGATCTGCTCATTGATACCTGCTGCTATACCCTGACGCAGGCGCGTCTGGCCTGGGAAATCCTGGCGCCCCATGTCGGGCACTGGGTGCATATCAGTTCCGCCTCGGTCTATGCCGATGAAGCCCGGGCCCCGTACCGGGAGGTCATGCTGCGCAATGGTGGCAGCGCCTGGGGCAGCTACGGCAGGGAAAAGGCAGAGATTGATGCCTATTATCAGGTACAGGCCCATCGCAGCAGCCGTCGGGTCAGCGTGCTGATCCCGCCCTATCTCTATGGTCAGGGCAATCCGCTGGAGCGGGAAACCCTGTTATGGGGCCGCATGCATGCCGGCAAGCCGATCTACATGCCCAACGAAGGCAATACCTGGCTGCATTTCATTGAGGTAGGCGAGGTTGCGCGCATCATTGATCAGCTGCACAAGTTGCCGACCGGGTTCCTGGTGCTCAATTGCGGTTCGCAGCAGGGAATGATGCGCATCATCGACTATGTGGCGCTGCTGGCTGGTGTGGCGGATCTGCAGCCCGAGGTGATCATGGTCGATACCGCGCGGCGCAAGCTGCAGGCGCGCGAATTCTTTCCCTTTCGCGATCTGGACTTGCGGCTGGATCTGTCGCGCATGCAGCAGTTTCTGCCCGACTTTGTCGGCGCCTCGCTGGCCCTGACGCTGCCGGCCATTCACGATGCGCTCAGCCCGCGGCTATTGATGCAGATGTGGCAGGGGCACCCGCTGTTCGAGTTCAAGTAGCACGGCAGCCCATGGCGTTCAGGGATGGCCGGCAGACAGCGCGATCAGACGCACCAGCCAGCCTTCCGCCCTGCCTTGCAGGATGGCCGGGCCCTGTCCCCACAGCAGCTCACCCTGCCCAATGGTCTGTGGCGGCGCTCCGGCACACAGGCAGCCATCAGTCAGATACACCATCCAGGAGGTCTCGCTCAGCGACAGGCTGCCATCCAGTTGCAGTTTCTGCAGCTGGTGCCGGTAGCGATCGCGTCGGGTCATGACGTTGAAGTCGGTCAGCAGGCGGCCTTGCCGGCGCTGGCTGACAATCGGTACTTCGCCGGCAAACTGGTCAAGTTGCTCGCCGGGGTGCAGCAGGACACGCTGCGGCAGACGCCCTGCCGGGTCGGTGATGTTCAGCAGCAAGTCTCCGCCGGCCAGTACCGCCAGCGAGCGGTCGATGCCGACGAAAGTCGAAAACGGACCGTCGCTGCTGACACTGGCACTGGTGATGCGCCAGTCGAAGTCCTCCAGATCGGCTTCTGGCGGCCAGATCGCGAGTTGCAGGGTTTCGCCGCCGCCGTTCTTCCAGGGCATGCGGCGAAAATCGGCTGGCCCGAACCGGCGCAGTGTCATGAGGCTGGCCGCAAGGTGCCATCGGCCCAGCAGGCGCGCAATGGTCGCTGGCCGAGGTGGTAGACCAGGTCCACCGGCGACTGGATATCCCAGAGTGCCAGATCGGCCCGCATGCCGACGGCCAGTCGCCCTCGGTCTGTCAGTCCCAGCGCGTGCGCGGCATGGCGGGTAATGCCGGCCAGCGCCTGCTGGGGTGTCAGCCGGAACAGCACGGCCCCCATGTTGGCGGTGGTGAGCAGGGAGGTCAGTGGCGAGGTACCAGGATTGCAGTCGGTCGACAGCGCAATCGGCACGCCGGCTGCCAGCAGCGCCTCGACAGGCGGCAGGCGGGTTTCGCGCAGGAAGTAGAAGGCCCCGGGCAGCAGTACGGCCACAGTCCCTGCCTCGCGCATGGCGGCGATTCCGTCTGCATCGAGCCATTCCAGATGGTCGGCTGACAACCCCTGGTGCCGGGCGACCAGGGCCGCGCCGCCCTGATTGGTCAGTTGTTCGGCATGCAGCTTGACCGGCAGGCCAAGCTGGCGTGCCGTGCTGAACAGGCGCTCGACCTGAGCTGGCGAGAAGGCGATGTTTTCACAGAAGGCGTCGACCGCGTCGATCAGCTTTTCGGCCGCGAGGGCCGGCAGCATGGTCTGACACAGATGATCGATGTAGTCGTCGGCGCGACCGGCGAATTCCGGTGGCAGGGCATGTGCGCCGAGAAAGGTGGTCCGGATGCTGACCGGCCGTTCTTCGCCGATCCGTCGTGCCACCCGCAGCATGCGCCGCTCACTGGCCAGATCCAGCCCGTAACCCGATTTGATTTCCAGTGTACAGACGCCCTCGGACAGCAGGGCATCGACGCGGGGCAGGCTCTGTGCCAGCAATTGTTCCTCACTGGCGGCCCGGGTGGCACGCACACTGGCAGCAATTCCGCCGCCGCGCAGCGCAATTTCTTGATAGCTGGCGCCATGCAGCCGTGCTTCGAACTCGCCGGCGCGGTTGCCAGCGTAGACGATATGGGTGTGGCAATCGATCAGCCCGGGCGTCAGCCAGCCCGACTGGCCGTGGTAATGCGGCAGGTCCATGAATTCGCCCGGCAGTTCGACCTGTGGCCCGAGCCAGGCAATGCGGCCATCCCGCCAGGCGATGGCCGCTTCCTTCATTTCTCCGTAACCTGCCGCATCGAAGGTGGCCAGATTGACATTGTCGATGACTCCGTCACGCGTCATGGTGGCTCCAGCCCTCCATGACCCTGGCCGCCAGGCGGGCGGCAATCCGCGCGGTACGCATGTCCTGATCCAGCTCCGGATTCAGCTCGGCCAGATCGAACAGCTTGAGCTTGCCGCTGGCCACCGCCGTGTCCAGCAGCGGCTCCAGCACCGCCAGTTCGACGCCGCGAGCGGCCGGTGCCGAGACGCCGGGCGCCAGCGCCGGCGGCAGCACGTCCAGACAAATGGTCAGGTAGAGATGGTCGACCGAGGCGGCGAACGCCTGCAATTCTGCCTGTGCCGCCGGCAGGTCCAGCAGGGTCAGCTGTTCGTCCTCGCGCCACTGCACCCCCAGTTCGCGCGCCCGTGCAAACAGCGCCGCGGTATTGGCAAAGCGGGAAATGCCGAAGCAGTGGTAGTTGAAGTCGACGCCATCCCGGGCGCAGCGCTCGCTGATCTGCCGGAAGGGCGTGCCGGAACTGCCCCGTGCTCCGGCGCGCAGGTCGAAGTGGGCGTCGAAATTGACGATGCCGATTTTCGGTCTGGCTTCGCCGCCTTGCTGGCAGGCATTGAGCAGGCCGGAGAAGCTGGCCAGGGCAATTTCATGCCCGCCGCCCAGCCCGATGACACGGTGGCCGTTGACCAGCAGGTGGCTGACACTATGGGCAAAGGCTTCCTGCGCGGCTTCCAGCTGGTCGCCGTGACAAAAGACGTCGCCGGCATCGTACAGTGCGCAGGGGCCGCTGAGCGGTACATTGGACAGTGCCCGGCGCAGGGCGCGCGGGCCGGCCTCGGCCCCGGCGCGTCCGTGGTTGCGAACGACGCCGGCATGGCAGGCAAAGCCGACCAGCGCGACACCCGGACGGGTGTCGTTCACTTCGCTGATTTCTTCATGCCAGCGGCGGGCAAAGCCGGACTCTTCCTGATCACAGCGTCCGTGCCAGTGGTCCCGGTTGAAGCCGCTGCAGGCAAGTTTCGGTTTGGGGTTCATGGCGCTCCACTATTCGATTGAGGGCAGCAGGTGGTGGGCGGCGAAATCGAACTTGCCCGACAGCACCATCTGTTGCGCCGCGTTGAGATCGGGGGCCAGATAGCGGTCCTCACTGTAGAACGGTACTTCGGCACGCAACTGCGCATGCACTGCTTCCAGTTTATCCGAGCTCTTGAGCGGGCGCTGGAAATCAATGCCCTGGGCTGCTGCCAGCAGCTCGATGCCGACGATGTGGGCGGTGTTCTGCGCCATGTCGGTCAGCCGGCGTCCGGCAAAGGTGGCCATGCTGACATGGTCTTCCTGGTTGGCTGAGGTCGGCAGGCTGTCGACGCTGGCCGGGTGCGCCAGTGACTTGTTTTCCGAGGCCAGTGCCGCGGCAGTGACGTGGGCGATCATGAAGCCGGAGTTGAGGCCCGGGTTCGGCACCAGGAAGGCCGGCAGCTTGGACAGGCTGGCATCGATCAGCAGCGCAATGCGACGCTCCGACAGCGCACCGATTTCGGCGATGGCCAGGGCCAGGGTATCGGCGGCGAAGGCGACCGGTTCGGCATGGAAGTTACCGCCGGACACCACGATGTGGCCGTTCTGCTCTTCGAAGATCAGCGGGTTGTCCGAGACGGCATTGGCTTCGATTTCCAGCGTGCGGGCAGCCTGGCGCATCAGGTCGAGGCAAGCACCCATCACCTGGGGCTGGCAACGCAGGGAATACGGATCCTGCACCCGGTCATCACCGACCAGATGCGACTGGCGGATGGCCGAGCCGGCGAGTAACTCGCGATAGTGCTCCGCCACGGCCATCTGGCCCGGCTGGCCACGCACGGCGTGGATACGGGCGTCAAACGGCGCATCCGATCCTTTGGCCGCGTCGACGGTCAGGGCGCCGGCGGCAATGGCCGAGGCAAAGACTCGTTCAGCCAGGAACAGCCCCTGCAGCGCCAGCGCCGTCGAAGCCTGAGTGCCATTGATCAGCGCCAGACCTTCCTTGGCCGCCAGCGCAATCGGGGTGATGCCGGCGGCCTTGAGCGCGGCGTCGGCGGGCATTTCTTCGCCGTTGACCCGCACCCGGCCTTCGCCCATCAGCGCCAGGGTCATGTGAGACAGCGGTGCCAGGTCGCCGGAGGCGCCGACCGATCCCTTGGACGGAATCAGCGGCACAATGCCGGCGTTATAGGCGGCCAGCATGCTCTCCAGCACCGAACGACGGATGCCGGAGACGCCGCGGGCCAGGCTGGCAATCTTGGTGGCCAGAATCAGCCGTACCACCCGGTCTTCCATCGGTGCACCGACCCCCACCGAATGCGAGCGGATCAGGTTGGTCTGCAGTTGGGCCAGCTGGGCATTTTCGATCTGGGTACTGGCCAGCTTGCCGAAGCCGGTATTGATGCCATATGCCGGCGCGCCGCGCGCCACGATGGCCGCCACGGCGGCATGCGAGGCCTCCACGGCCGGCCAGGCGGCCGGGTCCAGCGCCAGTTGTACTTCTCCCTGCCAGATGGCACGAAGGTCTTTGAGGGTCAGTTGTTGCGGTTTCAGAGTCAGGGTACGCATTACTTGTCTCCCTGCATCGGCAGATCGAGATGCATCTTGCGCGCGCAGTCTTGGGCGATGTCATAGCCGGCATCCGCGTGACGCATCACGCCGGTGCCGGGGTCGTTCCACAATACACGTTCCAGGCGTTGGGCGGCGCCCTGACTGCCATCCGCGACAATCACCACCCCCGAATGTTGCGAGAAGCCCATGCCGACGCCGCCGCCATGGTGCAACGAGACCCAGGTGGCGCCACCGGCGGTGTTGAGCAGGGCATTGAGCAGCGGCCAGTCGGAGACGGCGTCCGAGCCATCGCGCATGGATTCGGTCTCGCGGTTCGGGCTGGCTACCGAGCCGGTGTCCAGATGGTCGCGGCCGATCACGATCGGTGCTTTGAGCTCGCCTCGTGCCACCATCTCGTTGAAGGCCAGACCGGCTTTGTGGCGCTCACCCAGTCCGAGCCAGCAGATACGGGAAGGCAAGCCCTGGAAGGCAATGCGTTCTTCTGCCATATCCAGCCAGCGATGCAGGGCCTTGTTCTCCGGGAACAGTTCGCGCAGCTTGTCGTCGGTTTTCTTGATGTCTTCCGGATCGCCGGACAGGGCCACCCAGCGGAACGGGCCCTTGCCCTCGCAGAACAAGGGGCGGATATATGCGGGGACAAAACCCGGGAAATCAAAGGCGTTCTTTACCCCCTGGTCGAAGGCGACCTGGCGGATGTTGTTGCCATAGTCGGTGACCGGAATGCCCATGGTCTGGAAGTCCAGCATGGCCTGAACATGGGCGGCGCAGGACTGGGCTGCAGCCTGGCGCAGGCTGTCGTGACGCGCCGGATCCTTTTGTGCTTCCAGCCACTGCTCGACCGTCCAGCCGGCCGGCAGATAGCCGTGAATCAGGTCATGGGCCGAGGTCTGGTCGGTCACCAGGTCCGGCTTCAGGCCGCCTTCTCTGGCGCGGCGAACCAGCTCAGGCAGTATTTCGGCGGCATTGCCCAGCAGGCCGATGGAAATGGCCTCGCCACGGCTGGTGTGGTGCGCGATCAGTTCCAGCGCGTGCTCAAGATCGCGTGCCTGTTTGTCCAGATAGCGGGTGCGCAGGCGGAAATCGATGCGCGACTGCTGGCACTCGATCATCAGCGACGTGGCGCCGGCGAAGCTGGCGGCCAGTGGCTGGGCGCCCCCCATGCCACCCAGGCCGGCGGACAGGATCCAGCGGCCCTGCCACGGGTTGCCATCGCCGCCATAGTGTTGCCGGCCGGCTTCGGCGAAGGTTTCGTAAGTACCCTGCACAATGCCCTGGGTGCCGATATAGATCCAGCTGCCGGCCGTCATCTGGCCATACATCATCAGCCCCTTGCGATCCAGCTCGTTGAAATGCTCCCAGTTGGCCCAGTGCGGCACCAGATTGGAGTTGGCGATCAGCACCCGCGGTGCATCGGCATGGGTGCGGAAGACCCCGACCGGTTTGCCGGACTGCACCAGCAGGGTTTCGTCATCATTCAGACGGCGCAGTGTGGCCAGAATCTGGTCATAGCACTCCCAGTTGCGTGCAGCACGGCCAATGCCGCCATACACCACCAGCGCTTGCGAGTTTTCCGCCACCTCGGGGTCCAGATTGTTCTGTATCATTCGATAGGCGGCTTCGGTCAGCCAGCTTTTGCAGGACAGTTCGCTGCCACGCGGGGCGCGGATCTGGCGCGACGGGTCGAAACGGGAATCGGTGCGGGACATTGGTTCTCCTCCATGTCGTGATTTGTATAGACTAATATAGGTGAGTCGATCCGACTTGAGAAGCTGTATAGACAAATTTGGTTCAAGACAATGACATCCGCTGACAAAAATGCTACGCCCCGCTATCAGCAGATCAAACAGGATCTGCTGGAGCGCATTGCCGCCGGCGAGTGGGGAGTGGGGGAGGCGATTCCGCCCGAGCAGACCCTGGCCCGTGATTTTGGTGTGGCGCGCATGACGGTCAATCGCGCCCTGCAGGACCTGACCCAGGCCGGCGTGCTGGTCCGCCGGCGCGGCTCCGGCACCTATGTGGCGCCCCCCCGCGTCCATACCTCGCTGCTCGAAATCCGCAATATTGCCGACGAAATCGCCGAGCGCGGTCACCACCACGACAGTGAGCTGCTGTTGCTCGAGGCGGTGACGGCGACGGCTGAACAGGCGGCCCTGTTCGGCATCGAACCCGGCGAACCCTTGTTCCGCTCCCTGATTGTCCATCGCGAGAACGCGGTGCCGATTCAGGTCGAAGACCGTCTGGTCAATCCCTCCGTCGCGCCACATTATCTTGAGCAAAGTTTCAGGCAGCAGACCCCGAGCGCCTATCTGTCGATGGTGGCGCCGCTGATCGGGGCGCAATATGCGGTTGAGGCACGTCTGCCCGGCAAGGACATCGCCTCTCGGCTGTCCATCAGTACCAGAGAGCCCTGTCTGGTGGTGTTTCGTACCACGCGTACCGAACGGCAGGTGGCATCGCTGGCCGTGCTGTGGCATCCGGGACAGATGTATCAGCTTACCGGCGGGATCTGAGCGTCGGTCGTGTCGGCCGGCATGTCCACCCCGAGCATCACGTGCCGATCGGCCGAAGCGATGGTTTCCGGTCGGTGTGCCACGATCAGCCGGGTCAACTTCAGGGTGGCCACCGCCTGGTTGACCTGCTGTTCCAGTGGGGTGTCCAGACTGCTGGTTGCTTCGTCCAGCAACAGGATGCGCGGTTGCTTGTAGAGGGCCCGCGCCAGCAACAGGCGCTGTTTCTGTCCGCCTGACAGCACCGACCCCATGTCGCCGCACAGCGTGTGATAGCCCATCGGCATCGCCGCCAGGGTATCGTGGATGGCCGCCAGCCGGGCGCAGTGTTCCGCCCGCGCGATATCCGGACTCGGGTCGAAGAAGGTGATGTTGTCGAGCAACGAGCCGGCAAACAGCTGATCATCCTGCATTACCGTGCCACACAGCGTGCGTACGCCGTGAGTGCCGATCTGCGTCCAGGGCACCCCGCCGATCAGCATTTCGCCACGTGTTGGTGTCAGCATGCCGAGCAGCAATTTCAGCAGGGTACTTTTCCCGCAGCCGCTCGGGCCGGTCAGTGCGACGGACTCGCCATCGGCAATCCTCAGATTCACCCCCTGCAAAATCCACGGTGACTGCTCATCATGTCGGAACCAGACATCGCGCAACTCGATGCTGGTACTGGCGGGCAGGGAAGATCCCGGCAGTGTTTCAGCTTCGGGCGTGCAAAGGATGATATCGGCCAGTCTTTCGCCTTGCAGGCGCAGCATGGCCAGCGCCGCCCCCTTGTCGATCAATCCCTTGGTACGCTGCGAAAACTGGGCGGCATAGGCGGCAAAGGCCATGAACATGCCGACGGAAAACTGCTGGGTGAGCACCAGTCCGGCGCCAAACCACAGCAGGGCGGCGTACTCCAGCCCGCTGAGCAGGCGCTGCAGGCTGCGGTAGAGAATGTCTGCGCGATCGGTCTGCATCGCGGCATGGATTTGCTCGACCAGCAGATTACTCCACACCGATTGCCGTTCTGCCTGGCGCTGAAACAGCTTGATCGCCTGCATGCCGCGCAGACTCTCCAGAAAATGTCCTTCCTGCCGGGCCTGGCGTACGATTTCTCGTTCGTGACGTTCGCGCAGCGGGCGCTGGCCCAGGAAGCGTAGCAGTGCATAGCCGCCCAGGCTGGCCAGCGAAATCAGCGCGAGGGGCGGGCTATAGAGCAGCATCAGGGTGCCGGTGCCGAGGGCCAGCAGTCCGTCCAGTACCGCCTCGATGCACTGGCTGGTCAGGGTTTTCTGGATGGCGGCGATACTGCCGAACCGAGCGCTGATATCACCGATGAAACGCTTCTCGAAGTAGGACAGCGGCAGGCGCAACAGATGGTGGAATACTCTCAGATGCCAGTGCAGACCCAGGGTGTGGCTGATGTGCAGCACGCTCCAGGCGCGCAATGCCGCGATACCGACCTCGCCCAGCAGCACCAGCAGAAAGCCGCTGACCAGCACGTGCAGCATCTCCTGATCGGCACTGAGCAGCACGCCGTCGATCAGCCACTGGGTGAATTGCGGCGCCAGCAGCCCGAGCAACTCCAGCAGCAAGGCCAGCACGAACACCTGCAGCACGGCATGCGCGAGTCCGTCGAAACCCGACAGCCACTGTCGCCAGGGAAAGCGCTGCGCTTGCACCAGGGGGCGGAACGTCTCGGTCGGGGTCAGACTCAGCGCCACACCGCTGAAGCTGCGGTCGACCTCCTGCCAGTTCAGCCGGCGCCGGCCCTGTGCCGGATCGTGCAGCCATACCCCGTGCCGGTCGACCCCGGCCAGCACCACGAAATGATTCATTTCCCAGTGCAGGATGCAGGGTAAGGGCAACTGAGCCATTTCGGCCGGCTCCAGCCGCAAGGCGCGTGCCGCCAGCCCGATCTGGTCGGCCATGCGGATCAGATCGGCCAGGGTCGCGCCCTTGAGCGAAGTGGTGAAACGCTGCCGCCAGGAAGGCAGGTCGGCGCGATGGCCATGATAGGCGGCAATCATGCCCAGACAGGCCAGCCCGCATTCGGCCGCCTCGCTTTGCAGATAGAGTGGCAGACGCGCCTGCCTGAGTAAGTCGCGAGGCAGGCTCACCATTTGCCACTCACGCTGTAGAGGGGTTCCAGCGCCCATTCGTACAGGCGACGGGTATCCAGCAACAGATCGGCCTCCAGACGCATGGCCGGCAACAGCGGCATGGGCTGGCCATAGGCGCGGATGGTATTGCCTTGCAGCCGGACACGGATGCGGTACAGCGCTTCGCGGCTTTGGCCCTGCCCCTCGATTTCCTGTGGTTGCAGCGCCGACTGGGCCACCGTCAGCACCGTGCCGTGGACATGGCCGAATTTCTGGTAGGGAAAGGCATCCAGCCGCAACTTGACCGCGGTGCCGGGCCGAATAAAGCCGATGGCCCGACTGGGGGCATACAGATGGGCCTCCAGGCCGGCATCGGCCGGCACCAGCAGGCCCAGCGGCAGGGAGGGACTGACTGGTGCGCCCTGCGTGGCATTGATGGCGGCCAGTACCCCGGCTCGCGGTGCCAGGACTTGCCATCGATGCCCGGCCTGATGCTGGGCCAGTTCCTGTGCCAGCGCCTCTGCCGCCCGGCCCAGGCTCAGCTGTTGATCCAGCTCGCGCAGGGGGTGGGCATGCAGTTCGGCCAGCAGGGCGGCCCGATCCCGCTGCAGGGTAGTCAACAGTCGCTGTTGCGCCTGCCATTGGCGCTCGGCCTCCAGTCGCTCGCGCTCTTTTTGTTGTTGTTGCACGGTCGAGACAAAGCCGGCGCTGGCCAGTTGTGCAAAGCGTTGCTGAGTCTGGCGCGCCAGCTCGAGCTGCTGCCTGAGCAGGGCGCTCTCCTGTTCGGCGCGGCTGGCTTCCGCGCCCAGCAGTGTCAGACGGCGCTGCAGGTCGGATAGCTGCAGTGCGCCCAGACGCTTGCCGGCGGCCATGCTGGCGTGCAGCGATTGCAGCCGTGCCTGCAGGGCGGCACTGATACGCTGTTGGGTCGGGCTGCCGTCACTGTGGCGCTCTGCACTCAGGGTGAACAGCAACTGACCAGCCTGCACGCGTTCGCCCTGCTGTACGTGACGTTGCAGCACCACCCCCGATTGTGCCGGATAGAGCCGCAAGACCTGATCCCCCGGCTGGATATCGCCGCTGACGGTCACGCGCCGGGTATAACTGCTGGCGTACAGCCAGGCCAGGGTCAGGGTGGCCAATGCCGCCAGCAGGTAGACCAGAAGGGTTGTGCGAACCGGCAACAGGCCACTCGGACGGCCGAGCAACTGTTCCGCCTGTGCCGCCACGGCCTGCGGGCGAAAGAGAGGAGAATCGGGTACTGGCATGGTGTCATGGCCGTGATCCGAACCGGCCGGCATCATGCTGGCCGCGTTCTTTCAACAGGCTCGGGAAATGGCCCGTTCGGGCCGATCAGGGGATGACTGCCCCGAAACGGGAAAAGTTTGGCGATGCAGCCGAGAGTCAGCACAATCTGGCGTGAACAGCAGAATCGACTCAGCCGGCTCCGCGCTGGCGTAGTGCCAGGTAAAGCATGGCGACACTGATGGCATCATTCAGGGCGTCGTGGCGCGGCCATTGCGGCACGCCCAGTTCGGCATGCAGTTGTGCCTGCCGCAGGTCAATATAGCCTTCCGGATGCTGCCGCAGCTTGTAGTCGTAGTACAGGCCGGAGACCTCAATCTGTCGCTGCGGCAGCGTGCAGCCGATCAGGGGCTTCACCACCTTGTTGAGGACGGCCACATCGTATTCGAGGTAATAGCCCAGCAGCGGGCGACCCCCGATGAAGTCCAGCAGCCGCAGCACGGCTTCTTCTGCCGGAAAGCCCTGATCTACATCGCAGGGCCGCAGGCCGTGCACCTGGATGTTTTCCTTGCCCGGCGGTTGTTGTGGCCGTACCAGCAGCGACAGCGACTCGCTGCACAGAATGCGGTTGCCGCGTACCCTGACGGCACCGATCGACAGCAACTCCGCCTCTGCCACATTGAGACTGGTGGTCTCGCAGTCAAGGCTGACACATTCGCTGTCATGTTCCTCGAACAGGCGCAGCCAGGCCGGATCATTCACTTGCCGCCTGCGCCATGCCTGTTGCAGGGCGCGCAGCATCACAGACTCCCCAGCCGGTAGTGGTGACGCAGATGGGTCTTGAAGCGCTTGACCACCGCCAGCGCATCCTTGAGCAAGTCGCGCTCCAGGGTCGACAGGGCGGCGGGCTCGATCAGGTTGTCGACCGGCATTTGACGCTCCAGCTGTTGCAGACCATGTTGCAGTCGCAGTTGCAGCAGGAAAGACAGGGCCTCCTGAATGTCGCTGGACAGTGTCGGGTCCAGATGTCCGGCGGCTGCCAGACGGGTGGCACGCGCCTGACTCGAAGGCTCCTCGATGCCGTGCTCCAGCGCCAGGGCCCGCAGGCCGTGTACCAGGGGGAAAATCCCGCCCTTTTTCAAATCCAGCCATTCCCGCCCATCGCGCTCACGGGTCTGCAGTTTGGCAAACAGACCGAGCGGAGTATCGAACTGCTCGATTGCCAGGGCAAAACGGGCATGGAAGCCGGCGTCATCCTTCAGCAGGCGCTGCAGATAGTGACGTCCTTCCTGCAGCAGGTGGCTGTCGCCGCAGATCGCCTCGGCGTCGACAAAGATCGCCAGCTGCAACATGCCCTCGCCACTGGGCTGATTGATCCACTGACGGATGCGCTCGCGCAGCGCCTGGCGCGTCAGGCGCCAGTCCGGGTTGTTGACCATGATCTTGCCGGGGCAGGGCGGGTAGCCAAAGCGGGCCAGCGCTGCCGAGAAGGCCTCGCAGACCGCTTCCAGCATGGGAAAATCGGTCTCATCCGGCAGCAGCAGCGCATTGTCCTGGTCGGTCTTGAGAATCTGCTCGCCACGGCCCTCCGACCCCATCACCAGCAGGCAGCTGGCCTGAAACAGCTCGGCCGGCGCCAGCAGTTGCCAGGTCCGGCTGAACAGGCGGCTGTTAAGCGTTTGTACCAACCGCCCCAGTTGCGGCGGGCGGACCCCGTGACCGGAGAGGATCTGCACCAGGCGCGTGATCTGGCCGGCGGCCTGGGCCAGCTCTTCCAGATTGCCGGCACGCTCCAGCCTCTGGGCGATCAGGTGCGAGTGGTTGGAAAAATAGGACAACACGTCGACCTGGGACAGCAGGCCGACCGGTTCGCCCTGCTCCCGGACGACCAGGCGCCGCAGATTGCGGCGCGTCATCAGCAGCAGCGCGTCAAACAGGAAATCATCAATGTCGATACACAGCAGCTCGAACTGGCAATGCTCGGCCACCGCAGCTTCGACCGGCACGCCCTCCAGAATGATGTCGCGAAAATCGGTGGTCGTGAAAATCCCCAGCCGGCTGCCTTCCCGCACCAGGACCGATTTGCTGCGTTGCTGCTTCATGGTGGCGGCGACATCGCGAATGCTCTGGCTGCCCTCGACAAACACCGGCGACCGGCAGCCGACATCGCGCACGGTGGCGGTCAGCAGGGTCTGCAACTCGCGCGTTCCGGTACGCTGGGCCAGTGCGCCCATTTTTTTCGACACGCTGGAGTAAAAATAGGCACCAAAAGCCGGATTGCGCTCGGTCAGCGAGAGCACCTGTTCACGGGGCAGGGCAAACAGCAGGCACTCCTCTTCGGCGACAAAGCGATGCGGTCCCTGACCCGCCACCATGGCTCGGGCATCAAAGCTGTCCTGCTGCCGATAACGCGACAACACCTCTTCGTCGGCCAGCTCGCAGACCACGCCCTTGATCACCACATACAGGGCATCAATAGACTGTCCGGGACCCATGATCAGGCTGTCCGCGGCGAAATAGACGATATCCGCGCTCTGTTCGAGCTCCTGACGCTCGGCCGGCGTGAGGCTGTCAAAGGGCGGGGCGGTGAAATCAAAGCGGTTCATACCACATCCATCAGAGGAGGATGCTTCCAGCATAGCGGGCTTTTGCCCTCACCGTGAACGGCATGCCATTCTCTTGGCATGAATGCGCGTATCCCTGAATGCAAAAAACGCATGACGAACGCAAGACGAAGCGGCGCCGTGCCTGGCGCATGGTGCTACAATCCGGGATTGACCGGCCACGCGCCAGCTGCCGTGCGGCCTCATTTCAAGTCTATCTGAACTGCGAGAAAGCCCCATGACCCTTATCCGCCAGGATGACTTTATCCAGAGCATCGCCGATGCCTTCCAGTACATCAGCTACTACCACCCCGTTGACTACATCAAGGCCCTGACCGAAGCCTACGAGCGCGAAGAAAGCCCCGCCGCGCGCGATGCCATGGCACAGATCCTGATCAACAGCCGTATGTGTGCCGAAGGTCACCGGCCGCTGTGCCAGGATACCGGCATTGCCCTGGTCTTCCTCAAGGTCGGCATGAATGTCCAGTGGGATGCCACCCTGAGCGTGCAGGAGATGGTCAACGAAGGGGTGCGTCGTGCCTATACCGACGCGGACAACAAGCTGCGGGCCTCGGTGCTGTCCGATCCGGCCGGCGCGCGCAAGAACACCCGTGATAACACCCCGGCGGTGGTTCACATGGAAATCGTCGCCGGTGACGGCATCGAAGTGACCTGTGCGGCCAAGGGCGGTGGCTCGGAGAACAAGGCCAAGTTCGTCATGCTCAATCCGTCGGACTCGCTGGTCGACTGGATCATCAAGACCGTGCCGACCATGGGTGCCGGCTGGTGTCCGCCCGGCATTCTGGGCATCGGTATCGGCGGCACGCCGGAAAAGGCCATGCTGATGGCCAAGGAGTCGCTGATGGCACCGGTGAACATCGCCGAGCTGCGCGACAAGGCCGCCAGCGGCGCGACCCTGACCCGCGTCGAAGAGCTGCGGCTGGAGCTGATGGAGAAGGTCAATGCGCTGGGCATCGGCGCCCAGGGGCTGGGTGGTCTGACCACGGTGCTGGACGTCAAGATCATGGATTACCCGACCCATGCCGCCTCGCTGCCGGTCGCCATGATCCCCAACTGCGCCGCCACCCGCCACGTGCACTTCCATCTGGATGGCAGCGGCCCGGCAAAACTGGCGGCGCCGTCACTGGAAGACTGGCCTTCGCTGACCTTCGATGCCTCCAAAGGCCGTCGCGTCAATCTGGATACCATCACCCGCGAAGAAGTGGCCTCCTGGCAGCCGGGCGAAACCCTGTTGCTCAACGGCAAGCTGCTGACCGGTCGCGATGCCGCCCACAAGCGCATGACCGATATGCTCAACCGCGGCGAAAAACTGCCGGTGGACTTCACCAATCGCTTCATCTATTACGTCGGCCCGGTCGACCCGGTTCGTGATGAAGTCGTTGGTCCGGCCGGCCCGACCACCGCCACCCGCATGGACAAGTTCACGCGCCAGATGCTGGAGCAAACCGGCCTGCTGGGCATGGTAGGCAAGTCCGAGCGCGGCCCGGCAGCCATCGAGGCCATCCGCGACAACAAGGCGGTCTATCTGATGGCGGTCGGCGGTGCCGCCTACCTGGTTTCCAAGGCTATCAAGGCCTCGACGGTGCTGGCCTTCCCGGAACTGGGCATGGAGGCAGTGTACGAGTTCGAGGTCAAGGACATGCCGGTCACGGTGGCCGTCGACTCCTGTGGCCAGGCCGTGCACCAGACCGGTCCGGCCGAATGGCGTGCCCGCATCGGCAAGATCCCGGTCGTTGAAGCCTGATCAAATAATATAAGCTTAAGACGGTCGGGCTATGCTCGGCCGTCTTGACATGCAAAGGGGAGATTATGGTCCGTCAAAACTATCATCCGGCATCCATCGTGCTGCACTGGCTGATGTTCCTGCTGTTCGCCGCTGCACTGCTGTTCATCGAAATGCGCGACTGGTGGCCGAAGGGTACGCCGATGCGTGATCTGCTGCGCAGCAGTCACATTGATGCCGGTCTGCTGGTGTTGCTGTTTGCCGTGGTGCGCGTCGCTTCGCGCATCAGCCTTGGTGGCCCGGCGCCGATTGGTCCTCGTCTCCAGACGGCCGCCGCCAGTGCCCTGCACGGCCTGCTTTATCTGGTGATGTTCCTGTTGCCCATCACGGGCGTGGTGTTTTCTCAGGCGGGTGGACGCGAAGTCGCGTTGTTTGGCTGGGCACTGCCCCATCTGGTCAATCCTGATCCGGCCCTGCGCGGCACGGTGAAGGAGGTGCACGAGTTTCTCGGCAATGCGGTTTATTTCCTGGTGGGCGTGCATGCGCTCGCGGCACTCTGGCACCATGTGGTGCTCAAGGATGAAACCCTGCTGCGCATGACCTTCCGTCGTCGTTAATGCATACCGGGAGGCCTCTACCTCCCGGTCATTGCTCAATCACCACATCCATCCCCAGCGGTACCTGGTCGTACAGCTGCACCACATCTCCGACCGCCATGCGCACGCAACCGCGTGAAGTGGGGGTACCTAAGGCGACATGCGAGCCGGCGCCATGGATATAGATGGCGCGATCATGACTGTCGACATCGCCCCCCTGATTCTTGCCGGGCTCCATGCCACACAGCCACAGAATGCGCGCCAGGATCCAGTCCTTGTCCGGGTAGGCGGCATGCAGCTCGGCGCTGTAACGCCAGGGCGTCACTTCCCGGTGGTAAATGATGGCATCTGCCGGTGCCCCGTCCCCGATCTTGCTGCAGACCTGATGCCAGCCCAGTGGGGTCTGATAGCTGCCCACTTTTGCCCCCGTGCCGAGGGTGGCGGTGGAAACACGATAGACCTGCCGGGTGAAACCCATGGCGTCATAGGCGGTCAGCGTCTGCTCTGCCACGCTGACGCGCAGCCACGGCTCACCATGCCGGTGAGGATTCGGGTGCAGCACGGTAAACGGTGTGGCCTGCTGCTGGTGAAGGATGTAGCCCGGGTCCGGGGTGGCGGCCTGCGCCGTGACCAGCGTCAGCCCGCACAGGAGCAGCCAGCCGCTCTTCATTGACCCGCCTCCCTGCGAGCGCGAAAGAAACCGGACAGCATGCTGGCGGCCGCCTCGGCGAGGAGTCCGCCCCGACAGTCGGTATGGGCGTTGAGGCGCCGTTCGGCAAACAGGTTGACCACACTGCCGGCGGCACCGGTACGCGGATCGGGTGTGGCAAACATGACCCGGTCGACCCGGGCATGCAGTAGTGCGCCGCTGCACATGGGGCAGGGCTCCAGCGTGACATACAGATCGCAGCCGGCCATGCGGTAGTTGCCCAGCCGGGCAGCGGCCTGGCGCAGGGCCAGCATTTCTGCATGTGCCGAGGGATCGGAACGGCCGATCGGCTGATTGAATCCCTCTCCGATCACCTCGCCCTGATACACCACCACGGCCCCCACCGGCACTTCTCCCTCGTCGGCTGCTCGCGCCGCCAGCGCCAGCGCCTGGCGCATGAAACCTTCCGCCTCGTGCGCCTCCGGTGGCAGTCGTACCGGCGGGTGCGTGGCCAGACTGTCCAGCAGTTGCCGGCGGTCCTGATCGCTGAGCTGATCCCAGTGCACGCCGCGGGCGGCGGCCTCCAGCGCGAACAGCAGGCGCTTGCCGGCTGGCAGGCCGGCCGCCTTGAACAGCAGGAACGTACGCACCACGCCCTGCTGCAACAGGTCAGCACGGGTCGCAATGCCATGGCTGGCCAGCCAGAAGACCGCCTTGGGGGGGAGGGGGGGGGAAGTCAGCTGCACATCAAGCCCTATTTGTCTGTTCCGCGCAAATTATAGTCGAGCCAATGCATCGCCTGCGCCTTGTAATTACGCCCATATGGAGTACACAGAAATCATGATGTACCCCGGGATGTCTCTGTCCTTTTACTGGAGTGTGACATCCTTACCACGCCTCTTGCGTAAAGCGGCAGATTGTTTGAATGAAGTGCCTGCTACCTTTAGGATTTTGTCATTAATGCTTTTGTCATTGGCAACATTTGTATTTAAATTGTTTGTTGCTTTCTTTTGAAATACTTTATTACTATATCGTAAATTAATATTCATTTTAAACAAAAAATAATAAGAATTGGCGCTGAGAGAGAGCCGTGAGTAAAAAAACGAAGGGGTGGTTAAGCCGCTATGTGCGGCCATTGGTGTTGGCTTTGTCGGGGGCGCTGCTGCTGCTGCGCCCCGCATCCGCGACCGCGACGGCGCCCGGGCCGTCTGCCCAGCCTTCCTATGCTTTCTATTACGGGCCGGCTCCCTTGCCGCTCGAGGCCCTGACGGCTTTTGACCATGTCGTCGTCGAGCCGGACAGCGGTTTCAATCCCCGTCAGGTCCGTACCCCGCACACCGACTGGCTGGCCTATACCAGCGTCGGCGAAGTCACGCGCCAGCGTGACTACTTCGCACGCATGCCCAAGAGCTGGCTCAAAGGCGGCAATCACGCCTGGGACTCGCTGGTCATCGATCAGTCTGCCGCCGGCTGGCCGGCTTTCTTTGTCGAGCAGGTGATTACCCCGCTGTGGCAACGCGGCTATCGCGGCTTCTTCCTCGATACCCTGGATGCCTTCCAGCTCATCGCCAAAAACGACCGCGAGCGCCAGTTGCAGATTGATGGGCTGGTACGGGTCATTCGTGCCGTCAAGCAGCGCTATCCCGAGGCACGGCTGGTCTTCAATCGCGGATTCGAAATTCTGCCGCAGGTTCATCAACTGGCCGACGCCGTGGCCTTTGAGTCCTTGTACAAGGGCTGGGATCAGGGCGCCAAACGATTCACCGATGTTCCCCAGGCGGATCGCGACTGGCTCATGGCGCAGGTGAAACCGCTGCGCGAGCAATATCACCTGCCGGTGATCGCGATTGACTATTGTCCGGATCAGGATGCTGCCTGCGCGCGCGATACGGTTGCCCGCATCCAGTCCCAGGGGCTGATTCCCTATGTCACCGACCCCGGATTGCAGCGTGTCGGCATCGGCGCCCGACAGGCCATGCCGCGCCGTGTCCTGGTGCTGCAAGACCCGCCGCCCGGGGTCAGCCTGAATGTCTCGGACGGTGTGCTTTATTTGTCGACCCCCCTCAATTACATGGGCTATCGCCTTGATTATCTCGATATCAACCGCGATACCCTGCCCGAGGGCCCGCTGCAGGATCGCTATGCCGGGGTGGTGCTGTGGCTGAATAATCCGGTCGAACATCCCGAAAAGCTGCGAGCCTGGGTCACGCAGCAGATCGATCGTGGTGTGCGCGTGGTGTTCATCGGCACCTTTGGCATGCCGATCGCCGGCCAGTTTGCCCGCACGCTCGGCCTGACGCCTGCCGGCGCCGCCATGGATGGCCCGCTGCAGGTGACCCATGCCGATCCGTCGCTGATCGGCTATGAAATGCCGCCCTTGCCCAATCCGCGAGACTTCACGCCGGTACGTGTCGGTGCCGGCGGGCGCTCGCTGTTGCATCTGCAATCCGGCGAACTGTCGATGGATGCCGCCGCCCTGATGCCTTGGGGCGGTTATGTCATGCGGCCCTTCGCCGTCTACGCCATGGATGCGGTCGGCCAAACCCGCTGGGTGCTGCAGCCATTCGCATTTCTGCGCCAGGCGCTGAAGCTGCCGGACATGCCGGTCCCCGATCCGACGACCGAAAATGGTTTGCGCCTGTTCATGTCGCACATCGATGGTGACGGGTTTGCCTCCCGGGTGGAGTTTCACGCCGCTAACGGCGATACCTATTCGGGTGAAGCGCTCTACCGGGTGCTGAAACAATACGGGCTGCCGGTGACGGTCTCGGTCATCGAGGGGGAGGTGAGTGATGAAGGGCCCAATGCGGCCATTGCCCCGCAGCTGCGCGACATTGCCCGGCGCATCTTTGACTTGCCCAATGTCGAGATGGCCAGCCATACCTATACCCACCCCTTGCCCTGGATGCAGGTGACCGGCCAGGGGGTGTCGACGACAGACTATGACAAGGCGGAAGGGGCGGGCGTGCCCTCGGTGAACGGTCTGTCCATCAATGTACCCGGCTACCGCTTTAATCTGACGCGAGAAATCGATGGCTCGGTGGCCGGCATCAACCGTCTGATGGCGCCACCCGGTAAACAGGTCAAGGTGGTGCTGTGGAGCGGGGATTGTCAGGTGCCGGCCGTGGCGCTCAAGCAGGCCGAGCAGGCGGGGGTGTTCAATATGAACGGTGGTGACACCCTGATGACCCACAGCAATCCCAGCCTGACTGCCGTGGCGCCGCACGGGGTCTGGAAAGACGGCTATTTTCAGCTGTTTGCCCCGAATCAGAATGAAGAGGTCTATACCAACCTCTGGCAGGGGCCGTATTACGGATACCGCCGGGTGCTGGAAACCTTCGAACTGACCGAGCGCCCGCGCCGGCTCAAGCCCATCGATATTTACTACCACATGTTTACCGGCACCAAGCAGGCCTCGCTGGTGGCACTCAACAGCGTCCTGCAAGGCGTGGCCCGCCAGCCGATCCACCCGGTTTTCGTCTCCGAGTATGCACAGACCATGCTCGATACGCAGCAGACCAGTGTGGCGCAAGAAGGGGAAGACTGGCTGATCCGCTCTGCCGGCGAACTGCGTACCGTGCGGCTGTCCCCAGACCAGGCCCCCGACCTGCAGACTGCCCAGGGGGTGGCCGGATTTCTTCCCGGTCCGGATGGCGTGTATGTCCATCTGACCGGCAGTGAAGCCCGGTTCCGTCTTTTGCCTCTGGCGCAGGCCCAGGCCGCCAGGATGGTCTGGCTGGCCAGTGCCAACGGGCGTATCAAGGATTTCCGTCGTACCCCCACCGGAGTGTCATTCGAGCTGGTCTCGCATGTGGCGCCACAATTCACCCTGGCCGGCCTGAGCACTTGCCAGGTCAGGGTCAACGATCGGCCTGTCAGTGGCCAGGCCACGGCTGACGGTCGTTTGTTCCGTCTGGGGGAGGTCGGTGTCGAGGTGACCCAGACCCTGCAGAGCGTGCATGTCGATGTCTCCTGTCAAGCCTGAGCGACTGCGGCTGCTGCCGCCCTATCAGTTGGCCGGACTGGCCTTGTTGCTGGTATTGCTGCTGGCACTGGTCTTCCCGCGTACCTCGCTGCAGGGGCGCTTGCTCGGGCAACCGCAATCCGACCAGCTGGCCATTGCCTATCTGGAGGCCTGGCAGCGCGTTGAGCCGGATAATCCCGACGTCCTGGGCACCTTGACCCGTGAATACCTGAAAGGGCAGCGGGCCGGCGATGCCCATCGCCTGATCGCCCGCCTCAAGGCCTCGCGTGACCCGGCGACGCGTCAGGATGCGCTGCTGATCGAGATCGGCCTGGCGCAAACCGCCGTTTTCTCCGCGCGCGATGCCGAGTTGCGCGCCTTGCGCAGCGATGAACTGGCGCTGTTGTTACAGCAAGCCCTGCCGCTGCCATGGCAGAACAGTCAGCTGGAGGCGCTGGCCGAGACGGCCCGTCAGGGGGGTGTTCAGCATCTGACGCCACGCTTCTATGCACAACTGGCGCAACGTGAACCTGCACGGGCCGCCCACTGGTGGCGCAAGACCGGCGAGGTGCTGCTTGCTCAGCGGCAATACCTTGCTGCAGCCCGTGCCTGCTTTGCTGCCCAGCAACATGAAACCGACAGCGCCCGGCAGCGGCAGGATTTCCTGGCCGGCTTGCGCGCCCTGCAGATGGGCAACCTGCTGCCCGAGGCCATGCAGGCCGCCGAACAGCATGCCGGCAAGTTGCTGGATGATGCCGAGACGCTGCGTTTTCTGACCCGACTGGCTCTGGCCAGCGGCCGGCCGGATTTGGCCGAGGATTATGTTCGTCGCTTGCTGAAAGCGGCGCCGCCCGCCCTGCCAGATCCCCAGCCTCAGCCGCGAGCCGGCTTTGTTTCCCGTTTGCCGGGAGAGCCGGTGCCGCAGCGCGCCCAGGCGGCGCGCGTCGAGCCGGCGCGAGCCGAGGCGCCCAGCGTGCGCCGCCTGGATCAAAGCGGGGTGCACAGCGCCCAGGATCTGGATCTGGCCTATCAGGTCTTCATGGCCAATGGCAATGTCGGCGATGCACAGAAAATTGCCCGCCTGGCCATGGACAGTCACCTGGATCCGGCGCTGTGGCAGCCGCGTCTGGCCCAGGCCGCGCTGTGGAACCGCGATCCGGCCACGGCACTGGCGCAGTTCCTGCAGCTGGCGCAACAGCATGGCGATGAAGCGATGTGGCGCCAGGTGGAAACCCTGGCCAAGGGCCTGAATGACACCGAGGCGCAGTTGCAGCTCTACCGGCACCAACTGGGGCAGCGTCCGGGTGATCTGAGCCTGGTCGACAAGATTGTGCGGGCTGAGGAAATGGCGGGTCGGCCGGAACAGGCCCTGAGCTTCCTGCAGGCCAGAAGCAATGGCCCGCAACGCATCGAGATCCTGCGCCGTGTGGCCGACCTGGCCTGGCGCAGCGGCCACGATGCCCTGGCGCTGCAAACCTGGCAGCTGCTGATGCAGATTGATGCGCCCCGGCCAGCCTATGCCTTGCCCCTGGCCAAGGGGCAATTCCGCCAGCAACAGTATGCCGCCAGTCTGGCTACACTCGATGCTGCCCGGCCCCTGGCCACCGGGGCCGATGTGGAGTATTGGCAAGCCTATAGCGTGATGGCCAGTCAGTTGCAGGACCGCGAGGCGGCACTGCGGGCAGACCGGCAACTGCTGAACGATGCGGACTCACGGATCGGCAGTGGTGAGCACCTGCTGGAGGCGATGGCGGCCAGCCCGCGCGAGAGTGCGCCGCTGGCGCTGCGGCTGTATCGGCAAACCGGCCATATCCCGTTTCTGGCCCGGTCCATTTCTGCCTATGTCAGCCTGGGGGATCTGGCTGCCGTCGATACGCTGTTGAACAGTCTGAGTCCCGAGGCACTGCATCAGGCAGAGCGCAGTGCCGATTTTCTGCTGGCGCGCTCCGATTACGCTTTGCAAAGCGGACAGCCGGTCGCCGGACTGGCTGACCTGTCGCATGCCGCCCGGCTGGCCCCGCGCAGCAGTGACGTGCAGGCGGCCTGGATCTGGGGCCTGATTGCTCAGGGACAGGACACCATGTTGCGGCAACTGCTGCCCCGGTTTGCGGCGCGGGCCGAGAGTGATGCCAGTCTGATCGGGGCTTATGCGGCCGCCTGGCTCTCCCTCGGCGAACCGCACAAGGCGCTGCATTACTTTGCCCTGGCCCGGCGTGGTCGCGAGCGAGATCCGCTCTGGTTGCTGGCCTATGCCGAGGCCATGGATCTGGCACAGCGCCCCGGTGCGGCCTGGCAGTTGCGTCAGCATGTCTGGCGCGATCTGCTGCCTGCCCGGTTGACCCGGTCCAGAACCGCCGCCGCACGCCAGACCCTGTTGCCGGCCCTGGTCGCGCTGTCCGGCCAGTTTACCGACGCCGACCATGGCCTGGCGCTGCTGCGTCAGGGCATGCAGCAGGCGGGCGAACCTCTGCCACCTGCGGTGAACGATGCGGCGCTGGCCTGGGCGCAATCGCACGAAGCGCATGCCCTGGTGAAGTCCTGGCTGACCCGGCGCTATCTCAACTGGCTGGCACAACCGGCACAGGCGCAGGTGGCACTGGCCCTGCAGGCCCGGGACACCGTGGCATTGAACCGCCTGCTCACAGAAAAACGGGGGCAGTTACCTCAGGAAAACCGCATCGAAGCCATGGTGCAGACCGGACGTCTGGCCGAGGCCCAGTCATCTGCCTTCGCAGCCATGCAGCACCAGCCTGACAATGACAGCCTGCAAACCACGCTGCGCGAGCAGTTGCAGGCCAATGCCCAGTCAGTCACGCCGTTCTGGCGCAGTGTGCGCCAGAACGCACTGCGTTATGACCAGTTCGGGCTGAGTGCCGGACTGCGACTGGACGAGCGTCAGTCCCTGCAGCTGGGATTTCTCCAGCGCAACCAGCGAAGCGATGCGGCGGTGCTGCCCGGTGCCCCTGGACAGGATCATACGGTCTCGCTCGGCTACCGCTGGCAGGGGATCGATACTGACCAGACCGTGACGGTGGCCTCGCGCCAGGGGTGGCGTGGCATCACCCAGGTGCGCCTGGAGGGCAGTATCCGCGGCGGTGCTCTGAACTATGCGCTGGGAAGTGCGCAAAACGCCGAAGAGACCAGTGTCTTGCTGCTGGGCGGGATGAAGAACCTCGCCGCCCTGGGGGGCAGCTGGCAGCAGGGGCGCTGGTTTGCCAGCGGTCGTGTTGAATACGACCGTTTTTACCTGCAGGATCGCAGCTTCCTGGGGGAGGGGTATCAGGCCAGCCTGGATGCCGGCTACAAATTCCGCTTTGGCTATCCGGACTTTACCGCCCACCTGGTCGCCAATCATGGTCAGTACAGTCCGTATGGCAGCGTGACGCCGTCGGGACTCACGCTGTTGCCGAATCCCGGCACCAGCGCCGCTGCCGAGATCATGCCGCAGACCTTTACCCAGAGCGGGCTGCTGCTGAGTTTCGGGACCGATCTGCCGGGGGGCTACAGCCATGCGTTCCGCCCTTACCTGGAGGCCGGACCGGTCTACGACAGTCATGCCGGCTGGGGGGCTAGCATCAATCTGGGGGTGGTGGGCTCGGTGTTTGGCCGTGATCGCTTGTCGCTCTTTTACCAGCACCAGGACATGGCGGCCCAGGGGTCTTCCCCGGTGACCGAAGTCGGGGTGCGCTATAGCTGGTTTTATTAGGAATCGGTTTTGAGGAGTCAAAAATGAGAAGCATCAAACAGTTGCTGTTGCTGGCTGTGGTGGCACTCGGGCTGAGTGCCTGTGCCGGCATCGAGGTTGCGCCGCCGCCTGCGGCGCTGTCCGGCGCACAACCCTGGGCCGTCCTGCCGCTGGAAAATCTGACCGATACGCCGATGGCAGGACAGCGGGCTGCCGAACTGGCGGCCACGGTCCTGAGTACGCGCGGGGTATCCGATGTACAGCGCTATGTGGCGGACAACGGCGAAGAAACCTTGTTCGAACCGGCTGCGGCCGATCAGCGTGCGCGCGGCCTGGCCTGGGCCCGCAGCATTCATGCCCGTTATGCCCTGACCGGTTCGGTCATCGAGTGGCGCTACAAGGTGGGCGTGGATGGTGAACCCGTGGTGGGTTTGACCTTGCAGCTGATCGACCTGGAGAGTGGCAAAGTCATCTGGCGCGGCGCCGGTCATCAGGAAGGGTGGGGCAACAATTCGCTGGCCGGCGTGGCCGCGGCGCTGTCGCGCAAATTGCTGTCACCACTGACCAGTGCCATCGTGGACTAAGCCGGGAGTCGCTGACTTGTCTGAAGCCAAAACCAAGGGTCGCAAAACCGAGCAAGCCTTCAAGTTGCGCCGTGGCCATGCCGCACAGGGGGGCTCGCGCTGGGTATCGCTGATTGCCTCCGAGCGCCTGCGTCAGCGGGCGCCGGCACTGATTGCCATGGAGACTGTGCTGGTGTCCCTGGCTATCTTGTTATTGCTGCACCTGGCCAACCCGGCCGATCCGCTGCTGATTGATGCCGGCTTCGGCTGGATCTGGCTGGTGCCGCTGATCTGTGCCTTGCGCTATGGCTTGATGCAGGGGGTGTTGTCCAGCCTGCTGCTGTTGCTGGCTTACAGCCTGCAACGTTCGGCAGAGCAGCCCTTCCCGCTGCCGTTTTTCCTGGGCGGGTTCACCCTGGTGCTGATCGGCGGCCAGTTCGGCGATACCTGGGGCAGCAAACTGCGTCACATGCGTACCGTCACCGACTACCTGAACGAGCGCCTGGGGGTGCTGACCAAGACCCACTTCCTGCTGCGGCTGTCACACGAACGGCTCGAACATGACTTGTTGTCGCGGCCGGCGACCCTGCGTGACTCCCTGTCGCAGTTGCGCGCCCTGTCACTGCAACTGGAAGGGCTGAATCCGGATCAGGAGCCGGATCTGCAGCAGCGACATGCGCGTCGCTTTGTCGAGATTGCCGCCCATGCCTGCCAGCTGGAGCGGGCACAGCTGCATGTCTGTCACCGGGGCGTGCCGGATGAGGAGCCTGCTGCCACCGTGGGGGCACCCTTCCATCTCGATCGTCAGGATATTCTGGTGCGCTATGCGCTGGCACATCGCACGCTGGCCCATGTCCAGAGCAAGCAGCTGGCCCCCGGCATCAAGACCGACTACATTGCCGTGGTGCCGCTGGTCGATGCCGTGGATGAGATTTTGGGCGTGCTGGTGGTACGGCACATGCCTTTCATGGCGCTGAGCGAAGAGAACCTGCAATTCCTGCTGGTGTTGAGTGGCTATTACGCCGACGGCGTGCGGCAAGGTGCCGTGGCCGGCCTGCTGCTCTCGGTCTATCCGAGCTGTCCGGCAGACTTTGCCCTGGATTTCTCGCGCCTGGTCCGGCTGGCGCACCAGTCCGGCATCGACTCCTCTCTGGTCGCCCTGAGCTTTGCCAAGACCGATATGGGCAAAACCCTGTTCGACCATCTGCAGATGAGCCGTCGTGCCCTGGATGTGCAGTGGGTGATCCCCGGGCCGGAACGTGATGCCATCGTGGTGCTGATGCCTTTGTCTGGCGAGAGCGCCGTCGAGGGATTCCTGCTGCGTATCGAGGAGAGCATGCGCGCCCAGTTCGGTGTGGATTTCGAGACTGGCCGCGTGTCGGTCAATACCATGCCCCTGCCCACCGAGGCGCCGGCACGCGAGCTGGCTGCCTTCTTCCGCCGGTGCCAGATCGATGTCTGAGCTGCTGATCGCCGCGCGTCTGCGCCGCGCCATTCCGCTGCTGATGCCCGGCATCCTGCTGCAAAGCTATGTCCTGTACCGTCTGCTGACGGCACCCATGCAGACCGCCAGCAGCAGCTGGGTGGTGTGCATGTTGCTGTTGCAGGCACTGGCGGCCTTGCTGGCCACCCCGGCCACGCTGACCTTGCTGCCGCGGCGGTTCAAGCATCGCCAGGCACTCACCGGGCTGTTTCTCTGGTGCTATCTGTTTGCCGTACCGATCGGCGGCCTGTTGCTGACCTGTGGCGCCATCGCCCTCGCTTCGCGCCTGCCGGCCGAACCCGAGGATTTGCCGATCGAGCTGACCTGGGCGCCCACCTTCCTGGCACCGCAGGCATCGACCTCTTTCGGCCGGGGGGCGCACCTCAAATCGGTGCTGCAAAGCCAGGGGGCGGCCTCGTCGTTTCGCATGACCGCCCTGATGGCCATGCAGGCCATGCCGATGCGCACCGTGTCCCCCTTGCTGCGCACCATGCTGGACGATCAGTTTGAAGATATCCGGCTGCTGGCTTTCTGGATGCTGGATCGCCAGGAGAAAGAGCTGACCCAGAAAATTCTCGACCAATTACCCCGACTCAAGCTGACGCTCAGCAAGAGCGAGCGCTATCGCGTCAACAAGGAGCTGGCCCTGCTGTACAACGAACTGGTGTATTCCTATCTGGTGCAGGGTGATGTGTATCGCCATGCCGCACGCGAGGCCGATCGTTATGCGGCCGAAGCGCTGGCGCTGATGCCGGGCGATGCCTCTTTGTGGCGCCTGCGCGGCCGGCTGGCCCTGGACCGGGGCGATACCGCCTCGGCGACGACCATGCTGGATCTGGCCATGGTGCATGGCTTTGAGCGTTTGCGCCTCCTGCCCTACCTGGCGGAGGTCGCCTATCTGGATAAAGACTATGCCCAGGTCAAGGCGCTGCTGGCTGCTCAGCCGCTTTCCAGTGCCTTGCCGGTCATGCAGCCGGTGATCCGTTACTGGAGTGATCAGCCATGAGTCCCCTTCTGCCCAAGGCCGAACAGGCCGATATCGCCCTGCTGCTGGAGGGAACATTCCCCTATGTGCGCGGCGGGGTCTCCAGCTGGATCAACCAGATGATCCGTGCCTTTCCCGATCTGCGCTTTGCCATCGTATTCATCGGCAGCAGCCCCGACAGCTATGGCGAGATGGCCTATGCCTTGCCGGACAACGTGGTGCACATGGAGTGTCACTATCTGTTCGATTTCGCCGTTGACCCGCAGCGCCAGCCTGTCAAACCCAGTCTGCGGGGTGACCCCGAGGTGTTCCGCCAGGTGGCGTCGCTGCACGGCAAACTGCGCAGCCCGCAGGGCAAACATCAGGCCAGCAGCATGTTGCGCCAGCTGATGCCCCTGATGCAGCCCGGGGGTAAGTTGTCCGCCGAGGTGTTCGCCCATTCCGAACAAGCCTGGCAGTTTCTGACCGACAACTATCGCGAGTACTGCACCGATCCGTCGTTTACCGACTACTTCTGGACGGTACGCATCATGCACCAGTCGATCTGGAAGCTGGCCGCCGTGGCGGAGCAACTGATCCCGGTGCGGGTATTCCATACCGTCTCGACCGGTTATGCCGGCCTGCTCGGTACCATGCTGCAGCAGCGGCGCGGCCAGCCTTTGCTGGTGTCGGAGCACGGCATCTATACCAAGGAACGCAAGATCGACCTGTTTCAGAGTCAGTGGATTCGCGATAATCGCAGCGTGTTCGAGCGCGATGCTGCACAGATCGGCTATTTCCGCGATCTCTGGATGCGTTTTTTCATGGCGCTGGGACAGATGTGTTACGACTCGGCCAGCGATATCGTCGCCCTGTACGAGGGCAACCGCCAGCGCCAGATCGGCGACGGTGCGCCCGAGGAAAAGACCTGCACCATTCCCAATGGCATTCAGCTCGAACGGTTTGCCCGGTTGCGCGATCTGCGACCGGCCGCCATTCCCCCCGTGCTGTGCCTGATCGGCCGGGTGGTGCCGATCAAAGACGTGAAAACCTTCATCCGTTCGATGCTGACGATTCTGGACACCATGCCCGAGGCCGAGGCCTGGGTGGCGGGTCCGGATGATGAAGACGAAGACTATGCCAATGAGTGCCACCGTCTGGTCGCCAGTCTCGGCCTGAGCGAGAAAGTGCGCTTTCTCGGCATGCAGCAGGTAGAGGATTTGTTGCCGCGGGTGGGACTGGTGGTGCTCAGCTCGATTTCGGAGGCCCTGCCGCTGGTGGTGCTGGAAGGCTTTGCCGCCGGCGTACCGGCCGTCACCACCGAGGTCGGTGCCTGTCGCGAGCTGATTGACGGCCGCCCCGGTGAGGATGCCGCACTGGGCCGCGCCGGCGAAGTGGTGCCGATTGCCAACCCCGGAGCCCTGGCCGGTGCCGTGTTGTCCCTGCTGCAGCACCCGGCGCGCTGGCAGGCAGCGCAACGTGCGGGCATCGCCCGGGTGGAGCGCTATTACACGCAGGCGCAGATGATTGGCAGCTATCGTGAACGCTATGAACGCTTGCTGGCGATGCCGCCGGATGGCGGGGAGGGGCGCTGATGGCCGGTATCGGATTTGAATTGCGCAAGATGCTGCGGCGTAATTCGCTGGCAGGCCTGTTGCAGGCGTATACCTATGCCGGCCTGATCAGTGCCGGTCCGTGGATGCTGTCCATCGTGGGCATCCTGCTGATCGGTGTGCTCAGCCTGCCGTTTGTGGTCCCGACCTTTCTGATTGCCCAGTTCCAGGTGTCCGTCACCTATCTGATCGCCGGCAGTCTGGTGCTGACCGGTCCGTTCCAGCTGGCCTATACCCGCTTTACCGCCGACCGCCTGTTCGAGAAGCGGCAAGATCTGGTGCTGTCGAATTTTCACGGCGTCGTGCTGCTGATCAATCTGGGCGCGTTGCTGTTTGGCGTGCCGACCATTCTGTGGCTGTTCCACGGTACATCCGGGGTGTATCGCCTGTTCATGCTCAGCGGCTTCGTGATCCTGGCCAATATCTGGATCGCCGCCATTTTCCTTTCCGGTCAGAAACGGTACATGCATATCCTGCTGGTATTCCTGATCGGTTACGGCGCCACCGTCGTGGGCTCGCTGCTGCTGAATACCCATGGTCTGGAGGGGCTGCTGGCCGGCTTCGTGCTCGGTCAGTGCGTGCTGCTGTTCGGTCTGCTGTTGCTGATCTACCGTGAGTTTCCCGGCCGTCTGTTCATTTCGTTTGAAATGTTCCACAAGGCCCATCGCCATACCGCGCTGATGTGGATCGGTCTGCTGTACAACCTGGGTATCTGGGTGGACAAGCTGATGTTCTGGTATGCCCCGGCCACCGGTCAGGCGGTGATCGGCCCGCTGCATGCCTCGATCATTTACGATATGCCGGTCTTTCTGGCCTATCTGGCGATCATTCCCGGCATGGCGGTGTTCCTGATGCGCATCGAAACCGATTTCGTCGAGTATTACGATGCCTTCTATAGCGCGGTCCGGGAAGGCGCTTCGCTGCAGCATATCGAGAATGTCCGCAACGGCATGGTCGATGCCCTGCGTACCGGGCTGTACGAGATCGTCAAGGTGCAGTCGATTGCGGCCATCCTGTTGTTTGCCAGCGGCGCCGAGCTGTTGCGCTGGCTGGGGATCTCGGTCCTGTACCTGCCGCTGTTGCAGGTCGATGTGATTGCCGCCAGCCTGCAGGTGGTGTTCCTCGGCATCATCAACATTTTTTTCTACCTCGACAAACGTCGCGTGGTGCTGGCGGCGACCAGCGGTTTTTTGTTGCTCAACATGCTGCTGACGGGAATCACCTTGCAACTCAACCCCGCCTGGTATGGCTATGGGTTTGCCGGAGCCATGCTGATTGCGGTGGTGATCGGGCTGGCGGCGCTGGATCGCAAGCTGGAGCGGCTTGAGTACGAAACCTACATGCTGCAGTAAGCGCAACTGGCTACATTTGTGCGTTGGACTTGACCTGACTCCGCGCGGCTTGTTTGACAAAGGGGTATACTGCGAAGCTATTTTATGTCGGACGACACGTCGTCCTGACATGACAATTGATCCAGGTGCTCTGACCCATGTCCATGGGAGGAGTGAAACGGGAAGCCGGTGACGCTGCCATGCAGCCAGTCCGGCGCAGCCCCCGCTGCTGTAGGCCTGACGAATCTGCCACATGCCACTGTGCCGCTTTGCGGTGCGGGAAGGCCGGCCGAGGAGGATGAAGGCGAGCCAGAAGACCGGCCTGGGTCATCGGTAGTGCCAATCTCTGGGGTGGGGAACGGTTCTGCGGTTGTGCGCCTGCGACTTCGGTGTGTGGCTCCGGATCGGATTTCCCTTGGTGATTGGCCGGCTTGGATCCGCCGGATCCGTTCTTCGCAAGGGAGAGCAGTTCATGCACATTGAAGATGGCATCCTGTCACCACAGGCATGCGCAGTCTGGTACGCGGCGACCGCCGTGTTCGTCGTTCCCGGGATTTATCAGATCAAACGCAAGGTACAGGAAAACCTGTCCTATAAGCCGTTCCTGGCCATGATCGGCGTGGCAGTCTTCGTCATTTCCGCCATGCACTTGCCGGTGCCGGTGACCGGATCATGCTCGCATCCTTGCGCCACGGCGCTGGCGGCGATTCTGGTCGGCCCCTGGGCGTCCGCGGTCATCTCCACCATCGTGCTGTTCTTCCAGGCAATTTTCCTTGGTCATGGCGGTATCACCACGATTGGCGCAAATACTTTCTCGATGGGGATCGCCGGCGCCCTGTCCGGCTATGTGCTGTGGAAAAGCCTGCGCGCGCTGAATTGCCCGCTGTGGCTGGCTGCCGGCCTGGCCGGGGTGGTCGGTGACCTGATGACTTATCTGGTCAGTGCCTTCGAGCTGGCCTGGAGTCTGCACGGCAATATGCCGCTGCTGACCCAGTGGATGATTTTCTTCATGGGTTATGCCCCGACCCAGTTGCCCCTGGCCCTGGCCGAGGGGGTGTTTACCGCCGTCGTGCTGCAGGCGATGGCCAGCCGCCGGCCCGATCTGTTGCCCGGCATCCTCGTCAGCAAAGGAGCCTGAGATGTCACATCCCGCACGCGATCTGTCGCAGAACCGTTTCTTCGATGGCTTTACCCGCTGCATGCTGGCCGTGATGTGTGCCTTGCTGCTGTTCATCTTTGTCTCGGCACGCTATATGAGTGCACACCAGATGGAAGCCGCCGGCACGGATGATCATGTGAATAACCTGGCGACCCAGGTCACGCAGCGCGATCATCATCCCTTCCTTGAGCTGCCGGGCGATGCCCAGGTCGGCGCTTTCTCGGTTGCCAACTTCTTTGCCGGTCTGATTGTCGGCTATCACTGGCTGCGGCTTTTCGGGCGGCGTGAAGGTCAGTGCCGTTGTCAGCAGGAAGACTGAGTGGTCAGCCTGGCACGCCATGATGCCGTCGCTGCCTCGGCCGCGGCCGGGGCAGATGGCCGCATCAAGACCCTGTTGTTGCTGGCGGCGGTCGTCGTGGCCTCGACTTTGCGGCATGGTGTGCTGGCGCTCGCGCTGTGGCTGGGGGCGCTGGCGCTGTTCGCGCTGCTGGGGCTCAACGGGCGCGATTTGTGTCGTCGTCTGCTGATGCCGCTGGGTATTGCCTGGGTGGTGCTGCTCAGTGTCATGCTGACGCGCGGCAGTCAGGTGCTGTGGCAAGTCCCGCTCTGGGGCTGGACGCTCAGGGTGTATGCCGAGGGGCTACAATACGGCGGCTTGCTGTTCCTGCGCATCATGGCTGCCGTGACCCTGGCGGCGCTGCTGGCGATGACGACCCCGATGGTGGAGATTCTGGCGACCCTGCGGCTTTGTCGAGTGCCGCTCATCATGATCGAGCTGGCTGAGATGATGTACCGCTACCTGTTCATTCTGCAGGACACCGCACAGACCATGCGGCGGGCGCAATTGAGCCGCCTGGGGGCCGAGGCCGGCTGGCTTGGGCGTGTGGCCGATGTCGGCCGGCTGGCGGCCAGCATTCTCATCAAGTCGCTGGATCGCAGCACGCGCATCTATCAGGCCATGCTGGCGCGCGGCTATGACGAGAACAGTCCGGTCATGACGCACTTCCGTTCGGCCATCTCCCGGCGGGATTACTATGTCGGCCTGCTTGGCCTGTGCGCACTGAGCTTGCTGGCTTTTTTCAATTACTGGCTGGGTTGACCACCGATGACACACCCCATGATCGAGCTGAATCAGGTCAGCTACACCTATCCCGATGGCTGTCAGGCCCTGCATCAGCTGGATCTGTCGATTGCTGCCGGTGAACGGGTGGCGGTGCTTGGCCCCAACGGCGCCGGCAAGTCGACCCTGTTCCAGTTGTTCAACGGTCTGTTGCTGCCGAGCTCGGGACAGGTGACCGTGGCAGGCCTGCCCGTCTGTCGTGCCAATCTGCCGGCCTTGCGCCGTCAGGTCGGCATGGTGTTTCAGGATGCCGACGACCAGTTGTTCAATGCCACGGTGTACCGTGAAGTGGCCTATGGGCCGATGAATATGGGACAGCGCGGCGAGACGCTGGACGCGACGGTGAAATGGGCGCTGGAGGTTGTCGGGATGAGCGATTACCTCAGTCGCAACCCCTTCAATCTCAGCGGGGGGGAAAAGAAGCGCCTGTCTCTGGCCTGCGTGCTGGCCATGCGTCCCAAGGTGCTGGTGCTCGACGAGCCGACCAATGCGCTGGACCCGAAGGCCGCCGGGATGCTGGTGTCGCTGCTGAATCAGATCAACCGTGAGCTGGGTGTGACCCTGCTGTTTGCCACCCATGATGTGGATATCGTGCCCTTGCTGGCCGATCGGGTGTTTCTGCTGGATCGCGGCAGAATGCTGCTGGGCGGCAGTCCGACTGAAGTGTTCAACCAGCGCGAGGTGGTCCGGGCGATCGATCTGCGGTTGCCGCGGGTCGCTCATCTGGCCGAAATCCTGATGCGCGACGGCCTGATCCCGGAAGGTCCGCTGCCGCTGAGCATCGGTCAGGCCCGTACCCTGCTGCGACAGGTGCTGGCGGCCGAGGAGGCGGATAGGCCGCTGACTTTCTCCTCCCCGGCGCCGCGTACCTGCCAGGGGTAATCTCTCTGTTCCCGGGGCGGGCGTTGCCTGGCCCTCGCATCATCAAGCCGCCGGCAGCCACACTGCCTGACCACTGTCGGTGTGCGCCCGGCTGAATGGCAATCCGTACAGGGCCTGCAGCAGGGTCTGGTCCAGCGCTCGGGTCGGCACATCGCCCACCAGTTGCCCGGCACGCAACAACAGCAAACGGTCGAAATGACGAACGGCATGATTCAGGTCATGCAGTACCGCCAGCAGGGCATGGCCGCGTTCGCGGGCAAAGCGGTCGAGCTGGCGTGACAGCAGGTGTTGCAGGCCGGGGTCCAGGGCACTGAGCGGCTCGTCCACCAGAATCAGCCCCTGGCGAATATCCCATAGCTGGGCAAACAGCCGGGCCAGATGCACCCGCGCCGCTTCGCCGCCGGACAGGCTGTCGATGCTGCGTCCGAGCAGATGGCCGCAGGCGGCGAGGGCCGCGGCCGCGGCCACGAACTGGCCGGTCAGGCCATCCTCTCGGCCCAGGCGTCCCAGGGCGATGACTTGCTCGACGGTCAACGCGAAAGCGACCCGGGTGGATTGCGGCAGGACGGCCCGGCGGCGGCTCAGGGCGGGGAGCGACCAGGATGCCAGCGGCCGACCGGCCAGCAGGATGCTGCCCGACTGAGGGGGAAGATCACCGGCCATGGCATGCAGCAAGGTGGATTTGCCCGCGCCGCTGGGGCCGAGGATGGCGACCCGTTCACCCGGGCCAATGGCCAGGCTGAAGGGGCCGAAAGATTGCTGGCCCTGGGCCAGCCGGCAGTGTTGTAGTTGCAGCAAGGTATCCATGCTAGCTCCGGGACAGGGAATGGCTGCGCAGCAGCGAGAGGAAAAAAGGCACGCCGAGCAGGGCCGTGAAGATACCGACCGGCATTTCCGCCGGCACGGCCAGCGAGCGAGCCAGGGTATCGGCCAATAACAGCAGCAGGGCGCCGATCAGCATGGAGAGCGGGGCACTGCTGACTTGATCTGCCTGCCCCAGACGGCGGGCAATGTGCGGGGCGATCAGCCCGATGAAGCCGATCATGCCGCACCAGGCGACGGTGATGCCGGCCAGCAGCGCCACGCGCCAGGTCACCGCACTGCGCAGGCGCAGGACCGAGATACCCAGGTGACCTGCCGTGGCCTCTCCCAGCGCCAGCGCATTGAGCTGGCGACACAGCGCCGGCAGGCGCCAGAGTGTCAGCACCATCAGAACCAACAGCAGGCCGGCCAGCAACCAGTTGGCGGCTGCGAGCGAGCCCAGCGTCCAGAATGACAGGCTGCGCAGCTGTTCATCATTGGCCAGATAGGTACACAGTCCGATCAGGGCACCGGCCAGGGCGTTGAGGGCAATCCCGCACAGCAGCAGACCGCTGATCGAGCCGGGCGCCAGCCAGCGGGCCAGACGATCCAGTCCGATGCAGACCGCGAAGGCGCCGGCAAAGGCCGCCAGCGGCAGCAGCCACTGACGCAGTGGCTCGGCCAGGTTCAGACTGTGTCCCAGCACGATGCACAGTGCAGCGGCGCAGGCCGCTCCGCTGCTGACGCCCAACAGACCCGGGTCGGCCAGCGGGTTGCGGAACAGCCCCTGCGTCAGCGAGCCGGCCAGCCCCAGCGCCGCCCCCACCAGCAAGGCCAGCAGCAGGCGCGGCAGCCGCAATTGCCACAGCACCCAGCCACTGCCGTTCAGCGGCCCCTGCCACGGCGCCAGCCAGTCATGCCAGCCAATGGCCACGGCGCCAAACTGGGCGCACAGGGCGAGCAGTCCCAGACCGACCAGCGCCAGCCACAAGGCAGATTGGCGCGCACTCATGAGTTTTGTCCTGCAGGCAGGGTCTGCACCAGCCAGTCGACCGCCTGCGGCAGGCGCGGGCCGAAGCCGAGCAGCAGCAGGGCATCCTGCGACAAGATACGCCGCTGCTGGCCGGCGGGTGTCTGTGCCACGCCAGGCAGCCGCAACACGCCTTCCACGCCACCAGCTGCCGCCAGTCCGTCACCGGAGAGCAACAGGGCATCCGGTCGGGCGGCGACCACCGCTTCGGCGGTCATGGGGCGATAGCCATTGAAACCTTGCAGGGCATTGCGCGCGCCGGCATAGCGCAGCATGGCATCGGCCGCCGTGCCGTTGCCGGCCACCAGCAGTTGGCCCGGGGCGGCGTTGAGCATGAACAGCACTCGTGCCGGTGGCGAATGTCGTGCCGCCACCTTGCCCTGCACCTTCTGCCAATCGCGCTGCAGCCGGGTTTGCAGCTGGGCTGCCTGCGTGGTGCGTCCGGTCAGCTCGCCGACGCGGGTGATGCGGCTCAGCACGCCTTCGAAGCGGTGGTTGCCAGGCAGGATGTGCACCGGCACACCGGCTGCGCTGATCTGGCGCAGTACGGCAGGCGGACCGGCATCCTCGCTGGCCAGCACCGCTCCGGGGGCCAGCGACAAGATGCCTTCGGCCGACAGGGTGCGGGCATAGCCGACGCCGGGCAGGCTCTGTGCAGCGGCCGGGAAGCGCGAGGTGCTGTCGACGCCGACCAGCTGCCGTTCGGCCCCGAGGGCATAGATGATCTCGGTCAGCGCCCCGCCGACGCAGACCAGCCTGGCGTTGTCAGGACGGGAGGCGGCCCGCAGCAGGGGCGACAGCATGCCCAGTCCGAGCGCTGCCGCCCCTTGCAGCAGCGCCCGGCGCGGCAGGATCAGACCGTGCATGCCGTGGCCTCGTCTTGCAGCCAGTCCAGCAGGGCGCGCCAGTCGCTGCGTTCCGGCAACCCCGGCTTGCGCGCGCCAAACAGCATGGCAATGGTTTCGCCCGCTGCGTCAAACAGCTCCAGCGAGCACACCAGGCCGTCACGGGTTGGCTTTTTCACCAGCCAGGCTTCGGCGACCCGATCCTGGCGCAGATGCAGGTTGAACCCCTCATCCATGACGTTGATCCACGGACCTTGCTCGACGATATGCTGTACCGGGCCGGTATGGATCTGAATCATGCCGGGATTGCCGGTGAAGACCATGATCGGTACGGCACGCAGGGCGGCCTCGCGCAGCAGCAGGCTGATGGCCGTGGGCTCCAGCGGTCGGGCGAAGCGCGCTTCGGCCAGTCGCAGTCCCTGGCGGCGCGAGACGCCGTACTGCTTCAGCAGGGCAAAGAAGTCATGGGTATCGCGCAGGTCCGCCCATCCCCGGTGCAGTCCCTGGACATCAATGGCACTGTCCGGCGATTCCGCCTCGGGTGGCGGGGCGGGCGGCAGGGTGCCCAGCGGCGCCGGTGCAGCCACCTCGAATCGCTGGCACAGCGCCTGCCAGGCCGCCTGATCGCTGTCTGGGCGCAGATAGATTTTGTGGATGGCCCGGCCATGGTGGTCGTAGAACTGCAGGCTGTGCTGCGCACTGCTGCCGTGAAGGTCCGATACCCGGTAGCCATAGGCCCAGTGCTCGAAGAAGATGCGCAGGTCGATGGCCTCATCCAGCACCAGACCGATGCGCTCGCCATGGCTGAATGGGCGGTACACGCCGGTCTTCTCATGGACGCAATCTTCATTGCGGGTCAGCGCCATGACCTGGCCCAGCGTGGCCAGCTGGCTGAATATGGCCGGCCAGTCGCTGTCAAGGCGTCGGGCCTGCAGCAGCGCGTCTTGCGGTGCGCCGGTATGGGCATCGATCAGATGGGCCTCCGTGACGCCCAGTGTGGCGGCGATATCGCGCTGACGGCGTCCCTGTTGGCGTTGTTCGGCAACCTGTTGCCGCAAAGTGTTCAGATCCATGATGTTCCTCAGAAGTTATAGCGGGCGTTGAGATAGGCATTGCGGCCCGGCGCGCTCCAGGCATCGGCGGTGCCGGTGTTGTTGGCCAGTCCACGGACATCGGACCAGTTCCAGTATTTCTGGTTGAACACGTTGTTGATGCCGGCGTTGAGGGTCAGCGCCTTGAGCGGCTTCCAGAACATGCCGAGATCCAGCGTGTTCCAGGCCGCCGGGGCGAACTGGCTGCTGTTCTGTGGCTGTGCAATGTCGCTGGCCGCCTTGCCGTTGGCATGCTGCAGGGTGGCGTTGGCGCCCCATCTTTCCTGTTCATAGGCCAGGGTCAGTACAGCCTTGAGTGGCTGGATGGTATTGATCGGCTGGCTGACGCCGTTCGCCTGGCTGTCGCCCTGTGCGGCCGCGACGCCGCCTTTCAGCCGCCAGCGCTCATCCAGCCACCATTCGGCACGGACTTCCCAGCCATGGATCCGGGCATCATGCAGGTTGATGTACTGGTAAACCGCCGGATTGGACGGTGTGCCGGCACCACTGACGACTTGTTGCGAGATCAGGTTGTCGTAGCGGCTGTCGTAATAGGCCAGCGAGTAACGCAGGCGGTCGTGTTTGCCGCGCAGGCCGACTTCGACGCTGTTCGCACGCTCCGCCTGCAGGTTGGCATTGCCGATGCTGGTATAGCCGAAGGCCGGGTTGCTGAAGTTGCTGTTGACCTGATCCGGTGTCGGGGCGCGGAAACCCCGTGCCCACTGGGCATAGGGCGCCAGTTCCGGCATCAGTCGCCAGACCAGGCCCAGGCGCGGTGACCAGGCCTGGTCGGACAGCGTCACGATGCTGCCGCTGTAGCCGGCACTCGACGGACTGAGGCGGTACTGGTCATAGCGCAGACCGGGAATCAGGCTGACGCTACCCAGCTCGATTTCATCCTGCAGATACAGACCGGTCTGGGTATAGCGGGTGTCCGGAAAGCTCTTGCTCGGGAAGGTTGTGCCGGCCGGAGGCACCGTGCCGTTCTGCGGACTTTGTACCTGGCTGCGACTCCAGTCGAAGCCGTAACTCAGACGCTGGATCAGCGCGCCCGGCAACTGGCTCTCGAATTGACTGGAGAGGCCGACCGTATTGCTGATGTAGCTGTTGTCACGTGTGCGGTCGGCGGCGGTATAGCGGTCTTCGACCGTGCCTTGCACGACTTTGGCATTCTGCAGGTAGATCTGGCTTTCCACCTTCTGCCACAGCGGATTGGTCGGGTCGGCATAGCTGTACTTCAGTGATACCCGGTCGCGCTCGATGCGGTCGTCGGTCTGAAAATCCATCGTACTGCTGGCGCTGTAGGGGGGAAGGGCCCGTGCCGAGTACACCTCGGTTTGCTCGCGGCGACGCAGTGATTCGACGGTCAGTCCGAGCTGGCTGGCGGCATCCAGGCGGCGGATCAGTTTGCCCAGCACATAGCTGTTATGGGTATCGGCAGGGTTGGGGGTCGTCCGGTTGCTGTCCAGTGAGCCGTTGCTGCCCATATTCTTCTGTTCATGTCCCTGCTGATAGCTGACTTGCAGCAGCGATTGCCAGTCCTCCTGACGGCTGGCAAACGCCAGGCTGTTGGACCAACTGTTGTTGACACTGTTGTACCCGGCGCGGGCGAAGCCGCCGAGGGTCTGGCCGGCTTGCAGCACATCCTGCGGATCCAGGGTCTGGAAGCTCACCGCCCCGGCCAGACCATCACTGCCGTACTGGGTGGAGGCCGGACCGCGCAATACGTCCACGCGCTTGAAACCGTCCAGCGCCAGATAGTCGTCACGTCCGGTGGCGAAGGTCCCGAAGGAGAAGCTGGCCGGCACGCGGATGCCATCGACCATCATCAGCACCTGATTGCCTTCCAGACCACGGATATTGATGCTTTCGTTGCCGGCGCGCGCGGTGCTCGAACCACCGATGCTGTAACGGTTGGGGCCTTGCGGGACGGAGACGTCCAGCTCGTCGCTGAACAGCTCCTTGATGTTGCGTGCCCCGGATTGTTCGATCTGCTGCCAGGTCTTGACGGTCACGCTGGCCGGTACATTGTCCACACGGCGTTCGGTGCGGGTGGCGCTGACGGTCACCTCTTGCAGTGACGGCGCCTGCTCGGGCGCCTGTCCGGCATGGGCCAGCGGGATGAGGCCGGCCATCAGGCTCATCGTCAGGGCGGTGTGTCGGGTTCGCGGCGCCGTGGCACGGCACAGGGCAAGCTGCTTGGGTGGCATGGTTCTCTCTGTTTTTTTGTTGGAAAACCAAATAGTAAATGAGAATCATTCGCATTAAAAGAGGGAGGAACAGAATTGCCCCTTGTCGGCGCGCAAGCCGCCTATAATGACGCCCGGTTCAATCTGACAAGAAATGGCCTGACATGAATGCTGGGGCAGAAAAAGACCCGCTGCATGGACGCACGCTGGCGGCCATCCTGGAAGAGCTGGTGAAGTTTTATGGTTGGGAACGGTTGGGGCAGATGATCGACATCCGCTGCTTTACCCATGACCCCAGTATTGCTTCCAGCCTGAAATTTTTACGGCGAACACCCTGGGCGCGGGCCAGGGTCGAGGACGTGTATCGGGTGATGTTGCGCGAAAAGCCGGTCGTGCTGACGTTCGGCAAGCGCCCGGGCAGCGCTGAATAAGAGAGGTTGCCGGCGGCCAGCGGCCGCCGGAGTGTCAGAAACGTTCCCAGCCGAGCTGGTAGCGCCACTGGTTTTCCGGCAGCTTGCCCAGCGCCAGCCGGCCGACACGGATGCAGCGGATACTCAGTGCCGGGCAGTCCAGCTGCTGACACAGTTCGCCAATCTGTCCGCTGGCGGGTTGTGGCATGACGATGCGCAACTGCCGGTCGCTCTGCCGATTGATCTTGCCACTGAAGCCTTCGATTTTCAGTGCCGCCAGCGCCGGTGCCTGTGCTACCGCAACCAGAAACTCCATTTCGCATTCGGCCAGTTTTTTCAGCAGGCGCCGATCCTGCGTCAGCACGATCAGTCCGCTGCTGGCCGGGTCGGTGGCGCCAAAGGCGCTCAGTTGCCGGGTATGGCGCGGCAAGAAGACTTGCTCGGCCTGGTCGGCTTCCCAGCGATTGTCCTGGCCGAGCCGCTTGCTCCAGGGGGCATCGATCCAGGCCCCCTGATGAAACAGCAGGGTGACGGGGGCGTCCGATAGCGGGGTGGCCGGACGCGTCAGTTCAATCTGTTGCTCCGGACGTACCCGGCTGCCGAGTACCCGCACGACCTGGCCATCGACCTTTACCAGACCCTGCTCGATATATTCATCCGCTTCGCGACGCGAGCACATGCCGAGTTCGACCATACGCTTGGCCAGGCGGATGCCTTGAGGTTCGTCCATGGCGCGGTTTCCTTGTCTCTGAAGGGGGGCGATTATCCGCCCCTTGGTCTGTCTGCACAACTGTCGTCCCATTCATGGTGTTCATACAATGGATATAAAAAGATACCTTGTAATACAAGGTAGTGTGGATTAGGATAAAACGGTCTGATGAACCGGTAGGGACGCATGAAGACACAATTACGCAAGGGCACACTGGAAATGTGCGTGCTGGCTGTTCTGGCTCGTCAGGACAGCTATGTCTACGAGATTGTCAGTCGCCTGGCGCAGAGCATGGATATCAGTGAGGGCACCATCTACCCCTTGATGCGTCGCCTGCAGGCGGATGCCTGGGTGACCACTTATCTGAGCGAGTCCAGCAATGGCCCGGCACGCAAGTACTACACCCTGACACGCTCCGGCCGCGAGGCGCTGGCCGCCATGCGGCGCGAATGGGCGGGCTTTGTGGCAGAAATCAACGATGTGCTGGATGACACGGCACATGGCAATCAGGAGAAAGAACATGAAGCGTGATGATTTTCTCGAGCGCCTGGCACGTGCGCTCCATGGCCTCCCCCCTGCCGAGCGGGAGGAGATTCTCGCGGACTATCGCAGCTACTTTGCCGATGCCCTGGCGGATGGCCGCCAGGAAGAGGAGGTCGCCCGGGCATTGGGTGAACCGGAGCGGCTGGCCCGCGAGCTGACGGCTGAACGCCATCTCAAGCAATGGGAAGCCCACAAGACACCCGCCAATCTGGGGCGGGTGCTGTCGGCGCTGGCGGGGCTCAGCGTGCTGAACCTGCTGCTGGCCATGCCCTATCTGGTGGTGATGACGGTGCTGGGCAGCCTGTGGCTTGGTGCCCTGATGATGTTGCTGGGTGGCTTCCTGATGGCAGGCAGCTGGGCCACGCACGCGCTGATTGGCTGGCCGCAGCTGGGGTATGGGCACGCCATGCGGCAGTTCACGCTGTACGGCCATCAGGAAGGGCGCGAGTCCAGTGTCCAGATCCATACCGATGCATCGAGCGGTGCGATGCAGATTCTGGTGCAGGATGACCATAGCAGCGTCAGCATTCGCAATGCCTCGGACGGCAGCCTGAAGCAGCTGGCGATTCAGGATCCGGATGGGCAGGTCGTGATCAACGGCATGATGGGCATGCCGCGTGCCGGCATGCTGGTCACCGGGCTGGTGATGATGCTGATCGGCGGGTTGGGCAGCGTGCTGGGCTGGAAGGTGATCAGTGCCCTGTGGCGGGGAACCGGGCTGTGGTTGCGCTGGCAATGGCGCTTGTTGCATGAGGAAAGCCGACCATAATCAAAGAGATGTGTCGGTGTTGCCCTTGAGTAACTGTTAAAGTCAATATATTTTGAAGTAAAGATATTATTGGTTTATGATGGTCGGCAGAAATATCACCATTATCTGATTTTGACAGTGGCCGCCTCCGGCAGCCAACCGGGTAATACGCACATGACTCAAGCTTCTCATTCCGCCACCGTGCCGGGATATCGCATCGCGCTGATCATTCTCGGCATTGCCGTGTCGCCAGTGCTGCTCGCCGCCTCGGCGCTGGGCAGTCATCTGGTGTTGGGCGACGCCCTGCGCGCCATTGTTACCGGTTCGCTGGTGCTGTGTACCATCGCCTGCCTGACGGGCTGGATCGGCGTCACGGCACGGATGAATACCTATCAGATTGTGCGATACGCATTCGGCACCCAGGGCAGCCGTGCCATCAATGTGTTGTTTGCCATCGCCCTGTTTGGCTGGACCTGCGTGACCGCCAACAGTTGCGGGCATGCGCTGCAGGATCTGCTCGCCATGTTTGGCTGGCAGGTGCCCATGCTGCCGCTGGTCTGCCTGGGCGGGGTGCTGTTCATCGGCGCCACGGCCTTTGGTTTCGAGGTTCTGGACAAAATTGCCCTGGTTGCCATTCCGATCCTGCTGGGGCTGCTGGCCTGGAATCTGTCGCGTTTCTTTGGTGTGGCGCCGTTCTCGGCGCATAGCCAGGTCAATACCATGAGTATGGGCGTGGCCACGTCATCGGTCGCCGGCACCTTCATGATTCTGGTGACCACCATGCCCGATTTTTCCAGCATGGTGCACAACCGGCGTCATGCGCTGATCGGCGCCGTGCTGTCGATGGGCATTGCCTATCCGGCCCTGTTCGTCGCCGGCGCCGTGCCCTGCGCCCTGAGCGGCAAGGTCACGCTGGTCGCGGCCATGGCACTGGCGGGGGCCGCCCTGCCGACAGTGGTCATGCTGCTGATTGCCACCGTGACCGGCAATGCCGGCAACCTGTTCCAGGCGACGCTGGCGACTTCGACCTTCGTGCGGGTGATGCCGCGGCCGCGCATTACCCTGCTGCTTGGCGTGCTGGCTTGCCTGATTGGCAGCCAGGACATCCTGGATCTGTTCATTCCCTTCCTGGTGTTTTTGGGGATTTCGGTACCGCCGATTGCCGGCATTTACATCACCGACTTCTTCCTGCATCGCCGCAAGGGCTATCACCCGGCGGATCTGGCGCTGCAACCTGCTGTTCCACTGCCGACGTTTGTCATCTGGGGGCTGGCGACGGTGGTCGGTCTGCTGGCTTCGCGCCAGATGATTACCCTGACGGACATTCCGGCACTGGATGCCCTGCTGGTGGCGGCGGGTCTGTATGCCTTCACCAGCAAGGTACTGTCGCGCGGCAAGGGGCGTCAGTTGCGCCATGCTTCGGGCGATGCCTGTGAGGGTAGTCGCGCTTCCTGATCTTGCTGAATCCACGAGCGGCCCGGCCGGCAGGGGAAACCCGCCGGCCGGGCCGCTTTGTCATTCGGGGCTGGCTGGTGTGGCAGCCTGCAGGATGGCGCTCAGCAGCCAGGTCCCGGCGGGGCCGAGCGGACGTTCCCGGCTCCAGATGGCCTCGACCGTCACTTGCCGTGGCCAGCCGGGCAGCGGCAGGGGGACCAGGCCTGCGCCATAGCGGCGCACCAGCCAGCACGGCAATTCAGCCCAGCCCAGCCCGGCCTGGGTCATTTCCAGCAACATCAGATAGCTCGGGGCCGACCAGCAGTGTCCGCCGGATGGCCCCGGACGATCGCCGTGGATGGTGCTGAGGCGCAGGGCGCGGATCGTCGCCAGTTGAGCGCTGCTCTGTATGCCGGATTGGGCCAGAGGATGGCTCTGCGCCAGATACAGCGCCATCTCGTTGGGCGTTGGCAAGGGCTGCGACACCATGCCGACCGGATAGGCGGCTTGTCGCTCGACAAAGCCAAGATGGGCCCGCCCGCTATCGACCAGCCGGATCAGGTCCTCGCACTCGGCAATCAGACATTCCAGCTCAATCTCCGGGTATTGCCGGGCAAAATGCTGTTCGACGGCTTCCAGCCGGTCTGGCTGCCAGGTATCGGACATGGCAACGCTCAGCCTGGGTTCGTGGCCAGCCTGCAGACCGGCGGCGGTGCGCAACAGCCGGTCGTTGGCCATCAGTACCTGTTCGGCCTGGGCCAGCAGCTGCCGACCCGCCCGGGTCAGGGTCGGAAACTTGCTCTGACGATCAAACAGTGTGACCCCCAGATCGATTTCCAGATTGGCAATGCAGGCACTGATGGTGGACTGACTTTTGCCCAGGCGGCGTGCCGTGGCGGAAAAGGAGCCGCAGGACGCCGCTGTGGCAAACACTTGCAGCGCTTCCAGATTGGGCATGACCTATCGCCTTTGTCGATGGATATCAACTTTGGAGCATCGACTATTTTGCGCATCATGCCAAGTATCCGAAGATGAAAAGGAGGTTTGCCATGCTGGCTGACAAATCCCCGCTGGAACGCGCTTTGCAGGCCATCGGCTTTGAGGTGCTGGCCATTGTGCTGGTGACGCCGCTGTTTGCCTGGTGGATGCAGACACCTCTGCTGGCCATGGGCGGGCTGGCCGTGGCCAACTGCCTGATCGCCTTGTTGTGGAATGTTCTGTTCAATCGGCATTTTGATCGCTGGTTGCGTGCACGCGGTTTGGCCAAGGCCTGGAGAGTCCGCGCCATGCATGCCCTGCTGTTCGAGGGCGGGCTGATGCTGGTGTGTCTGCCGCTGGCCATGTGGTGGCTGGATCTGGCGTTGTGGCCGGCATTGAAGCTGGATATCGGGCTGAATCTGTTTTTCCTGCCGTATACCTATCTCTATCACTGGGGTTATGACCAGTTGCGCCTGCGTCTGGTCGGGGCGATCTGACAAACAAAGCGCCGGGGTTTCCCCCGGCGCTTGTCTGTGCCTGGCGCTCAGAAGAAGCCCAGCTTGTCCTCGGAGTAGCTGACCAGCAGGTTCTTGGTCTGCTGGTAGTGCTCCAGCATCATCTTGTGGGTCTCGCGCCCGATGCCCGACTGCTTGTAGCCGCCAAAGGCCGCATGAGCCGGGTAGGCGTGGTAGCAGTTGGTCCAGACACGGCCGGCTTCAATGTGACGACCCATGAAGAAGGCAGTGTTGATGTTGCGGGTCCACACACCTGAACCCAGTCCGAAGAGGGTGTCATTGGCGATGTGCAGTGCTTCTTCGGTGTCTTTGAACGTGGTCACCGAGACCACCGGGCCGAAGATTTCTTCCTGGAAGATGCGCATCTTGTTGTTGCCATGGAACACCGTCGGCTGGATGTAATAGCCGTCTTCCAGCCCGCCGCCCAGATGGGCGCGGCTGCCACCGGCCAGCACCTGTGCGCCTTCGTCGCGCCCGATCTGCAGATAGCTCTGGATCTTGTCCATCTGCTCCAGCGAGGCCTGGGCGCCGATCATGGTCTGCGGATCGAGCGGATTGCCCTGCTTGATGGCGGCAACGCGCTTGAGTGCGCGCTCCATGAAGCGGTCGTAGATCGACTCGGCAATCAGCGCTCGACTCGGGCAGGTGCAGACTTCGCCCTGGTTGAGCGCAAACATCACGAAGCCTTCGATGGCCTTGTCGAAGAAGGCATCATCCTTTTCCGCTACATCGGCAAAGAAGATGTTGGGCGACTTGCCGCCCAGCTCCAGCGTGACCGGGATCAGGTTCTGGCTGGCGTACTGCATGATCAGCCGGCCAGTACCGGTTTCGCCGGTAAAGGCGATTTTGGCGATGCGCTTGGAGCTGGCCAGCGGCTTGCCGGCTTCCAGACCGAAGCCGTTGACGATGTTCAGCACCCCGGGTGGCAACAGGTCGCCCACCAGTTCGGCGAACACCAGAATCGACATCGGGGTCTGCTCGGCCGGTTTCAGGACCACGCAGTTACCCGCCGCCAGTGCGGGCGCCAGTTTCCAGGCGGCCATCAGGATCGGGAAGTTCCACGGAATGATTTGCCCCACCACGCCCAGCGGTTCGTGGAAGTGATAGGACATGGTGTTCTGGTCGATTTCACCCAGCGTGCCTTCCTGGGCGCGGATGCAGGAGGCGAAGTAGCGGAAGTGATCGATGGCCAGCGGGATGTCGGCCGCGCGGGTTTCACGGATTGGCTTGCCGTTGTCCCAGGTCTCCACTTCGGCCAGCAGGGCCAGATTGGCCTCCATGCGGTCGGCAATCTGGTTGAGCAGGATGGCCCGCTCGGTCACCGGCGTATGACCCCACTTGAAGCGGGCGGCGTGGGCCGCATCCAGTGCCAGCTCCACATCCTGCTCATCGGAACGCGCCACTTCGCACAGCACCTTGCCGGTCACCGGGGTCAGATTCTCGAAGTAGCGGCCATTGACCGGAGGTACCCACTTGCCGCCGATATAGTTGTCGTAGCGTGGCTTGATGGCGATACCTGGCTTCAGTTGTGTCATCTCTTTCTCCTTGTGTCGCTTGTTGTGGTCGTTCCCGTCGGGACGTACAGCCAGTACAGCACACGCCGTGCCAGGAAATTTCGATCGTGCGCTGCAGCAAGCGGCATGTGCCGTTTTGCAAGCATTTACTCTAATTTCTTTTGCGCAGCAGCATGACTGACCCTTGGGATGGGCCTTGCAGCCGAGTTCGCAACAACCATAATCAGTGCATTGAAGCAACGATGGCTGTGTCAGGCTGCGACACCTGTCGCAGTGTCATGACACAGTGGAGGACGGCATGACCGATACCCATTCCCTGACCTTGCACGAGGCGCGCAAGCGCTTCTTCGATGGCTCGCCGTTGCCGGACGGCAGCGTACCGCCCTCCATCCTGTCGTCCTGGCGGCGTTGTCTCGGCCTGGGCCTGCCGGTGGATGCGCGAGGCAGCGAGCGGCTTGAGCAAACCGTGTTGCGCGAGCGACTGGACGCCAACGCCGACTGGTTGCAGTGGGCCAGACCGCAGATCGATACCTTGTTTGAAAGTGTGGTTGATGATGGCCATGTGGTGATTGTGGCCGATCGTCACGGCGTGATCCTGGAGGAGATGGGCCATCCTGCCTTTCTCGATAAGGCCGAGCGGGTGGCGCTGACCCCGGGCATGGACTGGAGCGAGCAGCACCGAGGGACCAATGCCATCGGCACGGCGCTGCTGGCCGGGCAGGTGACCCGGGTGCGTGGCAGCGAACATTATCTGGAGCGCAACCGGCTGCTGTCCTGTCAGGCCTCGCCGCTGTTTGATCCCTTCGGCCAACTGCTGGGGGTGCTGGATGTTTCCGGCCTGCCGCGCAAGCTGGGTCCGATGCATGGTCAAAGGGTCGAGTCGGCCGCCCGCCTGATCGAGCAGCGCCTGTTTGCCCAGGCAACCCGTCAGGCGCGCACCTTGCTGTTCCATGTCGATCCGGCGCAACTGGCCACGCCGCGGGCGGCGCGGCTGGCCTTCGATGGCGAGGAGCGCCTGCTGGCGGCTGATCGTAGTGCCTTGCAGGCACTGCAGCTCGACTGGTCGGCACTGGGGCGGCTGCAGTTTGCCGATCTGTTTGGCGAGACGCTGGCGCACTGGCAGTCACGTGCCGGCGAGCATCGCGCTTTGCTGGCGCATGGCGAGCGTCTGTTCAGTGGTCGTTTACTATTGCCGCATCCGGTGGCCCAGGCCACGCCAGTATTGCGTACGGCCCGGCCAGACCGGCGTGCGGAGGTGAGCAGCCCGGCGGAGGCGGCGGCGTCCGGCCTGCCGCCCGCCCTGATGCAGACAGCCCTCAAGCTGCTGCAGGCCGATATTCCGGTGCTGATCCTCGGTGAAACGGGTACCGGCAAAGATAAGTTTGCCCGTGCGCTGCACGAGCAAAGTCATCGGCGTGCCGCCCCCTTCGTGGCGGTCAATTGTGCCGCGATTCCGGAAGGGCTGATCGAGGCCGAGTTGTTTGGCTATGAGGAGGGCGCGTTTACCGGTGCCCGGCGTCAGGGCAGCAAGGGGCGTTTGCGCGAGGCGCAGGGCGGTGTGCTGTTTCTGGATGAAATTGGCGACATGCCGCTGTCGATGCAGGCGCGGCTGTTGCGGGTGCTGCAGGATCGTACCGTGACGCCTTTGGGCGGCGGCGGCAGCCATGCGGTCGATTTCCGCCTGGTGTGCGCCACACACCGCGACTTGCGTGCCATGGTGCAGGCCGGCACGTTCCGCGCCGATCTGTACTATCGGCTGTGTCACTATCCGCTGTGTCTGCCTCCGCTGCGTGAGCGTGGCGATGTGGCCCGGGTGGCGCAGCAGCTGCTGGATCAGGGCGGCGCCGCGCGGCGTGGCATCGTGCTGTCTCCGCAACTGGCTACCGCGCTGCGACGCTATCGCTGGCCGGGCAATTTGCGCGAGCTGGCCAATCTGCTGCAAACCCTGCTGGCGCTGGTCGATGATGGGACGGTGCTGACGCTGGCGCATCTGCCGCTCACACTGCAGGAAGAGATGCAGCAGGCCGGTGCCGAGCCGGCCACCCCGGGCATGGTCGCCGGCATGCTGGCCCAGTTCGGTGGCAATGCCAGTGCGGCGGCGCGCGCGCTGGGTATCAGTCGCAGCACGCTATATCGCAAGCTGCGGCAGGAGGGCGGGAACGGCCGTTGAGCGTTGCGGTGCGTCCGGGCTTCAGGCGGCTTGATAACGTCCGGGGCGGTGATTCATGGTGATTACCAGGTTGAGTGCTACTGCGCCAATCAGCGAGGCCAGCAGTGCCAGCGGACTGACCACCAGCAGGGAGGCCGCGACGATCAGCACATCGACCGCCATCTGTAGCTTGCCGGCGCGTATTCCGCTTTTCTCCTGCAGGTACAGCGCCAGAATGTTCACCCCGCCCAGACTGGCCTGGTGGCGGAACAGTACGATCAGCCCCACCCCCATCAGCAGTCCCCCGGTCAGTGCCGTGTAGAAGCCGTTGAGGGCCCCGAAGTGAACGAAGTGGCCGTGCAGTCCGGAGAACAGCGATACCAGGGCCACGGCGCAGAAGGTCTTGAGGGTGAATTCGCTGCCCTTGCCCTTGAGCGCCAGATAGTAGAACGGCAGATTGATGACGAAGAACACCAGCCCGAATGACCAGCCGGTCAGGTAGTGAATCAGGAAGGCCATCCCCGCCGTCCCGCCGATCAGCAGGCCGGCCTGCTTGAACATGGCAATGCCGAAAGAGACCAGCAGGGTACCGATCAGGATGGAAAGAATGTCTTCCGTCAGGCTGTGGGCGGGGGTGGGGGCGGCGATGGCGTGCATGATCTTGGTGCGCGAAGTAGGCAATGTCTACTTATATGCAAAATGTATGCCATTGCCGCGCCGGCCCAGCGTCACCTGGCGACAATTGGCACATCTGTGCCGTCCTAGGGTGCGCCATGATTCTTCGATTTGAGCCGTGATTTTGGCGTGTTCTGCCGAGATGTGGCGGTGAGCTTTGTGCCAGCGTTGGCGGCCTTTGTGGCACAAAGCGCCGAGAGAGCGTGAATTTGCACTGTTTTGGTGCGCATTGGCCGGTGAGGTCTTGCAGGCAGGCAGCCCCTGCTGCCCGCCGTGATGGCCTCAGAGCTCTGCCAGCAGATGAACCGGCACACCATAAAAGCCCTGCAGGCTGTCGCTGCGCTGATGGGCGATCCAGCCCAGCCGCAGGCCGAAGCGTTGCCGCCCGGCCAAGGCTTCGGCCAGCTGTGGCAGCTGGTTCAGGTTCTCGATCACGTAGCAGCCATGGTCCTCACAATAGCTGTCCACTTCGTGATGAGGCTGCTCACCGCGCCGCAAGCCCAATGCATCGATGCCAATGAACGCGGGTTGGCGGGCGATCAGGTATTCCACGGCCTCCCAGCTCAACTGGGGATGGTCAGCAAAATATTCCCGGCTGGTATAGGGAAAACGCCGCATGTGTCCGGTGTAGAGAATGATGGCATCGTTCTGGCGGATGTCGGCCTGGCGCAATGCCTCGACCCCGATGTCGCGGCCCGCCTGGCTGACATCAATCAGCACGGCGGCACAATGGCTGCGGTTCAGCGGAATCGGTTGCAACAGCCGGCTGTCCAGGTGGGTGCCGACATGGCCGGCATCGATGGGGCCGGGGCGCGTGATGCGCATTTCGGCAAACAGCGGGTGGTCGAAAGACAGCGACAGGGACAGATCAATCAGCATGGCGGGCTCCTTGTGTGATGGGATGTCCGGGTGGACCAGCATGATTGTGCTAATCTGTGCATTGGCTTGCTAACGATGTAACGCCAATCAATTTGGAAATCTGGCCAATGATGATCCCTGTCGAAACCCGGCTGAGCGATGGCCGACCGATGCTGATCCGCAATCAAGCGCATCCGGTTGGCGCTGACATGTATTTGCACTGCCACCCTGAAGGGCAGCTTTGGGCGCTGTGGCAAGGCGGCGTGACCATCGAGCTGCAGGGGTGCCAGTGGGTGCTGCCGCAAGGTCAGATTGGCTGGCTGCCGCCCGGCACGCCCCATGCCTCCTCGGTGTTTCGTCAGGCCGTTGGCTGGCATGCCTATCTGCAGCCTGCCTTGTGCGCGGTGTTTCCGCCGACTCCAACGGTGTTTCGTGCCAGCCCGCTGATTCGTGCCATGCTGGCGCAGATCGCTGACTGGCAGATTGCCGCCGCCGGCTTGAGCGAGCGCCAGCAGCGCTTTTTTGCCGTGTTGCTGGACGAGTTGCTGCAGGCCGGAACTCAGCCGCTGATGTTGCCGATGCCCAGTCATCCCGGGCTGCTGCACCTTGCCCGGGGATTGCTGGAGGATCCGGCACAGGCGCACCCGCTCGATACCCTGGCGCGTGAGGCCGGCTTGTCACCGCGCAGTCTGACCCGCCACTTCAGGCAGCAGACCGGGATGACGCTGGTGCAATGGCGCACGGCGGCGCGCATGAAAAAAGCCCTGGAAGGGTTGGCCGCTGGCGGCAGCGTGACACGTGTGGCCTTCGAGACCGGTTACGACAGTGTCAGCAGCTTCATTACCGCATTCCGGCAGCGCTTTGGGGTGACACCGGCGCGCTATGTGCAGGGGATGGGCAAGTAGGCGATCTTGATTTCCCGGGCGCGCAAAAAAGCCGACGTGAGCCGTCGGCTTTTTTGCGTAACCAGCCGGGCTGGCGTGCCGCCCGGTCGGTGGTCGCTTATTCCCACTCAATCGTCGCCGGCGGCTTGCCCGACACATCGTAGACCACGCGGTTGATGCCGCGCACTTCGTTGATGATGCGGTTGGAGGCACGGCCGAGCAGGGAGTAGGGCAGTTCGGCCCAGTGTGCAGTCATGAAGTCGGAGGTGACCACGGCACGCAGTGCCACGACGTAGTCGTAGGTGCGGCCATCGCCCATCACGCCGACCGACTTGACCGGCAGGAAGACGGCAAAGGCCTGGCTGGTCTTGTCGTACCAGGACAGACCGTCTTCGTCGACGGTGTTGCGCAGTTCTTCAATGAAGATGGCGTCGGCACGACGCAGCAGGTCGGCGTATTCGGTCTTGACCTCACCCAGGATGCGCACGCCCAGGCCCGGACCCGGGAAGGGGTGGCGATAGACCATGTCGTGCGGCAGGCCGAGTGCCACGCCCAGTTCGCGCACTTCGTCCTTGAACAGTTCGCGCAGCGGCTCCAGCAGCTTGAGATTGAGGGTTTCCGGCAGACCACCGACGTTGTGGTGGCTCTTGATGGTGTGGGCCTTCTTGGTCTTGGCGCCGGCCGATTCGATCACGTCCGGGTAGATGGTGCCCTGTGCCAGCCAGCGGGCATTGCTGAGCTTCTTGGCTTCCCGCTGGAAGACTTCAACGAATTCGGCGCCGATGATCTTGCGCTTCTTCTCCGGATCGGTTTCGCCAGCCAGCTTGCCCATGAAGTCGGCGGCGGCATCGACGTGCACGACCTTGACGCCCAGGTTGCGGGCGAACATGTCCATGACCATCTGGCCTTCGTTCAGGCGCAGCAGGCCGTGGTCGACAAAGACGCAGGTCAGCTGGTCACCGATGGCGCGATGGATCAGCGCAGCGGCCACGGAGGAGTCGACCCCGCCGGACAGGCCGAGGATGACTTCTTCCTGGCCGACCTGGGCACGGATTCTGGCGACGGCTTCGTCGATGTAGTTGGGCATGGTCCAGGACGGGGTGGCCGCGCAGATGCCGAGCACGAAGCGGTGCAGCATGTCCTTGCCGTGCTTGGTGTGGGTGACTTCCGGATGGAACTGGACGGCGTAGAAGCCGCGGTGTTCATCGGCCATGGCGGCGATCGGGCAGGAACGGTTGCTGCCGATGACGTTGAAGCCGGCCGGCAGGGCGGTGACCTTGTCGCCATGGCTCATCCACACTTCCTGCACGCGTTCGCCGTTGGGCAGGACCTTGCCCGGCAGGTTGTCGAACAGCTTGCTGGCCACGGTGGTGACTTCGGCATAGCCGAACTCGCGCACATGACCCGACTCGACCTTGCCGCCCAGGGTCTGGGCCATCCATTGCATGCCGTAGCAGATGCCCAAAACCGGGACGCCGAGCTGGAACAGCTCGGCGTCGGCCTGGTAGTCGCTTTCGTAGACCGAGTTCGGTCCGCCGGACAGGATGATGCCCTTGGGGCCGAAGGCGCGGATCTCGTCGATCGGCATGTCGAACGGATGCAGTTCACAGTAGACATGCGCTTCGCGCACGCGGCGCGCGATCAGTTGGGAGACCTGGGAGCCGAAGTCGAGAATGAGGATTTTGTCCATGCTGTTCCTTGAAATGTGGCCCGCCGCCATATACGTGTGGGTGCGGCGGGTGTGTCTGAATGCTGTTTAGCCCTTGTCGCGCATCAGTCGCTGCTTTTCCCGGGCCCATTCGCGGTCTTTTTCGGTGGCACGCTTGTCGTGCTGCTTCTTGCCCTTGGCCAGGCCGATTTCCGCCTTGATGCGACCGCGGGTGTAGTGCAGGTCGAGGGCGACCAGGGTGTAGCCTGCGCGTTCGACCTTGCCGATCAGTTTGTTGATTTCGCTCTGGTTCAACAGCAGCTTGCGGCTGCGCACCGGATCGGGGTGAATGTGGGTCGAGGCGGATTGCAGCGGCGAAATGTGCGCGCCGATCAGCCAGAAGGCGCCACGCTGCCAGACGACATAGCTTTCTTTCAGCTGGGCGCGGCCGGCGCGGATGGCCTTGACTTCCCAGCCCTCGAGCACGAGGCCGGCCTCGTGTTTCTCTTCGATGAAGTACTCGTGAAAGGCTTTGCGGTTGTCGATGATGCTCATTTTGATGGCATGGCTGCAATGGTGAATCCGCTATTTTAGCAGACTCCGGGCTTTCGCTGAATCCCTCGAAAATTCAGCAGCTTCTGGCCTACCTCATGGCGTGATTCTTGTCGGTTGCCGGTTAAACGGGTAACGTTCTGTTTTTTTGCTGTGCGTGCGCGATGAAGGTGGTTGAAAAGAATGTGCTGGTCGGGCATACCCCGGACCAGATGTATGCGCTGGTGAATGACTTCGAGCGCTACCCGGCTTTCCTGCCGTGGTGTGGTCGCGCCGAGGTCTTGTCGCGCGAGGGCGAGCAGGTCCATGCCCGGCTGCATATCGATTATTTCAAGGTGCGGCAGCATTTCTCGACCCGCAATGTCTGCGTGGCGGGCCAGTCGATCACCATGACGCTGGACGAGGGGCCTTTCGAATCGCTGTCCGGCAGCTGGCAGTTCCGCCCGCTGGGTGACCTGGGCTGCAAGATCGAGTTTCGTCTGAGTTACCAGTTCTCCAGCAAGATTCTGGAAAAGCTGATCGGCCCGGTGTTCGATCATATTTCAGCCTCGCTGGTCGATGCGTTCATCAAGGAAGCCGACAGGGTTTATGGTCATGACTGAGCCGATTGCCATCGAGGTGGCTTACGCCGCGCCAGCGGCACAGAAGATCGTGGCTTTGCAGGTTGCCGCCGGCACCACCGCGCTGCAGGCGGCCGAGCAATCCGGTTTGCTGACGGCGTTTGCCGTGGATGTCGCGACGCTGAAGCTGGGCGTGTTCGGCAAAGCCGTGCCGCCGGGGCAGGTGCTGCGTGCCGGCGACCGGGTCGAGATTTACCGCCCCTTGCTGGCGGATCCGAAGGAGGTGCGCCGCCGCCGTGCCAAAGCCGGCAAGGCGTGAGGGGATGGCGATAAAAAAAGCCAGTGCGCATTGCACTGGCTTTTTTCATGGGCTGTACGCGGATTTCAGCCGAGGTGAACCGGACCTTCTTCTGCGCTGCAGACACGGTTCTTGCCCGCCAGCTTGGCCTGGTACATGGCCTGGTCGGCGCGCTCGATGACGTCGATATCGCGTTCGCCCAGATGCCATTGGGCAACGCCGGCGCTGAAGGTGATGACCAGGCGGTCGTTGTTGGCCAGGAAGAAGGTCTTGGTCAGCTCGCGCTGCAGGCGGCGGATGGTTTCCAGTGCCTCTTCCAGCGAGGTGTCCGGCATCAGCAGCACGAACTCTTCGCCACCGAAGCGTGCGACCACATCGGCAGGGCGGATATTGTTGCGGATGACGTCCACCAGGTAGATCAGTGCGTCGTCACCGGTCAGGTGGCCGTAGTGGTCGTTCAGTTGCTTGAAGTTGTCGACGTCGATCAGGGCGACGCACAGCGGGCTGTGGGTGCGCTCGGTACGTCCGATCTCCCGCTGGAAGTGCTCGGCCAGACCCCGGCGGTTGTAGGCGCCGGTGAGCTGGTCTTCCTTGACCTTGGCACTGGCGGTTTCCAGTGCCTGTTCCAGCTCCTTGATGCGCTGTTCCGCGGCCTCGACCTCGTTGCGTGCGGTGATCAGTTCGTCGTGGGAGTGGCTCAGCCCCTGCTGCATTTCGACCGTGTCTTCCACCAGGTCGGCAATGATGCTGTTCAGCTCACCGACATCCGTGGTCTCCTTGATGCGCTGGCTATGAACGGTGATCTTCTGCTGGAAGTCATCGGTGCTGTCGGTGATGGCCGACAGGCGGGTGATGAAGCTGTCGAGCAGGGTGCGCAGTGAGTTGGCGGCTTCGTCCAGCGACTGTTTCAGGCTGCCCTGTTTGCGGATGACCTCGCGCAGGCTGGTTTCCAGCTGGTAGAGCTGCTGCATGGACAGGGGCTGTTGCGACAGCACTTCCTGCAGGCTGGCGACCTGGCCGACCAGAAAACCATCGGACTGGTTGAGCTGGGCAATGTTGTCCAGCATCAGTTTCAGCATGTTGGCCAGGCCGTTGACCAGACGTCCTTCCTGTTGCGACTGCAGCTCGAGCTTGATCATGAAGGCTCGCAGGCGCGGCAGGTACATGTCGAGGGCGGCGGCGTCCTGCAGGTTTTCCAGTTCGGTGATCAGGACCTCGAGGTCCAGTTGCAGGTCCGGGTTGTCCAGCAGTCGTGGTTCCAGCCCATGCTTCAGGGCATAGGCCAGAGTACGCTGCCAGGTGCCCCAGCTGTCATCGGCACTGTGCGGCGCCTGGGCGATGACCACTGCCTCCTCTTCCGGCACAACGGGTTCTTCGCCCCAGCTGGCAGGGTCCCGCTGGCTCGGCGGCAGGCCCCAGTTGTTGATGAGGGCGTTGAGTTTCTGGTTGAGTTCTTCCGGCTGGTTGCCGTAGTTGATCAGTACGCGCTCGAGAGCGGTCTGCTTGAAGTGTTGCGGCAGATCGGGGATGCGCATTTCCCAGCCGCGGATCAGGTCGTTGATCAGCGAGCCCCATGACTGGGTGAGCTCACAGTCCTTGAGGGCTTCGCGCATGCAGTCGACGGCCAGCTGCGGGATCTGTTCCCAGCGCTCGTCGTCGGCAGCCTGTTGCAGTTTGGACAGCAGCAGGCGTGATTGTACGGAGTTGGTGGCTTGTGATTCGATGGCGCGGACCAGCTGGCCGGCCAGCCGCCCTTCGCGGGTCAGCGGATTCTGGCAAAGTTCGTTGAAAACGCGTTCGAAGTTTTCCGGAGTGGGTAACAGTTTGCGTGCAGACAGCTGCTTGAGTGTTTCTCGCGCGACTTCAATCGGATTATTGGTCGTCATGGCCCATACCCTGGAGGACTTGTTGCCACGCATGCTCTCGGATCTTTCGCAGTGAAAGTCAGCCGGGCAAGGTGATTATTGTCTGTTTGCGCTTGCCGGGGCCAGCAATTGGAAAAATACTTCGCCGTTGCGAATCAGCCCAAGCTCATTGCGGGCGCGTTCTTCAATGGCATCGGTCCCTTGTTTCAAATCCCGTACTTCGGCATCCAGTGCAGCATTGCGGGCGATCAGTTGTTGGTTGACCACCCGCTGCTGCTGGAGCTGCTTGTCCAGCTGCCAGACCCTGAACCAGCTGCCCTTGCCAAGCCAAAGCGGCCATTGCAGGGCAACGAGTAGAGCGATCAGGGTCACGGTCAGCCAGCGCATGTTCTAGTTATATTATTTAAGTTGATAAAAAGCAGCACGGCCCGGGTAGGTCGCGGCATCGCCCAGCTCTTCTTCGATACGCAGAAGCTGGTTGTACTTGGCCATGCGGTCGGAACGCGACAGCGAACCGGTCTTGATCTGCATGCAGTTGGTGGCAACGGCCAGGTCGGCGATGGTGCTGTCTTCGGTTTCGCCAGAGCGGTGGCTCATTACGCTGGTATAGCCCGAGCGCTTGGCCAGATCAACAGCCTTCAGGGTTTCCGACAGGGTACCGATCTGGTTGACCTTGACCAGCAGCGAGTTGGCGATGCCCTGACGGATGCCTTCTGCCAGGATGGCCGGGTTGGTGACATAGATGTCGTCACCCACCAGCTGCACGCGCTTGCCCAGACGGTCGGTCAGCGCCTTCCAGCCTGCCCAGTCGTGCTCGCTCATGCCGTCTTCGATCGAGATGATCGGGTATTGGTCGACCAGCTTTTCCAGGTAGTCGACGAATTGTTCCGACGACAGGGCCAGACCTTCGGCGGTCAGGTGGTAGCGGCCGTCCTTGTAGAACTCGCTGGAAGCGCAGTCCAGGGCCAGCATCACGTCCTGGCCGGCAACGTAACCGGCTGCGTCCACTGCTTCGAGGATCAGCTGGATGGCTTCTTCGTGCGAGGCCAGGTTCGGTGCGAAGCCGCCTTCGTCACCCACGGTGGTGGCGAAACCCTTGTCGTTGCAGATCTTCTTCAGGTGATGGAAGATCTCGGCACCGCAGCGCAGGGCTTCACGGAAGCTTTGCGCGCCCACCGGCATGATCATGAATTCCTGGATGTCCAGGGTGTTGTTGGCATGTGCGCCACCGTTGATGACGTTCATCATCGGCACCGGCAGCGACATCGGGCCGGCACCACCCAGGTAGCGGTACAGCGGCAGACCGGCATCTTCTGCGGCGGCACGAGCCACGGCCATCGACACGGCCAGGGTGGCGTTGGCGCCCAGGCGGCCCTTGTTGTCGGTGCCGTCGAGCTCGATCATGGTCTTGTCGATGAAGGCCTGATCATTGGCGTCCAGGCCAATGATGGCTTCGCAGATCTCGGTGTTGATGTGCTCAACGGCCTTGAGCACGCCCTTGCCCAGGTAACGGCTCTTGTCGCCGTCACGCAGCTCCAGGGCTTCTTTCTCGCCGGTCGAGGCGCCGGACGGCACGGCCGCACGACCCATCACGCCCGATTCGAGCAATACATCGGCTTCTACTGTCGGATTGCCGCGGGAGTCGAGAATTTCCCGGGCTACCACATCAATGATCGAACTCATAGCTATACACCTATCCTGGTTTGGTTGATTTTATTGCCCCCGAAGAGGCGCTTCATGCAAGACAGCAGAGACAAAATCAGTGGTCGTACACAGGGAAGGGCCGGCCGGAGCCGGCGAACCGAGGTCGGTCTGCGTGGCGGGCCCGCAGGACGGGCAGGCCCGCTTTCGCCTTATCCCTTTTGCCCGATCTTTTCCGCCTTGTAGTTCAGGGCGGCCTGGATATAGGCAGTAAACAGCGGGTGGCCATCACGCGGCGTGGAAGTGAATTCCGGATGGAACTGACAGCCGAAGAACCAGCGATGATTGCTCAGTTCAACGGTTTCAACCAGCTTTTCATGGCCGGCAGACAACCCGCTGATCTTCAGACCGGCCGCTTCGAGGCGCGGTACATAGTAATTGTTGACTTCATAGCGGTGGCGGTGGCGCTCGACGATCTGCTCCGAGCCATAGACCCGTGCCGCCAGCGAACCGGCTGCCAGGTCGCATTGCTGGCCGCCGAGGCGCATGGTGCCGCCCAGGTTGGAGTTCTCGTCGCGGGTTTCCACCTTGCCATCGTGGTTGACCCATTCGTCGATCAGGGCCACGACCGGGTACTCGGTATCGGGGTTGAATTCGGTCGAGTTGGCGTCGGTCATGCCGGCCACGTCGCGGGCATATTCGATCAGCGCGATCTGCATCCCCAGGCAGATGCCGAGATAGGGGATGTTGTTCTCGCGGGCAAAGCGTACAGCCTTGATCTTGCCTTCGACGCCGCGCTTGCCGAAGCCGCCCGGAACCAGGATGGCATCCATGTCGCGCAGCGATTCGGCGCCATCACGCTCGATTTCTTCCGAATCGACGTAGTGAATGTTGACCTGGCTGCGGGTATGGATGCCGGCATGCTTCAGGGCTTCGGACAGGGACTTGTAGGACTCTGTCAGGTCGACGTACTTGCCGACCATGGCGATGTTGACGCTCTCGGCCGGATGCTCGATGGCATCGATGATGCGATCCCAGGCGGAAAGATCTGCCTTGGGCAGGTCGAGCTGCAGCTGTTCGCTGATGATGTTGTCGATGCCCTGTGCATGCAGCATGGCAGGCACTTTGTAGATCGAATCGGCATCGTAGCAGCCGATCACGGCCTGTTCTTCCACATTGCAGAACAGGGCGATCTTGCGCTTCTCGTCATCCGGCAGCTCGCGGTCCATGCGGCACAGCAGGATGTCGGGCTGAATGCCGATCTCGCGCAGTTCCTTGACCGAGTGCTGGGTCGGCTTGGTCTTGATCTCGCCGGCCGCGGCAATGTACGGCACATAGGAGAGATGGACGTACAGGGTGTTCTTGCGGCCCAGTTGGGTGCGCATCTGGCGGATGGCTTCCAGGAAGGGCAGGGACTCGATGTCGCCGACGGTACCGCCGATTTCGACGATGGCCACTTCGGCTTCGCCGGCACCTTCATTCACCTTGAGCTTGATTTCGTCGGTGATGTGCGGGATGACCTGAACGGTGCCACCCAGGTAGTCGCCGCGGCGCTCCTTGGTGATGACCGATTCGTAGATCTGGCCGGTGGTGAAGTTGTTGCTCTTCTTCATCCGTGCGTGGATGAAGCGCTCGTAGTGCCCCAGGTCGAGGTCGGTCTCGGCGCCGTCCTCGGTGACGAATACTTCGCCATGCTGGAACGGGCTCATGGTGCCCGGGTCGACGTTGATATAGGGGTCGAGCTTCAGCATGGTGACTTTCAGCCCGCGCGACTCAAGAATGGCGGCGATGGACGCAGCAGCGATACCCTTGCCAAGGGAAGAGACCACGCCGCCGGTAACGAAGATGAACTTGGTCATGGATCTGCGACTCTGTTGGAATCCGGGATTCTACCCTGAAAACGGGGAAAATTTGAACCGTTTCCCCCCCTGCTGTCGCATGACCGACAGAAAATCCAGCCATACATGCGACACTTGCGGTCTGATGGCGTGGGAAAATTCGACTTGTCTGCGGGTTTGGGGTTATACTGCGCAATTCATTCACTAACTTACGCGACGCTGCATTGCCCCGAATACGGGCACAAGGCGTGCACTGGCTTGAATATAACGCAATTTTTGTGGTATAAAGCCAGTTTTACCGGTTTTGGGAGTCCAACATGGCGCGTGTTTGCAAAGTCACCGGCAAGCGTCCGATGACCGGGAACAACGTTTCCCACGCCAACAACAAAACGAAACGACGTTTCCTGCCGAACCTGCAATATCGCAAGTTCTGGGTAGAGAGCGAAAACCGCTGGATTCGCCTGCGCATCTCCAATGCTGCGCTGCGCACCATCGACAAGCTGGGCATCGACGTTGTCCTGGCCGATCTGCGCGCTCGCGGCGAGATCTGATTCAGCGACAACACGGATAGCGACTGAGGTATACCATGCGCGACAAGATTAAGCTGGAATCGACTGCCGGCACTGGCCATTTCTACACCACCTCCAAGAACAAGCGCACCATGCCGGAAAAGATGGAGATCAAGAAGTTTGATCCCGTTGCCCGCAAGCATGTTCTGTACAAGGAAACCAAGCTGAAGTAAGCCTGGTTCCGGTGACATGGCATTCATAAAAACCCTTCGGTACGCCGAAGGGTTTTTTGTTTTGTCCGGCTGAGGCGTGTCGTGTGCTGACAGCCCAAAGAAAAAGGATCGCTGTGCGATCCTTTTTCTTTGCCGGCTCAGGGCTGCCCGTCCAGGGTACGCTTTGCCAGAACCCAATCCTGCCATGCCTTGGCTTTGTCGGGCGGATTGCGCAGCAAATAGGCGGGATGATAGCTGACAATCAGGCGGCGCCCGCGGAAATCATGCACCTGACCGCGCAGGCGGCTGATGCTTTGTTCGGTCTGCAGCAGCGTTTGTGCGGCAAACCGGCCCAGCGCCAGGATGATGTCGGGTTGGATGTGATCGATCTGTTGCCACAGGAAATGCTGGCAGGCGGCAATTTCATCGCCGGCCGGATTGCGGTTGCCCGGGGGGCGGCACTTGAGAACGTTGGCGATGAACACATCGTCCTGGGCCGAGAGGCCGGCTGCCGCCAGCATATTGTCCAGCAACTGGCCGGCACGGCCGACAAAAGGTTCGCCCTGCCGGTCCTCATGCTCGCCCGGCGCTTCGCCGACCAGCAGCCAGCGTGCCTGCGGATTGCCGCGACCAAACACGGCCTGCGTGCGGGTGTCGCACAGACGGCATTGCTGGCAGTGCTGTACCGCCTGCTGCAGGGCGGGCCAGCTCAGCCGTTCGCTGCTGACCGCCGGCCGCTCGATCTCTGTCGGTGCCACCGGGCTCGGCGCCGTCGCGGGCGGGGGTGTCTCGTTGACGATGCGGAGCGGTTCGGTCTGCGCCGCCAGGGGCAGATCGATGGCTTCGGGTGCGGGCAGGGGCGCTGCCACGGGCTGCTGCAGCCAGCTCAGTCCGGCATGTTCCGGGTGGGCGCCGGGGCGCGCCTGCCAGATCGGCCCCAGTCCCATGGCCTCGACAAGCTGTGCTTTGCGGCTCACAGTGCGGCCTCCATCAGAATGGCGTGTTCACGACCCTCTGCACAGGGGTAGTAATGCTTGCGCAGGCCGCATTCGACAAAACCGCAACGGGTGTAAAGCTGTTGCGCGATGTGGTTGCTGGCGCGGACTTCAAGAAAGACGCGACGAATCTGCTGTGCACGCAGGCGGCTCAGCATGGCCTCCAGCAGGTGGCGCCCCAGTCCCTGACCCTGACAGTCCGGGGCGATGGCAATGTTCAGCAGCTCGGCTTCATCAGGCACCAGCATGGCAATGGCCTGACCGCAGTGCAGACCCTCGCGGCACAGCAACAGGCTGAGGTGACCGGCCTGCATCGATTCGAGGTACTGGTTGGCACGCCATGGATGACTGGCGGCTCGCGCCTCCAGGCTGGCCATGGCCTCGGCATCCTCCGGCAAGGCGTCACGCAGGGAGATCATTTGCGCAGCGCCTGCTGTTCGCTACTGGTCAGTGCCACCTTGTCGCGCACATACAGCAGGCCGGCCTCACGGGCGGGGGCCGGCGGATAGCGACCGCTGTCTGCCAGCCTGATCAGACTGGTGGCATTGGGGGTGATGTCGGCTTCCACCCGTCTCAGGCGGCCGGCCAGGCGCTCGGTCAACAGGGCGGGGTAGTGACGAAAGCCGGAACCGGCGGCCAGCCAGCCGTCCGCGGTGTCCGGCAGCGTGACGTCCTGCGGGTCGCGCAGGCTGATCGGTGTCAGGCGCTGCCAGTGCTGCGTATCGTAGCAGGCGGTATACACCTGGTTCATGCGGGCATCCAGGCAAACCAGCACCGGGCCGTCGAGCTGAACGGCCATACTATCCAGTGTCGGGATGGCAATGACCGGCAGATCGGCGGAAAACGCCAGGCCCTGAGCCAGCCCGCAGGCAATGCGCAGACCGGTAAAGGAGCCGGGGCCCTGGCCGAAGAGGATGCTATCGAGCTGGCGCAATTCGATGCCGGCCTGATCCAGCAAGGCGCGGATGCCCGGCAGTGCGCGTTCGGCATGTGCCTGACCGGCCGGTTCGTGCTGTACCAGTACCTGTCCCTGCCAGCGCAGCGCCAGAGACAGGTAGTCGGTGGAAGTATCGATGGCCAGGCAGTTCATGGGCGAGCTCGAGTCAGGTCAAAACCCGGCATTATAGGCCCAGGCCTTCTATCCAGGCCAGCGCCGAGGTGTGAGCCAGATTGAAGCGGTCACTGTCCAGACCCAGCTGGCGACAAAGTTCCGGAACCTGTTCCAGCGACAGATCCTCGCAGGCGCGAGCCAGTTGCAGATAAGGGGTGAAATCACCGCTCTGACCCAGCAGGGCAGTCTTGATCGATTCCGGCAGCTGCATATGGGCAAGGATGCTGTTCATCGGCATGTCGAACAGCACATCCAGCAGACTGAACATACCGGTGATGAACAGGTTGTCGCATTGCTCCTGGGGCAGCTTTTTGTCCTGACCGATCAGCTCCATCAGCCTGCCTCGGGTGATCACGGTTTTCTGCAGCGCCGGCGGCACGGTACCGCCATCATCCGCGGTAATCAGCAGCAGGGTCAGCCAGCGGTACAGTTTCTTGTACCCCAGCACGGTCACGGCATGGCTGAAAGAGGTGATGGTGGTATTGAGCCCCGCTGCGGCCGAGTTGACGTAGCGCAGCAGCTTGAAGGACAGCGCCACGTCGCGCTTGAGCACATCTTCCAGCTGACGAATGTCGGCATCCTGGCGCAGCAGGTTGAGCAGCGTCAGCGTGTTGGAGAAGGTGGCGTTGATCACCTTGGCCGACAGGGTCTCCGGCCGGGCGAAATAATAGCCCTGAAAGCCATCCAGGCCGAGGTCGTGACATTGCTTGAACTGCTCGCGGGTCTCGACGCGTTCGGCGATGCGGCTGACCGGGAAGCTGCGCAGGCGGGCGGCATTGGCCTGGAAGTGGCCCAGATCGCTGCCCTGGATATCCAGCTTGACGTAGCTGGCCTGATCCAGAAACACCGAGGAGGGGGCCTCGAAATGGAACTTGTCGAGCGCAATGCTGAAGCCCATCGAGCGCAGATGGCGTACCCGTGACTGCAGTTCGGCGCTCAGCGTGATCTCCGGCGGGATTTCCAGAATGATGCGGCGCGGCGGCAGCAATTCCAGGAAGTCGCTGGTCAGCATTTCTTCCCCGACATTGATGAACGCCAGTTTGTTGCCGACCAGCCAGCTGGTCCCCATATGGTTCAGGGTGTTGACCAGGACCTGGGTGTCCGCCTCAAGAACGGCGGTAAGACCGGCGGCATCTGCCTGGGCTGAAGGACGAAAAAGCAGCTCATAACCTATGAGCTGCTGATTTCGATTCAAGACAGGTTGTCTACCGATAAAAGCGTTTTTTGTTGTCATGCCTGCTTAGAAGGTTATCAATTCGGACATTCGGGTACCGCCGCCGGCCTCATTGGCGGACAGGAGGTCTTCCATGTCCAGCACCAGCACGACCGAGCCGTCGCCAGACAGCGTGGCACCGGCAACACCCTTCGGACGGATGTTCTGCAGCGGCTTGATCACCACGTCATCACGGCCGATGAAGGAGTCGATCGCCAGGATAAAGGCCTTTTCCGCCGACTGCATCAGCACACCAAAGCAGGGCTTCTGTGTCGGTTCCCAGCCCAGCAGGCCGGCCAGCGTCTTGAGCGGCAGGATTTCATCGCGCACCACGATGGTCGGCTTGCCGGAAACTTCCTGGATGGCATCCGGATCGATGGTGATGATTTCGCGCACCATGGCCAGCGGCACGGCAAACGCCTGGTTGCAGACGCGCACCACCAGCACCGGCAGAATCGCCAGCGTCAGCGGCAGCGAAATGCTCATGCGCGTACCTTCGCCCGGCACCGAGCTGATGTCGATGCGGCCATTCAGCTTCTGAATGTTGGTACGAACCACATCCATGCCGACGCCACGGCCCGACACGCTGGAGATCTGATCCTTGGTCGAGAAGCCAGGCAGGAAGATCAGCTGCAGACACTGCTTCTCGTCCAGCGAGTTGGCCGTTTCGACATCGATCAGGCCCTTCTCGATCGCCTTGCGACGCAGTGCATCGGCATTCATGCCGCGCCCGTCGTCGGTAATCTCGATCAGGATGTGGTCACCCACCTGCTCGGCGGTCAGCTGTACAGTGGCCTGCGGCTTCTTGCCGGCGGCAATCCGCTCGTTCGGCAGTTCGGCGCCATGATCGACCGAATTGCGCACCAAGTGCACCAGCGGGTCGTTCAGGTCTTCGATCATGGTCTTGTCGAGTTCGGTCTCTTCACCGCTCAACACCAGTTCGACTTCCTTGCCCAGCTGGCGGGCCAGGTCACGCGCCAAGCGCGGGTATTTCTGGAACAGACGCCCGATCGGCTGCATGCGGGTCTTCATGACCGCGTTTTGCAGGTCGCCGACCAGCAGGTCGAGCTGGCTGATCGACTCATCGAGCGAGCGCAGGGTATTGGTATCGTGGTTGCCCTGCAGGATTTCGGTACGCAGCGTGGTCAGACGGTTCTTGGTCAGACCGATTTCGCCCGACAGGTTCAGCACCATATCCAGGCGAACGGTATCGATACGGATGGTGTTTTCCTGCGGGCCGCTGACACTGCCCCCGGCCTTGGCCTGGGCCACGGTCGGCTGGGTCTTGGCGGGCGAGGGCGGCGGTACCACCGCCGGTGCCGCGGCTACCGGGGCTGGCGCGGCGGCTACCGGGGCAGCCGGTGCCGCTGCCGGCGCAGGGGCCGGTTCGGCTGCAGCCGGGGTTGCTCCGGTCACGGATTGATGCAGGGCGTTCCAGTCAGGGCCACCATCGGCCGCTGCCGGTGCGGCTGCCGGCGCTTCGGCGGCCGGCGCAGCAGCGGGGGCTGGTGCGGCAGCCGCACCAATGCTCTCGCCGGCCAGCACGGCGTCCAGTGTAGCCAGCAAGCCCGGATCCGCCGGCTGAGGCATCAGACCCTGACCCAGGGTGCCGAACATTTCCTGTACCACGCTGGTGGCGCTCAGGATCACGTCCATGACTTCCGGGTTGAGGGTCAGCTCGCCGTTGCGCAGCTTGTCGAACAGGTTTTCCGTCCGGTGGCACAAGGTGACCATCGGTGTCACGTTGAGGAAGCCGGCGCCCCCCTTGATGGTGTGGAAACCCCGAAAGATATCGTTCAGCAGGGCCTTGTCATCCGGACGCTTTTCCAGCTCGACCAGCTTGTTGTCGACATCCGACAGCAAGTCGTTCGATTCCATCAGAAAGTCCTGCAACAGCTCTTCCATTCCGCCGAATTCACTCATGGTGACATCCTCGTACTCAATGACTTACGACTCTTGTTCAGAAGCCCAGACTTTCCAGCAGGTCGTCGACCTGTTGCTGGTTGGTCACCACGTCGCTGCGACCTTCCGGATTGACCACCGGGCCATTCAGCAGGCTGGCGTCCACATCCACCTTCTTCAGTGTAGGCGAATAGGCAATCAGGAAGGAGACCAGTTCGTGCTCGATACCCTTGAACATATCCATCATCTTCTTGATGACCTGGCCGGTCAGATCCTGAAAATCCTGGGCCATGACGATTTCCAGCAGCTGGGTGCTGGTCGCCTGGGTCTGTTCGGGTACCGAAGCCAGATAGCTGCGGGTTTCTTCTGCCAGTTGCCTGAATTCGGCGACGGACAGCTGGTTGTTGAAGACCATATCCCAGCGCTTGGACAGCGAGTCCGCGCCCTTTTCGATGCCATCCTGAATCGGCTTGGCGATATCGGTGGCATTGAGCACGCGCTCGGCGGCGCTCTGGGTCAGATTGGCGATATAGGTCAGGCGATCCTTGGCATCAGGAATCACTTCGGCCATGCTTTCCAGCGACTTGTCATAGCCCATCGACTGCATGGCATCGTGCAGCTTGCGCGTCAGCTGACCGATCTGCTCGTACATCACGCTCGGGTCGACCAGGCTCGGGTCGGTGATCAGTTCCGGCGAGACAATGGCGGCCTCCTGTGCCTGTTCGGCCGCGGGTGCTTCTTCCGTAACCTGATGCGCGATGGAGTCAAAAAGCTCCTCGAGCTCTGGCGAATCGCCGTTTTCCAAGATGTGATCCGGCACGATCATTCCTCCTGATACAGGCCCCTGTCGGGTCCGTTTTTATTTGTTCATGGTCTGGAAGATCTTGTTCATCTTCTCTTCCAGCGTCGCAGCGGTAAAAGGTTTGACAATGTAACCGCTGGCGCCTGCCATGGCCGCTTCAATGATGTTTTCCCGCTTGGCTTCCGCAGTAATCATCATGAACGGCAGGCCCTTGAGGGTGGGCTCGGACCGAACCGCTTTGAGAAGCTCAATCCCGGTCATGTTGGGCATATTCCAGTCCGACACGACGAAATCGTAGTGCTGGGTCTTGAGCTTGTGCAGCGCGACCTGACCATCCTCGGCTTCATCCACATTGGTGAAGCCGAGTTCTTTCAGCAGGTTGCGCACAATTCGGCGCATCGTGGAAAAGTCATCCACCACGAGAAAGCGCATATTCTTGTCTGGCATCGAGGTACATCCCGAAATTATTCAGTCAATCCAAAAGGGCTAATTCTAACCATTACCTTTGCAAGAAAGGAATCAAAGTTTCAGCCAGTGCCACCGGATCGAACTTGGCCACATAGGCATCCACCCCGACGCTCGAACCCATCGCGCGGTTGGCGTTGGAGGAGAGCGACGAGTGCATGATGACCGGAATGCCATTGAAGCGGTGGTCCGATTTGATCAGGCGGGTCAAGACATAGCCATCCATTTCCGGCATTTCGGCATCGACCAGGATCACCTTCAGATAATCGTGCAGGGCTTCGCCTTCAGGCCAGTTGCGCGAGGCGAACATCTGCAGGCGCTCCCAGGCTTCGCGACCATTGGTCGCCTGCTGGAACTTGACGCCCATCTTCTCCAGTACACCGGTGATTTCCTTGCGGGCCACTGCCGAATCGTCGACGAAGAACATGTACTGGTCGGTGCCCAGCTGTGCCTGCGGCACATCCGGTACACGCGCCTCGCCGACCACGCTGGCGAGAATCTGTTCCACGTCCAGAATCGACACCAGCTTGCCGTCTTCCAGCTCGGTGATGGCGGTAATCAGGTTGTTCTGGATGGCAGAACTGGTGATCACCATATTGTCCGGTGCCCGGACCTTGTCCCAGTCGACACGGATGATGCGATCCACCGAGTCCACCAGGAAGGCCTGGGTACTCTTGTTGAATTCGGTCACGATCATGGTGTCGAAACGGCGCGCCGCATTGTCCGGACAAATGAATTTGGCCAGCGAAATGACCGGAATGATATTGCCGCGCAGCGAGAGCACGCCCACCACACCGATCGGCATGTTGGGCGACTTGGTAATGGCCGGGGTTTGCGATACTTCGCGAACCTTGAATACGTTGATGCCGAATGTTTCCCGCGTACCCAGCGAGAACAGCAGGATTTCCATCTTGTTGGAGCCTGCCAGCTTGGTACGAGCATCGACCGTCGCCAGCAAGGAAGCGTCATTGGCTGCCATCTTCTGTCCCTTCCCGAGTCTGTACGATTTTTATTCTTCAATATGCAGCATTTCGCGCAGTTTCATCGACAGCTTCTGCGGCTCGAACTTTGACACATAAGCATCGACGCCTACCGATTCGCCGAGCTTCTGGTTGGATGCGCCGGACAGGGACGAGTGCATCAGCACCGGGATGCCCTGGAAGCGCGGGTCGCTCTTGATCATCTTGGTCAACATATAGCCGTCCATTTCCGGCATTTCCACATCGGTCAGCACCAGATGCAGGATGTCGGACAATTTCCGGCTGGCCAAGTCGGCCTGCATCGCCATGCGTTGCAGTTCTTCCCATGCCTTGGCGCCATTGATCGCCTGGGCATATTTGATGTTCATCGCGTCCAGCGTGCGCTCAATCTGCTTGCGCGCCACCACCGAGTCGTCAGCGAAGAAAATCATGCGCTCTTCATGAATCGGCTTGACGTTGATGTACAGGTGGGCGTCATCACTGAGGGTGGTTTCGGCCAGCACCTTTTCCACGTCCATCATCATCACCAGCGTATTGTTTTCCAGCTCGGTGACCGCGGTCACCAGGCCTGCCATACGGTTGGTGATCATGTCCGGCGGCATGCGCATCGCCGACCAGTCCAGGCGCAGAATGGTGTCAACCGACTCGACCAGGAACCCCTGGGTATGACCGTTGTACTCGGTGACAATCATGATTTCGGGCTTGCTGCTGGTCACGATGCCGGAATACTTCGCCAGATCGATCACAGGGACCAGCGCACCGCGCAGACTGACCATGCCTTCCACGGAGGAGGGCATTTCAGGTGCGGTGGTAATTTCCGGCGTACGCATGACTTCGCGTACCTTGAAGACGTTGATACCAAAGACTTCCTTGCGGTTGGTTCGCTGATCATGGCCCAGCGAGAACAGCAAGATCTCCAGTTTGTTGGTACCAGCCAGCTTGGTTCGGGCATCGATTTTTTTTAGAAGCTCTGACACAGCAACCTCCGCAGCATCTTGTTGTGTGGCGTATACACTCCCTTTATACGCCAGTTATGGGGAGTTCCCGATATTTTTTAACGAATGCACTATGGCATGCGTCTAGTATACCCAGATTACGTGGTCTCATTATCATACTGATTAACTGCTTTTTACAAATACCGCAAAGCAAATGCCAAAAAATGTTTCAAAGTTACCTGACCAACAACAACTCGAAGCGGCTTTCGAGCAGTTCAACGCCGTCTCCGATCAGCTGATTGGTGCCTATAGCCAGCTGGAAAGCCAGGTCAACGTCCTCAATCAGCAGCTGGACGAAGCCAACAACGCCCTGCGCCGGCAGGTCGAGGCCAATGCCGAGCTGGCCGAGCGCCTTGGCATGTTGCTGGAAGCCTTGCCAGCCGGGGTGATCGAACTGTCCGAGGACGGACGGGTCATTTCCGAAAACCCGACCGCCATCCAGATGCTTGGCAGACACATCCTGGGCGAGAACTGGCAGGACATCCTGCCGTTATTGCAGCCGACCGAACTGGACCAATCCTACCGCCTGGCCAGTGGCTGCCACCTGACCCTGCAATACAAAGACCTGCCTGCTTCAGGCGGACGCATCGCCCTGTTACACGATGTCACGCGGCTGAACCAGCTGTCCGGTGAACTGGCACGCCAGGAAAAACTGGCCGCCATGGGCAGCATGGCCGCGTCGCTGGCCCATCAGTTGCGAACGCCATTGTCTACGGCATTGCTTTACGCCGCTAATCTTAAAAAAACCGATTTGAAAGAGGAAGACCGTAACCGGTTTATTGACAAGATATTGACGCGGCTCAAGGCTCTGGAGGGGTTGATCCAGAATATGCTGGGCTTTGTCCGGGGGCAGGTCACCGAACGCGAGCCGCTTGACATGGCGCTGGTCCTGGATGATCTAAATGCGGTATTTTTGCCGCAATGCCAGTCACGTGGCATTAATTTCGTTTGCGCTTCAGTGCCTGCGTCTGCCATAACGGTGATGGGGGACCGGAAAGCATTGGTCGGTGCCATGACCAATCTGCTGGAAAATGCCGTATTTTTTTCCCCGCAAGGCAGTACCATCGAACTGAACCTGACACAGACGGCCGACAGTCTGTGCCTGCAGGTGTGTGACGCCGGTCCGGGCATCCCGCAGGCGGAACAGGAGCGGCTCTTCGAACCGTTCTACACCACCCGCTCCGGCGGAACGGGGCTGGGGCTGGCGATCGTCAAGAAGGTGGCGGAAGAACTCGGCGGGCGCGTCAGTTGCAGCAATCGCCCTCAAGGGGGGGCAGCGTTCGAATTTTGTCTGCCAGTCGCGCGACAGTAAACAGCAACACCAACGGAGAATGCGATGAAGCCGGTAGTGAAAGTCGAAGGGAATATCGGCAGACTGGTTTTGCTTGGCCAGTTTGACTTCAACATGCACAAGGATTTTCGTCAGGCAAGCCAGGAGCTGCTCGACGCCAACCAGGTGACCGAAATCCAGGTCGATTTCGATCAGGTGCCGTTTCTCGACAGCTCGGCGCTGGGCATGTTGCTGCTGCTGAAAGAGCGTGCCGCCCTGCAAAAGAAATCCCTGGCCCTGGTCAACTGCCACGATACCGTGCAGCAAGTCCTGGAAATCGCCTGCTTCAACAAGATGTTCAACATCCAGTAATGCCGCACAGGCGCGCGCTGCCGGCATGCGCAGACGAGTGATGACCTCACTCGTCTGCGCATGCCGGCGGTCGTCCCGCCTGCCTCCCTCCGCCGGGCTGAGCCCCGACAACCCTTTTCCCTGTTCTTAAGCCACCGGCATGTCCTGCCCGCTGAATGCCTGATCCAGGCTTCAGCCGCGGATTTCCTGCGTTTCCCCTGTCTGTTACCCAATCCGTCATGGCGTGTTGTGCTTGATGTTGATCAGCTACTGATCAAGAGAACAGGGATACCCCCATTCGGGTGAATTCGCTGGACAAATCCAGTGGACAGTCGCCGATGACGAGAGAAAATAGAAATAAAACACATTAATTTGGTGGAAATCACTGCCATGGCCGCTTGGACAGCGGATTGTTGTTGGAATGCTATTAAGCATAAAAAAAGCAATTTGATTAAACATCTTGCATTAGACCGCTTTATGTATGATCAAGAGAGAGTGCTGAAAACAAACTCTCAACTCATCAACAAATAGGACATGCAAATGTCTTCAGGCAGCGTATTTGTGCAGATCCGCTCGGTTTTGCCGCTGCTGGCGGGCTGTGTGCTGGTATTGCTGGCACCCTTGTGGATAGCCTCAACCTGGCTGGTGGCCAGTCTGGCCTGCCTGCTGCTCCTTGTCGTCTGGCTCTGGGGACGGCGGCAGTCAGGCTCCGGCGAGGCCGGCCCGGCTCCGGAGGCGGGACAAACGGTCATGCCCGCTGAGGGCGTGCTGGCACCGCGACAGTTCGCCAGCGAGCAGGCCCGCGAGGCACTCTCCGAACTGGAACGCACCCGCACCCTGATCAGCGAAGCGGTTGCCACCCTGGTTCAGAGTTTTGCCGGGCTGGCCGATGAGGCGCAGGCACAGCTGGTGCTGGCCCAGTCACTGGCCAAGGGCGAAACCGATACCCATCACACCGGTGTCTATGGCATTTCCTTCAAACAATTTGTCGATGAAATCTCGCAGACCATGGAGACCTTCGTCGAGAAGACAGTCGAGAACAGCAAATCCGCCATTCTGCTGGTCGAGCAGATGGAACGCATCGTGACAGAGGTCAATTCGGTCAATGCGCTGCTGGATGAAATCGGTGGCATCAACAACCAGACCAATATGCTGGCCCTGAATGCCGCGATCGAGGCCGCACGCGCCGGCGAGCTCGGCCGTGGCTTCGCGGTGGTGGCGGACGAAGTGCGCAACCTGTCCGGCCGGACCGAGTCCTTCAGCGGGCAGATTCGCGAGCTGATCGCCAAAGTCGGGCACTCGGTGCAGGATGCCGAAACCCTGATTCACCAGGTGGCCTCGCAGGACATGATGTTCACCTTGCAGGCCAAGCAGCGCCTGTCCGAAACCTCTTCACGCATCGCCCTGCTGGATGAGCGCATGGCCGATTCCCTGCAGGAGCTGCAAACCGGCGTGGCCCAGCTATCCAATGACGTTGGCGATGCCGTGCGCTGCCTGCAGTTCCAGGACATGACCTCGCAGTTGCTGGACCACATCCGCCGTCGGCTCGGCGGCATCGAAGAAGCATTGACACTGCTGGGAGAGGTACCGCCGGCAGATGTCCAGGCGCAGTTGCGTGCCATCGGGGAGAAACTGTCGCACTCCCCGGTATTACAGACCGCGATGGGCAGCGGCAGCATTGATCTTTTCTGACGGGGAACATCATGGCAAAGAAGATTCTGACGGTCGATGACTCGGCCTCCATTCGCCAAATGGTCAGCTTCACCCTGAAAAGCGCCGGTTACGACGTGAGTGAAGCGGTGGATGGCCAGGCCGGCCTGACGACTGCACAGAGCGCACATTTCGACCTGGTGCTGACCGACCAGAACATGCCGGGCATGGATGGCCTGTCCCTGGTGCGGGCACTGCGCAAACTGCCCGCCTATGGCAGCACGCCGATCCTGATGCTGACCACCGAGTCCAGCGAACAAATGAAAACCATGGGACGGGCGGCCGGCGCAACCGGCTGGCTGGTCAAGCCGTTTGATCCGCAAAAACTGCTGGACGTCGTCAAGCGCCTGGTCGGCTAGCCGACCCCGGCCGGCGGCGTCTGCACCGGCGGGCAAGTCTTGATGTCGCGCCTTACTGGAGGGGGATCAAGTGTCGATTGATATGACGCAGTTTCATCAAGTGTTTTTCGATGAGACCGACGAACACCTGGCGTCGATGGAGTCCCTGTTGCTGGAACTGGACATTCATGCCCCGGACCAGGAGGCCCTGAACGCCATTTTCCGTGCCGCACACTCCATCAAGGGCGGCAGCGCCACCTTTGGCTTCAGCGACCTGGCCGAACTGACCCATGTACTGGAAAACCTGCTGGACCGCATCCGCAAAGGGACCCTGGACCTGACCGCGCCGATGGTCGATGCCTTCCTGCATGCCAAGGATGTACTGGCCGCTCTGCTGGCCAGCCACCGCGGCGGCGAGCCGGTCGAAGAAGCGGAGGTCGAGCAGGTCAAGCAAACCCTGGACGCCCTCGGTCAGGGGCAGCAGGAAGTCGTCAGCGCGCCGCAGGCAGCACCCGCGCCGCCTGCATGGCACGATCTGTTCATCGAAATCGATCCGCTGGAATCCGTGGATGTCGCTGCGCTGATCGATGACCTGTCCCGCCACGGCGAGTTGCAGACCGTGCAGCAGGGCAGTGCCGAACCGGCCCTGCCCTGGGTACTCAAGCTGCATTCCGCCATGGACCTGCCCGAAGTCTGTGAAACCCTGGCTTTTGCACTGGACCCGTCGGTGTTCAGAGTCACGCGCGATCTCGGTGCCGAAGAAACCGAAGGCTTCGGCCTGTTTCTGGGCGCCCCGGCCGCGCCCAGCCCGGATGTGATGCTGGAAGAGGACGGCTTCGGTCTGTTCACGCCGGTCGATGCGCCGCACGAAGCCATCGAGGACGAGGGCTTCGGCCTGTTCCACCCCGTCCCGCCGCCCCCGGCTGCCGAGCCGGCACAGGCTTCACCACACGCCGCGCCGCCCCACCCTCCGACACCGGGCGAACGCAGCGAGCGAGCGGCACCAGCTGCCAGCAGCGCGGCCTCGGCGGAAAACTCCATCCGCGTCAATATCGAAAAAGTGGATCTGTTGCTCAACCTGGTCGGCGAACTGGTCATCACCCAGTCCATGCTGATGCAGTCCGGCAATGCGCTGGACTCGGTCGAGCATGAAAGACTGATCAACGGCATCAACCTGCTGCAGCGCAACTCGCGCGAATTGCAGGAAGCCGTGATGTCGATCCGCATGACGCCGGTCGCCTTTGTTTTCAACCGCTTCCCGCGCGTGGTGCGCGACATGGCGCAAAAACTCGACAAGCAAGTCGAGCTGAAGATGGTGGGCGAAAACACCGAACTGGACAAAAGCTTCATCGAGAAGCTGGCCGACCCGCTGACCCACCTGGTGCGCAACAGCCTCGATCACGGCATCGAGTCACCGGAAGAACGCATCCGCAAGGGCAAGTCGCCTCAGGGGCAGTTGACCCTGCGCGCCTTCCATCAGGGGGGCAGCATCGTCATCGAAGTCACCGATGACGGCGCCGGCCTCGATCGCGAACGCATCCTGGCCAAGGCCCGTGAACGCGGCATGGCCGTGTCCGACAGCATGAGCGATGTGGAAGTCTGGAACCTGATCTTCGAGCCGGGCTTTTCCACGGCGGCGCAGATCACCGATGTCTCCGGTCGCGGTGTCGGCATGGACGTGGTCAAGCGCAACATCCAGACCCTCGGCGGCCGGGTGGAGATTGAATCCCTGCGCGACTACGGCACCACCATCGGCATCCATCTGCCGCTGACCCTGGCCATCATGGACGGCATGTCGGTGCGCATCGGTCAGGAGACCTACATCCTGCCGCTGTCCTTCATTCTCGAATCCCTGCAGCCGCAGCCCCAGGACGTGCGCACCGTGTCCGGCCGCGGCAGGGTGGTCAATGTGCGCGGCGAATACCTGCCGATCGTGGCGCTGGGCAAGATGTTCCATGTGCCCGATGCCCGCCATGAACCGACCGAGGCCATCCTGATCATCGTCGAGAGCGACGACACCCGGGTGGCACTGCTGGTCGATGACCTGATCGGCCAGCAGCAGTTCGTGGTGAAGAACCTGGAAACCAATTACCACAAAGTCGAAGGCCTGTCCGGGGCCACCATCATGGGCGACGGGCATGTGGCGCTGATTCTGGACGTCACCACCATCGTGCGCCGCAATCAGAAAGCCGCCCAGGCGCTGAGCATGAATCTGGCGAGTACCGAATAAGGCCTTATCAGGGGGAACGGGAACATGACACAAACCGATATGGAAGATCCGGCGCTGGCGGCAGCCAGAGAACTGCTGGTATTCACACTCGGCGCCGAACAATACGCCATCGACATCCTCAAGGTGCAGGAAATCCGTGGCTATGAGTCCGTGACGCGCATCGCCGGTGCGCCGAACTTTATCAAGGGGGTAGTCAATCTGCGCGGCAGCATCGTGCCGATTGTCGACATGCGGCTCAAATTCGACCTGGGCGACGCCAGTTACACCCCCTTCACCGTGGTGATCATTCTCAACGTGCTGTCACGCACGGTCGGCATCGTGGTCGACGGCGTGTCGGACGTGATCCAGCTCAAGCCGGAGGCCATCCGACCGGCGCCGGAATTCGGTGCCGCTGTCGACACCGCCTATATCGAAGGCCTGACGCCGGTCGGCGACAGCATGGTGATTGTGATGGATATCGAACGATTGATGAGTAGCGCGGAAATGAGCTTGATGGAAGTCGAGCGTCATGCCCAAAGCGGCCAACAACTGGGAGGTGTGTCAAATGGCTAGCATGAAAGTAAAGCACCGGCTGACGCTCGGCTTCGGTCTGGTGATTGTGGTGATCGCAGCCAGTATGGGGATCGCCGTTTCTCAGATCAGCAGCTTGCGGGCCAGCGTCGAAGAAACGTCGTCGGTTCACGTGCCCCGGGCCAAGGCCGCCAACGATATTATCGATGCGGTCAATGCGCATGCCCGCTCTGTCCGGACCATGTTGCTGGCCGACAGTCAGGACATGATCGACGGGCAGATCAAGCAGGCCGAAGCATCCAGCCGGGAGGTGACGGCTGCCTTTGAGGTCCTGACCAACACGCCCGGCAGCGCGGAAAGCATGCAGCTACAGCAGGAGGCGCAGACATCGCGCACCGGCTATCGCAACGACTATGCGACTTTTATCCAGCTGTTCAAGGAAGGCAAAAAAGAGGAAGCACGCAAGTTCCTGCTCAGCCAGATGCGGAATACTCAGTTGGTCTACATGGATCAGGTCAACAAGCTGATCAAGCTGGAGCAGGATCAGTCCCAGCAACTGGCCAACCAGTCTTCCAATCAGGCGAGCCGTACGGAATGGGTGCTGATGATATCGGCGGGCGTGACGCTGCTGCTGGCCATCATTGCCGGCTGGCTGATCTCCCGTTCGCTGATGAGCGAGCTGGGCGGCGAGCCGGCAGAAGCCCGCAAGCTGATGGAGGAACTGGCCGAAGGTGAGGTCACCACCACGCTGAACCTGAAAAAGGGCGATGACAGCAGCCTGTTTGCCTATATGAGCAAGGCGGCGCAGCAAGCCATCGAGAACATCCGCGTACGCAAGGCGCTGGATGCGGCCGGCACCAATGTGATGATCGCCGATGCCAGCAACCGCATCATCTATATGAATGAAGCGGTACTCAACCTGTTCCGCGCTGCCGAGGCCGATATCCGCAAGGAAATCCCCAGCTTCAGTGCCAACAACATTCTTGGCAGCAGCATGGATACCTTCCACCGCAATCCGTCACACCAGCAACGTCTGATCAAGGACCTGCGCCAGACCCACAACGGCACCATCAAGATCGGCGGACGGACCCTGACCATCAGTGCCACGCCGGTATTTGGCAAGAGCGGTGCCGTACTCGGCACCACGGTCGAGTGGCAGGACAAGACCGCCGAACTGGCAATGCAGGAGCGCGAACAGGAGCGTCTGGCCGAAGAGCGCAAGCTGTCGGAAGAAAATGCCCGTATCCGCAGCGCCCTGGACAATGTCAGCACCAGCGTGATGATTGCCGACCCCAACGGCAACATCATCTATATGAACCGCAGTGTGCAGGAACTGATGCAGAACGCCGAGTCGGACATCCGCAAGGACCTGCCGAATTTCGAAGCACGCGGCCTGCTCGGGCGCTCGTTTGACGGCTTCCACAAGACGCCTTCGCATCAGCGCGACATGCTGGCCAACCTGCGCGGTACCCACCGTACCCAGATCAAGGTTGGTGGCCGGACCTTCTCGCTGGCCGCCAGCCCGGTCTTCACCGCCGGTGGCGATCGCCTCGGGACCGCGGTGGAATGGCGCGACCGCACCCTGGAAGTGCAGGTGGAGGAAGAGGTCTCGGCGATTGTCAGCGCCGCCTCGCGGGGTGACTTTGAACACCGCGTGCGCATGGAGGGCAAGGAAGGCTTCTTCAAGATGCTGGGTGAAGCGCTCAACTCGCTGCTGGATGTCACCAGTAATGGCCTGCAGGATATTGCCAACGTGCTGAGTGCCGTCGCCAAGGGCGATCTGACCCATACCATCCACAGCGACTATCAGGGCCTGTTTGGTACCCTCAAGCAAGATACCAACACCACGGTCGAGCGCCTGCGCGAAATCGTCACCAACATCAAGGAGTCGACCGACTCGATCAATACCGCCTCGCGCGAAATTGCCGCCGGTAACGCCAACCTGTCCAGCCGTACCGAACAGCAGGCAGCCAGCCTGGAAGAAACCGCTTCCAGCATGGAAGAGATCACCAGTACCGTGCGTCAGAACGCCGACAATGCCAAGAAAGCCAATCAACTGGCCATCGGCTCGTCCGACATCGCATCGCGCGGAGGCCAGGTCGTCGGCCAGGTGGTGTCGACCATGAGCGAGATCAACGAAAGCGCCCGCAAGATCGTCGACATCATCAGCGTCATCGACGGCATTGCCTTCCAGACCAATATCCTGGCCCTCAACGCGGCGGTGGAAGCTGCGCGCGCCGGCGAGCAGGGCCGAGGCTTTGCCGTGGTGGCCAGCGAGGTGCGCAACCTGGCCCAGCGTTCTGCCGGTGCCGCCAAGGAAATCAAGGGCCTGATCGGCGACTCGGTGGAAAAAGTCGAGTCCGGTTCGCGGCTGGTGGATGAGGCCGGTCGTACCATGCAGGAAATCGTCTCGGCGATTACCCGTGTCACCGACATCATGAGCGAAATCTCGGCCGCCTCGGTCGAGCAGAGCTCCGGCATCGAACAGGTGAATCTGGCCGTCACGCAGATGGACGAAAACACCCAGAAAAACGCGGCATTGGTGGAAGAGGCCGCGGCAGCCGCCGAATCGCTGGAAGAGCAGGCGCGCAACCTGGCCGAGGCCGTCGCCTTGTTCAAGTTGAAAGAGGGTGACAAGAGCGTCCGCCGCGATGCCCCGGCACAGGTCGTCAAGCCGGTGGCGACCCCGGTCAAGCCGGCCTCGGTGGCCCAGATCGGCCGGGCGCCGGCCGGAGAGAGGGTACTGCCCAAGCCGGAAAGCCATGCGGCCGCTACCCCGGCGCCACGCATTGCCCAGGTGTCGGCGACACGTGAGGGCGAAGGGGAGTGGGAAGAATTCTGATGGGGGCGGAGATCCGGGGGGCGTGGCCAGCAAGAGCCTTCACCCCCGGTCTTCTTTGCAGCGTGCAGCGGGAATGCCATGTCGATTGATGATCGTGACCTGACCTTTACCGCGGCGGACTTCCGCCGCGTGCGTGACATGGTCTATCGCCATGCCGGTATCTCCTTGTCCGATGCCAAAAGCGATATGGCCTATGCCCGCCTGGCCCGCCGGGTTCGTGCCATGGGGGAAAAGCGCTTCAGCGTCTATCTCGATGTCCTGTCCGCCGATCCGGCACACCCCGAATGGCAGTCATTCATCAATGCCCTGACCACCAATCTGACCGCTTTCTTTCGCGAGCCGCATCACTTCGAGATGCTGGCCAAACATTACAGCCACCACGCCGAACGAGAGGTCTACCGTGTGTGGAGCTCGGCCTCGTCAACGGGCGAAGAGGCTTATTCGGCCGCCATGACCCTGGCCGAAACCCGGCCCAAAGTGCCGTGCCGCTTTGAATTGCTGGCCACCGACATCGATACCAACGTGCTCAAGACGGCAGCCAACGGGGTGTATCCGGAGGAGCGCATCGCCCTGTTGAAAGAGCGACAGCTCAAGACACACTTCCTGCGCGGCAAGGGCAGCAACGAAGGCAAGGTGCGCATCAAACCGGCGTTGCGCGCAGTGATCGAATTTGCCCAGCTCAATCTGATTGCCGAACGCTGGCCGGACATCGGGCTGTTTGATGCCGTGTTTTGTCGCAATGTGCTGATCTATTTCGACAGCGAGACACAGCGCAACATCCTGCATCATCTGGCCGAACACATGCAGCCGCATGCCCTGCTGTTCCTCGGGCATTCGGAGAATATTCAACTGATTACCGATATTTTTACGCCCTGCGGCAGAACGACGTACCGCAAGGCCGGGTAGACGCCTATGTCGCCTTCTGTGAACAAGATCCGGGTAGTGGTGGTCGATGACTCGGCCCTGATCCGCAGCCTGCTGACCAGCATCATCGATGGTGCGCCCGACATGGAGGTGGTGGCGACGGCCGCCGATCCGCTGGTGGCGCGCGAACGCATCCGTGAAACCGACCCCGATGTGATTACCCTCGATGTCGAAATGCCGCGCATGGACGGCATCGAATTCCTGCGGCGCCTGATGCGCCTGCGCCCCACACCGGTACTGATGATCTCCACGCTGACACAGCAGGGTTCGGAAACCGCACTGACCGCCCTCGAACTGGGCGCGGTGGATTTCATCCCCAAACCGAGCACCAATGTCAATGCCGGCATGCAGGCCTACGCCGAAGAGATCCGCGAGAAAATCCGTATGGCCGCCGCGGCACGCAAGCGCCTGCCGACCCGGCCCCCCGTTGCGCCGGCGCCCCCCGTGGCAGGCAGACCCATGCGGCTGAATCCGAACAAGCTGGTATTCGTTGGGGCCTCGACCGGCGGGACCGAAGCCATCCGCACTTTTCTCGGAGGTATGCCCGGCGAGTGTCCGCCGATCCTGATCGTGCAGCACATGCCCGAGAACTTTACGTTTTCATTCGCCAATCGACTCGACACGCTTTGCGCCATGCACGTCAAGGAAGCCGAAGACGGCGAGGCCGTATGCCGCAACACCGCCTATATCGCCCCGGGCCATTCGCACATGCGTATCTGCCGGCGGCAGTCCGGCTGGTATATCGGCCTTGACCAGAGCGAACCGGTCAACCGTCATCGCCCGGCGGTGGATGTCCTGTTTGATTCGGCCGCCGAGCGGGTAGGGCGCGACGCCGTGGCCGTGATCATGACCGGCATGGGCAAGGATGGTGCCCGCGGCATGCTGGCCATGCACCAGGCCGGGGCCTATACCCTGGCGCAGGACGAGGCCAGCAGCATTGTTTACGGCATGCCGAAAGAGGCGGTGGCAGTCGGCGGGGTGGACGAGATCTGCCCTCTGGACCGTCTGGCGCCCAGGGTGCTGGAACAATTGCGGATCGGGTGAGCGTCATGTCCCATAACGGGCACGGCCTAGACTACTTCGACCAGCAGTTCCGGCTGCCGGCGATCAAGCTGTTGCCCGGCGATTATGTCGCCACCCAGGATGACCGCCTGCTGGTGACCGTGCTCGGATCCTGTGTCGCTGCCTGTCTGCGAGACCCGGCGTCCGGTGTCTGCGGCATGAATCACTTCATGCTGCCGGAAAGCCGCAGCGTGTCCGCCGCCGACAGCCTGTCCTCGCGCTTCGGCATTCAGGCCATGGAGCTGCTGATTACCGACATGCAAAAACGCGGCGCCCGGCGCGACCGGCTGCAAGCCAAGGTCTTTGGTGCCGGCAAAGTGCTGGACGGCATGAATGTCGTCAACGTCGGCGAACTCAATGCCGCCTTCGTGCGCAGCTACCTCGACCTGGAGCGCATCCCCATCGTCGCCAGCGACCTGCTGGGCGAAACCGCGCGCAAAGTCTACTTCTTCACCGATAGCGGCAAAGTGATGATCCGCCGCCTGAACACCGAGAAAGTGGCCAAACTGGCCGTACGCGAAAAGCAATACCGCGACAGCATCGTGCAGGAAGAAAGCCAGAGCGGCAGCATCGACCTGTTCGATTAAGACGGCGATTAAGACGGGGTCAGGTCTTGCATTTTGCGTCCGGACGCAAAATGCAAGACCTGACCCCCGGGTGATTATTTTTCCAGCTGGTCGAGTTTGCCTTTGACGGCTGCCCATTGCTCATGATCCGGCAACGGATCTTTTTTCTGTATAATCAGCGGCCATTTTTTTGCCAGTTCCGCATTCAGCGAAACAAAGACCTGCTGGCCGGCCGGAATATCATCTTCGGCATAAATGGCTTCCACCGGGCATTCGGCGACGCACAGCGTGCAGTCGATGCATTCATCCGGATCGATGGCGAGAAAATTCGGCCCTTCGTGGAAGCAGTCGACCGGGCAGACATCCACGCAGTCGGTGTATTTGCATTTGATACAGGCATCCGTTACAACGTAGGCCATTGGAAAATCCCTTTTTATTGACTGATTCAGAGTGTCATTTTAATCGATGTCGTCCATTTGCGATTCCCACACTTATTGTGGGCGTTTTGCGCCCAGTCCGACCGGCTTGCTGCATGCCGGTTCCCTGATGACCGCGGTCGGCAGTTATCTGGAGGCCAGGACCCGGGGCGGGCGCTGGCTGGTGCGCATCGAAGATCTCGATACTCCGCGCATGGTGCCCGGTGCCGCTGACGAAATCCTGCGCACGCTGGCGCGTCTGGGGTTCGCCTGGGATGGCGAGGTGGTCTATCAAAGCCGGCGCCATGAGCGGTATCGTGCCGCACTCGACGCCCTGATCAATCAGGATCTGGCCTATGCCTGCCGCTGTTCGCGACGCGAGATCCAGGCGGTGGCCGCCAGAGGGCTCGACGGGGCCGTGTATCCCGGTACCTGCCGTGCGCTGCAGCTGAAACCGCAGCCAGGCCTGGCCTGGCGTCTGCGGGTTGACCTCGCCGGCGAGCAGGCCTTTGGCGATCGTCTGCAAGGTCGCTATGCCCAGAACCTGCCGCGTGACATCGGTGACTTCGTTCTGCTGCGGGCCGATGGTTACTGGGCCTATCAACTGGCCGTGGTCGTGGATGATGCCGATCAGGGCGTCACCGACGTGGTGCGCGGAGCGGATCTGCTGGTGTCGACCCCGCGCCAGATCTGGCTGCAACAGCGGCTGGGCCTGACGACGCCGGGATATTGCCATCTGCCGCTGCTGGTCAATGCGGCGGGCGAGAAGTTATCGAAACAGACGCTGGCACCCTCAATCAGTGCCGATGCCGCACTGGATGAGCTGGCCCTGGCACTGACCCGGCTGGGTCATCGCCCGCCGGCCGGACTGATTTCGCTCTCCGAGCTGTGGTCATGGGCCCACAATCACTGGCGTCTGGAGAATGTGCCAAAAGGTCCGGTTTTTGATGTGAATATGTCGTGGATATAAACCCACTTGCGTTAATGCGACGTGAATTTTCGCCTAATACCGCTTGCAAGAAACTTTGTCAATAAAACGCAATATAGATAAGTTGACCTTTATCAATTATTACATCAATCTTCTTTGCCCGAATGCCATGTCCTTACTATGATTGCAGCTCAGCAAATCGGAATGTTAATATTCAAGAGTTTTAGAATATTCTAATTCTTGTTATTGATGGCAGGATCGAGGCTGAGAATCAGGGCTCCTGAATCAGTTTCCACTCGTGTGCCGTGTCTGCGGCACATGCGGCAAATCGGGTTTCGCCTTTCCGCGTATCAAACGGGTTCAATCTGGTCTGGATGACCGGCTTGAGCCGTTGCCGATGAGCCATGCGCAGTCGTTGCGACCGTAGCGGTTGCGAACAATTTCACAATGATGGCGATATTGAAGGAAGCAAGATGACCAAGTTTGGTGTCCACTCTGAATGCGGCAAGCTCCATAGCGTGATGGTTGCCCGTCCTGGCCTGGCTCACAAGCGTTTGACCCCGGGCAACTGTGACAGCATGTTGTTTGATGATGTGATCTGGGTAGAACGCGCGCAGAAAGACCACGACTACATGGTGGAACAAATGCGCGCTCGCGGCGTGCATGTCATCGAGCTGACCGAAGCGCTGGCCAAGGTGCTGGAAGACAAGGCCGGTCGTGCCTGGGTACTGGATCGCAAGATCAAGGCCGACAACGTCGGCATCGGCATGCTGGGTGACCTGCGTGCCTGGCTGGATGAAATGCCGGCCTTCCAGCTGGCCGAACACATGATTGGCGGTATCGCCAAGTTCGAACTGCCGTTCGACGCCAAGGGCCTGTTCGGTGGCTATCTGGAACACTCCGATTTCGTGCTGCCGGCTGTGCCGAACATTCTGTTCCAGCGCGACCCGAGCTGCTGGATGTACGAAGGCGTCACCCTGAACCCGATGTACTGGCCGGCTCGCCGCCAGGAAACCCTGCTGCAGCAGGCGGTTTACCAGTTCCACCCGTACTTCGCCGGCAAGGTGAAGGTATGGTGGGGTGACAGCGACAAGGATTATGGCCTGGCCACCCTGGAAGGCGGCGACGTGATGCCGATCGGCAACGGCGTGGTCCTGATCGGCATGGGCGAACGCACCAGCCCGCAGGCTGTGGTACAAGTGGCCCGCAACATTCTGGGCAAGGAAGGCGGCGCGACCCGCGTCATCGCCTGTGAAATGCCGAAGACCCGTGCCGCCATGCACCTGGATACCGTGTTCAGCTTCCTCGACATCGACCTGCTGTCGGTCTTCCCGGACGTGGTCGACGAGATCACCTGCACCAGCATGTACCAGGGCGACAAGGAAGGCGAAGTCCGCTTCGAACGTCACGAAGGCAAGCACCTGACCGAAGTGGTGCGCGAAGCCCTGGGTCTGAAGGAAATCAACATGATTCAGACCGGTGGTGATGCCTACCAGCGCGAACGCGAACAGTGGGATGACGGCAATAACGTCGTGGCCCTGGACCGCCGCGTGGTGGTGGCTTACGACCGCAATACCTATACCAACCGCCTGATGCGCGAGCATGGTGTGGAAGTGATCGAGATCCCGGCCGCCGAACTGGGCCGTGGCCGTGGTGGTGGTCACTGCATGACCTGCCCGCTGATCCGCGACGCTGTATCGATCTGATCTGACGGCGCCCGGCCTGTTGCGGACGGGCGCCAGTAATACCCGTTTAACGGTAATTCATTTTCTGGCAGTAACCCCTTATTCATCAGGAGTTAGACATGGCTTTCAATCTGCGCAACCGTCATTTTCTGAAGATGCTGGACTTCACCCCGCGTGAAATCCGCTACATGCTGGACCTGGCCCGTGATCTGAAGCGTGCCAAGTACAACGGCACCGAGCAGCAGCACCTGAAGGGCAAAAATGTCGCTCTGATCTTCGAAAAGACCTCGACCCGTACCCGCTGTGCGTTCGAAGTGGCCTGCTATGACCAGGGCGCGCACGTGACCTACCTCGGCCCGTCCGGTTCGCAGATCGGTCACAAGGAATCGATGAAGGATACCGCCCGCGTTCTGGGCCGCATGTACGATGCCATCGAATACCGTGGTTTCAGCCAGGAAATGGTTGAGAAGGAACTGGCTGCCTACGCTGGTGTGCCGGTGTACAACGGTCTGACCGACGAATTCCACCCGACCCAGATGCTGGCCGACGTGCTGACCATGTGGGAAAACAGCGACAAGCCGCTGTCCCAGATCAGCTACACCTACATGGGTGACGCCCGCAACAACATGGGTAACTCGCTGCTGGTGATCGGTTGCAAACTGGGTATGCACGTACGCATCGGTGCGCCGAAGCACCTGTGGCCGACCGACGAACTGGTTGCCGAGTGCAAGAAGATCGCCGCTGAAACCGGCGCCCGCATCACGCTGACCGAAGATCCGGTCGAAGCCGTGAAGGGTACCGACTTCGTTCACACCGACGTCTGGGTGTCGATGGGCGAGCCGGAATCGGCCTGGAAGGAACGTATCGACCTGCTGAAGCCGTATCAGGTCAACATGGCGCTGATGAAGGCCAGCGGCAACCCGAACGTGAAGTTCATGCACTGCCTGCCGGCGTACCACAACAAGGAAACCAAGATCGGTCAGTGGGTCTTCGAGACCTTCGGTCTGGACGGCGTGGAAGTGACCGAAGACGTCTTCGAGTCGCCGATGGCCCTGCAGTTCGAACAAGCTGAAAACCGCATGCACACCATCAAGGCGATCCTGGTCGCCACCCTGGGTGACTGATCTGCCGTAATGGTCGGACCGGGCGTCGTGCCCATCGTGACGACGCCCTCTATTGACGAATGAAACAAGTTTTGAGGTAAGCAACATGCGAGTAGTCGTAGCTCTGGGTGGTAACGCCCTGCAACGCCGCGGTGAAGTGATGACCGCCGAAAACCAGCGCAACAACGTCAAGATCGCCGCCAAGCAACTGGCGACCGTCGCCAACAAGCACCAACTGGTCGTGGCTCACGGTAACGGCCCGCAAGTTGGCCTGCTGGGTCTGCAGAATGATGCCTATGCCCGTCACGTTGACGGCAAGGTGACCCCGTACCCGCTGGACGTGCTGGGCGCCCAGACCGAAGGCATGATCGGCTACATGATCGAACAAGAGCTGGGTAACGAGCTGCCGTTCGAAGTGCCGCTGGCCACCATCCTGTGTCAGACCGAAGTCGATGCCAATGATCCGGCATTCAAGAACCCGACCAAGTTCGTCGGCCCGGTCTACACCAAGGAAGACGCTGAAAAGATGGCCGCCGAAAAGGGCTGGACCGTCAAGGCCGATGGCGAGTACTACCGTCGTGTGGTACCGAGCCCGAAGCCGAAGCGCATTTTCGAAATGCGTCCGATCAAGTGGATGATGGAAAAGGGCACCGTGGTGATCGCTGCCGGCGGTGGCGGCATCCCGACCATGTACGATGCCAGCGGCAAGCGCCTGGGTGGTGTCGAAGCCGTCATCGACAAGGACCTGTCCTCCTCCCTGCTGGCGCGTGAAGTCGAAGCCGATTACTTCGTGATCGCCACCGACGTGAAGAGCGTGTTCGTTGGCTGGGGTACCCCGGAAGCCAAGGCCATCCGCATGGCTCACCCGGACGAAATGGACAAGCTGGGCTTTGCGGCCGGCTCCATGGGCCCGAAGGTCGAAGCGGCTTGCGAATTTGCCCGTCTGACCGGCAAGCGTGCCGTGATCGGCGCGCTGGAAGACATCGAAATGATCGTCGAAGGCAAGGCCGGCACCATCATCTCGACCGAAAAGGCCGGGATCGAATGGTACTGATCGCCTGATTGTCACGCCGCGCGCGTGACACGGTGACAAGAAAACGGGGCCGATGGCCCCGTTTCTGTTTGATTGCCCCCGAGACGTCAGTTGTCCGGCAGCATCGCCAGATAGGGCGCGGCTGACACCACGTCCTGCAGCCCGGCCGCCATGAATTGTTCGGCGTAGCTGCGCCAGATATCGTCTTGCAGGAAGACCCGCAGCAGCGCGACGTCCAGATGCCCGCCGCAGGCCATTTGCACCATGATTTTCAACACCTCGCTCATCGGCTTGGCTTCTTTATAGGGCCGGTCCGAGGCGGTGAGCGCCTCAAACACATCCGCAATCGCCATGACCCGTGCCAGTACGCTCATCTGCGCACCCTTCAACCCGCGCGGATAGCCCTTGCCGTCGATCCGCTCATGATGACCGCCGGCAATTTCCGGCACCTGCTGCAGGTGCGCCGGCAACGGCAGCGTGCCGAGCATCTTGATGGTCTCCATGATGTGCTCGTTGATCTTGTAACGCTCCTCTTCGTTGAGCGTGCCGCGCCGGATGGACAGGTTGTAGTACTCGCCGAGATTGGCGCGCCAGGCCGGTCGCTGCAGGGTAAAGCCCCAGCGCAGATCCTCCTGCCGGCTGTCCGCCGGCCAGGGATAGCGGTGAATCGCCTTGTCGTCGAGCAGCTTCTCCTCGACCGGCAAGGATGCAGCCGCTGTTTGTGCCACATGTTGCGATTCGAGGTGCCCCAGCCCCAGACGGTCGCTGAGTGTGCGCTGCCAGCGCCGCTCGGCGATCTGCTGCAGGCGCGCCAGATCCGCATCGGACATGGCTTCACTGCCGATATTGCAGTGCGCGACAAAGGCAAAATCCGCATCCAGCTGTGAGTGCGCCTCGGTCCGTTGCTGCTGCAGTAAATGAGGGTCGCCGCCCGCACACAGGCCCTGCCAGTAACGAATGTCGGCATCGCGTTTGAGGACCTCGAAGCGCATGCGGATTTCGTGGATGCGGTTGTAGAGGGTTTCCAGTTTGGTGGCCTTGTCGACGATGTATTCCGGCGTGGTGACCTTGCCGCAATCATGCAGCCAGCTGGCGAAAAAGAGGGCCTGGCGATCCTCTTCACGCATGCTGAAATCCGCCAGGCTGCCGTGGCGGCATTGCTCCGCCGCCTCTGCCAGCGCCTGGGCAATGTGCGGCACACGCTTGCAGTGTCCGCCGGTATAAGGCGATTTGGTATCAATCGCACTGGCAATCAGCTCGACCAGCGCATTCATCAGCGTCTGCAGCGAGTTGGCCAGTTGCCGGTTGTGCAGGGCGATGGCAGCAAAGCTGACCAGCGCTTTCAGGTAGTTCAGGCGGCCCCAGTTCGGTGCAATGGGTCCCTGTGCCGGATCCGCCAGCACCAGCAGTCCGTTCATCGCCTGATTCTCCAGCCGCAAGACAAACACCGTCAGGCGGGCTGTCTGTCCGGGACACAGCGCCTGCATACCCTGCGGGAGCCATGCCGTGCGGACACTCAGCATGGCCGCCTCGCCACCCGTGCCGCTCAGTGCCGCCAGCAGGGCATCGTCCACCGGCAGAGTGCCGATGGCCAGGGTCTCCGCCTGCTGTGTCTGTCCGCAACTGGGCACGAGCTGATCGTCCTGCCGCAACCAGATGGCAGCCCGCTCGGCGTCCATCGCCTGCCGGGTGGTTTGCAGCAACATTTGCATCAATTGCCCGGTCTCGGTTTCGGCGACGATTTGCCGGCTCAGACCAATGAAGTCGCGGATGGTGATCTTCATCGATTCGGTCGCCGTCATGAGGGCATTCATCTCCCGTACCGGCGTGCGTTGCAGTGGCGGGGTATCGAAATCCATGGCCTGGATGCGCAGCGTGGTTTCCACCAGATGCTGAATCGGCCGGCTGATCCAGTTGGCCAGCAGCCAGCCCAGCGGCAACAGTACCAGCAGAAGCAGAAGGGGAATGCGCACTGCATCGCGGCTGATGGCCACCCCTTCGGCAAATACCTCGTGCTCCGGTACCAGCATCAGCAATTGCAAGGGGGCGGCGCCCTGACTGGCCACCTGACTCAGGGCCACCCGCCAGCTTTCATTCTCTGCCTGCCAGGTCGCCGACAGCGACTGAGGGGACTGCTGCTGCCAGGCCTGCAGCGCGGCGTCTGCCAGGCGGGCATCCTGTGTCGTGCCGACCAGCAGATTGCGCTGGGCATCCAGCAAGATCAGCCGGGCATGCGGGCTGGGCCGCTGTTGCAGCAGCAGGCTGTGCAGCCGCGAGAGCTGGGTGTCGACACCGTAGATCACCTTGCCGTCATGGCTGCGGCGCGCATGGGTGATGCCCAGTTCCTCGGTGGTGGCAAAGCGATACAGGCCGGTGTGCACCACGCCGGTCGCTGTCTGAGCCATTTGAAACCAGGGCCGCTGCGCCGGGTGGTAGGACCGGATGACATAGAAAGGGGCGGCGAGCGCCCGTCCCTCGTGATTCATGAACTGGAACTGCTGCCGGGCCGGACCGGCGGCGTGAGGCGGAATCTGCTGCAGCAGCCAGCGGGTACCGGGCGGGGCATGGGCAAAGCGCTGGCGGATGGCGCCGTCCAGGCGGCGCACCAGCAAGAAAGCGCCATCCTCCTGACCACAGAATACGGCCTGCAAGTCAGGATTGTTCTGCAGACTGGCAATGAACAGTCCGATCTGCTGGGCGGCTTGTGCCGGTGCCGGTGTCGGCAGGCTGGCGAGCAGCGCGACTGCCGTTTCCGCCCGGCTTCCGGCCTGACTGACCTCCTGGCTGACCGCATGCACGCTTTGCCGGAACAGGCGGTTTTGTGCAATGAGCTGCTGCTGTTGCAATTGCTGGTAATAAAACAGCATCAGCGGTATGGCGGTGAGCAGTACCAGGCCGGCAATCAGCAGACACAGCAGGACCCTGACCGAGCTGCCGTCGATGAAGGGATGATCCGCGGGAGGATGGGATTCGGCCATGGCTCGCGCTCCCTGCACAGGCGTTTGGCGATTATGGATTGTTATTCATACCTGATAGTCAGCATCGGCAGGAATGGCAAGAAATAATACCGCCCCCGGGCCAGATGGCCGGGGGGCGGCAAACCACCGGGGGGCAGGCTGGATCAGTCGGCCAGCAACCCCTGGCTGCCGTTGGCGCGGATCACGCGCTGATACCAGAAGAAGCTGTCCTTGCGGATGCGCGCCAGATCGCGCGGGTCGGTCTCGTCACGGTTGATGTACACGAAGCCGTAACGCTTCTGATAACCGTTGAGCCAGCTGAGCAGATCGGTAAACGACCAGGCGCAGTAGCCGAGCAGCTCGGTGCCGTCGCTGATGGCCTGCTGGCAGGCCAGCAGATGACGGCGCAGGAAATCAATGCGGTAGTCGTCATGCACCTTGCCGTCATCGGTCAGGGTATCGAACTCGCCCAGGCCGTTTTCGGTAATCAGGATCGGCAGCCGGTAGCGGCTGGTGACCCGGCGCAGGGTAATGCGCAGACCATCCGGATCAATCGCCCAGTCCCAGTTGGACGTCGGCAGATGCGGGTTGGCCACGGTCTTGAACAAGCCGGGAACGCCGCTGTCCGGCGTACTGCCTTTCTGGCCACTGGTATTGAAGTCGGCGGCACCGACACCGTCCAGTCCGTTGTCTTCGAAGGTTTGCGAGAAATAGTAATTGATGCCGAGGAAATCCGGCCGGGCACTGGCCAGCAGCTCGGCATCGCCGGCCTCTGTCTGCGGCGCCTCGCCCTGGGCCTCCAGCCAGCGCCAGGCTGAACGCGGATATTGCCCGGTGACATACACATCCAGCCACCAGTGATTATTGAACTCTTCGGCACTCTCTGCCGCGATGATGTCGGCAGGCTGGCTGCTGGCGGCATACGCCGGGCAATAGCTGAACGTCGGCCCGATGCGACCCTGCGGCACCAGCTCGCGGAAAGAACGGATGGCGCGCGCATTGGCCAGGAAGGCGTGATGATTGGCCTGATAGAAGCGACGACGGTCCTGCACGGCGGGCGGGTGCTTGGCCAGCAGGTAGCTGCGGATGGTGTCGATGTTCTGCTCGTTGAGCGTGATCCAGGTGCGCACCTTGTGGCCGAAACGCTGGAACAGGGTGCGGCAGTAATGATCAAAGTCGTCGACAATGCGCCGCGACTCCCAGGCCCCATACTCATCCATCAGACATTGCGGGGCATCCCAGTGATACAGCGTCACCACCGGCTCGATCCCGTGTGCCAGCAAGGCATCGATCAGCCGCTCATAGAAAGCCAGACCGCCTTCGTTCGGCTCGCCCCGGCCCTGCGGGAAAATGCGTGGCCAGCTGATCGAGAAGCGATACGCCTTCAGCCCCATCTCGGCCATCAGGGCGACATCTTCGGCATAGCGATGGTAATGATCGACCGCCACATCACCGTTACTGCCCTTGAAGGTCCGCCCCGGCTGCTTGCTGAACACATCCCATACCGACGGCCCCTTGCCGTCTGCCTGCCACCCGCCCTCGATTTGATAGGCTGCCGAGGCGGCACCCCAGAGGAAATCGCTCGGGAAGGGCTGCCATTGACGATGATGCATGTGCTGACTCCTGGTTACGCTGTTTTGATCAGTATTTTTGCTTTTGCAAACGTTGTCAATAAAAATGACAACGTTTGCATGATTGAAATGCGCTAAGATGTCGGCAAAGCAATCAATCAGGATGCTCATGTCTGTTTCTGCGCCTCATTCCCCGGCGACGCTGATGGCGGTCGCCCAACGCGCCGGCGTTTCCGCCAGCACCGTCTCGCGTTTCCTCAGCGGCAAAGCCCGCCTGTCCGCCTCGGCCCGCCAGGCCGTGGAAGAGGCCATCGCCGCACTGGACTATCGCCCCAATGCGCTGGCGCAAAGCCTGAAGCGCGGCGCCTCCATGACCATCGGCGTGCTGACGCCGGCCGTGGACAGCCCGCTGCTGAGTGCCGCCTTGCTCGGCATTGACCAGACGCTGAGCGCCCAGGGCTATGTCCCGCTGATGGCCTGTGGTCACTGGCTGGCGCAAGAAGAACAGAAGCGCATCGATCTGCTGCTGTCGCAGCGGGTCGACGGCCTGATCATCCTGTCGAGCGCCCTGCCGGACGAGGCCCTGGCGCGGCTGGCCGCCCGGCTGCCACTGATGGTCATCGGCGCCGGCGCGCCGGCCGCATGGCGTCTCGGCGTCGACAATCAGCAGGGGGCCTGGCAGGCCACGCAACATCTGTTATCGCTGGGACATCGGCGCATCGCCCATATTGCCGGACCCGCAGACCGCGCCAGTGCCCGGGCCCGGCTGGCAGGTTACCGGCAGGCCATGCAGGAGGCCGGTCTGGCGCCGGAGCCGGCGCTGATCCGCGAGGGCGACTGGCTGCCGGCCAGCGGCGAGCAGGCGGTCGAGCACTGGTTGTCACAGGGGCAGTCCTTCACCGCCATTTTTGCCGCCAACGACCAGATGGCCGCCGGTGCCCGTCTGGCCTTGTACCGTCACGGTCTGGCCGTACCCGGGCAAGTCTCGCTGATTGGCTTCGATGCCGTGCCGGCCTCTGCCTGCATGACCCCGCCGCTGACGACGGTTGACACCCACATGCCCGCGCTCGGCGCCCGGGCGGCCGAACTGCTGGTGCGCCGACTGCGTGGGGAAAGCGTGTCGGACACCCTCCTGCCGCCTCGTTTGTTAGTGCGAGAATCCTGTGCGCCACAGGCGCAATGACAGGGCAGGCAGGGTGGGACGGATGAGCGAGACTTGCTTTAGATAAAACTATTGTCATATTCGTTGGCCAGTGTCTTGCCAACCGTCTATTCACCCTTGATAATCGCCATTCATGCAGGAGAGAGCCGGTCCGACCGGCCGCCGAAGGCGCAAGCGCACCCGCAATCGCTCAGGCAAAAGGACTGCATCGTCAGAACCGTCAGGTTCGAAAACTCTGGAGAGCGGTGCCGCAGCATCCACCGAAGGGGCTAACGGTCGAATGACCGGAAAATCTCAGGTGTCAGGACAGAGGGGTGTGAGTTGCATTAGTGCTTTCACACACTTCTTTGAGGATGCGCCATGACGGCCCCGAAACGCACACCCCTGTTTGCAGAACATGTTGCCGCCCAAGGCAAGATGGTTGATTTTGCCGGTTGGGAAATGCCCATCCACTATGGTTCGCAGCTCAAGGAGCACGAACTGGTGCGTGCCGATGCCGGCATGTTCGATGTGTCCCACATGACGGTGGTGGATATCACCGGTTCGCAAGCCAGGGCCTGGCTGCAAAAACTCATCGCCAACGATGTCGCCAAGCTCGGCTTCGAAGGCAAGGCGCTGTATTCCGGCATGCTCAACCAGGACGGCGGCGTGGTCGACGACCTGATCGTCTACCTGACCAGCTACGGCTACCGCATGGTGATCAATGCCGGCACCACCGAAAAGGACCTGGCCTGGATGGAAAGCCAGCGCGCCGGCTTCGACGTGCAACTCAAGGTGCGCCGCGACCTGGCCATGCTGGCCGTGCAGGGCCCGAATGCCATCGCCAAGTTCTGCGACGTCAAGCCGGAAGCGGCCGACCGCGTCAAGGCGCTCAAGGTCTTCCAGGGCGTCTTCTGTGGTGAGTGGTTCATCGCCCGCACCGGCTATACCGGTGAGGATGGTCTGGAGCTGATGCTGCCGGCCGAAGAGATTGCCGGGCTGTTCCGTGCGCTGATCGCCGGTGGCGTGGCGCCGTGTGGTCTGGGCGCGCGCGACACCCTGCGGCTGGAAGCCGGCATGAACCTGTACGGTCATGACATGGATGAAAGCGTGTTGCCGCTGGAAGCCGGCATGGGCTGGACCATCGCCTGGGAACCGGCCGAGCGCGACTTCAATGGTCGCAAGGCGCTGGAAGCCGCCAAGGCGGCCGGTCTGAAGATGAAACAGGTGGGCCTGGTGCTGGAAGGCCGCGGCGTGCTGCGCGATGGTCTGCGCGTAGTGGTGCCCGGCGTCGGCGAAGGCGTGATTACCAGCGGCAGCTTCTCGCCCACCCTCAAGCATTCCATTGCCATTGCCCGTGTGCCGGTCGGTACCGGTGCAGAGGCGCAAGTGGATCTGCGTGGCACCCTGACCCCGGTGCGCGTGGTCAAAATGCCGTTCGTGCGCAATGGCAAGAAGGTTTTCGAATAATCGCAACCCATACGAACACAGGGAGTTTGTAATGAGCAATATTCCGTCCGACCTGAAATATGTTGCCAGCCACGAGTGGCTGCGCCTTGGCGCCGATGGCGTGATCACCGTGGGCATCACCCACCATGCGCAGGAACTGCTGGGCGACATCGTGTTCGTCGAGCTGCCGCAAGTCGAAGCCGCCCTGGCGGCCGACGAGCAGGCCGGGGTCGTGGAGTCGGTCAAGGCTGCCTCCGATGTGTACTGTCCGATCGCCGGCACCGTGGTGGAAGTCAATGCCACGCTGGAAGCCGAGCCGCAGCTGGCCAATACCGACCCGTATGGCGAAGGCTGGTTCTTCAAGATGCGTCCGGCCAACCCGGCCGACTTTGACGCCCTGATGGACGCTGCCGCCTACGCTGCCGAAATCGGCGAGTAAGCCTGTCTTTTCGGCGCATTGCGAGGGTGCATTGCCGATGGCGAATGCACCCTACTTCAATGTGTCTCCGGAATTGATGCAAGGATTGAAGCCATGACCACGCTTTCCCAGCTGTTCAACCGCGATGAATTCATCGCCCGTCATATCGGACCGTCCGATGCCGACCGTCAGGCCATGCTGGCCACCGTCGGCGCTTCCTCGCTGGAAGACCTGATCGATCAGACCGTACCGTCCGCCATCCGCCTGCGCGGCAAACTGCCACTGCCGGAGGCCCGTCCGGAAGCCGAGGCACTGGAAGTGCTCAAACAGCTGGCCCGGCAGAACGTGATCAAACAATCGTATATCGGCATGGGCTACCACCCGACGCTGACCCCGGCGGTCATCCTGCGCAATGTGCTGGAAAACCCGGGCTGGTATACCGCCTATACCCCGTACCAGGCCGAAATCGCCCAGGGCCGTCTGGAAGCCCTGCTCAACTACCAGCAGATGGTGATCGACCTGACCGGCCTCGAGCTGGCCAACGCCTCGCTGCTGGACGAAGCCACCGCCGCCGCCGAAGCCATGGCCATGGCGCGTCGCGTCTCCAAGAGCAAGTCGAACCGTTTCTTCGTCGACAGCCGCGTGCTGCCGCAAACCCTGGACGTGCTGAAAACCCGTGCCAAGTACTTCGGCTTCGAGCTGAGTCAGGGGCATCCGGAGCAGGCCGGTCAGGAAGAATACTTTGGTGCGCTGTTCCAGTACCCCGGTGAAGCCGGCGATGTGCTGGACCTGTCGGCACCGATTGCCGCCGCCAAGGCCCGCGGTGCGGTGGCCATCGTGGCCGCCGACATCATGGCCCTGGTGCTGCTCAAGTCACCGGCCGAACTGGGCGCGGACATCGCCCTGGGATCGACCCAGCGCTTCGGCGTGCCGATGGGCTTCGGTGGCCCACACGCTGCCTACTTCGCCTTCAGGGACGACATGAAGCGCTCGGCCCCGGGCCGCATCATCGGGGTGTCGGTCGACGCCAAGGGCAAACAGGCCCTGCGCATGGCCCTGCAGACTCGCGAACAACACATCCGCCGCGAAAAGGCCAACTCCAACATCTGCACCTCGCAGGTCCTGCTGGCCAATATCGCCGGCATGTACGCCGTCTACCACGGCCCGCAAGGCATCCAGCGCATCGCCCATCGCATCCACCGCCTGGCGGCCCTGTTTGCGGCCGCCGTGAAGCAGGCCGGCGGCAAGCTGGTATTCGACCGCTTCTATGACACCGTGCAAGTCGATCTCGGCAGCCGTGCCGCCGACGTGCTGCGCGCCGCCTGCGACGCCGGCTACAACCTGCGCGATGCCGGCCATGGCATCGTCGGCCTGAGCTTCCATGAAGCCACCACCGCCGACGACCTGCAGGCCCTGATCCGCCTGTTCACCGGCAAGGACACCGACCTGGCAGCACTGGACGCCGCTACCGCCGATGCCTTCCCGGCCTCGCTCAAGCGCGAATCCGCCATCCTCAGCCACCCGGTGTTCAATCGTTATCACACCGAACACGAAATGCTGCGTTACCTGAAGCGGCTGGAAAACCGCGATCTGGCGATGAACCATTCGATGATCTCGCTGGGCTCCTGCACCATGAAGCTCAACGCCGTCAGCGAAATGCTGCCGATCACCTGGCCCGAATTCGCCAACATCCATCCGTTCGCGCCGCGCGATCAGGTGGGTGGCTATCTGCAGATGATCGACGGCCTGGCCGAGCAGCTCAAGGCCATCACCGGCTTCGACGCCATCTGCATGCAGCCGAACTCGGGTGCCCAGGGCGAGTACGCCGGCCTGCTGGCGATCAGCCGCTACCATGAAGCACGTGGCGAAGGCCATCGCCATGTCTGCCTGATCCCGCGTTCGGCACACGGTACCAACCCGGCCTCGGCACAAATGATGAACATGCAGGTCGTGGTGGTGGATTGCGACGACTCCGGCAACGTCGATGTGGCCGATCTCAAGGCCAAGGCCGAGCAGCACAGCGCCAACCTGGCCTGCCTGATGATCACCTACCCGTCGACCCACGGCGTGTTCGAAGCCTCGATCAAAGAGATCTGCGAGATCGTGCATGCCCATGGCGGTCAGGTGTACATGGACGGTGCCAACCTGAATGCCCAGGTCGGCCTGATGCGTCCGGCCGATATCGGTGCCGACGTCAGCCACATGAACCTGCACAAGACCTTCTGCATTCCGCACGGCGGTGGCGGCCCGGGCATGGGGCCGATCGGCCTGAAGGCCCACCTGGCCCCGCATATGGCCAACCATGCGGTGACCCCGATTGCCAATGGCTCGGAAGGGCAGAGTGCCGTGTCCGCCGCACCGTTCGGCTCGGCCTCGATCCTGCCGATCTCGTGGATGTACATCACCATGATGGGCGCCGAAGGCCTGAAACAGGCCACCAGCAACGCCCTGCTCAACGGCAACTACATTGCCAGCGCCCTGGCCGGACATTACCCGGTGCTGTATACCGGCGCCAATGGCCGGGTGGCCCACGAGTGCATCATCGACCTGCGTCCGCTCAAGGCCGCCAGCGGCGTCACCGAAGTGGATGTGGCCAAGCGCCTGATGGACTACGGCTTCCATGCGCCGACCATGAGCTTCCCGGTACCGGGCACGCTGATGATCGAGCCGACCGAATCGGAGTCCAAGGCCGAACTCGACCGCTTCATCGCCGCCATGCTGGCGATCCGCGCCGAGATCGACAAGGTACAGAACGGCATCTGGCCGAAGGATGACAACCCGCTGTGCAATGCACCGCACAGCAAGGCCGACATCGCCGGCGACTGGTCGCACCCCTACAGCCGCGAAGAAGCCCTGTTCCCGCTGCCGTATGTGTTCGACAACAAGTTCTGGCCGAGCGTGAACCGCATCGATGACGTCTACGGCGACCGCAACCTGGTCTGCAGCTGCCCGTCGACCGACAGCTACCGCTAAGACCTCAGGCTGAAACAAAACCCCCGGCATCGTCAGATGCCGGGGGTTTTTCATGGGGCGCATTCACCGCGGACAATGCGCCACCGCATGTGGACGGCGCAATGAAAGATTGCGCCCTACGGACCACGTAGGGTGCATTCGCGTAGAGTGCATTCGCGTAGAGTGCATTCGCGTAGGGTGCATTCGCGTAGGGTGCATTCGCCGGAGGCAATGCACCGATGCAATGCACCGATGCAATGCGCCAACGCAATGCACCGATGCAATGCGCCAACGCAATGCGCCAATGCAATGCACCGATGCAATGCGCCAATGCAATGCACCGATGCAATGCGCCGATGCCATGCACCGATCAACAGCCCAATTTGCATTCGGCGGCGGGATTCTGCAGCAGCAGGCGCACCAGCAGCCCACCCGGCTCACGCAGCGGGTCGGTCCCTATTGAAAGCACGCGGCCATTCTCCGGCGCGAAGTAGGTCTTGAGCACCTTGCCGAAGGCATCACGTTGCACCGCGATTTTCTGCCCCTTCACCACATCCTGATTGAGCGCGACCAACACCTCGGCAAAACCGCCGACCTCTGCCCGCACCGACGTCATATCATTGCCGAAATAGGTCTTGGCTTCGCGAGAGGTCTTGCCCAGCTTGCCCGGCAGCATGTGATTGGCGACCAGCACATTCATCACGCCGATATAGCTTTTCTCGATCAGCGCCGTTTCATACAGCTTGGCCTGGCCGATTTCCATGGTAATGGCAGGAACCTTGTTCTCGTCGAAGGTGGTTTCCGCCGAGCCGGGCTCACCCGGATCCAGCTTGATCTGATCAGCAGGAATCAACTTGGCCATGTCGAACGATTGGGTGATCCGCGCATCGGTATACACAAACAAGGGATAGGCCGTGCCACGACTTTGCGTGTGCAAGTCGATGAACAAGTCGACGTTGCCGCCCCAGAGCTGATTCCACAGCAGCCAGATATGGCGTTTACCGGCGTCCTTGTGCTCCTTGCCCGGCCAGAGCCGATTGGGGTCGGTCATGTCGCCCCCATCGTTTTGCAACTGGAAGTTGCGATTATTGGCCAGCATGCCAGTCGGGTTGGCCCCGACGACCCCGATCACCACCCCCTTCAGCCTGGCCGGATCAATGGCATCAAACACCTTCTGCACCGTTCGCGTGCCATTCAGTTCATCACCATGCAAACCGGATTGCAGGCCCAGCCTGGGGCCGGGCTCGACACCCTTGGCGACCATGACCGGAACATACTGATGCTGTCCGATGGCATTTTCGACACCCTGAAACCAGAAATGCTGAACCGTGCCTGCAGGCAGGTCACTGACATCCAGCTTGCTGATGACGGGCACACCGTCAATCTTGTCCCCCGTGTACTGCGTGGCCGCGAAAACCCCGGCACTGGCCAAGGCCAGACATGTTGCCAAAATCGTGTGTCGCATATTCTTCTCCCTGATGGCGGGCACTGCAGATCAGTGCCCTGATTGCCGCCCTCAGTGTGCGGAGCCGGTCAGGCCGACAAGTTGATCTTTCGCAAACCGGACATGCCGGACATCGCGCCATTTTGGCTAGTTTTCTACTGATATGGCCGATTGATTGGCGAATTTTTATCGAAAGCCCGTCCTGCTCGTCAGAGAGAATCTTATATTGAATTGAAATTAAAATTTTCATTCAAATTAAGATGTGAAAATGAATTTTCATCAAAAAGCACAAAAGTGCAACATTTGTGCATCACCGCCGCCAATCGCCGGTATCAGATCCAGATCAAGACCACAGCAAGCGGCAGTGGCGGCAGACTTGTCCCGTATCCATGGCTGCTATATAAGGAACGAATCTCTCAGGAAAGTCGTCATGCCTACCCCAAGACCCGCTACCGCGATCTATCAGACCCCGGTCATCCAGCGGCTGGCCACCATTGCGCCGACGCTGCCCCCGGCGCTGAGCCGCGTAGCCGATTTCATTCTGCGCAACCCGCTCAAAGCCGCCACCATGACCATCGATGAGGTGGCCCGGGAGACCGCCACCTCGGCCGCAGCCGTCAACCGGCTGGCCAACGCGGCCGATCTCGGCGGCTTCAGTGGGCTGAAAGCGGCACTGCTGGAAACGCTGCAGGCTTTTGTCTCGCCGGTGGAAAAACTGCGCCAGCAAATCGGGGCCGATCAGCAAAGCCCCCTTGGCCTGACGGCGCTGCTGCAAACCGCGCGCGACGGCCTCCGACAAACCGCCGGACTGAATGACCAGCAAGCATTCGATGCGGCGGTCGATTGCTTGCTGCAGGCACGCAAAGTCTATGTGCTCGGATTTGGCAACAGTGTTTACCTGGCCGGCTATGCGGCCGCCAACCTGGTGCCCTACTGTGCCGATGCCCAGGTGATCAGCATGGAAGGCGGCAATGAAAATGCCGCCTATCGGCTGGCGACCATTGCCGAACAGGATGTCCTGCTGGCCATCTCGCTGCCGCGCTACTCGCTGGACACCGATCGCCTGGCCCGATTCGCCGCGAAACGCGGCGCACGCATTGTGGCCATCACCGACTCCCCCGCGGCCCCGCTACAAAGCGTGGCACACCACGTGCTGTATGCCGCTACCGAACACCCGGTGCTGATCAATGCCAACCTGGCAGCCTTTGGCCTGATCGAGGCATTGATCTCCGGCGTGATGCTGCGCAATCAGGATGCCGCGGCCTTGTCGGCGGAAATGGCCAACAGCGTGTTGCCTTATCTTTATGTTTGATGGGCGTCGTGGCGTGTCGATGTTGATGGCGTGTCGATAATGATGGCGTGTCGATAATGATGGCGCAATTGAAGATTGCGCCTTACGGACCACGTAGGGTGCATTCGCCGGAGGCAATGCACCGATGCAATGCGCCGATGCCATGCACCGATGCAATGCGCCGGTGCCATGCCGGATGATGGCGCAATTGAAGATTGCGCCTTACGGACCACGTACGGTGCATTCGCCGGGGGCAATGCACCGATGCCATGCGCCGGTGCCATACCGGATGGCGGCGCAATTGAAGATTGCGCCTTACGGACCACGTAGGGTGCATTCGCCGGAGGCAATGCACCGATGCAATGCGCCAATGCCATACCGGATGGCGGCGCAATTGCAGATTGCGCCCTACGGACCACGTAGGGTGCATTCGCGACGGCAATGCACCGATGCCATACCGGATGGCGGCGCAATTGAAGATTGCGCCTTACGGTTTGGTGCAAGTCACAGCATGCCGCCACGGATGGCACTGGTGCGTGGTGCGGTCGCTTTGCTGACCGGTGCGGGATAGGTGCGGGCCTGTTCGAGCACCTGCTGGAGGCTGGTTTCCAGCAGTTCGAACTGGGTAATCACATCGGTCATGCCGCTGCCGCCACCCAGCGGCTGGCGGCTCCACAACAGCCAGTTGCCGCTGCGGCGATCAAAGGCCACCGTCGGCCGCAGGGGCTCATGACTGAAATGGTTCAGCGCCAGCAACTGTCGCCCTTCCGGCAATGGTTGCTCGTCCAGCAAGACAAACATCAGCAGATAGTTGGCCGGCAGGGCACTGAGGAACACCTCGCCCTGCTCACGCGGTACGCTGACCATATCACCGTGCCGCGCGAGCCGGTTCAGTCCGAGATGCCGGGCCAGGTGCTGCAGGGCGTCATCGAAGGGCGTCATACCGCCGTGACCTTTGTTGGGAGCGGCTCGGCACGCGTTTCGGTCTGCGTTGCCTGCTGCCTGGTGGCTGGTTGCGAGTCCTTGCCGAGCAAGGGTTCCAGATTGCTTTTCAGGGCGATGTTGATGTTCATGTGTGCTTCAGGACTGTTGCTCAGATAGCCCCGCTCATCATGGTAGACCGGCCCATGTTGCCTGAGGTAAGTGGCAGAGCGCAGGTCATCATAGGCTTCCTTCAGGTGTCGTTTGTCTGTTTCGCTCAATGTCTCATAGTTCTTTTTCTGCTGTTCCCACAGATCGGCTCCCTTTTTGACAGTGAAGCGTCCCTCGCCATCATCGGTGACCAGCTGGTCGGAAGATAATTGCATCTTCTTCATGGCCTGTTTGCCATTCAGAATCTGATTGCAACGCTTGACATGCTCCCGCTGGTAAGGATCCATGGCGGGTCCGGCGGGCGATGCGGGCATGGTGGACGAAGCGGGCGCACTGCGCGTTGCAGGCTGGGGAGGCGGCGCTGCCGTCGTAGCCATGGCGCTCGATTGGGCGGCCAGCCACTGCGACAACTGTTCTATCAGCGCTTGCTGCGTCTTCACTTGCTGGTTGAGTTCATCAATCTTGCTATTCAGCTCACGGCGCAGTGACTCGTCTCCGCTGCCGGTTTCACCGGTGAGCAGGTACCAGCCGATCTTTTTCAGATCAGCGAGCAACCCGCTGTTTTTCCGGCTGGTGGCATCGTCTTCCTGCTTGTCCATGCCGGGCAGGGCCTGCAGGGCGACGCTCGGGTCTTTAAACAGGGAAGGGGTGCTGGCAGAACGGACCTGGCTGCCGGGCGCTGTCTGCTGGCGGGCCTGTTCCAGCATGTTTTGTGCCTTTTGACCCTGCGGGGTCATGGCCAGATCCAGCCCTTCGATGGTCGATGAATGGCTGGGCACAATGGGCATGACACCGTGAGCTCGGTGGGTAATTGAGTTGGGCATTTTGGCATCCTTTGCAGATGGGATGCGCGCAGCTTGCCGGGTCTGTCTGCCGGCTGCTTTGGCGTTTTGACGCCGTCTTATTGCCATTGGTTATGAAAGAAAAAGAAATTCATATTTTCTTTTCTATTTCTTTGGGTTAGCGTAAGGCAATACAACAACGTCATTGACAAGGGACTGAGCGATGAAACTGGAAACATTGGCAGTGCATGCCGGCTATTCACCCGACCCGACCACCCGCGCGGTGGCGGTCCCGCTGTACCAGACCACCTCGTATGCCTTCGACAGCACCCAGCACGGGGCCGATCTGTTCGATCTCAAGGTACAGGGCAATATCTACACCCGCATCATGAACCCGACCACCGACGTGCTGGAAAAACGACTGGCGGCGCTGGAGGGCGGGATCGGCGCACTGGCACTGGCCTCGGGCATGTCGGCCATTACCTATGCCATTCAGACCATCGCCGAAGCCGGTGACAACATCATCGCCACCAGCACCCTGTATGGCGGCACCTATAACCTGTTTGCCCACACCTTCCCGCAGTTCGGCATCGAGGTGCGTTTCGTCGACTACCGCGACCCGGCCGCCATCGAGCAACTCATCGACAGCCGCACCAAGGCGGTGTATGTCGAGTCGATCGGCAACCCGCTGGGCAATGTGGTCGACTTCGCCGCCTTCGCCAAGCATGCCCACGCGCACGGCGTGCCGCTGATTGTCGACAACACCGTGCCCAGCCCCTATCTGTGCCGGCCGTTCGAGCATGGCGCCGACATCGTGGTGCACTCGCTGACCAAATACATCGGCGGTCACGGCAACAGCATCGGCGGGGCGATCATCGACTCCGGCAAATTCCCCTGGGCCGAACACAAAGACCGCTTCCCGCGCCTGAACCAGCCGGACCCGTCCTACCACGGCGTGGTCTATACCGAAGCACTCGGGCCGGCGGCCTTCATCGGCCGTGCCCGCGTGGTGCCGCTGCGCAATACCGGCGCAGCGCTGTCGCCGTTCAATGCCTTCCTGATCCTGCAGGGCCTGGAAACCTTGCCGCTGCGCATGGACCGCATCAGCGAGAACACCCTGAAAGTGGCCGAGTTCCTGCAGGCACACCACCAGGTCGAGTGGGTGGAGTACGCCGGCCTGGCGGGCCATGCCTCGCGTCCGCTGGTGGACAAGTACCTCGGCGGACGCGCTTCGGGCATTCTGTCGTTCGGCATCAAGGGCGGCGTCGAGGCCGGTGGCCGTTTCATCGATGCCCTGCAACTGATCACCCGCCTGGTGAACATCGGTGACGCCAAGTCGCTGGCCTGCCACCCGGCCACCACCACCCACCGCCAGCTGTCGCCGGAAGAACAGATCAAGGCCGGTGTGCGCCCCGAGCTGGTGCGCCTGTCGATCGGTATCGAACACATCGACGACATCCTGGACGACATCAAGCAGGCCTTGTCCAAGGCGGGCTGACCCCTTCCGGCCAGCCAAAACAAAAACCCCGCGCGATGGCGGGGTTTTTGTTTGCCCGAAGGCGGCTTACTTCAGCGCAACATGCGAGAAATCCTGCCGTCCGAAGGGGCTGACACGGTAGCCACTGACATTGCGCGCCGCCATGGCATACAGCGTCGGGTGCGCCAGCGGCAGCCAGACCGCCTGGTCGTGGATGAGCTTCTGGGCGGCCAGGTACAGCTGGGTACGTTGCTTGAGATCCGCCGTGCGCTTGCCGTCGCTGATCAGCTTGTCCAGTTTGGCATCGCAGAAACGGGCGAAGTTGGTGCCCGACTTGACGGCGGCACAACCGAATTGCGGCGTCAGGAAGTTGTCCGGGTCGCCGTTGTCGCCCGCCCAGCCCATGAACAGGATCTCATGCTCACCGGCCTTGCCGCGGCGGATCAGCTCGCCCCAGTCAATCACCTGCACCTTGGCGCGGATGCCAACCCGGGCCAGGTCGGCTTGCAGCAATTCCGCGCCGGCACGTGGATTAGGGTTGAGCATGCTGCCGGTCGGACGCACCCAGACCGTGGTGTCAAAGCCATTCGGATAGCCCGCCTGAGCCAGCAGCTTTTTGGCCGCGGCCACATCATGCGGCCAGGCCTTGATGTTGCGGGCATAGCCCCAGGTGCTGGGCGGGTAGGGCAGCACGGCCTCGGTAGCCGTACCGTCAAACACGGCACTCAGATAACTGGCATGATCGAAGGCCAGGTTGACGGCGCGCCGCACCAGCACATTGTCGAACGGTTTCTTCTGGCTGTTCATGGCCACAAAGGCGGTCATGAAGGCCGGGGAGGACAGCACTTGCAGACTGGTATTGCCGCGCGCGCTCAACACGTCCTGCGGTGTCGGCGACAGCGCGATCTGGCATTCCCCAGCCTTGAGCTTTTGCAGCCGCACCGAAGGACTCGGCGTGATGGAAAAAATCAGCTGACCCACCTTGGGCTTGCTGCCGAAGTAGCCCGGATTGGCGCTGTAGCGCACCACACTGTCCTTCAGATAGCTGCGGAACACAAAGGGGCCGGTACCGATCGGCTTGCTGTTGAGCTCCTGCGGCTTGCCGGCGGCCATCAGCTGATTGGCGTACTCGGCGGAATAGATCGAGGCAAAGCCCATGGTCAGGGTCGACAGGAAAGTCGACTCCGGACGACTGAGAATGAACTCCACCGTATGGTTGTCAATGGCGTGCACCGCCTGAATCAGCGACGGCAGCTGCAGCGAGGTGGCATGCGGGAAGGTGCCGGGGGAGATCTTGTACCAGGGATTGCCCGGGTTGAGCATGCGCTCGAAGGTAAACACCACGTCATCGGCACTCAGCTTGCGGCTGGGCTTGAAATAGTCGGTGCTGTGGAAATTGACATCCTGGCGCAGGGTAAAGGTATAAGCACGGCCATCCGGACTGACGCGCCAGCTGCTGGCCAGCGAGGGGACAACCTTGCCGCTGTCCGGGTCATACTCAACCAGCCGGTTCATCAGCGGGTCGGCCGAGGCATTGGTGGTGACCAGCGCGTTGTACTGCACGACGTCGAATCCGTCCGGATTGGACTCGGTGCAGACCGTCAGGGTATTCGCCGCCCAACTGCTGGTGGCAGCGCAGGTAGCAAGCAATAACAAACCTTGATGCAGTGGACGCATGTCTTGTTCTCCGACAGCTAGATGCCCGATGGGCTAACCGGCAGAGTATAAGTTCTTTGATCCGCAGGCGCCAAAACAACATTCTATATGCATAGATATTGGCTGGAATAACAGTCCTTTTGCATGGAGTAAATGGAATATACTTATTCTGTAAGGTTATTTGGGTGCGTGTATGACTTCGACTGTCGAGTGGGGCGTGTTGCTGGCCATTGGCCTGGCCGCCGGTGTGTCATCCGGTGTGTTCGGCATTGGCGGCGGCATTCTGATCGTGCCGGCGCTGGTGTTCTTGCTGAAATTTCCCATGCCGCGAGCCATCGGCACCAGCCTGGCCGTGCTGCTGCCACCCGTCGGGGCGGCGGCCGTCTGGTCATACTACCGGGCCTCGATGGTCGATCTGCGGGCGGCTGCCGTACTGGCCCTGATGCTGTTCATCGGCGCCTGGTTCGGCGCACAGCTGGTACAACGCATGGATGGCACCCTGTTAAAAGCCGTATTCGGCCTGTTCCTCATCGCCATCGGGCTCTACACCATTTACACCGCACGCGGCGCGTAGCCCGCATTCCCGTAGGGCGCATTCCCGTAGGGTGCATTCCCGTAGGGTGCATTCGCCGGAGGCAATGCACCGATGCAATGCACCGATGCAACGTACCGATGCAATGCACCAATCTGCCGCGCCGAGGTGCATTGTCGTGTTCCGCACGGCAAGCTGGCCGCATGAACTATCGACGAAACTGGCTGCCTGGCGGGACGTATTTCTTCACCGTCAATCTGTGGAAAAGACGATCGGCCCCCTTGCTGACCGACCATATCGCTGACCTGCGCCTGGCAGTCAGGACAGTGCGCCAGGCGCACCCATTTCATATTCATGGCTGGGTGGTGTTGCCTGACCACTTGCACTGTGTCCTTGAGCTACCGCCAGGGGACCATGATTACGCCTTGCGCTGGCGCCTGATCAAACTGATTTTTTCCCGTGGTATCGCCAAAGGCGAGCTGCGCTCTCTATCCCGGCAAAGGCGTGGAGAACGGGGGATCTGGCAACGGCGATACTGGGAACACACCATCCGCGATCAGGCGGACATGGACGCGCATCTGGATTACCTGCACTTCAACCCGGTCAAACATGGTCTGGTCAATCGGGTGAGGGATTGGCCTTACTCCACTTTCCATCGCGAAGTCAGCCTGGGGCGCTATCCCGCCGATTGGGGGAGGGAATGAGGATGGCGCAGCGATGATGATGGCGCAGCGATGATGATGGCGCAGCGATGATGGTGGCGCAATTAAAGATTGCGCCCTACGGACCACGTAGGGTGCATTCGCCGACGGCAATGCGCCGATGCAATGCGCCAATGCAACGCACCAATGCCATATCGGATGATGGCGCAATTAAAGATTGCGCCCTACGGACCACGTGGGGTGCATTTGCCGATGCAATGCGCCGATGCCATACCGGATGGTGGCGCAATTAAAGATTGCGCCCTACGGACCACGTAGGGTGCATTCGCCGGAGGCAATGCACCGATGCAACGCACCGATGCAACGCACCAATACAACCCCCTACCGGTGAGGGCGGAAGTACTGCTGAATCACGTTGCTGATGTGTCGCTTGAGCGTGGCGGTATCGGCCTGGTGGTAGCGGGCATGCAGGGCCGGTGCCAGGGCGAGAAACACGTCGAGCAGCTGAGGGTCGAAATGGCTGCCGCGTTCTGCCTGCATCATCGCCAATACTTGTGGCAGGGGGAACGCCGCCTTATAGGGGCGGTGCACGCTCAGCGCATCGAAGACATCCACGATGGCGAACAGGCGCGCGGTCAGCGGGATGGCCTCGCCGCGCAAGCCCTGCGGATAGCCACTGCCGTCATAACGTTCGTGGTGACCGGCCACCACATCTCTGGCCTGCGCCAGCCAATCCACCTCACTGATAATTTGCAGGCCGATGGCAACATGTTGCTGCATCTGGCTGAACTCCTCCGCATCCAGCTTGCCCGGCTTGAGCAGGATGTGATCCGGAATGCCAATCTTGCCGACATCATGCAGAAAAGCGCCGGTCATCAGCGTGATGATCTCGCGCGGCGGAAGTGGCAGGGCTTCTGCCAGCGCCACGGCATACAGGGTGACCCGATAGTTGTGACTGTCGGTATCGGCATCGCGCTGGGCAATGGCGCTGCCGAGTACACGCAACAGCTCCCCATTGCTGGACAGCAGATGCTGACTGAGCCGCAGCGCATCACGGTTGAGCGACAGGATGACCGGGTAGATGGCCAGGGTGCTGATGGCAATGACCAGCAGGACACCGATGAGGGTATCGCGCAGGCGGTGAGCGATGGCCTGTGCCGTCTGAGGCGGCACACGGTAGATGCCCTGCAACCAGCCTTGCCGCTGACCACGCGCATCGTGCAGCGGCACCAGAGACTGGACATAGATGCGGTCGCCCTGGCGCAGCGCTTGCTGACGGGACTGGCCATCGTCGGGAAATGCCGCCGGCAGGGACGCATGGCCGATGGGTTCGCGCCAGCACTCCGCCAGCGCCTGCCCGCGGACATCGAACAGGCGCATGCCGACAAAGGCCGTGCGCGGCAACAGTTGATCCAGTCGGGCCTGCTGCTGCGCCGCAGGCAGGCGCCAGAAATCACTGCCATTGGACTGGCGGAATTGCTGAACGGCATCGGCAGACAGATTCAGCACCAGATGGTCAATCTGGGCAGACTCCAGTTGCCAGACCACCAGCCCGGCCACCAGAGACAGCAACAACCAGACTGGCAGCAGCCGTCGCAGCAGGGCACGATGCAGGGCCAGTTGCCGGGGGTAGAGCAGGTCATCCAGGTAGCGGAAGGTTGGCACGAACGCTCCTCTGGCAAGTCATGACAACAGTTTAACCTTTTGTCATGGATGCCAGAAGCGCAGTGAAAAGGACGGGGTCAGGTCTTGTATTTTGCATGCAGCATGCAAAATACAAGACCTGACCCCGTCCTTGCTCGTCCTTTGGTGTTTCAGGGGATGTGGATGGTTTGTTTCATGCCGGCTTCGGCATGGCCGGGGAGGTTGCAGGCGAACACGATGTCATGGCTTTTCAGTTTGCTGAACGACCAGGTCAGGGATTTGGTTTCGCCCGGATTCAGGCTGATGACGTTTGGCTCGTCATGCATCATGTCCGGCATGGCGCGCATTTCGGCAGCATGTTGTTTTTGTGCGGCGGGGTCGGCGATGCCGAATTCATGCCTGGCCTTGCCATGGTTGGTGACGATGAAACGCACCACATCGCCCTGACGAATATCCCGCTGGCTGAAGCGCAGCTGCATTTGATCATTGGCCTCGACGCGGATGGTGCGGGTGGCCTGGGCCGCTTTGGCCGGGTGGCCGAAGTCGGTCTGGCCGGCGGGGTGCGCCAGGGCCAGCGGGGCGGTACACAGCAGCGTGCTCAGCAGCAGGACGCGCGGGGAGGTCAGCAGGGGCATGGCAATCTCCTGGGGGTATGATGTGGAGCCATTCTAGATGTGCCATGTATGGCGGACAACCCCCGGGGGGTATATTTCAGAATCCGCGTGTGCGCTGCATGATGGTGGGTTTCTGGCTGGAGGGAAAACGCACGCGCCATTTGCCATCGATGAATTCCCGAATGACGCGCAGGGTGCGCAGGGCACAGGGGTCGGCCGGGTCGATCTGCTCAATTTCCATCATGGACACATCCCCGGGCAGCGGGTCGTTCGGCGTTTCATCACACTTGACCAGACCGAGGCTCCAGCCGGTGAAGATCGGAGTCTCGATTTCCTGACGTGCCAGCAACAGCAGTTTATAGCGGCTGGTGTCCTGAAAGACCTGGCGGTAGTAGCGGTCGACGTCCTCCTCCGGCCCCTCGATGACCTGCAGGAACTCCTGCCCCATCAGGACCAGGACACCCGTGATGCCATCACGCTGGTTACGGCGGCGGCTGTCGGCCAGGAAGGCCGCCAGGCGCTGGGGATCGGGTTCGGTGGCGACCGAGCCACTGTAAATCAGACGAATCACTGCATGAGTCTTCTTTATGTCAGGTGGGTCAATACATCTTTTTACATCGTTGTCACATGAAATGCAAAATGCATTTTATATGCGCGTATCTGACAAATTTCATGACTTCTGATTCAAGACTTGTTTGTAGATTCTCCGGGTGGCAGCCACGGCTTGCACAGCAAGGCCAGCGCGATTTGCAACAGGCTGGCAATGAGGCAGCTCATCACTCTCAGGGCCATATCCTGACCGTTGCGTTCATCGGCCCAGGCGAACAACACACAGATCAGAAAGGTGGCCAGGGAGAAAACCGGCAGGCGGGTATGGCGCAGCATGAGCAAAGAGGACCGTCAGGGTGATGCTGCGATGTTGGCGCAAAGGGGGCGCCTGGCCTCTCGGACAAAGCTGAAACTCAGAACACCTTGCGCTGGCGCCGCAGCACGATGGGCTGGTCGTTGTCGATCTGGTTGCGGTGCCATTGGCCGCGAATGAATTCGCGCATGGTCTTCAGTGTGTCGCGCTGATCGGCATCGGCGCCCTCGGCTTTTTGCAGCATCAGATAGGCCGCGTGCTCGCGCGGGTCGGGTTCGGTGCCGAACGGCGGGGGCTGGATCAGACCGAGATGCCAGTCGGGAAACAGCGGCCGCACATTCTCCTGGCGCGAGACCAGCACCAGACCATAGCGATGGCTGCTCTGGCTGAGCTGGTCATACATCTGATCCACCGTCTCCTGCGGCCCCTCGATCACCTGCATAAAGTCGCGCTGCATCAGGATCATGGCGCCGTGAATGCCATGGCGCCGGTTGCGCGACTGACTGTCGCTGACAAAGGCGCGCAGTTGCGGTGCGCTGGGCAGAATGGGCAGGGAGCCACTGAAGATGAGACGAATCACGGCATAGTCTTTTCGGCAAAGGGGTGAGTTCCCCTTGGTTTATACATAATCCAATAACTATTGAAAAGTCCTATTAAATCCACCTTGGTTATAATGACTGCCTGAATCAACAAGGGGGCAGCATGCAAACCACTCTGGCGATATTTGGCGCCGGTCGGCTGGGGCAAAGTTGGGGACGTCTGGCGCAGCTCAGCGGACAATACCGCATCGGCAGCGTGTGCTGTCGCAGCCTGGCCGCCGCGCAGCGTGCGGTGGATTTCATCGGCGCCGGCACCCCCTGCACCCTGGCGCAGCTGCCGCCGCTGGCCCAGCTCAACTTGCTGGCCTGCGCGGATGACACCCTGCCCGCGCTGGCGACCCAGATGGCAACGTTGCCCAGGCCGGACATGGCCGTGGCCTTTCATGCCAGCGGCGTGCTGGAACCGACGGTGTTGACCGCACTGGCCGACAGCGGGCTGGCCGTCGGCAGTCTGCACCCGGCGTTTTCCTTTGCCGATCCAAGCCGGGCCGTCACGTCCTTTGCCGGTACCCTGTGCGCGCTGCAGGGCGAGGCGGGCGCCGACGCCGCCTTGCGTGCCTTTGCCGCCGCCATCGGCGGCCAGGCGTTTGACCTGCCGCCGGGCGCCAAGGCGGCCTACCATGCCAGCCTGTCGATCGCCTCCAATTATCTGGTCACGCTGACCGGGCTGGCACGCTCGGTGGCCGAACAGGCCGGGCTGCCCCCGGCGCTGGCCGGACAGTTGCTGGCACCGCTGATGCACCAGTCGCTGGACAATGCCTTGCAACTGGGGGCGCAGCAGGCCCTGACCGGCCCCATCATGCGCGGCGATGTGGCGACAGTCGCCGCCCATCTGCAGGCCCTGGCAGAGAGCCCGGATTCGCTCACCCTGTATAAAGCACTGGGCCATGCCACCTTGCCCCTGACACGCCTGCCCGCCGACCGGCTGGCGGCATTGCACACGCTGCTGGCTTAGACCGATCCCCCATTCATCCCGCGAGACCAACGCCCAACCGTGTGGTGCATTCGCCGAAGGCAATGCACCAATTGGACGGCGCACGCGAGACCTACGCCCAACCGCGTGGTGCATTCGCCGAAGGCAATGCACCAATTGGACGGCTCCCGCGAGACCAACGCCAACCGTAGGGTGCATTCGCCGAAGGCAATGCACCAATTGGACGGCGCACGCGAGACCTACGCCCAACCGCGTGGTGCATTCGCCGAAGGCAATGCACCAATTGGACGGTCACCCATGGCTGTGCGGGCGGGGTTTTGAGGGAGGACGTCACCCGTCAATAAACCATGCCGTCCGTATATCACCTATCCCGACGGCATTTTGGTTACATGGGTTACAGATGTAACCAGAAAATATCTTTATATTTCAACGATGTAACCAATGTAACCAATGTAACCACGATTTTGAGAGATATTGATAAGTAGTAGTTGGTGCATAAGGTGCTTATATATATGTTTTTCTTACAGATAAATATATATATACCCCTTACTATTTACTTACCTATCCCCCTATCTCTATTTCTCTCTCAAAAACGTGGTTACATTGGTTACATGGGTTACATCGCTGTTTTTAAAGCATAAGTTCGGGTTACATTCGGGTTACATTTCCCCTGTGCTGGTTACATCACGTTTCTCCGACCGGATTTGCCATGCGTTGTGGTGATGGACGGCGCGCGAAGGACGGCGCACGAAGGACGGCGCACGAAGGACGGCGCGCGAAGGACGGCGCACGAAGGACGGCGCACTTGAAGAGTGCGCCCTACGTAGGGTGCATTCGCCAACGGCAATGCGCCCATTGACGGCCCCGCGAGACCAACGCCCAACGTAGGGTGCATTCGCCGAAGGCAATGCACCAATTGGACGGCACACGAAGGACCAACGCCACAACCGTGTGGTGCATTCGCCGAAGGCAATGCACCAATTGGACGGCACACGAAGAACCAACGCCACAACCGTGTGGTGCATTCGCCGAAGGCAATGCACCAATTGGACGGCACACGAAGGACCAACGCCACAACCGTGTGGTGCATTCGCCGAAGGCAATGCACCAATTGGACGGCACACGAAGGACCAACGCCCAACCGTGTGGTGCATTCGCCGAAGGCAATGCACCAATTGGACGGCACACGAAGGAGCAACGCCCAACCGTGTGGTGCATTCGCCGAAGGCAATGCACCAATTGGACGGCACACGAAGAACCAACGCCCAACCGTGTGGTGCTTTCGCCGAAGGCAATGCACCAATTGGACGGCACACGAAGGACCAACGCCACAACCGTGTGGTGCATTCGCCGAAGGCAATGCACCAATTGGACGGCACACGGTGCCCATTGACCGCCCCCGCGAGACCAACGCCCAACCGTGTGGTGCATTCGCGTAGGGTGCATTCGCGTAGGGTGCATTCGCCGAAGGCAATGCGCCAATGCAATGCGCCGATGCAATGCGCCGATGCAATGCGCCGATGCAATGCGCCACAAAAGGATGACCGCGCTGACTTGCATGGCTGTCATCGCTTTCGCTAGGGTATGTGGCGCGGCATGGTGCCGCTGAAACGGGCGCGGGCCCGAGGGTGTGCGACCACCCCCGAGCCCGCTGACCAAACCAACTCGTCCAAGGAGTCAGTATGGCTGCCAAGTATGGTAATTCACCCCTGTCCCACTTCACAAATCACCGTCCTCATCCGTCCTTGCTGGCGCTGGTGGCACAGCTGTGCCCGCCGCGCACCGCGCTGCCTGAGCCCGGGCTGTGCCGGCTGATCGTTGACAGCCGGCTCGACTGGTCGCTGGCCCAGGCCGATGGCCGAAGCTGGCTGTATTTGCCGCGCGCGGTGCCGATGCGGCAGCTGGCGGGTTGTACGGTGTTGCTGGCGGAGTAGGCATTCACTTTGGAGGCCGGGGGGCGCAAGCCCTCCGGGGGGTGTGGGCTCACCAGAAAGGCGCAATGGGTCGATGACAATGCGCCGATTATCTTTTCACGGGCCGCATGCCAGCCCCCCTTTCCTGCCTCCCGGCGCGAACGCGCCGCGCACGCCGCCACCGCTTCGCCGTCCCTATCTTCGCGCGACGGTCATCCCCGCGGCGTTGCGGATTGATCTGACTGTGGCGTGACGTTCGGTTGCCAGACCATTGCCATCAGATTTTGGGTTGTCGCCGTGCAAGCGTATGACAGGGGGCCCCTGACCCGCCTGAGCGACGAGCGGCTGGCGGGCGGTGCCATGTTGATGGCCCCCCTGAATAGCTTGCCGCATGGCGACGCGGTCCAAAGTCGTCCAGCGTAACTTTTTTCTGTCAGAGAAGTTCTGTTTAGGACTCGTCTGACAGTTCGCCTGATCGCCCCCCCTTACCATTCATTCCATCTGAAACGGAATGAGTTTTCCTGATGTGCTCTCCTTCGCCTTCCAGTGCTGTGGTACCGGCTCGTTTGTTGAATGGTCGCAAGTTGCGCGTGGCGCTGCTGGACGATCACCCGGTGGTGCTGGAGGGGCTGCGCTTCATGCTGTCGGCCCGACAGGACATGCAGCTGGTGGCCGCCTGTCAGACCCCGGCCGAGTTGTCGGCGGTACTGAAGGCTGAGGCTTGTGATGTGCTGGTGTGTGATTTTCATTTGCCGCAGGCCGAGACAGATGGGGCTCGGTTGTTGTCGCGTTTGCGGCGTGATTATCCCGATTTGCTGCTGGTGGTTTGCAGCGGTGATCGTTCGGCGGCGGCCGTGAATGCCTCTTGCCAGGCGGGCGCCAATGGATTTTGGGGCAAGCAGCAGTCGCTGGATGGGATGCCGGCTTTCTTTCATGCCTTGCAGCAGAATCGTCGCCAGTTCTTGTTGGCCCAGGACGGGCACTGGCAATGCCTGCCGGCCCCGCTTGCGGGCGGTGAGTTGTCGCCGGCCGAGCAAGAAGTGCTGCGCCTGCTGGCCCATGGCCTGTCAGTCGTGCAGGTGGCCGAGCGGCTGCATCGCAGCAAGCAGACCGTCAGCACGCACAAGCATAACGCGATGCGCAAGTTGCAGCTGGGTGACGAATTGAGCCTGGCGCTGTATTTGCGCGAACAGTATTCCCGCAGTTGGTCTCGTACCAGTACGAATCCACCGCGGTAATCGTGGTGTCTGGCCGGGGGCGCTTACGCTAAGACGCCTTGCCGTCCTATACCACGGCAATTCAGGTCACCCGCTGCGGGTGATGAGTTTGATCTAACGAAAAGGAAGAAACCATGAAGTTGGCCTCGAAAATGAGTGTCCTGCTGGCAGGTGTTCTGGCCAGCGGCGCCGTGTTCGCAGCGCAAACTGCGAACGTGACGGTTGGCGCTACGCTGAAGACCGGCACCTGCGGTGTCGCGATTGCCGATGGCGGCACCTTCACCGTGCCGGACATCCAATATAGTGCACTGGCACAGAACGCCGTGACGGCGCAGACGCCGATCACCAAGGCGCTGACCGTGACCTGCGATACCGGCGTGAGCTCCAAAGTGGGTCTGTATGTGACTGACAACAAGGCGGCCAACCTGCCTGCCAGCGCACCGACCGGCTCGCTGGGCCTGGGTCTGAACGGCACCAACAAGATCGGCAGCTACATCCTGCAACTGGCTAACCCCAAGGTGGAAGGTGCCGCCGGTGCCATCACCGCCAGTACCACTGGCGGAGCCAACTTTATCAATGCTGGTGCGGGCACCGTGGCTCTGCTGCCGTCGGTGGCGCAGGAAAATGTGCTGGCGTTTACCACCGGGACGGACGACGATCCGGTGGCCGCTAACTCGTTCAGTGCCGATCTGATCATGACCGCCACCATCCTCAGCAAGACCGATCTGGGCACGGCGACCAGCGATCTGAACCTGGATGGTTCGTCGACGCTGACGCTGATGTTCCCGTAACGCGAGCAGGAGAAATTATTTCATGAAACTGAATCTGATCTGCGCCCTGCTGGCGCTGGGTGTCGGGGTTGCAGCCCATGCCGATGAATTCAAGATTAACGGAACGGTCAAGACCGGTTCCTGCACGCCGACTTTTGAAAATGGTGGCAATTTTTCGATTGGCCGGGTCTCGACTGCCGCGCTGACTGGCACCGATGTGTCGAACGGCTATACCTATACCACTCTGTCTGAGGTTTCTCATACGTTGAGTCTCCATTGTGGCTCCGCAGCCAAGGTCGGGCTGAATTTTGCGGACACCAAGGCTTCAAGTCAGATCTTTACCAGCAAGGCTGAGTTTGGTCTGGGTATGGATGGCACCACCAAGATTGGCGCCTATGAAATTATTCCTATTAACTCCGCCAATGTGAAAGTGACGATCGGCGGTGTCCCCAAATCTGCTGTATGGACCGCGAGTACCGACAGTGGTGTTACCTGGGGACGGCCGCGTTCCGGCATGATGGTCTTTGGGGAGGCCTCCGAGTACTGGGGCATTGTCGATTCGGTTGCTCCGGATTGGAACCCGTCGTCGACGACAGACATGGTGTTTGATCTGAAGGTGAAACCCTATATCAACAATGCGGTTGCCACGCTGGGGCACGATATCAATCTGAATGGTCAGGCAACGATCAGCCTGCATTATTTCTGATCGGACTCTCAGGATAGGAAGATGAACATGAATTTGAGCAAAAGGTTAGTTCTGCTGGCGCTGGGACTCAGTGCCAGTGGTCTGGTGATGGCTGCCGCTTCTTCGCCGATCGCCGTGGATGGTGTTATCCGCGTCGGTGCGTGTACGCCGACCCTGCAAAACGGTGGCACCTTTAATTTTGGCAATATTTATCTCAATAACGGCACAGGCAATCTTGCGCCCTCTCCGATTACCCAGTCGGTAGATGTGACATGCCCGGCGCCGCAGAAAGTGATGTTTAAGCTCGTTGATAACAAGGCAGCTTCGCGTACCGATACCAGCACCTACTCCTGGGGGCTGGGGAAGGACTCGGCCAACAATAATATCGGTTACTACGAAATTAAACTGATTGAAGCGAACTCGAAAATTGATGATCCGGGTGTTGCTGCCAAGTATATCTATACCACCAATGCTGGTACCAGCTGGGCTGACGATGGTAGTTCGGATCGTATCGGTAACTTCACGACAACCAACGAGCAGTTCAGCATGAAAAAGGCGAGCACGACCTCGGCAACGCAGGATGCTTCGACCAAATTCCACATGCAGTTCCGTGTTGAGCCGCATATCCCTTCCAGCTATGCGCCGACCGGCGACGAGAGTCTGGACGGCAGTGCGACGATTACCCTGACTTATTCCTGATGGCGGCAAGCTGCCTGGAAGACTCGCATGATCTTCATGCATGAGAAAGGATAAATAATGAATGTAGCAAACAAAGCGGTGCTGTGCCTGCTGAGCCTGGCGTGTGCTTCGGCCTGGGCTAGTTCGGCGCCGACGACCACTACTCTGAACGTGGTTGGCGCGGTGATTCCGAATACTTGTGATATCAGCATTGCTGATGGCGGTGCCTATACCTTCGGTGACATTACCCCGGGGATGCTGGACCAGACCAATGCCACCACCCTGACCGCGCAGAGCAAGACCATGACGATTCAGTGTGGCACGGGGCAGAATGCCTCCGTGGCGGTGAGTGTGGCCGATAACTCGACTGCCCTGTTGCCGGCAGGGTCCGATGCGACGCAGTTCGGTCTGGGTAATGGTTCCTCCAGCTATGGCAGCTATACGCTGACACTGAAAACCCCGAAGATCGACAATGTGGACCAGTCGTTTCTGACGACGACCAATGGGGGTACTGCCTGGACAAATGCGGGTTCCACTCCGGTGGCTATGACGCGATCTACCGGCGCCAACCGTGTTGGTTTCGTCTCCGGGACCGGCACCACCCTGACTGCGGGCAATGTGTTTACTGCCCAGCTGGAAGTGGCGCCGACCATCCTGAGCCTGACGGATCTTGGCGGTATCACCTCGGATGTCACGTTGTCGGGCTCGGCCACGGTCACCCTGTACTTCATGTAAGTGTTTGTGATGTCTGTACGCCCTGCGCGGTTTGCCCGCGCCGGGCGTTTTTTATGGCTGGGGGATGGCGCAGTTGCGCTGGTGCCCTTGTTGATTGCGCCCTGCCTGATACCCGGGCTCGTACTGGTACGAATCTGGCCCTTCTGTGCCTTCGTCTGTGTACCGCGGGTTACAGTCGGTCTGGATGTGTTTTGCCTGTCTGCCTCGCCGAATGGCCAGTTCCGGCCTGATTCATGATCAATTCTGACGGATTTTCCTTAGGAATAGGAATGCTCTGATGTCTGCTGAGCGGGCCGACTTCTAATATGACGATATCTCCTGCGCCGCAGGAATTTTCACAACAGTTTATGACGAGGTTGACAATGAAAAAAGTATCTCTGCTGAGCGCGCTGGTCTGGCTGGCCAGTGCTTCGATGGCCCAGGCAACCGGCATGGTGCCGGACAGTTCGGTGGTGCTGGTGAATGTGGCCGATGGCGAAGGCACCATCACGGTGAAGAACACCGATGACCGCCCGCGCCTGCTGTATACCTCGATGTATGACCTGCCGGAAGACAACGCTCATCTGCTGGTGGTGACCCCGCCGGTGGCCCGGGTGGAAGCCGGCCAGTCGCAGCTGGTGCGCTTCATTGTTGACAGCAAGGAACCGATTACCACCGAGCGCATGAAGCGCGTGGTGTTTGAAGGGATTCCGGAAGCGGAAAAGGGCAAGAACCAGGTGAGCATTACGCTGCGTCAGGATTTGCCGGTGGTGATTCACCCGGCCAACCTGCCGCGCAAGAACGACCCGTGGACCTTGCTGCAGTGGACGCGCGATGGCGACAAGCTGGTGGTGACCAACCCGAGCCCGTATGTGGTACGCATGACCCAGCTGCTGCAGTTGCTGCCGGGCAAGCAGACGCTGGATTTGCCCAAGCCCTATGTGCTGCCGGGGGCGACGCTGACCATTGATGCCAGCAAGGTCAAGGACGCGCTGGGCAGTACCACCCAGCTGCGTATTTCGCCGGCCAGCCTGTATGGCTATGCGGTGGACTCCTATGATGCGCCGCTGTTGAGCAAGCCCGCCGCCGTTGCCCCGGCTGCCTCTGCTCCTGCCGCTGTACAAAAAGCCGGCTGAGTTTGTCGGGTTCGGATCGGTGGTTGTGAGGGAGGTTTGCCATGCGCTTGTTGCAACCGAGGGTGGTGCTGTGCGGGCTGGTCTTGCTGACGGGGGTGGCCCAGGCCGCGGTGATGTCCGGCGATTGTACTTTGCGTTTGTCCGGCGGGGTGCAGGATTTCGGCGCGTTGTCAGCCAGCCAGCTGGAAAACACCCGGCTGAAGGGCTTTCGCTCGCCGGGTCGGCGGCAGAGTACGGTGTGGTTGCAGTGCCCGACGGCGGATGAGGTGGAGCTGCGGCTGAGCGGGCCCAATAACGGGCGCTTCTTTGCCTATGGGCCAAATGGTCGCTTGCTGGTGCTGCTGCAGTCGGCAGAGAGCGAGGGGCGCCCGCTGGGCGTGACGCGTCTCGGCAGTGTCGATGACGACCGGCCAAGACCGGTACGCCAGGCGATGGCGCTGTTGCCCGGGCAGGGCATTCGCCTGGCCACCGGCGGCAAGCCGGTTGAGTTGCAGCTCTTGCTGCAGCCGATGCTGCCGGAGGCGGATGCTCACCCCAAACAGCGTATGGCGTTTTCGACCGATCTGCAGTTCTTGCTGCAGCCAGTAACGACCTTGCCGGATGCCGGCAGTGTTGCCCCTGTCCATTAACGGATGATGTGAAGGAGTCTGGTGTTGTTGCGATCTAAACGGCCTGAGTCTGCATTGACTGCCCAAGCCTGTCTGCTGGTGACGTTGCTGGGGTATGGGCCCCATGCCAGCGCTGACAGTGCGGTGGTGCAGCCTGTTGCATCAGCGCCGGTGGGCCAACCCCAGGCGGCGGCAGGTTCGGCGAAACCGGCCGAGCCCGCTGCCCCGGCTGCGACCAATTTTGATGTGGACATGCTCAAGCAGCGCGGGCTGGACCCGGCGCTGGCCAAGTATTTTCAGCAGGCGCCGCGTTTCCCGGCTGGCGTGACTCAGGTGTCGCTGAAGCTGAATGATGTGCTGCGCGGCTCGATTTCGGCGCGCTTCGATGACCAGGGCAATTTGTGTGTGGACCGTTCGTTTTTGCAGCGAGCCGGTCTGGTGGTGCCAAAGGCACTGGATTCGGACAAGCCGGTGGCCGGGTGCCATGATTATCGTCAGGATTACCCGCAGACGGTGATTCGTCTGCTGCCGGGCAGTGCCTCGGTGGAGATGTATGTGCCGGATGAGGCCGTGGTGCATGGCGATACCTCCGGGGTGAATGTCACTTCAGGCGGTACAGCAGCTTTGCTGAATTACTCGCTGTTTTCCATGCATAGTTCTTCCGGAACGCAGACCCAGGGCAATACGCAAATGGGCTTCAATCTGGCTGACTGGATTTTTCGCAGTAACCAGACGTTTACCTCGGGTGACAAGGGGACGCACTGGAACAGCCTGGTTGGCTATGCGCAGAAAACCCTGACCGCCGAGAAGTCGGTGATGCAGATCGGCTCGATTGCGCCTCAGGGCACGATTCCGCTGTCTACGCTGTATGGGGTGCAGTTTTATCCGGAAGCGGCGCTGAGCAAGCGCAATGGCAGTGGTGCCTTTGTGCAGGGGATTGCCCATTCACAGGCCAAGGTGGAGGTGAGCCAGAACGGTTCGCTGATCTATTCAACCCTGGTCTCACCGGGGCCGTTTACGCTCGATAATTTGCCGATTCTCAATGGCAATAGCGATTTGAGTGTCAAGGTGACGGAGAGTGGTGGCGAGGTGACCAGCTTTACCGTGCCGCCAGCGCTGTATCTGCCGGCGCAGCTGGCGCCCACGGTCGGGTTTTCTGCCGCGCTGGGCAAGGTGCAGGGCAATGATGGCGGCCGTGATGCCCCCTGGGTCTTGTCGGCCAGCAATGGCTGGGCGCTGGGGCGCAAGGCGGTGCTGGAGGCAGGGTCGCTGCTGTCGTCGTCTTACCAGGCGGCGTCGTCTACGCTGCATCTGGCCCCCAGTGAGCAGGTGTCGAGTACGTTTTCTCTGATTGGTTCGCATGCCAAACAGGGCGGCAATGGGGCCAGCCTGCAGAGTAGCGTCAGTGTGCGGGCATCGGACAAATTTTCTTTGTCGATGTCGGCGGCGCGTCAGACTGCCAATTATCAGGAGTTGAGCGATACCCTGGGGAATTTGCAGGAGGATGATCCGAGCACGCGGACCAAGGCGAGCTATACCGCCTCGCTGGGTTTCAATGACGAGCGCTGGGGGGCGTATAACTTTGGCTATAGCACCAGTCAGAGCTTTGCAGGAAAGCGAAATTCACATTTGTTTGGCTCATGGGGTGTCTCTTTCAAGACCTGGTCGGCATCGCTCAGTTATGATCATTTGATTGGCAGTAATGATGGCCAGACGCCGCGTGATCAGTTGTATTTGAATGTGATCGTGCCGACCGATCTCGGGACGGTGAGCGCTTATGGCAATAATAATCGCGGTGGTGATGTGGCGGGGCTGCGCTTTAATGGCAAGGGCAGTGACCGTTTCGGCTATGGGGTGAGTGCCGAGCAGGATCTGCAGGGGCATACCACCAGCTGGTCGGCCGACAGCTATCTGACCACGACCTATACCCATCTGGGGGCGCATTATTCGCAATCAGGCTCGGGCCAGGCGACGTCGTCCTGGGATATGTCGGGCGCGGCGGTGGCCAGTGCGGATGGCGTGACACTTTCACCCTATCAGGTGCGTGATACCTTTGGCATTGTGCAGGTAGGCGATGTCAGCGGCGTGAAGGTGGATACCCCTTCCGGTCCGGTGTGGACGGATTATCGCGGGCGGGCGGTGATTGCTGATATGCCGGCCTATAGTGAGTCGCGCATTGAGCTGGAGACCAAGACCCTGCCGCGCAATGTGGATATCAATAATGGTGTCGAGCGTCTGAAAGCCGGGCATGGTTCGGTCAATCAGGTGAAGTTTGATGTGGCGCGCACCCGGCGCATTCTGTTTCATATCACCATGCCGGATGGTTCGCCGGCGCAGAAGGGCGCGGCGGTGATGAATGCCAAGGGCGATTATGTCGCTACCGTGGCCAGCATGGGGATTGCCATGGTGAGTGATCCGCCGGCGGACGGGGGGCTGGCGATTGCGGTCAATGATGTGAAGCAGTGTTCGCTGAAGTATGAGTTACCGGCGGCCAGTACGGAAAAGTTCTATGAATCGATTGATGCCACTTGCGTGAAGTGAGCGGGGTATCGGCATGATGCAGGCCGCCTGGTCAGGAGACCGGGCGGCCTGTTTGTTGTATGCGGCTCAGGCGGCTTATCGCTGGGCATGCAGCAGGAAGATGGCCGGTCGCTTGTGCAGCGCCGGCTTTTCTTTTGGCCAGTCGCGTACTCGCCGGCTGACGATGGTCTGGCCCGGCAGGGTCAGGTCGCAGGCGACGGCGACGCGGGTGGTCGGCGAGAGGGTGCTCAGCAGGTGTTCCAGCATGGCGTCGTTGCGGTAGGGGGTTTCGATGAAGAGCTGGGTTTCGTCGTTGTCGCGCGAGCGTTGTTCCAGCTTTTTCAGGGTTTGGGCGCGTTCGCCGGCGTCGACCGGCAGGTAGCCGTGGAAGGCGAAGCGCTGGCCGTTGGCGCCGCTGGCCATCAGGGCCAGCAGGATGGACGAGGGGCCGATCAGCGGCATGACGCTGAGGCCTTTTTCGTGCGCCAGTGCGACCAGCTGGGCGCCGGGGTCGGCGACCGCCGGGCAGCCGGCTTCGGAGATCAGGCCGACGTCGTGGCCGGCCAGCAGGGGGTCGAGCAGGGCGGCGATGTCTTGTGCCGGGGTGTGCTCGTTGAGGGTGTGCATGGTCAGTTCGCGGATCGGGGTGCTGATGCCCAGTGCCTTGAGGTGTTTGCGGGCGGTTTTTTCTGCTTCGACCACGAAGTGGCGCAGGTGGGTGAGGCGGGCGCGTTCCGGCTCGGGCAGCCAGGGGGTGTCGGCTTCGCCCAGCGGGGCGGGAATGAGAAACAGGGTGGCCATGTATCGGGTTCCGGTAAGAGGTGGGTGGCGGTCTCAGGCCAGGATGGGCAAGCCAGCCTGTTCCAGCATGCTGACCAGGGCGAACAGCGGCAGGCCGATCAGGGCGTTGGGGTCGGTGGATTCGATGCGCTCGATCAGCGCTCCGCCCAGGCCTTCGCTCTTGGCCGCGCCGGCGCAGTACAGGGCGTCGGGCTCCTGCGCCAGGTAGTGGCGGATCTGTGCCTCGTTCAGCGGGCGCAGGGTGACGCGGGTCAGGTCGACGTGTTCCTGCAGCTTGCCGCTGGCGCTGTCATAGAGAGCCAGTGCAGTATGAAACACGGTGGTGCGCCCCTGCTGGTTGAGCAGCATGCGCACGGCGTGTTCCTGGTCTTGTGGTTTGCCGATTTGCTGGCCGTCGAGCAGGGCGACCTGGTCGGAGCCGATGATCAGTGCGTCGGGGTAGGCGCCGGCCAGTGATTGGGCCTTGATGCGCGCCAGGCGGCAGGCAGTGTCGGGGGCGCTTTCGCCCGGCAGCGGGGTTTCGTCGCAGTGGGGGGCTGCCGCGATGAAGGGCAGGCCCAGACGCGACAGAATCTCGCGGCGGAAGACGGAGGTGGAGGCGAGGACGAGTTGCATGTTCGATCTGTGGTGTCAGCTACGGTTTTGTTCTGCCAGGTGGGCGATTTGTCTGGCCAGACCTGGCAGGTCTTGTTGTCATGGCGAGTACGATGACGTGTCCAATTATAATAAAGGGCACGGTCTGTGCCGATCGACACACCCTGTGCCAGGCAGGATATTCGGTACTTTGTATTTTTTTGACAAATCAGTGGCCTGGATTATATCATGCACAGTTTATGTCTAACCCGATTTTGATCGATCCGCTGAAGCATGCCTATGACGGGCGGCGCATTGCCGGCAAGTTGCCGGTAAATCAGCTTGATGAACGCGTGCTGTCGGAGCTTGCCTCGACTGCCGGCGAAGTGTCCTGGACGCTGACCGGCTTTGTCGACGATAATCGCCGTCCCTCGCTGCGCATCGAGCTGGCCGTGGCTCTGTCGGTGCCCTGCGGTCGTTGCTTGCAGCCCTTTGCGGTGAACCTGGTGGCCGATTCGGTCATCACGCTGTTTACCTCGGAGGAAAAGCTGGAAGAAGCCGTCGAAGCCGACGAGGAACTCGATGCCATCATGGCCGAGCCCGAGCTGGATGTGAAGGCGCTGATCGAAGACGAAATCATCATGGGCTTGCCGTTGTCGCCACTTCATGACGACTGCGGGACGGAACATCTGGAACGTGCCAAGGCTGACAAGCCCAACCCGTTCGCGGTGTTGGCGGCTTTGAAGGGCCGCAAGTCCGAATGAACATGTAATTGAATTTTTCAGGAGTCGAACATGGCTGTTCAACAGAACAAGAAGTCCCCGTCCAAGCGCAACATGCACCGCGCGCATGATTTTCTGACCGCGCCGAGCCTGGCCAAGGACACCGCTACCGGTGAAGTTCACCTGCGCCACCACATCAGCCCGAACGGCATGTACCGTGGTCGCAAGGTCCTGAAGGCCAAGGGCGAGTAATTTTCTCTACCCTTACCTGCCTCACAAGGCCTGATCCAGGCTCCAAGAACAGGTAGGACCAACTACCGTATCCGTTGATGACAATCACCGTAGCGGTCGATGCCATGGGCGGCGACGTTGGCCTCAAGGTCACCGTCCCGGCATCGCTCCGATTTCTCGAAGAACACCCCGAAGCACGTCTGATCCTTGTTGGTGACAGTGAAGCCATTGCGGCAGAACTGTCGGCGCAGGCATCGGCTGTGCGCGATCGTCTGGACATTCGTCACGCCACGCAGGTGGTGGACATGGACGAAGCGCCGCAGCTGGCCCTGAAGAACAAGAAGGATTCGTCGATGCGGGTGGCCATTGCCCTGGTCAAGGACGGCGAGGCCCAGGCGGCCGTGTCGGCCGGCAATACCGGGGCGCTGATGGCGACCGCGCGTTTCGTGCTGAAGACCATCCCGGGGATCGATCGTCCGGCGATCGCCAAGTTGTTGCCGACTGTCGAGGGCAGGGATACCTGCATGCTCGATCTGGGGGCCAACGTCGATTGCACGCCGGAGCAACTGCTGCAGTTCGGCATCATGGGTGCCGAGCTGGTGTCGTGCATTGCCGGGCGCGACAACCCCCTGGTTGGTCTGTTGAATATTGGCTCGGAAGATATCAAGGGTAACGAGAGCGTCAAGCGCGCCTCGGTGCTGCTGAAGGAATCCGGCCTGAATTTTTACGGCAACGTCGAAGGCGACGATGTCTACCGCGGCAAGGTGGATGTGGTGGTCTGCGATGGTTTTACCGGCAATGTGGCGCTCAAGACCTCCGAGGGGGTGGCGCACATGGTCGTGATGTTTATGCGCCGGGAGTTTACGCGCACCTGGTGGACGCGTCTGTGCGCGCTGATGGCGATGTCGGTACTCAAGCGGTTCCGCAACAGCCTGGATCCGCGTCGCTATAATGGCGCCAGCTTTCTCGGTCTCAGGGGCACCGTGGTGAAGAGCCATGGCGGCACCGATGCGCTGGGCTTCAGTTATGCCCTGCATCAGGCCTGGGAAGAAGCGCGTTCCAATGTGATTGGTCACATCACCGATCGGGTGGTGCATCAGATGTCGAATCTGAAGCCCTCCGAGACTGAGGCGAACTGACAACAACATGGTCTATTCACGCATTCTGGGTACCGGCAGTTATCTGCCGGCCAACGTGGTGACGAATGCGATGTTGGCTGAGCGCGTGGAAACCAGTGACGAGTGGATTGTCTCTCGCACTGGTATCCGCGCACGCCACATCGCCGCCGAAGACGAAAAGACCAGCGACCTGGCGCTGCAGGCAGCCCGCGCTGCGATTGCCGACGCCGGGCTCGTGCCCGAAGACATTGATCTGATCATTGTCGCCACCACCACCCCCGACATGGTTTTCCCCAGCACCGCCTGCCTGTTGCAGGAGAAGCTGGGCGTACACGGCTGTCCGGCGTTTGACGTGCAGGCGGTGTGTGCCGGTTTCATGTATGCGCTGGTGACGGCCAATAACTACATCAAGGCCGGCATGGCCAAGAAGGCCCTGGTGGTCGGCGCGGAAATCATTTCGCGCATTCTCGACTGGGAAGACCGCCGTACGTGCGTGCTGTTCGGCGATGGCGCCGGCGCCGTGGTGCTGGGCGCTTCCGACCAGCCGGGCATCGAGCATGCCTGCATGGCGGCCGATGGTCGTTACAACAAGATTCTCAATACCCCGGCCCAGATTTCCGGCGGCAAGATCCAGGGTCTGCCGTTCCTGAACATGGATGGTCCGGCGGTATTCAAGTTTGCCGTCAAGGCCTTGTCCGAAATTGCCACCACCACCCTGAGTCAGGCTGGCGTCAGCCAGGATCAGGTCGACTGGCTGGTGCCGCACCAGGCCAACCTGCGCATCATCGAATCGACGGCCAAGCATCTTGGCCTGTCGATGGAGCGTGTGGTGGTGACCCTGCCGACGCATGGCAATACCTCGGCCGCTTCCATTCCGCTGGCGCTGGATCAGGCGGTGCGCGACGGGCGTATTCGTCGCGGCCAGCGTGTCCTGCTGGAGGGTATCGGCGGCGGTTTCGCCTGGGGTGCGGTGCTGCTGACCTTCTGAGTGTCAGCCGTGCTCACCATTCCACTCTTTTTGCTGGAGACAGACTTATGGCGTTTGCCTTCCTTTTTCCCGGTCAGGGCTCGCAAAGCCTGAAAATGATGGATGGGTTTGCCGCGCTGCCGGTGGTTCGCGATACGTTCGCTGAAGCTTCCGATGCGCTGGCTCAGGATCTGTGGGCGATGCTGCAGGCGGATTCTGCCGATGCCATCAATGCCACGGTCAATACCCAGCCGCTGATGCTGGCTGCCGGTGTCGCCACCTGGCGTGCCTGGCTGAGCAGCGGCGGTGCGCGTCCGGCGCGTCTGGCCGGCCACAGCCTGGGCGAGTATTCCGCGCTGGTGGCGGCGGAAGCGCTGCCGTTTGCTGATGCGGTCCGTCTGGTACGGCTGCGTGCCGAAGCCATGCAGGCGGCTGTGCCGGAAGGCACCGGCGCCATGGCCGCGATTCTCGGCCTGAGCGACGAGGTGATCCGCGAGGCTTGCGCCGCTTCGGCTGCCGGTGAGGTGGTCGAGCCGGTGAACTTCAACTCGCCGGGGCAGGTGGTGATCGCCGGTCATCGTGCCGCGGTCGAGCGCGCCATGGAGGCCTGCAAGGCCGCCGGTGCCAAGCGTGCCCTGCCGCTGCCGGTGTCGGTGCCGTCGCACTGTGCGCTGATGAAGCCGGCTGCCGAGCGTCTGGCGGCGGCGCTGGCCGATGTCGAGATTCAAACGCCGGTCATCGAAGTGCTGCATAATGCCGACGTCGCTGCTTATCAGGACCCGGCGCAGATTCGTGATGCCCTGGTGCGCCAGCTGTACAGCCCGGTGCGCTGGACCGAAACCGTGGCCCTGATGGCTGCCGGCGGGATGACCCTGATGGCCGAGTGTGGCCCGGGCAAGGTGCTGGCTGGCCTGGCCAAGCGGATCGACGGCAACGTCAAGTGTTTTGCCCTGACCGATGCGGCTTCGCTGGAAGCGGCACGGGCAGAGCTGGTTTAAAGGAGCCGGAACATGCTGTTGCAAGGTAAAGTGGCGCTGGTCACCGGCGCGTCGCGCGGGATTGGCGCAGCCATTGCCGAGGCACTGGTTGCCGAAGGTGCCATCGTGATCGGTACCGCCACCTCCGAAGCGGGGGCCGAGGCTATCCATGGTCGCCTGCAGGCCAGCGGGGGGGCGGGCCGTGTGCTGGATGTGTCGGTTCCGGGGGCGATTGAGGCGCTGATCGGCGAAATTGGCAAAACATTCGGCGATGTGTCGATTTTGGTCAATAATGCCGGCATTACCCGCGATACACTGCTGTTGCGCATGAACGAAGAAGACTGGGATGCCATCATGAACACCAATCTGAAGTCGGTGTTCCTGGCCTCCAAGGCAGTGCTGCGCGGCATGATGAAGGCCCGTACCGGCCGCATCATCAATATCGCTTCGGTCGTCGGTGCCATGGGCAACGCCGGCCAGGCCAACTATGCGGCGGCCAAGGCCGGCATTATGGGCTTTACCAAGTCGATGGCGCGTGAAGTCGGCAGTCGCAACATTACGGTCAATTGTGTGGCCCCCGGTTTCATTGATACCGACATGACCAAGGCTTTGCCGGAAGCGCAGCGTGAAGCGCTGGTCGGCCAGATTGCCCTGGGCCGTCTGGGGGATGCGAAGGATATCGCCGATGCCGTTGTTTTTCTGGCCTCGGATCGGGCTGCCTATATCACCGGGCAGACCCTGCATGTGAACGGCGGCATGTTGATGCCGTAAGGCAACAACACCGCAAAGCAGAATTAGGTAGGCTACTCTAATTTTTTTTTGTAGAATAGTCGGGTTTTGTAATCCCGACATCGAATGGGAAAGGATTTTTACCAAATGGAAAACATCGAACAGCGTGTCAAGAAGATCGTTGCCGAACAGCTGGGCGTGAACGAAGCCGAAGTGAAGACCGAGTCTTCTTTCGTCGACGACCTGGGCGCTGACTCCCTGGATACCGTTGAACTGGTGATGGCACTGGAAGAAGAATTCGAGTGCGAAATCCCGGATGAAGAAGCTGAAAAGATCACCACCGTTCAGCAAGCCATCGACTACGTGAGCGCTCACCTGAGCAAGTAAGCAGTCGTATTTCCAGGACCTCTGCACGAAGCGCTTCGCGCTGGCGCAGAGGTCTTTTTGCTCGCGCTTCTGTTACAGATTTTTGAATCCTGTCACCGACAGGATCGAGAACGAACCTTCGGGAGAAGGGTGCCTGCCGCCGCTAGCCGGTAGCCGCGCCCGGGAAGTGTTCCCGTATTAACGCGGAGAAGTCCCGTGTCCAAGAGAAGAGTTGTCATCACCGGTCTGGGGCATGTGTCCCCGGTAGGGAACGACGTCGCCACCGGCTGGGCCAACCTGCTGGCAGGCAAATCCGGCATTGGCCGAATCACCCGCTTTGATGCCAGTGACCTGGCCTGCCAGATCGCCGGCGAGGTGAAGGATTTCGATATCGGCGCCTATATTTCGCCGAAAGATGCACGTCGCATGGACGTGTTCATCCATTACGGCATTGCCGCTGCGCTGCAGGCGATTGGCGATGCCGGTCTGGATGAGGTGGCCTCGCTCGACAAGACCCGGGTCGGGGTCAATATCGGCTCCGGCATCGGCGGCCTGCCGCTGATCGAAGAGACCGGCGTGGCCCTGATGGAAGGCGGTCCGCGCAAGATCGGCCCGTTCTTTATCCCCGGCTCGCTGATCAATCTGATCGCCGGCCATGTGTCGATCATCAAGGGCTATCAGGGTCCGAGCTACGGCATTGTGTCGGCTTGCACCACCGGTGCCCATTGCATTGGCGATGCGGCCCGCATCATCCAGTACGGCGATGCCGACGTGATGGTGGCTGGTGGCGCCGAAGGCGCGATCACCCGTCTGGGCGTGGGTGGCTTTGCCGCCATGAAGGCATTGTCGACCCGCAACGATGACCCGGCCACCGCCTCCCGTCCCTGGGATACCGGTCGCGATGGTTTCGTGATGGGCGAAGGTGCCGGCGTGCTGGTGCTGGAAGAGTATGAGCATGCCGTCAAGCGCGGCGCCCGTATCTATGCCGAGCTGATTGGCTTTGGCATGAGCTCCGATGCTCACCACATCACGGCCCCGAGCGCCGAAGGCCCGGCACGTGGCGTGGCCAATGCGCTGCGCGATGCCGGCGTCAATGCGGATCAGGTGGACTATGTCAACGCGCACGGCACTTCCACGCCGCTGGGCGATGCCAATGAAACCAACGCGCTCAAGATGGCCTTTGGCGATCATGCCAGGAAGCTGGCGGTCAACTCGACCAAGTCGATGACCGGTCACCTGCTGGGTGGCGCCGGTGGTGTCGAAGCGATCTACACCATCCTGGCGGTCCACAACCAGGTGTCGCCGCCGACCATCAATCTGGTTGAGCAGGATCTGGAGCATGGCTGCGATCTGGACTATGTCGCCAATACCGCGCGCGACATGAAGATCGACGTGGCGATCTCCAACTCCTTTGGTTTTGGCGGCACCAACGGCACGCTGGTGTTCAAGCGCGTCTGAGCGTCTGTCATTCAGTCAGAAACCCCGAGGCGTCCGCCTCGGGGTTTTTTGTTTTTCAGGCCGGGCGCGGGCTCACCACGGTTCGCTCAAGCCATCCCGGCCTGTTTCCATGCGCCCGCAGTACTGCGCAGCCACCCCTTGCCATCTGCTGAGTCGGTGACGATCACGTCATACCAGTCGGCTCGCGGCGAAACGTCCTGCGACCAGTGCATTTCTGACCCCGCGGCGATGTTCAGCTGTTGCGACGGGGTGGTGCTGCCGGCGCTGCGCAGCCAGAGCGTACAGGGGCGGGTGTCTTCGTTGCGTAGCCAGAGGTGGATCTGATGTCGCGCCGGGTCTTCCTGCCAGCGGGATGACAGCCCCGGGTCATGGCGCGAGCCGGCAAAGCGGCGCAGCCAGCCGTTCGGGCCATGTACGCTCAGACCATAGCGTCCGCCCTGCAGGGTGGTGTGCCAGGTCTCCTGCAGCCGGCTCTGGCCCGCGAGGGTGTAGTGCCAGGGGCCATCGGGTCGATAGGGGTCATCGCCATAGACAATCAGGCAGGCGGCGGTCTCGCCCTGGTTGTCGAAGCTCAGGGTCAGGGCATCGCCCTTGACGCTGGCCTGGCATGCCAGGCGGTAGGGCAGGGCGCGTGAGGGACGCTGGCCGGGTTCTTGCGCCGGTCGTCCGCTCGCCTGTCCGGGCTGCGGGCGCGGCAGGGTGCAGGCTGCGCGGGCGGCGGCCAGATAGCTGGCCGGATCGGGCAGGGACGGCCAGCCGGGGTCGCGCTGGCTCAGATCCAGTGTGCGGGTCAGGTCGCCGCAGACTGCCCGCCGCCATGGCGAGATATTGTCGTCATGGATGCCGAAACGGGCTTCCAGCAGGCGGATGACCGAGGTATGGTCAAACTGCTCTGAACATACCCAGCCGCCTTTGCTCCATGGGGAGATCACCAGCATCGGCACGCGCGGGCCGAGGCCGATCGGCTCGCCCAGATAGCTTTCGCCTGTGACCGGCACATTGCTGCGCCCCTGCTTGTCCTGCAGGGGCGGAATCGGCATGGGCAGATGGTCGAACAGCCCGTCATTTTCGTCGTACATCTGCAGGAATACGGTGCGGGACCACACGGCCGGATTGGCGACCAGGGCGGCCAGCAGGCGGGCGCTCAACCACTCGCCCAGGGCCGGTGAGCGCGAGGGGTGCTCGCTGAATGACTCGGGGGCGACAATCCAGCTCACCTGGGGCAGCGTGCCCTGTTGCACATCGCGGGCAAAGGCGTCGACCAGGTAGCGGGCATCGCTGCTCGCGGCGTTGTCGGCACTGGATCCCGGTACGATGGCCCGGCCGCGCTGGTAGTGCCGGCTTTGCCGGTCCAGGTTGCGGAAGTTGGCAAAGTAGGCCAGTGCGTTGTCGCCGTAGTTGTCGTATTCCTGATAGACCTGCCAGCTGACGCCGGCCTCTTCCAGACGTTCTGCCACGGTTTTCCAGCGATAGCCGCGATAGCTCTGGCGATCACGCGCCATGTCGGCGGTGTGGTTGCCGTCGTCGAGATTGGCGACGGTCTGGCCGCTGGTGCCGGACATCAGGAACAGCCGGTTGGGGTCGGTCGGGCCCTGGATGGAAGCATGGTAGGCATCGCAGAGGGTGAAGGCATCGGCCAGGGCGTAATAGAACGGGATGTCTTCGCGCCGGAAGTAGCCCATGGTGGCGGCGCCCTTGCTCCAGGCCCAGGCATCGTGATGGCGCCAGACATGCTGCGAGACTTTCCAGCCGTGCGGCAGGCTGGGCATGCACAGGGCGCCGGTCCGTCGGCTGTCGAGATGAAAGGGCTCGATGACCCCGCCGCCGCCTCCCGGCAGGCGGGGTTGCTGGAAGACGCTGCGTCCGCCCGGCAGCAGGATGGCGCGCGGGTCGCTGAAGCCGCGCACCCCGCGCAGGCAGCCGAAGTAATGGTCGAAGGAGCGGTTTTCCTGCATGAAGATCACGATGTGTTCGATGTCTTGCAGCGAGCCATGGCGTCTGGCCGGGGCGGTCTGCAAGGCCCGGAACAGGGTTTGTGCCTGCAGGGCAGGCAGGGACAGCGAGCCGATGGCGGCTGCCAGCGACTGGAGAAAGGCACGGCGCTGCATCTGGGGTGACCTCACGGATAGGGCGACTCTCTCAGCAAAGACGAGTTTCGGCGCCATGCCACGTGGCAGGTCGGTCAGCTTGACAGTGTGGCTCAGTTCAGTGGAAAGGCCAGGACATCTCGCTGGTAGGTTTCCTGGACGAAGCTGAATGGTTTGCCATCTTCGCGGTACAGCACGGCCTGATGTTGCAGCAGTTGCTGCGGCACCGGCAGGGGCTGGCTGCTGCTGGCCGTCTGCCAGGGCTGGTTTTCCCAGCCTGGCGGCAGCGGCTGCCACAGCAGGGTGGCGCTCAGGGTGCGGCGGCTGAAGTGCAGGGGGGCCACCACGGTGCCGAACGGGAGGTCGCTGGTTTCCAGGGTGTGGTTCATGGCGCTGGTGAGTCGTGCCGGGACATACCAGTTGTCGGCCTCGGACAACAGTTTGCTGCCGCAGTGCAGTTGTACGCGACGGTAGTTGAGGGGGGTCTGCCCGTCCACTTTCAGTGCCTGGCGGACCTGCGGGCCGGCCGCTTTGGCGCTGGTGCGATCGCGCACCGCGACGATACGGGCCCCGGGCGCCAGTTGATGGTCGGCGCACCACTGTTGCAGGGTGCGGGTGGCGCTGGGCTGGGTCAGCAGGGTGACATTGAAGCTTTGCAGCAGGGCCAGCGCCTTGACCCGGGTCGGCATGTCATCCTGCCAGCCGGCAGGCAGGGGGGCCGCGGCGAGTTGCAGGCAGGGTGCCAGCAGCAGGGCCGGGATCAGGCGTCGTTTCATGTGATTCTCCAGGTGAGGGTCAATGACAATCTCATGCCGGTTTCACCTCGCTGCCAATCAGACTGTACTGATCCGGATTATCCGCTAAGTTGAAATCATAGCCGGAGCCATTTCCCCCGGCGCGAGGAGCCGCCATGTTTGCCGAATTTCGCCCGCTGTCGACCCATTCCCTGCCTCGTACCACGGATCTGCTGCAGCCGGATCTGCGGCCGCCAACTCCGGTGACGCTGGAGAGTCCGGCGCTGACGGTGATGACCGATCTGCGTCAGGTGCGCCCGGTGAGCATCGATCAGGATGCGACCCTGCGCCAGGCGCATCAGTTGATGGTCTGTAGTGGCATTCGTCTGTTGTTTGTCGAAGATGCCCAGCATAGCCTGGTCGGTCTGGTGACGGCGGTGGATTTGTTGGGGGAGCGGCCGATACAGCGCATGCAGGAGCAGGGCAAGCCGCATGCCGAGTTGCTGGTGCGCGATGTGATGACGCCGCGCGCCCGGCTGGACGCCCTGCGTATGGAGGAGGTGGCGCATGCCCGGGTGGGCGAGCTGGTGGCCACCATGAAGCAGCTGGGCCGCCAGCATGCGCTGGTGGTGCAGGTGAATGCCGAGAATGGGCATCATGAGTTGTGCGGTCTGTTCTCGACGACTCAGATGGCGCGCAAGCTGGGCATGCCGCTGAGTTTCATCCGCCTGCCGCAGACCCTGTCGGAGATTCAGTACACCTTGCTGCATGCCGAACAGGCGATGAGCTGAGGCGCGTGCGCGGCCGTCGTGCCGTGCGGTCACCGGCATCGTGTGCACGGAGAAAAATATCTTGTTCAGAGGGGCCCGTTCGTCCGGTAGAATCTGCGGTTTGTGATTGTCCGGGTCCTCGTTTCCCCATGCGTGCCGAACTCCTTGCCGTCCCGCCGGATCTGCTGGCGATTCATGCCGCTGACCGCCAACGCTTTCCTTATCTGCTGCAGTCCGATGCCCTGCACGGCTGGGACATTCTGTTTGCCTTGCCGCGTTCGGTGCGGGTGTATGGCGACGGGGAGGTGCAGTCCTGTCTGGCGGATCTGCAGGGTTTGCCTTGTGATCAGACGCTGGATAATCCGCATGGTCTGCCGTTTTGTGGCGGCTGGTTCGTGTTTCTCGGCTATGAGATGTTGCAGGCTTTCGAAGACAAGGTGCCGGCTGGTTTGCCTGATCCGTTTCCGCTGGCCGCCCTGGCCCGTATCCCTGCGGCCCTGCTGGTCGATCGCGGCCGTGGTCAGGCCTGGGCCATGGCCGAGGATGAGGAGAGCTGGCAGACCTTGCAGGCCGCCTTGCGCGATGCGCCTGCTGCGCTCGCCCCGGTGGTGCCGCCCTTGCGCCGGCTCGAGGAGGACGACCCGCAGCGTTATCTCGATGCCATCACCCGGCTGAAGCGCTACATCCATGACGGCGATGTGTTTCAGGTGAATATTTCCCGGGGCTGGCGTGCCGAACTGGCCGAAGACTGTTCGGCGGCGGATCTGTTCGCAGCCTTGCGGCGTGCCAATCCGGCGCCGTTCTCGGCGCTGGCCGATTTTGGCCATGCCCAGATTGTCAGTTCGTCGCCGGAGCGGCTGGTCGAGGTGCGTGATGGCTGGGTGCAGACGCGGCCGATTGCCGGGACGCACCCGCGTTCGCCCGATCCGGCCGAGGATGCGGCGCTGAAGCAGCGCCTGATCAGCAGCATCAAGGAGCGTGCCGAGCATGTGATGCTGATTGATCTGGAGCGCAATGATCTGGGCCGGATCTGCCTGCCGGGGACGGTGGAGGTCAATGAGCTGATGGCGGTGGCCAGCTATGCCTATGTGCATCATATCGAGTCCAATGTGCGCGGCCGTCTGCGTGCCGGGGTGGCGCCGGTGGCGGTGCTGCGCGCGCTGTTCCCCGGCGGCACCATTACCGGTTGTCCCAAGGTGCGTACCATGCAGATCATCCGCGAGCTGGAGGACCGGGCACGCCGTGCCTATACCGGCAGCCTGGGGTATATCAATCACGATGGCAGCATGGATTTCAATATTCTGATTCGTACCTTCATGCGCCAGGGCTCGACGCTGCGTTTTCGGGCCGGGGGCGGCATCGTCGCCGACTCCGATCCGCAGCGTGAGCTCATGGAGACGCGACACAAGGCGCGCGGTCTGTTGCGTGCACTGGGGGTGCTTGACCAATGATGCTGATCAATGGGGTGGCTACCTCGCAGCTGGCGGCTGATGACCGTGGCCTGGCTTTTGGTGATGGCGTGTTTCGCACGCTGGAGTGTCGTCATGCGCGTCCCTGTCTGTGGGACTGGCATTGGGCCTGTCTGCAGCGTGATGCGGCACAGTTGGGCTTGCCGCTGCCGGACGCGTCCGTGCTGCTGGCCGAGTTGGCGCTGGTGGCTGCCGGGTTGCCGCGCGCCGTGGCCAAGATCACGCTGACGCGCGGTTCTGCCCCGCGGGGCTATGCCATTCCGGCCGATCCGGTGCCGACCCGCATCGTGGCGGCCCGTGGCTGGGGTGGCTATCCCGAGCATTGGGGCCGGGACGGGGTGGCGCTGGGCTGGAGTGAAGTCCGGCTCGGTTTGCAGCCTTTGCTGGCCGGGGTCAAGCACCTGAACCGGCTGGAGAATGTCCTGGCACGCAGCCGGATGGCGGCGGAGGTGCAGGAAGCGCTGCTGTGTGACAGCGAGGGGACGGTGGTCGAGGGAACGCAGACCAATCTGTTTGTGCGGCTGGACGGGCACTGGCTGACGCCGGCGCTGGATCGCTGCGGGGTGGCCGGGGCCGTGCGCAGCTGGATGATGGCGCAACAGCCGGTGCAGGAGGTGCGCCTGATGCCCGCGCAGCTGGCGCGTGCCGAGCTGCTGGTGTTGGGCAACAGCCTGGCGGGTCTGTGGCCGGTGGCCAGTCTGGACGGGCGGCAGTGGTCGGACTTTGCGCTGCTGCGACCGTTGCAGCAGGCGCTGGCACGGGATTCGGCGCCGCAGACGCCATGAAATCGCTTATGATGGGTGCGTGACAGGGCCTTTGTGCCCGTGTCCCGGTCGCCAGGCCGGGGAGATAAGGGGAGAGCACGTTGCGGCAAGGCATAGAGACCTTGGTGGTGGTGGGGGTGGGCCTGATCGGCGGTTCGTTCGCGCTGGCGCTGAAGCGTGCCGGTCTGGTCGGGCGGGTGATCGGTGTCGATCGTTCCGCCGATAATCTGCGGCGCGCGCTGGAGCTGGGGGTGGTGGACGAGATCAGCGATGATGTCTGTGCCGCCGCGGCCCGGGCCGATGTGCTGCTGCTGGCGACCCCGGTCGGGCAGATGGCTGCGATTCTGGCTGCAGTGGCCGGGCATTTGCGCCCCGGTACGCTGGTGACGGATGTCGGCAGTACCAAGGGCAATGTCGCCGCCATCATGCGCCAGGGGTTGCCGGATCATCTGGCCTGCTGCCTGCCGGCGCATCCGATTGCCGGTTCCGAGTTGTCGGGGGCCTCTGCCGCCCAGTACGGGCTGTATGAAAACCGTGATGTGGTGCTGACGCCGCTGGCCGAGACGGATCCGGCCACCCTTGAACGGTTGTCTTCGCTCTGGCAGGCCTGCGGCGCGCGCGTCGCGGTGCTGGATGCCGAGGAGCATGACCGCATTTTTGCCGCGGTCAGTCATTTGCCGCATTTGCTGGCCTTCAGTTACGTCAATCTGGTGGCCGGGCAGGATAATGCTGCGCGTTGTCTCGATTTCGCCGCCACCGGTTTTCGCGACTTTACCCGCATTGCCGGCAGTTCACCGGAAATGTGGCGTGACGTGGCCCTGGCCAACCGGCAGGCTTTGCTGGCCGAGCTGCTGGGTTTTCGCGGCGAGCTGGATCAGTTGATCGCGCTATTGGCGAGTGAGGACGGGCCCGGGCTGGCCGAACGTTTCAGTGCGGCGCGTCAGGTACGCACCGACTGGCATCAGAAGTTTCTGCGCAAGTAGCCGGATGCCGGGGGCCTAGTCCGGCAGGCTCAGGCCCAGTTCATTGAGGATTTCGCGCGCGGCGCGGAAGGCCTCGACCGCCGCCGGTGCGCCGGCATAGACCGCGCTGTGCAGCAAGACCTCGCGAATTTCCACCAGACTGGCGCCGTTGTTCAGCGCGCCACGCACATGACCTTTCAGTTCGGTGCTGCGTCCCAGGGCGGCCAGCATGCCGCAGGTGACCAGACTCCGGGTTTTCAGGTCGATGCCTTCTCTTTGCCAGGTACTGCCCCAGGCATGTTCGTTGAGCCAGTCCTGCAGCGGGCGGGAAAATCCGTCCTGCTGACTCATGGCGCGCTCGACAAATGCCTCGCCCATGACGGCGCTGCGACGGGCTTGTCCGGCCTGACGATCCTGTTCGCTCATGAGGTGCTTGCCTCGCGTGAAGTGAGTTGTTGTTGCCAGACGTCGAGTAGTCGTGCGCATTGCGCCTCGGTGCCGATACTGATGCGCAGGTATTGCTCGATGCGGGGCTGCCTGAAGTGTCGCACCAGGATGCCTTCGCGGCGCAGGTCGGCGGCCAGGGCGGCGGCATCATGCCGGGGGTGGCGGACGAACAGGAAGTTGGCGGCCGAGGGCAGGACCTCGAAGCCGAGTGCCTGCAGGCCCTGGCGCAACTGTTCCCGATTGTGCATCACCTGGCGGCAGGTACGGCGGAAATAGTCTTCGTCTTCGAAGGAGGCGATGGCGCCGGCGATGGCCAGACGGTCCAGCGGATAGGCATTGAAGCTGTTCTTGATCCGTTCCAGGGCTTCGATCAGGGCCGGGTGGCCCATGGCATAGCCGACGCGCAGGCCGGCCAGTGCCCGTGATTTCGACAGGGTGCGCACGACCAGCAGGTTGGGGTGCTCTGGCAGCAGGGCGATGGCGCTCTCGCCACCAAAGTCGATATAGGCTTCATCGATGACCACGACCTGATCCGGGTGCTCGTCGAGCAACTGGCGGATGTCGTCCAGGGTCAGCAACTGGCCGGTCGGGGCATTGGGGTTGGCGAGGATGATGGCACCGGCCGGCTGGCGGTAGTCTGCCACGCGGATCGCCAGTTGCGCATCCAGCGGCACCTGGCGATAGGGGATGCCGTACAGCGCGCAATAGACCGGGTAGAAGCCATAGCTGATGTCCGGCATCAGCAGGGGCTGCGGTTTTTTCAGCAGGGCCTGGAAGACGGTGGCCAGGACTTCGTCCGAGCTGTTGCCGACGAAGATCTGGGGGGTGTCCAGCTGGTGATGGCGTGCGATCTGTTGCTTGAGTGCGCGTGCATCCGGGTCGGGGTACAGGCGCAGGCTGTCATCGCTGGCCGCCTGGATGGCGGTCAGGACGCCCGGTGCCGGCCCATAGGGGCTCTCATTGGTGTTGATCTTGATCTGGATGGGCTGTTGCGGTTGCTCGCCGGGCTGATAGGGGGTGAGCTGATGGACCAGTTCGCTCCAGAAGCGGCGCGGGTCGCTGTCTGCCGCCGGCTGCTGCCGGGCCTGGCGAATCACCCCTTCCTTGTCCGCCGGTTGCCAGCCTTCCGGCTTCAATACCTTGCCGTCGGCCCGGCGTACCACCTGGCCATTGACGGCCTTGCGCAGGTTGGCCTGGTGGATGGCCCGGGTCATGGCCTCAACCGGCATGCCCTGTGACAGCAGCAGGCCGACCAGCACGTTCAGGACATCGACGCCTTCGGCGGTCAGTTCGGCCATCAGGCGCGTGCTGGTGGCTTCGTCGCGGTGATCATCGGCCTGGTAGTCGGCCAGTGCCTGCTGAAATTCGGCCCATTCCTCGGCCAGCATGGTCTGCCACATGGCGAGGTTGTCCGGGGCAAAGCGCGGTGCGGGCGGAATCGGCAGATCAAAGCGGCTGATGAATTCGCGCCGCAGGGCAAACAGGTCGCTCATGCCGCGCTCCCCGCCAGGGCGGCCAGGCGCTCGAAGTAATCCGGGAAGGTCTTGGCGACACACTTCGGGTCGTTGATGGTCACCGGCGCCCCCATCAGCGCCACCAGCGAGAAGCACATGGCCATACGGTGGTCGTCGTAGGTGTCGATTTCGGCGTGCGGCGTCAGGACGGCCGGCGGGGTGATGCGGATGTAGTCCGCGCCTTCTTCGATCTGGGCGCCGACCTTGCGCAGCTCGGTGGCCATGGCGGCCAGACGGTCGGTTTCCTTGACGCGCCAGCTGGCGATGTTGCGCAGCGTGCTGGTGCCGTCGGCGGCCAGGGCCAGCATGGCGACGGTCATGGCGGCGTCCGGGATGTGATTCAGGTCGATGTCGATGGCGCGCAGGGTGTCACCGGCACGGGCTTCAATCCAGTTGTCGCCGTAGCGGATGTCGGCCCCCATCAGGTTGAGCACCTCGGCAAAGCGCACGTCCCCCTGAATGCTGTTGGCTCCCACGCCCTCGACCCGTACCGGGCCGCCGGCCAGGACGCCTGCCGCCAGGAAGTAGGAGGCGCTGGAGGCGTCGCCTTCCACCACGATCTCGCCCGGCGAGACATAGTGCTGCCCGGCCGGCACGGTAAAGGTTTCCCAGCCCTGTTGCTGGACATCGACGCCGAAGCGGCGCATCAGATTGAGCGTGATGCTGATGTAGGGCTTGGAAATCAGTTCGCCTTCGACGCGCAGGGTAGCGGCATGGCCGGTCAGCGGCAGTGCCATCAGCAGGGCGGTCAGGAACTGGCTGGAGACCGAGCCTTTGACGCTGATGTCGCGCTCGGTGTTGATGCTGGCCGGCGCGATTTCCAGCGGCGGGAAGCCCGGCTGACCCTGGTAGCGGATGTCGGCACCCGCCTGGCGCAGGGCATCGACCAGATCGCCGATCGGCCGTTCGTGCATGCGCGGCACGCCGGAAAGATGATAGTGGCCCTGCATCAGGGCCAGGGCGGCCGTCAGCGGGCGGAAGGCGGTGCCGGCATTGCCGAGGAACAGGTCGGCGGAACGGACCGGAAAGACGCCGCCGCTGCCGCTGACGCTGAAATCGCGCGAGTCGCCGTGTCGGGTCACGCTGACGCCGAGCAGTTGCAGGGCGTTGAGCATGTGCCGGATGTCATCCGAGTCGAGCAGGTCTCGCACCAGGGTGTCGCCGCCGGCCAGCGCCGCCAGCAGCAGCGTGCGGTTGGAAATGCTTTTGGAGCCGGGGAGTTTCAGGGTGCCGGACAGGCGGGGAATGGCGGCGAGAGACAACTGTTCCATGGTGGATCGACTCGGAAAAATATGAAAATTGACTGTTCACTCTACCCGTCAACCCGGTCAGGTGCAAATCAGACCTATTCCCGTTTGGCGTGAGGCAGGCCGAGGCGGCGACGCAGGCGATCCCTGGCCAGCCGGCTGGTGGCGGTCAGTAAATTGAGCAGAGAAACCGGTGCCAGGGTGACCAGGCCCTGCCCGTCCAGATAGGCCGGGTTGTGCTGCAGGAAGAAGCGTACCGCCGGGCGCGGGGAGCTGCGCCAGTGGTGATGATCGGCCTCGTTGTCCAGTGTGCGCCAGCCGACCGGTACGACCCGAGGCAGGGGGGCTTCTGCCGCGTGGTATCCGAAATGGCTCAGGCAGTCTTGCAGGACGCGGCGGACGTCGGCGGGGAGGCCCTGTTCCGGCCTTGGCCAGAGCTGGCGGGCATAGCGGTGGCACTGCAGATAGCTGGAGGGGTGGATCAGGGTGGCAAAGAAGTGGATCGGCGTGGCGGGATGGCGCAGGCGATAGCCCAGCAGCCGGGCCAGGATGAAGGGGGCCAGACTGTTGCCGCCGCGGTAGGCCGGCAGCAGTCCGGCCTGCGAGCGCATGATACAGACCCGGCGGCCCGGCTGTTCGATGTGGAAGAAATGTACCGCGCAGTAGCCGATGACCTGACCGAGCCGGTTGATGCGCACTTGCAGATAACTGTGTTCCGCCTGGTTCTGCAGGACCTGGCTGCGGAACAGTGAGGGCGTGCCGCCACCGAAAATGCGCTGGTGTACCGGAAACAGCAGGTCGAGAAGGCCGTCGATCTCCCCGTTGTCGAGCGTGCGCAGATCGAGATTGCTATAGAGCGATGGGCGCGCCATGGCGTCTGTCCTGTCGGTGATGGAAAGTGCCATGCATTCTGACTTGAGAAATTATTTTGTCGATGACAAATGGTTTGGTTGACAAGCCGGTGCAGAGGGGGGTGGGTCTGTGTGAACCTGTCAAGCCAGTACTAACAATGTATAATGTCGCGCTTTATCCGGAGCTGCTTGCATGAATATCCCTGTGATTGCCATTGATGGCCCTTCCGCATCGGGCAAGGGAACTGTCGCAGCCCGGGTGGCTGAACAGCTGGGCTTTCAGTATCTCGACTCCGGTAGTCTGTACCGGCTGGTGGCATTGCATGCCCTGCGCACGGGAATTGACTGGTGCGATGAGGCGGCGCTGGCTGCGGCGGCCCTGAGCCTGCCGGCCGAGTTTCGCCATGGCGCAGTGTTGCTGGCCGGCAACGATGCCGGCGAGGCGATTCGCGCCGAAGAAATCGGCATCGGGGCCTCGCGGGTCGGGGCACTGCCGGCCGTGCGCGCCGCACTGCTGCAGCGTCAGCGCGATTTTCGCCAGGCACCCGGCCTGGTGACAGATGGCCGTGACATGGGGTCGGTGGTGTTCCCGGATGCCGATCTGAAGGTTTTTCTGACCGCCAGTGCGGAAGAACGGGCCGAACGACGTTATAAGCAGTTGATCGACAAGGGAGAATCTGCTAATCTCCCGCAGATTCGGCAGGACATTATCGATCGCGACCGGCGTGACGCCGCGCGGGCGGTAGCCCCTCTCCGACAAGAGCCGGATGCCTTCTTGCTCGATACCACCCAGCTCAGCATCGACCAGGCGGTCGAGCAGGTGCTGCAGTGGTACGCCGACAAGGCTTCCGGCGACTGATTTTTTGCAGGTTGCCCCGATGCATGGTGCGTCGGGGTGTATGACAAACCCTAACCCGCATGCCGTGAGGCATGCAAATGTGAGTACTCTTAATGACCTCCCTCACCATGGAAAACTTTGCCCAGCTGTTCGAAGAAAGCCTCTCTCTTCACGACATGCGCGTAGGCGAAGTGATCACCGCTGAAGTGGTTGCCGTTGATGGCAATTTCGTGACCGTCAACGCCGGCCTGAAGTCCGAATCCCTGATCCCGGTTGAAGAATTCAAGAACGACAAGGGCGAAGTTGAAGTCGCCGTCGGCGATTTCGTCACCGTGGCGATCGATGCACTGGAAAACGGCTTCGGCGAAACCAAGCTGTCGCGTGAAAAGGCCAAGCGTCTTGCTGCCTGGGTTGAACTGGAAGAAGCGCTGGAAGCCGGCACCATCCTGGGCGGCCTGATCAGCGGCAAGGTCAAGGGTGGCCTGACCGTCATGGTCAACGGCATCCGTGCCTTCCTGCCGGGTTCCCTGGTAGACGTTCGTCCGGTGAAAGACACCACCCCGTACGAAAACAAGCAGATCGAATTCAAGGTCATCAAGCTGGATCGCAAGCGCAACAACGTGGTTGTTTCGCGCCGCGCCGTGCTGGAAGCGACCCTGGGCGAAGAGCGCAAGGCGCTGCTGGAAACCCTGAAGGAAGGTGCTGTCGTCAAGGGTATCGTCAAGAACATCACCGATTACGGTGCCTTCGTCGACCTGGGCGGCATCGATGGTCTGCTGCACATCACCGACCTGGCATGGCGTCGTGTGAAGCACCCGTCCGAAGTGCTGGCTGTTGGCGATGAAGTCGAAGCCAAGGTCCTGAAGTTCGACCAGGAGAAGAACCGCGTTTCGCTGGGTCTGAAGCAACTGGGCGAAGATCCGTGGGTCGGCCTGAGCCGTCGTTACCCGGCCAGCACCCGCCTGTTCGGCAAGGTGACCAACCTGACCGACTACGGTGCCTTCGTTGAAATCGAACAAGGTATCGAAGGCCTGGTACACGTGTCCGAAATGGACTGGACCAACAAGAACGTACACCCGTCCAAGGTGGTTCAAGTTGGCGACGAAGTCGAAGTCATGATCCTCGAGATCGACGAAGACCGCCGTCGTATCAGCCTGGGCATGAAGCAGTGCATGGCCAACCCGTGGGACGAATTCGCCCAGAACTTCAAGAAGGGCGACAAGCTGAAGGGCGCGATCAAGTCGATCACCGACTTCGGTGTGTTCGTCGGCCTGCCGGGCGGCATCGATGGTCTGGTACACCTGTCCGACCTGTCCTGGACCGAAACCGGCGAAGAAGCCGTCCGTCGCTTCAAGAAGGGTGACGACGTGGAAGCCGTGGTGCTGTCCATCGACGTGGAAAAGGAACGCATCTCCCTGGGCATCAAGCAACTGGAAGGTGATCCGTTCAACAACTACGTTGCCATGAACGACAAGGGCGCTCTGGTCAAGGGTACCGTCAAGGCGATCGATCCGAAGGGTGCCGTTGTGGCCCTGGAAGAAGACGTTGAAGGCTACCTGCGTGCTTCCGAAGTGGCTCGCGACCGCGTTGAAGACATCCGCACCCATCTGAAGGAAGGTGATGAGGTTGAGGCTGTGATCATCGCTGTGGATCGCAAGAACCGCTCGATCAGCCTGTCGATCAAGGCCAAGGATGCTCAGGAAGAAACCGCTGCCCTGAAGGGCCTGCAGTCCGAGAACGTGACTGCCGGTACCACCAACCTGGGCGCGCTCCTGAAGGCCAAGCTGTCCTCCGGCAATAGCGCAGAGTAAGCGGCAAAATGACCAAGTCTGAGCTGATTGCGAGACTGGCTGAACGCCTGGCTGAGCGCAATTCTCAGTTGGTCTACAAAGACGCTGAGCTGGCCGTCAAAACCATCCTGGATGCGATGGCCAGCAACTTGTCCCAGGGCGAGCGCATCGAGATTCGCGGTTTCGGTAGCTTCGATCTGAACTATCGTCCGCCGCGAGTCGGGCGCAATCCCAAATCGGGAAGTAGCGTCTCGGTTCCTGAGAAGTATGTTCCGCATTTCAAGGCGGGCAAGGAACTGCGTGAACGCGTCGACCTGTCGCTGGAATTGCAAACGCCGGTTCGGGAACCCTCCTGAGGGTTGCCAAACCGATCCGCCTGCCGGATCGAAAACAAACCCCGCCTTTGTGCGGGGTTTGTCATTTTTTGCCCGCTCACCGCGAGCGCGGCCAGAACTTTCCCTGCGTGGTCAGGACTATTGACGTGCTTTTGCCTTGGTTACAGGCAAACCCACAGAAACCCATGTCCGAGAGAAGAATCATGCAGAGAAACAGGATGAGCAAACTGATTTGGTTGGTGTTGTTGCTGGCCGGTTGCGCCAGCCCCAAGGCGACGGTCATGCGCTACGAGACGGCCATCGTCTCGCAGTACTATGCCGATTCGCCGCAGGAGGCGGAGAAGGTGGCCCTCAAGTCGGCGCAGGAATATTGCCATCAGCGCGCGGGCGAGGTGGTGCTGGTCAGCAACGAGACCAGTTACAAGGGGGAGATGAATCAAACCATTAATACCGCGCTGAGCAAGGCCGGTAGTGTCATTCCCCTGGTCGGACTGCTGACGGAAGACAAGCCTTATCAGGCCAAGCTGACCTTCCGTTGCCACTAGCGGTGCCATATCAGCCCTCTGTGTCGCGGCGCAGAGGGTTTCGGGCGTTTTGTGCGCCAGTCAGGGCATGAATTGCATGTTCTTTGATTAGACGGACTTGGGTTGCTTACCATGATCGTTTAAACTTGCGAATTAGTCTCTTTCAGCAGAGGAAATCCATGCGTTACCTACTGAGGATCGTCGAGCTGGCGTTGCTGGTGTTGTTGATTGCCATCACCGTGCAGAACAGCCACATCGTCGAGTTCAAGTTGTTCTTCGGGCAAAGCTGGAGCGCACCGCTGATCGTTTTTCTGCTGGGCTTTTTCATTGCCGGGGCTGCAGTCGGTCTTCTGGCAACCTTCACTTATTACCTGCGGATGCGACGCGAGCTGTCGCAGCTGAAAAAAGAACTGCGTCAACGGCCGCAAGGCCAGGTTGAATCCGACCCGAGCGACGCCCTGGCGGATTGATATCACGACACGCTGAGCGATCCCGCACCCGAAAAGGAAGCTGTTTTTGGAACTCGATCTCTGGTGGCTGTTGCTGCTACCTGTGTTTTTCTCATTGGGCTGGCTGGCTGCCCGCGTCGACATGCGCACGGTGCTCAAGCAGGCCCGGCAGGTGCCTGCCGGTTTCTTTCGTGGTCTGGATGCCCTGGTTGAAGACAAGACCGATGTGGCCGCGCGTGCCCTGGCCGAAGTGGCGCGTGAACAGCAGCAATCCGGGCTGGAGCTGCAACTGACCCTGGGCAAGTTGTACCGCAAACGGGGCGAAAATGACCGTGCCATCCGGCTGCATCAGCGCCTGCTCGACAGCAGCGACTTGCCGGTCGAGCAGCGCGACAAGGTGCGTTTCGAGCTGGCTCAGGATTTTCGCAAGGCCGGACTGGTGGATCGCGCCGAAGAGATTCTGCTGAAGCTGCTCGGCGGCAATATGGGGCTGGCCGCCCGTCGTCAGCTGCTGGATATCTATCAGCAGGACCGTGACTGGCAGAAGGCCATCGAAACGGCGCGCGAGCTGCAGAGCGATGTGCATTCCTTCCAGCACGAAGTGGCGCAATTCCATTGCGAGCTGGCGCAGGGCGAGCTGTACAAGTCGCATTACGGCACCGCACGCGAGCATGCCCTGGAGGCACTCAAGATCAATCGCAAATGCGTCCGCGCCAGCCTGTTGCTGGGCGACATCGAATTTGCCGAGGGCCAGACCGAGGCGGCCATTGCCGCCTGGCAGGGGATCGAGAAGCAGAACTACGAATACCTGTCGATGGCTGCCGAGCGGCTGTTCGATGCCTATGAAAAACTCGGGCGACCGCAAGAGGGGATTGCCCTGCTGCGTGGCTATCAGAAAACCTTCCCCCAGCTGGACATGACCGACATGCTGTACCAGAAGCTGTGCAGCTTCGGTAATGAGGCCCAGGCGCTGGAGTCGGTGCGCGAAGCGGTACAGGCACGCCCCTCGCTGTCGGGCGTCTATCGTCTCATCGAGGCCCAGATGGATGCCCTGTCGCCGGAAGGGCGCATGGATGCCGAAGTGGCCCGTGCCCTGATCGCCAAGCATGCCCAGAGACTGTCGGTGCATACCTGCCGCTGCTGCAATTTCCGTTCGCGTGCCTTCTTCTGGCATTGCCCGGCCTGCGGCGAGTGGGAAAGCTTCACCGCCAATCGTTCGGAAACCCACTAAACCTGGACGCACACACATGAACCCATTGCTGTCGGCCGAACTGGCGCTGGAAACCCGCTCCCCGGTCATCGTGGCGCTGGACTTCCGCGATGCCCATGCTGCGCTTGATTTTGCCGCCCGTCTTGATCCGGCTGACTGTCGGGTCAAGGTCGGCAAGGAGCTGTTTACCGCCTCCGGGCGTGAGCTGGTGGAAAGCCTGGTGCTGCGTGGCTTCCAGGTGTTTCTCGACCTCAAGTTTCACGATATTCCCAATACCGTGGCCCAGGCCTGCGCCATGGCGGCCGATGCCGGGGTCTGGATGGTCAACGTCCATGCCGGTGGCGGCCGGCGCATGATGACGGCGGCGCGCGAAGCACTGGCCAATCTGAGCCAGCGACCGCTGCTGATCGGCGTGACGGTGCTGACCAGCATGGAGGCCGCAGATCTGGCCGAGGTCGGCATCAGCGTCAGCCCGGAAGAGCATGTCATGCGTCTGGCGACCCTGACACACGATTGCGGCCTGGATGGCGTGGTGTGCTCGGCACAGGAAGCGCAGCTGCTCAAGGCCCGCCTTGGTCCCCAGTTCAAGCTGGTGACCCCGGGTATCCGTCTTTCCGACAGTGCGGCAGATGACCAGCGCCGCGTCATGACCCCGACGGCCGCGCTGGCCGCCGGCGCCGACTATCTGGTGATCGGCCGTCCGATCACCCGCGCCGACCAGCCTCTGCAGGTTCTGCGCAAAATCAATTCCGACATCGAACTCTTCAGAAAGAAACAATCATGAAAATTACGGTTATTGGTTCGGGCTATGTAGGCCTGGTAACCGGCACCTGCCTGGCCGAAGTCGGCAACCATGTTTGCTGCCTCGACCTGGACGCCAAAAAAATCGCCACGCTGAAGCAGGGTGGCATTCCGATCTTCGAACCGGGCCTGGATGATCTGGTCCGCCGCAATGTCGAAGCCGGCCGTTTGACCTTTACCACCGACGTTGCCGAATCCGTGGCCTTTGGCGAAGTACAGTTCATTGCCGTTGGCACGCCGCCGGATGAAGACGGCTCTGCCGACTTGCAATATGTCATTTCCGCCGCGCGCAACATCGGCCGCCACATGACCGATTACAAGGTCGTGGTCGACAAGTCGACGGTGCCGGTCGGTACGGCGGACAAGGTCAAGGCGGCACTGGCCGAAGAGCTGAGCGCCCGCGGCATGGCCATTCCGTTCTCGGTGGTGTCCAATCCGGAATTCCTCAAGGAAGGTGCCGCGATCGAAGACTTCATGAAACCGGACCGCATCGTGGTCGGCGCCGAAGATGAGCGCGCCATCGACACCATGCGTCGTCTCTACTCGCCGTTCCAGCGCAACCATGAGCGTATTTTCTTCATGGACGTTCGTTCGGCCGAGCTGACCAAGTACGCCGCCAACGCGATGCTGGCTACCCGCATTTCCTTCATGAACGAACTGGCCAACCTGGCAGAAACCCTGGGCGCCGACATCGAACTGGTGCGCAAGGGCATCGGCTCCGACCCGCGTATCGGCTATCACTTCCTGTACCCGGGCACTGGTTATGGTGGCTCCTGCTTCCCCAAGGACGTCAAGGCCCTGATCAGCACCGGCAAGGAAAACGGCCACACCCTGCGCGTACTGGAGGCCGTTGAAGAAGCCAACGAGCTGCAGAAGCACCGTCTGGTCGAGAAAATCGAAAAGCGCTTCGGCACGGATCTGAGCGGCCACCGTTTCGGCATCTGGGGGCTGGCTTTCAAACCGAATACCGACGACATGCGCGAGGCCGCCTCGCGGGTCATCGTGCATGAACTGACCGCCCGTGGTGCCGAAGTCGTGGCCTATGACCCGGTCGCCATGGAAGAAGCCCACCGCGTGATCGGCGACAATCCGCGCGTACGCTTTGCTCACGACATGATGGAAGCCGCCGAAGGCGCCGATGCCCTGCTGATCGTCACCGAATGGAAGATGTTCCGCAGCCCGGACTTTGATCTGCTCAAGAAAGTGCTCAAGACGCCGACCATCTTTGATGGCCGCAATATGTACGATCCGCAGTGGGTGCGTCAGCAGGGTTTTGATTACCAGGCCATCGGTCGCTGAGGACACGCATGAGTCTGCTGCAACAACTTTCCCTTGAGCCGGCCAGTCTGTCGGCTCGTCTGGCCGGTGCCCGTGTGCTGGTGGTGGGCGACGTGATGCTGGACCGCTACTGGTTCGGTGATGTCTCGCGCATTTCGCCGGAAGCGCCGGTGCCGGTGGCCCGCATTGCCCGCATGGAAGAGCGTGCCGGCGGGGCGGCCAACGTAGCCCGCAATATCGTCAGCCTCGGCGGTCAGGCCACCATCCTCTCGGTGGTGGGCGACGACGAGGCCGCCACGGCGCTGGAGCGCCTGCTGGTCGAGAAGGGGGTCAACACCTCCCTGCAGCGCGACGCCAGCATCTCCACCACCATCAAGCTGCGTGTGGTGGCCCGGCAGCAACAGCTGATCCGGCTGGACTTCGAAGATGCGCCCAGCCACGAGATCCTGGCGGCCAAGCTCGACGAGTATGAAAAAATCCTCGCCGACCACGATGTGGTGATTCTGTCCGACTATGGCAAGGGCGGGCTGACCCATGTGGCCAAGATGATCGAACTGGCGCGGGCGCACGGCAAAGCCGTACTGATCGACCCCAAGGGTGACGACTACAGCAAATACGCCGGCGCTACGCTACTGACCCCGAACCGCAGCGAATTCCGCCAGGTGGCCGGCAGTTGGCGCGATGATGCCGAACTGGCCCGCAAGGCCGAAACCCTGCGCGCCGAATTGAATCTCGATGCCCTGCTGGTGACCCTGAGCGAAGCCGGCATGACCCTGTTCAGCGCCAGTGGCGCCCTGCACCAGCCGACCCTGGCGCGTGAGGTGTATGACGTTTCCGGTGCCGGCGATACCGTTATCGGCACGCTGGGCCTGATGCTGGCTGCCGGTCTGCCGCTGCCGCAGGCCATGTCGCTGGCCAATGCCGCCGCCGGCATCGTGGTCGGCAAGCTGGGCACCGCCGTCTGTCGTCAGGAAGAACTTTTTGCGCTGCAAGCCTAAGGAGCAGACATGACTATCGTTGTTACCGGCGCGGCCGGTTTTATCGGTTCGAACATCGTCAAGGCGCTGAACCAGCGTGGCGAGACCGACATCATCGCCGTCGATGATCTGACCCGTGGCGATCAGTTCCGCAATATGGTCGATTGCGACATCAGCCACTATCTCGACAAGCATGACTTCATGATGATGCTGGCCGAAGGCGAGCTGGATGGCGAACTGCGTGCCGTGATCCATCAGGGTGCCTGCTCCGACACCATGAATCACGACGGCAAGTACATGATGGAAAACAACTATCAGTACACCCTGTCGCTGTTCAATCACTGCCAGGGCGAGGCCATTCCCTTCCTGTATGCCTCCAGTGCCGCGGTCTATGGCGCCGGGACCACCTTCGTCGAGCAGCGCGAACACGAGTCGCCCCTCAACGTCTACGGCTACTCCAAATTCCTGTTCGACCAGGTGCTGCGCCGGCGCATGGCGGATGGCCTGACTGCCCAGGTGGCCGGCTTCCGCTACTTCAACGTCTACGGCCCGCGCGAACAGCACAAGGAGCGCATGGCCTCGGTGGCCTTCCACAACTTCAACCAGTATCGCAAGGAGGGCAAGGTCAAGCTCTTTGGGGGCTGGGATGGCTGGGGCGACGGCATGCAGAGCCGTGACTTTGTCTCGGTGGAGGACGTGGTCAAGGTCAACCTGTTCTTCCTGGACCACCCCGAGTTGTCGGGCATCTTCAACCTCGGTAGTGGCCGGGCGCAGCCGTTCAACGACGTCGCCGTGGCGACCGTCAATGCCTGCCGCCGTCATGAAGGCCTGCCGGCGCTGAGCCTGGATGAGATGGTGGCGCAGGGGCTGCTGGAGTACATCCCGTTCCCCGACGCGCTCAAGGGCAAGTATCAGAGCTTCACCCAGGGCGACATCAGCAAGTTGCGCGACGCCGGTTACACGGCACCGATGCTCAACGTCGAGCAGGGTGTGTCGCGCTATGTCGACTGGTTGATCAGCAAGGAATAAGCCCCGGGCCGGATGCCTCATCCGGCTTTTTTTATTCTGGAGCCACCGGTGTTCAAAACCCTCGAAGATTACGTCGGCCAGACCCCTCTGGTCCGGCTCAAGCGCCTGCCTGCCGGGCGCGGCAATACGCTGCTGGTCAAGCTGGAAGGTAATAATCCGGCCGGTTCGGTCAAGGACCGTCCTGCACTCTCCATGATCCGTCGTGCCGAGGCGCGTGGCGACATTCGGCCTGGCGACACCCTGATTGAACCGACCAGTGGCAATACCGGGATTGCCCTGGCCATGGCGGCTGCGATGATGGGCTATCGCATGATCCTCATCATGCCGGAGAACTCGAGTGCCGAGCGGGTGCAGACCATGCGCGCCTATGGCGCCGAGGTCCTGCTGACCCCGGCGGCGCAATCGATGCCCGGTGCCATTGACCTGGCACGGCAGATGCAGTCGGAAGGTCGCGGGCTGATTCTCGATCAGTTCAGCAACCGGGATAACCCCGAGGCCCACTACGAAGGAACAGGTCCGGAAATCTGGCAGCAAACCGATGGCCGGATTACCCACTTCGTCTCCAGCATGGGCACTACCGGCACCATCATGGGGGTCAGTCGCTACCTCAAGCAGCAAAATCGCGACATCCAGATCATTGGCGTCCAGCCCGAGCCGGGCAGCCAGATTCCCGGCATCCGCCGCTGGGAAGATGATTATCTGCCGAAGATCTGTGAGTTTCAGCGCATCGATCGCCTGATCCTGATCGACCAGCAAAGGGCAGAAGACACCGCCCGCCGCCTGGCGCGTGAAGAGGGCATCCTGGCCGGCCCTTCCTCCGGCGGCGCGCTGGCGGTGGCCTTGCAGCTGGATGCCGAACTGGAAAATGCCGTCATCGTCAGCATCGTCTGTGACCGCGGCGACCGCTATCTGTCGACCGGCCTGTTCGCCTGAAAGGAAATCCATGGCGCAACATGCCTATTCCCCTGCCGAGAGCGGCCAAAGCCCCCGGGCCTGGTACCAGGCTGCCCTGGCGCGCGACGGTTTCATCCATGATCCGGCACAAGCCGCTGCCATCGAGCGGCTGACCGACCTGTGGCAGCGCCTGCTGGAGTTCAAGGCCCGGCGCGACCGCTTTCTCGGGCGCAGCCTGCGCAATCCGCCGGTGCCCAAAGGGCTGTATCTGTGGGGAGGGGTAGGGCGCGGCAAGAGCTTCCTGATGGATGCTTTTTTCCAGTGCGTTCCCTACCGGCGCAAACGCCGCGTGCATTTTCACCACTTCATGGCGGAAGTGCATCGCCAGCTGCAAACCCTGACGCAGGAGACCGATCCGCTGCTGATCGTGGCGGATCGCATCGCCAAGACCACCCGGCTATTGTGCTTTGACGAGTTCCACGTCAGCGACATCGCCGATGCCATGATCCTTTACCGCCTGCTCAGTGCCATGTTCGAGCGGGGTGTGGTGCTGGTGGCGACCTCCAACTACCCGCCCTCGGGGCTTTACCCCAATGGCCTGCAGCGTGACCGCTTCCTGCCGGCCATCGCCCTGATGGAGTCGCAGCTGGAAGTGATTACCGTGGATGGCGGCAATGACTATCGCCTGCGCGAACTGGCGCGGGCGGACTTGTTTCAGGTGCCGGCCGATGCCGCCGCTGAAGCCAGCATGGATGCCATGTTCAGCCGACTGACGCTCGAAGCCACCCCGCTGGCCAACGACATCGAGCTGTTCGGTCGGCACATCCCGCTGCGGCGTCATGCTCCCGGAGTCATCTGGTTCGACTTTGCCGCCCTGTGCGGCGGTCCGCGCTCACAGACCGACTACCTGGAAATTGCCCGCGACTATCACACCGTCTTCCTGTCCGGCATCCCGGCGCTGAGCGCCGCCCAGGCGGCCGAAGCGCGCCGTTTTACCTGGCTGATCGATGTGCTGTACGACCACCGGGTCAAGCTGGTGGCGTCTTCGGCCGTGCCGGCCGAGCAGATCTATGTGGATGGTGTGCAGGCCAGCGAATTCTTCCGCACCGCCAGTCGCCTGACCGAGATGCAGACCGACAGCTACCTGGCCTTGCCCCACCTGGTCGACGAATTTCAGCTCGACCCGTCCCGCAGTGTCGCCCTGTAAGCCGCCACCCCCATCACCCGGGGTCAGGTCTTGTTTTTTGCATCGAGATGCAAAAAACAAGACCTGACCCCGGCTTATGGCAGGACGTAGCGGTAGTCGTGCTCTAGTCGGGCGATGGTGCCGTCCTTGCGCATGTTGTCGAGAATGCTGCGCCAGCGCTGTACTTCACTGGCGCTCATGTCCAGTGATGCCGCCAGATAGAGCGTGCTGCGCATCAGTACTTCCCCCTTGAGCAGATCTTCAACCGGCAGACCAGCCTCGCGCTGGGCCTGCAGGGCGGTGTTCCAGGCGACCGCCCAGGCACCGATATGGCCGTTGGCCAGCATGGCTGCATTGGTGGTTTCGTAGGTGACCACACTCAGTCTGGACTGTGGGATGTGGCTGGCCAGCTCCTGGCCGACCGAGTTGCGCATGACCCCGATCAATTGTCCGGTCATGGCGCTTCGGCTCGGCGGGTTGGGGTTGACCTTGCGATTGCCGACCAGCACAAAGGCTTCGTCCATCAGGGGCGCCACCCACTGGTAACGCGATTCGCGTGCGGGGGTACGGCCGGGAGGGACCAGCAGATAAGGGCCTCCGGGCTGGGTGGCCAGGACCATGGCACGGATGAAGGGGTAGACCGTGACGTGGTCATCGGTCCCGGCGCGACGTGCGGCCTCGCGCAGAATGGCCACCGCCAGCCCGCCCTGCTGGGTGACGAAGGGGGGGACTTCGGCGCCGATCAGCGTCACCGCCGACGCACACGGGCCGAGCAGAGACCACAGCAACAGCCAGCAACCGGCGCATCGCCTCATGACACCCCTCCGTCGGACATGCTTTCGTTATAAGCGCTCGCCAGCCGGGGTCAATGGGTATCGTGTGACGGTGCCTCGGCCTGAGTCATGAAATTCAGCTGCGCCAGCCCGCTCTGTTGCGCCAGGGCCATCAGGGTCATGACATGGCGATACTCGGTGCGCTGATCGGCGCGGATGCGTACCTCGGTGCGCGGCGACTGTGCGGCCAGGGTCCTGAGCCTGTCGGCCATGGCCGCACTGTCCACGGCGGTGCTGTTCCAGAAAAAGCGGCCATCCTGTGTCACCGACAGGGTGACGGTCTGCGGCGTGGCCGGCGCCAGCGGCGTCGCGTTGGCCTGCGGCAAGTCCAGTTTCACCGCCTGGCTCATCACCGGCAGCACCAGCATGAAGATCACCAGCAGCACCAGCATGACGTCTACCAGCGGCGTCATGTTGATTTCACTCAGAACCTCCTCCTCGGAGGAGGACAAACCCTGTTTGAATGCCATGGCTCAGCGCTCCCGCAATGTGACCGGCTGGGTGGTACTGCCGGTGAGTGAGTAAGCGTGCAGCTGGCGGGCGAATCGCTGCAGCCGGCCGATCACTGTGCGATTGACCCGGGTGAAGGCGTTGTAACCCAGTACGGCCGGAATCGCCACCGCCAGACCGAATGCGGTCATGACCAGGGCTTCGCCGACCGGGCCGGCGACCTTGTCCAGCGAACTCTGCCCGGCTGCACCAATATTCACCAGGGCGTGATAGATGCCCCAGACCGTGCCGAACAGTCCGATGAAGGGGGCCGTGGAGCCGACCGAGGCCAGGATGGACAGACCACTTTGCAGGCTCTGGCCGCACTCGTCGATGGCGCCACTCAGGCTTTCGGTCAGCCAGTCGGTCAACGCCAGCTGCCCGTGCAGGTCCTGCTGATTGTCGCGGTGGTGTTGTACGGCCTGGCGGCATTCCAGTGCCAGCAGACGATACGGATTGGCGACACCATCACCCGCCTGGCCCAGGGTGGTCAGCCCCTGTTCGAAACTGCTGGCATGCCAGAAGCCGGCCATGGCCCGTGCTGCGCGCCGCAGCTGCCACCAGCGAGTGGCATGCAGCAGGATCAGAGACCAGCTGGCGAGTGACATGCTCAGCAGGACGAGCGCCACCAGTCGGATGGTCAGATCACTCTGAGCCCAGAGTTGGTCGAGATGCAGTGCAGAAGACATGTAAACCTTTCACTAATTGGATTCATCGATCGAAAAACGGATCGGCTGGCTATAGCGGTAATCGATGGCGACGCCCGCTCGCCGTGCCGGACGGTAATGCCAGCGGCGTACCGCAGCCAGGGCCGCCTCATCCAGCCGCGGGTAGCCGCTGCTGCGCTGCACCGCCACCTCCGCCACATTGCCATTGGCCAGAATCAGCACCGACAGCACCACCACGCCTTCCTCTCCCAAACGTTGAGACAAGGCCGGGTAGGTCGGGTCCGGGTTATTCAGCCCGGCGGCCTGGCTCATTGGGGGGGACACCGGGGCCTCCGTCGCCGGGGCCCTGGATTCCGCGACCGCCGGCGCCGGGGGGGCGGCCTGCGGGGCGGGGGCCGGGTGGGGGGCTGCCGCTGCCGTGTGGCTGACCGTTCGGACCGGAGGAAGCGCCCGGCTGTGCGGTGTCGTGGTGGCCGGTGACGGCCGCACCGGTCGGCTTGCTGCGGTCACCGGCGGGGCGGCCGGAGCCAGCGTGGCCACCAGCCGCCCGGTCACGGTGGGGGGGGTGACCGGGGCAGGCGCCTGCCGCGGCCCCGAGGACAGCCACCACAGCGCCAGGGCATGCAGCAAGGCGGTGAGCAGCAGGCAGCCCAGGGGCTGCGGTCGCCAGCCGGGCCGGCGTCGCAGGGCAAGGATCATGGGAATGGTCTGACCTTGAGACGCCATGGCTTACCACTGATAGCCAAGGGTGGCACTCAGCGTGCGTTTGCTGCCGTAGTAGCAGTAAGTCAGGCTGTCGTAGCAGCTGGCCACATAAGTACGGTTGAACAGGTTGTTGGCGGACAGGCGCAGCGTGGCCCCCTGCCAGGCCGGGCTCATGCGCCCCAGGTCGTAGCGCAGGGCCAGATCCACCAGGGTGTAGGACGGCAGGCGAGTGGTGTTGGCGCTGTCCGCCCAGCTCGGACCGGTGTAGCGAATCCCGCTGCCCAGGCCCAGACCGCTGGCGAAGGCATAGTCTACCCAGAGCGAAGCCATGCGAGACGGCGAACCAAACGGGGTGTTGCCTTGTTGCGGACCCTGATCGATGCGCAGGCGGTTGAAGGTCATGCTGGCCATCAGTGACCATTGATTCCCGATACGGGTCTTGCCCTCCAGTTCAATGCCGCGCGAGGTCACCACGCCGACCGGCTGGTAGGTCAGCGTGATCGGGTTGTAATAGGCCAGGTTCTGCTGGCGCAGGTCATAGCTGGCGATACTCAGTTGGGTCTGCCCGCCGGCCGGCTGATACTTCAGGCCCACTTCCTTTTGCCGGCTTTGTTGCGGTGCCAGCAGTTGACCGTCGCTGCCGGTGGCATACGAGGCGTTCGGGTCAAAGCCCTCGCTGTAATTGAAGTAGGGCGTCAAGCCGTTGGCCGCCTCATACAGCACGCCGGCGCGGGTTGTCACCTTGCTGCCGTTCCACTCGCTGCGGCTGCCACTTTGCGGGTCGTCGGTATGCACCCGCGCCTGATCCTGGCGTACACCCAGCGTCAGACGCCAACGATTCCAGGCCATCTGATCCTGGGCATAGATCCCGGTCTGCAGGTTGTCGTGGTTGAAGTATGACGGGGCGCCAAAGGTGATGTTGCCGCTGTCGTATTGCGGTGCCGACGTATCCAGCGAGTCGGCGCTGCCATAGCGGTTATAGCCCCCGTTGCGCATGCGGCTGCTGTCCACCCCGACCAGCAGGGTGTGCTGCACCGCGCCGGTGGTCAGCTTGCCCTGCAACTGGTTGTCGATCAGGAAGGTCTCGCCATGCTCTTCGCCTTGCGAGGCTGCCCGGTTCAGTACCGAGCTGCCGGCACCGGCCCAGCCGGTCTGATAGACCTGCAACTGACTGACCTTGCTCTTCTGGTAGCGCAGGTTCTGGCGGAATTGCCAGTCGCTGTTGAAGTCATGCTCAAACTGATAGCCGAACATTTGTTGCTGGCGGTGCATGCCATCCCCGCTGGCGCCGTCATCGAAGCTGGCTGGCAGCCTGCTCCCCTGATGATTCACCCCCGAGCCTTCCCAGGGCACCGAGCCGTGATAACCGGTGGAGGGTTCGTGCTGCAGGTAGGCCTGCAACAGCAGCCGGTTCTGGCCGTCGATGCGCCAGCTCAGCGATGGCGCCACGGTATAGCGTTCACTCTGCGCCAGCGTCTGCTGCTCATTGCGGCGCTGCCCCTTGACCACCAGGCGGTAGTCCAGATCCGGCCGGTCATTCAGCGGACCGGTGATATCGAGTCCCAGCCACTGCTGCTGGTTGTTGCCGATGCCGACTTCGAGCTGGTGCAGCGGCGAGGACAATGGTCGTTTGCTGGTCAGTGCCACCAGACCGCCGGGCGAGGATTGGCCATACAGCACCGAATCCGGTCCGCGGACCACATCCATGCGCTCAACAAAGAATGGATCGACTTGCGGTGAATTGCTGCCCTCCGGATCGCCCGCCAGGCGCAGCCCGTCCAGCCACTGATTGTTGTTCATGTGTCCGTTGAAGCCGCGCAGCACGATGTAGTCGTAGCGGCTGCTGGAACCGATGGCATTGCTGAACACCCCTGGCGTATAGCTCAGCGCCTCGGACAAGGTATGCGGTGCCTGATCTTCGATCTGTTGCCGGGTGATGACTGAAACCGAGTGATCGATCAGTACCCAGGGGGTGTCGGTCTTGCTGGCTGCCGCACTGCTGCCGGCGCTGTAGCCGCTGGTGGGCGACTGGGCGGTTGCCGGGCTGGCTTTGACCGTGACGGTCGGCAGGGTGGCTGCTTCATCGGCCAGGACCAGGCTGCTCATGCTGGCCAGGTTCAGGGCGAGGACCAGTTTGGTAAGACGGGAAGGGAAGGGTGACGGAGACATACGGATCTTTCGCTTCTTTCTGTGCTGTTGGTCTGAAAACAATTTCGAGAAATTGTATTGATAATCATTCGCATTTACAATAGTATGCTCTTGGAAATTTCAACCTGCTTGGGAAATGACAAGTGCACGAGAGTGAATGGCCGGGTCCGGCCTGTCTGATGCCGCTGTGCCGGATGTGCAGCGGCGTTCACCAGCCAACCGCCGCCACGCGGCAATCTCTGCAAAGGACCTCGCGACATGCATGCGACCGTCTATGACTTCATTGGTATCGGGCTTGGGCCGTTCAATCTGAGCCTGGCTTGTCTGGCCGAGCCGGTGAGCGAATTGAAAGGGGCGTTTCTCGAACAAAGTGCCGGCTTTGACTGGCATCCCGGCATGCTGCTGCCAGGCAGCAGCATGCAAACGCCTTTCCTGGCCGATATGGTCTCGCTGGCCGATCCGACCAGCCGCTTCAGTTTTCTGAATTACCTCAAGCAGCAGGGACGTCTCTATCCCTTCTACATCCGCGAGAATTTCTTCCCGCTGCGCGCCGAGTTCAACCACTATTGCCAATGGGTGGCCGCGCAACTCGATTCACTGTATTTCGGCCGGCGGGTGGACAGCATTGTCTGGCAGGACGGTCTCTACCATCTGAGCGTGCGCAACGGTGCACAGCAGGAAACCTGGCGCACACGGCGACTGGTTCTGGGGACGGGGACCTCGCCCGAACTGCCGGCCTGCTGCGCCGGTCTGGGAGAGCGCGTGGTGCATAGCGCCGACTATCTGAGCAACAAGCTGCGGTTGCAGATGCTGCCTTCGATCACCGTACTGGGCAGCGGCCAGAGTGCCGCCGAAATCTTTGCCGATCTGCTGGCGGAGAGTGACCGCTATGGCTATCAGCTGAGCTGGATTACCCGCTCGCCGCGTTTCTACCCGCTGGAGTACACCAAGCTGACGCTGGAAATGACCTCGCCGGAGTACATCGATTATTTCCATGCCCTGCCTCCCGGCCAGCGCGATCAACTGATCAATGAGCAGAAAGGGCTGTACAAGGGGATCAATCGCACGCTGATCGACCAGATTTTCGAGCAGCTCTATCAGTTGCGTCTGCGGGGTGGTGCCCAGCCTCTGCTGCTGACCAATTGTGCCCTGACTGCCTGCCATACCCAGAGCGGACGCGAGGGGCTGGCGCTGGATTTGCTGCAATGTGAGCAGCAGAAAGCCTTCCGCCTCGATACGGCAGCGCTGGTGGCGGCAACCGGCTATGCCTACCGGCAACCGGCTTTCCTTGCCGGGATCAGCGATCGGCTGCGGCGCGATGCCCACGGACGGCTGGATGTGACGCGGGATTATGCGGTGGATGTGCAGGGCGAGGAGATTTTTGTCCAGAACGTGGGGTTGTATACCCATGGTCTGGCGACGCCGGATCTGGGCATGGCCTGCTACCGCAATGCCTGCCTGCTGCGTGCCATGACCGGTCGCGAAGTCTATCCGGTGGAAACCCGCATCGCCAGCCAGACCTTCGGCATGCCGGGTGAGGCGCTGCCGCTTTCCCAACCTTGCCTGGCCTGAGGCGTTGCCATGACATCTGACACCCTGTTGTTTCCTGAAGCGCTGTTTTGCCACGAGATCCCCGCCCTGGGGCGCTTCAGCCTGCGCGCCATCGATCTGGCGCAGGACCTCGAGCGGCTGCATGGCTGGCTGAGCAGCCCGCATGCCGCTTTCTGGGGCATGCAACACGATAGCCTTACACAGGTGCAGGACTACTTCCTGCGGCAGGCGGCCAGCCCGCATCACAGCGTGTTGCTGGGCGAGTACCAGGGAAGCCCGGCTTTCCTGCTGGAAACCTACGATCCGCGCCATGATCCCGTCGGCCATCATTATCAGGTCATGCCGGGTGACCGCGGGATGCATTTCCTGTGCGCGCCGCCCGGTCCGGCCCGCCTGCACGGCTTCACCCGCGGGGTGATGCGCACCATTCAGGCCTGGCTGTTCAGCGATCCTGCGGTGCAACGCATCGTGGTTGAACCGGCCATCGCCAATACCCGAATCCATCCCATCAATCTTGGTGCCGGTTTTGTCTACCAGCGTCAGATCGACCTGCCCGGCAAGCGTGCCTGGCTGGCGTTCTGCCATCGCACCGACTATGACGCCCTGCAGGAGCTCCGTTGATGAATGCCCCGATTGCTTCCTCTGCCACGGCTGTGGCCCATCTTCGTCCTGAACGGTGGCAGCGCGCCAACCGCCATCTGCTGGCCAAGGCCATCGGTGAATTCAGCCATGAATTGCTGCTGACACCGCAGCGCCAGCCCGACGGACGCTATGTCATTGAGACCACGGGGCCGCGTTATCTGTTTGCTGCCGAGCGCAGCGCGCTCGATCACTGGCAGGTGGATCCGGACAGTCTGGTTTGTCTGGCGGACGGGCAGGAAGTGGCCCCCGACATGCTGGCCTTCATCGTGGCCGCGCACGAGCAACTCGGCTTGTCGCAGAGCGTCCTGCCCGATTACCTGGATGAAATCAGCAGCACCCTGTTTGGCTGCGCCTGGAAACTGCACCAGCCTTACCTGTCTGCCGAAGCGCTGGCGCTGGCGGACTATCAGGCGCTGGAAAGTGGCATGACCGAAGGGCATCCGGCTTTTGTGGCCAACAATGGCCGTATCGGCTTCAGCCTGAGCGACTATCGCCGTTATGCCCCCGAGTGTGGCCAGCCTTTTGCGCTGGTGTGGCTGGCGGTCAACAAGCAGGTGGCCGAGTTGTCCCTGGTCGAGAACCTGAGCGCCACACAGCTGTATGCCGAAGAGCTGGGGGGCGAAACCCTGGCCCGGTTTGCGGCCTTGCTGCGTGATCGCGGACTGTCGCCCGATGATTTTTGGTATCTGCCGGCGCATCCCTGGCAGTGGCAGCAGCGACTGGCGGTCTGCTTTGCTGCCGAGATCGCGGCACAGCGGCTGGTCTATCTCGGTGAGAGTGAGGATCGCTATGCGGCGCAACAATCCATCCGCACGATGTTCAATGTCAGCCAGCCGGAAAAGCGTTACGTCAAGACGGCGCTGTCGATTTTGAACATGGGTTTCATGCGCGGCCTGTCGCCGTATTACATGGCCGGCACGCCAGCCATCAATCAGTGGGTCGCCGCGCTGGTCCGGGCTGACGAGACCCTGCGCGACTGCGGTTTTGATGTGCTGTGCGAAGTGGCGGCCATCGGTTACCGGCAGCCGTATTACGAAGCTGCCCTGCAGGGCAACGGGCCGCACAAGAAGCAGCTGGCGGCGCTGTGGCGTGAGAGTCCGATGAGCCGGCTGCGGCCGGGGGAGCGTCTGATGACCATGGCCGCCCTGCTGCATGTCGATGGTGACGGCCATGCCCTGTTGCCGGCATTGATCCGGGCCTCCGGGCTGACGGCCGGGCAGTGGCTGCAGCACTATCTGCGTGCTTATCTGCGCCCCTTGCTGCATTGCTTCTATTGCTATGACCTGGTGTTCATGCCTCATGGCGAAAACCTGATCCTGATTCTGGATGGTCATGTGCCGGTACGCGTGCTGATGAAGGATATCGGCGAGGAGGTCGGGGTGCTCAATCCGGCGCAACCGTTGCCCGGCTTCCTGGAGCGGATTTGTGCTCCTTGCCCCGATGAACTGCGCACCCTGTCCATTCTGACCGATGTGTTCGATGGTTTCCTGCGGTTTCTGGGGCCGATCCTGCAGCGTGCCGGACTGGCCGAGGCAGAGTTCTGGCGCAGCGTCGCCCAGTGTGTGACCGACTATCAGCAAGACCACCCGGAGAGGGCCGACAAGTACGTCCGTTTTGATCTGTTTGCCCCGGATTTCATCCGCTCTTGCCTCAACCGTCTGCAGCTGGCGAATAACCGCCAGATGGTCAATCTGGCCGATCCGGTGCAGGGACTGCAGTTTCATGGCCGGCTGAACAATCCGATCGCCGCCTACCGCCCGGGTGCCGCCTCATGAGTCGTTTGCAGCATCTGTTGCATGAGGTCGCCACGGCCCAGCCGGGTCTGGCGGGGGAGGTGGGCAGTGCGGATGACAGCCTGATCGTCCCCGGCGGACCGGCGGCACCGCTGGATGCCTTGCTGGCCTACTGGCAGCGCGCACAACCCGAGGCCGGGCCGTTGTACTGGGCCAGTCGTTGCTGGACCATGCTGGTCTGGCAGCCTGTCTATCTGATGATCTGGGCCTGGTACCGCAGCCGCGCCGTACCCCGGCTGGCCGGCATGGCTCAGCGCCATCATCAGGGGGTGGTGGCCGGCTTTGCCTTGCCACCCCATGAGCCCCTGCCGTGTGATGCCGGTGCTGACATGGCCCAGGCTGGCCAGGAGGTGGCGCAGCTCAGCCGTCTGTTGCTGGCGGATCTGGGGAGCCGCATCCGGTTGCACCCCAAGATGGCCGGCAGATTGCAGGCGGATTGCGTGCTCAGTGTGCTGATCGATGTGGCGCGAGCCTCGCCGGACTGGGATTTTGCCGTGTTGCGCACAGGCGGGCGGGCCTGGCTGGCCGCCATGGGACTGGCGGATCAAAGTGATCTGCAGTCCTTTCCCCTGCCGGACGGCGGGCAGGGCGTCGGCTTGCTGCGACGGGTGTGCTGCCAGCACTTCCGTTGTGCGCAAGGTGAGTACTGCGCCAGTTGTCCGAAGCTGGGACCCGAGACGCGACTGGCAAGACTGCAGGAGGCCTGGCTGTGCTGAGTGTGCATGATCTGCAGGTGCGGGCCGGTTCGCGGCTGATTCTTGATATTCCGGCTCTGGAGATTGATCCGGGGCAGGTGACGGTGATTCTGGGGCATAACGGCTCGGGCAAATCCACCCTGCTGCGGGTGCTGGCCCGACAACTGACGCCGACGCGCGGTACGGTGCGGCTGGATGGCCAGCCGCTGGCCCGGCTGGGCGCCCGTGCGCTGGCACGGCGTCTGGCCTATCTGCCGCAGCAATTGGCACCGACGCCGGGACTGACGGTGCGTGAGCTGGTGGCGCTGGGGCGTTATCCCTGGCATGGCCCGCTGGCCCGACTCGGATCGGCGGATCACGCCGCGATTGAGGCGGCGTTGCGGGCGACCGATGTCGCTCATCTGGCCGATAGCGACAGCGACAGTCTGTCCGGCGGCGAACGCCAGCGTTGCTGGCTGGCCATGATGCTGGCGCAGCAGGCACCGCTGCTGCTGCTGGACGAGCCGACTTCGGCGCTGGACCTGGGCCATCAGCACGCACTGATGCGCCTGCTGGGGCAAATCCATCGCCAGGCCGGACGCGGGGTCCTGGCGGTCTTGCATGATCTGAATCTGGCTTGCGCCCATGCCGGGCACATCATTGCCCTGCAAGCCGGAAGGGTGGTGTTTGCCGGTCCTCCTGCCGAGCTGCTGCAGCCGGACAGGCTCTCCGCTTTGTACGGGGTCTCTTTCGAGCTGATGGCACGCGAGGCGCGTTTGCCGCTGGCGGTGGTGCGGGAGGAGGCATGAACGCATTACCTCACCGAGCCCTCGTCGGCGGTTTGCTGCTGCTCGCCGGGTTTTGGCCCCTGTGGGGGGGGCACGGCTGGCAGGGCAGTCTGGCCGGGCACAGCGAAGTCGACGCCATTCTGTTCTGGCAGGGTACGGTGCCGCGCTTGTGCATGGCCTTGCTGTGCGGTGCGGCACTGGGCCTGTCCGGCATGCTGTTGCAGCAACTGTCGGGCAATGCCCTGGTGTCGCCGATGACGCTGGGCGCAGCGTCCGGTGCCTGGCTGGCGATGTGCAGTGCCGCGGTATGGTTTCCGGGCTGGCTGACGCAGTACCCGGACTGGCTGGCGCTGGGCGGTGCCGCGGCGGCCAGCCTCCTGTTGCTGGCGATCACCGGCCTGCGTCAGCTGGCCTCGCTGCAACTGATTCTGGCCGGGATGGCGCTGAATATTCTGCTGGGGGCGCTGGCCAGTGCCGTGACTCTGCTCAACGATCAATATGCGCTCGGTGTGTTTGTCTGGGGCGCGGGGGATTTGGCGCAGTTTGACTGGCACTGGCCGCGCTGGCTGTGGCCCAGGCTGGTGCCGGCCCTGTTGCTGCTGCCCTGGCTGTGGCGGCCGCTGCAGCTGTTGCGGCTGGGACAGGAGGCGGCGGCCGGACGCGGGCTGGCGCGTGTGCCGGTGATGTTGCTGGTATTGCTGCTGTCGCTGTGGCTGTGTTCGCTGGCCGTGGCGGCCGCCGGCCTGATCGGCTTTGTCAGCCTGCTGGCGCCGTTGTTGGCCTGCCGTCTCGGCGCACGCGGGGTGGCGGCGCAGTGGCTGGCGAGCGCTTTGTACGGGGCGCTGTTGCTGCTGCTGGCCGATGCGCTGGCGCAGGCGGCCAGTCTGTTCCTGGCTGATAGTGTCCCCAGTGGCGCCATGGCGGCACTGGTGGGGGCACCGCTGCTGATCTGGCTGTTGCGCGATACCCGCTCGCTGGCGCTGGGGGTCGGCACCGCCGCGCCGGTACGGCCTCATCGCTGGGTGGCGCGACTGGGCTGGTTCGGCCTCGTGGTGACCGTGCTGCTGGCACTGGGGCTGGATCGTCAGGGGGCGGCCTGGTTACTGGCCTGGCCGGATGCCCTGCAATGGATGTTGCGCTGGCCGCGCATGTTGGCGGCGGCCAGTGCCGGCGCCGGTCTGGCCGTCGCCGGGGTGATTTTGCAGCGACTGCTGCGCAATCCGCTGGCCAGTCCTGATTTGCTTGGCGTGTCGTCCGGCTCGGCCCTGGCGGTGGTGAGCTGGTCGCTGTGGTCTGGCAGCGGGCTGCAGCAGGGCAGCTGGCTGCCGGCGGCACTGGGCAGTGCCCTGAGCCTGCTGGCCCTGCTGTGGCTCGGGCGGCGCTGGCGCTGGGCACCGGGCATGCTGTTATTGCTGGGCCTGGCGCTGTCGGCTCTGCTGGATGGTCTGTTGCAGCTGATGCTGGCCCGGGGCGACCTGAATACCGTGGCGGTGCTGGGGTGGCTGGCCGGCTCGACCTACCGTCTGGATGCCGGTGCGGCGCTCGGTCTCACGCTGGGCGTGCTGTCATGCCTCGCTGCCGCCCTGCTGGGGCAGCGTACCTTGTTGTTGTTATCTCTGGGCGATGCCATGGCCGCCGGTCGCGGGCTGAGGGTGAGCCAGTGGCGGGGGGCCTGGTTTCTGCTGGCGGCCGTGCTGTGTGCGCTGGTGACCAGTTTGCTCGGGCCGGTGGCCTTTGTCGGTCTGCTGGCCCCCAATCTGGCGCAACGCCTGGGCGCACGTGCTGTCGGCGCCCAGCTGCTCGGGGCGGCTCTGGCCGGCGCGAGTCTGATGCTGCTGGCGGATACGCTCGGGCGAACCCTGCGGTATCCGGCGCAGCTGCCGGTCGGGTTGTGTGCCGGCATGCTGGCCGGTGGCCTGATGCTGCTGGCCTTGTTGCTGCGCCGGGGAGGACGGGCATGAGAGTCTGGTGGATGTTGGGTTTGCTGATGGTGAGTCTGGCCGCGCAGGCCGTGCCGCAGCGGATCGTGGCGCTGAGCTGGGATGCCGCCGAGCAGGTGCTGGCGCTCGGTGTCACGCCGCTCGCGGTGGCGGATCGGGCCGATTATCAGCGCTGGGTGGCCCGGCCGGCCTTGCCGCCGTCGGTGCAGGATGCCGGCAGCCGGCTGGAGCCGAATCTGGAGTTGCTCGCGCGTCTCAAGCCGGATCTGATTCTGATCGACGGGGCGCTGGCCGATCTGCAACCGCGGTTGGCGCATCTGGGACCTGTGTTGAGTCTGCAGGCTTTCAGTGTGGACCACGACAATGCCGCCATGGCCAGGCAGATCTATCTGCAGCTGGCGACGGTGCTGGGGCGAACGGCCTATGCACAGCAACAACTGCGCAGGCAGCAGACGCAACTGGCGCAGTGGCGGGCACGTCTGGCGGCGCGCTATCCCGCCGGCGCGCCGGCGGTGTGCGTGATCCGTGTCGGCAGCCCGAGTGCCGTGTGGCTGTATGGCCGCAACTCCATGCCGCAGGCAGCCATCCAGGCGCTGGGCCTGCGTCCGGGCTGCCCGGTCGAGACCGGGGCCTGGGGGGTGGCGCAGCGTCGGGTGAGTGATCTGGCGCGTTTGAGCGGTACGGCGGTGTTGGCCATCGCCCCGCTGGCGCCTGGCGGGGCGTTGTGGCACAGCCCGCTGTGGCAGGCCATGCCTTTTGTGCGCGAGGGACGGTTTGCCGCCATGCGGCCGAGCTGGACCTACGGCGGTGTGTTCTCGTTGTTGTATCTGGCCGAGGGGGTGGTTCAGGGGCTTGAGACCATGGGCGGCTAGGACCCCCGGCGCTGTCTGCGACCAGGCCCGGGGTCGGGGTGGATCAGGCCAGGTAACGTGCTTCCAGATGGGCGCGGTAATGGCGCGGGTTGAGGGTTTCGCCGGTGGCGTGCTGCAGTAGTTGTTCGGTGGACCAGCGGCTGCCTTGTTGCCAGATGTGCTGTTTCAGCCAGTCAAAGACCAGTTGCAGGTTGCCGGCGGCGATTTGCTGGTCCAGATCGGGGTGCTGCCGGCGCAGGCAGGCAAAATACTGCGCAGCACACATGGCCCCCAGGGTGTAGCTGGGGAAATAGCCGAACGAGTCGGTCCAGTGAATGTCCTGCAGGCAGCCATCCTTGTAGTTGCCGCGGGTGTCCAGCCCCAGATAGGCCTGCATTTTCTCGTCCCACAGCGCCGGCACATCTTCCGGTTCGATCTCGCCATTCATCAGGTCGCGCTCAATCTCGAAGCGCAGGATGACATGTGCCGGGTAGCACAGTTCGTCGGCATCGACCCGGATCAGACCTGGGTTCACCCGGGTATAGAGGCGTGCCAGGTTGTCGGCGCTGAAGGCGGGCTGTTCGCCGAACTGCTGCCGGATCAGCGGGGTGATCAGTTGCAGGAAGCCGCGGCTGCGGCCCAGCTGCATTTCGAATGACAGGCTCTGGCTTTCGTGAATGCCCATGGAGCGAGCCCGGCCGACCGGTTGCGCCAGCCATGCCTGCGGCAGGTTCTGTTCGTAACGGGCATGGCCGGTTTCGTGCACGATGCCCATCAGGCTTTGCACGAAGTCATCCTCGCGATAGCGGGTGGTGATGCGCACGTCCTCGGGCACGCCGCCGCAGAAGGGGTGCAGGCTGACATCCAGCCGACCGGCCTCGAAGTCGAAGCCCAGCAGCTGCATCACGGCCACGCCCAGCGCCCGCTGTTTGTCGGTGGCAAACGGGCCCTGTGGCTGGACGACGGTTTCACCGGCCTGTTTGTCACGTACCCGGGCAATCAGCCCCGGCAGCCAGGTTTTCACCTCACCGAAAATCGCTTCGACCCGGGCGCTTTGCATGCCCGGCTCGTATTTGTCCATTTGTGCGTCGTAGACCGACAGTCCGTTCAGCGCACCCAGCAGCCGGCCTTCTTCGCGGGCCAGACGGACGACTTCGCGGAAGTTGACCAGAAAGCCCTGCCAGTCGTTGGCGGCACGCTGGCCGCGCCAGGCGTGTTCGCAACGGGCGGCGGCCAGCGTTTTGGCCTCGACCAGGGACGCGGGCAGGGTGTTGGCCATGCGCCACTCGCGCTGCATCTCCCCCAGGTTGGCACGCTGCATCTCGTCCAGGTCTTCCTGCTCGGCGCTGGCCAGCAGCGTTTTCAGCTGACCATCGGTGATGATCTGGTGCATCAGGACGCCGAGTTCGGCTTGTGCGGCGGCACGGGCTTCATTGCCCTTGGCCGGCATCATGGTGGCCTGGTCCCAGCCGGCGATGGCGCCGAGATGGCTGAAGCGGTGCAGGCGGGCAAAGGTGTGGGCCAATTGCTGGTAGGCAGGGCAGCTGCTCATGGAAAATCCTCTCTGGCGGGTGGGGCAGGTCAGTGGACAGGGGGCCTATTTTGCCAACAACTGCCCACTTGTCATAGCGCGATGTTCAGACGCCGGTCTCGTATTCCAGAAAGCCCGAGCAGCCACCGGTGACCGCATCGTAGAGTTGGCGTGCGGTGTGGTTATCTTCGGCGGTCAGCCAGTACAGACGCGTGGCTCCTGCGGCGCGCGCCTGCTGGCGGGCGGCTTCGATCAGGGCTCGCCCGACCCCCTTGCCGCGAGCCTGTTCACTGGTAAACAGGTCCTGCAGGTAGCAGGTCGGGCCGATATCGGTGGTGCTGCGGTGGTAGAGAATGTGGGCCAGACCCAGCAGTTGACCGTTCTGCTCGGCCACCAGGGCCTGCATCGGTTCGGTCGGGTCGAAAAAGCGTTGCCAGGTGGTCTGGGTGACGCTGTCCGGCAGCGCCGTCGGGCCGCTGCGGCCATAGAAGGCGTTGTAGCCATCCCAGAGGGGCTTCCAGGCCGGATAGTCTTCCTGTTGCAGCAGGCGGGTGAGCAGGGGCGCAGTCATCTGTGGTCCTTTTCGTGATGAGTCATTCAACAGTGTCTCTATGGTACTGCCTTCGTCCATGCCGCGGGCAGTCCATAAAAAAGCATCGCCCCGAGGGGCGATGCGCTGGGTACTGCTTGCCTGAAAGCGATTACTGCTTCTGGCTGGCGATCCAGTCCTGGATCTTGGTCTGCATGACGGACATCGGCAGCGAGCCGGTGCTCAGCACCTGATCGTGGAAGGCACGGATGTCGAACTTGTCGCCCAGTGCGGCCTTGCTGTCGGCACGCAGCTTGGTGAAGGTCAACTGGCCCACCTTGTACGACAGCGCCTGACCCGGGATGGCCAGATAGCGGCGAACTTCGGAGTGAATGTCGCCGGCGCCCAGCGCCGAGTTATTGTGCATGTACTGTTCAGCCTGCTTGATGCTCCAGCCCTTTGAATGCAGGCCGGTGTCCACCACCAGACGCATGGCGCGCAGCATCTCTTCGTTCAGCTTGCCGAAGTACTGCAGCGGGTCTTTTTCCATGCCCATTTCGCGGCCGATACTTTCGCAGTACACCGCCCAGCCTTCTTCAAAGGCGTTGTAGCTGGCGAACTTGCGGTATTCCGGCTCGTTCTGCTGTTCCTGCTTCAGGGAAATCTGGAAGTGGTGTCCCGGTGCTGCTTCGTGGATGGCCAGGGTTTCCATGCTCCACTTCGGCAATTGCTGACCCGGCTTGGTGTTGACATAGAAGATGCCCGGACGGCTGCCATCCGGTGTACCCGGATTGTAATAGGCGACACCGGCGGTATCTTCGGTTTCCTTCGGTACCGGGCGAACTTCGTACGGCGCCTTCGGCATCAGGTTGAAGAACAGCGGCAGACGCGGATAGATCTTGTCGCGGAAGGCCTTGTAATCGGCCAGTTCCTGGTTCGGATCGGTCCAGAAGAATTTCGGGTCAGTCTGCAGGTATTTCCAGAAGGACTTGAGGTCGCCCTTGTAGCCGGACTCCGCCTTCATCTGGTTCATTTCACGCAGGATGCGGGCGACTTCTTTCTTGCCCATTTCATGGATCTGCGCCACCGGCAGGTTGGTGGTGGTGTTCAGGTCAGACTTGTACTGGTACCAGGCCTTGCCGTTCGGCAGGCTGGTGTAGCCCAGCGTCTTGGTGCCCTTGTAGTCGTGTTGCAGGAAGTCGGCCATCTGGGTATAGGCCGGGTTCACGACATGTTCGATCTTGTCGCGATAGGCGGCGGTCAGGCGCTCGCGGTCTGCCGGCGAGATATCCTTCGGCATGTTGGCAATCGGCTTCCAGAAGCTGCTGTCTTCCACTTTGACGGTGACGTAACCGCGCAGCTGCTTTTGCAGGATGTCTGCCAGGGGGATCGGCAGTGCCACGCCCTTGACCATCCCTTCACGCATGCGGGCGACGGCCGCATGGCTCCAGGCGGCAAAGCCGTCCATCTTCTTCAGGAAGTCTTCGTAATCCCTGACCGTGGCAAATTGTACCGAACCTTCGCCAGTACCCTGGTCGGCAAAGGTCGATGCCTTGCTGTCGAAGTGGTTCAGCGGCAGATACCAGAACGGGAAATCAAAGCCGCGCAATGCCATTTCACGGTCATAGCGGAACATGTCATAGGTGATGCGGTCGTCGGCCGACAGACTGGCGCGGTCGATCTGCTGCACCTTGTTCAGATAGCTTTGTTCCAGGTTCTTGGCTCGCGCGATCCAGGCGTCAGACAAGTAGTCACCAAACTGATCGTTATAGGTGTAAACCCCCATGTCCGGGGCGCTCAGCGGGTTGAGCGCCACGCTGGCATGGTAATACTCGTCAACCAGGCTGCGCAGTTGCTGGCCTGTCGGGTTGATGGCCTGGCTCGCCTGGGTGGCTGGCGCCACGTCAGCGGCCTGGGCGGTGGCAGCCATACCGGTGGAGAGGAAAGCGGAGAATACCAACAATGTTGCAATACGGAGCTTCATGATGCGCCTTGTGCGTTGTGTGGGTCTTCAAATATTACTAAGTTAATAATTGCTAACATTTGATGGCGCGCAACACCACTGGCATGACGACCACCGTCAGCCAATGATTTGAGTCAAATGGCATGAACGACAGGCAAAAAAAACGACCCCGCAGGGTCGTTTTTTGCGTGGCCGGTTGGCTTAAACGCGCTTTTTGAACACGCCGCCATCGCGGGTGTCGATTTCGATCTTGTCGCCGATTTCGACGAAGGCCGGAACCGGGATTTCGAAGGTGGTGCCCTTCAGGCGGGCCGGCTTCATGACCTTGCCCGAGGTGTCGCCGCGGACGGCCGGTTCGGTGTATTCCACTTCGCGCACGATGGTGGTCGGCAGTTCAACCGAGATGGCCTTGCCTTCGTAGAAGGTCACGTCGCAGACGTCTTCCATGCCGTCAACCACGAAGTTCAGCACGTCGCCCAGGTTGTCGGCTTCGACTTCGTACTGGTTGAACTCTTCGTCCATGAAGACGTACATCGGGTCAGCGAAGTACGAGTAGGTGCAGGCCTTGCGGTCAAGCACGACCACGTCGAACTTGTCGTCGGCGCGGTAAACGGCTTCCGAAGCGGTGCCGGTCAGCAGGTTCTTCATCTTCATTTTGACAACAGCGGCGTTACGGCCGGACTTGTTGTACTCGGCCTTCTGCACGACCATCGGGTCGTTGCCAAGCTTGAAGACGTTACCTGCGCGGAGTTCCTGAGCGGTTTTCATTGCTAAACAGTCCTGTTGGGGAATCGATTCCGACAAAACCCGGTATTGTATTGATTTCCAATGCAAAGCGCCAGACAGGCCTTGAAAGGCTGTTGGTTTTCCGGTACGCGGGCGTCGTGTGAGGGCTGACGGGATGGCGGGGCTGCAAAGCATGGCCACTTGTATGAGCCACTAGCCTATGCTGCCTGCTTTGGGGAAAAAAGGGAAGATTGCTTTATATAAAGACAAATAGTTTTTGTATGAAGATGTCGTTAAAGCGACAATTTTGTTGCAGTTACTTTGCAAAAAAGTATTTCTCCATTATCTTTCGCCGCGCCGCAGACTCCCTTGTCTGCGAGAGAGTAACAAGCAAGAACACACGGTGAAAACAATGAAAACGCTCAAGATCGCCCTGGCTCTGGCCATGGCAGGTGGCATGGCCGCCGCTCACGCTGACTACACCTTTGGTGATGTCAGCATCAACCAGTTGAACTGGTCCGAATCGACCCTGGACAAAACTCAGGCCGCACCGTTCGGTGCCAAGCGCAACTTCCAGTACCTGGAAGTTGAAGGCGGCGCTGGCCGTTCCTGGGGGGATGTCTATGGCTTCTTCGACCTGGAAAACTGGAACCGTCACGACCCGCAAATGAAGTCTGGCGACCAGCGCTACACCTTCAAGGTGATTGGCCGTTTCAACCTGACGGAAGTAGCCGGTCTGCCGATCAAGCTGTATACCCACGTGTACGATACCCGTGACAGCGATACCGATCCGGCTTCCCGTGGTGGCAACCAGTTCTTCGACCAGAACCGTGTGCTGGGTCTGAGTACCGATCTGAACTTCGGTAAGCTGTGGGTTCATCCGTTTTTCGGTCGTCATCAGGAGCTGAAGGCAGGCGTTGGCGCCCACATGAACGGCTACATGGCCGGTTACGTGGCAGGTTATGACTTCGACCTGTTTGGTCAGTCGTTCGCCCTGACCCAGTGGCATGAAACCGAATTCGCCCGCTCCGACTACTTCACCACGCTGGCTCAGCCGGGTTCGACCCCCTCCAAGCGTACCGGCCAGAACGGTGCCGTCTCGCTGTGGTGGAATGCTACCAAGCACCTGACCGCCGGCCTGCAATACCGCTATGCCGTCAACAAGCTGGGTACCGCTGGCAACGAATACGCCTGGATCTACACCGCCAAGTACAACTTCTGATCCGGAAGTTGCACCGAGCTGTCAAAAAGCCGCCTTCGGGCGGCTTTTTTTTGGTACTTCGCGGATCTGAGGGGGCGACACAAATCGCTCAAACGGGGTCCGGTCTTTCATTTTGCATCCTGACGCAAAATGAAAGACCGGACCCCGTTCTGGCTTGTGTCTCTGTCGGCATTGAGTGACGGTGTGCCTTTTATCTTGATGATCTGTCTTTTTCTGCGATCAACAGGCTTTTGTTGGCAATTGTTCTGCATCTTCTGTTTTTCTGCGTGTTGACATTCTCTGTCACCTTATTCATTTATTGCAAATGAGAATCATTTTCATTAAGATGCGAGTCTTTCCACTTGCCCTTGTTCCTCGTTGACGGGAAAAGCACTGCGATATGGTGTGTCAGCAAGCTGATCGCCATGCTCCCGGCAGGTGGAAAGTACGACGGGCGTGATGGCTGTCCGGTCTGTCCTTTGGGGTGCATAGGGATGCGGCCTGGTGGGCCTCGGCGCCATTTTTTTGTCCATCGCTCATGAATCGTTTTCCAGGCCTGTTCCGGGCTTGTGTGATCTTTTGCAAGGAGAAGTTATGTCGCTGCGGATGACGCCAATTGCCATTGCTCTGGCAGTTGCCACGTTCCCAACTGTGTTGTTGGCGGAAGAAAGTACGCAGGTGGGGGGCGCTTCGGATGCAACCGAACTTCCTGCCGTTGTCGTGAAGGCTAAAAAGCCGTCGGTGGCTGCCGTCTATGCGGCAGGGCAGGTGTCGAAAAACGCCAGCGTAGGGGTGTTGGGCAATCAGGCGATCCTGGATACGCCGTTCAGCATGACCAGTTACACCGCACAGCTGATTGAGGATCAGCAGGCCAGGACCCTGGCGGATGTCATGCAGAATGATGCTTCGGTCCGTTTTACCACCTCCAGCGGTCATGCCTACGAGAACTACCGCATCCGCGGTTTCGATGTCAGTGCCAATGACCTGGCTGTGAATGGCATGTATGGTCTGGCGCCATATGGGCATACGCCGGTTGAGTTTATCGAACAGGTTGAAGTGCTGAAGGGGCCGAGTGCGCTGTTTAGCGGCATGGCGCCCAGCGGCGGAGTCGGCGGGGTCATCAATCTTGTTCCAAAGCGTGCGGCCGACACGCCGCTGACGCGACTCTCTGTGGGTGTTCAGTCAGATTCCCAGCTGGAGGAAACGCTGGATGTCGGTCGTCGCTATGGCGAGAACAATGAATGGGGCGTGCGCGTCAATGCCGCGCTCAGTGACGGCGATACCACGCTCAGTGGTCAGTCCAAGCGGCGCGATTTCCTCTCGGCCGCGCTGGATTACCGTGGACAGCAGCTCAAAGCCAGCCTGGACGTGTATTACAGCAAGGAGTCGTTCAGCGGCGGTACGCCAGCCATGTACTGGTTTGCCACGAGCGACATTCCACCGGCTCTGGATGCCAGTACCAATCTCTTCCCCAATGCCAGAGGAACACTGGAAAGCAAGGCGGCCATCCTGCGTGGCGAATATGCGCTGAATGATGTCGTGTCGCTGTTTGCCGGTCTGGGCAGTATGCGTCACGACTACAGCGGCTTCATCAATGGCACCCATGCCCGCAGCATCCAGGCCAATGGTGATTTTACCGGCCGCATGGTGGCGCAACGTGGCTATGACGAGAATGTCTCGGCAGAGGCCGGTATCCGCAGCCGTTTCAATACCGGCAGCATCGGTCATGCGCTGGTGGTACATGCCAGCGAACTGCAGCAGGAAAGCGGTTCTGCGGTCAATATGAGCAGCTTCTCGTCCAATCTTTATCATCCGGTGACGGCCGCGATGCCAGACATCCCGTCTACCGCGCCGAAAACCGGCGATGTCACGCTGTCCAGTCTCGCTCTGATGGATACCCTTTCCCTGCTCGATGACAGGGTCAAGCTCACCATGGGGCTGCGCAATCAGCGGGTGAAGACCACTTCTTACAATGGCAGCGGCGCAACCACGGCCAGCTATGACAAGTCCGTGGTGTCTCCGGCAGTTGGCTTGGTGGTTAAACCATGGGGGCCGACGGTTTCGCTGTACGCCAATTATGTGGAAGGTCTGTCCAAGGGCGATACCGTGACGGATACCTCCGCGACCAACTACAACCAGGTGTTCTCACCCTACAAGACCGAACAGAAGGAAATGGGGGTGAAGTGGGATGCCGGCCGCTTCAGTCACACTGCCAGCCTGTTTGAAATCACCAAGCCCACGCTGGTGGCCATGGGCAGTATGACCAACCCCACCTATGTCGATGGCGGCGAGAAACGGGTGCGCGGGCTGGAATGGAGTACCAGTGGCGAGCTGACCCGTGCGATGCGTTTGCTGGGGGGGGCGACTTACAGCCAGGGTGTGCAGACCAAGACGGCTTATGGCCAGAACAACGGCAAGCAGGCGGTGGGTGTGCCGCGCTGGCAGGGCAATATGGGGCTGGAATGGGATACTCCCTGGGTGCCGGGGCTGACGCTGAGCAGCCGTGTGATTGCCACCAGCAGCGTGTATCTGGACGCGGCCAATACCCAGCAGATTTCCGGTTGGAGTCAGCTGGATCTGGGGGCGCGCTATACGACTCGCGTTGGCGGCAAGAAAACCGTGTTCCGTTTTGGCGTGGACAATGTGTTCAACCGTCATTACTACTCGGGCAGCTTCAGCGACAGTACGCCGATTGCCACCCTGGGTCAGGCACGCACCTATACCGTGTCGGCCACCACGGACTTCTGACGGATGGAAAAGCTCCGACAGTATTTGGGCCGGAGTCTGGGCGGGCTGATGGCCTTCGGGCTGTCAGCCGCCTGCCTCGCCGCCGGCTGGCAGTCAGTGTCGGCCCAGGCCGGGCAGCAGATCGACCTGCTGTCGCGCAGTAACGGAGAGCGCTATCGCATCATGGTGTTCCGGCCAGAGACGCCGGTGCCGCAGGACGGCTATCCGGTGCTGTATGTGCTGGATGGCAATGCCGCTTTTCCTGTTGCGGCCTTCATCGCCCGAGGCATTGCACGGCGCCGTCATGAAACCGGTCTGGTGGCGCCGCTGGTGGTCGCGGTGGCGTACCCGCAGCAAGAGGATTTCGCTTATGACGCCCGGGCAAGGGATTACACGCCGCTCCTGCCTGGCGGGCCAGTCGTCGCCGGGTATGGTGGCGCAGAGCGTTTCTTCCGCTTTTTGCAAACAGAACTCAAGCCGCTGATTCAGTCGCGTTTCCCGGTTGATCTCCGGCGACAGGGTATTTTCGGCCATTCCTTTGGCGGCTTGTTTGTCAGTTATGTCTGCCTGAAATATCCGCAAAGCTTTTCCACCTGCCTCGCCTCCAGTCCTTCCCTGTGGTGGGAAAACCAAATGGTGCTCAATCTGGTGCCGACGACCATGCCCGCGTCCGGTCTGCCGGCATTTCAGCTGACGGTTGGTGCGCTAGAAGATGACCTCCCTGCAGAGAACCTGTCTGCGCAGCGGCGCACGACCTTGCTGTCTCGGCCGATGATTGCGCCTGCCCGGAAGCTGGCTGAGGCCCTGCAGGCATTGCCCGGACAGGCTGACCGTGTTCGCTTCCAGGTTCTGGAGGGGGAGGATCACGGGTTTTCCTGGATGCCAGCGCTGGTTCGCGGCATGGCATTTTTTGTTCAACAGCCCTGATATGACATGTCTTATGCCGGACGTATCCATGATGAATCTCTTGTGTGGCGTGCTCGCCATCGTACTGGGCAGTGTCAGTCTGTTTCTCGCCTCACCCAATCAGAACTGGCTGCCCCGTCCTTTACCCCGCGGGCGAACACGCTTGGTGGCGCTTGCCCTGCTGCTGGCGGGTCTGCTGCTGCTGTGTCGCGTATTTCTGTTGCTGAGCAGTGTCTTTGTTTTCAGTTGCCTGCTCATGGTGGTCTTGCTGCTCTGCCCTTATCTGGGCGCGCTGCTCATCAGCGGGAGGGCCAGTCGATGAGCCCGTCTCCCATTCGCAGATCCTGGCTGGGCAAGACGCTGACAGGGCAGGTGCTGGGCTTGGCGCTGGGTTTTGCCTGCGGAGGTCTGTTGCTGCAGCGCCTGGGCGAAGTGCCTCTTCCGGTGCGTTCCCAGCTGGCTATGTGGCTGGTGGTGCCGGTCTGGCTTGGCGTCGCCGGCACGGTCTATCTGTTTCGTCATGTTTGGTCGGCCTTGCTCTGTCTGGGAGGGGTGAATGCACTGGCCTGGCTCTGGCTGGGCTGGCTGAGCCGGGGAGGGCTGTCATGAAAGTTCCGTCCGACATCATCCGGATCTACAAATCCCTGCATACCTGGGTTGGTCTCATTGCCGGTCTGGGGCTGTTCATCGCGTTTTATGCCGGTGGCTTTGCCGTATTCAAGGAGCCCATCCGTGCATGGCTGCAGCCGACAGTGCCGCTGCGCATGGTCTCGCTGGCCGATGCGGGCCGACTGGTAGAGGCTGTCCTGGCCAGCAAGCCGTCCGTGGCGGCCGGTTTTACCGTGCATGTCACGGAGCAGGGGGGGATTCCGGCTCGCTTGAGCTGGCAGGCGCAGACTGGCGAAGAAGCGCACGGGGCAGGACGCTTGTTGGTTGCCGGCCTGGCCGAAGAGGGAGGGGTGCAAATCCAGCCATTGCATGGGGCCAGCTTGCCAGATTTTATCGATACGCTGCACCGGGTGATCGGCCTGCCTGTCGATCATGATTACGCACGCTGGGTGATGGGGGTCGTTGCGGTCCTGTATGCACTGGCGCTGATTTCTGGCGTGGTGGTGCTGCTGCCTTCGCTGGTCAAGGATTTCTTCCGACTGCGAACCGGCAAAAACCTCAAGCGCATGTGGCTTGATGCACACAATATTGTCGGCATCATCAGCTTGCCCTTTCACCTGGTCATGGCCATTACCGCCGTGGTGTTTGCTTATCATGACCTGTTCTACCTGGTGCAAGACCAGTTATCCGGCAAGCCGCCGCGCCCGGTGCAAAGTGCTCCGCATCACGCACCGCCAGGGCCTCTGGCCGCAACCCTGCTCACGCCGCAGCAGTTGCTTGAACGGGCCAGGCAACTGGCCCCCGACATGCAGGTGGATGCCTTGCAATATCAGGATATCGGTGGGGCGCGCCCGCTGGTGAGAGTGTGGGGGCATGACAGCCGGGCGGTCATGCCACGCCCACAAGGCGGCTTCCTGGTGCTGCAGCCTTATACCGGCCACCTCGAGAGCAAGGAGATGGTGCCCGGCGCTCAATCGCTATCCAATACCTTGATCAGCAGTTTCTTTGCGTTGCACATGGCCTTGTTTGGCGGAGCGCTCCTGCAGTGGCTGTATTTCCTGCTGGCCATGGCGGGTGCGTGGCTGTTTTTCAGTGGCAATCTGCTATGGATAGAGTCGCGCAGGGTCAAAGTCGCGCACGGCGAGAGCAGTGTCCCTGCGCAGCGGCGAGAGGTGCGCAGCATGGCCGCACTCTCGGTCGGCATCAGCCTGGGATGTATGAGCGGCATTTCCCTGGCGATGGCAGCCAGCAAGTTGCTGAACTATTTTGCTCCCGGGGTGGAGTGGCACCTGCCGCTTTACTATGGGGTGTTTCTGCTGTCGATTGCCTGGGCGCTGCTGCGTGGCGCAGCCAGGGCATCCCGTGATTTGCTGCGTTTTTGTGCACTTGCCACGCTGGCCATCCCCATTTCGTCGCTTTGGGTTGCGGCACAGAGAGGGTATGTCGCAGGTTGGGCCGTCGATGTGACGGCATTGCTGGCCAGCGGGGTGCTGGCATGGCTGGCGGGCTGGGTCGGCCGCCGCCTGTCGGCAAGTGCCGCGGACTCGGTATGGCACATTGCTGGCCGGTGAGGCGGCACGGCTGCCGGGGCAGTGTGAGGGTTCGTGCTGATTACCCCGGTCATTCAAGAAGCCCTTGCCTCCTCGGGCAAGGGTCAATCTGCCTGGTTGTCACCGGGCGGTGTGTCGTCGCGCCGCGCCTGAATGAAATGCATCAGGCGGCTGGCAAGGTCGCCGCCTTCCAGCAGGGTGCGCGGCCACTCGGCGGCATGGATTTCCAGTGCCAGCCGGCGGGCAATGAATTGCTTCCAGGCCGGTACGATGGCCTGGCTGTGGTTCCAGGCATGGTTGAGTGCCAGCATGGCTTGCTGCACTTCCGGGTCTGCGCCTTGCAGGTAGCGGGTACAGAAGGCATCCAGCTTGACCCAGTGCGCGGCATCTTCCTGCGGGTAGATGTGCCAGACCATCGGCTTGCCGGCCAGTTGAGCGCGCACGAATGAGTCTTCGCCCCGCACGAAATTGACATCGCAGCTCCACAGCAGGCGGTCGTAGCTTTCCTGATCGCTGAAGGGCAGAACGTGCAGTGACAGCGCACCCCGTTGCAGGTGATCGCCGGCGACCAGCGGCTGGTGGGCAAATCCGGCGATGACGTCGCCCAGAATTCGTCCCTCGGGTACCAGGCAAACGATCTTTTGCGGTCCGGCGGCCCAGTGCTGCATCAATTCGCCAATCGCGGCGTTTTCATAGGCAAACAGACTGACATACAGCGCCTCCGGGTCGTGCGCTGGCAAGCCCAGGCTTTGCAGTAGCAGGCTTTTCCGCTCGGGCTGCTGTTGCCACTGGCGAGCGGCCTCGACCAGGCCTTGTTCGGCGATGATGCCCCCGCTGCGCGCGGTAAAGCCCGGGAAGAAAAAATGCCGGGTAATGCTGAAGCTGGGATGGGGAGAGAGCATGCCATGGCAGCAGTCGATCCAGTCTTCTGCCGTCAGGTATTCCAGGTTGATCCACAGCGGCGGACGACGGCAACGTGCCATGGCGGCCAGAAAGTCTTCCGGCAGGCTGCAGCCAAAGGCATCCAGCACCACCTCGCCGGGCAGGGCGTCGGCCGGCAGTTGCGGTGTCCAGTGCAGCACCTCGATGCCGCGGTAGTCCTGGCGTGCCAGGTTGGCGCTGATGCCGGGACAGAGACGGGCAAAGCTGTGCAGGTCATCGACCCACAGGCGCACGCGCTGGCCATGCTCGCGCTGGAGCTGGCTGGCAAGGCGCCAGGTGACGCCAATGTCACCATAGTTGTCGATCACATTGCAGAAAATGTCCCAGGACAGGGGCGGCGTGTGTTGCGTCATGCAGAAATATCCGGTGCTCATCAGCCTCTAGCATAACATCATGCGGCCGGGCCGGGCCGGACATCCGGGGTGCCGGAGCAGACCGACACCCCGAACGATCAGACGTGCAGCAGCAGGAAGCGGCGTTCCCAGGGGCTGATGACTTCGAAATACTCGCGGTACTCCAGTTCCTTGATGGCGGCATAGGCGCGGATGAAGCGTTCGCCGAATACTTCGATCAGCGGTTCGCAGCCATTGAGCATGTCGATGGCGTCATCCAGGTGGCGCGGCAACTGGTGTGGTTGCTCATAGGCACTGCCGGCCAGGGGCTCGGTCGGCTTCAGTCCTTCTTTCATGCCCAGATAGCCGCAGGCCAGGCTGGCGGCAATCGCCAGGTAGGGGTTGACGTCGACCCCGGGCAGGCGGTTCTCGACGCGACGGGCGGCCGGGCTGGAGTGCGGAACGCGCAGGCCGCAGGTGCGGTTGTCGTAGCCCCAGGAGAGGTTGATCGGTGCCGAGGTGTAACGCGACAGACGACGATACGAGTTCACATACGGCGCAAAAAAGGGCATGGCCGGCGGCAGATACTTTTGCAGGCCGCCGATAAACTGGAAGAAACGATCTGACGGGCTGCCATCGGCATTGGAGAAGACGTTCTTGCCGGTTTGACGGTCGACCAGGCTCTGGTGGATGTGCATGGCGCTGCCGGGTTGCCCCTGCATCGGCTTGGCCATGAAGGTGGCGTACATATTGTTGCGATAGGCCACTTCGCGCACGGTGCGTTTGAACAGGAACACCTGATCGGCCAGATCCAGCGCATTGCCGTGATCCAGATTGATCTCCATCTGTGCCGGACCCATTTCATGGATCAGCGTGTCGATCTGCAGGTTCTGCTTTTCGCACCAGTCGTACAGCATGTCGAAGATTTCGTCGTATTCGGAAATGGCATCGATGCTGAAACTCTGGCGACCGGCTTCGGTGCGGCGGGTACGGCCGACCGGGGGAGACAGCGGGATGTCTTCGTCCGGCTGGATCTCCACCAGGTAAAACTCCATTTCCGGCGCCACCACCGGCGTCATGCCTTCGGCTTCGTACAGCGCCAGGATCTGCTTGAGCACATTGCGCGGTGACAGCTCGGCCGGCTTGCCGTCGAAGCCGACACAGTCATGGATGATCTGGGCCGTCGGATCCGCCGCCCAGGGAACCAGTCGCAGGGTGTTGGCATCCGGGATCAGGCGCAGGTCCGGGTCGGCCTCCGGGGTCAGGCTGGCGTCAGGATAGTCGCCGGTGACGCTCAGTTCGAACACTGCCTCGGGCAGGCGCAGCCCTTCTCCGGGATCGTATTTGTGGCGCGGTACGACTTTGCCGCGCGCCAATCCGGTCATGTCCGGAATCAGGCATTCGATCTCGGTGATTCGGTGCTGATCAAGCCAGCTGGTAATACTGTCGGCAGGGTTCATAAATCCTCTTGCGGTGGGAAGAAGGAAGGGCGTTAAAAATATTTAACGCTCATTCATCCTAGGTGGCCTTGCCGGGCGGCAGCAATCTTTTTGTCATGAAAGTCTGATGCTGTTGTCGTTAACCAACAAATCCGCCCGCCGCGTCCAGCGCTGAACTGTCCTCGGAAAGGTCGTTTCGCGGTACTATTCTTTAATTGTTATCAGAATCTTCGCTCTGGAATCTGCATGTCTGACCAATCTCACTCCGAGCCGCGTCGTCCCCAGCCGCGGCGTTTCTGGCGTTATGCGCTGGCCGCCGTGCTCTTGCTCTGGGCCCTGTCCTGGGGTTTCCTTGCTTATATTGCCCCCGGGCTGGTACACGATGCGGCGGTACGCTGGGCGCAGGGTATCGGCCGGCAATTGACGCTGGAGGAGGTGGCGATTCACCCATGGCGCATGAGCCTGGAACTCAAGGGGGTCCGGCTGCGTGACCGCGACGGCAGCCCCTTGTTTGCGGCCGAGCGCATCCAGCTGGATGCCATGCCGCGGGCCTTGCTGATCGGCCATTGGCATGCCGAGATGCTGGCGCTGTCCCGCCCGGAAGTGGATCTGGTGCGTGCTGCCGATGGCAGCTGGAACTGGGCCCGGCTGGTGCGCGATGCCAGCGGCCCGGGGCCGTCTTCCGGCAGTGCGCCCAAGGTCTTTATCGACTGGCTGACCTTCAGTCAGGGCCGGCTGGTGCTGCGCGATCTGCAGGGCAGTCCGGATCAGACCTATGACCTGCAGCGCATTAACCTCAATTTGCATGACCTCAGTACCCTGGCCGGTGAGGGGGGCTATACCCTGTCGGCTACCCTGGGCGAGCATACCCGCCTGAAGTGGCGCGGCCTGCTGGGGCTGGAGCCCTTGTCCTCGTCCGGCCGCATCACCATCAGCCAGCTGCCGGTGGCCGATGTCTGGGACTATCTGGCGCCTTATCTGCATCTGGCGCCGCCGCGCGGCAATCTGTCGCTGGATCTGAATTATGTGTTTGACCTGAAGTCGGCCAGGCCGCGCCTGACCCTCAGCACGCTGTTTGCCCGCATTGACGGACTGGGACTGCGCTCGCCGGATGGCCAGAGTCAGCTGGCGCTCGGCCAGTTGGCGCTGGAGGACGGCCTGCTCGACCTGCAGAAACATTCGTTATTTTTTAAACGCATCCATCTGTCGAATGGGCAAGTGACGGCTGTGCGTAATCAGGCCGGTCAGCTCGACTGGCTGGCCGCCATGCCCGCGCAGGCTGCTGCGGCCGACAAGCCGGCTGCTGGTCCGGCGTGGCATATCCAGGTCAATGATCTGCGGCTGGACAACTGGCAATGGCAACTCAGGGATCAGAGCCGCGTCAGTCCGGTCGAGCTGAAGGGTCATTTGCCCTTTCTCTCGCTCGGGGTGCGGCTGGGTGATCCGGCTGGTCTGGCGCTCTCGCGCATCACCGCCAATCTGAAGGACCTGTCGCTGGCTCAGCCGGGGCAGCCCCCGATGTTGACCATGGCGCATCTCGGTCTGGGCGAAGCGTCGATGAGTGGCCGGCAGATCCATGGCGGGGTGCTGACGCTGCAGCAGCCTGTGCTGCAAATCGAACGCGCGGCGGATGGGTCGCTCAATCTGGATGCCTTGCGCGCCGGTTCGGGCGGTCGCCCGGTGGTGGCGGCCGTGCAGAAGGCTGAAGACCGTGGCTGGCAATTTACCCTGCCTCGTCTGGCCATGGCCGATGGCCGTCTGGTCTGGCGTGATCGCACGCTGGCCCAGCCTGCCGAAGTGACCCTGGCGCCCCTGGCCGGCAGCCTGAGTCCCCATCCTTCGGACGGGGCATTCGACGTGAGCCTCAATGCCCATGCCGGCCGCGGTCAGCTCGATTTTGCCGGTCAGTTCGATCCGGCGGCCGCGCAGCTGCAGGGGCAACTGACCGCGCAAGCCCTGCCGCTGACGCCGCTGTCGCCGTATTTGCTGGCCAAAACCCCGCTGGCCATGCCGCAGGGAAACCTGTCGGCCAAGCTGGATCTGCGCTATGGCGCCACGGGCTGGCAGCTGGCCGGCAGTGCGGGTCTGAACAGCCTGCTGATTCGTGAGGCCGGCGAGCAGAACCCCTTGCTGGCCTGGCGGGCTCTGAATCTGTCGGGGCTGAAGTTGTCCGGCAGTCCGCTGGCGGTGTCGGTGCGTGATGTGCAGCTGGATCGGCCGGTGGTACGGCTGGTGCTGGATCAGAACCGGGTCAGCAATCTGCGCCGGCTGTTTGCCGCAACGTCTCCGACACCGGCGAAACCGGCCACGGGCAAGGCCGCGCCGCTGATCTTTGACGTGCGCATGATCCGGGTGCGCAACGGCAATGTCGATTTTGCCGATCAGGGCATGAAGCCGGCCTTTGCCACCCGCGTCAATCAGCTGGGGGGCACCATCAGCGGCCTGTCTTCCCGCCCCGGCAAGCGTGGTGCCATCGCGCTGAATGGTCTGGTCGACCAAAACGGTGACGTGCGCGTACGGGGTGCCCTGGCACCGCTGTCGTTTACCGACAGCGCGGATATCCAGCTGATGTTCCGCAATATTCCGCTCACCAGCCTGAACACCTATTCGGAGAATATCGCCGGCTGGCAGATCGATGATGGTCGCCTGTCGGTGGAGCTGCAGTATTTGCTGTCGCAGCGCAAGCTCAAGGGCGATAACCGCATTGTGGTGGATTCGATCAAGCTCGGACCGCAGGTCGAGCGTCCCGGCATCAGCCGTTTGCCGCTCAGTCTGGCGGTGTTGCTGCTGCAGGACAGTCATGGCCGGATCGATTTGCATCTGCCGGTCAGCGGCGATCTGGACGATCCGCAGTTCAGCTATGGCGGTCTGGTATGGCAAGCCTTCGTCAATGTGGTGCAGAAAGTGGCCACCGCTCCCTTCCGTGCCCTGGGGGCGATGCTGGGCATGGATGGCTTTGACGATGTGCGTTTTGTCGCGGGCGAAGCGGCCGTGACCTCACCCGAACGGCAGAAACTGGGCGAGCTGGCCAAGATGATGTCGCAGCGCCCGCAGATGCGTCTGAGTATCGCCGGGACCTGGGATCCGCAGGCAGACCGTCGCCAGTTGGCCCGTGCCCGGGTGGACCGGGCCATCCTGCAGGCGGCCGGTGTGGTGCTGCTGCCGGATGAGCCGCTGCCGGCCGTCGATGTGCAGGATGTGGAAATACAACAGGCGATCAAGACCATGTTCGCCGATCGCGTCGGCCGCCTGAAACTGGTGGCACGCATGGTTTCCGGCGGCAGCGGGCCTGCCTTCTACACGGCCTTGCGGCAGGAGGCCATCCAGAACGAGGCGGTGGCCGATGCGGACTTGCTGGCACTGGCCAATGCCCGTGCCAGGGGCGCACAGCAATACCTGGCGCAGACCTGGCCAGAGTTGAAGGCGCGCATCTCGCTGGCCGCGGCCAAAACCGCCCAGGCCAGTGCCGACGGGGTGCCGCTGGCGATTGATCTGACAAGACCATGAGAAAACTTTCGTGTTCGCCATCAATGCGCTAGAATGCGGCATGTAGTGCAGACAGATATCAGCAAACACAAGATATAGTGCAAGGGCCGGTGCAAACGTTTTCCTCCCGGAAACGCTTTGCCCGGCCCTTGCGGATGTGATGAGAGGACCAAGCCGTGAAACAGGAAAACGTAGCTGCCATGACCGAGCAGGATATTTCCCGCGAAGTGTTGCTGGAGAAATATGCCAAAAACGGTGAGAGCGATGTGTCCGAAGTGCGTCGTCGTGTGGCACGCGCACTGGCGGCGCTGGAGCAGGATCCGGCGCGCTTCGAGGAAGAGTTTTACATCGCGCTGGAAGGCGGCTTCATTCCCGGCGGTCGCATCAACTCCGCAGCCGGCACCGATTTGCGTGCCACCCTGATCAACTGCTTCGTCCAGCCGGTCGGCGACTCGGTCAGCGAGGCCATCGACGGCAAGGTCGGCATCTATTCCGCGCTGCTGCAGGCCGCGGAAACCATGCGCCGCGGTGGTGGCGTCGGTTACAACTTCAGCCGCATCCGTCCCAAGGGCGCGCGCGTCAAGGGTACCAACAGTCGCGCCTCCGGCCCGGTCTCCTACATGCGTGTGTTCGACCGCAGCTGCGAGACCGTCGAGTCCGCCGGCGCGCGTCGTGGTGCCCAGATGGGCGTGCTGGATTGCAGCCATCCGGATATCGAGGAGTTCATTCACGCCAAGGACCACGGCGATCTGAAGAACTTCAACATCTCGGTCGGCGTTTCCGATGATTTCATGCAGGCAGTGGATCAGGATCTCACCTGGCAGCTGGTGCATGCCGTCGAACCTTCCTCCAAGGCTTTCCCGGACAGCTTCCGCCGTGACGACGGTCTGTGGGTCTATCGTGAAGTGCGTGCACGTGATCTGTGGCAGCAGATCATGGTCTCGACCTATGACCATGCCGAACCCGGCGTGCTGTTCATGTCGAAGATCAATCGCGACAACAACCTGAGCTACTGCGAAGTCATCGAGTCGACCAACCCCTGCGGCGAGCAGCCGCTGCCGGATTATGGCTGCTGCGATCTGGGCTCGATCAACCTGACCCGCTTCGTGCGCGATCCGTTCGGCGAGGCACCCTCGTTTGACGAGGCCACCTTTGAAAGCGTGGTGCGCAGCTCGATCCGCATGCTGGACAATGTGCTGGATCTGACCGTCTGGCCGTTGCCGGAGCAGGAGCGCGAAGCACAGAACAAGCGCCGAGTCGGCCTTGGCTTCACCGGCCTGGGCGATACGCTGATCATGCTGAAGATTGCCTATAACAGCGAAGCCGGCCGTCGCTTTGCGGCCCGTGTCTCCGAAGTGATGCGCAATGCCGCCTACGATGCCTCGGTCGATCTGGCCATCCAGAAGGGGGCTTTCCCGCTGTTCGATGCCGACCAATACCTGGCCGAACCGCATTGCGCCAGCCGCCTGCCGGACGCCATCAAGGATCGCATCCGTCAGCACGGCATCCGCAACTCGCACCTGCTGTCGATCGCGCCGACCGGCACCATCTCGCTGGCCTTTGCCGACAATGCCTCCAATGGTATCGAGCCGCCGTTCTCCTGGTTCTATACCCGCAAGAAGCGCATGGCCGACGGCACCACGCAGGAATATCTGGTGGAAGACCACGCCTATCGTGTCTATCGCATGCTGGGCGGCGACGTGAAGAGCCTGCCGGACTACTTTGTCTCGGCGCTGGACATGAGCGCTCTGGACCACATGCAGATGGTCGCTGCCGTGGCACCGTTCATCGATACCGCCATCTCCAAGACCGTCAACGTCCCGGCCGATTACCCGTTTGGCGATTTCGAGTCGCTGTACATGCAGGCCTGGCGTGCCGGCCTGAAGGGGATTACCACTTACCGGCCGAACAATGTGCTCGGGTCCGTGCTGTCGGTTGAGCCGGCCAAGGAAACCCCGCAGGATCTGTCTGCCAGCCAGGAGGGGGATCCGGATCGTCGTATCACCCTGAACAGTGCGCCGAGTCCGGCTCTGGCCAGCCTGAAGTGGCCGCATCGTCCCAAGCTCAAGCAGGGCAATCCGTCCTGGACCTATATGGTCGAGCATGACAGCGGTGACTTTGCCGTCTTCATCGGACACGTCGAAAACGGTCACAAGCAGCCGTTCGAGTGCTGGGTGAACGGCAACGAGCAGCCGCGCGGTCTGGGCGCTGTCGCCAAGACCCTGTCGATGGACATGCGCTGCCGTGACGTCGAGTGGCTGAGCATGAAGCTGGAGTCGCTGGCGCAGACCTTCGGCGACAAGCGCTATACCGTCGAGCTGGGCGACAAGCTGCTGCATGCCAGCAGTGCGGCTGCCGCGCTGGGGCATATCGTGCGTTTCCGCGTCGAGGAGCTGGGCGCGCTGGCGGCGCAGGAAGGGGAACCGACGCCGGTGATCGACGCCATGTTCGCCCGCAAGGAGCCGAAGTCCGGCACCGATGGCACCATGAGCTGGTCGGTGGACATTGCCAATCCGCAGACCGGTGATGACTTCGTGCTGTTCCTCAAGGAACTGGTGCTGCCGACGGGCCAGCGTCGTCCGTTCTCCATGTGGATGGCCGGCAGCTATCCGCGTGAGCTGGATGGCCTGTGCAAGATGCTGTCCATGGACATGCGTGTCATCGATCCGGCCTGGATCGGCATGAAGCTGCGCAAGCTGCTGAGCTATGCCGAGCCGCAGGGCGATTTCTTCGCCCGTACGCCGGACAGCGAGAAGTCGCAGAGCTGGCCGTCGACCGTCGCCTATATGGCGCGTCTGGTGATCCATCGTTACGCCATGCTCGGCATCCTGACCGAAGAGGGCTTCCCGGTGGAGAACATGGGCGTGATGGTGCCGGAGCAGGGCGATCTGTTCGAAGACGGCAATGTTGAGCAGATGAAGCCGGTAGCGGGCAAGCCGTGCCCTGAGTGCGGCAATCACGCGCTGATCAAGCGCGACGGCTGCGAGTTCTGCACGGCCTGCGGCCACGTGGGCGCCTGCGGCTGATCCTGCCTCGCGCTTCCCGGCCCGTCGTCCTTGCGGACGGCGGGCTTTTTATCGTCAACAAGGAGAAAACAAGATGATGCGTGTGAAGGACAATCCGGCTGATATCGGCCGCTGCGGCTGTGGCCGGCGTGAATACTGTGATGGCAGTCATGCCCTGACCGAAGAAGCCTGGCAGGCCTTGCAGGCCAGGGAGCGTGCCGCACAGCAGGGGGGCGAGCCCGCCGTGGATGAGGCAGATCTGTTCGACTGATCCGCTTTCTCTGGGGTCGGTCGCCAAACCCTGTCGCTAGACGGTAATGATTCTGACGTGATGAAGCGCTGTTGGCCGCTCTGCAAGTTTCCCCGGCTTGTTTAGATTGGCCGGGCTGATGGCAGCATTCAACGACTGGACAGGAGACGTATCATGTCAGAACGCAGCAAACGCAGTAACGTGCATGACGAAACGTATGCACCGGGCAATGTCGACGCGAGCCGTGTCGATCAGGTTCTGGTCAACCGGCCCCATCTGCAGATTGATCTGGGCGAGGCCGGACGGGCCCAGACGGTGGAAATCCCCGCCAGTCTGACCGAACATGCGCAGGGCTATTATGGCGAAGGTTCAGGGCGCTTCTTCTCCATTCTGGAAAATCGCGTGCCGCCCACGGTGGTGACGCATTTTCAGCAGGGGGAAGACAAGCTGGTGATTCATGGTCTGCAGCGGGCGCCGATTTATGCCGAGGATGAGGAAACCGGCGCCGTTCTGGTGACCGGTTACCACAGCGGTTATTTTCTCTCGCGCGATGCACAGCGGATTTTTGAAGGTGTGCAGCGCGATGGTGACTACGTCATCCAGATGCGTTCCAATCCCTCGATGATCGATACCGCAGATTGCGCCGACGACGACAGTCGCCGCTGCGATGTCGTGGATTTTGCCATCCTGCGCGGGGTGTCGCCTTCGGTCACGCTGGAGCAGATCGTTCAGGTGGATCAGGGGTATCTCTACGGCTGATGCGCTCGCATCAAAAAAGCAGGCAACCGAACGGTTGCCTGTTTTTTTATGTGGCAGAACTCATTGTTTGCCAGGGGGGCGGTGCAGGGTGACCGGCGCCGTGGTGGCGTCCTCCTGCGGGCTGCCGCAACTGTTGCAGCTGCTGCAGCCGCCGGCGCAGTCACCGGTTCTGGCGCTCTTGTGCAGCTTGCGCACGGTATACACCACGCTGGCGACCACCAGCAGGCCGATGATGACGTATTGCATCCACAGTCCGTGACTCATAGCAGGGCCCTCGCTATCTGGTAAGTGGCCAGCGCCAGCACATAGGCCACGACAAACATATAGCTGAACGACAGGATGACCTTGCGCCAGGAGCCGGTCTCGCGGCGGATGACCGCCAGGGTGGACATGCATTGCGGGGCAAAGGCGAACCACACCATCAGCGCCAGCGCGCTGGCCAGCGAGAAGTGGCTGGCCAGGACGTGACCGAGCGAGCTGACATCCGCATCACTGCCGACGGCATAGACGGTGGCCAGGGTGGCCACGGCGGTTTCCCGGGCGGCAAAGGCCGGAATCAGCGACAGGGTGATCTGCCAGTTGAAGCCCAGCGGCTCGAACACATGCTGCAGTGCGCGGCCCAGATAGCCGGCGAAGCTGTAGTCGATGGCCGGACCGACGGCGCCGGCAGGCGGCGAAGGGAAGGTGGAAATGAACCACATCACCACGGTCAGCGCCAGAATCACCCCGGTCAGACGACGCAGGAAAATGCTGCCACGCTCCCAGAGTCCGATGGCCACGTCGCGCGCCTGCGGCAGGCGATAGGCCGGCAGCTCCATCAGCAGTGCGTGTTCGCTCTGGTCGCGGCCCAGCTTCTTGCAGATCCAGCCCACGACCATGGCACCCACGATGCCCAGCATGTAGAGCGCAAACAGGACCAGCCCCTGCAGATTGAACAGCCCCCAGACCTTGATGGTCGGGATGAAGGCACCAATCAGCAGCGCGTAGACCGGCAGGCGCGCCGAGCAGGTCATCAGCGGGGCGACCAGAATGGTGGTCCAGCGGTCGCGCGCATCGGTAATGCTGCGCGTGCCGATGATGCCGGGAATCGCGCAGGCAAAGCTCGACAGCAGGGGGATGAACGAGCGGCCGGTCAGACCGACGGAAACCATCAGGCGGTCCAGCAGGAAGGCTGCCCGCGGCAGGTAGCCCGACTCTTCCAGTACCAGGATGAAGAAGAACAGCACCAGGATTTCCGGCAGGAAGCCGAGTACCGTGCCCAGACCCGCCAGGACGCCATCGCAGATCAGGCCCCGCAGCGGACCATCCGGCAGGCTGGCGCCGACCAGTTGGCTCAATCCGTCAAAGCCATCGCCAATGGCATCGGTCAGCGGCTTGCCCAGCGAATACACCGCCTGGAAAACCAGGAACATTACTGCCGCCAGGATGATCGGTCCGATGACCGGGTGCAGGGTCCAGCGGTCAATGGTATCGACCATTCTGTCCGAGGCATGCGGCATGGTGACGGTGGTGCGCAGCAGGTCGCGTACGGCTTCGTGCACATCCTGCCCGTCGCCGGCACGGGCTTCGGCGTCATGGGCCGGGATGCCCTGATCGACCAGCGCGATCAGGTCACGAGCCCCGCCACGGCGCACAGCAACGGTCTGCACCACCGGCATGCCCAGGCGGTGCGACAGCGCTTCAACATCAATGTGGATGCCACGACGGCGCGCGGCATCCATCATGTTCAGCGCCAGCACCATCGGCCGGCCCAGGCGCTGGACCTCCAGCACGAAACGCAGGTGCAGGCGCAGGTTGGTGGCATCGGCGACACAGACGATCATGTCCGGAATGGCTTCTCCCGGGTATTGCCCCATCAGCACGTCGCGCGTGATGCGCTCATCCGGACTGGCGGATTCGAAACTGTAGGCGCCGGGCAAATCTAGCAGGCGGATCTTGCGACCGGAGGGCGCGGTAAAGCGGCCTTCCTTGCGCTCGACCGTGACACCGGCGTAGTTGGCCACCTTCTGACGGGCACCGGTCAGTTGATTGAACAAGGCGGTCTTGCCGCAGTTGGGGTTGCCCACCAGGGCAATACGCAGTGCTGCCTCAGTCATGAGCGGTCTCCCGGTTGATGACCACGCGGCGAGCCTCGGCCTGGCGCAGGGCAAAGCGCGTCGAGCCGATCTGGATTAGCAGCGGATCGCCGCCCCAGGGGGCTCGGGCCACCACGCGCACCGGTTCACCCGGTACGAAACCGAGGTCGCGCAGGCGCTGGGAAATGGTGTCGGGTGAATGAACATCGTCGACATGGTCGACGATGGCCTGGGCGTGGGTGGGGAGGTCGGTAAGCGTCATGGCGCGGTCTTAAATAATAATCGTTCTCATTATCTTCCAGCCAAGACCCGATTGGCAATACTTGCTGTGGGGGAATTGCCGCTTGCTTGATGTCGGTCAAGCCGCAGGGTACCGGGTGTTGCGGGTTCGCACCCGTGCGGGAATGGTCAGCAAAGATCGCGCCCGCCGCAGCGGGCGCGATGCGCGGCGCTCAGGCCAGAACCTTGCGTCTTGGCATCAGCACCTTGCCCAGCAGGCTGACCGGCGAGCCCAGCCCGGCAGGGACATTCAGACGTTGTCGCAGCCAGAGCATGACGCCCGGCACCAGCCGGACGAACTGCTCGGCGGCACAATGACCGGCTCGGTCGATCAGCCAGATCTCGGCATTGTCCTTGCCGGCAAAGCCCAGCGTGTCCTGACGGCTGACATAGGGATCATTGCTGCCGTTGATGACCAGCAGCGGCACCCTGGGGGCCCCCGCGAGCAGTCCCTGGTGTGCCAGGGAAAACTCCTGTACCAGTTGCCGCGCCTGCGAGTCATCCGGCATCTCCGCCAGTTGCATGGCATTGGCGATGGTCCCGGTCAGGGCATTGTTCAGTGCCAGCGGGCTGGCGCCGGGCTGGGTGTCGAAGCCGACCGGACCGCCGATGTCGACCGCCGCATCGACACTGCCGAGCATCGCCAGCTTGGCCGCCCAGTGTCCGCCAATGCTGATGCCGAGCATGCCGCAACGGGCTTCGGGGTCGCGCAACTGCTGGATGACCTGCTCGTAGACCAGGTGGCTCTCCGGTTGCAGCGGCAGGGTGGTCTCTCCGGTGCCGGGCATGTCCAGCACACAGACACGCATGCCACCGAAACGCGCCAGTGTCAGTGCCAGTTTGTGCAGCTCGAATTTGCCGATGTACACGCCGCCACTGAGGCAGAGGAGGGGGCGCGGGCGACGGGTGGTTTTCGCCGGTTCGAACAGGTGCACCATGATCTGCGCAGCGCCGGTCGGCAACTGCACCGTCAGTGCCTTGCGGCTGAAATGACAGGGAAATTCGGGGGCCGCGCGCAGATAGCAGCGGATCTGGTCGGCGAGCGCCTGCTGCCGTTCCGGTGTGTTGATGACCGGGAAGCGCGCCGCACCGTGGCAGGCCGAGGCCTCCAGCCAGCGCCCGGCGCGTTCGGCCTGCATGGCATGCAAGGTCCACTCATGTGTCCAGGCCCCCGGACCGGTGCCCCAGAAGTTGGTGACATGGCTGCGCACCTGGCGCAGCGATTTGCCGGAAATCCCCTGGGCTTTCAGTTGCCAGGCACGTTCGTCAAACAGCGCCCGGTAGTCCAGATCAAAGGTAAACATGCAGTTTCAAGTCCCTTGCTGATGGCCTGCATATGGCGTCAAACGACGCGGACAGGCAACGGCATTGCGCGAATGCGGTTAAAGGCGGCTTATTATGATAATAAATTCACTATCATGACAACTTGATAATGGTCAGTACGCGGCGGCGACGCGCTTGAGGTGCGTGACGTCGTGGCGAGTGCGGCGAGTCTTGGTGCCGCCATGCTAATGGCATTGCCTGTTGACGACAACCGCTTTGCCGACATGGCAAGGCGCCTCCCTCCTGGCCTGCGAGGGTTTTTCTCTGCAGGACGCCCGTTTTGCACACATCATGCGATAATATCTTCACATAAAGAAAAATGGTGGCGCCAATCTGGCCTGCCGGGTTTGTGAGGGGAGTTTCCGGATGTTCAAGAATTGGTCGATCAGACAAAAAATCCTGATCAGTGTGGCGGTGATCCTGACGGCATCGCTGCTGGTGCTGGCGCTGGTCTCGGCGCATCTGTTCCGCAGTGTGCTGACCGAGCGGCTGGAGCAGCACGAGCTGGTCAAAACGGTGGAAGCCATCCGCAATGATATCGATGCGGCTGTGGCCTTGCCGCTGCACCAGACCCGCCAGATGGCGCGCAACAGCTATGTGCTGGACTGGTTGAGTGCCGGAGAGCCGGCCAGCGGTGTGCCGGCTTTCCAGCACTATGCCGCCGAGGTGAAGAAGGCGACCGGTGCCAGCATCATTTCCTGGTCGTCCGAAGCCACGCTGAACAATTATGGCGATACCTTCCTGGTCAAGGTGCATCCGGACGGTGCCGACAAATGGTTCAAGGATTTTCTGGCCAGTGGGCGAGACAGCGAGTTCAACCTCGGGGTTGAAGACGGCAAGAGTCAGGTGATGATGTTTGTTGATGTCCTGGCGCATGACGCGCATGGCCATCGTTCGATTGCCGCACTGGGCTTTGACGTGACCGCCATGGCCGAGCGCATCCGCAAGATGGCGGTTGGCGACAAGGGACAGGTGTTCGTGGTGGATGATCAGGGCAAGATCCAGATTCATCGCGACCCGTCACTGGTCAAGGTGGGGGACAAAGTCGCCATGGCCAGCCTGCCGGGCATGGCGGACGTTGCTGCCGGGCTGCTGAACAAGACCGCCTTCAATCTGGCGCATTTCACCGGGCCGGATGGTCCGATGGTGGTGGCTTCCAGTTACCTGCCGAGTGCCAACTGGTTTGTGGTGGTGCAGATTCCGGAAGACGAAGTCTATGGGGCCCTGAGCCACACCATGCTGTGGCTGGCCCTGCTGGATGTTCTGGTGCTGGCGGTCGCGCTGCTGCTGATTTTTACCGTATCGGGCAGCATTACCCGGCCGATTGCCCAGCTGCGCGACGCCATGCGCTCCCTGACTTCCGGGCACGGCGATCTGACCATGCGCCTGCCGGTGGAGAGTGGCGACGAGTCTGGCCAGGTGGCCGAGGCCTTCAATGCCTTCATGGCGCAACTGCACGCGATGTTCCTGCGGGTCCGCGATCAGTCCCGGCTGCTGGGCGCCGGTGTCGAGCAGTTGTCCCAGATGAATGTGCGGCTGGAGCAGGGGTCGCGCGCCAATGCCGACATGGCGGAAGCCACGGCGGCCACCATCGAACAGATGACGGTCAGCATTTCTCATATTGCCCAGAGCAGCCATGCGACCGCCGGGATCATTGCCGATGCCGGGGCGTTGACCGATCAGAGTACCGACTCGGTGCGCAAGGTATCCGGCGAGATTGGTACGGTCGCCCAGTCCATGGACGGGGTGACGCAGCTGGTGGGCGACCTGGAGTCCCGCTCCGGGCAGGTCGGCAGCATTGCCGGGGTCATCAAGGATATTGCCGATCAGACCAATCTGCTGGCACTCAATGCCGCCATTGAGGCGGCGCGTGCCGGGGAGCAGGGTCGCGGCTTTGCTGTGGTGGCCGATGAGGTACGCAAGCTGGCCGAACGCACCAGCCAGGCCACGGTGGAAATTGACCAGATTGTGTCTTCGATGCGCGACGCCTCGTCCCAGGCGCTGCAAGGTGTGGCACAGACCAATGAGTCGGTGCAGAGCGGGGTGTTGCTGGTCGATGCCGCGCTGAGCCACATTGCCGCCATTCAGCAGAGCATGCAGGCCGTCATTCGTCAGGCGGGCGAGATCCGTGATGCCACCAGCGAACAGTCGCGTGCGACCGAAGACATGGCACGCCATGCCGAACAGATGTCGGTGCAGGTGCAGCAGGGCGATGTCGAAATCCGCCAGGCCAGCCAGGTGATCGTGCATCTGGCTGATCTGTCGCGCACGCTGGAGCAGGTGGTGGGCGGATTCAGGCTGTAAACGGCTGCCGGCGGGCCGGCCCGACGTCAGGCACTGACGTCGATCTGCCCGCCACTGCCGCCACTATCGCCGGTCAGTTCGGCCTGGCTGGTATTGTCGTTGATATCGGCCATCGCCTTGTCGATATCGTTGAAATCACGGTCAATGTCGTCCATCAGCTTCTTGCCGCCCGGCTGCTCGCGTACCAGTGCCTTAAGCATATTGCGCATGCCCTTGAGCTTGGCGGCCAGCTCCTGCAGGGCGTTGGCCAGACTGGCATCCGCCATCTTTTCCTGGGCATCTGCCGCCGCCTCACTGTTGCTGCCCGCCTGATGGCTCACCGTCGCATCCGTCTTGTCCTGCCCGCTGCTGTCGACCGCTTCGCTGCTGTCCGTTCCGGCCTCTGTGGTCGTCCCGGCATCGGCCGATACATTGCTGGTCACCTCGGGCAGACTGGTGTCGATGCTGGCACTGCTGATGTCCGCCGTGCTGTCGCCACTGTCTGTTGTCTCCGAACTGCCTTCGTCTGTCTGGCCGGCCACACTGAAGTTGATCGGCTGGCTGCCCCCGCCGCTACTGCCGCCACTGAGTGACTTCAGCTCGGAAGCCAGGGACTTGAGTTCCTTGGCCAGCCTGGAGAGCTCTTGCGCCAGTCCTTTGGCGGTATGGGATGAGGCCATGCTCATCATCTGCTGCAAGGCTTTGACCCGCTGTTTCAGATTCTCGGCACGTTGTGCCAGCGCCGCGCGCCGGCTGCTGCGATTGCTGCGCTGCAAAGTGGCCAGGTTTTTCTTGGCCACCTGCTGATACTGGGCCATGGCCGTTTCCCATTGCGAGATGGTCTGACCCAACACGCTCTTCAGGGTGACCTGATCCTGGCTGGCCGAGTTGACGGTCTTGGCTGGTTCCGCGGATGTCGTGGTACGGCTGCTTTGGCTGGTCGACACGACAATCGGTTGGGAGAGAATACGAATAAGCATATTTTTTACAAATTCTGATGACAATCGTTTATCGGCCGAATGGCGATGATCTTGAGTGAATCTCTGGCCATGCTGCCGTCCCCTGCCTTGCTGTCAGGCCAGTTGTGAGGCCTGCAGGCACGGGCGAGGCTGAGGTTTCTGCTGCCAATGTCGCTGCAAATGCGCGCCCAGTCGGTTGCTGGCATCGCGCAGGACGTCATCGGAGATCGAGGCGAAGGCCAGCTGCAGCCCCGGCGGATAGCGGTCAAGCAGTGCCAGGGCGGAGAGGGCACGAACCGGCAGGCCCTGTGCCGCCAATTCGGCGGCGATCTGCTGATCGTTGAGCGAGGCCGGCAGCCAGAGCACGAAATGAAAGCCGCAGTGCTCGCCGGACAGATGCGGGCGTTCGATCCAGCGGGACAATGTCTGGATCACGATGTCGCGCCGACGCTGATAGGTGCGCCGCGCCTGGCGGATATGGGCGTACAGGTCGCCGGATTCGATCATGGAGGCCAGGGCCTGCTGCTCGATCAGACCGGGGTGGGCGCCGGTGGCATACAGACGCTGAATCAACGCGGCCCGCCAGCTTTGCGGCACGATCATGAAGCCGATACGCAAAGAGGTGTAGAGCAGCTTGTTGAAGCTGCCACAGAACAGCACATGGTCAGCGCTGTCGCTGGATTTCAATGCCGGTGGCGGCGATTTCAGATAGTTGTATTCGCTGTCATAGTCATCCTCGATGATCAGGCTGCCATGATGCCGGGCCCAGTCCAGCAAGGCTGCCCGGCGGGATGCACTCAGGGTATACCCCAGCGGAGACTGGTGTGCCGGCGTGACATAGACCGCGGCACAGGGGGTGTTGCCCAGCGCCTCGACGCGAATCCCCTCCTGATCGACGGGGGTCGGCTGCAGGGCCAGACCGCGGGATTCAAAAATTTCCCGCGCCTGACGATAGGTCGGGTCTTCGATCGCCACGCGCGCGCCTGCCGGCAGCAGTCCTGCCACCAGGCTCAGGGCCTGGCGAATGCCGGTAGTAATCACGACATCTTCTGCCCGGCACTCAATGCCGCGCACGCCCTTCACATAGACGGCTACCGCCTGGCGCAGGCGGGCCAGCCCGCCAAATTGCATCAGATGCATGTCGTCCACCTCAATACTGCGCGTCGCCCGGGACAGATGCTGGCGCCACCTGGCCATATCCAGCAGCAAGGGGTCTGCCGAGCGGGCGATGAATGCCTGGCGTGCCGGGCCGGGCCCGCAGGGCGCCATGCCGTGCGTGTCGGGCAGCGGGGCCGGCTTGCTGTCCGGTACGGGAGACGTCGGGCTATTGCGCACCTTGCACGGCGTGTCGGGCAGCAGGAAGTGTTCGGGCAACTGTGCCGCCACAAAGGTGCCGGCACCCTGGCGCCGCTCCAGATAGCCCTCGATCGCCAGACGCTCGTAGGCCTGCTCGATGGTGCCGCGAGACAGGGACCAGCGGCTGGCCAGCTCGCGGCTGGAGGGGACTTGTACGCCGCGGCGCAAGCGTCCCTCGAGAATCGCCTGCCGCAGGCTGCGATACACCTGGTCCTGACGGGTCAGTCCGGTCAGGGAGGGATTGTCGAGTAGCGGGATGTCGAGGGTTTTCACGGTACGCATAGCGGTCTGCGAAGTGGTCTATTGTAAAAACATATAAGTGGTGCTTCTTGGTGATCCACTATGCGTTTAGGCTTACTGAGCGTCAAGTAATATTCATGGGGAGCGCGAAAATGAAAAAATTCTTGGCATTCCGTGGCCTGGCTAACTTATTGTTAAATCAGTGGTACATCGGCATGGTCAGCCATGTCGGTCGGTCTTTTCGCCCCGATGTCGAAGCTTTGGGCGAGGGCCTGCAGGATCGGCAGGGAGGATGGCGCATGTGCCAGTGTCTGTCTTCCCGCCGGGCTGCCAAACTGCCGCCTGTTTGAGGGCAGGGCAGCGTTGTGACGGGCAGATCGGCCTCCGCCGGGTCAGGACAGGATCAGGTGGAACGGAAGGTCTAAAAAAACAGAGGAGAGAACCTTCCGGCTGTATCTGCTTTCCGGGATAAAGAAAAAGGAGAAAGCAGAATGATTGGAGAAAAATTTCGCCGTCAGCGTCAGGCGGTGGGCCAGGGATGGTATTGGGGCATGGGCCTGCAGATCAATGAGGCCTTGCATGACAAGCGTGTCGTGGCCGTGATGCAACGTACCAAAGCCTTGCCGGTCGCTTGCTCTTGCCCGCAAGGGGTGCAGTGCAGTCAGTGCATGCCGATCTCGTTCGACGACGATTGAGGCAGTGCGTTGAGTTGATCGATCAGTGCGGCCAGAGCCGGGTTGGCTCTGGCCGTTTCGTTGTAGCAAAGTCCGACACGGCGATGAGGGGCATTTCCGGTCAGGGGACGCAGCGCCAGATCCGGTCTCCCGGCCGCCAGAGATTGCGGCAGCAGCGCCACGCCAATGCCGGTGGCCACCAGTGACAGGGCCAGGGTGAAGTTATCCGCCTGAGCGGCAAAGCAGGGCACCTGATGCTCTGGCTGGTTGTACCAGGCCATGAGCACCGGATGGGAGTCATGGCCGGGACAGGCGATCCAGTCCACCCCGGTCAGATCGGCATGGGCAATTGCCGCGCGGCTGGCCAGCGGGTGGTCATGGGGCAGCACCAGTACGAAGGGCTCTTCCCACAAAGGCAGAAACAACTCCTCCTCGCAGCGCAGGCTCTCGGGGGCCAGCCGTGCTTCTCCCTGACAGCCTTGCCGCAACGTCAGTTGCAGCAAAGGGTCGCTGCGGTGTGCCAGTCGCAGGATGGATTCGATCTGTGCCGGACCCGGTTCGCCCTCCATGCCCAGGGTCAGCAGCTTGCAGGGCTCGCTGTCCGCGCAAAACAGTCCATCCAGCGCCTCGGCATCGGCGACCAGTTTGCGCGCGCGCGGGTAAAGCTGGCGTGCGGCATCGCTGATCGCCACGCCACGGGTCTGGCGCAGGAACAGGGTGGTGCCCAGCCGTGCTTCCAGTTGCCGGATGGTCACGGACAAGGTTGGCTGGCTCAGGTGCAGGCGCAGTGCCGCGCTGCTGATATTGCGCTCTTCGTAGACGGCGATGAAGGCTTTGAGCTGGCGGATATCCATAGATATTTTCGATGTCTGTTCTAGAAAAACAGTATTTCTCAGCTTGTTTTGGCTAAATTATACTGCATTCCATTCTTTGTTATCGTCTTTATCTATTTCAGGAGTCATCATGCAAAAGCCTCTCGTCATCATTACCGGTGCCAGCTCGGGTATCGGCGAAGCCACGGCCCGCCTGCTGTCCGAGCGCGGCTACCCGCTGCTGCTGCTGGCGCGCCGACTGGAGCGTCTGCAGCAACTGGCCTTGCCCCAAACCCTTTGCCGTGCCGTGGATGTGACCGATGCCGCTGCCCTGGCCGGTGCCGTTCAGGAAGCCGAGGCGCTGTATGGTCCGGCAGACTTGCTGATCAATAATGCCGGCGTGATGCTGCTGGGCAGTATGGCCGGTCAGGATCCGCAAGAGTGGCAGACCATGCTGGATGTGAATGTGAAGGGTTTGCTGAACGGGATTCATGCAGTGCTCGCCGGCATGGTGTCGCGACGCCATGGCACGATCATCAATATCAGTTCGATTGCCGGGCGCAAGACCTTCCCCAGTCATGTGGCTTATTGCGGCACCAAGTTTGCCGTGCATGCCATCAGCGAGAATCTGCGTGAAGAAGTGTCGGCGCAGGCTGTTCGGGTGATCACCATCGCGCCGGGAGCCGTCGAGACCGAATTGCTCGGGCATACGACCGATGCGGCGATCAAGCAGGGTTACAACGAGTGGAAGCAGCAGATGGGCGGGGTGCTGAATGCCCAGACGGTGGCGGAAACCATTCGCTTTGCCTACGAGCAACCCCAGCAGGTCTGCATTCGGGAAATCGTCCTGGCGGCGACACGCCAGCCAGCCTGATCTCCCCCGGATCAGTGGCTGTGCGGCAAGTCGTCCTGACTGCGAGCCTTGATATCCCGGTACTCTTCGCAGAAGCTGCAGTGGCAGTTCCCGTGCGGCATGCCGTAGTCGTCGCCGGTTGCGCTGTGTGCATGACGCGCGGCGCGCACGGCCTGAAAGTGGTGGATCCAGCGCAGGATCTGCGCGCCGAGCTGATGTTTTCCAGTCATTGAAATCTCCAGAATCAATTGCCCGCACGCTACCCCTGAGGTGGCGTGCGGTTTTTGTGAATAACCAGGCAATGATCCGGGAGCTGTCCGTCGTGTCCCATCGGCGGATTCCTATATTTCTGACATATCTATTGTTTTTTTCTGTCAGATTTTGAGTGCCCAGTGCCCCATCCTCGCGGGCGGTTCCCCCAGGTTTGAGCAGCTTAATGTGCTGTATTTCAAACAGGTTTGTGGCAAGAGCGAGACAAACCGGCCTGGTCGCGTTTCGGTTCTCTGGCGCCATCGGCTGCTTCATGTTTGAATAATGACCAGCGGTCAATTAATTATCGGGGAGAGTTACCATGTCACAACCACGTCGCGCCTTGATTACCGGCGCATCCAGCGGTCTGGGGGCCGACTTCGCACGCCAACTGGCGGCCAGGGGGAATGCGCTGGTTCTGGTGGCACGCAGCGAAGCGCCGATGCAGGCCCTGGCAGATGAGCTGCGCCAGCGCTATCAGGTCGATGTGCAGGTACTGGTGCAGGATCTGGGACAACCGGGCGCGGCGATTGCGCTCAAGCAGCAGACAGACCGGCTGGGCTGGCAGATTGATGTCCTGGTCAACAATGCCGGGTTTGGTGTGCATGGCGAGTTTCACCGCCAGCCTTTGCCGCGGCTGCAGGACATGCTGCAACTGAATATTTCCACGTTGACCGAGCTGACGCATTGCTACGCGGCCGATATGGTGGCACGCGGGCAGGGTGAGATCTTGCTGGTGTCGTCCATCGGGGCTTACCAGGCGACGCCGACTTATGCCGCCTACAGTGCCAGCAAGGCCTATGTCCTGCTGCTGGGCGAGGCGCTGCACGAGGAGTTGCGTCCCTACGGCGTGACGGTGAGTGTGGTGGCGCCCGGCATCACGGCGACGCAGTTTCTGGCCGTCTCCGGTCAGCGAGCCACGCCGTACCAGAAGCTGGTGATGATGCAGAGCCCTGAGGTGGTGCGTCAGGCGCTGGCGCTGTTGCGTCGCCGGGGGGCGGCCCGGGTGCCGGGGTGGGTCAACCGCCTGACGGTGTTCTTCAACCGTTTCATGCCGCGCAGCTGGCAGCGCAAGGTGGCTTTTCAGCTGATGCGCAATGACTAGGGACCCTAGTCTTCCGAGAAAAAGCGGCTGCTTTTCCTGGGTTCAGCGGTCGCGGGCAGGCTCTGGCTGATGATCTTGCCGCTGCCCGGTTCGGTGATGGTCAGGTTGTCGTTCAGTCGGTAATTGAACTTGGTGAGGTTGCGGCAGCTGATGCAGATGCCGATGGCCCGGATGGCGTACAGATTGCCTGCGGTACGGGTCACCTGGCCACGCAGGGCATGGCGGCGCAGCGGGGTTTTGCAGAACAGGCATTCGCCCATTAACTGGCCGAACCGGGCGCCATTGTCGAATACCACCGGCAGTTGGCTGTCCACCGAGGGACCGGCCAGCAGGGTAAATTCCTCATCGGTCAATTGCATGAGCAAGGCACGCGCCGGCGTGCTTTTTTTCTTTCTGAGCATGGATGCTTGAATCGGGAAAGGTTCTGGCGAAAGGCTTCGCGCTCCCTGTGGCGGGAACCGGTATCCGGCGGGGCCACAAAAAGCGAGGGGGCAGGGTAAACATCTCGCCGCCCGATGTCAATGCGATGCTTGCCTGCCTCAGTCGAGCAAGCGGCGCGCTTCGGCCATCAGCGAATCGGTCAGCCGGCTGATCAGCGTGCTCTGCATGGCCCAGCGGTGCCAGAACAAGGGCAGGTGAAAGGGGGCTGCCGGGCAAAGGTCGACCAGCTCGCCCTGATTCAGCCGCTCGCCGATCAGCAGGCTGGAAACCAGCCCAAAACCGGCACCGGCCGTGATGACATCGACGAACTCATTGATTGACGGGATCAGGTGAAAGGGAAACACGCCGTCAAAGTCCGGATGCTGTTGTGCCAGGAAGTCGAAATGCAGCGGATCATCATGGCTGACCAGTACTGCCGGCGCGCGCGCCAGCGCGCTATCGGTCATGCCGTGGGGGAAGTGTTGCCGGGCAAACGCGGGCGTCGCCACGCAGTAAAAGCGCATGGCTCCCAGTTCGGTGACCTCCCCGCCGGGCAGGGCGGTGGGGTGCTGGCTGATGCAGCCCAGTACCGTTCCGTTGCGCATCATCTGCTGGGTGCGTGACTCATCATCGACATAGACTTGCAGCAGGGTGCGTGGTGTTGACGGCATCCATTGCATGCAGGTGCGGACAAACCAGGCCAGGGTGTCATTACTCACCGCGACCGCCAGCACCTGATAGCTGTCGGCATCGGCATTCATGCGATGTTCCAGTTCTCTTTCCAGCAAGGCGACCTGGCGCACATGGCGCAGCAAGTGTTCTCCCTGGGCCGTCGGTGCCATCGGTTGTGCCCGTGTCAGCAGGCGCTGCCCCACACTGTGTTCCAGCTGGGACAGGCGCTGCGAGACCGCGGACTGGGTGATGTGCAGGCTGCGGGCCGCCTTGTCGAAGCTTTGTTCGCGGATCACGGCATCCAGGGCGGCCAACTGTTTGTAGTCAATGCGCAGGCTCATGATTAGCGCCTCTAATCCATATCCAGAATTATGAATTGTACAACAAGTATATTAGTCGTTTAGATTATTAGAGGACGCTGTTTTACTGCGGCGAGACCAGAAAATCAAAATAAGGGGTCAGACAATGACAGATGCCGTAGCGCAAGATCGTGGCGCCAAGAAGCTGGGCTTGGTGGCACTGACCGCCCTGGTGATGGGCTCAATGTTGGGGGCCGGGATTCTTTCCCTGCCACAGAATATGGCGGCGACTTCCGGTGCTGGTGCCGTGATGATTGCCTGGGGCATTACGCTGTTTGGCATGCTCATGCTGGCGCTGGTCTTCCAGAACCTGTCGAATCGTCAGCCGGATGTCGAGGGCGGGGTGTATGGCTATGCCCGTGCCGGTTTTGGCGATTTCATGGGCTTCAACTCGGCCTGGGGCTACTGGATGTCCGGCTGGGTCGGCAATGTGTCGCTGTTTGTGGTGATGTTCTCGGCACTGGCGGGCTTCAAACCGTTCGCCCTGTTTGCCGATGGCAATAACTGGCAGTCGATCCTGGCATCGTCCATTCTGCTGTGGCTGTTGACCTGGACCGTGATGCGCGGCGTGCACGAGGCGGCCTTCGTTAATATCCTGACCACCATTGCACGCATTCTGCCGCTGATTCTGTTTGTCATCGTGGTGATCCTGGCCTTTCAGGTCAAAACGTTTTCCATGGACTTCTGGGGCAGCGTCAAGCTGGGCTCGGTGCTGGACCAGGTCAAGGGCTCAATGCTGGTGACGGTCTGGGTGTATATCGGTATTGAAGGTGCCACGGTGTATTCGACCCGGGCACTGAAGAAGAGCGATGTCGGTCGTGCCACCGTGGTGGGCTTCCTGCTGACTTCGGCGTTGCTGGTGGCGGTGTCGGTGCTGTCGCTGGGCATCATGAGCCAGCCGCAGCTGGCCGGCCTGAAGAATCCGTCTGCCGCCGGTGTGCTGCAGCACGTCGTCGGGCCATGGGGGGCCGATCTGATCAACGCCTGCCTGATCATTGCGGTGGGGGGGGAGCTGCTGGCCTGGACCATGCTGCCGGCTGAAATTCCTTACCTGGGCGCGCGTGACGGGGTCTTCCCGAAAATGTTCGGTAAGGTCAACCGCCATCAGTCTCCGGTCAATGCCCTGTGGCTGACCAATGGTCTGATTCAGGTGATGTTGCTGGTGACGCTGTATAGCTCGGCCGGTTACCTGGCCCTGCTGTCGCTGGCCACCTCGATGGTGCTGATCCCTTATCTGCTGTGTGGTGGCTATGCCTGGATGGTGGCACTGCGCGGCCAGGGGTATCCCGCCGGTAGCCGGGCGCGCAATCGCGACATGCTGATCGGCGTGCTGGCAACGGGGTACTGTGTCTGGCTGATTTATGCAGCAGGACTGAAATACCTGTTCCTGTCGATGATTCTGTATACCCCGGGGATTGCCTTTTACTGGTGGGCCAAGTGGGAACGTGGCGAAAAGCCCTTCAAGGGCTTCGAGGCAGCGCTGGCCCTGTTCATGGCCGTGCTGGGTGTGATCGCCTGCTTCATGCTGGCCCAGGGCAAGATCAGCCTGAGCTGAGTGGGTCGGTTTCAGTTCGTCATAAGAAGGTTGTTTTGCTCCCTCGCCGCGGCACAGTCCGCGGCTTTTTTTGTGTCGTGAGCATGGTCTGCCTACTGCGCCGGATGCTGGCGGCGGTATTGGTCCGGTGACACGCCGGCCAGTCGCTGGAACATGGCGATGAAGGCCGAGGCGGTGCTGTAGCCGAGATCCAGGGCAATGTGCTGCACGCTCAGGTTCTGCTCCAGCATCGATAAGGCGGTCAGATATTTCAGGCGTTGTCGCCATTCGCTGAAGCTCAATCCCAGTTCGCGCTGGAAGCGTCTGGCCAGGGTGCGTTCGGTGCTGTGCAGCCGGTCGGCCCATTGCGCCAGGGTGTCGTTATTGCCCGGCGCTTGTTGCAGTGCGCTCAGCAGGCGTGACAGCAGGGGGTCGTTGCTGGCCGGCAGGTAGCTGTCTGAGCACCGTGCCAGTTGCATCTGGTCCAGCAGTACATCGGTCAGACGCCGGTCGGCCCCGGTTTGCGGCACGTTGAGTCCGCGTGCGGCAAAGTCTTCCAGAATCGCCTTGAGGATCGGCCCCAGTTGCAGGGCACAGGGTTGTGTCGGCAGATCCCGGCAGTAGTCGGCATCGATATAGACCGAATGATGGCGGCCGCCTTGCAGGGTGTGGGCATCGTGTTCATGATCCGGCGGCGTCCACAGGCCATATTGTGGTGGCGCCAGAAATGGTCGGCCATCGATGGTCAGTGCCATCACGCCGCTGGCGGAATAGCTGAGCTGGCCCCAGGGGTGGCGATGGCTGAGAAAGCGGTCATTGGTGGCAAATTCATTGAGTCGCAGATAGACCGGATAGGGCAGGGTCGTCAGGTCAGGCGGAAACAGCACGCTGCTGGCCGGCATGGCAGGCTTTCGGTATGGATTGTCTGGTTTGCATTATATCCCTTGAATCAGTCTGGCCGACAATACTGTCATTGTGATGACGGATATTTCTTATGCGCGTTTCTTCCCGACACTATGTGCTGCCCTTGCTGGCGGTGCTGATCTGGGGTGGCAATACCATCGTGTCGAAGTTGTCGGCCGGCAGCATTGATGCCGCGGCGATTTCGTTTTATCGCTGGCTGATCGCTGCGCTGTGCATGACCCCCTTTGTCTGGCGCGACTGGCTGGCGCAGCGGGTGCTGATCCGCCGTCATGCCGGGCAATTGGTCTTGCTGGGGTTCCTGGGCATGGTGGCTTACCAGTGTCTGGCCTACCTGGCGGCCAAAACCACCACGGCGACCAATATGGGCTTGCTGCAGGCCACGTTGCCGCTGCTGACGGTGGCGCTGTCGGTCCTCTGGCTGGGCGAGCGGGTGACGCGTGGCGATCTGGTCGGCGGTGTCCTGTCGCTGGTGGGACTGGTCTATCTGCTCAGCCATGGCCATCCGGCGGGCTTGCTGCGGCTGGGGGTGGCGCCGGGCGATGGCATCATGCTGCTGGCCTGCCTGGCCTATGCCGCCTACAGCGTTTTGCTCAAGCGCTGGCCGATCGCACTGAATCGCTGGGCCTCGCTGTGCCTGCAAATCTGGTGCGCGGTGGGGTTCCTGCTGGTGTATTACCTGGCGGCCGGTGCTCCCGGTGTCCGTCTGGTCGCCCTGCCGCTGGTGTTGTATGCCGGCTTGCCGGCATCGTTGCTGGCGCCGATGTTGTGGCTGGCCGGGGTGCAGGCGCTGGGGCCGCAACGTACGGCCGCGCTGATGAATCTGATGCCGGTGATCACGGTGGCGATTGCCAGCCTGCTGCTGGGCGAATCATTGCACGCGTATCACCTGGTGGGTGGGGCGCTGGTGCTGGGCGGGGTGTTGCTGGTGCAGACCTGGCGCCAGCCCCTGGGCATGGCCCCGGTCAGGCTGCGAACGCTCTGAGCGGCGCGCGGTTTACAACAGCGCCCACAGGCCGATGATCATCACCACGACCAGCACCACGGCCAGCACCTGGGTGGTATGGCGCTCCTTGTCGAGCGCCTGGTGCACGGCGTTGTTCAGCGATTCGATTTTTTCCATGCGTTGCTGCAGTTCGTGCCGATCCTGGTCCTGCTTGATCAGGGTCTGCAAAATGGCCTCGCCGCCGAATTCGGCAATCATGGTGCTTTCGCAGACACCAATCAGCCGGTTGACCTTGTCTTTGTAATACAGACCGGAGCGCTGTTGCTCGTCGCTCCATTCGAAATCGAAGCCCTGCTTGGCGAAGAAGGCCTGTTTGTGCAGTCTTTCCGACTCGCTGGTACCGGCCTGAATCATCAGCATGCCGGGGCTGGCACTGTATTCCGGATAGGTCCCCTTGACCCAGGCGATGACGGCCGCGAACAAGAAGTCATCCAGCCCGGCCCCCTGCAGGGTGTCGGTGATCAGGATGCCCGCCTTGGGGCCAAAGGTGATCGAGCGGCTCGGGTGGTCGACGCGGACCCAGGCACAGTTGCGGCTGGCGTGAAAGCGCGCCTCGTCTTCCGGAAATGCGCCCCAGCTGCCGTTTTGGTTGATGGCATAACCGCGGCATTGCACGCGGAAAAAGTCCGATTGCTGGGTGACGGCACGATTGCGCTGCAGGATGCCGTACAGCAGGACGCTGCTGTCTCGCTGCAACTTGATAATCGACTCCCCCAGCGGCATGGCGATGTTGGCCAGTGCGGTATCGCTTTCCGGTGCCTTTATTTCCGTTGCGCTGGCGGCTTGTGCCGCGACATGTTCGGATGCGGGTTGGGTCATCGCCGAAGGTCTGCCAAGGGTAGTGGTCATGCCAGTGCTGCGTCGCTCGTGTGCTTCAAGGGCTCTATCCTGCATTAAAAATGAACTGTTACAAAGCAATTTGCAAACAAAATGCCTATGACGTTGGATTTGGCGCAAAACAAGCTGGCGGATGGCCGTGGTCAAGGATGCCAGCTTCTTCGTCACAACATGTATAATGACGTACTGTCACCGGGGGTGCCGACGTCCATTCAGGGGCTTGTCGGCTGAGAAATACCCTGATTACCTGATCTGGTTCGTACCAGCGTAGGGAGCGTGATCGGCACAGTTCGCTGCGGCCACGCTCCCGCGCCTTTTGGAGAGTGTCCGAATGAAGTTGCGCCAAGTTTGCCTCGCCGTTTCCCTCTGTGCCGCCGCGCTGTGTGCCCAGGCTGCCGATCTTCGTGTCATCACCCACAGTTCCTTCGATGTGTCCAAACCGCTGCTGGCGGACTTTGAAAAGCAGACGGGTATCAAGGTTCAGCTGATCAAGGGCGGTGATGCCGGCGAAATGCTCAACAAGCTGATTCTCACCCGCGCCAATCCGATCGCCGATGTGGTGTTCGGTCTGGACAATTCGCTGGTGGGCAAGGCGGCCAAGGCCGGGGTGATCGAGCCGCTGACGCTGAAATCCGATGGTCGCAAGGCACGTTACAGCTTGCCGGATGGTCTGGTGAGCACCGATTACGGTTATGTCACCCTGGTGTATGACAAGGCCTGGTTTGCCAAGAGCAAGCTGGCGTTGCCAAAGTCGCTGGACGATCTGACCCTGCCGGCCTATCGCGATCTGCTGGTCGTGGAAAACCCGGCAACGTCCAGTACCGGTCAAGGTTTCCTGTATGCCACCATCGGTGCCCTCGGCGAGGACAAGGCTTTTGCCTTCTGGGGCAAGCTGCGCCAGAACGGTCTCAAAGTGGTGAATGACTGGAGCGCCGCCTATAACACCGAGTTTTCCCACAACGGCGGCAGCCGGCCGATCGTGCTGAGCTATGCGACCGATCCGGCGGCAGAAGTGGCTTTCAGTAAAGTCAAATTGACCGAGTCGCCGGTGGCGACCCTGCCGTTGTCTGGTGCCGTGTATCAGCAAGTGGAAGGTGCCGGCCTGATCAAGGGCGGTCAGGCGCGTGCGGCGGCGGAGAAGTTCATCGCCTTCCTGCGTTCGGCACCCGTGCAGCAGGATCTGCAGACGACCATGTGGATGTATCCGGTGATGAGCGGTACGCCGCAGGCCCCGGTGTTCTCCTATGCCAACGAGCCTGCCGCACACCAGACGCCGTCGGCTGAAACGCTCCGCAATAAGGGGCAAGGCTGGATCAAGCGCTGGACTCAGGTGGTACTCAAATAAGATGCGTTCCATGCGTTGGCTGGCGTGGTTGCCGCTGGCCCTGTTGGCCGCGCTGGTGGTCCTGCCACTGGGGCGGCTGATCGCCGAAGGGGCCGGCGCGTTGTCGCTGGCCTTTTTGTCCGATCCTTATTATCGCTGGCGTTTGCTCTGGTCTGCCGGGCAGGCGCTGCTGACCTGTCTGCTGGCCCTGCTGTTCGGCGTACCGGTGGCCTGGACGCTGGCACGTCTGGAGTTTGCCGGCCGTCGCTGGCTGATCCGGCTGGGCATGTTGCCCTTTGTCATGCCGACCCTGGTGGCCGCCATGGGGGTGCTGGCCCTGTTCGGGCCGCAGGGGCTGACCGGCCTGCATGGCCAGGACACGCCCTGGCTGTTGCTGTATGGCAATCTGTTTTACAACTTGCCGCTGATGGTGCGTGCAGCCCAGGAAGGGTTTGCCCGTCTGCCGGCGCATCGTTTGCAGGCGGCGCGCTCGCTCGGCGCCAGCCCCTGGCGGGTGTTCTGGCGCATTGAGCTGCCCGGTGCCATGCCCTGGATTTGTTCTGCGCTGTGTCTGGTTTTTCTCTATTGCTTTTCCGGCTTTGGGCTGGCCTTGCTGCTCGGTGGGCAGCATTACGCCACCGTGGAGGTGGAGATTTATACCCTGGTGGCCTATGAGCTGAATCTGACCGATGCCAGTTCGCTGGCGCTGACGGTGTTGCTGGCCACCGGGCTGGCAGCACTGGCCTATGCCTGGCTGGAGCGGGTGCTGGCGCGTCCGCTGCGGGGTGAGCCGCAGGCGCGCGTGGCGGCGGGGGATGCCTGGCAATATGGCCTGCTGTGCCTGTCCTTTGTGTTGCTGGGCTTGCTGGCCCTGGCGCCGCTGGCGGCGATTGCCTGGCGGGCGCTGACGGCGGGAGCCGCCTGGCAGGTGCTGACCGAGCCGGAGGTCTGGCGGGCTTTGTACAATACGGCGCGCTTCACCCTGCTGGCTCTGCTGGGTGCCTGCCTGTTCGGTCTGGCACACGCCTTTGCCGCCCGTCGCAGTGTTTTGCTGGGGGCGCTGGCCTTCCTGCCCTATGCGGTGTCGCCTGTCTGTGTCGCCTTTGGTCTCTTGCTGCTGTATCCCGGATTGAGTGCCAGTCTGGTGATGTTGCTGGGGGCGTATACGCTGCTGGCCTATCCCTTCATCGCCCGCGGTTTGTCGGCGACACTGGATGCCGTTCCGGCACATTTGCCCCAGGCTGCCCGTTCGCTGGGGGCTTCGCCGTGGCGCGTGGTCTGGCGTGTGTTGCTGCCGCTGGCGGCGCCGGCATTGCGTCGCGGCATGGCTTTTGCCGCCGCGACGGCGCTGGGCGAATTTGCCGTCACGCTGTTTCTGTCCCGCCCGGAGTGGATGACCCTGACGACGCTGATCTATCAACGTCTGGGGCGCCCGGGGGACTTGAATCAGGAGAGTGCTCTGGTGCTGTCCTGCCTGTTGATGGGGCTGGCCATGCTGGCGTTTGTATTGATTGAATGGCAGCGCGAGGAGGCTGGGCATGCTGATCATCGATAAGGTTTCGAAGCGTTTTGGCTCGCAGTGGCCGGCCCGCGACTTGTCTCTGACCGTCGGGCAGGGAGAGATTGTGGCCTTGCTGGGGCCTTCCGGCTGTGGCAAGAGCACCTTGCTCAAGCTGATTGCCGGTCTGGTGCAGCCGGATGCCGGATCGATCCGTTTTGCCGGGGAGGATCTGGGCGGCGTGGCGCCCGAGGCGCGGCATTTTGCGCTGATGTTTCAGGATTTTGCCTTGTTCCCGCATTTGAATGTGCTGGAGAACGTCTGTTTCGGGCTGGTCGAGCGGCGAGTGCCGCGCGCCGAGGCGCGACAGCGTGCCGCCGGTCTGCTGGCGACGGTGGGGCTGGCCGGCTATGAGCGGCGACCGGTCGGGCAGTTGTCCGGCGGCGAGGCGCAGCGGGTGGCGCTGGCGCGCGCTCTGGTGACCGAGCCACGGCTGTTGTTGCTGGATGAGCCGTTTTCCAGCCTGGATGCCCACTTGCGGCTGGCCTTGCAGGCCGAGTTCCGTCAGCGTATCCGCGATCTGGGCATGAGTGCCGTGCTGGTGACGCATGATCGTCAGGAGGCCTTTGCCATGGCGGATCGTATTGCGCTGCTGCATGAGGGACAGATCCTGCAGTGTGCCGCCCCGGCCAGCTTGTTGTCCTCGCCGGTCGACAGCTGGGTGGCCCGCTTTATTGGTTTTGAGAATGTCGGGCCGGACTGGGCGCTGCCGGCGGCAGCCTTGCAGCTGGATGCCCAGGGTCGGGATGCTTGCATCGTCAGTGTGATGCCACAGGCGGAGGGGGTGCGTCTGACCCTGAATCAGGCCGGGCAGCATTACATCATGAGTCTGTCTGGTCGCGAGCTGGCGGCGCTCGGCGCTTCACTTCAGCCCGGCAGCGAGATTGGTTTGCAGATTGATGAGTCTCGGCGCCTGCGTTTCAGCAGGGTGAGCACGGCAGCCGATTACAATTATTAATGCTTTGTCATGCGGTTTTACCGAGGCTGATGCTAGCCTGAGCGGCATGACAACGTCCGCCATCCCCTCTTTTGATACGCCTCGCCTGCAGTTGCTGCCATTGGACGGCAGCGAACAGCAGGCGATTTTTCATCTGTATTCGCATCCGGATGTCAGTCGGCTGTTTGGTCAGGATTGCATGACGGAACCGGCGCAGGCGCGCTATTGGCTGGATGTGCAGGCGCAGATGCGCCAGCTCAATCTGGGGGTGACCTGGCTGCTGCGGCACAAGGCGAGCGGCGAGTGCATCGGCACGTTCAGTTTTGATGGCATCAACCTGCAATGGCACAACGTCGGGATCAGTTATGCCCTGCACCCCGACTTCTGGCATCAGGGGCTGATGAGCGAGGCCATGGCGCCGCTGCTGGCCTGGGCCTGGACCGGAGGGCTGGGGGTGAAGATGCATCGGGTGCAGGCGCTGGTTTTTCCGCAGAATGCCGCGTCGGTGGCCACTTTGTCACGGGCGGGCTTTGTGCGGGAAGGGCAGCGTCTGGGCCTGGTGTTCTGGCAAGGGCAATACTGGGATCTGGACAGCTACTGTCTGCTCAGTCCGCTGGCTGCGGCGCCAACTGACACACCGTAACCCAGGTGCCGTCTACAATCTGCTGCAGTCGGGCCGGCGAGACCCGTACCGCGGTATGGGTGCCACCGGCGGCCGGCATGACTTCTTCGAAATCCTGCAACGAGGTATCCAGATAGACCGGCAGGGGCTGGGCCAGCCCGAAGGGGCAGACGCCGCCGACCGGATGGCCGGTCAGTGTTTCGACCTCATGGGCGCCGAGCATCTTGCCTTTGCCGAATGCTGCCTTGAACAGGCGGTTGTCGATGCGGGCATCGCCCCGGGCGACCAGCAGTACCACGCGACCGTCGCCCAGCCGGAAGGCCAGGGTTTTGGCAATACGGCCCGGTTCCACGCCGTGCGCTTCTGCCGCCAGTGCGACGGTGGCGGTGCTGGTCGTCAGTTCGATGATCGGCAATTCGATCTGACGGCGTGCAAATTCGGCGCGGACGCTTTCCAGGCTCATTGATCGTCTACTCCTGCAGCGCCAGCGCCAGGGTTTCCTTGATTTCTTCCATGACCACGTAGCTGCGCGACTCATTGGCTGCGGGCAGCTTGAGCAGGATGTTGCCCAGCAGTTCGCGGTACATCGACATGTCGGGAATGCGGGCCTTGATCAGGTAGTCGAACTCGCCCGAGACCAGGTGGCATTCGAGAATTTCCGGAATGTTTTGCACTTCGTGGCGGAAGGCATCGAAGATGTCACCGGATTTGGCGGACAGTTTGATTTCCACGAAAACCAGCAGGCTGGCGTTGAGCATGTGCGGGTTGAGCCGGGCATGGTAGCCCTCGATCACGCCCTCGCGTTCCAGCCGGCGTACCCGTTCGGTACAGGGGGTGGTGGAGAGACCAACCTTCTCGGCCAGGTCGGTGAGCGAAATGCGGCCATTGCTTTGCAGCAGCTGCAGGATTTTCAGGTCGACCTTGTCAAAGATCCGCTCGGCAGTGGTCTTCTTTCTCATGTGTACGCTGCACCCCCTGATGTGGATGAATATATTGATAATTTGCCAAAATTAGGGCAAAAGCACTGCTCTATAATCAATATACTACTTGAAATGACTTTGTTTTGGCCATTTCCCTGCCAAAAAAGCCTGGTCGTTTCATGCGTTGTGCTGAGCTTGCAGGACCGATTCCAGTGCGTTTTCCGCCGACAGGATGTGGAAGCGGATGAACTCTGCCGCTTCGTCAGCCTTGCCGGCCCGGCACAGTTCCAGCAGCCGGGTGTGCTCGGTGTGGGCCTGCTCCATGGTCTGGGTGAACAGGATCTGCATGCGGGTGTAGCGATCTGTCTTGTTGTGCAGCTGCTCGATCAGCGCCTGGGTGTTCGGACGTCGTGCGCTGCGATACAGCGCCATGTGGAAGCGGGCATTGAGCTCACCCCAGTGACGGATGTCATTGTTCTTGAGGGCCAGTTCGAATTCCTGCAGTGTTTGCTCGGCCAGCTGCAGGTCACTCTGGCTTTGTTGCGGCACAGAGTTGCGCAGCAGTTCGCTTTCCAGCAGGGCGCGGATGTCGAGCAGTTCCCGGATGTCATCGAAGGACAGCTTGGTCACCAGGGCACCCTTGTGGTCGATGATCTGGATCAGGCCTTCGGCCTCGAGCTGGCGCAGTGCCTCGCGCACCGGTACCCGACTGACGCCGTACTCGTTGGAGAGTGCTTCCTGACGTAATTGCTGTCCATCGGCAAATTCGCCGGAGAGGATGCGCTGGCGCAGTGATTCCGTGACGGCACTGGTCAGGGTTTGGCGCTTGATCGGCTGCATGGTGTTCATTTAAAGGGCGCTGTCGGTCAATCGAAAAGAATATGTTTTATGGCAACAGAATATACGGCGTTTCAGCTGTCCGACAAGAGAGCCACTGGGAAAAGTGGCAAAAAGATGAAAAAAACCGGGGAAAGGGCGGTTTGACGCTGGAAAGTGTCGTTATTTGCCTGCTTATGCCTGTCCATGGCCGAGGCGGGGCGGAAAATGAAAAACCCCGCTAAGGAGCGGGGTCTTCGGTATTCTGGGGTGGATGATGGGACTCGAACCCACGACAACCGGAATCACAATCCGGGACTCTACCAACTGAGCTACATCCACCACTGATCGGTTGTACAGGCTTTGGGCCTGCTTGCTGCGGTAATGCTGGGGTGGATGATGGGACTCGAACCCACGACAACCGGAATCACAATCCGGGACTCTACCAACTGAGCTACATCCACCACTGTTTGCTGCTTGTTGCCATCTTCTGGCGCGCCCGACAGGACTCGAACCTGTAACCCCCGGCTTAGAAGGCCGGTGCTCTATCCGGTTGAGCTACGGGCACGTACCGTCAGGCTCGTTCTGGTCGGGGCGGTGGGATTCGAACTCACGACCACCTGGTCCCAAACCAGGTGCGCTACCGGGCTGCGCTACGCCCCGACTACAGAGCCAGCAACTATACGGATCGAGTCATCTTGTGTCAATACCCGTTGAGCACGGGGGGATAAAAATGCGAAAATGGATATCTTTCCCCGGTGAGTTTTCAGGATCAGATATGGCGGCACAGCGTATAGACGGCAAGGCCGTCGCAGAGCAGTTGATTGATCAGGTCCGCCAGGGGGTGGAAGCACGGCGGTCGGCCGGCAAACGGGTGCCGGGCATTGCCTTCGTGCTGGTGGGGGATGACCCTGCCTCTGCCTCCTACGTTCGGGGCAAGAAGCGGGCTTGCGAGCGCACCGGCATCCAGTCGTTTGGCCATGATTTGCCGGCGACGGTTTCCCAGTCCGAGCTGCTGGCCCTGATGGATCAGCTCAATGCGGATGAGCAGGTCGATGGCATCCTGGTGCAATTGCCGCTGCCCGGCCATCTCGATGCCGAAACCGTGCTGGAGCGGATTGATCCGGCCAAGGATGTGGACGGTTTTCATCCCTACAATATCGGTCGTCTGGCGATGAAGATGCCGGTATTGCGTCCCTGTACCCCGCGCGGGGTCATGACCCTGCTGGCCCACTACCGGATTGAACCGGCGGGCAAGCATGCCGTGGTGGTGGGGGCTTCCAATATTGTCGGCCGGCCGATGGCGCTGGAGTTGCTGCTGGCGCGGGCCACCGTGACGGTCTGCCACAGCGCGACAACCGATCTGGCCGCCGAAGTGGCGCGGGCCGACATTCTGGTGGTTGCCGCCGGCCAGCCGGGTCTGATTCGCGGCGAGTGGGTCAAGCCTGGTGCGGTCGTGATGGATGTTGGTATTAATTATCGTGAAGATGGCAGTCTGTGCGGCGATGTCGATTTTGTCGCCGCCAGCGAGCGGGCGGCCTTCATTACCCCGGTACCGGGCGGGGTGGGGCCGATGACCATTGCCAGCCTGATGCAAAATACCCTGGATGCGGCCAGCCGGCGCGACCCGGTCTAGTCGTCCGTCCGGGTTCACCTATCTATAAATTGATAAAAGACAAAGAGATCCGAATACATGAGTCATGCCAAACCTTCCGCCATCCTGCTGATCAGCTGCCCCGACAAAAAGGGCCTGGTGGCGGCGATTGCCAATTTCCTGATGACCTACAACGCCAGCATCATGCATGCCGACCAGCACCAGGATGACAGCGAACAGTTGTTCCTGATGCGGGTTGAATGGTCGCTGGATGGTTTTACCTTGCCGATGGATGATTTTGCCGCCGCCTTCCAGCCGATTGCCTCCGAGCACAATATGTCCTGGAGTGTCTCGCTGTCGGCACGCAAGCCGCGCATGGCCATCATGGTGTCTCATTACGAGCACTGTCTGGCGGATCTGCTGCATCGCTGGCGTATCGGCGAGCTGAACTGCGACATCCCGCTGATCATTGCCAACCATGAAGATTGCCGAAAACTGGCCGAATTCAACGGTATTCCCTTCCATGTGATTCCGGTGAACAAGGACAACAAGGCCGAGGCCGAGGCCGCGCAGTGGCAGTTGCTGGATGAGGCCGGTGTCGACCTGATCGTGCTGGCCCGCTACATGCAGGTGTTGTCGCCGGCCTTTGTCGCACGCTACCGCAACCGGGTGATCAACATTCATCACAGCTTCCTGCCGGCTTTCGATGGCGCCAAGCCTTACCATCGGGCCTTTGCCCGTGGTGTCAAGCTGATTGGTGCCACCAGCCACTATGTGACCGAGGTGCTGGATGACGGGCCGATCATCGAGCAGGAGGTCACGCGCATTTCCCATCGCGATGATGTCGACGATCTGATCCAGAAGGGACGCGATCTGGAGAAGGTGGTGCTGTCCCGTGCCGTACGCTGGCATCTGGACTATCGCATCCTGTCCTATGGCAACAAGACGGTCATTTTTGATTGAGTGATGCAATGAACCGTTTGCTGAATGATGCACTGGACCTGTTCCGTTTCCGGGTCAAACCGCTGCCGGCATACCACCATCCCTGGTGGCAGCTGGCGCTGCTGATCAGCCTGCTCGGTCTGGTGACCAGTGGCGGCTCGCCCGAGTTGGGGCACTACCTGCCGGGGCGGATCGGCTTCTGCATCGGTTACAACTGGCTGGAGACGCTGTTGTTCGTGCCCTTCATCGGTCTGTGGCTGCGCGTCAATCCCTGGCGTTTTACGCGCCCGCTGCTGGCGCTGATCGTGCTGGCCAGCAGCGTTCAGTTGCTGCAGCCGCTCACCAGCTGGTTGCCTGCCGATGTGGCAGACGGCCTGCTGCTGGTACTGATGGCTTATTCCCTGCTGGTGTTGAGCAATGCCCTGGCGCTGGCCTCCGGACAGGGGCGTCTGCGTGCCCTGCTGGGGATACTGCTGTTTTCGTTCTGTTCGGCTTTCCTGATGCAGGGGGCCTGGTATCTGAGCAGCCGGCAGGGCTGGGTCGATGCGCCGCAGAGTGCCTGGAATCCCTTCGCCCAGGCGGCATCGCTCCAGGATGCCGAGCCGCTGCCCCCCGCGGCCGACAGCAATGGCCAGCAGGGTGCGGCCACCAGTCCGCAGCCTGCCGTCATGCCCTGAGGCAAGGCCCCGTTACTTCGCTGGACCGGCAAAGGTATCCCGCTCAAACAGGGCGGGAAACCAGCGCCGCCACAGTGCCACCACGATCAGGGTGCCCACGCCGCCCAGTACCACCGCCGGAACGGTGCCGAACCAGGCGGCCGTGATCCCGGATTCAAATTCCCCCAGTTGGTTGGATGTGCCGATAAAGATGAAGTTGACGGCGCTGACGCGTCCGCGCATGGCATCGGGTGTTTCCAGTTGAACCAGGGAGGAGCGGATCACCACGCTGACCATATCGCTGGCGCCCAGCACCACCAGGGCCGCGAGCGATAGCGGGAAGACGTGAGACAGGCCGAACACGATGGTACTCAGACCGAACAGGATGACGGCCCAGGCCATGTTGCGTCCGATGTGCCGGCGCAGCGGGTGGCGGGCCAGATAGAGCGAGGTGGCCAGCGCACCGATGGCCGGCGCGGTGCGCAGCAGTCCGAGTCCCCAGGGGCCGGTATGCAGGATATCGCGCGCATAGACCGGCAGCAGCGCCGTGGCGCCGCCCAGCAGCACCGAGAACAGGTCGAGCGAGATGGCGCCAAAGATCACCGGACGGGCGCGGATGAACTGCACGCCCGCCAGTGCCGAACGCAGCGACATGGGTTCTTTGGCGCGGCTTTGCCTGCCGGGTGGGAGGGCCTGCAGCCAGGACATGGCCAGCAGCCAGATCAGCAGGCAGCTGCCGTAGACCGCGGCGGCACCAAGGGCAAAGATCATGCCGCCCAGTGCCGGCCCGATGATGACGGCGCTCTGTCGTGCCGAAGCGGCCATGGCCAGGCTGCGGGGCAGTTGTGTCTCGCTGGCCAGCGTGGGCAGCAAGGACTGCATGCTGGGGGATTCGAAAGCGCGTGCGCTGCCGGTAAGGACGGCGCAAGCGAAGATCAGTGTCAGGCTTTGCTGCTGGCTCAGGCAGGCCAGGGCCAGCAGGGTGGCGCCGAGTGCCTGCAGGCCCTGGGCATACTGAGCGATACGCCGGCGTTCAAACTGATCGGCGGTGTGGCCGACAATCAGGGTCAGCAGCAGTTGCGGCGCAAACTGCGCCAGTCCGATCAGGCCGAGAAAGAGCACGCTGTGTGACAGCTCATAGACCTGCCAGCCAAATGCCACGACCAGCATCTGATAGGCGAGGGTGGAGCAACTTTGGCTCAACATGAAGTGGCGGACAGGGCGGGCAGCGGGTTCGGCGTGGTCTGGCATGGGCTTGTATCACTGGATGGCGGGAAATTGTGTCTTCTGCGGCTTAACCACGATTTAGCGATCTGACAAAGCCGCTGTCAATCGTTTTCCTCCGAGTGTTTTTTGCAGGCGCTGGCTTTGGCTCACCGGTTAAAGCACGCGGTTTTGTCGTCTACATATATATTATCCTTTCAGTGGATTCTGATATGGTGTCTTGTTAGAACTTTTGTCAATAAAAGGCTGGTTAATGGCTTTTTTGTCCATTTATTTGCCAATGTCATAGCTTGTCGCAATTGCGAACAAATGCTTCCCGATCTGGAAATTCCGCAGTTGTCCCGCTTGTCGAAAATCAAATAAAAACAAATTCTTCTATAGAATAATGAGCAGCGTCGTATAGGCTTGATTTAGAAATTTCCCGGTGTATTGCCATGTGCTGTCGTACCGGGGAAGGAAATCGCTTGCCGCGAGCCAGAACTCGTGGTGACAGGCCGTTGCTGACGTATTTCGAAGAGATTGAATTTTGAGTGGGGCCGTGTCGCACAGATATATTTCCGGTTCTCGCCAAAGAAATCAGTGAAGCGAACGCTGATATAAAATCTACCCCATAGATGCCTCACTTCGATGCGCAATGAGTCAGAGCGTGCAGGGAAGTGGGGTGCTCCAAAACAGAACGTTGCGAATCCTTAAAACCGGCCGGCTCTGTCGCGCTCAGAGGGCGATGGTGTCGAGTTTATTTTGAAGGAGCGAATATCCGGCCCATCCGTGCCGGCATGTCGCTCTCCCAACCCAAGGTAGGATAAACATGACTTATTTGAAAGTAGCGGTAGGTTCGGCGCCTTCGACTTGTTTCGAAACCACGCGCTCGCTGGTTAACCTGGCGGAAACCGATTTCACCGACGTAGGTGCCGTTGTCCTGGGCATGGAAGACGTCGCTGCCGGCCGCATCAAGGAACTGGCTGCCAAGGGTCTGGAGATTCCGGTTTTTGTTGTGACCGGCTGCCACGAAAAAATGCCGGTTGATGTGCTGAAGAGCGTCAATGGCGTGATCGAGCTGGGCAAGCAGTCTGCCGTTTACTATGGCCGTCAGATCGAAACCGCGCTGACCAAGTACGAAGCCAGCCTGTACCCGCCGTTCTTCGGCATGCTGAAGCAGTATGTTGAAATGGGTAACTCGGCGTTTGACTGCCCGGGGCATCAGGGTGGTCAATTCTTCCGCAAGCATCCGGCCGGCCGTCAGTTCTTCGAATTCTTCGGCGAAACCGTCTTCCGCGCTGACCTGTGCAACGCCGACGTCAAGCTGGGCGACCTGCTGATTCACGAAGGTGCGCCGCACGATGCTCAGGCTTATGCTGCCAAGGTATTCAATGCCGACAAGACCTACTTCGTTCTGAACGGTACTTCCGCTTCCAACAAGGTCGTGACCAACGCCCTGCTGGCTCGTGGCGATCTGGTGCTGTTCGACCGCAACAACCACAAGTCCAACCACCACGGTGCCCTGATTCAGGCTGGTGCGACCCCGGTCTACCTGGAAACCGCGCGTAACCCGTTCGGCTTCATCGGTGGTATCGACGCACATTGCTTCGAAGAAAAATACCTGCGCGAACAAATCGCTGCCGTGGCACCGGAACGTGCCAAGGAAGCCCGTCCGTTCCGCCTGGCCATCATTCAGCTCGGCACCTATGACGGTACCATCTACAATGCCCGTCAAGTTGTCGACAAGATCGGCCACCTGTGCGATTACATCCTGTTCGACTCGGCCTGGGTTGGCTACGAACAATTCATCCCGATGATGAAGGACTGCTCGCCGCTGCTGCTGGATCTGCATGAAAACGATCCTGGCATCATCGTGACCCAGTCGGTTCACAAGCAACAAGCCGGTTTCTCGCAAACCTCGCAGATCCACAAGAAGGACAAGCACATCAAGGGTCAGAAGCGCTACTGCAACCACAAGCGTTTCAACAATGCCTTCATGCTGCACGCTTCGACCAGCCCGTTCTACGCGCTGTTCGCTGCCCTGGACGTGAACGCCAAGATGCACGACGGCGAACTGGGCCGCAAGCTGTGGGCTGACTGCGTCAAGGTCGGTATCGAAACCCGCAAGATGATCCTGAATGCCTGCAAGCACATCCGTCCGTTCGTTCCGGCGACCGTTGATGGCAAGAAGTGGCAGGATCACGACACCGAAACCATGGCCAACGATCTGCGCTTCTTCGAGTTCCAGCCGGGTGAAAAGTGGCACGCCTTCGAAGGTTACGAGAAGGGCCAGTACTTCGTTGACCCGTGCAAGCTGCTGCTGACCACCCCGGGTATCGATGCGGCGACCGGCAAGTACACCGAATTCGGCGTACCGGCGACCATCCTGGCCAACTTCCTGCGCGAAAACAACATCGTGCCGGAGAAGTGTGACCTGAACTCGATCCTGTTCCTGATGACCCCGGCCGAAGACATGGGCAAGATGCAGCACCTGGTTGCCCAGATCGCCCGCTTCGAACGCTATCTGGACGAAGATGCACCGCTGTCCGAAGTGCTGCCGACCGTGTATGCCAATAACGAAGAACGTTATCGCGGCTACACCATCCGTCAGCTGTGCCAGGAAATGCACAACCTGTATGTCAGCCGCGACGTGAAGCAGCTGCAGAAGGAAATGTTCCGCAAGGCCAAGCTGCCGAAGGTCGAAATGAACCCGCAGGAAGCCAACATCGAGTTCGTCCGTGGTAACGTCGAGCTGGTGGCGCTGGACAAGGCCGAAGGCCGCATCGCTGCCGAAGGCGCGCTGCCGTACCCGCCGGGCGTACTGTGCATGGTACCGGGCGAAGTTTGGGGCGGTGCTGCGCTGAAGTACTTCCTGGCGCTGGAAGAAGGCATCAACCTGCTGCCGGGCTTCTCGCCGGAACTGCAAGGCGTTTACATCCAGCAGGATGAAGATGGCCGCAAGCGTGCATATGGCTACATGCTGACCAAGTAATTCGCTGTTTGTCAGTGATCAAAACGGCCGGGCTTTCCCGGCCGTTTTGTTATTCAGAGTCCGCATTAATGCGGCATTAAGATTCACCCGCTATGATCAGGCACTACCCATTATTCTGAAAGGGGAATTGCTGATGAAGAAATCCACTCTCATTGGATCTTTGCTGCTGGCGACCATCGCTGCCAGCGCCTTCGCCGCCAGTCCGGCCAGCGAGCGCCGTACGGTCTTCAAACATTACAAGCAGTCGCTGGGCAGCATGAACAAAATGCTCAATGCCGGCAGTTTTGATCAGGCACAGTTTGCCGCTGCCGCCAAGTCGCTGGAAGCCGAGGCGCACACTCCCTGGCAGTATTTCCCGGCCGGTAGCAGCACCCGTGATACCAAGCCGGAAATCTGGAGCAATCCGCAAGGCTTCAAACAAGCCAGCGATGACTTCGAACGCAAGGTCAGCAAGCTGAACCAGGTCGCCGCCGCCGGCGATGTGAATCAGGTCCGGGCGAGCTTCCGTGAAGTCCAGCAGTCCTGCAAGGCCTGTCACGACAAGTTCCGCAACTGATCCTCAGTCGGTTTCGACCCGCTCCCTGCGCTGGCGCATCCATTTGCGCCAGCCTCGTCCTCCCAAGATCACCCCGGCCAGCCCCAGCATGACCAGCCACTGATAATGGCCCAGGTCGGCAAACAACAGATGGACGGTCTCGCCGAACACATAGCCTGCTCCGGCCACCAGTGGCGCCCAGATCGCGGCACCAATCATGTTGTACAAAACAAAATGCCGCGTGGCGATACCACTGTTACCGATGATGATCGGGCCAGCAATGCGCAGACCGTACATGAAGCGGATCAGGACGATGATTCGGCGCTGATAGCGCAGCAACAGGGCATTGACCTGGGCGACATGTCCGGCAAGGCGGGGATAGCGGGCAATCAGGGGGCGCCCGAGATACTTGCCCAGCAAAAAGAAGAACAGATCGCCGAGGCTGCCGGCAAAGAAGGCGGTCAGCACGACCAGCGGGAAGGAAAGATAACCCTGGTGGGCGGCAAAACCGGCCAGAATCAGGATGGTCTCGCCTTCCAGCAGGCAACCGATCAGGACAGCCCAGTAGCCATAGTTGGCAAGAAGTGCAGCAAAGCTCATGATGGCCCGGTGTGACTACAAATGATAAGCCGCAATGTAACAGATACGACTTTGGTGTAGAACATGACATTGCTCTGACTGGTATATCGAGTCAAACCTGCTTAAATCCAGAGTAATCCCATGAGACAGCAGGTTGGCGTCGAGAAGATCGTGCAGCAGGGTCTGGATCACAAACCAGCAATGATCGGGGGACGGTAAATGCGCTGGAAGACATGGGTAATGGGGGTGCTGTTGACGGCCAGTAGCGTCGCCATGGCAGCCAGGCCGATGTCCATCGTTCTGTCCAATCAGGAGTATCCGCCTTATGAGGGACAGTCGCTGGCCGGTCACGGTTTGTTGAGCAGGGTGGTGAGCGAGGCTTTTCGCCTTCAGAACGTCAAAGTGCACTATGTGTTCTACCCCAACAACCGTAACCTGCAGTCGGCCCGGACCGGGGCCGTCGATGGCAGCCTGGGTTGGGCCATCACCCCTGAGCGACAGAAGGATCTGTTGTATACCGATCCGGTCATGAGTCTGCGCATGGTGTTTTTTCAGCGCAAGGATCATCCCTTGTCGTGGAAGAGTCTGCAGGATCTGAGTGACAGCCGTATTGGCATCACCACGGGCAACACCTATTCGCAGGAATTTGGCCGCCTGCAGTCGGCCGGCATTCTGCACACCGAGACATCGCCGGATGATTTGTCCAACCTGCGAAAGCTGTTGGCAGGTCATATCGATCTGTTCCCGATCGATTCGGAGGTGGGGGCACTGATGTTGATGCAGCATTTCCCGCGTGCCCAGCGCGTTCAGGTGGAGGCGCAGGACAAGCCGTTCTGGATTGCCAAAGTCCATGTGGTGATCTGGCGCCACCATCCTCAGGCAGCGGAGCTGGTGCGCCGCTTTAACCGTGGCCTGTCTCAGTTGCGCGCCTCGGGGGAATTCAACCGACTGATCGAGAACACCCGCAACCAGATTTATCAGGGCCTCGATCCTCATTAGCTACAGGGAGGACCGCATCATGCGCCTGTTGACCCGTCTGATCATGTGGTTGTCTCTGCTCACGCTGGCCATGAGCTGCCGGGCAGAGCAACCGGAAATCAGCATCGTCCTTTCCAATCAGGAATATCCGCCCTACATGGGGCAAAGCATGGCCGGCGATGGTTTGATGTCGCGGGTGGTGAGTGAGGCTTTTCGCCTGCAGAACGTCAGGGTGCGCTATGTGTTCTATCCCAATAACCGTACCTTGCAGTCGGCGCGCACCGGTGCGGTGGATGGCAGCCTGGGCTGGGCCATTACCCCGGAGCGACAGAAGGATTTGTTGTATACCGATCCGGTCATGAGCCTGCGCATGGTGTTCTTCCAGCGCGCCGATCATCCCGTCGCCTGGAAGCACATGCGGGACCTGGCCTCCCGGCGTATTGGCATTACCAGCGGCAATACCTATTCGGAAGAATTCAGCCGGTTGCAGGCCGCCGGGGTGCTGCATCCCGAAGCCTCGCCGGATGATGTCTCCAATTTGCGCAAACTGCAGGCAGGCCATCTGGACCTGTTTCCAATCGATTCGGAGGTCGGCGCCTTGCTGATGGTGCAGAATTTCCGTCCGGATCAGCGAGCGCAGGTGGTGGCACAGCCAGAGCCGTTCTGGACTGCACCGATGCATGTGGTGATCTGGCGCCGGCATCCGCTTGGCGCCGAACTGGTTCGGCGTTTCAATCTCGGCCTGAAGCAACTGCATGCCTCCGGCAAGTTCAATCAGCTGGTGGAAGAAACCCGCAACGAGATTTACCTGAGTCTGGATCACAACTGATCGTGAGTGCGGCCCGGCTTGGTCCGGGCCGGAGACAGCCGCGCAGGCCGCCTGCGCGCCAGAGACTCATTCCTGCTCTTCGTCGGCCTCCAGTTCGGCCCGCAAGCGGGTGAAGAACTGATGAATCGCGGCCACATTGGGCGAAATCGCCCCCAGCCAGTCGGCCCGGTCCTCGGGGCTGATTTCCTGCAGGTAGCCCTTCATCTCTTCGTCAGGCTGCCCTTCGAAGGCCAGTGCCATGATCGGGGCCAGCAGCTCGGCCTGCTGCGGATCATCCAGCAGCAGCGTCCAGTCGTCATAGACCAGCTGCATGCCTTCGACAAAACCCTGAGCCCAGTCGTTGCCGCGGAACACGCCGTGCTCATCCGCATCCAGCCAGGGATGGAAGGGCTGTCCGGATTGCAGGGTATGCGAAATATCCAGCCAGTGGCGCATCAGCAGGTGTGCAAACCGTTCCAGCCCCTGTGCGCCGGGAAAGGCGTCCTCGTCGTCGAAGGCATCGCCGAGAATGATCGGCAGGCATTCCGTCGGACGGATGGGCATCGGGCCGCACAGCAGGGCGGTAAAGAACCCGTCGAGCTGTTCGAGGTTCATGCAATCCTGATCGCTGAACCGGGCCAGCGTCTCGGCCAGGCGCTGATAGTCCCGGTCGGTCAAGGCTTCGTAATTCATGATGTGGCTCGCGAGTTGATGTTGCCGGCATTATCGGCGCTTTACGTCCTCAACGGGGAAAAATCTGTCTGTGGATGGACCCCTTCTGTCAGCGCAGAGTGGCTCTGTGATGCCGTATGCCACGCTGCCAGAATGGCACGGTTCTTTTGACGGAGAGCTGTACCATGACTGAGTTTGTCAAGACTGCGCGGACGCGGATGCGTCATTGCGCCCATAAAGCCAGCTATGACCGGGAAACGATCTATCAGGTGATCGACGATATCCCGGAATGCACCATTGCCATCTGCGACGCGGACAGCGGACTGCCCCGCCAGATGGTCTCGACCCACTGGCGGGTCGAGGATGCCCTGTACATTCATGGCAGCAACGGCAGCCGTTTTGGCCAGCAGCTTGCCGCCGGCTGTCCCGCCGCGGTTTCCCTGGCGGTTACCGACGGGCTGGTGCTGGCCCGCTCGGCATTCGATACCTCGATCAATTTCCGCTCGGTCATGGCCTATGGCGCTTTTGAGGTTGTTCGGGAAGAAACGGAACGGTTGCAGTTGCTGCAGGCTTTCTATGAAAAGCTGCTGCCTGGTCGCTGGCAGGAGGTGCGTCAGCCAACCGTACAGGAAATGGCGGCCACCCTGGTGTTGCGCTTTGCGCTGACCGAAGTGGTGGCCAAACTGTCGACCGGCGAGCCGGATGATGGCGCCGAGGCCCCCGGTCAGTGGGGCGGAGTGTGGACGTATCACCATGGCTGGGGCGAGATCGTGCCGGACAGCCGGAGCCAGACCTTGCCGCTGCCTGCCAGCGTTGCCCGGCAGCGGGCGAAATGAAAACAGCCGGTCTGGACTGACCGGCTGTTGACCTGGCGCGCTTCAGGCTCGGGACTTTTCTTGCAGGATCGCGTAGATCTGATCCTTCAGCAGCAATTTCTGCTTCTTGAGGGTCTCGATTTCCAGCTGTCCCAGGTGCTCCTGCCCATTCTCGACATTCTGAATACGTTGATCCAGTTCATTATGCTCATCGAACAGACGCTCAAAATGCCGATCATGTTGTTTCAGATGGGTAATCAGTTCTCGGTGCTCTCTAAACATCGAACCTCCTTTGCCTGGTTGCCATGTCCCCAGACTACGCCGATGTGCGGTAAATAACAGCTGAAATCCGGTGTGGTGTGAAAGCTTGTTGCGATGACGCAAACAATCCTGTTTCGAGGAGGAAAATCGGTTCTGTCGCCGCCGCCAAGGTGCGAAACTCGATGTTTGGGCGCCTGACTGTCGTCAGGTCGGTGCGGTTGGCTGACGTAAAAGAGCCCGGCACAAGGCCGGGCCAAAACGAAACACGGTGAAAACGGCTAGGTCGCAGCCTGGTCGCTCAACCTGGCTGCGATAACAAAACCGTCGGGTATAGTTATAGGCTTGACGGTGGGTGGCTGTCAAGTAAACTGTACTCATTGGTTTAATTAAGGGTGGTCATGCGAGTCAAAAGTGAAGCCAAGCGCAACAGTATCCTGCAGGCAGCGCTGACCGTCTTCCAGCGTCACGGTTTCGAAGGCAGCGCGATGGATGAGATTGCCCGGCAGGCTGGTTGCTCCAAGGCCACGCTGTATAGTTACTATCCCTCCAAAGAAGCCCTGTTCATGGCCGCCATGGATGCGCACTGTGCCTCGCGCTTCACCGATGCTTTTGCCAATCTGCGTTATGACGGCAACCTGGAGGCCTCCCTGCAGGATTTCGGTCTGGCACTGTTGCCGACGCTGCTGGCTGACGATCTGCTGGCCATGCGTCGCAGCGTGATGGCAGAGGCCGGCAGCTCGCCGGTCGGGAAGCTGTTCTACGAACGGGGGCCGAAGCAGGGGCAGGGGCGGCTGGCGGACTTTCTGCAGACCCAGATGCAGGCCGGACGCTTGCGCCAGGCCGATGCATGGCGTTGCGCCCGCCATCTCTTGTCTTTGCTGGAGGGTGATTTCCTGATGCTGGCCATGCTGGATGTGTCGCCACGTCCGACGCGCGAGGTGCTGGCCGAACATGTTGCCGAGGTCGTCGCGGTCTTTCTCTGTGCTTATCTTCCCACCGCGAACGCCTGATGCCCGCTTGATCCGCATGTGCTACTTTTCCGCTATACACGGTCGGAATTGTCGGAGAGCCCATGCGTCGATGTCTTCTTGTCCTGCTGTCGTGTCTGTGGTGTACCCTGGCTGCGGCATCGCCATCCCCGGCCCCGGGGACCGAGGCCAGTGCCGCTGTCATGGCCTCGGCCGACAGCGCTGAGCTGCTGGTTGCCCATCGCCCCATTTTTACCTTCCGGACCGCATTGTTCGGGGCCTCGCCCAAAGAGCGCGCCGAGCGGGCCCGTGAGCTGGTCGAGCAAATGCTGGCTCAGGACGGACCGCTGACTGTTCAGCTGCAGCCCAATCCGCTCGGACAGCTGGTGTTGCTGGGAAACCGGCTGGTGTTTGTGATCAGCCCGGGCGACGTGGATCCTTTGCGGCAGGAAACCCTCAACGGGGTGGCCACGGCCGCTGCGGCGCAGCTGGAACGGGTGGTGGCGGAAACCCGGGAGGCCAGCAATCTGCATGCGGTTTTGCTGGCCTTGTTGTGGAGCGGGCTGGCCACGCTGTGGCTGCTGCTGATGCTCTGGGGACTGGCCAGACTGCGCCGCTGGCTGGCGGCCTTGCTGCTCCGTCTCGCCGAGCGCAAGGTCAGTGCCCTGCGTGTCGGCAATGTCGAGCTGATCGAGCGCCGTTACCTCTACCCTCTGCTCGGGCGTTTGCTGGCACTGCTCAACGGCCTGTTGGTCTTGCTGCTGTGCTATCGCTGGCTGAGCTTTGTGCTGCTGCGCTTTCCCTATACCCGCCCCTGGGGCGAGACGCTGAACCAGTCGTCCCTGGCGCTGGCGCAGCGCCTGTTCGATGCGGTGATCAGTGCCTTGCCCGGTCTGGGGGTGGCACTGGTGATTTTCTTCCTGGCCAGGCTGGTGGTCGGACTGGTGGGGCATGTCTGCCAGCGACTGGCGGAAGGCGGTGCCAGTGGCAACTGGCTGAACAGCGATACCCTGCCCACGACGCGGCGCCTGCTGGCGATTGCCATCTGGCTGTTTGCCCTGGCCATGGCCTATCCCTATCTGCCCGGCGCCCAGACCGAGGCCTTCAAGGGCTTGTCGGTCTTGCTGGGGTTGATGGTGACACTCGGTGCCTCCAGTATTGTGGGCCAGGGTGCCGCCGGCCTGATCCTCACTTATACACGGACCTTTCGCCCGGGGGATTATGTCCAGGTCGGTGAGCATGAGGGCACCGTGCAGCAGGCCGGGATGTTTACCACCCGTATTCGCACCGGTACCGGCATCGAACTGACCTTGCCCAATGCCCTGATTGCCGGCAGCGTGACACGCAACTACTCCCGGCGGGCATCCGGTGGCGGGGTCTTGCTGGAGACGAGCGTCAGTATCGGCTATGACACGCCCTGGCGTCAGGTCGAGGCCATGCTTCTGGAGGCCGCCGGACAGACGCCCGGCATCTTGTCCGAGCCGCCTGCCAGGGTTTATCAGACGGCGTTGCAGGACTTCTATCCGGTCTACCGTCTGGTGGTGGTGCTGTCGCACGAGGGCCCGCCCAGGGTGGATGTGTTGTCCGCCCTGCATGCCAGGATCCAGGATGTGTTCAATCACTACGGGGTGCAGATCATGTCGCCGCACTACATGGCCGACAGTGCCACGCCCAAGGTGGTGGCGCCACAGGACTGGCATCTGCCGCCCGCGTCACCGCCATAGCCGGACTTACTTCAGTTCGTCTGCGGACGGCTCCAGCACGCGGCGCAGTTTCGCCAGCAGCCAGTTAACCCATGGCGACTGATGGAAGAAGTAGTTCCAGGTCGGATGGTCGGTCGCGCCGAGCGTGCGCTTGAAGCCATAGCTGGTGGCTCCCAGTTCGATTTCCCGGCAGCCGCGTGCCTGAGCGACTTCGACCGATCGGATGAACATGGCAAAGTACAAACCATGCTCATGGCTGTGTGCGTAATCCATGCCGATGAACATATTCATCATCTGATCACCCTTGCCCAGCAGTTGGGTGAACCCGATCAGCCGGTCATCCTGATAGAACAACAGATAGGTACTGCTGGCGCTGGTGCGCCGGAAATACGCCGGTTCGAGCCGGCCAAATTTGACTGGTGCCTTCTGCCAGGTCTGCAGATAGAGCGCATAGAGGCGTTCCAGCTCGGCCTCCGGCAGTCCGTCATGAAGCACATAGCGCAATGCCGAGGCTTTGTTCAGTTTGCGTTTCAGCAGATTGCGCTTGTCGCTCCTGAGCGAGCCGTAATAGTTGCCATTCAGCTTCAGTACCGGCACAGGCAGGCCGACGACCCGGGTAAATTCCGGCAAGGCCAGATCGGCGCCATATCCCTTCCAGGCAATCAATTGGCCCTTTTGCTTGAGTCGGTCACTGACCAGCCGGGTGATCTCGGGGGTCAATTCGCCCTCGACTCGCCCAAAATCGGCCACCGGATGGCCGACACAAGCCATCGGGACGGTTAGCCATGCCAGCGCTGGTTTCAGCCAGCCGTCGGACAGCATGGTATTGAGCTGAAAATCGGTCACGAAGTAGGGCAGCGTACACAGCCGCCGACCATCCTGTTCGATACTGAAAAAACCATGCTCAAAGCCGGGCAGACAGCCTTCGGCAAAGGCGCGGTAAAAGATTTCGTCATCGGCGAAACCTGACAGAAAGCCGTCGGGAGGCAGGGCGTGTTCAGTCAGGGTCATGGGCATGATGGTGAGGGAAAGCTGACAAGGTGTCTGCCAGCAGCAGATTCGGGTGATCGATATCGCCTAAGCGAAAGGTGGTTTCGCCTACTTGTTGCATGCCTTGAGCCAGATAAAAGTGCAGGGCGGCCGTGTTATATGCCCAGATGCTCAGCCACAAGGGGGCAGGTGCCGCTGTGCGACAGGCGGCCAGCAGGCGCTGGCCAAGACCCCGGCGGGCGAAGCCGGGGTGAACATACAGGGTTTCCAGTTCGCAGCCCCCCACTTCTGGGATGGGGCCGGCCGGGGCGCGATTCAGCCGGGCATAGGCGAGCAGACGCGGGCCGTCCGCGGCCAGCAGGATCCGTTGCTGCGGGTCGGCCAGCCAGCGCCGGAACTGTGCCGGACTCAATGAATGCAGCACATGGCGTGCCATGTCTGGCTCAATGCCGTCTACTGCATAGGTATGCAGCCAGACCAGCATGGCCAGTGCGGACAAGCCGTCGGCATCGGTTTCCCGGGCTGAGCGGATCTCGGCATTGAGGGCCATGTGCTTTTAACGCGGCGGGATGTCCAGCGCACGCTGGACTGCGGGGCGTGCCAGGAAGGTCTGCAGGACGCGCTCGACTTCGGCAAAGTCACCATAGCCGACCAGATCGCCCGCCTGATAATAGTCGCGCAGGGTTCGTACCCAGGGAAGGATGGCCATGTCGGCAATGGTGTAGGCCTGGTCCATCATCCAGTCCTTGCCGCAAAGATGACGATCCAGCACCCCCAGCAGCCGACGGGCCTCGGCGGCGTAACGGTCACGCGGACGCTTGTCTTCAAACGCGGCACCGGCAAATTTGTGGAAGAACCCCAGCTGGCCAAACATCGGCCCGACGCCGCCCATCTGGAACATCAGCCACTGAATGGTTTCATGGCGGCCTGCCGCGTCGGCGGGCAGGAAGCGCCCCGTCTTTTCTGCCAGGTACAGCAGGATGGCACCAGACTCAAACAGGCCGAACGGCTTGCCGTCCGGTCCATTCGGATCAAGGATGGCCGGAATCTTGTTGTTGGGGTTGAGCGACAGAAATTCGGGTGACAACTGCTCATTGCTGTCGAAGTGAACAGTATGCGCCTCGTAGGGCAGGCCGGTTTCCTCCAGCAATACAGAAACCTTGATGCCATTCGGCGTGGGCAGTGAATACAGTTGCAGGCGGTCGGGATGTTGTGCCGGCCATTTGCGGGTAATCGGGAAAGCGGACAGATCGGTCATGCTGGCTCCTCAAGAGGACGGACTGAGCCATCTAGCATAAAGGAATCTGTCCGCGAGGTGTGGCCGTTGTCAGACGGCCAGTTTGTGGTGCATGTGATCGGCCCAGTCGTCGAACTCGGTTTCGTCCAGCGCCACCAGCCGCAGCACGCCTTCCTTGATTTCATCCCAGCCGGCGTCGACATTGCCGGGCGTGAGTGTGCGCCAGACATGCAGCGCGGCACGGGTGATGGCAATCGACAGGCGCATGGGCTGGTCAATCGGCAGATCGGATTGCGGATCGTAAACGGTCGCATCATGCTGCAGCAGGATGGCCTGACAAAATGTCTCGGGCATGTTCCAGGCGCGGGCCACGAGATAGCCGACAATCTCGTGGCAGGTGCCATGCAGTTCGTTTTCGATTTTGGCGCTGCGGCCATCCGAAGCCATCTCGATCAGTTGCAGGGTGCGCTCATAATTTTTGTAGCGCATCAGCATCAGGGCGATGCCGCAGCCATGGAACAGCGCATAGGTCTGGCAATCTTCCGGGGTATGCACGATATGGTTGCACAGCGCCTTGCTGATCTGTGCCGTCAGCATGGCACGCTCCCAGAATTGTTCGATACTGGCCGGGGCATCGCCGGTCAGGCGGCTGCGCAGCACCAGGCCGCTGATCAGGCTGACCACGTTTTTACTGCCGAGGATGTTGATGGCTTGCGATACCGAGCTGATCGTGCGGGTATGGGCAATCAGCGGGCTGTTGGCGGCTTTGAGGACCGCGGCGGACAGTGCGACGTCCGACTCGATGACTTGTCCGATTTTCTGCAGATTGACGTTCGGGTCGTCCCGCAGTTTGAGCAGGCTGTCCAGTACCGACGGCCGTGGCGGAATCACCAGGTTTTTCAGTAGTTTGTCGCGTTCTGCTGCGCTGATTTGTCCGTGATCGACACTCATTATTCACCCCGTTGCCTGCCAATGATCGTCTGGCGTCCGGCTTGGCCCACTACTCCGGCCGAACGGGACGCACAGAATCCCTAATCGAGTTATAGGCAGATCCTTGCACGATCGCAGCCAGAATGCGAAACGGGCGCCTGCGGGCACCCGTTCTGGTCAACCGGCAATCAGCCAGTCCGGATCAATCCTGGGCATCCGCCATGCGGGCACCCTGGAAATCGATCTCCTGCAGCGGCACGACACGCGTCCGGTGCTTGTACTTGTAGCCCAGCCAGAACAGTACGAACAAGGGGATGCCGATGTAGGTGGCGACCACCCCGTTCCAGTCGATCTTGGTGCTGGTGAAGGCGGCATAGTCCTGACCCAGCATGATCAGCATGCACAGGCTGAAGGCAAAGATCGGACCCAGCGGGAACAGCAGGGCACGATAGGGCAGGCTCTCCAGCTCGATGCCTTGCGCAACCAGGCCCTTGCGGAAGCGGTAGTGGCAGACGGCAATACCCAGCCAGGCAATGAAGCCGGTCATCCCCGCCGAGTTCAGCAGCCAGAGATAGACATCGTTGTTGTTGAACAGCGAGCTGAGGAAGCACAGACCGGCAATGGCCGTGGTCACATACAGCGCGTTGCGCGGCACGCCGCTCTTGGACAGCTTGCCGAATGCCTTGGGGGCCATGCCGTTATGCGCCATGGTATAGAGCATGCGGGTCGAGGCATACATGCCCGAGTTGCCGGTCGACAGCACCGCCGACAGGATGGCGGCATTGATCAGGCTGGCGGCAAAAGCCAGGCCGGCACGCTGGAACACCAGGGTAAACGGGCTGGCGCCCACGTCTTCCATGCCATTCTTCAGCAGCGACGGGTCGTTGTAAGGCAGGATCATGCCGACGACCAGAATCGACAGCATGTAGAACATCAGGATACGCCAGAAGATCTGACGGACGGCGCGCGGGATGGTGGCCTTGGGATTATCCGCCTCACCGGCGGCGACACCGATCAGCTCGGTGCCCTGGAAGGCAAAGCCGACGATCATCGACACACTGATGAAGGCAGGTATGCCGCCGACAAAGGAAGATCCGCTCAGGGTGAAAATGCCGAGGCCGGGGTGCATGCCATGCACCACGGGGGCACCCATGATCCCGACGATCATCAGCAGGCCCAGGACGATGAAGATGAGGATGGTGATCACTTTCAGCAGTGAACACCAGTATTCGGCCTCACCGAATCCTTTGACCGAGAAGTAATTCAGGGCAACGATAATGCCGAGGAACAAGGCGCTCCAGATCCATCCCGGTGTTGCCGGAAACCAGTAATGCATGATGATGGACGCGGCTGACAATTCGACGGCGATGGTCACCGCCCAGCTGTACCAGTAGTTCCAGCCGAGCGCAAAACCGAAAGCCGGATCGACAAAGTTCGATCCGTACACTTGAAAAGAACCGGATACCGGCATGTAGGCGGCCATTTCGCCCAGACTGGTCATCAGGAAGTACACCATCAGGCCGACAACACCGTAGGCCAGCAGGGCTCCGCCCGGGCCGGCTGTAGCCACGGTCGCTCCAGAGGCAAGGAACAGACCCGTGCCGATTGAACCCCCGATTGCAATCATGGACAGGTGGCGTGACTGGAGCTCACGCCGCAGTCCAGGCGTTTCCCGGTTTTTTTCCATAATGTTTGATTCCTAGTTGTTATCGATGCGGTTTCTTCGGTTTTTCCGCACCGGTTGGGCTTGCCTCGTGACAAACCATCAATGACCCGGGTACCAGCGAGACCCGAGGGCGTTTTACAACCAAGAAGTCTCCACCCACTCCCGTGTGGACACCTCTTTCTCCCAACAACAACGGACCATCCCTGCGGATGGATGAAGACAGACCCCCTGTCTTCATTCAACACCGGAAAACGCAATCTGTAAGCCTGGATTAATGCTTTTTGACTGTTTCGGTCTCTTTTTTTATGCGTAATCATCCCGGGGGGGAGTGCTCACGATAAAAGCCGAACATTGCAAAGCAAAACGCCAGAGGGCTTACTGCTGCGCAGCAGTCGATTCTGACAAATGGGCGGGAAAAAAGGTCGGACGGGAGAGAGACAGCAAACCCCGGGACAACGATTCCATCACGCTCATCTGATGGAATCGGCTGTTCCGGTCAGATGAGCTTCGGCTTACTTAACCTGTTCACCAGGCGCACGGCGACCACCCCGCAGGCGGCGGGGTTATGCGTGGTGGCGGTCAAGTCGAAAGTCATCATGGGGCGCGATGCTAGACCACAAACTTGCACGGCGCAAGACGAAATGCGCAACAAAAAAGCAGGTTTTTCCAGCGTGAACGGCAAAGCACGCTATATGGTGATTTGCACGGATAATTCTGATTGAAAAGCGTGGTTTTTTTACCGCACTTTGATGGTTTGCCGGGGTGGTTTGGGCGCCGGTGGCAACCCATACAACATAGGTGTTTGTTGGGTTTTGCCTACATATCATTATTTGCCGATGATTCCCGCCTTCGTTACGCCTGTCGCAGGGTTGAGCGATGGGTCGCTGACGGCTCTGTCCAGGCGAGCGATGGGCTCTCTTTTCGGTTGCCCTAGTTGAATGTCATTTTTTGTCCGGAGAGTCATGTAGTATGGGCGGTGTGTTTGATTGGCCGTGTCTATGCGATGGAGTCTGCCCGGATGAGCCCGCTTCCAAACAGCCTGAACTTACCCATTCCCCTGATTCAGGCGCCGATGGCCGGCAGCCCGACGACACCTGCCCTGGTTGCCGCCGTCAGCCAGGCCGGCGCCCTCGGCTCACTGGCGGCCGGTATGCTCGGTCCGACAGCGATGACGCAGGCCATGCAGGCCGTCCGCGCACTGACGGACCAGCCGTTTGCCGTCAATCTCTTTGTGTTGCCCCCCCCTGCGCCGGAACCCACCGAGGTAGAGAGGGCGAGAGCCCGTCTGGCACCGTTTTATCAGCGCCATGGTTTGAGCGTGCCGCAGCCAGATCGCTGGTGTGAAGACTTTTCAGCCCAGCTGGAGGCCGTGCTGGCCGACCCGCCTGCCTGGCTCAGTTTCACCTTCGGGATATTGAGTGCCGAACAGGTTCAGCGCTGCCATCGGGCCGGAAGCCGGGTTATCGGCACGGCGACGACCGTGGCAGAGGGGCTGGCCTGGCAGTCCGTAGGGGCCGATGCCGTCTGTGCCCAGGGTGCCGAGGCAGGTGGACATCGTGGCAGCTTTCTGGTGACGGGGCAGGCCGGCCTGATCGGCAGTATGGCCCTGGTGCCGCAGATGGTCGACAGGCTGTCGATCCCGGTGATCGCGGCGGGCGGGGTGATGGACGGACGGGGGATCGCCGCCTGTCTGCTGCTCGGTGCGCAGGCCGTGCAAATGGGAACGGCCTTTCTGCTGTGTGAGGAAAGCGGCATTGATGCTGCCTGGCGTGCCGCGCTGATGACGGCGCAAGACGATCAGACCAGGGTCACACGGGTATTTTCCGGGCGGGCGGCGCGTGGCCTGAATAATGCTTTTATCGAACAGATGTCAGCCTGCGAGGACGAGGTACCGGCCTATCCGCTGCAGAACGCCTTGACGGCGCCATTGCGTCAGGCCGCCGCCCGCCAGGGGCGGGCTGACGAACAGTCGCTATGGGCCGGCCAGGGGGTGGCCATGGCTCGCGCCATGCCGGCCGGTGCACTGGTGCGCCGGCTGGATGCCGAATGGCGTGCCTTGTTGCCCGGATGGTCTGCCCGCCGGGCTCAGAACGGCTCGGTGTAATACGACTGATGCTTGGCCAGTACGATGCGGAAATGGTCAAAGTGCCGCCGCAGAATCAGGCGCAGGATGGCAACGCCGATCAAGGCTGCCAGGATCGCGCCCTGTACCAGACAGAATGTCGACCACCAGTGACTGATGGTCGGCAGTTCGCCCGGCAGCAGCAGTCTTGCGGCTGAGCTTTCCAGGTGATCGAGGGCAAGGCTGCTCAGCGCACTGAGCAGAGCGGTACGCCAGAGGATGGCCCACCAGATGCGCAGGGCATGACGGTAGGTCACCTCGATTTCCTCAAGTTTGGCAGGGGATGGAATCATTTTTCACTTCTTCTCGTTCAGCCATTGTCGGGTAAGTGCCTGCCAGTCCGCCTGTTGTGACGCCAGGTCGCTGGCGGCCTGATGCAGCGAGGCCTCTACATTGCTGCTTTGCAAATTGCTCCAGCGCCACAATGCCCGGCTCAGCGCCTGGCCCTCTTCCGATTGCTGGAAGGCTGCAAAGGCCGGCAGTGACTTCCCGTATTGTCTGGCCAGCTGGTCCAGTGCTGCTCCGCGCTGAACGGCCAGCAGGTCGCAGATCACCCCCAGGGCAGCTGGGCTGCCACTCGGGTGTGCATGGCGCAACTGACGCACATTGGTTGACATGGCCAGTAACTGTTGTCGCTGCTTCATGAGCTCCGGCGCCGGCATCTGATCTCGCTGGATCGAAATGGGGGTGGAGGTCATCTGACTCAGCCCTTCGCCGACCAGTTGATCCAGCGCCCGGTTGAAGGCGAGGTACTGCTGCCCGGCCGGGCTGCGCAAATAGACCAGCAGGCGGTCGACGCCTTGCTGATTCAGGTTTTCCTGCAGCGCCTGCGCCAGTGTGTGGCGCCACTGGGAGGCCGGCAGGCTGGCAAACACCTGATGGACCACCGGGCGAATATCTCGGGTCAGCCGCGCCGTGACCGCCTTGGTGCCTTCGGCGCCGAGGCGGTTGTCCGGGTCGAGACTGTGCAGGTTCTGTCGGGTCAGCAGCATGACGGCGGCCTGCTCGGCAGCCGCCTGGCGACTTGACTGCGGCTGATTGCCGGCCAGCAGCATGGTCAGCGTCTGAATCGATGGCTGGCTGGCTTGCGCCTGCGAGCTGTCCGCGGCAATGGCAGATTGTGCGAGGCAGATGATCAGGGCGAGCTGGCTGCCGAGTCGCAGCCAGGGAGAGCGGGTTGTCATCAGTGATCTCCTGACGTCGAAGCGCAAGTGTGCATGGCGAAACCTTGTTGATTTTTTAATGTGTTTATTAGATTAACATAAATTACTATATGGTCGTTGCGTGAGGCATTTGGATACCGTTGATTGTTTGACAGCGTGATTTGAAGTGAATAGATTCCGTGGGTCCCTTGTCCGGACTAAATGGCGCCGGACTCATACAGATCTATCATTCAATAAGCAAAATAACAGGGTAGCAACCATGGCCATCAGCGTTTTTGATTTGTTCAAAGTAGGGATTGGTCCCTCGAGTTCTCACACAGTCGGCCCGATGCGGGCCGCTTGTCGTTTCGCCAACTGTCTGCGTAATCGTGATCTTCTGAAGGATGTCACTGCCGTAAAGAGCGAACTGTTCGGTTCGCTGGGGGCCACCGGTCGTGGTCACGGCTCGGATGTCGCCGTCCTGCTGGGGCTGGAGGGCGAGGAGCCGGATCAGGTGGATACTGACAGTGTCGAACCCCGCGTGGCCGGGATCCGCGCCAGCGGTCAGCTCAAGCTGCTGGGGGTGCATCCGGTCGCTTTCGTGGAAAAAGAACACCTGATCCTCTACCGTCGCGAGACTTTGCCCTATCACCCGAATGGCATGCGCTTCACGGCGTATGATGCCGCTGGCGCCGTCCTCTTTACCCGAATTTACTATTCTGTCGGCGGAGGCTTTGTCGTCAACGAGGAGGCGGCCGGGGCGGATCGCATCGCACTGGACAGCACCGAGTTGCCGTATCGCTTTCACAGTGCCAAGGAAATGCTCGCCATGTGTCGCGAGCAGGGCATGAGTATCAGCCAGTTGATGATGGAGAACGAAAAGGTCTGGCGCAGTGAGGAAGAGGTCAGGCGGGGTCTGCTGAACATCTGGGAAGTCATGCAGGCCTGTGTGCGTCGAGGTGCCGAACGCGAGGGCATCATGCCCGGCGGCCTGAAGGTCAAACGCCGCGCCGCCGAGTTGTATCGCAAGCTGATCAGCCGACCGGAAGCCGGGCTGAAGGATCCGCTGACCGTGCTGGACTGGGTCTCGTTTTACGCCCTGGCCGTCAATGAAGAAAATGCCAGCGGCGGCCGGGTGGTCACCGCACCGACCAATGGCGCTGCCGGCATCATCCCGGCGGTCTTGCACTATTACACCCGCTTCTACCCGGGAGCCGACGATGACGGCGTGATCCGTTTCCTGCTGACCGCCGGCGCCATCGGCATCCTGTATAAAGAAAACGCCTCGATCTCCGGTGCCGAGGTCGGCTGCCAGGGCGAGGTCGGGGTGGCGTGTTCGATGGCGGCCGGTGCATTGGCGGAGGTGATGGGCGGCAGTATCGAACAAGTCGAAAATGCGGCCGAGATCGGGATGGAACACAATCTCGGGCTGACCTGCGATCCGATCGGTGGCCTGGTGCAAGTGCCCTGCATCGAACGTAATGCCATGGCCTCGGTCAAGGCGGTCAATGCAGCCCGCATGGCACTGTTTGGCGATGGCCACCACTTCGTCTCGCTCGACAAAGTGATCCGTACGATGCGTGAAACCGGTGCGGACATGAAGGACAAGTACAAGGAAACCTCTCGCGGCGGTCTCGCGGTGAATGTGATCGAGTGCTGAGGCAGTCGTCTTGAACGTCGGGGGTCAGGTCTTGTATTTTGCATCCGGATGCAAAATACAAGACCTGACCCCCGATTTTTATGGCAAGCGCCAGGAAGCGCTTGTGCTGGCGGGTCTAGGTCGGACAGCTCGGTACGAAGCGGGCTCGTGCCAGAGCCAGCCCGCTGGCGGCGCCGAGTACCAGCAGGCTGCCCAGCAGTGCGCTCGGGCTGAGTGATTCGCCCAGGAAGGCGATGCCGAGGCTGACAGTCACCACCGGCTCCAGGGTGGACAATACCGAGGCCATGGTCGGACCGACATGACGCAGGCCGATCAGAAAAGCCGAGTTGGCCAGGGCCGAACTGAAACAGGCCAGGGCCAGCAGTGCGCCCCAGCCGGTCGGACTGGCCGGCAGGGTCAGATGCATGGCCAGTGCAATGGCGCTGTCGATGACGGCAGCACTGCAGATGACGACCCAGGCGGCACCCAGTGGATGAGCCCCCTGTCCGAATCGGCTGTTGCACAGGATGTACACCGCGTACAGCAAACCGGACAACAGCGGCAGCGCGATGCCCAGCGGGTTGCCGGCGTGCAGGGCGTGACCGAGCAGCATGTAGAGACCGGCGCTGCAGGCCAGCAGGGCGAGTGTTTCCGCCCGGCCAAAACGATCCAGACCCAGCAGCCCTCCCAGAACCGCCACCATCACCGGATAGACATAGACCAGCAGGGCCACCAGGCCGCTGCTGGCGTAATGCAGTGCCGAGAAGTAGGTCCAGGCCATGGAGGCAAACAACGCACCCAGCCCGGCGAAGGCCCAGCGATCCCGGCCTTGAGGTACGGGAATATGCTGCTTCTTGACCCAAAGGCCGAGAAACAGCGCGGCCAGCAGGAAGCGCAAGGCGAGCAGCGAGGTGGTGTCGACTCCATCGGCATAGGCCAGTCGGGCGAACAAGGCCATGCTGCCGTAACCACAGGCAGCCAGCACAATCCACAGCATCCCTTTGTAGCGTTGTTTTTTATCGTTTTTCATTTTCTAGCCCTAATCAATATTCATTTCGAGTCTATCGACCCGAACCATGGCTGGCAAATCGACCTTGTCACCTGATGCTGAAGGGGCAGAGATGAATGGGGAAAGGGGGCGTGCGGGGTGTGTCAGGCAGGGGCGGCCCCGAGCCGGGGGCCGCCCGCAAGCTCAGGCGGTGACGACGTGCCAGCGGCCATCACCCTCCAATTGCAGTTGCAGGGGGTGATGCTGCAGCAGGGTGCTGCGGTGTCCGACGCTGACCAGGACGGCATCCGGCAGGCGCTGGCGCAGCATGGCATACAGCGCCAGCTCCAGCGCTTCGTCCATGGCGGACGTGGCCTCGTCGAGGAAGGCCGCCTGGGGGAGACCGACCAGAATGCGGCCAAAGGCCAGGCGCTGTTGCTCGCCCAGTGACAGGATATGACTCCAGTCAGCCGGCTCGTCCAGGCGATCGGCCAGATAGCCCAGCTGGACATCCTGCAGCGCCTGCCGGGCCGCCTGATCATTGCCGTCGCTGGCATGGGGGTAGTACAGCGCCTCGCGCAGTGTTCCCAGGGGCAAATAGGGCTTCTGCGACAGGAACATCACGCGCTCGGCTGGCCGGATGATCTGGCCCTCGCAGTAGGGCCACAAGCCTGCCATGGCCCGCAGCAGCGTGGTTTTACCGACACCTGAGCAGCCACGAATCAGCAGGGGCTGTCCGGCCGGGATTTCCAGGCTGGCCGAGGTCACCAGTGCCCGTCCATCCGGACGTCGAACCGTCAGGTTTTCCAGCGCGACCCGGCGGCCTTCGGCTCGCAGGTCCGGCACCGGCAGGGCATTGGCCTGCTCGACGGCCAGATCGAAACCGGACAGACGGTTCAGTACGGCGCGGTAGGAAGCAAAGTTGTCGTAGGCATTGCGGAAGAAAGACAGATTGTCATGCAGCGTGCCGAATGCCTGGCCGGTCTGCACCATGTCGCCCAGTGTGATTTGTTTGGCGAAGAAACGCTGCGCCTGGATGATGAAAGGAAACACCACCGCCGTCTGGCTGATCACAAAGTTGAAACCCTGGAATTTCAGCGAACGGAATACGATGCGCCAGGCGTTGCCGATGACATCGGCGAAGCGACTGCGCAGCAGCGCACCCTCGATTTTTTCACCACTGTAGAAGGCCACGTTCTCGGCATACTCGCGTACCCGCACCAGGGCGTAACGGTAGTTGGCGTTCAGTTGCTCGTTGAGGAAGCTCAGCCGGATCAGCGGACGGCCAATGCGGAAGGCAAAGGCCGTGGCGATCAGAACATAGGCGAAAATGACGAACACCATGCCGCGCGGTACTTCATGGCCAAACAGCGGCAGGGCGCCGGACAGCCCCCAGAGAATCAGGGTATAGGCCACGATGGAGACCAGGGCATTGACCACCCCCATTGACAGGTCCAGCGAAGCGCTGACCAGGCTGGAGATGTCCTGTTGCAGACGCTGATCGGGGTTATCCGCCGGATGGTCCAGATACTGGGTGCGGTAGTAGGCCTGCCGGTCAAGCCAGTGGCTCAGCAGCCGTTCATTCAGCCACTCGCGCCAGTGAATGCTGAAGCTCTGGTTGATGAAGAAATCGAGCAGGCTGCGTACGACATGCAGTGTGGCCAGTACGCAGAACACCCCCATTTCGCGCCAGAATGCCGATTGGTTCAGCTGTTGCATGGCGGTGTAAAAGCTGTTGTACCAGCTGGAAAACAGCACATTGACCCGTACTGCCATCAGGGTGATCAGCAAGATCAGCGCCAGGCGCATCAGGGTTTTGGGGTGATGTCTGGGCGAGAAATAGTGGCCGGTCAGTTTCCAGAACTGTCTTCCCCATTCTGTAAAGCGGGCCAGCAGCGCAACGCTGCCGACGAACAGCACGGCGGCGATGGCATACGCCTTGAGCAGCCACCAGCCACTGGCCAGCAATTCCTGATGCCAATCCATCCCGGTCCTTTCTTGTTATGTTTGAACATGAATCATGGCTTGTGATACTAGCATAGCGAGGCGCCGGCAAGGGCAGGGCAGGTTGGCAAAGTGTGTGTATTCGTCAATTTCTGCTGGATGGCTAGTGCTTATTAATCATTCATGCCATTTGTAAGTAAATGGCTGTGTTTTTTGCCGCGCCAACAAGGACTGGTTATATGCTGGGACGTTTGATCGGGCGCAAAATTCTCGGCAGAATAGTATTTAACTTTGTGAATTGATTGGGGTAGGATCATCGCTTCGCCTATGTTCTCCCCCAAGGGTGCTCCGGCGCTTCCTTTGTCCAACCTCTAACCGGCATCGGTCAACATGATCAAGAAAATCCCCGTCGAGCGTCTGCGCCCGGGCATGTTTCTGCATAACCTGAATGCGGGCTGGATGTCGCATCCTTTCCTGCGCAATCGCTTTCTGGTGACCGATGAGGAGGTCATCGAGAAGATCATTGCGGCGGGGATTCACGAGCTCTATATCGATACTTCCCGGGGCCTGGACGATGCCGATGCGCCGACCGAGGCGGAGGTCAGCCAGCAACTGATGGAGGAAATGCAGGAGGCGGTCAGTCATGAGGCGCCATACCGTTGCACGACGGTCGCCGAGGAGCTGCCCAATGCCCGCCGCCTGCGTGCCCGTGCCACACGCATCATTCGTACCGTGATGCAGGATGCCAAGATGGGCAAGGCGATCAATATGGCCGAAGTGGATGAGCTGGTGGGGGCCATCATTGAAAGTACCTTGCGCAATGACAGCGCCTTGCTGCTGCTGTTAAGGGTCCGTGCGCAAAACGACTACACCCTGGTCCATTCCGTCGCTGTCAGCGCCTTGCTGGTGACGCTGTGTTATGCCCTGAACTGCGATCGCACGACCTTGCATCAGGCCGGGGTGGGCGGCTTGCTGCATGATGTCGGCAAGGTCAGGATTCCGGTTGAAATTCTCAACAAACCGGGGCGCTATACCGAGCATGAATATGGCGTGATGAAACGACACCCCGCTTATGGGCTGGAGATCCTGCAGTCACTTGAGGGCGTGCCGCACGAGGCGCTGGATGTGGTGTTGAATCATCATGAACGCCTGGATGGCAGTGGCTATCCGAATGCCCAGGGGCATGAAACGATCAGTCGCATGGCCCGCATGGCCGCCATCGCCGATGTCTATGACGCCATTACTTCCGACCGGTGCTATCACACCGCCATGCCCCCGACGGCCGCCTTGAAGAAAATGTGGGAATGGAGCCGGCATCATTTCGATGCGACGCTGATGCGCGCCTTCATGACCGCCGTGGGGATTTATCCGGTGGGGACGCTGGTCAAGCTGGAGAGCGGGCGCATCGCGGTGGTGGTCGAGCCCCATGACAGTGAAGTGCTCAAGCCCAAGGTGCGAGCCTTTTTCTCTACCCGCAACAATGTTCATATTCCCGCTCAGTTGATCGACCTGTCGCGGCCCTTCGGTGCCGGCGGTGGTGATCGCATCATCGGGTATGAGGATCCGCGCAAGTGGAACCTGGATCCTACCCGCTATCTTTCCGACTCCCTGTAAACACAGACCTGCCTGCTCTCCTCAGTACCAGTACACCAGATATTGCGTCGGTACCTTCAGCGGGAAAAGCCAGCCCTCGCGCTCGCTGCTGATCAGCAGCGGGTGCTTGCTGCGTCCGTGTCCCTGCAGCCAGTCCGAGGCTTTTTGCTGGCAGGCGGCATCATCGATCCGGCACAGCAGGGCGCCGGGGCGCGATTGCCAGTTGTCGACCGGCGTCACGCCAGGCGGCAGCTGATCCGGCACACCGGGGATGACGCGCACGGAGGCGTCGGCGAAGAAGGGTACGATCGCCGCTTCTGGCCAGTTGCCGCCGATCCAGCTCAGGCGGTGTTGCGGACGCGCTTCGACGATGGCCCGGGCGGCACCGGCATCGTCGCGGTAATGACATGCCTTGCCACTCAATGCCTGGCCGACATTGAACGCTGCGGCCAGCAGCATCAGCCCGGCCCAGACCGACGGCAGGGCCCGCAACAGTGCGCGAGCGCGCTCCGGCTGCCAGTCCGATGCCCGGCTCAGCCAGAACAGCGGCATGATGTAGGCCAGGGGGATCGACCAGTGCAAGGCCAGCTTGACGTAGCCCGACAAGGCAAACAGGGCCGTGATCAGCATCGGGGACAGTGTCAGCCAGAACAGCACGTCATTGCGGCGATCCTTGAGGCGCAGCGAAGCGATGAGGCGTTGGCGCAGCGAACCACGGTAGGCCGCGACCAGCATCAGGCCCCAGGCGACACCGCAATAGGTCAGCGGCGAGAGCAGGAAGCTGAACAGATGCTTCCAGTCGACATGGTGGTCGGCCTTGCGCCCTACGTAGGCCAGGGTCGAGTCACCATGGTGCAGTACCCACAGGACATGCGGCAGCAGACAGAAGGCGAAGGTCAGCAAGGCCAGCCAGGGGGCCGGCGTGCACAGCCAGCGACGACCGCTGCGGGTCGCCAGTGCCGTCGCCAGCATGCTGACCAGCAGCACCCCGGTGTAGTATTTGCCCAGCATGCCGAGCGCTGCCAGGACGCCCAGGGCGATGGCATGCCGCCAATGAGCCCCTTTGAGCGAGCGTACGAACATCAGCGTCAGCCAGGGCCAGATCGGCAGCAGGATACTGTTGGCATTGAATTTGAACGCCAGGGTCGAGAAAGGCAGCGTCAGGCTGAGCGCCATCAGGACCAGTGCCTGACGTTCGCGGGAGACAAATTCGTCGGCCAGACGCCAGACGCCCAGCATGCCGATCAGCATGCCCAGGCTGGACAACAGGTAGAACGCCCAGACACTGTGCGGCATGACGGCGAACCAGGCCTTGGCCACCCAGCCGGTCAGCGGCGGATGCTTGAAGGTGCCCAGCTCCCAGAAAGGCGTGAACACATAGGCCTCGATCATGTCGCCATAGCTGTCCAGGTTGGTGAAGGCGATCTGGCTGATCAGATACCACACCATGACACTGAGCAGGCACAGGCGGGCCGGATGCCGGATCATCGCCGCGGCGAAACGGTCGCACAGTTGCCACTGTTGCAGGCGCAGCCGTGCAAGACGACAGGCCAGGGATTGGCGCTCGTGATGCTCGGTTTCGGTCTGGCAATGCCGGCAGCGTGGCCGATCGAGCGCAGGGGTAAGGGTGGGTGGTGTCATGGCATCAAAATGGTTTATGGGAATATTTCCCACGAGCGAATGGTAAATTAATACTTCTTTACAATCAAGATGCTTGTCCCCTGCGCGTGATCGGGCGGGTCAAATCGCGCAGAAATGCAACAGGGCAAATCCTCTGGCTTGCTTGCCAGACCTGGGCCGGACACATACAATCGCCAGTCTCTTCATGCGTTGGTGACTTGCACACCGACCGCACCCAGGCCCGGGTGGTGAAATGGTAGACACAGCGGACTTAAAATCCGCCGGGGGGTGACCCCTGTACCGGTTCGAGTCCGGTTCCGGGCACCAGGACGCCTTCCGCAGGCGTCCAGGCAAAATAAAAACCCGCACAGCGCCAGGCTATGCGGGTTTTATATTTCCAGCATTGTCCATGCCCATCCATAGGGCTCCGGGGAGGGAATTGGGGGTCGATATGTGAGCGACGCCTCCCCCCGACTACTCGCGCCCAAAGCTAAGGCATGAGCGCCTGCCTGCGTTGCAATGCGCAGACTCATCTCCAGAAAAAACCGAGCAAGATTCCTGCTTTTCAATACCACGACTACATCACGTACCAGCGGCGCGATAACAGACGCGACTAAATCCTATAACCAATCTTCTGCCTTGTATTGGGGATGGCCTCGCAGACAAAAGGTTTGGATGAGGCTCCCGACCTGTGTAGATCGTTCTGGGGTCTTGGACAGGACCAAGTCGTGACGAAAGGGTTACATACAATAACGAATTCAAATGGAAGTATGTAATTGCTTTTTGAAAAGCACGATCAATCAAATGGTAAACATCAAGGAGTAAAAAATTATGCCTCAAAAAAGAACTGATAACTTCACCGGTAATCTCATGGGTGATTTCTGGGTTTATGCGGCCTCCAAGCGTGTGACGGCAAATGGGGTGAAAAATGCTTTAGAGGCCATCAAGGATTCAATGGAGCCTGGTGAGTTAATTATTGTGGTGACTGGTACACATGGCAGCCAACAGGGTGGGACTGGTGCTGCCAATCCTGATTTGATTGAAAATGATTTTTATCAAGAAGATAAAAAAACGATTCGAGAACTTGGGATTGTGCGGTGTACCACCCTGCTGGATGCCGCGGATGTTGACGAAAGTACTATTGATTATTTGCGAAGTAATGGTATTTATAATGGGACAAAATACCAGTATGTTGTGCTTGCATACTGTCACGGCAAGCGTGGTATTTTCCGTGAATAACGCGTTTGAGATTTAGTGGTATGGCAGGCCCGGGAGTTGGTTTTTCCTCCCGGGTTTTTTCTTTTTGTTACAGCATGGGGGCGTGTGACCGATTCAGCGACAAAAATACCGCAACACACCTTCCCGACAGAGGGGCAGATCATCCTCTGTCGGGAAGGCGATTTTCATACGGCGGTCCTGGCCGCACGATTCCAGACGCTGCATTACGGCATCAGTACCAGCTTTTCGGGGGTAGAGTGTGAATTGAACGGGATGGCTGGCGGTGTACCGTTAATGGTCAGACGTGCGTACTCTATCGCCGCGAGCGTGATACCGGCCGGTCCGGACAGATTGTCGCTGATAATGATTTCATGTTTGAACACGTTGCCGGTAAGTACGATATACATGCTATTGAGCCAGGCCAGCGCATCGGTATCGTTCGTGGCGTTGTTGTAGTGATTGAGTCGAGTCAGCAGATCAAAATGACGATTCAACTTAATGAAGTCCGGATCATGGATGACATGTGAAATATCGATGAAAGGTCTCATGGTTTTCTCCAGGTGATGGTATTGCCTGAGAAGCATAAGACGATCCGCACCACGTTCTGATGAGACAAACGTTATGGTCGAAGTGACAGGCCGTTTGGCAGGGATGAAAGATCAACCGGCCGCGGTTGGCTCAACCACCTCCTGACAGGATGTCAGACTCATCCAGTCACTCAAAATCTCGCGGGCACGATGACGCCATGTGTGGCGCAGGCGTACCTCCTCTGCCGCACGCAAACCGATGTCGCGCAATTGTGATCGACGCTCACGCCAGTAACGCAGGGTTTCCGCACCCTGCTCGATGGAGAGCGGCAGGTAGTGCTCCCCGGGAGAAAAATGCCGCTTGATATCGAACTCGGTATCGTCGAAACATCCCGTGTGGACGAACATGGCGCTGCCGCACCCCATGCCCTCCAGGACGCGCGCATGCATGCCAAAACTACCGTTATGCAGGTTAAATTGTGTTTGCCGGTAGACTTGGGCCAGGTCTTGGGCAGCGTGCAGGTTTTGCCGGTAAAAGGGTGAGAAAGTCGGCCAGTACTGCCATTCCTTTGAACCATAGATCGACAAGGTCATGCCCGCTTTCAAGGCGAGATGACCAAGCGCCATCCGGTCAGTGATGCGAGGGATTTCAGTGTCGAGCAACTGCAGGGTTGCCGATTGCCCCAGGGCTGCGAGCAGGACGTCAACCCCGATATGGGTGCCCAGGCATTCGTTGATGCGGGCGGTAATGAGGGCATGAACTTGCGGGAAGGTGTGGCGGCAGATAGAGACTTTGGCCTCATGCAGCAGGTACTCGGCGACTTGGTCAACACGCAAGGTCAGGCCGTTGCTCTGGCATAATGCCGTGCGAACGAAAGCGCTCTCCATCGCGTGCAGCGGTGGCGGAATGTAGCCACAGATTGCAGCGGTATCCGCAACGGTTTCATCCCGATCTCCCGGCCGGTGGATCAGGGGGTCAATGCCGGTGTGCAAGCGTCCCCAAACCCCTTGCTGCAAGTGATGGCTGAAACCGAAGTAGTCAGGCTGGATCAGGGTGTAGGTGAGGTCGCTGCCGCCAAACAAGGGATCACAGTAGTGCAGCTGTTTGCTTTCCGTCGGGCGGCGTTCGCGCCAGGCATCCTGAATCCAGGCGATATGCGGGATGTCCACAGGGATCGCCTTGAGGCTCTGGTTCCTGGTCCGGTTGATCTCAAAAATGAAGTCTGGTTTGCATGATTCCAGCGATTGCCTGACGGTCGCATCGTCCTGGTCTGCGTCGACCATGATGGCTTCGATGCCCTCCTGTTGAAAGGCGGCCGCCAGTGATCGATACATGCTCAAGGTGTGCGGAAGCGAGCTGGAGCCAGACAGAAAGACGACTTTGCTGAGGGCCATCGATTCATCCGTATTGGTTGCGATGCAATAGCTTATGACGATGGCCTTAACGTTATGTGTATGACGATGAAAGGTCAATCATCCTTTTTTCCTGCGCAGCGCGGTGCGGCTTTCCTGACCCTCCCCAGCGCCGGGCTCGCTAAGTTTCGGCTAATTTTCCCGCGTCAGACTACGCGGGTTTCCTGGCTGCCGTGCAGCGTGCCGACTGGCCGGGGTGGTTTTCATCCAGTCTTGTGGTGAGGGTAGGGATGCCAAGCGATCCGTTTCTGATGGCGATTGTCACGGTGCTGATTCAGCAGTTGTCCTGGGGGGTACATGCGATTCTGATCATCGGCTGGGTCTACTGCAGTGAGTTCACCCGCCGAGTCTGCATCCTGTTGGCGGCTGCGTCGATCCTGCTGGTGTCGGTCAATCACCTGATCGGCGTTCTGAGCCCGCCTGGCACCTTGTTGCTCAACACTCGTGTGCCCCATTTGCAGCACAGTAGCCCACCTCTGCCGTTCATCAATCAGATCGCCATCATCTCGGCGTTTGCGCTGATTTTCTGGCGCTGCCGCGGATTCCGTGGCTTTGCCATTGCCCACCTGCTGTTGCTGGCGCTGATTGCCGGTTTGCGCATTGGGCTGGGCATGAACGACTGGCCGGTGGTGCTGGCCTCCATGATTTATGGCGCGCTGATGGCGGGATTGCTGGGTGAGGTGGCGGGCTGGTTTGTGCCGGCTGTCGCGCACATTTCGGCGCGCTGGCATGAGAAATTTTTTGCCTGGTGGCAGAAAAGCGCGCTAACTAAATGAAGACCGATACGCAAGCTGTCTTTGCCCTGTCGGCGGGCGCAACACAAAGTCGGAGAAGGTTGTCATGCGTGTGTTGTTGATTGAAGACGATCCGATGATCGGCGAGGAAGTGCAGGCCGCCTTGCGCGAAGCCGCCTATGCGGTTGACTGGGTGCGCGATGGGGTGACGGCCTCGAATTATATCGGCAGCGATTTATATGATGTGGCCCTGCTGGACCTGGGGCTGCCAGGGTGCGATGGCATGACGGTGTTACGCCAGTTGCGTAGCCGGGCCAATCCCTTGCCGGTGCTGATCCTCAGCGCCCGTGACCAGTTGCAGGACCGGCTGCATGGTCTGGATGAGGGCGCCGACGATTATCTGGTCAAGCCCTTTGCCATGGCGGAACTGTTGGCGCGCATGAGGGTGGTGATCCGGCGCCGTGGCGGGCAGGGGGATAGCGTGCTGAGCAATGGTCTGCTGTCGCTGAATGTACTCAGCAAAGAAGCTCAGGTCGCGCAGGGGGAGCCGGTGAGGCTGACTCAGCGCGAGTTTTCCCTGCTTCACACTTTGTTGCAGCGGCCGGGGGCGATCTTTTCCCGCGCAGAGCTGGAAGACAAGATTTACGGCTGGGGGGAGGAGGTCGAGAGCAATGCCGTGGCGTTTCTGATCCATGCCTTGCGCAAGAAACTCGGCCATGAGGCGATCAAGAATGTCAGGGGGTTGGGATGGATGGTCTCAAAGCGCGACTAGCCGCGTCGGTGCAGTTTCGCCTGTCGCTGGGGCTAGCCATGTCGATCTTGCTGGTGGCCATGGTGGCCACGGTCTCCTCATTCCGTTCGGCGTATGACGAAGCCTACGAGCTGCAGGATGAAACCCTGCGCCAGATTGCCTCCCTGCTCGGTAAATCCAATCTGCGCCTGATTACCGAACCACTGACTGGCGAGGTGAATGAAGATGACCCCTCTTCGCAGGTCATCGTGCAGTCGCTCAACCGGCATCCCTCGGCGGCTGTGCGCCCTGGACAGCCGCATTTGATCCTGCCCGGCACGCTGCGGGACGGGATCTACACACTGGATAGTGCCGGCACACCCTATCGGGTGCTGATTCGATCCCTGGGCAACGGGGAGCGGGTGGCCGTGGCGCAGGCGACCTGGCTGCGAGATGAAAATGCCCGGGAAAGTGCCGAAAGTACCATCATGCCGTTTCTGGTGCTGATCCCGCTGATGCTGCTGATCACGGCCATCCTGATCAGACGTACCTTCGTGCCGATCACCAGGGCCGCCGATGAGCTGGACCGTCGTGATGATGTGCTCTCTCCACTGGACGAGCAGCATATCCCTGCGGAGATCAAACCCTTTGTGCGCTCAATCAACCGGCTGCTGGCGCGCATTGCCGCCCTGCTCGGGCAGCAGCGGCGTTTCATCGCGGATGCAGCGCATGAATTGCGCTCGCCCCTGACGGCGCTGACGCTGCAAGTGGACCGGCTGGCGGGCACCGAACTGCCCGAAGCGGCACGGGAGCGTCTGGATCAGGTGAAGACCGGCATCGAGCGAGAGCGGCAGTTGCTGGAAAAGCTGCTGGATCTGGCCCGGTCACAAACCGAGGCCGAGCCGGTCGCCGAGCCGGTCAGTATCCATCAGCTGTTCCGAACCGTGCTGGCAGAGCTGCTGCCCCTGGCAGAGAAGAAGCAGCAGGATATCGGACTGCAAGACGGAGAGGATGTGGTGCTGACGACCTCCGCCTTCGACCTGGCGCTGATGGTACGCAATCTGATCGAGAATGCCATCCGCTACACCCCGCAGGGCGGGCGGATCGATCTGGCGGTGTCGCAACAGGCGCAATCAGTCGTGATTCAGATCCGTGATAACGGGCCGGGTATTGCCCCCGACGATCGTGAGCGGGTGTTCGATGCGTTCTATCGGATTCCCGGCAGCAGCGAGATCGGGTCCGGCCTTGGCCTGTCCATTGTGCAGTCGCTGGCCCGGCGGCTGGGCGCGACGATCCGGCTCGCCTGGACTGATGAAGTGGCCCGACGAGGGTTGGCTGTCTGGATTGTTTTTGACCTGTGATAGGAGGGGTGCGATGCACGATATTACCCGACGCGATTTTCTGAATGGTCTGGCCTGGGCCGGCATCTGCGGTGCGCTGGCCCCGCTGGGTGCCTTGGCCGCCAGCGGGCCGGCTGCGGATTATCCTCCCGCGCTGACCGGCATGCGTGGTGCACACCCCGGCGCCTTTGAAACCGCCCACGCCCTGGCCTGGGGGGGCAAGCCCGACTTCGGGCCGGTCAGCGGCCCGGTGGAGCAGTACGACCTGATCGTCATTGGCGCCGGCATCAGCGGTCTCAGTGCGGCGCTGTATTACCGTGATCTGGTCAAGGCCGATGCCCGCATCCTGATTCTGGATAACCATGATGATTTTGGTGGGCATGCCAAGCGCAACGAGTTCAGCATCGATGGCCGTACCTGCCTCAGCTACGGTGGTACCCAGTCGTTTGATGATCCGGCCAGTTACAGCAAACAGGCCGCAGATCTGTTGCGTCGCGTCGGGATCAACCTGACCCGTCTGGAAGACGCCTACGACCTGGATTTTTTTTCGCGCCACCAACTCAGCAGCGGCATCTACTATGACCCCGCCGATTTTGGCCGGGCCGCGCTGCTGCGCAGTGGCCTGCCGACCAGCAGCCCGGTGGCTGCGGATATTCGCGGCTGGGTACCGGGCCTGCAACTGCCGCCGTCTTTTGCCAGTACCCTGTCGCAGGCACCACTGAGCAGCGCACAACGCAGCAAGCTGCAGCAGGTGCTGTCGCCGGGCAGGGCTGCCATGCAGTACTTCCAGGGTGATCAGGGGGAGCAGCGCCTCTATGGCCAAAGCTATCTGTCTTTCCTGCGTAGGGTGTATGGCATCGAGGACAAGGCGCTGCTCAAGCTGCTATCGATGACGCTGGCGGAAGAGGCGGCGCTTGGCGGCAACGGCGTGTCGCTGGCGCTGGCGCAGGAGGGGGGCTTGCTGGGTTTGCCGGATGGCAACTGGCTGGCCAAGCAACTGGAGGATGACAGCCTGGCGCCGGATGATGAGCGTGAGGACGACGAAGGCTATGTCTATCATTTTCCGGATGGCAATGCCTCGCTGGCGCGTCTGCTGGTACAAAAGCTGGTGCCGGGCGTCGCCCGCTTCGATACGCCGGAACAGTGTCTGACTGCCCGTTTTGATTACGCCCGTCTGGATCGCCCTGATCAGCCCGTGCGTATCCGTCTGAGCAGTATGGCCGTACAAGCCGACAACCAGTCCGGCGGCACGTATGTGCGTTACCTGCAAAACGGCAGGCTGCATGAAGCGCGTGCCCGGCACACCGTCATGGCCGGCTGGCACATGATGGCCGCCCACATCATTCCCAGCCTGAGTCCGAACCAGAAAGCCGCGATGCGTGCCAACATCAAGATGCCGCTGGTGTATGCCCAGGTGGCGCTGCGCAACTGGCAGCCGATTGCCCGCAGCGGCGTGGCGGCGGCCTATTGCCCCGGCTCGTATTTTCAGTATGTGCAAATGGACTTTCCGGTCAGCATGGGGGCGTACCAGCCGCGTCGCGCACCGGATCAGCCGCATGTACTGCTGATGGCCCGCATGCCCTGTCCACCCTTTGGCGAGGGCAGTGTGGCCGATTTGTTGCGGCAAGGCCGCGCCGATTTGCTGGCGACCGACTTTGCCCAGTTTGAACAGCAGATTCGTCAGCAACTCACCGGGATGTACGGACCGCATGGTTTTGATGCCAACAAGCAGATTGCCGCGATCACGGTCAATCGCTGGCCGCACGGCTATGTCTATGAAGATGCGCGCTACCAGGGCAAGCCTGCCCATCTGCTGGCCAGCAAGCGCCATGGCAACATCGTGATGGCCAATGCCGATGCGGCCGGCCGGGCCTACACCGATGCGGCCATCGATATGGCCTGGCGCGCGGTGCAGGCGTTGAAGGCCGGCACTTGAGCGTGGGAGCGCTCCGGCACCGGCCCGGCGTTCAATGCCCGGTGGCTCCCTCGACGATGCGTCGTGCTCGCGGCGCCAGCCAGATCGAACTGGCGGCAAAGATCAGGATCCCCGCCATGGCCAGGAACACCTGATTGGTGGCCAGCATGACGGCCTGACCGTTGAGTATCTGGTCCATGCTGCCGCGAATGCTGTCCAGCGACAGGCCGGCTGACTGCATGCTGCGCAGGGCTTCCCCCGAGTTGTCCAGCTGCGCCACCAGGTCAGCATGGTTGTACTTGATGCGGTCTTCCCACACGGTACTGACCATGGAGGTGGCAAAGGCGCCGGCCAGGGTACGCAGGAAGTTCATCAGGCCGGCGGCAGAGGCTGTTTCGGCCTCGTCTACAGCCGCCAGCGCCAGTCCGGTCAGCGGCACGAAGAACAGCGGCATGCCGAGCCCCATCAGCAACAAGGGGGTGGCAATCTGCCAATAGGTCATGTCTGTGGTGCCCATCGAGCGCCATGCCGTCACCAGTCCCATCCAGCAGACGCCGATGAAGACCAGCCGTCTTCCGTCCACCCGCATCGACAGCGCGGCGACACCCGGCGCGATCAGGACGGCCAGTACGCCGCTCCAGGCGGTGGTCATGCCGGCCCAGGTGGCGGTGTAGCCCATGAAGTTTTGCAGCCACAGCGGGGTCAGTACATTGATGCCGAAAAAGGCGCCGAAGGCCAGGACCAGCGTGACCAGACTCATCGAGTAGCCCCGGTGGCGAAATACCCTGAGATCCACGACCGGATGTTCTGCCGTCAGCTCCCAGATCAGGAAGGCAAGAAAGCCGACGACGGCGACGATGGCCAGCAGGCAGATCTCTACCGAGGAGAACCAGTCCAGGTCTTTGCCTTCATCCAGCATGATCTGCAGCGACCCGACCCAGAGAATCAGCAGGCACAGACCGGTCAGATCGATCGGCGCGCGCGCCAGCGACTGTTCATAGCGCTTGAGCAGGCGCCAGGCCCCCAGGGCGCAGATCAGGGCGACCGGGACATTGATCATGAAGATCCATGGCCAGGAAGCGCTGTCGCACAGCACCCCGCCCAGAATCGGGCCCAGAATCGGTGCCACCAGCGTGGTCATGGCCCAGATGCCGGTGGCGGCCGCGGCCTTGTCCTTGGGGAAAATCCGCAGCAGCAGGGTCTGCGACAGGGGCATCAGCGGCCCACCGGACAAACCTTGCAGCACCCGTGCGGCGACCAGTATCCCGAGCGAATTGGACAGGCCGCACAGCGCTGAACACAGGCCGAACAGGGCCATCGAGGTGGCAAACACCCTGACGGCGCCAAAGCGGGCCGCCAGCCAGCCGGTCAGTGGCACGGTAATGGCTTCGGCAACGGCATACGAAGTAATCACCCAGGTGCCCTGGCTCGAGGTCACCCCCAGGGCGCCGGCGATGTTGGAGACCGAGACGTTGGCAATCGTCGTATCCAGCACGGCGATGAAATTGGCGGCTGCCAGCGCCAGGGCGGCCAGCAGCAACCAGACACCATGCAGGGGTTCTTCCCCGGAGGGCAATTCAGTCGTTGTCGACATACCGGCTCCTTACTTGCCGTCGCGGGTGTCGATTCGCACCTGCATCGACAGCCCGACCTGCAGGGGGTGACGTGCCAGTTCAGCCGGGTCCAGCTGGATGCGGATCGGCAGACGCTGAACCACCTTGATCCAGTTGCCTGTGGCGTTTTGTGCCGGAATCATGGCGAAGGCCGAACCGGTACCCCCGGCAAACCCGGCCACCACCCCGTGATAGCGTACGCTGCTGCCATAGAGGTCCGCCGTCACCTCGGCCTTTTGTCCGGGGCGCACATCGGTCAGCTGGACTTCCTTGAAGTTGGCATCCACATGCATCTGTGCCAGCGGCACCACCGACAGCAGCACCGAACCGGCCTGGACACGCTGGCCGATCTGAACCTGGCGTCGTGCCACCACCCCGTCGACCGGCGCACGCACGATGGTGCGCTCAAGATCCACCCGCGCCTGATCGCGCTTGGCGCGCGCCAGGGCTACCTCGGGGTTGGCCTCGACACTGCTGTTATCAATCAGCACGTGGTTGGCATCACGCTGGCCGACCGCGGCCGCGCGGTTGGCATGGGCCTGCAGCGTCGCCGCACGCGCTGCGCTCAGATTGGCCTGCGCCGAGGCAAAGGCATTTTGGGCCTGAGTCAGCTCCTCACCCGAGACCGAGCCGGTGCCGGCCAGCGCCTGGCGCCGCTTGAGGTCGATACTGGCACGCTCAAAATCGGCCTGTGCAGCCTGCAGTTGCGCCGTGGCGCGCGTCTGGGCGGCCAGTTGCGCGTCAATCTGTGCCTCCAGCCCGGCATCCGTGGCGACCATGCCGCGCACCTTGCGCACGGCGCGGCCGTACTCGGCCTCTGCCTGCTGCAAGGCCAGGGTGGCATCGGTATTGTCGATCACGACCAGGACATCGCCGCGGCGCACCTTCTGGGTGTCGACAACATTGACGCGCGCCACGGTGCCGCCGACGGCCGGCGTGACCAGCGCCACTTCCGCTGCCGTATAGGCGTTGTCGGTGGAAACAAAGTTCGAGGCATACAGCAACCAGTAAGCGCCAAAGCCAGCGGCAGCGGCGACGCAGGCGCCGGCCAGCAGGATAAACAGACGGCGGCGCTGATTCGGATTTGCGAGATTCATAGTGGTCTTTCTTTAATCATTATTCGGAGCGGAAGCCGCCACCCAGGGCGCGCACCAGCGCGACATCCTGGGTCAGGGCACGGGATTGCAGATCGGTCAGTGCCCGCTGGTTGGCGAGGAAGTTGTCTTCAGCACTCAGGACTTCGATGTAAGTCGATAGGCCGCCCTGGTAGCGCTGCTGGGCGATACGCCAGGCATCTTTGGCGGCTTGTACCGCGTCGGCGGTATCGCTGAGCTGAGGCCCCAGTGCCCGCTGGCTCATGGCGGCATCTGCCACGCCATGCAGGGCTTCGGTCACGGTTTGCTGGTAGTTGGCCACCGCTTCTTCGTATTCGGCGCGGGCGCCGCGATACTGGGCACGCAGGCGGCCGCCGTTGAAGATCGGCAGCGAGATCGCCGGGCCGACGCTGCCGATTTCGGAGCCGGCCTTGGTCAGTTGACCCAGGCCCAGCGACTGCAATCCGATGAAGGCATTCAAATTGACGTTCGGGTAGAAGGCTGCCTGGGCGACATCTATACGACGGCTGGCCGCCTCGGCGCGCAGACGGGCTGCCACCACATCCGGACGACGTCCCAGCAGATTGAGGGCCAGCGTGTCCGGCAGACCCAGCGGTCGGGCCAGATTCATCTGCGGACGACTGATGGTGCGGCCCCGATCCGGGCTCTTGCCCATCAGCGCCGCCAGTTGATTGCGCTGCAATTCGATTTTTTCGGCCAGACTTTTGACCTCTGCCCGTGAGGAGGCGGTACGCGCTTCGGCCTGACGCACGCTGCCGAGGGTTTCCAGACCATTGTCGTAGCGCTGGCGGAACAGGGTCGCGGTCTGGCTGCGCACGGCCGTGGCGGCGATGGCGGTATCCTGCGCCGCGAACAGACGGGCCAGTTCGGCATAGGCACTGGTGATGGCCGTGGTCAGCACCAGTCTTGCCTGAGCGGCTTCCGCCGCGGCGGCATCGCGCTCAGAAGTCGCGGCGGCCAGGGCAGCACGATTTCTTCCCCAGAAGTCCAGCTCCCAGCTGAAGTCCAGGGTGCTGCGTGCATAACCGTGCATGCCACTGGGCAACATCGCTCTCGGCGTCAGGTAGTTATAGCTTTGCTTGGCCGAGCTGATGTCGGCGTTGGCCGAGACTTGCGGCAAGGTGTCGGCGTCACTGCTGTCCAGGTTGGCTGCCGCCTGCTTCAGGCGGGCATCGGCCACGGCCAGACTCGGGGCGCTGACCAGGGCCTCGCGGATCAGACTGTCCAGTTGCGGATCGCCATAGGCAGTCCACCAGTCGTCAGCCGGCCAGGCGCTGGCGTTCTGTGGCAGGTTGTCTGCCCAGCCGGCTGCGGGCGCCTGTATCTCGGGGAGTGCCGGATGGGCCGGTAACTGGGCGCAGCCTGCCAGTGCCAGCGTGCAAGCCAGCACCAGCAAGCCGGAACCTTGGGCAATTCGGGGTAAATGCATGCGGTTCGATCTCACGATCACCTCTTTTAACTAAACTGTACGGTACAGTCTGAATTGACAAAATGCCGCTGTCAAGAGAAACTGTACCAACAGGTTCAGTTAATGAAAGTGAGTGTGTCATGCGAGCCAAGTCTGAGATCCGTCGCCAGGCCATCCTGGATGTGGCGGAGGAGGTGTTCCGCGAGAAGGGGTTCGAGCTGGCCTCGATGTCGGAGATCACTGCCCGTGTCGGCGGTTCCAAGGCCACGCTCTACAATTATTTCGCCTCCAAGGAGGATCTGTTCCTCGAGGTGATGCACCGCTTTGCCGAGACCGCCATCCATCCCCTGTTTGAAGGGCTGGATGCGCAGCAGCCCCTGCGGCAGACCCTGCAGACCTTCGGCGAGTCATTCATCGGCTTCATCAGCCAGCAGCGCCTGATCACCTTGATCCGGGTGTTGTATGCCGAGTCAGGGCGTACCGATGTTGGCCGGCGCTTCTATCTGCAGGGGCCTCATGATGGAGAGATCAAGCTGGCGCAGTATCTGCAGTCGTGCATGGAGCGCGGTGCATTACGTCAGACTGATCCGCGGGTCGCCAGCTGTCACATGATGGCCCTGTTGCGCGCGGAAATTCTGGACCCCTTGCTATTCGGCGCCAGCGAGCTGGCGCAACTCCCCCCGATCCCGCAGACGGTCGAGCGGGCGGTCGAGACATTTTTGCTTGCCTATCGTCCCTGATGCCGACACCGGGGGGCGGGTAAAGGGTCACTAAACTCCTGGTGAAAATAGTCGATATTAGAACTACCAGACTGTCGCCACGGAGGTTGCCATGTATCGTGCCTTGCTGAAAAAGTACATTGCCCATCTGATGGATCTGCATGGTACGGCCTACTTTGCCGATGCCTTGTCGCTGTGTGATCTGTTCCCCGGCGGTATCGATCAGGAAGAATATGTGGCGTTCAATGGCCTGGTCGCCGAGGTGTTGCGCGAGCGCGGCGAGGTGGTGGTGAGTGTACGCGAAGGCTTGTGTTGATGGGGGTGTGGTGGCGTAGTCTCACCCGTCCTGAGCCACCCCGACATGTCGTTCAAGGTGCCATTCCGGCACAGGAAGTCTTCCCGATTCTGTACCCAGTCGCTTGCCCTGTGGCATCCAGTCGTTGATGGCACAGGCCGGCACGGACACGCCGTCACGCGATGGACTGTCCAACTCGGTCTGACGGAGACGGTCTGTCGGCTTGTCGTGATGGTGGCAAATTGAATCATCTTTTTTGTGACGAATGATCGAAGATCAGCGGGATGCTATATATCGATGATCAGCGGTCATTTGAGCCTCAGGGCCGGAAAGGGCGGTCATGAGTCAGGCAGGGCAGGGCATGAGCCCGTCAGTGCTGGTGTTGTTTACCATCGCCGTGGCGTTTTCGACCTTTATGGAGGTGCTGGATACCTCGATCGCCAATGTGGCGGTACCGACCATTGCCGGCAACCTCGGCGCCAGTGCCAATGACGGCACCTGGGTGATTTCCTCCTATGGCCTGGCCGCTGCCATTGTGGTGCCGATGACCGGCTGGATCGCCCGCCGCTTTGGCGAGGTGCGGACTTTTGTGGCATCGGTGCTGCTGTTCACCCTGGCTTCAGCCCTGTGTGGGCTGGCCACCAGCCTGCCGATGCTGGTGGCTTTCCGTTTTCTGCAGGGACTGGTGTCCGGGCCAATGGTGCCTTTGTCGCAGACCCTGCTGCTGTCGAATTTTCCGCCACAAAAGCGTGGTATGGCCATGGCCCTGTGGGCGATGACGGTGGTGGTGGCGCCGATCTTCGGCCCGCTGATGGGCGGCTATATCACCGACAACCTGACCTGGCCGTGGATCTTCTACATCAACGCGCCGATCGGGCTGTTTTCCGCCATGGTCACCTGGACGCTGTTGCACAAGCATGAAACCCCGACCATCCGGGGGCCATTCGATGTGCCGGGGCTGATGCTGCTGGTACTGGGGGTGGGCTGCCTGCAACTGATGCTGGATAACGGCAATGACCTGGACTGGTTCAATTCGCCGGTGATCGTGGTGCTGGCCATCATTGCCGTGGTGGGGTTGACCCTCTTGGTGATCTGGGAGCGGGGCGATGAACACCCACTGGTGGATCTGAGCCTGTTTCAGCATCGCAATTTCCGCTATGGCGTGCTGGCACTGGGGCTGGGGTTCATGTCGTTTTTCAGCATGACGGTGCTGATTCCGCTGTGGTTGCAGACGGTGATGGGCTATACCCCGACCTGGGCCGGGATTGCCACCGCGCCCATCGGCATTCTGGCGCTGATCTGTTCGCCGCTGGTGGGGCGCAATATGCAGAAGGTCGATCTGCGCTGGCTGTCGACCCTGGCCTTCGTGATTTTCGGTCTGACCTCCTACTGGTTCTCGACCTTCTCGCTGGAGACCTCGCTGGGGCAGATCATGTTGCCGCGGGTGGTACAGGGGGTGGCGACCGCCTGCTTTTTTGTGCCGATCAATCAGATCATCCTGTCCGGCATCGAACCCAGCCGGCTGGCTGCGGCTTCCGGGCTGTCGAATTTCTTTCGCACCCTGTCCGGCAGCATGGGCACGGCCATCGTGGTGACGGTCTGGGATCACCGTACCCAGATGCATGAGGCCCGGCTGGCGGAGAACCTGTCCATTTACAGCGATTCAACTCAACGCTATCTGGATGGTCTGGGGCAGTTGGGGCTGCAGGGCGAAGCTGCCTGGCGCCAGTTGTCCGGCATGGTGCATCAGCAAAGCGCCATGGTGGCGACCACCGAGGTGTTCTGGCTGATTGCGCTGGTGTTTTTCGGCCTGATCGTGGCGATCTGGCAGACACGACCGCCGTTCGGCTCGGCCGGGGGTGGGGGCGGGCACTAATCAATCACTGATGTATTGAGGAGGTCTGATGCACTTCTTGATGCATGCAGGTGATTGGGAAAACAACTGACTAGATGGCATCTTTTTCCGGGTTTTGTCATAGACACTCTGCCGATCCATGTCAGCATTGACGCTTTTTTGAGAAGGGCTTCGCACAATCACGTGACAGAAAGCTAGTCCCATCCTGTAGTTTATTTCCCAGATTTGTTCGTATTTTTATAAATATCAGTTGTTTAGATTTCTTTGTGTCGTTTCCCTGATTTTCATTCCTTCAATCTGACTGCTCCTTCTGCGATCAACCTATAGCGGATCGCGTCACTCTAAATCCGTATGAGTTTTTTGGAGTTGATCTCATGCGGAAAAACGATTCAATGCGCTGGATAGTCGTCGTAATGACCAGCTTCCTGGGAGGCGCTGTCCGAGCTGAGCTCCCTTTAGCAGTCGAAGATCTGGTCACAGACAAGGGCAAGGTCAAACTGGAGCTGGCTTTGACCTACGCCAATGCCCAGCGCCATGGCCTCTCGACTGGTGAACCGGTCATCATTCAAACCGGCCCCTCTTCCTTTCTCTTGCTGCCATCCGACGTCGGAGAACGTGAAGGCATTAGCGACAGTTTGGTTTCTACCGTGGGGCTGCGCTATGGCTGGCTGGCAAATACCGAGCTCCATGTTCGCGCCAGCCATCTGCAAAGTACTCTGCGTGAACGCAATGATATCGGTCAGACGCGGAGTAAACATCAAGACTACTTTGCCGAGGCCTGGGGCGGCTTGACCCATCAATTCATACCGGATGATGACACTCCTGCCTTGCTTGGCTTTGCCGAGGTCGCTTTGCAAGAACGTCACGCGTCCAGTTCCGCTGCCTTCAAATCATGGATGGTGGGCTTGACCACCTACAAAGCCATTGATCCCGTGGTGTTGGCCTTTTCCGCCAGTTATCGGCTTGACTTGACTCGGCGCGACAACATGAAAAGCCACAAGCCAGGAAACCTTTTGCTACTTCATCCGAGTCTGGCCTTCGCTATCAATGATCGGGTCAGCGTCAGCGGCGGGGTGCAATGGACTAATTTGCAACCCGACACCCTCGATGGACAGGCGCAAGGTCTGCGCCAGACCAAAAGTTCACTGCTGTTTGGCGTGGGGTATGGCGCCAGCAAGCAGGACACACTGAATGTTTCGGTCAAACACAACATCTCAGGACGCGGTGGTGCCGAAATGCGCTTCCATTGGCTGTATGCACTCTGACGGGATTCAGGTCGAAGCGGGACAGGCCTGAACGATAGGACAGACAGTCCCGCGCTTTGAATGTAGGAGAATGTGATGAAAATGACTTTGAAGGTTTTGATGACCACATTGGGTCTGACTCTCAGCCTGAATGCACTGGCCGAGGATCGCCCACCTGCTTTTAATCTCTCGGACCTTGGGCAGTTATTCCGCAGTGATGACTCGCGACCGATGCAACTGGCCACATTATCTCCGCAGGAAATGCAGGATACCCAAGGGGCATTTAATCCGGCTGTAGCTGGTGCCGTGATCGGTGCGGCAGGAGGCGGAGCCAGGTACATAGCCCACACTATTAGCAACAATCAACCATGGAGTGGTCGAATGCTTGCAGGCAGTGTCGCATCAGGCGCCGCAGTCGGGGCATATATCGGTACCGGGGCGGCTTTGGCCGGAGGGGGGAGGACGGTTGGGGCCATGATTTGGCGAGCAAAAGGTGAGGCAATGAATATTCCGATCGGCAAGATCTGGCAGCGCAATTAGCATGTGCCAATCGGGGGTGCGCTGAGCGCGCCCCTTCACTCATTAACGATGGACGCCATGGTGTTGAGCTTCTTGCTGGAGTGGATGTCTTTTTGGATCGATGTCATTTGTGGGCATATCGGCGGTCAGTTCGCCCGGGGTAAAGTCAGTGCGCGCAGGGGAGCCTCAATCTGTGCTCTCGCAATATTCGCTTATGGCATTGCTCTGGATTTCATCTACTCCGGCCAGGGCATGCATCTATTTATATTATCTGGCATTGGGCTTTCGGCAGGCGTTGCTGTCGGTATGTGGTTCGTGTTCTATGGTCTGTTACGTTTCATGGGGTGGCTGGATCAACGCTGCCCGGGCAGCCAAAGAACAGATCGCTGTTCGCCAAGCGAAGTCGGCAAAAAATCAGATGGATCAATGAACGGGCGAGAATATGGAGAAACGCAGCGATGATGGCTGCCTTGCTTGAGTGGCTTGCTACTTGGGTTGAGGCGAGTTGTGGGCAGGTGGGCGTTGAGTTATCTCAAGGAAAGGTCAGTGCGCGCAAAGGCGCCAGCCTATGTGCCCTGACCATCCTGGCTTACTGCATTGCAACAGATCTGATTTACGCCTATGTGGGGACAAAGCATTTTGGACTGATCAATGTTGGTCTTTCTGCGGCATTAGCAGGGGGGAGCTGGTTCGTGTTTTATGTTCCATTACGGTTCATCGAATGGCGGTGTCACCGCTCTCCGGACCAACAGGCCAAAGACAACATCGCCGCTCGTGAGCCTCAAGACGCATCCAAGAAGGTGGGACAATGTGTCGACGAATAGCAGGTTACCATTTGGTGTTCTTGGCGGCGATGGGGTGGCTACTCGTCTCCCCTGCCTTGGCCGACATTTATATTGATTGGCATGTGGCGCGTGGGCGTTTGTCGCTGACATCCTGGAAGGAAAAACGCGATGCCGGTATCGTCAAGCAGGACCACGACTATTCATGTGGCGCTGCCTCACTGGCGACATTGCTTAACCGTTACTACGGACAAACACTCACCGAGGACGCGATACTTAAAGAACTATATAACGGTGAAGCCCGCGCTTCATTCGAAGAGATGCAACGTGCTCTGTCAAAGTTTGGATTTCGCGCCTTGGGACTGGCGTCGTCTTATGCGCAACTTATACAACTCAAGATGCCAGTCATCGTCTATTTGAAACATCGCAAAGACGATCATTTCTCTGTCCTGTACGGTATCGATGCAGAGACGGTTTGGCTGGCTGATCCCTCACAAGGCCATCGCAGCCATAGCCGAGCGGAATTTCTCGACATGTGGCATACCCGTGCTGACAATCTGTTGCCAGGCAAATTTTTGGCCGTTTTTCCCAGCTCGCCCACTATAAAACCCGTAGATGGTTTCTTTACTTCCGTGCCGACTCGTCACAGCCTTCCCGCCCTCAGACAGTTACAATCCCGGCAGTTCTAAGCGTTCTATAAACCTATTATTCATTCTGCGTACCGATGCAAAAACGCCACCCCAAGGGGTGGCGTTTGGCTTTGAGACCAAGAGGGATCAGGCGCCGTAGCGGTGTTCGTTCAGGCTGTCGGCTTCCTGTTTCCTGAACTGGCCAAAGCGGGGCAGGAACTTGTCCCAGTCGATGACATGGCCGTCGATTTCCGGTCCGTCGATGCAGGCGTGCTTGCGGACCAGCTTGCCGTCGACATTGACCGGCACCATGCAGGCACCGCACATGCCGGTGGCGTCGACCATGATCGAGTTGAGGCTGGCGACGGTTTTGGCCTGGTAGGGGCGGGTCTGGTCGCAGACGGCACGCATCATCATCGGCGGGCCGATGGTGATGACTTCGGCGATCGGGCGGCCCTTGCCGGCCTGGTTGTCGTCCAGCATCTGCTGCAGCGGCGTGGTGACAAAGCCCTGCATGCCAAGCGAACCGTCGTTACTGGTGTAGATCACCTCGAGCTGATCGCCGAACTCGGCCTTGAGCATGGCCACACGGTCGGTCGGGCCGTCCCAGAAGGCCAGGTCCGCGCTGCGTACCCCGGAAATCAGGGTGCAGTGGTTGCCCATGCGCAGATGCTCACGCAGGATCGGGTATACCGGCGGCAGACCGACACCACCGGCGGTGAATACCACCGTGGCGTTGTCATCGTAGCGGTGCAGCTGGCTCGGCAGGCCCAGCGGTCCGGCGATGCCGGCAAAGGCTTCGCCCACCTGCATGCGATTGATGGCGATACTGCTGGCGCCGACGCCCTGGATCACCAGGGTGATGGTGCCTTTCTCGACGTTCCAGTCAGCCAGGGTCAGCGGAATCAGCTCGCCCTTGGGCCAGGCCAGCACCCGCACGAACTGACCGGCGCGCGCCGTGCGTGCCACCAGCGGTGCCCGGACCTCAATCTCGACGATGCCGGTGGCCAGTTCCTTGCGGTCGACGATGGTATGCGGTTCGGCCCCCAGTTCGGTGTAGTGACGCGCGCGGCTGACCCGGTCGCGGATTTCATCTGTGGTGCAATCGATGGTGCCGAGAATTTCGCGGGCGGCCGACTGACCGTCACCTGCCGCACGGATGGCGGTGGAGCCGCCGCGGGTGGCGTCGCCACCGGAGAACACGCCTTCCAGCGAGGTCTGCTGCGAGCCGCCGCTGACTTCCAGCGTGGCCCAGCGAGTGGTTTTCAGACGGGGTTCCGAGTCCTTGATGATCGGGTTGGCATCGTTGCCGAGTGCCATGATCACCAGGTCGACGGCCATCAGCTCGCTCTCGCCGGTCGGTTTCGGACTGCGGCGGCCGGAGGCATCCGGCTCGCCCAGGGCCATGACTTCCAGGCGGGCGTGGCGGACAAAATGGGTCTTGTCATCGCCGAGGAATTCACTCGGTGCACGCAGCACCTTGAGGTGAATGCCTTCTTCCAGCGCGTGGTGCAGCTCTTCCACCCGGGCCGGCATTTCGTCACGGGTACGACGGTAGAGAATGGTGACGTTGGCGCCGAGGCGACGGGCGGTACGGGCCGAGTCCATGGCGGTGTTGCCACCGCCGATGACCACCACTTCCTTGCCACGGGTTTCCGGCAGCGGGGTGGCGAACTCGTTCTTCAGACCCTGCATCAGGTTGACGCGGGTGAGGAACTCGTTGGCCGACATCACGTTGAGCAGATGCTCGCCGGGCACGTTCATGAAGCGCGGCAGGCCGGCGCCGGTGCCGACAAACACACGGTAGAAGCCGGCGTCTTTCAGCGACTGGATGCTGGCGGTCTTGCCGACCACGAAGTTGGTGACAAAGCGGCCGCCCAGGCGCTTGATCTTGCCGACCACGTCATCAATCAGCTCGTTGGGCAGGCGGAACTCCGGAATGCCGTAGCGCAGCACGCCACCCAGTTCGTGGAAGGCTTCGAAGATGGTGACCGGGAAGCCTTCGGCGGCCAGCAGGTAGGCATTGATCAGACCGGACGGACCGGAGCCGACCACCGCAATCGGTGGCTTGCTGGCCGTCAGCCACGGGTCGTTGAGCAGGTCGGTCGGGATGGCCTGGCCTGCCTGGCGCACCTTCTCGCGCTGCGGCAGGAACCACTCGATCTGGCCGATCTCGATCGGCTGCTTCTGGTGTGCACAGACGCCCTGGCACTGCAGTTCCTGCGGGCAGACACGACCGGTGACGTTGGGCAGCGGGTTGCAGCTCTCGATCAGCTTCATGGCCTCGTGGAAGCGACCAGTGCCCAGCAGGGCGATCATTTCCGGGATATGGATCTTGACCGGGCAACCGCCTTTGTTCTCCGCCTTGCCTTCGACGTGCTCGCCCAGTTCGCACGGGCGTTCATGACACTGCTTGTCACGCAGTGCCTCCAGCCAGACGAACAGGTCAACTTCACGGGCAGAGAAGCCGACGTTCATGTAGCCGAGATAGCCCTGGTTGACCAGGCCGAAGTCGTCCGAGCGTTCTTCCGCCGAGCGGACATAGGGCGGAATGTAGCTCTGCGCCGGCCAGTTTTCCGACAGGCCCTTGAACATCGGGTAGCGCCCGGACAGGTGCTGGTCGATGCCCTGGATGAACTTGCGCTTGAGTTTCAGCGGCAGGTTCCAGACAAAGCGCATCAGCAGCAGGGCGGTGTCGTCTTCGCGCAGCAGGGCTTGCCAGAAGGCTTGTACGAAGTCGCCCCCCAGCTCGTCCTGCTGGAATTCCCATACCACCGCCTGCATGCCGTCGCCGATGAACAGCTCGCGGAATGACTCGGGTTGGTTGATCAGACGGCGCTGCAGCAGCGCCATCTGCCGTTTGTAAGCCTCGACAGCCTCGGTTTCCTCGAGGCGGGCGACTTCCTCGCGTGAACGCGCCAGGTCGTCGCCGACCGCAACGAAACGCTGCAGGTCTGCCGGGTTGAAAGCGCTTGTGTTCGGGTTCATCGAATCACCTCGGCATCACAATTGGCGATCACGCGGGCCACGCGGCTCTTCAGTTCGTCGGTGACAGTCACCTTGTCCAGGGCGCCCGGGATCAGCTGGGCCACGTCGCGGCTTTCGCCCTCGACGACCACCCGGGTCTTTTCGAACAGCTCCGGCAGTTCCTGATAGCAGGTGTTGCAGCTGGTGCACTTGGTGTGATCGTTATCGTCGAAGACCAGCAGGGCATCGCCTGCTGCCGCCGGAGCGGCGGCACTGGCGGCGGCCGCCGGCTGACCGCCGACAGCGACGATCGGGATCTGACCAATGCTGGCCGGGGCCTTGCTGGCGGTGGCCAGGTCGGCCATGGTGCGGGCCATGGCGTCGATCGACGATTCGCGCTGTTCGACCGCTTGCAGGTATTGCTGCTTGAGGGCTTCCAGTTCGGCACGATGGTTTTCATTCATCACGGCGACCTGACGACCGCTCAGGGTCTGCAGCAGTTGCCAGTTGCGACGACGGTCTTCGGTCAGGGCCACGATTTCGTCCGAAACGGCCAGGCGCGTCAGGCGACGCTTGCCATCCACGGCATAGATGAACGGCGTCTTGCCATCGCGGGCTTCCGGATTGAGTTCGACGTAGGCATCGACCGGGACGGCATCGGCGCTGTCATCGAGCTTGCTGAACTGTTTCTTGAAGCGGTTTTCTCCCAGGGCGAACTGGGCCGGGGTCAGGGCCACTTCCATCAGTTGCAGCTTGCCTTCCGCATCCAGATATTCCAGCGTGGTCTTGCTCCAGGTCTTGTCCAGATCCGGGTTGCCTTCCAGCGACAGGCGCTCGAACAGCGTCTTGCCGCGGCGTGGATCATGGACGAAGACCGGGCACATGCGGCTTTCCACCGCCAGGCGCGAATGCTCGGCCGAGGCGCGGTCGGCAATGCCGTGTTCGCCCTGGCAAGGCGTGTAGACGTCGAGCATGGCCGGGCCGTCGGTGTACTCCAGATAGGCCAGGGTGTTTTTCAGGAAGTGACCGTGCAGGGCCGTACTGCTGACACAGGCGAACACATTGCCGTGGAAGGCGGCGATCAGCGCCAGTTCCTTGCGCTGTTCGTGCTTGCCGTGGTGGGCCTTGCCGAAGCGGGCCAGGTCGGAGTCCTGAGCGACATAGCTGGAGGTCGAGGCCTGACCGCCGGTGTTGGAGTAGGCGCCGGTATTGAGCACCATGATCTTGATCGGCGTACCGCTGACCAGGATGCGCGACAGGGCACCGAAGCCGATGTCGTAGTTGGCCCCGTCACCGCCGATGGTCATCACGGTCGGCAGCAGCTTGAGCTCTTCCGGCGTGAAGGTGCTCCAGTTGAGGTAGCGCAGCACGCTGTCGTGCTCTTCTGCACGGTATTCGCCGGCCAGTTCGAGTTGTGCCTGACGCAGGGCACGCACCAGCTCGGTTTTCTGGGCGGCAATCCCTTCGAACATCCCCTTGGCCAGCGGCTGGGCATCCTGGAACAGGCTGTTGACCCACGGGTCGTTATAGGGGTTGAACGGGAAGGTCGAGGCATAGACGCTGCTGCAGCCGGTGGCGTTGGCAATCACCGTGCCACTCTGGCCGTTGCCGGTCGGACCGCTTTCCATCTGGTAGAGCTGGTTTTCCAGCTTGGCACTCAGCTGGCTCAGCCGTTCGCGGGTCTGGTCGCCGGCCGGCAGGGCGTCGCGCTTGTCTTCCAGCGCAGCGATGATCTGCTCCAGCTGGCGGGTGTGCAGGCGGCGACGCTTCTCGGTGATGGCCTGGCTGGTGGACATCACCAGCCGGATAGCGGTGACTTCACCGCAACCGCGACAGCCGCCGTGGCCGCCGGTGGTGGCGTAGTAGTTGTCACGTACCAGCATCAGGCGCTTGATGTCGCCGCCTTGTTCCAGTGCTTCGTTGACAAAGCGTTCCGGGGTGCTCGGCAGTTTGGCCAGGAAGGCGAAGCGGCGTTGCAGGGTGTCGAACAGGGCGTTGTCCTGATCGCGCGCCTTGAGGGCACCCGGACCACAGACATCCACGCACTCCAGACAGCCGGAGCACTTCCACGGGTCGATGCTGACATTGAACAGACCGCCGGTACCCGGCTGGGCCTTTTCCATGGCATCGAAGAACGGCTTGGTACGCGCCACCGGGTAGTCGGCCAGTTTGGCGACCATTTGCTGGTAGTGGCTGCGCAGGGCCGGTGACAGCTCGCCCAGGGTGGCGACGGCGGCTTCGACATGCTCATGGAAGGGCCGCTCGGCCTGGTGGTCGCGGTAGGCGGCGCGGATGGCTTCGACCAGCGCGAACACCTGATTGTGCATGGTTTCGCGCTGGGCGCCGGTCAGCTCGAGCTGACCGATGGCGCCACGCAGCAGTTCGTGAATGTCATGCACGGCGGACGGCATGGCGGCATCCGGACAGACCATGGTGCATTCCATACAGCCGGTGCACTGTGCCGGATCGAAATCCGGTACGGTGCGGCGGAACAGTCCCTTGTCCTTGGCGCCGGCGGTCCCGGTCGGCATGAACATGCCGATACCCGGCAGTACCGGTGCTTCACCGATGGTGCCGCTGCGGAACGGCTTGGCCACCATTTCCTCGAAGTATTCCTTGTCGAACAGACCACCGGTGGCGGCGCTGCCGGCACGGCGGCACATGGCGGCCGACAGCTCCGGACCGGCAAACGAGACCTTGGCCGGTTCGCCGTCGATGGCGCGCAGTGCCGCGGAGTCGTAGTCGAGCGGCAGGGTGGCGGCAATCCCGTCACGGATGACGTTCATATTACCTTCGACAATGGCCTCGCCCTTGCTGCCGAACTTCTTGGCAATCTGCTTGGCAATCTTGTCGAGCAGGACCTCGCGCTCGGTGCCGGCCAACACTTGCGGAACATGACCGGCTACCGCGCCGATGAAGGCAATGCCCATCATGCGGGTGGCCAGGGCCGGAGACGGCGAGTGTTTGCTGGCCACGCTGAAGGCATCGATCACCAGGAAGCGGATCTGCTTGTCACGGATGGTCTGGCGTGCGGCCTGCGGCAGCTCGCGCCAGATTTCTTCCGGCGAGGCATTGGACTGCAGGATGAAGGTGCCGCCCCTGGCCAGGCCGCGCAGCGGGTTGGTGTGGCTGAATACCTTGTGGTCGGGCGAGATGACGATTTCGACATCTTCCAGCTCGGCGTTGGTGATCTTGATCGGTTCCGGGCTGAGGGTGATGTAGTAGTTGGTCGGGGCGCCGCTCTTTTCCGAGCCGTATTTCGGTGCGGCCTTGGAGTGCAGGTCGAGTGCACCGGCCAGGATGTCGGTCAGCAGTTTGCCGGAGGCGATGGTGCCGTAGCCGCCTACCGAGTGGAAGCGGATGCGGAAGGCGCTGTCCGGCAGCAGCCGCGGATTGTCGCCGGTTTCCAGCGCCATGCGCTCGGTTTCCGGATAGGCCGCTTTCAGGCGGGCCTGCAGCTCGGCCATGCGCGGCGACGGATCCTTGGAGAAGAACTGGCTGCCAAGGTAGACCAGCGGAGCCGGGTTGCCACTGGCCAGATGGTGGAAGGCGGCAATCAGGTGACGCGGCTGCAGGTCGTGACCACCCAGGCCGAAGATGGCGGTAGTCAGCATCGGCAGCTGCTCGATGGCGTCGATGCCTTCATAGCGCAGCTGGTCGGCGTTTTCGCGCGCCTTGAACAGCGCCTGGGTGACCAGGCTGCTCAGGGCGGTCTGTTCCGAGCGTTCCAGCACCATGACCGCCTTCTTGCCCTTCAGGGCAGCAACGATTTCGGCTTCCGGGAACGGTTGCAGCAGTTTGACGGCGACCAGGCCGACCTTCTCGCCCTTGGCGCGCAGGTGGCTGACCACGGCTTCCACGTCTTCGGTGACCGAGCCCAGGCCGACCATGACGGTTTCGGCATCGTCACAATGGAAGGTGTGGATCGGCGCATAGTGGCGACCGGTCAGTGCCGAGTATTCGGCCATGGCCTGACGCACCATGGCGGGAACGGCGCTGACAAAGTGAGTGCGGTGGTCGATGGCACCAGCCTGGAAGTCCGGCTGGTTTTGTACCGGGCCGGTCAGCCCCGGGTTGTTGATGTCGACCAGGGCCGGGACGCGCTGGCGCGTGCCCTTGGCATGGGCATTGCGCCACTGGCGGCGCCACGGGCGCTGCAGTTCGGCCGGCAGCCAGGCCAGCGTGTCGTCCAGCAGCTTGCCTTCGGCATCCTGTTCGATGGCCTCGGCATGCTGGTTCAGGTAGGTGTCCAGTGCCGCATATTGTGCATCGGTCAGGTCGGCGCGCTGGTTGTCCAGGTATTGGCGCAGCTGGGCCACGCGTCCCTTGGCACCGAACAGCATTTCCTGCGCCAGGGTCGGGGCCTTGATATAGGCCTGCGGGTCGCCGATAAACTCTGCCAGCAGTTCCGGCTCGGGCAGACAGGCTTCGCTCAGCATGTGGCTGGTAGAGAAGCCATCCATGGCGTTGGCTACCGGGATCAGCGAGTCGGCAGACAGTCGGTAGGAGATGGCGGCCAGGTCTGCCGCTTCCTGCGGGTTAGCGCCGAACAGGATGGTATAGCCGGCGGACAGCAGGGCGTAGACGTCGTCATGGCCGGCCATCACGTTGAGCGAATGGCGCGAGACCACACGCGCGGCCACTTGCAGCACGAAACCGCCGACTTTCTTGCCGACCGTGACGTAGTGCGATTCCATGGCATACAGGATGCCCTGGCTGGAGGACGCATTGGAGATGTATTGCCCGCCGGTCAGTGCCGCGCCCAGCGCGCCACTTTGCGCCGAGTGTTCGCCTTCCGGGCTGAAGAAGAACGGATGTTTGCCCCAGACATTGACACTGCCGTCGGCACGGGCTGCCTCGAACAGCTCGGCAATTTCGGTCGACGGGGTGATCGGGTAACCGATGACACCACCGCAGACATGATTCATCACATGCGCGACAGCACCATTACCGTGAATGACACAGGGAATGCCAGGGTATTTCGCTTGATCGACTTTCATGGAGAGGTATCCAAGAGCTGGGTAAATTGTTATCTCCCGGGGCGTCGCGGACGCAGCGGGCACCTGATTCATATGGAATACTCAGCCCAAAAATCGACAAACTCTTTTACCTGAATCAACAATTGTCTTGATTCGGAAGCAAACCTTGCTTGCTTGATCTTTGTCAGCGAATCGGAGGCTTGATGTGTCGCAATTTTGTCATTTCACGAACTTATATGGCGTATACGTGAAAATGATTGACACATTTTTGTCTTGACGTGCTGTGCGTATTATCCAACAGGAGACTTGCATGGAAATGAAACACCTGAATGCCGGCAAGCTGCGAACCGCGGGCTATGACCGTGCCAGCCGCACGCTGCGTGTCGAGCTGGAGGATGGCCGGTGTCTGGATTACAGCGGGGTGAGCGAAGCGCTCTGGCAACGGCTGGCCGGCTCGGCTTCGGCCTGGAGTGTCTATCGGGACCATATTGAGGAGCAGTTCACTTGCCGGCCGGCCCCGCGTCAGGGAAAAGGGCCAAAGGCCAATCCGCTGGATGATTTGTTTGTCTGAGGGGGCGGTCAGGGAACCAGGGGGGCCTAGATCACGCCACGTATCCGTTCGTAGCCGGCGCGGCTGATCGGCACCAGCTTGCCGCCCTGCAGGCGCGCGGCATGGCCGTCGCGCCCATGACGCTCGATGGCCTGCAGGCGTGTCAGGTTGATCAGATAGGAGCGGTGCACGCGCACAAAAACCTGTGGGTCGAGCTGGGTTTCGATGTCACTCAGGCGCTGGGTTTTCAGCCAGCTTTTTCCCTGACTGCAAATGGCAATGTAGTCGTCCTGCGCCTCGATGTAATCGATCTCCTCCACGGCCAGCACATGGACCTGTTCGCGCTCGCGGATCAGGATGCGGCGCAGTGGCTGCTGGCTCTGGAGCAAGGCGTTCAGGGCCGGTCTGCTTTGCCCCTGCAGGGCACGGGCCTTGTCCAGGGCCTCGTCGAAGCGACGTTGCGAGAATGGCTTGAGCAGATAGTCCACGGCATGCAGGTCGAAAGCCTGCAGGGCGTGGGCCTCATAGGCGGTGGTGAAGATGACGCCATGGCGTCTTCCGCTCAGTGCCAGTACTTCCAGCCCGGTCAGTTTGGGCATCTGGATGTCGAGCAGGACCAGATCCGGGGCCAGCGTGCTGATCGCTTGCACGGTCTGCAGGCCGTCTTCGCATTCGGCGATGATGGTCAGGTCAGTGTGTGCCTGCAGATAGTCGCGGATCAGGTGGCGTGCCAGTGGTTCATCATCGGCAATCAGCACGCTCAGGGTGGTGCTCATGCGCGGGGCTCCTCGGATGGCAGGGTGATCTCGACCCGGAACTGACCATCATGGCGTTGCCAGGTCAGCCGGGCTCGTTGTTCGTATTGGCGCCCAAGTCGTGCCTGACAATGATTCAGCCCATGTCCGCTGTCACTGGCGACCACCGGGGCGGCGGGCAAGGGGTTGCTGACGGCCAGGTGCAGCCAGGTGTCACGCAACGAGGCTTCGATATGGACGGTGCCGCCCTGGTCGAGCTGGCGGATGCCATGCTTGAGGGCGTTTTCCAGCAAGGGTTGCAAGGTCAGGGGCGGCAGCTGGCAGGGGCGGGCCGCCGGATCGATTTGCCACGACAGTTGCAACTTGCTGCCAAAGCGACGTTGCTCAATGGCCAGATAGTGTTCGCACAGCGCCAGTTCTTCACTCAGGCTGATGGTGTCGCGGCCCGATAGTGCCACGGTGCGGCGGAAAAACTGTGCCAGATCAATGGTCATGTCGCGAGCTGCCGCCGGATCGAGGCTGGTGAGGGCGCTGATCGAGTTAAGGCTGTTGAACAGGAAGTGCGGATCAATCTGGCTGCGCAGCAGGCGCATTTCGGCATCGCGTGCCATCAGGCGTGATTCTGCCTCGGCGGTCAGTGCCTGCTGCAGGTTGCCGAATGCGATCAGGACTTCGTGGGTCAGCAGCGAGAGCAGATACAGTGCCACCCCGGCCAGAAACAGGATCAGCCGCAGATTGGCATCCAGCGGCATCAATGCGCCTGACAGGCCCAGCAGGACGCCGGCGGCGACATTCCAGGCCAGTGCCATGGCCAGCCAGATGCCGGCCCAGACCACGGCCGTGCTGGTGAACAGCCAGAAGGTGGCGGCCAGTGTGCGGCGTGCTGCCGGACGGGCCCGGCACAAGGGGTAGGCGGACAGCAGGGCGAAGCCGCACAGCAGGCTCAATGGCAGGGCAAACAGCAGGGCCTGTCCTGTGTCAGCCTGATCGCTGAAGATCAGCAGCGAGGCAAAGACCAGGCCGCCCAGCAGGCAGGCCAGGCCATACAACAGCAGTTTGCGCACATCGGCCAGGATCGGATGCATGCGGCGGGCTCAGTGGCCGATCTCGATGCCGCCCAGCACGACCTCGCCTTGCAGCAGCAGGATTTTGTCACTGTGCATCGGGGGGACGGTCTTGTCCTCGATGCCGCCGAGCACCGGAGAGATGTTCAACTGCAGCTGCCAGTCATGCGGGATGCGGATCTTGATCCCGCCGCCGACGACATTGACCTGCAGGGTGGCCTGGTTGCTGATCGATGCCTGGCGCAGGTCCAGCTCGATGCCACCCATGACCACATTGAGCGTGCCGCCCTGAAAGTCTTGTGAATCGCACCGATGGTTGAGGCCGCTCATGGTGGCGGAGAGTTGCAGACTGGCATCGTGTGCCAGTACGGGTTCTCCCAGCGGGCTGTGTCCTCTGCCGCCGCGGTCGCGGCGGGGGACGCGGCGCGGTGCCAGTCCGCGTGTCATCACCGCCAGCCCGGCAAGGATCAGGAAGGCCGGCAGCAGGATGGCCATGACATGCTGAACCAGGCCGAGATTCTGCAGGGTCAGCCCGACGCCAAGGGCGATGAATCCCAGGCCGAACAGCATGCCGGGCAGGTGGTGGCGGTGCAGCAGTCTGGACAGGCCGAAGGCACAGAACACCAGGGGCCAGTAGTGACGAAGCTCACCAATCTGAATGATGTGCAGATTGCCCAGCAAGGCCAGAACGCCTGCGACGACAAAGCACAGACCGAGTACCAGCCGGTGGCGTGGGTGGGGGGCGTGGTCGTGTGTGCCGTGATGGTGCCTCATGATGTCATTTCCTGTGCGAGAGGACGGCGCTGGAACAAGCCGCGCAGCGTGACGCGGCAGCCGAAGAGAATCAGCAGTACCGGCCAGCTGTTGTGAAAGGTCAGCCCCCAGTAGTGGCCGATGCAGGCATACAGCCAGATGGCGAGGGCGATGCGCAGCAGTCCCTTTGCCCCGGGGAAGAATCGACGCGCAGTGACCACGCGTACCAGGCCGGACAGGCCGATCAGGATCGGCAGGATTTGCCAGACCGACTGCGGGGCCACCGTGCCGAGATTGGCCAGCGCCAGCAGGACGCCCAGCAGAATCAGCGACAGCCCGCTCAGCAGGAAGTGGAACCGGCGCATGGGGTGCCGGTGTTGGGGCTGTTCGAGCCGCATCGGGTTCATCATCTTGGTCCTCGGATTGACAGGGTACGCTGCCAAGATTATCCGCAGTGGCTGCCGGCGTCGTGCGGCTTTCGGCCAATGCACGCCGTGACTCGGTGAATGACGGAGATTGCCGGTCGGTTGCTGGTGGTTCTGGTGCCAAGTAGGTCAGCTTATTCTTCGGCAACCGTCCTTGTCAGGTAAAAAAACATCCGGTTCCTGGTGAGGAAGACCGGATGTCTTGGGGCCTGCGACCTGGGTCAGGACGACTTGCCGTTCTTCTCGGCACTACGCTTGTCGTAGTAGTCCTTGTTGGCCAAGTAGTGCTGGTAGCGCTTTTCCTTCTTGGCGGCGCTTTCGGCCAGCATGCGGGCCTTTTCTTCCGCTTCGGCCTTTTTGCGGGCTTCCTTGGCGGCCTTGTTGGCGGCGATGCGCTCGGCTTCGGCGGCATCCATGGCGGCAATTTCCTCGCGGCTCTTGCCCGGGCCGGTTTTTTCGAACCAGGCGACGGACTCGACGTGGGCGGTGTGCGGGAACATGTTGATGATGCCGGCTGCCTTGAGGGTGTAGCCCTTGAGGTGCACCAGGATGCCGGCGTCGCGCGCCAGGGTGGCCGGATTACAGGAAACGTAGACCAGGCGTTGCGGCGCATTGTCGTCGCTCAAGGCCTTGACCAGCTGTACGGCGCCATCGCGCGGCGGGTCGATCAGCATCTTGTCGAACTTGCCCAGGGCCGTGAAGCTCTCCTCCGTCACCTCGAACAGGTTGGCCATTTCGTAGCTGACGCGATCTTGCAGGCCGTTGTGGGTGGCATTTTCCACGGCACGCTTGACCAGGGCCTCGCTGCCCTCCATGCCGTGGACTTCGGCGCCGGAGCGGGCGATCGGCAGGGTGAAGTTGCCGATGCCGCAGAACATGTCGGCAATGCGCTCACCCGGCTGCGGGTCGAGCAGGCCGAGGGCACGCTTGACCATGATGGCGTTGATCTGCGGGTTGACCTGGGTGAACTCGGTCGGGTTGTACGGCATCTCGACGTTGTATTCCGGCATGCGGTAGGTCAGACGCGGCGCAGTCAGCGGATAGAAGGGATAGCAACTGTCCGGTCCCTTCGGCTGCAGCCAGATCTGCAGCGGGCGTTCGCCGGTATGTCGGTCGGCAAAGGCGCGCAGCAGGCCTTCGTCGGCCACATTGATCGGATCCATATTGCGCAGCACCAGGATGTCGACGCTTTCGCCGACGGCCACTTCGACCTGCGGCATGCGCTCGCGGATCGACAGTTGGGCGATCAGCTCGCGCAGCGGCATCAGCAGGGCCGAGATGTGCGGCGGCAGGATGTGGCATTGCTGCATGTCGGCGATGTAGCTGGAGCGCTTTTCGTGAAACCCGACCAGAACGGTACCCTTGCGCTCCACCCAGCGGGCCGACAGACGGGCGCGATGGCGGTAGCCCCAGGCCGGTCCGGCGATCGGGGTCAGCATGCGTTCTGCCTTGACTTTGCCGATGTGGCGCAGGTTGTCTTCCAGTACACGTTGCTTGATGGCCACCTGGGCGGAGAACTCGACGTGCTGCATGGAGCAGCCGCCACAGGTGTCGAAATGCGCGCAGCGCGGGGTGGTGCGGATGAAGCTCTCTTTCCGCACTTCCACGGTCTCGGCATTTTCGAATGTGGGTTTTTTACGGTAGGAGCGGTATATTACCCGCTCATAGGGTAGTGCCCCATCGATAAAAATGGTTTTGCCATCGACGCGGGCGACACCGTGCCCTTCATGGTCGAGTGACTCAACCAGGGCAATCGTTTCGGACGGATTCATTGTTCGTTGCCAGATCAACCACTAAAGAAGCGATTTTCTCAAAAAGCGGCGCCTTGCGCTGGCTTTTTTGTGAAGGGGCTCTTTCAGACAAGCGCCAGCGGCGCGGATGCATCAGGATGAAGGTCGGGATGTTGAAGTTTTTTGCGATGGCAGTACTGGTGTTGGCAAGCATGGCGGCGCGAGCCGGCTTGCCGGAGCCGGACGTGCTGATTACCAGCCAGGGACGCCAGGTGGTGATCAATGTGCCGCAGACGCGGCTGTTTCTCTATCAGGATGGTGTCCTGGTGAAGTCTTATCCGGTGGCCGTCGGCAAGATGCTGACCGGCACCCCGACCGGCAGTTTCGATATCACCGGGATCTATCACGATCCGACCTGGCATGTGCCCAAGTCGATCCAGGAAGAAATGCGGGCGCAGGGCAAGCCGGTCAAGACCGCTATTCCGCCCGGCGAGGACAATCCGCTTGGCAAGGTGTTCATCCGTTTTGGCGAACCCGGTCTGGGGCTGGGGATGCACGGGACCAACGCGCCCGGTAGTGTGCCGGGGTTTCGCAGTCACGGCTGCGTGCGACTGAAGAATCCGGATGCGCTGGATCTGGCCGGCCTGGTGCGCGTGGGGGATGCCGTGACGGTGGCGTATCAGGCGATTTTGCTCAATCAGGATCCTGCCGGGCATTTATGGCTGACGGCGTATCGCAATCCCTATGGCCATGATGATGTGTCGATGCCCTGGCTGGGGCAGGTGTTGCTCAAGTGGCAGCGTGATCACCGGATTCCGCTGTATGGCAATCGTGTCAACGACGCTTTGCGTTTGCGTAATGGCAAACCGGTGTGCCTGAGCTGCAAGGGCGCCGCGCCGGATTATCGTGAGGTCTCGCTGACGGTATTCCGTTGGCTATCCAATCCACCAGACAGCGGCCTGACGGTGGAGAGTTCGGCACCCGCCCGGGCGCCGGCCAGCGAATCGTCACAGCCGGCATTCTGATGTCGCGGCAGGCCGAAGTCTTGCCGCCGGTTTTGCCGAGAGGTCTGTCTGCCACGCTGCAGTGGCACGATTGCCGCCCTGGTGAGCCGATCCCGGTGCCTGTTCGTGCCGAAGGCGTGCTCTATGTGGTGATCGGCGGCGCCATGGCGCTGCAATGTGCCGGACGCTGGTGGTCGCTGCCTCCGCAGCATGGTGTCTGGATCCCGCCGGGGAGCGAACATGTGCTGTGTGCTCGTATGCCCCTGTCGCTGTGTTCTCTGAGCGTCATGGAGGACTCTCGCTATCTGGCGCGTCTGCCTGCCGATTTCCGCGCCCTGACGGTTTCTCCTTTGTTGCGCGAATTGATCCTGCGTCTGGTGAGCAAGCAGCAGGTACGTTGTGCCGATGAGCACGAGCAGCGGCTGATGCAGGTGCTGGTGGAGGAGCTGGCCTGGTCGGAGGATGTCGGTTTGCCGCTGCCACAGGGCGGCGATGTGCGACTGGCGCGTGTCTGTACCGCATTGCTGGCAGATCCTGCCGACCCACGGGGACTGGAGGCGCTGGCCCGGGAGCAGGGGGCGTCAGGGCGTACGCTGTCGCGTTTGTTTGTCGCCGAGTTAGGGATGTCCTATCAATTGTGGCGCCAGCATCTGTCGGTCATGACGGCTTTGCCGCACCTCGCCGCCGGCGAGTCGGTGACGCAGGTGGCGACGGCGCTTGGCTATGACAATCCGGGGGCGTTTGCTGCCATGTTCCGCCGCCTGATGTCTTGTGCGCCGTCTGATTACGCTCGTAAGGGGCGTGGCCAGGATCCTGCTGGCGCTTGAGTTGTCTGGTTTGCCGCCATGCGTGTCGGTTTGCAGGCGGCATGGTCTGTTCTCTCTGGATAGCATCAGGCTTTGTCCCTGCCTGGATGGCCCCCATGTCTGAATCTATCTCTGTTCTTTGTCCCGATCGGCCGCCTGTTTCCCGCGTCGTGCTGCCACTGGCCTGCCTGGTGGTGTTGATGGCGCAGATGGCGACCACCTTGTATCTGCCGTCTCTGCCTGAGGTGATGCATGCCTTGTCGATGACTCAGGCTCAGGCCGAGCTGTCGATTTCCCTGTTTGTGATCAGTGCTGCGCTGCCCTTGTTGTGGTGGGGGCGTGCGGCGGAGCGCTGGGGGCGGCGGCGGTCCTTGCAAGGGGCCTTGTTGTTGTTCATGGCCAGCAGTCTCGCGCTGGCGTTCTGCCACGAAGCCTGGCAATTGTTGTTCCTGCGTGGGGTTCAGGGCATGTCGGCAGGCGGTGCCGCGATCATCGCCCGTATTCTGGTGCGTGATTTTTGGCAGGGGGATGCTCTGGCCCGCCGTCTGTCCTGTCTGTCGATGGCGTTTATCTGCGCCCTGGGCGGCGGGCAGTTTGTCGGCGGGTTGATCGCCCGTTTCGGTCGCTGGCCTCAGGGCTTTGTTCTGATGGCGCTGCTCGCTTTGCTGGCTTTCTGCTTCGGGCACTGGCTGCCGGCGACTCACTCCCGGGGCCACCCAGCGCCGATGTGGCACGGTCTGTGGTGTCTGTTGCGGCGTGCAGGTTATTGGCAGTCTGCAGCAGTAGGTGGCGTCGGTTATGCAGTGATCGTAACCCTGCAGCAGTGCAGCCCGTTTGTGTTTCGGCAGGATTTTGGTCTGGGTGCCACCGGATTTGGCGCGCTGGGAGTGTTATTTGCCCTGTGTTATCTGGCGGGATCTGTGCTGGTGCACCGGATGGTTCCGCACTATGGCAGCCTGCATTTGTTGCGGCGTGGCTGCGATGGCCTCTTGCTGGCCGGTCTGGCGATTTTTGTCTGGATGGCGGTGATGTCGCATGAAGGGCGTCTGGGGCTGGTGGTGTTTGTGCTGCTTTACGGTCTGGCCGTGTTCGGTCAGGCGGTGGTGTTTCCCAATAGCATGGCCCTGGCGGTGGAGCAGGGGCGCGATCAGGGGGGGATGGCCATGGCATTGTGCGGTTTTGTGCAGCAAGTGCTGGCCGGCGTGTTTGCTCTGTCGGCGGTGTGGCTGAACCATATCGGTGGCTGGGCCGCAGCCGTGTGTCTGTTGGCCGTGCTGGCCTGGTGGCTGGCGCGATCTGGCCGGGGGCGCTAAGCCATTTGCCGCGTCTTTTGCCGTCGGCGTACAATAAACGTTTATTTTTCTTGCTGGACCTGAAGATGATCCGTACCCGTTTCGCGCCGAGCCCGACCGGTTTCCTGCATATCGGTGGTGTGCGCACCGCACTGTTTTCCTGGGCCTTCGCCCGCAAGCACCAGGGCGTGTTTGTGCTGCGTATCGAAGATACCGATCTGGAGCGCTCAACCCCTGAGTCGGTGAAGGCCATCATGGACGGCATGCACTGGGTCGGACTGGATTATGACGAAGGTCCGTTCTATCAGACGCATCGTTTTGATCGTTACAAAGAAGTGATCCGGCAGTTGCTGGCCTCTGGTCATGCCTATCTGTGCTATTGCAGCAAGGAAGAGCTGGAAGCCATGCGTGCCGAGCAGGAGGCCCGTGGCGAGAAGCCGCGCTATGACCGCCGCTGGCGGCCGGAGCCGGGCAAGACCTTGCCGCCGGTGCCGGAAGGGATCGAGCCGGTGGTGCGTTTCAAGACGCCGCTGGATGGGGTGGTGGCCTGGGACGATGCCGTCAAGGGAAGGATCGAAATCAGCAATCAGGAGCTGGATGACCTGATCATCGCCCGTCCTGACGGCAGTCCGACCTACAACTTCTGCGTGGTGGTGGATGACTGGGACATGCAGATCACCCATGTGATCCGCGGTGACGACCATGTCAACAATACCCCGCGCCAGATCAATATTCTGCAGGCACTCGGCGCGCCGCTGCCGGTGTATGCGCATCTGCCGATGATCCTCAACGAAGATGGCCAGAAAATGTCCAAGCGCCGCGATGCGGTCAGCGTGGTCGATTATGCCGACAAGGGGATCTTGCCGCAGGCGCTGCTCAACTATCTGGCGCGCCTGGGCTGGGGGCACGGCGATGACGAATTCTTCGACATGCCGCAGTTCATCGAGTGGTTCGATCTGGCCGATGTCAGTGCCTCGGCCTCGCGCTTTGATGGTGACAAGCTGCTGTGGCTGAACGCCCAGCATATCAAGCAGGCGGATCTGGCCGCCCTGGCCGGGCTGGTTGCGCCGCGTCTGGCGGCTGCCGGTATCGACGTGGCTCAGGGGCCTGCCCTGACCGAGGTGCTGGCCCTGGTGCGCGAGCGTGTGCAGGATCTGAATGCGCTGGCGGCGGAGGCCGACTACTTCTATCGCAAGCGTGAAGCCTCGGCAGAGGATCTGGCCAAGCATCTGTCAGATGAGTCGCGTGCCCGCATGGCGCGGTTTGCCGAGCGACTGGCGGCACTGCCGCAATGGACGGCCGAGGCCATCCATGAGCTGTTCAAGCCGTTCTGTGCCGATGAAGGCATCAAGATGGGCCAGCTCGGCATGCCGCTGCGTGTACTGGTGTGCGGCACGGCGCAGACGCCTTCGGTGGATGCGGTGCTGGCCCTGATCGGCAAGGATGAAGTGCTCAAGCGCATGAAGGGCTGAGGCAGTTGGTTTCCGGGGTGAGGCATGCCCCGGTCTGATAAGGACGGTGCATGCAAACCCGGGACATCCTTCAGGCCCTGCTGGTGGTATTGCTGTGGGGCTTCAATTTTGTGGTGATCAAGTGGGGGGTGGCGGATGTGCCGCCTCTGCTGCTGGGTTGCCTGCGGTTTTCCCTGCTCGCGCTGGCGGGCTGTCTGTGGGTGGCGCGTCCGCGCCTTCCCTGGCGCTGGCTGGTGGCTTACGGCCTGACAGTCGGCTTTGGCCAGTTTGCCTGTCTGTTTTGTGCCATCAAGTTTGGCATGCCGGCCGGTCTGGCCTCGGTGGTGCTGCAATCCCAGGCGTTTTTTACCATGTTGTTTGCTGCCCTGATGCTGCGCGAGCACTGGCAGCCGGCGCAATTGGCCGGCTTGCTGCTGGCGGCTTCCGGGCTGGCGCTGATCGGACTGGCGCGTGGCGGCAACATGACGCTGCTCGGGTTTGTCCTGACGCTGATGGCGGCCAGCAGCTGGGCGCTGTCGAATGTGGTGGTGCGACGCATGGTGCGCCAGGGCCTGCAGGTTGAGCCGCTGGGGCTGGTGGTCTGGTCCGGTCTGATTCCGCCCCTGCCGTTTCTGGCGCTGTCGCTGTGGCTGGAGGGCGGGGCGCGCGATTGGGCCGCGCTCAGTCATTTTTCCTGGGGCTCGCTGGCCTCGGTGGCCTATCTGGCCTTTGCTGCCTCCATGCTGGGCTATGGCATCTGGAGCCGTTTGCTGGCGCGCTATCCCGCCAATGCCGTGGCGCCTTTCTCTCTGCTGGTGCCGCTGGTGGCCTTGCTGTGTTCGACCTGGCTGCTGGGGGAGCACCTGAGCGCCAGCCAGTTACTGGGCAGCGTGTTGCTGCTGGCCGGGCTGCTGGTGAATGTTTTTGGCGCCAGAGTGTTGAAATCCCTGTTAAAACAAGCAAGTTAATCAGACTATTCTCAAGTTTTGCTTTAATTGGTCGATGAAGCGGTTGACGTCGACTGGCAATGGTTCATACCATGCCAAATATTACAAATGGGGTCTGAAATGAGAAAAGCCTATAAGATTGTCCCGCTGCTGGTGCTGTTGACGGCGTGTGCCCACGCCGACAACCCTCAGGTCGTGACCCCGGCAATGCCGGCCTCCGCGGCGATGGCCGAGCCGGCGCCGGCGCCGGTATCGGCTGCGCCGGCCGCGCTGGATGCCCGTACCGGGGTAGGGTTTGTCGGTGCCGGTATTGAGCCGGAAGCCCCCAAGGTGGTGGTCAAGGAGGTCGATCCCTATCAGCCGATCAAGATTCGTGTTACCGGCCAGGGGACGGTGCCGGTTTCCAAGTCGCTGACCGCAGCTCAGCGCAAGTTGCTGGGCATTCGTGCCGCCAAGCTGGATGCGTTCCGTGCGATTGCCGAACAGGTGCAGGGGATGAAGCTGGTCGGTAACAGCTCGGTGGCGAACATGGTGTCGGTCAGCGATAGCTTCCGCACCTATGTGGATGCCTATCTGCGCGGTGTGAACGTGATTTCCACCAGCATTCAGGCCGATGGGACCAGCGAGGTCATCGCCGAAATCGTGCTGGACAAGGATTTCTATCTGCAGTTCAAGAGTGCCCTGCAGCAAACTGGCAGTGTCATGAAGGCTGCGCAGCAGAGCGGCGCGCAAGGGGTGCAGTGTGGTGCAGACAACTGTGCTTCGGCCCGCTATGGCAGCAATTTCTATAACGCCCAATAGGATGGCCATGCGCCTGCGTCAATCCGTTCATGCCGCCCTCGTGGCGGCTTTGTTTTTGTCTGCTGCCGTGGCCGATCCGATCATTGCCAACGGCAGTGCCCCGATGGATGCCGGCCTGACGGCGGCGCGGGAAATGGCTATTCAGGATGCCTTGCATCAGGCGGCCCTGTCTCAGGGGGCGCAGGTGAATTCGGCGCAGTATATGAATTCCGGCGTCGTGAGCGAGTCGTCGAGTCTGTCGGCGGCGCCGATTTCCGGCAAGGTGACGGTATTGCAGGAGCATCAGGCCGATGGCCTCTATCAGGTGCAGGTGCAGGTTGAGCCGGATCAGCCCGCCGCACGCGGCCGTGCCACAGGGTGTAGCGCACCGGATAGCCGTGCGCTGCGGCGCAGAGTGGTTGCGGCCTATTTTTATCTTGATCATCCGGCAGATGCCAGTGATCTGGATGCGCTCGGCGTGCGTCTGCCTCATGACCTGGCGCGCCGTCTTGGCCAGCTGGAGCGGCAGTTTGCCGTGCGCGATGCCGGCAATATCGGGCTGCTGCCCAATCGTTATCTGATGGATCCCGCGCTGGCCGCTTCTGCCGTCCGACGTCTGGCTGACAGCGAGAATGCCCAGTTTGTGGTGGCCGGCAGAGTGCTCTCTACGGCGGTCACCAAGCGCAGCCCGCGTCTATCCCTGTATGGCTCGACCAATAGCAGCCAACAGGGGATGTACTACAACGGCCCCGGGTCGGCGTTGTTCGGTCCCGGGGTGGTTTATCGTTCAGTCGCCCGTGAATTCAAGCTGGAGTTATGGGTTTATGACGGACTCACCGGCAGTCTGCTGCGGACGCAGCAGTTTGCGACGACGGCCAGTGGTTATGTCGAACCCAAGAACATGCCGATATTCGGCTCGGATGCCTTCTGGGAGACCGACTACGGTGGCGAGGTCAATGACCTGATGGATGCCGTGACGAAGGATGTGGCCGCAACACTGAGTTGTTTGCCTTTCACGGCCCGGGTGTTGCGGGTGGACAAGGGGCAGATCTATGTGGACGCCGGCGGTTTGTCGGGTTTGCAGGTCGGCGATCGTATGCTGGTGTATCGCCAGCGGCTGGCCAATGCCGTGATTGACCCTGCCAGCGGACAGGAGCTGGGTATTCCGGAGTCGTTGCTGGGCGATGTGTCGCTGATCCAGGTTCAACCCAATCTCTCGGTCGCCGTGGCGCATGGCGGCAAGGCGCCGGTACAGGCGGGGGATCTGCTGCGCTTTATTCCCAAGCGTTAGACCAGCCCGGCCTTGACCGGGCAGGGTTGATGGTCACGTTTTACCAGGGGTAGATGTTGGCCTGCACATTGAAACGGTTGACGTCGCTGCCATCCGAGAAATAGACAACGGCATGACGCCCTGAGGCGGTCTGGCAGAGTACTCTGCCGACGTGAGCACCATTTTGGATCATGCCGTGGGCACTGATCCACCAGATGTTATGCACGATACCGCTATGGCGTTCGCTGCCTTGTCCAAGGAGCATGCCTTCACAGGTGATGTCTTCTCCGTCGGCTTTCAGATACATATTGCCTTCTATCATGAAATTCAGCATTTGCGGGGCGATGGCGTTGCTGCCGCTGCCAAACTCGTAAGAACCCATTGCTGCGGCCTTGAAATCATCAGCCACTTGCTGGCTGTTGGTTCTGTCCGCCTTGATGGTGAGCATTCCCCAGTGATCGACCTTGATCTTGATGTTGCTGATCCCCCCCCAGGTCTCTCCGCGCGTAATGGCGTGGAAGGTTTCTTCAAAGCCGAAATCCTGAATGTTGCCCATATCGAAGTAGACATCATTGCTGGATGTCGCGTAGGCGCTCAGCGAGGTCAGGGAGGCGAGGGCCAGGATGGCTGCCTGTTTTTTCATGGCTTGCTCCGTAGTTTGAAGTTTTGTCAGTGATCTCTTGTTTTGCTGTCAGTGCAGCTGTGGGTCATGTTCGCGTTGCAGTGGTATTGGCTGACATCGGTGAGATCCGAAAGAGGGGCGGCAGAATCGGGCTGACTTGATGCAGCGCAAAAGGACAGGGCTGGCCGCCTCATCCGGGCTTGGGCCAGACTGGCGGGGAGTATGAATATCAGCAGGGAAAGACGGGGAGCGGGCTCGCAGGGCCCGGAAGGCGTTGGCGCTTGGTCAGGAGGGCGCCCCCCGGGGAGGGGGGCTGCGCGATTAGCCGGCAGCCAGCCAGCTTTGCGGGTGGCTTTCCAGCCAGTTTTTGATGGCGCGGGCGTCGTTGACCCGTGACTGTCCGCCACCGGCAGACAGGATGACAATGATCAGCGGCTGTGAGCCGACCGTCGCTTCCATCACCATGCAATGACCGGCTTCGTTGATGTAGCCGGTTTTTTGCAGGGCGATGTCCCAGTTGCCTTCGCGTACCAGGGCGTTGCTGTTTCTGTATTGCAGCAATCGGTTGGAAACCGAATAGATTTCGTGTTCCGGGGTGGTGGTGAATTCACGAATCAGCGGGTAGTTCTGTGCCGCCTTGACCATGCGGGCCAGGTCACGTGCGGTGGAGGTATTGCGCATGTCCAGCCCGGTCGGATCATAGAACACCGTGTCGCTCATACCCAGCTGGCGGGCTTTTTCGTTCATGCGGGCCACGAAGGCGCGAGTCCCGCCGGGCAGGGCGGTGCGGGCCAGCGCGGCGGCGGCACGATTTTCCGACGACATCAGGGCCAGCAGCAGCATTTCCTTGCGCGGCAGGGTGGTCCCCACCGCCAGGCGGGAGCGGGTGTGCTTGACGCGGTCGATTTCGGCATCACTGACCGAGATGCGCTCGTCGAGCGAGACGCCGGAATCCAGCAAGACCATGGCGGTCATCAGCTTGCTGATCGAGGCAATGGGCTGGCGCTGATCCACACGCTTTTCGTACAGCGGCTCGCCACTATTGCCATTGAGAACCAGCACCGACTGCGCCGACAGGCGTGGTGCGCTGTAATAAGCCATTTGTTCGGCAACACGGACCGTGCCACCTTGATTCAGAGACTGGGCGTTCACGCCCGCGGGCACGACGGCAGCGGCCAGGGCCATTGCCAGCCAGCCAGCGACATTCTTCAACATCAGCAACCTTTCCGATTCATGGCGGAACCCTTCGGAAATCCCCGCGTTTACTGGTTTGCAGGGGTTTCCGAGGAGTGCCGCCGTCAGAGATAAACATTCTGTTTTGTATTTTAATCAACCAAGGTTTTATTGGGGATATTAATTCACAAAAAATCGGTAAAAATCCCATTTGAAACCGTCGTCAGTCAGTTGCGCTAGAATGCAGGTTCGATCTGTAGCCGAGTCTGTTGCCATGCAAGTCAGTTTCCCGGGTAGTCCGTTCCTGTTGAATCAGCCGTTTCCGCCCGCCGGAGACCAGCCGGTGGCCATCGAGCAATTGGTAGAAGGTCTCTCTGACGGCCTGGCCTATCAGACTTTGCTCGGGGTGACCGGCTCGGGTAAAACCTTCACCATGGCCAATGTTATTGCGCGAACCGGGCGGCCGGCGATCATCATGGCGCACAACAAGACGCTCGCCGCGCAACTTTATGCCGAGATGCGCGAGTTCTTTCCGAATAATGCGGTGGAGTATTTCGTCTCCTACTACGACTACTACCAGCCGGAAGCCTATGTGCCGAGCCGTGATCTCTTCATTGAAAAAGACTCGAGCATCAACGAACACATCGAGCAGATGCGCCTTTCGGCGACCAAGTCGATTCTGGAGCGGCAGGACTGCGTCATTGTTGCAACAGTTTCCGCAATATATGGTATCGGCGATCCCTCCGACTACCATCAGATGATTTTGCATCTCAAGGAAGGCGAGCAACTTGAGCAGCGCGCCATGATTGCCCGGCTGGTTGGCATGCAGTACGAGCGTGCCGAGGTGGATTTCCGGCGCGGCACCTTCCGGGTGCGCGGTGATGTGATCGATATCTTTCCGGCGGAAAGTGCGGAACTGGCGCTGCGCGTGACCATGTTTGATGACGAGATCGAGACGCTGACGCTGTTTGACCCGCTGACCGGGGTGACACGTCAGCGGCTGGGGCGCTTTACCGTGTTCCCGGGCAGTCATTATGTGACGCCGCGCGACACCGTGCTCAAGGCTTGCGAGAAGATCAAGCTGGAGTTGAATCAGCGGGTCCAGTTTTATCAGAAAGAGGGCAAGCTGGTGGAGGCGCAGCGCATCGAGCAGCGCACGCGTTTCGATCTGGAAATGCTGTATGAGATGGGTTTCTGCAAGGGCATCGAAAACTACTCGCGCCATTTCTCCGGTCGCAATGCCGGGGACCCGCCGCCGACGCTGATCGACTATCTGCCGAAGAATGCGCTGATGTTCATCGACGAGTCGCATGTGACCATTCCGCAGATTGGCGGGATGTATCGTGGAGACCGGGCACGCAAGGTCAATCTGGTGGATTACGGTTTCCGTCTGCCTTCCGCGGTGGATAACCGCCCGCTGACCTTTGAAGAGTTCGAGCGCATGATGCCGCAGACGGTGTTTGTTTCCGCCACGCCGTCCAGTTATGAGGCCGAGCATGCCGGCCAGGTGGTGGAGCAGGTGGTGCGGCCGACCGGCCTGATTGATCCGGAGGTCATTGTGCGTCCGGTCGCCACCCAGGTAGACGATCTGCTGTCGGAGATCCGTGCGCGCATCGAGGTCAACCAGCGCGTGCTGGTCACCACGCTGACCAAGCGCATGGCAGAGCAGCTGGCCGACTATTACACCGAGCATGGCATCAAGGTGCGCTATCTTCATTCGGATATCGATACGGTCGAGCGGGTCGAGATTATCCGCGATTTGCGGCTGGGCATGTTCGATGTGCTGATCGGCATCAATCTGCTGCGCGAGGGGCTGGATATCCCCGAGGTGTCGCTGGTGGCGATTCTGGATGCCGACAAGGAGGGCTTCCTGCGTTCCGAGCGCTCGCTGATTCAGACGATCGGCCGGGCGGCGCGCCATCTGAACGGTCAGGCGATCCTGTACGCGGATCGCATTACCGATTCCATGAAGCGGGCGATGGACGAAACGGCACGCCGGCGCCAGAAGCAGCTGGACTTCAATCAGCAGCACGGCATCGTGCCTGCCGGGGTGAAGAAGGAAATCAAGGACCTGATCGACGGGGTTTACCACCCTGCAAGCGAGGCCGAGAACCGCAAGCGTGCCCTGGAGCGGCGCGTCGGCCATATGGACGAGAAGGCGCTGGCACGCGAGATCAAGCAGTTGGAAAAGGACATGATGGCGGCGGCACGCGATCTGGATTTCGAACGTGCCGCACAGCTGCGTGATGCGTTGAAGGCGCTCAAGGAAGCGGCCTTCCTGAATGGTGATTAACGGGATCGGAGTGAGTTGCAGATGATCGACATCAGTCGGGGTTATTCGGTGCTGTTTGTTTGTCACGGCAATATCTGTCGTTCGCCGACCGCCGAGGCGGTGATGCGCCAGCGCGCGGTGCGTGCCGGTCTGGGGTCGGTTTTGCAGGTCGATTCGGCCGGTACCAGTGCCTATCATGTCGGCGAGGCGCCAGACCGTCGCTCGCAGCGGGTGGCGGGGCAGCGCGGCTATGACATGTCGGCGCTGCGGGCTCGCCAGGTGACGGATGAGGACTTTGAGCGATTTGACCTGATTCTTGCCGCGGACCGGCACAATCTGGCCGATCTGCGCGCCCGCTGTCCGGCGGCCTTGCAACACAAGCTGGCACTGATGTTGTCGGTGCTGCCGCAGGGGAGTGAGCAGGAAGTGCCGGATCCTTACTATGGCGGGCCCTCAGGGTTTGATCATGTGCTGGATCTGCTCGAGGCAGCCTGTGATGGCTGGCTGGAAAAAATACGTAATATGTAAAGTGCATGAATTGCTTTTCGCGAGTAGTAGCGCATGGCGACAACTGCTAAGCTAAACCAAACAATCATTCACAGGATGGCGACTCATGGAGCGCGCACGTTCAGATCAGCCGCTGCAAGTTGTGCCCAGCCTCAGCGCAGACGTTATTCTGCCGCTCACTCCGGGACGCATGCCGCTGGCCCGGCAGACGGTCATCGTCATCGGCTCGTCGACCGGGGGGACCGAGGCCCTGCGCGTGCTGCTGACGGCGCTGCCCAAGGAAATGCCGCCCATTCTGATCACGCAGCACATGCCGGAAATGTTTACCCATTCGTTCGCCGAAAGGCTCAACAGCCTGTGCAAGCTGGAAGTCAAGGAGGCGCGCGATGCCGAACGCCTGCAGGAAGGGACGGTGTATATCGCGCCCGGGCATTCGCATCTGATGGTCAAGGCGGCGCCGACCATCGGTTACGCCACGTCGCTGTCGAAGGGGGATCCGGTCAACCGTCATCGTCCTTCGGTGGATGTGCTGTTCCGCTCTGCCGCCAATGTGGTCGGCAAGAACTGTATTGCGGTGATCCTGACCGGCATGGGGCGTGATGGCGCCAATGGCATGCTGGAGCTGCGTCAGTCCGGCTCATACAATATCGCCCAGGATGAGGCCAGCTGTGTGGTGTTCGGCATGCCCAAAGAGGCCATTGCCAACGGTTCGACGCATGAAGTCCTGCCGCTCAACGCCATTGCCAACCGGCTGGTGGTGCTCGCCAAACAAAGACAACCGACTACTTAACTGCGATTTCCGATGAATTTTCTCCCTGTTCTGGTCGTTGAGGATGATGCCGACCTGCGCGAAGCCATTGTCGATACGCTGACCCTGGCCGGGTATCAGACGCTGGAAGCTCATGATGGCAGTAGTGCGCTCGCCAGGCTGCAGCAGGCCCCGGTCGGTCTGGTGATTTCCGATGCCCAGATGGCGCCGATGGATGGCTATGCCCTGTTTGAAGAGGTCAAGCGCCTGTATCCCGGACTGCCTTTCATTCTGATGACGGCCTATGGCGTCATCGAGCGTGCCATCGACCTGTTGCGGGCGGGGGCGACGCACTATCTGCTGAAGCCCTTCGAGCCGCAGGATCTGATTGCCGAGGTCGAGAAACATCTGCTGAGGATGCCGGAAGAGGGGCGCAGTGACGTGGTGGCCGAGTCGGCGGTCATGCGTCAGTTGTTCTCGCTGGCCAGCCGGGTGGCGCAGAGCGATGCCACCGTCTTGCTGTCAGGCCCGAGCGGCAGTGGCAAGGAAGTGCTGGCGCGTTATATCCATCAGCATTCCAGACGTCATGACGGACCGTTTGTCGCCGTCAATTGTGCGGCGATCCCCGACACCCTGCTGGAATCGACCCTGTTCGGTCACGAGAAGGGCGCCTTTACCGGCGCCAGTCATGCCATGCCCGGCAAGTTCGAGCAGGCGCAGGGCGGCACCCTGCTGCTGGATGAAGTGACCGAGATGCCGCTGGCGCTGCAGGCCAAGCTGTTGCGGGTGTTGCAGGAGCGTGAGCTGGAACGGGTTGGCGGCAGCAAGACCATCCGGCTGGACATCCGTGTGGTGGCGACGACCAACCGTGATATCCAGGCCTTTGTCGAGGATGGCCGCTTCCGCGAAGACTTGTATTTCCGTCTGAATGTCTTCCCGCTGAAAATCCCCGCGCTGGCGGATCGGCGCGAAGATATTCTGCCCCTGGCACGCCGTATGCTTAACAAGTATGCGCAGTCAGCCGGAAGAGCCACTCTGACGCTGTCTGCCGAGGCGGAACGTCATTTGACGACCTATAGTTGGGAGGGTAACATCCGCGAACTGGAAAACGTGATGCAGCGGGCGGTGATTCTTGCCGCCGGACCGGCAATTATTGCCGCCGATCTGATGCTGGATCCGCAGACCGGTCTTGCGGAACAGGTTGCCCCGGACGCATTGCAGGCGGGTGATGAGGCGGATGCCGACATGCGCTCGCTGGAAAAGCGACATATCCTGGAAACCCTGACGGCCGTGGGTGGGGTGAAGAAGCTGGCCGCCGAGAAGCTCGGCATCAGCGAACGAACCCTGCGCTACAAGCTGCAGCGCTATCGAGAAGAAGATGGCGATACGACGGCACCGTCACCGTAACAAGTTTGGGAGTTGACCATGTCAACGCAAGGAATCGATCAACTGCTTGGCGAGCTCAGGGCGGCCTCTGCGCTTGCGGCCGGCAAGCCGGCCAGCAGTACGCAGCAACAGACGCCGCAGGTGGATTTTGCCGATGTGCTGAAATCCACGATCGATCAGGTGAATTCTGCACAACAGACTTCACAGGAAATGCAAAAGCAGTTCGAGTTGGGGGATGAGGGCGTCAATCTGCAGGATGTTATGGTATCTTTGCAGAAAGCCAGCCTGTCGTTCCAGACCATGGTCCAGGCGCGCAACAAGCTGGTGACCGCCTATCAGGATATTATGAATACCCAGGTCTAGCGCTGTCCTGTCAGCATGCCGGCAGCGGTTAGAACCGAAAGCTAAAACCACTGTATGGCAGATCTGGCTGAAAACGAAAACATTCCCGCTTGGCGTGTGCGTCTGAATGAAGTGCTTGAGCGCTTCAAGGCGCTGCCACCCAACAAGAAATTTATCTTCTACGGCGCCATCGCGGCGCTGTTCGCCGTTGTCGTCGGCGTGGCGCTGCTCAATCGCGAGCCTTCCTACAAGATTTTGTTTGCCAATCTGGCCGACCGTGACGGCGGTCAGGTCACGGCCTCGCTGCAACAGATGAACGTGCCCTACCAGCTGGGTGCGGGCGGAGTCATTTCCGTGCCGGCCGAGCAGGTCTACGACATTCGTCTGAAGCTGGCCGCCCAGGGCTTGCCCAAGGCCAGCGGCGTCGGCTTTGAACTGATGGACAACCAGAAGTTCGGTATCAGCCAGTTTGCCGAACAGGTCAACTATCAGCGCTCCATCGAGGGCGAGCTGGCCCGGACCATCGAATCCATCGATGCAGTGCAATCCGCCCGGGTTCATATCGCGACGCCCAAGCAGAGCGTGTTCGTGCGCGAGCAAGAGCCGACCACCGCGTCGGTCATGCTGAACCTCTACCCGGGGCGCATCCTCGATCCGGGTCAGATTGCCGGTGTCCTGCATCTGGTGTCCAGCGCCATTCCGGGGCTGGCGGTCAAGAACGTTACCATCGTTGATCAGGACGGCAACCTGCTGTCACAGTCGCCAGAGCTCGATGCCTCGGGCAATGGCCTGGACTCCCGTCAGCTGAAATACGTGCGCTCGGTCGAGGACGACTATGCCAAGCGTATCGAGGCCATCCTCGAACCGATTTTCGGCAAGGGCAATGCCCATGCCCAGGTCAGTGCATCGCTGGATTTCTCCGAGGTAGAACAGACCTCCGAGACTTATCGTCCCAACTCCAGTCCGAATCCTTCGTCGACCCGCAGCCAGCAGATCGTCGAAAAGCTGAACAACAGCACCACGCAGCCGACCGGGGTGCCGGGCGCACTGTCCAACCAGCCGCCATCGGCCGCCTCGGCGCCGATCACCCTGCCGCCGGGTGCGCTGCCGGGTACGCAGACACTGTCTGGTCAGGCGCTGGGGCAGAACGGGGCGGTCGAGCGTGATATCACCACCAATTACGAAGTCGACAAGACCATCTCGCATACCCTGCAGCCCAAAGGCATTCTCAAGCGCCTGACGGCTGCCGTGGTGGTCAATTTCCGCAATATGCCGGATCGCAATGGCGATCTGAAGCCGACGCCGCTGACGGCGCAGGAAATGGTGCAGGTCAACAATCTGGTGCGTGAGGCCATCGGCTACAACCAGTCGCGCGGCGACAGCATCAATGTCGTCAATGCTGCCTTTGCCGATGCCCTGGCACCGGTGACCTTCAAGGACAAGGCGATCACCTTTGTCAGCGACAATGCCACCAATATCCTCAAGTACGCCCTGGTAGCGATTGCGGCGCTCTACCTGTTGTTCGGTGTCGTTCGTCCGGTGGTGCGCGAGGTGCTGCGTCCGCCGCGGCCGCCGGCGCCCGAGCCGGGTTCTCCCGAGGCCGCGGCGCTGGCTGCGGCCGAAGGCGGTCGTCTGCTGGCGGTCGCCGGGGACGAGGAGCTGGTGGACGAAAACGGCAATCCTTTGTCCGAGGAAGAACGCAACAAGGATCCGCGTTATCTGCAGCGCAAGCACTATGCTGACAATATCGAAGAAGTGCGTGAAATCGTGAAGTCCGATCCGCGCATGGCGGCGCAGATCATCAAGGAATGGATCAGCTCAGATGAGTGACGCAGGAATTCACCGCAGCGCCGTACTGTTGTTCAGCCTGGGGCAGGCGCATGCCGTCGAGGTATTCAAATACCTCGGGCCGAAGGAAGTGCAGAAGATCTCGCTGGCCATGGCGGCCATCAACAATCTCAGTCACGAAGAGATCGACAAGGTGCTCAGCCAGTTCAAGGAAGAGTGCCAGGCGCGTGCCAGCATCGGTGCTTCCGACGAATACCTGCGCAACGTGCTGGTCGAGGCGCTGGGCCCGGACAAGGCGGCCAACCTGCTCGACCGCATCATGCAGGGCAACGACCACAGCGGTATCGAAAGTCTGAAGTGGATGGACCCGGGCTCTGCGGCCGACCTGATCCGCAACGAGCACCCGCAGATCATTGCCACCATCCTGGTCCACCTGGATCCGGATCTGGCCAGCTCCATCCTGTCCTACTTCCCCGAGCGCCTGCGCAACGAGGTGCTGATCCGTACCGCCACGCTGGAAGGGGTGCAGCCGCAGGCGCTGCGCGAGCTGAACGACGTGCTGACGCAGTTGCTGTCCGGCTCCGACCGCCTCAAGAAGAGTGCGGCCGGCGGGGTGGGCATGACCGCCGAAATCCTCAACTTCATGGGCAATACCGTCGAAGCCTCGGCGCTCAATTACATCCGCGAATACGACCCGGAACTGGCGCAGCGCATCCAGGACAAGATGTTCGTGTTCGAAAACCTGCTCGAAGTCGACGACCGCTCGATCCAGACCATTCTGCGGGAAGTGCAGACCGACTCCCTGGTGGTGGCGCTCAAAGGCACCAGCAACGAACTCAAGGAAAAGATCTTCCGCAACATGTCGCAGCGTGCGGCAGAAATGCTGCGCGACGATCTGGAAGCCAAGGGGCCGGTCAAGCTGTCCGAGGTCGAGGCCGAGCAGAAGGAAATCCTCAAGGTGGTACGCAAACTCGCCGACGATGGTCAGATCGTGCTAGGCAGCAAGGGTGGTGATGAAGGACTTGTCGAGTAAGGGCATCATCCCGGCCGACAAGCTGGGTGGTTGGCAAAGCTGGTCGCCTGCCGAGCTGCTGACCCCGCCTGCCCCCCCGGAGCCCGTGTTCGACGGCTTGACGGTCGCGCAGGTCGAGGCCCTGACCGCCAGTTTGGCGCCTCAGGACCGCCCGCCGGTCGAGCCCCTGCCCGAGCCGGAAGATACCGAAGAAACGCCCCCCGCCCCGCAGCTTGGCTATCCCACCGCCGCAGAACTGGAGTCCATCCATCAGGAGGCCTGGCAGGCCGGGCATGATGCCGGGCTGGCGGCCGGTACCGCCCAGGGCCATGAAGCCGGGCTGGCGGAAGGGCGTGCCCAGGGACTGGCCGAGGTGCAGCAGCGCTTTGCCGAGGCCTGGACGCCGCTGCAGCAGCTGGCCTCTGGCTTTTCGGATGCCCTGGCAGGCCTGGAAGAACAACTCTCTGCCGATGTGCTGGCCCTGGCGGTGCGCCTGGCCGAGCGTCTGGTTGCTGCCCATCTGGCAGCGGATCCGCGTGCCATCGAGCCGCTGTTGCGTGAAGCCCTGGCGGCCCTGCCGCCGACCCTGGCGCAAGGGCGTCTGCGGGTCAATCCGCAGGATCTGGAGGTGGCCAGAGCCTTCCTGCAGCAGGAGCGGCCGGAAACGATCTGGCAGTGGGTGGAAGATGCCGAGGTGCCCCGTGGCGGCTGCCTGCTGGAGACGCCTTCGCTGCGCCAGGTGCTGACGCATCCGGCGCGTCTGGCTGCCATGACCCGTGCGCTTGGTCTGACCGAGGAGCCGCAAGACGATGGCGATCTCGGCTGAGTTGCTGCTCGAGCGTCAGCGCCAGTTCCTGGCCGAGTGTGGCCGTACGGCTGACGAGGCGGTTCTGTCTCCCGCCAGTGGGTGTCTGGTGCGCGTGACCGGCATGGTCATGGAGGCGGTCGGGCTCAAACTGCCTGTCGGCAGTGCCTGTCAGGTCGAGCTGAGTGAAGGTCATCGGGTCGAGGCCGAAGTGGTCGGCTTCTCCGGCGACAAAACCTTTTTGATGCCGCTGACCAATGTGCATGGCCTGTTGCCCGGTACGCCCGTCACCCCGCTGGCGCCACATCATCCGCCGCATTACGGCAAATCCGGCGCCGCCGGACGGGTCAACGGTCCTGCCGGCCGGATGGTGCCGGTGGGGGAGAGTCTGCTCGGGCGAGTGCTCGATTCCCTGGGGCGGCCGCTCGATGGCCAGGGCCCCATTCATCCCGAAGCTTTTTATCCCCTGCACAGTCAGCCAATCAATCCGCTTGGCCGTTCCCTGGTGAAGAACGTGCTGGACGTCGGCGTGCGTGCCATCAATGGCTTGCTGACGGTTGGCCGCGGGCAGCGTCTGGGGCTGTTTGCCGGCTCCGGGGTCGGCAAGAGTGTGTTGCTGGGCATGATGGCCCGCTTTACCCGCGCCGATATTGTGGTGGTTGGCCTGATCGGTGAGCGTGGCCGTGAGGTCAAGGACTTCATCGAGAATATTCTGGGAGACGAGGGCCGTCGTCGTGCCGTGGTGGTGGCGGCGCCGGCCGACATGCCGCCGCTGATGCGTTTGCATGGGGCGGCCTATGCCACCGCCCTGGCCGAGTACTTTCGCGACCAGGGCAAGGATGTGCTGCTGATGATGGATTCGGTCACCCGTTATGCCATGGCGCAGCGCGAAATCGCCCTGGCCATCGGTGAGCCGCCGGTGACCAAGGGTTATCCGCCATCGGTTTTTGCCCGGCTGCCGCAACTGATCGAACGGGCCGGTAATGCTGCCGAGGGTGGTGGCTCGATTACCGCGTTCTATACCGTACTCTCCGAGGGGGATGATCAGCAGGACCCGGTGGCCGATTCGGCCCGTGCCATTCTGGATGGTCACTTTGTATTGTCGCGCGAGCTGGCCGAGTCCGGGCATTACCCGGCCATCGATATCGAACAGTCCATCAGCCGGGTCATGGTCGATGTAGTCGACCTCGAGCATGTCAGTCTGGCGCGTCGCTTCAAACAACTCTATTCCCGCTACCAGCGCAACAAGGATCTGATCAGCGTCGGCGCCTATGTGCCCGGCTCCGATCCGCTGCTGGATGAGGCGATCCGTCGCGAAGCGCAGATGGCCGGCTTTCTGATGCAGCCCATGCACGAGCAGCACGATTTCCCTTCCACCGTCGAACAACTGCGCCACGTGCTGCGCTGAGCCGGGGTAGCCTATCGTGGCGCACAGCAAGTATGCCCTGTTGCTTAACCTGGCCCAGGAAAAGGTCGATGCCGCGGCGGATCGCATGCGCAAGGCCCAGGCGGCCCAGGTGGCGGCGCAGGGCAAGCTGGAGCAGCTGCAGGCCTTCCTGCAGGAGTACCAGCACCGGCTGACTCATGGCGGCATGCAAGGCATGGGGATCGGGCAGTGGCAGGACTTTCAGCGATTCCTGCGCCGGCTGGAGGAGGCGGTGGAGATTCAGCAAGGCGAGGTGGATCGCTGCGTACAGCGATTTCTGATGGAGCGGCAGGCCTGGTTTCTGGAGCGCAAAAAGCTCAAGGCCTACGAAAAGCTCAAGGCACGTGAAGCCGAGCGGGCCTTGCGGGCAGAAAACCGTCGGGCACAAAAGATCACGGACGAATTCGCCTCGCGCCGTTTCTGGGACCAGACCCACTCCGAAGACTGACTGGCATGTTAATTGCTTAGTATGGGCATCCTGTGGAGAGATGCATCATGCCCATTGCCTTGCCCGTTAACGCTGCAACCGCTTCGCCGACCGCGGCCTTCAGTGCCTCGCCGAGCCCTGCCAACAATGCCCCCTTCGGTGGCGGCAATGATCAGGCAGTCAGTCAGGCCGGGCAGGGGAGCAATAATCAGGCTCAGGGCGCCGCTCAGGCCGCTCAGGTCAACCAGAACAGCCCGAACGCACAAAGCCCCCAGACCGATCCACAGTCCCCGCAAAACATCTTTGCCCGCATGCTGGATGCCCATATGGCGGTGCTGGAAGGTGGCTTGTCCGGCCCGGGGGCAGTGAGCAGTGACGAGGATGGCGGCAAGTCTGACAAAGCCAGGGATGGCGATGCCGCCAGCCTTTCCGCCAATGTCGATCCCTTGCCGAATCCTGCCCTGCTGTTGCTGCAGCAAGTGGTTCCGGCCACGCCGGTCAACAATGCGCCGGTGCAGAACGACGTACAGAGCAATCAGAACACCCAGAACAACTCGCTGGGCGCCGCTGCCGCGGCGACGCTGCCGCAAGATGCCGCGGCGATCAAGGACAGCAAGCAAACGCCGTTGGGGGGCGAGGTCAAGGGCGCCGATCTGTTCCAGGCGATGAGTGCCGATGCCGAGAAGGGGCTGCAAAAATTGCCGCCTTCGGAAGGCGCGCAATCGACAAATTTGCCGCAGCAGCTCGGTCTGCAGGTCAATTCGACCGTGTCGCGAGAGCAGCAGGTCAAGCCGACGTTCACCATTCCGCAATCCGTGGGCACCCCGGCCTGGAGTCAGTCCCTCAGCGACAAAGTGCTGAGCATGGTGAGCATCAAGGCCGAAACCGCCCATATTCAGCTCAATCCGCCTGAGCTTGGCCCGATTGACGTGACCCTGAAAATGGATGGCCACAATACCGCGCAGGTCACATTCAATGCCGATTCCGCCACGACGCGCGCTGCCTTGCAGGACAGTCTGCCGCGCCTGCAGTCGATGATGGCCTCCAGCGGCATTCAGCTGGGGGATGCCCAGGTGTCGGGCGGGCAGTCGCAGCAACAACAGCAAAACGCCCGAAACCAGCGCGGGAATGCCCAGCCGCAGGCGCAGGAAGGGGAAGAATTCGATACGCTGGCCACCATCAAGGCCGCGCGCGGGGTGCTCAGTATCTTCGCCTGATCTTGACCTTTGTTCAGCACATGTTGGATTCTGGAAGATATAATAAAAAATTGGTTTAGAATCCCGGAATACCAACAATCAAGGCTGACAGGCAATGGCAGAAGATAAAAAAGCGGAAAAGGGCGCACAAGACGAAAAACCCCGCGGCGGCGGCAACAAGCTGATGTTGATTGTCGTCCTGCTGTTGGTGGTGCTGATCGGGGGGGTCGGTGCTGTGGGTTATCTCATGCTGTCGGGGCATGCTCCGGCAGCGGCAGCGGCAGAGACGCATGCCGCCGCAGCGAAGAAGTCCGATGCACCGCCGGTTTTCTCCAAACTCGATACCTTTGTCGTGAATCTGTCCGGTCAGGGTGGCTCCCTGCTGCAGGTCGACATGCAGGCTGAACTGGCCGATGCCGATGCGCAGAAGCGTCTGACCGACTACATGCCGAAAGTGCGCAGTGCCGTGATTCTGTTGCTGTCAGCCAAGACCGCGGAAGAGCTGTCAACACCGGAAGGCAAGATGAAACTCAAGAACCAGGTCAAGTTGGTGATCAACGGTGCAATGGACAGTGGCCCGGATGAACCGGTCAAAGCCATTCTGTTCACTTCTTTCATCATCCAGAACTCGTAGGCTATGGGCGACGAAATCCTGTCCCAGGAAGAGGTCGATGCCCTGCTGAGGGGCGTCACCGGTGAGAACGACGAGGACAATGGCGGTGCGGATGCGGAAGGTGTCCATAATTACGACATCGGCCGACAGGAGCGCATTGTCCGCGGCCGGATGCCGACGCTCGAAATCATCAACGAGCGTTTTGCCCGTAATCTGCGCATCGGCCTGTTCAATTTCATCCGGCGGAATGCCGAAATTTCCGTCGGACCGGTGCGGGTGCAGAAATACAGCGAATTCATTCGCAACCTGGTCGTGCCGACCAACCTCAATCTGGTGCACGTCAAACCGCTGCGCGGGACCGGCCTGCTGATTTTTGACCCCGATCTGGTGTTCCTGGTGGTCGACAATCTGTTCGGCAGTGACGGGCGCTACCATGTTCGTGTGGAAGGCCGGGATTTCACCCCGACCGAGCAGCGCATTATTCGTCGGCTGCTCGAGGTGGTGTTCAACGAGTGTCAGAAGGCCTGGGAACCGGTCTATCCGATCGAGTTTGCCTATCTGCGCTCAGAAATGAATACCCAGTTCGCCAACATCGCCACGCCGACCGAAGTGGTGGTGGCGATGACCTTCCATATCGAACTGGGTGCCGGCGGTGGCGACTTCCACATCTGTCTGCCTTACTCGATGGTGGAACCGATTCGCGACATCCTGTCGAGTACCATGCAGGCAGACCGCACCGAAGTGGATAATCGCTGGGTCACCCTGATGTCGCGCCAGGTGCAGGCAGCAGAAGTCGACCTGGTGGCCACACTGGGCTCTACCACGGTGATGCTGGGCGATATCCTCAGCCTGAAGCAGGGCGATGTGATCATGATGGATATCCAGGACAAGGTTGTGGCCGACGTCTCCGGCATTCCGGTCTTCGAATGTAAGTACGGCACGTTGCAAGGCAAGTACGCGCTGCGTGTCGAAACCGTGCTGGCCGGTACCAATGAATTTGCCGAGCCGCCAACGGGAGGAAACGAACAGAATGACTGATCAGCAAAATACCGGCGCAGCCGCCGAAGAAGAAATCTCCATGGACGACTGGGCGGCCGCCATGGCCGAGCAGGAAGTGGCCGATGCCAGCATGACCGCCGAGGCCGAACCGGAAGCCGTCCCGGCCAGCAATCTGTTCCAGGAGCTGGGTACCGGCCCCGATACCAGTGGCAATGTGCCGTCCAACCTCGACATGATTCTGGACATCCCGGTCCAGCTGACCGTGGAGCTCGGCCGTACCAAGATCGCCATCCGCAACCTGCTGCAACTGGCGCAGGGTTCGGTGGTCGAGCTGGATGGTCAGGCCGGTGAGCCCATGGACGTGCTGGTCAACGGCTGTCTGATTGCCCAGGGCGAAGTGGTGGTAGTGAACGACAAGTTTGGTATCCGCCTGACCGACATCATTACGCCGGCCGAGCGTATTCGCCGCCTGCAGAAATGAAGCGCGCCCTGATCCTGCTGGCCGTGCCGGGCGTCGTCCTGGCCGCGGACGGCCTGAGTGCGGCGCCCAGTGGCCTGGGAGGCCTGGTGCAGGTGATTTTCGGTCTGGCCGTGGTCATGGCCGCCATCTTCGGTACCGCCTGGCTGTTCCGGCGACTGTCCAGTGGCGTCACCGGTCTGCCGCGCCATATGCGGGTGGTGAGTGCCGTGATGGTCGGGCAACGCGAACGGGTGGTGATCGTGGAGCTGGGCGAGCAGTGGCTGGTGCTGGGGGTGACCCCGCAGTCGATCAATCTGCTCGAGAGCCGGCCGCGCCCGGCCGATGCCGCCGAGCTGCGCCCCGAATTGCCCGGGGTGGATCCCTTTGCCCGCTGGTTCAAGGCCGCGCTGCAACGCAGCCGGCCAGACAAAGACGATAAGAATTGATGAAACGCTTTCTTCCGCTGTTCGGGCTGATGCTGGCCCTGATGCCGCTGGCGGCCTTGCCGGCCGGCCTGCCGATGATGACCAGTACCCCTGCCGCCGGCGGGGGGCAGAACTACTCCCTCAGTATCCAGATGCTGCTGTTCATGACCGGGCTGACCTTCATCCCGGCCATGCTGCTGATGATGACCTCGTTCACGCGCATCATCATCGTGCTGTCCTTGCTGCGTCAGGCCCTCGGCACCGCGACCTCGCCGCCTAATCAGGTGGTGATCGGTCTGTCGCTGTTTCTGACGCTGTTCATCATGGGCCCTACGCTGGATCAGGTGTATGCCAATGCCTGGCAGCCATTTGCTGCCGACAAGATCACCCTGGATCAGGCGCTGGATGCGGCCAGCAAGCCGATGAAGACCTTCATGCTGCGCCAGACGCGCGAGAAGGATCTGCAATTCTTCATCGAAGTATCGCAATCGCCGCGTCCGGCGACCCGCAACGACGTGTCCATGAAGACCCTGATTCCGGCCTATGTGATCAGCGAACTGAAAACGGCCTTCCAGATCGGCTTCCTGGTGTATATCCCGTTCATGATCATCGATCTGGTGGTGGCCAGCATCCTGATGGCCATGGGGATGATGATGGTGTCGCCGGCGATGATTTCATTGCCGTTCAAGCTGATGCTGTTCGTGCTGGTCGACGGCTGGACCCTGCTGATGGGCTCGCTGGTGCAGAGCTTCTACACGTGATGAGGAAGGGAGTCTGACATGAGTCCGGAAATGGTCGTCAACATTGTCCAGAATGCCCTCTACACGCTGATCCTGATCAGTGCGCCGGTATTGCTGGTTTCGCTGGTTGTCGGTTTGTTCATCAGCATCATGCAGGCCGCGACCCAGCTCAACGAAATGACGCTGACCTTCATTCCCAAGCTGCTGGCGCTGTTTGTCACGCTGGTGCTGGCTGGTCCGTGGATGATCAGTACCCTGGTCGACTACACCATTCGCCTGTACAAAAGCATCCCCAACGTGATCGGATAAGGGCGGCATGGTCACGTTCAACGATCAGGAAATCAATGCCCTGCTGGGTCTGTTCATCTGGCCGTTTGCCCGCATTACCGGCATTTTCATGACCGATCCCGTCTATGCCTCGCGCAATGTGCCGCGCACCTACAAGGCCGGGTTTGCCATTTTTCTCACCATTCTGGTGACGCCGATCCTGCCCAAATTCCCGGTCATTCCGCTGGTGTCTGCCGAAGGGATCGCCACCCTGATCCAGCAGGTGCTCATCGGTCTGGGCATCGGCTTTGTCATGCGTCTGGTGATGACCTCGGTGGAGCTGGGCGGCCTGCTGATTGCCAACCAGATGGGCCTGGGCTTTGCCACCATGTTCGACCCGCAGAACGGTGCCCAGGTACCGACCATCGCCACCTTGCTGTCCCTGTTCGTCACCCTGCTGTTCTTGACCTTCAATGGCCATCAGGTCGTGCTGGCCACGCTGGTGGACAGCTTTCAGGTCATGCCGATCGGCAAGTCCGTGCCCTGGGTCACCTGGCGTCTGCTGGCAGAATGGGGCGGTCATCTCTTTCTCTGGGGCCTGTGGCTTTCCCTGCCGGTCATGGCCGCCCTGCTGATGACCAACCTGGCCATCGGTGTCATGACCCGCGCCGCGCCACAGTTCAGCATCATGTCGTTCGGTTTTCCGCTGACCCTCTCGATCGGCTTTATCGCGCTCTATCTGTCCCTGCCGAATATGGTGCCGCTGATCGAGCAGTTTTACCGTCAGAGCTTTGCTTTTGCGCTGGAAATGTTCCGCGTGGTGCATTGAGCGGCCGAACTCCCTCTGCTTTTTGATGGTCTACTAAGCTCACTTATTATTCTTGGATGAACTATATGCGTCTGACGTCCCTGGCCGCCGCCCTGTGTCTGTCCCTGTCCGCCTTTGCCGCACAGGCTGAGCCGGTCAACTTCCTCTTCGCCAGTTCGGGCGAGCTGGCCACTCTGCATGACAAGCTGGCGCGCAGCGACATTGCCGGCGTGCAGGTGGTGTACAACTGGAAAAACCTGGAAAAGGGCAAGGGAGAGTACGACTTTTCGGCGATTGAGGCCGATCTGGCCTATGTGCAGAAGATGGACAAAAAGCTGTTCATCCAGATTCAGGATCGCTTCTTCGAACCGACGGCGAAAAATGTTCCCGCCTATCTGATGACCGCGCCCGAGTACAAGGGGGGCATCGTGCCGCAGGTGGACAACCCGGGGCAGGGCAAGGCGCCGGCCATGGGCTGGGTGGCGCAGCAGTGGAACCCGGCAGTGCAGAAGCGCTACCAGGCGCTGCTCAAGGCACTGGCGGCTCGCTTCGACGGCAAGGTCTACGGTGTCAACCTGCCGGAAACCGCCATCGACATTGACCAGAAACATGACAAGACCGGCTTCAGCTGCGACCGCTACTTCAATGCCGAAGTCCAGAACATGCAGGTCGCCCGCAGTGCCTTCCAGAAGTCGCTGGTGGTGCAATACGTCAACTTCTGGCCCTGCGAGTGGGACAACGACCACCAGTACATGTCGCGGCTGTTTGCCTTCGCTGCCAATAACCATATCGGGCTGGGCGGTCCGGACGTCGTGCCCTACAAGAAAGGGCAGATGAAGAATGCCTATCCGTTCTTCAATCGCTACAAAGGCAAACTGCCGGTGGTGGCCATGGCCATTCAGGAGCCGACGCTGACCTACACCAATCCGAAAACCCACAAGCCGTTCAGCAAGCAGGAAATCACCGATTTCGCCACCAGCTACCTGGGGGCCGATCTGCTGTTCTGGACGCCGGAAACGCCCTGGCTCAAGCAGCATTGATCCCGAGTTGTTTCGGCCTCGTCTGAAGACGGGGCCGGATAATGCGCAAACGGCAAGGGACTGCTAGAATGCCTGCACTTATCGGGCGGCACCCCGGGTGCGCCCGAACTGTTCCGGATTCAAACCGGGCCGCGGTCCCCTGACCGGCGGCCCTTCATGCATTGAGGCGACTATGGCAGGACATAGCAAGTGGGCGAATATCAAGCACAAGAAAGAACGCGCTGACGCCAAGCGTGGCAAGATCTTCACGCGCCTGATCAAGGAAATCACCGTTGCTGCCCGCATGGGCGGTGGCGATGCCGATATCAATCCGCGTCTGCGCCTGGCAGTGGACAAGGCGCTGGATGCCAACATGCCGAAAGACAACATCCAGCGTGCCATCGATCGCGGTACCGGCAGCCTGGAAGGCGTCGATTACGCCGAAATCCGCTACGAGGGTTATGGCATCGGCGGGGCTGCGGTCATGGTCGACTGTCTGACCGACAACAAGACCCGGACCGTCGCCGATGTCCGTCATGCCTTCTCCAAGTACGGCGGCAACATGGGTACCGATGGCTGCGTGGCCTTCCAGTTCAAGCATTGCGGTTATCTGGTGTTTGCGCCCGGCGTGGATGAAGACGCCATCATGGAGGCCGCGCTCGAGGCGGGGGCCGAAGACGTGGTGACCAATGATGACGGTTCGATCGAAGTCATCACCGGCCCCTACGAGTTCACCGACGTCAAGGGCAAACTGGAAGCCGCCGGCTTCAAGGCCGAGATGGGCGAAGTGACCATGCGTCCGCAAAACGTTACCGAGCTGTCGGGCGACGATGCGGTTCGCATGCAGAAGCTGCTCGACGCGCTGGAAGACCTGGACGACGTGCAGGAGGTCTACACCTCGGCAGAAATCGCTGACGAAGCGTAAGGCGGTCCAATGGCAGGAAAAACAGCCCGAACCGGTGTCGACCGGTTCGGGCTGTTTGCTGTCTGTGGCGGGTTACTGCCTGGCTGTCTGCCGCCAGACGAAGACCCCGTGTCCCTGGTCGCGGGTGTCCGAGCTGCCGACGATCGTCGAGCCATCTGCGGACACTGCCAGCGCCGCGGACATGTCCCCGCCCAGTGTGCCGAGATCCTCCATGACACCATCCTTGACCGAGTAGCGGAAGGCATGCTCAACATACGAGCGGGTTGAGGAAACCCCGACTACCGTCGAGCCATCAGCCGAAACGGCCGTCGCCATCGAGAAATGTCCGCCCAGCGTGCCGATATCGACCAGCTTGCCACCCGGTTGATAGATGAAGGCATGCTGATCGCCGTTCTTCAGCGCCGCCCAGCCAACGACCAGTTGACCATTGGCCGATACCCCGGTTGCTTCCGAGTTATTACCGCCAAAGGTGCCCAGGTCTGTGGCCGACTGATTTGGTCCGACATAGAAGGCGTGACTTTGCCACGAAGGGGTATCCGCTTTGCCGACAATGGTCTGGCCATTGCGCGAGACGGCATTCGGCGTCACGGTGGCGCCACCCAGCGAACCTGCGTATTGCAGGCCATCGGTGCGGCTGTAACGGAATACTTGCTGGCCAAAACCGATTCGGTCGGCCACCCCGGTCACCACGCGACCATTGGCAGAGACGGCCGTGGCACTGGAACTGCCGGGAATGTCCAGCTGTTCCATACGGTTATGTTTCCAGAGCGCGGCATGGTTGATGCCATCCCGCTGAACACTACCCACCAGAACCGAGCCATCGCGCGAGGCAGCATGAACTTCAGACTCATCATGGCTCAGAGCGCGGTAATCGCTGTCCCCGCCCTTCACGTCGACCATCGCTGCAATGTGATCACAATTGCCAGAGCGGTTCCAGCCAAACAGCGTAGACCCATCGCCGGAAAGCCCTGAAAATTCGGAATAACCACTGGCGGTTAGTGTCAGTTCGCGTGGTGCGCCAGCGCGAATGATGTACTGATGCAGCTCATGGTCTGTATTCTCCGGGAAGGCATCATTGGCTGTGCTTTGCACATAGGTGGTTTTGCCATCCTGAGACAGAGACAGACCCTGGTAGATGACAAAGTGTCCATTGGGAGAAAGATCTGTCATCTGGCCAGCCTGAGCGGCCTGCGCGCCGGATACGGATGCGGCCATCAGCAGAACGAGTTGTGGAATACGCTTCAAAGTCATAGTGAATCCCCATTGGTAAACGAAGGTAGAAGAGTAGGGCGCGGTTCAGCGAATGACCGATCAGACGAGTCGGAAATGCCTTGCACCAGATTTCTGGCGTGAGCCGATTCCGGCAGCGTCATGACAGCGATGAGACTGGTCTTCGGACGGGGGGCGGCCAGATAAAATGCCAGGCGATTAGCCCACGTATTCTTCATACAGGTGTAAACTGGCTGCCGTCTCAAGCTCGAAAGAATCTGACCATGAAACAGATGCATGCAGACCGTCGCTCCCGCCTGATGGCACAAATCGGTTCCGGTGTCGTGGTGTTGGCCACCGCGCCCGAAGCCATTCGCAATGCCGATACGCATTATCCCTACCGTCCTGACAGCCACTTCTGGTACCTGACCGGCTTTGGCGAGCCGGGGGCCGTGCTGGTGCTGGATGCCAGCAACAAGCGCAGCATCCTGTTTTGTCGTGAAAAGGATCCTGACCGCGAAGTATGGGATGGCTTCCGTTACGGGCCGGAAGGCGCGAAACAGGAATTCGGTTTTGACGAAGCCTATGTGATCGGTGAGCTCGACAGTCGCATGCCGGATATCCTGGCCGGCCAACCGGAAGTGCACTGGCCGGTGGGGCGCAATCCTTCCTTCGATGTACGCGTCAATGGCTGGCTCGATGAGCTGCGTGCCCGTTTCCGTACCGGCGTCGAAGTCCCGTCGCGTTTTGGCGATGTGCTCGCTCTGCTGGACGAAATGCGGCTGATCAAGGACGAATACGAAATCGGCATTCTGCGTCGTGCCGGCAAGATTTCTGCCGAAGCCCATGTGCGCGCCATGCAGGCTACCCGCCCGGGCATGAATGAATACCAGATCGAAGCCGAGCTGCTGCATACCTTCATTCGCCACGGGGCGCGCTTCCCCTCCTATGAAAGCATTGTGGCCGGCGGCGCCAATGCCTGCACGCTGCACTATGTCGGCAATAACCACCGGCTCAACGATGGCGAGCTGCTGCTGATCGATGCCGGTTGCGAGCTCAATGGCTACGCCGGCGACATCACGCGGACCTTCCCGATCAATGGCAAGTTCACCGCGGCACAACGGGATGTCTACGAGATCGTGCTGGCGGCCGAGCTGGCAGCCATCGACACGCTGCGCCCCGGTGCACGCCTCAACGAGCCGGGCGATGCCGCCTTGCGCGTGCTGGCTCAGGGCATGATCGACCTGAAGCTGCTCGGCGGCACCGTCGACGGCATTATCGAGTCGGAGGCCTACCGTCAGTTTTACATGCATGGTGTCGGCCACATGATCGGCCTGGACGTGCACGATGTCGGCAAGCGCAAGGTCAACGGCGAGTGGCGCGAATTCAAACCGGGCATGTGCACGACCATCGAGCCGGGGCTTTACATCCGCCCGGCCGACAATGTCCCGGCGGCACTGCACAATATCGGCATCCGGATCGAGGACGATGTGCTGATTACCCGTGATGGCCGTGAAATCTACACGTCGGAAGTGCCCAAGCGCATTGATGACATTGAAGCATTGATGGCCTGATGGGGGCACGGCAAGCCATGTCTTCCGCTCTGCTGCATGCGGATGTCGCCGTTGTCGGCGGCGGGCCGGCCGGCGCCCTGGCCGCCCTGCTGCTGACCCGTCAGGGCCGGCGCGTCATCCTGCTGGAGGCTCGCCAGGCCGGTGAGCCGCTGCGCGATGCCCGCGCGCTCGCCCTGTCCAGTGCCAGTCAGCAGCAGCTGCAGGCGGCAGGAGCCTGGCCGGACGATTTGCCTGCCACGGCGATCGATACCGTGCATGTGTCCCAGCAGGGCTGCTGGGGCCGTACGCTGATCCGGGCGGCAGACGTTGGTCTGCCGCATCTGGGACAGGTGGTCGATTATCCGGCACTGACCCTGGCGCTGGATGCCCGGCTGGCTGCCGCGGGGGTGACCGTGCTGTGGGGCTGTCGGGTCGATGACCTGCAGTCGCTGGCCGGCTACGTCTGCGTGCGTTATCGCGAAGCCGGCCATGAAGGTGCCGTGACCGCCAGACTGGCCATTCTGGCCGAGGGCGGGGCGCTGATCGAACGCCTTCCCGGTGTACGTCGTCGCGAGCACGACTACCAGCAGTCCGCCGTGCTGGCGCAGGTCCATTTCGAACAGCCGCACCAGGGCGTGGCCTACGAACGTTTCAGCCAGGACGGACCCCTGGCGCTGCTGCCTCACGGTGATGGCTGCATGCTGGTCTGGACCCGCTCCCCGGCACAGGCCGAAGCGATGAAAGCGGCGGCTCCCGAGGTGTTGGCCTCTGCGCTGCAGCAGGCTTTTGGGGACCGGATGGGGGCCGTGCGTGCCGTCGGGGAGGTGGCCACCTTCCCCTTGCGCCTGAAGCAGGCCAGCCGGGTCGTCGGCCAGCGAGTGGTGCTGATCGGCAATGCGGCGCAAACCGTCCATCCGGTTGCGGCGCAGGGACTCAATCTCGGCATCCGCGATGCCATGGCCCTGACCCGCATTCTTGACGGAGCGGAAGATCCGGGTGCCGCCCATTTGCTGGCGCGACATGCCGCAGCACGCCAGCGCGACACCCGTGCTGTCATCGGCTTTACCCATGGCCTGATGCATTTGTTCGAGTCGCGTGACCCGCTGCTCGGGCTGGCACGGGCGGCCGGCATGAATCTGCTGGATGCGCTGCCCCCGCTGCGCAAGCGCTTTGCCGGTCATCTGGTCTTTGGTGTAGGAGCCGGACAATGAGTCAGACAGATTTCGACGTCCTGGTCAGCGGAGGCGGGCTGGTCGGGGCCAGCCTGGCGCTGGCGCTGGCACGTCAGGGGCGCTCGGTCGCCCTGCTCGAACCGCATCCGCAGGGACAGGACGGGCTGATGCAAGGCTGGGATGCCCGCATTTACGCCGTCAGTCCGCAAAACCGCGATTTTCTCGCCCGTCTTGGTGCCTGGCCCGATGCCAGCCGGATCGGCCGCATCGCCAGCATGGATGTGCGTGGCGACCGGGATGGCCGCCTGACCTTCAGTGCTGCCGAGATCGGTGAAAGCGAACTGGCGGCGATCGCCGAGAATCGCTGGATGCTGGCGGCGCTCTGGCGAGCCATCGCCGACAGCGAGATCACCGTGATCCATGGCCGTGCCGCGGCCTGCGACTGCCAGGCCGGTCAGGCCAGGCTGACGCTGGAGGATGGCCGGGTGCTGACGGCGGCACTGCTGGCCGGCGCCGATGGCGCCCAGTCCTGGCTGCGGCAGGCAGCCGGCATCGAAGTGGCCGTCCGGGCCTATGGCCAGTCAGGGGTGGTGGCGAACTTTGCCTGCGAAGTGCCGCACGGCGATTGTGCCAGGCAATGGTTCCTCGGTGATGCGGTACTGGCCTGGTTGCCGCTGCCCGGGAACCGAATTTCTATTGTATGGTCTACATCCGATTCCGAGCGATTGGTCAGAATGCCGGCAGACGAGCTGGCGGAGACCGTCTCGGCGGCGGGCGGTCATGCCCTGGGCGCCCTGCAGAGTCTGACGCCGGCGGCCGCATTCCCTTTGCGCCTGCTGCGTCCGCAGACCGTGATTCATCCCCGGCTGGCCTTGCTGGGCGATGCCGCGCATACCGTGCATCCGCTGGCAGGGCAGGGGGTCAATCTCGGTTTTCAGGATGCCGCGACCCTGGCCGCGCTCATCGGTCGTCAGGGCGATCCCGGCGACTGGGCATTGCTGCGCCGCTACGAGCGCAGCCGCAAGGAGGCGGTGCTGACCATGCAGTTGACCTGCGATGGTCTGTTCCGGCTGTTTCACCAGTCGTCTTTGCCCGGGCTGGCGCAGCTGCGCAACCGAGGCCTGTCGCTGGTCAATCATCTCGCCCCGCTCAAGCGGCAACTGGCCCGCCATGCGGTGGGCTTTTAACAAGGATAGACATGAACAAAACCCTGATTCGCCTGGCGCTGGCCGGGATCATGCCGGCTCTGCTGTCCTGCAGTGCCAATGCCGACAACAATGCGGGCAATGCCAGCCTGACGGCGGTGAAAAAGGCCTTCGAGCAACGTTTCAGCGACCGCAAGGTGCTGGATGTGCGCCCCACGCCGCTCAAGGGTATTTATGAGGTGGATGTCCAGGGTAATCAGGTGGTGTATGTCGACCAGAAGGTCAGCTATCTGTTTGTCGGCGATCTGATCGATGTCAAGAGTGGTCAAAGCCTGACCGAGGCACGTCAGGCCGATCTGAGCCAGGTGTCCTGGAATAGCCTGCCGCTGAATGATGCCATCAAGGAAGTGCGCGGCAACGGCGCCCGCAAGCTGGCGGTCTTTACCGATCCGGACTGTCCGTTCTGCCACCAGCTGGAAAAGCAGAGTCTCGCCGGTGTGGACAATGTCACCATCTACACCTTCCTGTTTCCGCTGACCCAGCTGCATCCGGATGCGTTGCACAAATCGCAGCAAATCTGGTGTGCTGAAGATTCTCTCAAGGCCTGGAAGTCCTGGATGGATGATGGCGTGAAGCCGGTTGGCGAAGGCAAGTGCGCGACGCCGATCGAGCGAAACCTGGCTTTGGGTGAAAAGCTGGGGGTAAATGGCACGCCGGCCCTGATCTTCGGAAATGGGCGCCTGGTGGCCGGCGCGATTCCCAAGGCTCAGCTGGAGCAACTGCTCGACGCGCGCTGAGTCGGTCAATTCGGACGGTTATTGTCGGGTTATTGATCAGGATTTGGCTGTCATCCCTCCCTAAAATCTTCCGCCTCGATGGTCGATGCGGAAGATTTTTTCATGTTCAGAGTCCTGCTGCTTTGTCTGTTGCTGTGTGCCTGCCATCCTGCACCGCGCAGGGCTTTTCTGACGGATGGCCGTGGGGATGTGTTGCAACAGGCAAGGCAACAGGCAAGCCGAGAGTCGGGTTCGGGACAAGGCATGCAGCCCATGATTTTTAGCAATGGACAAGTCGGCTATCTGGCAGGAGGGGGACGTTATCTGATCCTGTGTGCAAACAGCTGTACCCTGCCGGGAGGGCGTGAGGAAGAACTGGGTGGATGGCGTGTCTTGCATCAAAGCACCAGCCCGCTTCCCGGGCTGGATGAGCTGGAGTTGGACGCCGGACAGATTGTCTATGCCGATCCAGACCGGAAGACTGTGCTCTGGGGACATCTGATCGATCTGCGTGATGGCCTCGATCTGACCCGGGCACATGCCGCCTGGTTGGAGCAGGGGCGCTGGCGAAATTTGCCGCTGTCCTCTGCCGGTGTCGTCACGCAGGGAAACGGCAATCTGCAACTTGCCTTGCTCAGCGGTGGCCACCCTGTGGGCGCATTACAGCAGGCGCTGACGCACTTGCCGGATCTCACCGTCTATCTGTTGCCGGGCAGCCCTGACGTCGATCCGGCCCTGCTGCCGGCTCTGGTCCGGCCGGACGGGCAGCTGCTCAGTCTGGCCGGGTTGCAGAATGCGCAGCAACCTTTTCTTTCCGGTTTGATTCGCAGCTGGCTGGAGCAAGGCGCTACCAGCGCCTGGCAGGGATGATGAAACCGGGTGTTTTTCGTGTATATTAATGCCGTTGGGCTAACACAATACAACATCAAGGAAGAAACATGTCTGATCTGCAAACCCTGTTCACCCAGGCTCAGGCCGATGTCAAAACCCTGTCCGAGCGCCCGGACAATCAGACCCTGCTGCAGCTCTACGCCCTGTTCAAGCAGGCGACCGAAGGCGATGCCCATGGCGAACGTCCCGGCATGATGGATTTCATCAACCGCGCCAAGTTCGATGCCTGGGAAAAGCTCAAGGGCACCTCTGCCGATGAGGCCATGCAAGGCTACATCGACGTGGTCAAGGGCCTGCTCGAAGCCTGATCACGCGTGACAAAGGGGGGCTGGTCCCCCCTCTTTTGTTTTGAAATACCTCCATTCAATCATTACCCTTCAAGGATTCGTCGAAATGAGCCTGCGCACCTGACCGCCCGATAACGGGCAACCTACGTTTTACTGCCCATCCTGCGCGAGGTGTTCATGTCGATGATTCAATGGCAAGGCCTGAGCCTTGTCTTCCCCCATAAAACCTGCTTCAGCGAATTTTCCGGCCAACTGGACTGGGGCTGCCGCATTGCCATTGTCGGTGATAACGGCAGCGGCAAATCGTCGTTGCTGCGAATGTTGGCCGGCCTGCAGTCACCCTCCGAGGGCCGGCTGCAGATGGAGCCCTTGCTGCGTCTGGGCCATGTGCCACAGGTACTGGATGGTGACCTGAAGCTCAGTGGCGGCCAGCGGGTGAACCAGGCGCTCAGCCAGGCCCTGGCAGAACAGCCCGATCTGTTGTTGCTCGACGAGCCCAGCAATCATCTGGATACCGCCAACCGCCGTGCCATGCTGCGCATGCTGCAGCATTTTCACGGCGGATTGCTGCTGGTCACGCACGATGAAACCTGGATGAACACATTGTGTGACACCCTGTGGATCGTCGCCGATGGCCAGATCCGGGTGTTTCACGGCCGCTATCAGGACTACCTGGCTGAACGTGCCGGCCAGCATGCCGCCCTGCAACGGCAGCGCGACCTGCTGCGGCGCGAACAGCAGGGTGCCCACCAGCGGTTGATGCAGGAGCAACAGCGAGCCAGCCATGCCCGTCAGCGCGGTGAAAAGGCCATCCGCGAACGGCGCTGGGCGACCGTCAAGTCGGCGACCAAGCTGGGGCGAGGCAACACCACGGCGGTCGACAACCGGGCTGACCTACTGACTCGGCAACAGACGCTGGGGGACGAACTGGCGCGCCTCAGTCCTGGCGAGGTGATCAGTCCGGCGTTTTTCCTGCCCCCGCAAGCTCGACATGCCCGGGGACCGGTGGTGCAGGTGAGTGATGGCCTGATTGGCCATGAGCGAGTGATCGCCGGACCACTGCATCTGGTGATCCGGTCGGGCGAGCGCTGGCTGCTCGGTGGTGCCAACGGCAGCGGCAAATCCACGCTGGCGCGCGCACTGCTCGGCGAGACGGCCTTGCGTCTGGGTGGACAGTGGCAGACACCGCCAAGGCAGGAGATCGGCTATCTCGATCAACACTATGCCAACCTGCCCGCCGACCAGACTGTCCTGGCGGTATTGCAGCAGACGGTTCCCGACTGGGCGCCCAGTGCGCTGCGCCACCACCTGAGCCGGTTCCTGTTTCGTGGCGATGGCGCGGTGCAGACCCTGGTCCGTGCCCTGTCTGGTGGCGAGCGCGCACGGCTGTCGCTGGCCTGTCTGGCTGCTCGTCCACCACAGTTGTTGATTCTGGACGAGATAAGCAACAACCTGGATGGCCGGGCGCGCCAGCATGTGGCCTCGATCCTGCATGACTATCCGGGCACCCTGCTGCTGATCAGCCACGATGAGGCACTGGTGCAACAACTGGGGGAAATGCGGCGCCTGAATTTGTAAACCCTGTGCCACTGCTGGTTAGCAAATGTGAAGAGGGCCGGCAAGTTGATATCCATAATGTTATTATTATTAGGTAACTATTGGATAGAGACTCATGGCTTCAACCGATACCCTCACGGCAGGGGTGGGGCCACGCCCGCATGATGCCTTGCCCTGGCTGGCCGCCACGGCTTTTTTCATGCAGATGCTGGACACCACCATTCTCAATACCGCCCTGCCTGCGATTGCCACCGATCTGCAGCGTTCGCCGCTGGAGATGGAGTCGACCGTCATCAGCTATGCGCTGACCGTGGCGCTGCTGATCCCGCTCAGCGGCTGGCTGGCCGATCGTTTCGGCTGCCGGCGCGTGTTCATGGCGGCGGTCGGCCTGTTCTCCCTGGGATCCCTGCTGTGCGCCCTGTCGGGCTCGCTGCCGATGCTGGTGGCCATGCGCGTGCTGCAGGGGGTCGGCGGCGCCATGATGATGCCGGTCGCCCGTCTGGCCCTGCTGCGCAGTTATCCGCGCAGCCAGTTTCTGGCCGTCATGAGTACCGTGACCATGCCGGGCCTGCTCGGCCCCGTGCTGGGCCCCTTGCTGGGCGGCTGGCTGGTGACCCATGCCAGCTGGCACTGGATTTTCCTGATCAACCTGCCGATCGGCCTGGTCGGTTTGCTGATGGCGCCACGCGTCATGTCCGATCACAAGGCGCCGCACCATCCCTTCGACTGGCCCGGTTTCCTGCTGTTTGCCTTTGCCCTGGTCGGACTCTCCTTTGGCCTGGACCTGATCGGCGCCGCCCATGCCCTGGTGCTGGCCCTGCCGGCCTTGCTGGCCGGCTCCCTGCTGCTGCTGGCCTATGTGCGTCATGCACGCCGGCATGCCGAGCCGCTTTTTGATCTGGCGATGTTCCAGACCCGTGGCTTCCGCATCGGCATCTTCGGCAATATCCTGTGTCGTCTCGGCACCGGTGGCATCACGCTGCTGATCCCGCTACTGCTGCAGGTCTGCTTCGGCTACGGTGCCGATACTGCCGGCTGGATGCTGGCGCCGGTGGCCCTGGCCGCGATTCTCGCCAAGCCGCTGATCACCCGGGGCCTGCCGCGTATTGGCTATCGCCGCACCCTGATCGTGACCAGTCTGCTGACCGTGCTGAGCATTGCGTCTTTTGCGCTGTTTGCTGCCGACATGCCGCTGCCCTGGATGCTGCCATCGCTGGTATTGTTCGGCGGGGTCAGCTCAATGCAGATGACTGCCATGAATACCCTGGCAGTGGCCGACCTGAGTTCGCGTCATACCAGCATGGGTAATACGGTGCTGAGTGTGGCACAACAACTGTCGGTCAGCTTTGGTCTGGCGATTTCGGCCAGTGCGCTGCAGTTGTTTCACCCGGCGCATGTCAGCCAGGGCGCGGCACTGACGCCAGCGTTTCGCGCCACCTTTGTGCTGCTGTCCGGGCTGACCTTGCTTTCGACGCTGATCTTCCTGCGTCTCAAACCACAGGATGGCGCAGCGCATGCGGTGCGCCCTGTGGCAGCCGGCGGTCACTGACGCATGTCAAATGACGATGCCTGAGGTGGTAAAAATGCTGACAGACTTGCCAAGGGCGGGGCGTTCCATGATGTAATGTCGGGCATTCACCAACGGACAGGTCCTGCATGTCGCTGAGTCCCTTTCACGACGATCGCCGGCGGGTCCTGAAACTGGGAACCGTCCTTGTCATGAGTCATCTGTTGTCTGCCTGCTCCACCCCCGCTCAGCCGGGTCGTGCCCCGGCAACGGCACCGGTCGTGCGCCTGATGGCGCTCGGCGGGCCGATGACCGACCGTGCCCGCGTCGAGCGCGGGGTTGCTGCCCTGCAGTCCCTGGGCTTCCAGCTGGATAACCTGCCCGCACTGACACGGCGCGAATCGCGTTTTGCCGGCACGGTCGATGAGCGTGCTGCCGACCTCAATGCCCTGGCCGATCCGTCCCTGCCCATGCCCGATCTGATCATGGCGACGCGCGGCGGTTTTGGCGCCATCCAGTTGCTGGACCGGCTCGACTACGCCCGCCTCGGCCCGCGCCTGCGCGCCGCCGGTACCCTGGTCATGGGTTACAGCGACAATACGGCCGTGCAACTGGCCTTGCTGGCTCGTGCCGGGGTGATCTCGCTGTCCGGACCGGTGTTGTATGCCGATTTCGGCGCCAGCCCGCTGTCGGCCTTCACCCAGCAGTGGCTGCGCGAGGTGTTGACGCATGATCACTACACCCTGCGCATCGATGTTCCTCAGTCCATGGCCAGCGGCCAGCTGGACGGCACCCTGTGGGGCGGCAATCTCTCGACCCTGGTCAGCCTGGTTGGCACGCCCTATCTGCCGCAGCCGCAGGATGGCCTGTTGTTCCTCGAGGATGTCGGCGAAGATGTTTACAAGGTCGACCGCATGCTCGAACAGTTGCGCCTGGCGGGTGTGCTCGGCCGTCAGCGGGCGATTTTGCTGGGGCATTTCAGTGCCCAGCGCAGCGATGGTTTCGATCCGCAGGGCTACAGCATGGCGACGCTGGCCAACCGACTGGCCCGCCAGTTGGGCATCCCGGTGCTCAGCGGCCTGCCGATTGGTCATGTTGCCGACATCGTGCCGATCCCCATCGGTGCCCGGGGCGAACTGCGCATCGATGCCACCGGCTACACCCTCAACGTCAGCGGCTATCCGGCGCTCAAGCGCCTGCCCGCAGCCTGGACCGCCAACGCGGCCACTACTCAGTAAGGAAAGAACCCACACGCCATGGAAACTCGCTGGCTGGAAGATTTCATCGTGCTGGCCGAAAGCGGCAGCTTCACCCGTTCGGCGCAGGCGCGCCATCTGACCCAGCCGGCCTTCTCGCGCCGCATCAAGGCGCTGGAAAGCTGGGTCGGTTGCGATCTGATCGATCGCAGCAGCTATCCGACACGGCTCACGCCGGCCGGCGAAGTGTTCAAGGAACAGGCGGTGGCGATGCTCAATCAGATTCACGCCACCCGTGCGCTGATGCAGGGCATGCGCCCCTTGCCGGAAGACACCATGGAGTTTGCCGTACCGCATACCCTGTCGTTTTCCTTCTTCCCCAAATGGCTGTCGCAGGTACAAGGCGGCTTCGGCGATTTGTCCTGCCGCCTGCAGGCGAGCAATGTGCATGATGCGCTGCTGGCCTTTGTCGAAGGCGGCTGCGACCTGCTGATGTGCTATCACCACCCCAAGCAGCCGGTTGAGCTGTCCGGCGATCGCTATGCCGGGCTGAATCTGGGGATCGAGCATCTGATGCCTTACGCACGACGTGAAGAAGACGGGCAGCCGGCCTTCCGTTTGCCCGGCCAGGCACGGGCACCGCTGCCGTTTCTCGGCTATGCCGCCAATGCCTATTTCCGGTTGATGACGGAACTCATCATGGAAAATGCCCCGGAACCCTGCCATCTGCATCAGCGCTACGAAACGGACATGGCCGAGGGGCTGAAGAACATGGTGCTGGAAGGGCACGGTGTGGCATTTTTGCCGGACAGTACGGTCGAGCGTGAGCTGCAGGCCGGCCAGCTGGCGCTGGCCGCCGATGCCCGCTGGGGCGTCGCGATGGAGATCCGTCTCTATCGAGATCTCAAGCGCAGCCGGCCGGCGCTGGATGCTTTCTGGCAGTACCTGCAGACACAATATCCAGCCGTATAGTACGTTCTCGTATACGAAAAGGGCGCATGGCATAAATGCCATGCGCCTTTGTCATGGCGACAGTCGGATGATCTATGCATTTAATGCATGGACAAATCGATAATCGGGATTGGCCAGTTGCCGGTGACGCGGCTTAGAGTGTTTCCATCAACCCTCGTTGTGGACAAGGAAACAAAAATGAGTACCCGCGTCGAACATGACCTGATTGGCGAACGTGAAGTCCCGGCCGAAGCATACTGGGGTGTGCATACCCTGCGTGCGCTGGAAAACTTCAACATCACCGGCAAGCCGATCTCTGCCTACAGCGACCTGATCATCGCGCTGGCCTCCATCAAGCAGGCGGCCGCCATGGCCAACCGCGATCTCGGTTTGCTGGACGACAAGATCGCCAATGCCATCATCGAAGCCTGCGAACAGATTCGCGCCGGTCGCTGGCATGATCAGTTTGTCGTGGACGTCATCCAGGGTGGGGCCGGTACCTCCACCAACATGAACGCCAACGAAGTGATTGCCAACGTGGCGCTGGAAATTCTTGGCCACAAGAAGGGTGATTACGATTTCCTGCACCCCAACGAGCACGTCAACCTGAGTCAGAGCACCAACGACGTCTATCCGACCTCGCTGCGTCTGGCCAGCTGCTTCGGTGTGGCCCGCCTGATCGCCTCGATGCAGAACCTGCAGAATGCCTTCTCCGACAAGGCCATGGAGTTCAAGGACATCCTGAAGATGGGCCGTACCCAGCTGCAGGACGCCGTGCCGATGACGCTCGGCCAGGAGTTCCAGACCTATGCCGTGATGCTGGGCGAAGACCGCCAGCGTCTGGAAGAAGCCTGCACCCTGATGCATGAAATCAATATGGGCGCGACCGCCATCGGGACCGGCATCAACAGCCACCCGGACTATGCCCGCCTGATCTGCCAGCATCTGGCACGTCTGACCGGCCTGGCGCTGATCACGGCACCGAACCTGATCGAAGCCACTCAGGACTGTGGCGCCTTTGTGCAACTGTCCGGCGTACTCAAGCGCGTGGCAGTCAAGCTGTCCAAGACCTGTAATGACCTGCGTCTGCTGTCCTCCGGCCCGCGTGCCGGCATGGGCGAAATCAACCTGCCGGCCCGTCAGGCGGGTTCGTCGATCATGCCGGGCAAGGTCAATCCGGTGATCCCGGAAGTGGTCAACCAGGTGGCCTTCGAAGTGATCGGCAACGACGTGACCGTCAGCTTTGCCGCAGAAGGTGGCCAGCTGCAGCTCAACGCCTTCGAGCCGGTGATTGCCTACAGCGTGTTCCGCAGCGTCAACCACCTGCGCGCCGCTTGCGACACCCTGACCGAAAACTGCGTGCGCGGCATTACCGCCAATGGCGAATACCTGCGTCGTCTGGTGGAAAACTCCGTGGGTCTGGTGACGGCGCTGAGCCCGTTCATCGGCTACTCGGCAGCCAACGAAGTGGCCGCCGAAGCGCATGCCAAGGGCGGCAGCGTGGCACAAATCGTGCTGGCGCGTGGCCTGATGACCCGCAAGGAACTGGATGCGGTGTTGCAGCCGGAGGCCCTGACCCAGCCGCGTTGGGTCAAGTAATCGGATTCACCCTTGTCCGGCGGTCCTGTCCTGGCGCCGGACACTTCTTCACGGCAGACTCTTGCGGGTCTGCCGTTTTTTTATGTCAGTCTGCCAGCGGCCCGGCAAAGCGGCGATCCACTTCTTGCGACACGATCCCGCGCACAAAGCCCAGCAAGGGGTCGCTGGCCAGCCGGGTATGCCAGACCATTTCGATTTCGATTTGCATCTCAGGGTCCAGAACCGGCACCTGGCAGAGCATCGGGTGGTGTTGTCTGAGCCACGCCGCCATGGTTTGTGGCAGAACGGCGACGGCTGCCAGTGTCTCGAGCAAGACCGGCAGCGCCAGCAGACCCGCGCCATGCACCACCACCCGTCTCGGCAGACCTCGCCTGGTCATGACCTGCTCAATCAGTCCGCTTCCCTCGTCGACATAGGAGGTGTGTACATGGGGCATGGCCACCAGATCGGCAAGACCCACTGTGGGAGGGAGGCTGATGAGTGCCGGGTGATACAGCGCGATAAAGCTGGTTTTGAACAGCGGCAAATGCTGCCACTGACGCCCCGGGCGGGGGAAGTAGCCAAAAGCCGCACTGATGCGGCCTTCCTCCAGCGCTCCCTCTACCTGCGCCGCCGGCATGGCTTCGATCGCCAGATTCAGCTGCGGGGCCTGATGTTGCATGGCTTGCAGCATGCCCGGCAGCAGGATGGCCTCCAGCAGGTCGGGCATGGCCAGCCGTACGGTGCCCTGCGCCTCGCTCGGGTCAAATGCCTGCTGGCTGGCGAACAGCCGTTGTCCCTCGCCCAGCCATGCCGCCAGCGGCTGGCTCAAGGATTGCGCCAATGGTGTCAGGGCCATGCCGCGACCGTGACGATACAAGAGCTCGTCGGCAAACTGTTTGCGCAGGTGCTTGAGGACATGACTGATCGCGGGTTGACCCAGGCAAAGCTGTCGGGCGCTCAGGCTGACGCTGCGCGTTTGCAGCAGGGTATGCAGCACCACCAGCGAGTTCAGATCCAGGCGTCTCAGACGCAGTCCGTTAATATTATCCATTTCGATTTTCAGGATTAAATCTATCGATTTTTAGAATATATATGACGTCACTATACTTGCGCCATTCAATGACGCAAGGATAGGGCAATGCAGGATCAATCAGGCCAGCACAAGCTGCCGCTGTACATGCTGTGCATCATGGCCGTCACGATGGTGGAGTTTTTACAGAACGGCATGCTCAATTTTGCCGCCAGCGATGTCATGGGCGGCATCGGTGCCGGACCGGAGGAGTTCAGCTATGCCGCCATGGCCTATGCCAGTTGTGCCGTGCTGGCGATCAGTCAGCAGCGTCGCCTGCGTCTGGCTTTCGGTCCGCGCCGGCTGATTCGTGGTTCGATGCTGCTGTTTGCGGCCGGGGCGGTGGTATGCGGCATGGCGCATGGTCCGGCTGGTTTTATTCTGGGCCGTGCGGTGCAGGGCATCGCGGCAGCGGCGTTTTTCACCGGTGCACGTGTCGAGGTCAGCCGCCTGGCTGCCGAACAGCGCACGCCGGCGCTGCTGGGTTTTGGTTATGCCTTGTTGGGCGGGTCGGCACTGGGCCCCTTGCTGGGCAGCCTGGCGCTCGGCGCCGGCAGCTGGCGCTGGCTGTGTTTCGGCATCCTGCCCTGGACAGCGGCCGGCTGGCTGGCCAGTGGCCTGTTTGCCGAAACGGAGGCCGGGGATGAGCATGATCGCGAGATGACTTCTCCGCGCCTGTTGTGGCTGGCGGTTGCCATCTTGTTGTTGCAATACCTGATTCAGCAGTTGCCCTATGACTTTTTCAGTCGTCCAGGCTGGTTGCTGGCGCTGCTGGCCGGCGTGCTGCTGGCCAGTCTGATGTGGCTGCGCCGGGTCAGTACGGCCGGTCATGGTGCGCGCTGGCGGCAACTGGGCCAGAAGCGCTATCTGCTCGGGCTGGCGTACTACTTCTTCTGCTACACCATGGTGGCGGCCAACAGTTACATCATGCCCCTGCTGATCCAGCAGGGGCTGGGCTTCAGCGTGCCGACCACCGGACTGTTGCTGTCGGTCAGCTTTCTGGCCGGCATGCTGTTTGCCACTGTGTATGCCTTCCTGCTCCAACGCGGTCTGGTCAAGACGCTGCGTCCGCCCATGGTGCTGGGCATGCTGCTGCTCGGCGCCTATGGCCTGCTGATGAGCGAGCTGAACCAGGACACGGGTCTGGGCCGTCTTGCCGCCATTCTGCTGCTGAACGGGGGCTTCATGTCGGTATTCATTATTGCGGTGGCACAGGGGACCTTCAGTGCGGTGGAAGAGGGCGCATTTGCCCATGCCTACCAGACCAAGAACATGCTGCGCCAGGTGGCGCTCTCCAGTGCCGTCTCGCTCAGTACGGTGTTCATTCAGGGACGCAATGCCCTGCATTTCAGTCGCCTGTCGGAGCGTTTTGCCGATGGCAGCCCCTGGCTGGGCGAGGCCATGGCGCAGATGCGCGTCACGCTGCCACAAGTCGATGCGAGTACGGCCTTCGGTTTGCTGACCAGCGAGTGGTCGCGTCAGACGCTGATGCTCTCCTGTCTTGAGTTCTTCCGCCTGCAGATGTGGCTCGGTCTGGCCATGGCGCTGTTGCTCCTGTGGCAGAGAACCTTCCGCTGATCATGACGATTGCTCGACGTCTGCAAACTGTTTTATTCAGTTTGACTGTTAAACCTTATTGGCCATACTTAAAAACTAATGTCATGGTTTGAGGTTGAACGATGAAAGTCGCTGTCGTCTCGGATATTCATGGCAATCTCTGGGCGCTGGAAGCCGTGATCGCCGACATTGATCGCCAGCAAGTCGATCTGGTGATCAATGCCGGCGATATCCTCTCCGGCCCGCTGGAACCGGCTGCGACCGCCGAGCGCCTGATGGCGCTGGACTGGCGCACTATCCGCGGGAATCACGAACGTCAACTGCTGGCCTGTGCCCGCCAGAAGGGCGGTCAGTCTGATCAGTATGCCTATGAGCAGACCACGGCCCGTCAGCGTGACTGGCTGCACAGCCTGCCGGCGGACCTGACCCTGAGCGAGCCGGGTATCCATGTTTGCCACGGTGCGCCGGGCGATGATCTGGCCTATTTCCTGGAAGAGGTCGATCCGCACGGGATGCATGCCGCCTGCCACGAGTCCATCGAGCTGCGGGCTGCCGGCATCCCGGCCGGACTGATTCTGTGCGGCCACACCCATCATCCCCGGGTACACGCGCTCTATGATGGCCGGCTGGTGGTTAATCCGGGCAGTGTCGGCTTGCCGGCTTACACCGATGATCACCCTTATCCCCACCGCATGGAAAACGGTAGTCCGCATGCGCGCTATGCCATCTGCGAATGGCATGGACAGGGCTGGGACGTCAGTCTGCGCGCCATTGGCTATGACCATCGGGCCGCGGCACGCGCCGCCCGTGCGCATGGCAATGAAGCCTGGGCGCATTGGCTGGAGACCGGCAGTACTCGCCACTGAGTGGATCGCCGTGTCCGGCGGGGCAGGACTCAGCGATTGCCTTGCTGATTGAGACGGCGGATGACCCGGGCCGGGTTGCCTACGGCCAGCGAGTCGGCGGGGATGTCCCGGGTGACGACCGCTCCGGCGCCGATGACGCTGCGCGGTCCGATGCTCACCCCCGGCAGGATGATGGCGCCGCCACCAATCCAGCAGTCATCGCCTATGACCACTTTTTCTGCGGTGGTCAGCCATTCGCGCCTGGACAGGTAATCCAGCGAATGGGTCGCGGTATAGATCTGCACGTTGGGGGCAATCATCACATGGCTGCCGATATGGATTTCACCCAGATCGACCATGGTGACATTCACATTGACGAAGCTGTGTTCGCCGAAACGGATATTGCGGCCGAACTCGCAGGTGAAGGGGGAGAACAGCACACAGGAGGGCGGGAAGGCGGCGAACAGCTCGGCGGCCATGGCCTGGCGTGCCGCCCTGTCGCTGAGCGGAATGGCGTTGAGCCGGGCAAGCTGCGCCTGTCCGCGCTCCCGGTCGCGGTCGATTTCCGGCATGAAGTCGTCCAGGACGCCGCCATTCAGAACATGATCCCATTGACTGGACACGGTGCAATCTCCTTGTGAAATGAGCCGTGCCCGTGGACAAGGCTCAGTGGTCGAGAATAAAGCGGATGGTCGGCCGCATGATGGCCATCAGACCATCGAGATCCATTTTTTCGGCACGGATGGCACGCACCATCAGACCGTCAAACAGGGCGCTGAGCAGTTCGAACTTGCTGTCGATCTCGGTCTCGCTCAGCGGGCGCCGACTTCCCTTGATCAGCATGGCGGCGACGGTATCGCGTACCTGCCGATGTACGGTGTGCACCATGTGAGCCACCTTGGGGTTGCGGGCGGCTTCGGCGATGATTTCGATCTGCAGTGCCGCATAGTCTGGCTGCTGGGTCTCCCGCACCGGTTCTTCCAGGGTGTCGAGAATCTCCTGGAAGACATCCGGACTGTCCAGCAGCCGGGACATGCTGATCAGCCATTCTTCCAGATCTTGCTGGACGATGGCTTCGATAATGGCTTCTTTGTTCTCGAAATAATGATAAATGTGGCCAACGCTCATGCCGGCCTCTTTGGCCAGCTGTGCCATGCTGCAGCCATGAAAACCATGCAGGCGGAAACAGCGCGTGGCGGCTTGCAGCACCTGGCTGCGTCGCATTTGTGCACGTTGTGGCTCTTGAGAGGGCGTGGTCACCATGAGATTCCTTTGGATGCGGCACCGCTACAAAATCATTCATACTTTGCTGATTGCCGGATTGCTGCATCCTAGCATAGAATGAACGCTCAAACTAGATTGAGTGTTCATTCTACTTCGTTATAAAGTAGTGTGGATTACCCGACGCGCCCGCGCGCTGACTCATCCTCACGCCAGATTGCGCAGACAACATGATCAAGACAGGTGTCGCATGCAAAAAAAGTCTTCCCTATATTCTGCTGTCGCGCTGGCATGCCTGATGACCGCCGGGTTGTCGGCCTGCGGGGACGGCAATCATGCCTCCCAGGCCGCGGCCGCATTGCCGACAGTCGGCTTTGTCACGCTGGCGCCCGAGCGGGTGGCGCTGGATAGCGAGCTGCCCGGCCGTACGGCGGCATTCACGCTGGCCGAAGTCCGGCCGCAAGTCAGTGGCGTGGTGCTGAAGCGCCTCTTCACCGAAGGCAGTGATGTCAAGGCCGGCCAGGCCTTGTATCAGATCGATCCGGCGACCTATCGCGCCAGCTACGACAGTGCCGTGGCCAATCTGGCCACCCTCAAGAGCAAGGCCGAGCGTTATCGCCAGCTGATCGGTATTAATGCCGTCAGTCAGCAGGACTATGACGACGCTGAAGCGGCCTACAAGCAGGCCCAGGCTGCCGTCGATACGGCGCGCATCAATCTGGGCTACACCCATGTGCTGGCGCCAGTGTCCGGTCGCATCGGCAAATCGAATGTGACGCAGGGGGCGCTGGTCACGGCGGATCAGGCGACCGCCCTCACCACCATTCAGGCCCTCGATCCGATCTATGTTGACGTCACCCGCTCCAGTGGCGAGCTGCTGCAGCTCAAGCAACAGCTGGCCAGCGGCTCGATCAAGAGCGCCGGTGCCGACGCGGCTCGCGTACGCCTGACGCTGGAAGACGGCAGCACGTATCCGCTGGAAGGCAAGCTGCAGTTCACCGATGTCACTGTCGATCCGAGTACCGGTTCCGTCACGCTGCGTGCCCAGTTCCCCAATCCGAAGCATGCCCTGCTGCCGGGGATGTTCGTCCGTGCCCGCCTGGTAGAGGGGGTCAACGAAAAAGCCATTCTCGTTGCTCAGGACCTGATTAGCCATAACGAGAAAGGTCAGGCCGTTGCCATGGTCGTCGGCGCCGGGGACAAGGTGGAAGCCCGCGTGGTGGAAACGCCGCGCGCCGTCGGCAATCGCTGGCTGGTCAGCCAGGGCCTGAAGCCGGGTGATCGACTGATTGTCGATGGCCTGCAGTACATCCGTCCGGGCATGCCCGTGAAGCCGTCGCCGGCACAGGGCGCCGGAACGGGAGAATAAGCCATGGCAAGGTTCTTTATTGATCGCCCGATTTTTGCCTGGGTGATCGCCATTATCATCATGCTGGCCGGCATGCTGGCGATTACCGGGCTGCCGGTGTCGCAGTATCCGAACATCGCGCCGCCTCAGGTCTCGATTCAGGCTTCCTACCCGGGTGCCTCGGCCAGTACCATCGAAAACACGGTCACTCAGGTGATCGAGCAGAACATGAAGGGGCTGGATGGTCTGCTGTACATGTCTTCCACCAGTGACTCCTCCGGTGGCGTCAGCATCAACCTGACCTTCAGCGCCGGCACCAACCCGGATATCGCCCAGGTGCAGGTGCAGAACAAGTTGTCGCTGGCCACGCCGCGCCTGCCTCAGGTCGTGCAGCAGCAGGGCATCACCGTCAACAAGGCCAACGCCAGCTTCCTGATGGTGCTGGGCTTTGTGTCGGAAGATGGTTCGATGAACGCCACCGACCTGTCCGACTACGTCTCGACCAATCTGCTGGATCCGATCAGTCGTGTGCCGGGGGTAGGGAGTGTGCAGTTGTTTGGTGCGCCCTATGCCATGCGCGTCTGGCTGGACCCCAACAAGCTCTATACCTACAAGCTGAATCCGGCGGATGTCACGGCGGCCATTCAGGCGCAGAACGCCGAGGTCTCTGCCGGCCAACTGGGCGGCACGCCTTCTGTCAAGGGGCAGAAGCTCAATGTGACCGTGACCTCGCAGACCCTGCTGCATACGCCGCAGCAGTTCGGCAACATTCTGCTGCGTACCAGCTCGGATGGCGCCGCGGTCCGGCTGCGTGACGTGGCGCGCATTGAACTCGGCGCGGAAAGCTACGACTACGCCACGCGCTTCAACGGCAAGCCGGCGACCGGTATCGCCATTACCCTGGCGACGGGGGCCAATGCCCTGGCAACGGCCAAGGGCGTGGAAGCCCGTGTGGCCGAACTGGCCAAGTTTTATCCGAATGGTATGAAGACGGTTTATCCGTTCGATACCACGCCGTTCGTCAAGATCTCCATCCGCGAGGTGATCAAGACCCTGGCCGAGGCCATCGTGCTGGTGTTCCTGGTGATGTATCTGTTCCTGCAGAACTTCCGCGCGACCCTGATTCCGACCATTGCCGTGCCGGTGGTGCTGCTGGGGACCTTCGGCGTGCTGGCGGTGGCGGGTTTCTCGATCAACACCCTGACCATGTTCGGTATGGTGCTGGCCATCGGTCTGCTGGTCGATGACGCCATCGTGGTGGTGGAGAACGTCGAGCGGGTGATGAGCGAGGAAGGCCTGTCTCCGAAAGAGGCCACCAAGAAGTCCATGGGGCAAATTACCAGCGCCCTGGTCGGCATCGGTCTGGTGCTGTCCGCCGTGTTCGTGCCGATGGCCTTCTTCGGCGGTTCGACGGGCGTGATTTACCGGCAGTTCTCCATCACCATCGTCTCGGCCATGGCGCTGTCGGTGCTGGTGGCCCTGATCCTGACGCCGGCCTTGTGCGCGACGCTGCTCAAGCCGGTGGAAAAGGATCACGAGAAGCATCACACCGGCTTCTTTGGCTGGTTCAACCGCATGTTCGACCGCAATACCGCCCGCTATCAGAGTCTGGTGGGGCGCGTGCTGGCGCGCTCCACGCGCTACTCGCTGATCTATCTGGCCATTGTCGGCGTGATGGCCTTGCTGTTTGTCCGTTTGCCGACCTCCTTCCTGCCGGAAGAGGATCAGGGTGTGTTGTTCTCCATGGTCACGCTGCCACCGGGGTCGACGCAGGAAAGCACCATCAATGTCCTGAAGAAGGTGGAAAAGCATTTCCTGGTGGATGAGAAAGATAACGTCAACTCGATCTTCACCGTCGCCGGTTTCAGTTTTGGCGGTAATGGCCAAAACACCGGTATTGCCTTCATCAGTCTCAAGGACTGGGATCAGCGCAAGGCGGCCAGCCAGAAAGTGGACGCGATTGCCGGTCGTGCCATGGGCGCCTTCTCGCAGATCCGCGAAGCCATGGTGTTTGCCTTTGCTCCGCCGGCGGTGATGGATCTGGGCAATGCCACCGGCTTTGACTTCCAGCTGCAGGATCAGGGCGGGCTGGGGCATGCCAAGCTGATGGCGGCGCGCAATCAGTTGCTGATGATGGCCGCCAAGGAGCCTGGCCTGGTCGCCGTACGTCCCAACGGTATGGACGACACGCCGCAGTACAAGCTGGATGTCGACAAGACGCTGGCGGGTGCCCAGGGCCTGTCGATGGATAGCGTCAACAGCGTGCTGGCAACCGCCTGGGGTAGTGCCTATGTCAATGACTTCCTCGACAAGGGCCGGACCAAGAAGGTGTATGTGCAGGCTGATGCGCCTTTCCGCATGCAGCCGGATGATCTGAAACGCTGGTATGTCAAGAACAGCAGTGGCGACATGGTGCCGTTCTCTGCCTTCTCGCGTGCTTACTGGACCTACGCCTCGCCACGTCTGGAGCGCTACAACGGGGTGCCTTCGGTCGAGATCATGGGGCAGCCTGCACCGGGGCTGAGCTCTGGTGTGGCGATGCAGACCATGGAGAAACTGGCGGCCAAGCTGCCAGCCGGTATCGGCTACTCCTGGACCGGACTGTCGTATCAGGAGCGTCTGGCCGGATCGCAGGCCATGTCACTGTATGCCCTGTCGATGCTGGTGGTGTTCCTGTGTCTGGCCGCCCTCTACGAGAGCTGGTCGGTACCGTTCTCGGTGATGCTGGTGGTGCCGCTCGGGGTCGTCGGCGCGCTGCTGGCGACCTGGCTGCGCGGATTGTCCAATGACGTTTACTTCCAGGTAGGGCTGCTGACCACCATCGGTCTGGCCACCAAGAACGCGATTCTGATTGTCGAATTCGCCAAGTCCTTGCAGGAGCAGGGCCGTGATCTGATCGAGGCGACGCTGGAGGCGGCTCGCCTGCGTCTGCGGCCGATTCTGATGACCTCGCTGGCCTTCGGTCTGGGGGTGCTGCCGCTGGCCATCTCCAATGGCGCCGGTTCCGGCAGTCAGCACGCCATCGGTACCGGGGTGCTGGGCGGCATGCTGGCCTCGACGATCCTGGGGATTTTCCTGATCCCACTGTTCTTTGTGCAGATTCGCCGTTATTTCAGCCGCCACAGCCAGGCGACGGTCACCACCGTCAAGGAGGAAAACCCATGAAGTTGCGATCCCTGAGTGTGGCGCTGAGCCTGGCGCTGCTGACCGGGTGCAGCTCGCTGCTGGCGCCCGATTACCAGCGCCCTGAAGCACCGGTACCGGCCAGTCTGCCGGATTATGGCCAGACCACGACTGCCCAGCGCGTCGACCTCGACTGGCAGACGTTCATCCAGGATGAGCGCTTGCGCAAGGTGGTGGCCCAGGCGCTGGCCAATAACCGCGACCTGCGCATTGCCGCGCTGAATATCGACAAGGCGCGTGCCCAGTACGGCATCACCCGCGCCAACCTGCTGCCCGCCGTCAGTGCCACGGCCGCCGGCTCGCACAGCCAGACTGCCCAGGATCTGACCGGTAGCGGCAGTCCGCGCATTACGCACAGCTACAATGCCGGCGTAGGCTTTAGTGCCTGGGAAATCGACCTGTTCGGCAAGTTGCAGAACCAGACCGATGCTGCCCGGGAAACCGTGCTGCAAAGCGTGGAAACCCGCAACGCCACTCAGCTGAGCCTGATTGCCGAGGTGGTCAATGGCTGGCTGAGCATGGCGGCAGACCAGGACCGGCTCAAGCTGGCCGAAGAGACGCTGCGCAGCCGCCGGCAATCGCTGGATCTGATCCAGCGACGTTTTGCGCTGGGGATTGGCTCGCAGCTGGATGTCAGTCAGGCGCAGGGGCTGATGGAGAGTGCCCGTGTCGATGCGGCCAGTTATCGCAGCCAGCTGGAGCAGGACCGCAATGCCCTGACCCTGCTGGTTGGCGCCCCGCTGGATGAGGCGACCCTGCCGCCCGCCGGACGCTTTGACGGTCCGCCCCTGCTGGCCGAGCTGCCTTCCGGTCTGTCTTCCGGCGTGCTGCTGTCGCGTCCCGATTTGCGGGCCGACGAGCATGCCCTGAAGGCGGCCAATGCCAATATTGGCGCGGCCCGGGCGGCATTCTTCCCCAGCATCACGCTGACGGCCAGTGCCGGTAGTGCCAGCAATGACATGAGCCGGCTGTTCGAAGGGGGCAATGGCACCTGGAGTTTCCTGCCGCAGCTCAACCTGCCGATCTTCAATGCCGGTGCGCTCAGCGCTTCGCTGGATGTCGCCAAGGTCTCGCGCGACATCAATGTGGCGCAGTACCAGAAAGACATCCAGACCGCCTTCCGCGAGGCGGCGGATGCGCTGGCGGTGAGAGCCAGCATGGCGGAGCAGCTGGCGGCGCAACAGCGCTATACCGACAGCGCGGTCCAGACTGCCCGTCTGACCGATGCCCGCTATCGGGCAGGGATCGACGGTTCGCTCAACCAGCTGGATGCCCAGCGCTCCCTGTATGCCGCACAGCAGCAACTGATCGGGGTCAAGCTGGCGCGCGAAAGCAATCGCATCACCTTGTACAAGGTCCTTGGTGGCGGGGCCAACCCCTCACCAAATTGAGGACGGAGCAATGAAAAAAGCCGGACTGGTCTTTCTCCAGTCCGGCTTTTTGCTGCCTGTCTTCAGCTGTTGGCCTTGAGTCCCTGCGGCTCAATCCGGCGGGCCGAGCTGCTCAGTCCCAGGCCGATCAGCATGCCCATGACCGCCAGCGCTTCGACATAGTGGGCCGGTGCCAGCGGATCGCTCTTGAGCATGACGGCCACTGCCATCGGTGTCAGACCGCCGAAAATCGCATACGCCAGGTTATAGGACAGCGACAGACCGCTGAACCGGACCGATGCCGGAAAGGCCTTGACCATGATGCAGGGGACGGTGGCGATGACGCCGACCGTCAAACCCAGGACCGCATAGCCCGGAAACAGCAACGCGGGATGAGCGGCAATCTGGCTGTAGAAGCCGTAGCAGGCGACCAGCAGCAGCGCTGAGCCGGCCAGCAGCGTCGGGCCATTGCCGAAGCGGTCGGTCAGGCTGCCGGCCAGCACGCAGCCGATCGACAGGCAGACGACGGCCAGGCTATTGGCCAGCAGGGCCTTCTCGGCGCCAATTTCCGGGATTTTGCCCAGCAGGGAAGGCGTCATCAGAATCACCACCACGATGCCGCCGGTCAGCAGCCAGGTGGCCAGCATCGACAGCAGCATGGCACCGCGATGCGAGGCCAGCACCCGCTTCATCGGCCATTCGGCCAACAGGGCGCGCTGTTCTGCCAGTTCCTTGAAGATCGGGGTTTCGTGCAGGTAGCCGCGCAGCCACACTGCACACAGACCGAAGACCCCGCCCAGCAGGAAGGGAATGCGCCAGGCGTGGTCGACCAGCTCGGCCGGCGTGAAGCGCGCATGCATGACCGTGGCGACCAGGGAGCCGAGCAGGATGCCCAGCGTCAGACCGGCCGTCAGCGTGCCGCAGGCAAAGCCGACCCGACGACCCGGCACATGCTCAGAGACAAACACCCAGGCGCCCGGGATTTCGCCGCCGATGGCCGCGCCTTGCAGAACGCGCAGCAACAGCAGCAGCAAGGGGGCCCAGATGCCGATGCTGGCATAGCTGGGCAACAGACCCATCAGGAAGGTCGGCAGGGCCATCAGCAGGATGCTCAGCGTGAACATGCGCTTGCGCCCCTGCAGGTCGCCGAAGTGGGCCATCACGATGCCGCCGAGCGGACGTGCCAGGTAGCCGGCAGCAAAAATGCCGTATGTCTGCAGTTGTACCAGCCAGTCCGGGCTGTGCGGCGGGAAGAACACTTGCCCCATGATGGCGGCGAAAAACACATAGATGACGAAATCGTAGAACTCCAGCGTGCCGCCGAGGGCAGCCAGTGCCAGGGTGCGATAGTCGCTGCGATTAAGTGGTCGGGTATGGTCGAAAGGCATTGTTGTTTGTCCCATGATCATTATTGTTCGGCGTCCTGCGCCGTATCAGATCAGGATAACCGAATGCCATATGAGTAGGAAATGCCTTTTTTCTGAAAGAAAAAACGGGCAGCGCCATTTATTGCTGCCTTGATGTCCATATTCGCAAAGGAATGCCGCCACCAATGCCGCTGCATGGATCGGCATCACTGGCGTGCTGCAACGCAAATTGCTGGCCGGTCCAGGCCCATACCCTGAGGCTGCCACAGTCCCCGATCCCCCGGCCCTTGGCATACGAGCGCAGCAAACCAGTCTGCCACGCCGGGTCGGTCAGCTGCCCCGCTGAACCATCCACATCCGGCAGTCGCACGGGTTCCGGGCGATAAGGAGGGCGGTCATTGGCCAGCCAGGCCTGGAAGGTGGACTGGTAAGCCCCCGCGTCACAGGCGGCCAGCAGCAACACGCGCGAGGCGGAGAGTCGATGGATGGTGGCGGCCAGCAACGCCGGGTCGTTCAGCGGGACCGAACAGTCGGTACGCGCCGTGGCGCGCAGAATCGGCATGATCAGCTTGGGGTCGTCCGGTCGAGACGCAGGGAGGGGAGACGCCTTCACCAGGGGCGCCAGGGGAGGCCTGGGAACGCTGTTTTCGGCCTTGCTGCCTTTGCGTACCAGCGCCCCGGGGGTGTCGAGTCGTGATTGCATGGCATCCATCTTCAGCAAGGCGGCTTTCAGACCGCGCAGCGAGATTTGCCAGTGCAGACGGCCTGCGCTCAGCTCAATCACCTGGGCATCGAGCAAGTGCGGCAGCATTTGCGCCATCTGCTCCGCCGTAAAGAATTGATCGGCGGCCACGCCGCTGCGCAGCCAGGTTCCGGCCTTTAGCGTCAGGCCTTGTCCCGGCAGACTTGCCCCCTCCGGCACATCAAGATACAGCCTGCCGGTCAGGCCGCTGCCTGGCCCGCCATCGCGCGCCAGCCAGAGTCCGGCGGCATGCCCCGGTGCGGTTTGTTCCTCGGGCTGAAAGCCACTGGCTTCACAGTGCAGGATGTTGTCGCAGGACAGTGTCCAGTCCCTGAACCCCGTGACGGCAGCGTGGTTCACGCTGCCGTACAGCAGACAACATGCGGCGAGGCAAAGGGTCGGCAGACGGTGCATGACGGGGGCCTGGCTCAGTAGTGGGGCGGGATCTCGTGTTGCGGCCCGGCCGGGTCCTGACCCGGGTCATTGCTGCGCATCTGCTGGTAGAGCAGACGCAGTTGCTGCTGCAGCAGATCGATCTGTTGCTGCTGGCGGGTGACCGTCAGATTCAGCGTGTCCAGCAAGTCATCCTGAAAGGCCAGTTTGACCTCCAGCTCAGTCAGGCGTGCTTCGGTATTCATGCCACTTCTCCCTGGCGCAGTTTGAGGACCACCTTGCGGATCGGTGCCGGGCTGGCGACAGCACAGCAGGGGCGATGCAATTCACCGGCCTCGAACACGGCATACATGCCCGGCGTCAGCAGCAGCTCGCTGGCAGCCTGGGGGCTGTCGTACAGCGCAATATCGCTCTCTTCCAGGCGGTCTTCATGCAGTCTCACCTCGCTGCCGCGCGGCAGATAGCCAATGCGTTCGACGCCACTGACCAGATATTGCACGTCCAGATAGCGTGCATGCGCTTCAAACAGCCGTTCTTCGGCGTAGCCGGTTTCCATTTCCTGCACCAGGGCGAACAGCCGAGTGCCGTCAATCGGGTAATGCCCCGGTGGCAGCAGGGCGAAGTCAGTCAGCAATCCCAGCGCATTGCGCAAGGCATCAGGCAGCGGGCAGACGGCCAGATGGTCGATATGGTCGCAGTACATGGCAGGTTCTCGAATCCGTGAGCTGGCATTTTAGCCGAATGCCCGTCCGCCGTGCGACGGGCACAATGGCTTCTTTTATAGCCCAGACAGGGAGCCTGCTCATGTCAGCCTTTCGGCGCGTATTGTTTTGGACCGCCCTGGCGGTTTCCCTGCCGGCGCTGGCCGCGGATTGGGTGCTGGCCCTGAGCTGGGCGCCGGGCTTTTGTGCCACGCACGCCGGCAAGCAGCAATGCCGGGTGGTGGACGACTTCGCCAGCCATCACCTCACCCTGCATGGTCTGTGGCCCCGGCAGCAGAACTGCCACGCACCGCCGCTGCATCAGGGAGATCTGCCTGCGGATCTGGCGCACTGGATGCCGGGGGTGCAGGACGGCCTGGCGCAGCATGAGTGGCAGAAGCACGGCAGTTGCAGCGGCATGCTGCCGCATGCCTATTTTTCCCAGATGGTGCAGATGGCCGAACAGGTCAGTCGCAGCAGTCTGGGGCGTTATCTGGCGCAGCATGCCGGCCAGCGGGTTACCCTGACCGACCTGCGGGCGGCGCTGCGGCCGGACTATGCCGCCGCCAGCACCAGCGTCCGTTTCCTGTGCAGTGGAGAGCGCCTGCAGGAAGTGCGTTTCCATTTCAGCGACTGGTCCGGTCTGCTGGGGCATGGTGCCAGCCCCGGCTGGCGGCCGGCGATGGAAAACGATCACTGTGACGATTCCGTCCTGCTGTGAGGCAGGCTGTCATCAGCGCATGGAGAAGGCCTCGGCATGGAAGCTTGGCTTCTTGCCCCGGCGCCGGGCCAGTCCCTCGGCCAGTGCCGAGCCGAATGCCGTCGGACCGCAGAACCAGACACTGTCGACCACCGGCAGCATGTCGGCCTGCAGACGATCACCGCGTTCGCTGGCCAGCAGATGCAGCCGTACTCCGGTCGCCTGGCATTGCGCACGCAGCTGTGCCAGTTGGACCGCGTGCGGCTCGGCCTGCACACAGTAATAGAAATCGACCTGATCCAGCTTGCGTCCCTGGCGGGCAAAGTTGTCCAGCCAGGCCAGGAAGGGGGTCACACCGATCCCGCCGGCGACCCAGGCCTGGCGCTGCGGCTTGCTGGCCGGCAGGAAGCGGCCATACGGCCCTTCGATCTGCACCGGGTGACCGCTTTGCAGGATGTTCGCCAGCTTGCCGGTGTAGTCCCCCAGGCGCTTGATGATGAAGCGCAGTTGTCGCGCGGCATTGTCACCGTTGGCAATGGTGAACGGATGGGCGCCCTCGGCTGCGTCAAAGGTGACGCGGGCAAACTGGCCGGCACGGTGGCCCGGCCAGCCGGCATCCATCTGGCAAACCACTTCCAGCAGCTCGCCGGGCAGCGGGGTGACCGACACGACCTGGCCACGGTGCAGGCGCGACTTACCAATACGACCGGCCAGAACCAGGCCGGCAGCGACACTGCCGGCCAGCATCATCAGGGCAAACAGGATGCCGATCGGCGTCGGCCAGAAACTGCGCGGCAACAAGATGGCGCCATGAAATGCGCCGAGCAGGAACAGGGGGGCGAACAGGGTATGCAGCTTGCGGAACACGCCGTACGGTACCAGTCGCAACAAGGCCAGCGCGACCAGTGCCAGCATGGCGTAGGCACTCCAGCTGCCGACTTCCCGGGCCAGACCGATCAGCGAAAAACCGGCGTGGTGACCATGACGCATCAGGGGTTCGGCGCCGAGCGCCAGCAACAGGGGCGGTGAGAGCTTGATCAGCCAGTGGGCGGCCAGCAGGACACCGCTGCTGATCCCGAGGCGCTTGTGCAGGCGATACATCTGATCCAGCCCGCCCAGCCGGCTTTCCAGCCAGCCGGCGCGGGTGGCCAGCAGCATGGCGGCGCTCATGACGGCCATCAACTGGATGCCGCTGAGCAGGACCAGTTGGTTACGCCAGGCCCAGACTGTGGCCGGGATGCCGGATTGTGCCAGACTGGCCCAGCCAAACAGCAGGGTGGTCAGTGCCAGCAACAGGGTAAGCGGGTATTTCTTCATGATGAATGCCTTGGTACGAATCAATCTTGAGCGCATTCAAACAAGCGAAACTTAAGCGAAACTGAGGAAGATGGTGCCGATGTTGCGAGATGTTGCGACAGGCGCCAATGGCAATATTTGTTGGCAAGCGGTTTACATTTCGGGCGGCATGACGGGCTCGTGCCGGGGCTCGCCGGCTTCGCGGGCCAGCATGGCGCCCTGAATGGCGTGATCGGCCTGGCTGACGGCCTCGCCGTCATATTGCCCGCCATGTTGCTGATACAGTCGCTGAATCGTTTCGGTCACCGGGTGCATCTCAGAACACCTTTCTGCCCTGACGCCAGACCTGCTGCACCAGCGGCACATCGCCATGCGGTCGAACCTGGACCAGATCGGCACGCTGGCCGAGGGCAATCTCCCCCCGATCCTGCAGCGCCACCGCGCGTGCCGGGTTGCGGCTGACCGTCGCCACAGCCCGGTCCAGCGTCCAGCCGGCCTGTGCCACCAGCAGGTAGGCACCATGCAGCAAACTGGCAGGGACATAGTCGGAAGACAGGATGTCGAGCAGATCCGCACGTGCCAGTTCGCTGGCGGCAATATTGCCGGAGTGGGAACCGCCGCGTACCACATTCGGCGCGCCCATGACGGTTACCAGACCATGCCGGCGGGCCGCCGCCGCGGCCGCCAGCGTGGTGGGAAACTCTGCGATGTGCACACCGTCGGCCAGTGCCTCTTCGATATGCGTTTCATCCGTGTCGTCATGGCTGGCCAGGCAGATGTGCCGCTCCCGCGCCATGGCCACTACTGCCTGCTTGTGGCGTGCCGCGTAGCGCTGCTGCCGTTCGCGGCGCTCTGCCACCGCCTGCAGGAAAGTGGCTTCATTCCAGCTGACATTCTTTTTGGCGTAGTACTTCTGGTATTGCGCCAGATCGCGGTACTGACGCTGGCCGGGGGTGTGGTCCATCACCGAGATCAGGCGCACAGCCGGATGGTCGATCAGCAGCTTCAGTTCGCCGAGCAGATCATGCCAGGACAGTTCGCAGCGCAGATGAAACAGATGGTCGGCACGCAATACCCCTTCGCGCATGCCCTGATCAATGGCGGCGAAGGCGGTGTGCAGGGTATCCAGCCGGACACTTTCATCTTCCATGTCGCCGACCGACAGCGCATCGAAGACCGTGGTGATGCCGGCCGCCACACATTGCGCATCGTGGGTGACGACGGCGGGCAAGACCGGCCACAGCACGCCATTGCGCGGCATCAGGTGCTTTTCCAGATTGTCGGTATGCAGCTCGACCAGACCGGGCAGCAGATCATCGCCCCCCAGATCTTCGCCTTCTGCCAGCGGGTGGGAATGGACGGCGCTGATCAGGCCGTTGTCGATCTCCACGGCACCGCGCTCGATGATGCCGTCAGCCAGTACCAGTCGGGCGTGATTCAGAATGCGCTTCATGCGGCTTGCTCCTCCTGACGTGCCAGCGGCACGTTGAAAATGCGGTTGGCGATGGCATCTCGGGTGGCTTCGTCGTGGAAAATGCCGACCAGTGCCGCGCCGCGCTGGCGTGCCTCGTGCATCAGCTCGATGACCACGGCACGATTGGCCGCATCCAGCGAAGCGGTGGGTTCGTCCAGCAACAGAATCGGTCGCGGCGCGATCATGCCGCGGGCAATGTTGACGCGTTGTTGCTCGCCTCCGGAGAAGGTGGCCGGCGGCAGGTGCCACAGACGTTCGGCAATATGCAGCCGAGCCAGCCAGCGCGCTGCTTCGGCCAGGGCGGCCTCGCGCTGCCAGCCCCAGGCTTCGAGCGGCTCGGCGACGATGTCCAGCGCACTGACCCGCGGGATCACGCGCAGGAACTGGCTGACGTAACCCAGGGTTCGACGGCGGACGGCACTGATCTGATCCGGGCGGGCTTGCGCCATGTCGACCCACTGCCCTTCATGCTGAATGCCGATCTTGCCGGACTGTACCAGATAGTTGGCATAGAGGGCCTTGAGCAAAGTGCTCTTGCCCGCGCCGGAGGGGCCGGTGAGTGCGACACATTCGCCGGCGGCAACCGACAGGGACACATCAGACAAGACGGGCAGGCGCAGCCCGCCCTGCTGGTGCAGGACAAAGGTCTTGCTCAGGTGTTGGGCATCAATCAATAAGCTCATGGGTATCAGGCCTGAAGAATCGAGGAAACCAGCAGCTGGCTGTAGGGGTGTTGCGGGTCATCGAGGATCTGGTCGGTCAGCCCGGCCTCGACCACCCGGCCGCGCTGCATCACCAGCGTGCGCTGCGCCAGCAGGCGCGCTACGCCGAGGTCATGGGTGACCATGATCACCGCGATGCCGGTGTCGTGGACCAGCCGGCGCGTCAGGTCGAGAAAGCGCGCCTGCACCGAGACGTCCAGTCCGCCGGTCGGCTCGTCCATGAACACCAGACGTGGCTGTGTCACCAGATTGCGGGCGATTTGCAGACGTTGCTGCATGCCGCCGGAAAAGGCCGATGGTTTGTCATCCAGACGCTCGCGGCCGATCTCCACCTGCTCCAGCCAGTCACCGGCAGTGGTCCGCAACTGACCGTAATGACGCTGACCCAGCGCCATCAGACGCTCGCTGACATTGGCGCCGGCAGACACATTCATGCGCAGACCGTCGCGGGCGTGCTGGGTGACATAGCCCCATTCGCTGCGTGCCAGCCGGCGCCTGTCGGCTTCTGCCAGCGTGGTCAGCTCATGCTCGCCGCCATCCCGGTCATGAAAGCGCACAGTCCCGCCATCCGCCGGCAGCTTGCCTGCCAGCGTGGCCAGCAGGGTGGACTTGCCCGAGCCCGACTCCCCCACGATGCACAGTACCTCGCCCTGATACAGGTCGAAGTCGATATCGAAACAACCCTGACCATTGCCATAGTCCTTGTTCAGGCCGCGGACCTGCAGTATCGGCATGTTCATGGCGTGACCTCCTGACGTTGCTGGCAATAGTCACTGTCCGAGCAGACAAACAGACGGGTACCGGCATCATCCGTGACGATCTCGTCCAGATAGCTGTCCTCGGCGCCACACAAGGCACAGGCATGGGGCCAGCGCTGCACCTCGAAGGGATGGTCGTCGAAGGCCAGGCTCTCCACCGGCGTCCAGGGCGGAATGGCGTACAGCCGCTTCTCGCGTCCGGCGCCAAACAACATCAGTGCCGGGCTGCGATCCAGCTTGGGATTGTCGAATTTGGGAATCGGCGACGGCGAGGCCAGATAACGGCCATTGACCCGGACCGGATAGTCATAGCTGGTGGCGATATGGCCGAAGCGGGCGATGTCTTCGTACAGCTTGACGTGCATCAGGCCATACTCCTGATGGGCATGCAGCTTGCGCGTTTCGACCTCGGAGGCTTCCAGCGTCCGCAGCGGTTCGGGTTCCGGCACCTGGAACACCATGATCTGCCCGGGCTGCAGCGGGGTTTCCGGGATGCGGTGCCGGGTCTGGATCAGGCTGGCTTCGGTCGTGCGGCTGGTGGTGGCGACACCGGTCACGCGGGCGAAGAAGCGGCGGATATTGACCGCATTGGTGGTGTCGTCGGCCCCCTGATCGATCACCTTGAGCACATCGTCGCGGCCGATGATGCTGGCCGTGACCTGAATGCCTCCCGTCCCCCAGCCATAGGGCAGGGGCATTTCGCGACTGCCGAACGGCACCTGATACCCCGGAATGGCCACCGCCTTGAGCAGGCCGCGGCGCAGCATGCGTTTGGTGTTCTCATCCAGAAAGCCGAAGTTGTACTGCCATTGGCCGTCATTCATGGCCATCCTCCTGCGGTTGCTGGGCCGCCGCCTGCTGGCGCAGGGTGCGGATCAGGGCCAGTTCGGCCTGGAAATCGACGTAGTGCGGCAACTTGAGGTGCTGTACGAAACCGGAGGCCTCGACGTTGTCGCTGTGATACAGCACGAACTCTTGCTGCTGGGCCGGGGCATGGCCGTCCTCCCCCAGCTCGCCGGCTCGCAGACTGCGATCCACCAGCGCCATGGCCATGGCCTTGCGTTCGGATTCGCCGAAAGACAGACCATAGCCACGGGTGAATTGCGGTGGCGCCGTCTTGCTGCCGGCAAACTGGTTGATCATCTGGCACTCTGTCAGGGTGATTTCGCCTATCTCGATGTCGAAACCGAGCTCGGGCGGGCAGACGCGGATACTGATCTCCCCCATGCGGATTTCCCCGGCGAAGGGATGGCTTTCGGCGTAGCCGCGCTGGGTCGAGTAGGCCAGACCCAGCAACCAGCCTTCGTCGGCGCGCGCCAGGTTTTGCAGCCTGGTTGCCCGGTCGGTCGGGAACATCAGCGGTGAACGTGTCAGGTCGACTGGTTCCGGATCACCTTCCGGTACCGGCTCTGCTTCGATCAGCCCTTCGCTGGACAGCGTGTCCAGCACGCTGGGCAGCGGGTGGGCGACCGGTGCATCGGCCTGCGGGCAGGGAGCAGGCTGCGTGGCATCGGCCAGGGTAAAGTCCAGCAGTCGCTGGGTGTAATCAGCGGTCGGGCCGAGAATCTGACCGCCTGGCACATCCTTGAAGGTGCCGGAGATGCGCCGCCGGACGCGCATATCGGCGGTATCGAGCGGCAGGCTGGTGGCCAGCCGCGGCAAGGTGGTGCGAAAGGCGCGCAGCAGAAACACCGCCTCCACCACATCGCCGGCCGCCTGTTTCAGCGCCAGTGCGGCCAGGTGCTCGTCATACAGCGAGCCTTCCTGCATGACCCGGGCGACGGCCAGGCGCATCTGCTGGCGGATTTGCGCCAGACTGAGTTCTGTTTCGGCCGGATCTCCGCGCCGGCTGGCCGCCAGCAGATCCCACGAGCGGGCAATGGCCGTTTCCCCGCCTTTGACGGCGACATACATGGTTCAGCCCTCCTGAATGCGGGTGCTGCGCGGCAGACCGGCAATGTGTTCGCCAGCCAGCAAGATCACGTCCACCCCGCGCGGGAAGCGGGCATGGTTCTGCTGCCACTGGATCCAGAAATCCGCCGCCAGACCGACGGCGCCAAAGCGGCGGCAAGCCGGAATACCCGGGCCGCAGCCCTCGATCTGCCGCGTGTTGAACTGCTCGACCTCGATCAGCAGGGTGGCCGATCGGTCGGGATATTCCGCCGTGCCGGACTTGAGCCCGGTCAGCGCGGGCAGCGGGCAGCCACGAGTCAGCAGAATGAAATCCGCCTGGGCTACATCGCGACAGATCTGCAAGCCGGTATGAAAGCGCAGGCTTTCCAGCGTGTCCGCAGGCAGGGGGGGCAACCAGACGGCGACCTCCTGATCCACCAGGCTGTACAGCAAGGCGGCACTGGCCTCGCTCAATCCGGGCAGGGGCGGAGGCAGGCAGGGCAGGCGACGGGGCAACAGGGGTTCGGCCAACGCGCTGAGCACGGCGCGGAAGACCTGCTGACACTGATCGACCGGTTGTTCGAAAGCGGTATGCAGCATCACTCCCCCCTGACCATGGTAAAGAATTCGACCTTGCTGGCAGCCGCCTGGCGCGAGGCCTGCTCACGCCGCTGCTGTAGCGCCTGAGCCAGTGGCGTGATCAGGGTATCGAGTATGGCCGCCTGATGTTGCGGGTCCTGGAGTAATGCATCGGCAATGGCGATCAGTTCGGCATGATGGGCATCCGAGCCACGCACCCAGCCGTGTCCGGTCTGTGTGCCGATGCGGCAACTGGCGCGGGTGACGCTGATCTCGCCCAGGTTGAAACGTGCTCCGCTGCCGCCGATCCGGCCCTGCAACATCACCAGGCCGGTTTCGCCTCGTCGCAACCAGATGGGGGCGGCAGCCAGCTGCCGCCAGGGTGTCAGCCGGGTCTGCAAATCGTCAGGCGGGCTGTTGGCCAGCACGCCCAACCAATGTTGTCGTGTCTGCATGATGGAAGGGCTCGTCACCATTTCAAGAAAAATTCATATAAACGTATAGACGACTGCATGATAATAGCCGGCAGGCCGTTTTGAACATCATGGGTCGATGAAGCTTTTGTGACGTTTTCGTGGCCAGGCTGGATGTCTGGTGACTGAGGGGGTGAAGCAATGATAGAGCGTGGCAGTGGGGTCGCTGTCTGGCGGCAAATCGAAGATCGTCTGGCCGAGGAGATTGCCAGTGGTGCGCTGCGGGCCGGCGCGCAATTGCCGACCGAGTTGCAGCTGGCCGAGCGTTTCAGTGTCAACCGCCATACCGTGCGCCGTGCAGTGGCGACGCTGGTGGAGCGGGGCTTGTTGCGGGTCGAGCAGGGGCGCGGGACTTTTGTTCAGGACAATGCCATCGACTACGCCATCAGCAAGCGCACGCGTTTTTCGCGCAATATGGCCAGCCAGAACCTGAGTGCCGAGGTGGAGATCATGGCGGCCGACACCCTGCCGGCGACGGCCGAACTGGCCGAACTGCTCGGAGTGTCGCCTGGTGCCGTGCTGTATCGCATCAAGACGCTGAGTACGGTTGAGCAACGTGTTATTGATTTCGGGATGGCTTTTTTCCCGGCCGAGCGTTTTCCCGGCTTGCCCGAGGTGTTCCGCCGTCTGCGGTCGGTGACGCTGACCCTGGCCGAGTTCGGCGTGGCCGACTATACCCGGCGCTTTACCCGGGTCACCGCCCGTTTGCCGGAGCCGGAGGTGGTGGACTATCTCGGCATCCCGAAAAACCGACCGGTACTGCACGTCAAATCCCTCAACGTCGATCCGGCCGGTCAGCCGGTTCAGTATGGCATCACTTGCTTCAACGGTGATCTGGTGCAGCTGGTCATGGAGGACGAGCACTGATGCGCTGCGCCATTTTCTATGCACCGCCGCCAGACAGTGCATTCTGGCAGGCAGGCAGCCAATGGCTTGGCTATGACGCGGCCAGTGGGCGCGTGGTGACGCAGCCTGCCTTGCCTGGCTTGTCTCACGCGCTGACGGCCACGGCCGCACGCTATGGCTGGCATGGCACGCTCAAGGCCCCCTTTGCACCGGCCCCGGGTGTGGATGAGGCGACACTTGTGGCAGCGGTGAGCGAACTGGCCACGCGTTTTTCGCCTTTCGCTCTGCCGCTGCAGGTGGGCTGGCTGCACGGTTTTCTCTCCCTGCGTCCTGCACAGCCGCTTCCGCGTCTGGGCGAGTTGGCCACGGCCTGTGTGCTGCAACTTCAGTCTCTGGGAGACCCTCAGGCCAGACTGGCCGAACGCCAGGGGCTCAGCGCCCGGCAGCTCGAATTGTATGCACGCTGGGGCTATCCCTATGTCTTCGAGCAATTTCGCTTTCATATGACCCTGAGCGAGCGCATGGCGCAGGATGCCCCCGATGCCTCTGCGTTGCAGGCCTCTGCCGGGCAGTATTTCGCGCCTCACCTGCAGCAGGTGGTGGCAGGGCTGGCGCTGTTTGTTGAGCCTGGTGCCGGCCAGGCGCTGCGCTACCGGGCTTATTGCGGTTTCGATGGCGAGGTATGGCGCGATGTCGACTGAGTCTCCCGGCCGTCTGTGGTATGTCATCGGGCCGTCCGGTGCCGGCAAAGACAGTCTGCTGGCCTATGCCCGCCAGCAACTGGCGGGCTCATCCCGGCTGGTGTTTGCTCATCGCTACATCACCCGCCCGGCCGATGCCGGGGGGGAGAACCACATTGCCCTGTCGGCCGCCGAGTTTGACAGTCGCGAGCGCCATGGTTGTTTTGCCCTGAGCTGGCGTCGGCACGGCCTGGCCTATGCACTGGGAGTGGAGGTCGAAACCTGGCTGGCACAGGGGCTGGACGTGGTGGTGAATGGTTCGCGTGCCACCTTGCCATTGGCGGCCGCGCATTTCCCGACGCTGGCCCCGCTGTGGGTACTGGCCAGTCCGGCGGTGCTGGCAGAACGATTGCGGGCACGCGGTCGGGAGGATGAGGCGGCGGTGCAGCGCCGCCTGCAGGAAGCGGCCGGGTTTGTCCCGCCAGAAGGCAGCCTGATTTTGCGCAATGATGGCACCCTGTCTCAGGGGGGCGAGCAGTTGTTAAGTCTGCTCTGCGCGCCCTGGCATTGACGCTGGGGCGGACCTGCTGACCCTGCCGCGGTGCAGACCGCTGATCCGATGGTCATTGCCTGTTGCCGGGTGAATTATCTATACCAAGCTCAGGGTCCGGCGGGAGGTCGAGCATGAGGTTGCTGACATGGAGTGCTTTGCTGGCAGGGTGGATGACGTTGGCCGTCTGGGGGCAAACGCTCACGGTCGCGATGGAAGAAGCCGATAACCGCCCGTTTGAATATCTGGACGAGCAGGGCAATCTGACCGGCTTTCATACCGAACTGGTGCGGATGGTGGCTGCTGATCTGGGATGGTCGGTACAGTTTGTGCGGGTGCCCTGGAGCCGGGCGCAGCTCCTGCTGTCGACCGGCAGGGTGGATGCCGTTACCTATATGGGCAAGACCGCGGAGCGGCAGAAGTTTGCCGTGTTTCTGGAGGGGAATCAGCTGCATGTTGAGCATGTGACCCTGTTTGTCCGGCGTGATGACCGCCGGCGAATCCGTTATCTGCCGCCAGTTGCCAGCATGATGCAGCAGTTCCGTTTTGGTGCCCCGCGTGGCTATTTTCTCGGCCAGGAGATCAGTGATGCGATCAGCGCGGGCGGCAAGGTCGATCTGAGCCCCCAGACCCAGGCGCAATTATTCAATATGCTGCTGGCCCGGCGCATTGATGTGGCCGTGGCCGAGACGCTGGCTCTGCAACTGGTGCAGCCGCAGATACCGGATGTCGCGTCGCGGGTGGTGCAGGTGCCGGGCGCGGTATTCAGCGGCAATCCGATGTATATCGCGTTCAAGAATGCTGCTGATGGACCGGATCTGGCACGCCAGTTTGCGGCGGCCTACGCCAAATGGCGGCGCACCGGTGCCTACCCCTGGCTGGTGGCGCGCTTTCATGTGTTCGACCGGGTGCCGGATAGCTTTGTCCAGCGATGAGCGGCAGCGCTCCCGGGGGACTGGGCAATGGATTTTCCAGACGTCTAGTCGCGCAAAACAAGCTTCATTCAAGGTTTATGACTCTGTAATCGTTGCTCCTTAAGGTAGCGGCAAATGATCTGACCCATGGATGTCAGTGTGTCGGTTTATTTGTCTATACGTCTAAACACAAGGAGCCGGTTTGATGAAAAAGCAGATGGCCGTTTGGCTGGGCATGGCACTGGGTGCCGCCTCCATGGCACAAGCCAATAGCACCCTGACGGTGTACACCGCCCTGGAGGTGGATCAGGTCGATGCCTACAAGGCCGCTTTCCAGAAGGTCAATCCCGACGTCGATCTCAATTTCGTGCGCGACTCGACGGGCGTCATTACCGCCAGGCTGTTGTCGGAGAAGAATCATCCGCAGGCCGATGCGGTCTGGGGGCTGGCCGCGACCAGCCTGATGATCCTCAAGCAGCAGGGCATGCTGCAAGGCTATACCCCGAAGGGGGCCGACAAACTGAGTCGTCAGTTCATCGACAGCAGCAAGCCGGCGCAATGGGCCGGCATGGATGTCTGGGCGGCGACCATTTGTTTCAACACCGTTGAAGCGGCCAAAAAACATCTGCCGGCACCGACCAGCTGGGCCGATTTGCTCAAGCCGGTGTACAAGGGGCAGATCGTGATGCCGCATCCGGCCTCCAGCGGGACCGGCTATCTGGATGTGTCTGCCTGGCTGCAGCTGATGGGAGAAAAGAAGGGCTGGGCTTACATGGATCAGCTGCACAACAACATTGCCCAGTATGTGCATTCCGGCTCCAAGCCCTGCAAGATGGCGGCCGCCGGTGAGTATCCGGTCGGCATTTCGTTTGAATATCGTGGTGCCGAGCTGAAGAGCCAGGGGGCGCCGATTGATCTGATCTTCCCCAAGGAAGGTCTGGGCTGGGATCTGGAAGCCACTGCCATCATCAAGGGCACCAAAAACCTTGAAGCCGCCAAGAAGCTGGCGGATTTCTCGGCCAGCCTGCCGGCCATGCAGCTGTATCAGAAGAGCTATGCCGTACTGGCCATGCCGGGTGTGGCGCAGCAAAACCCCAATCTGCCGGGCGATTATGCCAAGCGTCTGATCAAGAATGACTTCGGCTGGGCAGCCCAGCACCGTGACGCCATCCTGCAGGAGTGGTCGCGTCGTTATGAAAGCAAGGCGGCGCCGAAGTCCTGAGCTGTGTGGCCTGTGTCAGCCAGAGGGCGGGATCTCCCGCTCTCTTTTTCCACTTGTGGCGCGGCCTGTCAGGCCGGGCGAGGGAGGTCGGCATGCAAGTTGCCGATGGTTTGAGCCGTTTGACGGCCCATTTGACCGTGCGGAATCTGACGCGCCGGTTTGGTGCCTTTACCGCACTGGATGCGGTGTCCCTGTCAATCGACAAGGGCGAGTTTGTCTGTCTGCTGGGGCCCTCCGGCTGTGGCAAGACCACCTTGCTGCGCCTGATTGCCGGTCTGGACCAGCCCGACGACGGGCAGGTGGCACTGGCGGGGCGTGACATTACCCATGCACCGCCGGCTGCGCGGGATTACGGCATCGTGTTTCAGAGTTATGCCCTGTTTCCCAATCTGACGGTGGCAGAAAACATTGCCTATGGCCTCAGGCCGCGGCGTGACAGGGCGCGCATTGCCGCGCGGGTGCGCGAGCTGCTGGATCTGGTCGGCCTGCCCGGTGCCGAGCCGCGCCTGCCGGCCGCACTGTCCGGTGGCCAGCAGCAGCGGGTGGCCCTGGCCCGGGCGCTGGCGACTTCCCCGGGCATGTTGTTGCTGGATGAGCCCTTGTCGGCACTGGATGCACGAGTACGTGAGCGCTTGCGCGAGGAACTCAAGGGGCTGCAAAAGCGCCTGGGGGTCACGACGCTGATGGTGACGCATGATCAGGAGGAGGCCCTGGCGCTGGCCGACCGGGTGGTGGTCATGCAGGCGGGCAAGATCGAACAAGTAGGCACGCCGGCCGAGATTTACCAGCGTCCGGCCAGCCGCTTTGTCGCCGAGTTCGTCGGCGATGCCAATTGGCTGCCGGTCGCGGCGCGGCAGGACGGGGCGGTCAGCGTGGGCAGCCATACCCTGCACCTGCAGGCGGACCTGCCGCCAGAACGGAATCTGACGCTGTTCCTGCGGCCAGAGGATGTGATCATCAAGCCGCAGTGGGATGGTGCGGCGAACACCCTGCTTGCCCGGGTGGAAGATGTCAGTTTTGCCGGCGCCCTGACCCGGGTGCGTCTGCAACCTGAAGGCATGCCGGGGCAGGTGCTGCATGCCGAGCTGTGTCCATCAATGATGCAGCGTCAGCCGCTGGTGCCGGGAGAGATCGTGCCGGTCGAGTTGCCGATGGCACGTTTGCTGGTGTTTGCCGGGGAGGCCGCATGTTGAGTGCCGTCTGGAAATCGCGGCCATCCCTGGCGCGTGCCATGCCGGCCGAAACCCGGCTGGCGCAGCTCTTGCTCGCCGTGCTGCTGTTACTGCTCAGCCTGGCGATCTGTCTGCCGCTGCTCTGTCTGTTGTCTCGCGCCGTCCAGGATCGTGACGGCGGCTTTGTCGGTCTGGCCAATGTGTGGCAGGTCCTGCATACCCCTGGTCTTTGGCGTGCGGCCACCCATAGCGTGTCGCTGGCCATGACGGTCTGCCTGATCGTCACGCCGCTGGCCTTTGCTTTTGCCTGGTCGCTGACCCGCACCCGGGTCCCGGGACGGGGGTGGTGGCGACTGATCGGTCTGTCGCCGCTGCTGGCGCCCTCCCTGATGCCTGGTATTTCGCTTGTTTATCTGTTTGGTAATCAGGGCTTGATCAAGGACTGGATGCCTGGCGGCACGGTGTACGGATTCTGGGGCATGGTGATGGGCGAAAGCTTTTATACCTTTCCCTACGCCTTGCTGATTCTTTCCACCGCGCTGGCCTCGGCTGACGGTCGCCTGTACGAGGCGGGCAGGGTGCTGGGGGCCGGCGCCCTGCGCCGCTTTCTGACCATTACCCTGCCCGGTGCACGCTATGGCCTGGTTTCAGCGGCGCTGGTGGTGGCGACCCTGGTCATGACCGACTTCGGGGTCCCTACCGTCCTGGGGGGCGATGTCAACGTGCTGGCCACCGAGGCCTACAAGCAGGTGATCGGTCAGCAGAACTTCCCGCGCGGGGCGGTGATCGGTCTGATGCTGCTGTTGCCGGCAGTGCTGTCCTTCGGTATCGAGCGCCAGCTGGCACGCCGGCAGCAAGCAAGCATGACGGCACGTTCGACTCCCTATCAGCCGGCCAGACACCGCTGGCGCGACGCGCTGGCCGCCTTGCTGCTGTGGCTGGTCAGCGGTGCCTTGCTGGGACTGCTGGCCGTCGGTGTCGGCGCCTCGCTGATCCGCTATTGGCCTTACAACCTGTCCCTGACCTGGCAGCATTATCAATTCGCCAGTTCGGATGGCAGTGGCTGGCATGCCTACTTCAACAGTCTGCAAATGGCGGCAGCGACTGCCGTACTGGGAACGATGCTGGTGTTTCTCGGGGCATACGTCTGCGAAAAAATGACCCTGGCGCCGATGCTGCGCGCCTTGTTGCGTTTGCTGGCGATGTTGCCGATGGCGGTGCCGGGGCTGGTGCTGGGCCTGGGTTATGTGTTCTTTTTCAACCACCCGGCCAATCCGTTGAATGTGCTTTATGGTGGCATGACGCTGATGGTGATGTGCACCATTGCCCATTTTTACACCACGGCCCATCTGACGGTGACCACAGCCCTGCGGCAGCTGGATGGCGAGTTCGAGTCGGTGGCCGCCTCGCTCAAGGTCCCTTTCTGGGTCACCCTTTGGCGTGTGACCCTGCCGGTCTGCCTGCCTGCCCTGGTGGACGTGGCCAGGTTCTACTTCGTTTCTGCCATGACCACTTTGTCAGCGCTGATCTTCCTCATGAGTCCGGCCCACAGCGTGGCGGCTGTGTCGATCATTACCCTGGATGACAGCGGCGACACGGCAGCGGCAGCCGCCATGTCGACGCTGGTGGTGCTGACCTCGCTGCTGGCGACCGTGTTGCTGGGCGCGCTGGCGCAGCGTGTGCGCTCAGGCACTCAGCGGTCGTCGCGATGAATGCGACGCAGCCAGTCGAAGCAGGGGCGATGACTTTGTGTCTGACGCCAGGCGTGGAAGGTCGCCGGCAGTCGGGCCGCCAGGCTGGCTTCATCCTGCTCCGGCGCGACCAGCGGGCCAAGCAGGGCACAGACGGACAAATCGGCGCGGCTGAATTGCCCGCCGACCAGATAGCCCTCTGTGGATGGCAGGGCCTGATCCAGCCGATCAAGGGCGGCTTCCAGTCGCTGACGCGAGGCTGCGCTGCTGGCCGGGGTGATGTGCAGGCCCTTGCGCAGCAACTGACGCAATAGGGGAAAGCCCAGTGTCAACAGTTTCGCCTGACGCGGGGTGGCGCCGGTCAGCAGAAAGGGCAGGGCATGGCGCCGTTCGTGCAGCAGATGGGAATAAAACCAGCGGCGCAGATGGATGCCGATCTCCTTTTCGGCAAACTGCTCCCAGACGGCTGCCTGGCGGGCCGCCTCGGCATCCTGTGGCGTGAGTGGCCGCTCGGGCCAATGCGCGTCGAGATAGTCAATGATGGCCGCAGAGCCCTGAACCACCGTCTGGTCATGCTGCAGGATCGGCACACTGCTCTTGGGGCAGAGTCTGCGGGTGCGTAGCAGATGCAGGCCCGGAATCAGGTTCTCCACGGTATAGGACTGCCCCTTGTAGTCGAGCGCCCAGCGGGCTTTGCCGCAAAAGTGCGAATAGGGAAACTGGATCAGGTTCATCATGGTGTTTGCCGCTTATTGAGATGTGATGATAGGCAAAGCTTGTTATACCGCATGCTGTTATGATTTGGGCAACCATTATGGAGCCATGGCATGCAGCGTTTGACCATTTCCCTGAGTGACGAGCTGGCTGAGTCGTTTGACCAATGGATGCAGCAGCGAGGCTATAGCAGCCGCTCCGAAGCCATGCGTGACCTGTTGCGGCGCGAGCTGGGCGAGCGGGATCTGCAGCAGAACGGTTCACAAGCCTGTGTGGCGGTGTTGAGCTATGTGTTTGATCACCACGAGCGCCAGCTGTCTTCGCGTCTGACCAGCCTGCAGCATGACCATCATGATCTGGCGGTGGCCACCATGCATGCCCACATCAGTCATGAGGATTGTGTCGAAACCGTGCTGCTGCGCGGCCAGGTCGGGGAGGTCACCGCCTTTGCCCACTCGGTGATTGCCGAAACCGGGGTACGCCATGGCCATGTCCAGTTGATTCCGGTGGCTGAGGCGCCGGCGGCGCCCATGTGGCGCCGCAAGCGCTGAGGGGCGCAGACCCTAGCGCCGGCTGAGGCGACAGCGCTGCAGCAGGTCCTGGTCGGCCAGGATGGCTTGCGGGCTGCCTTGGGCTTCCAGTCTCCCCTGGTGCAGCACCAGACAGTGATCGGCAATCTCCGCCACGCTTTCCAGCTCATGCGTGGCCATCACCAGGGTTCTTCCCTGTCCCTTGCTCTCGCGCAGAAAGTGCAACATATCGTCTTGGCTGGCGGGGTCGAGTCCGGCATTGGGCTCGTCCAGCAACAGCACTTCCGGTTCGGTCATCAGTACCGATGCCAGGGCGACGCGCTTCTTTTCCCCGCCTGACAGGCGATGTGGTGCTCTGTGGCGCAAATGCGTGATGGCAAAGCGCGTCAGCATCTCGTCGATGCGCGCATGGATTTGCGCCGGCGCCCAGCCCAGTTGCAGCGGACCGAAGGCCAGCTCGTCCATGACCGTCGGATTGAATAACTGTACATCCGGATTCTGGAACACCAGGCCGACCCGGCGGCGAAAGGCATGTGAAACCGCCTCGTCACGCAGGACGGCCTCCGTCAGTGGTTCGCCAAAGGCGCTGATCCGCCCCTGATCGGGAAAATACAGTCCGTCCAGCAGGCGCAGCAGGGTGGATTTGCCCGATCCGTTGGCGCCGAGCAGGGCGACACGCTGGCCGGCAGGGATGCTCAGGCTCAGGCCATGCAGCGCCCCGATGTCGTGATAGGCATAGTGGACATCTTCAAGCAGGAAGGCCGGAGGCAGTGACTGGGTCATGACAGGGAGTACCGGAAACTAGACAAAGGGAAACGTCAGGGCCAGCAGGCCGACACTGACGAACAGCAGCAGGGCGGCCAGATCGCGCCAGCCGGGGCGTGCCGCCTGCAGCAGATGAATCTCGCCGCGATAGCCGCGCGCCAGCATGGCCAGATGGATCTCCTGGCTCAGTGCGAGCGAGCGCTCCAGCAGGGTTCCGGCACAGGCCGCCAGCTGACGGCGCTTCTCGCGCGCGCTCAGCGGCCCGATCTGTCGGCTGCTGCGGGCCTCCAGCAATTGCTGGGTGCTGGTCAGCAAGGTGAACAGATAGCGATGCGTCATGCCGAGAATCGCGACCAGCACCACGGGCACGCGCAGGGCGCGCAGCCCCTTGAGCAACTGGGGCCAGGGGGTGGAGAGCATGATCAGCAAAGCCAGTGTGGCCGAAGTTTCGGCGCGGCCGAGCAGGAACAGTGCCGAGCGCAGGCCGGTCTGGCTGATCACAGGCAGGACGGCGAGTGGCGGGCCGGGCACCAGGAACAGGGCCGGCAGAGCGATCAGTCCGGTGAACAGCAGGACACTGAGCCAGGCCTGGCGCCAGAGCCGGCGCAGCGTCACGCCGGCACCAAATGACAACAGCACCGCCACGACGAACAGCCAGGCCAGCGCCAGCAAGTGATGCACCGTGACGGTACAGACGATCAGGAAGCCCAGACCGAGCAACTTGCTGCGTGCGTCCAGGCCCTGAAGCCAGCCGGGACGCGCGGCGACCCGTTCGGCATCGAGCGCATGCGTGACGGTATCCAGCAGGCCGGCCAGGGTCCTGCTCCAGAAGCTGCCACCGGCCGCATGCCGGTAGCCGGCGATGAAGGATTGCTCGCTCACGCGGAGACGGTTTGGCGACGACCGCGCCACCAGGACATCAGGCTGATCAGCAGCAGGATCAGGCCGCTGCCCATGACGGCAGAGAGCAGGTAGCCGAAGACCGGGTTGGCCAGAAAGCGCGGGGCATAGTCGGGGATCGGTGCCTCCCAGACCCCGGCCAGACGCAGCATGCCACTGGGCGCGGCCGCAGGTGGTGCTGTCTGGATCGACGCCTGGGTCATTTCTGCGCGTACTTGCGGGTTGCTGAAATCTTCCGGCGCCCATTCCCCCCAGGCCGTGCCTGCGGCCAGCAGCCCCAGCGGACTGAGGATCATGCACAGCGACAGACCGATCCACAACCCTCGCACCGGACGCCAGCCGGTGGCGGCGCGAGACAGGTCGGGACGGCTGCCGGCGCTGGTTTCCAGCAGGCGGGGATTGGCCTTCTGCAGGTAGGCGACGATGCCGGCGCTGATGGCTCCCTCGGCCAGTCCGGCAAAGCCGAGATGGCCAATCAGCATCGCCGGAACGGCAACCGACAGCGGGTAGGGAGCGTACAGCGGCGTGCCGGCGGCATCATGAAACAACAGAGGCTGCAGTCCGAATTCGATGGCGGCGAGCAAGGCGGACAGATTCATGGCGACATAACCGGCCACGGCCGCGGCCCAGATGCGGCGTGGTGCGGTCAGGGCGGCGCCGGCCGACAGCAGGCGATAGAGGGCATAAGCGGCCATCGGGCCGACAATGGCCATGTTCAGACAATTGGCACCGAAGGCGGTGATACCGCCATCACCAAAGAAAACAGCCTGAATGAACAGGGCGATCGACACGGCCAGAATGGCTGCCCAGGGGCCAAGCACGATGGCGGCAATGGTCATGCCCACGGCGTGTCCGGTGGTACCGCCCGGCAAGGGCAGGTTGAACATCATCACCACAAAGCTGAACGCGGCCACGACGGACAGCAGGGGGACCAGACGGGTGTGCAGCACCGCATGAACCCGACGCATGGCCAGCCACCAGAAGGGCAGGGCCAGCGCGGTGGTGGCGAGGCAGGTGGCAGGGCTCAGGTAGCCGTCAGGGATGTGCATGGCAAGACTCCGGGGCATTCAAACGCCGGTCATCTTGCCTGATTTCATATTTATTTTCAAAACTTCATACCGCCGGGTTTGTTCTCGATCAAGCCCGGCTATTCCTGGCCGAAAAAGCGTCGCAGGCTGGCCATCATGGCGCCTGCCTCGCGGGGCGGTGTCTGAAGGTGCAGGTTTTCCAGCAGGCGCTGCTGTTCTTTCAGCCGGGTCTGCAAGACTTCGGACAGCGCACTGACCAGCTCGTCGCGCTCAAGGAAAATACTGTGGAAAGTCTCGCGTCCTACCCGGTAGCACTCCACGGCGCCGATGGCACGCACCGAGTAGGCGCTTGGTTCGCCGGTCAACAATCCCATCTCACCAAAGAAGCTGCCGCTGCTCAGTTTGCCCAGCAGGACCGGATCATGCTCGGCCTGACTCACCAGCATGTCGGCCTCGCCGGCCACCAGGATGAACAGCCAGTCGGAAATCTCGCCCTGTTCCAGCATGGTGTCGCCTGCCACGAAGGGGGTGAACTTGAGTTCGTCGGCCAGTTCGCAAAGCTCGTCTTCCGTCAGCATCTGGAACAGACTCAGTCGGCGCAGATGGGTCAGCCGTTCCTGTTGATGGCGTTTGTGGCGGACATCGACGGCATATTTTTCCTTGGTCATCAGCACATTGAAGATCGGTGGTGACATACGACGGTCATTGCGGCGCAGGGCGGCATCGATCTGGGTGCGGATCGCCGAGTCGGTCGGGTCGTCCATCTGCAGGTCGGTCAGCCAGTAGCGCACCGCATAGCGGGCAATGCCGTTTTCCACTTTCATCAGCACACAGTTGGGCGGCGGCGTTCTGGCGACATGAGGAATGCGCGTCTCCTGCAAGGATTTCTCGATCAGACTGATGATCTGGGTTGGCAGGGTCTCCAGCGAGAGATCGAACCAGACCCAGCGACGCCATTGCACGGGCTGGTGATAGCGCTTGCCCAGCACCATGAAGCGATTTTTCAGCAGCAGACTGTTGGGAATCACCACCGTTTCCCAGTTGCGTGTCTCGATGCTGGTGGCGCGCCAGTTGATTTCCGAGACCTTGCCCGTCACGCCTTCGTGCTCGATCCAGTCGCCGACATGGATGGAATCATCCAGCTGGATGGCGATGCCTGCCAGCAGATTGCCCAGGGTGTCTTGCAGGGCAAAGGCGATGATCGCGGTGAGTACCGCCGAGGTGGTGATGATTTCACCCAGGGCCATCCCGGCGACATGCAGGCGGATGGCGCACCAGATCAGATAGCAAAATGAGACGGTGATATCGGCAATGATCAGCGGCGGGTGCAATCGCAGCACGGGTAGCAGCAGTTTGAAAGCGATGCCGCCCCAGACTCGAATGATCAGCAGGCCTGCTGCCAGGTCGATCAGGCTTGCCTGGATGGCCGGCGGGATGCTGTTGCCCAGCCAGGCGGTCTGGTTGCGCACGGTCAAGGCGGCCAGTGCCAGCAACACCATCAGCACCAGGGAAGTGCGGATATGCTGGCGACTGCTGGCCGAACGCACATAGGTCATGGCCATCATGACCAGCGTCAGCAGTAACCAGGCCTGGTGTTGCTGTATCCAGGACAGAGAGTCTGGCAAGGGCATCATGCGTATCCCCTTACTTGATCAATACTTCATCATAGATAAAAACGGTTTATACCGTTATGGCATCGGAGAGGCGGGGCTGCCGCCGGCCGACTGTCCGATTTGTCATGTTTGTTAATACATTTGCTAACAAAGTAGCAAAGTCATTCATATTGGGCGCCAGCGCAGGCAATTATCCTTGCGTGATCAAATACTAATAATGATTGGCCATTGTGCATTGTGATCATTCTTCGGAGACACGTCTTGCCATGAGTAGTGACAGCGAATGGTGGGATGCCATCGTCGTGGCACACCGGCAGGGAGATTTGCCCCGGGCGCAACACTTGCTGGACCAGGGGGGGCGCGATGGACGGCACCATCCGCTGGCCTTGCCTTTGGCGCGTTGCCTGGCGGCGCAAACGCGTTGTGATGATGACCTGTTGTTGCTGCTGCGTGGCGGCCAGGCCGTGCTGGCCTTGCCGCATGCCCTGGCCCAGACCCGTCGCACGCCACAGGATGCCGCGGTCTGGAAACTGGCGGCGCTGGTGCAGCGTGCCTGCGGCCTGTTGCTGCAGGCTCAGGACAGCTTGCAGCAGGCACTGCAGCTGGCTGCGCAGGATGCCGAACTCCATTTCAATCTGGCCAATCTGCTGCGCGAACGGGGCGAGCACGCGGGGGCCGAACAGGCCTTCCGCCAGGCGCTGGCCCTTGATGGCGGGCATGTTCCCTGTCTGAACAATCTGGCCTTGCTGCTGGATGATCTCGGGCGAGGGGACGAGGCAGAGCATTGTCTGCGTCTGGCTTTGCAGCGCCAGCCGGCCTGGCCGGCGCTGCACAATAATCTTGGCGAACACCTGGCAAGGCACGGCAAGTTCCAGGCGGCGTTGCGCTGCCATCTGCAGGCGATCAGCCTGCAGCCCGACCTGGCCTGGTCGCATGAGTGTGCGGCACGTGTCTGCCGGCAAACCGGCCAGTCGGACCAGGCGCTGCAGTTTGCCCGGCAGGCTTGCCGGCTGGCCCCGCAGGCGCCCGACCCGGCGCTGCTGCTGGTCGAACTGCTTTGCGACGGCGGCAAGCTGGCTGAAGCCCTGTCGCATTGCGAGTCGGCCCTGCAGCATCACCCGGCACATGCCGATCTGCTGGCGCGTCAGGGCGACATTCTGTTGCGCCAGTCGCTCCCGGACGAGGCCGAACGGGCCTGGCGCCAGGCCCTGGCGCAATGCCCCGAACATCCACAGGCCTGCCACGGCATCGGTAGAGTGCTGGCCGCGCGTGGAGAGTCGGCCGCCGCGCTGGCCTGGATGGCACTGGCCTTGCAGCACGGCCCTGCGAGCCCCGGGCTCTATCGTGATCTGGGCAATCTCTGCTTTGTGCTCGGGCGTTTGCAGGATGCCGAACATTATTTGCGCCAGGGGATGCAACTGGCCCCCCGGCATGCCGACCTGCCGGCCAGCCTGGGCTATGTCCTGCGCGAGCAGGCGAAATATGCGGCGGCGGCCACCAGTTTTCGCCATGCCCTGCAGCTGGATCCCGGCCATGTCGAGGCCTGCTGCAATCTGGCCTGTCTGCTGCTGGATACCGGCCAGGAGGATGAAGGTCGAGGGTGGATGGACCGGGCATTGCGCATGGCGCCGGCCCATCCGGGGGTGCTGATCAATGCTTTGCAATATCTGCCTTATCGTGCCGATGATGTGCGCTTTGCCGCGCTGGACGAGGTGTATCTGCAGCGTGAAAGCCTGCCGCTGCCTTTGCGCATGGGCCTGAGCTTTGCCATGGGACGGGTGCTGGCGCAGCGCGGAGACGATGCCGCGGCCTTTGCTGCCTTTGCCGAGGGGAATGCGTTACGACGTCGTCTGCAGCCCTGGGATGAGGCCGAAGCGGAGGCGCGGGTGGCGCGGATTCTCTCCCTGACGCCGGCAGAGACCTTGCAGGCCTATGCCCGGCTGGCCCGTGCGCTGCCTGCGGCGTCCGGCGATGAGCGAGTGCCGATCTTCATCGTCGGCATGCCACGCTCCGGAACCTCGTTGATAGAACAGATTCTGGTCAGCCAGGGTGAGGTGTTTGGTGCGGGGGAGCAGAGTCTGCTGGCGCCGCTGGCCGAGCAGGCGCTGACCATTCTGGCCAGTCAGCCGGTCAGTGCCGGGAGCCTCGCCGCCTTGCGCGCGCTGGGGCGGCAATACCTGGACCAACTCTGGCAACTGGCGCCCGACGCGCGTTACATCAGCGACAAGATGCCGGGCAATGTCTATTGGCTGGGCCTGATGCAACTGATGCTGCCCCAGGCGCGCTTCATCCATGCGGTGCGCGATTTGCGCGATGTCTGTCTGTCTTGCTATTGCATTCCCTTTCATACGGGTCACGGGTACAGCGACGATCTGCTCTCGCTGGGGCACGAAGCCTTGCGCTACCGCCGTGTTGTGCGCCACTGGCAGCAGCTGTTGCCACCCGGTTGTGTTCATGAAGTGGTCTATGAATCACTGGTGGCGGATCTGTCCGGGACGGTGAGCGCCTTGCTGCAATACCTTGGTCTGGCGTGGAACGATCAGTGCCTGGCCTTTCATCGCACGGTGCATACGGTTCGCACGGCGAGTAGCGCGCAGGTTCGTCAGCCGCTGTATGCGGCTTCGGTCGGACGCTGGCAGCGCTACCGGCGGGAACTGGCCCCCTTGCTGGCGCTGTTGGCGCAGGACGATACCCGGGAGGCAACCCCATGAAGCCGCCTGTTTTGACGCTGTGGCTCACCGGCTTGAGCGCTGCCGGCAAAACCACGCTGGCGCAGGCCCTGTACCGGCAGTGGCAGGAGGCGGGTATCCGCTGTCAGATACTGGACGGCGATGAGGTACGGCGCGATCTGTGCGCGGATCTGGGCTTTTCCCGTGAGGACCGGCGCGAGAATATCCGCCGTGTGGCCTTGCGTTGCCGTGAGCTGAATCAACAGGGTATCTGTGTGGTCGTGGCACTGATCTCCCCCTATCGCGCTGACCGACAGATGGCGCGCGAGCTGATCGGTGCGCCGGGCTTTGTCGAAATCTATCTGGCCACCGAGCTGGTCGTCTGTGAGGCGCGTGACCCGAAAGGGTTGTATCGCAAAGCGCGTGCCGGCGACATTCCGGCCTTTACCGGGGTCAGTGATCCCTATGAGCCACCGCTCACTCCAGATCTGCAGCTGGATACCGCCTGCCTCAGTGTCGAGACCTGCTGCCTTCAGGTGCAGTCTCTGCTGGCGCTGCGCCACGCCTGAGTACCCGCCGGGCGCGAGAAATTTGATCTGCTGCCTTTGGTTGCCGTGCGGCTTGTGCTATGCCTGATGAAAACCATGATGACAACCAGGCGGCAATGGGCGGGGGCATATGACAACTGATGCACAGGCTTCGACCGAACTCAAGCGGGTGGCCGCGCTGAGACAGGGCATCCGCACGGTGGCGGCCTATGCCTTCAAGATCAATCTGCTCGGCCTGAATGCCTTGTTGCTGGCCAAACGCTACGGGGCCAATGCGCGGGGCTTCGGGGTCATTTCCAGCGAGCTGCGCGATTTCAGCAAGGTGTTGCATGGCGAGATGGCTACGCTGGGAGAGTCCGGTGGTCATTTGATTGATCTGGAGTCGCAGCGTCTGAAAATGGCGCGCCAGGTGGCGCTGATCTCTCAAACCTGTGCGGCTCTGGCGCACTGCGGCCTGGAGGGGGCGCTGGCGCAGAAGCGCCAGATCGGCGAGCAGGTCGGGAAACGGGTCGAGCAGGAGCATGAGCAGATGCGCGAAAACATGGCCCGGGCCTATCAGGCCTGCCTTTATGGTTCGGTGCTGGCGCGTTCGGCCCAGATTGAGGCCGCTTATGCCGGCGCTCATGGCAATGCCCTTACCCTGGCTTCTCAGGAGTTCACCCACTACATCGACGATATTCTGGACAGCCTGGAGAGCCTGAAAAAGGCCATTGGAGAGCGGGGATGAAAAAAAGCACCAAGATCGCCGAAGTCGGCAATGTCTGCTGGTATGCCTTGTCGCGCGATCCGGACAAGCCTGATTGCCTGATTGATACCAATGAATACGTGGTGGCCACGCCCGGCGAAGCCTTGCTGACGGATCCGGGCGGCATGGAGATCTTTCCGGCGGTCTTTCGTGCGGTGAGCGAGGTGATTGATCCGGGCACCATCCGGCAGATCTTTGCCTCGCATCAGGATCCTGACGTGATTTCCTCTCTGGCCCTGTGGCTGGCCTTCAATCCGGAGATCCGCTGTCATGTCAGCGGCTTGTGGAAGAGTTTCATCCCGCATTTCGGTGGCACGGACAGCCACATTGCAGGCATCCCCGATGACGGGGGTGAGCTGCAGGTCGGTCAGCACACCCTGAATGCCATTCCAGCGCATTACCTGCATTCCTCCGGCAATTTTCATCTCTACGATGCCAATGCCCGCCTGCTGTTTTCCGGTGATATTGGCGCGGCCTTGCTGCCCAATCCCGGTGAAGATCTGTTTGTACGCGATTTTGACCGTCACATCCGCTTTGCCGAGGGGTTCCACAAGCGCTGGCTGGGATCCAATACCGCCAAACGTGTCTGGTGCGAGCGCGTGTCTGGCTTGCAGATCGATTTGCTCTGCCCGCAGCATGGCTCGATTTATCAGGGGGCGGATGTCATGCGCTTCATCAACTGGCTGGATGAGCTGAAAGTGGGGATCTGCTAGGGCGCTTTATTCAGCCGATATGAAAGCGCTGACTGTTCTGGCAGCGCATCTCGTAGGCCACACAAGGGTCGATCAGCGCGACCTGGCGGCGCCATTCCGCTTCGCTGGCCTGGCGACGGGCATTGAGGGTGTTGGCGATCAGTCCCTGCGGGTGGGTGTGCCAGGCGGTTGGTGGCTGAATGCGGTACTGGGCCACCCGGCCGGCGTCGTCCAGCACGACATGATGCAACAACAGGCCGCGGGCGGTATCCACCAGCGCCACGGCGCCGCCATGACAGGGGGCCCAGTCGACCGCCAGCCTGGCGCCATCCAGCCAGCGAGCCAGCTGGATCAGGCGGGCCAGCAAGCGGGCCCGGGTCAATTGTCCGGCATGCATCAGCGGTGCCAGCAGTTCGGCCTCGCGAGCCAGTGCGCCGACTTCGCAAGGCATGCCTTGCCACTCGGGGCTGCCGCTGTCGAACCAGGCCAGCGGCAGGGTGCTGAGCATGCGGGCATTGAGAATCGGCAGCAGCAGGCAACCCGCATCGGCTTCTTTCAGGCTGTTCAGCCAGCGCGCAACGGGTACCCGCGCCGAGGCCATCCATTGCTGCCAGCCATTCAGCCCCAGACCTAGCCAGGTTGCGGGCGCCATGCCGTATACCTGCTCCTCGGCCAGGGCCGCCATGGCAGGCAGGTTCTGTGCCAGACGCCATTGCTCCAGCAGCGCCGGGTCGGCCGGTGCGCCCTCGAAGGCCAGCGACCAGTCCAGCAAGACCTTGCGCAGGGTATCGCGTACCGCCTCCAGCGTCAGAGTGTCGAGCTCTTCCGGATCTGCCTCGCGCAAGTGACCGGCCGCGGCTGACAGCGCCAGTCGTGCGGCCAGGCCATGGGCCTGACTGCACAGGGAGAACAGAGAGGGGATCAGGGGGTAGATGCGGGCGGGTGGCAGCCCGATGAATAACTGTTCTGCCGCCATGCGTTGCCATTGCACACGAAAACCCTGTGTGGCGGTCAATTCGATGGTGATCACGTCCGGTTTCATGCAGCATCCTCTGATCGGGCAAACAGATTTGCTGCTGGTCTGCCTGTCAGCAGGGACCCAGCGCGTCGCTTCTAGACAATGACATTAAATCAATGGCTTGAATTATATCGACTCGCTGGCGTCGCTGCAGAACCGATCCGTCCTGTATTGCGCTGGATCAGAAAATCATTTCTGTCATGAGGCGGAGGGGATCAGGGGCGTCAGCAGTACTCTTTCGGTACGATTACCGTTCTGTACCATGACCGTCAGGCGCCAGCCGGCCAGTTCGATTGTGTCACCCTGGCGCGGAATCCGTGCCAGCCGGTCCATCAGCAGGCCGGCAACGGTATGAAAGTCGGCGTCATCGAAGTCGCCCAGCGTGAGATAGGGCTCCAGCATGACCAGCTCCAGATTGCCCTCGACGTCCAGGCTGCCATCCTCATTGACCACCAGGGCGGGGCGTTCATGCTGCTCGTACTCTTCGGGAAATTCGCCGGCAATGGCTTCCATCAGATCCTTGTGAGTGACGATGCCCTCCAGACTGCCGAATTCATTCACCACGAAGGCCAGCTCGGCGGCATGTTGCCGGAAGCTTTCCAGCGCCTTGAGCACCGGAACACTCTCCGGCAGTACCAGAGGCTGGCGCAGGACCGCTTCGATGTCCGGTTGCTGACCGTCCAGCAAGGGGGCCAACAGATCCTTGCGCGCCACGATCCCCAGCGGTTCATCGATGGCGCCGTCACGGATGACGACCAGTCGCGAGTGCGGACTGCTGCGCAATACACGGTGCTGTTGCTCGATCGTCTGGGAGAGGTCGATACGCTCGATGTCATTGCGTGGGGTGCAGATGGCGCGAATCGGCCGTTCTGCCAGCGTCAGCACGCTGCGGATCATGGCGCGTTCGTTCGGGGCAAAGGCCTCTTCTTCCGGCGGTTCGACACCATCACGGGTGGTGGAGACCAGGCGGTTGCCCATCAGCGACAGCACGGCTCTGGCCGTGCGCTCACGCAGTGACTGGCTGCGGTTGAGGTACTGAATACGGTTTTTCTGCGCAATCTGGTTAAAGGCTTCGATCAGGACCGAGAAGCCGATGGCGGCGTACAGATAGCCCTTCGGAATGTGGAAGCCGAAGCCGTCAGCCACCAGACTGAAACCGATCATCAGCAGGAAGCCCAGGCACAGCATGACCACCGTCGGGTGGGCATTGACGAAGGTGGTCAGTGGTTTGCTGGCCATCATCATCAGGATCATGGCAATGACGACGGCCATCATCATGACTGCCAGGTGGTCCGACATGCCGATGGCGGTCACCACCGAGTCGATGGAAAACACGGCGTCCAGGACCAGGATCTGCGCCACCACCGTGGCGAAGGCCGCATAGGCCCGCTGTCCCTGCGTGTGGACTTCAAACTCGCCCTCCAGCCGCTCATGCAGTTCGCTGGTGGCCTTGAAAAGCAGGAAGACCCCGCCGCACAGCATGATCAGGTCCCGGCCGGCAAACGGTTGGCCAAACAGGCTGAACAAGGGGGCGGTCAGGGAGGCCAGCCAGGAGACGCTGGCCAGCAGCACCAGTCGCATCACCAGGGCCAGCGACAGGCCGGTGAGACGGGCGCGGTCGCGTTGCTCGGGGGGCAGCTTGTCGGCCAGGATGGCCACGAAAATCAGATTGTCGATGCCCAGAACCACTTCGAGCACGATCAGGGTCAGCAAACCCAGCCAGGCGGCGGGGTCGGACAGCCAGGCGACGTCCATCATACGGGTAGGTCATCCTCACAGCATTAAAAGTGAAGACTAGCATAGTTCGCCCCGTTCACGAGTAGTTCGTGCTCATGGCCGGGCGGAAAAAACTGGGGGGATGCGGCCCGCAGACCAGGCTGGTCTGCGGGCCGGTTGGCTTAGTGCACGCTGGCCGGGTAGTTTTTGGCGACCCAGGCTTCGAAGCGGTGGCACATGGCTTCATCGCCATCGCGATTGTCGGCAATGAGCTCCGCGCCGTGCACCAGACGGATGCTGGCCTTCAGGTCATCCGGGTAAGCCGTCGGGTAGTCGCGGCTGGCGGCTTCGGCAATCAGTTTCTCGGCATTGGCCCAGGCTTCCTCGACGCTGCGGGTGCAGGCATCGGCCAGGTAGCGCGGGTTGAACGGTTCACCGGTCAGGCGGACCAGGGTGGCATTGTGGTTGATGCTGTTGCCCGGACCCCAGTAATGCTCGGCCAGTTTCGGCCCGATGGCCGGATTGTCGGCCAGGAAACCATACTCGCGCTTGAACCAGGCGCGGGTCTGGTAGACCGCCATATTGGCCAGCAGATAACCGTGATAGGCCGCAGCCGACTCCTGATTGAGCAGGTGAGGAATGGCCAGCAGCGGACGCGGGCTGACGCCGATGCCGAGAATGCGCTGTTCGGTCTGGCGTGCCAGTTCCAGGATGCTTCCGGCGCTCAGTTCGGTCTCCGGCATGGCATACAGGGCACGCTCGAAATAACCGACCACCGCCAGCATGCGTTCGTTGAAGGCGGCAAACGGTTGGGTGGCTTCGATCTTGGCTCGGATCAGCTGATCCGGAATCACCTCGCCGGCGCTGTTTTTGGCATAACGTTTCAGCCAGTCGGCATCGGACAGCATGCTGTCGCAGAACATGCTCTGGGTTTCGGCATAGGCCATCGAGGTCGGCGAGAACTCCTGCGAGAAGCAAGGCGAGTTCTGGGTGACATTGGCGAAATGCGCGGCATGTCCGCCCTCGTGGAACAGGGTATTGATGGCGCGGATACCGCTGCCCACCTGGTCGGGCTTGGCGTCGGCGGTGAAGTTGATCTGGCCGGCGACCCAGCGCTCACGGTCGAAATAGCTCGGAATCGGACCATGGCAGAAGCCATTCTGGTACTTGCCTTCCCGTTCGATCAGATCCAGTTGCATGGTGGCGCCACGGTACTGGATGCCCAGTCGGCGGAAGCTGATGATCCAGCGTTCCACGGCCTTGGAGAAGGGCAGATAGGGGTCCAGCTGGCGGGTCACGTCTCCGCTCATGTGGAAACGGATATTGTGGCCTTGCAGGGCTTCCTGCCCCTGACGACTGGCCAGTTGCGCCAGTGCCTTGTGATTGGCTTCGCGCGTGCGGGCCTCGAACTCGTCCAGGATGGCGAACAGGTCTTCCGGCGACATCTGTTCGTTCTTGTGCACCTTGTAGTCGAAATAGTCGCGATAGCCCAGAGCACGGGCCATCTGGTTGCGCTTCTTGACGATATCGATGAAGCCGTTGTCCAGCACCCAGCGTTCCAGGCCGAGCAAAGCGTCGTGCGAGCTCTTGCGGGCCCCTTCGTCGCGGTTGGTGCCGAGGTTGGTCATCAGCATGCTCAGGGTGGCATCTTCGCGCTGACCGTTGTCATTGATGTGCTGCATCTTGTAGTCACGGCGCTTGGCGAACAGGACCGACTCCAGTTCGATCAGTTCTGCCATCAGGGCACGCGCTTCGGCCGTTTCAATGATGTTGCTGCGAAACAGTGCCTGCCATCCCTTGAAGCCATGCAGCAGGGCATCCCGTTCAGCATCCTGCGGCATGGTCTGCAATTGCTGCAGCGCCTGCTCGACGGCAGCCAGTCGCTCGGGACTGGAGATGAAGTCCTTGAATGCCGCTTCGGCGCGGGCGAAACCGGCATGGTCGTCCGAGACGGCCATATAGGTGTCCCAGAAAAGATCTTCTTTGGTCTTGTGAACAGTCAGGTAATCCTGGTTCAGGGTATCAAAGGCGCTTCGCAGCGCCGCCAGCGTGGTCATGAGCGATATCTCCATGTGGGTTCGGGCTATTTTTCAAACATGCCCTATGAGCTTGGAATAGCGTGATATTACGTTTTTGCGTTTGCCCGCGAAAGATGCTCGTTTGATTTGAGACATAAAAAATCACTAAATCATGATATTGCAACATAAATGGCTGATTCATGATCAGGGTGGTTTATGCAGCATGCCTGCCTGTTCTGGTCGGTCAGGGCTGTCGTGGCCATCAATATTGCATAAGATGAAGAGATCGTCATCGTCCAGTCCTGATGAGGGAGGCACCCAGGGATGCCCGTTTCATGTTGAGTTCGCTGCGTATCGGTGTACGCCTGTCTCTGGCCTTTGCCTTGTTGCTGGCCCTGCTCGGCATGGTGGCCGCTGTCTCACTGTCCCGGCTCACTCGCCTGGCAGAGTCCACTCAGTCGCTGGTCGATGTGCAGGTACAAAAGCAATACCTGGCACAGGTGGCGGATCAGCACGCCCTGGTGGCCGCCAATCAATTGCTGCAATTGCTGCAGACCACCGACCGGGAGCGGCGCATTGGCCTGTATCAGCAGATGGATAGCGAGCTGGAAGCCGCCGATCTGGCGATTTCGCGGCTCGACAAGATCGTCAACGATGCGGCGAGTCATGCGCCAGAAGCCGAGCAGGCGCAACTGACCCGTATCAAGGTGCTGCGGCGCCAGTACAACGACCGCTTCTACCAGACCGTCAATCTGATTGAGCTTGAAGGGCCCGATCAGGCCAGACAGCAGTTTGACAGCGCCACCAGGCAGTCACTGAACGCACTGCTGGGTGAGACCGCGGCCCTGGCGGCGCGTCAGCAACAAAGGATGCGTCAAGAGCTGTGGCAGTTGCATCAGGCAGAGTCACTGGCGCGCAAACTGGTGGTTTCGCTGTCCCTCGGGGCCTTGCTGCTGGGCATGTGGCTGGCCTGGCGCATGGCACGCAGCCTGACCCGGCCGATCAACGAGGCGGTCGGGGTGGCCGAAGCCATTGCCCTGGGTGACCTGCACCGCGCCGTACCGGCGGGGGGGCGTGACGAAATTGGCAAGCTGTTGCGCGCCTTGCTGTCGATGCGTGACGCACTTTCCAGTCGTGAGGCCCGCATCTTGCGACTGGCCTATGAGGATGACCTGACCGGTTTGCCCAACCGGACGCGCTTTATCGAGCGTTTCCAGCGCTTGCCGGCAGACAGCCGGGGGGCCGTCCTGGTGTTCGACCTCAATCGTTTTGCCCTCATCAATCATGCCTTGGGGCAGCAGATCGGCGACCGACTGCTGCGCGAGATCGGCCTGCGACTATCTGCCTTGCTGGAGGAGGAGCAACTGCTGGTTCGGCTGTGGGCCGATCAGTTTGCGTTGTTGCTGCCCGATGGCGATCTGGCTGCGGCGCGCGCCATGGGTGAACAGATGGCGCTGCTGCTGCGTACCCCGCTGGTGCTGGAGGGGCAGCGGCTGGATGTCGAGGGGGCACTGGGCATTGCCCTGTACCCCGAGGATGGCCAGGATGCCTCGACGCTGTTGCGCCGCGCCGAACTGGCGGCACGGCGCGCCAAGGTGCGGCGGCAAAGCTGCCTGAGCTACAGCGAAGTGGGCGAGGAACCGGTGCATGCGCAGTTGTCCCTGATCGGCGAGATGCGCGATGCCTTGCACCGGGGAGAATTCGTGGTGTTTTATCAGCCCAAGTTCGATCTGCGTACCGGTCGCATGACGGCGGCCGAAGCCCTGTTGCGCTGGCAGCACCCACAACGCGGCATGGTCCCGCCCGGCCTGTTCATTCCTTTTGCCGAGCAAACCGGCTTCATTCGCGAGATCACGCCATGGCTGCTGGATCAGGTGCTGGCACAGGCCGCCGACTGGCATCGTGCCGGGCGGCAGATCGTGCCGGCGGTCAATCTGTCAACCCATGACCTGCTCAATCCGGCGCTGGCCGGGCTGGTGGCGTCGCTGTTGCAGCGGCATGGCCTGCCGCCGTCGGCCCTGTGTCTGGAGATCACCGAGAGTGCCTTGATGGAAGACCCGGCACAGGCGCTGGCGCTGCTTGATCAGCTCGCCAGCCTCGGTGTCAAGCTGTCAATCGATGATTACGGTTCCGGCCAGGCCTCGCTGGCCTATCTCAAGACTCTGCCGGTGCATGAGCTGAAAATCGACCGTGTGTTTGTCGATGCCATCGACGCGACACCGAAGAATGCCGCCATCGTGCGCTCGACCATTCTGCTCTGTCACGAACTGGGGCTGAGCGTGGTGGCCGAGGGCGCGGAAACCCCGCAAGAGCTGGCCTGGCTGCGCGAGAACGATTGTGATCTGGTGCAGGGTTATGTCCTGGCGCGTCCCATGCCATTGGAACAATTTCTCCTCTGGCAGCCTCCGGTTGTATGATGGCGCTGTTTTCAAGCAAAGGAATCATCGTGTCCAAGGTTTCGATCACCCCGCAAATCACTGTCAGCAACCAGGGTCCGTTCGTGCTGTTCGGCGGCGTCAACGTGCTGGAGTCGCGCGATCTGGCGCTCAAGTCTGCCGAAGCGTACGTGCGTGTGACGCAGAAGCTCGGCATTCCTTATGTCTTCAAGGGCAGCTTCGACAAGGCCAATCGCTCGTCGATCCACTCCTACCGTGGTCCGGGCATGGAAGAAGGGCTGAAGATCCTGCAGGCGGTGAAGGAGACCTTTGGCGTGCCGGTGATCACCGATGTGCATGAGCCGTGGCAATGTGAGCCGGTGGCGGAAGTGGCCGACGTGATCCAGTTGCCGGCATTCCTGGCCCGCCAGACCGATCTGGTGGTTGCCATGGCCAAGACCGGCCGGGTGATCAACATCAAGAAGCCGCAGTTCCTCAGCCCGTCGCAAATCGGCAATATCGTGGAGAAATTCATCGAGGCCGGTAATCCCCGGTTGATTCTGTGTGACCGTGGTACCTGCTTTGGCTACGACAATCTGGTGGTCGACATGCTGGGCTTCAGCGTGATGAAGCAGGTCAGCCAGAATCTGCCGGTGATTTTCGACGTCACCCATGCCCTGCAAAAGCGCGAATCGGGCGCCGCCGCCTCCGGTGGTCGTCGCGAACAGGTGGCCGAGCTGGCGCGTGCCGGTATGGCCGTGGGGCTGGCCGGTCTGTTCCTTGAGGCGCATCCGGATCCGGACCAGGCCAAGTGCGATGGCCCGAGTGCCTTGCCGCTCGATCAGCTCGAACCCTTCCTGGCGCAGATCAAGGCCATCGACGATCTGGTCAAGTCCTTCGCCCCGCTGAAGATCTGATTCGGCAGACGGTGCACTCCGCAATAAGCGGAATGCACCGTTCTGTCCCGCCGTGCATACTGACTGCGTCACCTTCCGGGTTCCAGGGATTGCACCATGTCAGTCGATACAGATGCCCGCCACTATGCGCTGATTGAGCGCGCCATCCGCTATTTGCACCAGCACCGGCTGGCGCAGCCCTCACTGTCCGATCTGGCTCAGGCGGTGCATATGAGTCCATACCACCTGCAGCGTTTGTTTGCCGAGTGGGCCGGGGTCTCGCCCAAGCGTTTTCTGCAGTCACTGACCAAGCAACACGCCCTGGCGCAGTTGGCCCGGGGCGCTGACGTGCTGCAGACCGCGCAGGCGGTTGGCCTGAGCAGCCCGAGCCGCTTGCACGAACTGGTGTTGCATTGTGAGGCGCTGACCCCGGGGGATATCCAGCGTGGCGGGCAGGGGCTGACCCTGGGCTGGGGCTGGGGGGCATCTCCCTTTGGGGCTGCCTTGCTGGCCTGGAGTGCGCACGGCCTGTGCCATCTGGCCTTTGCCGAAGCGCCCGCCGCGGTGTCCGAGGCGGTGCTGCAGGCGCGATGGCCGGCAGCCCGTCTGCAGCGCGACGACGCGCAGGCAGCCGACTGGCTGGGGCGCGTGTTTGCGCAAATCCCGCAGCGTGGCACGCTGCACCTGGTGCTGCGCGGGACCAACTTCCAGATCAAAGTATGGGAAGCGCTGCTGGCGCTCCCCCCCGGACAGGTGTTGTCCTATGGCCAACTGGCCGGGTGCATCGGGACACCGTCGGCCAGCCGGGCCGTAGGGAGTGCGCTGGCAGCCAACCAGATCGGTTATCTGATCCCTTGTCACCGCGTCATCCGTGCCAGCGGTGATGTCGGCCACTACCGCTGGGGCAGTGAGCGCAAGCAGGCCATACTGGCCTGGGAGGCGGCACAGTTTGCAGACTGAATGCAGCAACGGGGTCAGGTCTTTCATGCTGCATCAAGATGCAGCATGAAAGACCTGACCCCGTGGGGTATGTGGGGGATTACGGACGCTGGATGCGGAACCAGCTGGCGTAGAGTGCCGGGACGAATACCAGGGTCAGCGCGGTGGCGGCGATCAGCCCGCCCATGATGGCCATGGCCATCGGTCCCCAGAAGACGCTGCCGGCCAGCGGAATCATCGCCAGAATGGCCGCTGCCGCCGTGAGGATCACCGGGCGCGAGCGGCGGATGGTGGCGCCGACAATCGCTTGCCAGGCCGGGGTGCCGTGCTCGATGTCCTGGTCGATCTGATCCACCAGAATCACCGAGTTGCGCATGATCATGCCGCCCAGGGCAATCACCCCCAGCAGCGCCACAAAACCGAATGGTGCGTTGAAGATCAGCAGCGCCGGCACCACGCCGATCAGGCCGAGCGGGGCGGTCAGGAAGACCATCATCATGCGGGCAAAGCTCTGCAGCTGCACCATCAGGATCAGCAGCATGGCGAGGAACATCAGCGGGAAAATGGCAAACAGTGCCTTGTTGGCCTTGTTGCTTTCCTCGATCGCGCCGCCGGCCTCGATTCGATAGCCGGGCGGCAGTTTGCTGATCAGCGGTTGCAGCTGTGGCCAGATTTTCTCCGAGGCGTAAGGCGCTTGTACCCCGTCCGCCGCTTCGCTGCGCACCGTCAGGGCCATCTCGCGATTGCGGCGCCACAGCACCGGTTCCTCGAAGGCCGGCACCACCTGCGCCACCTGGGAAAGCGGGATGACCTGACCACTGCGTGTGGTCAGCCGAATGTCCTGCAGGTGTTCCAGTGCCCGGCGGTCATGGGCATCCCCGCGCAGCACGACATCGATCAAGTCCTCGCCGCGGCGGATCTGGCTGACGGGCGCCCCTTCCAGTGAGACTTGCAGCAAATTGGCGATATCCGCCTGGCTCAGGCCGAGCTGGCTGGCGCGCTGGCGGTCGATCTTCAGACGCTGAGTGCGCACCAGCTCGTTCCATTCCAGCTGCGTGTCGTACACCAGTGGGCTTTGCCGCACGATGTCCCGCACCTGGTAGGCAATGGCACGCACCTGGGCGGTATCCGGGCCGATGACGCGGAATTGCACCGGGAAGCCGACCGGCGGGCCGAACTCCAGCCGCAATACCCGGCTGCGCGCGTCAGCAAAGGCCGGGTCCTGGTTCAGTCGCTGCTGCAATCTGCGGCGCAGGGCCTCTCGCGCATGGATGTCTCGCGTCTGGATGACGAACTGGGCGTAACCCGGATCGGGCAGCTCGGGCGACAGGGACAGAAAGAATCGCGGCGAGCCGGCGCCGGTGTAGGCGGTGTAGTGCTCGACATCCTTGTCCTGTCTGAGGATCTGTTCCAGTTGCATCACGTCCCGCTGGGTGGCGGCGAAGGAGGCGCCCTCGCGCAGACGAAACTCCACCAGTAGCTCGGTACGGGAGGCGGTGGGGAAGAACTGCTGCTGCACCAGCCCCATGCCTGCCAGTGCAGTCACGAACAGCAGGCCGGTGCCGATCAGGACCGTACGGCGATGCGTCACGGCCCAGTCGACGATGCGCCTGGCCCGGCGATACAGCGGGGTATCGTAGGCATCGTGGTGGCCGCCGGCATGGGGTTTGGCGTTGGGCAGCAGCATCACGCCCAGATAGGGCGTGAAGATGACCGCCACCAGCCAGGAGGTGATCAGCGCCAGCCCGACAATCCAGAAGATACCGCCGGCGTATTCGCCGGCAATCGATCGGGCAAAGCCGACCGGCATGAAGCCGGCCACGGTGACCAGGGTACCGGTCAGCATGGGAAAGGCGGTCGAGGTGTAGGCGAAGGTGGCGGCTTTGAAGCGGTTCCAGCCTTGTTCCATTTTCACCACCATCATTTCCACAGCGATGATGGCGTCGTCCACCAGCAGGCCGAGCGCGATGATCAGGGCGCCGAGCGAGATGCGATCCAGCGGCCAGCCACACGCGGCCATCACCACGGCTACCAGGCTCAGCACCAGGGGCACCGAGGCGGCCACCACGATGCCGGTGCGCCAGCCGAGGAAGAAGAACGACACCGCCAGCACGATGGCCAGGGCCTCCAGGAAGGAACGCTCGAACTCCCAGACGGATTCTTCCACCACCTTGGGCTGGTCAGCGTATTGCTCGATGCTGACCCCTGCCGGCAGACCGGCACGGATCTGTTGCAACTGGGCATCCAGCGCCTTGCCGAGCTGCAGGATATTGCCGTTGCGGCTCATGGTGACCCCGATGGCGAGTACGGGCTGGCCATTGTGGCGGATGGTGAATGATGGCGGGTCGGCATAGCCACTGTGTACGCGGGCAACATCGCCCAGGCGCAACTGGCGAGCGCCGGCCTGAACCGGCAGTGCCGCCACCTCTGTCGCGCTGTGCAAGGGGGCATCGGGGCGCAGATAAATTCGGTCACTGCGGTTTTCCGCCAGGCCGGCCGGGGCGAGGCGCAAATGGCCATCCAGCGTGTCCATCAACTGCTGCGGCGACAGTCCGAGACCGGCCAGACGGCGGCTGGAGAAGTCGACATACACCTTTTCATCCTGACTGCCGAGAATGTCGACCTTGTTGACGCCGTCGACACGCTGCAGGGCGCGTTGAATGTCGGCTGCCTGCTCGTGCAGCTCGGCCGGGCTCAGGTCCGGGGCGCTCACGGCATACAGCACGCTGTAGACATCGGTGAATTCATCGTTGAAGAACGGGCCGCGCACGCCGGCCGGCAAGCTGTCGCGGATATCGCCGACCTTCTTGCGCGCCTGGTACCAGGCACGATCCAGGTCCTGGCTCGACGTGCCGCCTTTCATGTTGAGCGTGATGCCGCCAAAGCCCTGGCGGGCATAGCTGCGGATATAGTCGACGCCATCGATGCCCTGCAGTTGCCGTTCGATGCGGTTGAGCACCTCATCCTGCACCTCGCGGGCACTGGCGCCCGGCCAGGCTACCACCACGGTCATGACCGGTACATTGAAGATCGGGTCTTCCAGCCGCCCCAGGCGGGAAAAGGAGAACACCCCGGCCAGCAAGGTGATGATGAGCAGGAACAGCACCATCGGACGGTGGGTGACCGCCCAGGCAGACAGGTTGAACGATCTCATGACCCGCTCCCGGCCTGATCCAGTTGCAAGCCACTGCCACTGCGCTCGACGGGCCGGATGCGGCTGCGGGCGTCCAGTTTCTGTACCCCGGCGCTGACCACACGTTGTCCTGGCTGGAGCCCCTGTACGCGCACGGCTTCGCTGCCCCAGTTCAGCACCACCACCGGCTGACGCCGGATGGTCTGGCCATCCTCATTGACCAGCCAGACTGCCGGGCCATCATGGTTGTTCAGCAGCGCACCGGCCGGCAGCAGGACCGAGGTGCCGGGTTGTGGCCAGTGCAAGGTCAGTTCGGCGCTTTGCCCCAGCGTCCAGCCGGCACGACGCGCGGCATCGACACGGCTCAGGCGATAACTGGCCTCGAAGGTGCGCGCAGGCTGGCTGGCCTGAGGTGCCAGCGTCCGCAGTACCAGCTGAACCGGCCCGCCCTGGTCGCCCCACAGCGTGGCACTGGCTTGCGCCCGGGCGGCTTGTGCCGCCACGGTTTCCGGCAGATCGGCCACGATTTCCAGTTCCTCCGGCCGGGCGATGCTCAGCACCGGCTGGCCGGCGGCAATGACCTGGCCGGCTTCGACATGCTGAGCGGTGATGACGCCATCGTAGGGCGCGCGCAGCTGGGTGTAGTCCAGGTTGCGTTGCGCCAGGGCCAGCTGGCTTTCGGCCTGTTGGCGCTGAGCTTGCGTGGCGCTGGCGCGACTGCGCTGGCGCTCGGCATCGGCTGCTGCCACGGCGCCGGTGCCCTGCAGACGGGTAAAGCGTGCCTGGTCGGCCGCCGCCTGGCTGGCTTCCGCGCCAATGCTCTGCCATTGCGCGCGGGCAGCCGCCAGGCCCAGTCGGTAGTCCGCCGGGTCCAGTTCGGCCAGCACCTGACCTGCGTGTACACGCTGACCGGTCTCCACCAGCCGTCGCAGCACCGTACCACCGACCCGGAAGGCCAGATCACTGCGGGTGCGGGCCTGCAGGCTGGCTGCAAACACCTGGCTTTGCGTGCTGTTTGCGTCGCCGATGCGGCTGACCAGCACCGTTTGCGCTGGCGGCGCGGTGGTTTCATGGCGCCCGCAGGCACTCAGCAGGGTCAGCAGACCCAGAGCAAAATAACGGGACGTCATGATTGCGGGCTTCCTTTGCTTGGGGCGGTGGCCGGCCAGCCGCCACCCATGGCTTTGTAGAGCTGGATCAGGTCGAGTTTGGCCTGTACCAGACTGTCGGTTCGGGCCAGCTCGGCGGCCAGCCGGGCGCGTTCGGTATCCAGCCAGCCAGACTGATCGATCTGACCTTCGGCCAGCAAGGCATCGGCGCGATGGCGTGCGCTGTTCTGCGCTTCGCTGGCCTGGGTCAGGGCGTGCAGCCGGCGTGCCTCGTCCTGGCGCAGCGTCAGGCTGTTTTCCACGTCTTCCAGTGCGGCAAGGATCTGCCGCCGGTAGTCCAGCCAGGCAGTCTGTTCGCGTGCGGTCTGGGCATCGATGGCCGCCTGGATACGCCCGCCGCTGAAAATCGGCAGGGTAAAGGTCAGGCCGATCTGGCTGAAGCGCACTGGCACCTGGCTCACATTGTTGAGGGTCAGTGCTTCACGACCGAACAGGGCGTCAAGATAGAGTTTCGGCCACTGGTTGGCATAGGCCTGATCCAGCCGGGCGCCTTCAGCACGCAGCTTGTGCTCGGCGGCCATCAGATCGGGACGGCGGCGCAGCAGCTCTGCCGGCAGTCCCGGGGAGAGCGCGGGCAGGGTAGCGGTCAGGCCGGGGCCGGGCAGGGTGAGTTCGGGCAGGGGCTGACTGGGCGACTGACCCAGCAGGACGGCAAGATGGTTTTCGCAGGCCATTTGCAGACTGTGCAGCGCCGGCAGCTCGGCACGCTGGCTGTTCAGCGCCGCCGCCAGCTGGTCGCGCTGCAGGGGGCTTGCCAGCCCGGCATCCAGCCGCAATTGCAGCAGCGCCAGTTGTTGTTCCTGCCGCTGAATGATTTGTTGCAGCAGGCTTTGCCGCGCCAGGGCGCCTTGCCAGAGGAAGTACTGGCGCGCGACCTCTCCCTTGACCATCAACTGGGCCCCGCGCACACCCCAGTCGGCGGCCAGGGCATCATGCTGCGCCGCACTATACTGCTCGCGCAAGGCGCCGGACAGGTCGATTTCCCAGCGGGTGTCCAGGCCGGCAGTGCGATTGCGGGTGTCGGGCACCCCCTGTTTGACGGGGTCGGGCAGGCCGCTGCTGCTGTCGCTGGCACTGGCGGCCAGCGACAGAGAGGGCACGGTGGCGCCCAGGGCGGCACGCATGCCGGCGCGTGCTTCCTGTACCCGCTGCAGGGCGATGAGGATATCCGGGTTGGCCTGCTGGGCGTGCTCGATCAGCTGCAGCAGGCGTGGATCATCGAACTGTGCCCACCAGGCGGCTTCGCTTGCCGGGATGTGCTCGTCCGGGGGCGTCGCCTGACGGTAAGTCCCTTGCGGCGTGAGGTTGTGCAGATCACGTGCTGGCGGGGGCAGGGCACAGCTAGTGAGCAGCACGGGCAGCAAAACGGCCGACAAGCTGCCACAATAGGCGGAGTATTTGAGCTTGAACATCCTGCGATTCCGGTTTTACATGTAGAGTGGATAGTAGAAATTATTTACTGAACGGTCAAGTAAAGAAAATGGAAGCAAGTCAATCTGCCGGCAAGCGCGGTCGCCCGCGTGATCCGGAACGCATGCGCAAAGTGCTGGAGGCGGCGCAGGAACAGTTCAGACTGCACGGTTACGAGCGCACCAGCATGGAGGGGGTGGCGCATGCCTCCGGCGTGTCGAAAGTCACGATATATCGCTATTTTCCCAGCAAGGAGGCGCTCTTCGAGGCTGCAGTCAGCCTGCGGACCGACGCCGCCTTCGGTGTCGAGCGGCTGGACAGCGCCGACCCGCTGGCGCCGCGCCGGGTATTGATGCAGGTGGCGGAGGGTTTTTTGCAACTGATCCGCGCGGAAGACGTGGTTTGCCATCAGCGCATGATGATTGCCGCCGCAACCACCAATCCGGAAGCCTGCCAGGCGTTTTATCGCCAGGGCCCGGAGAAAGTGGTCTCTCATCTGGCCACTTATCTGCAGGCGTGCGCACGCGCGGGCAGCCTGCTGATCGAGGATCCGCTGCAGGCGGCCGATCAGTTTCTCAGTCTGTATCTTGGCAGCGGGCACTGCCGGCTGATGCTGGGCTTGCCGGGGCCGAGTGCCGGGGACGATGCCCGTCTGCTGCAGGCCAATGTGGATTTTTTTCTGCGTGCTTATGGCGCGCCAAAGGGTGAACAATGACAAAAAGCATCATTTCCGACATGGATGGCGTGATTTATCGCGGCAAGCAACTGATTCCCGGTGCACGCGAGTTTGTCACCCGGCTGGTGGAGGGCAAGACGCCCTTTCTGTTTCTCACCAACAATGCCGAGCAAACGCCGCTGGATCTGAAACTCAAGCTGGAAGGGCTGGGGATCAGCGGACTGACCGAAGACAACTTCATTACCAGCGCCATGGCCACCGCGATGTTTCTCAAGAGCCAGACGCGCAAGGCGCAGCCCACTGCCTATGTGGTCGGTGGCGGCGGTTTGATCAACGAGCTGTACAACGTCGGTTTTTCGATCTCCGAATCCCATCCGGATTATGTGGTGGTGGCCAAGTCGCAAACCTTCAGCTTCGAGCAGATCAAGAAGGCGGTGCGTTTTATCGATCAGGGGGCCAAGTTCATCGGTACCAATCCGGACATGATCGATCCGGTCGAAGGCGGTTACGAGCCGGCTGCCGGTACTTTGCTGGCAGCGATTTCCGCCGCGACCGGCAAGAAGCCCTATATTGTCGGCAAGCCGAATTCGCTGATGATGATGCTGGCGACGCGCAAGCTGGGTGTGCATCCGGAAGAGGCGGTGATGATCGGTGACCGCATGGATACCGATATCGTCGGCGGGCTGGAGGCCGGGATGTGGACGGCGCTGGTGCTGTCGGGGGTGTCGACCCGCGAGTCGGTCGAGCACTTCCCCTATCAGCCGGACTATATCTTCAATAGTGTGGCCGAGATTGATCCCTTGACACTCTGACCATGGCCGACAGGACAACGGGGCCGGCGCGGGAGATGCCCGCGCCGGCCCCGTTGCGTTCAGCCGTTTCAGCCGCGCAGGCGCTGGGTCACGGCGGCGACGCGGGCGCCATACTGACGGGCGGTCTCCAGGTCGCCTTGCGGCACTTCCTCGACGCTGGCGTCTGCCGGGCTTTGCACCAGCAGGCCGACCGAGCCGCCCAGATTGTTGACGTCATTGCGGGTTGCGGCCTTGGTATTGGACGGCGACAGGCCCAGGCTGACCCAGATGCCGCCATGCTGCGAGGCCAGGGTTTGCAGGGTGATCAGGGTGACTTGCTTGTCACCGTTCAGGCTGGCGCTGTTGGTGAAGCCGCCAAAAACCTTGTCCTGCCAGCCACGGGTGAACCAGACCTTGGAGGTGGCATCGGCGAACTTCTTGAACTGCCACGGCACGGTGCCCATGTAGGTCGGCGCACCGAAGATGATGGCATCGGCGGCAGCCAGTTGTTCCCAGGCGGCTTCCGGCACATTGCCTTCGCCATCGATGGCGATCAGGCTGGCTTGTGCGCCTTCGGCAACCGCTTCGGCAACACGGCGGGTATGGCCGTAGCCGGAAAAGTACACGACAACTTGCTTGCTCATGTTTGCTCCTTTTGGTTGGCCGCCGGGTATTCAGCGGTTTGTCAGCATGGTATCTTTTGAATACCAGGTAGCCAAGAAGGCACTTGTGTGTGATTTAGTTACTTTGAGGAAACCACCCCATGAGCGAAAGTGCCTCGTCCTGTCTGTCCTATAACGTGTTCAGCCAGCATTGTCCGGCCCGCATGGTGCTGGACCGCCTGGCGGACAAATGGTCGGTACTGATCATGGAACGCCTGCGTCCGGGCAGCGTGCGCTTTAACCAACTGCGCCGCGATGTCGAGGGGATCTCGCAGAAGGTGCTGTCGCAGACGCTGAAAAAACTTGAGCGGGACGGTCTGATCACCCGCAAGGTGTTCGCCACGGTGCCAGTGACGGTTGAGTACGCACTCACGCCGCTGGGCCGCACGCTGTCCGATACCTTTGCCTCGCTGTCGCACTGGGCCGAACACAATATTCAGGCGGTGCTGGCCGCACAGCGCGAATATGACCGCCTCAATCTGCAGAATGCCTGAGAGGCTTGCCGGGCAGGGACAGCAAGGCCATGGCCTTGAGCAGGCAGGGTAGTCCGGCATAGGCGATGCTCAGTGCCTGCGGCCCCGGCTGCCCGGGCTGATAGCCGGCCTGTGCCAGCAGCGGCAGACTGAGTGCGCTGCCTGCCAGGGCCAGCTTGCCGAGCAGGCTCCAGAGGCCAAAGTAGCCGGCGTGGTGTTCGGTGGCGGGGACCTGCTGACCGATGAGCAATGGCGGCAGCATCAGATCGGCACCCAGGGTCAGCCCGGTCAGCAGGCAGATCAGCCAGTAGATCCAGACCTGTCCTGCCTGCAGCCCCATGGCACCGAGGAAGCCGGCAATGGCCAGCCACATGCTCAGCCGCCATGCCTGCAGTGCGCCCCAGCGCTGACTCAGGCGTATCCACAGCGGCATGCCGAGTGCCCCGGCCAGAAAGTAGCTGCCCAGCAGCCAGCCCGCCGAACCGGCGAGCGCCAGACGGTCTTCAATGAAGAACAGCGCCAGAGTCCCGGCGATCGCGCCGGCCAGGGCATTGCAGCCACAGGGCAGTAGCAGGCGGCGAAATGCCGGGTTGCGCCAGGGTAGGCGCCAGTCGGTGCGCGTCGGCGCGGAAAGCGCCGCATCGGCGGCCGGCCAGTAAAGCGAGGCGAGCAGGCTGAGTGCGCAGAGCAGGACTGCCGCGAGTCGCACCCAGGGGGAGAGGGCGGTGGTCGCCGTCAGCCAGGGAGAAGCCAGACTCATCAGGATGACGCCGAGCAGTCCGCAGCCCTCGCGCCAGGCGGCCGCCTGCAGCTGTCGTGCCGCGGGCAGGGCACTGCCCTGTGCCAGCAGGCAAATGTTCAGCACACTATGGCTGCTGTAGCACATGGCCAGCATCAAACCGAACCACGGCAGCAAGGCCTCGCCGCGCAGCGGCGGAAACCACAGGCCGACGAAACTGCCCATCATCAGGCCGGCCGCCAGATGGCGCAGCCGGTTCAGACGGCCTTTGCCGGCCATGGTGGCCAGCCAGGCACCCAGCCACAGATCCTGCAGCGTGTCCCAGCTGCGCGCCATCATCAGCCAGATGCCCAGCGCCGCGACCGGCAGACCCAGTGCCGTACTGTAGTAGCGCGGCAATTGCAGATAGACCGGCAGCGCCACCATGGCCAGAGGCAGACCCATCAGCCCGTAGCGCAGTCCCGCCCAGCGGTTCATGGCGTGCGACTGCCGAGTAGTTGCTGGCGCAATGGCGGATCACGCGTGGCAGGGGAAAGCCAGATGTCAAAGAAGGCGCGTGCCAGTTCCGGATCATCGATGCGCGAAATCAACTGCTGTTGATTGAAAAAACGACAGCCCTTTTCCGGCTCGTACACGCCGGTCAACTGATCGCCAGGGCGGACGTCGGGCAGGGCTTGCAGCAGACGCTCGCGCCAGGTGGCCAGGCGTTCGCGGTGGTATTTCTGCGGATAGAGCCGGGTGATTTCCTCGATGCTGCTGTCAGCCAGTTGCTGACGACTGATCTGGCGGTGATAGCGCAGCGTCAGCGCAAAGGGCTGACCCGGCCGGTATTGTCCCTGTGGGGCATACAAGGTCGCGTCATAAATCAGCCAGCCGAAATAACGGAATTCGCCGCGCCCGGTCATCCGGGCGTCAGGCAGCAGCGCGCTGACGTCCATGGCTGCCGAGGACGTCAGCGCCCAGAAGCAGCAGATCGCCAGCAAGATTTTTTTCATCCGCGAGATCCTCCGTTTTGTTTCAGCATACAAAGCGGACAGGGAGAAGTCTACTGACCGGTAGTAAAAGTTACTGATCGGTAATGGCGGGCCAGACCTCGTCTTGCCAGCCGGAGGGTAGGGCAGCGGGCAAGATGCAGTTCAGCCCGGGAGCTTGCCAGCGTGCCTGCTGCGCATCAAACCAGAGTTCGCCTTCGGCAAAGTGTCGATATTGTCCGGGCTCAGTTTGCATGGCGAGAAAGGTCAGGACTTGCCATTGTCCGCCAGCCGGACGCCACAGCCAGAAGAAACGTGCCGAGGGCGCCGCCGTGGACGGCACGTCGAGTCGTTTGACTTCCAGCAGGCTGCCGGCCTGTCCGGAGAAACCGTAGAGGGGGGTAAGGGGATAGGGCATGCGGGGCTCTGTGTGAACGGGACGGCAGCATACCAGTCGTCCATCTGGACGGGAAGTTGGATGGAAGCGGGTCCGCGGCGGTGGTAGCATGATTATGTCATTGACCATGGTGTGGAATCTGCAACGATGGCATCGCTTCCTTTGCCCTTTGTGTTGGCGCTTTTGCAAATCCTGGTGTTGCTGCGTTTGTGGCTGGGGCGCCGGCATGAGGCGGTCAACCCGGCCGTGCTGTGGTTTATCGCCGCCTGTGCGCTGTCCTCCGTCATGGTGGGGTGGCGCTGGAGCACGGCCTCGGTGCTAGTCTGGCATTGGCGCTCCATGGTGGCGGCGACTCTGCCGCCCCTGGCCTGGGTGGCTTTTGCCGCGCCGGAACGCCCGCGCTGGCTGCATGGCATACCGGTGCTGCTGATTGCCTTTCAGGCCTGGTTCTGGCGTCCCCTGCTGGATGCCTCGCTGGCGCTGCAGTTTTCTGCCTATGGGCTGGCCTTGTTGTGGCTGGCAACCAAGGGTGAGTTTGCCGGCGTGCGGCTGGAAAGTACGCGTCAGGCGCAGGGTCTGGCCAGTCTGGCCGGTGGTATGTTGCTGATCTCGGGGCTGACCGATCTGGTGCTGGCGCTGGATTTTGGTTTCGCCCATGGCGAGCATGCCCTGCGTGTGGTCAGTGCCGCCAATCTGCTGATGTTGTTGCTCAGCAGTGGCCTGATGCTGATGCTGGATCGTTTGCGTCCGAGCGAGGTGCTGAGCGAGGATGCTGGCCGTTTGCCTGTGGAGGCATCGCCGGCGCCGGATGATCAGGCGCTGATGGCCGCGCTGGCGCAACTGATGCAGCAGCAGCGGCTGTATTGCGACGGCGAGCTGACCCTGCAGCGACTGGCGCGCAAACTGGGGCGTTCGCCGCGCCAGGTGTCGCAGGCGGTCAATCGGGTAAGTGGTTGTCATGTCTCGCAATACATCAACCGTCTGCGCATTGCGGAAGCCTGTCGGTTGTTGTCCGAAACAACCATGCCGGTCACCGAGGTCCAACTGGCGAGCGGTTTTCTCACCAAGTCCAATTTCAATCATGAATTTGCCCGGCAGACCGGAATGTCGCCCAGCGCCTGGCGGCGTCAGGCATCCCTCAGCGCAGGGCCTGCTGCAGAAATGCGCTGATCAGGGCGGCGACCTGGCGGTGAATTGCCTCGCGCGGGCGGTCCCCGGCATCGTGGCAGATGATGCTGTCGTCCGGCTGCTCGCGTGCCAGCAGCTCACTTCCCCCCGGGCGGCACACCTGCATGAAACTGTAATGCAGCGCATCCTCGATGACCTGATAGTGTCGATTGTCACTTGGCAGACTAGCCGCGACATAGCCTGACTCCAGGGCGGCCGGCAAGGCCGGATTCTCGCCACCTGCCGCCAGAATCAGCACAGGCCGGTGCAGGCCCTGCAGACTTTGCGGGGTAAAGCCGCGGGTCACGCCTGGATCCAGTGCCACGGCGGCACGGATGCGGGGGTCGTCCATGGGGGCCGCCAGCGCCTGGCGATCGACCGGCGTTTGGCCGATGGCCAGCGACTGATACAGCTGGCAGGCGATCAGCGCCTTGTGCTGCTGACAATCCTGCTCCATGCGTTCCGGACTGAAGCGTGCCCCGGCCAGTGCCAGGCTGGTCCATCCGCCCAGCGAGTGGCCAATGACCGCGATACGCTGCGGATCAATCCGCGGCGCCCATTGCGGATTCGCCAGCAAGGTATCGAGCAGATGGCGGATGTCCTGTGGCCGGCGCCACAACGTGCGCGCTAGCGCGGGATCCATATGGCGAGTGGTGGTTCCCGGATGGTTGACGGCCGCAACGATATAGCCCTGGCGGACCAGATCGGCGGCCAGCCAGCTTTCATTGGCCCAGTTGCCACCATAACCATGTGACAGCAGGACCAGTGGGTGGGGACCCGGCAGGGGCGAGGCCGATTCGACCACGTCAATGCCGATGAACACGGCATTGTCCGCCACGCGTGTCGTTGGGGCGTCGCTGCTGGCCGGATACCACAGCACGGCCTCGGCGCTGCGTGCCTGTGCCTGGGCGGGCAGGGTGAGTCTTTGCATGCCGGTGACCGGCGCGGCGGAAAGTGCGCTGACCCAGAGCAGGGTCAGCAGGGCGAGCAGGGATTTGTGCATAAGGGCTCTCCTGATGACGGAGTGCTCAGCTTGCCCCGGTCCGGTCCTGCGGGCGACCTGAAACCGGATTGAGGACATGCGGTTGCCGGTTTCAGGACCGCCGGACAGCTTTCAGGTGAGGACTCAGGCATCTGCCGCCAGGGCGCGGGCCGCTTCCAGCACGGTCTGCTTGGCAGTCGACGGTCGTTTGCCGCTGCGGTAGGCCATCATGACCTCCCACAGCCATTCCGGCAGCTCCGGAATCTGCAGGCGGATCAGCCGGCCGGCTTTCAGGTCCTCTCGCACCGACAGCTCGGGCAGGAAAGACAGGAAGCCATGGCTGAACGCCATCTCGCGCGCCGCCGAGGCGGGCTGGATGGCATGAATGGCGCTGCTGTGCAGCCGTACCAGCCAGAGGCGGCGGATCAGCTCTTCGCAAGCCTGTCCCCAGTACTGCGGCGCGATGCGATAGTTGGCAACATCAGCCAGTTTGAGCGGTGCCGCTTGTCGTGCCAGCGGATGATCGGGGGAGACCACCGGAACGATGGGGGAGCGCCACAGCGGTTCTACCTGGACACCGGCGATGGCCGGACATTTCAGTACAAAGCCGACATCGATCTCGCCGGTCAGCACGGTTTGCATGATTTGCGGCGAGTGATCGGTATGGCAGCGAATCTCGAACGGGGCATCGACCAGTCGGAGCAGCAGCGGTCCGAACACCGGCGTGGTCAGCGAGGGCAGGCAGGAGAGATGAATGCGCGGCAGGGGAGGCGCCGCCAGCAGCGCCTCCTGGCCCTGACGGAATGCCGCCAGCGCCTGGCGGGCGGGACCGAGAAACTGTTCGCAGGCGGCGGTGGGGATGGCGCCGCGGCGATGTCGCTGAAACAGGGCGTGACCGAGCTCTGCCTCCAGCACGGCGATGCGCTGGCTGACCTGGGGCTGTGACCAGCCTCGCAGTGCTGCCGCCTGGCTGAAGCTGCCGCGTTCGGCGACATCAATCAGCAAGGCCAGATCGCTTAACGATACTGACATAACGATTCCAGATATTAACTATTCCAAGAAATAGGATTCCATGATATCAGAGCCGCTCCCTATACTGTTCGCATGACAGAATAAGGAGATTGATCATGGCTCATGCCAACCAGGCGCGCCGACGCGGCAAGTGGTTCATCCTGTTTGATAACCTGCTGGTGCTGCTGGGTTTTTACATGGTGGTGCCGATGGTCAGTCTGCATTTTGTTGATCAGTTGGGCTGGGCGGCCGCCAGTGTCGGTCTGGCCCTCGGGGCGCGCCAGCTTACCCAGCAGGGACTGGGACTGTTCGGTGGAATGCTGGCCGACCGCTTCGGCGCCAAGCCGCTGATCATCGGCGGGATGTTGCTGCGGGCGCTGGGCTTTGCCTTGATGGCCGTCGCGCAGGCACCTTGGGTGCTGGTGTTGTCCTGTCTGCTGGCCGGTCTGGGCGGCGTCCTGTTTGACCCGCCACGCATTGCGCTGGTGGCCAAGCTGGTCCGGCCGCGCGAACGCGCCCATTTTTATTCGATCATGATGATGCAGGAGAGCGCCGGCGCGGTCAGCGGTGCTTTACTGGGTTCCTGGCTGCTGCGTTTCGATTTTTTCTGGGTCGGCCTGGTTGGTACCGCCGTGTTCCTGATGGTGGCGCTGGCCAACTGGCTGATCCTCCCTGCCTGGCGCGTCAGTCGTTCACGCACGGCCGCCCCGCTGGCCTCGATGCGTCTGGTACTGGGTGACCGGCATTTCATGCGCTTTGTCCTGACGCTGAGCGGTTATTACATGCTGTATGTGCAGGTGCTGCTGCTGATGCCGATCGTGATGAAGAAGCTGACCGGCAGCATGGCCGCGGTGGGCTGGATGTACACCCTGGAAACCTGTCTGTCGCTGACGCTGCTCTACCCGCTGGCCCGGCTGGGCGAGCGCTGGTTGCGGCGCGAGACCCGTATGTTGATTGGTCTGGCGATGATGTCGCTGTGCTGGGCCAGCATGGTCTGGGTAACCCAGGCACTGCCGGCCTTTCTGGCGCTGGGACTGCTCTATCTCGGCTCGATCATTGTCGAGCCGGCACGGGAGGCCTATGTGGCCGGACTGGCCGACCCGCAGGCGCGTGCCAGCTACATGGGGGCCAGCCGCCTGGGGCTGGCGCTCGGTGGCTCGCTGGGCTATTTCGGCGGTGGCTGGTTGTATGACCTGGGGCAACGTTTGTACAGACCGGGTTTGCCCTGGATGACGCTGGCGCTGGTCGGCGGGCTGACCTGGCTGGCACTTTGGCGCCAGTTCAGGCTGCCGCGCCGGCAACAAGCCGGCACCGCGGCCGTTTCCGGGTGTCCGGTGGCCTGAGCTGGCTGGTCATCATGACTGACATGCCATGATCATTACTGGTGTCCGGCGTCTGCACTGTCTAACATGAGTTACGGACAGTGCGGAGCCATACCGGGCTTGCGCGGTCGTTTTTCGGGGCGCCTTGTCGATGGGCCGTTTGATCTGGCTTTGTCTGATCTGGCTGTGTCTGGCCGTGCCGGCGCGGGCTGCCGGGCATCTGGTCATCCTGACCGAGGATTGGCCGCCGGTAACCTTTGCCAGTGCCGGCAAGGCGGACGGCATGGCCGTGGCCGTGGTGCGCGCGATTCAGCAGCGCATCGGCTCGACCGATCCGATTCTGGTGCAGCCCTTTGCCCGGGGCTATTCGCAGCTGCTCAGCAACCCGAACGTCCTGTTGTTTACCGTCGGCCGCAGCCCGGAGCGTGAACGGCTGATGACTCTGGTCGGTCCGATCGTGGTTTCCAACATCGAGGCCTACTGCCGTCAGGGTAATGCCGCCCGTTACCGCGCCATGGGCGCTGACATGTTCAAGCTGCATACCGGCGCCTACCGCTCGAGCATTTTCCTCTCCACCGCCCGTCAGGCGGGATTCAACGTCACCGACGATGTGGCGACCCCGGAAGCCGTGGCCAATATGCTGCTCAATGGCCGGGTGGATATCTGGGTCGATGGCAGTGTGATCGTGCCTCAGGTCATGAAAACCATCGGCCACGATTACAGCGAGATTGAACCGCTGACCATCCTGCAGCGGCTGGAACTGTTTCTGGCTTTTTCCGCAGGCACCCCAGCCGAGACCATTGCTGCCTGGCAGGAGGGCTTTCGCCAGGTCAAGCAGGATGGCACCTTCGCCCGCATCTACAAGAAATGGTTGCCGCACGAGACCGTACCGATGGAACTGAAGACCATCGGCTTGCCGCCCGGCTCCCTGCCGGTGACGGTGCGGCCGGGGGGCTGAAGGAGCAAAGGAACTGTCGGCATCTTGCCGGGTCTTTCATGGTCGTTTGTCATTGATCATGAAAGAGCCGTGACCCCCATGAAAATGTCCTATCTCGGAAAAGTGATGTTTGCCAGCCGCTGGCTGCAATTGCCGATCTACCTTGGTCTGATTGTGGTGCAGGGGATCTATGCCTATAAGTTTCTCAGTGCGCTGTGGAGCATGCTGATCAATCTGACCAGCCTGAGCGAAACCCAGATCATGCTGACCGTGCTGGGGCTGATCGATGTGGTGATGATCGCCAACCTGCTGCTGATGGTGACGGTGGGCGGTTATGAAACCTTTGTTTCGCGCCTGCGCATCGACGATCACCCCGATCAGCCTGAGTGGCTGGATCATGTCAATGCTTCAGTGCTGAAGGTCAAGCTGTCGCTGGCGATCATCAGCATTTCTTCGATCCACCTGTTGCAGACCTTCATCAATGCCGCACAACTGCCTGACCACACCATCATGTGGCAGTTGCTGCTGCATCTGGCCTTCCTGCTTTCGGCCATCGCCATTGCCTTTACTGATCGCCTGCTGACGCAATCGCATCAGCAGGCAACCCAGGCCGGACATTGATTGGCCTGAAATAAAACGAACGGGGTCAGGTCTTGTTTTTTGCATTTCTGCAAAAAACAAGACCTGACCCCGTTCGTTTTGAGGGGCTTACGGCGCTGGCCTAGCCAGTCGGTTGTAGCAGCGGATTTGCAGGATGACCTTGATCATTTCCAGCCAGGCCAGCAGCACACAGAGTGCCAGGACCAGCAGGTAGTAGCAGGAGCCATTGGCAGGTACCCAGCGGGTCAGGACCGGGTGGCTCAGGGTGGGTAGTTTGTCCAGCAAGCTGAAGCCAAGGCCAAACAGCGTCAGCGGCAGCAGTTGACCCCGACTCAGGCGCCAGGCCACGCCAAAGGGCTGGCTGCGCTGGTCAAGGCGCGCGGGCAAGGCCAGCAGCAACCTGGCGTTGAGCATGCTGGGCAACAAGCCCAACAGGACGGTCAGCACGATCTCTTCTGCCGGGGCCGGCACACCCATTTTCTTGGCCAACTGGCCGAGTGCCACTAGCGGGATGATCAGGAGCATGCTCGCCAGCATGATGGCCACGACCTGTTTGCACATCACCCAGAATGCACCGCGGGTCGTTTGATCGAGGCGATGCAGGCGCCAGGCCTGTGCCGGTTCATCGTGGTACAGACGCATGACGGCGATGTTGATCAGCATGTTGATCAGGGTCAGCAGCAGTAATACCGTCAGCCACGGGAGATTACGGCCACTGCCTTGTGATGCCTGGGCCTGATACAGAAACAGGGGGAGCTCGGTCAACAGTAGTATTCCCCCCGGCAGCCACAGTCGCTGACGTGCTTGCCAGACAAATCGGATGGCGGGAAGGATTTCGGCGAAAAGGGCGAAGCGGCTGGGCTGGGATGGCATAGGGGGCTGATTTTGAAGGGTGGATGAGTGTGATGGGTCAACAGGTGGTCATCGGTTGTCGGTCTTTGCTGCACTCAAGTCAGCTAAGTGTTGATCTTTCTGACAGTCTGTCCAGAGCGCCATGCGTCACCTCAGCCAGTCTTCGTGTGGCAAGTGCAGAACGGGCTCAATCATGGCGGGATCCTCGCTGAAGGAACCTAAGACCTGAGGCGATTGGACGCAGCACGCTGCAAAACGTTCGTGCTTGTCAGTGAGGGGGCCAGTTGGACTATCCGGAAAAATGACTTGCCTGGTTTTCTGTTGAGATTAAAAAAAGCCAAGCTACATGAATAGCTTGGCTTTTGTTCAGACGAAAGACTGGAGGTCAGAACGGAATATCGTCGTCGATATCATCCAGCTTCGGTGCCGGGCGCGATTCCTGGCGGCGCGGTGCGGCCGGGGCGGCAGCCGGTGCCGGCGGGGCGTCGTTGCGGCCACCCTGATAGCCGTAATCGTCACCGCCGTCCATCGGGGCGCTGCCGCCGCCGCTCTTGCCACCCAGCATTTGCATGCGGTCACCGCGGATTTCGGTGCTGTAGCGGTCCTGGCCGGTTTCCTTGTCCTGCCACTTGCGGGTGCGGATGGAACCTTCAACGTAGACCTGCGAGCCCTTTTTCAGGTACTGCGAGGCCACTTCGGCGGTTTTGCCGAAGAACACCACGCGGTGCCATTCGGTTTGTTCCTGACGCTGGCCGGACGATTTGTCCATCCAGCTGTCGGTGGTGGCGATCGACAGGGTGGCGATCGCGTCGCCGGACGGCATGTAGCGCACTTCCGGGTCGCGGCCGAGATTGCCGACGAGAATCACTTTGTTGACGGACGCCATTTACTTGGTCTCCTGAATCAATTGTTGTACCGAGGCTTCGTCCCAGTCCTGCTGGGACACCTTGAGGTAGGCCACGCGTTCTTCCAGCATGACGACCGCTTCCTTGACGCCGCGCTGCAGTGCCAGCATGCGCGACAGCTCGCGCGGGTTGCCGCGCCAGTGTTCGCCGATATGGAACATCATCGACTTGACCGGCTCCGGCGGCACCATGGTCAGCGCCATGATCAGCCAGGCCAGCATCATCAGACCGGTGAAACTGAATACCCCGGTGCTGCCGAAATGCGTGTACAGCAGACCGCCGGCGGCGGCGCCGAGGAACAGGCCGAAAGATTGGGCGGTATTATACACGCCAATTGCCGTGCCTTTGGCATCCGCCGGAGCAATCTTGGAAATGATCGACGGCAGGGTGGCTTCGAGAATGTTGAAGGCCACGAAGTAAGCGCCGAGCCAGGCCACGATCCACCAGAACGAGGTCAGGGCAAAGGCCATGCCCAGCTGGGCCAGGGTCATCAGCGCAATGGCGCCGACAAACACCTGCTTCAGCTTGTGGCGGGTTTCGCCATAGATGATGGCCGGCACCATCAGCATGAAACCGCCAAGGGTGACGGGCAGGTAGACCTGCCAGTGGTGCTGCTTGTCGAGGTGGCCGGTGCTGATCAGGGCGAAGGGGATGACCACGAACATGGCCATCTGTGCGCCGTGCAGGGCAAAGATGCCGAAGTTGAGCCGCAACAGCTGCGGGTCTTTCAATACCTCCATCAGCCGGCTGGTATTGGTTTCGGTGTCAGAGTGAAAGCGCGAGATGACCGGGTCCGGAATGATGTACTTGACCCCGATCATGGCCATCAGGGTCAGCAGGCCGGTCAGGGCAAAGATGCCATTGACGCCGATCCAGTGCGCCAGCAGCGGGCCGAGCACCAGACTGACGGCGAAGGTGGTGCCGATGCTCATGCCGATCATGGCCATGGCCTTGGTGCGGTTTTCTTCGCGGGTCAGGTCGGCCAGCAGGGCGGTGACCGCCGCAGAGACGGCGCCCGAGCCCTGGATGACCCGGCCGACGATCAGCCAGCCGATGGTGTGGGCCTCGGCGGCGACAAAGCTGCCCAGGGCAAACAGCACCAGGCCGAAATAGATCACCCGCTTGCGACCGATGCGGTCGGACAGCATGCCGAAAGGCAACTGCAACAGGGCCTGGGTCAGGCCGTAGCTGCCGAGCGCAATGCCGATCCAGGTCGGGCTGTCGGCACCGGGCAGGGTCTTGGCATACAACGCGAATACCGGAAGGATCAGGAACATGCCCAGCATGCGCAGGGCATAAATGCCAGCCAGACCGAGGCTGGCGCGTAGTTCAAGCGGATTCATGTGTATTGGGGTAGTTCTGCGGTTATTCACATTACAAAAATGATGCTCATCCAAGATGCAGGTGGAGTTAGGGTCCACAAGTCGGGTATATTATCAGGTTCTCCGATCCTGTGAGTGAGGCATGGAAACCATTCGCATACGTGGCGCCCGAACCCACAATCTCAAGAACATCAATCTCGACCTGCCACGGCACCAGTTAATCGTCATTACTGGTTTGTCCGGCTCAGGCAAGTCGTCGCTGGCGTTCGATACCCTGTATGCCGAGGGGCAGCGCCGCTATGTCGAGTCGCTGTCGGCTTACGCCCGTCAGTTCCTGCAGCTGATGGAAAAACCCGATGTCGACCTGATCGAGGGCCTGTCGCCGGCGATCTCGATCGAGCAGAAAGCCACCAGCCACAATCCGCGCTCCACCGTCGGCACGGTGACGGAAATTCATGACTACCTGCGTCTGCTGTTTGCCCGTGTCGGCGACCCGCACTGTCCGGAACATGGCGTGCCGCTGTCGTCGCAGACTGTGTCGCAGATGGTGGATCATGTGCTGGCCATGCCGGCCGAGTCGCGGGTGATGATCCTGGCGCCGGTGGTGATGGGGCGCAAGGGCGAGAACCTTGACCTGTTCGAGGAGCTGCGCGCCCAGGGTTTCGTGCGCGTGCGCGTCGATGGCGAGGTGCTGGAGCTGGACAATGTACCCAAGCTCGACAAGAACAAGAAGCACACCATTGAAGTGGTGATCGACCGCATCAAGGTGCGGCCGGACATGCAGCAGCGACTGGCGGAAAGTTTCGAGACGGCGCTGCGTCATGCCGAAGGCCGGGCGATTGCCGTGGAGATGGATAGCGGGGCCGAACACTGGTTCTCGGCCAAGTTTGCCTGCCCGGTGTGCTCCTACAGTCTGCCGGAGCTGGAACCGCGACTGTTCTCGTTCAATAACCCGATGGGCGCCTGTCCCAAGTGCGACGGCCTGGGCGAGCTGACCTTCTTCGACCCGCGCCGGGTGGTGGCGCATCCGGAGCTGAGTCTGGCCTCCGGTGCCATCAAGGGCTGGGACAAGCGCAATCAGTTTTATTTCCAGATGCTGCAGTCGCTGGCCAGCCATTATGGTTTCGACCTCGACCTGCCGTTTGAAGTGCTGCCGGAAAAGGTGCGCCATGTGGTGCTGCATGGTTCGGGGCGCGACAGTATCGAATTCATGTATATGTCGGAGCGCGGCACGCGTTTCGCCCGCAGCCATCCGTTCGAGGGCATCTTGCCGAATCTGGAGCGCCGCTATCGCGAGACCGACTCCAGTGCCGTGCGCGAGGAGCTGTCGAAGTATCAGAACAATCAGACCTGCCCGCACTGCCAGGGCACGCGCCTGCGTACCGAAGCGCGCCATGTGCTGGTGGCTGGCCGCACCTTGCATGACATCAACCAGATGTCGCTGCGCGAGGCAGAGGACTTTTTCCTTGGTCTGGCCTTCAGCGGTCAGAAACAGGCGGTGGCGGAGAAGATCGTCAAGGAAGTGCGCGAGCGTGTTTCCTTCCTGAACAACGTCGGTCTGGATTATCTGTGCCTGGCGCGTTCCGCCGATACCCTGTCCGGTGGCGAGGCGCAGCGTATCCGGCTGGCCAGCCAGATCGGCTCCGGCCTGACCGGGGTGATGTATGTGCTGGACGAACCGTCCATCGGGCTGCACCAGCGGGATAATGACCGCCTGCTGGCGACACTGGTGCGTCTGCGCGACCTGGGCAACAGCGTGATCGTGGTGGAGCACGACGAGGATGCCATCCGCAGTGCCGACTATGTGGTCGACATGGGGCCGGGGGCCGGCGAACATGGTGGCGAGGTGCTGGTGGCCGGTACGCCGGCCGAGGTGGCCGCCTGCGATCAGTCAGTGACCGGGGCCTTCCTGTCCGGTCGACGTCGCATCGCCCAGCCGTCCGAGCGTCGTCCGGTCAATCCGGATCGCGTGCTGCGTCTGATCGGCGCCAGTGGCAACAATCTGCAGGATGTGACGCTGGATCTGCCGCTGGGCATGCTGGTGTGTATTACCGGCGTCTCCGGCTCCGGCAAATCGACGCTGATCAACGACACCCTGTACAAGATTGCCGCGCGCGAACTGAATGGCGCCAGCGAGGAGCCGGCACCGTATCGCGAGATCGAGGGGCTGCAGCACCTGGACAAGGTGATCAATGTGGACCAGAGCCCGATCGGCCGCACGCCGCGCTCGAATCCGGCCACCTATACCGGCCTGTTTACGCCGATCCGCGAGCTGTTTGCCGGGGTGCCGATTGCGCGCGAGCGAGGTTATGGCCCGGGCCGTTTCTCGTTCAACGTCAAGGGCGGGCGCTGCGAGGCCTGCCAGGGCGATGGCGTGATCAAGGTCGAGATGCACTTCCTGCCGGATATTTACGTGCCGTGCGATGTCTGCCATGGCAAGCGTTACAACCGCGAAACGCTGGAAGTGCGCTACAAGGGCAAGAACATCACCGAAGTGCTGGAAATGACCGTCGAACAGGCGCTGGAATTCTTCAGTGCGGTGCCGACCGTGGCGCGCAAGCTGCAGACGCTGATGGACGTCGGTCTGGGCTATATCCGCCTGGGCCAGTCGGCCACCACGCTGTCCGGCGGCGAAGCGCAGCGGGTCAAGCTGGGGCTGGAGCTTTCCAAGCGCGATACCGGCCGCACCCTGTATATCCTGGATGAGCCGACCACCGGTCTGCATTTCCACGATATCGATCTGTTGCTGCAGGTGCTGCACCGTCTGCGCGAAAACGGCAACACGGTGGTGGTGATCGAACACAATCTGGATGTGATCAAGACCGCTGACTGGCTGATCGATCTCGGTCCGGAGGGCGGAGGTGGCGGTGGCCGCATTCTGGCCGCCGGTACGCCGGAGCAACTGGCGGCGCATCCGCAAAGTCACACCGGGCGCTATCTGGCGCCTATGCTGAAGTAAGCGCGACGGGGCGGGGGCCCCGTTGTGGCTGCGGCACAGAAAAGCAAAAAGGAACAGCATGTTGTCGTTAGGAAAGATTGACCATATCCATATCGGCGTCACCGATGCCGCCAAGGCCATCGGCTGGTATCAGCGCGTTCTCGGGCTGAACCCGGATCCGCGCTATCGCCAGCTGCAGGATGAACCGCATGCGACCACCATGCTGGCCAATCCGAGCGGTACGGTACGCTTTGCCGTCAGCCAGTCCGAGACGCCGACCAGCCTGCCGGGCTCGGTGGCCTTCGTGGTCAGCGGTCAGGATTTTCTGGAGTGGATCGACCGTCTGGCCAGCGAGCGGGTGACCAGCCGCGAGGGGCTGACCATCGCGCGCGATTCGGTGCGCGACCATCATTTCTTCTGCTCGATTTCTTTCGTGGATCCGTTCGGCAATCCGTTCGAGATCGTCAGCTACGACCACACCTGGCTGGTCGGCAAACTCAAGCTGGTCAACGCTTCGGCTTAAGCTTCCGTCGAGGATCAGAACGGGGTCAGGTCTTTCATTTTGCATTTCACGCAAAATGAAAGACCTGACCCCGTGTTTTCACTTGTTCTGTTTAGGGTGTCTCAGACAGGGTGTGCTGTGAAATCCGTACCTCGCGAGTCCTGGCGTAGGGGTATCGGCTGCGAATGTTGCGGTTGAAGAACTGCCCTTTGGAGGGGCTCGCCAGGAAGTCCTGATAGATCTGTCGCGCAACAAGATAGTATTCGTACTGACTGCCATTCACGAAGCGGACGAAGAGGATCTGGCTGTCGGCATCGTGGCAGATCCGGCTGATGCTGCTGGAAGTCAGACTGGTGCATGAACCAGAATCCGGGCGCCAGCTTGTCCTGTTTCTTTTGTAATACCCCATGTCGACATCCTCGGTGCTGCTGAAGACCTCGGTGGACCCATGCCATTCGGCGTAGTGGTCCCTGTGGCATTGCCGTATGGCGTCGTAGGAGCGGATCAGGGAAGTAAAGCGCCCGGCCTGCTCGTGGGTGATATTGACTCGCCCATCTCGGCGATCCCAGCGGACAGTGAGGCCCTCTGCCGTCGTTTCCAGCGTGCCGTCCGCCTGTCGCTGCGGGACCCACAGGCGCATGCCGGCGGGCAATCTGCGCTCCTGGCCCGGATTCAGGCCATTGGCCGCACGCAAATCGTCCAGCGTGATCAGGTTGCCGCGTGACCGCTCAACCACCATTATGTCGGACAGGGTGCCACCGCTGAGCAGTTCGACCTCGTGCTCGGCATGGCGCCGGATCAGGGTGGAGGACGGCGGGCGGGGGGTGGGCTCGGTGGGGGTGAATGCCTCCGCTGCGGGGGGCTGCGCTGGTGCGGGGGACGAAGCAGGCGATGCGGTGACTTCCCCGTAGCGGTGGTTGTTAAAGCGCTCGCCGATGCGCGCGGCGTTGCCGATGTGGTCATCCCCGGCTGCGCTTTTTGCGCCTGGCTTAGGGCGATACCTGCCATGTTTTTGTATTTGTTGTTGTCTTCTTTCCTCGATGACTTTGGGTCCCATGTTGTAGTAGGTCAGATAAATACCGTCTTTTATATGCTGAGGGTGTTGTCCCCATTCCTCAGGGTCAGCATGTTGCGTCATGTATTGCTGGGCTTCTTGCAACATCAGGCCGGCGATTGCCGGGGCTGCGGAGCCGTCGAACAGCGCATCGGCCAGTACCTTGTAGTCCTCAAGATAGTGACGCACTTGCAGCGGATCCTGTCCGGGTGGTGTGGCGCGTGCGTAATCCTCCAGCAGGCGGATCGCCGTCCCCAGCTTGATATTGAAGGGGCCGATATCGTTGAGCACCGGGTTGAACTTGTCCCAGGTGCTGTGACGGTCCAGCTTGTCCTGTTGTTTTGCCAAGGCATAGCTCTGTTTCAACAGCCAGTGGTTGCGTCCGCTGAATCGGGTCCACTGGTCGCCGAGGTAGTTCTTCAGGCTGTCCTGCCGATAAGCGTGGTTCTCCTCTACCAGGGCGCCGAAGAGGGCTTCGGGGGTGATGCCCAGAATCGTGGCAGCACGGCGGATCGGAGCGTTGAACGTATCGACAAAATCCATGGCGGCTTGATCGTACAGGGTGACTTTGGTTTCTGACATGATGCTCTCCTTTTAGTGGGTTCAGGGCAGGGTGTAATGAGGTTCCAGCAACAGGTACCAGCCATCGCCAAGTGGCCGAAATGCACACACTTCCTGGGGGTAGGTCGCTGCAAGTTGTTCGGGGAGAGGGCGGTCGAGTGCGGTGCTTTGATACTGGCATTCAAGACGCATGGCTTGATCGCGCTCTGCGGGATAGAAATCATCGACTCCGACTGATGCAGGGGGGAGTAATGGTGGGATGTACACCAGACGCTTGCGCCAGGATGCAATCTGACTATTGGTATTGCGCCACCAGTCTGATTCGTAATAAGGCAGGGTGAATAGCCACATATAGCAACCACGAGGGCAGTTGTGGGATTGGGCGTAGATCGAATTGGGTAGCCAATACATACGAATGAAGTGGACACCAATCTGACGACCAATCAGCTCACAGGCATCGTAAGGCTCAAGCGGAATACCCTGGGTACAATGCCCTGCAAGATCAAGCGCCACCATCTGCGCCAACTGCTGCCGATGACGTGTCCAGAAAGCGATCACCTCGGCATCGGTGGGCGGGCCGGTGTAAAAGCGCCTGAATTTGGCGAAGTCACTTTGAACGGCTAGCCAGCCAGTCGGGCTGAAGCCGTGTTTGTACAGGCTATGGCCGATATCGGTGGCGAAGTCGTATAGCCGCAGCCAGCTGCAGAGCAAGACGGCGGCCAGGAAGAACAGACAGTGGCGAAGTCGGCGCATGGTCACCTCGAAAAGAGGTGACTATGCGGTCAGATAGGGCGGCGGGGAAGGGCGCGCGGTTTGGGGCCGGGAATCAGACGATGATGCCGCCGCCAAGGCAGATGTCGCCCTGGTAGAGTACGGCCGACTGGCCGGGGGTGACGGCCCACTGGGCGTCGCGGAAGGTCAGGCTGGCCTGGCCGTCGGCGACGGCAGACAGACTGCACGGTGCGTCGGGCATGCGGTAGCGGTTTTTGGCGCTGTAGTCGCCGGCGGCCGGGGCACCGTCAAGAGTCCAGCTCAGATCGGCCATCTGCAGGGTGTGCTTGAGCAGCAGTGGATGGTCGTGCCCCTGCACCACGATCAGCCGGTTGCCCGGAATGTCCTTGCCGGCCACGAACCACGGTTCGCCCAGCCCGCCGATGCCCAGTCCTTTGCGCTGTCCGAGCGTGTAGTACATCAGCCCCATGTGTTCGCCCATCACCTTGCCTTCCGGGGTGATCATCTCGCCCGGGCTGGTGGGCAGGTAGCGCTGGAGGAATTCGCGGAAGGGGCGTTCGCCGATGAAGCAGATGCCGGTGCTGTCCTTCTTGGCGGCGGTCGGCAGGCCCGCCTCATGGGCCAGACGGCGCACTTCGCTCTTGCGGATCTCGCCCAGCGGGAACATGGCCCTGGACAACTGCGACTGGTTCAGGCGGTAAAGGAAGTAGCTTTGGTCCTTGGTCTCGTCCACGGCCTTTTGCAGGTAGTGCAGACCGTCGATTTCCGCCTTGCGGGCGTAGTGGCCGGTGGCAATGCAGTCGGCGCCCAGCTGCATGGCGTAGTCGAGGAAGGCCTTGAACTTGATCTCGGCATTGCACAGCACGTCCGGGTTGGGTGTGCGGCCGGCAGAGTACTCGGCCAGGAAGTAGGAGAAGACGCGATCCTTGTATTCCTTGGCAAAGTTGACGATCTCCATGTCGATGCCGACGATGTCGGCCACCGACAGCGCATCCAGCGAGTCCTGCTTGATCGAGCAGTATTCGCCATCGTTGTCGTCTTCCCAGTTCTGCATGAAGACGCCGATGACCTCATGGCCCTGCTGCTTGAGCAGCCAGGCGGTCACAGAGGAATCCACGCCGCCCGACATGCCGACGACAATGCGCTTTTTACCCGTCACGGGAACTTCCTTCCTGCAAGAATGCTTTTAAAAACCGTACATTATACCCTGAAAGGGATAATTACGGGAATCGGGTCAGGCCCAGTGTCTGGATCAGGCTCAGCGGGTAGCGTTGCCCGCTCAGGTAGTCTTCGATGCAACGGATCACGGTCGGGCTGCGCCACGCGTTCTGCCGTGCGCGGACTTCTTCCGGGCTCAGCCACAGGGCTTCGAGGATGCCATGATCGAGTACCGGGTCCGGGTTCTGCTGGTTTGCCCGGCAGATGAAGGCAAAGCGCAGGTAAGTGATACGACCGTCGGCTGACGGGGCCTGGTAGATGCCAAGCAAGGCTTCCGGCGTGACCTGCCAGCCGGTTTCTTCCAGTGCCTCTCGTACCACGGCCTGCTCCAGGCTCTCGCCCTGCTCGAGGTGGCCGGCCGGCTGGTTATAACGAATGCCGTCCACGGTTTGTTCCCTGACCAGCAGGAAGCGGCCATCGCGTTCAATCACGGCGGCCACGGTGACATGCGGCTTCCAGCGTTCCATGCGTTCTCCGGTATGGACCATGAAGAAAGGGGGCTGACGCCCCCTTGGTGTTATTTGGCGGAGCCGCCTGGCCCGGCGGGGTCGTCTTTTTCTTCCCAGGGCAGCGCGACGCGCTTGTGGCTGACGCTCAGCGCACCGTCATGGTAGTCGATGCTGGTGTTGATCTGGCCCTTGTTGACCTGGATGAAGCCCTGGTCTGCCCACTGTGCCAACTGGCTGTCGAGCAGGTTTTTCGCCAGATCGTCAATCTCGTTGAGGTTGGGCTGATCTTCGGCGCTCTGGTCGACGGTGAAGAGGTTACGTGCCTGGGTGACCACCAGGTTTTCCAGGGTCTGACGCGGCAGTGAGACGCTGGCCGCCACCTGGAAGCGCCTGAGCACCTGCAGGGGATCCTTCAGGTCGGCTTCGCGGAAGCCCTTGAGCGCCAGCTGTCCCTTGAGGGTGGCTTCGCCGCTCGGCATCTTCAGATAGAAGTCGTTGACCACCAGGCGCGGGTCGTTTTCCAGCAGCGGAATGCCGTACTTCTTGATCGTGCTGATGTAGCTCTTGCGCAGGGTGGCGGCATCCATGCCTTCGATCGGCAACTGCGAGATGGCCTGATCCAGCTTGACCAGTGTCGGGCCGTGCAGGTGGTTGGCGGACACATCCAGACGCATCGGACCATAGACCTGGTCGTTGTAGCTGAAGGTGTCAAAGCCCAGCTTGCCGCGCGAGTTGATGTACGGATCTTCTTCCGAGGTGACGATCTGGTAGTGCAGACCCTTGAGGGTGACGCTCGACGGTTTGAACTCGCCCGACGGATTGATGAATTCGCCGACATGCATGCGCGTCAGCAGATAGACCAGATCGTTGAGCTTGATGCTGTAGGGGATGCTGTCCTTCCAGTTGAGCTGCACATTGCTGACGGTCAGTTCGCTGGTGCCGAGCTTGACGCCGGTGCTGCCCGGGCGGATGTCGGACACATAGCGCACGCCGTCGAAGTGGATGGTGCCCTTGCTGGCTGCCTCGAGCGAGAACGAGGGTGAATTGGCCTCGGTCTGGTATTGCTTGAAGCCTTGCTGGTAGTCAACGGCCAGGCTGAAGCCCTTCCATTTGACCTTGACGCCCGACAGGGCCTCTTCGTAATCGAAGGCCGGGATGTCGACCTTGAGTTCACCGCCACCGCCAAAGCCCAGGCGGTTGACCACCGTGATCGGCTCCTTGTCACCGAAGAACAGCGCCAGGGTCTTGCGGGTGCTGTCGCTCATGTCGAAGCGGGTGGTGACCAGGGCGCGCGCCGGACGCAGGTCGAAGCTGCCCAGTCCGGGGAAGGGGCCGTGCTTGACCGTGTTGGTGAAGCGGATGGTGGCGCCGAGCATCGGACGGATGTTGTCCGGCAGCATGCCTTCATACGGACCGGTCAGGCGACGGTTGAACACCAGTTCGGTGGTTTCCTGCGAGGAGAACCAGCCGCGTTCGTAGGTGTGCGACTTCACCTTGAACAGCGGCAGGCTGGCCAGCATGCGGTGCTGTTGTTCGAGGGTGTCTTCGGCCTTGATGCCGGCCCAGTAGGCAGCGCCACCATAGAGAACGAACAGACCGCCCAGTGCGGCTGCGGCGAAAGTCAGGCGTTGTTTTTGCAACACAGGATCTTTTCTGAAGTAAGTGGTAATCAGGGGCTAATGGTACACCAGTGCGCCGATGCAATGAACCCGCACTTTCAAGGTTCTGACAAATCAGGCGCTTTTCGCTATCATGGAGTAAAAATACTAAACAAGAATCATTCGCTGCAAACCTTTTTGTCCTGATTTTTACTCCCAAGTCTCGAGGAACCTGATAAGCATGACCGCAATTTTTTCTGGTCTGATCGACCTGCCCTGGTGGGGCTATGTGATTGCCGCACTGGCGCTGACCCACGTCACCATCGCCTCGGTGACGATCTTCCTGCACCGCCACCAGGCGCACCGCGCGCTGGACCTGCATCCGCTGGTCAGCCATTTCTTCCGCTTCTGGCTGTGGCTGACCACCGGCATGGTCACCAAGGAGTGGGCGGCGGTGCACCGCAAGCACCACGCCCGCTGCGAAAGCGCCGATGATCCGCACAGCCCGGTGGTGTATGGCATCAAGCGCGTGCTGTTTACGGGGGCCGGCCTGTATCGCATTGCCTGCCGCAACCGTGACGACATCGAAAAGTACGGTCACGCCACGCCGGATGACTGGATCGAGCGCAAGCTGTACACCGCGCACAATGGCAAGGGTATTTTCCTGATGCTGGGCATCGATCTGCTGCTGTTCGGTCTGCCGGGCCTGCTGATCTGGGGTGTCCAGATGATCTGGATTCCGCTGTTTGCCGCCGGGGTGATCAACGGCATCGGTCATTACTGGGGGTACCGCAATTTCGAGTGTGAAGATGCCTCGACCAATATTTTCCCCTGGGGCATCCTGATCGGTGGCGAAGAACTGCACAACAACCACCACACATTCGGCACCTCGGCCAAGCTGTCGCATAAATGGTTCGAGTTCGATATCGGCTGGATGTATATCCGCATGATGTCGGCGGTTGGTCTGGCCAAGGTGCGCAAGGTTGCGCCGAAGCTGCAATGCAAAGGCTCGCTGTTGCCGATGGATGCCGAGCGCCTGCAGGCGATTGTGGCCAATCGCTATGCGCTGGCGGCTCGTTTCGCCCGCGAGCTGGCGTCGGCCTGCCAGGATGAACTGCTGCGGGTGCGCGATGCCCTGCCGGAGTTGCAGGCCGCCGATCTGCCGGCCAAGTTCAAGCGCTGGCTGAAGCAGGAAGCCCAGCAGACTCCCGAGGAAGAGCGTCAAGAGCTGCAGCAGCTTCTGGCCAACAGCCCGCTGGCAGCCAAGGTCTACGCCATGCGCCAGGAGCTGAGTCGCGTCTGGCTGCGCTCCAACCTGACGCGCGAGCAACTGCTGCTGGAACTGCATGACTGGTGCGCTCGTGCCGAAGCCAGCGGCATTGCCGCGCTGGAGCGCTTTGCCTTCGATCTGCGCCGCGTCGCGCTGGCCTGATTGGGGCATGGACATAAAAAACCGCCTCGGTGCTGCCGAGGCGGTTTTTTTCTTGTCCGGGGATTTGGTTATATGGATATTTCCGATAGTTGCTTTTCAATAAAATAACCAAAGGTTATATTAAATCCCATTCTAATGCTGTTGCCCGGGATGCCCCATGACTGACTTCCACACCCTCTCCATCACTGCCGGACTGTTGTCCGATCCGTTTGCCGATCCCTATGGTGCGGTGGTGCCCCCCATTTATGCCACCTCAACCTATCGCCAGTACGGCCCGGGTGAACATACCGGTTACGAATACTCGCGGTCGCAGAATCCCACGCGCCAGGCGCTGGAGCGTGCCGTGGCCGAGCTGGAAGGCGGGGCGCAGGGCTATGCCTTTGCCTCCGGGCTGGCGGCGATTGCCACGGTGCTGGATCTGTTGCCCGCCGGCAGTCATGTTGTGGCGGTGAATGATCTGTATGGCGGTACTTTCCGCCTGTTCGAAAAAGTACGCGGCATCAGCGCCAATCTGACGGTCAGCTATGCGCCAGCCGACGATGTGGCTGCGCTGGCCGCGGCGATTCGTCCGGAAACGCGCCTGTTGTGGATTGAAACGCCGTCCAACCCGCTCAATCAGTTGGTGGATCTGGCAGCCGTCGGCAAGCTGGCGCGTGAGCGCGGCCTGCTGTCGGTGGTGGATAACACCTTTGCCTCACCGGTGGTGCAGCGTCCGCTGGATTATGGTTTTGACATCGTGCTGCATTCGGCGACCAAATATCTGAATGGTCATTCTGATGTGGTTGCCGGTGTGGCCGTGGTGGGCAAGGACCGTCCGGAACTGGCAGAAAAGCTGGCCTATCTGCATAACGCCACCGGCGCGGTCCTGGATCCGTTCCCCAGTTTTCTGGTGACGCGTGGCTTGCGTACGCTGGCCTTGCGCATGGAGCGGCATAACGCCAATGCCCTGGCACTGGCGCGCTGGCTGGAGACGCACCCTGCGGTGGAAAAGGTGCTGTATGCCGGCCTGGAAAGTCATCCGCAGCATGAGCTGGCACGACAGCAGATGAAGGGTTATGGCGGTGTGGTGTCGTTCTATCTGAAGGGGGATGAGCAGGCGGTGCGTCGCTTCCTGGCCGGCCTCAAGCTGTTTACCCTGGCGGAAAGCCTGGGCGGGGTGGAGAGCCTGGTGTGCCACCCGGTCACCATGACCCATGCCGCGGTGGATCCGGCTCACCGGCAGAAAATCGGCCTGACCGACAATCTGCTGCGTTTGTCGGTCGGCATCGAGGGGTTGGAAGATCTGCGCAGTGATCTGGCGTCCGCGCTGGATCGTGCCTTGGCCGCTTAATGACGCTAGAATCGGGCTGTCCCATTCACTTTTTCAGGAGCATCGCGTGACGATTTACCGCCATCAACCGGGTCCCCGTCTGTCCGAAGCCGTTGTGGTCAACGGTCTGATCTTCCTTGCCGGTCAGGTGCCGGGCAATACCGATGCCGATGCCACGGCGCAAACCGCCGATGTGCTGGCCCAGATCGACGCGCTGCTGGCCGAGTTGGGCAGTGACAAGAGCAAGATTGTCGATACGACGATCTTTCTGGCCGATCTGGCCGACTATGACGCCATGAATGTGGCCTGGGATGCCTGGGTGCCGGCCGGCCATACGCCGGCACGCGCCACCGTGCAGGCCAAACTGGCCAAGCCGGAGTGGAAGGTGGAGATCAAGCTGGTCGCGGTTCGATAAGAGGCCGCCGACTGTATTGGTTAAAACCCCGGTTAGCCGGTAATGCCGTTCACTTAGGGAAGGTCTGAACAAGCCGACATTTTGCTGATCAGACCACCCTGATTTGTCCGACGATTGGGAAACAAACCGGATTTGGGCGTGTACTGAATTTTGTGTAAACGGACATTTGGCAGGAAACTGCCACCTAGTCTGGAGACACAATGAGCTCGAAGAAACACGACGTCCCTGACGCACGACTGGACAGCTTGCTGGCCGATTACCAGAAGCCCGAAGACCTCATCGGCGAGAACGGCTTGCTCAAACAGCTCACCAAACTGCTGGTCGAGAAAGCGCTGGATGCCGAAATGGCAGCACCCCTCGGCCACAGCAAACACGAGCCAGTGCTCAATCCATCCGGCAACACCCGCAACGGCAAGAGCCGCAAGACCCTCAAGGGCGAGTTCGGCGAATTACCTATCGAGGTGCCACGTGATCGCCAGGGCACCTTCGAGCCACTCCTCATCCCCAAGCACCAGACCCGCTGGACCGGCTTCGACGACAAAGTCATCTCGCTTTACGCCCGGGGTATGACTGTTCGGGAAATTCAGGCCCATCTGGAAGAAATGTATGGCACAGAGGTCTCTCCCAGCCTGATTTCCTCCATCACAGATGCCGTCAGCGAAGAGGTCAAAGCCTGGCAGGCTCGCCCTCTCGATTCGGTTTATCCAATCATCTATCTCGACTGCATTCACGTGAAAGTACGTGAGGGGGCTGTACGTGTGAAAGCCGTCTATCTCGCCGTTGGCATTACCCTGGCTGGAGAGAAGGAGGTACTGGGGATGTGGCTGGCTCAGACGGAAGGAGCCAAGTTCTGGCTTCAGGTCGTGACCGAACTGCGCAACCGGGGCGTACAGGACATCTTTATCGCTTGCGTCGATGGCCTGAAGGGTTTCCCGGAGGCTATCGAGGCAGTCTTCCCAAAGGCAGCGGTGCAGTTGTGCATCGTGCACATGGTTAGGCACAGCCTGAACTACGTGTCGTGGAAGCGGCGTGCTGAAGTGGCCGCCGACCTGAAGCAAATCTATCAATCGGCCCCCCTCGACGAAGCTGAACAGCGGCTCGGTGAGTTTGAGGACAAGTGGGATGACGAGTATTTGCCGATTGGTCAGTCCTGGCGGCGCAACTGGGCTCGGCTGACGCCATTCTTCGACTACCCGCCGGAGATCAGGAAAGTGATCTACACCACCAATGCCATCGAGTCGGTGAATATGAGCCTGCGAAAGCTGACCAAGAATCGGGGCTCGTTCCCGAGTGATGAGGCGTTGCTAAAACTGTTCTACCTGGCGCTGAGGAACATCAGTCAGAAGTGGACCATGCCGATTCGGGACTGGAAGGCAGCACTGACTCGCTTTACCATTCAGTTCGAGGAACGCATTCCACAGGCGTAACCCAAACCCCGTTTACACAAAAATTCGGACAGGCCCTGGTCCGGGACTAGACATCTATGACTGGTTGGAATGTTAAAAATGCCGTTCACTGTGTTAAGTGAACGGCATTACCGGTTAGCCGGGGTTTTGCTTTTTTGTGGTGTGTACAAATTGGATCTCTCTGATTCGGCAATGTCGATGAGCGGTGGATAGTGGTTTTTTCTGTCTAAACCGGGAACTACTGCTGTGACGTCAATATTCGTAGCAAGACAGGCTGGGGCATTGCATTCAATACGGGCCATGAGTGCGGAGGGGACCCCCGCTGAAGTGCTGAGTGAGCAACAGGGCGTCAGCCTGAGTAGTGCTCAACAGCAGGTGATCGCCAATAGCAAGTTCTTTGAGGCCGGGGCCAGTATGGCCATCCTTGATCACGCGGGCCAGGTGGGCCAGGTTTATAACAGCTATGCAGCAAAGCTGTCCAAGGTATTGACCATTGGTCTGGATGCCTCTGGTTCGGCCGGGCAGCAGCAGGTGTTTTTCCAGGGGAAAACGCAGTCCTTGTCAGCAGTTCTTACTCAGGTTTTTTCTGCGCTGTCGGCAAAAACTGATCAGATTGGTCGGCAAATGTCGCAGATGCAGCCTTTTCAGTCTTGGCTGCTCCATTCTCTCCGACAGCCTTTGGTGCCGGACATGCCGGACAACTACCTTCCCTTGATGACCAAGATCCGCGCCCTGAGTGCATTTGGCACCACGCTGTGGCAACTGATGAATCCAGTTGATATCCCTTCGGCCTCTCAGGAGTATGCTGTTCATATGGCAGAAAACCGGAAAGCTTGCCAGATGCTGTTGAGCGAGAGCGGCATGGCCTGCACTGACTTTTCGGACCGTTTCAGGCAGTTTGCTGCCATGACCCGTACCCCGTTGTTTGATCTTCAGATCAGTCGGGCACGCAGTGAGCGTATGCCGCTGATTCAGGATGGAGAAAGTTTGTACCCGGTGAAGGGTGTGTACGAAGATGCCGCGCGCTATGGTCTCGGTTTTGGCTTGGTGGTGCAGAAGGTCGACCCGGCTTACCCCGCCCAACAAGCGGCGCTGACGGCTGCTTTGGGTGAAAATAACCGCCATATCAATGCGATTCCCCGTCAGGGCGCACCAATTGAAGATTTGACACGACCTTTCACGATGTCGGAGGAGGAGTGGTTGCAGATTCCTTTGCCTTATCAGCAGCTGGGCATGGAGGGTTTGCTGGATCGGCACAGGCTGTTTCATGGTACCGGAGTCAATCGCTGGCAGCTGTTCGGCACCAGTGCTCTGGAATCCAGCCAGAAAGGACTACCTGCGGCAGGAGCCCAATCGGGAGGGACTTGCGACATCTTGTTGGCGCTGCATTCCTTGAGTGACAAATCCCTGTATGGTCAGGCTCATGTGGTGATGCCCGCAACACTGGGGATCGCTGCATTCATGAATTTTGGTGCTTATCACACCTTTGCAGAAACCTTTCCCATTGGCGAGGCCATGGCGGAGAAGCATCCGTTTGTTCCCTCGCAACATTCGCCCAGCGCCCGACGGAGTGAATTATATGATCGTGTTCAACAAGCGGCAGCAGCGTCACTGACCAAGCCCGGCATTGAGCAGTTGGGTGCATTCCGGGATGCCCATGTCGAGATTCAGTCCAGGTTGCTAGCTAGGCATCCCGATCTCAATTTGCATGCGGATGGTGATGATCTGGTGTTCTTCGCTCATCCAGAGCAGATTGTGGCCTGGCAATCGGATTTTGCCTCTTCAAAAAAGGGTGGCGGCTAGTAGGCCCCCTGCCAGCGTAGATCCGGGCAGATCGTCCGTCCGGCGAGGAAATCGTTACAGGCACGGATCACCTGTTCGCTGGTTTGGTCGGACTGGGCGTTGACCGGGATGGTCTCCAGCGAGCGGATCCAGGTGAGTTGTCGTTTGCATAGCTGGCGGGTGGCGGCGATGCCGCGCGCTACCATCTCTTCATGGCTGCAGTGTCCATCCTGATATTCCCAGGCCTGGCGATAGCCGACACAGCGCATCGACGGCAGTCCGGGGTGCAGGTCGGGGTAGGTCTGGCGCAAGCGGCTGACTTCGTCGAGGAAGCCATCGGCCAGCATTTGCTGGAAGCGCCGGGCGATCCGCTCGTGCAGCCAGCTGCGCTCGGCGGGAACCAGCGCCAGGTTGAGCGATTGCCAGCGGTGTTGCGGGCGCTGTGCTTCGGCATCCAGCAGGGATGACATCGGCTGCCCGCTCAACAGGCAGACTTCCAGTGCGCGCTGGATGCGCTGGGCATCGCCTGGCTGCAGCCGTGCCGCGGTGACCGGGTCCAGTGTGGCCAGTCGGGCATGCAGGGCCGGCCAGCCGTGCTCGGCGGCTTCGGCATCCAGCCTGGCGCGCAGGTCCGGGTCGGCCTGGGGCAGTTCGGACAGGCCCTGCAGCAGAGCCTTGTAATAGAGCATGGTGCCGCCGGCCAGCAGGGGGATGTGGCCACGGGCGTGGATCTCGTCGATCAGCCGCTCGGTATCGCTGCAGAACTGGGCGGCGGAATAGCTTTCCAGCGGGCTGATGATGTCGATCAGATGGTGCGGGCAGCTGGCCTGTTCGGCGCGGCTGGGCTTGGCGGTACCAATGTCCATGTCGCGATAGACCAGCGCCGAATCGACGCTGATGATCTCGATGGGCAGGTGCTGTGCCAGTGCCAGCGCCAGGGCGGTTTTGCCGCTGGCGGTCGGCCCCATCAGCATCAATACCTTGTCTTGCATGCTTATTGTCCCCGCATGAACAGCTCGTCGAGCTGCTTCATGCTCAGTCGGCTCCAGGTCGGCCGGCCGTGGTTGCACTGGCCGGAGCGCTCGGTGGCCTCCATGTCGCGCAGCAGGGCGTTCATTTCAGTCAGGGTCAACTGGCGGTTGGCGCGGACGGCCCCGTGGCAGGCCATGGTAGCCAGCAGCTCGTTGCGGCGTTCGGTCATGACACGCGTCAGGCCGAATTCGCGTACATCGGCCAGTACAGCCCGTGCCAGATCGACCGGGTTGCCGTCGTTGAGCCATTGCGGTACGGCACGGATGGCGATCTGGGTCGGTGACAGGGCGGCCAGTTCCAGGCCAAGTCGCATCAGGCCTTCTTTGTGCTCTTCGACGCTGGCGACTTCTTGTGCACTGGCGCCGAATGAGACCGGCAGCAGCAGGGGCTGGGTCGGGATGCCTTCATGGTCGAGTGCCTGTTTCAGCCGCTCGTAAACAATGCGCTCGTGGGCCGCGTGCATGTCGACCACGATCAGGCCGTCCTGGCTCTGTGCCAGGATGTAGACGCCATGCAGCTGGGCCAGGGCAAAACCGAGTGGCGGGATGCCTTCATCGCTGTCGGGCAGATCCGGCGTACGATAGGCGGGGGACGGTTGCGCCAGCGCCGGCGCCAGGGCGCGCTCTTCTTCGCGGACACCGGCAAACAGCTTCTGGTAAACCGCGCCGGCATCGCCGCCAACATGCAGGGCCATGGGTTGTTGCACGAAAACCTGACCACGGGGGGCAGGCTGTGGCGGGCGCGGGGTCTCCGGGCCTGTGGCGGTCACCGGGGGGCTGCCTGCTGGCAGCGTGGCGGCGGCTTCGACCCGGCTGCCGGCGCTGCCGGACAGGGTCTTGTTCAGGCTGTGGAACAGGAACTGGTGAATGGCCTGCGACTCGCGAAAGCGTACCTCGATCTTGGTCGGGTGGACGTTGACGTCGACGGCGGCCGGATCCATGGTCAGGAACAGCGCATAGGCCGGGTGGCGTTCGTGGTGCAAAACGTCGCGGTAGGCCTGGCGCAGGGCATGCTGGGCGGTTTTTTCGCGCACGAAGCGGCCATTGACATAAAAGAACTGGGCGTCGCGGCTCGACTTGGAGTAGGTCGGATCGGCGATGAAGCCGGTCAGTTGCAGGGGGCCGGCGACATGCTCGACCGGCAGGGCGGCCTGCAGGAAATCCTGGCCGAGCAGGGCGCCGACGCGCTCGGCGCGGCTTTGCTGCGGCAGACGCCAGACCACCTTGCCGTTATGGCGCAGCAGGAATTCGACATCCGGCCGCGCCAGGGCAATGCGTTCGAACACACTGGCGCAGTGCGCGTATTCGGTATTGTCCGACTTGAGGAATTTGCGCCGTGCCGGGGTGTTGAAGTACAGATCGACACACTCGACGCTGGTACCGGGCGCATGAGCGGCGGGTTCGACCGGATGCAGCCGGCCGTCGATGGCGATGATCTGGTGCGCGTGTGCGGCATCCTGCGGGCGGCTGATCAGGGTCAGGCGTGATACCGAAGCAATACTGGCCAGACCTTCGCCGCGGAACCCCAGGGTGCCTACCTGTTCCAGCTCATCCAGCGAGGCGATCTTGCTGGTGGCGTGGCGGTCGAGTGCCAGCGGCAGGTCGTCGGCGGCAATACCGCTGCCGTTATCCACCACGCGGATCAGTTTGATACCGCCCTGGGCCAGATCGACGCTGATCTTGTCGGCCCCGGCGTCCAGGCTGTTTTCCAGCATTTCTTTCAGTGCGGAGGCCGGTCGTTCGACGACCTCGCCGGCGGCGATCTGGTTGACCAGGTGGTCGGGCAGGCGACGGATCGGGCGCATGCTTACTGCCCCTTGCGGTGACGCAGATAGCCGATGATGGCCGGCAGGAAGGACAGCACGATGATGCCGAGGATCAGCAGTTCGAGGTTCTTGCGGATCAGCGGGATGTTGCCGAACAGGTAGCCGGCGCCGCAGAACAGGCCGACCCACAGCAGGCTACCTGCCAGGTTGAACAGACTGAAACGCAGGAGCGGCATTTCGCCAATGCCGGCCACAAAGGGGGCGAAGGTGCGGATGATCGGCATGAAGCGGGCGAAGATCAGGGTTTTGCCGCCATGTTTGTCATAGAAAGCATGGGTGCGATCGAGATATTCGCGGCGGAAGATTTTCGAATTCGGATTGGCAAACAGTTTATGGCCGAAGAAGCGGCCGATCAGGTAGTTCACCTGGTTGCCGAGGATGGCGGCGATGGCGAGGACGACCATCAGGGTGGCCAGGCTCATGTCGCCGGTGGCGGCCAGGGTGCCGGCCACGAACAGCAGGGAGTCGCCCGGCAGGAAGGGTGTGACCACCAGGCCGGTTTCGCTGAAGACGATGGCAAACAGGATCAGGTAGATCAGTTGGCCATAGGCGGCAATCAGCGGCGGCAGGTGCTGGTCGATGTGCAGGATGAAGTCGATCAGAAAGGTCACATATTGCATCGCGTGGACGGCTCCGAAGTATCAGAAAAAATGGCCGGCATCAGGGATGCCGGCCAGTCGGGGAGGGGTGGGCGTTAAACCACCGCCTCCTGCTTTTGCTTGGGCGGCTTGACCAGGTTCTCGCGCGAGACGCCGAGCCACAGCACGATCGGGCTGGCGACCAGCACCGACGAGTAAATGCCGAACAGGATGCCGATGGTCAGGGCCGTGGCAAAACCATGCAGGGCCGGGCCACCGAACAGCAGCATCGCCAGCACCATGGTTTCGGTCGAACCGTGGGTGATGATGGTTCGGCTCATGGTGGAGGTGATGGCGTTGTCGATGATTTCTGCCACGGTGTGGTTGCGCATGCCGGCCTTGCGGAAGTTTTCGCGGATCCGGTCAAACACCACCACCGACTCGTTCACCGAGTAGCCCAGCACCGCCAGTACGCCGGCCAGGACCGTCAGGGAGAACTCCCAGCGGAACAGGGCGAAGCAGCCGAGGATGATTACCACGTCGTGCATGTTGGCAATGATGGCCGACACGGCGAAGCGCCATTCGAAGCGCAGCGCCAGGTAGAGCATGATGCCCAGACACACGATGCTGACGGCGATCAGGCCGTGCTGTACCAGCTCTTCACCGACCTGCGGGCCGACGAAGTCGACGCGGCGCAGTTCGACTTGCTGGCCGCCCTGCTTGAGTGCCTGCAGTACTTCGTTGGAGAGCTGGGCGGACGACTTGGCGCCGAGGTTCGGCAGACGGATCATCACGTCGCGCGAGGTGCCCAGTGTCTGGATGGTGGACTCACCCAGCTTGAGGGCATCGACGCGGTTGCGAACGTCCGGCAGGTCGGCCGCCTTGTCGTATTGCACTTCCATCACCGTGCCGCCAGTGAACTCAACGCTGTAGTTGAGGCCGCGGGTGGCGAGGAAGAAGACAGCCAGCACGAAGGTCAGCAGCGAGATCGCCGTGGTGATCTTGCCGTAGCTCATGAAGGGAATGTCTTTTTTGATGCGGAAGAATTCCATGTCTGGGTCCCTTACACCGAAATCGAGGTGAGACGGCGACGACGGCCGTACCACAGGTTGACGAGACCGCGCGATACCAGAACTGCCGAGAACATCGAGGTCATGATGCCGAGGCAGTGTACGACGGCGAAGCCGCGTACCGGGCCGGAGCCGAAGATCAGCAGCGCCAGGCCGGCGATCAGCGTGGTGATGTTGGAGTCGAGAATGGTCGCCCAGGCATGGTCGTAACCGGCCTGGATCGCCGAGTGCGGCGGCATGCCGTTGCGCAGTTCTTCACGTACCCGCTCGTTGATCAGCACGTTGGAGTCGATGGCCATGCCGAGCGCCAGCGCGATGGCAGCAATACCCGGCAGGGTCAGCGTGGCCTGGATCATCGACAGCAGCGCCACCAGCATGAACAGGTTGACGGCCAGCGAGATGGCCGAGATCACGCCGAACACGCGGTAGTAGATCAGCATGAAGACGGCGATGGCGGCAAAGCCCCACAGGGTGGAGTGGAAGCCCTTTTCGATGTTCTCCTTGCCGAGGCTCGGGCCGATGGTGCGCTCTTCGACGATGTTCATCGGCGCAGCCAGCGAGCCGGCGCGCAGCAGCAGGGACACGTCACGTGCTTCAGCCGGGCTCATGCTGCCGGAGATCTGCACGCGGCCACCCCCGATTTCGGTGCGGATGACCGGGGCGGTCACGACTTCGGAGCGACCCTTTTCCACCAGGATCATCGCCATGCGCTTGCCGACGTTTTCTGCCGTGACCTGGCGGAAGATGTCGGCGCCGGTGGCGTCGAGATTGATGTTGACCGACGGGGCGCCGTTTTCATCGAAGCCCGGCTGGGCGTCGTTGATATTGTCACCGGTCAGTTCGACTTCCTTCTTGACCAGTATCTTGTCGCTGCCGTTGGCCGTGGCTTCGTCCATCAGGTCGTAACCGCTCGGCACATTGCCGGCCATGGCGGCGCTGACCTTGGCCTGGTCGTCTTCGACCATGCGCACTTCCAGCGTGTCGGTACGACCCAGGATGTCCTTGGCCTTGGCGGTGTCCTGCACGCCCGGCAGTTCGACCACGATGCGGTTCGGGCCGGATTGCTGGATGATCGGCTCGGCGACGCCCAGTTCGTTGACACGGTTGTGCAGGGTGGTGATGTTCTGCTTGACGGCATCGTTCTGGATGCGGGTCATTTCGTCCGGCGACAGGCTCAGCGTCAGCTTGAAGTTGCTGTTGTCGCGGGTCTGGGTCAGCGAGGACAGGTTGCGCGACACCACGTCAGAGGTGGCCGCGAGGGTGTCCGCGTCACGCAGCTGGATTTCGATGGTGTTGCCGATGTGCTTGACGCTGCCGTAGCGGACGTCTTTCTTCTTCAGCGCACGGCGGATGTCGCCGGCATAGCGTTCCATGGTCTTGTCGATGGCGGCCTTCATGTCGACTTCAAGCATGAAGTGCACGCCGCCGCGCAGGTCGAGGCCGAGGAACATCGGGTAGGCCTTGAGGCGGGACAGCCAGTCGGGCGAGGCCGTCAGCAGGTTGAGCGCGATGATGTAGCTGTCGCCCAGGTCGTGCTGGATGGCGTCGCGCGCCTTGATCTGGGTATCCGGATCGTGGAAACGCACCTTCAGGCTGTTGTTGTCGAGCAGCATGCCGTCCGGGGTGATGCCCTGGGCGCGCAGGGCGCCTTCGACACGGCCCATCAGCGCGGCATCGACCGGGATGGATTCGCGCGAGCTGGAGATCTGGACAGCAGGCGTTTCACCGTAGAAATTGGGCAGGGTGTAGATCGTCGCAATGACGAGTGCCACCGCGATGATGATGTACTTCCAGAGTGGGTAGCGATTCATGTGCGTGGTTCGGCGGAAAAGTGAACAGGCCCTGCCCGTCATCCGGGCAGGGGCCGCAGGCCCTGTATGGGATTACAGGGACTTGATCGTGCCTTTTTCCAGCTTGCCGGTGATCGCAGCACGTGCCAGCTGGATTTCAACGCCCTTGGCGATTTCCACGGTGGCAAACTGTTCGTCCAGCTTGCTGATGCGGCCGGCAAAGCCACCCTGGGTCATGACTTCGTCGCCCTTGGCCAGGGCTGCCAGCATTTGCTTGGTCTCTTTGGCCTTCTTTTGCTGCGGACGGATCAGCAGCAGGTAGAACAGCGCGAAAATGACGATCATCGGCAGGAACTGCATGATCGGGTTTTCTGCGCCGGCGGCCGGGCCGGCTGCAAATGCGGAAGAAATCAGAAACATTGTTGAAACTCCTGGTTAGGGGTGTATCGCAAACCGGTCATTGTAGCCAGCACAGACGGCTTTTCCAACCGCTCCGGTTCTGAAAGGCAAGCGATGTTTGACTGTCGTCGCCTTATTTAGTGCCCCGCGCGCGCTTGACGGCGAATTCGGCACGGAAGTCCTCGAAGCGGTCCTGCTCGATCGAGGCGCGGATTTCACGCATCAGCTGCTGGTAATAATGCAGGTTGTGGATGGTGTTCAGGCGTGCGCCGAGAATTTCGCCCACGCGATGCAGATGGTGCAGGTAGCCGCGGCTGAAGTTGCGGCAGGTATAGCACTCGCAGGCTTCGTCCAGCGGGCGGGTATCCTGCTTGTGGCAGGCATTCTTGATCTTGATGTCGCCCCACTGGGTAAACAGCCAGCCATTGCGGGCATTGCGGGTCGGCATCACGCAGTCGAACATGTCCACGCCGTGGGCCACGCCGTATACCAGATCTTCCGGCGTGCCGACGCCCATCAGATAGTGCGGCTTGTCGGCCGGCAGCATCGGCTGCATGACCTTGAGCATACGCTCCATCTCTTCTTTGGGCTCACCCACCGACAGGCCGCCGATGGCGATACCGTCAAAGCCGATGTTCATCAGTTCGCGCAGCGACTCTTCGCGCAGATCGTTGTACATCGAGCCCTGAATGATGCCGAACAGGGCGTTGGGATTCTTGAGGTCGTCGAAGGCGCGGCGCGAGCGTTCCGCCCAGCGCAGGCTCATGCGCATCGAGGCGGCGGCGGTGTCGTAGTCGGCCGGGTAGGGGGTGCACTCGTCGAAGATCATCACGATGTCGGAGTTGAGGACCCGCTGGATCTTCATTGACACTTCCGGCGACAGGAAGCAGCGGTCGCCGTTGACCGGGCTCTGGAAGGTGCAACCCTCTTCGGTCAGTTTGCGCAGGTCGCCGAGGCTGAAGACCTGGAAGCCGCCGGAGTCGGTCAGGATCGGCTTGTCCCAGCCGATGAACTGGTGCAGTCCGCCGAATTGCTCGATGACTTCCAGCCCCGGGCGCAGCCACAGGTGGAAGGTGTTGCCCAGAATGATCTGGGCGCCGATCTCGTTGAGCTCCAGCGGGCTCATGGCCTTGACGGAGCCGTAGGTGCCGACGGGCTGGAACACCGGGGTCTCCACGGTGCCGTGATTCAGTTCCAGCGTGCCGCGACGGGCGCCACCGGAGGTTTTGTGAACGGTAAACTTGAGCATTGGCAGACGGTAAGCAATTCAAAAATAGGCCGTCAGTATAGCTGAAGAGGATGATTTTCGCGTTTTATTCACGTAGAGAGGCTTGCGTATTGGCTGAAGTGTCGCTAATATGGCTGCCTCAGCGTTAGGCACGTAGCTCAGTTGGTTAGAGCACCACCTTGACATGGTGGGGGTCGTTGGTTCGAATCCAATCGTGCCTACCAAACGAATTTTGATGGGATGACCAATCATGTTGGCAGTACGAACTACCACAACCGGTTTCTCGAGCTAGTCGAGCCACTGGTCGTTCCATCCCAAAGACAAGAAGTGCGGCTCGAATGCCGCACTTTTTTTTTATCCGCGGCATCCGGGGCGATGCTGAAGCAATCTAACCAGATCTATTGGAGAAATCATGCCTGACATTCGCCTGCCTGACGGTTCCATTCGCTCATTCGAACAGCCGGTGACGGTGCACGAAGTCGCTGCGTCGATCGGCGCCGGTCTGGCGCGTGCCGCGCTCGCCGGTCGTGTTGACGGCCAGCTGGTGGACACCTCGTTCCGAATCGAGAAGGATGCCGAACTGGCGATCGTTACCGATCGCGATGCCGACGGTCTGGATATCATTCGTCACTCCACGGCCCACCTGCTGGCTTATGCCGTCAAGGAGCTGTTCCCCGAGGCGCAGGTGACCATCGGGCCGGCGATCGACAACGGCTTCTACTACGATTTCAGCTACAAGCGTCCGTTTACGCCGGAAGATCTGCAGGCCATCGAAAAGAAGATGGGCGAACTGGCCAAGAAGGACATCCCGGTCGAGCGCTATGTGCTGCCGCGCGATGAGGCGGTCGCCTACTTCAAGTCGATTGGCGAACATTACAAGGCCGAAATCATCGAGTCGATTCCGCAGGGTGAGGTGGTGTCGCTGTACCGCGAGGGCGAGTTCACTGACCTCTGCCGTGGCCCGCACGTGCCGTCGACCGGCAAGCTGAAGGTGTTCAAGCTGATGAAGGTCGCGGGTGCCTACTGGCGTGGCGACAGCAAGAACGAAATGCTGCAGCGTGTTTACGGTACGGCCTGGGCGAAAAAGGAAGATCTGGACGCTTATCTGTTCATGCTGGAGGAGGCGGAAAAGCGCGATCATCGCAAGCTGGGTACCCAGCTGGATCTGTTCCATTTGCAGGACGAAGCGCCGGGCATGGTGTTCTGGCACCCCAAGGGCTGGCAATTGTGGCAGAACGTCGAGCAGTACATGCGTGCCAAACTGACGCGTGAGGGCTATCGCGAAGTACGTACGCCGATGATGATGGACGTCAATTTGTGGGAGCGTTCCGGTCACGCCGCCAACTATCGCGAAAACATGTTTGTGACCGAGTCGGAAAAGCGCGACTACGCGGTCAAGCCGATGAATTGTCCGGGGCATATCCAGATTTTCAACAGCGCACTGCGTTCTTATCGCGATTTGCCGTTGCGCTATGCCGAGTTCGGTTCCTGCCACCGCAACGAACCGTCGGGGGCCCTGCACGGCATCATGCGTGTGCGCGGTTTTGTGCAGGATGATGGTCATATTTTCTGTACCGAAGAACAGATCAATCAGGAGGCCAAGGATTTCCACCGTCTGGTGATGGAGGTCTATGACCGCTTCGGCTTCGACAAGGTGGCCATCAAACTGGCGCTGCGACCGGAAAAGCGCATTGGCGCGGAAGAAACCTGGGACAAGGCGGAAGACGGCATGCGCGAAGCGCTGCGTGCCTGCGGTGTTGAGTGGGAAGAGCTGCCGGGTGAGGGCGCTTTCTATGGTCCGAAGATCGAGTACCACATCAAGGATGCGCTGGGACGTTCCTGGCAGTGCGGTACGCTGCAGCTGGACTTCATGCTGCCGGAGCGTCTGGATGCCGAATATGTCGCCGATGACAACAGTCGCAAGCGCCCGGTGATGCTGCATCGCGCCGCGCTCGGCTCGCTTGAGCGCTTCCTCGGCATTCTGATCGAAAACCATGCCGGTGCCTTCCCCTTGTGGCTGGCGCCGGTGCAGATTGCGGTGATGAATATCACCGAAGCACAGGCTGATTACGCCTCTCAGGTTGCGGAAACGCTGAAAAAACAAGGCTTCCGTGTGGAACTTGACTTGAGAAACGAGAAGATCAGCTATAAAATCCGCGAGCACAGCCTACAGAAGTTGCCGTATCAAGTGATTGTCGGCGACAAGGAAAAGGCTGGCGGATTGGTTGCCGTGCGGGCACGTGGTGAGGATCTCGGTCAGCTGACCGTGGATGATTTTGTCGCCCGTCTGCTGGCGGATATGCCGGCGGATTGATGTTGCGCGGCAAGCGTGATGAATTTTTTGAAGGAGAGCGGACATAGCTCAGGAACGTGAAGCACGGATCAATGGCGAAATTACCGCCCGCGAGATCCGTCTGGTAGGTGTTGAAGGCGAAGCACTTGGCATCGTGAGTCTGCGTGAAGCCATGGCCATGGCGGAAGAGAATGACATCGATCTGGTGGAAATCTCCCCGACGGCGCAGCCCCCGGTCTGCAAGCTGATGGACTACGGCAAGTTCAAGTATGAACAGTCGAAGAAGCGTCACGAAGCCAAGCAGAAGCAGAAGCAGATTCAGGTCAAGGAAATCAAGTTCCGTCCCGGAACCGATGACGGCGACTACCAGGTCAAGCTGCGCAACCTGATCCGCTTCCTGACCGACGGCGACAAGGCCAAGGTGACCTTGCGTTTCCGCGGTCGCGAAATGGCGCACCAGGATATCGGTCTGGCGTTGCTCAAGCGCGTCGAGGCTGATCTGGCCGAAGTCGGGGTCGTCGAGCAGTTTCCGCGCCTCGAAGGCCGACAAATGGTTATGATGATCTCCCCGAAAAAGAAATAATCGGGTATAATCATCGGTTTGACGCGGCGGAGTCTCTCCGCCGGGTTCTTTTGTGGCATGCAAATGCCGCATAAAAAAAGCGTGGCGTAGCGGTTTCAAGTGCCTTCACGGGCCACCCTGCGCCGGATTTATACAATATTCGCAGGAGTTTTTTTCCATGCCGAAAATGAAGACCAAGTCGAGCGCCAAAAAGCGTCTCAACGTTTTGGGCGGCGGCGGTGTAAAGCGTTCCATGGCTTTCAAGCGTCACATCCTGACTAAGAAAACCACCAAGAACAAGCGTCAATTGCGCGGTACGACCATGGTCGATGCCACCAATATGGCTTCTGTTCGCGCAATGCTGCCCTACGCTTAAGGAGTTGAACTATGCCTCGTGTTAAACGCGGTGTCACCGCTCGCGCTCGTCACAAAAAGATTCTCGCCCTTGCCAAGGGTTATCGCGGCCGTCGCAAGAACGTCTATCGCATCGCCAAACAGGCGGTGATGAAGGCCGGCCAGTACGCTTATCGTGACCGTCGTCAGAAAAAGCGTCAGTTCCGTCAACTGTGGATCACCCGTATCAACGCCGCTGCGCGTCTGTCGGGCCTGAGCTACAGCAAGTTCATGAACGGTCTGAAGAAGGCTTCCATCGAAATCGACCGCAAGGTCCTGGCCGATCTGGCTGTTTTCGACAAGCCGGCTTTTGCCCAGATCGTTGAAAAGGCCAAGGCAAGCCTCGCTGCCTAAGCCGATGATGGTCAAGAGGGAGGCAAACTGCCTCCCTTTTTTTATCCTGCCGACACAGAAGCCTGACCCGACCTTTCCCTGACGGGAAGTGTGAGGCCAGTCCTCTTACGCATGCGGTGTGAGATCCATGAAAAACGTGAACGACATTCTCGAGTCCGGCCTGGCGGCAGTTGCTGCCGTCAGTGACCTGATCGAACTGGAACAGGTCAAGGCGCGCTATCTCGGCAAGAGTGGCGAGCTGACCGAACTGCTCAAGCAGCTGGGCCAGTTGCCCGCCGAAGAGCGCAAGGCTGCCGGTGCCACCATCAATGCTGCCAAGCAGGCTTTTGAGGCGCGCCACAACGAGCGGCGCGATGCCCTCAATGCCGAGAAGCTGGCGCGCCAGCTGCAGGCCGATGCCCTGGACGTCACGTTGCCGGGGCGGGGCAGTGCCAGTGGTGGTCTGCATCCGGTCACCCTGACCCTGCAACGCATCACCGAACTGTTTGCCAGCATTGGCTTTGAAGTGGCCGACGGTCCGGAAATCGAAAACGATTTCCATAACTTCCAGGCGCTGAACATCCCGGAAAACCATCCGGCGCGTGCCATGCAGGACACCTTCTATGTCGAGGGCGGTGACGTGCTGCGCACCCACACCTCGCCGATTCAGGTGCGCTACATGCTGAACAACCAGCCGCCGATCAAGATCGTGGCGCCTGGCCGCGTGTTCCGTGTGGATTCCGATGCCACCCATTCGCCGATGTTCCATCAGATGGAAGGTCTGTGGGTCGATGAGGGCGTGAGCTTTGCCGACCTCAAGGCCGTGATGATCGACTTCCTGCGCCGCTTCTTCGAGCGCGATGACCTGCAGGTGCGCTTCCGCCCCTCGTTCTTCCCCTTTACCGAGCCGTCGGCCGAAATCGACGTCCTGGGCGAACGCGGCTGGCTGGAAGTCGGTGGCTGCGGCATGGTGCACCCGAACGTCCTCAAGAATGTCGGCATTGATTCGGAGAAGTACACCGGCTTCGCCTTTGGCATCGGTATCGACCGTTTTGCCATGCTGCGCTACGGGGTGAACGACCTGCGGCTGTTCTTCGAGAACGATCTCAACTTCCTCAAACAATTCAACTGAGCGCGGACGGAGAATCACCATGCAATTTTCCGAACAATGGCTGCGTAGCTGGGTCGATCCGTCCCTCTCCAGCGACGAACTGTCTTACTTGCTGACCATGGCTGGCCTGGAGGTGGAAGAAACCACCCCGGCGGCCCCGGCTTTTTCCGGCGTCGTGGTGGCTGAAGTCAGGGAAGTGGTGCCGCATCCCAATGCCGATCGTCTGCGGGTAACCAAGGTCGATGCCGGTACCGGCGAGCTGATCCAGATCGTCTGCGGTGCACCGAATGTGGCGGTCGGACTGAAGGTGCCCTGCGCCTTGCCGGGCGCCATCCTGCCGGGCGACTTCAAGATCAAGCCGACCAAAATGCGTGGCGAAGTGTCCAACGGCATGCTGTGCTCCGGACGTGAACTCGGCGTGCCGGATGACGTCGACGGCCTGCTGGTGCTGCCGGCCGAGGCTCCCGTCGGGCAGAGCATCCGCGAATACCTGTCGCTGGACGACACCCTGTTTACCCTCAAGATCACGCCGAACCGTGCCGACTGCCTGTCGATTCGCGGTATCGCGCGTGAAGTGGCCGCACTGACCGGTGCCGAGCTGAAACCGGTGGCCATTGCCCCGGTCAAGCCCGCGCATGATGATGCGCTCGCGGTACGCATCGATGCGCCGGCCGCCTGTGGTCGCTACGTCGGCCGCAAGATCAGCGGCATCAATGCCGCTGCCGCGACCCCTGACTGGATGAAGCGTCGTCTGGAGCGCGCCGGCCTGCGTCCGATTTCTGCCGTGGTGGATATCACCAACTACATCCTGCTCGAGCAGGGTCAGCCGATGCATGCCTTCAATGCGGCGGCCATCCGCGGTGGCATTCAGGTGCGCATGGCGCGTCCGGGCGAGCAGCTGCTGTGCCTCAACGACAAAACCGTCGAGCTGGACGACAGCTTCCTGGTGATTGCCGATGAGGCGCGTGCCCTGGCTATCGCCGGCATCATGGGCGGCAAGGAAAGCAGCGTCGATCTCGCGACCCGCGACATCTTCCTGGAAAGCGCCTTCTTTGCACCGGATGCCATTGCCGGTCGTGCGCGCAAGCTGGGCTTCGGCTCCGACTCGTCTTATCGCTACGAGCGCGGTGTCGATTACCAGTTGCAGCATGCTGCCATCGAGCGTGCCACCCAGCTGGTACTGGAAATCTGTGGCGGTACGCCGGGACCGGTTCGTGAAACGGTGGGCGACCTGCCGCACGAGCACGGTGTGCGTGTACGCACCGAGCGGGTCAATCGTCTGCTGGGTGTCCAACTCTCCGCCGAAACCATCGCCGGCATCCTGCGCCGCCTTGGGCTGGACTTTACCACCCTGCCGGATGGCTTTGCCGTCAGCGCGCCCTCGTTCCGTTTCGACATCGCCATCGAAGAAGATCTGATCGAAGAAATCGCACGGGTGCATGGTTATGACGCCATCGGCGCCGACGTGCCGATGGCAGGGCAGCGCATGCTGCCGCTGCCGGAAGAGCGTCGCCCGCGTGATGTCCTGCGCCAGCGGGTTGCCGATCGCGATTATCAGGAAATCATCTCCTACGCCTTCGTCGACGAAGCCTGGGAGCGTGATCTGGCCGGCAATGCCGACCCGGTGCGCCTGATCAACCCGATCGCGGCCCAGATGAGCGTGATGCGCTCCAACTTGTTCGGCGGGCTGATCAATGTGCTGGCCGGCAACCTCAACCGCAAGCAGCCGCGTGTGCGTCTGTTTGAGATCGCCCGCGTGTTCCACAAGCAGGGCGAGCAGGTCGATCAGCCGGAAAAACTGGCGCTGCTGGCCTGGGGTTCGCGTCTGCCGGAGCAGTGGGGTGCCAAGACCGAACGCGTGGACTTCTTCGATCTGAAGGGCGATGTCGAGGCACTGCTGCATCCGCGTCAGGCCAGCTTCCGCAAGGCCAGTCACCCGGCCCTGCACCCCGGTCGTTGCGCCGAGGTGCTGCTGGATGGGCAGGTGATCGGTGTGATCGGCGAGCTGCATCCGCAGTGGGTTCAGGCCTTCGATCTGCCCAGTGCCCCCTTGCTGGCTGAGCTGGATCTGGCCGTGCTGACCCGCGCCGAGCGCATCAGCGCACGTCCGGTGAGCAAGTTCCAGGCAGTGCGCCGTGACCTGGCCCTGCTGGTCGACGATGCCGTCGAAGTCGGTGCGATGCTGCAGAGCTTTGCCGCGGCCTCCGGCGACCTGGTGCAACAGGTGTCGCTGTTCGATGTCTACCGCGGTGCTGGCGTGGAAACGGGCAAGAAGAGCCTGGCGTTCAGTGTGGTGCTGCAGGATCCGGCCAGGACACTGACCGACGAGGAAATCGAAGCGGCCGTGGCCCCGCTGCTGCAGGCCGTGGCAGATCAGCATGGCGCCCAGCTGCGTCTTTGATCTGAGTGCTTGCCGCCGACGTTTCGGTATGTAATATTTTCATGTTGTTGCTTATGAGGGGTAGTCATGACTTTGACCAAAGCCGAGTTGGCTGACCTGTTGTTCGACAAGGTGGGCCTGAACAAGCGTGAGGCTAAGGACATGGTCGAAGCGTTTTTCGAAGAAATTCGCATCGCGCTCGAGTCCGGGGACAGCGTCAAGCTGTCTGGTTTCGGTAATTTCCAGCTGCGCGACAAGCCGCAGCGTCCTGGACGCAACCCCAAGACCGGTGAGGAAATTCCCATCACCGCCCGTCGTGTGGTAACGTTCCATGCTAGCCAGAAACTCAAGGGAATGGTTGAAAAGCACCATGCCGACAAGCAAGGCTGAATTGCCGCCGATCCCGGCCAAGCGTTACTTCACCATCGGTGAGGTCAGCGAACTGGCCGGCGTCAAGACCCACGTGCTGCGTTACTGGGAGCAGGAGTTTTCACAACTGCGCCAGGTCACCCGCCGTGGCAACCGCCGCTACTACCAGCACCATGAGGTGCTGCTGGTGCGGCGCATTCGCGAACTGCTCTACGACGATGGCTTCACCATCCAGGGTGCGCGCCAGCGCCTTGGACAGGATGGCCAGGCACGGACGCCGATTACGGCGCAGGACGTGCGCGCCGAGCTGCAGTCCATCCTCGATTTTTTGGATGCAGGGATTGGCAAAAGCTGATCCGGCCTCTATAATGCGTCCTTCTTGAGTCGGAGTGTGGCGCAGTCCGGTAGCGCACTTGCATGGGGTGCAAGGGGTCGAAGGTTCGAATCCTTTCACTCCGACCAGTTCAAAGCCTTACGTAGCAAACATTTAAGCCCTGTTGCCGCAGGGCTTTTTTGTTGTCTGAAAATCGACTGTGCGAGTTTTGTGCGACTACGGTTTTCTCGCTCATGCCGTTTTTCTCCGCAGGATGGTCGGCGATACCGTTGCCGGTTGTCCGTCTCAAGCACGCGATTCGCCATTTCGACCAGATGCCCGATCTCCGGCGTTGAGTCATGCGTCGTTATGGGACCCTGCAATACCTGCCGATCCTCGAATGGCACGCCAACCGCTGCCGGAAGGTATGTTTCAAGTCGTGCACCCGAATCTCAGCAAAGCCAGGGTTCGCCTTCCGGCCTGTTTCCTCTCCGTACCGCTTGGCCGTCCCTTGGTTGGCTTGGTGCGCCGGGTTGTTGGTTGTCAGGCCTGTCCCTACTGTCATGGCGATAAATATTCAATATGCTAATATCTTATTCGGTGCATATGACAATGTCCGAATATGACTTCCCTGCTGATTCTCGACTGCGATGGTGTGCTGGTAGATAGCGAGCGCATTACTCATCAAGTGTTTGCCGACATGCTGAATGAGCTGGGGCTGGCGGTGACGCTGGAGTACCTGCTGGAACATTTCATCGGCTTGTCGATGCCTCAGTGTCTGGCCAGGGTCGCGGAGATGCTGGGGCATCCGCCGCCGCCGGATTTTGTTGAGCATTATCGTCTGCGCAGCCAGTTGGCCTTGCAGGCCGGGGTCCGCCCGGTTGAGGGGGTGGTCGAGGCGCTGGATCAGATCGAGGTGACGCAGTGCGTTGCTTCGAACGGCTCCTATGGCCGGATGCGAACCACGCTTGGGCTGGCCGGCTTGCTGTTGCGGTTTGAGCGCAGCCTGTTCAGTGGCTGTGACATCGCGCAGCCCAAGCCCGCCCCCGATCTCTATCTTCAGGTTGCGCGCCAGTTTGGCGTGGCACCGCAGGATTGTATCGTTGTCGAAGGGACACCGAGCGGTGTGATGGCGGGACAGGCGGCCGGCATGACCGTGCTGGGCTATGCGGGGTTGATCCCGGCACACCGCCTGCAGGCTGCCGGAGCGCACCAGGTCCTGCATCACATGCAGGCATTGCCATCACTGGTGGCGGCACTCAAGGCTCAGGCAGCCTGAGCGGTATTGGCCTGCATGCAGCAGCGGCAGCGGCCGAAAATGCTCTGACCCTGTTCAATGCGTCGCCAGGTATGGCGATGGTTCCTGATCGTGCGGGCGAGGGCGGCGCGGCGTTCGTTTTCCTGGCCGCGCGTCGGCACACAGTACTCAAAGTCGACACTGATGCCATGTGGACAGCGCACGGTCACCCGCAACAGCTGGCGGGCATGACCCAGTGCAAGACGCTTTTGTTTCATCGATCCGACTCTCCGCCCATAAGCTCGATGGCCTGATTATCCCATGCGCGTAGGTCGCATGGGATGTCCCCCCTCTGATCCGGATCAAATCGGCACGCAATCTTCCGCCGATCTCTGCATTTGCCTCAAGGTTGATAATGGTCAATATTAGTAATTGCTGCTGTTTGCAAGAGGCACTTGAAAAACAGCTGCTTAAAGACCTGTGATCCGTTTTTAATGCACTGGTCATTTTATGAAATATAAGTGACAATCTCAGGCTAGATAAAAATCCCCACAGACAAGACAGTGGGGAGAGATGGGAGAGACTCGCATGGCCTGGTTCTGGCGCCTGTATCAGTGCATCGAAAAGACTTTCTGGAACAGCTTGGGCAAGAAGCTGGCCAGTTTTTTGTTCATCAGTCTGTTTCAGCTCATGTTGACGGTCTATCTCTACTGGCGGCTGGATGATGTCCGCAGCCAGTTGCGTGCGGGTCCGGTCAGCGAAGGTGCCCGCCAGGTGCTGGCCGGCAATGTGGATTCGGTGCTGTTGTGGACCTGGGTCTTCTGGCTGTTCTGCGCCGTCTTCATCGTGCTGCAAATCTGCTACCTGCGTTTTCTGATTGTGCGGCCTTTGCGCATGATCATTACCATCTTCAATGAGATTGGCGACGGCGAGGGTGATCTGTCGCGCAATATCCCGACCGTGACCTTTGATGAAATCCGTGAACTGTCGCTGTCGTATAACCGCTTCGTCACCAAGATGCGCGAAATCATCAGTCACGTTCGCCTGATGTCGGTGCGTATTGCGCTTGATTCGGCCCGCACCGGCAAGAACGTCAGCGAATCGCTGGAGATGGCGCGCGAACAGGCACTGTCTGCCACCCGGGTGCATGAAACCAGCGACGAATCGACCCGTGGCGTCGAGCAACTGACGGTGCAGGCACACGGCATTGCCGAAACCACCGAGACCAATCTGGGCGTGGCCCGCTCGTCCTATGAAGAACTCAATCTGGTCGCTGAACGCATCGGCGTGATCAGCGAGCAGGTCACGCATTTCAATACCACGGTCGAGGATCTCAGCCAGCGTTCCGCCAGCATCAAATCGATTGTCTCCCTGATTCAGGACATTTCCGACCAGACCAATCTTCTGGCGCTGAATGCCGCCATCGAAGCAGCCCGGGCCGGCGAGCAGGGACGGGGTTTTGCTGTTGTGGCCGATGAGGTACGCAAGCTGGCCGAACGGGTGAAGGTGGCGACCAACGAAATTTCCGGCAACATCGAAGGCATGCTGACCCTGGTGGGCAATACCGAAGTGGAAACCGGAGAAATCCGTGCCGGCACCACCGAGGCCAGTCAGGTCGTGTCGCGTGCCTCGGCCAATTTCAGCAGCATGATCGGCGACTTTGAACGTACCGCCGGCAGTCTGGGTGATATGGTCGGGACGCTGGATCGTCTGGCCGACTCCAACCGCCAGATCAACGGACACGTTTCAGAAATCCACTCGCTGGGCGAGCATGTCAAGCAACGCCTGGATCTGACCCAGCAGGCAGCCAACGAACTGGCCGGAGATACCGAGCAGGTGCAGGAACTGGTATCGCGTTTTGTGGTGGGCGAGGGGCCCTTTGACCAGATGGTCAACCGGGTGCGCAGTGCGCGGGATGAGCTGCAGAACCTGCTGACCCGCAGCCAGGCAAACGGTCTGGATATCTTCGACCAGCGTTATCAGCCGATTCCCGGCACCCAGCCACAGAAATACAGCACCAGCTATGACCGTCAGCTGGAGCGTGCCTTGCAGGCGGTGTACGACGCCTGCGCGGCGGAAATCCCTGCCAGCCGCTTCTGTGTCATGACCGACAATCAGGGGTATGCGCCGACCCATATGAGCCGCGCCTCGCAGCCCCAGACCGGTGATCCGGCGCATGATGTCGTGCACAGCCGCGACAAGCGCATTTTCAATGACCCGGCCGGCCTCAAGTCGGCGCGCAATACCAAGCCGTTCCTGCTGCACACCTATTGTCGGGATACGGGTGAAGTGCTGTCGGAGGTCTCCTTGCCTGTGATGGTCAATGGCCGCCACTGGGGGGCGTTGCGTCTCGGATTCGACCCCCTGGCACTGCTGCAGCAAAGCGGACACTGATTGCGCCGCTTGCCATCACGCCCTCGATGGCCGTCGCTTTTTGTCTGACAATCCCCTTCATTTTTGGCCGCGCAGGTCGAAAAGAGGGGGGCGGGGACAGTGCCCGCCCGTCAGCAGACAAGGAGCGAATCATGAAAAGGATCAAGCAAGGTCTGGCCCATGCCGGCCAAACCGGATTTTTCTGGCAATGCAGCGTGGCACTGGTGTGGATGATGTTTTTCTACGGTTGTGCCCATGCCATGGGCTGAGTCAGGTACCGATGGGCCGGATCATCTCCCTGTTCAGAAAGACAGCCCGAGGCCCAGGCTGATGCTGGCCGCTCCCGGGCTGCTCTCCTGACTCTGGGGCGGCATGGTGGAAAAGCCGGGCATCCCCAGGCGCGAGTAACGGTAGTCAATCCCCAGACTGCCATGCAGCCTGTCATTCAGTTGGTAATCGACCCCCACGCCCAGCCGGTAGAGCGGCACACTGCCATTGAGCGCGTCGTTGCCCGGTGCCGCATTTCCCTGATTGCGTCCAAGCAGTGCGCTGCCGGTCAGCTGCCAGTGCGGGGCCAGCTGGTATTGCACCAGCGTCCCCACGCCGTAGTAGTCCACCCCTTGTGACGGCCCGTTGGTGCTGCCGGACTTCTGCCAGGACGCATGGCCCATTTCGGTAAACGGCACCAGCAATAATCCCGGGGTAATCAGCCAGCCCATGCCCAGCCGGCCATGGAAGTGCCTGCTCTGGCTTTCCGTTTGCCAGGGGACGGCCCAGGCCTGCGGGGTGCTGCGTATCCCGGCGGAAAAATAAGTCGGATGTCTGCTGCTGCCGCTCAGTGATGTCAGCTCAACGCCGTGCGCATCGCCGTCCGGTCCGTACGCGTCGGTGCCGCTGATCTGCAGCCACGTCGCCGGAAGCCGCAGGCCGCTGCCCTCGCTGGCTTGCGCCAGGGCGGGGCCGGTCGCACTCAAACAGACTGACAGGCAGACAAGCAGACAGGTGCGCATCATGCATTGCTCCCGCGAAGAGGTTCTGCTTTCAATCTAGGCGGTGCTGGCGGCACAGACAATGTCTCCCCCATGAAAAAAAATGCCCTCCGGCCTGAGCGGGAGGGCACAACGCATGCCAGAGAAAGGAATTACTTCAGCGGTTCAAAACGCGCGGTAAAGAAGCGCAGCAGCTTGGGTTCGTACACCATCTTCAGACCCTTGATCTGGCTGCGGCGCTGATACAGGCTGATGACCGCATCGGCGACATCGTCCAGATGGGCATAGGTGTAGACCCGGCGCGGAATGGTCAGGCGCACCAGCTCCAGCTTGGGCTTGTGATGCTCGCCGGTCAGCTTGTTGCGGCCTGCCGATACGATGCCGCGCTCCATGCTGCGTACCCCGGATTCCAGGTACAGCTCGGCGGCCAGCGCCTGAGCCGGGAATTTTTCCTGATCCAGATGCGACAGGAAGGCACGGGCGTCGAGGAAGACGGCGTGACCGCCTACCGGCCGCACGATCGGCACACCGGCTGCCGTCAGCTTGTCGCCCAGATAGCGGCACTGGGCGATGCGGTGCTCGATATAGTGGAAGTCCACCGACTCTTCAATCCCGCGTGCCATGGCTTCCATGTCACGGCCGGCCATGCCGCCGTAGGAGGGCATGCCTTCGAACAGCACCACGATTTCCGTTGCACGTTGATACAGCTCGTCGTCATTCATGCACAGGAAACCACCAATATTGACCAGGCAGTCTTTCTTGCCGCTCATGGTGCAGCCGTCGGCATAGCTCATCATTTCCTTGAGGATGCTGGCGATGCTGGCGTTCTTGTAGGCTTCTTCGCGTTCCTTGATGAAGTAGGCATTTTCCACGCAGCGGGTGGCATCGAACATTACCGGGATGTTGTGCTGGCTGCACAGCGCTTTCACTTCACGCAGATTCTGCATGCTGACCGGCTGACCACCGGCCAGGTTGACCGTCACGGCCACGCAGACATAAGGAATCTTGTCGGCGCCGACTTTTTCGATCAGTGCCTGCAGCTTCATCACGTCCACATTGCCCTTGAACGGATGTTCGTACTGCGAGTTGTGCGCCTCTTCGATGATGATGTCGACGAAGGAGGCGCCATTGCGCTCCTGGTGAGCCCGGGTTGTCGTGAAGTACATATTGCCCGGCACAAAGTCTCCGTCCTTGATCATCAGGGTCGACAGAATGTTTTCTGCCCCGCGGCCCTGGTGTGTCGGCACGATATGTTTGAAACCGTAGTACTCGCGTACGACTTCCTGCAGGTGAATGAAGTTGCGGCTGCCGGAGTACGCCTCGTCACCCATCATCATGCCGGCCCACTGATTGTCGCTCATGGCCGTGGTGCCGCTGTCGGTCAGCAGGTCGATGCCGACTTGCTCGGACTTGAGCAGGAAGGTGTTGTAGCCCGCTTCCTCGATATGGGCCTGACGCTGTTCGCGCGTGGTGACGGCAAACGGTTCCACAACCTTGATCTTGTACGGTTCGGACGGGTAACGCATGTTGCACTCCTGAGTGAGTTGGTGTTCGGGATGCTTAAATTGTTGCCAACAGTCGGCTTATTCCGTTTGGGTTATGCCAAGGAATCGACGGAAGTGAGCATATCCTGTCCTGCTAACGGATAACAATGGGTTGATAGTTGCCTTGTTGACATTAATCAATGAAACGATGTGCCAATAATCATGAAAAATGGGGCTGAATAAGGAAGTCGAGTCGGCGGGCTTCAGTATTGGTGGGTCTTTGATGGGGATTCAGCGTGTTACGCCGACGCGGCATGTGGTTGTCGCCTTTTTGCTGCAGAGGGGACTGACATGACGGGGTCTGGTTCAGTGAATGACGATGGAGATAAGGAAAACGAGGGATGCGGTGATTCATATCCCTCCGGCAGAAAAAGCGTCACTTTTCTGTCACCAGCCTGCAACGATCAGCGCATAAAGTGCCTTCCAAATTTGGGGCCGATTCGCATGGAATCGCTTTAAAAATCCGAATGTCATAGGTGCCGCGTGAGCATACGAAATCGTATTGCATGGTTGGTGTTGGTCAGCTTTCTGGCCATCCTGTCGATCGGGGGCTATGCCATCTGGCAGGCCGGCGCCAATGCCCGTGCGGTGAAGTCAGTCACGGAAGGGGCCGTGCCCAGTGCGCTGGCCTCGGCCGATCTGGTCTCCGCACTGAAGGATGTTCAGCTAGCCACCATGAATGTGTTGCAGGCGACAGATGCACGGCTGTTGGGGCAGGCTCAGACCACCCTCGGTGACAGCGAGCAATTGCTACGGACACAGCTGGCATTGCAGGGGCGTCTGGCCAGCAATGCCATCCAGCATGGTCTGGTACAACAAGCTGCTGAAGTGCTCGACAGTTACTTCGATTCCATTGCCGATGCGGTCAGGCTCAAGCTCGCCGGTCAGAATGACATGGCCAATGCCACCTTTGCCGCCAGTGTGCTGCAATATCAGGACAATCTGCAGCAAATCGTCAGCACCCTGCGAGTAGAAAAGAACCGCAGCAAGGACGAAGCGATCCAGGCCCTCAATCAGAGTCTGGCAGGCACTGCGGCGACCTTGTCCCTGGTGACGCTGGTGACGCTGCTGGGACTGGGCTTGCTCGGCTGGCTGTTGTACCGGCAGATCGTGCGGCCGATCAGCAGCATGCAGCGCACCATGAGCGAGATTGCCCAAAGTCAGGATTTTTCCCGCCGCGTGCCGGTGGAACAGCAGGACGAAATCGGCAAATCCGTGCAGGCCTTCAATGCCATGGTGGCGCAGATCGAGTCCAGCACCGCACTGGTGCGTCAGAAGACCCATGACATTCAGGCCATGTTGCAGAACATCCCGCAGGGGATTCTGACCCTGGTGGAGGGGCATCGGGTGCACCCGGAATATTCTGCCCATCTGGAAACCATCCTCGCCACGCGCCACATCGCCGGGCGCGACATTCTGGACCTGCTGTTCCGCGGCAGCCATCTCGGCGCCGACATCCTGTCCCAGCTGGAGGCCGCCATGGCTTCCTGCATCGGCGAAGACAGCATGAATTTCGATTTCAACCGTCATCTTCTGGTCGGGGAGCTGGAAAGGGCGTTGCCGGATGGTCGCAAGCAGGTGCTGGATTTGAGCTGGTCGGCGATTTGCGATGACGACGACAGGGTCCAGAGACTGATGCTGTGCGTGCGGGATGTGACCGAGTTGCGCGCGCTGGCAGCGGAGGCGCATCAGCAAAAGCGCGAGCTGGCCATCATTGGTGAAATTCTGGCCGTCAGCCAGGAGAAATTCCATGAGTTCATTACCAGCGCCATCCGTTTTATCGGCGAGAACGAACAACTGATTCGCCAGAGTCCGCACGGAGAGGCCGAGGTCATTGCCCAGTTGTTCCGCAATATGCACACCATCAAGGGGAATGCCCGTACCTATGGGCTGACTCATCTGACACAGACCGTGCATCAGGCCGAGCAGCGCTATGAGCAACTGCGTCAGCCGCAGCCGGCGATTGCCTGGGATACGCCGCAATTGCTGGACGAACTGGCCCAGGTCCGTTCTCTGGTCGAACACTACGCCCATATCAACGAGGTGTCGCTGGGGCGCAAGGGGCCGGGTCGGCGGGGGAGTGCCGAGCGTTATCTGCTGGTGGAGCGCGAACAGATCCAGGAAACGCTGGCACGGCTGGAGTCGGTCAACACGGGCAATCTGCATGAGCTGATTGCCGTGCACCAGGCCGTGCATCAACTGCTCAATCGCATGGGGACCGAGTCCCTGCAGGATATATTGTCCGGGGTGCTGTCCTCCCTGCCTTCGCTGGCGGAAGAGTTGGGCAAGCTGCCGCCGCAGGTGCTGCTGCAGGATAACGGCTATGTGCTGCGCAGCCAGATCGCCGGCACCCTGAAAAACGTCTTCATGCATCTGCTGCGCAACGCGGTCGATCATGGCCTGGAAACCGCGCAGGAGCGGCAGGCGCTGCATAAGCCGGCACAAGGAACCATTCGAATTCAAGTGAACAAGACGGGTGACCATCTGGTGCTGCGTCTGAGTGATGATGGCCGGGGTCTGGCGCTGGGGCGGATCCGCGAGCGCGCCATCGAGCAGGGGCTGATCGCCCGGGATGCCGCGCTCGATGATGAGGCTGTCGCCAGCTTGGTTTTCCGTCCTGGTTTTTCTACCGCCAGTCAGCTCAGCGAAGTGTCCGGACGCGGGGTGGGCATGGATGCGGTTCAGTCGTTTATCAAACGTGAGAATGGCCAGATCTGCCTGCGCTTCCTGGATCAGGAAGCCGGCGCGGATTTTCGCCGCTTCGAGACGGTGGTCACCTTGCCTGCGGCACTGGCGGTGCAGGTGGAGATCCGTGAAAACAAACTCGTCGAGCATCCGCAGGCCATCGCCTGATCTCGGCGCAGACAGACACACTTTTGCACCGAGATGGTGAGAGGAAACGAAAATGGCACAAGTATTGATGGTGGATGATTCCAGTGCGGTACGTAACGAAGTCTGTGATTTTCTCAAGGCCAATGGCCTGACGGTGATTCCGGCCGTGGACGGCAGGGACGGGCTGGAGAAGTTGCGTGCCAATCCGGGCATCAGGCTGGTGGTCAGTGATGTCAACATGCCGAATATGGATGGCCTGACCATGGCGGAAAAGATCCGTCAGGAGCTGAAAAACATGGCGGTCAACGTGATCATGCTGACGACGGAAAACAGTCCGGCGATGAAGGAGCGTGGCAAGGCTGCCGGGGTTCGGGGCTGGATCGTGAAGCCATTCAATGGCGCGGCGGTACTGGCTACCTTCAAGAAGCTGGTCGCCGAGTAATCGGCAGCAACGCATGTGTGTCGCCCCGCCAGGTCTGGCCGGGGCGTTTGTCTGAAAGCGCGGGCGGAATGGATGGCGTGATGGCGGGGATCGTGGTGTTGGTTGTACTGGTGACGGGTTTGATCATGTTGTGCCTATGGCTGCGGCAGCGGGTGCGCCGGCTGACACTGGATCTGTTGCAGCAGGGGCAGGAAGTGGCGATGCTGCACAGTCAGGCGTCAGGGCAGGCGCTGGATGCACACAGGTTGGCGGACTTGCAGGCACAGATCGATCAATTGCAGACCGAGAACTCGCGTCTGTCTCTGGCCCTGCAGCAAAGCGAAGCCGCCTTGCCTGCGCATTGCGAGTCGGCGCGCAGCGAGGCCATGCTGGCGGCAGACAAGGCCTGGGCAGCGCGCTACGCGCAATGGCAGCAATCTTTGCAGGACGAGCAGCGGGCCCTGGCCGAGGAGATGTCGCGCTTGCTCGGCCTGGTGCAGACCATTGAGCGCTGGCATGAAGAGATGCAGGCCATCCTGGTGAACAATCAGCGATTACGTGAGCAAAATGAGCGTTTTGCCTCCATCGTCAAGAGTGTTGTCATGCTGGCGCTGAATGCGGCGATCGAGGCGGCGCGTGCGGGTGAGCAGGGGCGGGGCTTTGCCGTGGTGGCGGATGGTGTGCGTGATCTGGCACTCAATGCCGGCGTCCTGTCCGGCGAGTACAAGAAGAACCTGGAGCGCAATGATCTGGTGACCACCACGACCTTTCAGGATCTGCAGGCCAGCGGGAAGATGATCCGTACCGCGGTGTTCAGTCTGCAAAGTGCCAGCGACAGCCTGTTTGGCAAGCTGCATGCCGAGGTTGCGGCATGATCACGGCGGCCACCAGAACATCACTTGATCAGCTTTATCAGCAGGCCTTGCAGGATGGCTGCCGGGTCGATCTGTCTGATTCCTGCGTGGTGACTTCCTGCGACCCCGCGCAACAGATCGCGACGGCGCCCGGCCAGGCGCTGATCCTGCTGAATATCTCCAGCTATCAGTTCCGCCTGCTGCATCTGTTCCACTTTGAAGACAGCGAGGAAATGGCGTGCTGTCTCGGTCGTCTGCTTCGCAGCGCCGAGCCCCCGCGCGGCCAGGACCTGCTGGATGCGTATGGCGAAGTGGCCAACATGATTTGCGGCGCGGTCAATCGCGCGCTGTGCGTGCCTTTTCATCATGTTGGCATGTCGACGCCGCTGATATTGGGTAGCGCCTGTCTGCGGCATCTGGACATGTTGTCGCTGTCCCTGCAGCGCCACTACCAGGCACAGATCGGTCCTGGCTGTCACCTGTCGCTGACGGTTGGTCTGATGCTGACACCTGGTAGCCAGTTTGATTATCAATTTGAGAGACAGCACGCCCTGGAAGAGCAGGCCGGCGAACTGGCGTTGTTCTGAGTGATTTCAGGTGCATGCTGTGCTTTGGGATGGTCAATTTTTTATGCAATTTTGATGAGGCGCTACCTAACATGCAGCATGTCCCGCACGAGGAGAATGCAGCATGAAACAACGTATCGGTGGTTTCTGGATTTTGCTGACCGTTGGCCTGGCGGCCCATGTGATGATCATTTCGATTGCGGTGGAGCACTGGTAAGCAGGGCCGTCGTGCCGCTATCATGGCGCTTTTCTCTGGGGATGCCATGAAGCGGTTCTTGTTGCTGTTTGTTTTTATTGCCCATTCTGCCCTGGCGGCAACACCGATCCCGGCCGGCGCTGCCTATGACCTGGGGTTTTCACCTGGCGGCAGTTCGCTGAAAGTGGTGCAAAAGGGCGTTGACAGTGCGCAACAGGAGATTCTGGTGGCTGCCTATGGCTTTACCAGCAAACCGATTGCCCAGTCTCTGCTGGCAGCGGCGAAGCGCGGGGTCAAAGTCTGGGTGGTCGCGGATCGCAAGGCTAATCAGCCGGCCCGGGACGGGAAATTCACCGCCCTTTCCATGCTGGTGCAGCGCGGCATTCCGGTTCGCCTGAATGGCAACTATGCCATTCATCATCACAAATTCATGGTGATCGATGGCAAGACCGTTGAAACCGGCTCGTTTAACTACAGTCAGGCGGCGGTCAAGGCCAATGCGGAAAATGTCCTGCTGCTCTGGAACGTGCCGTCTCTGGCTGCGGATTACCGGCGTGAATGGCAGCGCCTGTGGGCCGAGAGTCAGCCAATGCAGCCTTGATGCGACGCTGGATGTTTTGCAATCGATTTGACCGTGCTCAGAACAGGGCATATTGCATGGGCATAATCTGATCCTCTGTGTTTCAGGAGCCCATCATGCAATTGTCGCAAATCAATCCCGAAACCGCCCGAGAGCTGCTCAGGTTATCTGTCGAGGCGGGCTCTGATCCGGACACCTGCATTCCGGATCGTTACCGTTGCTTCTTTGTCGCCAGCCGCCATGGCTGGCGGCTGAGTGATGATGCCTTTGACGCCATCATGCAGGTGCAGGGCATCCACTTTCACCATTGACCGGGTGCAGGGCCGACGGCTCCGCGTCACCGGCCCGTTCCCCATCCCCCGAATTCGCCCCGCTCGCGGATCTCCGCCTCTGCCTGGCGAATGGCCGGCACCAAGAGCGGAACGTCATGGAGCAGCGTCCCCGGCGCGACGCCCAGGTCGATGTATTGCTTCAGCAAGGGGTGGATGGTCGCCAGCAGTTGCCAGCGGGCCAGCGCGCGCCCCTGTACCTGCGGGTCTGTTGTCTGGCTGTAGCGGCGCGTGGCTTCGATGGCGCGTTGCAGCGAGGCAAAGCCGGAAATCAGCGAGCGCAGCGTCGACAGCACTTCAGCGTCCAGCCGCTCTGCAGCGACCGAAGATGAGGATGGAATCGGGTCAAACATGCTATGGAAAAATGAATTGGCGGGCTGCAGAACAGCCTCTGCCTCGTTTTCAACATTCAGTCGGATCGGATGGCTGGCAGACATCGGGTGAGATCCCCGATGCAAGGGCAGGGCATGATCAGTTCGGCTGATTCAACAGTTCTTCTGCGGCGGCGGACAGCAAGGCCGCTTCACGCGCCAGATTCTCACTGGCACGCAGCAGTTTCTGGATACGCTCCACATTGGCACGCATGGCGGTGCTGTCCAGCTCGCCGCTGGCAATCGCTTTGACGACCGGGGCATTTTCTTCCGTGATGCCGTCGAGCTTGATGCCCAGCTGATAGCGCAGGCGCAGCAATTCCATCACCGGCTTGGGGATGCGTCGGTCATTTTCATAACGAGAGCCGCCTGACTGGGTGACGCCGATGGCGCTCCAGAATTCCTGTTGATTCAGATCCAGCTGGACGCGCAAGGCACGGGGATCGAAAGAGACGTTGTTTTCCGAACTCATGGGGGTAGACCTCATTCTGGATTAACTGCTTTTTTTTTAATGATTATTCACCCACCAGGTGGTGCTTTTTTTGTGCACGCATCCATGGGAGGTTGTTTCGCTCGGTGCATATCCTATATCGACTTAATACGATGTGTAATTATGTTTCAAGGATAATGAGGGCAGGTTGTTGCAAATGCGCTATATCTAGTTGTAATGATGCTTTTGGCATCGATCTTTAGTGGCTTTATATGACTATGGTATGGAGGCGGGAGGAGGTGACCCTGCAGGTCACCTCTTGGTCTGGAATCAATCAGAAAACATCTTCACAACGTTCTGCGAGAAATCGGGCATCGTCTCGATCATGGGCACGCTGCCTGACTTTTTGCTGCCTGGACCTTTCCGTTTCGTTGAGCTGCGGCTTGGCCACAGCGTACAGAAAACTTTCATGCTGGTCGCGCGCCTGTTTGCGACGCACACTGAGGGGGATACGCGAAATCATCCTGGTACCTCACTGTCGGTTGATTGCCTACTACAGCCCCAAACGCCGGTACAAAGGGTACCGGAGACCATCCGGACAGGCAGCACCTTGCGCTGCAACATGACACGGTCGGTCAGTCAATAGATAAAGTGACTCGTTTTTTCTCATTTGTAAAGCGGGAATTTCTGTCCGAACGGCAAATGTTGTGTTTACTGTGCAGTTCACTCCAATATCATGATTGATATACTTGATCATAGTTGGTTTGTAAGACAAAACCATGACAATCGGGAGGTGCTGCGGGGGGGCCGGACAGACGACCTGCTGCTTTGAAATTAGCAGGATTTTCCGTGGGTGACAAAGGCGGTCAGGCAAAAAAAAGGAGCCCCTTGTAGGGGGCTCTGAATTGCACCTTCGCTCAGGAGACCGGGAGTGTCGACTCCCGGTCATATCAAGGCAGCGCAGAGCGCTGCCTGACCTGGCGTCAGTATGCGCTGAGGGCTCTGAAAGAACCATACGGTTTATTGAGCGTTTGTTTGACGAAGTGTGACTAAATGTTTCTTGGACGGAAGGTATGGAAAAACATTATCCGGAAATCGGCCGCAAACTCATCCCCATGCGCTGGGGAGACATGGATGCCATTGGTCATCTCAACAATACCTACTACTTCCGCTATCTCGAGCAAGTACGGGTCGAGTGGCTGGACAATATCGGGCAGGGCATCCGGCCGGGAGAGAGCGGACCGGTCATCGCCGCCACCTCCTGCACCTTCCGTCGCCAGATGAGCTATCCGGCTACGGTCGAGATCACCCTCGAACTGGAGCGCCTGGGGCGCAGCAGTATCACCCTGCGGCATCATTTTTACGTGCAGGGCGATCCGGAAACGGTCTATGCCTATGGGGATGTCACCCTGGTGTGGGTGAATTATCAGACCGGACAGCCGGTGGCTCTGCCCGAGGTGATCCGCCAGGTGCTGGCGCCGCAAGTGGCGGAGTTGGAGAAAATGTCAGTCTGATCAATGGTTTAGTGCTTGTCAGATTCCGCCTGCTTGCGCGCTTGGTCTGAATAGGCTAATGTCATCACCCCTATTAACCCCTCGGTCTGGCGCCTTGCGGCGCCTGCGACAGGAGCGATCTTTATGTTTTCCTGGTTTGAACGCCGGGTGAATCCCTATCCGGATTCTCCGCCTCCCCAGCCGCCCGCCGGCTTCTTCAGTTTTATCTGGTTCTGCACGCGCAGCATGCGTGGCCTGATCGTCTGCATGACCTTGCTGACTGCCACCATCGGTGCCTTCGAGGCACTGCTGTTTGCCATGCTCGGTTCGGTCGTCGACTGGCTGTCCCGCGTGCCGGCTGCCCAGCTCTGGCAGCACGAGCGCAGCAATCTGCTGCTGCTGGCTGCCATCCTGCTCGGCAGTCCCCTGCTGGTGGCCCTGCAGGCCATGTGCAAATACCAGGGCTTGTTCAGCAATTTTCCCATGCGCCTGCGCTGGCAGTTCCATCGCCATCTGCTCGGGCAGAGTATGAGTTTTTATCAGGATGAGTTTGCCGGACGGGTGTCGGCCAAGGTGATGCAAACCGCCCTCGCCGTGCGCGATACGGTGATGATCATTACCGATATTCTGGTCTTCGTGCTGATCTATTTCGTCACCATGATCGCGGTGGTCGGGCACTTCGATACCATGCTGCTCTGGCCCTTCCTCGGCTGGCTGCTGCTGTATGTGCTGACGCTGGCCTATTTCGTGCCGCGACTGGGCCAGGCGGCCACCCTGCAGGCCGATGCCCGCAGCCTGATGACCGGGCGCATCACCGATGCCTACACCAATATCGCGACGGTGAAGCTGTTTTCCCATGGTCAGCGCGAAGCGCGTTTTGCCCGCAGTGCCATGCAGGAGTTCATGCGTACCGCCTACCGTCAGATGCGTCTGGTGAGCGGGTTTGAAATCGTCAATCAGATGACCAGCATGCTGCTGATTGCCGTTACCTCGGGCGTGGCGCTGTGGTTGTGGATGCAGGGTCAGGTCGGCATTGGCGCAGTGGCCGCTGCCACGGCCATGGCGCTGCGGCTCAACGGGATTTCTCACTGGATCATGTGGGAGATGTCCAGCCTGTTCGAGAACATCGGTACGGTGCAGGACGGCATTGTCACTCTGTCGCGCAAGGTTGCCATCAGCGACCAGCCTGATGCCCCGGCCCTGCAGGTCAAACGTGGTGAAATTCGTTTCGAGCAGGTGGATTTCGGCTATGGCAGCGACAAGATGGTGATTGCCGGGCTGAACCTGACCATCCGCCCCGGCGAGAAAATCGGCCTGGTCGGCCGCTCCGGCGCCGGCAAGTCGACCATCGTCAATCTGTTGCTGCGCTTTTATGATGCCGACGGCGGTCGCATCCTGATCGACGGTCAGGACATCCGCAGCGTGCGCCAGGACAGCTTGCGCGCCCAGGTGGGCATGGTGACCCAGGATACCTCGCTGCTGCATCGCTCGGTGCGGGAAAACCTGTTGTATGGCCGGCCAGATGCCGGTGATGAGGACATGATCGCTGCGGCACGTCGTGCCGAGGCACATGACTTCATCCTGACACTGACCGACCCCAAGGGGCGCTGCGGTTACGATGCGCACGTCGGCGAACGCGGCGTCAAGCTGTCCGGTGGCCAGCGTCAGCGTATCGCCATTGCGCGCGTCATGCTGAAAGATGCCCCGATCCTGCTGCTGGACGAAGCCACCAGTGCGCTGGATTCCGAGGTCGAAGCCGCCATCCAGAGCAGTCTGTATCGGCTGATGGAGGGCAAGACCGTGGTGGCCATTGCACACCGCCTGTCGACCATTGCTGCCATGGATCGTTTGATCGTGCTCGATCGCGGTCAGGTGGTGGAGGAGGGCAGCCATCAGCAGTTGCTGGCTCGGGGTGGTTTGTATGCCCGTCTGTGGGCGCATCAGAGTGGCGGCTTCCTGGGCGAGGACGAGGAAGAGGAAAGTCCGGCCGGCCAGATGGGCTGAACGGCGAAGTCATCGCCGTTCATGACAAAACGCCCCCCACCTTCAGCGGTGGGGGGCGTTTTCATTGGTCGGGCGGCGAGGGCGTTTACTCGTATTCGTTCGGGTTCAGCTTGCCGCGCATCAGGTTGCGCAACAGGAAGCGATTGGGGTGCACGGCCTGCATCAGCGATTGCGGCAGCGGGGCCGGTTCGCCGCAAATCTGCGCGGCCAGGATTTCGCCCGACAGCGGCGCGGTGATCATGCCGCGTGAACCATGCGCCGTGTTGACATACAGCCCGGTTGCCCAGGGCGTCGGGTGCTCCAGCTTGAGCGATGCATCCAGGGCCAGACTGGCATAGGTGCGGACAAATTCGCGCAGCGGTGCGACCGGGCCGATCAGCGGCAGGTAGTCCGGGCTGGTGCAGCGCCAGGCGGCGCGACCGGCGAGCCGGGTGAGGTCCAGCGTGTCGGCCTGGCAGGCCTGATGCAAGGCTGGCGCCATGTCGCGCAGCATCGCCAGATTCTCCTGATGCTCCTCGGCGGTCAGCTGCAAGTGCTCGACGTTGAACTTGAAGCTGGCGCCGAGCGTGTGCTGTCCCCGGTGTGCCGGCGCCACATAACCTTCGTGGCACAGCACCGTCCGCAATGACTGGCTTTCTGCCGTGGCAGGCAAGTGTGTGACCTGGCCGCGAATCCGCTTGAGTGGCAGATGGCTGGTGCTGTCAAAGGCGGCACTTTCCGCCGCACCGGCCAGAATGACCACTGAGCCCAGGGCAACGGCACCGTTCTCGCCGCTCACCACCCAGAGATCATTGTCTGCATTGCGAGACAGCTCCAGCACCGAGGTATCGGTGGTGACGCGGATATTCGGATGAGCGCTCAGCGTGTTGGCCAGTGCTGCCGGATGCAGCCAGCCGGCATGCGGGAAAAACAATCCGCCCTGAGGGAGTGCCACACCGGCCCGTTCGCTGGCCGCCGCGCGATCCAGCCATTCCACCCAGCCGTCGGCCAGTCCGCTGTTGATCAGGGCGTGCTGTTTTTTCCGCTCGTCTTCGTCGACCGGCAGTTGCAGCACGCCGCAGGGCTGCCAGGCATCCGGCTGCCCGGCAAACAACTGCTGCAAGAGCGTCAGCGAATAGCGATAGCCGGCCAGTACCAGCTGGGTCAGCGGGGTGGCATGCGGCGACAGGCGCGCATACAGGATGCCCTGCTCATTGCCGGATCCTTCTCTGGCCAGCGCCGGGTGACGCTCGATCAGCGTGACCTGCCAGCCGCGGCGCGCCAGACTCCAGGCACTGGCCGCGCCGGCTACCCCGCCACCGACCACCACGGCATGGCGTTCTTGTGCTTCGGGGCGGGGCGGATGGCTGTACCAGGGGGCTTTCCACGGTCTGGCGGATGATCCTGCCTGATAGACGCCACGACTCATCTCGCGCTTGCTGCCATGGCCGGGAACCTTCTCGACAGCGAAACCGGCTGCCTGCAAGCCGCGCCGGACAAAGCCCGCACTGGTGAAGGTAGCGAAACTGGCCCGGTCTGCCGACAAGTTCGCCATGGTCAGGAACAGTTCGTCCGACCACATCTGCGGGTTCTTGGCCGGCGAGAAGCCGTCGAGAAACCAGGCATCGATACTGCCGTCAACCTGCTGCAGGCTTTCCGTGGCATCGCCGATGATCAGTGTCAGACTGATCCGGCCCTCATCGAACAGGAAACGGTGCCAGCCCGGCGGCAGAATGCCGTACTGCGCACACAAGGCACCGGCCTCATCGGCCAGCTCGGGCCACAGCGCCAGTGCCCGGCGCAAATCAGACGCCGACAGCGGGAATTTCTCCACCGATACATAGGCCAGGCGTGCCCCAGCGGGGGCATGCCGGCGGAAGCACTGCCAGGCACAGAGGAAATTCAGTCCGGTACCGAAACCGGTTTCGCCAATGCTGAACAGCTGGTTGTCTTCGAGTGCGGCAAAGCGTTGCGGCAGGTCGTTGCCGTCGATGAATACGTGCCGGGTCTCATCCAGTCCGCTGTCGCGCGAGAAATACACATCGCCGAAAGCTGTGGAGAAGGGCAGCCCTTCAGGCCAGTCGAGTTGGGCAGTAGTGGTCATGACAATGAGGTGAAAAAGGGTGGCAAATTCATCGGAATAACTGGTCTATAGCATAGAAGCGGCGCGTTCGAGGGCACTTTCGCTGACATCGGCCAGAGGCAGGCTGCGAGTGTCGGCCACAAAGTGACGGCTGGTAGAACGCTGATACAGCGGGTCGTAGTGTTGCTGCAGCAACTGCTCGACCAGCCGGGCAAACTGGCCGGCCTCGATCATGGCCTGCCAGGCCTGCCACTGCTCGCGCGGATACAGGGCCCGCAGCCGCTCCAGCTGACAGCGCAAATGCAGCGGGTCGCGGGTGAGAAAGTCGTAATCCTGCAGCAGAAACTGCACCCGTTCTGCCAGCGGCACGTCGAGCCGGATGGCCGGCGCACGGTGCATGGCGGCCAGCAGGGCATTGGGCAGCGTGAGGCGACCGATATGGCGGCTTTCGGCTTCGATAAACACCGGCAACGACGGGTCGAAGCGGCACAGCGCCTGGCGCAGAGCACCCTCGAAGGCTTTCTGACCCGGCTGCGGTTCGCCGGGCACCTGGCCCAGTACCGAGCCGCGGTGGCAGGCCAGCCCCTCCAGATCCAGTACCTGACGCTGCTGGCGCGCCAGGGTGGCCAGCAGGCGGCTTTTGCCCGAACCGGTCGGGCCGGTCAGCACGCGGAAGTCCAGGCTGGCCGGTAACTGTTCGAGATCCAGCAAGACCTGCTGGCGATAGGCCTTGTAGCCCTTTTCCAGCTGATGGGCACTCCAGCCGATCTGCCCCATGATCAGTGCCATCGAGGCGGAGCGCTGCCCGCCACGCCAGCAATAGATCAGCGGGCGCCAGGACTTGGGACGGTCGTGGAAATGCTGCTCGATATGCTCGGCAATATGACGCGCCACCAGCGCCGCGCCGACGCGCCGGGCCGCAAAGGGGGATTGCTGACAATACAGTGTCCCGACGCGTGCACGCTCCTCGTCATCGAGTACGGGGCAGTTCATTGCGCCAGGAATATGATCTTCGGCATATTCACTCGGTGAGCGTACGTCGATAATCTCGTCAAATGCGGCGAGCTGTGCTACGGTCGCGACCTTGAAGAACATGGTTTATAAGGGGGCTCAAAATGGCTGAAATCAAGTTGACACAATTGTCTCACGGCGGTGGATGCGGGTGCAAAATTGCGCCCGCGGTCTTGCAGTCCATTCTAGCTGATGCCCGCGACAAAACACCCTTTCCGGATTTGCTGGTCGGCGCAGAAACCAGTGACGATGCGGCGGTCTACCGCCTCAATGACCGGCAGGCGATTGTCGCTACCACCGATTTCTTCATGCCGATTGTCGACGATGCCCGCGATTTTGGCCGTATCGCCGCCACCAATGCGCTGTCCGATATCTATGCCATGGGCGCCACGCCGATCATGGCGCTGGCCATTGTCGGCATGCCGGTCAATGTGCTGCCGCTGGAAACCATCCGTGCCATTCTGGCCGGTGGTGAAGAAGTCTGTTCGGCCGCCGGCATTCCGATTGCCGGCGGCCACTCCATCGATGCCCCTGAGCCGATCTATGGCCTGGTGGCACTGGGTGTGGTCGATCCTGCCCAACTCAAGCGCAACAGTGGTGCACGGGCCGGGGATGTGCTGATTCTCGGCAAGCCGCTCGGCATTGGCATGCTGGCTCAGGCGATGAAGAAAGGCCTGCTGGATGCCGATGGCTATCAGGCGCTGATCAATGTGACCACGCGGCTGAACAAGGTCGGCAGCGAGCTGGCGGCCCTGGATGAGGTGCATGCGCTGACCGACGTCACCGGTTTCGGCCTGTTGGGGCATTTGCTGGAGTTGTGCCGCGGCGCCGGATTGGGGGCGGCGCTGGATCTGTCCGCGCTGCCGGTCATTCCTGCCGTGCGCGCGTTTGCCGAGCAGGGCATCGGCCCGGGCGCCATCGAACGCAATCTGCAAAGCTTTGCCGCCGAGCTCGACATGCCGGACAGCGCGCCAGCGTGGCAGCGCCGTCTGCTGGCCGATCCGCAGACCAGTGGCGGCTTGCTGGTCAGTGTGGCACCCTCTGCCGCGGCGCAGGTGCTGCAACGTTTCCATGCCGCCGGATTTGCCGAGGCAGCGGTCATCGGGCAATTGACGACCGGCGCAGTGCGCGTGGTGGCGCGCTGAGTGCCGGATCCAGTGGCAATGCCATCCAGTCAGGAGGAAATACGACTAAATTGAAGCTTGAATGCAATAAAAAGCTGCTATGAACAATAAAGATGCGGGCCAATGAGGAACTTACAATGAAAAATCTTAAAGTCAGACAGGTCCTGTTGCTGATTGCCGCGGTGGGGATCGTGGGCATGCTGCTGGTAGCCGCCATTGGCGTATACCAGCTTAATGCACAGCAAAATCGTGCAGTCGCCGGGTTTGGGCGTGCCGGCGAGGACATGCATATCTTGCTGGAGGTTGAGTCCGCCAGCCTGGAGTTCAAGAAGCAGGTGCAGGAGTGGAAGGATATCCTGCTGCGCGGTAATGATCCGGCTAAATTCGACAAGTACTACGGCAATTTCCAGACCCGTGAAACGGCGATGGATGAGCATCTGCGCAAGGCGCAGGCAGGACTCAAGGGCCAGGGCCATGACGATCTGGCAGCCGAAATCGACGGACTGCTGCAAACCCACAAGGATTTCGGCCAGAAATATCGTGATGCGCTCAGTCACTATGACAAGGCGGATCCCAATGCCTCGCATGTGGTCGACAAGCTGGTCGCTGGCATGGACCGGCCGATGACCGAGGCGCTGAGCAGCTTTGGCCAGAAAATCGAGAAAGCCTCGCTGCAGTCCGCCGATGATGAAATCGCCTCCCTGGCCACGGCGTTCAATGCTTCGCTGGTGATGTTCGGGGTGATTCTGGCCGTGGTCATGGCCGGTGTGATGGTGATTGTGGTCTCTGCCACCCGGGCGATTCTGTCGCAACTGGGGGGCGAGCCGAGTGATGGCGCCCGTGTGGCCCAGGCCATGGCCTCCGGCAATCTGGCCGTGAGCATCAAGGCCTCCGGCGGGGTGGATAGTCTGATGGCCTCGATGGAGACCATGCGCGTCGGGCTGCGCAACATCGTCAGCAATGTCCGTACGGTGTCGCAGGGCTTGTCCAGTGCTGCCCTGCAGCAGTCGAAGGTGTCCGAGCAGGTGGCCACCAGCTCGCATCATCAATCCAGTGCATCATCCAGTGTCGCCGCCGCCATCGAAGAGATGTCGGTCAGTATCCAGCATGTTTCGGACAGTGCGCGCGAGGCCAAGGAAATCTCCGAACAGATGAAGTCGCTGTCGGGCGAGAGTGGCGCGATGCGCGCCATGGTGGCCGACATGCAGTCGTTGTCGCAGTCCGTGCTGTCGGCGCAGGAGATGATCCGCGAACTGGGCACCCAGTCGCAGCAGATCCAGAGCATCGTGCTGGTGGTTCGCGATATTGCCGACCAGACCAACCTGCTGGCCCTGAATGCGGCCATCGAGGCGGCACGGGCCGGTGAGCAGGGGCGGGGCTTTGCTGTCGTGGCCGACGAGGTGCGCAAGTTGGCCGAACGCACGGCACAATCCACGGTGGAAATCTCGCAGATGGCGGAGAAGATCCAGAGTGGGGCGACTGCGGCCATCTCCGGCATGGAGGGCGCAGCTCAACTGGTCAAGACCGGTTCCGAGCGCGCAGGTCAGGCGGTGGAGTCGGTTCAGGAGATTAATCAGGGCGCAGAACGCATGATCCGTGGCGTGACTGAAATCCACCATGCGCTGTCCGAGCAGAGTATTGCCAGTCATGACGTCGCCACCAGTGTCGAGCGCATTGCCCAGTCCGCACAGGAAAATACCGCCGTCGTCGATCTGGCGACAGAGGCGGCCAAGCAACTGGAGCAGTTGGCGCGGGATCTGGAGAAAGAAGTCAGCCGCTTCGCGCTGTAAATGCCGAGGCAGAAAAAAGCAACCCGGCCCAGGCCGGGTTGCTTTTTTTGCGGGTGACTCAGGAGGGCGTTGGGGACGTGTGTGCTGCTCTGCCGGGTGGGGGAGATAGACCGATGAATATAAAAATGTTTGACACGAAGGAATTTTTGTGAGAATGTATCCGACAGAGTTAAGCTGTGCATAAGTTGTTAAAGTCTCGACGTTCCCCTTCCAAGCGGTACTTCCGGTTTTAATCCCATAAGCGCCTCCTGTCTCTCGACAGTGTTTTTGCGCCCTGCCTGTTAACTCCATTCAAAATTCTAAATACACAAAGAAATGGATATTCCTATGATGATGCAAATCAGTCAGTTGCAACCCGGTTTTCGTATTGACGAACATCGTGATAATGGCGAAGTCGCCTCGTTTGAAGTGACGCAGGTGCGTTCGCTCGGCCGTCGTGTCGAAGTGACCTTCCGCTCGATGTTTGGTCTGGAAAGCGCCGTGTACATGGCCGACGCCTACCTCAACGCCAGCCGTTAAGCCTCATTCGACCTTCTGCCCGCCAGATGTGCGGGCAAATCGATATCACACACCACCGCCGCATCGTTGATGGCCAGCTGGCAGACTTCGTTGTCTTCCAGCAGGCTGCGTGCGCCCTGATCGCCCGTCAGTGCCATCAAGCCTGCCCGCATGCTCATGGCAAAACCGACCGGGTGCCCCGGCAGGTCGCCATACTGCGGGCGGACGATCTCGTGTTCGCGTAGCGCCGTGGCCACCTGGCGGAACACCTCCGGCGTGACAAACGGCATGTCGGCCAGGTGAATCAGCCAGCCTTGCCAGTGGCGCGTGGCGCTGACGCCCGCGGCAATCGAGTCACCCAGCCCGTGGCTGGCCAGCAGGGTCAGGGGGATTTGCAGCGCACGGCACAATTGCAGGACGGCAGTATTGTCCGGACGGGTGACGACATGCACCGGCAGGCCGCTGTCCAGTGCCTGGCGCAAGGTGCGGGCAAAGACAGTCTCTTCGCCATTACCCCCCAGCACCGCATTGAGCTTGTTACCCTCGCCGCCGGCCTGGATAAAGCGCTCGCCTCGCCCGGCAGCCGTGATCAGAATGCCTGTCTGGCCCATGCCACCTCCTCGTCAAATATTCCCTTATTACATTTTTGCGACGGATTTGCCGGGTTTTGCGCAAATCATCTGACCCAGATCAGATTGTTTTGCGACAACCGGCCATGCCGTGCCACCGCTGCCGCAAAAGTCGTATTCTGCTGATTGTCTTTACATGATGATAATGCCGCGGGCCGAACCGCACGCCACTCATCGCATGGCGCCAGTGGATCATGACCCGAGGGGGTAATGTTCATGATGTCAGCAAGCAATCAGCTGTTGTTGATGCAAATCCAGCCAACCATTTTGCGTTTTACCAAAATGCTGGCGAATGTCCTGCAGCTCGAAGTTGAAATCGTCGATGCCAACCTGATTCGTCTGGCTGGTACCGGGCCATTCGGCAGTGGTTTTGGTCGCAAACTGGAGGGGGATTCGCGTCTGTTGCGCTATGTGATGGAGCAACAGTGCGAAAAAGTCGCCATCAAGTCACGCGAAGACCCGATCTGCCAGGGCTGTGCCACGCGAGACAGTTGCAAGGAGATGGCGTTTCTCGGCGTGCCGATTGTGGTCAATGGGGTCTGTATCGGTGCCATCAGCCTGGTCGCGCTCACCTGTGCCCAGCAGGAGCGCCTGCAGCAGAATCTGCAGGAGGTCAGCGACTATGTGCGGCATATCTCCAGCATCTTTGTCTCCAAATTGCTGGACGCGCCGGACTGGAGCGAAGGCGATAAAAAACTGTTCCTGACGCTGATGACCCGCATGGCCCAGGGCGGCTTGTTGCTGGACGAGCACGACCGTGTCGTCTTTGCCAACGAGATCGCCCTGCAGCAACTGGGCTGCGATCCCAGCCTGGTAGGTCAGAAAATCAGCTTGCGCGCGCTCACCTTTGGTCAGCAGGGCTTGTCCGGTCATGTCCAGCATGTGGTTGATCTGGGGCAGCGACAGGCGCTGGTGATCGGCCAGCTATTCCAGATTCAGGGTCAGCAGTTGTTCCTGATGTCGCCGCATCAGGCCAATGTGGCCCAGGTCGCGCCGCGTGCCGACGATCCCTGTGCCATTGACAGTCTGATCGGCGAGAGTGCGCCGATGCGGCGGCTGAAAATCCTGATCCACCGTATCGCCCAGAGCCCGTCCAGCGTGCTGATTACAGGCGAAAGCGGCACCGGCAAGGAGGTGGTGGCACAGGCCATTCATCGCCTCAGCCCGCGCAGCGACAAACCCTTCATTGCCATCAACTGCGCCGCCATCCCGGAACAGCTGTTGGAAAGCGAATTATTCGGCTACACCAAGGGCGCCTTTACCGGCGCCAACAGTGCCGGCAAGCAGGGGCTGATCCAGGCCGCCCATCAGGGGACGCTGTTTCTCGATGAAATCGGCGACATGCCGCTGACCATGCAGGCCAAGCTGCTGCGGGTGCTGGAGTTGCGCGAAGTGACCCCGATTGGCGCCAGCCGGCCGATTCCGGTCGATATCCGCATTGTGGCCGCCACGCACCAGCACCTCGATCAGTACATCGCCGAAGGCAAGTTCCGCGAGGATCTGTATTACCGCATCAATGTCATTCCGATCGAACTGCCGCCGCTGCGCGAGCGCGAAGGAGATATCGAACGGCTGATCCACCACTTCCTGCAGCAACATACCCGGCGCATTGGCTGCGTTTATCCCGGACTGAGTGCCGAAGCGCGCCAGATGCTGAGCCAGTACCGCTGGCCGGGCAATGTGCGTGAGTTGAGCAATCTGGTGGAGTACCTGGTGAATGTCATCCAGGAGGGCGACATCATCGACTGTAGCTTGCTGCCGCCAAACATTTTGCGCGGCCAGAGTGTGCCGCCCCGTCCGGCCGCCGCGCCGGTCTCCACCCCCCTGACCGCGGCACCGGCCTGTGCCGCACCTCATGCCGAGCCGCCGCCGGTGGTCATGGCAGACAGCGGGCTGGAAAGCATGGAAAAGCAGATGATCGAGGAAACCCTCAGCCGGGTCGGCAACAAGAAACTGGCCGCCCAGGCGCTGGGGATCGGCATTGCCACCCTGTACCGGAAGATCAAGAAGTACGCGATTGAGGTGCCGGAGTAGGGAGGAGCAGATGGCGGATGGCGGGTGTTTCCCGCACGGCGCCCTGCCAGATTGCCGTCAGGGCCGGGTGCCGGCTCAGCAGTCGCGCCAGATCTGCCAGCCAGGCCGATTCGTGCTGGTGTTCGCCATGGACGAACCAGATGCGTCGCGCCTTGTCGGGACAGCCCTTGAACAGCCCCTGCGGGTGCGACAGCAGGCCGTCCAGCAAGGCCCAGTCGAGCGGCTGGCCGTGGACGATGCCGGTCAAGCTCTGCAACGCGTCCCAGCGATGTACCCGGTCTGGCGTCAGCGCTGTACCCAGCAGCGCCGAGCCCAGCAGCGAGATCACCACATCGCTGCCGGCCGGGATGCAGGGCTCGTGCTGCGCCGGAACCTTGAACAGTTTCTGGTGAGCGCCATCAGCCTCGACCAGAATCACGTCGAACCGGCGCTGAAGTCTGAGCTCGTCCAGTTGCGCCGGCGCCAGGCCGATCACCTTGCCGCTGCTGGCATCGTGGCCGGCAAACCAGGCTTGAGTGCCGCCGGCGGGCACGGGGGGGCAGGGGCCGAAGTGAAGCCTTGTCACCTGATCCGCTGTCGGCAGATACATGCGCGTGGTGGTGCTCAGCAGCACGTTCAAGCCTTGCTGCTGCAACACCCTGGCCAGCCAGAACAGTGTCGAGGTTTTGCCGCCGGCACCGCACAGGCTGATCAGCCGGCAGTCGCCGGGTGTCAGCGGCCCCAGGCAAGCCAGCCAGCTGGCTTCGTCCGGGCAGGACTGGACATGGATGGCATTCTCAAAGTGATACATGGCGAGATTGGCTTGATATGAAATCAGTGTCGCCGATTATAGCGGTGTACGTGCCAGGCTGATACGACAGCCTGGCGGGACACTGGCGCAGAATTTGCTGTTGAAGTAGGGCGCCGCCCGGAGCGGTGCGCTGACAGGAGAGGTGTGCCGAATGAATCTGTTTGCTCATGCAGCCAGGCTGGAACAGGAAAATCGTCCGTTTGCCCTGGCGCATATCGTAGAAAGTCGGGGCTCGACACCGCGCCACAGTGGTCAGATGCTGATCGAAGCCGATGGCAGGACGGTAGGCACCATTGGTGGCGGCATGATTGAGCGTCGCGTGATCGAAGAGGCCATGCAGGCCATCATCGCCCGTGCGCCACGCATGGTTCACGGCCGCATGACCCGTACCGGCGAACATGCCGTCGGCTCGGATTGCGGCGGGGCCATGTCGGTCTATATCGAGGTTTTCGGCCAGCGGCCGCGGCTGGTGCTGATCGGCGGTGGTCACGTCAATCGCGCCCTGGCGCAGGCGGCTGCGCCATTGGGTTATGAGATTCATGTCGGCGATACCTTTGCCGGCAATCTGGATGCAGCGCTGTTTCCCGCCGGTACGCAGCTCGCCCATGGCGAGACCATGAGCGAATTGCTCGACCGCCTGCCGCTCGAGGCCGATGCCCAGGTCATCATTGCCACCAACCATCAGGACAAGGAAGCGCTGGATAAGCTGATTGAGCGTCCCCTGGCCTATCTTGGCCTGTTGGCCAGCCGGCGCAAGACACTGACTTTCATCCAGGCGCTGCGCGAAGCCGGTACCCCGGAGGCTTGCCTGCAACGCCTGTACGCGCCCATTGGCTATGACATTGGTGCAGAGACACCGGAAGAAATCGCCATCAGCATCCTGGCGCATCTGCTGCAGGTGCGGCATGGCGCCCCGGGCGGCCTCAAGCAGGATGGACTGCGCCGGCATCGCCTGGTGGTGATGCGTGGCTCGGGCGATATTGCCAGCGGTGTGGCGCTGCGCCTGCACCAGGCCGGCATGCGCGTGCTGATGCTGGATCTGGCCCGGCCGACCGTGATCCGGCGCAGTGTGGCCTTCGCCCAGGCCATGTTCGACGGCGAAACCATGGTGGAGGGCGTGCAGGGCAAGCTGGCCCACTCGCTGCCCGAGGCCATGAGCCTGCTCGACAAGGGCATCATCCCGCTGCTGGTCGACGAGCATGCCGAATGCCTCGAGGCGCTCAAGCCGGATGTGCTGGTCGACGCTATCCTGGCCAAACGCAATCTGGGTACCCGGCGTGACATGGCGCCCTGCACCATTGCCCTCGGACCGGGCTTCGAAGCCGGTCGTGACTGTGATGCCGTGATCGAAACCAACCGCGGCCACTACCTCGGCCGGGTGATCTACCAGGGCGCGGCGGCACCGAACACCGGCGTGCCGGGCAATATCGAAGGCTTTACCAGCGAGCGGGTCATCCGCTCTCCGGTGGCCGGGGTGTTCCGCGCCAATGTACGGCTGGGTGAGCTGGTCCAGGAGGGCGATATCATGGCCTGGGTGGGTGAGGCACCCGTACCGGCCCCGATGGCCGGCATGGTGCGCGGTCTGCTGCACGACGATATTGCCGTACCCGAAGGTTTCAAGATCGGCGATATCGATCCGCGAGGAGCCCGGGCCGATTACACTACCGTTTCTGACAAGGCGCGAGCCATTGGTGGCGGTGTGCTGGAAGCCATTTTGCATCTTGTGACCCCCTGATCTGCCCGCAGAAGTCTGTCGGCCTGACATCATCGTGTCAGGCCGAACCTCTCAAACTGATACAACCCATTCGCTTGATATAAAAACAAAATTGCGCCATGTCCGCCCCGTGGCGGCAGCATACCTTGCCCCTGCAAGGTTTTCTCGCGGAATTTCATTGCTTTGTCATGGCTGGCCTGCTTCTTGCTGAAGTCGGTGCAACCCTGGCCTGCGCATCGTGGTTTTGTGCCGTCGGCCTGCACCGTTTTCTTTTGATTTTCTTTGCAGGGAGTGAAGAAATGTCTGACATGCCTGGCGGTGAGATTGACCTGATTTTTTCCCTTGATGACAAACCCCCGTTTCTGCAGACCCTGACCGGGGCCCTGACTCACCTGTTTGCGATTCTGGTACCCATGGTGGCGCCGGCACTGATTGTCGGCGGCGCGCTCGGGCTGTCGAGCAGCACGACCGGCTATCTGGTGTCGATGGCGATGATTGCCTCCGGCATCGGTACCTGGCTGCAGGTGAATCGGTATGGCCGCGTCGGCTCTGGCCTGTTGTCGATTCAGTCAGTGAATTTCTCCTTTGTGACCGTGATGATTGCGCTGGGCAGCGCCATGCGCAAAGACGGCCTGCACGAAGACCTGATCATGTCGACCTTGCTCGGGGTGTCCTTTGTCGGCGCCTTCCTGGTGGCGGGCGCCTCATTCGTCCTGCCCTATCTGAAGCGCGTGATTACCCCGACGGTCAGCGGCGTGGTCGTGCTGATGATCGGCCTGAGCCTGATCAAAGTGGGCATGATCGACTTTGCCGGTGGCTTTGCCTCCATGGGCAACGGGACCTTCGGCAGCTATCAGAATCTTGGTCTGGGCCTGCTGGTCGTTGTGGTGGTGATCGCCGTCAACAGCAGCAAGCGTCCGATGCTGCGCATGAGCGGCATTGTGGTCGGCATGATGACCGGCTATGTGGCGGCGCTGGCGCTCGGCCTGGTGGACTTCTCGGCCATGATGAACAAGCCGCTGATCACGGTGCCGGTACCGTTCCGCTTCGGTTTTCACTTTGATTTTCATGCCTTCCTGGTGGCCGGCGTGATTTATCTGCTCAGCGTACTGGAAGCCGTCGGCGACATTACCGCGACCGCCATCGTGTCGCATTGCCCGATCAATGATGACAACTTCACGCGCCGTCTGTCGGGCGGTGTGCTGGCCGATGGTCTGGTCTCGGTGATTGCCTCGGCGCTCGGTTCGCTGCCGCTGACCACCTTCGCCCAGAATAATGGCGTGATCCAGATGACCGGGGTGGCCTCGCGCCATGTCGGCAAATTCATCGCCGTGATTCTGGTGCTGATGGGATTGTTCCCGGCTGTCGGCTGCTTCTTCACCACCATCCCGCAACCAGTCATGGGCGGGGCCACCATCCTGATGTTCGGCATGATCTCGCTGGCCGGTATCCGCATCATCCTGTCCGGCCCGACCGGTCTGGACCGCCGTGAAACCCTGATCGTCGCCACGGCACTGGGGCTGGGGCTCGGCATTTCCTATCAACCGGACGTGTTCCACGCCTTGCCGCCGGCCATCGGCATGCTGATGGAAAACCCGATTAGCGCCGGCGGGCTGATCGCCATCGCCATGAACCTCTGCCTGCCGCGACGCGATGCCGCCGCTCGCCCGGTTGCTGCGGCCAGCAACCAGCCTGTTGCCCAGGTGTCGACCGAGGTGATTCACGGTTGAGTCGAAATACCAGGGTCAGACGGCCCGCTGCGAAGGCAGCGGGCCGTTTTGTTTGAGCCTGTTTGGATGAGGGCGCTGAGACTATTCGGGAAGCGCAATCGCGATTCCCGGCTGCCGCTGCAGCGGCCAGATGCCGGATAGCGGATCCGCGCAGGGGGCCAGCGACACTGTCCCGTGCGCGGCAGACCGCTTGGCTGCTACACTTTGCAGACCGCTACCGCACCGATCATGCAACGTTTTGCGTTGCTGCTGATAGGCGCGTTCGTATGGCTGCAGTGACGCTTGTGCTGCATTAACCTGCTCGGCGACCTGAGGCAGGGGCGTGGGGGACCGCAACATGAAATGCTCGCTCAGTCCCTTGACGGTGAGGTGGTCAGGGGCATGACTCAGGTCCGCAGGCAGCGTCAGTTGCCATCGAGTCGGTTGCAACGGAAACGTCACGTCCCCAGCCTGGACCTGATAGGGCAACAGACACAGCAGGGGGAGGGTAAGGCGTCGTATCATGCGATCTCCTTGTCAGCAATCGGTGCGCCATTGGAACAACGGCAGAACCAGTCCGTTCCCATGTCGCGCTGTACGAAAGCCCGGTCAGCCGGTGTCTGTCCCTTTTTGCTAGGGCGCCTGATAGCGTTGCACACTCTCGATGATTTCTGCCCGGGCCGCTTCCAGATCGTCCCAGCCATGCACCTTGGCCCATTTTCCGGCTTCGAGATCCTTGTAATGGCTGAAAAAGTGCAGCGTTTGCTGCAGCAGGGCCTGCGGCAGGTCTTCCAGGCTGCGAATCGTCGCCGTCATCGGGCAGACTGCATCCAGTGGCACGGCGACCACCTTTTTGTCGATGCCGTGTTCATCCTCCATCTTCAGCAGGCCAATCGGCCGACAGGGCACCACCACACCGCCCGGCAGCGGGAAGGGCGCATGCACCAGGACATCGGTCGGGTCGCCATCCTGCGACAAGGTGTGCGGGACGAAGCCGTAATTCATCGGATACTGCATGGACGTCGAGAGGAAGCGGTCAACAAACAGGGCGCCGGAGGTCTTGTCCATCTCATATTTGACCGGCAGTGCGTTGGCCGGGATTTCCACGATGACGTTAAAGCTGTCCGGTAACAGATCACCGGCCTGGATGTGAGCGATATTCATAAAAACTCCTTGAGGTGTAAGGGGCCGGCAGTCTTGCTGCCGGCAGTGAGTGACTGCGATTCATCGGCCATACACGGCTCTGGCGCCCAAATGGCGCTCGATTTCCAGCAGCCGGTTGTATTTGGCCATGCGTTCAGAGCGGCAGGGCGAGCCGGTTTTGATCTGACCGCCGCCCATGGCCACGGCCAGGTCGGCAATGAAACTGTCTTCGGTTTCGCCTGAGCGGTGAGAGACGACATAGCCCCATCCCGCCCGGCGACACAGCTGGATGGCCTCGAGGGTCTCGCTGATCGTGCCGATCTGGTTGGGCTTGATCAGGGCTGCGTTGCAGCTGCGGTCCTGAATGGCTTGCTGAATGTACTGAGGATGGGTGACCAGCAGGTCATCGCCGACAATCTGAACCCGGTCTCCCAGTTCGGCCGTCAGTTGCCGGAAGCCCTGCACATCCCCTTCGTGGTGTCCGTCCTCGATGGAAACGATCGGATAGCGATCCAGCCACTGACTGAGCAAGCTCACCATGCCGGCGCTGGTTTTTTGGCCTTGGCCGCCGCGCTGCAGGCAATAGTGACCATCCCGATAGAACGAATTGGCGGCAATATCCAGTGCGATGGCGATATCCCGTCCCGGCACATAACCGGCGCGCTCGATGGCCATGACGATCAAATCGCAGGCTTCTTCATTGCAGGTAACGATGGGCGCGAAACCGCCGACATCACCGACGCTGGTCGTACAGCCATGTTGGGCCAGCAAGGTTTTCAAGGCCCGAAAGGTTTCTGCGCCATAGCGCAGGGCCTCGGCGAAGTTCGGTGCGCCCAGCGGATAAATCATGAACTCCTGGAAGTCGAGTCCGGAGTCTGCATGCTTGCCGCCATTGAGCACGTTCATCATCGGAATGGGGAGGTGCGTGGCACCGATGCCGCCGAGGTAGGCATATAACGGCAGATTTGCGCTTAGCGCGGCCGCCCTGGCCACGGCCATCGAGACGCCCAGCATGGCATTGGCGCCCAGTACGGCTTTCTCGGGGGTGCCGTCGCACTCGATCATGCGGTGATCGATCTCGGCCTGCGCGCAAGGATTCAGGCCCTTGAGCAGTGGTGCGAGATGGCGATTAACGTTGTCGACGGCCCAAAGCACCCCCTTGCCCGCGTAACGGCTTTTGTCCTCATCGCGCAGCTCGACGGCCTCATGACTGCCGGTCGAGGCACCGGACGGGACGGAGGCACTGGCCGACACGCCATGATCGAGATAGACATGGACTCGCAGGGTGGGGGTGCCGCGTGAGTCGAGGATTTCCTGCGCCTCGATCGCCTGGATCTGTGCGCTCATTTCAGGATGCTCCGTTCCCGGCGCCATGGATGCCGACTGCCTGCACAGACTGTATGGAGCAAGGGGAAGGGGGGAGGTGGTGCGGCGGGCAGGCGCCTGCGGCCAGTACGTTAACGGGGAGGGCCGTCTGTACTGAACGGCAATGCAATGTGCGTGCCGGCGGGCGTCTGTCCGAGAAGGACAGCCGTACGTCAGGACATGATGAAATCAACGCCGAAACAGCGTAAGGGAACAACTGGGTAAACATGACACCCCCTGGCAAGCATGCTGAAGACAGCGCTCAGTTCGAGCGCGGCACAGACATCATCAGCCACCAGGCGGTTACAGGGAGGAATGTCATCTCCGGGGGATATCATAACGCAGAATCATGAGAAAAGTGAATGGCATTGATTTAAAAACAGAAATTCTCTTGTGCCTTGCCGGGCGCCACCATCCGGCACAATCGCCAGCCAGAATGATTCTTAACGATTACCCGGTTTTCATTTTTTTTCGTCGGGTGTATATTTGGCTTCGGAGATGACATTCCTCCTTGTAACCGCCTGGTGGCTGATGATGTCTATAGACCTGCTCTGAGCAAGAGCAGCGTGTATTCATCGCGCCCTACAAGGAATGTTGTCATGCTCTACTCTCTGCTTGCCATTAGTGTTGGTGCCACCCTGGGTTCTGTTCTGCGCTGGGTGCTCGGCCTGACGCTCAATACCCTGTTTCCCACGCTTCCCCCTGGTACGCTGGCAGCCAACCTCATCGGCGGCTATCTGATCGGCCTTGCTGTCGCTTTCTTTGCCAATCATCCCGATGTGTCGCCGGTCTGGCGTCTGCTGGTCATTACCGGTTTTCTCGGTGGTCTGACCACCTTCTCAACCTTTTCCGCCGAAGTCACGACACTCATACAGCAAGGTCGCTTGCTGTGGGCCGCGGGTGAAATCGGTCTCCATGTCATCGGCTCCGTCCTGATGACCTCACTGGGCATTGCCACGATCATTGCCATCAAACACGCCTGAATTTCGGAGAAATATCATGAACGGTTATCAAGTCACGTTTTTTACCCAGCAAAACCGCAGTCATGCCGGCTTCCCGGTGGCCGAGTGGCTGGTTCGCGAAGCCCGGAAATTGAATCTGGAGGGCGCCACCATGGTGACGGCTGCAGAAGGACTGGGGCGGGATCACAAAATCCATGCGGCCCGGTTTTTCGAGCTGGGTGACCAGCCGGTGGCGGTCACGCTCGCCATGAGCGAAGACCACTTGCCGGTCTTGCTGGCCCGGCTGCAGCAGGAGCATCTCAATCTCTTTTACATCAAGATGCCGATCGAATACGGCTTCACATGCCCGCAACAGGCTTGAGCCGACAGGAGGACTGAACGATGACGGTAACCATTCAAACCATTCAGGCGCTGGAGATCCTCGACTCGCGGGGCAATCCGACACTGCGGGTCAATATCCGGCTGGACAACGGCCTGACTGCCTGTGCTTCGGTGCCTTCCGGCGCTTCAACGGGCGAAAACGAGGCGGTTGAGCTGCGTGATGGCGATGCGCAGCGCTATGGTGGCAAAGGCGTATTAAAAGCCATCGACAACGTCAATCGACACATTGCGCCGCTGCTGCAGGGGCGCGACCCGCGAGATCAGGCGGATATCGATTACCGTATGATCGAGCTGGATGGCACGGACAACAAGGCGGAGCTGGGCGCCAATGCCATTCTGGGCGTCTCCCAGGCGGTGGCGCGGGTAGCGGCCCGCCAGGCGGGTCTGCCCCTGTATGCCTATCTTGGTGGTGTCGGTGCAGTGCACCTGCCCAAGCCGATGATGAATGTGCTCAACGGTGGCAAGCACGCTGATTCGGGGCTCGATTTTCAGGAGTTCATGATTTATCCCATTGGCGCACCGAGCTTTGCCGAGGCCCTGCGCTATGGCGCAGAAACTTTTCATGTCCTGAAAGGCATGCTGGCAGAGCGCGGTTATGCCACCAGTGTCGGCGATGAGGGCGGTTTCGCACCCAAGGTCAAGCGTAATGAAGAAGCCTGCGACCTGATCGTCGAGGCCATCGAGCGGGCCGGTTATGTCCCGGGCCGCGATATGGCCATTGCGCTGGATCCGGCGGCCAGCTCCTTTTATCTGGACGGGCGCTACTGTCTGAGCCGCAGTGGTCAGGGGGAGAAGAGTGCCGAGGAACTGGTTGCCTTGTTTCAGGACTGGGTGGATCGCTATCCGATCGTCTCGATCGAGGACAGCCATGATGAAAATGACTGGGATGGCTTCCGGCGCATGACCTCGGCGCTGGGCGACCGGATTCAGATTGTGGGCGATGATAATCTGGTGACCAACACCCGCTTCATTGCGCGGGGTATCCGCGAAAAAGCCTGCAATGCCGCCCTGATCAAACTCAATCAGATCGGCTCGGTGACCGAAACCATCGAGGCGATCCAGCTCTGTCGCAAGGCAGGGTGGGGCTATGTCATCTCACATCGTTCCGGAGAAACCGAAGATACCTTCATGGCCGACTTCGCCGTGGCCATGGGGGGTGGGCAGATCAAGTGCGGCTCACTATGTCGCTCCGAGCGTATCGCCAAATACAACCGTCTGCTGGAAATCGAGCACGAGCTGGCCGGTCGTGCCGTGTTTGGCGCCTGAAGTTCCCGCTGCACCGTCGGGTGGGCAGGTGCTCACCCGACGTCACCGGTCGATTCTCAAAGTGATAAACCACCCTATTGATTTGATTCTCACCCGGGGAAAACGCCCGGGCATGCCTGGCCGGCCGCAGGGACATCCCCGGCAAAGCCTTGCTGCATAAGGGTCCGCTGATTTTGTTGTCGCGATCCGGCGGGCTGGCGCGTTTTTTGCTCAATCTGAAGCGGTACCTGACCCACGCACACAGGGCAGGGGTCGTTCACGACAAGAGCAGAATACGGAGAATGTTATGGGTGACATCATGCGGCCTGTTCCCTTCCGGGAATTCCTGACGCGCATCGTCGACGAGTTCGCGCAGTCGCAGTCGATTTTTGGCATTCCGGCCACGCAGTTCTATCGCAAGATCGACGAGCGCAAGATTCGCGTCTTTGGCGAGAGCTGCGAAACACCCGTCGGCCCCGCTGCCGGCCCCCATACCCAACTGGCACAGAATATCGTGGCTTCATGGCTCGCCGGCGGGCGCTTCATGGAGCTGAAAACCGTTCAGATCCTCGATCGGCTGGAAATCGAAAAACCCTGTATTGATGCCGAGGACGAATGCTTCAACACCGAGTGGTCGACCGAGTTCACCCTGCCCAAGGCCTGGGATGAATATCTGAAAGCCTGGTTTGCCCTGCACCTGCTGGAAGCCATCTTCGATCCGCGTCAGCCGGGTGAAGAAAAGTCGTTCATCTTCAACATGAGCGTGGGCTACAACCTGGAAGGGATCAAGCAGCCGCCGATGCAGCAGTTCATCCACAATATGATGGATGCCGGCCACCACCCGCGCTTTGCCGAGTATCGCGCCTTGCTGGCCGATCTGCTGGCCGATGAGACCTTCCTCGGCAAGATGGGCTTGCAGGCGCGACGTGCCGAGCTGCAGCAGTTGCCGCAGCAGATCGACGGGCGCATGGTGCAGGGGGTGACCCTGTCGACCATGCACGGCTGTCCGCCGGACGAAATCGAGGCGATCTGCAGCTATATGCTGAGCGAGAAGGGCATCAACACCTTCGTCAAACTCAATCCGACCCTGCTGGGCTATCAGCGCGTGCGCGAGATTCTCGATGGCTGCGGTTTCGACTATATCGGCCTGAAGCCGGAGTCGTTCGAACACGACCTGCAGCTGGACCGCGCCCTGGCCATGCTCACCCGCCTGATGAAACTGGCGGCCGACCAGGGCCTGACCTTTGGCGTCAAACTGACCAATACCCTGGGTACCATCAACAACAAGGGCGCCTTGCCGGGCGGCGAAATGTATATGTCCGGCCGGGCGCTGTTCCCGATCTCGATTAATGTGGCTGCCTTGCTGTCGCGCCACTTCCACGGCCAGCTGCCGATTTCCTATTCCGGCGGGGCCAGCCTGTTCAATATCCGCGATATTTTCGAGACCGGTATTCGCCCGATCACCATGGCTACCGATCTGCTCAAGCCGGGCGGCTACCTGCGTCTGGCCGAGTGCATGCGTGAGCTGGATCGCTCCGAGGCCTGGGGCATGCGCCATGTCGACGTCGACAAGCTGTCGGCGCTGGCTGAACGCGCCCTGACCATGGAATACACCCACAAGTCGTGGAAGAGCGAGGAACGCATCGACACCGGCGAAGCCCTGCCGATGACCGATTGCTATGTCGCGCCGTGCGTCACGGCCTGTCCGATCCATCAGGACATTCCGGAATACATTCGTCTGCTGGGTGAACAACGCTATGTCGAGGCGCTGGAACTGATCTATCAGCGCAATGCCCTGCCGGCGATCACCAGCCATATTTGCGACCATCAGTGCCAGAACAACTGCACCCGGCTGGATTACGAAAGCCCGCTGAATATCCGCGAGCTGAAAAAGGTCGCACTGGAAAAAGGCTGGGACGAGTACAAGGCCCGCTGGGTCAAGCCGCTCGACAGTGCGGCCAGGCCGGTTGCCGTCATCGGTGCCGGGCCGGCCGGTTTGTCGGCAGGCTATTTCCTGGCACGAGCCGGGGTGCCGGTGACCATTTTCGAGCGTGAAGCCAATGCCGGCGGCGTGGTGAAGAACATCATCCCGCGCTTCCGCATCCCCGCTGAAGTCATTCAGCGCGATATCGATTTTGTCGCTGAGCATGGCGTGAAGTTTGCCTTCGGCTGCGATCCGGCGCTGAACGTGGATCAACTGCAACAACAAGGCTTTGGCTATGTGCTGGTCGGTATCGGTACCGACAAGAACAGTGGCATGCGGCTGGATGGCGATCACCCGCGTGTCCACAAGTCCTTGCCCTTCCTGCGCAGTTTCAATCAGGGCCAGCCGTTGCCGCTTGGCCGCCATGTGGCGGTGGCCGGTGCCGGCAATACTGCCATGGACTGCGCCCGTGCCGCGCTCAAGGTGCCAGGCGTCGAAAGCGTGACCGTCATCTATCGTCGCAGCGAGCAGGAAATGCCGGCCGCCCGCGAAGAGTATCTGGAAGCGCATGAAGACGGCGTGAAGTTCCGCTTCCTGGCCAATCCGGAACGCTTCGATGCCGACGGCACGCTGACCCTGCGGGTCATGGCACTGGGCGAGCCCGATGAACAGGGCCGTCGTCGTCCGCAGCCGACCGAAGAAACCGTGGTGCTGCAGATGGATGCGCTGATTACCGCCATTGGCGAGCAGGCAGATGGCGCCGCCCTGGCCGCCCTTGGCGTGCCGGTGGATGACAAGGGCCATGCCCATGTCGACCCCGCCACGGGCGAGACCCGGCGTCAGAATGTGTTCCTGATCGGTGACGTGCAGCATGGCCCGGCCACCATCGTGCGCGCCATGGCTGACGCCCGTCATGCGGCCGACATGATCCTGACGCGCGAGCATCTGCAACGTCCGCAACCCTTGCATGTGGCCAGCGTCGATACTTCGGCCATCTTCCGCCGCAAGGGTGTACTGGCCGTCGCGCAGACCGGCAGTGCTGCACGCGATGCCTTTGTGGCGCAGGAAAGCCATCGTTGCCTGGAATGCAATGTGTTCTGTGCCAAGTGCGTCGACGTGTGTCCGAACCGGGCCAATGTCTCGATCGCCGTCCCGGGCTTCCGCAACAAGTTCCAGACCCTGCACCTGGATGCTTTCTGCAACGAGTGCGGCAATTGCGCGCAGTTCTGTCCATGGCAGGGCAAACCCTATCAGGACAAGGTGACGGTGTTCAGTCTGCCGGGGGATTTCGCCAACAGTCGCAATCCGGGCTTCTATCTCGGTGACGATGGCCAGTTGCAGGTGCGCCAGGGAGGCGAGGTCTACCGCTTGCAGATCGGCGAGCATGGCGAGATTGCCCATGTTCCCGCGGAACTGAGCGAAATGTGCCGCATCATCAGCCACGTGCATGCCCACCACCACTACCTGCTTGGCCGGGTCGAGGAGTAAGCACCATGTATATCCTGAAAAATGTCACGGCCGCACAACTGGAACCGGCGCTGCTGCAGGAAGGGGTCGACATCGCCATCGAGGGCGACCGCATTGTGGCGGTCGGTCCCGATCTGCTGTCGGTGTATCCGGGCAGCCGCTACAAGGAGATGGGCGGCAAGCTGGTGATGCCGGGGCTGGTATGTGCGCACAACCATTTCTACTCTGGCCTGGCACGCGGCATCATGGCGCGCATCGCTCCCTGTCCGGACTTCATTTCCACGCTGAAGAACCTGTGGTGGCGACTGGATCGCGCGCTGGATGAAGAATCGCTGTACTACAGCGGTCTGATCTGCTCGCTGGAAGCCATCAAGAGCGGTTGCAGCGCCGTCATCGACCACCACGCGTCCCCCTCAGTCATTGCCGGTTCGCTGGAGATCATCAGCCGCGGCTTCCGCGAGACCGGTCTGCGCGGCATGACCTGTTTCGAAACCACCGACCGCAACGGCGGGCTGGCCGAGATGCAGGCCGGGGTGGAGGAAAACATCGCCTTTGCGCGTCAGATCGATGCGGCACGCGCCCGGGGCGAGCCCCACCTGGTGGAAGCCCACATCGGCGCCCACGCGCCCTTCACCGTGGGCGAGTCCGGCATGGCCATGCTGCGCGAGGCCATCCAGGCTACCGGTCGTGGGCTGCATATCCATGTGGCCGAGGATGGCTATGATGTGTCGCACAGCCATCATCACTACGGCAAGGATCTGATTGCCCGGCTGGATGATCACGGCCTGATCAACGACAAGACACTGATCGGTCACGGTCTGTATCTGTCGCACGAAGACATCGGCATCCTCAACCGGCGCGATGCCTTCCTGGTGCATAACGCCCGCTCCAATATGAACAACCATGTCGGCTACAACCACCACCTGCCCGAGTACCGCAATCTGGCCCTCGGCACCGATGGCATCGGCGCGGACATGTTCGAAGAACTGAAGTTTGCCTACTTCAAGCACCGCGATGCCGGCGGCAGCCTGTGGCCGGACAGCTTTGCCCGCTTCCTGGCCAATGGCAACGAGCTGCTGGCACGCAACTTCGGCGCCCGCTTTGGCCGCCTGGAGGCGGGCTATCAGGCTGACCTGACCATTTGTGACTATGTCAGTCCGACCCCCCTGGTGGCTGCCAATTTGCCGGGCCATCTGGCCTTCGCGCTGAATGCGGGTCACGTCAACAGTGTCATGGTGGCCGGTCGCATGGTGTATGAGGATCGTGCTTTCGCCCTGGATGTCGCGCCGGTCTATGCCCGCGCACGCGAAGTTGCACAAGGTTTGTGGCAGCGCATGGATGCATTGGCTTAATCGGCTGGACAATGCCCGTAGCATGTGGTGCGCCGCATGGCGCACCACCACATGGTGACGGGGGAGATTGAAATGATCGAGCAATTCTATCGACCGGAAACACTGGAGCAGGCGGTGGCGCTGAAAGCGCGCCATGGTGACCAGGCGGTCTATCTGGCGGGGGGCAGTAAACTGAATGCCACCCCGACGCGAACCGACAAGACCATCGCCATCGCCCTGGATCGGCTGGGCCTGGATCAGGTCAGCCAGACGGATGGCGCGTTGCGTATCGGTGCGACCATCACATTGCAGGCCTTGCGAGATCATCCGCTGGCTCCCCCGGCGCTGCGTCAGGCGCTGGGTTTTGTCTATTCGCGCCACCTGCGCAATCAGGCCACGCTGGGCGGAGAAGTCGCCGCGCAGGGGCATGATCCGGTGTTACTGCCCCTGCTGCTGGTGATGCAGGCCGAATTGCTGCTGGAGGATGGGGTGCGTGTTCCGCTGGAAACCTATCTGGCCGGCCCGCGCGAGGCGCTGATTCAGGCCATCGAGCTGCCGCGGTCCCGGCAGTGCTGTGCCACCCGACGCGTGACGCGCAATGCCGATGGCGTCAGCGTGGTGACGGCGGCCGTGGCGCTGGAGGACGGTGGTGCCATGCGGCTGGCGGTGTCGGGCGTGGTACCCGGCGCACTGCGTCTGCATGCCGTCGAGCAACGCCAGTTGCAGGGCGAAGCCCTGGAGCAGGCCGTGCGCGCCGCCATCACCCCCTGTGACGATTTTGTCGGCAGCGCCGCCTACAAACGTTATATCACCGGGGTCGTTCTGGCCGATCTGCTGGCGGACTGCCGGCAGCAGAAGGAGCAATGACATGGAACTGCACTTTACCCTCAATGGCCAACCCTGTTCGCTGAGCTGCCGCCCGGGCGACAATGTGCAAAAGCTGTTGTTCAGTCGTTGCCGGATGCACTCGGTACGCAACAGTGATGACGGCTTCGGCTTTGCCGGTTCTGACGCCATTCGCTTCAATGGCCGTATCGTCAATGCCTCGCTGCTGATTGCGGCTCAGCTGGAAGGGGCGCAGGTCGAGACCGCCGAGTCACTGGGGCGCTGGAATCAACTCAGTCTGGTGCAACAGGCCATGGTGGATATCGGCATCGTTCAGGGGGGGTACAACGACCCGGCGGCCGCGCTGATCCTCACCGACCTGCTGGAGCGCAACCCCAACCCGGATCGTGCCGCCATCGATGATGCCCTGTCCGGCTTGCTCAGTCGTGATGCCGGCTATCAGCAGTTTTATCAGGTGGTTGAGCTGGCGCGCAAACGCCTGGCCGAACCCGATTTCCCCAGTCCGCCGGTGCAGCAGTACCGCCACGATCTGACCCATGTCGGCAAGGATTGCCCCAAGGTCGATGCGGCCAAACTGGTCCAGGCCAAACCGGCCTTTGTCGAAGACCGGGTGCCGGACGATGCCTGCATCCTCAAGATGCTGCGCAGCCCGCACCCGCATGCGGTGATTACCCGCATCGATGCCAGCCGCGCCGAAGCTTTGCCAGGGGTAGTGCATGTCATTACCCACCTGAATTGCCCGGATATCTATTACACCCCGGCCGGCCAGAGCTCGCCCGAACCGTCGCCGCTCGACCGGCGCATGTTCAGCCAGAAGCTGCGGCACGTCGGTGATCGTGTTGCGGCAGTGATTGCCGTCAATGAAGAGATCGCCCTGCAGGCCCTGGACCTGATCGAGGTCGAGTACCAAGCGCTCAAGCCCGTGATGTCGATTGACGAGGCGATGGCACCCGATGCACCGCTGGTGCATGACGAGCCGATTGTCTATGTGCATGGCGCGCCGGCGGATCTGGAACAGCAAAATGCCTGCGCCGTGAAGCGCGGCAATGAACACCTGATCATCAACTTCCCGATCGGTGCCAAACCGCACAGTAATATTGCCGCCAGCGTGCACGGCAACATCGGTGATGTGGAAAAGGGTTTTGCCGAAGCCGACCTGATTCTGGAACGCACCTATGAATCGAGCCAGGCACAGCAATGCCCGGTCGAGACCCATGTCTGCTTCAGCTATATGGACGGTGAGCGCCTGGTGGTGCATGCCTCCACCCAGGTGCCCTGGCACTTGCGCAAGCTGGTGTCACGCGTGACCGGCCTGCGGCAGAATCAGGTGCACGTGATCAAGGAACGTATCGGCGGCGGCTTTGGTTCCAAGCAGGACATCCTGCTGGACGATGTCTGTGCCTATGCCACGGTGGTGACCGGGCGACCGGTGTACTTCCGCTATACCCGCGAAGAAGAGTTCATCAGCAATACCTCGCGCCATGTCGCCAAGGTCAAGGTCAAGATCGGCGCCAAGCGGGACGGCAAGCTGACGGCCATCCTGATGGATTTCCGCGCCAATACCGGCCCCTATGGCAATCATGCGCTGACCGTGCCCTGTAATGGTCCGGCACTGTCCCTGCCGCTGTACCCCTGTGAGAACGTGCACTTCGAGGTGACCACTTACTACAGCAATATTTGTCCGACCGGGGCCTATCAGGGCTATGGCGCACCGAAGGGCAATTTTGCCCTGACCATGGTCATGGCAGAGATGGCCGAGCAGCTTGGTATCGACCAACTGGACATGGTCGAGAAGAACCGCGTGGTCGAAGGGCAGGAATTGAAGATCCTGGCTGCGATTGGCGAGGGCAAGATGCCGACGACAGCCCCGAAGGCGGCCAGCTGCGCCCTGGACAAGATCCTCAAGCAAGGTCGCGAGCTGATCGGCTGGGATGCGCCCAAGCCGGCGGAGGGCGACTGGCGCATTGGTCGCGGCGTGGCCATCATCATGCAGAAGTCGGGGATTCCGGATATCGACCAGGCCAACTGCATGGTGAAGCTGGAGTCGGACGGTACCTTCATCGTGCATTCCGGTGGTGCCGACCTTGGTACCGGCCTGGATACCGTGGTCACCAAGCTGGCGGCCGAGGTCCTGTGCTGCCCGCTGTCCTCCGTGCATGTCATTTCCGGCGATACCGATCACGCCTTGTTCGACAAGGGGGCCTATGCCTCGTCCGGCACCTGCTTCTCGGGCAATGCCGCGCGTCTGGCGGCCGAGGACCTGAAGAAAAAGATCCTCTTCCATGGCGCGCAGATGCTGGATGAAGCCGTGGAGGATGTGGAGATCGTCGCCCCGGGCATGGTCCGTGGCCGCAAGCAGTCGCTCAGCTTTGCCCAGATTGCCCATAAGGCCGAGACGGGTACCGGCTTCGGCATTCTGGTCGGCACCGCCTGCTATACCACCACCGAATTCGCCTTCCCCTATGGCGCCAACTTTGTCGAACTGGCGGTGAATGTGCGCTCTGGGGAAATCCGGCTGGACAAGTTCCATGCCTTGCTGGACTGCGGCACACCGGTCAACCCTTCGCTGGCCCTGGGGCAGATCTACGGTGCCACGGTACGTGCCATCGGTCACAGCCTGAGCGAGGAAATCATCTATGACGCCCGGGGGATCCCGGTCACCCGTGATCTGAAGCGCTATGGTGCGCCAAAGATCGGCGACCTGCCGCGCGACTTCCGCGCCTTCCTGGTGCCGAGTGACGACAAGGTTGGCCCATACGGTGCCAAATCGATCTCGGAAATCGGGGTCAACGGTGCCGCGCCGGCGATCGCCGCCGCCATCCACGACGCCTGCGGCGTCTGGCTGCGACGCTGGCACTTCACCCCGGAAAAGATTCTTCGGGGGCTGGGCAAGCTGGAGGAGGGCGTCGGGCAATAAAAAGTGAGCGCGCGGGCCGTGGCCCGCGCCGCTGTTCCCGGGCGTGTCGTGCTGTGAATGACTTCGCTCGCGCAAAATCTATGACAAATGATTATTTGGCGGAGGTTGGCAGCAATGAGATATGACAATTCAGTCAAGGCGATCCGTGGCAGCTTCTTCGATTACGCGAGTACCGTCTCCTGTCCGGCAGATCTGGAACGCAATGTACGGGTGATCGACGACGGTCTGATGATCATCCGCAACGGCCTGATCGAGTGGATCGGCGAATGGGCTGACGGCAAGGATCATCTGCCGGCCGGCGTCCGCGTGCGCAACTACTCCGGCAAGACGGTGATGCCGGGCTTTATCGATACGCACCTGCATTTTCCGCAATGCGAGATGATCGGTGCCTACGGTGAGCAACTGCTGGAATGGCTCAATCTGCACACCTTCCCGGTGGAAATGCGCTATCACGACTATGAGTACGCGCGTGAAATGGCGACCTTCTTCCTCAAGCAAATGCTCAGCAACGGCACCACCACGGCATCGGTGTTCGCCTCGGTGCATCCGCAGTCGGTGGACGCACTGTGCGAAGCGGCCAGTCGCATCAATATGCGGCTGATCACCGGCAAGGTGATGATGGACCGTCATGCGCCCGATGCCTTGCTGGATACGCCTGAAACCGGTTATCGACAAAGCAGGGAGCTGATCGAGCGCTGGCACAAAAATGGCCGTCTGCTGTATGCGGTGACGCCGCGCTTTGCCCCGACCTCGACACCGGAACAGCTGGCAGCGGCCGGTCGCCTGCGTGCCGCCTTCCCCGATACCTGGATGCAGACGCACCTGTCCGAGAACCAGAAGGAAATCGAATGGGTGAAGGCCCTGTTCCCGGGCTACAAGAACTATCTGGACGTGTATCACGAATTCGGTCTGACCGGCCCGAACAGTGTCTTTGGCCATTGCATCCACCTGGAACAGGATGAATGGGATTGTCTGAGCAACACCGGTTCGACCATCGCCTTCTGCCCGACCTCGAACTTCTTCCTCGGCAGCGGCCTGTTCCCCTTGCACAAGGCCTGGGAAATGGGCGTCAAGGTCGGCATCGGTACCGACATCGGTGCCGGCACCACCTTTAACATGCTGCAGACCCTGAATGAGGCCTACAAGGTGATGCAGATGCAGGGGCACTGCCTGTCGCCATTCGAAGCTTTCTATCTGGCGACGCTGGGCGGTGCGGATTCGCTCGGTCTGGCCGACCGGATCGGCAGCTTCGAAATCGGTAAGGAGGCAGACTTTGTGGTGATCGACCACACCTCGACGCCGATGCAGCAGTTGCGCTGCGACAGCTCAACGACGTTGCGCGAAAAACTTTTTGTGTTGATGACTTTGGGAGACGACCGGGCCATTTATCGCACTTATGTCGATGGCCAGCTGGTTTATGAGCGGTACTAACCGTATCAAGGTATGTGCAGTGAGGGAGCGCTGTCGCGCCACGCCGGCGCGGCAGCAACGGCATGATCCGATCCGGTACGGGACACCGTGCCATCGAAGCGCTGTGACCGGGTTCGATGCCTTTTGAAGAGAACCATTCAAGACATCTTGAGGTGAGCGTATGTCAGTCGAACATCAAGCAGGCGAATATACCCCGCCGGGCGGTTTTGCCGGCAAGCTGGAGCGATACTTTCATCTGTCCGAGCGCGGTAGCAGCGTGCGGCAGGAAGTCCTCGCCGGGTTGACCACCTTCATGGCTTCGGTCTACTCGATCATCGTGGTGCCGGGCATGCTCGGCAAGGCAGGGTTTCCGACCGGAGCGGTGTTTGTCGCGACCTGTCTGGTGGCCTGTTTCGGCTCATTGCTGATGGGCTTGTGGGCCAATCTGCCGATGATCATCAGTTGTGCCATTTCCCTGACGGCCTTTACGGCGTTCAGCCTGGTGCTGGGGCAGCATATCCCGGTGCCGGTGGCGCTGGGTGCGGTGTTCATGATGGGGGTGATCTTCACCGCCATTTCCGTCACCGGCGTGCGCACCTGGATTCTCAACAACCTGCCGCATGGTGTGGCGCACGGTACCGGCATTGGCATTGGCATGTTCCTGTTCCTGATTGCCACCAACACCGTCGGCATCATCATCAAGAACCCGTTTGACGGGCTGCCGGTCTCGCTGGGGCACTTCTCTTCCTTTCCGGTGATGATGACCCTGATCGGTCTGGGGGCGATGTTCGGTCTGAACAAGCTGCGCGTACCGGGTGCCATCCTGATCGTCATCGTGGTGATTGCGATCATCGGCCTGATCTTTGATCCGAATGTCCATTACCACGGCCTGATGGCGCTGCCCTCGCTGGTGGATGCCAACGGTCATACCCAGTTGTTCGATCTGAACATCATGGGGACCTTCTCGGCCAAGGTGCTGCCACTGGTACTGGCCATGGTGATGACCACGGTCTTCGACGCCACCGGGACCATCCGTGCCGTGGCCGGCCAGGCCAACCTGCTGGACAAGGATGGTCACATCATCAACAGCCAGCGCGCACTGACCGCCGACTCGCTGAGCAGCATTTTCTCTTCACTGGTCGGTTCCTCGCCGGCCGCGGTGTATATCGAGTCCGCCGCCGGTACGGCTGCCGGTGGCCGCACCGGGCTGACGGCTACCGTGGTCGGGATCGGTTTCTTCCTGATGCTGTTCTTCTCGCCGCTGGCCTATCTGGTGCCGGATTACGCCACGGCCCCGGCGCTGATGTATGTCGGGCTGCTGATGCTGAGCAATGTGCGTCAGCTGGATTTTGAGGACGCTGTCGATGCCATGGCTGGCCTGGTGTGTGCCGTGTTCATCGTCCTGGCCTGCAATATTGTCACCGGCATCATGATGGGGTTCGCCACCCTGGTGATCGGCCGCATCTGTGCCAAGGAATGGCGCAAGCTGAATATCGGCACGGTGCTGATCGCCATTGCCCTGGTGGTGTTCTACGCCGGTGGCTGGGCAATTTGAGCTGTTGCAGTGAGTAAGCCGCTCGCCGCGGGTTTGGCGAGCGGTTTTTTTATGCCCGGAGCCAGGCGTGCTGGTCGCATTATCAAAATGAGAATCGCCTTCTCTCCCGCTATCATTTTTGACCCCCCGGTTCTGACCGTCTGCTGATAAAGCACTCACTCCTCCCGTTGTTTTGCGGCTGAGAATGCCGTTTTCGGAATCTTGATTTTGAAAATCCTTTAATAATCAATGATTTGATCTTGTTTTTTCGGTTGGCTGGCAGCTTGGCACGGTTCTTGATTATAGAAGGGTAGACTTGCACGAATCTTTGCTCGGCATGGCTGCACGATGTGGGCGTGGTCTTCAGCAGGCTTCTGGCGAGCGGGTCCGGCAGACCCACAATCATGACTTGTCAATCACTCGGGAAAAGCGATGAAAACTGTCAATCAACTGATTAAAGAGATCAACGGCCTGCAGTCCAGCCTGCATGAGAAGGATTTCCTGCTGACCTGGGAGCAGACGCCGCAGGAGCTGGAACTGGTGCTGAAGCTGGCTGAAGCCTTGCGTACCATGCGTGCCGAAAATATTTCCACCCGACTGTTCGATAACGGTCTGGGGGTGTCGGTGTTCCGCGACAACTCGACCCGTACCCGTTTCTCCTTCGCCTCGGCCCTGAATCTGCTGGGGCTGGCACAGCAGGATCTGGACGAAGGCAAGTCACAGATTGCCCATGGCGAAACGGTACGTGAAACCGCCAACATGATTTCTTTCTGCGCCGAAGCCATCGGTATCCGCGACGATATGTACCTCGGTGCCGGCAATGCCTACATGCGTGAAGTCGGCAAGGCACTGGACGAAGGCTACGCCGAAGGGGTGCTGCCGCAGCGCCCGGCGGTGATCAACCTGCAGTGTGACATCGATCACCCGACTCAGGCGATGGCCGACCTGGCCTGGCTGCAAGAGCATTTCGGCGGGCTGGATCAGCTCAAGGGCAAGAAGATTGCCATGACCTGGGCTTACTCGCCGAGCTATGGCAAGCCGCTGTCGGTGCCGCAGGGCATCATCGGCCTGATGACCCGCTTCGGCATGGACGTCACCCTGGCCCACCCGGAAGGCTATGACCTGATTCCGGATGTGGTGGAAGTGGCCCGCAACAACGCCAAGGCTTCCGGCGGCAGCTTCCGCAAGGTGGCCACCATGGAAGAGGCCTTCAAGGACGCCGATATCGTCTACCCGAAGTCCTGGGCGCCTTACAAGGTGATGGAAACCCGTACTCAGCTGCTGCGTGCCAATGATCACGACGGCCTGAAGACCCTGGAAAAACAGTGTCTGGCCCAGAATGCCAATCACAAGAACTGGCAGTGCACCGAAGAGATGATGCGTCTGACCCGTGGCGGCGATGCGCTGTACATGCACTGTCTGCCGGCGGATATCACCGGGGTGTCGTGCCAGGAGGGTGAGGTGAGTGACAGTGTGTTCGAGAAGTACCGCATTGCCACTTACAAGGAAGCCAGCTGGAAGCCGTACATCATTGCCGCCATGATCGTGGCGCGCAAATTCCCGCGTCCGGGTGAAAAGCTGCAGGCACTGCTGAAAAACATGCAGCTGCGTGTGCGCGAATAACGCTGTTCCTCCTGCCGGCGGCGCCTTGGCGCTGCCGGCGGCAACAGACCTGAAAGGTTTGCCATGTCCGAATTTTCGCTGAAGTTGGATATTGCGGATAACGGTCACTTCACCGGCGAGACTTCGCCGTTGTTCTCGCGTGCCGAAGCACGGCGCGCGCGCGACTTTCACCGCAAGCTGGCCGGTTATCAGCCGACGCCGCTGTGTTCTCTGGAGGCGCTGGCCGCGCATATCGGGGTCGGCAAGGTGCTGGTGAAAGACGAATCGAAGCGCTTTGGCCTGAACGCCTTCAAGATGCTCGGCGGGGTGTATGCCATCGCCAATCTGCTGTGCGAGCAATATCAGCTCGATATCAACGAGTTCTCCTTCGACAAGATCCGTCAGCTGGTCACCGAGAAGATGACCTTTGCCACCACGACCGATGGCAACCATGGCCGGGGTGTGGCCTGGGCGGCGAAGCAGATGGGGCAGAACGCCGTGGTGTACATGCCGGCGGGCTCGGCGCGTGAGCGGGTCGAGCACATCCGCAACCTGGGCGCGGAATGCATCGTCACTGACATGAATTATGACGATACCGTGCGCCTGACCATGAAGGTGGCGGCCGAACGTGGCTGGCATATCGTGCAGGACACGGCCTGGGAGGGGTATACCAAGATCCCGACCTGGATCATGCAGGGTTACGCCACGATGGCCGACGAGGCCGTGGAGCAGATGCAGGCCATGGGTATCGAGCGTCCGACCCATGTGTTTCTGCAGGCCGGGGTAGGGGCGATGGCCGGCGGGGTGCTGGGGTACCTGGTGGATTGCTTCGGCGCCCGCCACCTGCACTCGGTGATCGTCGAGCCGGAGCAGGCAGATTGCATTTACCGTTCCGGTGTGGCCGGCGAGATGGTGAATGTCGGTGGCGCGATGCGCACCATCATGGCCGGGCTGGCCTGTGGCGAGCCCAATCCGCTGGGGTGGCCGCTGTTGCGTGACTGCAGTACGCAGTTTATTTCCTGCCACGACAAGGTGGCGGCGCTGGGCATGCGCGTGCTGGGCAATCCGCTCGGCGATGATCCGCGCATCGTGTCCGGGGAATCCGGTGCCGTTGGGGCCGGGGTGTTGATGGCCGTGCATTGTCATCCGCAGCGCGCGCAGTTGCGTGAGCGGCTGGGGCTGAATGCCGATGCCGTGGTGCTGCTGATCAGCACTGAGGGCGACACCGATGTGAAGCATTACCGCGAGGTGGTCTGGGAAGGCAAGCATCCCGCTGTTGATTGATCTCGCCGCTCGGCCTGGCGGGCGTCGGGCCGTGTGCTGAATTTCATACCATTGTGGAGAAAGCAATGACCAAGAAGATTCCGTTTGAACAGGTGCTGGCCAAGGCCGAGTCGTACAAGGCCGATATGAGCCGTTTCCTGCGCGCCATGATTGCCATTCCGAGCGAAAGCTGCGACGAGCAGCGCGTGGTGGAGTGCATTCGCGACGAGATGATCAAGGTAGGCTTTGACCGGGTGGAAATCGACCCGATGGGCAATGTGCTGGGTTATGTCGGCCACGGGCCGCACCTGATCGCCATGGATGCGCACATCGATACCGTCGGGATCGGTAATCGGGGCAACTGGACCTTTGACCCCTATCAGGGCATGGAAGACGATGAAATCATCGGCGGCCGCGGCGCTTCTGATCAGGAGGGCGGTATGGCCTCGATGGTGTATGCCGGCAAGATCATCAAGGATCTGGGCCTGGAAGACCAATACACCCTGCTGGTGACCGGTACCGTGCAGGAAGAGGACTGCGATGGTCTGTGCTGGCAGTACCTGATCGAGCAAAGCAAGATCCGTCCGGAATTCGTGGTCAGTACCGAGCCGACTGATTGCCAGATCTATCGTGGTCAGCGTGGCCGCATGGAGATTCGTGTCGAAGTGCAGGGCGTCAGCTGCCACGGTTCGGCGCCGGAGCGCGGTGACAATGCCATCTTCAAGATGGGCCCGATTCTCGGCGAGTTGCAGCAACTGGCCGGTCGTCTTGGCCATGACGATTTCCTCGGCAAGGGCACGCTGACGGTATCGGAAATTTTCTTCACCTCGCCCAGCCGCTGTGCCGTGGCCGACAGCTGCGCCGTGTCGATCGACCGTCGTCTGACCTGGGGTGAAACCTGGGAAGGGGCGCTGGAAGAAATTCGTGCGCTGCCTGCTGTTCAGGCTGCCGGTGCGGTGGTCAGCATGTATCAGTACGACCGTCCGTCCTGGACCGGGCTGGTGTATCCGACCGAGTGCTATTTCCCGACCTGGAAGGTCGAGCAGGATCACATCACCGTGCGGGCGCTCAGCAGTGCCTATGAAGGTCTGTTCCGCAAGGCACCGGTGGTGGACAAGTGGACCTTCTCGACCAACGGCGTCTCGATCATGGGTCGTCACGGCATTCCGGTGATCGGCTTCGGGCCGGGCAAGGAGCCGGAGGCGCACGCACCGAACGAGAAGACATGGAAGTCGCATCTGGTCAAGTGTGCGGCCATGTATGCGGCGATCCCGCTGGCCTATCTGTCTGAGCTGGATAACAAGTAATGAAAGTCTTGCGCGGGGCGTCAGCCCCGCGCGCCTTGTCTGGGTGAAACGGCCATGAAGCGATTGATACGCAATGGTGTGCTGGTCGATGCCGACGGGCAGTATCGCCAGGATCTGCTGATCGTCGACGGGCTGATCCATACGGTGGCCGAGCGGATCGAGCCGACAGCGGATACCGAGGTCATCGAGGCTGCCGGTTGTCTGGTCATGCCCGGCGGGGTGGATGTTCACACGCACTTCAATATTGATGTCGGCCTGGCTCAGAGTTGCGATGATTTCTTCAGTGGTACCCGGGCGGCGGCCTGTGGCGGCACGACCAGCATTGTCGATCACATGGGTTTTGGCCCGGCGGGGTGCGACCTGCACCATCAGTTGCGGCGCTATCACCAGGATGCCGCCGGACAGGCGGTGATCGATTACGGTTTTCACGGCACCATTCAGCATGTTGATCCGGCGATTCTGGCCGAGATGGCGCCGATGGTGCAGGAAGAAGGCATCAGCAGTTTCAAGTTGTATCTCACCTATCAGTACAAGCTGGATGACCGCGCTGTGCTGCAGGCGCTGCAGCAGTTGCGCCAGGTCGGCGCGCTGACGGCGGTGCATCCGGAGAATGACGCGGCGATTGCGCTGCGGCGCGAGGCCCTGCTGCGCGCCGGCAAGACCGCGCCGCGTTATCACGCAGAAAGCCGGCCTCTGTCCTGCGAGGCCGAAGCCATTGCACGCATGATCAATCTGGCCCGTCTGGCGGGAGATGCTCCCCTGTATATCGTGCATCTGTCCAACGGGCTCGGGCTGGACTATGTGCAGCTGGCGCGTCAGCAGGGGCAGCCGGTCTGGGTCGAAACCTGCCCGCAATATCTGCTGCTGGATGAACAATGCTATCTGCGCGAGGACGCGCTCAAGTTCATTCTCAGCCCGCCGCTCCGACCGCACGCCGAGCTGGACAAGCTGTGGGCCGGTCTGAGTCTGGGAGCGATCGATACGGTCGCCACCGATCACTGCACGTTTCCCTATGCCCAGCGTCAGGCGCTGTCCGGCGGCGATTTCAGCCGCTGTCCCAATGGCTTGCCGGGCGTGGAGACTCGCCTGCCGCTGTTGTTCTCCGAGGGGGTGATGCGCGGGCGGATCACGGCGTCCGAGTTTGTCGCTCTGACCAGCACCCGGCCGGCGCAGCTGTTCGGTCTGTGGCCGCAGAAAGGCTGCCTGGCCCCCGGCAGCGATGCCGATCTGGTGTTGTTCGATCCGGCGGGCAAGAGCGAGATCCGCCATGCCGCGCTGCATGATCAATGCGATTACTCGCCCTATGAGGGCTGGCCGTGTCGTGGTCAGCTACGCATGACGCTCAGCCGGGGCGAGACCGTGGCGCGTGATGGTCAGTTTGTCGGTCGTGCCGGGCATGGCCGTTTCCTGTTTCGCCAGCCTTTCGATGCCAGCCGCTGCGGTGCGCGGCGTCGGCCGGCGGCGGTGTCTGAAGATCTATTCCTTGGCCTCGAGGGGGCGCGATGATGAAAAAGAAAATTGTACTGGCGCTGGGGGGCAATGCCCTGGGAGACAACCTGGCCGAGCAGATGCGCGCCGTGCAGACCACGGCCAATGCGATTGTCGATCTGATCGAACAGGGGCATGAGGTGGTGGTGACCCATGGCAATGGTCCGCAGGTTGGCATGATCAATCAGGCCTTCGAGATTGCCGCTCGTGCCGATGCCCATTCACCCCGCCTGCCGATGTCGGTCAGCGTGGCGCTCAGTCAGGGGTATATCGGTTATGACCTGCAAAATGCGCTGCGCGAGGCGCTGCTGGCGCGCGGGATCGACAAGCCGGTGGCCACGCTGATTACCCAGGTGGTGGTGGATGCGGCCGATCCGGCATTTCAGGACCCGAGCAAGCCGATTGGCGGTTTCTACAGCCGGGAAGAGGCTGAGCAGCTGATGGCCTGTGGCGAGCGGTTGAAAGAGGACTCGGGCCGGGGCTACCGCCGTGTCGTGGCCTCGCCCAAGCCGGTGGACATTGTCGAGAAGGAGACGGTGCGGGCCTTGCTGGATGCCGGTCAGTTGGTGGTGGCCGCCGGTGGCGGCGGTATTCCGGTTTTGCGCGAAGGACTGCATCTGCGTGGCGCCAGTGCCGTGGTGGACAAGGACTGGGCCAGTGCAAGGCTGGCGGAGATGATTGATGCTGATATGTTGATCATTCTGACTGCGGTGGAGCGGGTGGCGATCCGTTTTGGTACCCCGGACCAGGCGTGGTTGTCGCAGATGACACCGGATGAGGCGCAGGGTCACATCCGCGACGGACAATTTGCCAAGGGCTCGATGCTGCCCAAGGTCGAGGCGGCACTGACCTTTGCCCGGAGCAAGCCGGGACGCACTGCACTGATCACCTTGCTGGAAAAGGCCCGCGAAGGGATCGAAGGCAAGACCGGGACGCGCATTTGCGCCGCATGAGTTCAACGGACTGTTGTTGCCAGGAGGCCTGTCATGGCCGAAAAAATTCAACTGACCCTGCTGGTGAACGGGGTCGAGCGCACGGTGCAGGTGTGGCCGATGGCGCGTCTGCTGGATGTGATTCGGGAAGATCTGGGGCTGAAAGGCACCAAGGAAGGCTGTGGCGAAGGGGAGTGCGGCGCCTGTGCCGTGCTGCTGGACGGGGTGCTGGTGAATAGTTGTCTGGTGCCGGCCTATCAGGCCCAGGGGACCGATCTGCTGACCATTGAGGGGCTGGCCGATCAGGACAATCTCAACCGCCTGCAGCAATCCTTCCTGCGCCACAACGCCGCGCAGTGTGGTTATTGTTCGCCCGGCATGCTGATGTCTGCGACCGATCTGCTGCGCCGCCATCCCAGTCCCGACATGGCGGCCATTCGCGAGGCCATCGGCGGGAATCTCTGTCGCTGTACCGGCTACGTCAAGATCATTGAGGCGGTACAGGAGGCAGCCGGCGGGGAGGCATCATGCGTCAGCTGACCGCTCAGTGCCAGGTGTGCATGCCGGCCTCGCTCGGCACCGCGCTGGAGGTGATGGCAACCGAGCCGGGGGTCTGGCGGCCGATTGCCGGCGGCACCGATCTGATGGTGCCGCTGCCGCCGCATGTGCCGGAAGTGACCCACTTTCTCGATCTGAACCGGCTGAAGGAACTCAAGGGCATTCAGGAGGATGAGCACACGCTGACCTTTGGCGCGCTGACGACCTTTACCGCCTTGCGCCAGACGCCGGCAGTGCACCGGCATTTCCCCTGCCTGATCAAGAGCGCCCGATCCACGGCGGCGCTGGCGATCCAGAATCGCGGCACCCTGGGCGGCAACATCATGAATGGCAGCCCCGCCGCCGATACTCCCCCCAGTTTGCTGGTCTATGACGCCGAGGTGGCGCTCTGTTCCCTGCGCGGCGAACGTTGGGTACCGCTGACGCAGTTCTGGACCGGCTACAAGCAGTTTGACCGGGCGCCGGACGAGTTGCTGACCCGCATTCGTGTTCGCAAGCCGCAAGGGCGCAGCTTTCACTATTTCCGCAAGGTTGGCGCCCGAGAAGCTCAGGCGATCGCCAAGGCCAGCATGGCGGCCATGGCGGAGGTTGCGCAGGGGCGCGTCAGTCGCTTCCGGCTGGCGACCGGCGCCTTGTCACCTTGCTGTGCCCGGGTGCCGGGCGTTGAGGCGCTGATTGAGGGGCGTACTTTGTCCGATCTGCCGCTGGCGGCCGCCTGTGAGGCGCTGCAGCAGGCGATCTGCCCGATCGATGATGTCCGTTCGACAGCACTGTACCGGCGCCAGGTGGCGGGCAATTTGCTGGAAGCATTACTGCAGGAACTGTCCCGGCTGAACGACTGAACGCGCCGGGGCCAACCAAACACGGGATGAGCATGATGGCGGAGCTGCAGACAATCGGCCGCAATGTGGAGCGTCGCGAAGGCCGCGACAAGGTGACAGGACGGGCGTGTTATCCGGATGATCTGGATCGGGAAGGGCAGCTGTATGGCGTGACCGTGCGTTCGCCGCATGCCCACGCGCGCATTCTGGGGCTCGATCTCAGCCGTGCCGCCGCCGCCCCCGGGGTGGTGCGCATTCTGACCGCCGAAGACGTCACCGGCCATAACAATCATGGCGTGCTGTACAAGGATCATTGTGTATTCTGTCATGACAAGGTGCGCCGCATCGGCGATCCGGTGGCACTGGTGCTGGCAGAAACCGCTTGCCAGGCGCAGGCTGCGGCACGCCTGCTGGTCGTCGAATACGAGCCTTTGCCGGCGGTATTCGATCCGCGCGAAGCCATGCGACCCGGGGCGCCGGTGGTCAATGAGTATGAAGACCGTTTTTTCTTCTACGACGAAGCCATGACCCAGAGCTGGACGCGCCCCGAGGACAAGGGGCTGCCCAATGTGATTTTTCATTATCGCTGCCGCAAGGGCGATACCGATGCCGTCTGGCAGGATTGCGCTGTCGTCGCCGAGGGGGAGTTTCATTCGCCGTTTGTCGATCACGCCTTCCTGCAGACCGAGAGCGGGCTGGCCTATCGTGACGAGGATGGCAAGCTGGTGGTCTGTGTTGCCTCGCAGTATCCGCACTTTGACCGGCTGGAAATCGCCGATGCGCTGGGCGTGCCCGAGAGCGAGCTGCGCGTGCTTAATCTGGCGATTGGCGGCGCCTTTGGCGCACGCGAGGACATCACCATCCAGATTCATGCCGCGCTGGGCTGTCTGCTGACTGGCCGGCCGGTCAAGATCGCCTACGAGCGTGACGAATCCTTTCTGGCGCATTCCAAGCGTCACCCGATCCATATGAAAGCACGCATGGGGGCCGATGCGGCAGGGCGTCTGCTTGCCTTTGAGGCCGAGTTGATCGGCGACTCCGGCGCCTATGCTTCCTGGGCGATCAATGTCTTGCGCAAGGCCGGGGTGCATATCACCGGCCCCTATGTCTTTCCTCATGTCAAAGTCGACAGTTACGCGGTCTATACCAATAATCCTTTTACTGGCGCCATGCGCGGCTTCGGCGCGACCCAGGTCACCATGGTGCACGAGTCGCTGATCGAGCAACTGGCGGAGCAGCTCGGACTGGATGCTTTCGAGATGCGCCGGCGCAATATCTATCGGGTCGGCAGTGAGACGGGTAATGGCCAGCTGCTGACGGAAGCGGTACCTCTGGATCGTTGCCTGGCCGCGATTGAGCAGGGCATGGCGCAAGTGCCTTTCGACCGGGGCAGTGGCACGGTGCGGCGCGGCCGGGGGATCGCGGCTTGCTGGTATGGCACCGGTTATGGCAACGGTTTTCCCGATGTTTCGGTCGCCGAGGTCGAGCTCTTGCCGGCGGGGCGTTTTTTGTTGCGGGTCGGTGCGGCCGAAGTCGGGCAGGGGGCCAAGACGGTGATGCCGCAAATCTGTGCCGAGGCGCTGGGGGTCTCGGTGGGCTGTATCCGCATGACCAGCGAAAATACCGACGAATGCGAGGATGCCGGTACGGCTGCCGCCACGCGCCAGACCTATAACACCGGCAATGCCGTGCGACTGGCGGCGGAGAGCTTCCGCCGGGCCCTGATTCTGGAAACGGTCGAGCAGCTCAACCGCTCGCGCGATGCCTTCTCCAAGATCAACTCCGGACTGAGTTTCACCGTCGATGACCACCGGGTCTATCTGACATTTTTGCCGAAAATCGGTCTGGATCTGACAGAGATTGCTGCCGTCATGGCTGCCGAAGGCCGCACTCTGCGGGTGCGCGAGTCCTTTACCGCCCAGACCGTCAAGCTGGACGACAATGGCTATGGCGCACCCTATTGGCCGTATACCTTCAATGCCTATGGTGTCGAGGTGGAGGTCGATACCCTGACCGGACAAGTGAGCTGCACCCAGGCATGGTGCGCGCAGGACGTGGGCCGGGCGCTGAATCCGGTCATGGTGGAAGGGCAGATAGACGGTGGCTTCGTCATGGGGCTGGGCTATGCCTTGTATGAAGACCTGGTGGTTCGCGAGGGGCAGATCCGCAATCCGTCGCTGAGCAATTACATCATTCCGACCGCGATGGATGTGCCGAATATGCACCGCTATCTGATCGAAGATCCTGTGAGTTCGGCGCCGTTTGGCGCCAAGGGGATCGGAGAGCCGGTGACGGTGCCGGTGGCCCCGGCCATTCTCAACGCCATCCACGACGCCATCGGGGTGCGCATTACCCGGGTACCGGCTTTGCCGGAGGTGGTGCTGGCGGCAATGAGCACCCGTACCACAGAGCGACCTGTCGCTGGGCAGGGCTGACCGCGCTGCTTTGACCCCTGCGTCAGCCCCAAAGACAATGAACGCCATTGTCTTTGGGGCGAGCCCTGGCAGGGCGACCCTCGTGTCGGCCGGTCTCCCCTTCCCGGTCAGCCCATCCTGCCAGGTGTTCGCCCCCTTTTTGGTTTTTCGCAACCCTCTTGTCATTAATCGATGCTTATTATAGAAATAACATAATAGCTATACGTGAAGTAATGGTTTATCCTGTGTCCATCTCAGGCTAAAGCACGATATGGACACCCCGTCGCTGTTGACCAAGACCTTGACCGGCATTGCGCAGATTGATCAGCAACACCTGGCCTTGCGTCGTCTGATTGCGGATTTGTCGCAGTCCTTGCGTCATGCTGGCGCATTACCCCCTTTCGATTTCGTTCAGCGTCAGTTGCTGGATCTGCTGTCCTCCCATTTCATCGATGAAGAGCAATGGCTGGCAGCTTCGCCCCTGAGCGAAGACAGCAAGCATCATCACAGGGAAGAGCATCTGCGTGTTCTGACCGAGCTGCAGCGCATTCTGCGCGATGACCGTCTCAATGAACGCGAGCGTCTAGCCTGGGCCATGGATTATCTGCGTGCCTGGGATCCCGAACATGAGGCCGGCTTCGACAGCCTGCTGGCCTGGACGGATCTTGCCCCCCATATCGAGGCTCCCGCCGAGTTGGCTCAACGGCTGGATGATCATGAATTGCGGCTCAAGACCATTTTGTCGGTGCTGCATGACAGCATCCTGCTGGTGAATGACGAGGGACGGATCGAGTATCTGAATCAGGCCTTGATCCATATGTTTGGCCTGAGCCAGTCTCCGCAACAGCTGGTGGGCATGACGGCGCCGGCATTTCTCGATTTGATCCGTCCGATGATGCAGGATCCAGAGCGCGAAATCGGCATGATTGCCCGCCTGGTCGAACGGGGGGTGGCAGACATCAATTATGAGGTGCGTCTGCGCAATGGGCAGATCTACCTGCGTGATTACATCCCGTTTTCTTATGGCAACGGCCGCTATGGTCGGCTGTGGCATCACCGCAATATCACGCCCTTGCGGGCGGTGCAGCAGGATCTGGCGGCGGCAAACCGCAAGCTGGCGGCGCTGTCCCTGACTGATTCGCTCACCGGGCTGGCCAATCGCCGTGCCTTTGACGAGGCCCTGCAGGCCGCCTGGCGCCGCAGTGCACGTCAGCGGTCTGCGCTCTGCCTGGTGCTGCTGGATATTGACCACTTCAAACGTTTCAATGACCGCCACGGGCATCTGGCCGGCGATGAGTGTCTGCGCCAGGTGGCCCTAGTGCTGAAGGCGCATGCCCGCCGGGCTGGCGATGTGGCGGCGCGTTACGGTGGCGAGGAGTTTGCCCTGATCCTGCCGGACATGACGCTGGAGGCCGCCTGCTCCCGGGCAGAACTGGTGCGAGCCTCGGTGGCGGCGCTTTGCCTGGCGCAGGACGAGGGCAAAGCCACGATCCGGGCCAGTCTGGGCGTGGCGAGCATGGTCGCCCGGCCGGGCCTGGCGCTGGATGACTTGTTTGCCCTGGCAGATCAGGCGCTGTACCGTGCCAAAGCGCGCGGGCGTAACCGGGTGGAAGGCGTGATGTCTCCCGAGTAGGCAGAGGGTCAGGCTGGCAAGCCGATATCACCCCTGTATAATCTGCACAACCATTCCATGCCGATCAACTCGAGCCAGCGCGCCATGCCACTATGATCATTCTCAATCAGCGACAACAGGAGCTCCTAGGCTGGGTGCAGCGTGAGGGGCATGTCACCGTCGAGGCGCTGGCCACGCATTTTGGCGTCACGCATCAGACTATCCGGCGTGATATCGCGTTGCTGGCGGACAACCGACTGCTGCAGCGCATCCATGGTGGGGCCAGTGCCCAGTCCAGTGTGGAAAATGTGGCTTACAACACCCGTCAGGTCATGTGCATCGAGGAGAAGCGGCGCATTGCCCGTCAGGTGGCGGAACAGATCCCCAACCATGCTTCCTTGTTCATCAATCTCGGCACCACGACCGAAGAGGTGGCCAAGGCACTGCACCAGCACCGTGGTCTGCATGTGATTACCAATAACCTCAATGTGGCGGCCATGATGTGCAATTACCCGGATTGCGAGGTCATTGTCGCCAGCGGCGTCATGCGCCCGCGCGATATGGGCATCATCGGCGAGTCCACGATCGAATTCATCCGCAAGTTCAAGGTGGATTACGGCATCATTGGCATTTCCAGCATCGAGCAGGATGGCACCTTGCGTGACTACGACATGCGCGAGGTGCGCACCTCGGATGCCATTATCCATCAGTCGCGCAATGTGTTTTTGGTTGCCGATCACACCAAGTTCGGCCGTCCTGCCATGGTCGAACTCGGCCCGCTGTCGCGGGTGACTGCCCTGTTTACCGACCTGCCTCCCCCGGAGGACATGGCCGCGGTGATTGCCGAATCGCGGGTCGAACTCTATATCGCCCCGTGACCAGCGGTCATGAAATCATGATGTCAGACTGGCATCTTGAGGACGTTGTCATTGTGCGACAGACGCGAGGGGCTCTCGCCCCTGTGTGGCATGCATGGCGGCTTGGCCTGTCGATTGCCGCGCTGTGCCTCTGGATAAAGCATTTGCGCTGATCATGTCCCCATCCCGTCTTCTGCTGCGCCACTCAGGGTTTCGTACCAGCGTGGCGCTTTTCGTTTTTTGTGTTATTTGTTTTGAATATTTTCGTAACAATTTCCTTTTATGAGCGTTTTGCCCTGTGTAGAATCCGGAACAAACACAAAACAACATGCTGGCGTCATTGTCTGCCGGGTTGTGCCGGGTGGCGGGGTGGCAGCGAAAACAGGCCGTCGACGATCGTCGGCGGCGCAATGCAGTACACAAGGAGAAGACAATATGCAAAAGCAGTACATCCTGGCACTTGATCAGGGTACGACCAGTTCTCGGGCCATCGTTTTCGATCGCCAGGGCAATATCGTGTCGGTCGCCCAAAAGGAGTTTACCCAGCATTATCCGCAACCGGGCTGGGTAGAGCATGATCCGCTGGAAATCTGGGGCGGGCAGGCCGGTGTGGCTGCCGAAGCGCTGGCCTATGCCGGACTGGAAAGCGCCAATGTGGCTGCCATCGGCATCACCAACCAGCGTGAAACCACGGTGGTATGGGACCGCGAAACCGGTCAGCCGGTGTACAACGCGATTGTCTGGCAGGATCGTCGCACGGCCGATTTCTGCGACAGTCTGAAGGCCCGGGGGCTGGAAGCGCCGATTCGTGCCAAGACCGGCCTGATGATTGATGCTTATTTTTCCGGCAGCAAAGTGAAGTGGATTCTTGACAATGTGCCGGGTGCCCGCGCTCGTGCCGAGGCTGGCAAGCTGGCCTTCGGGACCATCGACAGCTGGCTGGTGTGGAACTTCACCCATGGCCAGGTGCACGTCACGGACGTCTCCAATGCCTCGCGCACCATGCTGTTCAACATCCATACCCTGAGCTGGGACGAAGAATTGCTGAAGATCATGGATGTGCCGGCCAGCATGCTGCCGGAGGTCCGTTCTTCAAGCGAAGTCTATGGCACCACCCAGGGTACGCAGCTGGGAGCGGGTATCCCCATCGCCGGCATCGCCGGTGATCAGCAGGCCGCTCTGTTCGGCCAGCAGTGCACCCGGCCGGGCATGGTCAAGAATACCTATGGCACCGGCTGCTTCCTGATGATGAATACCGGAACCAAACCGACCGAGTCCAGCAACAAGTTGCTGACCACGGTGGCGTGGCAGGTCAAGGGCGAGACCCACTATGCCCTGGAAGGTTCGATCTTCATCGGCGGCTCGGTGGTCAAGTGGCTGCGTGACGGCCTGGGCATCATCAAGCACTCCGCCGATGTGGACGAGCTGGCGCGCCAGGTGCGGGACAATGACGGAGTCTATCTGGTGCCGGCCTTTGCCGGACTGGGGGCGCCGCACTGGAACCAGAACGCCCGTGGCTCGCTGTTTGGTGCCACGCAAGGCACGACGGCGGCCCATGTGGCACGCGCCGCGCTGGAGAGCATTGCCTATCAGACCATGGATGTGCTCAAGGCCATGGAGGCCGATGCCGGTATCGCCGTACCGGAGCTGCGCGTGGATGGCGGGGCGACCGTCAACAATCTGCTGTTGCAATTTCAGGCCGACATCATGGGGCTGGACGTGATCAGGCCTAAGGTCACCGAAACCACCGCCCTGGGTGCCGCCTATCTGGCCGGCCTGGCCGTGGGCTACTGGCAGAGTGTGGATGATGTGCAGGGGCAGTGGCAGCTGGATCGCCGCTTCCAGCCGGATATGGCGGCGGAGAAGGTGGCACAGCTGGTGGATGGCTGGCATCGCGCCGTACGGGCCGCCATCGCCTGGGCTGGTGCCTGAGGCGCCCTGGTCATTCAATAAAAAGGACAAACAATGACTCCCCTGATCGCTGAATTCATTGGCACCGCTTTGCTGGTTCTGCTGGGCAATGGCGTGGTCGCCAACGTGATCCTGAAAAATACCAAGGGCCATAACAGCGGCCTGATCGTGATTGCCTTTGGCTGGGCCATGGCCGTATTTGTCGCCGTGTTCTGCGTGGCCGCCTACAGCGGCGCGCATCTCAATCCGGCGGTGACGCTGGCGCTGGCCGTGGCCGGCAAGTTCGACTGGGCCCGTGTGCCGGCGTATATGTGCGCGCAGATGCTGGGCGGCATGTTCGGTGCCTTCCTGGTATGGGTAATGTACCGCCAGCACTTTGCCCATACCGAGTGCCCCGATACCAAGCTGGCGGTGTTTTGCACCGGGCCGGCCATCCGCAGCTTGCCGGGCAATCTGGCCTCTGAGGTGATTGCGACCTTTGTGCTGGTGTTTGCCGTGCTGAACATGGTCTCACCCAAGGCCTCGCTCGGTGCGCTGGATGCCTTGCCGGTCGGCCTGCTGGTACTGGGCATTGGTGTCTCGCTCGGCGGTACCACCGGGTATGCCATGAGCCCGGCGCGCGATTTGTCACCGCGCATCATGCATGCGCTTTTGCCGATTCCCGGCAAGCGTGACAGTGACTGGGGCTATGCCTGGGTGCCGGTGGTTGGCTCGCTGATCGGCGGCACGCTGGCGGCCCTGCTGTACAGCAAGCAATTTGTCTGAGCCATCAGGGCGTGTGCAGTCAGCTGCGCACGCCCTTTTTGCTTCGAAAATAAAACGAACATAAAAACAACAAAAAACAACATAATTTGTTGTCTCGTGCGGGGTGATTGACTAAGCTTGACTCAGTCATGACTGCGAGGGGAAAGCGTGGAGAAAGTGATCTGGGATCTGGTGGTGGTCGGCGGCGGCATCAATGGTGCCGGCATTGCCCGTGATGCGGCCCTGCGAGGGTTGTCGGTATTGCTGTGCGAGCAGGATGACCTGGCGCAGCATACCTCTTCGGCCAGTACCAAACTGATTCATGGCGGATTGCGCTACCTCGAATATTACGAGTTCGGTCTGGTACGCAAGGCGCTGCAAGAGCGTGAAGTGCTGTTGCGTCTGGCGCCGCACATCATCTGGCCGCTGCGCTTTGTCATGCCGCACGATGCCAGCATGCGGCCGACGTGGATGATCCGCTGCGGGCTGTTTTTATATGATCATCTGGCCCGGCGCGAAGTCCTGCCCGGATCGGTGTCGGTGGATTTTTCCCGTCATCCTGCCGGCTCCCCGCTCAAGCAGGGTTTTCGCCGCGGTTTTGAGTATTCCGACGGTTGGGTGCAGGATGCCCGCCTGGTGGTGCTCAATGCGCTGGATGCGGCCGAGCATGGTGCGCAGATTCTGACGCGTACCGCCTGTGTCGGCGCTCGCCGCGAGGGCGGGCTATGGTGCTGCACGCTGCGGCAGAGCGATGGCGCCGAGCAGACGGTGCAGGCCCGTGCGCTGGTGAATGCGGCCGGTCCCTGGGTGGATCGCTTCCTGCGCGAACAGGTCGCAGTGCGTGCCGGCAAATCGGTGCGGCTGGTCAAGGGCAGTCACATCATCGTGCCACGCATGTTCGAGCATCCCTATGCCTATATTTTCCAGAATCCCGACAAGCGTATTATTTTCGCCATTCCCTATGAAGGTGATTTCACCCTGATCGGCACGACCGATGTCGAATACCATGGCGACCCTGCTGCCGTGGCGATTGAGCAGGACGAAGTGCGTTATCTGTGCGAGATGAGCAACCGCTATTTCGAGCGCCAGATCCATCCGTCGGAGGTCCTGGCGACTTACTCCGGCGTGCGCCCCTTGCTGGATGACGAATCGGATAATGCCAGCAGCGTGACGCGCGATTATTCGCTGGAGATGGATCCGGGGGAGGGGGCGCCATTGCTGTCGGTGTTTGGCGGCAAGATCACGACCTATCGCAAGCTGGCTGAACAGGCGGTTGACCTGCTGGCTCCGCGCCTGGGGTGCCGGCAGCCTTGCCTCAGCGACCGCGCACCCCTGCCGGGCGGCGACATGCCGCAGGCCGATTTTTATCCCTGGTTTGCCGGTATCAAGGCTAGCTACCCATGGATGCCGCTGGATCTGCTGACCCGCTATGCGCGTGCCTACGGCACCAGGCTGGTCAGGCTGATCGGCCATGCCGACAGTCTGGCGGGGCTGGGTGCGGAGATCGCTCCCGGCTTGTATGAGGCCGAGGCACGTTATCTGGTGGATGTCGAATGGGTGCGCAGTGCGGAGGACCTGCTTTGGCGGCGCAGCAAACTGCGGCTGAGGCTGGACGCAGCACAGGTGACGGCAGTGGCCCGATGGCTGGCTGAAGACCGGCAGCAGGCGCTTGCCACGCCGCATTGACCGACCCCCTCGCACTCGGTCTGGCAGGCCTGAGGATCAGAGGCTTCCCGCTTACCTGCATTAAAGGATGGGACGCTCGTCTGAGGGTGGTTGTGTAGTATTACTACAACATGTCATGGGCGGAGGCGAGTCTGGCAGATTGGCATGAAAACCGCATGATTCCTTGCTGTGAGCGGTTTTATCCGCCTGTCTGACAAGGCGGTGTGTACTTGAGCTGAAGCAAACTTTTGCAAAATTACAGGATATCGGGCCGCACAAAGGACGCACATTTTTCAGTAATGTGATTAGAATTTGCCAGTGGCATAGCAAGAAACCCTTACAAGGGGGTGTGCCTTGCCTCCCGGGCGTTCGTTCAATCACAGAGGAAAACAATATGTCTACGATCAAACTGGTAGCCCCGCTGAGTGGTGCCGTCGTTCCCCTGGCCAGCGTGCCGGATCCGGTGTTCTCCGGTCTGATGATGGGAGACGGTCTGGGAATCAATCCGACTTCCAATACGCTGGTTGCGCCCTGTGACGGCATCATCACGCAGGTTGCCCGTACCGGCCATGCCCTGACGCTGACCGCCGACAATGGCGCCGAAGTGCTGATGCACATCGGTATCGACACCGTGAAGCTGAATGGCCAGGGTTTCACCCCGCGCGTCCGTCAGGGCCAGCGCGTGACCACCGGCACGCCGCTGATTGATGTCGACTTTGCCGGCATCAAGGGGAAAGTCCCGTCGCTGACCAGCGTGGTGGTGATTGCCAACAGCGATGACTACGCGCTGTCGGCCAAGGCTACCGGCTCCCTGAACGCCGGTCAGTCGGCATTCCTGACCGTGACCGCCAAATAAATCCCGATATAGACGGATGTACCCGGCCCCCGTGCTGCCTTCTGGAGCCGGGGGCCTTGTTGCACCTGGCCCATGGGTGCCGGGATGTCGAAGAGGGGGAAAAGATGACAACAAGATATCAAATGGTGGCCAGCCAACTGGCTGGTGCCGCCTTGTGTGGCGCGGTGGCGCTGGCGGCCATGCTGCTGCCGCAGGCCGGCCTGACGCTCTGGCTGCCGCTGCTGGTGGTGGCCGTGCTGTCGGCACTGGCGCTGGCCTGGTGGGTGGGAGGGCGTCTGGATGCGCCCCGACAGTCGCTGCAGCGCGAGTTTGATGCCTTGCAGGCACAGTGGTCGGCGCTGAGCGAGCAGGCGCGCCGGAGCGCGCAGGCTGCCACCGATGCCGCGCATGCCCTGGCCGGCATGACCGAGCAGGTCGGCAGCAGCGTGCAGCAGCAGGCCGACTCGACCCGAGAGGCGGCGGCGACCATTCAGCAGATGACCGTCAGCATCAATCATGTCACCAATAGTTCCGGCAAGGCCTCGCGCATGGCGCGCGAAGCCGGGGAGATCGCCAGCCAGCGTGTGCTGGAAGTGATGCAGTCCTCCGAGGCCATGCGGGCGGTGGCGGACAAGGTACAGGCCACCTCGCATCGTATCGAAGCCCTGACCAGTCAGGTGGAAAAGATCGGCAATATTGTGGGGGTGATTGTCGATGTGGCCAATCAGACCAATTTGCTGGCCCTCAATGCGGCCATCGAAGCGGCGCGTGCCGGCGAATTTGGTCGCGGCTTTGCCGTGGTGGCCGATGAAGTCCGCAAGCTGGCCGAGCGCAGTGCTGTTTCCGCACAGGAAATCACCACCATGATCCAGACCATTCAGCAGGAGGCCGGGTCGGTGGTCGAGAGCATGCAGCAAAGTCTGGAAAGTGTGCTGCAGGTCAGTGAGGGGGCGGCCCAGAGTGCCGAGTCCATGCAGGGTATTCAGGACAGTTCGCAGACGGTGGTCGGGTCGATCGAGACCATCAACGGCAGTCTGCGCGAGCAGCGCATGGCCAGCATCGAACTGGCACAAAAGGTGGCGGCTACTGCGCAGCTGGCCGAGTCCAATATTGAGGTCGTCACTCAGCTGCGCCAGACCTCGGATGATCTGCTGCAACTGGCGCAAGGCCTGGGCCGCAATCTGGCACACGTACCACAGGCCGTTCCTGCCTGAGAGACGTCAATCTTCAGCCTGGCCGCGCGAAGTCTTGTGCGCGGCAGGCTGCCCCGCTTCATTTCCAGTCAGACAGACCATAGCGCGCCAGGATGCGGCGCAATTGACCATTCTTGCGCAGCCGGCGCATGCCCTCGTCCAGCATGCTGGCGTAGGTCACGGAGGCCGGGTTGGCCGGCGAGAAGGCAATATAGTTTTTTTCCGTACCGGTATCGTAACCGGCCAGCACCACCTGTTGTGTCAGCCCGGCACGATGGATGGCGTACTGCATGACGGTCTCGTCATCCACGACCGCATCGACCCGCCGATGGATCAGCATCTGCAGGTTGTGCTGCAATGGTTGCTCGCCGACGCCGACATAGACGCGATCACGATGATCGCGTACGTACTGATTGATGGCCAGGGAGTAAGAGTAGTCCTTGATCACCGCCAGCGTGACCTGCTTCAGGGAGTCCGTCGACTGAAAGCGCCAGGTGCTGTCCTTGCGGACATAGAAAGCCTGCCGGCCTTGCCCCAGTTCTTCCTGCGGGATGACAAAGCCGGCAATTTCACTGCGCTGGGCCCCGATCACACCGTCGCATTTGCCCGTGCGGGCGTCACCGATCGCTCTGGCCCACGGGGTGCTGCGAAAAACGATGGCAATGCCCTTGGGCTCGAAGATGGCCTTGAGCACATCGATGGCATAGCCGTTATGGTTGATGCCATCGCCGTTGAAGGGCATCCAGTCGTCGGCTTCGAAAGTGAGTGTCAGGTGAGCTGCCTGTACGGCCACCGACCAGAGCAGCCCGAGCAGACAGATCCCTGTTCGCAGGCGCCAGTGTGGAGTCATTTCACAGTACCGCCACACCGATCAGACGCTGGTGCAGGATCAGAACAAAAGCCAGCCAGGCCACCAGTGCCAGCGCCGCACACAGCAGGTCGCGACTGAGCTGGCCGGGCGGGTAGCTGACACCGGCTTCGCGGTCACGTTTGAGCGACACCAGCAGCAGGGTCAGCGACCAGACAAAGAATGTGCCGAACAGAAGCAGGGCGGCGGGTCTGGCATTGAACAGCAGGTGCAGTCCCGACCAGAGTACCAGTCCGAGATTCATCGGATGGCCGATGCGCTGTTTGATGTGTGTGCCCGGAATCTGGCTGGCCGTCAGCAGGATGAAGGCCAGCAACATGCCAAGCAGCATGCCGTGGCGCGCGGCAAAGGGGAGTTGCCAGTACAGGCCGGGCAGGCTGCGTGCTTCGGCATAGCCACGCACGATCAGTACCAGCCCGAGCAGTGCCGCGACCGAGTGCATCCCTCGCCAGCGCAAGGTGCCGAACCGGGCGATTTGGGCCTCGCGCCAGGCCGGTGCCAGCAAGCGCAGAGAGTGAATGCCGACGAACAGCAGCAGACCGGTCAGAAGTTGGCTCATGATGTGGTGTCTATTTGGCCTTCAGGGTCAGGAGTCCGGCCCCCATGGCAATGAACAGGCCGCCGGTGGCGCGACGGAAGCGTGCCGACTGCATGGCATCCGCCAGATTGCCCCCTACCAGATGACCGGCCAGGGCATAAGTCATCAGGGCGGAGAACGACATGCCCATGAAGGTCAGCGACAGCAGGATCAACTGCGGCAACAGCGGTTGCTCATGCACGATGAACTGGGGAAACAAGGCGGTGATGAACAAAATGGCCTTGGGGTTGGACAGCGCCAGCAGCAGACCTTCGCGATACAGCGCCATCCGGGCGGGATGACTGTTTTGCGTGCGGGTCACCTGCTGCCGACTGCTGCCGCCAGCGCGCCACTGCTTGATACCCAGCCAGATCAGATAGCCAGCGCCGGCCAGTTTCAGCAGCAGGAACAGGGTCGCCGAGGTGCGCAGCAGTGCACCCAGGCCGATGGCACTGGCGCTGATCAGCACCAGCAGGCCGGTGATATTGCCCAGGGAGGACAGCACGGTACGGCGCCAGCCATACAGGGTGCTGTTTTGCAGGGCCAGCATGACCGCCGGACCGGGCGTGAACACGGCGGCCAGTGCCGTCACGCAGAAGAGGAGATAAAGCGTGGTATTCATGCTGGCTTCCTGATTGCAAGAATAGGTAGTCTACAATCGATTATTCCATATGCAAATCCTGTCTTGCCGGATGGCCGTGGCGCGGTGGCAGCCTGATGTCTGTTTTACTTGTGCATCGGCCGGCAAGTGCTTAATCTATTGGGTCTTTTTATGCATTTGGTATCAAAAATGACCGGTTATTGCCGGCATTTTTGTTTCAAGATCGAGGAGGTAGGCGCAATGGCGGTAGACAGGATCTGGCTGAAATCGTACCCGGCGGGGGTGCCCGCGGATGTCGATCCCTCTGTCTATGCGTCGCTGACCCACTTGCTGAATGAGTCATTCGCCCGCTACGGCGACCGCGTTGCCTACACTTGCATGGGGCAGTCTCTGCGCTACCGCGAGCTTGGGCAGCGTTCGCAGGCGCTGGCGGCCTGGCTGCAGTCACTCGGCCTGGCGCCCGGCAGCCGGGTGGCCATCATGATGCCGAACCTGCTGCAATACCCGCTGGCCGTCGCGGCCATCCTGCGGGCCGGCATGACGGTGGTCAACGTCAATCCGCTTTATACCCCGCGTGAACTGGCGCACCAGCTGAATGATGCCGGTGCCGAAGCGATTATCGTGCTGGATAATTTTGCCGCCACGCTGGCGGCGGTGATCGATCAGACGCCGGTGCGGCATGTGCTGTTGACCGGCATCGGCGATTTGCTCGGTCCGCTGCGAGGTCCGCTGATCAACCTGGTGGTACGCAAAGTGAAAAAGATGGTGCCACCCTATCAGTTGCCGCAAGCGCACTGGTTCAAGGCGGCACTGCAGCAGGGGCAACATCTGCCGCTGCGCGAGAGCGAGCAGGGGCATGAGGACATTGCCTTCCTGCAATACACCGGCGGGACGACCGGTGTGGCCAAGGGGGCGATTCTGACCCACGGCAACATCCTGGCCAATGTGCTGCAAAATGATGCCTGGGCGGCGCCGGTCCTGAAGGACATTGATGAGCAGCTTGGTGTGCTGTGTGCCTTGCCGCTCTACCATGTGCTGTCGCTGACCGCCTGCATGATGATGGGTACCAAGTGGGGCGCGCATACCGTGTTGATTCCTAATCCGCGAGACATGGCGGGACTGGTCAAGGTGTTGTCGCGTCATCGTCTGCACTTCTTCCCCGGTGTGAATACCCTGTTCAATGGTTTGCTGAATCAGCCGGCGCTGGCCAGGGTGGACTTTTCGGCCCTGAAAATTACCCTGGGTGGCGGCATGGCGGTGCTGCAAAGTACCAGCGACCGCTGGCAGGCCAGAACCGGCACCCCGATTCTCGAGGGGTATGGCCTGTCGGAAACCTCACCATGTGCCACGCTGAACCCGCATGACATCAAGGGCTTCACCGGGGCCATCGGTTTGCCGATCCCCTCGACCGAAGTGGCGATTCTCGACGATGACGGGCGGCATCTGCCGCTAGGCGAAGCGGGGGAGATTGCCATTCGCGGTCCGCAAGTGATGCGGGGCTACTGGAATCGTCCGGAGGAAACCGCCCGGGTCATGACGGCGGACGGGTTTTTCCGCACCGGGGACGTGGGCGTGATGGATGCCGCCGGGTTCGTGCGGATTGTCGATCGCAAGAAAGACATGATTCTGGTGTCGGGATTCAATGTCTATCCGAATGAAATCGAGGCTGTCGTCTCGACCCATCCGGGCGTGCAGGAGTGTGCCTGCATCGGGGTGCCCGATGCGCAAAGCGGCGAGGCAGTGAAGTTGTTTGTGGTGCGGCGCGATGCCAGTCTGGACGAGGCGGCTTTGCGACAGTTCTGCCGCGAGCAACTGACCGGCTACAAACGCCCGCGCCATATTGTCTTCCGCAGCGAGCTGCCCAAGACCAATGTCGGCAAGATTCTGCGTCGCGCCTTGCGGGATGAGGTCTGAGGGGCAGGCGGGGACTAGCTGCTTTCTCTTGCCATCAGCCGGAAGCCCAGATCCAGGGCAGACGGCTGATCCTGCCCGGCAATGGCCAGGCGCAGCATGCGGGCGGCCTGGCGACCGATATCGTAGCGCGGGGTGGCGATGCTGGTCAGGGCCGGGCAGGTCCAGGCTGAGGCGGCCAGATCGTTGAAGCCCGCAATCGCCAGCTGTTCGGGTACGCGCAGGCCCTGGCGCTGGCAGGCATACAGCATGCCCTGGGCCAGGTCGTCGTTGCAGCAGAATACGGCATCGCTGTCCGGGTGTTCGGCCAGCAGCATCTGCAGCAGCTCGGCGCCCAGTCCGACTGAAGAGGGTGTTTCGACCCAGATTTCCCGCGACCGATCTTGCAGTCCTGCCCTGGCCAGCGCCGTGCGGTAGCCTTCAGCCCGCTGGCGGGTACGGGGGTCGGACTGGGCGACCACATAGGCAATGCGGCGATAGCCCCGCTCGATCAGGTGCCGGGTCAGAGCCTCGGCGGCGGCGCTTTGCGACAGACCGACCGAGCGACTGCCAGGCGTCTCGTCCAGCTCCATCATGGTGACGATGGGCAGGCGGCTGTCTGCCAGCAGCTGTCGGGTGCGCGCACTGTGGTCGACACCTGTCAGCAGGATACCGTCCGGATTGTGGCCGAGAAATGCCTCCAGCTGACGCTCTTCTTCCCGTTCCGAATAGTGGGTATTGCCGATCAGCATTTGCATGCCATAAGGCTGCAGCTCTTCGTGAATCCCCCCCAGGACATCAACAAACACTTCGTTGGTCAGCGAAGGCACCAGTACCAGTACATTGCCCGAGTGGGCCGAGGCCAGTGTGCGTGCGGCATGATTCGGGCGGTAGCCCAGCGTTTCGACCGCCTGGGCAATACGATCGCGCAGCGCCACGGAGACCCGTTCCGGGGTCTTGAGGGCGCGCGACACGGTAATGGCGCTGATATCCAGCGCCCGCGCCACATCCTGCAAGGTCACGCGACCGGTAGCGCTGTTGCGGGGTTTGCGTTCTGCCATGGTGGCGATTCTACTGGAATCCCGGCGGCAAAGATCATTCTGTCAGGCAAATCTGCTTTGCCATTCTCAAATGTTAGCGCTAACATCAGGAGGCTTCTTTTTCAATCAACAGACATTTCTGTCTCTCACAGGTGGCAAAGGCAATGCGTGATCAATGTTTGGTGGTAATGGGCGTTTGCGGTAGCGGCAAGAGCGAGATCGGCGCACGCCTGGCAGAGGCACTCGGCTATCGCTTTATCGAGGGTGACGATTATCACCCTCAGGCCAATCGCGACAAGATGGCGGCCGGTCAGGCGCTGGATGATCAGGACCGTCAGGGCTGGCTGCAACAGCTGTCGCAGATCCTGGCTGAGGCATGCAGGCAGGGAGAGGGCGTGGTGCTGGCCTGCTCGGCACTGAAGCGTCGCTATCGCGAGGTGCTGCGTGAAGGCGCCCCCGATCTGCGACTGGTCTATCTGCGCGCCACGCCGCTGCTGGTGGCGGCGCGCATGCTGGAGCGGCAGGGGCATTTCATGCCGGTGGCACTGGTGGACAGCCAGTTTACCGATCTGGAAGTGCCTGAGTTCGACGAGCGTGCACTGACCTGTCCGGTCGAGCTGCCCCCGCAGCAGATTGTGGATTCGATTCTGAGCGCACTGGCTTAGTCACCGGCGCTTATTTTGCAGCACACACGGAGAGAAAAACATGAAACAGGGAAATCAGGCAGCCTTGCCAAGGCTGCGTTGGCGGATCGGTGCTTTGCTGGGTGTCGGGGTATTAATCAACTATCTGGATCGCATCAGCGTGTCGGTGGCCGGGCCGCAGTTGCAGCAGGCGTTTGACCTGAGCAATCAACAGCTGGGCCTGCTGTTCAGTGCCTTTTTCTGGACTTATGCCATGTTGCAGATCCCGGTCGGCATGGTGCTGGACAAGTTTGGCGTGACCAGGGTGGGCCGCTGGGGGGCCTTTCTCTGGGTCGTGGCTTCCTGCATCACCGCCTTCGCCGGCGGCTTTGCCGGCCTGTTCGCCGCCCGTGCCCTGCTGGGGATTGCCGAAGCCCCCGGGTTTCCGGCCAGTGCCAAGGCAACCGGCTACTGGTTCCCGCGGCGTGAGCGTGCCATGGCTACCGCCTTGTTTGATGCGGCGGCAAAATTTTCCAGCGTGATCGGCGTACCGCTGGTGGCTTATGCCGTGGTGACCTTTGGCTGGCGCTGGGGCTTTGGTGTGACCGCCCTGCTGAGTCTGGCCTATTTCCTGGCCTTCCTGTTGTTCTACCGTGATCCCAGTGCCCATCCCGCGCTGAGTACCGAGGAATATGATTACATTCGCCAGGGGGGTGCGGCTGCCGAAGGGGAAAGCCAGGCGGGTTCGCTGACGACCCTGGGTTATCTGCTGCGTCAGCGAAAGATCTGGGGGCTGACCATCGGCTTCGCTGCCTACGGCTACTCGTTTTATCTGTTTCTCACCTGGTTGCCGGGCTATCTGGTGCAGAGCATGCATATGAGCATTCTCAAGTCGGCCGGTTTTGCCGCGATTCCCTGGCTGTGTGCCACGGTGTCTGATCTGCTGGTCGGCGGCTGGCTGATCGACCATCTGGTGCAGCGCGGACTGGATGAAACCAGGGTGCGCAAAGCGGTACTGGTTACCGGCATGCTGTTTGGGCTGGCCGTGTTCGGCACTGTCCTGACGCAGGATCCGTACTGGGCGATCGGCTGGATTTCGCTGGCCCTGTCCGGTCTCGCGGCGGCGGCACCGGTCAGCTGGTCCCTGCCATCGCTCATCGCCCCGCGCGGCGCCACCGGCACAGTCGGCGGCATCATGAACTTTGCCAACAATATGATGGGGGTGGTGGCGCCGATCGTGACCGGCTTCATCGTCGGTGCCTCCCATTCGTTTACCAATGCCTTTCTGGTGGCCGGTGTGGTGTTGCTGCTGGGCATCTTTGCTTTTGTGGTGTTGCTGGGGCGCATCGAGCCGATTGCAGATCCGGCGTGATCTGGCCAGCGTGTCCGCTGCCGCTGACGTGTTACTCCGCAGCGGTCCCGGGGGGACGCGCCGTTGTTGGCGGCAGTGACCGTGGCTGGCCTCTCGAATGGTATGGCGCATAGTGCGATGAGTAATGCATACTTTTCGCATTCCCCATGACGACGATCAGGAGCAGCCATGCCTACCCGTGCCGGACTCGACTGGGCGCGTGCCCAGCACTTGTACGCTGAAGAGCGTGCCGCATTTGCCGCCGCGCGCCCTCGTTCCAGGGCGCTGGCGCAGGCGGCTGCCGGGCATCTGTTGTTCGGGGTCCCGCTGCACTGGATGGATGACTGGTCAACGCCGTTTCCGCTGTCCGTGAAGCGTGCGCAAGGGGCTGGTTTCGAAGATGTGGATGGCCACTGTTATGCCGATTTCTGTCTCGGCGACACCGGGGCCATGTTTGGCCATTCGCCCGCGCCGGTGGCGCAGGCCCTGGCACGGCAGGGGGCACAGGGTCTGACAGCCATGCTGCCGAGCGAGGATGCGCCCTGGGTGGCGGCCGAGCTGGCGCGCCGTTTTGGCCTGCCGTTCTGGCAGTTCGCCATGACGGCATCCGATGCCAATCGTTTTCTGCTGCGCTGGGCGCGGGCCATCAGCGGCCGGTCACAGATTCTGGTGTTCAATGGCTGTTATCACGGCACGGTCGACGATGTCTTTGTCGATCTGACGCCACAGGGGCAGCCAGTCATGCGCGACAGCCTGCTGGGTCAGGTGTTCGATCTGACGCAACACACCCGGGTGGTGGAGTTCAACGACCTGACGGCGCTCGAGGCCGCCTTGCAGGATGGTCAGGTGGCCTGTCTGCTCGCCGAGCCTGCCATGACCAATATCGGCATGGTCTTGCCTGAGCCTGGCTTCTGGCAGGCGGCACAGGATCTGTGTCGACGCCATGGCACCCTGCTGGTGCTGGACGAAACCCATACCATCAGCAGCGGTCCGGGCGGCTATGCCCGGGCGCATGGCCTGTCGCCGGACATGCTGGTGCTGGGCAAGCCGGTCGCCGGAGGGCTGCCTTGCGCGGTGTACGGCTTCAGCGCCGAGGTGGCGCAAAGGGCCGAAGCGGCCAAGCGGGCAGCGCCTGCCGGCCACAGCGGCATCGGGACGACGCTGACGGCCAATATGCTGGCGATGGCGGCCATGCGGGCCAATCTGTCCGAGGTGATGACCGAGGCGGCCTATCAGCGCATGTTCGAGCTGGCCGCCCGGCTTGCCCAGGGCCTGCGTGCGGTGATTGCCCGTCATGCGGTGCCCTGGTGCGTGACCCAGGTGGGCGCCCGCACCGAGTTTCAGTTTGCCCCCCGGCCGCCGCGTAATGGCAGTGAGGCCGGTGCCATTCTGGATGGTGAGCTGGAGCACATGATTCACCTCTATCTGCTCAATCGCGGGCTGTCGATCACCCCGTTCCACAACATGATGCTGGTGTGTCCGGCGACCCTGGAGGCTGATGTCGACCGGCTGATCGCTGCCTTCGATGCATTCCTCTCCGCCGTGACTATCTGACGTCGCGGTAGGCGTTGGTCGTCGGGCGCTTGAGGACGACCTCCGACATGAAGTTCATCATGTAGCGCATGGCGGTCATGACGAAGCCTTCTTCGTCCAGCCGCCGTGCCGAGGTCGGCATGATCAGTCCCATGTCAAAAATCACCCGGCCGACATCGGCCAGGCGCCGGGCAATATTGGTGTCCTCACCGTAGAAGGCAATGTTGGTGTCAAAACCGCCGATCTCGACCAGCGCGTTGCGGCGGGCGGCGAAGTTGCCGCCGACGGCCATGTACTGGGTGAACAGATAGGTCGGTTTGGCCAGCATCAGCCAGTACAGCCTGACCAGGGCGCTCTTGAATTTCGCCAGATCGTAATAGGTATAGGGGCCGCTGACGCAGACGGCATCCGGTCTAGCCTGATACAGGTCCAGTACCCGGCCCAGCCAGCCGGGGGCCATGCGGGTATCGGCATCGATATAGGCCAGGATCTCGCCCTGCGCCTCCTCCAGGCCGCGCTGACGCGCATGGGTCAGGCCCTTGCGCGCCTCATGGATCACACGTACATCGGCAAATCCGGCCGCGACCTCGGCGGTGCGGTCGGTACTGGCATTGTTGATGACGATGATTTCAAACGGCCCGCGTGCGGCCTGCGCCCGGGTTTCGCGCAGGGCATGGCGCAGGCAGTCCGCCAGGTAGTCTTGTTCGTTGTAGGCCGGAATGATCAGGCTGAGCTTCATGGCTGTGCTCCTTGTGGCAGGGGGACGAGGGGGACGGGCAAGGCAGCTGCATCGGCATAGAGGGCTTCCCATGCCGAGACAATGGTGTCGAGGGCATAACGCCTGGTCTGCTGTTGCGCCTGCAGACCCATGCGCCGGCGGCGCGGGCCATCGGCCAGCAGCCCATCGAGCTGACGGGCAAAGTCTTCGGCATCACCCGGTGCGGCCAGCAGGCCGCTGCCCTCGGTGACATATTCCGGCAGCGCCAGCGCATCGGCGGCGACGACCGGCAACCCGCTGCTCATGGCCTGCAGCATGACCATGCTCTGGGTCTCCGAGGTGCTGGCCAGGGCAAAGACATCGGCGGCCTGAAACAACTCGGCCAGTGCCGGCTTGTCCAGCGTCCCGACAAAGCGCACCTGGGCTTCGATGCCCAGCTCGCGGGTCAGACTCTGAAGCCTGTCGCGCTCCGTGCCATGTCCTGCCAGGATCAGCAGGGCGGCCGGATGCCGGCTGCGCAGTCTGGCCAGCGCCTGGATCAAGACGTCGACATGCTTTTCTCTGGCCAGGCGACCGGCGTAGACGATGGTGGCGTCGCTCAGGCCCAGTCTGGCCTTGAGCTGCTGGCGCACGCTGGCATGAACCGGGCTGAACAGCGTGGTGTCGATCGGGTTGGAGAGCACCCGGTGGGGGGCTCGCAGCCCGTGTTGCAGCATGTCTTCCAGTACCGAGTGCGACGGGCCGGTCACCAGCTGGCAATGGTTGTAATAACTGGTGACGGCATTCAGGCTGGCGTGACGCACCCAGTCGGCCGGCAAGGGGACATAGCCCGAGAAGGCGCCGATGGCCCAGTGGTTGGTGCCGATCAGCGGCAGCCGGAGCCGTCGCGCCGACAGGCGTGCCTGCAGACCGGCGCCGAGAAAAGTGTGAGTGTGGATGAGCTGCGGGGCGAAAGCCCGCAGGCGCCGGCTGACCAGTCCGCTGGGGACAAACAGACGCGATTGCCCGGTCGAACCGGGTGCCTTGAGCGACAGTTGGCGCAAGATGGTCACATTCGGACCCAGGTCGATTTCCCGGCAGGGGACATTGGCCAGCCGGAAGTCCTGGCGACTGGCACGGGGGGCGACGATCATCAACTGGTGCCCACGTTCTCCCAGGGCTCGGCAGGTGAGCATGATCGAGTCCTGAATGCCACCCAGTTCCGGGTAGAAGCTGTCGGTGAAAACGGCGATGCGCATGATCGGTCACTCCTCCGGCAGGTGAGGCAGGATGTGGTAGCGAATCCAGAGCCAGGTGGCCAGCAGCAGGCCGGCACCGGCCAGGCAGCTGAATAGCCACAGCGCATGGTCGATGCGCTGGAAGGCGGCGCCGCCGAAATAGCCCAGCCCGGCAAAGATGGCCACTTTGGGCAGGGTGGCGAGCAGGTTCCAGCCAAGGAAGGGCAGAAAGGGCAGCCGGGCCGCACCGGCAGCGATCAGCACCAGAAATCCCATGGCATGAGTGAGCTTGCCGGCCACCAGCAGACGCCCGGCATGTTGGCGCAGATGCGCCTGCAGCCACAGTGCGCGCTTGCGCCGCAGCAGGCCGTGCCGGCCTCGCCAGACCCGGGACGGGACTCGCCCCTGTCGTCCCAGCATATACAGCAGGGTATCGCCGCTCAGATCGGCGAGCACGGCCAGCAGGCCAATGCCCGGCAGGGAGACCAGTCCCTGGGCGGCCATGAAGCCGGCCAGCACCGTGGCCAGCGGCCCTTCCAGTACCATGGCGGCGAACAGCGCAGGCCAGCCATAGAGCGGCAGCGCGGCAGGCAGCCAGGCGGCAAGGATCAACGGAGGTTCTCCGCGCAACGGGGGGGTGCAAACATGGCCTCCTCCTTCTGTTCCGGCATCGCTGAGGCCATGCTAAAGGGCAATTGTTGCAATCAGATGGCGTCGGATCAGGCGGGGGCAGGCGAGGGAAGCGCCCGGCAACCAGGCGGCTGCCGGGCTGAAGGTGCTTAGTGCTTGATCATGATGTGGCGTGCCACGCTGTAATCTTCCAGGGCGTACAGCGAGAGGTCCTTGCCGTAGCCGGAGCGCTTCAGGCCGCCATGCGGCATTTCACTGACCAGCATGAAATGCGTGTTGACCCAGGTGCAGCCATATTGCAGCGCCGAAGACACCCGCATGGCACGGCCGACATCCCGGGTCCAGACCGAGCTGGCCAGGCCGTAGTTGGAGTCGTTGGCCCAGGCGATGGCCTGCTCTTCGCCGTCGAAGCGGGTGATCGACACCACCGGACCAAAGACCTCGCTGCAGACGATTTCGTCAGTCTGGCGGGCGCCGGCGATGACCGTCGGCTGGAAGAAGAAGCCATTGCCGCTGCCTCGCTGGCCACCGGCCGTGATCTCGATATGACTTTGCTGCTGGGCGCGCTCGACGAAGCTGGCGACGCGGTTCAGTTGCCGCTCGGAAATCAGCGGCCCCATTTCCACGCCCTCATCATGCTGCTTGCCATACTGGATGCCGGAGACGGCACTGGACAGTTCCGCCACCAGCTTGTCGTAAATCTTGCTGCTGGCGTAGAGGCGGCAGGCTGCCGTGCAATCCTGCCCGGCATTGTAGTAACCGAAGGTGCGAATGCCGGCCACCACCTCTTCCAGATCTGCATCGTCAAACACGATCACCGGAGCCTTGCCGCCCAGTTCCAGGTGGGTACGCTTGAGCGACTTGGCCGCGGTTTCCAGAATGCGGGTCCCGGTAGAGACATCACCGGTCAGGGAGATCATGCGCACCTGCGGCTGGCTGATCAGCGGGCTGCCCACCGTGTCGCCCCGACCCAGGACCACGTTGAAAACCCCGGGCGGCAGGATGTTGGCGCAGTATTCGGCAAGTTTCAGGGTGGACAGGGGGGTCTGCTCGGAGGGCTTGAGCACCACGGTATTGCCGGCAGCCAGTGCCGGTGCCATTTTCCAGGCCGCCATCATCAGCGGGTAGTTCCAGGGGGCGATGGAGGCCACCACCCCGAGCGGATCGCGGCGGATCATGCTGGTGTGGCCGGCCAGGTACTCGCCGGCCAGCAGGCCGGTCTGGGCCCGGACCGCCCCGGCGAAAAAGCGGAATACATCGGCCACGGCGGGCATTTCATCCGCCAGCGCCAGGGCATAGGGCTTGCCGCAGTTCAGTGACTCGAGGCGGGCAAATTCGGTGGCATGGGCATCGATGACCTCGGCGATCTGCAGCAGCATCTGAGCCCGGTCCTTGGGCGTGGTGCGAGACCAGGCGACAAAGGCGGCATCGGCCGCCCGTACCGCGGCCTGTACCTGTTCGAGCGAGGCTTCGGCAATGCGGGCGATGCATTCGCCGGTTGCAGGGTTGATCACCGCTTCCGGATGACCTTCGCCCTCGACGAACTGGCCATTGATCAGCAGGCGGGTTTGCAAGGTTTTTTCCATGGTTCAGCCTCTATGGGTCAGGGTTATTTGCCGCTGCCGGCAATGTCTTCGGTGCCCCGGGTCAGGCGCCATGCGGCGATGATCGGGAGCGTGGTCAGGAGCATGACAGTCAGTGCCACCACATTGGTCACCGGCACATCCCGCGGGCGGGTCAGCTGATTGAGCAGCCAGATGGGCAGCGTGACCTGATTGCCGGCGGTAAAGGTGGTGACGATGATTTCGTCGAAGCTCAGGGCAAAAGCCAGAATGCCGCCTGCCAGCAGGGCGGTGGCCATCTGGGGCAGCAGTACATGGCGGAAGGTCTGCCACGGGTCGGCCCCGAGGTCCATCGATGCTTCGATCAGGTTGTAGCTGTTGCGCCGCAGCCGGGCAATCACATTGTTGTACACCACGACGACGCAGAAGGTGGCATGGCCGATGGCGATGGTCCAGAAACCCGGCTCGATGCCTCCCAGTCGGAATGCCGACAACAGGGCCAGACCGGTAATGATGCCGGGCAGGGCAATCGGCAGGATCAGCATCAGGGTGAGCGTCTCTTTGCCGGGGAAGCGGTGGCGGTAGAGTGCCCCGGCAGCCAGGGAACCCAGCAGCAGTGCCAGCAGGGTCGCCGCCAGGGCAATCCTGAACGACAGCCCGATGGCCGCCAGCACGTCGGCATTGGCGAAGGCCACGCTGAACCAGTGCAGGGTGAAGCCCTTCATGGGGAAGCTGTAGGCGGCGGTTTCGGTGTTGAAGGCATACAGGGCGATCATGGCGATCGGCAGGTGCAGAAAGCCCAGCCCTCCCCAGGCCAGCAGGCGCAGCCACCAGGGCGCCTGATCGGCGTTGTTTGGCTTATAGCGCATCGAAAGCTCCCAGACGTTTGGCCACGCTCAGGTACAGCGCGATGATCAGCACCGGCACCAGCGTGAAGGCGCCGGCCATCGGCAGATTGCCGATGGCGCCCTGCATGCTGTACACCATGGTACCGATGAAGTAGCCCGACGGGCCGAATAACTGCGGAATGATGTAGTCCCCCAGGGTCAGGGAGAAGGTGAAGATCGAGCCGGCCACCACCCCGGGAAACGCCAGCGGCAGGATCACTGTCCGGAATGCCTGCCAAGGGGTGGCGCCCAGATCGGCTGCGGCCTGGGTCAGGTTAGGCGGCACACGTTCCAGCGAGGCCTGGATCGGCAAGATCATGAAGGGCAGCCAGATATAGGTGAACACGGTAAATCGTCCGAGATTGGAGGTGGAGAGCGAATTGCCGCCAATCCACGGCAGCGAGAGCAGCCAGTCGACAAAGCCACTCAGACCGAAGGTGCGGTAGAACCAGTACACCAGTCCGCCCTTGGCCAGGATCACGGTCCAGGAGTAGGCCTTGACAATGTAGCTGGCCCACATCGGCAGCATGACGGCCACGTAGAAGAAGCCCTTCTTCCAGCCTTTGGCGTAGCGGGCCATGTAGTAGGCCAGGGGAAAGGCCAGCAGCGCCGAGGCGAGGGTGACGGCCAGCGCCATGCCCAGGGTGCGCAGGATGACATCGATATTGGCCGGCGACAGCAGATTGCGATAATTGTCGAGCGTCAGCACCGGACTGACGTTCATGGTGAAGTCATCGAAGGTGAAAAAGCTCTGCAGCAGCAGGCTGAACAGCGAGCCGAGATAGACCACGCCGAACCAGAGCAGCGGCGGGGCGAGCAGCATGAGCAGCCACAGTCTCGGACTCAGGTAGAGCCGGTCGATCAGGCTGCGGTGCCAGGCGGGATGCGTCAGCTTCATGGCTCAGGCTCCCAGGACATGCATGGCTTGATGTGGCCAGCACAGATGGATCGGCATGCCGATGTGCAGACGCTGCTCTTCGTCATCCAGGTTCGGGCTGACCACGGCCAGTACCTTGCCGTTCGTTGCCCGGACTTCGAAGCGGCTGACTGCCCCCAGGTACTGAATGTCGATCAGTTCGCCCTGCAGACCGATTTCCTCCCCGGCCGGTGCGCTCTGGCTCAGCCGGATGCGCTCGGGCCGGATGGAAAAGGGTTGCGACTGCCCGCACAGGGCCTGGGCCATCGCGGCATCAAAGACATTCGAGGTGCCGACGAAATCGGCGACGAAGGCGGTCTGCGGCCGGGTATACAGGACGCGCGGCGTGGCGACCTGTTCGATCCGCCCCAGATTGAAGACCGCGACCCGGTCCGACATCGACAGCGCTTCACCCTGATCGTGGGTGACATAGATGAAGGTAATGCCCAGCTGTCTTTGCAGGGCCTTCAGTTCGATCTGCATTTGTTCGCGCAGCTTCAGGTCCAGGGCGCCCAGCGGCTCGTCCAGCAGCAATACCCGCGGTTGATTGATCAGTGCCCGTGCCAGGGCCACACGCTGGCGTTGACCGCCGGACAGGGCCGCCGGCCGCCGACTGGCGTGGTCGCCCAGCTTGACCATGTCCAGCAAGGTCTGGGCGCGCTGCCAGCGGGTGCGTTTGTCGACACCCTTGACCATCAGCCCGTAGGCGACATTGTCGAGGACACTCATGTGGGGAAACAGGGCGTAATCCTGGAATACCGTATTGACGTCACGGCGGTAGGGCGGCAGTCCGGCCGCTTCCTGACCGAAAATGCGCACCGAGCCGGCAGTCGGCTGTTCAAAGCCGGCAATCAGGCGCAGGCAGGTCGTCTTGCCGGAGCCCGACGGGCCGAGCATCGAGAAGAATTCGCCCTCTTCGATGCGCAGATCAACATTGTCCACGGCGCGCACTTTATCGAAGGTGCGGCTCAGATTCTGGAATTCGACAGCGTAGGTCACGATGGTCTCGCTTCTTGAGATGGCCGGTTCGCCCGCAGCGAACCGGCCGGTTGCGCTCAGCGTCCGCCCATGATGGCGATATAGTCAGCCGTCCAGCGGCTGTAGGGCACACATTGCCCCTGCTTGCAGCTGGCGGTCGGCGTTTTCCAGAAGTGGATCTGGGCAAATTTGTCGAAACCATTGCTCTTGCAGAAGGCCGTGCCGCCCGGTGCCTTGGTGTTGCAGGCTGCCGGCACCACCGGGTTGGATCCGAACCATTCTGCCAGGGCCGATTGCAGATTCTTGTTCAGCGACCACTCCATCCACTTGTAGCTGCAGACCGGATGCTTGGCCTCGCTGGCCAGCATGGTGGTATCGGCCCAGCCGGTGGCGCCTTCCTTGGGAATGGTTTCACCGATCGGGAATTTCTCCGCCGTCAGGCTATTGACGGTGTAGCCCCAGGCGCTGGTCGCCGCGATGCCCTCGTTCTTGAAGTCATTCATCTGTACGGTGACGTCATGCCAGTAGCGGTGGGTCAGCTGTTTTTGCTGGCGCAACAGCTTGAGCACCGCGGCATACTGGGTTTCGTTCAGTTCGTAGGGGTCCTTGATGCCCAGTGCCGGGTTCTTGGCCATCAGGTACATGGCGGCGTCGGCAATATAGATCGGACCGTCATAGGCTTGTACCCGGCCCTTGTTCGGCTTGCCGTCCGGCAGGGTCATCGGCTCGAAGACCACGTTCCAGCTGCTTGGTGCCGTCTTGAAAATCTTGCTGTTATAGGCCAGGAAGTTGGCCCCCCACTGATAGGGCGTACCGTAGTGCTGACCGTTGACGGTAAACCAGCTGCCGTTCTGCAGCCGGCTGTCCAGGGTCTTCCAGCTGGGAATCAGGGCGGTGTTGATCGCCTGCACCTTCTTGCCGTAGATCAGTCGCAGCGAGGCGTCACCCGAGGCGGTGACCAGATCGTAATTGCCCGATCCCATCAGCGACACCATCTCGTCGGAGGTGGCTGCGGTTTTGACATTGACCTGGCAGCCTGTCTGTTTTTCAAATGCCGTGACCCAGTCGTAGTTCTTGTCGTTGGCACCGCGTTCGATGTAGCCCGGCCAGGCAATGATGTTGAGCTGGCCCTCGCCGGCACCCAGATGGGTCAGCGGTGCGGCCTGGCTGGCCGGGAAGGTCAGGACGCCCAGCGTCAGCAGACCGGCTTTGATGTGCATCGTCTTGAACATGTTTCTCTCCTGTGTAGCGTTACGTAGCTAACTGACATGTAGAAGCGCGGCAGATCTGCGTCTGCCTATGCTCGTTGCATCATAAGAAAGCGTCTGATTTCGAGCTAATGCTCCAGACCTATAGAAACGTTCGGTTTTTCAGAATGCAGCCAGGCAAGGGAGGGAAGGCTGATGCCGACTAGCTGAATTGGGAGGGGGTGCAGCCGGTTGCTGGTGGGCCGGCGGTGCCGGAGGGGGGGAATTTGTTCTGAATTTCCGAACGGTGGTGGTGTGTATTCGGTAAATTAGATTGCTAAGTCGCCTCAGCCACGGCCCCGGCTATGTTCGCGGGCAATCAGCAAGAAATGGCGGGTGATGTCGGACAGGCGTGAGCCGCGACGCCAGGCAATGCCGAGCTGCAGCGAGGGCATGGTTTCCTGCAGGCTGCGCACCTCCAGCCGGTCACCATCCAGCGACCAGGGGCGGTAGAGCATGTCAGGCAGGATGGCCAGCCCCTCGCCACTGGCGACCAGACTGCGCGCCCCTTCGACCGACTCGGTGCGCAGCACGACGTTGGGGCGGTGGCCGGCCTGGCGCCAGGACGAGGTGATGCTGTCTTCCAGTTCATCCAGCCGCAGCATGACCAGTGGTTCACTGACCATTTCCGTGATCGAGATGGCGCCGAGTTCCAGCAGAGGATGGTTGGTCGGCAGCCACAGGCGGTAGGGCGACTCCATCAGGGTTTCTGCCTCGATGGCCTGGCGATTCTGGATGTTGGAGACGATCAGCACGGCAGCATCCAGTTCGCCGTTGACCAGCAGATGCTCGATGTAGTCGCGCTGGTCTTCGATGACCTTGACGTCGACCTTGGGAAAGGTGCGGCGATAGCGGCCCAGCAGATAGGGCAGGAAATAGCCGGTCACCAGGCTGGTGACCCCCAGGTTGAGTTGACCGGTCATGGTGTCCGGCCGGGCGGAGAGGGCTTGCTGCGCATTGCGCACACTGCCGAGGATCTGATGGGCATGGCTGAGGAACTGGTGTCCGGCATGGGTCAGTACCATGCCGCGGGCGTGACGCTGGAACAGGGTGGCCGCCAGGTCGGCCTCCAGTGCCTTGATGGCTTCGGTCAGCACGGATTGCGACACATTCAGTGCGTGGGCGGCCCCGGTGATCGACTCGGCTTCGGCCACTGCGATGAAGTAACGAATGTTTTTCAGTGATAGCGCCATGACTCCCCCTGGCTGGCAGTATACGGAGGCGCAAGGCGAATGCTCAATGCTTATGTCTTGGTGATGCGCGGCGAAAAGGGCTTAACGCAAGTGGACGGGCATGATTTCCGAGGACAGCTGCACGTACACCCCCATACCGTAGTAGTAATAAGTTGGCTGCGAGACGGTGCGCAGGAACTGGAACAGGCGGAAGCCCATGCGTTTTGTCCGCCCCAGGGTGCGGGACGGCAGCAGGTTCTCGACGGCGACGTGTACGATCCAGTGCCGCCGGTCGGTCGGCAGGGCGATTTCCTTCTGCTGTGCCATTTCCTCCAGCAGGTTTTCCACGTTGGGTTCTTCCATGAAGCCGAAGCTGACGTTGACGCTGAGGATGCTGCCACGGCCCGGTGTCTGCTCGAAGACCGTGATCTGATAGCGGTTGCCGTGTACGTAGGGCACCTTGGGGTGGTTGACGGTCACGAAGATGAGGTTGCGCGGCAGGATGCCATAACGGTCCCAGATGAGCTGCAGCAGGGCCGGGGTATGGTCATGCAGGCGGTGTGGTGCACGCGGGATCATCAGAATGGCGTTGCGCTCGACAAAATGCCGGCTCTGGCGGTGCAGTTCGATCAGCTCGGTCATGTTCATGGTGTGTTTGCGCGAGTAGGCCGCCGAAGTGGCCTGCCTGCCCCACTGCCAGGTGACCATGACGATGAATACCACCAACCCGATGCTGATTGGTACATAGCCGCCCTCAAGGAATTTCAGACTGCTGGCACCGAGAAAGGCGCCATTGACGGCGGTGATAGGGACCCAGACCAGCCTTGCGCGGGCGCGGGTCCATTGCCAGTGCTCCTGCGCGATGGGCAGCATGGCGCAGGAGGTGATCAGCATGACCCCGGCAACAGCCAGGCCATAGGCCGCCGCCAGGTTGTGGCTGGATCCGAAGACCACTACCAGGGTGATGCTGCCGAGGTACAGCGACCAGTTGACGAAGCTGATATAGATCTGGCCCGTGTGCTCGATATCGGTATGCACGATCCGCAGGCGCGGAAACAGGCCGAGACGAACCGCCTGCGACAGCAGGGAAAAGGTGCCGGTGATCAATGCCTGCGAGGCGATGATGGTGCTCAGGGTCGCCAGAATGATCATCGGGTAGAGCAGGGGCGGCGGCACCATGCTGAAAAACAGATTGGGCCAGTTCTGGCCCGGGTGAGCCAGAACGAAGGCGCCCTGGCCGAGATAGTTGAGCAGCAGGGCGGGGAAGACCACGCTGAACCAGCCCAGACGAATCGGGCGGGCGCCGAAATGCCCGAGATCGGCATACAGGGCTTCGCCACCGGTGACGCAGAGCATGACGGCCCCCAGGGTCATCAGCGAGGCGTGCCAGTGACGCTGCAGCAAAAACTGCAGGCCGTACCAGGGATTGAGTGCCTGCAGAATTTCCGGGGTGGTCATGATCTGCCGCAGTCCGAGCAGGGCGATGGACAGGAACCACAGGAGCAGCACCGGGCTGAAAATCTTGCTGATCTTGCCGCTGCCGACGGATTGCAGGGCAAAGAGCAGCGTCAGCAGTGCCAGGGTGATCGGCGTCACCAGCTCGCTCTGTCCGGGCAGTGCGATGTCCAGACCTTCGACGGCCGCCAGTACGCTGATGGCCGGAGAGATCATGCCGTCGCCGATCAGCAGGCCGGCACCGAGAATCAGGGCAATCAGGATCGGCCGGGTGCGCGATTGTCTGGCATTGCCGTACAGCAGGCTGTACAGCGCAAACAGACCACCCTCGCCATCATTGTCTGCCCGCAGAACCAGCAGGGCATATTTGAAGGCCACAATCAGGGTCAGTGCCCAGATCGCCAGTGAGGTGCCGCCGAGCACACTGTCTGGCGTCAGTGCCTGCAGTCCGGAGCCAAAGAAAATCTGGTGCAGCGCATAGAGCGGCGACGTGCCGATATTGCCGTAGACGATACCAATCGCCCCCAGGGTCGCAACGGCCAGTTTGCGATTCTCAGCCACGCCATGTCCCCATGTTCTCCCCGGCCGGGCCGGGTCTTTTAGGATTCTTAAGAGAATCATAGTCACACCAGACCCATTTTGAATATCTGTCGGCCCTGTCCGCCATGGTGTTTCTCTTTTGCCGGGTGGCTGCAAGGCCTTGCCTGTCGGCGGCAATTCTTGCCGCTGACGGTGGGTTTGGGGCGGGCGATGGGTTTTCTGTTAAATAAAAACAATAAAAATCAATCACTTAATTATTTTATATTTTCTGGCATGCTTCCTGCTTTATATGTCGCACCAGGAGGAAGACATGTTCGACAAAATCGCCAATGACTTTAAGTTCGATCAACGCGCACTGAATCTGCGCGCGTATCGCACTGAAGTGCTGGCCGGCAATATGGCCAACGCGGAAACGCCTTACTACAAGGCTGTCGACTTTGATTTTGCCGCCACCATGAAGGCTCAGATGGATGGTCATGGCAGTGGCAAGGATCTGGCGCTGATGGCCACCGATCCGCGTCATTTCAGTACTAATCCTGGTGATGGTGGCGCCTCGGTGCCGCTGCAATACCGCAATGCGGTGCAGCCCAGTGTCGACGGCAACACCGTGGATATGGATGTGGAGCGTGGTGCGTTCATGGATAACGCCTTGCAGTATCAAAGCACGCTGACCTTCCTCAATCATCGTATTTCGCAGCTGAATCTGGTTCTGAAGGGCTGATTGCCATGTCTCTGACCAATGTTTTTTCGATTGCCGGTTCGGCGCTGACAGCGCAGTCCATGCGACTGAGCGTGGTGGCCAGTAATATCGCCAACGCCGAAAGCGCGACCAGCTCGACCGGGCAACCCTACAAGGGTCGTCATGTGGTGTTTACCGCCATTCCGGTGACGGCCACCCAGCCGCTGGTGGCCGGGGTGCGGGTCACCTCGGTGGTGGAAGACAAGAGCCCGCCGATTCTGAAGTACGATCCGGCCAATCCGCTGGCAGATGCCCGCGGCTACGTCAATATGCCCAACGTCAATCCGGTAGAAGAGATGGCTGACATGATCTCGGCCTCGCGTTCGTATCAGACCAACGTTGAAGTGATGAATACCGCCAAAACCCTGATGCAGAAAACACTGCAGCTTGGCCAGTAATACTGAAAGGAATGCATCATGACCGTCTCGTCTACCAGTCAGTCCAATAGCAGCAACCCCTACGACATTCTGAACGGCAACAAGAGTTCGTCCAGCTCCACGTCCGGCAGCAGTACCGACCCGACCAGCGCTCAGGGGATTCAGGATCGCTTTCTGAAGCTGCTGACGACCCAGCTGCAGGCTCAGGATCCGATGAATCCGATGGAGAACAGTGAGATCACCAGTCAGATGGCGCAGATCAGCCAGGTGACCGGGATGCAGAACCTGAATACCACCATGCAGTCGCTGCTGCAGTCGCAAATGGCGTCGCAGTCGCTGATTGCCGCCACCACGGTCGGACATAGTGCCCTGGTTGCCGGCAATACCATGGGCTGGGACGGCAATACCAACGGCAACAAGACCATGGGGGCGGTTTCGCTGGCAGGTTCGGCTCAGCAACTGAATATTTCGGTGCAGGACGCCAACGGCAAGACGGTTTCCACTTTCAGTGTGCCGAGTCCGCAAAACGGCATGAATTCCTTCGCCTGGGATGGCAAGGACAGCAGCGGCAACGTCCTGCCGGCCGGCAACTATACCTTTACCGCCACGGCCTCCAATCAGGGGACCGACGGCTCGGCCGTGCAGGTCAAGGCCACGACCTACAACTACAAGACCATTGCCGCGGTGAGCTTTGCCGCCAACGGGGCGCCGCAGCTGGTGCTGAGTAACGGCAAGACCGTGGCCATGTCGGATGTGGCACAGATTTCCTGAGTGGAAAACGGAACAGAGATCGGAGCAAGAACATGGGTTTCCAACAAGGTCTGAGCGGTCTGAATGCCGCCTCCAAGCAGCTGGATGTGATCGGCAACAACATTGCCAACGCCAGCACGGTCGGCTTCAAGGGCTCGCGCGCCGAGTTCGGCGATATGTATGCCAACAGCTTTTATGGCGTGGCCTCGACCCAGGCCGGTATCGGGGTGCAGACGCTGGATGTGGCACAGCAGATGACCCAGGGCAATATCACCACCACCAACAATAATCTGGATATTGCCATCAACAATAACGGCTTCTTCATCGTGAAGACCGGCGCTTCGACCAGCGGGACCAGTACCGGCACGCTGGAGTACACGCGCAATGGTGAGTTCAAGGTCGATAATCAGGGCTATATCGTGAATGGTCCGGATCGCCTGCAGGGCTGGGTAGCCAGCAATGGCGTCGTGACCCAGGGGGCGACAGCCGACCTGCAGCTGCAGACTTCGCTGATTGCCCCGAGCACGACCTCCAAGGTCACCATGGGTGTCAACCTCGACTCCCGCTCCACGCCGCCGACGGTCGCCTTCAGTCCGACCACGCCGGCTTCCTATAACTGGTCCAACTCGACCTCGGTCTATGACTCGCTGGGTAATGCGCACAACATGACCCTGTATTATCGCAAGCAGACCCCGACGGCGACCGGTACCGACTGGAGCGTGTATGCCTATGTCGATGGCAATGCCGCGTCGATTGGCGGCGGTGCGGCTGGTGCGGCGACCACGATCAATTTCGGCTTGACCGGTTCGCTGACCACGGCCATGCCGCTGGCGGTGTCCTATACGCCCCCGGCCGCGTCGGGGACGACCACGCCGATTGCCTATACCCTGAGTTATACCGGTTCGACGCAGTATGGCCAGACCTCGGGTACCAACTCGCTGACCAACGATGGTTATGCGGCCGGTACCGTGTCGTCGATCAATGTCGATTCGACCGGCATCATCCAGGCGACCTATACCAATGGCCAGACCAAGACGATTGGTCAGATCGCACTGGCCAACTTCACCAACCAGCAGGGGCTGCAGCCGGTGGGTAACAATCGCTGGACCCAGACCTATTCCTCCGGTCCTGCCCAGGTGAATGCCCCGGGGTCCGGGACCGCCGGTACGCTGCGCGATTCGGCGCTGGAAGCGTCCAACGTTGACCTGACCACCGAGCTGGTGAACCTGATTACCGCTCAGCGCTATTACCAGGCCAACGCGCAGACCATCAAGGCACAAGACACGATCCAGCAGACGCTGGTGAACCTGTAAGCCTGACCTGAGGGACGTCTGAATCATGGATCGGATGCTGTTTCTGGCAATGAATGGTGCGAAGCACGTCGAATGGCAACAGGCGACGACTTCCAACAATCTGGCCAACGTCAACACCAATGGCTTCAAGGCCGAGCAAGTGTCGTTTCGTGCCTTGCCGGTCATTGGCGATGGTGCGCCGACGCGGACTTATGTGGTCGACAACACCATCGGCACCGATCTGTCGCAGGGCGCGCTGCAGCAAACCGGCAACCAGAACGACTTTGCCCTCGGGACCCCGGGCTTCTTTGCCGTGCAGGGGCCGGATGGCAAGGAGGCTTACAGCCGCGCCGGCGGATTTGTCGTGGACAGTGCCGGCACGCTGCGCACCCGCGGCGGTTTGCCGATCCTCGGGGATGGCGGTCCGATTGTTGCCCCGGCGGCCAGCAAGATTCAGCTGATGACCGACGGCACGGTGGTTGCCATTGCACTCGGGGTGTCCAACCCGACCCCGCAAACGCTGGGGCAGATCAAGATGGTCAACCCCGGCCCGAAGACGATGTACAAAGGGGAGGACGGGCTGTTTCGCATGAACGATGGCTCGACGCCGGCCGCAGACCAGAACGTCAAGCTGGTGGTCGGTGCCCTGGAGGCCAGTAATGTGAATGCGGTCGACAGCCTGGTGCAGATGATTTCCCACGGGCGCATGTTCGACATGAACGTCAAACTCATGACGACCGCGCAACAGAATGATCAGCAGGCGACCCAGTTGCTCGCCATGGGCTGAACCGGATAAGAACAAGAAGGAATCAACGTCATGATGCGTTCTCTGTATATCGCCAAGACCGGTATGGATGCCAGCCAGTTCAAGCTGGATGTGGTGTCGAACAACCTGGCCAACGTCAACACCGTCGGCTTCAAGCGCTCGGTCGCCGAGTTCGAGGATCTGTACTATCAGACGCTGCGTCAGCCCGGCGCCCAGCTGCCGAACGGCTCGAATACCCCGACCGGCCTGCTGGTCGGTACCGGTGCCGCCGCGGTGTCGACTTCGCGTGATCATACCCAGGGCACGCTGATCAGCTCGACCAACTCCTACAGTCTGGCGATTTCCGGTGACGGGTTTTTCAATATCACGCTGCCGGACGGTACCACGGCCTATACGCGCAACGGCGAGTTCCGTCGTGACAACAACGGCAATATGGTGACCCCGCAGGGTTATCAGCTCAATCCGAACATCAATATTCCGGCGACCGCGACCAATATGACGGTCTCTCTGGCCGGGGTGGTACAATATTACGTCAACGGCAGCACCACGCCGCAGACCGCCGGCCAGATTCAGACCAGTACCTTCATCAACCCGCAGGGTTTGCAGAGTCTGGGTGAAAACCTGTATGCGCAGACCGCCGCCTCCGGTGATCCGCAGACCGGCAATCCTGGTACGGATGACCGTGGCCAGATCAAGCAGGCGTTTCTGGAAAACTCCAACGTCAATGTGACGCAGGAGCTGGTTGACATGATTACCGCCCAGCGCGCGTTTGAAATGAACTCCAAGGCCATCACCACTGCGGATCAGATGCTGCAGAAGCTGACGCAGATGTGATGCCTGTCTGCTAACGGAATGATGATGAGCATGAATCGTTTACTGGCCTGCCTGCTGACCGCGCTGCTGGCTGGCTGCACCATGCAGGAACCGCCGCTGGTTCAGGGGCCGATGACGGCCCGGCCCCAGCCGCAGCCGCAACTGCAGGCCAATAACGGCTCCATCTTTCAGACCAGTACCTATCGCCCCCTGCTGGAGGACAGCCGTCCTAGCCTGGTAGGGGATACCCTGACGGTCAATATCCAGGAACAGACCTCGACCTCGGCCACCGAGCAGGTGACCGAGAGCCGCGCGTCCACCTTGAACGAGTCGGTGACCGGTGGTGTACAACTGCCGTTCCTCACGGGTCTGGGCGCCGGTCTGGCCGGTACCAATCTGAATACTGCCGGCGGGGCGACCCAGACCGGCAAGGGCAGCAATGCCCTGGCAACCACCTTTGTCAGCTCGATCTCGGTGACGGTGATCGAAGTGCTGGCCAACGGCAATCTGGTGATCAGCGGGGAAAAGCAGGTGCGCATCAATGGCGATATCGAGTCGATTCGCCTCTCCGGTGTGGTCAATCCGCGCGATATCGATGCCACCCGTTCGGTCTCGTCACTCAAGGTGGCCGATGCGCGCATCGAGCAGGAAACCAAGGGGACCAACCGGCTGTATAACGAACCGGGCTGGATGACCAAGATCTTCCTGTCCATCCTGCCTTTCTGACCGGGGGAGCCGCATGAAAAAACTGTTTTGTCTGTTGCTCGGCCTCGCTTTGTGCCTGCCGGTCTGGGCAGACCGCATCAAGGATATTGTCAATGTGGCCGGGGTGCGCCCCAACCAGCTGACTGGCTATGGTCTGGTGGTCGGTCTGGATGGCACCGGCGACAAGAATACCTCCTCGCCCTTCATGGGGCAGTCGCTGACCAATATGCTGACCCAGCTGGGGGTCAATGTGCCGGCCGGTACCAAGGTCGATCCGAAAAACGCGGCGGCGGTGATCGTGACCGCCACCTTGCCGCCGTTTGCCCGCTCCGGCCAGTTGCTGGATGTGACGGTTTCCTCCATCGGTGATTCGAAAAGCCTGCGCGGCGGAACCCTGATCATGGCGCCGCTCAAAGGGGCGGACGGTCAGATTTACGCCATGGCCCAGGGGAATGTAGTGATTGGTGGCGCCGGCGCATCTTCCGGCGGCAGCAGCGCGCAGATCAACCAGCTGAGCTCGGGCCGGATTCCGGATGGTGCCACGGTAGAACGCGAGTTGCCGATGTCGTTGGGCAGTGGCGATTTTGTGCGCCTTGAACTGATCAATGGCGATTTCACCACTGCCGAGCGTGTGGTGCAGGCCATCAATCGCAGCTTTGGTGCCGAGACGGCGCGGGCGCTGGATGGCCGGACGATCCAGGTGCGCGCCCCGTTTGATGCCAATGACCGGGTGCAGTTTCTGGCGCGCATGGAAAATCTTGCCGTCGACCCGGCAGAAGTTTCCCCGCTGGTGATCATCAATGCCCGCACCGGGTCGATTGTCATGAACAAGGGCGTGCGCCTTGAACCTTGTGCCGTGTCGCATGGCAACCTGTCTGTGACCGTCAGCAATACCCCGTCGGTGAGTCAGCCCAATCCGCTGTCCAATGGGCGTACTGCGGTAACCAATCAGGCCAATGTCAGCGTACAGGCCCAGAACGGCAAGGTGTTCAATGTGCCGAGCAGCGCCAATCTCAGTCAGGTGGTCAATGCCCTCAATACCCTGGGGGCCACGCCGCAGGATCTGATCAGCATCCTGCAGGCCATGAAAGCCGCGGGTTCGCTCAAGGCCGATCTGCAGATTATCTGAGCGGTCATTCTGCTTGCAGCAAACAGCCCGCAAGGGCTGTTTTTGTATCTGGCACGTAAATTGCTATAAATCGTGCAGGAGGATGCATGGGCATTTCGAAATACACCGACCCGATGATGGCTCAGACGCTGGCGGCAGATCCGCAGGCGATGGCCAATATTTCGGCCAAAATCGGCAGGGATCCGAAGGCGGCGGTGCATGAGGTTGCCCAGCAGTTTGAGGCCATGTTTCTCGATACCCTGCTCAAGGGGATGCGCGAAACGCATTTCAGTGACGACGACCAGAGCAACGAAATGCAGACCTACAAAGGTCTGCTCGACCAGCAGATGGTTCAGTCGATGACCGCCGGCAAGGGTCTGGGGCTGACGCGCATGCTGGAGCAGCAGATCGGCCGGCTGGCGCATCTGGATGACAGCGCCCAGGACACGCCGCCCGGCTCGCAGGTCTTTGGTAGCCTGCCGCTGCCGGCACGCGCGATGCAGGCTTATCGCGCAGCCCAGGCGCAGGCGCAGGCGCAGGCGGCACAAAATGCCGCACCGCAGGCCAGTGCCGATTCCATCTCGGCAGCCGGAGCCAGCGGCTTCGCCCGAGCGCTGTTGCCACAGGCATCGCAGGCCGCCTCGCAACTGGGGGTGGCACCGGAATTGCTGGTGGCACATGCCGCGCTGGAAAGCGGCTGGGGCAAGCGCAGCATCCGTAATGCAGATGGCAGCGACAGTCACAATCTGTTCGGCATCAAGGCGGGCAGTGACTGGCGCGGTGCCACGACCAATATCGTCACCACCGAATATGTCAACGGTGTGGCACAGAAGAAGGTCGATACCTTCCGCTCCTATGGTTCGTATCAGGAGGCCTTTGCGGATTACGCCAATGTGCTCGGCTCGTCGCCGCGTTACCGCAATGTCCTCAATCAGGGGCGCAATATTCAGGGTTATGCCCAGGGCTTGCAGAGCGGGGGATACGCCACCGATCCGCGCTATGCCCGCAAGCTGGTGGACGTGATGTCATCGCTGGCGCAGTACATGGCGCAGGCCTGACGGACGGCTCAAGACCGGACGATTCAGGTCGATAAGATTCTTGGAGGGTTATCATGCCGGACATTTTCAATATTGGTGTAAGCGGGCTGAATGCCGCCAACGTGGCACTGGCCACGGTGAGCCATAACATCTCGAACGCCAACACTACCGGCTACACGCGTCAGACCGTGCAGCAATCCGCTCTGGTGCCGCAGGATCTCGGCTCGAATTTTATCGGCATGGGGGTGTCGGTCGACTCCGTGACCCGCCAGTACAACAAGTATCTGAACGACCAGACGCTCAGCGCCCAGTCCACCAGCAGCTACTATTCGGCTCAGCTGACTCAGCTCAACCAGATCGACAACATCATGGCCAGCACCACCGCCGGCCTGAGTCCCAGCCTGCAGAACTACTTCACCAGTCTGCAGACCCTGTCGCAAAACCCGGCCTCGCTGCCGAGCCGGCAGAACGTGCTGGCCAGCGCCCAGGCGCTGGTGTCGCAGTTCCAGTCGATCGATAACCGTCTGAGCCAGATCCAGCAGGGGACCAATACCCAGATCGTATCGGCCGTGGCCTCGATCAATACGCTGGCCAATACCATCGCGAGTCTGAACAAGCAGATTACCGCGCTGGCACCCGGCGGCTCGGTCAATCAGCCGAACGACCTGCTCGATCAGCGCGATCAGGCAATGAGCGATCTGAACAAGCTGATCGGCGCGACCTATGTGCAGGAGTCCAACGGCAGCTACGACGTGTTCATTGGTAACGGCCAGACGCTGGTGCAGGGCTATACCACGCTGCCGCTTTCGACCCAGCAGAATGCCACCAACCCGGCCAACGTCGATATTACCCAGCCCAATCCGAACGGCTCGGTCACGGTGATGCCGGATTATCTGTTCTCCGGCGGCTCGCTCGGTGGCCTGCTCAACTTCCGCGACAATACCCTGCAGCAGACGCAGGTCACGCTGGGCAACATTGCCATCGACTTCACCACGTCGATGAACTATCAGTCGAAGCTGGGTCTGGATCTGAACGGCAATGCCGGTACCAATATGTTTACCGATCTGACCGGCTATGCCAGTCAGCCGCAGAATGCCATTGCCAACCTGCAGATGCTGATGGGCGATCCGCGCAATATCGCCGCCGCCTCGGACATGCAGGTCAGCAAAGCCAACCAGTCGGCATTGAATACCGCTGGTGTTTCGGTCAACAGCGTGGCGGCTACCTTGCCGGGTAACTACGGCTGGACCTCGGCGACGGCCGCCGGTGCGCCATCGGCAGCTTCGCATCTGTCGCTGACCATCGGCTCGACGGCAGCCACCGGCATGACGGTGACTGCCAGCGCGGCGGGGGTGATCACGGCAACCCTGGGGGCGACCACCTACAATGTGGTGGTGGACCCGACGCAGCAAAACGGTTACAAGGTGCAGACCGGGGCCGGGGTGGATGTCGGTATTGCCTTTACGCTGTCCGGCAAGATGCCCAACAGCACCAGCTTCACCATCACCCAGAACAATGCCGCCAGTTTCGGCTCCGGCGACAACAGCAACCTGCGCCAGATTCAGAATCTGCAGACCAAGGCCGTGGTCGACCCGTTGCGCAACGGGACCACCACCGGTCTGCAGTCGTTCCAGGATGCCTATGCATCCGCCGCCAGCATCGTGGGCAACAGCACCAATACCGCCAAGTCGGCCGGGGATGCTGCCAAAACCAATTTGCAGCAGACGACGCTGGCAAAATCCAATTTTTCCGGGGTCAACCTCGACCAGGAAGCAGCGGATCTGATCCGCTACCAGCAGGCATACCAGGCGTCCAGCAAGGTGATCAGTACAGCGCAGAAGCTGTTTGATCAGATCCTGTCGATGGGCTGATGTGAAAGAGGATTTGAATCATGCAGATCAGTAGCTACACCAAGTACTCGACCGGTACCTTCGATATCGACAACCTGCAGCAGGCGATCCAGTCGCTGCAGGAGCAACTCGATACCCAGCAGCGTGTCAACAAGCCTTCGGATGATCCGGTGGCGGCGACGCAAATTCTGCAGCTCAATCAGTCGAGCGGTCGCAATACCCAGTTCATCAGCAACAGCCAGAACGTCAAGTCGCAGCTGGGCATGGTGGATACCGCGCTGGGCAATACCGCCAATCTGCTCTCCAGCCTGAAATCGCTGGTGGTGCAGGCAGGCAATGGCTCGATCACCGCGCAGCAACTGCAGATGATGCAGCAGCAGGTCAATCAGAACCTCAACGAACTGGTCGGCTATGCCAATGCGACCGACGGACGTGGCGATTACCTGATGGGCGGCAACCAGATTTCCAGCCCGCCGTTTTCCTATAACGGTACCCAGTATGTCTACAACGGTGACTCCGGGCAGCGCCAGGTGCAGATCACCGATACCCGCTCCCTGCCGGTGACGCTCAACGGGGCGCAGGCTTATGGCAACAGTAGCGATCCGGCAGCGCTGCTCAATGCCATGCAGACCTTCAGCCAGTTGCTTGGCCAGACTACCAAGCCGGCCAACTATCAGACTCAGCTCGATGCCATCATGTCCAGCCTGGACAACGCCCAGCAGCAGATTCTGACCACCCAGGCCTCGGTGGGGGCGGCCGAGCAGGAAAACAACAGCACGCTGACTGCCAGCCAGGGCATGAGCGTGCAGTATCAGGAAGCCATCGGTAACCTGCAGAGCCTCGATCTGCCCAAGGCGATCAGCGATTTCACCATGGCACAGACGGCGTTGCAGTACAGCCAGCTCACCTATACCAAGGTCACCCAGCTGTCGCTGTTCAACTACATCTCGTAAATCTGGCGAGCCACGAGCCAGACGTGAAAACGGCAACCTGAACAGGTTGCCGTTTTTCATTGCTGCGCTTGCCGTCAGGACTGGACCCAGTCCGGAGCCCGATGCTCGATGAAGGCCAGAATACCTTCGCGGCCTTCCTGGCTGGTCCTGACCTGCAGCGAGCTCTCCAGCATCTTCGTCTTGACCGTATCGTCAATCGGATATTGATCCAGCTCGGTGATCAGTTGTTTGGTGATGGCCATGGCCTGCGGTCCGTTGAGCAGCAACTGACGTACCAGTTGCTCCACCGTGCTGTCGAGCAGGGCTGGTGTGACGTCCTGATGCAGCAGGCCGATGCGTTTGGCCTTGCCGGCGTTGAAGCGCTCGCTGCTGACCATGTAGCGGCGCGCCGCGCGGGCACCGATGGCGCGCACGATATAGGGCATGGCCACCCCGGTGGTCACCCCCTGGCGGACTTCGGAGAATCCGAACAGCGCATCGGTCACGCCGATGGCAAAGTCGCAGCAGGCAATCAGGCCGATGCCGAAGCCGAACGAGGAGCCCTGTACCCGGGCGATGGTCGGCTTGTTGAAGCGGTCCAGGGTGTCCAGTACCGTGGCGTATTCGCCGACGATGCCGCGCATGACGCTTTCGTCCGCCTCGGCCAGCAGGCGCATGGCATTGATGTCATGGCCGGCGGAGAAGCTGATGCCGCTGCCGGTGAGGATCACCGCACGGATGGCATCGTCTTCGGCCAGGGTCTGCAGATTGGCGTTGAGCAGGTTCACGCCGTCATGATCCAGCGCGTTATGACACTCAGGCCGGTTCAGGGTGAGGGTGGCGACGCCGCGCGCGTCTACATTCAGCAAAATGGATGAGCTCATGGTTTTCTTCTTGTCTCTCTGAGTTGGCAGTTTCAGGGCAGGCAAAAGCCGGTAATGGCCCGGCAAAATGCTTCCGGGGCCTCCAGATGCAGCACGTGGCCGGCACCCGGCAGCAGCGCCAGCGTCGAGCCGGCAATACGTTCGTTCAGCAGCTCCGCCTGATAGCGCGGCGTCAGGCGGTCTTCGGTACCGACAATGATATGCGTCGGTACCTGGATGCTGTCGAGCCAGGTGCGGGCATCGTGTTGCTTGATGCCCGCCAGCAGTCGCACCACCGAGGGCCAGTCCACCAGCGAGGCCAGGCGCTGCAACTCAGGCAGCATGGCGGCCTGCGAAGACAGGAAGCGACTGGAAAACAGCCAGGGGACGCTGATCTGGTAGCCCAGATCAAAGCCGCCGGCCTCATGGGCTTCGACCCAGCTGTCACACATGGCGGCATTGACTGCATCTGACCAGGCCAGTGTCGAGGCCAGCAGCAGTTTTTCGATGCGATCGGAATGATGGCGGGCAAAATGCTGCGCTACCATGCCGCCATATGACAAACCTACCAGGTAGCAAGTTTCAATGGCCAGCTCATCGAGCAGTGCCAGCGCCACTTCCGCCTGTTCCTCCAGCCGGTAATACGGCACGTCCGGCTTGTCACTTTGCCCCTGTCCCGGGAAGTCCAGCCGCAACAGCCGGTAATGCGCCTCCAGCACCGGCAGCAGGAACGTCCAGGCGACAGTCGACATGGTGATGCCATTGAACAGCACCAGCGTCTTCTGACCCTGTCCACTGAGCTCGTAATAAATCGACTGACCATCAAGCTGGATGTGCGGCATGGCAAACTCCCTGGCGGCTGTCTCAATTGTATGCCGTGAAAGCTCATTTTTGCCATAAATGGTGCAATTGTCATTTTTTCTTCATTCAGCCCGCCGCATCTGCCCGCAGACATGGTTGCTTTGTGCAAGCCCGCTTCTGTGATCGCTGCTGTAATGCCGCCTCTTTATCTGACTGGCAGGAGACATCATGACGCAAGGCTTGCACCCGCCGGTTCGCCATCCCGGGCGGACCGTGCTGATCGATCAACTCGGCACCGCACACCTGACATTGAGCCGATGCACTACCGGCTACGTCCTGTCAGCCGCGCTGCCGCCGATTCGCGGTCTGGTGTTGTCCGGTGGCGGAGTCAAGGGGCTGGCCTATGTCGGCGCCCTGGAGGCGCTGGCGCATGACGACGCCTTGTCGGCCATCCGGGAGATCCGTGGCGCTTCGGCGGGGGCGCTGGTGGGCGCCTTGCTGGCTTGCGGTATGTCCGCAGGCGAGCTGAAGGCGCTGACGGACCAACTGGCCTTGCCTGCACTGACCCGGCGGCGGGGAGATCCGTTGCAGGGACTCTCCCTCCCCAGGCGCTGGTGGCTGCGCTGGTTCAATACCGGCCAGCCTTTGCAGCAACTGGTGTCGCAATACGGCAGGGCGGCCCTGCTGGCGCGACTGGCGGAGTGGCTGGCCCGGCACGATCCGGCCAGTCGCGATTACCGGCAGGTGCAGCGCTGGCATGAGCAACTGGCAAATCAGACACGGCCGCTGACCTTTGCCCTGCTGGCGCAGATCAGTCGCCTGCTGCCGGCCGTCAAGCGTTTTGGCTGCGTGATTTCCTTTCAGCGGGCGCGTTTCGGTCTTGGCGGCCTGCGCCTGCTGGATGCCGACAGCACGCCCGGCCTGGAGATCGCCCGGGGCGTGCAGGCTTCCTGCGCATTGCCTCTGCTGTTCAACCGGGTCCGGCTGACTTTATCTCGCCCCGGCGTGCGTGAGCGCGGCTGGGGCTTTGATGGTGGTTGCAGTTTGAATACGCCGGCAAGCAGCCTGATTCTGCCTGCCGGTCTGGATGATGAATGGCCGGACGGCGATGAGTTGGTCTTGCGCTTTGAGGCCCCCGCTCGTGTGGGCTGGCGTCTGTGGCTGCGGCGGTGGTTTGACGCCCTGGCCGGCATGCACTCGGTGGCGTCCGATGCCTGGTTGCATGATCAGTGGGCGCACAGCGCAGCCGGGCGACAGGTGGTGACGATCCCGCTGCGCCAGTCGCAGACGGACCTCACCCATGCCACCTGGCGGCTGAATCTGAACCGGCAGCAACGCCAGCTTCTGCAGCACGCCGCCCGGCAGGCCGTCTCCGCGCATTTGCAGGCCCGACAACAGGCACGTCAGTCGCGAAGCTATGCGTCGCTGGCTCCAGCCTTGCTGGCATTGGATGACGCGCACTTTTCCCTGCTGTGCCGGCAGGGCTTGCCGGCACCCGAGGCGGCGGAACTGGCTCGCACGGCCGCGTTTCGCCAGGCGATTGACGATGTGCTGGCACGTCTGGCCGAGTTGTCGGAGGCGCTGCGTTGTCAGGCCATGAGTCAGCAGCAGGGCGAGTCCCTGATTCGGCAGGCGCTCTCTCGTGCCGGGGCCCTGTTGGCGACTGCGAGCTCGCCGCCCGGTCGCATCGACCCGCATCGCCTGGATTATCTGCTGCGTTGCCTGCGATCCCCTTGTTACCGGGCGGTGCGTCAGGTGCTGGACCAGGCCTGGCAGCGTCCCGCAGGCGCCCGAAGCGCATTGGAGTCGGCCTGGCTGGCGCATCAGGAAAAGAGGCTGGTACAGATTCTGGCGCTTGAGATCGAGCGCCAGGTGCTTTATCCGGCCAGACTGGCGCTGTGGCAATGCCGTGAAAATCAGGATCTGCTGATGCGTGTCCAGTCACGCCTGGGTGTCCCGCGCAGCCTGAGTGGCTTGCAGTCACTGCTGGAGCAGTGGCGGCATGCCTATCAAACGCGTTTGTTTGGCCTGTATTGCCCGGGACAGGTCGCCCGGCGCCTGAAAGACTGGCTCAGAGAGTTGCGCCTGCTGCGTCAGGGCCGGGGCAGGGTGTGGGGGGATGTGACGCTGTTTGCACAAAAGCGTCAGGGCGTCTACGACATGTCACCTTAATGTCATCTTGCAGGCATAAAGTCACTACCCTGTCTGATAGGGTCAGTCTTTGATGAATATGTCATTAAGCGGGGGCGAGGGCGGGTTGCTGGCGCTCGCCGCCAACTGCGATGAACTCGAGAGCATCATTCGCGAGCGTCGGCTGTTTCCGGTCTATCAACCCATCGTCGATCTGCAAAGCGGGATCACGCTCGGCCACGAAGGCTTGATCCGCGGGCCGGCAGACAGCCCCCTGCATCTGCCGCTGCATTTGTTTCAGCAGGCGGCGCAATGCGGCCGGGCCATCCAGCTGGACCAGTGTTGCCGCCGCGTCACCATGGAGCGCTTTGCCGAGCTGGGCTTGCCGGCGCGGCTGTTCCTCAATGTCAATCCGGAAACCTTGCTGTCACCGGATCATCGCCCGGGCAAAACCCTGGCCTATTTGAAGCAGATCGGTCTGGAGCCCGAGCGTATTGTCATCGAACTGACCGAGACCCTGCCGTTTGCCAGCTACCATGCCCTGCGCGAAGCCACCGAATATTACCGCCGCAACGGTTTTCACCTTGCCCTGGATGATCTGGGCGAGGGCTATTCCAACTTGCGGCTGTGGTCTGAGCTGCGGCCTGATTTCGTCAAGCTGGACAAGCACTTCGTGCAGAACATTCAGCGAGACCCTTTCAAGGAGCAGTTTGTCCGTTCCATGGTCGACATGGCGCGTCAGGCCGGCACCCTGCTGATTGCCGAGGGCATCGAGTCCGCTGCAGAATTGCGGCTGCTGCGCAATCTGGGCGTGAAATACGGCCAGGGGTATCTGATTGCCAGACCAGAGCGCGAGCCGGACAAACAGCTGCAGCACTCGATTGGCGGGATTGTCTGGAGCGGCGAACGTCAGCGCGGCAGTGCGCGCCAGATCGTGGCGCGTGACCTGCTGATCGAGGTGGATCCCCTGCAGGTCTCGGATACCAATGAACAAGCGTATCGCCTGTTCGCTGCCGATCAGGATTGTTTTGCCATCCCGGTGCTGGAGCAGGGGCGGCCGGTCGGCCTGCTGCGCCGCCATCATTTTCTGGAAAGCTTTGCCCGACCCTTCAATCGCGAGCTGTATGGCAAGAAAAGCTGCACGGTGATGATGGAAAAGCGCCCGCTGATCGTGGCGGACGATACCGATATCACCACCTTGTCTTCTCTGGTGCTGGCTGCCGGCAAAGACTATCTGGCAGATGGCTTCATTCTGACCGAAGACGGCAGTTATCTCGGCATGGGCACTTGCTATGACCTGATGCGCAAGATCACCGATCTGCAGATCAGTGCCGCGCGCTATGCCAACCCGCTGACCGGGCTGCCTGGCAATGTGCCGATCAACGAGGCGATCGACCGGTTGATCGAGAGCAGCCAGCACTTTGTTGTGGCCTATGCCGACCTCGACCATTTCAAGCCGTTCAACGATCTGTATGGTTACGCCGCCGGGGATGAGCTGATCGAGCTGGTGGCCAACATCCTGTCGGAAGAGGTGGATGAGTCGCTCGACTTTGTCGGGCATGTGGGCGGCGACGATTTCGTGGTGCTGATGCAGTGCGCCGACTGGGAGCACCGGCTGAGAAAGGTGCTGTCCGCCTTTGACCAGGCCGTACCGTATTACTTTTCGCCCGAGCATGTCAGTGAGCAGGGCTTTCACCTGGCAGACCGGCGTGGCGAGATGACGTTCTTCCCGCTCACCTCCTTGTCGCTCGGGGTGCTGAAGGTACTGCCCGGCCAGTATCGCAGTCATGTGGAAATTGGCGCTGCCGCGGCCGAGGCCAAAAAAATGGCCAAGAAGCAAAGTGGCAGCAGCCTGTTCATCGAGCGGCGCCGACCCGACGGCGAACCGGCATTGCCGGCGGGGCCGTGGGCCGGGCCTGTCTCAGGCTAGTGGTCGTCGTCGACCCCATAGAGCCAAAACTCACCCAGATCGGTCAGGATGGGGAGTGCCTTGCCTTCCTGGGTGCGCAGGGTCATGACCCGCATGCTGTTTTTGTTGTCATGGAAGGTGACCAGTAAGGCCGTGCCCTGTTCGATGGCACCGATTTGCCACTTGGGGGGCATGAATCCCCAGCTTCGACCTTCGCCCGGTGCCCGTTCCCGTGCCAGCACGTTGGTGGGCAGGGTGGTGAAAATGGTCGCCCGGGTCAGCCGGCCCCAGACGCTGCCCACGGCGGTGAGCGCCGGCCTGATGCTGTGAGTGAGCGTTGAGTCATCCAGCAAGGCCACGATCGGCTTGTCGCTGTTCACCGCACGCAGGCGATCCTCCCGCAGCCAGTCAATGTTGCGGCGCTGATCCACCCCGCCAATGCTTTTGAAACTCTGCAGCTGGACGAAATGCCTCCCCGCGAAGTCAAACGAAAAGACCTGGCCTGCCGGTGCCTGCTGGCCCCCCGTCTGGCTGATCTGCGTCTGCATCACGGCCTTGGCCGCGGGCAGGCGCATTTCGTTTTCCCCCAGACCGAACCAGTGTGGGAACGCCGAGTCAGGCGCATGGTCCTTCAGCCAGAAATTCTGCAGCCACTCCCACTGCTGCTGGCTGCCGCTGGCGGTCAGATTGCCGTTGATCCACATGCCCTTGAGATTCAGGTCAGGACGGGCATTGCGCAGCGCGGTGATCTGGCGCGCGAACAGCTTGTTTTGTTCTGCCTGCGAAAAGCAGTGCGAACCGGCGACATAGCTTGGTGCCGGGTCGCATGACAGTCGCGGCCCTCCGGTGAAGATCAGGCTGAATGAGGCCTGCGCCAGGGCGGGCAGGCAAAGTCCGATCAGCAGACCAAGTCCAGATCGATGAAGTCGGGAATTTGAATGGGTGCGCATAAGGCCCTCGTCTGGTGGGTGGCGTGGCTGGGGCCATCTGCCAGGCCGGCGCAGTCCCTGCCGGCTTTGCGGCAGGCCCCAGGCTCGTCATGCGAGCCCTGTCATGCTGGGCCGGACGCGGCACGAAGACCAGAGGGCCGGGGGGTAAGTCGTTGAAAACAGGAATGTCTGACAGAAGTATGGCGCAGACTCAGTCGGTGGCACTGGTCGCGCATGTCAGCGATCGCCCGGCCTGTGGTGACAGCTTGCGGGTGGGCAGGACCGACAGGCAGGAGAACAGACCGATCAGCAGAAAGGCTGGCCAGAAGTCGCTGCTCTGCAGAACGGCATGCCCGTGCCAGGCGCTGTTCCAGCTCAGAGCCAGTCCGGCCAGGGTCACGCCCAGCCCCAGTGACAACTGCTGCACGACACTGGCCAGACTGGTGGCCCGACTGATGTCCTTGTCGGTGATGTCGGCATAGACAATGGTGTTGAGGCAGGTGAATTGCAGCGAAGGAAACAAACCGCCAAACAGCACGAACAGCATCATCAGCCAGATCGGGGTATGGGGGGTGAACAGCCCGTAGCCTGCCATCACCAGACCGCAAAGCAGCGCATTGACCAGCATCACCGGCCGGTAACCGAAGCGCTGCAGCAGCGGGGCGGCCAGTGTTTTCATGGTAATGGCGCCCAGTGCCGAGGCGCAGGTTACCATGCCGGCGGCAAAGGCGCTGTGCCCCATGCCGATTTGCAGTGACAACGGCAGCAGAAAGGGGGTGGCGCCCAGGCCGAGGCGGAACAGCGAGCCGCCCAGTACACTGGCGCGCAGGGTTGGTATGCGCAGCAGGCTCAGGTCCAGCAAGGGTTGTGCCGTCTGTTGTGCATGCCGCCAGTAGAAAATCAGCAACAGGCTGCCCGCCAGACAAAGCGCCGCGATCCAGGCCACGGGGACCAGCCCGCTGCCGATCAGGGCCAGGCCGAGCATCAGCAGCGCACTGCCGGTGCCGGACAGCAGGAAGCCGGCGACATCCAGCGGCGGGCAGTCGGCCTCGCGCCAGGCGCGCAGATAACGGGCGGACAGGAACAGCCCCAGGACACTGATGGGCAGGTTGATGAGGAAGATCCAGCGCCAGTCGAAATAGGTCGTGATGAAACCGCCGACCGGCGGGCCGATGACCGGTCCGAGCAGGGCCGGAATCGTCAGGTAGCCGATGGCTCGAATCAGCTCGGCTTTCGGAATGGTGCGGAAAATCACGATGCGTCCGACCGGCACCATCATGGCGCCCCCGGTACCCTGCAGAAAGCGCGCCAGGACAAACGTCGTCAGATGGTGTGCCAGTGCGCAGCCGAGCGAGCCGAGCATGAATACCACGATGGCGGTGCTGAAAACCCGCCGGGCACCAAAACGATCCGCCATCCAGCCGCTGATGGGGATGAAGATGCCCAGGCCGACGACATAGGCGGTCAGCGCCAGTTTGAGGGTGACCGGGCTGTGGCCGAGTTCCAGGGCAATGGCTGGCAGAGAGGTGGTAATGACGGTGGCGTCCATGCTTTCCATCAGCATGGCGCAGGCAACAATCAATGGTACAAGCATGAGTCTGTGAGGGATCCCGACGGCAGCCGGTCAGTCTGATCCTGCTGGCCGCGTTTGGCAATCAGCCGCTAGTTGTTTTGCTGTTTTTAATGCTATTGTCAAAAATATTAAGCATGCGCTAATCTTTTTAGACACCCCGTGCCATTGAAAGGCTTTTATGCTGAATTATGCCCGCCAGCCCCATGCCCACTCCTACTATGCGGCCACTGCCACACCCTGGACCCTGCGTCCGGCGCTGGATGGCAACGCACAGTACGATGTGTGCGTGATCGGGGGCGGGCTGGCCGGTTTGTCGACGGCGCTGAATCTGGCCGAGCGCGGCTTCAGCGTCGGTTTGCTGGAAGGCTCGCAGATCGGTTTTGCCGCCTCGGGCCGCAATGGCGGTCAGGTGATCAGCGGTTTTGCCTGTGATATGGATACCCTGCGCGCCCAGGCGGGAGAGGAGTACGCCAGATCGTTCTGGGACATGTCGGTCGAGGCGGTCGAGATCATCGATCAGCGGGTACGGCAGCATCAGATCGACTGTGACTGGACGCGCGGATATTGCACGGTGGCGGTAAAGCCCCGTCAACTGCGCGATCTGGCTGCCTGGCAGCAGGAAGCCGCCGGGCGCTACGGTTATCAGCACTACCAATGGTGGGACTTGCCGCAGCTGCGCAGTCAGTTGGGCAGCGAGCGTTATGTCGGCGGCCTGTTTGATCCGCTGGCCGGCCATCTGCATCCCCTCAACTATACCCTCGGACTGGCGCGTGCCGCCGAAGCCGCCGGTGTCACCATTTACGAAAATACCCCGGTTCGTTCGCTGGTGCGCGAACCCTCACCCCAGGCCGTGACCGAGCGCGGCAGCGTCAGCTGCAAGATCCTGGTGCTGGCCTGCAATGTGTTTGGTGGCACCCTGGCCCCCGAGTTGTCGGCACGCATCATGCCGGTCGGTACCTATGTCATTGCCACCGAACCGTTGGGGGCCGAGCGTGCCCGTGGCCTGATTGCCAATAATATGGCGGTGTGCGACAGCAACTTCGTGCTCGACTACTACCGCCTGTCCGCCGATCACCGCATGTTGTTCGGCGGCAAGGTCAGCTACTCCGGTCGCGAACCGCGCGATCTGGCGCAGGCCATGCGCAGTGACATGTTGCGCGTGTTCCCGCAGCTGGCAGATGTGTCGATCGACTACGCCTGGGGCGGGTTCTGCGACATCACCATGAACCGGGCGCCTGATTTTGGCCGGCTGAGCCCTTCGATCTACTACCTGCAGGGTTTTTCCGGCCACGGGGTGAACATTACCGGGATTGCCGGCAAGATGCTGGCCGAGGCGATCGCGCATGAAAACACCCGTTTCGAGCTGTTCTCGCGCTTGCGCCACCGTCCTTTCCCGGGCGGCGCTCTGTTGCGCACACCGGCGCTGGTGCTGGGCATGCTGTATTACCGCCTGAAGGATTATTTGTAAGGCGATCGGCGAAGTACAATACTTGGGATCATGGTCTTTCATGCCGTAGTGATATGACGGATAATCGAGAGAAAAACATCTTGCAGGCGGAGAAACCATGACTATCCAATCCAATTCGAGTATGTCGGCACCCTGGTACAAGCATCGTTGGCCGTGGTTGCTGATTGCCATTCCGTTTTCCTCTGTCTGTGTCGGCAGCTATTTCATCTATATCGCCACCCACGGCACGGATCCGATGGTGCAGGAGCAGTATTACGCGGCTGGCCAGTCGATCAATTCATTGATCGAGGCCGGCAAAACGGCCGAGAAGATGGGTTTGCTTGGCCAGCTGACCTTTGCCGATAACAGCGTGACGCTGGTCCTGCAGCGCAAGGTGAACGAGCCCTTGCCGCCGGTGCTGACCCTGCAGTTGTCGCACCCGACCATCGCCAGCCTGGATCAGACCGTGAATCTGGTGGTCGGGCCCGATGGCCGTTACAGCGCGGCACTGCAGCCCAGTCAGGCTTCGCGCTGGGATCTGACGCTCAGTGCCCCGGACAAGCGCTGGAGTCTGTCCGGCAAGTGGAACAAAGAAGAAGGCAGCCAGGCGACATTGTCGCCAACGGATGTGCGCGAAGCCCAGAACTGAGGCGCGGCCGAGGTCTGGCGTTTCCGGCGGAGGGACAATGCAAGGGGGCGAGCCGAACCGGGATGGGCTGATTGTCTGTCATGACTGTGACCTGCTGCAGCGTCTGACGCCGCTGAGCGCCGGCGAGCGGGCGCAATGCCCGCGTTGCGGGGCCGTGCTGCTGCGTGGCCCCGGTATCGGCTTGCAGGCACGTTGTGCCCTGGTGCTGACGGGGCTGCTGGTGTTGTTGCTGGCCAATGTCTTCCCGATTGTGTCGATGAGCGCCCAGGGGGCACGCACCGCCACGACCTTGCTGGGGACTGCCTGGGCACTCTGGCAGCAAGGTATGTGGCCGGTGGCGCTGCTGGTGGCAGCCACCGCCATGCTGGTGCCGCTGCTGGAGTTGCTGGTGCTGGGCTATCTGATGTTTCCCCTGTTGCTCCGGCGCGTCCCCCCCGGCTTTGACCGAATTCTGCGTATTCTGCATGTCTTGCATCCCTGGGGGATGGCCGAGGTGTTCCTGATGGGCGTGCTGGTGGCGCTGGTCAAGCTGTCGCATCTGGCGGATATCGCGCCTGGTGTTGGCTTATGGGCATTTTTCGCCCTGATTCTGCTGCTGGCGCTCAATGCCAGTCAGTTCGATTCGCGTGGTCTGTGGGCCAGTTATCGTCGCCTGCAACAGGCACAGGGAGCCGGATGATGGCGTTGTCGACCTGCCTGGTGTGCGGGACCACCTGCCGGCTGGCAGGCGATGGCGAGTCGGTTTGCCCTGTGTGTGGCAGCCGGCTGGCGCGTCGCAAGCCGGATAGCCTGAGTCGCTGTACGGCCTGGTTGCTGGCGGCGTTTCTCTGCTATCTGCCGGCCAATGTGCTGCCGATCATGACGACCCGTACCTTGTTCGGCCGCCAGGACGACACGATTTTGAGCGGGGTGGTGTATCTGTGGCTGGCCGGTTCCTGGCCGCTGGCGCTGGTGGTGTTTGTGGCCAGCATCCTGGTGCCCTTGCTGAAAATGCTCAGCCTGAGCTTTTTGCTGCTGTCGATTCGCTGGCGCTGGCGCTGGGCGCCCGAGCAGCGTACTCGCCTGTACCGGCTGCTGGAGGCCATCGGGCCATGGTCGATGCTGGATATTTATGTGGTTGGCCTGCTGGTGGCGCTGGTGCAACTGCGCGGGCTGGCCAGCATTCAGGCCGGCCCCGGGGCGCTGGCCTTTGCCGCGGTGGTGGTGCTGACCATGCTGGCCGCCAATGCGTTTGATCCGCGGCTGATCTGGGATAACAACAAGGAAACCTTGCATGACTGAGCCCGACCCGTCTTCCTTCTTGCCGGAAGCCAGGGTGCTGCCACGGCGCCGGATTAATCCCTCCCTGGTCTGGCTGGTGCCGCTGCTGGCTGCACTGATCGGGGCCTGGCTGGTGGTGAACACCATCCTGTCGCGCGGTCCGACCATCACCATTCTGTTTACCTCCGGCCAGGGGCTGGAGGCGGGCAAGACGCGCATCAAGTACCGTGATGTGGACATCGGTGAGGTGACGGCGGTGACACTGAGTCCGGACCGGCATCATATTCAGGTCAAGGCACGCCTGGTGCGCGAGGCTTCGCCCTATTTGCTGGCGGACAGTCGTTTCTGGGTGGTGCGTCCGCGGATCAGCGGCGGCACGGTGTCCGGTCTGGACACGTTGTTGTCCGGCTCGTATATCGCCATGGACGTCGGTCATGCCAGCCAGACCAGTGATCATTTTACCGGGCTGGACGAGGCGCCGATTGTCAGCAGTGACCGTCCGGGGCGACAGTTTACCCTGCAGGCTGAGGATCTCGGTTCGCTGGAGGTTGGCTCGCCGGTCTTGTATCGCCGGGTTCCGGTCGGTCAGGTGGTGGGCTACCACCTGGCGCCCGATGGCCAGAGTGTGGCGGTGGCCGTCTTCGTCAATCAGCCGTATGACCAGTATGTCCGCAACAACAGCCGCTTTTGGCACGCCAGCGGGATTGACGTCAGCATGGACGCCAACGGACTGAAGCTGGCGACCCAGTCACTGATGTCGGTGGCGCTCGGCGGCGTGGCCTTTGAGACGCCGGATGAAGGCCGGGGCAGCGAGGCATCGAGCAACCATGTGTTCCTGCTGGCTCGCAACCATGATCAGGCGTTGCGCCAGGTCGAAACCACGGTGCTGCGCTATCAGGTGCGGTTTGCCGATTCGGTGCGCGGGCTGACAATCGGTGCCCCGGTGGATTTCCGTGGTATTGCGATTGGCGAAGTTGCCGGCCTGGCGCTGGATCCGGCCTCGCCGCCGGGGGCGCCCAAGATGCTGGTCAGCCTGCGCATCTATCCGGATCGTCTGACGGCGGTGGCCGGGGGCAAGCCACAGCGCGCAGAGCTGGAGGAGGCAAAGCTGGCGTCTGCGGTGGCGCATGGCTTGCGAGCCCAGTTGCGCACGGCCAGCCTGCTGACCGGTCAGTTGTATGTCGCCATCGATTACTTTGCCGATGCGCCGCGTGCGCGCCTGGGGCATCTGAATGGTCAGCTGTTGTTGCCCAGCATGCCGGGCGACATCGGCGAGCTGCAGCATAGTCTGACACGGATTGCCCGCAGTATTGACCGCATGCAGCTGGATGTTCTGTCGGCGGATCTGCGCCGCTCGCTGCATACGCTCAATGGGACGCTGCAGCAGACCGATCGCCTGATGAATGGCATGAGTCAGCAAGGTCTGCCGCAATTGCTCAGCACCCTGCAGTCCCTGCAGCAGACACTGGACAGTGCGCGTCAGACGCTGCGGCCGGATGCCCCGCTGCAGCAGGATCTGCGCGATGCCGCCCATGAAGTGACGGCGGCGGCGCAGAGTGTGAAAACGCTGACCGACACCTTGCAGCGCCATCCCGAGGCGCTGATTCGCGGTAAAGCAGGAGAGGCACCATGAACCGTATCCTTGCCTTGTGGTTGTGCCTGTTGTTGTTCGGTTGCGCCTCGGCACCGGTGCATTACTATCGACTGCCCGAGCAGGGCGGCACCGAGCCGCCGAGCCGGTCGGACGGTCCCACTTTGCAGATCGGGCCGGTTTCCTTGCCCGGCTGGCTCAACCGCCCGCAGTTGCAGCAAACCGGCGCGGATGGTCAGGTGCATTTTCTGCCGCAGGCCGAATGGGCGGCGCCGTTGGCCAATCTGCTGGCACTGGACCTGGCCAGGCAGCTCGGCCGGTCCCTGGTCACGGCTCAGGTGCGCGCCTGGCCGTCTGCTTCGCCACTGGCAGCCGACTGGCAGGTTGCGCTGGATGTTCTGGCACTGGATGCCGGTCGCGAGAGGCTGCAGCTGGATGCCCGCTGGCAGATCCTGCATGCCGGTCAGCCCGTCGGGCAGGGGCGTCTGACGCGTTCGTTCGCGCTGAGTGGTCAGGATGCGACGGCCCTGGTGCTTGCCCATGAACAGGCCAGTGCGGCACTGGCCGCTGCCATTGCCGAGAGTTTGCGCCCGTTTGTACATTGAAGCGGTTTTGTTCCCGGCGCCAATCTCTTACAATACGGCTTGTTTAATTGAGAAGGCGATCCCGTCGCAATCGGAGATCGCCTTTATTGCTTGGGAGTTCTGATGGAACCGGTACGTCTTTCCAAACGCCTGGCCGAATTGGGCATCTGCTCTCGCCGTGAGGCCGACAGCTATATTGAGCAGGGATGGGTCAAGGTCGATGGGGAAGTGGCGATACTTGGTCTGAAGGTGTTGCCGCACCAGACCATCGAGGTCGATGCCCGTGCCCGTGCCGCTCAGTCGGCACGCGTGACGATTCTGCTCAACAAACCGGTTGGCTATGTCTCCGGACAGGCAGAGAAGGGTTATCCGCCGGCCGTGACGCTGGTGACCGGCAGTAGTCGCTGGGTGGGCGATACGGCACGACAGCGCTTCACGCCGGGCCATCTCAAGGGGCTGGCGCCGGCCGGGCGGCTGGATATTGATTCGGTCGGTCTGCTGGTGCTGACCCAGGATGGTCGCATTGCCAAGCAGCTGATCGGGGAGAATTCCCAGGTCGAAAAAGAGTATCTGGTTCGGGTAACCGGGCAGATGATTCCGCAGGGGCTCACGCTGCTCAATCACGGTCTGGAACTGGATGGCGAAGCCCTGCTGCCGGCCCAGGTCAGCTGGCAGAACGAGGACCAGTTGCGCTTTGTCCTGCGCCAGGGCAAGAAGCGCCAGATCCGCCGCATGTGCGAACTGGTCGGCTTGCGTGTGACCGGCCTGAAACGGGTGCGCATCGGCAAGATCATGCTGGGCAATCTGCCGCCGGGGCAATGGCGCTATCTGCGCGAAGACGAATCGTTCTGAGGCGCGCACGGCGTTCCGGGCCTTTTCAATTTTCCGTGATGGGTGACCGATGTTCGGCAACCTGATACGCAGGGTTTTCGGTAGTTCTGCCTCGGCCAGTGCCGAGGAACTGGCCACCATCGAGCGGATGGTGGCGGCGACCGATGCGCGCCTGGCCTTGCTGCCGGGTTATCGCAAGGCCCTGCTGCCCGGGGTGCGGGTCTGCCGCGACTATGCCGCCGAGCTGGTGCGCGATCTGCCCGATCCGCTGGAGCTTTCCCTGCTGTCTTTTACCCTGGACCGTCGTCTGGGGCTGTTTTTCTCTTCGCCGGCCAGTCTGCTCGGCATGCTGATGCGTAGTGATGCGCTGCAGGCCTTCTTTGCGTCCCCCTCGCAGGGCGATCAGGCGCTGGCACTGCTGCTGATGCAGCGGCGTGACAGTCAGCGCTATGGGATGGCCACACTCAACGGTGAGGTACGCAGTGATGTCGCCCAGACGGTCGTCAGCTTTGATCACCATCGCATGGTGCTGCCTTGCCCGTCTGTCGAGGTCTTGCGGGCGAGTACCGCGGAGCGGGCGTTGGAGGTGATTGCCGGCCTGGTGGCGCAGCGGCTGGCGCTGCTGGCCAAGGAGCGCAGTGATCTGGAAAGTGAACTGACCCGCATCCGCTTGCGCCTGACGGCGCTGAGCCACCCCGAGTCTCTGCTGATTGATGCCCTGCCGGATGACGACCCCCTGCCGCGCGATCGCGCCGGTTTGCTGCAGCGGCAGGAGGCCGCGCAGTGCCGCCTGAATGAAGTGCGCAGTGTGACGACCCTGAACGGCCTGCTGGAACTGGTGGCGCATATGCTGAGCCATCCGCAGGACTACTTCCGTCTGCAGCAGGCGTCGCTGACACTCGACCGTATGGGCGTGGTGCGCTCGGCCGATGAGATCGAGGAGGGGACCCGGGTGTGCATGGAAGAACTTCTGCTCTCGCCGGAAGAGCCGGTGCGGCGAGTGATTGTCCCGGTAAGCGTGAGCCGGACGGCCATGCAGGAGCTGGCGCGCAGCTTGCAGGCCGATGCCTGAACGTCAGCAGGAATGTGCCTAAAAGCGCGTCAGTGAATGGTGGTTCGCCTGCTGGCTGCTTTGCGCTGAGGTCGGTTCTCGCCATCATGAACCCCTGTCATTTGGATCGGGGGTATCGTGCTCAATCTGCATCGGAACGAATGTCGTCATGGCTTGTCGCCAGCGGTTCGCCGCCTGTTGTCTTCGGCAGGTCCGCTGGCCTGGCAATACCCTGCGCGGGAGGCGGCGCGTCTGGTGCAACGCCTGGCGATTTATCATCGTCGTCGTCCCGAGGAGTTCGTCCTCGGGGCCGGCGCCACGGCCATCCTGCAGACCGTGCTGGCTCATTTTGCTCGCCGGCCGGATGCCCGTCTGTTCTATAGTGCCCCGGTTTTTCCCCTTTTGCCGGCGATGGCCGGTGCCTTGCCAAGCGAATTCTGTCGCTGGCTTCCGGATGGCAGCATCGATTTGCCAGGCTTGCGCCAGCGCGTCGAGCAACACCGGGGGGCCGCCCTGGTCTATCTGAGCAACCCGGATTGCCATGGCGGACAAATGCTGGATCAGACGCTGCTGGATGCCTGGATGTGCGAGGCATCGCCACGGGTGCGTTTCATCATCGACGAAGCCTATATGGAGTTTCTGCCCGAGCCCGAGGCGCATTCGCTGCTGTCCCGGCTGGATGCCTTGCCGTCCTCGCTGCTGGTCTTGCGCACCTTTTCCAAAGCCTATGGGCTGGCTGGTTTACGCGTCGGCTTTGCGGCTGGGCGTGATGCCGGCTGGCTGGCCGGTCTGCAGGCGGCGCTGGCTCCGGCACTGAATCTGCCCGGTCTGCTGGCCGCGGCCGAGGCTTTGCAAAATCCGGCCTGGCTGGAGCATGCTCGCTGGCTGCTGGCGACGGCGCGGGCGGCATTGTGCGAAGGGCTGGAGGCCCTGCAGTTGTCACCGCGTTGTTCAGTGCTGAATTTTGTGCTGCATCGCCTGCCGGGAGAGGCGGCGTTCTGGCTGGCTGGCCTGGCCGCTGCCGACGTGAGTGTCTGCTATCCGATCAACACCTTGCCCGGCTGGTGTCGGGTCAGTGTCGACAGTTTTGATGGGGTGCAGCGTTATCTGCAGGTCCTGCGGGATTTGCTGCAGCGCCGGGTGAGGGAGGGCTGAAATGAAGCAAGCCGCATCCGGGGATGCGGCTTGTTGCCTGATGGCTCGGGCTGAGGATCAGCCGGCAGTCTGCTGACGCGGGGCGCGCTTGGCGTAGCCGCTGCCCGGCTTGCGCTGGGCGCCATAGCCGCCGCCGCTGCCATGACGGCGCTGACCGCCGTTGCCATTGCCGCCGCGACGCTGGCCATTGCCACCCTTCGGCGGACGACGGGTCGGTTCCAGACCTTCGATGACACCCTCGGTGATCTGACGCTTCAGGTATTGCTCGATGCGACGGACGCGATGGAATTCCTTGGTCTCCGACATGGTGATGGCCGTGCCGTTACGGCCGGCACGACCGGTACGGCCGATGCGGTGCACGTAGTCTTCGGCCTGCTTCGGCAGGTCGTAGTTGACCACCAGGTCAATGGTCGGCACGTCGATGCCGCGCGCGGCCACGTCGGTGGCCACCAGTACCTTGATGCGGCCGCGACGCAGGTCGTTCAGGGTACGGTTACGCCAGTTCTGCGGCATGTCGCCATGCAGGCAGGCGGCGGAGAAACCCTGGTCGGCCAGCTTGTCGGCCAGCTCTTCGGAACCGATCTTGGTGGCAGTGAAAATCACGGCCTGATCGAAACCGGCTTCGCGCAGGATATGGTCCAGCAGACGATCCTTGTGCGCCTGGTTGTCGGCGTACAGCAGGTGTTCTTCGATGTTGCCGCCGCTTTCCTTGCGCTCGATTTCGACGCGCTTGGCATCCTTGGTCAGCTTCTGTGCCAGCTTGCCGACCACGCCGTCGAGCGTGGCGGAGAACAGCACAGTCTGACGGGCAGCCGGGGTGGCCTGCACGATGGTTTCGATGTCTTCGATGAAGCCCATGTCCAGCATGCGGTCCGCTTCGTCCAGGACCAGCATTTCCAGGCGGGAGAAGTCGATGCGGCCCTGGCGCATGTGATCCATCAGGCGGCCCGGGGTGGCGACCATGATGTCGATCGGGCGCGACATGGCGCGGACCTGATAACCGAAGGAGGCGCCGCCGACCAGGCAGACAGTGCGCAGCCAGCGCAGGTGGGTGCCGTATTCGGTGGCGTTCTTTTCAACTTGTTGCGCCAGTTCGCGCGTCGGGGTCAGGACCAGAACACGCGGGCCCTTGCCGGAGCCGGTCGAGCGTTCGGTCAGCTTGACCAGTGCAGGCAGCAGGAAGGCGGCGGTCTTGCCGCTGCCGGTTTGTGCCGAGACCAGCAGGTCTTCGCCCGCCAGCGCCGCGGGGATGGCTTCGGCCTGAACCGGGGTCGGTTCGCTGTAGCCGGCATCTTCGAGGGCGCGCAGAATCAGGGGCGAAATGCCCAGGTCGGAAAACGTCATGATGTCCTTTCGATCCGGAGGTGTCCGGGAGTCACTTGGCCTGAAAAGGCTGGTTGTGTGGCTTCATTTGGAATTGAAATAGCCACATGGCTCATCGGCACCAACCTGGCAAGCGGCGAACAACAACGGTCCGTACGAAGGGACATCTCGTGGACGAAGCCTGGAAAACGGTCAGGGACGATGAATACAGCAGGGTCCGCCGGGCAGAAGTTGCGGGAGTGAGCGCACGGCGAAATGCAAGAGGAGGGAATATACGCTAAATCAATTGCCTTGGCAATAGGAAAAATTAAAATCGTGCCATAAGTGCATGATTTTTTGTGGGGAGTTGGTGCGGAAAAGGGCGGCGTGTCAGCCGCCCCCATGCGATCAGTCGCGATCCATCAGCAACTGGCCGACCAGCTTGCGTACCACTTCAGCGCCGAATGGCTTGTCGCAGATGGCGGAGACGCCGGCAGCCTCGACCGCGGCCAGCCGCCCTTCGTTGTCTTCGCTCGATACCATCAGGATCGGCACCGAGCTCTGCATGCTTTCCTTGCGGATGTACTCGACCAGGGCGCGACCATCCATCTGCGGCATGTTGTAATCGGTGAAGACCAGATCAAACAGCTGCGAGTTGAGCAGGGGAATGGCCTCCAGGCCATTGTTGGCCTCGTAGATCTTCTCGAAGCCCAGCTTTTCCAGAATGAAGCGCACATGACGCCGCGCCGTGCTGCTGTCATCGACCAGCAGGACATTCAGGTCGGCAAAGTCGTCTTCCAGCGGAATGTCCAGTTGCTCGGCATTGAGGAAGTCCAGCGTGTTCTCCAGGGCCATGGTCAGCTGATTCTGCGAGAACGGCTTGGGCAGGATGGCCATGGTGCCCGCCTGGCGTACCGGGTCCAGGTAGTAGGGGTTGGTTTCGCTCGAGATCAGGATGAACGGCAAATCGGCCCAGGCCGGGGTGTCGCGCAGGGTATAGACCAGATCCGTGCCGGTCATGTCCGGCAGATAAAGCGCACTGAAGACCAGGTCGGGCAATTTGGAAGCCAGTGCTTCAAGCAGGTCGGAGCCCGACTCGTAGACCGTGACCTGGTCGATCCCCCGTTCCTGCAGCGCCGCCTTGATGATCTGCGCCTGAACGTTCGATGGTTCGACCAGTGCCACAATCAGGTTTTCTACTTCCAGCATGACCGCCCCCAAAATCGTGTGCTTTAAAATGAATGTAGACCAGCATAACTGAGCCGCCAACCACAATACTGATTTAGATCATGAAAGCGAAATGAGCCGCAATCCCAATGTCATCAAGGATTTGCGGCTCATTGGCTGTCGGTGGCCGGTTTAGCCCTGATGGTAACCGGTCACCATTTTGACTTCTTCACGCGAGCCGAGGAAGACCGCCACCCGTTCATGCAGCGATGTCGGCTGGATGTCCATGATGCGCTGATGGCCATTGGTGGCCAGCCCGCCGGCCTGCTCGATGATGAAGGCCATCGGGTTGCCTTCATACATCAGCCGCAGTTTGCCGGGTTTTTCCGGCTCGCGGGCGTCGCGCGGATACATGAAGATGCCGCCGCGGGTCAGGATGCGATGCACCTCGGCCACCATCGAGGCCACCCAGCGCATGTTGAAGTCACGTCCACGCGGGCCGGTTTTGCCGGCCAGCAGTTCGTCGACATAGCGCTTGACCGGGGCTTCCCAGTGGCGCTGGTTCGACATGTTGATGGCGAACTCACTGGTGCGCTCGGGAACGCGCATGTCCGGATGGGTCAGCACGAAGCTGCCTTGTTCACGGTCCAGGGTAAAACCATGTACGCCGCTGCCGAAGGTCAGCACCAGCATGGTTTGCGGACCGTAGATGGTATAGCCGGCGGCGACCTGGGCGCCGCCCTTTTGCAGGAAGTGGCTTTCGCTCGGGGTCAGGTTGCCGTTCGGGTTGTGCAGGATGGAGAAAATGGTGCCGACGGTAATGTTGACGTCGATGTTGGACGAGCCATCCAGCGGATCGAACAGCAGCAGGTAGTCACCCTTGGGGTATTCGCCCGGGATGTGGTAGGGCAGTTCCATTTCTTCCGAGGCCATTGCCGCCAGATTGCCTCCCCACTCGTTGGCATCCAGCAGGTAGTCGTTGGCAATCACGTCCATCTTCTTTTGGGCTTCGCCCTGGATGTTGCCGGTGCCGGCTTCGCCCAGCACCCCGGCCAGCGCCCCCTTGTTGACGGAGAAACTGATGGCCTTGCAGGCGCGCGCAATGGTTTCAATCAGCAGGCGCAGATCCGGCGGCAGCGTGCCGGCCTTGCGTTGCTGTTCGATCAGAAAGCGGGAAAGAGTAATGCGGCTCATGGCATTCCTTGCGGTTAGGGCGCGGTCAAACCGGATGCCGCGCGTCCATGATTATATCGTATGCCAGCGTCCCCGGTCATGCGGCGGTTTCTTCCAGCCAGCGACAGAAGGCGGTGACCGTCGGGTCGTCGCTGCCGGCGCGAGGGACAATCCAGCAGAAATCCCGCACCGGTACGACCGGGCTCTGCAGCGGGGCGCGCAGCAGTCCCTGATCGATGAGCTGCTGGGCCATCGGCAATGGGCCCAGCACGACCCCCAGGCCGTCACAAGCCGCCTGCAGGGCCAGTGAGAAGCGGTCGAAATGCATCTCCGCCGCCGGTTTCAGCTCGGCCACGCCGGCCAGCGTCAGCCAGCGTGGCCAGGCGGTTGGTCGCGCGTCGGCATGCAGCAGGGTGTGGGCAATCAGGTCGCCCGGCTGGCTGATCGGCTGCCGGTCCAGCAAGGCCGGACTGGCCAGCGGCAATTCCCACTCCTTGAGGAAAGGGCGCGCAATGTGGCCGGGCCAGTCGCCCGGCCCGCGGCGGATGGCGATGTCAAACGGGGCATCCAGCCGGCTGATGTCACGGTCAGAGGTGGCGAGGTGCAGCACCAGATCCGGATACTGCTCACGAAAGCTGGCCAGGCGCGGCAGCAGCCAGTAGCTGGCAAAGGTCGGGGTGGCATTGACGGCCAGACGCCGCTGCCGGTCAGGCTGTTGCAGTTGCGCCGTGGCATTGGCGATCAGGTCGAGGCCATCCTGCACCTGCACCAGGTAGCGCCAGCCGGCATCGGTCAGGCGTACCCGGCCACCCCGCCGTTCGAAGAGGGCCATGCCCAGCCAGTCTTCCAGCTGCTTAATCTGTTTGCTCACAGCGCCATGCGTGACGAACAATTCGCTGGCGGCGGCGGAAAAGCTTTCCAGCCTAGCGGCAGCCTCGAAAACCCGGAGTGAGTTGAGGGGAGGGAAATGGTTCATGCTGTGATTTTAGCTCACAGTGCTTGTGGCGAATACTCGTTTGAATGCTGGCCCTGAAAGGCGTAATCTTCAGCTCACTACAAAGGCATAAACAAAGAGGCGAATTCAGCCCGGTTTATGTAAGCCATTGCCCACCCGCCGGAACGCGAGCGCGGCCGGCCAACCACAGCAAAGAAGGTCCATGTCATGTTAGAAGCCTATCGTCAGCATGTCGCCGAGCGCGCAGCGCTGGGCATTCCGCCCCTGCCGCTGTCGGCGAAGCAGGTTGAAGAACTGGTCGAGCTGCTGAAAAACCCGCCCAAGGGCGAGGAAGACACGCTGGTTGACCTGATTACCTATCGCGTCCCGCCGGGCGTGGATGATGCCGCCAAGGTCAAGGCCTCTTTCCTGGCCGCCGTGGCCGAAGGCACGGTCAAGAGTCCGCTGCTGACCCGCGTGCGCGCCACCGAACTGCTGGGCACCATGCTGGGCGGCTACAACATCAAGCCGCTGATCGACCTGCTGGACGACGCCGAAGTGGCCGCCGTGGCCGGTGAGGCGCTGAAGAAGACCCTGCTGATGTTTGACGCCTTCCACGACGTCAAGGAAAAGATGGACAAGGGCAATGCCGTGGCCCGCGCGGTGATGCAGTCCTGGGCCGATGCCGAGTGGTTCACCTCGCGTCCGGAAGTGGCGCAAAAGATCACCGTCACCGTGTTCAAGGTGCCGGGCGAAACCAATACCGACGACCTGTCGCCGGCGCCGGACGCCTGGAGCCGTCCGGACATCCCGCTGCACTACCTGGCCATGCTGAAGAATACCCGTCCGGGTGCGGCTTTTGTGCCGGAGGAAGACGGCAAGCGTGGTCCGATCCAGTTCATCGACGACCTGAAGAAAAAGGGGCACCTGGTGGCCTACGTCGGTGACGTGGTCGGTACCGGTTCCTCGCGCAAGTCCGCCACCAACTCGGTGGTGTGGGCGACCGGCCAGGACATCCCGTTTGTCCCGAACAAGCGCTTTGGCGGTGTGACGCTGGGTGGCAAGATTGCGCCGATTTTCTTCAACACCCAGGAAGATTCCGGCTCGCTGCCGATCGAAGTCGATGTGTCGCAGCTGGAAATGGGCGATGTAATCGACATCTACCCCTACGCCGGCAAGATCGAGAAGAACGGCGGCGTGGTGGCCGAGTTCAAGCTCAAGAGCGAAGTGATCCTGGACGAAGTGCGTGCCGGTGGCCGCATCAACCTGATCATCGGTCGTGGTCTGACCAGCAAGGCACGCGAAGCGCTCGGTCTGGCGGCCTCGACCGTATTCCGCCTGCCCAAGTCGCCGGTAGATAGCGGCAAGGGTTTCACCCTGGCGCAAAAAATGGTGGGTCGCGCCTGTGGTCTGGCCGAGGGCCAGGGCGTTCGTCCGGGTACCTACTGTGAACCGAAGATGACCACAGTCGGCTCGCAGGACACCACCGGCCCGATGACCCGTGACGAGCTGAAGGACCTGGCCTGCCTGGGCTTCTCGGCCGATCTGGTCATGCAGTCCTTCTGTCATACCGCTGCCTATCCGAAGCCGGTTGACGTCAAGATGCACAAGGAACTGCCGACCTTCATCTCCAGCCGTGGCGGCGTATCGCTGCGTCCGGGCGATGGCGTGATCCACAGCTGGCTCAACCGCCTGCTGCTGCCGGATACCGTCGGTACCGGCGGTGACTCGCACACCCGCTTCCCGATCGGGATTTCCTTCCCGGCCGGTTCCGGTCTGGTGGCCTTTGCCGCCGCCACCGGCGTGATGCCGCTGGACATGCCGGAATCGGTACTGGTGCGCTTCAAGGGCAAGCTGCAGCCGGGCGTGACCCTGCGTGACCTGGTCAACGCCATTCCGCTGTACGCCATCAAGCAAGGGCTGCTGACGGTGGCCAAGGCCGGCAAGAAGAACATTTTCTCCGGTCGCATCCTGGAAATCGAAGGTTTGCCGGATCTGAAGGTCGAGCAAGCCTTCGAACTGACCGATGCCTCGGCCGAACGCTCGGCCGCCGGTTGTACCGTGCATCTGGACAAGGCGCCGATCGTCGAATACATGCGCTCCAACATCACGCTGATGAAGTCGATGATCGCCAATGGCTACGAAGATGCCCGTACCCTGGCCCGTCGCATCCGTTCGATGGAAGACTGGATCGCCAACGGCAAGCTGCTGCAGGCCGATAAGGATGCCGAGTACGCCGCCGTGATCGAGATTGATCTGGCCGATATCAAGGAACCGATCGTGGCCTGCCCGAACGATCCGGATGACGTGAAGTTCATGAGCGAAGTGGCCGGCACCAAGATCGACGAAGTCTTCATCGGTTCCTGCATGACCAATATCGGGCACTTCCGCGCCGCCGGCCAGTTGCTGGATGGCAAGAGCGATATTCCGGTCAAGCTGTGGGTGGCGCCGCCGACCAAGATGGATGCCAAGCAACTGACCGAAGAAGGTTACTACGGCATTCTGGGTCGTGCCGGTGCCCGCATGGAAATGCCGGGTTGCTCGCTGTGCATGGGTAACCAGGCACAGGTGCGCGAAGGCGCGACGGTGATGTCCACGTCGACGCGTAACTTCCCTAACCGTCTGGGCAAGAACACCAATGTGTTCCTCGGCTCGGCCGAACTGGCCGCCATCTGCTCCAAGCTGGGCAAGATTCCGACGGTAGAGGAGTATCAGGCCAATATCGGCATCATCAATCAGAAGTCGGCGGAAGTGTACAAGTACATGAACTTCGACCAGATTGCCGATTACGCGGAAGAAGCCGGCTCGGTCAAGGTCTGAACGGATTGAAGCCGAAAAAAGCCCGGGGTGCTGCGCGCCCCGGGCTTTTTTTTATGACCAGACGTCTGTCAGGCTGATTCGTCCGATCAGAACGCCTGCGGGCCTTCCATCAGCAGACGGCTCAGTGCCTGTTGTTCGGAGAGACTGCCGCCATCGCTCAAGTCGACATCCGCAAAGCGGATGTTGATCTGGCAGTGGCGTTCGTTATTCTGGATGCGCAGGACAGATTGATCCTCACGACTTTCCAGCTTTACCTGCGCATACTGCGCTTCCCCGGGCTGGAAGGGCAGGGGCAGCCAGATCTGGTCCTCCCCGGGTTCGAAGCCGGAGATCTGGTCATCGCCACACATATCCTGCGCATGCCAGAGCAGAATGTCGCGGCCGCCGCCGCCGGCCAGATGATCATCGCCCGGGCCGCCACGCAGCAGATCTTCCCCCGGGCCGCCATCCAGCACGTCGTCACCCGCGCCCCCGTCGAGCACATCATTGCCCTGATGCCCGAACAGCAGATCATCCCCCGAGCCGCCTTCCTGACGGTCGTGGCCGGCATCACCATGCAGAATGTCGTCGCCTTCGCCGCCCAACTGGGTGTCGTTACCACCCAGTCCCTGCAGGAAATCATCGCCCCGTCCGCCCAGTTGCAGATCATCGTGCGGGCTGCCGCGCAGCAAGTCATCGCCATCCAGTCCTTGCATGTTGACGGCCTGCCTGCCGGCCGTCAGGACGTCATCATCGTCGGTACCGATCAGGGTGATGTCCGGTGAGCCGGGCCGTGACTTGGCGGGCTGGTGGTCATGAGGATTGTTCAAATGCATGAGGTTCTCCTTGCTACGTTGATCAAAGTGGCCGACGAATCGATCGGCGCGGCAGGGAGACTAATCGGCGGCGGGTGGTCCGGCCAGAGGGGCAAAGACGGTTACGCCCTTTTTACCCCCATGTGCAGTTTTATCTGCCGCACAGCGGGAAAAAGGGCGTGAGACACTGTCAGTCGGCTTGCGCCGTGCTGGCAGTGCCTGGGCGTCAGGGCAGCAGGGGCAGAGGGGGTTCTTCACCCAGCATGCGCTGCAGAATCTCGCTAGGGCTCATGCTGCCATCCTGGAAGAAGTCGCGATGGGTGAAGCGGATCTGGTGCACGATCTGATCCTGCTCGTCGCGTACGTCGAGAATGGCCAGGCCGTTTTGCTCGACCTGCAATGCCAGGTGCAGGGCGCGCTCGCCATTGGCGCCGCCGAGTCCGACGAACTGCAGACGGTCTTCGCCGAGGTCGAAGTCTCCGACCTCATCCATACCATCCAGATCTTCTCTCTGCCAGACAAAAGTGTCCCCCCCGGCCTCACCCAGCAGGAGGTCGCGACCGCTGCCGCCGCGCAGCATGTCATCGCCATTGCCGCCGGACAGGGTATCCCTGTCGGCGCCCCCTTCGAGCCAGTCATCCCCGCCGGCGCCCTCCAGCCAGTCATTGCCCGCGTCGCCGAACAAGGTGCTGCCCAGCGGATGGGCGACCAGTTTGTCGTCGCCTTCCAGGCCATACACCGGCAAATCGAGTTCACGGGCATACAGTCGGTCGTCCTGGTCACTGCCGATCACTTGCGAGGCACTGATGCTGGCGCGCGCCGAGTCGGTCAGCACGCGGTCCAGAATCTGCTCGGTGCTGAGACGGCCCCCCTCGGACAGGTCGACGCCCTTGAAGACGATCGTTTGCAGGGTGTCGCCATCGCTGTTGAGGATCTGCAGCCGAGAGCCTTGTGCCTGGTGCTCGAACTGCAGCGAGTGATGCGGATGATCGCCGCGCAGCAGGATGTCGGTCAGATCCAGCTGGTCTTCCCCAGGGGTGAAGTCACGAATGATATCGGTCCCCCCCAGATCGCTGCGTTGCCAGACAAAGGCATCCGCCCCTTCACCACCGGTCAGGGCGTCGTTGCCGCTGCCGCCGCTCAGTACATCGCGACCCTCTCCGCCCTTGAGAATGTCGTCCCCCTCTTCGCCGGAGAGACGATCATTGCCCGTGCTGCCATTGAGACGGTCGTTGCCGTTGCCACCAAACAGCCGGTCATCGCCACTATCACCCGACAACAGGTCGTTGCCACTGCCGCCGTACAAATTGTCATGGCCCTCCTGACCGCGCAGCACATCATTGCCGCTGCCGCCATACAGCGTGTCGTGTCCCAGCCCGCCGCTGAGGGTGTCCTGACCCTGATTGCCATGCAGCTCGTCGTTGCCTTCTCCGCCGGCCAGCTGGTCATTGCCACTGCCGCCATACAGGGTGTCGTGATCGTCCCCGCCCTTGAGGACATCGCGCCCGGCCCCGCCGTAGAGCGTATCCCTGCCACTGCCGCCGTCGAGCTCGTCATCCCCCTGGCCCCCGAGCAAGGTGTCGTCACCGGCCATGCCGAGAAGCCTGTCGCGGCCATCACCGCCCATCAGCTGATCATCCTCGGTGTGGCCGAGCAGGGTGTCGTCTCCGCTTTCGCCATAAAGCAGGTTCACGCCCTCGACCGCGATGATGGTGTCGGCGCCTTCCTTGCCATGGACTTCGTTCATCTGGGCATTCGACGCCACGATCAGATCGTCGCTGCTGCTGCCATGGGTGATGAGCAGGTCGCCATCCTGCACGCCGCTGAGGTGGCTGTCCTGTCCCACGATCACGATGCCTTCATGGCGCCGGCCGTGCAGTTTTTCATAAAGCGCCTTGGCGCGGGCTTGCTGGTCTTGCTGGCTGATGAAAAGGTTCATGTTTGTCCTCATTCTTTCCGTTTCTGATGCGGGGTTTGGCTGGGGCTGCCTGTGCGGCAGCCGCTGTGTCATGGGTCAGAACTGACCCTGATAGAGCAACTGCTGCAGGATCTCGCCATCGCTGCGGGTGCCGCCGGCCGAGAGGTCCACACCATCAAACAGGATGGTTTGCATCACCGTGCCCTGGCTGTCGGTGACCAGCAGCTGGCTTTGTCGGGTATCGTGTTGCAGCAGCAAATGACTTTCCGGTGCGTCCTCTGCCGCATCCTGCAGACGAAAGCCGAACAGCAGCTTGTCCTGCTGCAGCTGGAAACCGGCCAGGGTGTCCGTGCCCCCCAGGTCCTTCCAGTCCCAGTAAAAAAGGTCATTGCCCTCGCCGCCGGTGAGGCGGTCATGACCCCGACCGCCAACCATCAGATCGCTGCCTGTGCCGCCGAACAGCTGGTCCGCACCGTCTCCGCCGTAGAGCATGTCCTGATCCTCGCCGCCGTAGAGCCGGTCATCGCCTTCGCCGCCAGACAGCGTGTCGCCTCCCTTGCCGCCGCGAAGTACATCACAGCCCTGCTCGCCATACAGCAGGTCATCGCCGCTGCTGCCGAACAGCTGGTCATCACCGTCACCGCCCCAGAGGCTGTCGTTGCCTTCTCCGGCCTGCAGGATGTCGTGCCCGCCGCGCCCCTGTAGCCAGTCATCGCCGCGCCCGCCCTGAAGGATGTTGTCGCTGTCGTCACCGATCAGCGTGTCGTCGCCTTTGCTGCCCGAGAGGAGATTGCGCTCAGGCTCTTTGCTTGTTGTCATGGTGTTGCTCCTGTTGATGAATAAGCCCGCCTGGCCGGAAGCGCCCGTCGGCGCAGAGAACATTCCGGCTGGTCCGGTTTTGTGTAATCGATTACAAGAGCGCCAATATAGTGTTTAAAATTGGCTTGTAAATTGGCTTTGCCGGGTTTCGGAACAGGCTGATCGTCTGGCGGGAGTTTGTCTGTCAGCTGGCGTGCAGCCAGGGCGCCAGCCATGCGGTGGCGCCGGGGAGGAGGGGGGTCAGGCGTAGGGAGGGAGATCTTCCTGCTCGAGGAGGTGCGCCAGGATGACCTGATCGCTCAGGTTGCCGGCCTGACTCAGATCGAGGTGGTCGAAGACGATCGTCTGCAAACGCTCACCTTGCAGGTTGAGCAGTTGCAGCTGACTGCCTTCGCTGTCGTGCTGCAGCACAAGGCGCAATGGCGTGCCTTCCGGATCCGGATCAATGCCCAGGCAGTCTTCGCCGGGGGTAAAGTCGCGGAGATGATCGATGCCGCCCAATTCATCCCATTGCCAGCGGAAGGTGTCGCGTCCCTCTCCGCCGCTGAGCAGGTCATTGCCGCGGCCGCCATCGAGAATGTCATGACCCGCGCCGCCCAGCAGAACATCGTCGCCATCGCCGCCGGAGAGGTAGTCGAAGCCCTGCTCTCCCTCAAGGACATCGTTACCCGGCCCGCCATAGAGCAGGTCCCGCCCAGCGCCGCCCCTTAGCCGGTCATCGCCCGGGCCGCCCCTGAGTTGGTCATTGCCAGCCGCGCCACACAGCTGGTCGTCACCGTCCGCACCATCAAGCCGGTCTGCCCCGGGGCCGCCGCAGAGATGATCGTCTGCCGGACTGCCTTCCATATCTTGGCTCGCGGCAGATGGCGGAATGGCGGATGCTGTTTGCTGCGCATCGGGTTCTGGTGTGGGGGTTTCGCTATTGAGTTGGTTGTAAATGCGTAATGCGTGCTCGACCGCCGGGGTGTCATGAAATGCGTTGTCGGACATGGTGTTCTCCTGATCAGAGGGTTGTGCGGTGCCGGTTGGCAAGGTGAAGCGACTATAAGGGCAGGGCGGCCTGTCTGCAGTCGGCCAAACCGCGTTACCGAATGATCTGGCGCACATCCGCTGCGTTTCCTCGTATCGACGTTCGCCTGTCTGACAGCCCGGCATCAGCGGGAGAGGGGCTGTGAAACCGATTTCAAAGCGTGACTGTCTGCGTACGGGGCAAGAAGGGATGCGCCGGGCGCCGGTAAAACGCGTTACAATTTGCCCCCGGCCTGGAGAGGCCGTTTTGCGTGTTCATTGCTTGGTGGGTATCTGCGTGTCCTGGTTTTTCATCTTGCTGATCTTGGGTGTCTTGTTGTGGGCGGCGTTGACCGGTCGCCTGCTGTCGTCCCTGCGCCGCCTGTCTTCCTGGTGGCTGGACCCCGAACCGGCGCTGAACCACAGGCGGCCCGATACCGCGTCGCCGGCGTTCTTCGAGGCGGATCCCCTGTTGGGCGAGCCCGAGATCGGCATGCCCGCCGCCCCGGTTCAGGCTCAAGCCGATCCGGCACCGCCAACGCCGTTCGCCTCCGCGATGCCGGCCGAGTCACCCGGCACGGCACCAGAAGCCATGCCGGTCATCGATCGCAGCGTGTTGCGCCGGCAGGCGGCGGCACGGCTGTCGCGTGATCTGCCCGAACCCGTGGCCGAGGCGCCATTGCCGCTGCTGGACCCGCAGACGATCCGCCAGAATGTGCTGGGCCGCTTCCGTGCCCTGCCGGAAGAAGCCAGAAACGATTCCCCCTTGCCGGTGATCGGTGCCCAGGAAGTAGAGCAAAATCTGCAGTCGCTGGGCGGGCGTCAGCGTCGTCGTACCGAATCCCCGTCCGCGCCTGAAGACTTGCCGCTGATCGATGCGGATGAAGTGCGAGCCAGCCTGCGACAGATCCATGGCGAGCGTCTGCGGGCACGACAGCCGGCGCCCGCCCCGATGGCGCCGTCGCAGGCGGGGCGGCGTGCGGCGCCCCCGGCTTCCGATACCGCGCCCGTCCCGGCGGCCGAACCCGCCTCGCCGCTGCTGCGCCAGACACAGCCTGGCCAGAGCCCGGCACGCTTCGTGCCGGCCCCCCCCTCCAGGCCGCAGCCGACTCCCGACATCATCGATCCGGTCGTGTCGGCGTCTCCGCCGCCTGCCCCGCTGGAGGTGCGTCCGACCTTGCTGGCCGGTGAGCCCGCCGTACCGAGAATGCCCCCTGCCGCCGCTCGTCCGGTCTTGCCGCAAGTGCAGCCACAGCCCCTGTCGGCATCGCGTCCGGTCGTCGTGCCAACGCCGCAAGCCGTCGTCCCGCCGGCGCCCGCCGAGTTGCCGCCAGCGCCGCCTGCCGTGGCCGAAGATCGGGTTGCTCCGCCGTCCGCGGCTGCGCCAACCGTGTCTCCGGCGCCGCAGCCGGCTGCCGCACCGGCGCAGACCACCTCATCCGGCCTGGTCTGGACCTGGATTGAAGATCAGCCGGTACCCGAGCGCGAAGCGCCTGTCGCGCCGGCTCCCTGGCCGCAAGACGAGCCGGCCGTGATGACCGCACCGGTGTCGGTGCCAGTGTCGCGCAGTGCCGACGTGGTCAGTCAGTTGCCGCAGCGTGACTGGAGTGCCGAATGCCTGCCGGGGCTGGATCTGCTCAAGCCGGCCGAAACCAATCCGGCTGCGGTGCAGGATCAGGACGTATTGATCGAGCGGGGCATTGTCATTGAAGAAAAACTGGCCGAGTTCAAGGTCAAGGTCAGCGTGGTGGATGCCTATGCCGGCCCGGTGATTACCCGCTTTGAGGTGGAACCGGCGGTCGGCGTGCGCGGCAGCCAGGTGGTCAATCTGGTCAAGGATCTGGCGCGGGCACTGGGGCTGGCCTCGATTCGCGTCGTGGAAACCATCCCGGGCAAGACCTGCATGGGGCTGGAGCTGCCCAATCCGGTGCGCCAGATGATCCGCCTGTCCGAAATCCTGGCTTCCGAGGCGTTCAGCGACAGCTCGACCCGTCTGACGCTGGCCCTGGGCAAGGACATTACCGGCGAGCCGGTGGTGATGGATCTGGCCAAGGCGCCCCATTTGCTGGTTGCCGGCACCACCGGCTCGGGCAAGTCGGTCGGGGTCAATGCCATGATTCTGTCCCTGCTCTACAAATTCACGCCGCAAGACGTACGTTTCATCATGATCGACCCGAAGATGCTCGAGTTGTCGGTGTATAACGACATTCCGCATCTGCTGGCGCCGGTGGTCACCGACATGAAGCTGGCCGCCAATGCCCTCAACTGGTGTGTCGGCGAGATGGAAAAGCGCTATCGCCTGATGAGTGCCCTCGGTGTGCGCAATCTGGCGGGTTACAACGACAAGGTGCAGGCGGCCCGAGCGGCCGGCGAGACGCTGAAGAATCCGTTCTCGCTGACCCCGGAGACACCGGAGCCGCTGGAAACCCTGCCCTGCATCGTGGTGGTGGTGGATGAGTTTGCTGACCTGATGATGGTGGCCGGCAAGAAAATCGAGGAACTGATCGCGCGTCTGGCGCAGAAGGCGCGCGCGGCCGGCATTCACCTGATTCTGGCCACCCAGCGGCCTTCGGTGGATGTGATTACCGGTCTGATTAAAGCCAACATTCCGACACGGATTGCCTTTCAGGTCTCCAGCAAGGTCGACAGTCGTACCATCCTGGACCAGATGGGCGCCGAGGCGCTGCTGGGACAGGGCGACATGCTGTTCCTGCCGCCGGGCAGTGGCTATCCGCAGCGTATCCACGGTGCCTTTGTCACCGATGATGAAGTGCATGCGGTGGTGGAAACGCTCAAGTCATTCGGCGAGCCGGATTATGTCGAGGGTTTGCTGACCGGCGAGGCAGAGCTGGAAGAGAGCAATGCCGCCGGCGGCGACCGCCAGGCCGCGGCCGAGAGCGATCCGCTTTATGACGAGGCGGTGGAGATCGTGCTGCGTACCCGCAAGGCTTCGATTTCCTCGGTGCAGCGACACCTGCGTATCGGCTACAACCGGGCGGCCAGACTGATTGAAGAAATGGAAGCGGCGGGGCTGGTGAGCGCCATGGAGAGCAATGGCAACCGCACGGTGCTGGTGCCCGATCGGTCAAATGGAGGTTGAAACATGCCGCAACTGGACGCACTGCTGAAAATGGTCGATGGCCCGCGAGACAACGCACTGCTGCGTTTTGCCATCGGAGGGGAGTGTCTGAAGCTCGGCCAGCTGGGCGAAGCCGAAACCCATTTGCGTCAGGCGCTGGTCTGGCAGCCGGATTACACCGCCGCCTGGAAGCTGTTGGGCAAGGTGCTGGTTGCCGCCGGTCAGCCTGCTGCTGCGGTCGATGCTTATCAGCAGGGTATTGCGGTGGCCGTTGCGCATGGGGATGTGCAGGCGCAGAAAGAAATGACCGTCTTTCTGCGCCGCTTGCAGCGCGAGGCCAGCTAGACGGACTTAACCCGCGGAGCCGGCCAGTCGCTGATAGACCTGCTGATCCAGCCGTTCCATCAGGCGTTCCGGTTTGGACAGCGGGGTAAAGCCGAAGCCGGCATACAGTCCGTGTGCGTCGGCCGTGGCCAGCATGAAGCGGCGCAGATTCTGCAGCTCGGGGTGCGCCAGAATGAACTGCATCAGCGCCTTGCTGATGCCCTGGCCGCGCCGTGCTTCGATCACAAAGACGTCCGACAGGTAGCCGAAGGTGGCGTAGTCAGTGATGACGCGGGCAAAAGCGACTTGTTCGCCCTGTTCGTCATAGCCGCCGATACACAGCGAGCCCTGCAGCGACCGTTCGAAGACGGCGCGCGGCAAGCCACGTGCCCAGTAGGATTGCTGGCTGAGATAAGCAAAGACCCGCTCGCGATCGAGACGGGTCGGATCAGTATCGAAAGTCACGGACATGATGAGCCTCCACTCGGTAGCTCATCAGCATAACGCATTACAGCAGGCGCATCTTGCTGGTTTTGCCCTTGATCTTGCACTGGCTGAGGCGGTTGAAGTGTTTTTCCGCCACGTCACGTCGCAGGGCGACAAAGCTGGCGAATTCGCCGATCTGGATTTTGCCGATGTCGGCGCCGTCCAGTCCGCCATCTCCGGTCAGCGCACCGAGAATGTCGCCCGGCCGAATCTTTTCTTTCTTGCCCGCCGCAATGCAGACCGTCACCATCGGCGCCACCAGCCGGCCGGCACCCTGCGTGACCAGTTCGGCACAGTCGTGCCAGCTGATCGGCGCCTGCTGATAGCGGGCGATTTCTTCCACCCAGCGTTGATCGGCCGGTGCCGCCAGCGACAGCGCCATGCCTTTCTCGTCTCCGCGACCGGTGCGGCCGATGCGGTGGATGTGCACTTCGGCGTCCCGGGCCACGTCGACATTGATGACCATGTCCAGCGAGGGAATGTCCAGACCGCGTGCCGCCACGTCGGTGGCGACCAGTACCGAAGCGCTGCGGTTGACGAAGCGCAGCAGGATTTCATCGCGTTCGCGCTGTTCCAGCTCACCGTACAGTGCCAGTGCCGAGAAACCCTTGGCGCTCAGTTGGTCGGCCAGCTCGCGGCAATGAATCTTGGTGTTGCAGAAAGCCAGGGTCGAGGTCGGGCGGAAGTGCAGCAGCGCCTGCGCCACCATGTCGTTGCGGTTTTCCGCCGTCACTTTGTAGAAGCGCTGCTCAATTTTGTCGGTCTGGTGCAGGGATTCGACCTTGACCTCCAGCGGCATGCGCAGGAAGGGGGCCGACAGCTTGCGGATATTGTCCGGGTAGGTGGCGGAGAACAGCAGGGTCTGACGCTTTTTCGGGCAGGCACTGATGATGCCGGCGATATCGTCGAAGAAGCCCATGTCGACCATGCGGTCGGCCTCGTCCAGCACCAGGGTGTGTACGGTGGACAGGTCGATGGTGCCGCGGCCCAGGTGGTCACGCAGACGCCCCGGCGTGCCGACGATGATGTGCGCGCCATGCTCGAGCGAGCCGATCTGTGGCCCCATCGGGCTGCCGCCGCACAGGGTCAGCACCTTGATGTTGTCGATGTGGCGGGCCAGACGTCGCAGCTCCTTGGCCACCTGCTCGGCCAGTTCGCGGGTCGGACACAGCACCAGCCCCTGAATGGCAAACCAGCGTGGATTGAGTTTTTCCATCAGCGGAATGCCGAATGCGGCCGTCTTGCCGCTGCCGGTCTTGGCCTGGGCGATCAGGTCGCGGTTATCCAGCGTCCCGGGCAGGCTTTCGGCCTGGATCGGGGTCATGGTCTGGTAGCCGAGGCTGGCCAGATTGTCGAGCATGGCCGCGGAAAGGGGGAGGGAGGAAAAAGCTGTTTTATTCACAATGGTTTAGCCGGTATTTCACTGGGCGCACAGTGTAGCACGAAGCCGGCCCGGCCGTGCGCCCGAATCCTGCGCTAACGCCAGTCCCAGTGCTGGCTGATGCCCTCATCCATTCGGGGCGGGTAGAGTTGCAGCGTGCCGCCGGCCTCGGCCGTCAGGCGATCGTCAGGGGCGGCCTGGCTGCTCAGCACGGCGTCCTGCCAATACCAGCGGTGTCTTGGGTTGGTGGCCTGGCAGTGGCGCAGCAGCAGCATGCCGCCGCTGGCTGCCGGCGTGCCGACCAGGCAGTGCTGGTGCCGGGCGGCATTTTCCAGCCGGCCATCCTGATGCAGCACCCAGCGCTGATTCGGCGCATCACCTTCACAACGTGTCAGCGCCAGCGGGCGCCGGCTTGTCTGCGCCGTCAGGCACAGGTTATGGCTGTGGCGCAGCACCAGTTGACGGCCCGGGCCGGGGTCGTGTGCCGGGGACATGGCCTCGGCCCGGTGCAGGCCGGGCGGCTGCGCCGGTTGAACCTGCAGCGTCATCTGCACCTGTTGAGTCAGGCCTTCTGCACTTTGCACCCAGAGCGTCAGTATTGCCTTGCCATGAAAATCCTGCGGCAGGATGGTGAAGTCGTGACGATGACCGGACGGCTGCTGCAAGGTCTTGAGTGTCAATGCCCGGCCGCTGGCGTCCTGCCATTGCCAGCGCAGCAGCCGGGCCCCCGGACGCAGATAGCCGCGTACATGACCCACGCCATGCTGATCGATGGTGAGATGCAGGGCGCTCAGCCGCAGGATCGGATCGGCCTGGGCGCTCAGGTTGACCGGCGGGTAGAGATGGTTGATCTGCAGGATGTCGCGCTCACTCAGGGCCGGGGCGTCGCGAATCTGGCGATCTTCGAAGCCCAGCGCATGCTGCAGCTCGTGCGAGGCCGTGGTGGTGGTTTCGCAGCGATCAGCGATCTGCAGGCGCTGGGCACCACCGATGCGTCCGAGGTAGGAGGTGCCGCAGATCCTGCCGTTGTAGGGGACGCTGACGATCTGCACATAGTCACGCTCGCTCTGGCGTTCGCGGAAGCGGACATGGGTTTTGCGCTCGATGTCCTGCATCGCCGCCAGCATGGCGCGTCGGGCTCCTGGCGTGACCTGGCCGAACTGATAGACCACCACATTGAGCGGCCAGGTGGTGCTGCCCGGCCCCAGGGGGATCTGGCGTCTGGGGCGCGCGCGCTGCTGAGTCTCCTGGTGCTGCTGCCAGGGGCTGACTTGCAGGGTAGGGATGCCCTGTTGCCGGATGTGATCGGCAGGGCCCAGCACCAGATCGCCGTAAAGGGCCAGCCCGCCGTCCACGCAATAGCGCAGTCGTGCGCCGCGATCGTGCACGATGGTCTCGGCCGGTTGCGGGCAGGGGGCCGGGGGGAGAGCAGCCGCCGGTAAAGAAACAGACAACAGCAAGGGCAGGGAACGAAGCATGGGCACTCCTGACATGATGCGGTGGAAAGGAGCGCGTCTTTTAACTGATATTTCCCAGGCTGAACCGGGGGCAGAGCGAAGACTGACCGTGATATGGGACAAGGCTGAAAGAAAAACGGCGGGCCAGCCGGCCCGCCGCACGGAGGGTCAGATCACCCAGAGATCGCTGAAACGATTGACCGGCGTGGCCAGCAGACGCGCCTGGTCGTTGCACAACTCGAAGATGGCCTTCTGCTGCTTCTCGGGGAAGCGGCGAGCCAGGTTGGTGCGGAACTTGGCTTCCAGCAGCGGGATGCCATCCTGGCGGCGACGCTGGTGGCCGATCGGATATTCGCAAACCACCTCGGGCAGGACGGTGCCGTCATTGAGCTCTACGGTCAGCGCGTTGGCGATGCTGCGCTTGTCCGGGTCATGGTAGTCACGGGTGAACTGGGCATCTTCCACGCAGACGATCTTGGCGCGCAGCGCATCGATGCGCGCATCGCCGGCCACGCTGTCTTCATAATCGGCGGCGGTCAGGCGGCCAAACAGCAGGGGCACGGCCACCATGTACTGGATGCAGTGATCACGGTCGGCCGGGTTGGCCAGCGGGCCCTGCTTGTCGATGATGCGGATGCAGGCTTCATGGGTGCGGATGGTGATCTTGCGGATGTCTTCGGCCTGCTTGCCCATCTCCTGTAACTGCCTGTGCAGGGTCATGGCGCACTCGACGGCGGTCTGGCTGTGGAACTCGGCCGGGAAGGAAATCTTGAACAGCACCTTTTCCATCACGTAGCTGCCATAGGGGCGCTGGAAGGCGAAGGGCTTGCCCTTGAACAGGACGTCGTAGAAGCCCCAGGTCGGTGCGCTCAGCACGCCCGGGATGCCCATTTCGCCCTTGAGGGTGAACAGCGCCAGACGCACGGCGCGGCTGGTGGCGTCGCCGGCGGCCCAGGATTTGCGCGAACCGGTATTCGGCGCGTGGCGATAGGTGCGCAGGCTTTGGCCGTCGACGAAGGCCTGCGAGACGGCATCGGCGATTTCGTTCTCCGTGGCGCCCATCAGTTTGGCGCAGACAGCGGCCGATGCCACTTTGACCAGCACCACGTGATCCAGTCCGACCTTGTTGAATGAGTTCTCCAGCGCCAGGCAACCCTGGATTTCGTGTGCCTTGATCATGGCTTCGAGCACATCGCGCATGGTCAGCGGGGTATCACCGCGTGCTACGCGTTCACGGCTGATCCAGTCGGCCGTGGCCAGAATGCCGCCCAGGTTGTCGGAAGGGTGGCCCCATTCGGCCGCCAGCCAGGTGTCGTTGAAATCCAGCCAGCGGATCATGGCGCCGATATTGAAGGCGGCCTGTACCGGGTCGAGCTGGAAAGAGGTGCCGGGAACGCGGGCACCGTTCGGGACCACGGTGCCGGGGACGATCGGCCCCATCAGCTTGGTGCAGGCCGGGTAGGACAATGCCTCCAGGCCGCAGCCGAGGGTGTCCATCAGGCACAGGCGCGCGGTGTTCCAGGCTTCTGCCGAATCGATGTGGCCATGGGCCACGTAGCGGGCGATGTCTTTGAGCACCGTATCGTGTTCGGGGCGGATGTTCGAAATATGTGCGGACATGAGGTTTCCTCGGTTAACGATCCTTGAGCGGAATGAAGGTCTGTTCTTCCGGCCCGGTGTAGTTGGCGGACGGGCGGATGATCTTGCCGTCCTGGCGCTGTTCGATGACGTGGGCACTCCAGCCGCTGGTGCGCGAGATGACAAACAGCGGCGTGAACATGGCGGTCGGCACGCCCATCTGGTGGTAGCTGACGGCGGAGAACCAGTCGAGATTGGGGAACATGTGCTTGGCATCCCACATGACTTGCTCGATGCGGGCGGCAATGTCGAACAGCAGGTGGTTGCCGCTTTGTTGCGACAGATCCTGCGCCACGCGCTTGATCACCTGGTTGCGCGGATCCGATTCGGTGTAGACCGGATGACCGAAACCGATGATGACTTCCTTGTTGGCGATGCGGCGCAGGATGTCGGCCTCGGCCTCGTCGGCGCTGGCGTAGCGGCTCTGGATCTCGTAGGCCACCTCGTTGGCCCCGCCGTGCTTCGGGCCGCGCAGCGCACCGATGGCGCCGGTGATGGCCGAATACATGTCCGAGCCGGTGCCGGCAATCACGCGGGCGGTGAAGGTCGAGGCGTTGAACTCATGCTCGGCATACAGATTGAGCGAGGTGTGCATGGCGCGGACATGCTCGGCGCTCGGCGTCTTGCCATGCAGCAGATGCAGGAAGTGCCCGCCGATACTGTCATCGTCGGTTTCCGTCTCGATGCGGCGACCGTTGTGGCTGAAGTGATACCAGTAGAGCAGGATCGACCCCAGGCTGGCCATCAGGCGGTCGGCGATCTCACGGGCGCCGGCGGTGTTGTGGTCGTCCTTTTCCGGCAGCAGGCAGCCCAGTGCCGAGACCCCGGTGCGCATCACGTCCATCGGATGGGTGGCCGCCGGCAGCAGCTCCAGTACGCTGCGTACATTGGCCGGCAGACCGCGCAGTCCCTTGAGCCGGTTCTTGTAGGCGCTCAGGGCGGTGCGGGTCGGCAGGCTGCCATGCACCAGCAGATAGGCCACCTCTTCAAACTCGCACTGGCCTGCCAGGTCGAGAATGTCGTAACCGCGGTAATGCAGATCATTGCCGCTGCGACCGACCGTGCACAGCGCGGTATTGCCGGCGGCGACGCCGGAGAGCGCGACAGATTTCTTCGGCTTTCCTGTCAGAACGGTTTCTTGCATCAGTTTCTCCTTGGTGTGTGCGGGCAGCGCGCTTATTTGTTCTGGTTTTGCGCAAACAGTGCATCCAGTTTTTGTTCGTATTCGTGATAGCCCAGGTGCTGGTACAACTCGCTGCGGGTCTGCATCTTGTCGATGACCTGGCGCTGGCTGCCGTCGCGGCGGATCGTCTGGTAGACCTCGAGCGCGGCCTGGCTCATGGCCCGGAAGGCCGACAAGGGGTAGAGCACCAGACCGACGCCGGCATCACGCAGCTGGGTGGTGTCGTAGAGCTCGGTGGCACCGAATTCGGTGATGTTGGCCAGGATCGGCACACGGCAGGCCTCGGCAAAGCGGCGGTACATCGACAGATCGGTCATGGCTTCGGGGAAGATCATGTCGGCCCCGGCAGCCACGCAGGCCTGGGCGCGTGCCAGCGCGGCATCCAGCCCCTCGACCGCCAAGGCGTCGGTGCGGGCCATGATGACGAAGCTGTCGTCCTGCCGCGCATCCACGGCCGCCTTGATGCGGTCGACCATCTCTTCCTGGCTGACGATGGCCTTGTTGGGACGATGGCCACAGCGCTTCTGCTGCACCTGGTCTTCGATGTGCACGGCGGCGGCACCGGCCTTCTCCAGGCTGCGGATCGCCCGGGCAATATTGAAGGCGCCACCCCAGCCGGTATCGATGTCCACCAGCAGGGGCAGGCTGCTGGCATCGGTGATGCGCCGTACGTCGATCAGGACATCCTCCAGTGTGGTGATGCCGAGGTCGGGGATGCCGCACGAGCAGGCGGCCACGCCGCCGCCGGACAGATAGAGCGCCTTGAAGCCGCTGTGCTCGGCCAGGCGGGCCGCGTAGGCATTGACGGCGCCGACCACCTGCAGGGGGTGTTCTTGCTCGACCGCCTGACGAAAGCGTTGACCGGGTGTGTTCATGAAGGCTCCCTGGCTGAGTGAATGGAGGTTGCTGATGCGGATCGTCGGTTTGTCCGACAGCTGGTTAGCTAAATGTCATTCTAGCAAGTGCTTGGTATAATTGGAAGCCGACCATGGCCCATTCACCTTTATGGGCAGCTCTGCTAAGGTTCGCTTTTTCCGATTTCGAATTTCGGGAACTCCCTTCGCGTGTAGTGGTCTAGTTACAAGCCCGCTACGCAAATTCAGAAATATAATTGGTTGGGCTATTCAGGGAGCATTAAAAACGAATGAGTGATCGTGATATCGATCAACAGCTGGTAGCGCGTGCTCAAAAAGGGGAGAAGAGAGCCTTTGATCTGCTGGTTGCGAAATATCAACGGCGCCTGGCGCGTCTTTTGTCACGATTTCTGCGCGACAGCGCGGATATCGAAGATGTGACCCAGGAGGCCTTTGTCAAGGCGTATCGTTCTCTGTCTGCCTTTCGCGGCGAGAGCGCGTTCTACACCTGGCTGTATCGCATCGGCATCAATACGGCGAAGAATTTTCTCAGCGCCAGCTCTCGGCGCCCGGTTGTGCACGCCGACTTCGAAGATGAAGACGGTGAAAGCTTTGATCTGGCCTCGCAACTGCCGGATCTGAACACGCCCGAATCGGCGTTGATGAACAAGCAGATCCTCACCACCGTCAATGAGGCGGTAGAGCGTCTGCCGGAAGAGTTGCGCACCGCCATTTCGCTGCGCGAAATGGACGGCTTGTCGTACGAAGAAATTGCCAAGGTGATGGACTGTCCGATCGGGACCGTGCGTTCGCGGATTTTCCGTGCGCGCGAGGCGATTGCGACCGAGTTGCGGCCCCTCCTGGACACGGCCAAAAACAAAAGGTGGTAGAAATGAAACAGAGAGTTTCCGAACTGATGGATAGCGAGCTGGACGACAGTAGCGCCGCTCATGTGATGACCGCCATCGAGGCTGATGCCTCCCTGAAGCAGGCCTGGAATGACTATCACCTGATCGGCGATGCCATGCGTGCCAATGCACAGGTTGCCTTTGACGTGCGAGATGCCGTCAGCGAGCGCCTGAAGGCCGAGCCGACCGTGCTGGCCCCGCGTCGCTGGTACCGGCCGACGCGCACGCGCATGGCCGGGGCGGCTGCACTGGCCGCCAGTGTCAGCTTCGCCGCGGTGGTGGGCTGGCAGCAGCTTTCCTCGTCCCAGCATGCGGCCGTGATGGTCAGCAGCCAGGTGCAGAAACCCCTGGCCCTGCAGCCGGTGGCCGGCAGCAATGCCGATGCCTACTTCCTGGCCCATCAGGAACTGACCGCGGATCAGGGGCTGGTGCGTGTGTCTTACAGTCAGGGGGCAGCGCACTGATGAGGAAGATCGCGCTGGGGATGTGCCTGCTGGCCTTGCCGATGCTCGCGCTGGCGGAAGATGACTGGCAACTGTTCCAGAAAGTGACCGAAGCCGGACGTCAGCAGTCGATGAGTGGCACCTATCTGCACCAAATGAAAGATACGCTGGAAACTTTCCGCATCGTGCGCCTCGGCGCTGCTTCATCCGTCCAGGAGCGCCGTGTGGCGCTGGATGGACCGCCGCGCGAGATCGTGCGCAATGGCGAGCAGCTCACCTGCTATGCCCCGGACAAGAAGTCGCTGCTGGCCGCCAAGGTCAGTGCCATGCGGCTCTTTCCGGCGCTGATGTCCGACGACGTCGCTGACATCTCCCAGTCCTACACCTTACGCAAGCTGGGTCCCGACCGCGTGGCGCAGCGCGACTGCAACTGGCTGGAGGTGCGGGCACGCGACCAGCAGCGTTATACCGAGCGCATTTGTGTCGATCAGACCACCGCCCTGCCGCTCAAGATGATGACCCTGACCCCGCGCAGCAACGAGGTGGTCGAGCAATACACCTTTACCGCCATTGATCTTACGCCTCAGCGCGACAAGAGCCAGCTCAAGCCGCAATACAAGCTGAGCAACCAGCTGCGCGGCCCGGTGCAGTCGCAGTCTGCCGCTGACGGCAACGCCGGCCGATCAGAAATCAGCGGGTTGCCATCAGGATTCAAGCTGGTTCGTTCTGTACAAAGAACCATGCCGGGAGGCAGCAATGCCCAGCCGGTTCATCACATGGTTTATTCTGACGGCCTGGTGATGCTGTCGTTGTTTGTCGAGCCGATGCCCTCAGACATTCCGGCCTCAATGCGCAAGGTGCAGAGCATGAACCTGCACGGCGCCATCAACATGGCCACCAATAGTCAGGGCGAACAAATGCTGACCCTGGTGGGGGACATGCCCGAGTCCACGCTGGCGAATCTGGCCCGCGGCGTACGCATCGTTTCCCGTCCCTGAATGGATTGGCGGCAGGGCCTGCCCTCGGCGGGTCCTGCCGCCTGTTTGACGTAACTGTTCGATTCCGAGGTGAATACATGACACTCAGAAGCTTGATGGCCATTGTGGCACTGGCAACCTCGATGCTGGGCGTGCCCGCCTGGGCTGCCGATGCGGCCAGCCTGCCGGACTTTACCCAGATCGTGACGGCTGAAGGGCCGGCGGTGGTCAATATCAGTACCAGCCGCATTGAACGCCAGGCCTCCAATGCGCTGCCCGATGCCCTGGCCAACGATCCCTTCTTCGAATTCTTCCGCCGCTTTGCGCCGCCCCAGATGCGTGAGCGCGAGGTCGGCTCGCTCGGTTCCGGCTTCATCATTTCCGCCGACGGCTATGTGCTGACCAATGCCCACGTCGTGTCGAAGGCCGAAAAAATCACCGTGACCCTGACCGACAAGCGCGAGTTCAAGGCAAAGCTGATCGGTGCCGACAGCCGTACCGATGTGGCCTTGCTGAAAATCGACGGTAGCAAGCTGCCCGTGGTCAAGCTGGGCAAGGCTTCCAGCCTGCAGGTCGGTCAGTGGGTGCTGGCCATCGGCTCGCCCTTCGGTCTCGACAACAGCGTGACATCCGGCATTGTCTCGGCGCTGGGCCGCCAGCTGCCCGATGACAACTACGTTCCCTTCATCCAGACCGATGCCGCGGTGAACCCGGGCAACTCCGGCGGTCCGCTGTTCAACATGAAGGGCGAGGTTGTCGGGATCAACTCGCAGATTCTCAGCCGCTCGGGTGGCTTCATGGGCATCTCGCTGGCCATTCCGATTGACGTGGCGCTGGAAGTGGCGGATCAGCTCAAGGCCAACGGCAAGGTGTCGCGTGGCCGCATCGGTGTTCAGCTGCAGCCGCTGAGCAAGGAACTGGCTCAGTCGTTTGGTCTGTCCCGCGCCGATGGCGTGCTGATTGCCCGTATCGAGCCGGACAGCCCGGCCGCGCGAGCCGGTCTGCGTGTCGGCGACATCATCACCGGGGTCAATCAGCAGGCGATCACCAATACCGGCGATCTGCAGCGCGTGATCGGCATGGCCAAGCCGGGCAGCCGCTTCAATCTGCAGGTGTGGCGTGACAAGGCGAGCCGGCAAATCACGGTGGTCAGCGAAGAGCTGAAGGACCAGCCGGATCAGGATGATCAGTCCGGCAACGACAACAATGCGAAACCGAATGGCAGCGACCGCAATCTGGGTCAGATCGGCCTGGTGGTCAGCCCGCTGAACGCCGCGCAGCGCCAGCAGCTGGGCGTCGGCTTTGCCGTGGTGGTGCGCGCCGTCAGCGCCGGCAGCGCCCGTGCCGGGCTGGTGCCGGGTGATGTGATCGTTGGTATCGGCGGCGAGAAACTGTCCTCGGTCAAGCAGCTCGAGGCGGCGATCAAGTCCGGCAAGGGCAGCATTGCCCTGCAGGTGCTGCGCGAGGGCAATCTGATGTTCATCGCCATTGCGCTTGGCAGCGGCGAATGACGCTGACCCTGTACTTTCGCGAGTACTGCAGCCTGTGCCATCAGATGCTGGCTGAACTCGCGCCCTGGCGCGCGCAATATGGCTTCGGGCTGGAGGTTGTCGATGTGGATGAGGATCCGCAGCTGACCGAACGCTTCGACGAGCTGGTGCCGGTATTGATGGATGGTGAGACGGAAATCTGTCATTACCACCTCGATACCGAGCGTCTGGCTGCACATCTGCGGGAAATCAGCTAAAATCCGCGCCAGTGTATGCTGTTTTCGTGGCCGGGCATGTCCCGGCCGCGTGTCGTTTTTGGCTGCTGGGGGCAGGCATTACCTGCTCTTATTTTTTCCGGACTCCGATGAAACATATTCGCAATTTCTCGATTATCGCCCACATTGACCATGGCAAGTCCACGCTCGCCGACCGCTTTATCCAGTATTGTGGCGGGCTGGACGCGCGTGAAATGAGCGCGCAGGTGCTCGACTCGATGGATATCGAGAAAGAGCGCGGCATCACCATCAAGGCTCAGACGGCCGCCCTGCATTACAAGGCGCGCGACGGGCAGGTCTACAATCTGAACCTGATCGACACCCCGGGGCACGTTGACTTCTCCTACGAAGTGAGCCGCTCACTGTCCGCCTGCGAGGGGGCACTGCTGGTGGTCGATGCCTCGCAGGGCGTCGAGGCCCAGACCGTGGCCAACTGCTACACCGCCATCGACCTGGGCGTCGAAGTCGTGCCGGTGCTGAACAAGATCGACCTGCCATCCGCCGAGCCGGAACGCGTCAGCCAGGAAATCGAGGACATCATCGGCATCGAGGCGATCGATGCGGTGCGCGCCTCTGCCAAGTCCGGCATCGGCATCGAAGACATTCTCGAAACCGTGGTCAGCAAGATTCCGGCCCCGGTAGGCGATCCCGATGCGCCGCTCAAGGCGCTGATCATCGATTCCTGGTTCGACAACTACGTCGGCGTCGTGATGCTGGTGCGCGTGGTCGATGGCACCCTGCGTCCGAAGGACAAGATCAAGTTCATGGCCACCGGTGCCGAGCACCTGTGCGAACAGGTCGGTGTCTTCACGCCGAAGTCGGTGCAGCGCGAGACGCTGTCGGCCGGCCAGGTGGGCTTCATCATCGCCGGCATCAAGGAACTCAAGTCGGCCAAGGTCGGCGATACCATCACGCATGTCTCGCGCCAGGCCGAAGCGGCCCTGCCGGGCTTCAAGGAAGTCAAGCCGCAGGTGTTTGCCGGTCTCTATCCGGTGGAAAGCCACGACTACGACTCGCTGCGCGATGCGCTGGAAAAACTGCAACTCAACGATGCCTCGCTGCAGTTCGAGCCGGAAGTGTCGCAGGCACTGGGCTTCGGCTTCCGCTGCGGCTTCCTCGGGCTGCTGCACCTGGAAATCGTGCAGGAACGTCTGGAGCGCGAATTCGACATGGATCTGATCACCACGGCACCGACCGTGGTCTATCAGGTGCTGATGAAGGATGGTGAGCTGATCGAGGTGGAAAACCCCTCGCGCCTGCCGGAATTGTCGAAAATTGAAGAAATTCGCGAGCCCATCATTACTTCCACCATCCTGGTGCCGCAAGATTATGTCGGCGCGGTGATGACGCTCTGCAACCAGAAGCGTGGCGTGCAGCGCAATATGCAATACATGGGTCGTCAGGTGATGCTCACCTACGACATGCCGATGAACGAAGTGGTGATGGACTTCTTTGACAAGCTCAAGTCGACCAGCCGTGGCTACGCCTCGCTCGATTATGAATTCAAGGAATTCCAGACCGCCGATCTGGTCAAGCTGGATATCCTGGTCAACAGCGAGAAGGTGGATGCCCTGTCGCTGATCGTGCATCGCTCGACCTCGATGTATCGTGGCCGCGAACTGGCGTCGAAGATGCGCGAGCTGATTCCGCGCCAGATGTTCGACATTGCCATCCAGGCCGCCATCGGCAGTCACATCATTGCCCGTGAAACCGTCAAGGCCCTGCGCAAGAACGTGCTGGCCAAGTGTTATGGCGGCGACATCACCCGCAAGAAAAAGCTGCTGGAAAAGCAAAAGGCCGGCAAGAAGCGCATGAAGCAGGTCGGCAACGTGGAAATTCCGCAGGCAGCATTCCTTGCCATCCTTCAAGTAGGGGACAAATAAGTGTCGGGTAACTATTTTTGGGTATTTGTCGCACTGGCCGTCATCGGCCTGATGCTGACCCTGTTCGGCGGCAAGAAGCAGCCGGGCGCCAAGGACTTTCCGCCTTCCGTGCAGTGGGGCGCGCTGTTTGTCGTCATCGGCATTTTCGGTGTGCTGTCCGAGTACATCAGCCTGACGGCCGTGCTGCTGCTGTTCGTGGTGATTACCGGTGTGGTCTGGGCGCTGGATAAATGGCTGCTGGCGAAAAAGCGTCAGGCCAGCCAGCAAGAGGCCTCCCTGGTGGTCGATTATGCCAGGGGCTTCTTTCCGGTCATTCTGGTGGTGTTCGTGCTGCGTTCCTTCCTGGTCGAGCCGTTCACCATTCCGTCCAGCTCCATGCGCCCCGGTCTGGTGGTCGGCGACTTTATCCTGGTCAACAAATTTATCTACGGCATTCGCGTGCCGGTGCTCAACAACGTGCTGATTCCGGTTGGCAAGGTCGAGCGCGGTGATGTCATGGTGTTCAACTTCCCGATGAACCCCAAGGTCAACTACATCAAGCGCGTCATCGGCCTGCCGGGCGATACCGTCGAATACCGCAACAAGCGCCTGACCATCAACGGTCAGCCGGTGGCGGACGTCAAGGACGGCACCTACGACTACCTGGAGCAGCGCGTGGCCATGATTCACAACGACCGCTTCCAGGAAGATCTGCTGGGCAAGAAGGTGGAAGTGCTGAACATTCCGGATGCACCGACGCTGGTGCCGGCGCAGGTGATGGATTTCCCCGATCGCGACCAGTGCCGCTACGACGACAACGGCTTTGTCTGCAAGGTGCCGGCCGGCAAGTACTTCATGATGGGCGACAACCGCGACAACAGTCTCGACGGTCGCTACTGGGGGTTTGTCGATGATCGTCTGGTGGTGGGCAAGGCCTTCTTCATCTGGATGAACTTCTCCCAGCCCGGACGTATCGGCAGCCGGGTCAACTAATCTCCAGCTTCATATCCCATGCCTGCATCGCACTGTATTATCATTGCGTATGCAGGCATGACTTTTTTCCGGCCCGAGCCCGGCTCGGGCCGGCAACCCATTGAACAGAATCCATGGTGACGTCCCCAGAATCCCGTTTCCGCCGCCTCAGCGAGGCGCTCCAATATGTGTTCCGCCAGCCGGCCCTGCTGCGACAGGCATTGACCCACCGCAGCTTCGGCTCGCCCAATAACGAGCGTTTCGAATTCATCGGCGACAGCATCCTCAACTACACCGTGGCGCGCATGCTGTATGACCATTTTCCGGCGCAGACCGAGGGCGAGCTGTCGCGCCTGCGCGCCAACCTGGTCAACCAGAACACCCTGGCCGAAATCGCTCATGAGCTGAAGCTGGGCGAGTATCTGTACCTCGGCGAAGGTGAGTTGAAGAGCGGCGGGTTCAACCGGCCGTCCATCCTGGCGGATGCGCTGGAGGCCACCTTTGCCGCCGTCAGCTTCGATGCCGACTTTGCGGCCGCCGAGCAGGTGGTACGCGGGCTGTACGCCGAGCGCATTCGCAGCATCGACCCGACCAAGCATGCCAAGGACGCCAAGACGCGCCTGCAGGAAGCTTTGCAGGCACAGAAGCTGGCCTTGCCGAAATACCGTATTCTCGAACAGAACGGCGAGGCCCACGAACAGTGGTTCCGCGTGGTCTGCGATCTGGGCGAGCTAGCCATAGAATCCACCGGCGAGGGCGGCAGCCGCCGCGCCGCCGAACAGCAGGCCGCCGAAGTGGCGCTCGACCTGCTGGCCCAGCACATTGCCAAAGGCAAGAAAACCCGATGACTGAAGAAATCCAATACCACTGTGGCTTTGTCGCCATCGTGGGCCGCCCCAATGTCGGCAAGTCGACGCTGATGAACCATCTCATCGGCCAGAAGATCAGCATCACCTCGAAAAAGGCCCAGACCACGCGCCATCGCGTCACCGGCATCCGCACCGAGGCCGATGCCCAGTTTGTCTTTGTCGACACCCCGGGCTTCCAGACGCACCATCGCAGCGCCCTCAATGACGTGCTCAACCAGAGCGTGCGCGACACCCTGTCCGACGTCGATTGCGTGCTGTTCCTGGTGGAAGCCATGCGCTGGACTGCGGCAGACCGCGAATTGTTGCCGCTGCTGCCGAAAAACACCCCTGTGATCCTGGTGGTCAACAAGCTGGACAAGGCCAAGGACAAACTGGCGCTGGCACAATTCATCGACACTGTGCAGCAGGACTTTGCCTTTGCCGCCGTCGAGGCCGTCAGTGCCAAACATGGCCAGCGCCTGGCCGAACTGCTGCTGCAAGTCCGTCCCTATCTGCCCGAATCGGTGCCGCTGTATCCGGAAGACATGGTCACCGACAAGAGCGAACGCTTCCTGGCTGCGGAGATCGTGCGCGAAAAGCTGTTCCGCTATCTGGGCGAAGAGCTGCCTTACTCGATGAATGTCGAAGTCGAGATGTTCGAGATGGATGGCAATCTGCGCCGCATTCATGTTGCCGTGCTGGTCGACCGTGAAAACCAGAAGAGCATCGTCATCGGCAAGGGAGGCGAAAAGCTGAAAAAGATTTCCACCGAAGCGCGGCTGGATATGGAAACCCTGTTCGACGGCAAGGTGTTCCTGCAAGTCTGGGTCAAGGTCAAGACCGGCTGGGCCGACGACGTGCGCTTCCTCAAGGAATTCGGTCTCGACTAAGCCATGGCTGCCTCGCAACCCGGCAAAATTGACCGCCAGCCGGCCTATATCCTGCATGCGCGGCCCTATCGCGAAACCAGCCTGCTGCTGGAGGTCCTGACGCCGGATCACGGCCGTCTGGGTCTGGTGGCGCGCGGTGCGCGCCGCCCGCGCGCCGAATTGCGGGGGCTGCTGCTGCCGTTTCAGCCGCTGACCCTGTCCTGGTTCGGCAAGAATGAAGTGCGCACCCTGCACAGTGCCGACTGGCAGGGCGGGGTACGACAGCTGTCAGGCCTGCCGCTGATCTGCGGGTTTTACCTCAACGAGCTGCTGATGCACCTGCTGGTGCGGGAAGACCCGCATGGCGAGACCTGGCGCATCTATGACCGCGCCGTGCGTGGCCTGGCGGCAGGAGAAAACCCCGGTGCCCTGCTGCGCCGCTTTGAACTGGCCCTCATCGGCTGCCTTGGCTATGCCCCCTTGCTGACCGAAGATGAAGAGGGGGCCGCGGTTCAGCCGGATCGTCTGTATGTGTGCAGCCCTGGCCAGGCACCGGCGCTGGATCGCGGGTTTGAGCCCCGCCACCACCAGGCCATGGTCTCCGGCGCCACCTTGCTCGCCATGGCGGCGGATGACTTCTCTGCCGAACTGACCCGGCGCGAAGCGCGCGGCCTGCTGCGCCTGATGCTGGAAGAGCTGATGGGGCCGGAGGCGCGCCTCACCACCAGAGAGCTGCTGCAGTCCCTGACGCTGCCAGCCGAACAGGAGCCTGAGCCATCATGATCGCGGGAATTGGCACCGACCTGGTCGACATCAGCCGTATGCAGGGGCTGATCGAACGTCATCACGACGGCGTGGTGCGGCGCATTCTGGCGCCGCAGGAGCTGGCAGACTGGCAGGCCAGCCGCGATCAGGCCCGTTTTCTTGCCAAGCGCTTCGCCGCCAAAGAGGCCCTGGCCAAGGCGCTGGGCACCGGCGTGCGCGCCCCGGTCCTGCTGACCGCCATCCATGTCGAACACGATGCCGCCGGCAAGCCACAGCTGGCCTTTGCCGCTGAACTGGCCGAGTACCTCCGCCAGCGCGGCATCACCGCCCACCATCTATCCATCAGTGACGAGCGCACCCACGCGCTTGCCTTTGTCGTGCTTGAGTGCGCCGATGCGGCGCCCACCCGTGAGAGGACATCATGACCCCAGCCCTCAACCTGCCACGCGGCCCCCTGACCGTCGGCATCGCCGGCCTGACCCTGACTGAGGAAGAGCGCCAGACCCTGCGCCAGCCGATGGTCGGTGCCGTGATCCTGTTCCGGCGCAACTTCAGTGATGTGGCCCAGTTGCGTGCCCTGACCGCCGAAATCCGCGCACTGCGCTCCCCCGCGCTGCTGATCGCCGTCGACCACGAAGGCGGCCGCGTCCAGCGCTTTCTGCCGGGCTTTACCCGCCTGCCGCCGATGCGCCGTCTGGGCGAGCTGTGGCAGCAAGACCCGGGCAAGGCGCGCCAGTTGGCGGAAACCGTCGGCTATGTGCTGGCCGCCGAGCTGCGCGCCTGCGATATCGACCTGTCATTCACCCCGGTGCTTGACCTTGACTGGTCGCGCTGTGCGGTCATCGGTGACCGCGCCTTCGCCGCAGACCCGGATGTGGTCAGCGAACTGGCCCTGGCCCTGCAACGCGGCCTGGCGCGCGGTGGCATGAACAGCTGTGGCAAACATTTCCCCGGCCACGGCTGGGTCGAGGGCGACTCGCACCATGTCATCCCGCACGACGAACGCAGCCTGGCCCAGATCCGTCAGGATGATCTGGTGCCCTTTGCCCGCATGACGGTCGCCGGCATGGGCTCGGTGATGCCGGCCCATGTGGTCTATCCGGCGGTGGATAGTCAGCCGGCCGGCTTCTCTCGCATCTGGCTGCAGGACATCCTGCGTGGTGAGCTGCAGTTCGACGGGGTGATTTTCTCCGACGACCTGTGCATGGAAGGGGCGGCCGGTGTCGGCGGCATCGTCGAACGCGCCCGTGCCGCATTTGATGCCGGCTGCGACATGGCGCTGGTCTGCAACCGCCCGGATCTGGCGGCTCAGCTGATGGCCGAATTGCCGATGCCGCAGATTGCCGGCCTGGCCGAGCGGTTGGCTCGCATGGAGGGTCGTGGCGCCGCCGAAGACTGGCGTGCGTTGATCGCCACGCCGGACTTTGCGGATTGCCAGCGTCAGGTTGCCGCCCTGGTCCCGTCCGAAACCACCCTCAAGGGTCCGGCCGTCGGCGAAGCCCACTGAGCCTCAGCGGCGTCCCGGGATGCCGGGGCGCTGTCCGCTGGCCTCGCGCACACCGCCGGGCAGCAAGGCGGCCTGCAGTACGGCATGGCCGGCATCCAGTACACCGCTGCCGCACAGATCCGTGCGGTGGTAACAAAAGGAAGACGGTGCATAAGGGCGTGCTGTACGCTGCAGGATCTGCCTGATGCCGCCGGATGTCAGCGAGGGATTGGCCGCCAGCATCAGCGCGATGGTGCCTGACACGATCGGGGCCGAGTAGCTGGTGCCGGCACCCGGCGTCATGACCCAGGGCGCCCCAGGGGCGGCTGGATCCGGGCAGTGCCGGGCGTCGCTGACAGGGTGTTGCAGGGCACAGTGGCTGGCGACCGGATAGTCGCTGTAGCCGCCATCCTGATCATCCAGCGCGCTGGCCGGCGCTGCCAGCGTGATCGCCCGCCCGTAATCGGCATAATCGGCCAGGTGACCATTTCGGGTCACGGCGGTCACCGTGATGACGCCGCGGCAATTGGCCGGTGCCCGCGCACCATCCAGCTTGCCGTCATTGCCGGCGCTGGCCACAATGGCGCGGGCCGAGCCCCGCTGCAGCGCTTCGTCGATGGCTTGCTGGATATCAGCCGGGCAAACCCTGCCAACATCCTCATCCTCTGCACTCAAACTTATGTTCAACACCTGTGCCGGAAAGCGATTGTGCGGTACCCCGGCGACCGGCAAGCCAGCTGCCCAGCGGATGCTGTCCACCAGATCCTGTCGGTTGTAGCCCCGCCCCCCGGCCCGTACCGGCAAAATGCGGCTGTGACGGCTAATCCCGCTCAGTCCCCAGCTGGCATGTCCCTGTGCCGCAATGATGCTGGCCACGCTCGTGCCATGCCAGCTGCTGTCGGACGCCTTGGTTTCCGGCTCCCCATAGGCACGGAGCAGTGCTACCGAATAGGCATCACCGGGGTCGCTGGCATCGCTGTCGCGGCCGTCGCCATCACCGGCATAAATGAATGGGCAGCCATACTGATGTGCGACCCGGTCGGGGGGGCAGGGCATCGGATCCTGAGACACCATGTCGTAGCCGGGCAGGATGCGCCCCTTGAGCAGGGGGTGGTCAAACAAGATACCGCTATCAATGACGGCGACGATCACGCGCGGTGATCCCTGGGTAATCTGCCAGGCCGGTCCGATATTGATGCCGCTGAGCGGCTCATCCAGATACCACTGGGTGGCGTGGTCATACAGTGGACTGCTGCGCTGCGGCTGAGCTGCAATCTGTGGCGCCAGCAGGCAGGCGCCGAACAATGGGAAAAAAAGCCGTTTCGAGAACATGACATGCTCCTGGTTGACGAGGGGCGCCATGCGCCAGGCCCGGACACCCGCCTGTTGCACATGGCATGGCATTGGGTTCGTATTGGCTTGACGTGTTTCCCGACTACCAGAAAAACAGTCCGTACTGACAGGGGGTGTTCAGCAGAACGCAGAACGGGGTCAGGTCTTTCATATCGCATCCAAATGCAATATGAAAGACCTGACCCCGTTCGTTAGCGCTTTCCGTTCAGCCAGTCTTCCACAAATTGCCGAGATAGCCTGGGCGCACGCCGCTGAGCGAGGCCGCGCAGGGTTCGACCACCTGGTAGGATGGATTACGGGTTTCGCGGATCAGCGGCTCGCCATAGGCCGGGCCGTCGGCCTTGCGCAGCGCCGCCACTTGCGGCGTGCTGGGCTTGGCGCCGCGGTAGGTGACCACGCCGATTTCATTGCTGGCCAGGCGCACGAAGCTGCCGGGCGGGTAGATGCCCAGTTCCTTGATCAGCAGGGTGGTGAAGGCCTCGTCGAATTCGGCGTCTTTCTTCTGGAAAATCTGACCCAGCGCGGTGGCCGGCAGCAGGGCCGAGCGGTAGCGGCGCGGGGTGAGTTTGGCGCAGACGATGTCGGCCAGGTGCAGGATGTGGGCCGGCGGCAGGATCTCGGTCTTTTGCAGCGCGAAGGGGTAGCCGCGACCGGTCCAGGATTCGTGATGGGTCTGTACCAGGGTGTGCCACAGCTCGTCCTGTACGCCGACTTCACGCAGGATGGCCGAGCTCATCAGCGGATGCGCCTTGATCTCGTGCTTTTGATCCGGCGTCAGGGCGTCTTGCTGCGAGAACAGTTCGTTCTGCAGCTCGACCTGGGAGATGTTCATGGTCAGCGCGGCGCACAGCAGGGTTTCACGGTGGTTGGCCGGCAGGGCCATGCGCCGCGTCAGCAGTGCCAGCAGCGCCGTGGTGTGCACGGCGTGCGCCGGGGCGTATTCGCGGAACGGGGCCAGCAGGATCGAGGCGATGACGGCATCCGGCTGCTCTTCACTCAGGCGCAGAATGCTCTGGGCCACGCCTTCGACCGATTGCTGGAAGCCGCGAATCTTGAAGGCCTGGCGCAGCAAGGCGCGGGTGCGCAGGTACAGGTGCGCCATTTCGTCAAACGGTCCGGGCTGCAGCCGCTTGTCTTCGATCTCGAAATCGACTTCGGCTGGTTCTTCGCGTTCTTCGGCCTTGCGCGGCGTGAAGCCGAGCGTTTCCAGTTTGGACTTCTGCTCATCGGTCAGGACGTAATAGCCCTTCTTCATCAGCAGAAAGCCGTTGTTGGCGAATACATCGAACGGCAACTCCTTGCCGACCTCAATCAGGTCAGCAGGCGGTTTGCCTTGGCGAGTCTTGGTCGAACCTGAAGTCATTCCCTGAACCTGAGATTTCATGCTAATCGTATAAACGATTTTAACGCTTTACTATAAAAACGCATAGTACAGCGGCGGGCTATTTGATGTCGCCCCAGATTTTCTGCAGGCGCTTGAGCGATACCGGGTAGGGGGTCTTCAGCTCCTGGGCAAACAGTGAGACGCGCAGTTCCTCGATTTGCCAGCGGAAATCGGCCAGGGCGGGTGAAACCTCGCCTTGCGCCATCTTTTCGTCAACGCGACTGCGCCACATCTCCCACATCTGTCGGATTTCCGCTGCACGCTGGCCATCGCGCTGCGGGTTGGCCGCCTGCTTGTCCATACGCAGGCCCATGGCCTTCATGTAGCGCGGCAAATGTTGTAGTTGCGGCCAGGGGGTGGCAGTCAGAAAACCGCGATAGACCAGGGCATCCAGTTGCGTGCGCAGTTCGTGGCCCAGGCGATGTTTGGCCAGCCGCAGCGACAGTGCCTGATACTCCTGGGCGATTTGCCCCAGATATTGCATGACGGCCTGTGTCACCGCCGGCAGGCGGGTGCGTGCACGCGATTTTTGCTCGTTGAACTGCTTTTCGCTGCGTGGCAGCGGGTCTTCACCGATGAAGGCCCGGTCGCAGATGGCGGCGATGGCATCGGCCAGCAGCTCGTCGGCATTGCATACCGCGCGCAGTTGCAGGGCGATCTGGGTCAGGCCGGGCAGACCCTTGCCCATTTGTTTCATCTGTTCTTTGAGTTGTAGCTGCAGCAGGCGAATCACCCCCTGGCGATGAGCCTGCTCGCTGGCGGCCTCGGTGTCGTACAGGCGCAGGGCGATCTGGTTTTGCTCCACGGTCAGTGCCGGGTAGCCGGTCAGTTGCTGCCGGCCGCGGGCAAACTGGATCGAGGCCGGCAGGTCGCCGAAGTCCCAGCTCAGCACATTGTCACGTTCGAATTCAGCCGAGGTGTCGCGGAAGGTCAGCTGGGCCGCCTGGCCAAACTGGCGCTGCAGGGCTGTCAGGTCGCGACCGCAGCCGATTTCCTGCTTGCCGTCGTCGATCACGCGGAAGTTGAACAGCAAATGCGCCGGCAGTTCGGCCTGGGCAAAAGCTTCGTCGCCCGGGTGCTGGCGGGTTTCCTTGCCGACAAAGGCGGCCAGCTGCGGGGCCAGGGCCTGTTGCTGGTCTGGCTGGCTGTCGAGGAAGCGGGTGACGAAGTCGGGCACCGGTACGCAGTTGCGGCGGATTTGCTTGGGCAGGGCCTTGATCATCATCTGCAGCTTTTCGCGGATCATGCCGGGCACCAGCCAGTCGAAATGGGCGGGCTGCAGACGGTTGAGGATGGCCAGCGGTACGTCGACGGTCACACCGTCGAGCGGGTGGTTGGGCTCGAAACGGTATTTCAGCCGCAGCTTGCCGTCGGCGGTCTCCAGCCATTCCGGGAACTGGTTTTCGGTGACGTGCTGGGCCGCATGGCGCATCAGCTCGTCACGCGTCAGGAACAGTTTTTTCGGTTCGTCGCGTTCGATTTCCTTGCGCCAGGCCTCGAAGCTGGCGGCATCGACCACGTCGGTGCCGATGCGCTCGCTGTAGAAGCTGAACAGCGCTTCTTCATCGACCAGCACGTCCTGGCGCCGGGATTTGTGCTCCAGCTGTTCCACTTCGCGGATCAGCCGCTGGTTGTGCTGGAAGAACGGGGCCTGGCTGGCATACTCCATCGCCACCAGGGCGCCGCGAATGAACAGCTCGCGCGCTTCCTGCGGCGCGATGCGGCCGTAGCTGACCGGGCGGCGTGCCACCAGGGTCAGGTTGAACAGGGTGACACGTTCGCTGGCCACCACCTCCCCGCGCGCTTTTTCCCAGTGCGGGTCGAAGTAGTGGTACTTGACCAGGTGCGGAGCCAGTTTCTCGATCCACTCCGGCTCGATCTTGGCTACCGAACGGGCGTAGAGGCGTGAGGTTTCGACCAGCTCGGCCGCCACCAGCCATTTCGGTTTGGCTTTTTTCAGGCCGGAGCCGGGGAAGATCAGAAAATGGCTGCCCCGGGCGCCGAGATAGTCGTCTCCCTCGGTGGATTTCATGCCGACATTGCCGATCAGGCCGGTCAGCAGCGCCTTGTGCAGGTTTTCGTAGGCGACGGCATCCAGTTTCTGTTTCGCCTTGTCCGATTGCGGCTGGTTGACCGGTACGGCTTCGGCGCGGAAGCCCAGCTCGGCGGCAATTTCGGCCAGCTGGCCGTGCAGTTCACGCCATTCGCGCATGCGCATCCACGACAGGAAGTGGTCGTGGCACAGGTTGATCAGCTGGCGGGTGGATTTCTTGTGCTTCTGTGCCTCGTCGTAGAACTCCCACAGGTGCAGGAAGGACAGGAAATCGGACTTGTCGTCGACGAAGCGCTGCTGAGCGCGTTCGGCGGCATCGCGGGCATCGAAGGGCCGTTCGCGCGGATCCTGGATCGACAGCGCCGAGGCGATGATCAGCATTTCGCGCACACAATGGAAGTCGCGCGCCGCCAGCAGCATGCGGCCCAGGCGCGGGTCGGTCGGGATGCGCGCCAGCTCCTCGCCGACCTTGGACAATTCCCCGCTGTCATTGAGGGCGCCCAGCTCGGTCAGCACCTGATAGCCGTCGGCAATCTGGCGCGAGGAGGGGGCTTCGATGAACGGGAAGGCATCGACCCGTCCCAGGCGCAACGAAGCCATGCGCAGGATCACCGCCGCCAGGTTGGCGCGCAGGATTTCCGGGTCGGTAAAGGCCGGGCGGGCATTGAAGTCGTCTTCGCCATACAGGCGGATGCAGACGCCGGCCTCGACCCGGCCGCAACGGCCGGCACGCTGCCGTGCCGCCGCCTGCGAGATCTTTTCCACCAGCAGTTGTTCGATCTTGGCGCGCGGGCTGTAGCGCTTGATGCGCGCCAGCCCGGTGTCGATCACGTAGCGGATCCCCGGAACGGTGAGCGAGGTTTCCGCCACGTTGGTGGCCAGTACGATGCGACGGCCACCGTTGGGCTTGAAAATGCGTTGTTGCTCTTCATTGCTCAGACGGGCGAACAGCGGCAGGATCTCCAGCCCGCGCAGGCCGGCCTTGCGCAGCTTCTCGGCGGTTTCGCGGATTTCGCGTTCGCCGGGCAGGAACACCAGAATGTCGCCGCTGCCCAGCCGCATCAGCTCCTGGGCGGCCTCCACCACGGCGTCTTCCATCTCCATTTCGCGTTCGTCTTCGTCGCGTTCCTTGAGCGGGCGATAGCGCATTTCCACCGGAAACAGCCGGCCGGAGACTTCGATCACCGGCGCGTTGTCGAAGTGGCGCGAGAAGCGGTCGGCGTCAATGGTGGCGGAGGTGATGATGATTTTCAGATCGGGGCGACGCGGCAGCAGTTGTCGGAGGTAACCCAGCATGAAGTCGATGTTCAGGCTGCGTTCGTGCGCTTCGTCGATAATGATGGTGTCGTAGGCTTCCAGCCAGCGGTCGGTCTGGGTTTCGGCCAGCAGGATACCGTCGGTCATCAGCTTGATGACGCTCTTTTCCGACAGTTGGTCGGTAAAGCGTACCTTGAAGCCGACGTGCTCGCCCAGCGGCGAGCCGAGCTCCTGGGCGATGCGGGTGGCGACCGAGCGCGCCGCCAGCCGGCGCGGCTGGGTGTGGCCGATCAGGCCATGCACCCCGCGTCCGAGTGTCAGGCAGATCTTCGGGATCTGAGTGGTTTTGCCTGAGCCGGTTTCACCGCAGATGATCACCACCTGGTGCTGCTCGATGGCGCTGCGGATGTCGTCCAGCTTCTGGTTGACCGGCAGACTGTCATCGAAGGTGGGGGTCGGCAGGTGGGCGCGCCGCGCCGCCACGCGGGCTTGCGAACGCGCCATCTGCGCCTCGATCTGCCCTTGCAGCTTGTCACCCGGTTGCCCCTTGCGCAGCCTGGCCTCCAGCTCGCGCAGCTTGCCCAGCAGCGGCCGCCGGTCACGAATCAGGCAATCGGCCAGAGCGGTTTTCAGGGCATGGGAGGGCATATCGGATTTCATGATGCAGCCGGTCAGAACAAAGGAAGGCTGCGATTATACCAAACCTGGGGTCAGGTCTTTCATTTTGCATTTGTACGGAGAAACAGCGGGGTCAGGTCTTGTATTTTGCATCAGGACGCAAAATACAAGACCTGACCCCGTCTTGGGGCCTTTAGGCGGGGTTGCCGGAGAACTGTCGCATGGATTGTCCCAGCTCGGCCATCAGGGCATCCAGTTTGTGGATGGCTTCGGCGATGGTGTGTACTTCCTGGGTCAGCGTGCGGGTCGATTCGCCGACGGCGGTGATGTCGCCGGCAAACTGGGTGAATCCCTGGTTCTGGCGTGCTTCGGCGGCCGAGACTTCGCTCAGGATGCTGGCCAGGTGGCGGGTGTCGCGGATGATGTCACCCAGTTGCTGCTGGGCCGAGGCACTGTTGCTCTGGCCGGCCTGCATTTGCTGGCTGCCGTTGCGCATGGCTTCGATGGCCTGGGTGGTACCGTCGACGATGACGCGGATTTTCTGCTCGACGCCTTCGGTGGCGTGCTGGGTTCGTTCGGCCAGCTTGCGTACCTCATCGGCCACGACGGCGAAGCCACGTCCGGTTTCGCCAGCGCGGGCAGCTTCGATGGCGGCGTTGAGCGCCAGCAGGTTGGTCTGATCGGCAATGTCGCGGATCAATTGCACGATGCCGCTGATTTCGGCGCTGCGCTGCCCGAGCTCTTCCAGCCGCATGGCGGCATCGCGGATGACGTGGTTGGCCTGGTTGAGCTGATCGACGGCCTGGTCCATGGCCTGGCCGCCTTTGCTGGCCTGGGCGCCGGCATTCTGTGCCATGCTGGTGGCGGAATGGGATTGCTCGGTGTTCTGGCTGGTGACCACGGCCATTTGCTGGGCGATCACCACCATGTCTTCAGCCCGTTCACGCTGTTCCGACATGGTCTGGGCCATCTTGCGCGTGGCCTGTGCGATGTCGCGGCTGGCGCTGGAGGCATCCTGAATCGAGCGGGTGACCTGCTCGAGCATGGCCTTGACCGCGCGGCTGGCTTCTTCCGCTTCGTTGCGGGCGATGTCCAGCTTGGCAAAGCTCTGTACCTTGGCTTTGTCGTAGGACATGGCCAGCACCAGTACCATCAGGGTCAGGCCGGACAGTGATTTGGCCTGCAGGGTGGGAATGACGTGGTGGTCGATCGGGACTGGCGGCAGCATGCCGGGTTCGCCGCTGAGCAAAAAGAAGCTGCCGATGGCCAGCAGGGCCAGCAGGGTCCAGACCACGCCGGAGGCGCGGCCGCTGACAAAGATGGCGGTGAAGGGGATGGCAGCAAACCAGACGATGCTGGTCGACATGATGCCGCCGTTGACATACACCATCCAGCAAACCATGCAGTACATGGCGGCGATGATGAATTCGGCGCTGAAGCGCAGGGCGCCGGTCAGTTTGAGGATCAGCGGGCCGGAGAGCAGGCCCAGGCCACCGCAGACAATGCCCCAGCCCATGGCCGGATGGTTGAGCTGGAAATACTCGATGGCGAAGAGTGGGGCGATGATGCCGGCCAGCAGAGCCACCCCCACCACGGTTCTTGCCTTGATCGATTGCTCGGGAGATAGCCGGATCGATTCCGGTATGAACCATGTCGTGAGATTGGCTGCTGCCATTGATCATTGCCTCCTGTTGCTGGCTGTGGGTTGCAAATATCCCGAATGAATATATTTTTTTTCGGACTTTAAAACAATTGTTTGCTTGAATCAATGGCACTGCCGGTGAGGAAAGAGAAAAACAAAAGCCCCTGCCGTTGCGGGCAGGGGCTGTGGGCCGGGGAGGGCAGGCTTATTTCTGGCCGGCTTGCAGCGCGGTCAGGGCGATGGTGTAGACGATGTCGTCCACCAGGGCGCCGCGCGACAGGTCGTTGACCGGCTTGCGCAGGCCTTGCAGCATCGGGCCGACACTGACGACGTTGGCCGAGCGCTGTACCGCCTTGTAGGTGGTGTTGCCGGTGTTCAGGTCCGGGAAGATGAACACGGTGGCGCGACCGGCGACGGCGCTGCCTGGGGCCTTTTGCTGGCCGACGCTTTCCACCGAGGCGGCGTCGTATTGCATCGGGCCGTCGATGATCAGGTCTGGACGCTTTTCGCGGGCGATGCGTGTGGCTTCGCGTACCTTCTCCACATCACTGCCGCTGCCGGAGCTGCCGGTGGAGTAGGAGATCATGGCGACACGCGGCTCGATGCCGAAGGCCTTGGCCGAATCGGCCGACTGGATGGCGATGTCGGCCAGTTCTTCCGGGTTCGGATCCGGGTTGACGGCGCAGTCGCCATAGACCAGGACCTGTTCCGGCATCAGCATGAAGAACACGCTGGACACCAGGCGGGCCTCCGGAGCGGTCTTGATCAGTTGCAGGGCCGGACGGATGGTGTTGGCGGTGGTGTGAACCGCACCGGATACCAGGCCGTCGACTTCGTCCAGTGCCAGCATCATGGTGCCGAGCACGACGTTGTCTTCCAGTTGCTGTTCGGCCAGGGTGGCGTTCAGGCCCTTGCCCTTGCGCAGTTCGACCATCGGCTCAATGTATTTGCCGCGAATCTTGTTCGGGTCGAGGATTTCCAGCGACGCCGGCAGGGTGACGCCCTGGTTGTCGGCAATGCGCTGGATTTCCAGCGGATCACCCAGCAGCACGCAGCGGGCGATGTTCTTTTCGTGGCAGATGGCGGCTGCCATGATGGTGCGCGGCTCGTTGCCTTCCGGCAGTACGATGCGCTTGTTGGCCTTGCGGGCCTTCTCGCGCAGCAGGTAGCGGAAGGCGGGCGGCGGCAGGCGCGGCTCGTGCGGTTCGCCGACAAATTGCTTGAGCTTGTCGGCATCCAGGTGTTCGGCGATGTGGTCGATGACCCGTTCCATGCGCTCGGTATCATCTTCCGGCACTTCCTTGCCCATCTGGGTCAGGATGCTGCTGGTCTCGAAGGTGTTCATGGCGCTGATCATCACCGGCAGGTTGCTGGTGAAGGCGTGGTGGCACAGCTGCTGGATGCGCGGATCCGGCTGGGAATCGCAGGTGAACAGCAGGCCGGCCAGCGGTACGCCGTTCATGCTGGCCATGGCGGTGGCCAGAATGACGTCTTCGCGGTCGCCGCTGGTGACGACCAGGGCGCCCGGCTTGAGCAGGTGAATGAAGTTCGGTGCGGTACGCAGCGTGACCACGATGGAGTTCACGCGGCGTTCGCGGATCTGACCGGGGTGCATGATGGTGGCGTCGAGGTGGCGCGCCACGTCCAGCGTGCGCGGTGCCAGCAGATCGGTCTGCTCCGGAATCAGGCCCAGCAGGGGCAGATTGACGTCCTGGGCCCATTTGCTTTCGGCCTGGATTTGCTGGCAGATGGTCTTGGCGTCGCGCTTGCTGTTCTCGCGGTTGAGAATGATGCCGGCGATCTGGCCGCTGTGACCACCGAAGGACTGGACGCTCAGGTCGATCTGTTCGGCCAGTTCGTGGTCGCTCAATTGGCCGACCGAGCCCACCAGAATGGTCTGGGCTTCCAGGTTGCGGGCAATCTTGGTGTTCAGGAAAGTCGAGAAGACATGCTTCTGATCCGGCACCAGGCCTTCCACCACGACTACGTCTACTTTCTGGTTGGCGACCTTGCGATACAGGCTGACGATTTCTTCCATCAGTTGGTCGACCTGGCCCTGACCCAGCAGTTTTTCCACGTGCTCCATCGGGATGGGCTGCGGGGCGTCCGCACGGCAGATGGCACGGGCGAAATGGGTGGACAGTTCGGTTTCCTGGGTGTTGTTGCCCTGGGCAATCGGTTTGACGAAGCCCACCGACAGACCGGCTTGTTCGAGCGAGCGGATCATGCCCAGGGAGACGGAGGTCAGGCCGACATCGAAGCCGATCGGCGCCAGAAAGAATGTATGCATTGTTCAATTCCTTGAAGCCGGCTCATCTTGACGTGAGCCGGTACGATCATCAACGCTTTGCCAACATGGGCAGACCTGGCTGACAAGGGGTGATTTTCTGATTGCCGGGTTGTCCGATGCCAATTCGTCAACTCCGGTTGTATCTCAAAAAACCATTCCGTTATCAAGGTCAATCACCAGCTTCGCCGGCGATGGCTTGAACGTGCGCTGCCGATCTTGTGTATAGCACGATGCTGCTGTGCAGCAAAAGATCCTTGCCGAGCGCGTCCGGCAGCAGGGTTTGGCTGCCTGTCATCGCTGAACGAGTGCACTATTTACGCTAAAGCGGGCCTGCTGTGCAGGGGGTTTGGCGGGTGTTTCTCCTGCGATTGACGCATATCAATAGCCTGCCTATGTTGTGTTGCACAAAAGTTTCAGCTCGAATTATTGCAGATTCACTAATATTGTGTGGATTTGTGTGTGTAATTGATCGCTAACACATTGATGCTGAAAGGGTTATTTCTGCCTGTTTGTCGGCTGATTTGCTTTTTTGCCGATTTTTTTACTGTGGGGGTGGGTTTTTCTTGTTTTTTGCATGAAAGCACTTGCCCTTTTGCGGGGGGCAGGCCAGAATTCAACCCCGGTCCCTATGCCGGGCCTTTTTTGTTTTATAGCGTTCCGTAAACTCGTTTTAGGGCGAGATTCGGCTGGTCTTATACTTCTAACCAGGAGGTGTGGGAATAATGTCTGATCTGGCTTCTTCGCAGCTGTTGCAACCGGCTGCTGTCCAGCTTCCCATCAATACTTACTTCGACTCCGCCATTTACCAGCTGGAGCAGGAGCGTCTGTTTGCCGATGCCCCGGTGTACTACGGGCATGAACTGATGGTGCCGAACGAGGGTGACTATCACACCATCGAATGGCTCCAGCACGGCAAGATGCTCAAGCGTGCCGGTGGCGAGGTCCTGCTGTTGTCCAATGTCTGTCGCCATCGCCAGGCGCGCATCTACGAAGGTCGCGGCAACGGCAATCATGTGGTGTGCAATCTGCACGGCTGGACCTATGACAATCATGGTCAGCTGATCGGCGCGCCCCTGTTTCCGGAGACGCCCTGCCTGAACCTGGGTCAGACACCGCTGGTGTCCTGGCACGGCATGCTGTTCGATGCCCGCCGCAACGTGCGCCAGGATCTGGAACGACTGGGTGTGGCCAGCTATATGGATTTCGAAGGCTTCGGCTATCACAGCACCCATGTCACCGAGTATGACTTCAACTGGAAAACCTTCATTGAAGTGTATTCGGAGGACTACCACGTTGATCCGTTCCACCCCGGGCTGGGCAATTTCGTCAATTGTGCCGATCTCAAGTGGGAGTGGGGCAGTCAGTACCATGTGCAGTCGGTGGGTATCAAGAATTCGCTGTCCCGTCCGGGCTCCAAGGTTTATGGCGAGTGGCACAAGGAAGTGCTGCGCCGCTATGCGGACAAGTGCCCGGAATTCGGCGCACTCTGGCTGACTTACTATCCGAACATTATGGTCGAATGGTATCCGCACTCGCTGGTGATCAGCGTGGTGATTCCGCGTGGCCCGGAAAAATGCACGGTTGTGACCGAGTTCTTCTATCCGGAAGAGGTGCTGTACTTCGAACCGGAGTTCATCGAAGCCGAGCAGGCCGCCTACTTCGAGACGGCCAAGGAAGACGACGAGATTTGCTATCGCATGCATCAGGGACGCCGTGCCCTGTGGCTGGATGGCAAGAACGAAACCGGTCCCTATCAGTCGCCGACCGAAGAGGGCATGCAGCATTTCCACGAGTTCTATCGCCGCACCATGGGCGACTTGCTGCTGGCCTGATTCCGCGATTGCGTGCACAATGAAAAGGCGTGGGTTTCCACGCCTTTTTTGTTGATCCAATGACCCGGTTTCTACGCTTTCTTCCTGTGCTGTTTTTGTCCGCAGCCCTGGCTGCGCCTCCCCTGACCCAGGCGGTACGGCCGGCGAATGTTGTCCAGGCTGTCACGACCTATACCGACCCTGTCAGTGCCATTCAGATGCAAGTTCCTGCTGGCTGGCGCGTCCGGGCCGAGACCTTCAACGGGGTGCGCCAGTTGCGTGTGGTGCCGCCCAAGGCCGACCAGCGGGAACGGGCGGCTATTGATGTGGTTGTGCGCCTGCGCCCCTGGCGACGTGGGGAGTCGCTCAGCGGCCTGGCTGCGTCATTCCGCAATCAGCGTGGCGACCGCGAGGCAGCACAGGTGGTGCGCTATCTGCCCAAGGCCGGCCGGCTGGTGCTGGACTACCGGGAAGGACGCTATGTGTCGGGCCGTTTGTGGATCGTCCGGCGCAATCTGCATTTGTTCCAGCGCAAGGACCGTACCCGGGTGCTGGAGGCGCGCTGCGCCGCCAATGCGTCTGAATATAAAACCTATCGCAAGAGTCTGGAGCTGATCTGTTATTCGGCTCAGCTGACGCACGGCAAGTCATGATAAATTGCGACTAAAATGTAATTGCCGGATTGATTTTTGAGGAGCTGACTGATGATCTCTATTCGTGAACAGTCTTACGGACTGGATGTGGCGTTGTTCAACGAGTTCACCCTGGCCGATTTCAAGCTGTTCGAGGACGCGCTGCTCAAGCGCGCGGCGGAAATCGGTCATCCGCATGTCTTGCTCGACCTGTCCGAGCTGAAGGATTTCACCCTGGACATGGCGCTGGAAGAACTGCGCTTCGTGCGTGCCCATGAAAAGGACTTCGGCAAGGTGGCCGTGGTGGTCAGTGACGTCTGGATCAAGCTGGCGGCCCATCTGGCCGGCCTGGTTACCCGTGGTCATTCCGAGTACTTCGACAGTATCGAAGTGGCGCAAGCCTGGCTGAATGCCGCCTGATTCTTCGTCCGCTCATCCTGTCAGGGCCGGTTGCACCGGCCCTTTTGCTTTCTGCTGCCCGGCGGCTTGATTTTGTGCCGGAACCGGCTACAGTAACGCCTTCCCGTCAAACACAAGATATTGCCGATGTTGCCAAGTATCGCCAGCCGGATCGCGGCTGAACTGCAGGTTCGTGAACAACAGGTGGCCGCTACGGTCGAGCTGCTCGACGGCGGGGCCACCGTGCCGTTTATTGCCCGTTACCGCAAGGAAGTGACCGGCGGGCTTGATGATACCCAGTTGCGCAAGCTCGACGAGCGGCTGACCTATCTGCGCGAACTGGATGAGCGGCGCGAGGCCATCCTGCGCTCGATCAGCGAGCAGGAAAAGCTCACCCCCGCGCTGCAGCAGGCCATCCTGGCTGCCGACAACAAGACCACACTGGAAGATTTGTATCTGCCCTACAAGCCGAAACGGCGAACCAAGGCGCAGATAGCGCGCGAGGCCGGGCTGCAGCCGCTGGCCGACGCTTTGCTGTCCGACCCCGGTCTGGTGCCGGAAGAGGTGGCGCAGTCCTATGTCGATGACGCCCGGGGCGTGGCAGATGGCAAGGCGGCGCTGGACGGTGCGCGCGCCATTCTGATTGAAACCTTCGCCGAGGATGCCGGCCTGCTGGGCTCCCTGCGTGAAAAGCTATGGCGTGAGGGGGAGCTGGCGGCCGTGGTGGTGCCCGGCAAGGAGAGCGAGGGCGCCAAGTTCTCGGATTACTTCAATCACCGCGAAGCCTTGCATGCCATGCCCTCGCATCGCGCCCTGGCGCTGCTGCGCGGTCGCAATGAGGGCGTTCTGCAATTGGCGCTCAAATATCAGCCGGACGATGTGCCGCTGACCGAGCGCAGTGCCTACGAACGCCAGATGGCTGAGCATTTCGGCATCGCCGACAAGGGGCGCCCTGCCGACAAGTGGCTGCTGGATTCGGTGCGGCTCTGCTGGCGTGCCAGAGTGTTGCTGTCGCTGGAGCTTGAGCTGATGGCACGTGTCAAGGAAGCGGCCGAGTCGGAGGCCATCAGGGTGTTTGCCGGCAATCTGCGCGATCTGTTGCTGGCGGCGCCGGCAGGACGGCGGACCACCATCGGGCTGGACCCCGGTTTGCGCACCGGTGTGAAGGTTGCCGTGGTCGACGATACCGGCAAGTTGCTCGAGACCGCGACAATTTATCCGCATGCGCCGCGCAATGACTGGGATCGTTCCGTTGCCACGCTGGCACAGCTGGCACAGCGACACCGGGCCGAGCTGGTTGCCATCGGCAACGGTACCGCCAGCCGGGAAACCGACAAGCTGGCGCAGGACCTGATTCGCCTGCATCCGCAACTGGGCCTTACCCGGGTGATGGTCTCCGAGGCGGGGGCGTCGGTGTATTCCGCCTCCGAGCTGGCAGCCAACGAATTTCCGGATCTTGACGTCAGTCTGCGTGGCGCGGTGTCGATTGCCCGTCGTCTGCAGGATCCGCTGGCCGAGCTGGTCAAGATTGATCCGAAGTCGATCGGGGTGGGGCAGTATCAGCACGACGTCCATCAGGGCCAGCTGGCGCGTTCGCTGGATGGTGTGGTGGAAGACTGCGTCAACGCCGTCGGCGTGGATGTGAACACCGCTTCGGTGCCGCTGCTGACCCGCGTGTCCGGTCTGAACCAGACGCTGGCCGGCAATATCGTCGCCTATCGCAACCAGTACGGTGCCTTCCGTTCGCGTAGCGAGTTGCGCAAGGTGCCCCGCCTGGGAGACAAGACCTTTGAACAGGCCGCCGGCTTCCTGCGCGTCATGGATGGCGATAATCCGCTGGATCGCTCTGCCGTTCACCCGGAGGCTTATCCGGTGGTCGAGAAAATCGTCGCGCGCTGCGGGCGTGAGGTGCGTGGCCTGATTGGCGACAGCGCCTTCCTGCGTTCCGTCCGGCCGATGGACTATGTGGACGAGCGTTTCGGTCTGCCGACGGTGGTGGATATTCTGAAGGAGCTGGACAAGCCGGGGCGCGATCCGCGTCCTGAGTTCCGCACTGCCACCTTCCAGGACGGCGTGGAGTCTCTGTCCGATCTGCTGCCGGGCATGCTGCTGGAAGGCGTGGTGACCAACGTCACCAATTTCGGTGCTTTTGTGGATATCGGTGTTCATCAGGACGGGCTGGTGCATATCTCGGCGCTGTCGTCGCGCTACGTTGAGGACCCGCGTACGGTGGTCAAGGCCGGCGATGTGGTCAAGGTGAAGGTGCTGGAGGTGGATGTGCCGCGCAAGCGCATCGCCCTGACCATGCGTCTGGATGATCCGGCCGGTGCCGGCCGCAGCGCTGGGCGCAGTACGGCAGAGCCGAAGGCCCGGTCGCGCCAGGCGCCGTCAGCCGCGGCAGCGGGTGATACCGCCATGGCGGCTGCGTTTGCACGTCTGAAGAAATAGCATTCACGCGACTGTACAGAGGCGGATTCTGAAAATAATGCGGGAAAGGGCTTGACCTGTGTTTCCCGTCTCTGTATAGTTCGCCTCCTCGCTGCAGCAACAACGCAGCACCGCTCTTTAACAAAACGAACAACCGATAGGTGTGAGTGCCGGGAGAGACCGACACTTGCACTGCAAGAGACAGAAAAAAAACCTTACGGGGTTCTTTTGAAGTCCTTGCGTGCCAGATAGTACGAAAAGCATAGAGATTGAACTGAAGAGTTTGATCCTGGCTCAGATTGAACGCTGGCGGCATGCTTTACACATGCAAGTCGAACGGCAGCACGGGAGCTTGCTCCTGGTGGCGAGTGGCGAACGGGTGAGTAATGCGTCGGAACGTGCCGAGTAATGGGGGATAACGCAGCGAAAGTTGTGCTAATACCGCATACGCTCTGAGGAGGAAAGCGGGGGACCTTTGGGCCTCGCGTTATTCGAGCGGCCGACGTCTGATTAGCTAGTTGGTGGGGTAAAGGCCCACCAAGGCGACGATCAGTAGCGGGTCTGAGAGGATGATCCGCCACACTGGGACTGAGACACGGCCCAGACTCCTACGGGAGGCAGCAGTGGGGAATTTTGGACAATGGGGGCAACCCTGATCCAGCCATGCCGCGTGTCTGAAGAAGGCCTTCGGGTTGTAAAGGACTTTTGTCAGGGAGCAAATCCTGCTTGTGAATAATGAGCGGGGATGAGAGTACCTGAAGAATAAGCACCGGCTAACTACGTGCCAGCAGCCGCGGTAATACGTAGGGTGCAAGCGTTAATCGGAATTACTGGGCGTAAAGCGTGCGCAGGCGGTTTTGCAAGTCTGATGTGAAAGCCCCGGGCTTAACCTGGGAACGGCATTGGAGACTGCAAGGCTAGAGTGCGTCAGAGGGGGGTAGAATTCCACGTGTAGCAGTGAAATGCGTAGAGATGTGGAGGAATACCGATGGCGAAGGCAGCCCCCTGGGATGACACTGACGCTCATGCACGAAAGCGTGGGGAGCAAACAGGATTAGATACCCTGGTAGTCCACGCCCTAAACGATGTCAACTAGCTGTTGGGGGTTTGAATCCTTGGTAGCGTAGCTAACGCGAGAAGTTGACCGCCTGGGGAGTACGGCCGCAAGGTTAAAACTCAAAGGAATTGACGGGGACCCGCACAAGCGGTGGATGATGTGGATTAATTCGATGCAACGCGAAAAACCTTACCTGCTCTTGACATGTACCGAAGCCCGAAGAGATTTGGGTGTGCCCGAAAGGGAGCGGTAACACAGGTGCTGCATGGCTGTCGTCAGCTCGTGTCGTGAGATGTTGGGTTAAGTCCCGCAACGAGCGCAACCCTTGTCATTAGTTGCCATCATTAAGTTGGGCACTCTAATGAGACTGCCGGTGACAAACCGGAGGAAGGTGGGGATGACGTCAAGTCCTCATGGCCCTTATGAGCAGGGCTTCACACGTCATACAATGGTCGGTACAGAGGGTCGCGAAGCCGCGAGGTGGAGCCAATCTCAAAAAACCGATCGTAGTCCGGATCGCACTCTGCAACTCGAGTGCGTGAAGTCGGAATCGCTAGTAATCGCAGATCAGCATGCTGCGGTGAATACGTTCCCGGGTCTTGTACACACCGCCCGTCACACCATGGGAGTGGGGGATACCAGAAGTGGGTAGGCTAACCGCAAGGAGGCCGCTTACCACGGTATGCTTCATGACTGGGGTGAAGTCGTAACAAGGTAGCCGTAGGGGAACCTGCGGCTGGATCACCTCCTTTCTAGAGAAAGTCGATCCTGGTACTCACAGCCTATCGGTTGTTCAGCGAGTGGAATGGTAATCAGAGGGCCTGAGGGGTCTTGTGATTAGCGTTTCAAACGCATTGATCTTTAACAAACTGAAGAAGCCGAATACAAAATTGATTCTGAGCCAGGATGGTTTCATCCTCGTTTGGATTCAACTTTGGGTAATTGTATGTATCGACGTTTTGCCGGTAGAGGTACCGGCAAGGCGAGTGCGCAAGGCCCTTGAAATGATAGGGTCAAGCGAGTAAGTGCATCTGGTGGATGCCTTGGCGATCATAGGCGATGAAGGACGTGTAAGCCTGCGAAAAGCGCGGGGGAGCTGGCAATAGAGCTTTGATCCCGCGATGTCCGAATGGGGAAACCCGGCCCTTAGGGGTCACTCCCACCTGAACACATAGGGTGGGTAGAGCGAACGCGGAGAACTGAAACATCTAAGTACCCGCAGGAAAAGAAATCAACCGAGATTCCGTGAGTAGTGGTGAGCGAAAATGGAAGAGCCTGTACGTTTTAGCCGTTGAGTTAGTGGAAGAGTCTGGAAAGGCTCGCCGTAGTGGGTGATAGCCCCGTACACGAAAACTGAATGGTGGCACTGAGCGTACGACAAGTAGGGCGGGACACGAGAAATCCTGTCTGAAGATGGGGGGACCATCCTCCAAGGCTAAATACTCATGATCGACCGATAGTGAACCAGTACCGTGAGGGAAAGGCGAAAAGAACCCCGGGAGGGGAGTGAAATAGAACCTGAAACCGGATGCATACAAACAGTGGGAGCCTCGCAAGGGGTGACTGCGTACCTTTTGTATAATGGGTCAGCGACTTACGTTCAGTAGCGAGCTTAACCGAATAGGGGAGGCGTAGCGAAAGCGAGTCCGAATAGGGCGCTTCAGTTGCTGGGCGTAGACCCGAAACCGAGTGATCTATCCATGGCCAGGATGAAGGTGCGGTAACACGCACTGGAGGTCCGAACCCACTAATGTTGCAAAATTAGGGGATGAGCTGTGGATAGGGGTGAAAGGCTAAACAAACTCGGAGATAGCTGGTTCTCCCCGAAAACTATTTAGGTAGTGCCTCATGTATCACTTCCGGGGGTAAAGCACTGTTATGGCTAGGGGGTCATTGCGACTTACCAACCCATGGCAAACTCTGAATACCGGAAAGTGCGAGCATGGGAGACAGACGGTGGGTGCTAACGTCCATCGTCAAGAGGGAAACAACCCAGACCGCCAGCTAAGGTCCCAAATGATCAGTTAAGTGGTAAACGAAGTGGGAAGGCCCAGACAGCCAGGATGTTGGCTTAGAAGCAGCCATCATTTAAAGAAAGCGTAATAGCTCACTGGTCGAGTCGTCCTGCGCGGAAGATGTAACGGGGCTCAAACTGATAACCGAAGCTGCGGATTTGCACGCGAGTGCAAGTGGTAGGGGAGCGTTCTGTAGGTCTGTGAAGGTGTGTCGAAAGGCATGCTGGAGATATCAGAAGTGCGAATGCTGACATGAGTAGCGATAAAGCGGGTGAAAAGCCCGCTCACCGAAAGCCCAAGGTTTCCTACGCAACGTTCATCGGCGTAGGGTGAGTCGGCCCCTAAGGCGAGGCAGAAATGCGTAGTCGATGGGAAACTGGTTAACATTCCAGTACTTTCATACAGTGCGATGGGGGGACGGAGAAGGTTAGGTCAGCCAACTGTTGGAATAGTTGGTTCAAGCTGGTAGGCGGGACACGCAGGCAAATCCACGTGTTCGTTAACGCCGAGAAGTGATAACGAGGGTCTACGGACCTGAAGTGACTGATACCCTGCTTCCAGGAAAAGCCTCTAAGCTTCAGCTGTATGAGAACCGTACCGCAAACCGACACAGGTGGGCAGGAAGAAAATTCTAAGGTGCTTGAGAGAACTCAGGAGAAGGAACTCGGCAAATTGATACCGTAACTTCGGGAGAAGGTATGCCTCTTAGGGTGTAGGACTTCGCGTCCGAAGCTTTGAGAGGTCGCAGAGAATCGGTGGCTGCGACTGTTTATCAAAAACACAGCACTGTGCCAACACGAAAGTGGACGTATACGGTGTGACGCCTGCCCGGTGCCGGAAGGTTAAGTGATGGGGTGCAAGCTCTTGATCGAAGCCCCGGTAAACGGCGGCCGTAACTATAACGGTCCTAAGGTAGCGAAATTCCTTGTCGGGTAAGTTCCGACCCGCACGAATGGCGTAACGATGGCCACACTGTCTCCTCCTGAGACTCAGCGAAGTTGAAATGTTTGTGAAGATGCAATCTACCCGCTGCTAGACGGAAAGACCCCGTGAACCTTTACTGTAGCTTTGCATGGGACTTTGAACAGACTTGTGTAGGATAGGTGGGAGGCTATGAAGCGTGAACGCTAGTTTGCGTGGAGCCGTCCTTGAAATACCACCCTGGTGTGTTTGAGGTTCTAACCTAGGTCCGTGATCCGGATCGGGGACAGTGCATGGTAGGCAGTTTGACTGGGGCGGTCTCCTCCCAAAGTGTAACGGAGGAGTTCGAAGGTCACCTAGGTACGGTCGGAAATCGTGCTGATAGTGCAATGGCAAAAGGTGGCTTAACTGCGAGACCGACAAGTCGAGCAGGTGCGAAAGCAGGACATAGTGATCCGGTGGTTCTGAATGGAAGGGCCATCGCTCAACGGATAAAAGGTACTCCGGGGATAACAGGCTGATTCCGCCCAAGAGTTCACATCGACGGCGGAGTTTGGCACCTCGATGTCGGCTCATCACATCCTGGGGCTGTAGCCGGTCCCAAGGGTATGGCTGTTCGCCATTTAAAGTGGTACGCGAGCTGGGTTCAAAACGTCGTGAGACAGTTTGGTCCCTATCTGCAGTGGGCGTTGGAAGTTTGACGGGGGCTGCTCCTAGTACGAGAGGACCGGAGTGGACGAACCTCTGGTGTACCGGTTGTCACGCCAGTGGCATCGCCGGGTAGCTAAGTTCGGAAGAGATAACCGCTGAAAGCATCTAAGCGGGAAACTCGCCTGAAGATGAGACTTCCCTGAGGGCTAGACCCTCCTGAAGAGTCGTTCGAGACCAGGACGTTGATAGGTCGGGTGTGGAAGCGCTGTGAGGCGTGAAGCTAACCGATACTAATGGCTCGTGAGGCTTGATCCTATCATTTGATGGGCTTTGTGCCCGATACATACGAATTCAAACCAAACGGCTTCTGCAGTTTGTAGACAGTTTATGTCTGGCGGCCATAGCGAGGTGGTCCCACGCCTTCCCATCCCGAACAGGACCGTGAAACGCCTTAGCGCCGATGATAGTGCGGCATTCGCCGTGTGAAAGTAGGACACTGCCAGACTCCCCATGCAAAGCCCAGACCTCAGGTCTGGGCTTTTTGCTTTGTGGTGCCGCAGGAGGCGCGATGAGCAAAAGCCCGGATCGATGATCCGGGCTTTGTGGTGTGTCGCTTCCCGCCGCGGCGTCAGGACTGGGCTTGCGGCTGAGTGCGCTGGGCGCGCTCTTCACGCGGCGTGATGCCGAAATGGTTGCGATAGGTGCTGGAGAAGTGCGGGCCGCTGGAGAAGCCGCAGGCCAGGCTGATCTGTACGATGGACTTGGAGGTCTGCTGCAACAATTGCCGCGCACGATTCAGCCGCAATTCCAGATAGTACTTGGACGGGACGGTGCTGAGGTACTGTTTGAACAGCCGCTCGAGCTGTCGGCGTGATACCCCGACGTAATAGGCGATGTCATCGGTGGACAGCGGCTCTTCGATATTCGCTTCCATCAGGCTGACCGCCTCGGTCAGCTTGGGCTGGCTGCCGCCGATGCGGGTGGCCAGCGGGATGCGCTGACGCTCGTTCCCTGGCCGGGTGCGCTCCATGATGAAGACTTCAGACAGGCGAGAGCCAAACTCGTGGCCTTGCTGGGCTTCGATCAGCGACAGGGTGAAATCCATGGTGGCTACCCCGCCCGCGCAGGTCATGACCGCGCCGTCTGCTTCGTAGAGGTTGGACGAGACCACGACCTCGGGGAAGTCTTCGGTGAACTGATTCACTTCCTGCCAGTGAATCGTGGCACGCTGCTGGTTCAGCATGCCGGCGCGGGCCAGCCAGTAACTGGCGCAACCGATGCCGGCCAGTTGCATCTTTTCCAGGTTCTGGGCGTGAATGCCGCGCGAGAGCTCGTCAACGTTGACGTCGCTGGAGATGTCGCCGCCGAAGATCAGCAGGCCATCCAGGCGCGGGCTGTAGCCAAGCGGCAGATCGACGGCGTATTGCAGTCCGTTGCTCAGGGCCACCGGCGTGCCGTCCAGTGACAAGGTCAGAAACTCGTAGATCTTCTTCTCTGCCAATTGATTGGCACGCGTCAGGACTTCGCAGGCCATGGCAAAGTCAGCCATCGAGGCATGTGGCAGCAGAAGCATGCCATATCTGAGTGGTTTAACTGCTTGCGGTTGGAGACCCATATCTTCCGTAAGTAAGTAAACGGCCCGCTGTCTCAATGACAAAAAGCTGGTATGCCGCATTAATAACGCTAGATGTGTATTGTACGATCATTTGACACTTTACGAGCAAGATTAGTACCGCCGCGTCAGCGCTCGTTGCCGTAAATGTCAAAGTGAAAGTATTTGCTGGCAATCCGCTGGTATTCCCCGCTGGCGCGCAGATCGGTGATGGCCTGATTCAGACGCTGCTGCAGCGGGACATCGCCCTTGCGCACCGCGATACCGGCCCCCTCGCCAAAGTAGCGCGGATCATCATACTGCGGCCCGGCAAAGGCAAAGCCGCGCCCTTGCGCGGTCGAGAGGAAAGACTGTTCGCCGACCACATTGTCGACGAAGACGGCCGCCAGTTTGCCGCGCACCAGATCATTGAAGGCCGCCGTAATCTTGTCATAGGCGGTGATGCGTGCACCGGCCTTGCCCCAGTAGTCCTGGGCGAAGGCGGCCTGGGTGGATCCGCGCAGCACCCCGATGGCCTGGCCCTGGAAGCTGTGCTGCGACACCTTGCTGCCCGCGCGCGTAATGATGCGGCTGGCAATGTGATAGTAGCGGCGGCTGAAGCTGAGGGACTGACGCCGTTCCGGCGTGATCTGCATCGACGACAGAATGGCATCGAATTTGCCGAGGTAGAGCGCCTTGGTCAGGCCGTCCCAGTCCTGTGGCACGATGCGGCAGTCCGTCTGCAGGTCGCGGCAAATGGCGCGTGCCATGTCGGCATCAAAGCCCTGTGGCTGACCATCGCTGTCCTGCCATGAGAAAGGCGGGTAATTGAGATCCATGCCGAAACGCAAGGTTTCTGCATGGAGCAGGGTGGGCAGGCTCAGGGTGATGAGCCACAAGACTTTCCATCGCATGTTCATGAGCCCTGGAGCGCCGCCTGGCAGCTATTGCAGGATGCCGACAGTTTATCAGCTTGCTCCACCCTTAGGAAAAGGTATTAAATGCGCAGGGCAACTGCTGTTTTTTCCAGACGAATGTTTCTGCATGGTTGTGTGTTTTTTCTGACGCAGCAGCAGCTATATTGGTCTGGTGACAAACGACAGTTCAGGTGATGCCTCCCTTTCCACCTGCGGTGACGACAGGACTCCGGCAGAGAGCCGTCGCATCGTTTCGGGCATCAGAGTGCTAACAACAAGAGAAACCTATGTCCCTGACCAATAAAACCGAATTGGCAAGTCTGATTGCGGATATTCAGTCCGTGGCCAAAAGCAAGTTGTCGGCCAAAGAAGCCGACCGGCATGTCTCCTTTTTCCCGGTCTATTTCGAAGGCGCCGAGCATGGCGACCTGAGTCGTTTTTCTTCGCTGGATCTGTTCGGCGCCGCGATGGCACATCACGATTTCGCCCGCAAGCGGGCGGTCGGCCAGCACAAGATCCGCATCTATAACCCGGAATTCGAGCGGGATGGCTGGCAGTCCACGCACTCGGTCATCGAGATGGTGACGGATGACATGCCGTTCCTGATTGATTCGCTGGCACTGTTTCTCGCCCGCAACAATCTGAACCTGCACCTGCTGGTTCACCCCGTGCTGGCCGTACGCCGCGATCAGGCGGGCAGCCTGCAGGAAGTGCAGCGCACCGGCGAGGGCGATGCCCTGCGTGAGTCCTATATTCATGTGCAGATCGACCGCGTGAGCGACCATGCGGTGATGCAGGCCTTGCAGGATGAGCTGTACCGGGTCATTGCCGATATTCGCCTGGTGGTCAGCGACGAGCCGAAAATGCGCGCCGCGCTGGCAGAAATCGGCAAGGACCTGGCCAAAATCAAGGGCGCCCGGGCCACCGAGGCGCGCGAAGCCATCGAATTCCTGCAGTGGACGGCCGACAATCACTTCCTGTTCATGGGGTACTGCGACTATGACCTGGTCAAGCGCGGCGGCAAGGACAGCCTGAAGATCGTCAAGGGCAGCGGGCTCGGTATCCTGCAGGATCAGGGGGACAAAGAGTATTCCGCCAGTTTCGAGCAATTGCCGCAGGAGTTGCGCGAGCTGGCACATTTGCCGCAGCTGATCATTCTCAACAAGTCCCAGACCCGCTCCATCATCCACCGCTCGGCCTATGTCGACTTCATCGGCATCAAGCGCTTTGACAGCAAGGGGGCGGTGATCGGCGAGCGGCGTTTCCTGGGGCTGTATACCGCGCGTGCCTACCAGGTGTCGCCGAAGAACATCCCCATCCTGCGGCAGAAGGTTGAGGCTGTGATCCGCAATTGCGATTACGTTGAGAATAGCTACAAGGCCAAGACGCTGAATTTCGTGCTGGAAAGCTATCCGCGAGACGAGCTGTTCGAAATTCCGGCCGAGACCCTGGCGCCGATTGCCGAGGGCATCGTCAATCTGCAGGAGCGGCCGCGGGTGCGCCTGTTCGTGCGAACCGATCGCTACCATCGCTACGTCAGCTGCCTGGTCTATGTGCCGCGCGACAGCTTCAGCACGGAAGTGCGTCTGAAGATCGAGCGGGTGCTGCTCAATGCCTTCCACGGCAATTCGACCGAATTCAGTGTGCAGATCGGTGATGCCATGCTGGCGCGGGTGCATTACATCATCCGTACCAATGCCGCGCATTTGCCGGCTTTCCGCGAGGCCGAGATCGAGGCCGAAATCGAGCGCCTGGTAAGAGGCTGGACTGAGGAGCTGCATCAGCAACTGATCGAGGCGCATGGCGAGGAAGAGGGCAATCGCCTGTTCAATGGCTACAAGCAGGCCTTCCCCCTGTCGTACCGCGAAGAGTTTGCCGTGCGCAATGCGGTGCTGGATATCCAGTACCTGGAAGGCGTTTCCGCGGAACAGCCTCTGGCCATGAAGCTATACCGGCCTTTCCATCGCAATGCCGAAGATTTCAACCTCAAGCTGTTCAGCTACGGAGAGGCGCTGGGGCTGTCCGCCAGCCTGCCGATTCTGGAAAACATGGGCGTGCGCGTGCGTGACGAGCACCCCTATGGCGTGCGCCGCGCCGATGGCACCACGGTCTGGATCAGTGACTTCGGCCTCGATCTGGGCGGGGCTTTTGAGCAACTGCTGCGTGAAGAGGTGCAGCAGGATTTTCAGGAGTTACTCAGCCAGGTGTTTGCCCGTCGCTGCGAAAACGACGGTTTCAATCGTCTGACCCTGGTGGCCGGGCTCAACTGGCGCGAAATTTCGCTGGTACGCGCGCTGGCCAAGTATCTGCGTCAGGCTGGTCTGACCTTCAGCCAGGCCTATATCGAGCAGTGTGTCACCAATTATCCGGAGATCAGCCGTGAGCTGGTGCAGCTGTTTGCCGCCCGTCTCGACCCGCAGCATGCCGATCTCAAGCGTGCCGCCGAGCTGGAGGAGCGCCTGCACGAGCGCCTGGACCTGGTGGCCAACCTGGATGAGGATCGTATTCTCAATGGTCTGCTGACCGTGGTGCTGGCGACGCGCCGGACCAATTTCTGGCAGCTCGACAGCGAGGGGCAGCCCAAGTCCTATATCTCGTTCAAGCTGCAGTCCGGTGCCATCGCTTTCCTGCCGCAACCCCGTCCGATGTTCGAGATCTGGGTCTACAGTCCGCGCGTAGAAGGCGTACACCTGCGTGGTTCGCGCGTCGCACGTGGCGGTCTGCGCTGGTCGGACCGCATGGAAGACTTCCGCACCGAGGTGCTGGGGCTGGTCAAGGCGCAGCAGGTGAAGAACTCGGTGATTGTGCCGATGGGCTCGAAGGGCGGTTTCGTCTGCAAGCAGCTTCCCCCGCCTTCCGACCGCGAGGCCTGGATGGCCGAGGGCATTGCCTGCTACCGCATCTTCATTTCGGCGTTGCTGGATCTGACAGACAATCTGGTCAATGGCGCCATCGTGCCGCCGCCTTCGGTACGACGTCTGGATGAAGATGATCCCTATCTGGTGGTCGCCGCCGACAAGGGCACGGCCACCTTCTCGGACATTGCCAACAGTGTTTCCCAGGCCTATGGCTTCTGGCTGGGCGATGCCTTTGCTTCCGGCGGCTCGGCCGGTTATGACCACAAGAAGATGGGCATTACCGCGCGGGGTGCCTGGGAGTCGGTCAAGCGACATTTCCGCCATCTCGGCCTGAATACTCAGGAGCAGGACTTTACCGTCATCGGGATCGGTGACATGGCGGGTGACGTCTTCGGCAACGGCATGCTGCTGTCGAAGCATATCCGGCTCAAGGCGGCATTCAACCACCTGCATATTTTCCTCGACCCCAATCCGGACGCCGCCAAGAGCTTTGCCGAGCGGCAGCGTCTGTTTGATCTGCCGCGTTCCAGCTGGGCCGATTACGATGCCAAGCTGATTTCCAGGGGAGGCGGCGTGTTCGAGCGCTCGGCCAAGTCCATCCCGCTGTCGCCGGAGGTGCGTGCCTGGCTGGGGGTGGAGGAGGAGCATCTGGCGCCCAACGAGCTGATCCGCGCCATCCTGACGGCAGAGGCCGATCTGCTCTATAACGGCGGCATTGGTACTTACTTCAAGGCGAGCAGTGAAAGCCATGCCGATGCGCATGACCGCGCCAACGACGGCCTGCGCGTCAACGCCTGCGACCTCAAGGTCAAGGTGCTGGCGGAGGGCGGTAATCTGGGCTGCACCCAGAAGGGGCGGATCGAGTTTGCCCTGAAGGGCGGGCTCAATTGCTCTGATGCCATCGACAACTCGGCCGGGGTGGACTGCTCGGACCATGAGGTGAACATCAAGATTCTGCTGGGCGCTGTCATGCAGGCCGGTGACATGACGCTCAAACAGCGCAATGCGCTGCTGGCCGAGATGACCGAGGAGGTCGGCGAGCTGGTGCTGCGCAACAACTATCTGCAGACCGAGCTGCTGGCCATTAAGCGTCAGGAAGCGGCCTCGATGCTGTCGACCCACGCCCGCCTGATCCACCATCTGGAAAAAACCGGTGAGCTCAATCGCGAGCTGGAGTTCCTGCCGAACGACACCCAGATCAATGAGCGCCGTCTGGCCCGTCAGGGGCTGACCATGCCGGAGGTTGGTGTGTTGCTGGCCTATAGCAAGATCTCGCTGGATCAGGCCTTGCTGGCCAGTGATCTGCCGGATGATCCTGACTTTCTGCCGGTGCTGGTGAATTACTTCCCCAAGGCGCTGCAGAAGAAATTCCGCACCCAGATGGAGCGTCATCACCTCAAGCGCGAGATCATTGCCAATCAATTGGCCAACCAGATCGTCAACCGCATGGGGACCACCTTCGTGTTCCGTCTGCAGGAAGAGTCACCGTTCTCTGCAGCCGAAATCGCCCGTGCCTGGTGGGTTGCCAGTCGGGTCTTCGATGCCGAGTCGCTGTGGCAGCGTATCGAGTCGCTGGATAACCGTGTGCCGGCCGATCGTCAGATGACGATGATGGTGCTGGTGCGTACGCTGGTCGAGCGGGTGACGCGCTGGGTGCTGCGCAATCTGCGCCCGGTCGGCTCGGTCGAAAAACAGGTGGCCCGCTATGCCGACAAGGTCGGTGCTCTGCTTGCCCTGCTGCCGGACTTGATCGGCTCCATGCAGTATCCGGTGGTGGCAGACTGGGAGGCGCGACTGAACCTGCCGAATGTGCCGCAGGATCTGGCGCGGGTGCTGGCTCGGCTCGAGTTCGCCGTGTCGCTGATGGATATCCTCGAGCTGGCAGAAACGGCCAAGGTGAGCCCGGAGGTGGTGGCACGCAATTACTATCGCCTGGCGGCCGATCTGCAGCTCGACTGGCTGCGTGATGCCATTACCGGCCTGCCGCGAGATAACCGCTGGCAGTCGCTGGCACGCTCGGCCTTGCGCGATGATCTGTATCGCATGCAGCGTTCTCTGACCAGCCAGGCACTGGCCGATGCCGGAGACAATCAGGCCTTTGCCGGGCAGTGGCTGGCCAAGCGGGCTCAGCACGTGGAGATCTGCCAGCAGATGTTTGCCGAACTGCAGGCCTTCGAGACGCTGGATCTGGCGATGTTGTCTGCCGGCATGCGGGAGTTGAGCAATCACATGTTGGCCTGAGTTTTTTGGTCCGTGGAAACGCGCACTTCGGTGCGCGTTTTTTTGCCACAACAGTGACAATGTCATTGAAAATTTGGAAATGCCCGCTTATTGAAATGAATTAAAGATGACGGTTTCTAGAAAAATTAACAAAGTAATGAGTTTGTGTGTGCCCATGACGCTGGCGTGCCGGTTGTTTGCGGGGGTGTGGCTTTCTGGAAAAGCCATGAATAATCAGTGACCTGATGCGCGGTGCTGTCAGGATGTACCTGGGCGCGCGGCTCTGGCGGCGGGCTTTTTTTCATTCTGACATCCATTGTGAATGGAAATGCCTTATTAATATATATTTCTCATAAGTGTAAGTTGCGGCATGTATCTTCGCCTCGAGCCAATATTGTTTGAGGTGAAAGTGCATGTACTTCCTCGATGAAGAGCCGCGCAAAAAGGCGCGGATCGAAATCATTCCCATGATCGATGTCATGATGTTCCTGCTGGTCTTTTTCGTCCTGATCAGCCTGAATGTCATTCCGTCGACCGGCCTGACGACCCAGTTGCCTTCTTCGCGCAATGCCGCCCAGTCCACGGCCATCAAGCCTGCTGTCGTCACCGTCTCCGCCACGGGCGCAGTACAGCTCAATGGCAAGGATATTGCGCCGGGGGCCCTGTCCGCCGGACTGAAGGCCCTGCAGCAGCCGGGTCAGTCCCTGTCCGTGGTCCTCAAGAGCGATGACGCCGCCCGTGTGCAGCAGATGGTCGATGTCATGGACCTGGTGCGTGACAGCGGTGTCAGCCAGATTTCCATCGCAGCAAAGAAAAAGTCATGAGCAGCCAGCTGGTCTACGACAGCGCGGCCGACCAGCGCCGTGAGGCGCTGGCCGCCCTGGTTGCGGCCCTGGTCATGGCGGGCCTGTATGGCCTGGCGCATCTGGCACCGCTGCCGCATTTCCATCAGGAAAAGCAGGCGATTGCCATTGAGCTGCAGCCTGCGCCGCCCGAGCCACAACCTGCGCCGCCGATTCCGCAAGCTCAGGCACCTGCGCCCGTTGCCCAGCCACAGCCTGTGCTGCGGCAGGCGGTCAGCAAGCCGCAGCCTGCACCCAGCCCGATCCCGCAACCCAGTGCCGTGCCCGCGGCACCCAGCCGCACTGTGACCACACCGAGCCCGGTACCGAGTCCGGTGCGGGCGGCCGAGCCGGCCCCCAAAGCCAATGTCAGCGCTGATCGTGAGTTCGAAGCCAAGGTGCGTGCCTATATCGAGCGGCAGAAGAGCTATCCGACTGGGCGTGAAGTGGCCATCGAGAAGCCCGAGGGCACCGTGCACGCCTGTGTCGAACTGGGGCGTGACGGGGGGGTACGCAATGTGTCCGTTCAGCAGGGATCCGGTTTTGCCTCGCTGGACAAGGCAGCGCAGCGTCTGCTCAACACGATTTCCTATCCGGCCTTTCCGGAAGGGACCTTCAGTGGCGATACCAGCCATGTGTTTTGTACCCGGCTCAAGTACGAGCCGCCAACCAACTGATCCACCGCTTGATTTGTGCAGAGACATAATCCAATGAAACAGACTAATTTGCGGCCCGTTGTGCTGGCCGTACTTGCTGCGCTGGCCAGCCCGCTGGCGCATGCCGACAATACGTCGGAACTGGGGACGGTCACCATCACCGGCGAAGGGGACAAGCTGGGAGCGGGTTATCTCCAGCAGGATGATGGCGTCAAGGCGCGCAGCAATGTCAGCCGTTCGTCGATCGAGAAGTCCAGCCCGACCGGCAACCTGTATCAAAACATCAACATGCTGGCCGGGGTGAATGCCTCCAGTTTCGACAGCACCGGCATGTTCGGTGGCGCGCTGACCATGCGTGGCTTCAACTCCGACCAGATCGGCGTGACCGTCAATGGTGTGCCGGTCAATGACTCGGGCAGCTTTGCGGTGTATCCGTCCGAATACATGGATAACGAGAACCTCTGTGATGCCTTCGTCACTCAGGGCTCGACCGATACCGATGCACCGCATGTCGGCGCCACCGGTGGCAACCTGGGGTTTAACTCCTGCTCGCCGGAGAAGCAGCGTCGTTTCCGCCTGGCGCAGACGCTCGGCAGCAATGCCCTGAGCCGTACCTATGGCCGTGTCGACAGTGGTGACTTTGCCGACGGCAAGGCACGTGCCTATTTGTCGATGTCGCACTCCCAAGTCGACAAGTGGAAGGGTGAGGGTGATGCCACCCGTGATCACGTGGATATGGGCGGGCGTTACGATCTGTCGCCGGGCAGCTATATCGACGCCTCGCTGCTCTACAATCGCATGTTCAACTACAACCTTTACCAGCCGAAGCTCTCTGAGCTGCAGCAGAACGGTTATAACGCCGACTATGCCGCCAGCTTCCAGCCCGGCGCGGCGCACACCAACCCCGGCCCGGGGGCCCAGGTCGAGACGGCTCAGAGCCCTGCCTATTACAAACAGTCGATCAATCCCTTCGAGAATGTCATTTTCTCGGCCAATGGCGTGTTCAAGCTGGATGACACGACCACGCTGAAGGTTCAGCCCTACTATTGGTATGGCTACGGCGCCGGTGGCACGGGGGCCAAGATCCAGAACGAAAACCGCTTCTACAACGCGGCGACGGGCACTCTGACCGGCACGGTCAACCTCAACGGCGGCAGCGGTGTCGACACCGATACCCTGGACAAGGTGCTGATTTTCAGCGAGTCGGTGACCAAGACCAATCGCCCGGGGATCACCCTGTCCTTGTCCAAGACATGGGGCATGCATCAATTGCTGGGCGGGGTGTGGTACGAGCGTGCGGAGCATCGCCAGACCTCGCCGATGTCGCTGGTCAACAATGACGGTACGCCCGTCAGTTCCTGGCTGAACGGTTCGCTGGTGACCCGTGCCGATGGCTCGCTGGCGCAGCTGCGTGACTGGGATACCATCAGTACCGCCTATCAGTTCTTCGCCCAGGATTCGATCAGCCTGCTGAAGGATGATCTGAATATCAATGCGGGGGTACGTGCACCGACCGTCAAACGCGACTTCACGCATCATGCCGATGACTACTATTCCACTGCGCCGAATGCCCAGGTTAACCAGACCAATTACAACATCACGCAGACCTATAGCGATGTTCTGCCGAGTCTGGGGTTCCGCTACAACCTGACACCATCGCAGCAGGTGTTCATGAATGTGGCGAAAAACTTCAAGGCGCCGCCGAACTTTGCCTATGCCCCCAGCAACAGCTATGTCCAGCTGGTGGGCGGGAAAGTGACGCTGAACGGCAATATTGCCCCGGAAACCTCCATCAACACCGATCTGGGGTATCGCTACCAGGGTAGCCTGCTGACCTTCAGCGGCTCGCTGTTCAACGTCGATTTCCGCAATCGCATGGCCAACTCCACCGATCCGGTGACCGGCAAGAGCACTTATATCAATGCCGGGGATGTGCATGTCTGGGGGGCCGAGATGGAGCTGGGTTCTGCGCCGGTCAATGGCTGGAGTGCCTACACCTCGCTGACGCTGAACCGCAGCCGGATTCTGAGCAATATTCCGGCGCAGGGCGGCACCCTGCCGACCTCGGGCAAGTATTTCCCGATGACACCGAACTGGATGGCGGCCCTGTCGCTGCAGTATGCACAAGGCCCGTTCTTCGCCCGGACCAATATCAAGCACACCGGCAAGCAATACGCCACGCTGGTCAATGATGAGGCAGTGCCGGAATACACCACGGTGGACTTTGATGCGGGCTACCGCTTCAACAGCGTCGGCCTGGTCAAGAACCCGACCATCAAGCTGAATCTGAGCAATGTGTTCAATACCAGCTACCGTGTGCCCTCGCTCAGCTCCGGCGTCAAGTCGCAGTCCAGCGATGGCGTGTATTACAACCTTGGCGCCCCGCGTGCCATTGCCGTCACCCTGTCGGCAGACCTGTAACCTGAAGGATCGCCGGGGCCTGGGGCCCCGGCAGATGGAGAAAAAGAATCATGCATATTGACTATACCAGCCTGCACACGGCGACTTTCTACCTGATGTATGTTTGCCTGGCGCTGGCCATTTTCGTCTGCGTCGAGCGGCTGGTTTATTACGTCCAGACCCAGCGACATGCCCGAGAACTGGAAGTGGCCGTGACCGGGCACGCCGGCGAACTGCATCTGCTGCCGAAATCGCTGATCGAGCGTGACAGCCTGCCGGCTCAGGCCCTGCGTACCATGATGGCCGACATGAAACAGGCGCGTTCGGCGGAAGATATCCAGCACTTGTCCAGTGCCGTGTTCCTGAGTACCAAGTCGCGCATGCAGAAAAACCTGTGGATCCTCGACACCATCGTGACCGCCGCACCGCTGCTCGGGCTGCTGGGCACCATTCTCGGCATCATTGAAACCTTCACCACCCTGGCCGAGCATGGCATTTCTGATCCGAAGGGGGTGTCTGCCGGAATTGGTACCGCCTTGCTGGCGACGGCCATGGGGATTACCGTGGCCCTGATCGGGCTGGTATTCCTGAATCATTTCCATGACCGTGTCGATCGTATCAGCGAGCACCTGAAAGTCTTGCTGCTGCGCAGCGCCGTGCGCCACGAGGTCGCCTGATCCGAGATAAAAAACAGCCCGGGAAACCGGGCTGTCAGCTTGCTGACAAACCCATGTCCGCGCAGCGGACGCCCCCTTGCAGGGCAAGGGTGAGGGGGTTGGGATTCGATGGACAGGCTGGAAAATCAGTCAGTTGGTGACAAGGCCCGGCTTTGCCGGGTCCTCCTGCCTGATCGCAGACCACCTTTGTCAACAGCCTGACAGCCCGGGAAACCGGGCTGTTTGCATTGGCAGATTCAGACCTGAACCTGTACCGGTTCGTGGCCGGTGTGGCGCAGGAAGCGCAAGAAGTCCGGCACGCTCAGGCAGATGGTCGAGTCGTTGCTCATCGGATGGAAACCGATCAGCTGATCCGGGTCGATGTCGCTGTCGAGCAGCAGCGTGATGCGGTGCTCGACATCGTTGGCCAGGCCGAACGGCGTCACCGAGCCGGCGGTGAGCTGCATCAGTTCCTGCAGGCGATCTTCCGAGGCAAAGGAGAGGCGGGCCTCGTCCACCTGGCTGGCGAGTGCCGCCAGGTCGGCGGTCTTCAGCTCATCCAGCACCAGCAGATAAAAGCGGTTGCCCTTGCGGTTCTTCAGGAACAGGTTTTTCACGCACTGACCGGGAAAGGTGATGCCGTCGCGGTGATAGTCCTCCACCGAGCCATAGGCAGGGTGGTCGACCTTGACGTACTGGATGCCCATCTCGGCCAGCAGGGCGAAGAGTTCCGCCTGTTGCATCTCAGGCGCGCCCGGTACTGCCGAAACCGCCGGCGCCACGCTCGGAGGCGGCGAAGTCGTCAACGATATTGAAGTCGACCTGGGCTACCGGTACCACGATCAGCTGGGCAATGCGTTCGAGCGGCGTCAGGCGGAAGGGCTCGCTGCCACGGTTCCATACCGAGACAAATAGCTGGCCCTGGTAGTCGGAGTCGATCAGCCCGACCAGATTGCCGAGCACGATGCCGTGTTTGTGCCCCAGCCCGGAGCGCGGCAGGATCATGGCGGCAAAGCCCGGATCGCCAATATGGATGGCCATGCCGGTCGGTACCAGATGGGTCTCGCCGGGGTTGATCTGGATGTCCTGCTCGATGGCGGCGCGCAGATCCAGGCCGGCAGAGCCCGGGGTGGCATAGCCAGGCAGGTTGTCGTGCAGTCGCTGGTCGAGAATTTTGACGTCGATAACGGGTTTCATGCGGTCCTCGCGCTATAGGGGTTGAGGGGCGGCCAGCAGGGTGGCCAGATGGTCGACGATGGCTTCGGCCACCGCCTGTTTGTTCATGGCCGGCAAGGCGTGACTGCCCTGATCGTCCAGAATCACGACCTGATTGTCGTCTGCGCCCATGGCAGTCTGCGCCAGATTGGCCACCAGCATCGGCAGGCGCTTGCTGCGCCGCTTCTGTTCGGCAAAGGTCAGCAGCTCGCGGCTTTCCGCGGCAAAGCCGACGCAGAAGGGGGCCGCAGGCAGGGCGGCCACACTGCGCAGGATGTCCGGGTTTTCCGCCAGCCGGATTTCCAGCGGCGCCTCGCCCTTCTTGTGCTTGTGCTCGGCGCGGTTGCTGACATGATAGTCGGCGACGGCGGCGACGCTGATGAAAATGTCGCTCTGACCGACGTGGGTCAGCACGGCCTGCTGCATGTCCCGGGCGCTGGCGACATCGATGCGCGGGACGGCAATCGGCGCGGCCAGGGCGGTGGGGCCGGAGATCAGCGTGACCTCGGCGCCGGCATCGCGGCAGGCGCGTGCCAGGGCATAGCCCATCTTGCCGGAGCTGATGTTGGTAATGCCGCGCACCGGGTCGATGGCTTCATAGGTCGGGCCGGCGGTCAGCAAAACACGCCTGCCGGCCAGCGACTTGGGCCGGAAGAAGCCATGCACCAGTTCCGCGATGGCTTCGGGCTCCATCATGCGTCCCTCGCCAACCTCGCCACAGGCCTGTTCGCCGCTGTCCGGACCAAACACGGTGACGCCGTCGGCGCGCAGGGTGGCCAGATTGCGCTGGTTGGCGGGGTTTTCCCACATCTGCCGGTTCATGGCCGGTGCCACGGCCAGCGGGCAGGTGCGCGCGGCGATCAGCGTGGACAGCAGGTCGTCGCACGCGCCATGGGCAATCTTGTACAGGGTGTTGGCCGTGGCCGGCGCGATCAGAAACAGGTCGGCGCGGCGCGACAGATCGATATGCGCCATGCCGTTGGTCGGACGGTCGTCCCACTGGCTGGTGTAGACCGGGTTGCCGGACAGTGCCTGGAAGGTCAGTGGCGCGATGAAGCGGGTGGCGTTCTCGGTCATGACGACTTCGACATGATGGCCGGCCTTGATCAGCAGACGGGTCAGTTCGGCGGCCTTGTAGGCGGCGATGCCGCCGGTCACGCCGAGAAGAATGCGTTTTGAGGACATGAGCTCGGTTACTTTGCCTGATGACATCCCGGCAGTGTAACGGATTTTGCCGAGGCTCGCGCGCTCGAACCGGGCTGACGGGTGTCTCTGGCGTTGCGGTGGTAAAAAGGGGCATTTCAACCTGACCGGAGGAACAAGATGGCGATCTCTCATTGGCCCGTGCTCGAGCGTCCGCGGGAAAAACTGTTGGCCAGAGGGCCTGCTGCGCTGAGTGATGCGGAATTGCTGGCTATTTTCCTGCGCAGCGGTGCGCGTGGCCGCAGCGCGGTGGATCTGGGTCGCGAGCTGCTCAACCGCTTCGGCTCCCTGTCCGGTCTGCTGTTTGCCCGGGTGAGCGAGGTGACGGCGCTGGGCGGCCTCGGCCCGGTCAAGGCCGCGGGGCTGCTGGCAGTGCGCGAGCTGGCGCAGCGGGCCTTGCGTGAGGAAATGGCGCAAGACGATGTGCTCGACACGCCGCAGCGGGTATCCGATTATCTGCGCCTGCGTCTTGGGGCGAGCGACATTGAAATTTTTATGGTTATTTTCCTCTCCGTGCGCAATCATGTAATAACGGCTCAGGAGTTGTTTCGTGGCTCGCTGACCGAAACCCGGGTCTATCCGCGCGAGGTGGTTCGTCTGGCCCTGCAACACAATGCCGCCGGGCTGATTCTGGCCCACAATCATCCGATGGGCGATCCGGAGCCGTCATTGCCGGATTATCTGGTGACCGACACGCTCAAGAAACTGCTGCGCGAGGTCGATATCAAGTTGCTCGACCATGTGGTGGTGACAAGGCAAAAGACGTTTTCCATGGCAGAGAGAGGGTATCTGTAAACAAGGCGTGCAGATGGGGTGCGTGTGAAGACAGGGCGCATCCACGACTGGTTGGACACTGTCGAGTTCGATTCTTTCATGCATCACAAGGAGCTCATCATGAACATCCTGCGCTTGCTCAACGAGTCGGAATATATTCAGGTCAATAACCAGTTCATTAAACCGGAGCGTCAGCCGGTGTCCGAAGAGTTTGCCGATGATGACGATGTGGCCCTGGAGGCCCGGGTGGATGGCCATGACCTGGTGCTGACGGTGGCCGAGCTGGAAGAGGCGACCCCGCTGGCCGATGGTGGTTTCTGGCTGGAGGGCTTGGGGTATTTGCGCTTTCTGTCGCGTGACAGCCTGCACTGACCCCGAATGGCATTGATTCTGTTGCACGCCAAGGCGCGGGAAACCCCCGCGCCTTGTTCATGTCAGAACGCCACGCCGGCGCGCAGAATGATATTGGCGTACGGAGTGCATTCGCCGGTGCGTACCATGGCGACGGCCCGGGCGGTGAGTTGCTTGAAATCCTCGTGGCTGAGCGTCTCGACCGGCGTCGGGCTGATCCGGCCCTGGATCGAGGCATGCATGGCCGGACTGACCTTGGCCAGTTCTTGCGCCACGATGGTCGATTCGACCTGCATTTCGCTCAGCACGGCATCCAGTACCGCAAGGAAATCCGGCACCCCCTGGCTGACCGCCAGATCGATGCGTTGAGGGCCGGGGGGGATGGGCAGGCCGGCATCACCGATCACCAGCAAGTCACCATGCCCCATGCGGGCGATCACTTCAGACAGTGCACTGTTCAACAGGAATGTTTTTTTCATGAGATTCGGAAGGCTTACACACCGGAAGCCGCTGTGTCTTGGCCTGAGAGTTCGTGACGGAAAGGGATGGAGGGCTGGGCGCCGGGGCGGCTGACGGTGATGGCCGCCGCCTGCATGCCCAGCTGTACGGCGCTGTCGATCGACATGCCTTCTTGCAGCCCGGCGACAACGCCGCCGATGAAGGTGTCGCCGGCAGCGGTCGTGTCCACGACCCTGGTCGGGCAGGCAGGGTAGTGACGAGTCCCGGCGGCGTCGACGATCAGGGCGCCATCGGCACCCAGGGTCAGCAGTACCGTGGCGGCGCCGGCCTGGCGCAATTCTTCTGCCGCGGCGATGGCCTGCGGGCGGTCATTGACCGGCAGACCGGCAATCAGGGCCGCCTCGGTTTCGTTGACCACCAGATAATCGACCGACAGCAGTTCCGGTGTCAGCGGCATGGCCGGCGCCGGGTTGAACAGAATCGGTACACCGGCCTGGCGGGCCACTTCAAAGGCGCTTTGCATGCATTCGGTCGGCACTTCGAGCTGGCAGACCAGCAGGGCGGCACCGGCAATCTCGCCGGCGGCATTCTGCACGTCTGCCGCGCTCAGGCTGCCGTTGGCGCCCGGCGCCAGCATGATGCGGTTTTGGCCGTTATCTTCGACCACAATCATGGCAATGCCACTCGGACCATTGGCCGTGCGGACGTGATCATGGTTGACCCCGGCGGCGCCCAGGGTTTCGCGCAGCTGGATGGCAAAGACATCGTCGCCCAGTTTGCCGATCATTTTGACCGTCGCGCCCAGGCGGGCACAGGCCACGGCCTGGTTGGCGCCCTTGCCGCCCGGGTGCAGTGCAAAGTCATGGCCCAGCAGGGTTTCGCCGGCCTGTGGGCTGCGTGGTACACGCAGCACCAGATCCATGTTCAGGCTGCCAACGACAGCCACATGGCGTGGAGAAAGCGGGGAATGGCTCATTTCAGTGTTTATCCTTGGCGCGGGGTGGTGCCGATGAGGCGCGCAGGCAAAGTGTCGGCTGCAGAGCGATCTTGCAGGGCTCCGTGCGGTCATGGTGCAGCCGTTCGAACAGCAGTTCGGTGGCGACCTCGCCGATGCGTTGCTTGGGCTGAGCCACCGTCGTCAGCGGGGGGCAGGTAAAAGCCGCCAGCTCGATGTCATCGAAGCCGACCACCGACAGATCATGCGGGACCACCAGGCCGGTTTCATGTGCGGCACACAGGGCACCAATGGCCATGAGGTCGTTGCAGGCAAAAATGGCCTGCGGCCGGTAGGGAGACTGCAACAGGCGTCGGGTGGCATCATAGCCGCCGTGGCTGGTGAAGTCGGCAAAGACCAGCGGCCCGGGCTCGAGACCGGCCTCGGCCAGCGCCTCGCGCCAGCCGGCGGTGCGCAGCTTGCTCGGCGCCAGATGCTCCGGACCGGCGATGCAGGCGATTTCCCGGTGTCCCAGTTCAATCAGATGCCGGGTGGCCAGGTAGGCCCCCATGCGATGGTCGCTGGTGACGGTGTCGCAGTCGAGCGAGGCCCACTGGCGATCAACCAGTACCAGCGGGACCTTCAGCCGGGAGAGCAGTTCCGGCAGGTCCGGCGAGTCGCCGGAAGACATGACAATCAGACCGTCGACCCGTTTTTCCATCAATACCCGCAGATACACGCTCTGCTTGACCGGGTCGTCGTCCGAGTTGCACAACACCACGTTGTAATCCGCCTTGTAGCAACGATCCTCAATGCTGTGGATCAGCTCGGCGAAATACGGGTTGCTGTTGTTGGGCAGCATGATGCCCAGCGTCCGCGTGACATTGTGCTTCAGGCTGCGTGCCACCGCGCTGGGCACATAAGACAGTGCCTGCATGGCGTCTTCGATGCGCCGTCTGACTTCATCGCTGACGTGACGCGTGCCGTTGAGCACATGCGATACGCTGCTGATGGAGACGCCGGCCCGCTCGGCAACCTGTTTCATTGTGGCCATGATTAACCTGCCTGGCGCCCCTGCTTGCGCCGATCGCGATATTTATCCAGCATCACCGCTGCGATGATGACCAGGCCGGTGATGATCCGTTTGGTGGGGTCCGAAGCCCCGATCTGCGCCATGCCTGCCTCGAGGACGGCGATGATCAGTACCCCGAAGAAGGTGCTGATGACCGATCCGCGGCCGCCCATCAGGCTGGTGCCGCCGATGACCACCGCCGCAATCACCTGCAGCTCCATGCCAATCCCGGTGTTGGGGTCGGCAGCTTCCAGGCGTGAAGTCTGCATCAGACCGGCCACGCTGGCCAGCAAACCCATCAGCGCAAACACGGCCACCTTGATGGGGCGCGGGTCGACGCCGGCCAGGCGCATGGCTTCTTCGTTGGTACCAATGCCAATCATATATCGTCCGAACACGCTGCGTGTCAGAACTGTCTGGCCGATCACGATGACCGCCAGGGCGATCAGGAAGGCTGGCGAGATCCCGCCGATCAGGTTGGAACTGAGCCAGTCGACATCACTGCCGATGTACTGGGTGCGCGAATCGGTCACCACATAGGCTGCGCCCCGGGCGACTTCCAGCATGCCGAGCGACACGATGAACGATGGCAATTGCCACTGTACCGAAACCAGTCCGTTGAGCGAGCCGCAGGCGGCGCCGCACAGCAGGCCGAGCAGCAGGGCAGGGGTCAGGCTCCAGCCCCAGCGCAGCATCGCCAGCGAGCACAGCGCACTGGACAGTGCCATCACCGAGCCGACCGACAGGTCGATACCGGCGATGATCAGCACATAGGTCATGCCGACGGCCATGACCGTCAGGGCGGGAATGTCATTGGCGATGGTGATGAAGGTATTGGCGCTGAGGAAGTATTCGCTCATTGCGCCGAAAAACAGCACCATGGCCAACAGGGCGATCGCCAGTCCGAGGTAGGTGCCGGCAACGCCGCTAAACCAGCGGCGGGTAGGGTTTTGCGTTGTCATGATTATCCTTGTCGTCCATCCTGGCTCAATGTGCTGTAGCCGCTGAAAGCCGCTTCCAGCAAAGTCTGCTGATCCCATTCGTCCCGGGCAAAGCTGCCTGCCCATTGCCCGGCGCTCATCACGCCGATACGGTCACAGATTTCCATCAATTCGCGCAGATCGCTGGAGACCACCAGCAGGGCCTTGCCCTCATCGGCCATCTTGCGCATCTGGGCATAAATGTCGGCACGGGCGCCGATATCCACGCCGCGGGTCGGCTCATCCAGCAGCAAGACCGGGCAGTCGCGCAAGATCCAGCGCGCAAACACCACCTTCTGCTGATTGCCGCCGGACAATTCGCCGGTTGCCTGCGCGTCCGAATGACAGCGGATGCCCAGCAACTTGACGAAATCGCGCGCCGAGCGCTGCTCGTCGCTCAGGTTCAGCCAGCCGCGCCGGGCAAAATGTCCAAGTCGGGCCAGCGAGGTATTGAGGGTGATTGATTTGTCCAGCAACAGCCCCTGCGACTTGCGGTCTTCCGGAATCAGACCGATCCCGTGGCGGACCGCGCTGACCGGCGAATCAATCTTGATGGGCTGTTCGGCGCCATGCAAAAAGATATCCCCCTTGTCCTTGCGGTCGGCACCGAAGATCAGGCGCAACAATTCGGTACGGCCGGAGCCGACCAGGCCGGCGATACCGTAGATCTGCCCCGGATACACGTCCAGACTGACGTCGCGCACGCGCTGACCGCGGGTCAGACCGCGCACGCTCAGCGCCGGCTTCACGGTCTTGACCGGCGCCCGCACCTCACTGGCGGCAACCTGATGGCCGACCATCAGGCTGACAATGGCTTCCTGATTGAGCGCAGACATCGGCTGGGTCGCGACATGACGTCCGTCGCGCAGGACGGTGACCCGGTCGGCAATCTGCTCGACCTCATCCAGACGATGCGAAATATAGATGATGCTGACGCCTTCGGACTTCAGACGTGCAATTTGCTGGAACAGGTGGTCGATCTCGTGACGGGTCAGCATGGCGCTGGGCTCGTCCAGGATCAGCAGTCTGCAGGGGCCCAGCAGACTGCGGGCGATCTCCACCATCTGCTGGTGGCCGATGCCCAGTTCGCCCACCAGCTGACGCGGATCGATACGCGTCAGGCCGATCGACTGCATATGGGCGGCCGCCTGCTCATACAGCGAGTGCTGGCGGATGAAACCGGCACGCTGCGGCAGTTGGCCAAGAAACAGGTTTTCCGCCACGGACAGTGTCGGGACCAGGCTGAGCTCCTGCATCACCATGCGGATGCCGAGTGCTTCTGCCTCGGTGCGAGACTGCGGCTGATAGGGCTTGTCACCCAGCAGCATTGTGCCGGCGGAGGCCGGAATCAATCCGGCAATAATCTTGCTGAGCGTACTCTTGCCTGCACCGTTCTCACCGGTCAGCGCCAGGGTTTCACCCGGGTAGAGCGCCAGATCGACATCGGCCAGCACAGGTGTGGCATAGGTCTTGCCGATGCCTTGCAGGCGCAGGATCGGGGCTGGTTCTGTCATGCGACATCTCCGATAAACCGCCGGCCGCAATGCGGCCGGCGTCGGGGGGAGGGTGATTAACGGGTGATCAGCGAAACCTTGGTTTCAAACACGGCCGGCAGGGCGCTTTGCGGCGTCTTGGCCTTGAGCGCCTTCAGCGCGGTTTCGATACCGAATACAGCTTGCTGAGCGGCATACTGGTCGGCGGTCGCCAGAACACGGCCATCGGCCAGCATCGGCTTGATGGCAGCAATATTGTCATAGCCAACGACCTTTACCTTGCCGGCCTTGCCTGCAGTCTTGACCGCAGCAACGGCACCCAGGGCCATATTGTCGTTACCACACAGCAGGGCCTTCAGGTCCGGATGTTCGCGCAGCATGGCCGAAGCGACGGTATTCCCCTTGTCGATTTCCCAGTCACCGGACTGAACACCGACCACATTGACACCCTTGGCCTTCATGGCGTCCTGGAAGCCGGCGGTACGTTGCTGGGCGTTGGTCGTGGTGGACACGCCTTCCAGAATGCCGACCTTGTCACCGCTCTTCAGTTGCTTGGCCAGGTAGTCACCGACCAGACGGGCACCCTTGCGGTTGTCCGGGCCGACGAACGGCACGTTGAGGCCCTTGCTCTTCAGCGTGGCCGGATCGAGACGGTTATCGATGTTCACCACCAGAATGCCGGCATCGACTGCCTTCTTGACGACCGGCACCAGCGCCTTGGAGTCAGCCGGTGCCAGGACGATGGCGTTGGCGTGCTCGACGATCATTTGTTCAACGATACGGATCTGGTTGGCGGTGTCGGTTTCATCCTTGATGCCGTTGGTCAGCAGGTCATACTGGGCGGCATGCTGCTTGTGATGGTCTTTGGCGCCGTCTTCCATGGTGCGGAAGAACTCATTGGCCAGTGATTTCATCACCAGCGCAACCTTCGGTTTTTCAGCGGCAGAAGCGTATTGCATCGGAATGGCGGCCATGACCAGCGCCAGGGTCAGGGATTTGAAAATACGACTGGTTTTCATCGTTGTTCTTCTCCATCGTTAACGAGGTTGGTTGCGCGGTGCGGCATCTAGAAAACGATTGCGCAATCGTTTGCGGCTATTTTTTTGCCCGAGTGGCAGGCGTGTCAAACATTTGTTGCAAAAAAATTACCTTCAAATGAAGCAAGTTGCTTGATGATGCTCCTGCATTAAGCGTAAAAGGCTGTCTGGCAGGGTATTTTCTTCACGTCGATGTAGTGCGCCAATTTCACGACACTCGAAAATGATCATAGGATATTTCGCCTAAAATCCATTCATTTGTTATGGACTATAAGTGTATAAATACCTACCAACATGGGGCGGAGAGGTGAGATGCGATTCTGTGCGGGATGGCTGCGTTTCGGTGTGGTGCTGACTCTGATCGGGCTGACGTCCTGCTCCGGAGGGGGCAGTGGCCAGGAAGCCAGTGCGCCGGCCCACAGCAGTACGGACATGCCGGTCATCGGCCTGGCGATCTCCAATGTCTCCAATCCATTTTTCAAGGCCCTGAAGCAGGGAGCCGAGCAAGCGGCGCGCGAAAGCGGGTTTCGTCTGATCGTGCTCGATGCACATGATGATACCGCCAGGCAGCAGGCCGATATCCAGTCGCTGATTGCCAGGAAAGTTCGGGTTCTGCTGCTCAATCCCACTGATTCTCAGCAAGTGGCTGCCAGTGTCGCCGCAGCCAACCGCGCCGGCATTCCGGTGGTCACGCTGGATCGTTCGGTCAGCGCCGGCAATGTCGTGGCGCATATCTCTTCCGACAATATGGCCGGTGGCCGGATGGCCGGGGAGTACATCAAGGATCGTCTGCGTGGCAAGGGGCGCGTTGTCGAGCTGCTTGGCCTGGCGGGGGCCTCGGCTTCCATTGAGCGTGACCAGGGCTTTAACCTGGTCTTGCATGAAGCCAAGGGCTTGCATCTGCTGGCGCGGGTGAGTGCAGATTTCGATCGGCAGAAAGCCGAGCAGCAGATGAAGGCCATCATTGAGCAGTACGGCAAGATTGATGCCGTGTTTGCCCTGAACGACGAAATGGCGCTCGGTGCACTGAAAGCCTTGCAGGCAGCCGGGCAGGACCGGGTGCTGGTGGTGGGGTTTGATGCCACTTCCGACGCGCTGGCGGCCATTCGTGCCGGCAAAATGGCGGCCACCATTGCCCAGCGACCGGACATGATAGGTCGGCAGGGCGTGCTGACGGCCAGGCAGTTGCTGGAGAAGGCACCGATCGAAAGCTACATCCCGATTCCGCTCGAATTGGTCAAGATTTGATATGTCAATCAGTTGATCTGGCTCAAATCCTGGCAAAGACCCTTCTTGTTACAGTGTTTTTGTCATAATTAATACACTGTAAAAGGAATAAGCCGATGGCATCATTCAAAATCGGTATTATCGGTGCCGGCGAAACCGGTACCCCATTGCTCAAGCAACTGTTGAATGCGCCGTTTGTTGAAGTGGTCGGCGTGGCCGATCTGAATACCGACACGCCCGGCATGAAGCTGGCCAAGGAGCGTGGCGTGCTGGTGACCCACAACGGGCTGGATATTGCCGAACTGGGCGGCGGTGTCGACATCATCATCGACATGACCGGTTCGCCCAAGGTGCGTGAAGATCTGCGTCGCTACATGCAGTTTTCCGGCAACCACCACACTGTGATCGTGCACGAAAGGGTGGCGCTGCTGATGCTGTCCCTGTGTACCGGCAGTCTGGTCGAACCGGTGCACGGCGAGCAGTCTTACTGAGAAGATTGTAATAGGTCGACAGGCAGCCGCCTGTCGTCAACGAGGATTCCGGGAAGCCCAGGCTTCCCGGTTTTTTTTATGTCTTGCAGTCGCCCGGGCCGCAGTGGGTCTGCAGCACCGGCGTGCCATCGCGGAACAGCATCAGCTGTCCGCTGGCGAACGCCGTCCAGCTTTCGTTGTCGGTCAGCGGCTGTGTGGCTATCACCGCCACACGGTCGTGCGGCGTGGTGACCTGGGCAAAATCGATGGTCAAGTCGTCGTCAACCAGATGGGCCTTGTTGAACGGCGATTGCCGCACGATGTAATGCAGATGGGTCGAGCAGTGGGCGACCAGAAACTCGCCGCAGGACAACATGAAATTGAATACCCCGTGCGTGGCCATCTCGCGGCTCAGTTCGGCCAGCGCCGAGAACAGCGCCTGCTCGTCCGGCATCTCGTCCCAGCGCTGGCGCAGGGCTTCCAGAATGGCGCAGAAAGCACGCTCGGAATCCGTACTGCCCACCGGCCGGTAGTACTGACCGGGCTCGGGGCGGAAGGATTTGAGATCCCCGTTGTGGGCGAAAATCCAGTAGCGGCCCCATAGCTCGCGCATGAAGGGGTGCGAGTTGGACAGCTTGACCTCGCCTTGCGTTGCCTTGCGGATGTGCGCAATCACATTGGTGGACTTGAGCGGGTAGTCGCGCACCAGTTTGGCCAGCGGCGAATCGACCGAGGGCCGGTCATCCAGAAACAGACGGCAACCACGTTCTTCGAAAAAGGCAATCCCCCAGCCATCGGCATGATGGTCGGTCAGGCCGCCACGGCGGTGGAAGCCTTCGAAGGAAAAAACGATGTCGGTCGGAACATTGCAGTTCATGCCCAATAACTGGCACATGGCGAGAATCCTGTAAAAATGTGCCGGACACCGGCATGAGAATCAGTTTGATTGTTCCATGGAATTTACTGATTGTGCCAGACCCTCTTGATCCCAGGGCGCCATGGCCTCGCTGAGCAGCTCCAGAAAGGCACGGACGCGTGCCGGCTTCAGGCGCCGGCCGGGCAGCAGCGCATAGACCCGGGTCGGTGCCACGCGGTACGCCGGCAGCAGGGGGACGATGTCTCCGTTTTGCAAGGCTGCCTGGCAAAAATGCGTGGACAGCAGGCTCATGCCCAGACCGGCGATGGTGCCATGCAGGCGCATGCCGACGTTGGGCGCGCGCAGCCGTCCCGCAGGACGCAAAACATGTTGAGTGCCATCCGGTGCACTGAGCGGCCATTCCGGATCCTCCGGGCTGATGATGGCCGGCCAGCCGGCCAGATCGTCAGGCGTTTGCGGCATGCCCATGCGTGCAATCAGTGCCGGTGCGGCATACAGACCGCGGGCCACACTATAGATACGGCGCGCCACCTGACCGGAGTCGGGCAGGCCGCTGCCCTGCAAGCGGAACACGATATCGTAATGCTGGTCGCGCGGATCGGGGCTGGCCGAGGTCAGATCGACTTCCGCTTCCAGTGTGGGGTGTGCCAGCAACAGCTCGGTCAGCACGTCCCCCAGACGGAAAATCCCCAATTCATAAGGTGCCGCAATGCGCAGGGTGCCGCGCGGACGATCATCATGCTCGGCGGCCTGTTGCAACAGGTCTTCCAGCCGATCGGTCAGCGGTGCCCCCTGGGCCACCAGCCGGGTACCGGTTTCCGTCAGTCGCAGTCTTCGGGTGCTGCGCTCCAACAGGCGTGTGCCCAGCATGTGTTCAAGGCGCGCCACCGCGCGGCTGACATTGGCTTTGGGCAGATTCAGCGCCTCGGCGGCCTGGGTGAAACTCAGGCGTTCGGCCACGGCGAAAAAGACCCTGAGGTCGTCGAGGTGCATGGATTGTTCCAATAATGAAATACTGAAAGCCAGTTTGACGGATTATTGTATCAATAATGATCTGTAAGATGGTGTTTTGTCTTGTATTGATGAATCGCCATGTCTTCTTTTGCGCGTTGGCGTCGCGAAGTGCTGGGCTGGATGGCCGGACTGATCGCCGGGGTCGACTACTTTGCCAATGGTACCGTGAGCTTTTCCAGCGCCCAGATTCGCGCCGGTATTGGCGTCACGCCGGACCAATTCCTCTGGGTGCTGACCGGTTATGCCGCTGCCGGCGCCCTGATGATTCTTTGCCTGGAACGGCTGTTGCGTCTGTATCACATCCGCACGCTGCTGCTGGCCGGTCTGACGCTGTTTGTGCTCGGGGCTGTGATGGCCGCCAGCAGCCAGACGCTGCCGCAGCTGATTGTTGCCCGGGTGGTGCAGGGACTCGGGGGTGGCCCGCTGATGACCTGCGCCCGGGTGATGTTGCAGCTGACGATCCCCGCCGAGCGTCGGCCAGGCCAGCTGCGCGGCTTCATCTACGGTATTTTTCTGGCGGCGGCGCCGGGACCCTGGCTGGCGGCCACCCTGATGCAGGCCGGTGACTGGCATGCCTTGTTCTGGCTGCAGGCCGTGCTGGGGGCTGTCGTGGCGCTGCTGGCCTGGCGCATGTTGCCGGGCGGGGTGCATGTGACCCGCCCGGTAGGACGGCTGGATGGCTGGGCGGTGCTGGCTCTGTGTCTGGGCGTGTTGCTGTCGCTGCATGCCCTGGAGGATCTGGCTTATCAGCGTGCCGATGCCGGCTGGTGGTTGCGCATCCTGCTGGCCGGGGCGCTGCTGCTCGTTTTGTTTTGGCGCATGTGGCAACACCCGGACCCCTGGCTGCAGCTGTCGACGCTGGCCAGCCGCCGCTTCGTGCTCGGTCTGCTGTTCTATGTTGCCTACTATCTGATCAACGGTGCCGTCTCCATCACGGTGCCCCAGTATCTGGCGCAGGGGCAGGGCATTAATCTCACCACCACCGGTGCGCTGATCAGTCTGGGCGGACTGGGGACGCTGCTGTGTCTGCCCGGTTATTTCCGCCTGTCCCCCTTTCTGCCCTCGCGCCGGCTGTTGATGGCGGCCGGCTGTGTGCTGCTGGCATGGATCCTGTGGGGGCTGGCCAGCGGGGCGGCACCCGATGTGTCATGGACCCGGCTGTGGCCATGGCTGCTGCTCAAGGGGCTGTTCCCGGTGTTGGTGGTGGTGCAGCTGGCGGGGCTGACTTTCCGCGAGTTTCGGCATCTGGACTTTGTGCATGCCTATGCCCTCAAAAACCTGTTGCGCCTGCTGGCCATGGCAGCTGGCTCCGGTCTGGCGGATGTCTGCTGGCAGAACGTCACGGCACGGGCGCGCACCGCCCTGGCCGCAGGCTACGACAGCCAGCTGGCAACCCAGCTCGGCCTGGTACCTGGCAATCCCGAGGGCTGGTCGCAACTGAGCCGGATGGTCGAGCAACAGGCCGCGCTGCTGGCCGCCTCGCAGACTTTTGCCATGGTGGCCTGTGCCTGCCTGCTGACCGCTGTGCTGCTTTTGCTGCAGAAGACCTTTGTCTGAACATGGGCTGGATATCGGTCTACCATATGAGTTGAGAATAGATAAACTGCCCCCATTTGCTTTTTTTGAATCAGACGGATGTCCGGCCATGACGACCATCGTGGTGGTTAAAAAAGACAATCAGATCGCCATTGCGGCGGACAGTCAGACAACTTTTGGCGATGACCACAAGTTGCTGGCTGCCTATGATTGTTATCACAACAAGATTTTCCAGCGTGGCGACAGCTATTTCGCCATTTCCGGCTCGGCAGCCCATGACCTGGTGTTGCAGTCCGCTCTGGACGGCCTGAAGAAAAAAGACTTTACCAGCCGTGCCGGGCTGTTCGACACCTTCCGCAAACTGCATCCCAAGTTGAAGGACCAGTTCTTCCTGCGCCCGGAAGAGGATGAGGAAGATCCCTACGAATCGAGCCAGATGATGGTGCTGGTTGCCAATGCGCACGGCATCTTCGGCGTTTATCCGATGCGTGAGGTCTATGAGTTTGCCCGCTTCTGGGCCATTGGCTCTGGTCGCAAGTTCGCCATGGGCGCCATGCAGGTGGCCTATGAACAAAACCTCGATGCCCGAGCCATCGCCGAGATCGGCGTGCGCGCAGGCTGCGAGTTCGATGTCAATTCGTCCATGCCGATGACGGTGTACACGCTGGACAGTATCAAGGATCAAAAAAAGCATGAGTCAGACTGATTGCCTGCAACGTTTTCTGTTTGATGGCGCGCCGGTGCGCGGCGCCGTGGTGTCGCTGGAAGATACCTGGCAGCAGGTGTTGTCGCGTCACAGCTACCCGCCGGCCGTACGCAAGGTGCTGGGTGAAATGATGGCTGCCGCTGCCCTGCTGGGTGCCAACCTGAAGTTCGACGGCACGCTGGTGTTGCAGATGCACGGCACCGGTGCCCTGCGCCTGGCCGTGGTCGAGTGCACCCATGAACGGACCCTGCGCGCGACCGCCAAGTGGGACGGCGAGCCGGATCAACTGCCGCTGCCGGCGTTGCTGGGGCAGGGCGGACGCTTTGTCATGACCCTGGAGCCGCGTACCGACAAGTCGCAGACCTGGCAGGGGATCGTGGCGCTGGAGGGCGACAGCGTCGGCGCCATGCTGGAAAACTACATGCTGCGCTCCGAACAGCTGGATACCCGTCTGATCCTGGCCGCCGATGCCGGGCGCGCCTCCGGCATGCTGCTGCAACGCCTGCCGGACGGCCATGGTGATGCCGATGGCTGGCCTCGTGCCCGTTCGCTGGCGGATACGCTGAAGAGTGAGGAGTTGCTGACCCTGCCGCCACTCGACATCCTGTACCGCCTTTATCACGAGGAAACCGTGCGGGTATTCGATGAGGAGCGCCTGTCTTTTGCCTGCACCTGCAGCCGTGAGCGGGTCGCCGACATGCTCAAGATGGTGGGCGGCCAGGAAGCCGCCTCCATTCTGCAGGAGCAGGGCAGTGTCGAAATCGGCTGTGACTTCTGCAATCAGCGCTATGTCTTCGACGAAGAAGAAGTCAACCAGCTGTTCCAGATGGATGTGATGGCCGCAGCGCGCGAAGCGCGTCACTGATCCGGAAACAGCGGCCGGGCGATGTCGGCGATGCGACCACTGTCGCACAGCGCCAGGAAGGCATCGCCCAGTTGCCGGCTCTGTGCGGCCGCCGTGCGCCATTGTTGCTGGCGCAGGGCATCCTGGCCGGCAAATCGTTTGAAATCACGGCGATCCGGCAACTTGCCGCCAGGCAGGCTGGCCAGATAGCGTGCCGAAGGGGCGATGAGGATGGTGTGCTGGTGGTGCGCGCTGTGCGCCTGGCGCCAGGGCAGAAACTTGTCGAACCAGCCCGGCACAATGCGGTCGGTAAAGTGCGGGTAGAGCGTTAATCCGCGGCTGCCGTCAAACGGCAGATCCAGGTGGTAGTCAATCAGGCCCCCGTCACGCAGCAGTCTTCCCGGCAAATCATCCAGACGAACCCCTTCTATGACCCCGGGAATGGCCGCACTGGCCAGCAACAGTGGCAGCAGGTTGCCGCGATCCAGTGCCCGCAGGCGGGTCGGGATGCCGTCTGCGGGCAGAAACGACAGCGAGCTGCGAACATCGTGGCAAACCATCCGGGTAAAGGCATAGCGCAGCAGCGGACGCGACAGCAGATTGAGTCCGGCGCTGAAGGCCAGACCGGCCAGCAGCGGCGTGCGCCCGCTGCGGTTGAGCAGGCCGTGAGATTGTGCCACCAGGATGCTGAGCCGGTGCTGCGGGTGGTTCAGGATTTGCTCGATGCCCTCGGCGTCAAACAGGGCGTGCAACATCTCGGCCGACTGGCGGGTAATGGTGTGCACCGTGGGGTCGGGATAGGTGGTGTCGATATAGCGTTCGCTCAGATGCGCGAGCTGGCTGACGGGGTCTGCCTGCAGGGCGCAGGCCAGACGCCAGCTGCCGATCGAGGCGCCGATGAACTCCCGCGGGCGGGGCGCCGCATTCAGCCAGGGAAAGACCGCCTGGTCGAGACCCAGCAGGCCGATGGCCTTGGGGCCGCCCGCAGCGCCGGGCACCACGGCGACGTCGGCTGCCTTCAGCCCGTGCGCTTGCAGGTGTTGCCGTGCCAGCTTGCCGGCACGAATGCTCAGTACATCCTCATCATTTAGTATTGTCATTTCTGAATCAGACCCAATATCAGATCATCAAGTGTAAAAGATTTTTGCCGTCGGGAGCGTCCCGACGTTTCAAGGAGTGTTGCCCATGATCGCTGCCCACACCCTGCGGGATTACCTCAGGGAGCAATCGCTCGATCTGGATCTGACCCAGGTGCAAGTTGCGGCGATCACGCTGGCGGCTGTGCTGGCCGTGCCGAAGGCACCGGTCGATCGAGATCTGTTCCGTTTCCCCGTTCCGCCGCTGGGAGAGAATGGCGCATGTTCCCTGGTGGATGAACTGGCCGATGAGCCTTACGATCTTTCGCCGTGGTTTGGCGGCGAAACGGAAGCGGCGCGTGCAGCCCTGACCGATCTGTCTGCCCTGATCGATTCGACCAATCGCCAGGTGGGAGCCGACTGGCTGGGGATTTATGCCGTACGCGGCGAGGGCGAGGAGGCACGTCTGGTCAAGATGGCCTATCACGGCCGTCCGAGCCGGGCCGAATTTCCCCTGACGGAATCCTTTGCCGAAATCAGCAATAACAGCCGGGTCGGTCTCAGCGGCTGGGGGGCAGTGATTGATGATGTGGCCGAATGGTCGCAAATGGGCGGGGGCTATTATCAGTGCGATGCCGCTGTGCAAAGCGAGGTCTGCCTGCCGGTGCTGGACCATGAAGGCCGCGTGCTGGGCATTATTGATGCCGAGGCTAGTGAGCGGGCATTTTTTGATCCGGCTCGCCAGGTCTGGCTGGCCGCGCTGGCCATCGTGCTGGCCAAGCCGCTGGCCGAGTTGCCGTTTGTCGCCGATGAGTAAATGATCTGTTGCCCGGGCAGGGCTGTTTCCTGGCCGGGCAATGGCGTACGCTGTGCGCCAGAAAAGAAAAGCGGGAGTTTGCATGTCTCAAGAGGTCGGGGAGGTCACGGTGAGTCTGGTGGCGTCCTGTCAATTACCCACGCAATGGGGGGTGTTCACCTTGCATGGCTTTGCCGGCGATGGTGACAAGGAGCATGTCATGCTCACCATGGGGACGTTCGGCGATGACGAACCGGTATTGATTCGTCTGCATTCTGAGTGCCTGACGGGGGATGCCCTGTTTTCCCTCAAGTGTGATTGCGGTTTTCAACTGGAAGCGGCGCTGGCGGCGATCGCCGAGGCCGGGCGCGGTGCCTTGCTGTACCTGCGACAGGAAGGTCGCGGCATCGGTCTGATCAACAAGATCCGGGCTTACCGCCTGCAGGATCAGGGGGCGGACACGGTCGAAGCGAATGAGCAGCTGGGGTTCCCGGCGGACATGCGTGACTTCAGCCTGGTACGCGACATGCTGGCCGCGCTGGATATCCGGCGGGTACGGGTCATGACCAACAACCCGCAGAAGGTCGAAACCCTGGAGGCCCTGGGCGTGGATGTGGTGGAGCGCGTGCCGCTGCTGGTCGGGCAGAACCCGCACAATGATCGCTACATGAAAACCAAGGCCGACAAGATGGGGCATCTGCTGCCCTGAGCGTCCGGCAAAGCCGGCCGGCAGAACGGGGTCAGGTCTTGTCTTTTGCATTGCACGCAAAAGACAAGACCTGACCCCGTTTTGATGGATTTTTCGCCAGGACGCAGAAATGATAAAGGCCGACTCGAAGAGTCGGCCTTTGAATTTTGTGGTGGAGATAAGCGGGATCGAACCGCTGACCTCTTGCATGCCATGCAAGCGCTCTCCCAGCTGAGCTATACCCCCACATGAGGTCCGGTGGCGTTGGTCACTGCCATCCGAGAACCGAACTATACCTATACGAAATTTCCGAGTCAAGCCTCAGACCGGGAAAAATGGAAAAAAATACGCGCCATGTCTGTCGTCTCAGTGTTTCCGCATGGCGATGTCCTGATCCGGGATATTCGCAGAAAGAATTGGCCGGAGAGAGGGTTTCGAAGGAAATATTTCAATGTCATTAAGTGATGCCGCGCCCGGAGGCGAGCGCGGCGAGGGCGCTGATCAATTGGCCGAACCTGGCAGCAGCAGTTCGCCATTGCGGGCCGGAATGCGCTTGCCGGGCTTGTGCGCCATGCGCACCGTGCCGGTTTTGCCGTCCAGCGAGTAACGAACCTGATAGCCCACTACCTTCTGTGTCGTCACCGGCACTTCCATGCAGCGGTTTTCAGTATCGGTGTAGGTGTCACGCTTCTGCATCTGGTCTTGCGCCTGATTGCCGGCGTAGCCACCTGCCAGGGCGCCGGCCACGGTGGCCAGTTTCTTGCCATTGCCGCCGCCCACCTGATTGCCCAGCAGGCCGCCGACCACGCTGCCCAGCAAGGTCCCGGTCACCCGGTGCTGATCCTGAACGGGCGCCTGACGCTCGACCTGCACCTGATGACACTCGGTTTTGGTGCTTTGCACTTCTTCCGTGATCGGGGTGCTACCCAAGACTCTGGCGAAGCTGGCATGTTTCGGCGCAGCCGGTTTGGCTGCCGCCACCGGTGCGGTGGCGGCGGCAACCGGTTTGCTGGCGGTTACCGCGGCCGGCGCGGCGGCCTGGGTTGCGGCCGCGGCGCTGGCCTGCGCCACCACCGCGACGGGCTGCGATGCCGCGACCTGTGCCGGCGCCGACTTGTGGCTCAAGGCCTGGATACCGGCGACGCCAATGGCCCCCAGGGCCACACCCCCGCCCAGTACACTGGCGATCAATAGCGATTGCTTCATCGTCTTCTCCCTGATGGCTGAGGTTATATCAGCTCTGAAAATGAATCAGACCGGCTGAAACGGGACTGGTTTCATGATAATCGGGTAAGAAGGTAAGCAAGCGTGAAATTGTGTAAGCAAGTGTACGTTGCTGTCTTACTGTCCGTTTGAGGCAAACACCCTCAGGCGATGCCCATCCGGATCCTGTGCCACGAAAGTCCTGCCAAAGTCCATCTCGCACGGTGCCTGCAGCATCGGCACGGCCATGGTCAGCCATTGCGCATGGCAGGCATCGACGGCGTCGTTGCTCTCCAGGCAAAAGGTCAGCTCGCTCATGCCGGCATGACCGGTCGGCGCCGGCTCGGCCGTGTGACGTGACCACAGTCCAAGCTTGAGCGTGTCACTCAGCAGGAACAGGGCAAAGGTGGGGGATTGTTCGACCGGTTGCAGACCCAGAAGCGGTTGATAGAAAGCGGCGCTGCGCTCCGGGCTGTCGACAAACAGCAAAACGTAATGGCTGAGGGTTTTCATCGTGATCATCCTGTATCGGGGTGAGTCGGAGATCACAGCATGGCATCGGGTGCTGACAGTTTTTGTCAGTAGTGTTTTGTGAGAGGGCTCAAGGTTGCTGGCGCAGACCTTCCCGTTGCTTCCACGCTTTCAGCAGGGCCTGACGCGGACGAGGATAGCGTTCGCCGGTCTGGCTGAGGGACAGGATGCGATCGGTGCGGAAGTGGCGGAAGTCCTGCCGTGTTTCACACCAGGCCGCCAGCATGCGCACATGCTCGAAGTAACCCAGCGCAAAAGGCCAGATACGGCGTTGCGAGGTTTGGCCATTCAGATCCCGGTAGTGGATGGCCAGTACCTGACCGCGGCGGATGGCCTGGCGCACCAGTGCCAGATCGACGGGCTGTACCGGCAGCCGGTCGGTCGCGGGGACCAGCAGGCCATGGCCATCCAGATCGCGGCGCAGGTCCGCCGGCAGTACGGCGGCAATTTTGGCCAGCGCCCCCCGCGCCGCCTGACTCAGTCGTTCGTCTCCGCGCTGCGCCACCCATTGGCTGCCCAGCATCAGAGCTTCCAGCTCCTCTTCATCCAGCATGAGCGGCGGCAGCATGAATCCCGGGCGCAACACATAGCCCAGCCCGGCCTCTCCCTCGATATGGGCCCCTTGAGCCTGCAAGGTGGCGATGTCGCGATAGAGCGTGCGCAGGCTGATGCCAAGCTGCTGTGCCAGGGTGGCACCACTGACGGGATAGCGGTATTGGCGCAATTGTTGCAGCAGATCCAGCAGACGTGCGGCGCGCGACATGGCGAAGTCTCCGGAAGAGGAAAAAACAATGCTGCCATAATTTGGCAGCATATGTCAGGAGAGCCGGGCCGGATCGCCGGCTTAACTCGAGCTGGAACTCAGCATCTTGGTCAGCGAAGAGCTGGTCTGCTCCATCTCCATCAGCGCCGAATTCAGATTGGAATACAGGGTCAGATAGCCCGCCTGGACGGTACTGAGGCGGTTCTGCTCCTGGGCAATCTGATCTTTCTGCGTGGCCACCATTTGATTGAGCGAGGTGATGCGGGTGGTAATCAGCCCCTGCGGCCCCAGCATATTGTTGATGCTGTTGTTGAAGCGCTGGGCGAAGCCATCATTGTTGTCGTTGCCGAACAGATTGGCCACCGCCTTCGGGTCCTTGCTGATGGCGGTATTCAGGGCTGCGGTGTCCAGACTCAGCGAGCCGTCCTTCTGGATGCTGATGCCGATCTGTGCCAGGTAGGCGACCTGGGAGGTGCCATCAGCACCGGAGATCGGGGTTTGCAGGATGCTGTCAAAGCTCTGCTGCAACTGAACCAGGTTGAAGTCGCCCTGCAGGTCTCCCTGATACAGGCTGGTGCTGTCTGACTGCACCTTGTTATAGGCGGTGACGAAACTCTGGAGCTGCTTCTGGATCGCCGCCGAGTCGCGCGCCACCGTCAGGACGGTGGTACCGGTCTGGGTCAGGTTCATGCTGACGCCGAGCACCGCATTGGTGACGGTGTTGCTGCTGCTGGTCATGGTCAGTCCGTTGACGGTCAGGCTGGCATCCTGTGCCTGGGCGGTCAGGCGGCTGTCGGTGATCTTGCCGCTGCTGTCGACAGCCGATGAGGCATCGAAATTGAGAAAGGACAGGGCGCTCTGGCCGCCTGTGGTGCTGGTGCTGAAGCTCTGGCCGGCGCCCACCGTATTGCCGGTCAGGACCAGGCGATAGGGGGTGGTGGTGCTGTCGGCCTTGACCACACTGGCCGCCACGCCGATGCCGGCCGAGTTGATGCTGGCGGCGATCTGATCCAGCGTGGCATCGGCCGCAATGCTCACCGACTGGGTCGAGCCATCACCGAAGGTGAACTTCATGGTGTCTGCGGTATTGCCCAGGCTGGTGCTTTCGCTCGCCTGTCCGGTCAGGGCCAGGTTCTGTGATGACGCCAGCGTGTTGACCGTGATGTTGTAGTTGCCGGCGTTGGCGGTGTTGTCTGCCGTGGCCGACAGGATGCTGGTGTTGCTGCTGGTGGCCTGCAGGGTATTGATGAAGGCCCCGGAGGCCAGGCCGGTCAGACTCGATTGCAGACTGGTCAGATCCGAGCTCAGATTGCCGTAATCCGAGATCTGGCTGTTTTCGGTCTGCATGGTGCTGTTCATGCGGTTAAGCGGTTGCTGCGCCACAGTCATCAGTTGCGATACCAGACCCTGGACATCCAGCGGGCCGGTGGAGGAAGAAATCGATGATGTGGACATGGCGCACTCCCGGCAGGTTGATGACAGATTTATCGTCGTTGGGGCGCAGCGACTTGAGCGTATCTTAGGGACGAATCAGTCCGTCCATCTGATCAGTCTGTTAAAGATTGTTTTAACCGTGACTGTCTGTGACCAAAGGGTAAAGTTGCGCAAAGAAGCAGCATGAAACGTAAAAAACCCGATGCCGGAGCATCGGGTTTCAGGGGAGGACATCGGGTGACGTCAGGCGATATCGCCGCCGTCGTTGACCGAGACCGGCTCGACCTTGTGGTTCGAGGCCAGCAGCATATACATCGCCGGCACCACGAACAGGGTGAACAGCGTGCCGATCGACAGGCCGGTGAAAATCACCAGACCGATGGCGTGGCGGCCACCGGCACCGGCGCCGGACGCGATCACCAGCGGGAAGACACCGAACACCATGGCGGCCGTGGTCATCAGAATCGGACGCAACCGGGTGGCGGCGGCACGCTGGATGGCCTCCAGCTTGCCAACGCCCTTGGCGCGCTCTTCATTGGCCACTTCGACGATCAGAATGCCGTGCTTGCTGATCAGACCCATCAGCGTCACCAGACCGACCTCGGTATAAATGTTGAGCGAAGCGAAGCCGAGGAAGATGAAGATCATCGCCCCGAACAGCGCCAGCGGCACCGATACCAGAATGATCAGCGGATCGCGGAAGCTTTCGAACAGCGCCGCCAGGGTCAGGAACACGATGATCACCGCAAACAGCATGGTCACCACAAATCCCCCCGACTCCTGCATGAACTGCCGCGACGGGCCGGCATAGTCGACGCTGTAACCGGTCGGGGCAATCTCCTGCACGGTATCGCGCAGGAATTGCAGCGCATCACCCTGCGCCACACCCGGCACGCCGGAAATGGTGGCCGAGTTCTGCTGCTGGAAGCGGGTGATCGACTCCGGCTCGACGGTGTACTTCAGGTGCGCGATGGTGCTGACCGGAATGACGCCGTTCGGGCTGCGGATGTAGAAGTCCAGCAGTTGATCCGGATTCAGGCGATCTTTCTGCTGCACCTGCGGGATGACCTTGTACGAGCGGCCGTCAATGGCGAAGTAATTGACATAGCCGCCGCCCATCGCCGCACTGAGGGCCGTGCCCACGTCCTGCTGGGTCATGCCCAGGGCCGCGACCTTGTCACGATCCACTACCACCGTGGCCTGCGGCTTGTCGACCTTCAGGTCGACGTCGGCAAAGTAGAACTTGCCGGAGCTGCGAGCCTTGTCGAGCACCTGTTGCGCCACCTGATTCAGGTTCTGGAACGGTTCGGTGGTCTTGATGACAAACTGCAGCGGCAGGCCGGAAGAGCCTGGCAGCGGCGGGAACTGGAAGGCGGCCACGCGGGCACCGGCAATCTTGTTCCACTTCTGCTGCAGATCCAGCTGGATCTGATGCGCACTGCGCGTGCGGTCGCCCCAGTCTTTCACCAGGACACCACCGATACCGGCATTGACCGTCGGCGTGCCGGTAATCTGGAACATCTGCTTGTATTCCGGCATTGCCTTGCTGGCCTGGAACATCAGGTTGGCATAGGTCTGCATCTGGTTGGCGGTGGCATTCGGCGCCCCGACCACCTGACCCAGCACGATGCCCTGATCTTCTTCCGGCGCCAGTTCGGACTGCGACATCTTGGCCATGCCCAGCAACAGCAGCATCAGGATGCCGCCCAGCACGACCAGTACCGGCCAGCTCGACAGCAGGTTGGCCAGCAGGCGCTTGTAGCCATTGAGCAGGCGTTCAAAGGTGTGGTCGATCCACTGGACGAAGCGACCGCTATCCTGGTCATGGTTGAAGAAGCGCGAGCACATCATCGGCGACAGGGTCAGCGCCACCACCCCCGAAACCGTGACGGAAGCCGCCAGGGTAAAGGCAAACTCCGTGAACAGTGCCCCGGTCAGGCCGCCCTGGAAGCCGATCGGCACGTAAACGGCCACCAGCACCACGGTCATGGCCAGAATCGGGCTGCCCAGCTGGCGCGCAGCATCGATGGCGGCATCCAGCGGTGACATGCCTTCCCGCATGTGCCGGTCGACGCTCTCGACCACGATAATCGCGTCGTCGACCACCAGGCCGATGGCCAGCACCAGGGCCAGCAGGGTCAGCAGATTGATCGAGTAGCCCAGCATCAGCATCATGAAGAAGGTGCCGATCAGCGACAGCGGCATGGCAATGACCGGCACCAGTACCGCGCGCAGACTGCCGAGGAACAGGAAGATCACCACCGTCACGATGACCAGTGCCTCGACCAGCGTCTTCACTACCTCGTCGATCGAGGTGTTGATGAAGTCGGTCGAGTCGTAAACGATCTTGCCAGTCAGGCCAGAGGGCAGCTGTTTCTGCAGTTCCGGGAAGGCGGTGCGTACCCGCTTGGCGACATCCAGAATATTGGCTTCCGGTGCCACCTTGATGCCGATGAATACCGAACGCTCGCCACTGAACGCCACGTTGAAGTCGTAGTTTTCCGAGCCCAGCGTCACGTTGGCCACATCTTCCAGCCGCACGATGGCATCACCGTTCTGCTTGACGGCCAGGTGCTTGAACTCGTCCACCGTATGCAGGTCGGTCGCCGCCGTCAGCGGGATCGAGACCATCTGACCCTTGGTGTTGCCCACCGCCGCCAGCGAGTTGTTGCTGCCCAGCGCGGCATACACATCGGCAGCGGTCACGCCATGGGCGGCCATCTTGTCGGCGTCCAGCCAGGCACGCAGGGCAAACAGGCGCGCCCCGAGGATTTCTGCCGTCTGAATCCCCTCGATGGCATCCAGCTTCGGTTTGATCACCCGGTTCAGATAGTCGGTGACGTTGTTGGTCGGCAGCGTGCTGCTATAGAAGCCGAGGTACATGGCGTCGGTGGTCTGGCCGCTCTGTACCGTCAGCACCGGTTGCTGTGCCTGCGACGGCAGCTGGTTCTTGACCGAGTTGACCTGGTTGTTGATCTCGGTCAGCGCCCGGTTGCCGTCATAGTTCAGGCGCAGGGTCGCGGTAATGGTCGAGACCCCGCTGCTGCTGGTGGACGACAGATAGTCGATCCCCTGAGCCTGGGAGATGGCCGCTTCCAGTGGCTGGGTGATGAAGCCCGCCACCGTCTTGGCATCGGCACCGTAATAGGTGGTGGAGATGGTCACCACCGCGTTTTGTGTCCGCGGGTATTGCTCGACCGGCAGACTGAACAGCGAGCGCAGGCCCAGCACCACCAGCAACAGGCTGATGGTGGTGGCCAGCACCGGCCGCCGGATGAAAATATCGGTAAATTTCATGGCCTGTCTCAGTGTTCCTGCGGCGTCGGCGCGGCATCATTGGCCGGCTGAACCGAGTTGTCGATCACCACCGGGGCACCATTCTTCAGCTTGAGCTGCCCGCTGGTCACCACTTCCTGACCTTCCTTCAGCCCGGACAGAACGGCAACCTGGTCGCCACGGGTTTCACCGGTGGTGACGAAGAGCTGATGGACAATGCGGTTGCTGCCGGCGACCGGCTTGTCGGTGGTTTCCACCACATACACGGTCGAGCCATAGGCGTTGTAGGTGATCGCGGTTTGTGGCAGGGTCAGGTAACGCTGCTTCTGACCGACCGACACATGGGCATTGGCAAACATGCCCGGCAACAGTTTGCGCTGCGGGTTGTCGATCAGTGCCTCGACCTGGACGTTGCGCGTGGTGTTATCCACCTTGGGGTTGATGGCATTGATGCGACCGCTGAAGGTCTGACCCGGGAAGGCGTCCGTCAGTGCGGTGACCGTCTGCCCCACGGCCAGGCGAGCCAGCCGGCTTTGCGGGATGTAGAAATCCAGGTGAATCGGGTTGATTTCCTGCAGGGTGACGATCTTGTCACCCGGGTTGACGTACTGACCCGGCACGAAGGCGCTGATACCCAGACGGCCGGCGAACGGCGCGCGGATCACCTTCTTGGCCACCAGGGCGGCCTGTTGTTCGACCTGAGCGGTTTTGGCGCGCAGATCGGCCGCATCGTTATCTACCTGTGCCTGGCTGACGCCCTGCACGGCCAGTTGCGCCTGGTCACGCTTCAGCGTGATGGCGGCCAGCTCGGCGCTGGCCTGCAGCGCGTGCAGCTGGGCGATGTCTGAGTCGGCGTTCAGCTCCAGCAGGACTTCGCCGGCCTTGACGTCCTGACCCGACTTGAAGTGGACGGCCTTGACCTTGCCGGCGACTTCACTGCTGATGTCGACGCCGCTGACGGCCGACAGCGTACCCACCGAATTGAGCTGCAGCTGCCATTCCTGCGATTTGACGACGGTCGAGGTGACGGTCTGCGGACTCGGTTTCGGGGCGTTGGCCATCAGGCTGCGGATATGCAGGAAGAAGCCGAAGCCCAGCAGAATGATCAGCAGCAGCACGCCACCCAGCATGATCAACATGCGTTTGGTCATGATTGCGATTCCTTTTATTGAATGTTGTTATCGTTGTGGGCAGCAGCCGTCTTTTGGCTGTTGCCTGCTTGTTCTTGTCCGGTGCGGTTCCACCAGCCACCACCCAGTGCCATATACAGCATGGCGCTGTCGCTGAAGCGTGCCGCCTGGGCCGTGGCCAGATTGGTGCGCGCCTGCTGGTAGCTGCGCTCGGCGTCCAGCACATTGAGGTAGCTCACCGCCCCCAGCCGATAGCGCTGCTGCATGATGTCGCGCAGCTGCCGGCTCTGCGCCGTCAGCGTAGCCTGGGCATCCAGCGTGCCGGCGTCGGCTTCGATGGTGCGCAGGGTGTTGGCGACATTCTGGAAGGCCCCGAGGACGGTTTGCTGATATTGCGCCGCCGCCTGGTCGTAGGCCGCGACAGCCGCACGGCGCTTGGCGCGCAAGGCACCGCCGTCGACGATCGGCAGTACCAGCCCGGCCCCCAGATTCCACAGCGAGGCATAGCTGTTCACACCACCCATCTCTGTGCGCTGACGGGTGTAGCTGCCGCTCAGCGTGATTTGCGGGTACAGATTGGCCGTGGCGACACCGACCTGGGCGCTGGCCTGATGCAGCAAGGCTTCGCTGGCCTGGATGTCGGGACGTTGCCGTACCAGGGCCGAGGGCAGGGACAGCGGCAGCGCCTGCGGCAGACGCAGGGTGTCGAGGTTGACCTGCGGCAGATCCGGATCATTGGGGTAGCGCCCCAGATAGAAGGCCAACTGATTGCGGGTCTGGGCCAGCGATTTTTCCAGCGCCGGCAGGGCCGCCTGACTTTGTGCCACCAGCTGTTGCTGACTCATCACCGCGGTGAGCGGCTGGGCACCCAGCTGATTCTGCTTGCCAATGATCTCCAGCTGCGCCAGCTGTGTGGCCAGTGCCGCGCGACTGGCATCCAGCTGCACCTGCAGTGCCGCAGCCTGGACGGCGGTGTTGACCACATTGAAGATCAGCGTCTGACGCGCGGCTTCCAGCTGGTAACGCTGATAGTCGACTTGTGCCGCCAGGGTTTCCAGCTCGCGCCGGCCGCCGCCGAATACGTCCAGAGTGTAGGAAACACTCAGACCTCCGCTGTAGACGGTGAAGTCCTTGGCCGGTGGTGTGCCCTGAACCTGGCGCTGGCGGCTGGCATTGCCAGTGGCATTGATGGTGGGAAATTCCAGCGTACCGGCTTCGGCATTGTAGTTCTCTTGCGCCTGACGCACGGCCGCCTGGGCAGCCGCCAGTGTCGGACTGTGCTGCAGGGCCTCGCTAATCATGGCGTTGAGTTCGGGCGAATGGAACAACGACCACCATTCGGCGGGCAGGTCTTTGTCACTGCTGACCGACTGGCTGGCACCAGCCTGGCCGGCATCAGGCGCTTTGGCGCCGCTGACCTGCAGGACAGTCTTGGCCTGTCCCGGCAGATAGCCGGTCGGCGTACTGACGGTGGGCGACTTGAAGTCGGGGCCGACTGCGCAGCCAAGCAGCAACATGCTGAGCGCCAGGCTGGTCAGGCACGACAAACGGCCCGGCATCAGGCCGGGCCGAGCGGGTTTTTCCTGCATTTCACGCTCCTCGTCGAGCTCGTGGCTCGGCGTTTATCACTCAAATATTTTAGAGCGTTACTTTACATGGTTATTGCATACATTTGTCTTGATAATTGTTGCTGTTTTCAAAGGCCCGTGACGTCAGCGTACCGCCCGTTCTCGGCTGCCCCGATACTCAGGCGGCAGCGCTGGCATTGACACGCACTGACAGATACAGCGCCTCGCCCATGCGATCGAGCAGGCTCATTTCGTTTCTCAGCCAGGAAAGATGGGCTTCTTCGCCTGCCAGCACGTCTTCGATCAAACGGCGTGTGGTGGCGTCACCCAGCTTGGCCAGCGTTTCGATGGCCTGATTGAGCACCGGCAGGCCGGCCTCCTGAATCTGCAGGTCCGCCTGCAGAATCTCCCTCAATGTCAGGCCAATGCGTGGCTGTGCCACGGTGAAATCCGGACTGCCGCCGATGTCCAGTAAGCGGTCTGTCAATGCTTTCAGGGTCAGGGGCTCGTCACTGATATGCCCCTGCATCTGGATGCTCAGGCTGGTCAGCCCCAGGGCGCTGATCTGTGCCAGATGGGTCTGGTGCTGCACGCTCGCCCCCCAGAATGCGCCAATCAACTGGTTTAGCAGTGCAGGGACCGGGCTGGGAGTGGGGCTTGCCGTCGGGATGTGGCTCATGGCTGTCTCTCTATCGATTCAATGGGGAAGGGGGCATTGTCGCCAGGCCCCCTGTTGTCTGGTCAGGCGAAGAAGGTCAGCAGTGCCCGGGCGACGCCTTCCGAGCTGGCCGGGTTCTGGCCGGTGATCAGCTTGCCGTCTTCGACGATGAACGGTGCCCAGTCCGGACCCTTCAGGTAGATGCCCTGTTGACGCTTGAATTCGTCTTCGATCAGGAACGGTACGACGTCGGTGAGTTCGACCGCGGCTTCTTCGCCATTGGTGAAACCGGTGACGCGACGGCCGGCGACCAGCGGGCGGCCGTCAGCGGCCTTGACGTGGCGCAGTACACCCGGTGCGTGGCAGACGAAGCCGATCGGTTTGCCGGCGCGTTCGAAGGCTTCGATCAGGTCGATGGAGGTCTGCGAGACGGTCAGATCCCACAGCGGGCCATGGCCGCCCGGGTAGAACACGGTATCGAAGTCCTGCTGCTGCACGCTGTCCAGGCGTACGGTGTTGGCCAGGGCTTGCTGGGCGGCCGGGTCGGCCTTGAAGCGATGGGTCAGTTCGGTCTGGAATTCGGCCAGGTCGCTTTTCGGGTCGAGCGGCGGCTGGCCGCCGAGCGGCGAGGCCAGCACGATGTCGGCGCCGGCATCCTTGAAGACGTAGTAGGGCGCGGCGAATTCTTCCAGCCAGAAGCCGGTTTTCTTGCCGGTGTTGCCCAGTTGGTCGTGCGAGGTGAGTACCATCAAGACTTTCATGATTGTTCCTTTGTTGTGCGGCCGCCGGCAGGCGGCCTGTGTCGTGTTGAAGCGTGCTTCAGCCATTGGTATCGGTGCGCTGAGTGGGGCACGAAGAGGATGGACACATGGTAGGCGTGATGGTCGGATGAACGCCAATAGGGGTATTTAGTCTGGGGTATAAATAAATTTATGGTGAGTGGTGGTGGGGGGCAGAAGGGCAATGGATGTTCTCATCTACCTATGATTGCCATCATTGATGGTTTATGATTTCTGCATTGTGCCGGACGGGCGTTGCATTGTCTGGAGAGGGGGAAAGATGAATCATGCCTGCCATCAGAATCCTGCTGCACACCAGGCCGATGAGGCGGTTTGTTCGATCTGCCGCGATGGCGATGCGCTGGATTTCTCGTTCAGCTTTGCCTTTCAGCCCATTATCGATATCCAGGCCAGGCGGGTGTTTGCCCATGAGGCTCTGGTCCGTGGCCCCCAGGGGGAGTCTGCGCTGTCGGTGCTGGAGCGGGTGAATGCGGCCAACCGCTATCAGTTCGATCAGGCCTGCCGGGTGCAGGCCATTCGCATGGCAGCGAGTCTGGGCATGCAGAGCAAGCTTTCCATCAACTTCCTGCCAAATGCCATCTATCGGCCGGAGGTGTGTATCAGTACCACCCTCAAGGCGGCTGAGACTTACCACTTTCCGGTGGAAAACATCATTTTTGAAACGGTCGAAGGCGAGCGCATCGAAGATGGCCGGTGGCTGGAGGAAGTGTTTCGCGCCTATCGGCGCATCGGCTTCCTGACCGCGATCGATGATTTTGGCGCGGGTTATGCCGGTCTGAACCTGCTGGCCGATTTCCAGCCGGACATTATCAAGCTGGACATGGGGCTGATCCGTGGCATTGACCAGCACAAGAATCGCCGAGTCATCGTCAGTGCCGTCGCCGGCCTCTGTGCCGAACTCGGTATCAAGCTGATCGCAGAGGGGGTGGAGACCCGGGGGGAGCTGGCCTGCCTGCGTGATCTGGGAATTGAACTGATTCAGGGCTATCTGTTGTCCCGGCCGATTTTCGAAGGCTTCCTGCCAGACGGCGCAATCGACTTGCCGGGGTGAAAGAGGCAAAACGGTTTGCCGATCCCGTTGAGCAGTGCTCCAGACGGGGTCAGGTCTTGTATTTTGCATTCCAATGCAAAATACAAGACCTGACCCCGTCTGATGCGTCTGATGGCGTTACAGTCCGGTCATTTTTTCCATTTCTGCCGGGTAGCGGGTGCCCTGGATGGTGATGCGGGACGCGGCCAGGGTGATTTGCGCCAACTCGCTATCAGTCAGCACCAGGTCGATGGCCGCCAGGTTTTCGTCCAGTCGGGTTAACTGGCGTGTTCCGGGAATCGGTACGATCCAGGGTTTTTGTGCCAGCAGCCAGGCCAGGGCGATCTGTGCCGGTGTGGCCCCTTTCTGTTGAGCTGTCGCTTGCAGCAACTGGATCATGGTCTGATTGGCCTGACGCGCTTCGGGGGTGAAGCGCGGGCTGCTTGCCCTGAAATCGTTGGCGGCGAACTGGGTGGTTTCGTCGATTTTGCCGCTGAGAAAGCCCCGGCCCAGCGGGCTGAACGGCACCAGGCCAATACCCAGTGCTTCCAGCGTCGGCAGAATCTCTGTCTCAATTTCCCGGGTCCACAGTGAGTACTCGCTTTGCAGTGCGGTTACCGGCTGAACGGCATGGGCGCGACGAATGGTCTGTGCGCCGGCCTCCGAAAGTCCGAAATGCTTGACCTTGCCTGCCTGAATCAGCTGCTGGACGGTACCGGCTACGTCTTCAATCGGCACCTGCGGATCTACCCGATGTTGGTAGAGCAGGTCGATGACCTCGGTATTCAGACGCTTGAGCGATTGTTCCACCACCTGGCGGATATGCTCGGGGCGACTGTTGACCTGTTGCAGTGAGGCGGATCCGGCCTGGATGTCGAAGCCGAATTTGGTGGCAATCACCACATGCTCGCGCACGGGGGCCAGGGCTTCGCCCAGCAGTTCCTCGTTGACGTAAGGGCCATACACTTCGGCGGTATCAAAGAAGTTGACCCCGCGATCGACGGCGCTGCGCAGCAGACTGATCATTTGCTGACGATCCGCCGCAGGGCCATAGGTCGAGCTCATGCCCATGCATCCCAGGCCCAGTGCGGACACCTTGAGACCACTGTTGCCTAATTGACGATATTGCATCTTTGACTCCTTTTGTTTGGCGGATGGACAGGAGGAGTCTAGGCATTGGTTGAATGTATAACTAGACTGAATAAATGGCATGAACTGGTGAGAATTAATCAACAATGAGCTATATGGATGATCTGGCCACGTTTGTGGCGGTGGTACAGGCAGGCAGTTTTACCCGTGCTGCGGCACGACTGGGCGTGTCCAAGTCGGCAATCAGTCATGCCATGCGGACGCTGGAAACCCGGCTGGGTATCAAGCTGTTGCAGCGGACCACGCGCAGTGTCTCGACCACCGAGGCCGGGCAGCGCCTGTATCTGGCGGTGGCGCCGCGTTTTGCCGACATCGAGCAAGAGCTGTCCGTTCTGAGCGAGCTGCGCGACAAGCCGGCCGGCACGGTGCGGATCACGGCCAGCGATCATGCGGTGGATGCCCTGATCTGGCCGCGCCTGGCGCACTGGTTGACGCAATATCCGGATATCTCGGTGGAAATCACCAGCGACAATCGTTTTACCGACATTGTCGCCAATCGCTACGATATTGGTGTGCGAATTGGAGAAGATCTCGCCAAGGACATGATTGCCGTGCGCATGTCACCGGATTTGCACATGGCCGTGGTGGGTAGCCCGGGATACTTCCAGTCGCGCACCCGTCCCCGGGCCCCGCAGGATCTGCTGGAGCACAACTGCATCAATCTGCGCCTGCCGACTCATGGCGGTCTGATGCCCTGGGAGTTCAAACAGCAGGGACAGCACATCAAGATCAATGTGCGCGGGCAGTTGGTCTTCAGCAATATGCTCATGACTTTGCAGGCAGCACTGGATGACGGGGGGCTGGCCTGGCTGCCCAGAGACAGAGTGGCACCGCATCTGGCCAGCGGCCGGCTGGAGATGGTGCTGGAAGATTGCGCGGCAAGTTTTAGCGGCTATCACCTGTATTACGCCAGTCGTCAGGTGTCACCTGCCGTCGCGCTGGTGTTGGCGCGTTTACGTTCGGCATGAGGTCATGGCCCTGATTTCAGGGGGGTATGCGCCGGGCGCCATGTCCTTCATGATGCGCACATCGAAGGGTGTCGAGCGTCCGGATTGGGGGCCTCATGCCAAAAAATAGATTGACCTGCGCGGCTTTGTCGCGTACAAAGGGCAAGCAGGATGTTCAAGCGTCATGTCTGTCGATACCTCGTAGCCCTCCAAGCAGGTCTTCTTCGTTTCCTTATCTGTCTCTTGATTATCATGTTTTTCTGCAATCCAAATTGATTCAAGGAGTAGGTTATGGAAACGGGTACCGTTAAGTTCTTCAATGATGCAAAAGGTTTTGGTTTCATCACGCCTGATAATGGCGGCGGTGATCTTTTCGCGCATTTTTCTGAAATTCGTGCAGATGGTTTTAAATCCCTGCAAGAAGGTCAGAAAGTCAGCTATTCCCGCGCAATGGGCCAGAAGGGCCCGGCAGCAACGGCCATTCAGCCGCTGTAAGCCTTGCTGAAAAAAAAGCCCCGTTCGGGGCTTTTTTTATTTGTGCTGCCAGAATGAAAAACCTGCCATAAGGCAGGTTTTTTTATTCATGAAACCGGTCTGGTTTGCCGAAACCTTAGTGTCTTGGCCTTGTTTGCGGTTGATGGGCCGGCCTGGCTGTCGGGTGACGAAAATTGATTCGCCCTTTGCTGAGGTCGTAGGGTGACATTTCGACAGTCACTCGGTCGCCCTGCAGTACGCGGATGCGGTGTAGTTTCATTTTCCCCGAGCCATACGCCAGAATTTCGACGTTATTATCGAGCCGAACACGAAAGCGTGATTCCGGCAGCATCTCGATGACAATACCTTCGAGTTCAATCATGTCTTCTTTGGGCATGGTATTTCCAATCTAAAAATTTACCTGTCGGGCAGGCAAGGTGCCTGGGCGACATCAGGATTGGCTTCGTGGACCTGGGCGGAAATTGCTGTAGCTAAACGGCAGCAGTTAAGGCAAGGCAGGTGATGAAGTTCATCACCTTAGGAAGAGTTGTTGAAATATTATTCCTATCTTGTTGATTTGTCAATGTTTGTTTAAATTTGGTGCTTCTGGTGGTGTGGGGCATTGCATCGGTGCATGGCATTGGTGCATTGCATTGGTGCATTGCCTCCGGCGAATGCACCCTACGCGAATGCACCCTACGTTAATGCGTTCTACGTGAATGCGTTATGTGCGGATGTGGTTTGCTTGTGTTAATGAAAAAACGCCCCGCCAATTCTGGCGGGGCGTTTTTGACTTGCTTTGCCGCTGGCGGCTTACTTGGCCAGGAAGACGTGCGGGTATACCGGTTCCCACATCTTGCAGTCGATCTTGGCGGCCATGTCGGCTTCGCTCATCGGAGCGATCTGTCCATCGGCGATGGCCTGTTTGCCGACGCCGAGGGCGACGGCACGGGCGGCCTTGCGCAGGTCGGCAACCGGCGGCAGCAGGTTGGCCTGCGGGTCCAGACGGGCCGGCGACAGCTCAGCCAGTGCCTTGGCAGCGGCCATGAACAACTGGTCGGTGATGCGCGGGATCTTCAGTGCCAGGGCGGCCACACCCACACCCGGGAAGATGTAGGAGTTGTTGGTCTGGTCGACCTTGAACTGGCGGCCATGGCGTTCGATCGGCGGGAAGGGGCTGCCGGTGCCGATGATGACGCGGCCTTCGGTCCAGGTCATCAGGTCCTCCGGACGGGCTTCGCTGTTGGCGGTCGGGTTGGACAGCGGGAAGATCACCGGACGCTCAACATGCTTGGCCATTTCGCGCACCATGGCTTCGGTGAACGAACCGGCCTGGCCGGAGACGCCGATCAGTACGGTCGGCTTGGCGTTGCGGATCACGTCCATCATCGACGGCTGTTCGTTGTCGCACACCCAGCCGGCGGTGGCGCTGGCTTTTTGCACATAACGGCGCTGGAACGGTTCCAGCTTGGCCATGTCGGTCTTGCCTTCGATCATCAGGCCGGCGCGACCGACCACATAGAAGTGACTGGCGGCTTCTTCGGCGCTCAGGCCGGCTTCCACCATGATGTTCTGGATCAGCGAGGCGATACCGCAACCGGCCGAGCCACCGCCGAGAATCACCACGCGCTGCTCGGTCACCGGGACGCCGGTGACGTTGATGGCGGCCAGCAAGGTACCGCTGGCGACGGCGGCGGTGCCCTGTACGTCATCATTGAAGGTGCACAGCTGGTCACGATACTTCTCCAGCAGGCGACTGGCGTTGTTCTTGGCAAAGTCTTCCCACTGCAGCAGTACGTGCGGCCAGCGTTCCTTGACGGCGGCGACGAATTCGTCGACGAACTCATCATATTCTTCGCCGCGAATGCGGGCGTGGCGCCAGCCAATATACAGCGGATCTGCCAGCAGCTCCTGGTTGTCGGTGCCGACGTCCAGGGTGATCGGCAGGGTGGTGGCAGGGTGCAGGCCGCCGCAGGCGGAGTACAGGGCCATCTTGCCGATCGGAATGCCCATGCCGCCCGCGCCCTGGTCGCCCAGGCCGAGGATGCGTTCGCCGTCGGTGACGACGATGGCTTCGATATTGTCGAAGCGCGGATTGGCCAGGATCTTGCGGATCAGGCCCTTGTGCGGGTAGCTGAGGAACAGACCGCGAGGCTTGCGGTAGATGTGGCTGAAGCGCTGGCAGCCGGCGCCGACGGTCGGGGTGTAGATGACCGGCAGCATTTCTTCGATGTGTTGGGTGATGACCGCGTAGTAGAGGGTTTCATTGCTGTCCTGCAGTTCGCGCAGCATCACGTAGCGATCGAAATCGGTCGGCAGGGCGCGCAGGGCTTCCATGCGGCGAGCCACCTGTTCCTCCAGCGTCATCACGTTCGGCGGCAGCAGGCCATGCAGGCCCAGTTCGTCGCGCTCGGCTTCGGTAAAGGCGGTGCCCTTGTTCAGCAGCGGGTCGGCCAGGACGTCCTGTTCGGTCAGACGTGTCTTGACTTGCGCATCGATCGGGATGTCGGCACAGGGGAATTTGGAACCCATTTCAATCTCCGGTTAATTGATGTGTGAATGCTTGTAGAGGTTGGCCACGTCAGGCAGCGGTCCGGCCTGGCGGGGTTCGCTTTTGCGGATGGCCGGTGCGGCGAACAGCAGCACCGGCGGGGTGTCGCTGTCCAGCAGGCTGGCGGTGTGCCAAAGCGGTTGTTGTTCTGGCCGGATCGCCGGCTGGTATTGCCGTGCCGGACGAGGGGTCCGGGCGGTCTGCTTGTCGGTCTGGATCATGATGGGTCGTTCGGTTGACTTGCCCAGGGCAAGGCACCAAACCATGACGTGTTTTCGATGGCAGTAGGCTACCCCAATTCAATTGCTGAGCTGATGCTTTGTATGCATGGATTCATGTTTTAGCCGGTGGTTATATTCCAATGGCAATATGGCCTGGAGGGCGGTTCGAATACGCTGCCATCAGGTATTGGGCCATTCCATTTCGGCATCAAATGTCATGAATTGCCATACAAGGGATGACGAGGATCAAAGAGTTGCCATAAGTGCTGTTCGATAATGAAGTCCAACAAGCCGGATTGTTCGTCAATGTTCGTTTGTGAACTTCCGGTGAGGGTCAGCGGCAGTCTTGCGTGTCTCGTCCTTCCTGTCATCGCCTGCTTCGGGCGCTCTGTCGGTTTCTGCGGGTGTCACGTCAGGGTTGGTTTTTGGCGGTCTGGCGCCGTGTTGCCTGCGGTGTTGGCCGCATCGGGCTGCATCTGATCATTGGTGTGCGAAAACGAACATGTCGCGCTTGTTGTGCGGGCATTTCCAATTTTCAGACAGGGAAGGGCGGTCAGGGTGGCAGCAATGAAGGATGACATCACGCGCATCATCGAGCACGGCGACTGGACCCGGGACAATCTGGTCCGGGTGCTCGGCATGCAGGACGACGCTGCGCTGGAGGTCTTGCGTGCTGCCGCCGAGGCGATGCTGCTGGACAAGGTGGGGGCCGGTGTCAGCCTGCGCGGCCTGATCGAGTTTTCCAATGTCTGCATTTCCGATTGCCTGTACTGCGGTATCCGCATGCATAACCGCCAGGTCGATCGCTATACGCTGAGTGACGACGAGATTGTCGAGTCGGCGCGCTGGTGTGCCGAGAAGGGCTATGGCTCGGTGGTGCTGCAGTCCGGTGAGCGGCGCGATGCGCGCTTTGTGGACCGCCTGGTGGCCAATGTGCGCGCCATCAAGCAGGCCACGCGTTCCGAACGCCAGCCGGAGGGCGTGGGCATTACCCTGTGTGTCGGCGAACAGTCGCGTGAAGACTATCAGCGCCTGTTCGAAGCCGGTGCGCACCGTTATCTGCTGCGTATGGAAACCTTCTCGCCCGCGCTGTTCGCGCGGATCCATCCGGCTCACCAACATTATGAAACGCGGCGTGCCTGTCTGAAGACGCTGCGCGAGGTCGGCTTTCAGGTCGGCACCGGGGTCATGATCGGCATTCCCGGGCAGACGCTGGAAGACCTGGCCGATGATCTGCTGGCTTTCCGGACGCTGGATATCGACATGATCGGCATGGGGCCTTACATCCCGCATGCCCAGGCGGCCATGCCGGCCGAGTGGCCGGTGGCGCCGGTCGAGGCGCGGCTGGATCTGGCCTTCAAGATGATCGGTCTGGCGCGACTGATGCTGGGCGATGTGAATATCGCCGCGACCACGGCGCTGCAGGCGCTGGATCCGGTCGGGCGCGAGCGTGGCCTGCGCTTTGGCGCCAATGTGATCATGCCGCAGGTCACGCCGCTCTCGGTACGCAAGCAATACACCCTTTATGACGGCAAGCCATGCCTGGAAGACAGTGCCGGCCAGTGTGCCACCTGTCTGGAAGGCCGCATTGCCTCGGTCAATCGTTTTATCCGCTACCACAGCTGGGGCGACTCGGTGCACTTTGCCCAGCGCAACGGTCTGGCCGTCGAGCCGGCCGAGCCGCCGTCCGGCCTGCGTCATCTGGCGCTGCGCGCCGACAAGATTATCAAGCTGCATCTGCAACAGGATTGATGCAGCCAGTACAGATTTTGGTCATTGAGAATCGCCCGCTGACGGGCAAAGCAATTCCGGGTTGGAGGAAAAATTGAAGACAATGCTGTATGGGGTATGGGATGGCAAGGTATACGACTTCCGCAAGCAGGCGGCGTCGGACGAGGCCGTCATTCCGGGGCTGAGTGGTCTGGAAGTCTTTGCGCCGGAGAATCCGGTCAAGGTGTTTGTCGCCGATCGCGGTTTCATGGTGTTCGATGCCTCGGCCAATCTGGCCGGTGCCTTCTGGCAATACCTGGCCCGCGCGGCGGACGAGTCCTGTGGCAAGTGCACGCCCTGTCGTGTCGGCACGGTGGAATTGCGTGATCAGCTGGATCTGCTGCGTCGCGGTGACGAGCCGGCCGGTGGTCTGCACAACCTGCGCATGTTGGCGCATTTGCTGGCGACGACCTCGCTGTGCGGCCTGGGGCAGTCTTCGGGCAAGGCGCTGATGGATGCGCTGACGCACTTCCCCAGCGAGTTCAGCGGCAAGGCGCCGGTGGCCGAGCAAAATGGCGTGATCTACACCACGGCCCCGTGTATCGAGGCTTGCCCGTCGCGTCTGGATGTGCCGCGCTATATCGATTCGATCCGCGAGGGGCGTAATACCCAGGCGATGGAAGTCATCCTCGACAAGTACCCGATGGCGGCCTCCTGTGGCCGGGTCTGTGTGCGTTTCTGCGAGTCGGCCTGTCGTCGTACCAAGGCCGAAGGGGCGCTGGCGATCAAGATGCTCAAGCGTTTTGCTTCCGACAAGGCCTACGCCAGCAGCAAGTCGTTCTTCAACAAGGAACGGGTGCGCCCGGTACTGCCTGCCCGGAAGAAGGTGGCGGTGGTGGGGGCCGGTCCGGCCGGTGTGACCTGTGCTTATCAGTTGCTCAAGCAGGGCATTGATGTCGATGTGATCGACATGCAGCACAAGGCGGGGGGCATGGCGTCGGTGGGGATTCCCAGTTATCGCCTGCCCAAGGACGTACTCAAGGCCGAGACCGAAGACGCGATTGTCAGTCTGGGCGGCAAGATGGTGTACGGCCGCAAGCTGGGCGAGGACTTTTCCGTCAATGATCTGTTCGCCGAGGGCTATGACAGCGTGTTCCTCGGTTATGGCGCCAGCCGTGGCACCCTGCTCGGGGTCAAGGATGAGGACCCGTCGCTCAAGGGCTATTTCTCGGGTATCGACTTTCTCAAGGCGGTGCATGACCGGGTAGAAGACGGTGTGCCGTTCGAGGTGAATGGCGAGGTCATCGTGGTCGGCGGCGGCAACGTGGCCATGGACTGCGTGCGTTCGGCGCTGCGCCTGGGGGCGCGCAAGGTGCATCTGGTGTATCGCCGTACTGTGGCCGACATGCCGGCAGATCACGAGGAGATCGAGGCTTCCGAGAAGGAGGGCATCGTGTTCCATTGCCTGACCAATCCGTCGCGGCTGATTGCCGATAACGGCCGGGTGGTCGGGGTGGAAGTGGTCGACATGCGCCAGACCGAGGTCGATGCCCGCGGTCGCCGCAATGTCGAGGCGGTGGAAGGTTCCGAGCATGTGCTCAAGTGCGATGTGGTGATTGCCGCCATCGGTCAGCAGGTGGATCGTGCCACGCTGGGCGAGGCTGACGGCATCGAGACCGATCGCTGGGGCTGCGTGGTGGCCGACAAGGACACCATGACCACCTCGCGCGAGGGGGTGTTTGCCGGCGGTGACTGTGTGCTGGGGCCGCAGACGCTGATTCAGGCCATGGCGCACGGCGAGCGTGCCGCACTGAGCATCGTGCAGTATCTGCAGGGGCAGCAGCCGAGCGTGTTGCCGGAACAGCGCATGCAGGCGCTGATTGCCGCCAACAAGCTGCTCAAGGGCGATTGCCTGCAGCGCGAGCCGATGCCGAAGCCGCGCCAGGCTGTCCCGGAACAGCCGGTCGAAGACCGGGTGGGTAACTTTACCGAGGTCGAGCTGGCGCTGACGCAGCGTGATGCCTACCTGGAGTCGGAACGTTGCCTGCGTTGCTACCGCCATTATCTGGTGGTGACCGAAAACCCGCTGGCGCACACTGCCCGCGCCGCTGAATTCGCATGATTGGGTTGGAAAATGAAAGCACAGATCAATAACAAGGAATGTTCGTTCGAGGCGCAGGAGTCGATTCTGCAAGTGGCGCGTCGTCATGGCGTGTTCATCCCGACCTTGTGCGAGTTGCACGATCAGGGGCATGCCCCGGGAACTTGCCGGGTCTGCCTGGTGGAAGTGAAGCGCGAGGGCGCGGCCAGTTCCGAGTTTGTCACGGCCTGTGATACGCCGATGCAGGAAGGGTTGCAGGTCATGACCCGTACCCAGGCGGTGCAGGATCTGCGTCGGGTGCAGGTCGAGCTGATCATGGCCGAGCACAATCAGGATTGTGCCGCCTGTTCGCGTCATGGCGATTGCGAACTGCTGGACGTGGCCGAAGCGGTCGGTGTGCGTCAGTCGTCCTGCAGTATCGCCCGTCCGGGCGTGAGCAAGGTGTGCGAAGGCACGGACAATGCCATTCGTTTTGATCCCAGCCGTTGTATCCGCTGCATGCGCTGCGTGGCGATGTGCCGCGACATTCAGGGGGTGGATGCCCTGAGTCTGGTGGGGCGTGGTGCCGAGTCGGCCATCGAGCTCAATGGGGGGGATGAGCGCCGTCAGTCTGACTGTGTGTCCTGTGGTCAGTGTGTGATGGTGTGCCCGACCGGTGCGCTGTCGGAGAACGATCAGACGCAGACGGTGATGAATTATCTGGTGGATCCGGAGATTGTCACGGTGTTCCAGATCGCCCCGGCAATCCGCGTCGGCTTCGGTCAGGAGTTCGGTCTGCCGGCCGGGACCAATGTCGAGGGTCAGGTGGTGGCGGCGCTGCGCCAGATCGGTGCCGACGTGATTCTGGATACCAATTTTGCCGCCGACCTGGTGATCATGGAGGAAGGGAACGAGGTGCTGGGCCGTGTCCTGGAGGGCCGCGGCACGACCTTTACCTCCTGTTGCCCGGGCTGGGTGGATTTTGCCGAGAAGCATTTCCCGGACATCCTGCCCATGGTGTCGTCGACGCGTTCGCCGCAGCAATGTCTGGGTTCGCTGGCCAAGACCTATCTGGCCAAAAAGATGGACATCGAGGCCGCGCATATCCGCGTGGTATCGATCATGCCGTGTACTGCCAAGAAGCAGGAAGCGGCGCGGCCTGAGCTGGCCAAGGACGGCATTCCGGATGTGGATGTGGTGCTGACCATCCGCGAGTTTGCCCGACTGCTGCGGCGCGAAGGGGTCGATCTGGCGGCGCTGGAACCGTCGGCTTTCGATAACCCGCTGATGAGTGAGTACACCGGTGCCGGGGTGATCTTCGGTACCACCGGCGGGGTGATGGAAGCGGCGATCCGTACGCTGTATTTCGTGGCCAACGGCAAGGAGCTGGAGGGCATTGAGGTGCATGAGGTGCGCGGTTTCGATCATGTGCGCGAGGCCAGCATCGAAGTGGGTGGTCAGGTCGGTACGCTGAATGTGGCCATGGTGCATGGTCTCAAGGGGGCGGCCCAGATGGCCCAGGCGGTGCTGGACGGTGCGGTGAAGTATGACTTCATCGAGGTGATGGCCTGCCCGGGGGGCTGTATCGATGGCGGCGGTCATCTGCGCAGCAAGAAGGGCTATCTCAAGCATGCCGAGGCGCGGCGCAAGGGGCTGTATGCCATTGACCGCAAGACCGGTGCGCGCCAGTCGCACCGTAACCAGCAGGTACAGAAGCTGTATCAGGATTTCCTCGGCGAACCGTTATCGCATGTGTCGCACGAGCTGCTGCATACGCATTACCACGCCAAGCCGCGCCAGGAAGAAGTCTGAGCGCGAGGGGTGCCGCCCGCGGCGCCCTGATGCAAGAAGCCTGCACCGCCGTCTTCCCGGCGGCGGTGCCGAAGGGCTCGGCAGGATAGGGATGAACGGATTTTTACATTGGAGAAAAGCATGAGTCACATTCACGATACCCAGGCCACCTGGCTGAACCCGGAAGTTGTCGAAACCGCGCTGGCCAATGCCAACAAGGATCCGGCACATATCCGCACCGTGCTGGCGAAGGCGCGCGAACTGAAGGGGCTGGATTTTGACGATGTGGCCGCCCTGGCCAGCATCGACAACGACGCGCTGCGTGACGAGCTGTTTGCCACGGCGCGCTACGTCAAGGAAGAAATCTACGGCAAGCGCATGGTGCTGTTTGCACCGCTGTACATTTCGAATGTGTGCGGCAATGAGTGTACTTATTGCGCATTCCGTGCCTCGAACAAGGAGATTCAGCGTCATGCGCTGAATATGGACGATATCAAGCAGGAAGCGCTGTGCCTGATCGATCAGGGGCAGAAGCGTGTACTGCTGGTGGCCGGTGAGGGCTACTCGGCGGCCAATGGCGGATTCAACTATGTGCTGGACGCGATCGATGCGGTGTACTCGGTCGAGCACAAGAACGGCAATATCCGCCGCCTGAATGTCAATGTGGCGCCGCTGAGCATTGAAGAGTTCCAGGCCCTGAAGGCCCGTGAAATCGGCACTTATCAGCTGTTCCAGGAAACGTATCATCGTCCGACTTATGCCGAGGTGCATGTGCGCGGCAAGAAGGCGGATTTCGACTGGCGTGCCAGTGCGATGGACCGGGCCATGCAGGCGGGCATCGACGATGTTGGTCTGGGCGCGCTGTTCGGTTTGTATGACTGGCGTTTCGAGCTGATGAGCGTGATGCAGCATATCGCCCATCTGGAGGCGCGTTTCGGGGTAGGCGCCCACACCATCAGCGTGCCGCGTATCGAACCGGCCGAAGGTTCCGATTACGCCAGCGCCCCGCCTTATGCCGTCAATGACGACGATTTCAAGAAGCTGATCGCCATTTTGCGTCTGGCGGTGCCGTATACCGGTCTGATTCTGTCGACGCGCGAATCGGCCGAGATGCGCCGTGAGGCGATTGCGCTGGGGATTTCGCAGATTTCCGCCGGCAGCCGGACCAATCCGGGTGGCTATGGCGCCGACGAAGGCTCGACCGAGCAGTTCCAGCTGGGTGATCACCGCTCGCTGGAAGAGGTGGTGCGCGAGTTGTCGCAGGCCGGCTTCGTGCCGTCGTTCTGCACGGCCTGCTACCGCATGGGGCGTACCGGCAAGGATTTCATGGATCTGGCCAAGCCGGGTCTGATCAAGCGCAAGTGCGATCCGAATGCGGTGACCACGCTGCAGGAGTACTTGTGTGATTATGCCGAGCCGGAAACGCAGGCTGCCGGCGAGACCGCCATCATGCAGTCGCTGGACAAGATGGATGCCAAGACCCGTCGCAACGCCGAGAAGATGTTGAACATGATCCGCTCGGGTCGCCGCGACATTTACTGCTGAGGCGATCATGGCCTTGCGTCTGGAAAGCGATTCGCTCGGTCAGGTCGAGCTGCCGCAGGATGCCTGGTACGGCGCGCACACCGCCCGGGCGCGCGACAACTTCCTGCTCAGCGGGCAGGGGGTGGCGCCCGAGCTGGTGTCGGCCTTTGCCCGGGTCAAGATTGCCTGCGCACGCACCAATGCGGCGTTGGGTTATCTGCCGGCCGAGCTGGCGGAGGCCATTGTGTGCGCCGCGCGCGAGATGGCGGCCGGCGAGTTTGCCAGCTCGATGGTGGTGGACGCGCTGCAGGGCGGGGCAGGGACCTCGCTCAATATGAATGTCAATGAGGTGCTGGCCAACCGGGCCGAGGAGCTGCTCGGCGGCCAGCGCGGCCAGTACCGGCTGGTGCATCCGATTGATCATGTCAATCTGCATCAGTCGACCAACGATACTTATCCGACGGCGTTGAAGGTGGCGGCCATCGGCCTGCTGCGGCAGTTGCATATCGATATCTCGGAACTGCAGATGGCCTTCCAGCGCAAGGAAGGTGAGTTTGCCCATGTGGTGAAGATCGGCCGCACGCAGCTGCAGGATGCCTGTCCGATGAGCATGGCGGCGAGTTTTTCGGCCTGGGCCGAGGGGCTGTCGCGTGACCGCTGGCGGGTGTCCAAGTGCGAGGAGCGGTTGCGGGTGGTCAATCTTGGCGGCACGGCGATCGGCACCGGCATCACGGCGCCGCGCGAGTATATCTTTGCCGTGACCGAGCGCCTGCGCGAAGAAACCGGCTTTGGGCTGGCGCGGGCAGAGAATCTGGTCGATGCCACGCAGAATGCGGATGTGTTTGTCGAAGTGTCCGGCATTCTCAAGGCGCATGCGGTCAATCTGCTGAAGTGTTCGTCGGATCTGCGTCTGCTGGCTTCGGGGCCGCGTGCCGGTCTGGGTGAGCTGCGTCTGCCGCCGATGCAGGTTGGCTCGAGTATCATGCCCGGCAAGGTGAATCCGGTGATCTGCGAGGCAGTGGCTCAGGCGGCGATGCAGGTGATTGCCAATGATGCCGCCATCACGATGGCGGCGCAGTCCGGCCAGCTGGAGCTGAATGCCTTCCTGCCGCTGGTGGCGCATGCGCTGCTTGGGTCGCTGACCTTGTTGTGTCGCGCCAACCGCATGTTCCGTCTGCGCTGCGTCGAGGGGATTGAGGTGAATGAGGCGGCCTGCCGCGAGCATGTCGCGCAGTCGCTGTCGACGGTGACGGCGCTGGTGCCGCTGATCGGTTATGAGGCGGCGGCCGGACTGGCCAAGCAGGCGCTGGCACAGGGTTGTACCATTGCCGAGCTGGTGCGCGCCGAGGGACGGTTGAGCGAGGCGGCACTGGCCGAGGCCCTGTCGCCGGCGGCGATGACGGCGCTGGGTTTCCGTGGTGGTCCGCGTCAGCCGAATGGAGGAAATTGACATGATGGATACCCCGAAGGGATTGCGGCTGCATATCGGCCTGTTTGGCCGGCGCAATGTCGGCAAGTCCTCCCTGATGAATGCGCTGGTTGGTCAGTCGGTGTCGATTGTGTCTGATCTGGCCGGGACGACCACCGACCCGGTGGAGAAGACGCTGGAAATGGCGCCGCTGGGGCCGATCGTGTTTGTCGATACCGCCGGTCTGGACGATGTCGGCGCGGTGGGCGAGATGCGCAAGCAGAAGTCGCTGCAGGTGCTGGATCGGGTCGATCTGGCTATTGTGGTGGCGACGCCGGAGGGACTGACTGACTTCGATCAGGAGGTCATGTCGCTGTTGCGCGAGCGCAAGACGCCGTTTGTGGTGGTGTTCAACAAGTGCGATCTGGGACAGCCGCCGGCCGGTGATCTGGCGCGGCTGGATCAGGACAGGATCATGTATGTGCTGGCCAGCGCCACGGCTGCGCAGTCGATGGATCAGGTCAAGGAGGCCTTGTTCCATCTGGCGCCGGAAAATCCGCTGGACGAGCCAAGGCTGATCGGAGACTTGCTGTCGCCGGGCGACCTGGTGTTGCTGGTGGTGCCGATTGATCTGGGCGCGCCCAAGGGGCGCCTGATTCTGCCGCAGGTGCAGACGATCCGCGATGTGCTGGACAGTGATGCCAGCTGTGTGGTGGTCAAGGAGCGCGAACTGGCGGATACCCTGGCCAAGCTGACCGTGCCGCCACGCATCGTGGTGTGTGACTCTCAGGTGGTGCTCAAGGCCTCGGCCGATACCCCGAACGAGATTCCCCTGACCACGTTCTCGATTCTGATGTCCCGTTTCAAGGGCGACATGATCCGTCTGGCGCATGGCGCCGGCGCCATCAATGCGCTCAAGCCGGGGGATCGGGTATTGATTACCGAATCCTGCTCGCATCATTCGCTGGCGGATGATATCGGTCGGGTGAAGATTCCGCGCTGGTTGCGGCAGTTTGCCGGTGGCGACTTGCAGACCGATGTGGTGGCCGGCAAGGACTTTCCGAGTGATCTGTCTCCGTATTCGCTGGTGGTGCAGTGTGGTGGCTGCATGGTGACGCGCAAGATGATTCTGCACCGGCAGTATCTGGCTGAGCGTCAGCAGGTGCCGATGACCAATTACGGCATGGCGATCTCGCAGGTGCAGGGGGTGCTGGAGCGCACTTTGCAGTGTTTCCCGGCGGCGCTGGAGGCCTTCCGCCAGGGGGCGCAGGGGCGCCCGCGATAACGCAGTCTGTCAGGAAAGCAAAAGGCCACCATGACGGTGGCCTTTTGCTTGTGCCGGGCGTCGGGTTAACCGGCGGTTTGTGCGTCCACGCACGCCAGCGCCACCATGTTGATGATGCGGCGTGCCGAGGAGATCGGCGTCAGGATGTGTGCCGGCTTGGCAATGCCCATCAGGATCGGACCGATGGTCACGCCGTCGGAGGCCGAGACGCGCAGCAGGTTGTAGGTGATGTTGGCCGCTTCGATGTTCGGCATGACCAGCAGATTGGCCGAGCCCTTGAGGGTGCTGTCCGGCATGGCTTGCTGACGGATGCTTTCCACCAGGGCGGCATCGCCCTGCATTTCCCCGTCGACTTCCAGCGTCGGCTGATTGCTCTGGATCAGAGCCAGTGCATCGCGCATTTTCTGCGCCGACGGGCAGTTGACCGAGCCAAAGCTGGAGTTGGACAGCAAGGCGACCTTGGGCACGATACCGAAGCGCTTCATCGACTTGGACGCCATCTCGGTAATGCCGGCCAGTTGCTCGGCATCCGGCGCCGGATTGACATAGGTGTCGGTGACGAAGATGTTGCCGTTGGGCAGCATCAGCGCGTTCATGGCGCAGGCCAGTTTTTGCGGGTTGTTGTAGCCCAGCACGTCCTGGATGATCTCGAAGTGGTGACGGTAGGCGCCGAAGGTGCCGCAGATCAGGGCGTCGGCATCACCGCGTCTGACCATCATGGCGCCGATCAGCGTGGTCTGGCCGATCATGCGGCGACGAGCCTGCTCCTGCGAGATGCCGCGGCGCTGCATCAGCTGGTAGTACTCTTTCCAGTAGTCGTTGAAGCGCGGGTCGGAGGCGTTGTCCACCAGCTGGAAGTCTTTGTCGATCTCCAGCTTCAGCCCCAGCTTCTCGATGCGCTTTTCCACTACGTTGCGGCGGCCGATCAGGATTGGCTTGGCCAGACCCTGGGCGACGATCTCCTGCGTGGCATGCAGCACCCGCTCGTCCTCCCCCTCGGCCAGCACCACGCGTTTCTGGTCTTTGCGCGCCTGGGTGAATACCGGCTTCATGAACAGGTTGGTCTTGTAGACGAACTGTGCCAGCTTGTCGATGTAGGCTTCCATGTCGGCGATCGGCCGGGTGGCCACACCGGACTCCATGGCGGCACGCGCCACCGCCGGCGCGATCTTGACGATCAGGCGCGGGTCGAAGGGCTTGGGAATCAGGTATTCCGGGCCGAAGGTCAGCTCCTGGTCGACATAGGCCGATGCCACGACATCGGACTGCTCGGCCATCGCCAGATCGGCAATGGCGCGCACGCAGGCCAGTTTCATCGGTTCGTTGATGGTGGTGGCGCCCACGTCCAGCGCCCCGCGGAAGATGAACGGGAAGCACAGGACGTTGTTGACCTGGTTGGGGAAGTCGGAGCGGCCGGTACAGATGATCGCATCCGGGCGAGCCTCCTTGGCCAGCGGCGGCAGGATTTCCGGCTCGGGGTTGGCCAGCGCCAGGATCAGCGGATGGGCTGCCATCGAGCGCACCATGTCCTGGCTGACCAGGTTCGGGCCGGACAGCCCGAGGAAGATGTCGGCGCCGACGATGGCGTCCTTCAGGGTGCGCAGGCCCTTGTCGTCGATGGCGTAGCGCTTCTTCGACTCGTCCATCTTCTCGTCACGGCCGTGGTAGATCACGCCCTTGGAGTCGCACACCACCACGTTTTTCTGCTGGATGCCCAGGGCCACCAGCAGGTCCAGGCAGGCAATGGCCGCCGCACCGGCTCCGGAAGTGACCAGGCGCACGTCGGCCATCTGCTTGCCGACCACGCGCAGGCCGTTGAGGACGGCGGCAGCGGTGATGATGGCGGTGCCGTGCTGGTCGTCGTGGAAGACCGGAATCTTCATCTTCTCGCGCAGCTTCTTTTCGATATAGAAGCACTCGGGCGCCTTGATGTCTTCCAGATTGATGCCGCCGAAAGTCGGCTCGAGGGCGGCAATGATGTCGACCAGCTTGTCCGGGTCGTTCTCGTCCACCTCGATGTCGAAGACGTCAATGCCGGCAAACTTCTTGAACAGTACGCCCTTGCCTTCCATCACCGGCTTGCCGGCCAGTGCCCCGATATTGCCCAGGCCGAGCACAGCCGTGCCGTTGGAGATGACCGCCACCAGGTTGCCGCGGGCAGTGTATTTGTAGGCGTTCAGCGGGTCTTCGACGATGGCGTCGCAGGCCGCGGCCACCCCGGGCGAGTAGGCCAGGGCCAGATCGCGCTGAGTGGCCAGCGGCTTGGTCGGCGCCACCTGAATCTTGCCCGGGTTGGGGTATTGGTGATACTCGAGTGCGCTTTGGCGCAGTTGCTCATCCATTTCTCTGTGCGCTCCTGTAGGTGAGGACGTCTTTAATTATTTTGGTGGGTCATTATAGGCAGCACGGCCGCATTCGAGCCATATGGCCGACTGCGAGCCGTGCGGCGAATGGTGTCATGTCAGGGTTGCTTCTCTGGCGTCGTACGCCGGATATGGTCGGGCTGCAGAATCGTGTCGCAAGGCTCGGTCAGCATCTCCGGGTAGTCGCGGCTGAAGTGCAGCCCTCGGCTTTCCTTGCGTGCCAGTGCCGAGCGGATGATCAACTCCGCTGTCTGCACCAGGTTGCGCAGTTCGATCAGGTCATTGCTGACATGGAAGTGGCTGTAGTACTCGTCGATTTCGCCTTCTAGCAGTCTGACCCGGTTCAGTGCCCGCTCCAGGCGCTTGCTGGTGCGCACGATGCCGACATAGTCCCACATGGCCCGGCGCAGCTCGTCCCAGTTATGCGAGATGACGACCGATTCATCGGCATCCGTGACACGGCTGTCATCCCAGTCCGGGATGGCGGGCAGGGCGAGCTTGCCCTGCGACAGGATGTCTTCGGCGGCTGCCTTGCCAATGACCAGACACTCGAGCAGCGAATTGCTGGCCAGACGGTTTGCGCCGTGCAGGCCGGTGCAGGCGGACTCGCCGACGGCATACAGTCCGTCGACATCCGTGCGCCCGCGCAGATCGGTCAGCAGGCCGCCGCAGGTGTAGTGAGCTGCCGGCACCACCGGAATCGGCTCCTTGGTAATGTCAATGCCCAATTCCAGGCAGTGGTTGTAAATGTTGGGAAAATGCTCGCGGACAAATTCCGCCGGTTTATAGGAAATATCCAGGTAAACGCAATCCAGACCGTGCCGCTTCATCTCGAAGTCGATGGCGCGTGCGACGATGTCGCGCGGCGCCAGTTCGGCGCGCGGATCGTGATCCGGCATGAAGCGTGTGCCGTCAGGCAGTCGCAAGATGCCGCCCTCACCACGAACCGCCTCGGAGATCAGGAAAGATTCGCTGTGCGAATGATAGAGGCAGGTCGGGTGAAACTGGATGAACTCCATGTTGCCAACCCGGCAGCCTGCCCGCCAGCCCATGGCAATCCCATCGCCCGTGGCGGTATAGGGGTTGGTGCTGTACAGGTAGACCTTGCCGGCGCCGCCGCAGGCCAGGATGGTGTGCTTGGCGGCGATGGTCTTGACCTCGTCGCCCTTCTTGTCCAGCACATAGGCGCCGTAGCAGCGATGCCCCTCCAGGCCGAGCTTGGCCGATGTGATCAGATCGATGGCAATGTGCTCTTCCAGCAGCGTGATGTTCGGGTGAGCCTTGATTTTCTGCCCCAGCGTGCTGGTGACGGCAGCACCGGTGGCATCGGCGGCATGGATGATGCGGCGGTGACTGTGGCCGCCTTCGCGTGTCAGGTGGTATCCCGTGCGATGGGTTTCATCCTTGGTGAAGGGCACGCCCAGCGAGATCAGCCAGCGGATGGCCTCTTCGGAATGCTCGACAATAAAACGCGTGGCATCGGCGTTGCACAGGCCCGCACCGGCAATCAGCGTGTCACGGATGTGCTCTTCGACCGAGTCTTCGGTATCCAGAACGGCAGCAATGCCGCCTTGTGCGTAACTGGAGCTGCCCTCCAGCAGGTCTTTCTTGGTGACCAGTGCCACCTTGCGGGTTTCGGCCAGATGCAGGGCCAGCGTCATGCCGGCCAGCCCGCTGCCAATAATCAGAATATCGTACTTGAGCATGGTCATTGGATGTCCGTTCCGCTTATCAGAGCGATGACATCAGAGTATGTCGAAAAGATTTAGACTACCAGATTCAGCGCGGCGATTGGGGGTGGCTTGTCTGTTGCCGGGCGAGGAGAGGCGTGTGCGTCGCCTGTCTTTGAAATGATTGTTGCGGGAGGGGTTGACGGGTGGCAGGGCGGGGCGTATAGTTCGGCTTCTTCGCTGCAGCAACAACGCAGCACTGCTCTTTAACAAAACGAACAACCGATAGGTGTGAGTGCCGGGAGAGACCGACACTTGCACTGCAAGAGACAGAAAAAAACCTTACGGGGTTCTTTTGAAGTCCTTGCGTGCCAGATAGTACGAAAAGCATAGAGATTGAACTGAAGAGTTTGATCCTGGCTCAGATTGAACGCTGGCGGCATGCTTTACACATGCAAGTCGAACGGCAGCACGGGAGCTTGCTCCTGGTGGCGAGTGGCGAACGGGTGAGTAATGCGTCGGAACGTGCCGAGTAATGGGGGATAACGCAGCGAAAGTTGTGCTAATACCGCATACGCTCTGAGGAGGAAAGCGGGGGACCTTTGGGCCTCGCGTTATTCGAGCGGCCGACGTCTGATTAGCTAGTTGGTGGGGTAAAGGCCCACCAAGGCGACGATCAGTAGCGGGTCTGAGAGGATGATCCGCCACACTGGGACTGAGACACGGCCCAGACTCCTACGGGAGGCAGCAGTGGGGAATTTTGGACAATGGGGGCAACCCTGATCCAGCCATGCCGCGTGTCTGAAGAAGGCCTTCGGGTTGTAAAGGACTTTTGTCAGGGAGCAAATCCTGCTTGTGAATAATGAGCGGGGATGAGAGTACCTGAAGAATAAGCACCGGCTAACTACGTGCCAGCAGCCGCGGTAATACGTAGGGTGCAAGCGTTAATCGGAATTACTGGGCGTAAAGCGTGCGCAGGCGGTTTTGCAAGTCTGATGTGAAAGCCCCGGGCTCAACCTGGGAACGGCATTGGAGACTGCAAGGCTAGAGTGCGTCAGAGGGGGGTAGAATTCCACGTGTAGCAGTGAAATGCGTAGAGATGTGGAGGAATACCGATGGCGAAGGCAGCCCCCTGGGATGACACTGACGCTCATGCACGAAAGCGTGGGGAGCAAACAGGATTAGATACCCTGGTAGTCCACGCCCTAAACGATGTCAACTAGCTGTTGGGGGTTTGAATCCTTGGTAGCGTAGCTAACGCGAGAAGTTGACCGCCTGGGGAGTACGGCCGCAAGGTTAAAACTCAAAGGAATTGACGGGGACCCGCACAAGCGGTGGATGATGTGGATTAATTCGATGCAACGCGAAAAACCTTACCTGCTCTTGACATGTACCGAAGCCCGAAGAGATTTGGGTGTGCCCGAAAGGGAGCGGTAACACAGGTGCTGCATGGCTGTCGTCAGCTCGTGTCGTGAGATGTTGGGTTAAGTCCCGCAACGAGCGCAACCCTTGTCATTAGTTGCCATCATTAAGTTGGGCACTCTAATGAGACTGCCGGTGACAAACCGGAGGAAGGTGGGGATGACGTCAAGTCCTCATGGCCCTTATGAGCAGGGCTTCACACGTCATACAATGGTCGGTACAGAGGGTCGCGAAGCCGCGAGGTGGAGCCAATCTCAAAAAACCGATCGTAGTCCGGATCGCACTCTGCAACTCGAGTGCGTGAAGTCGGAATCGCTAGTAATCGCAGATCAGCATGCTGCGGTGAATACGTTCCCGGGTCTTGTACACACCGCCCGTCACACCATGGGAGTGGGGGATACCAGAAGTGGGTAGGCTAACCGCAAGGAGGCCGCTTACCACGGTATGCTTCATGACTGGGGTGAAGTCGTAACAAGGTAGCCGTAGGGGAACCTGCGGCTGGATCACCTCCTTTCTAGAGAAAGTCGATCCTGGTACTCACAGCCTATCGGTTGTTCAGCGAGTGGAATGGTAATCAGAGGGCCTGAGGGGTCTTGTGATTAGCGTTTCAAACGCATTGATCTTTAACAAACTGAAGAAGCCGAATACAAAATTGATTCTGAGCCAGGATGGTTTCATCCTCGTTTGGATTCAACTTTGGGTAATTGTATGTATCGACGTTTTGCCGGTAGAGGTACCGGCAAGGCGAGTGCGCAAGGCCCTTGAAATGATAGGGTCAAGCGAGTAAGTGCATCTGGTGGATGCCTTGGCGATCATAGGCGATGAAGGACGTGTAAGCCTGCGAAAAGCGCGGGGGAGCTGGCAATAGAGCTTTGATCCCGCGATGTCCGAATGGGGAAACCCGGCCCTTAGGGGTCACTCCCACCTGAACACATAGGGTGGGTAGAGCGAACGCGGAGAACTGAAACATCTAAGTACCCGCAGGAAAAGAAATCAACCGAGATTCCGTGAGTAGTGGTGAGCGAAAATGGAAGAGCCTGTACGTTTTAGCCGTTGAGTTAGTGGAAGAGTCTGGAAAGGCTCGCCGTAGTGGGTGATAGCCCCGTACACGAAAACTGAATGGTGGCACTGAGCGTACGACAAGTAGGGCGGGACACGAGAAATCCTGTCTGAAGATGGGGGGACCATCCTCCAAGGCTAAATACTCATGATCGACCGATAGTGAACCAGTACCGTGAGGGAAAGGCGAAAAGAACCCCGGGAGGGGAGTGAAATAGAACCTGAAACCGGATGCATACAAACAGTGGGAGCCTCGCAAGGGGTGACTGCGTACCTTTTGTATAATGGGTCAGCGACTTACGTTCAGTAGCGAGCTTAACCGAATAGGGGAGGCGTAGCGAAAGCGAGTCCGAATAGGGCGCTTCAGTTGCTGGGCGTAGACCCGAAACCGAGTGATCTATCCATGGCCAGGATGAAGGTGCGGTAACACGCACTGGAGGTCCGAACCCACTAATGTTGCAAAATTAGGGGATGAGCTGTGGATAGGGGTGAAAGGCTAAACAAACTCGGAGATAGCTGGTTCTCCCCGAAAACTATTTAGGTAGTGCCTCATGTATCACTTCCGGGGGTAAAGCACTGTTATGGCTAGGGGGTCATTGCGACTTACCAACCCATGGCAAACTCTGAATACCGGAAAGTGCGAGCATGGGAGACAGACGGTGGGTGCTAACGTCCATCGTCAAGAGGGAAACAACCCAGACCGCCAGCTAAGGTCCCAAATGATCAGTTAAGTGGTAAACGAAGTGGGAAGGCCCAGACAGCCAGGATGTTGGCTTAGAAGCAGCCATCATTTAAAGAAAGCGTAATAGCTCACTGGTCGAGTCGTCCTGCGCGGAAGATGTAACGGGGCTCAAACTGATAACCGAAGCTGCGGATTTGCACGCGAGTGCAAGTGGTAGGGGAGCGTTCTGTAGGTCTGTGAAGGTGTGTCGAAAGGCATGCTGGAGATATCAGAAGTGCGAATGCTGACATGAGTAGCGATAAAGCGGGTGAAAAGCCCGCTCACCGAAAGCCCAAGGTTTCCTACGCAACGTTCATCGGCGTAGGGTGAGTCGGCCCCTAAGGCGAGGCAGAAATGCGTAGTCGATGGGAAACTGGTTAACATTCCAGTACTTTCATACAGTGCGATGGGGGGACGGAGAAGGTTAGGTCAGCCAACTGTTGGAATAGTTGGTTCAAGCTGGTAGGCGGGACACGCAGGCAAATCCACGTGTTCGTTAACGCCGAGAAGTGATAACGAGGGTCTACGGACCTGAAGTGACTGATACCCTGCTTCCAGGAAAAGCCTCTAAGCTTCAGCTGTATGAGAACCGTACCGCAAACCGACACAGGTGGGCAGGAAGAAAATTCTAAGGTGCTTGAGAGAACTCAGGAGAAGGAACTCGGCAAATTGATACCGTAACTTCGGGAGAAGGTATGCCTCTTAGGGTGTAGGACTTCGCGTCCGAAGCTTTGAGAGGTCGCAGAGAATCGGTGGCTGCGACTGTTTATCAAAAACACAGCACTGTGCCAACACGAAAGTGGACGTATACGGTGTGACGCCTGCCCGGTGCCGGAAGGTTAAGTGATGGGGTGCAAGCTCTTGATCGAAGCCCCGGTAAACGGCGGCCGTAACTATAACGGTCCTAAGGTAGCGAAATTCCTTGTCGGGTAAGTTCCGACCCGCACGAATGGCGTAACGATGGCCACACTGTCTCCTCCTGAGACTCAGCGAAGTTGAAATGTTTGTGAAGATGCAATCTACCCGCTGCTAGACGGAAAGACCCCGTGAACCTTTACTGTAGCTTTGCATGGGACTTTGAACAGACTTGTGTAGGATAGGTGGGAGGCTATGAAGCGTGAACGCTAGTTTGCGTGGAGCCGTCCTTGAAATACCACCCTGGTGTGTTTGAGGTTCTAACCTAGGTCCGTGATCCGGATCGGGGACAGTGCATGGTAGGCAGTTTGACTGGGGCGGTCTCCTCCCAAAGTGTAACGGAGGAGTTCGAAGGTCACCTAGGTACGGTCGGAAATCGTGCTGATAGTGCAATGGCAAAAGGTGGCTTAACTGCGAGACCGACAAGTCGAGCAGGTGCGAAAGCAGGACATAGTGATCCGGTGGTTCTGAATGGAAGGGCCATCGCTCAACGGATAAAAGGTACTCCGGGGATAACAGGCTGATTCCGCCCAAGAGTTCACATCGACGGCGGAGTTTGGCACCTCGATGTCGGCTCATCACATCCTGGGGCTGTAGCCGGTCCCAAGGGTATGGCTGTTCGCCATTTAAAGTGGTACGCGAGCTGGGTTCAAAACGTCGTGAGACAGTTTGGTCCCTATCTGCAGTGGGCGTTGGAAGTTTGACGGGGGCTGCTCCTAGTACGAGAGGACCGGAGTGGACGAACCTCTGGTGTACCGGTTGTCACGCCAGTGGCATCGCCGGGTAGCTAAGTTCGGAAGAGATAACCGCTGAAAGCATCTAAGCGGGAAACTCGCCTGAAGATGAGACTTCCCTGAGGGCTAGACCCTCCTGAAGAGTCGTTCGAGACCAGGACGTTGATAGGTCGGGTGTGGAAGCGCTGTGAGGCGTGAAGCTAACCGATACTAATGGCTCGTGAGGCTTGATCCTATCATTTGATGGGCTTTGTGCCCGATACATACGAATTCAAACCAAACGGCTTCTGCAGTTTGTAGACAGTTTATGTCTGGCGGCCATAGCGAGGTGGTCCCACGCCTTCCCATCCCGAACAGGACCGTGAAACGCCTTAGCGCCGATGATAGTGCGGCATTCGCCGTGTGAAAGTAGGACACTGCCAGACTCCCCATGCAAAGCCCAGACCTCAGGTCTGGGCTTTTTGCTTTGTGGTGCCGCAGGAGGCGCGATGAGCAAAAGCCCGGATCGATGATCCGGGCTTTGTGGTGTGTCGCTTCCCGCCGCGGCGTCAGGACTGGGCTTGCGGCTGAGTGCGCTGGGCGCGCTCTTCACGCGGCGTGATGCCGAAATGGTTGCGATAGGTGCTGGAGAAGTGCAGGCCAGGTGTTGAATATCGATGGCTTACAGGCTGATTGAGACAAGACAACGAAGGATTTCTGTTTTACCGCTATGGAGCCATGGCTACTTGCCTAGCTCATTGATTTAAAATGAAAAGGTAATTGCGTTTGGGTAGGTAAATGCTGACGTAATAATGGACAGGTGTATTATATTGGTGATGGTGCTACGATCATTTACCTTTTGACATCGATGCCTCATGAATCAAAACGACCTGATCGAACTCAGTCTGCCCGCTTTGGTGACCTTGCCCCGCCCGGTGCTGATGCGCATTGAGCATCGACCAGGCCACTCCTATGTCCGCCCCCATCGACACCCCTGGGCCCAGTTCATGTACTGCAGCAGTGGCGTGATGTCGGTGACCACCGAAATCGGCAGCTATGTCATGACACCGGACATGGGGCTGTGGATCCCCCCGAATATCGAACACTCGGTCGAAATGGTTCAGGCCATTGAGCAAGAGAGCTTGTACCTGGATGGGGAACTCGGCGCACGTCTGGCTGGTCAGGGAGGCGTCGTTCACATGAACGCGCTGGTCAGGGAGCTGATTCACGAAGCGGGTACCTATCCGGTCGAGTATGACGAGCAGGGAGAGCAGGGCAGGCTGATTGCCGTGCTGATCGACCAGCTGTCCCGGCTGAGCCTGCGCGATGTGCTCTTGCCATTCCCGCGCGATGGGCGGCTCCAGTCGATTTGTCGCCAGCTGATCGCCCAACCGGCGTGCGATCACAGTCTGGAGGACTGGGCCGGCCAGGCCGCCGCCTCCAGTCGTACCCTGAGCCGTCTGTTCGAGTCCGAGACCGGGATGGGGTTTCGTGCCTGGCGCCAGCGCCTGCGTCTGCAGCGTGCCATGCTCAGGCTGGGGGAAGGCGCTGCGGTATCCCGCGTGGCGGCAGAAGTTGGTTATACCTCCGCTTCGGCCTTCATTGTTGCCTTCAAGCGCTTCTTTGGCTTTCCGCCCGGGAGTGTCGGCAACCGCCACGAGACCACGAACCCGCGATAAGGTTTGGCACAACCGCTCTTCATATTCATATAGCAAAACGGTTTTGCGTTGATCTCCTGTCTGCTTTAGATTCCTTGCATGAAGCGCCTCTGACAGAAGGCCGGGAATCACAGACAGGTTACGCATGCTAGACGCACATCGACAGACACATCTCAAGCAGCTGGAAGCCGAATCGATTCATATCATTCGCGAAGTGGCTGCCGAATTCGACAATCCGGTCATGTTGTATTCGATCGGCAAAGACTCGGCGGTCATGTTGCATCTGGCACTCAAGGCCTTCTACCCTGGCAAGCTGCCTTTCCCCCTGCTGCACGTGGATACCACCTGGAAATTCCGCGAGATGATCACGTTTCGAGATCAGCTGGCGGCGCGGCTTGGCCTGAAACTGCTGGTGCATACCAATCCGGAAGGCCTGGCGGCCGGGATCAATCCCTTCCTCCATGGCAGTGCCCTGCATACCGATGTGATGAAGACCCAGGCCCTGAAACAGGCCCTGGACAAATACGGCTTCGATGCCGCCTTTGGCGGCGCCCGGCGTGACGAAGAAAAATCGCGCGCCAAGGAGCGCGTGTACTCCTTCCGTGATCGCCAGCACCGCTGGGATCCGAAGAACCAGCGTCCCGAGCTGTGGAATCTGTATAACGCCCGCATCAACAAAGGGGAGAGCATCCGCGTCTTCCCACTGTCCAACTGGACCGAACTGGATATCTGGCAATACATCTATCTGGAAAACATCGACATCGTGCCGCTGTACTTTGCCGCCGAGCGTCCTGTTGTCGAGCGTGACGGCATGCTGTTGATGGTGGACGACGAGCGTATGCCGCTGAGACCGGGCGAGGTGCCGCAAATGCGCAAGGTGCGCTTCCGTACGCTCGGCTGTTATCCGCTGACCGGCGCCGTCGAATCCGACGCCACCACCCTGCCGGAGATCATCCAGGAGATGCTGTTGACCAAGACCTCCGAGCGCCAGGGACGCCTCATCGACCACGATCAGTCCGGCTCGATGGAAAAGAAAAAAATAGCCGGCTATTTCTAGCCTGTCTGCGACAGAAGCGAGTAACCCATGTCACACCAATCCGGGCTGATTGCCGACAACATTCACGAATACCTGAAACAGCATGAACAGAAGGACCTGCTGCGTTTCATCACCTGTGGCAACGTTGATGACGGCAAATCCACGCTGATCGGCCGCCTGCTGCACGACTCAAAGCTGATTTTCGAGGACCAGCTGGCCGCCATCCAGCGCGATTCACAGCGCTACAACACCACCGATGACGATATCGATCTGGCGCTGCTGGTGGACGGACTGCAGGCCGAGCGCGAGCAGGGCATCACCATTGACGTGGCCTACCGCTACTTCTCCACCGACAAGCGCAAATTCATCATTGCCGATTGCCCGGGGCACGAGCAGTACACCCGCAATATGGCCACCGGCGCGTCAACCTGTGATCTGGCGGTGATTCTGGTGGACGCCCGTCACGGTATCCAGACGCAGACACGGCGCCATAGCTATATCGTCAGCCTGCTCGGCATTCGTCACGTGATCGTCGCCATCAACAAGATGGACCTGCGTGACTACGATCAGGCGGCGTTCGATGCCATCCGTGACCAGTACCTCAGCCTGGCCGTCGGCATGGGCTTCGAATCACTGCACTTCGTGCCGATCTCTGCCCTGCGTGGCGACAATGTGGTCGAGGCCAGTGCCCATATGCCCTGGTATCACGGTCAGACCCTGATGCAGTTGCTGGAGTCGGTAGAGCTGACGGCGGCGCAGGGCCTGGGCGCCTTCCGGCTGCCAGTGCAGTGGGTCAACCGGCCGCATGCTGATTTTCGCGGTTTCAGTGGCACGATCGCCGCCGGAGAGATCCATCCGGGAGATCGCATCGTGGCCTTGCCATCCGGGCGGGAAAGCCGCGTCAGGGCCATCGTCACGGCAGATGGTGATCTGGCCCGTGCCGGCGCCGGTCAGGCCATCACCCTGACCCTGGAGGATGAAATCGATATCTCGCGCGGCGACATGCTGGTACGGGCCGGCGAGGCTGCGCCTGCCGTGTCCGCGGCCTTTGAGGCACATATCGTCTGGATGGCTGAAGCACCGCTGCAGCCTGGGCGCGAGTATCTGTTCAAGCTGGCGGGGCGCCAGGTGCCGGGACGGGTGGTGCGCATTCTGCAGCGCATCGACGTCAATACCCATGCGGCGGAGCAGGCCGAGCAGCTGGCGCTGAACGAGATTGGCCTGTGCCGGGTACAACTCGATGCACCGGTCATCTTTGACCCCTACCGCCAATGCCGCCACACCGGCAATTTCATCGTCATCGATCGTTTCAACCATGCCACCGCCGCCGGCGGCATGATCCAGCAAGCGGTCGAATCGGCGGGGGTGGTGCTGGATGCCACGGCGCAACAGACGGCCTTCAAAGCCGAGCTGGAGGCCTTGCTGCACAAATACTATCCGCAACATCGACTGGCAGATCTGCCGCAGCTGCTGTCACGTCTTGGGATCGGTCAGGACGACTGATGTTGTAGCGAGAAGCAGGCGCCCTGGTCTTGAGCCAGGGTGCTGCACAGCCAGGGCATGATCTCCTGTAGCGTCGAGGCCAGCGTCCAGGGCGGATTGAGAATGAACATCCCGCTGCCATGCATGCCGAACCCATCGGCAGAAGGCGTTTGTACCGTCAGGGTGACATTCAGCCAGCTCTGGACCGGCAGCTTTTTCAGCGCGTCCGGCAATTCACGCATCTCGGCCCGCTGCAGCAGGGGATACCACACGGCATAGACACCGGTGGCAAAGCGCTTCAACCCCTCGCGCAGCGCCTGAGGCACGCGCTGATAATCCTTCTTGTCCTCGTACGGCGGGTCAATCAGTACCAGCGCCCGTCTGGGCGGCGGCGGCAGAATCGCCTTGATGCCTTCGAAACCATCGGCGCACTGAATCTGGCAGCGGCGGTGGCGACCGGCGAAATTCTCCTGCAGGATGCGGTGGTCGCTCGGGTGCAGCTCGAACAGACGCAGCTTGCCCTCGGCGGCCATGACCCGATCTGCCACCAGCGGTGAGCCCGGGTAAAACGCCAGCTTGCCATCGGGATTGCAGCCGCGGATCAGGGCCACATAATCCTGCACCGCCGGGGGCAGATCCTGGCGTTGCCACAGTCGCGCAATGCCGCTTTCATACTCGGCATTCTTGGCGGCAAAACCTTCCTCCAGCGCATACAGGCCTGCACCGGCATGCGTATCGACATACCAGAACGGCTTGTCCTTTTGCCCAAGGTGTTGCAAAAGCAGCACTTGAATCAGGTGTTTCAGGACATCGGCGTGATTTCCGGCATGAAAGGCGTGGCGATAGCTCAACATGAGGGTTTTTCTTCAATCTGGAGGGGGTAATTGTAGCGGAAATGCCGTCAAATTCCGATTGCCAGTCAAAATATCTTCATTAAAAGTGAAATGTGTCATTCGCATGTCATGGATTGGCTGATCCGCGTCAAATAAATCCCTCTTAGCCTAGTCAAAACATGTCAATCATGTTGCATAGATATCTTCATCGGAAGAGAATATTGCAACGGTAAGCGTTGGCCAGCCGTTCTCAGGACAGATGAAAGAACCGTGTGACAGTATTTACTGATAAGCTACTCGGTGTTTACAGGTTTGCATGGTGAATCTACAATCTGCGCCCTCAGAATGTGCTGATGTTTCGGCCAATTCGTCCCGGATTCCGCACAAATGCGGCGTTGTCTGGGGTCGATGTGGCGCCATGTTGCCAGCAAGGGCAACCTGAAACACAAGACCCTGGCTCGAGGCGCAACGCTGCTTCGGGCTTGCTCTTTTGAGAGTGTGTCATCCAGGCCGGCTGGCGGTCGGGAGCACATTTCCTATCACCAACGATGCGAGTTGATAAAGATGAAGATCGAACTGAAACGTGTGAGCCTTGCTGTTGCGGCTGCCATGATGGCTACCTCCGCCTTCGCTGCAACCTTTGCTCCCGCCGTGGTGTACGACCAGGCCGGTAAATTCGACAAGAGCTTCAACGAGGCCGCTTACAAGGGCGCCGAGAGCTTCAAGAAGGAAACCGGTGTCGCCTACCGCGATGCACAGATTTCTTCCGACGCACAAAAAGAGCAGGTTCTGCGCGATATGGCGCGCAAGAACATGGATCCGATCATCGCCGTAGGTTTCTCCTACACCCAGGCGATCGAATCCGTGGCCAAGGAATTCCCGAAGACCCGTTTCGTCATCATCGACTCCGTCGCCAAGGGCCCGAACATTGAAAGCATCCTGTTCAAGGAACAGGAAGGCTCCTTCCTGGTCGGCATGGCTGCTGCCATGAAGTCCAAGACCCACACCGTCGGCTTCATCGGCGGCATGGACGTTCCGCTGATCCGCGCCTTTGCCTGCGGTTACGTTCAGGGCGTCAAGTACGTTGACAAGAGCGGCAAGGTTATCCAGAACATGACCGGCACCACCCCGGCCGCCTTCAATGACCCGGCTCGTGGTACCGAGCTGGCCAAGAGCCAGTTTGACCGTGGCGTTGACGTCGTCTTCGCCGCTGCCGGCGGTACCGGCCTGGGCGTACTGCAATCGGCCAAGTCGGCCGGCAAGTACTCCATCGGCGTAGACAGCAACCAGAACTACCTGCACCCGGGTTCCGTGCTGACCTCCATGGTCAAGCGCGTTGACATCGCCGTGTACAACACCTTCAAGGAAGCTCAGAAGGGCACCTGGAAGCCGGGCGTCAAGATCCTGGGCCTGAAGGAAAACGGTATTGACTGGGCGCTGGACAGCAACAACCGCAGCCTGATCACCCCGGATATGGAAAAGCGCATCAACACCGCACGCTCTGCCATCATCGCCGGCAAGATCAAGGTCGCCGACTACCGCACCAACAACAGCTGCCCGGTGCAATAAGGCAGCAACGTCCTCATCAGGATCAGAGCAATCCCGTGACGGTCACGCCAGCCAGTGGCGGCGTGGCCGTTTGATTTGTGCGGGAAGGTCTCAGGGTAATCAGCATTCAGGGAAATACAAGAATGACCGACTTAGCCATCGAGTTGATCGGCATCTGCAAGAGTTTTGGCGCCGTCGCGGCCAACCGCGATATCGAAATGAAGGTTGCCAAGGGCTCCATCCACGGCATCATCGGCGAGAACGGGGCAGGCAAATCCACCCTGATGAGTATCCTGTACGGCTACTATCAGGCGGATGCCGGCACCATTCGCGTCAATGGCAAGGAAACGCAAATCCGCAATAGCCAGGAGGCGATTCGCCTCGGTATCGGCATGGTGCATCAGCACTTCATGCTGGTCGACACGTTCACCGTGCTGGAAAACATCATTCTGGGCGCCGAAGGCGGCCTCGTGCTCAAGCACGGTGTCAAGCAGGCGCGTGCCCACCTCAAGGAACTCAACAAGGAATACGGCCTCGAGGTCGATCCGGATGCCGTCGTCGGCAAGCTCGGCGTCGGCCTGCAACAGCGCGTCGAAATCCTCAAGGCGCTGTATCGCGGCGCCGACGTGCTGATTCTGGACGAACCGACCGCCGTACTGACCCCGCAGGAAGCCGACCATCTGTTCCGCATCCTGCGCACCCTGAAAGAGCAGGGCAAGACCGTCATCCTGATCACCCACAAGCTGCGCGAAGTGCTGGACATCACCGATGCCGTCAGCGTAATGCGTGGCGGCATGATGGTTGGCAACGTGCGCACCGCTGATGTCAGCAAGGCCGATCTTGCCGACCTGATGGTCGGTCGCAAGGTCAACCTGCAAGTCGACAAGGCCCAGCGCGAGCCGGGTGAAGTCGTGCTGTCGGTCAAGGGACTGAACCTGGTCGATACCCGTGGCGTCGGTCTGCTGAAAGACATCAACCTGCAGGTACGAGCCGGCGAAATCGTCGGCATCGCCGGGGTGGCCGGCAATGGCCAGTCCGAACTGCTGGAAGTGCTGGCAGGCATGCAGACCAGCACCTCGGGTGAAATCATCTACAAGGGCCAGAACCTCGGCACGCTCAAGTATCGCCAGCCCAAGGCTGCCGTGCTGCGTCAGCTCGGTATTGCCCACGTGCCGGAAGACCGTTCGCGCGAGGGGCTGGTCAAGGCCTTCCCGAATTACGAGAACGCCATCCTCGGCTACCAGTGCGACAAGTCGGTCTGCCGTGGCCCGCTCTACAGCCGCAAGGCGCTGATCGAGCGCATGAACCACCTGATCCAGCAATTCGACATCCGTCCGGACAATCCCATGCTGCGTGTTGGTCTGCTGTCCGGCGGCAACCAGCAGAAGGTGGTGCTGGCACGGGAGATCCATGCCAATCCGGATCTGCTGCTGATCGGTCAGCCGACCCGTGGCGTGGATATCGGTGCCATCGAATTCATCCACCGCCGGCTGGTCGAGCTGCGCGATGCCGGCAAGGCCATCCTGCTGGTCTCGGTGGAACTGGAAGAAATCATGTCGTTGTCTGACCGCATCCTGGTGATGGCTGGTGGACAGATTACTGGCGAAATGGCCGGCAAGGACGCAACCGCCCCGGCCCTTGGCCTGTTGATGGGCGGAGGAGACAAGCATTGAAGTTCGGTCAACCATCCACTTTGCCGCGTTGGGCACAGCTGACGATTCTGCCGGCGCTCAACCTGTTGGCGGCACTTCTGGTCACCGGTCTGGTGACCTGGGTCATCGGCGAAAGCCCGCTCGAATGCCTGAAAATCCTGGTGCATGGTGCGTTCGGCTATGGTGAAGGGCTGGGTTACACCCTGTTCTACACCACCGACTTCATCTTCACCGGCCTGGCGGTCGCGGCAGCGTTCCATGCCGGCCTGTTCAACATCGGTGGTGAAGGTCAGGCCTATCTGGCCGGCCTGGGGATCACCCTGACGGTATTTGCCTTCGACAAGGTCCTGCCGTTCTGGATCCTGATGCCGCTGTGCATGATCGCCGCGATGGCCTTCGGTGCCGCCTGGGCCTATATCCCGGCCTGGCTGCAAGCCAAGCGTGGCAGCCACATCGTGGTCACCACCATCATGTTCAACTTCATCTCCTACTCGCTGATGCTGTATCTGATCGGCCACCACCTGATCGAGCCGGGTTCGCAGAATCCGACCACCCGCGAATTCGGTCAGAACTCGTGGATGCCGTCGATGCAGAACATCCTGGGTGGCCTGGGTATCCATATTTCCAATACCCCGCTCAACGGCACCTTCTTCCTGGCCCTGATCGCCTCCGTGCTGTTCTATCTGGTGGTCTGGCACAGCCGCTGGGGCTACGAACTGCGGACCGTGGGGACCAATGAACATGCGGCACGCTATGCCGGCATGAACGTCACCAAGGTCATCATCCTGGCCATGTGCGCTTCCGGTGCCCTGTCCGGTCTGGCCTCGGTCAACGAGCTGCTGGGCTCGACCCACCGCATGAACGTCCTGTTCACCAACGGCATCGGCTTCGTCGGTGTGGCCGTGGCGCTGATGGGCCGCAACCACCCGGTCGGCATCATCCTGTCGGCACTGCTGTTCGGCGGCCTGACCCAGGGCGGGCTGGAACTGTCGTTTGCCAAGCCGCTGATCACCCGTGAAATGGTGCTGCTGATCGAAGGTCTGGTGATCCTGTTCTGCGGCGGTCTGGAAAATCTGTTCGAGCCGATTCTGGCTTCGTTCTTCAAGCGGGGGAAATGACATGGATCAGTACATCAGCCTGCTGGCGTCGACCATTCGCGTGGCCACGCCCCTGGTGCTGGCCGCACTGGCCGGCCTGTTCTCCGAACGCTCCGGTGTCGTCGACATCGGCCTGGAAGGCAAGATGCTCACCGCCGCCTTTGCCAGTGCCGCGGTCGCCTTCTACACCGGCAACCCCTGGCTGGGCCTGCTGGCCGGCATGATCGCCGCCACGCTGCTGTCCATGCTGCACGCACTGGTCTCCGTGACCTACAACGGCAACCAGCTGATTTCCGGCATGGCCGTCAACACCATTGCCTCCGGGATCACGCCGGTACTGGGACTCGCCATGTTCCAGCAGGGCGGCAACTCGCCGCAGCTGGACGACGTGGCGCGCTTCCACGAAATCACGCTGCCGTTCGCCGACTCGGTGGCCAATGTGCCGGTACTGGGGCCGATCTACAGTGGCCTGATTTCCGGGCATTGCATCCTGGTCTATCTGACCTTCCTGATCGTGCTGCCCCTGGTGACCTGGACCGTCTACCAGAGCCGCTTCGGCCTGCGTCTGCGCGCCGTGGGGGAAAACCCGCATGCGGCCGACACCGCCGGTATTTCCGTGGCACGCATCCGCTATCTGGCGCTGCTGTGCAACGGCATGCTGTGTGGCATGGCCGGTGCCTTCCTGTCGGTCTATCAGACAGGTTCCTTCATCAAGGAAATGACCGCCGGCAAGGGCTTCCTGGCACTGGCGGCACTGATCTTCGGCAAATGGCGTCCGACCTACGCCGTACTCGGCTGTCTGCTGTTCGCCTTTGCCGATGCGGTACAGATTCGTCTGGAAGGCGTGCCCCTGCCGATCATCGGCGAGATTCCGTCGCAGTTCATCCAGGTGATTCCGTACGTGCTGACGGTATTGCTGCTGGCCGGCTTCGTCGGTCGCGCCGTGGCCCCCAAGGCGATTGGCATTCCGTTCGTCAAGTCGCGCTAAGCCGCACTTCGACTCCCAGGACAAAACGCCGGCTGGATTCAGCCGGCGTTTTTTTATCTTCGCCAGCCGGAGAAGATTGGCAGATTGGCGATATTGCTTGTCAGGATTTGTTTTCCCTGCCGCTCTAGAATGAGAACGTGATTCATTTACCTGCAAGCGATTGATTTTCATGAAAACCCTGACACCTGCCCTGGATGGCCAGACTGCCGGCAAAGCCGCTGGTGGCCTGGCGGTGGCCGTACTGGCGGCCATCAGCTTCTCCCACTTGCTCAACGACATGATGCAGTCGCTGATCTTTGCGCTCTACCCGATGCTCAAGACCGCGCATCAACTGAGCTTTGCACAGATCGGCCTGATCACGCTGACCTACCAGATCACTGCCTCCCTGCTGCAGCCACTGGTCGGGCTCTATACCGACAAACACCCCCAGCCCTATTCACTGGCCATCGGCATGGGCAGCACCCTCTGCGGACTGATGCTGCTGTCGTCGGCGCAGAGCATGCCTTCGCTGCTGCTGGCCTCCGCCATGGTCGGCATGGGGTCGTCCATCTTCCACCCCGAGTCCTCGCGCGTGGCGCGCATGGCCTCCGGCGGCCGTCACGGCCTGGCGCAATCCGTGTTCCAGGTCGGCGGTAACCTGGGTTCTTCGCTTGGTCCCCTGCTGGCCGCCTGGATCATCCTGCCGCGCGGGCAGGGCAGCGTTGCCTGGTTCGGACTGGCCGCCCTGATCGGTATGGTGGTGCTCTCCGGCGTAGGCAACTGGTACCGCCATCATCAGCGCACCCAGGCCAAAAAGGCGGCCAGTGCCGCGCTGTATGGCGAAGGCCTGTCGCGCGGACGCGTACTGTTCTCGCTGTTCATTCTGGCGATGCTGATCTTCTCCAAGTACTTCTACCTGTCCAGTCTGACCAGCTATTACACCTTCTACCTGATCAGCAAGTTCCAGCTCAGCGTACAGTCGGCGCAGATGCATCTTTTCCTGTTCCTGTTTGCCGTTGCCGCCGGCACCCTGATCGGCGGACCGATCGGAGACCGCATCGGACGCAAACGCGTCATCTGGGTCTCCATCCTGGGCGTGGCCCCCTTCACCCTGTTGATGCCCTATGCCAACCTGTTCTGGACGGAAGTGCTGTCCGTGGTGATTGGCCTGGTACTGGCCTCGGCCTTCTCCGCCATCCTGATCTATGCCCAGGAACTGGTCCCAGGCAAGGTCGGGGCCATTTCCGGCCTGTTCTTCGGCTTTGCCTTTGGCATGGGCGGGCTCGGTGCCGCTGCACTGGGTATGCTGGCAGATCGCACCGATATTTTCTTCGTGTACCACGTCTGTGCCTTCTTGCCCCTGCTGGGTTTGCTGACCATGTTCCTGCCGGATTTGCATCGCATGCGCCAACAAAAGGCGTGATCAGCGTCGGTATTTTGTTTCTTTTTGGTAAACTATAAGGTTAATATATTGGTGTTTATTGTCTTTTCCGATGCATGTATAGTTTGACTCATGCCACACCGCACTGATGGTGCCGCAATCCAAACAACAGATAAGGAACAAGACCATGAAAACCCTGACCATGATGATCGCCACGATGACCCTCTCCGCCGCAGCCTTTGCCGGTGGCCAGGTGACCGAGTCTACTGTCCAGGTTCGCCTGGGCAAGCCGGTGCAAGACACCGTGCAAATGACCACGGTGTCGGGCAGCAATGACACCGCTGCCAGTGACAAGGCGCAAGACGTACGCGGCTGGCGCCAGGACTACAGCGGCCGTCATTAATATGCCGCTGATCCCAAAAAAACCCGGTGCGACCGGGTTTTTTTATGCCTGTTACGCCAGGGGGTCGTCAGCATGTCGAGAGTATTGTTTCGCATTGGTAAATAAGTAATAAAATAAAGTGATGTTTATTGCCTTAATTGATGCATGTATAGTTTGACTCATGCCACACCGCACTGATGGTGCCGCAATCCAAACAACAGATAAGGAACAAGACCATGAAAACCCTGACCATGATGATCGCCACGATGACCCTCTCCGCCGCAGCCTTTGCCGGTGGCCAGGTGACCGAGTCCACTGTCCAGGTCCGCCTGGGCAAGCCGGTGCAAGACACCGTGCAAATGACCTCGGTGTCGGGCAGCAATGACACCGCTGCCAGTGACAAGGCGCAAGACGTACGCGGCTGGCGCCAGGACTACAGCGGCCGTCATTAATATGCCGCTGATCCCAAAAAAACCCGGTGCGACCGGGTTTTTTTATGCCTGTTACGCCAGGGTGTCGTCAGCATGTCGAGATTATTGTTTCGCATTGGTAAACAAGTAATAAAATAAAGTGATGTTTATTGCCTTAATTGATGCATGTATAGTTTGACTCATGCCACACCGCACTGATGGTGCCGCAATCCAAACAATTGATAAGGAACAAAACCATGAAAACCCTGACCATGATGATCGCCACGATGACCCTCTCCGCCGCTGCGCTTGCCGGTGGCCTGGATAATGATTCCGCTGTTCACCAGCAAATGAGCAAATCGTCCCCGCATGCTGCACAGGCCTCGAACGATGTGAGTACCTTTGGCAACCCGGTCAGTGACCAAGCGGAAGCAGCGATGGCAGGCCATCCTGCACATAACAGCCGTCGCTAAGATGGCCCGCCTAAAAAAACCCGGTGCGACCGGGTTTTTTAATGCCTGCCAGTCTTGAAGGGGGTGAAGAGGATGTCGCGGGTCTGGTCTCCGGGCTCGGTAGCCTGAACAAGGTACATGGGGCAGATCCATGCTGTGCCATCAGGTTGATGCGGTTGTCATGGGGTGTGTTTGCTGCAGAGACCAGAAACAATGAGGGCAAGCAGCTGGCTTTTCAACCGTGATATTGTTTCTCTGAAAGAAATAAAGAAGTGAATAAATTGATATTTATTGCCATAAACACAGCATGTATAGTTTGACCCATGCCTCACCGCACTGATGGTGCCGCAATCCAAACAACTGATAAGGAACAAGACCATGAAAACCCTGACCCTGATGATCGCAACGTTGTCCCTCTCTGCCGCAGCCTTTGCCGGTGGCCAAGTGACCGAGTCCACTGTCCAGGTCCGCCTGGGCAAGCCGGTGCAAGATACCGTGCAAACCACGACGGTTTCCAGCAGCAAAGAAACCATGGCCAATGACAAGGCAGGCGATGTACGCGGCTGGCGCCAGGACTTCAGCGGCCGTCACTGAGACAAAGCAAAAAAAACCCGGGATTCCCGGGTTTTTTTTCGTCTGAAGAATCCTCAGGGGGTATTTTTGCCGGAGGTCGTGACGGTTGGCGTCAGCAGACACTGCCCGCTGACCTGGCCGGTACGCACCCCGGCAATCGACATATTGGCATTCAGCGTGCCGGCGGGCAGGTCGATCTGATAGTCATTGTTGGACTGATCCAGCGTCAGACTGAAGCGGACCAGCTGTGGATTGACTGTCACCTGATGCACCCGGATCGGCACCAGATCCGGACGGCGGATCGAGCCGTTATTTTCGTCAATGATGAAGACGATATCCGACATCTTCAGCGGGATATCGCTCGAATCATTCAGTCGCAGCGAGCGGGAGCACTTGGCGCTGATCAGGGGATGAATCACGTGCCCGGCACTGAGCGCGCTGAAACGCAGCGAGGCAGCGGCAAAAATGGTGCTGCCATCCTCACCGTTGTGCCCCTGGCACTCCTGGATGATGCGCGTGGTACCGAGATCCCATTGATAGTGCAGATCCGTATAGCTGTGCGCCCCCTTGCCGGCCGCGCTCGCCAGACGATAGCTGCCATCCACCGTGATGGTGGGCGGGCCGAAATGATGCATGGCCCAATTGAACAAATTGCCGCAATGATCCGCCTGACTGTCTTCGCCGGGTGAATAAATGGTGAGTTGCTGCGCGGGTTGGCCATCGACCTTGTTATCCAGTGTCGCCTGCCAGTCGATCCCGTCGAGCTTGAACGCCTGAATCCGGTCATGCGATGTGTTGCCGCTCTGCTTGCCCAGATAGCTGACCCAGCCACGATCCTGCCAGACCGCCGAAGACGGGGCCTGATACCAGTCGAGTTGTTGCCAAAACAGCGCATCGCCCAGCCACTCGGGCAAGGTGCGCCCGGCCGCCAGGCTGCTGCCTGTCCAGACGCTGATGACCAGCAGCGCCAGTGTTGTCCATTTATTCTTCATGTTTTCAAATGGTTGCGGTTCCGTCCTGACCCGTGACTGCCTCGCAGCCAGCGGACGGAGCGTTGAAAAGATCGTGAGTGTAGCAGGGCGTCAATCGCCTCACCATGACAAAAATCGACCCCGGTGTCCGGGGCCGATGGGGGGCGGTCAGTGGCTCAGCGTTCAGAGGGCGATGCCTGTACCTGCGCCTGACGCCGCTGCCAGGCGCAGTCGGCGATTTGATGCAGGATGGCGGAGGCGACGGCGGTCTTTTCATTACTGAGCGCCACCCGCATGGCCTGACCCAGTTGCCTGATCCTGGCCTCGGAACAGTCCGGTGTCGGGTGGCAATCAGACGCCAGTACCGGCGGGCTGGCGAAGACCAGCAGCCACAGGCTGGCAAGGGGGAAATGCAATCGGGACATGATCATCCTTTCATTGGGTTGTCGGCAACGTGTCCGTTCAGGGACGCGTGAAAGCATGGCATGGCGCCGGCCGACAGGATGTCAGTCAATGAGTGTATTGCTTGTAGGGGGAAACGAAGTTCAGGATGAGGATCTGGCCCGCGGTCGCATCAGGCCACGGTGTTGATCATGGCGGCGATGCGCGCGGCATCGGGGCGAGCCCCCAGGACCGTGACGTGATGATCGACAGGATCCACCTTCAGCATGAAGGCGGGTTGTTGCGGAATGCCGGCGGCACGCAGCTGAGCCATGAGTGCGGCATCCGGAAATTGCAGCTGCGTCGAACTGCTCGCCTGCGCATTGGCCGACTGAGCCACCGTGGCCTCTTGCTGCAACAGGGCACGCGCCTGTGGCGACAAGGTCACCCGTGTCGAGTCCGTGCCCGGCTCGGGCAGTGCTTCGTCCGGACTGAGCGACGCGCTACGGGCAGGGTTTGCCGCTGTCGCGGCAAATTCTGCCTGTCCGGCAAAAGTCGTCTGGCTGGCATAGGCGGTCTGAACGGTAGCAAGCGTCGCGCTCATGGCTGACTAGGGGTCCATTGGGTGGTCATTGTCCTGTCAGAAATAGCAATTAGCGTGCCAGTGACGTATCAAAGTGCGGCTGTATGACCGGGATCGTTCGCTCCTGAGCCACCGCGGCCCATTGTGGCGGGAGCGGCGGCAAACCGCGCACATGATCCGCGATCTTTTCCGCCAGCATGATGGTGGCGGCATTCAGATTGCCGCTGAGAATCCGCGGCATGATCGACGCATCAACTACCCGCAAGCCGGCGATGCCATGCACACGACCTTGGCCGTCCACCACGGCCATGGCATCGGCACTACTGCCCATCTTGCAACTGCCGCAGGGCTGCAGGGCCGACTCGGCATGGCGCAAGATGAAATAATCCAGATCACTGTCACGCCAGGCCGCGCTGCCGGGCTGCTGCTCCTCCAGCCGAAAACGCGCCAGGGCGCTTTGCGACATGATGTCACGCGTGATGCGGATCGCCTGGCGAAATTCGACCCAGTCATCCTCATGCGCCATATAGTTGAACTGAAGCCGGGGCGGGTCCAGCGGATGGCGTGTCCGCAGCCGGACCTGACCGCGACTGGGGGAGCGCATGGGACCGACATGGCATTGCAGACCATGCGCGGGCGGGGCGCCGTCGCCCTCATCGTGGCCGGCCAGCGGCTGAAAATGGAACTGCAGATTGGGATAGGCGCAATCCTGATGCGAGCGCAGGAACCCGCCCGCTTCAAACTGATTCGAAGCCCCCAGTCCGCCACCCGTCAGCAACCATTGCGCTCCGATTTGCCACTGCTTCCACCAGCGGGTCGCCGGCGTGAGCGAGACCGCGTCATGGCAGGTGAACTGGAGCGTGGCGGCCAGATGATCCTGCAGGTTGTGCCCGACCCCCGGCAGATGCGCGATGACCGCGATGCCCATGGCGGCCAGCTCGGCCGCCGGACCGATCCCGGAGCGCAGCAGCAATAGCGGGCTGCCGATGGCGCCGTTGCAGACAATCACCTCGCGACGCGCATACGCCGCCTCATGACCATCGCCACTGAGCACCCGGACACCGCGCACCTGACGACCCGTCAACAGCAGACAATCCGCCACACTGTGGGTGCGGATGGTCAGGTTGGGGCGCTTGCGAGCCCGGTCCAGATAGGCATAGGCACTGCTGCAGCGGCGCCCGCCGGTCGTGGTCGTCCGTGCCAGCGGACCAAAGCCCTCCTGGCGGAAACCATTCAGATCACTGCTGTGCATGTGCCCGGCCTGAATGGCTGCCTGAATAAAGGCCTGATAGAGCGGACTGTGCTGCCAGTCGGGCTGCGTGACCTGCAACGGACCGCTGCCGCCGTGATAGGCATTGATGCCGCCATGATGGCACTCCGCCTTGCGGAAATAGGGCAGACAATCCGCGTAACGCCAGTCGGCCAGGCCGGGCAGGCTGGCCCAATGCTCATAGTCCCGGGCATTGCCACGGCTGTAGACCATGCTGTTGATCAGCGAAGACCCGCCCAGGCCCTTGCCACGATGCTGGCGCATGCGGCGCATGCCAAGATGCGGTTCCGGCTCGGTCTGATAAGCCCAGTTGTAGCGAGTGCCGCGCAACGGCCATGACAGTGCAGCCGGCATTTGCGTGCGCCAGTCGGCCCGCCAGTCCGGCCCGCCGGCCTCCAGCAACAACACACTCACCGCCGCATCCTCGCTCAGGCGTGCGGCCATGACACATCCGGCTGAGCCGGCACCGACAATGATGTAATCAAACTCTTCGCAACGGGACATGCTTTGCCTCCGACGACTCACAGAATGGTCCTGTTCTAGCGTGCCGGATTGGTAATGACAAATGCATTGAGTATGTGATATGGAAGTACGAAACGGCTGCGAGCCCGACGCCATCTGCACCTGACCCGCTCGGCAAGCCCGCGCCGGGGCGGGCATGACTGACCGGAATGTCAGGGAGACAGCGCCTGATCCACCAGGTGCTTCATGGTATCGGACTGGTTGAAATGCTCAATTTGCTGATTCAGCTGGGGCAGCAGCCAGTCCGTATTCGGTCCGCGGCGTCCCAGCAGGAAATGCAGACTATTCGGCGCGACGTCATCCAGCTTGCCAATGATCACCCCGTTGATGTCCAGCTGGTTCGGGCCGGGCAGGGCATTGCCGAGAATGATTTCCTGCTCGCCGAGAAAGTAGTCGCACAAACCGCTGCGCAGCATGCGGACCAGCTCCTGATAACTGTTGGCGTGGGTGTTCAGCTTGCCGACAGGCAGGCCATAGCGCGCATAGGAATACCCGAACAGACCGCAGCCCTGATAAGGCAGCAGCTCCCGGGCATGTCTGACCGGCATGCCGTTGGGAAAACGACTGCGCAGATAAAAGAAAGTCGAAGCCGTCTGGTAATAGGCCTGACTGAGGCGGAAGTCCTGCAACCGCGCCGGATCATAGGTGACATCCGGCGCCATGTCATAACTCCCTTCCTTCAGATAGGCCTTGCAGCGTTGCCAGGGCATGATGGTGATGCGATAGCGCAGCCCGAGCCGGAGAAACATCTGGCGCATTAATTCCGCGGTCGCACCATGTGTCTCACCATTAATGGACATCAGGAAGGGGGCAAAATTATTGTCGTCACAGACACGGATGACGTCCCTGTCCGCGGCCAGACACGGACGAGCCAGTGCCAGCATGCCAATGAGCAGCAGAAACCCCAGGCTTGTCCTTCGCCTGGAGGAAGCAGGGCTGAAACCGCCGTAGCGAAGCATGGCTGGCTCTCCGGAACAATGCAGCTCTCATTATTCTAGCCCATGAGCCTGTCACCGGCAGCCCTTGTCCCGCATGCTCACACTTCGAAATAGTCACCCGAGGCAAAGAAGGCGCCGCCGGAAATGTAATGCAGTGTCTGGCTGTCGCTGTCCGGGAAATGCCAGCGTCCGTCGCTGTACAGTGCCGGGTCCGCCCAGGCGGCCGTCACTTCCCCCAGAAACAGATCATAGCGCTCGGCCATGGCCGGCTCCGGCAGGATCCGGCACTCCAGCCAGGCCGCACAGCCCTGAACCAGCGGCAGATCGCTCTGACCGAGAAAAGTCTCGATGCCCTGTTCGGCAAACTTGTCGCCATCGCGCCCGGAACGAGAGCCCACTGCGACCACTTGCGCCGCCAGCGCCCGGGTCGGAATGTTCAGCGCAAAGCGGCCGGATGCCTCAATCAATTCCCGGCTGCGGGTTTGCCGGTCGATCACGACCGCCACCTTGGGCGGGTCGAAATCCAGCGGCATGGCCCAGGCGGCCGCCATGATGTTGCGCTCACCCTGATGGGCGCTGGTGACCAGGGTCACCGGCCCATGGTTGAGCAGGCGGTAAGCCTTGGCCAGTTCGACGGCAACAAAAGAGGGAAGCTTGCTCATGGACAGTACCAATTCGGCATGAATAAAGCGCCGATGGTAACGCTGAATGCCCGGGGCAGCCAAGGCTTCACCGGCCAGCGCGCCCGCCCGGCGGGGCTCACTGCCGACCGTGGCCGGATCGTCGCATCGCGGCTATGCCGTGTGATTGCCGGCTTTATGATGTACCGCAAGATTTCTGCCTCATATTGCATGCACAATGACAAAAAACGCTCATCATTGAGGACAAAATGGATAATATTCTCGAACGGTTCTTCCGCTACGTCGCAGTCGATACCCAATCTGATCCCGAGGCCGATCGCGTGCCCAGCACCGATGGCCAGCTGAATCTGGCTCGTGCACTTTTCAAGGAACTGACCGAACTCGGTTTCGAAGAAGTGTCACTGAATGAAAAAGGCTGTGTCATGGCCACCCTGCCATCCAACGTCAACTGGCCCGTGCCGGTGATCGGCTTCATCGCGCACCTGGATACCGCGCCGGATTGCAGTGGCAAGAACGTCAAGCCGCAAATCGTGGAAAACTACCAGGGTGGCGAGATCAAACTCGGCACCAGCGGCGAAGTGCTGTCCCCGGCGCGTTTCCCGGTACTCAACCAGCTGATCGGCCAGACGCTGATCACCACCGACGGCACCACGCTGCTGGGTTCCGACGACAAGTCCGGTGTGACCGAGATCATCACCGCCATGCTGCGCCTGCGCGAACAGAACCGCCCGCACGGCTCCATCCGCTTTGCCTTCACCCCGGATGAAGAAATCGGCAAGGGCGCCCAACATTTCGATGTGCCGGCCTTTGGTGCCGAGTGGGCCTATACCGTGGATGGCGGCGGTGTCGGCGAACTGGAAGCGGAAAACTTCAATGCGGCTTCGGCCAACATCAAGATCTACGGCAACAATGTGCACCCCGGCAGCGCCAAGGATGTGATGGTCAACGCCATGACCCTGGCCACCCGGATTCACCAGATGCTGCCGGCAGAAGAAACCCCGGAACACACCGAGGGCTATCAGGGCTTCTTCCACCTGATCTCGCTCAACGGCACGGTGGAGAAGGCCGAGATGAACTACATCATCCGCGACTTCGACCGAGACAACTTTGCCGCCCGCAAAACCCGCATCCAGGACATTTGCGCCCAGGTGGCCCAGGGCCTGCCAAGCGACTGCCATATCGATGTCACGCTGAAAGACTCCTACGCCAATATGCGCGATGAAGTGGCCAAGTTCCCGCATGTGGTGGACATTGCCCGCCAGGCCATGATCGACCTCGCGATCGAACCGGAAATGTGCCCGATCCGCGGTGGTACCGACGGTGCCCAGCTGTCCTTCCGTGGCCTGCCGTGCCCCAATCTGTTCACCGGCGGCTACAACTTCCACGGCAAGCACGAGTTTGTCACCCTGCAAGGCATGGAGAAGGCAGTCGCCGTCATCATGCGCATTGCCGAGCTGACCGCCGACCGCGCGCGCTAAGCGGGCTGGTGTCGCGTGCAAAAAGGGTGCCTCGGGCACCCTTTTTTGTTGGGGAGGACCGCAGCGGCCTGCCCCCTGGACCTCAGTCGTCGTAGCAGCCCTTGCTGGCCAGCATGGAGCAGGTGAGGGGACGATCCGGGCTCAGCCACGGCTGCTTCTTTTCCTTGCGCAAGGCCGCCAGATCACGATCCTTGGCCACCCACTCCGCATTGGCACGCAGGTACTGCTGGCAGGCATGACGGTACTGATCGGCCTGCGACTGAACGTACTCATCCAGCGGCGTGGCAAAGTTGTAATTGTTCTTGCGATAGGTCTGCATGCTGTCGTTGATGGCGGCCAGATTGTCCTGCATGCGGCGCTTCCAGTTGTCGGCAGCGTACTGATCCTGATTGAAGTATTGCGCGGCAGACTGCCAGGAACCCTGCGTCTCGCGCCGTTTCAGCTCGACATACGATCGCGCCAGCGCCTGGCGTTTGACGTCATCCGCCCCGATATTGTGCAGCGGTGTAAAGGCACGCATGCCGGCAGGCAGCGGACAGGACAAGGATTGCAGGATGGCCTGCGCCTTGAAGTAGGTGGTGTCGGTCACGTCTTGCTGGTCGTGCTCGGAGGTGCCGCCCGATGCATTGCACCCCGTCAGCAGGATGGCTGGCAGCAGGGCCAGAACCATGCATATTTTTTTCATGAGAATGCCCGCCCTTTTTCCCGGATATCATAGCAGAGCGGGGCGTCTGCGGCACCAGGTCGGCGTCAGCGTCCGGTCGGCGGTGTATAGGGCGTCGGGTCGTGCAATTGCAGGCCATGGACATCCTCCGGATACAGCGAGCGCAGGCGATCGATCTCCTGCTCCAGAATATCGATATAGGCCAGCAGGATGCATGACACGATGCGATGCTGCTCGATGTCGACATCCGATGGCTCGAAGTCGGTCCAGAATCGGGTCAGCTCGATGGCTTCCTGCAAGTCCGGCATCAGTCGCGGTTTCATCGCTTCCTCTTTGAAATCACCAGCACAATGGATGGCCTGCCCGATCGTCGGGGGGATGAGCACGCCGATGACCGTCAGTCATTGTTGGTTATATCACAGCGTTTGTGACATGCAGGATAAGTATTGATTTAAAATAAGATCTGAAAGCGCCCGAACAGCAGCTTGCCGTTCAATGATTAACAATAATTGAAAGTGTTGTTAGTTGGCGCGGGCCTGGGTGGTTTTTTTACAACAACGTCATGGTGCTGACCGGCAGGGCAGTGCTGCCGGTCCCTGGCCTCAGTCCTGGCTGGCAAACCGGGCCAGCTCACGATCCCAGTCCAGTGTGCCATCGCTGTGCCGGTCCGCCTCGGTCAACCGGTCTGCCGGCACAAACCAGGTGACTTCGAACAGCAAACCATCCGGGTCATGGCCGTACACACTCTTGTGCACCCCATGGTCTTCTTCCAGGCCCAGCTTGCCGATGGCTGCCAGCTGGTCACGAATCCGCTTGAGTTCCTGCAGTGTGTCCACTTCCCAGGCCAGGTGATACAGACCCGCCGGCGGCTCGTGCGCGCCCGGCGTTTCGCCGCGCGGGCTGAACACCCCGGCACGCTGCTGGCCCAGATTGCGGGCAAACAGCGCCAGATCATGGTCATTATCCGAATCGGCTGCCTGGGCAAACACCGCCCGGTCCGGCTGGCCGCCCGGTTTGGCACGAAAGCCCAGCACCTCGCGGTAGAAATCACTGCTGCGGCTGACGTCACTGACGTAGAGCACCGCATGGTTGAGTCGCTTGATACCCATGGTTCACCTGATCTGACGAAAAAGGGCCTCAGTCTAGCGTGAGCGCGACATTTGTTCAGCCCTCTACTGGTTATGGTTATGCCAATGTGGTATCAGTGACGTGGAGAAACCTTGCCGAGAATCCGCCATGTCTACCCTCCAGCCCTATGCCTTGCCGGATGCCACCGCGTTGTTGCAGCAACGTCAGCAGGACGATTTTTGCCTCGAAAAACAGTTGAACCGCCACCTGGGTCTGCTGGACGACATCCAGCCCCGGCTCAATCCCGCCAGCCACGTCCTGCGCCAGGAGGCCATGGATCAGCTGGCAACGCTGCCCGACGGCGTACTGCACGGTTTGCCCTGTTCCGTGAAAGAAACCCTCGGCATCGCCGGGCAGGCGATCACCGCAGGTTCGAACTACATGCGGCCGATCGTGCCTGGCGAGGATTCGCCGGTGGTGGCGCGACTCAAGGCCGCCGGCGCCGTGATCATGGCGCGCGGTAATGTGCCGGAATTCGCCATGACCGCCGAAAGCAGCAATCCGCGCTATGGCCTGACCCGCAACCCGCTCGACCCGTCGCGGGTCGCCGGTGGCTCTTCGGGCGGCGATGCCGTGATGGTCGCCAGTGGCGCCGTGGCGTTTGGGGTGGGATCCGACATCCTGGGCTCGATCCGCATCCCGGCAGCCTTTTGTGGCGTGGTCGGCTTCAAGCCGGCCTCTGCGGCCGTGCCCAAGCAGGGCTGCTGGCCGACCATAGCCGGCTTTACCGACAGCTGGCTGGCCGTCGGCCCGATCACCCGCTCGGTCCGTGATGCCCGGCTGGTATATCAGGTGCTGAGTGGCCAGACCCTGCCCGAAGCGCCGCCGCTCAGGACACTGCGGCTGATTGACGCCGATGCCTTCCCCTGGCGTCCCGAGTCTGCCTGCATCGAACAGGCCCTGGCCGCGGCCCGCACGGCCTTGCTGGCGGACGGCATGCAGGCAGAGCAACAGCGCTTTGACGAAGTGGCGGCCCTGTATGACCTGATGGCCCCGATGTTGCTGCACGACTTGCAGGACGACTGGTACGGGCTGTTGCGCAGTGGCGGGCGCTCCTTCCATCTGCTGGCAGAGGCCTGGCGCCAGCTCACCGGACGACCGGGCATTGATCGCGGCATGTTCATGTGGCTGGTGTACGCCGCGACCAGCGGGCGACTGACCCGGCCGCGCAGCGCGGCCCAGGCCGAGCGGCTGATCGGTCGTTTCCAGACCGTGCGCGAACTCTACCGCAGCATTCTGGGAGAAGATGGCATCCTGCTGTTGCCGACCATGGGGCTGCTGGCGCCGCCGCACGGCGAAATGAATCGCCGCAGCCTGCGCCCTGGCCTGAATCGCCAGCTCAGCCCGCTGGCGCTGTGCAACTACGCCGATCTGCCGGCCATCGCCGTGCCGGGCTGGCGCTTTGCCGACCCGGCAACCGGCCTGCCGCCCAGCGTGATGCTGGTGTGCGCACCGGGTAACGAGTCAGCGCTGCTGGCAGCCGCCGAGCGGGTGCAGGCTGCCCTGACGCCGCTCAGGGGCGCTGCTTGAAGAAGGTGAGGGGAGCCACCGCCGGAATCTCGCTCGGCGGTGGTGACTTCAGGACATGCTTTTTCATCTTGCCCATCACGTGCATCTCGCACGGACGGCATTCAAACTTGAGGGTATAGGTCTCGCTGCCCGACTTCAGCACCAGCGGATCGGCGCGCACCTGACCCATCACCCCCTTGACGCCCTTGGCCTGCTTCGGACACAGATTGAAGCTGAAACGCAGGCAATGCTTGGTGATCATCAGGCTCACCTCGCCGGCTTCCTCGTGCGCCTCGTAGGCCGGCTCAATCACTTCAACACCATGCTTGCGGTAAAACTGCCAGGCCAGCTCGTTATAGACATTGGCCAGATAGCTCAGGGTGTTTTCCGGATAGACCGGGGCAGGCGAGGCCGCCGCCTTGCGCGGCGGACGCTGCCAGGCAGCCAGACGCGCCGCCTCCAGCGCGGCCACGGCATCCCGGCGCAGGCCGTTGATGACCGACGCCGGGACAAACCAGGGCTGAGACAACTCAAGCTGGATGTCATGAGCGATAAAGCAGCTGTTGCCCAGCTTGCCCAGACCATCCAGCAATGACTGGCGAGCACGCCCGGCATCCTTGGCGGGCTCCAGGGCGATGGCGACGCTGGCCTCGGCCATGCAGCCATCGGCATCGGTCAGGCTGAGCGTCAGCCCGTCGGCCTGCTCGCGCAGCCTTGCCCACAGTCCGATGCGGCGCTCGGCCGACGGCTTGAGCAGCGCCAGCTCCCAGGCATGATCACGGTTGCGGCTCAGCTCGATACCGGGGCGCAGGCCCGCCAGCAGGGCCGGGTCGTTCGGCTGGCAGCGCCACACCGGCACGCCCTCGCTGTCATGGCCAACCGCCTTGACGGTGTTGAGCTGCATGCCGATCACTTCGCGCTTGTGCAGATAACTGATGCCATCACCGTTGCTCATGGCCTCCTGCGTGGCGATCTCCAGCCAGTTCGGTCCGACCTGATGCACCGTGCCCAGCGCCACGCCGACAAACTTCGGCGAGTCAAACGCACCGATATCGATCTGCCGGCCGCTGGCAAAGTAATCCGTGCTGCCGCGGTGGAAGGTCTTGTCCGGGTCCGGGGTAAAAAAGATCTCGCTGCTGCCACTGGAGGCCGGCGCCAGTTCCGGGCGGCGCTCGAAAATTTCATCCAGCAACAGACGGTAATGCGCGGTGATGTTCTTGACGTAGCTGACGTCCTTGTAGCGGCCCTCGATCTTCAGCGAGCGCACACCGGCGTCCAGCAGGGCTTCCAGATTGCGACTCTGGTTATTGTCCTTCATCGACAGCAGATGCTTGTCGAAAGCGATCACCCCGCCTTTCTGGTCGGTCAGGGTATAGGGCAGGCGACAGGCCTGCGAACAATCGCCACGGTTGGCGCTGCGGCCGGTTTCGGCGTGGCTGATATAGCACTGACCGGAAAACGCCACACACAAGGCCCCGTGGATGAAGTATTCCAGCGTGGTTTCGCCGTCCAGCCGGGCGGCAATCTCGCGAATTTGCGCAATCGACAGCTCGCGCGCCAGCACCAGCTGCGAGAAACCCGCATCCGCCAGGAAGCGGGCCTTGGCTGCGTCACGAATATCGCACTGCGTCGAGGCATGCAGCTGGATCGGCGGCAGATCCATTTCCACAATCCCCATGTCCTGAATGATCAGGGCATCCACCCCGGCATCGTACAACTGCCAGATCAGCTTGCGTGCGGCCTCCAGCTCGGCGTCGTGCAGGATGGTATTGAGCGTGGCAAAAATGCGCGCATGGTACTGATGGGCAAAGCGGGTCAGCCCGGCAATGTCGCTCACGCTGTTGCAGGCATTGTGGCGCGCGCCAAAGCTCGGACCGCCGATATACACGGCGTCGGCGCCATGCAAAATGGCCTCGCGGCCGATTTCGACGGTTTTGGCCGGCGCGAGCAGCTCGACCTGATGCGACAACAGACTCATGGGACATTCCTGCAAAGACAAGCGAGGGGCGGAATTATAACGGAATCATGGGCTTGGGTGTGACAGGATTCTGCCGCACCCGGCCATTATTTCAGATAGGACTTGATGACCTGCAGCACCACATCGAGATCCTGCTCACGCTGAGTCTGATCCGGCTGATTGACCAGATGCTCGCTCAGATGACCCTCGATGACCGCCCCCATCAGACCGTTCACCGCGCCGCGAATCGCGGCAATCTGCTGCAACACCGCACCACACTCGGTGCCGTTGGTCAGCAACTTCTCCAGGGCGGCCGTCTGGCCATGCAGGCGGCGCACGCGCGCCAGCAACTTGGCCTGATCGCGGATGGTGTGCGACATACGACAATGCTCCAGTCTTAATGAGTATCAGAATTTAGCATAAAAATACAGGGGGGTAGTATTTTTATACTCAGGGGGAGTATGATGGGCCGCATGATTTTACTCATCGAGGCGTGTCATGCCGAGCTTCATTGCTTTACTGCAGCAGGGTAATGCCTGGCTGTTCGTCCCCAGCGCTATCTTGCTGGGCGCCCTGCATGGCCTGGAACCAGGCCACTCCAAAACCATGATGGCCGCGTTCATCGTGGCCATTCGCGGCACCGTGGCACAGGCCGTGCTGCTCGGCCTGTCCGCCACCCTGTCCCATACCGCCGTGGTCTGGGCCGTGGCCATGGCCGGCCTGTCCTTCGGCGGGCGCTGGAGCGCCGAAACCAGCGAGCCGTATTTTCAGCTGATCTCCGGCCTGTTGATCCTCGGTGTGGCGCTATGGATGCTGTGGCGCACCTGGCGCGACCAGCACGGCCATCACCATCATGACCATGAGCATCACCACCATGAGCATCACCACCATGATCATCACCACCATGACCACGCACCCCATGCCACACCCCGCGTGGCGGGTGCGGTCCGCTACCGTCCCGTCCCGGCGGCCGCGGTGGCCCAGCCCGGCCTGCTGCACATCACGCACGAGGCGCAGGACGCCCATGAGCGGGCGCATGCCGAGGAGATCCGGCGCCGCTTTGCTCACCGTCAGGTGACGACCGGGCAGATCGTGCTGTTCGGCCTGACCGGCGGGTTGATTCCCTGCCCGGCCTCCATCACGGTGCTGTTGCTGTGCCTGCAGCTCAAGCAACTGGCACTGGGGGCAGTCCTGGTATTGTGTTTCAGTGTCGGCCTGGCCCTGACCCTGGTGGCCTCAGGGGTGCTGGCCGCGTTGAGTCTCAAGCACCTTGCCGGGCGCTGGCAGGGCTTCGGGCAATTCGCCCGCAAGGCGCCCTATCTGTCGGGCAGCCTGATTGTGCTGGTGGGGTTCTATGTGGCGGGAAGCGGTCTGTGGCAGCTGGTCTGAGTCAGGGCTCGCCGGTAATGGCGCGCATCAGTTCGGCAAAACTGGCGTAGGTTTCGATCGGCCCTTCCTGGTCTTCGCCGACCGAGGGCAGGCTGTCCAGCCCGAAAAAGGGCAGCCCCTGCGGCAACTGACCTTCACGGGCAATATAGCCGAGCAGGGCACGGATGGCCTGCGACAAGGTCAGTCCTTCACGAGAGAGAATCGCGACGGCCTGTTCCTTGATGGCCGCGTCAATGGCGGCGCTGACGGTCGTTTGCATGAGGGTGCCCTTTGGCTGTAGATGGGCCATTATGCGTGGCCGGAATTTGATGGTGTGTTGATCTGCCTCTAGTTTCTGTCCGGTGTGGCAGGGTGGCGCGCAGCAGGGTTGCGACAAAACAAATGCCCGGCTTCAGCCGGGCATTGTGGTGGAGTCTGACGCTGAATATCAGCCGCGCAGCAACAACATGCACAGCGTGTAGAGCAGGGCCATCAGCGGCAGCGACAGCAGTGCCACCTTCATCTGTTGACGGCGCAGCTGCATCCCGCGGGCTGAAGACGATTGTGGCACATGGCCACGGGAGGATTGTCCGTTATGGAAGGTCTTCATCATGTGCCTCTCTTTCATGGGCAGGTGCGGGGTGATTTCAGTATAAGCAATTTTTTTATCTAATTGCATCATGTGAATTGCAAAATATTCGTTAAGTTGTTTGGCGGCAGGCATTCGTCATAAAAAATGCCGGAAACGGCCTGCGCTAATCCGTCTGGCCGGCCGATGGACGTGCGGCGCTGCAAGCGGTATACTGGCGGATCATCTGGGGGCGACCTGGTTTCGACGAGGGTTGCGAAGCGGATGAGGGCATACCGGGATTTCAGTTACCCCGTAAAACGCTGAAACTGTAATAACCGCAAACGACAACGTTTACGCTCTGGCCGCCTAAGGCCGGACTCTGCAGCGGCTCGCTGATGGGCCGTGGAGGCAACTCCCGCAGAGTCATTCCACATCAGCTCGCCTTGGTTCGGGTTACTTGATCCAGGGTTAAATTTAGGTGACTCGCCTCAAACCAGCCTGCCCGTCGGCGGGGGAGAGGTTAAATCCAAATGACACGGCTAAGTATGTAGAACTCACTGCAGAGGGCTTTCGGACGCGGGTTCGATTCCCGCCGCCTCCACCACATTCACTTCCCGGCAGTTTCGGGAAGTACCTGTGGCGTTAAGCATAATGTGTCGCAAATGACAGGTTATGCTTTATTTTCCGATGCGACACATTTTGCTTTATTGCTGAATTGTGTTACGGGCCACAACCATCCTTTGATGGCTTTAGTTACATTTGCCTTTTTAAGGCGCAAAAAAGCCGGCGAAAGCCGGCTTTTTCTTTTCGAGATGGCATCAACTCACGCCTAGCTCATCAGTTCCGTCACCGAAGAGGTGATGGCCGAGGTCATTGCCTGGCAATCACGTCCGCTCGATGCCCTCTATCCCGTCGTGTTCTTCGATGCGCTGCGGGTCAAGATTCGCGAAGATGCCGTTGTGCGCAACAAAGCCGTTTATTTGGCGCTGGGCGTACGGACCGATGGTTCCCGTGACATTCTCGGTCTCTGGATCGAAGGCACCGAGGGTGCCAAATTTTGGATGAAGGTCTTCAATGATCTCAGGACGCGCGGCGTCAACGACATCCTGATTGCCGTCACCGACGGTCTCAAGGGCATGCCGGAGGCGCTGGCCGCCGTGTTTCCCGCGACTACGCTGCAGACCTGCATCGTCCATCTAATCCGTAACAGTCTCGACTACGCGAGCTGGAAAGACCGGAAAGCCTTGGCCGCCGCCATTCGCCCGATCTACACCGCAGCGAGCGCGGAAGCGGCCGAGGCGGCGCTGGAGGCCTTCAGTGAAAGCGAGTGGGGGCAGAAATTTCCAACGGTCAGTCGCGCGTGGAGAACCGCGTGGGATCGTGTCATCCCGTTCTACGCGTTCCCGCCGGCAGTACGCAAGGTGATTTACACGACCAACGCAATCGAGAAAGTCAACTCGCAATTACGCAAGATCATCAAAACCCGGGGACACTTCCCGAACGATGATGCAGCCACGAAGCTCATCTGGCTGGCGCTGCGCAACATCACCGCCAACTGGAGTCGTGCAGCGCATGATTGGAAGACAGCCATGAATCAATTCGCTATTCTTTACGGCGACCGCTTCATTCAGCATCACGTGTGAAATTTAATTCGCCTTAAACACGGAAATGCTGACCCCCCTTCTGTGAATCGATCTGTGGGTGCGAAGCTCGGACAAACGTATCAACCGCCCGTACCAACATTCTCAACGTTGAAGTAACGGCAATTAAATGACAAATCAATTCGAACTTGATGTAAAAAAATATGAAACAATCAAGTCTCTATGTGCAGAAGGAGATCGATTGGCTGATCTCCGTCGCTATGAGGAGGCTGTCGCCGAGTACAACAAAGCATGGACACTTGTTCCGAGCCCACAAAATGATTGGGAAGCATCAACTTGGATTCTTGCTGCCATAGCGGATGCCTGTTTCCTTGGCGGTTACAGAACTTCGGCTCGCGAGGCTTTAGAGTATGCACTTACTTGTCCTGGAGGCTTGGGTAATCCGTTTCTTCATATGCGATATGGGCAGGTGCTTTATGACTCAGGGGAACATGACGGGGCCGCTGAAGAATTGATGTGTGCCTATATGGGGGCCGGAGACGAAATTTTTGCAGGAGAAGAACCTAAATACCTAGAGTTTTTGAAAATGAGAGCACATTTGTAAAAATTGGCGTTGTTGCACAAATCCGCCCTGGTTCAGGCCTGGTAGAATGATGGCATGACCAAGCCCGTCCCCACGAAATACAAAACCACCAATTGGTCAGCCTACAACCGCGCCCTGATCCAGCGCGGTTCCTTGTCTGTTTGGCTGGAGGGACATCACCGGGCGTGTTGGCGCGCAATGAGATTCTCCGAGCCACGAAACGGCTGGGCCGGGCGATCTGGAAGCGCTGGAGCGGCTACCACCGCCGCAGCCTGGTGGAAACCAAGATGCGCTGTTTCAAACGGCTGGGTGAACGAGTGATGGCCAGAGACTTCGACCGCCAGGTGGCGGAGCTGCAAGTGCGCGCCGCCATTCTGAACCGCTTCAGCGTGCTTGGCCGACCGCAAACGGTGGCTATGGCATAAATCCGCCTGGGGAAAGGGGAAGCTCAATCCTCGGCCGATTTATGCAACAAAGCCTGACACCCCCCACGCCGCCTTGCAAAAATCAAATTTCCATTGTTACGAAGGAAGTTTAAATGGCTTCATCTCACCTAGAAACATATCCCAATCACCATGCCTAAATGCATGGATAGCCTTTTGAGATTCGTCCCCATCATGAAATCCAGTAACTGCCAGTCCTAGCTTCAGAGACAGAACAAATCCGTAAACTTCTTTTAGATCACCATCCTCTAACGCAAGCCAGTTCAGGAATCCATCGAACCACTCAACTGAATAACCATTGACTTTAGCGTTGCAACCAGGAAGCAATGTGCACTCTCGCAAACCTCCGGAATTGGCATCAAATCTCAATATAAAATCGCGAAAATGAAATTTAACTTCTTTCTCCCGATTAATGCTCCTACAATCAGGCGCTCCAAACAAGGAAATTACATAAGTCTGCTCGCTATCAAAATCGATACAATTAATACTCTGATAGGACTTCACCTCAATCATCTTCCCCTCCCATGGCTCATAGGAAGCTGGCCGCTCAAGCGAGAATAATCCAATATTTCTCTAATTGCCTCATTGTACTTACGGTCGTAATATCATCGAACCAGAGAGGGTGAATATTGGTGCCTCCCTACTCTATGATACGGTCCAGACCGGTACCATTGATCTAATGAATACGACGATCCCATCACAAGTTCAGCAGACCTTGCATCTGACCGCGGCCAATGAATACAGAACGTTTTTCCCGCTGACGAGTGCGCTGAACTCTGCTGCTGACCGCAATGGCTCTGTCGTTGAATGGTCTCTTCCCGGTGCGCACACCAATCTTGGTGGAGGTAGCTATGACACGAACGGTATCGGTGCAGCCAATCTCGAAATCGGTTACACCTATTTGCAACGAGCTGGCGTGCCGTTGGAACCTCTTCCAGGCAATCGACTTCCGGACCCTTCGCAATTCACCATCTACGACTCTCGCTGGACGGATGGGGCCCCACTTGATCAACTGGTGAATAACCCGGACGTACATCGTGTTATCAAGTACCACCAGTAAGGGGGCACGAATGTCAATGAATTTGCGCAGAAGTATCGTGGGGCTGATAGGAGCAGGAATGATGTGTGCAATTATGGGGTGTGCAGCGGGGCCGAATGACAAGGTACGGCACGGTCTAGAAATTGAGGTGGATAAGAGCGTAGGCAAGGCGACTAACATCCGTTACACCTATGGTGACGAACTTGTTGATGAGACAAGGCCCGTGGCGATTGCGATTGGTTCATTCACGACTTACATCGCGAGGATGCACATCCCGGAAGAATTCCATATCAGTTGGGAAACCTCGGATGGAACAAAGCATGATGCGAAAGTGCCTGTCCGCAGTCGTCTATCGGGTTCAATAGAGAACAAGGATATCGTTTTCGTCATCATGGCTGATCACGTTGAAGGTTATGTTGGCGTTTGGACTCCCTACGGTCAGAAACGGGAGCGTTTTTACTAAGCAGAACAAATACCGGTAGAACCGCATGAGGGGGCCTGTTGTGTAGAAGTTCAGACTTGATCTGACAGTCAGTGAATCGCCCCGGCATCAGTAGACGGTTACCAGCCGGTTGAAATATCGCCGTTCAAACTCTAGCGGTGAAACACCGCCAGCATAACCATGCCGGTGCTTCGGGTCGTAAAACATCTCGATGTAATCGAACACATCGCGTCGGGCCTGCTCGCGATCCAGATAGAGTTTCCGCCACGGCATTGTCGTAGCAGTTGCCTCGTCGACTCATGCCCGGGATCAAGGTGTGTGCGGCCAAGAAAGCTTACCAGTCATGAATGCTGAACTGACTGCCCTGATCCGATCGCACCACGACCGGTTGCGATGGCTGCCGACGCCACAACGCCATCATCAGGGTGTTGATCGCCAGTTCGCGAGAAACAGATCTAGGATCTGCAGGAGCATGGCGACTCGGTCTCCGTTTAATGAGTTTATAAAGCGCACCATGCCGGGGTACAACTGGATTGAATCTTGAATGGGGTGGGGTGACTCATTAACAAGACAAGAATGGTTCTGTTGACTTGTTAATGAGTCAGCGACGCCCTTCGGTTTTGAGTAGCATAAAGGCATGATCGCCCGCTCCGGCCGACCACCGGTCACCTAGCGAATTATGGCTGTCAGTGGCGGCAGCTCGGCCTTTGCAGTCGTTGGCGTGGTGGACTCGGAGAGTCTGCTCGGATAACAAAACCGGACATTCACCCATCTGTTGGGCAAATGTCCGGTTTTATCTTTACCAACGACCGGAATCGACCCGGAGCGGCCTGGGGCATTATGACTTGGCGGATAGCGTAACCAGAAAAAAACAGGCATCTAGTTAAAGACGCCTGCTTAACTCGTGAGATAACCGTCCGTACGCTAAATGCTAGCGGGTCAATGCCGCGTACTGACTCATAAAGCGTAGACAATCCAGCCGAAAATCCAACTTCGATTTGGATTGAATCGAAGAACGCAAAACCTGTTTGCGCACAAGTATCTGTGAGAGCGACCAGCCTGCCGGGAGGTTCGTTATCCACCGGGTTTCGAAAAGGTACGGCGCCAGTCAGTCATCTTCACGAGTGAGATAGCAGTAACAGAGCACGACAAAGGCAACGACCAGGAAAACAGCAAGTGGTGAGAGTGTCATGACATTCCCTTATGCCCTTAATCACTCCTCTAAGACTCAAGTTGAGTCGGTTGAAATTCCGGCAAGAGTCGGTCAACAAGCTTGCTTCTTGATGCGATGTGATGATCCAACCGCCAGTCATTCAGAAGCTCGATGGCTGTTTCAAAATACTTCATGTCAATTTCATACAGTGCCTTGAGATCAAAGGGCAGGTTTAGCTCAAGGGAGGCAGCAAGCGCTTTTAGCACTTGAACTTGCTCAGGATTTTCACCTGATTCAATGAATAGTCGGATTTTCTTGGCAGCATTCATGACAGCTAGGTTAGCCTGAGGAGGTAAGTCAAAAGCTTACTCCTCCAGCCAGACATGAATTATGACTTTTTTGTTTCAGTGGTGGACCCGGCTGTCACATGTTGTCAGCGTCAGAACAGCAAAGCTAGTGTGCCAGCAAGATCGCCATAGACAGTAACCGCATCGTGACGCGCATAAACCATGTGGCATCTGTTCCTGAGTAACCGATGACGCCACATGGTGATGTCAGGAGCCTACAACTAGTCGAAGTAGTCCTCAAAGCGATAGCGCAACCAGACAACGCCATTGGCAAGCGTCTCGGTGGCAAAGTGACGTAAGGAACGGCCCGCTGCGGGCCTCTCATCCGCTGCACCCTGATACTCGAAAATACTGGATACGCCGGCCAAGCCATCGATCCCGGGATAAATGAGCAGACTGAGTTCGTCAATCAAGCCAGCCTTGAGGAAAGCGCCATTGGTCAGTCCTCCCCCTTCCAGCAGCAAGGTGTCAACTCCAAACTCGCTGCCAAGGCTCTCAAGAGCCTTGGTGAGATCGTGACCATCCTGGCCGGCGAACACATAGGACACGCCGTCTGCCCGCAGTTCCGCCAAGTAAGCATCTGACACCTGCTCGCCCAGGATAGCAACAAAGTGCTCGCTGCTTATACCGTCTGCTCCATAGTGCAACTTGCCATGGGGATCAATCGCTGCGGCAATGGTCCGGCCAGCGCGATTACCGATGTGGGTCGTGCGCGGAAAGGTCTCGGCAGTTGCTACCGGTTTATCGCCCCCCAGAGTCATCGGCTCCATACTCTTTCGACCGACGATCCATCCCTGGCCATTCAGGCGACCTGCTACCTCATCGTAGATCGGTGTCACAAAACCTGTGGCGAGGCCTTTCGCCGGGGGCGACCAACGCTCCACCTGTAATCGTCCATCGACAGAACTGATCATATGGCAAATTATTTTCGGGCGCATAATTCATTCCTTTCTTGCCACAGGGGCAATCAAATCTCCTACGGGCGCACCTTGATTATCCAGCCAGATAGACTGCAGCCCGATATTGAAAGAGCAAGGCTGCCTTGATTAGATTCGGCAATCTTCGTCTCGTACAGATTGTATTCAACACTTCAGATACATATCGGAGACCAGCACGCCCATCCTTTGGCGCATGGAGTGCTGGCTCGCGGGAACTCAGAACTCCTGGTTTGTCGGTCTGAACAGGATTTCGTTGATATCGACGTTCTCCGGCTGGTTCATGATGAACGCCACCATCTCGGCGAACGATTCGGCAGGCACCGCCCCCTGATAGGCCCGACGCATATTCTCGGCCACATCTGCCTCGGTGATGCTGTCCGTCAACTCTGTAGCCACCATGCCAGGGGAAATGATGGCGGTCCGGATGTTGTAGGGCTTCACTTCTTGACGCAGCCCCTCCGAGATCACACGAACGGCTGCTTTGGTCGCGGCATAGACGGCTCCGCCAGCACGGACTTTATGGCCTGCAACTGACGAGACGTTAATGATCAGCCCCCCCTTTTGCGCCTTCATATAAGGCAGGGCAGCCGCGATACCGTACAAGACACCTTTTACGTTCACATCGATCATGCGATCCCAGTCATCGATCTTGAGACGTTCCAGTGGCGAGCTGGGCATAAGGCCAGCATTATTCAGCATCACATCGATACGGCCATATGTTTGCACCGCGCTATCCACCAAATGCCGGACCTGATCACATTGCGTCACGTCCGTTGCCATGGCCAGCGCCTTGCCCCCGAGGGCGTTTAATTTGTCAGCCAAGGCCTGGATACGATCCTTCCGGCGGGCGCCCAGCACCACGACTGCCCCCTGAGCGGACAATAACCTTGCGGTGGCTTCCCCAAGACCGCTACTGGCACCGGTAAGCACCACCACTTTGCCCTGAATTCGGTTACTCATTTGACACCTCACTGTTCATCGATTGACCTACTGATTGGACTGATCCTCGATTCTTGGATCAAACCATTCAATCGTATTGCTCTCCACATACTCCTCCCAATCATTGACCTCGCTACCTAGAGATTGCCTGCCAAGGTGATAGGCGATGGGTGCGCCACAGACAACCAGAAGGGCACTGACCAGAAAAATCGAAGGCACCCCTGCCCACCCGCCGACCAGCCCCAGCAATGGTGAGGAAACCCCCAAAGCCACATCCAGGAAAGCCGTGAAGCCCCCCATGGCCATGCCGTGGTTTTCTGCAGGCACACTTCGCACTGCTTCCACCCCCAACCCTGGATAAACCAGCGAATACCCCAAGCCACAAACCACGACACCGGTTAAAGCAATGACCGACGAGGGCGCAAATCTGACCATGGTCAGGCCGGCGGCTTCGATCACGATGCTAATCAGGGCAACCCTGGCACCCCCGGCCTTGTCGGTAAGGTGGCCAAGAAACGTGCGCGGAGCCATGAATGCGATGGCGAAGGCAGTAAAAGGTAACCACAACGGCCCCCAACCATGATCAACAAATAGCAGCACAATGAAGGTCGTGATCGCAGCAAATCCGATACTGCTGAAAGCCAGTCCCAAACCAGGCAACCAGATAGACTTCATCACCTTCGCGACGGATGACGGCTTGCGAGGCTGAGGCTCGGACGCATGAAGAAATACCACCATGAGTATGGCTGCCAATGGAAACAGGATCGTGACACCGGCCACCGCTGCAAAACCCATTCGTTGATAGACCACCGTCCCCAGGGGAGCGCCTGCCGCGAATGCCGCATACATGGCCGTTCCCACCCAGGAAATCACTTTGCCGGCATGAGCTGCACCAACCCGAGCAAGGCCCCAGCCCAAAGCGCCGGTAATGATGAAACTCGCCGCCCCACCAAGTAGCCCACGCCCCAGAATCAGTATCACAGCAGACAAGATTGGCTGCGCGAGGAAATGCAGCGAGAGCAGATAAATCAGGCCAGAGACAACCGCGGCAATCAATCCCACCATGACAGCCTGTTTCGGCCCACGAGTATCGGAGTAATTCCCCGCCCAAACCCGAGTCAGGAGTGATGCGGCAAATTGGCTGCTGCTAACCAGACCAACGACAAAAGTACCGAAACCCAATTCATGATTGATAAAGATGGGCAGCACCGGGAGCGCGAGACCCACCACGAGGTAACCGACCAGGACGACCGTCATGATGGGCACGATGGCCATCAGCACTGACGACATTTTCGAGTGTTTGTTTTTCATAGTAGTGCTCGGGAAAACAATGAATGAACGCAATTTATCAAACTGACATTCATGAGAGTAGTAGCTATAATTTTTATTCTGATATGAATTGGAATCATGAATGGCCAGAGAGAACTTCAGTGAGTTGCTCGCCTTCTTGGCAGTTGCGCATGAGCGAAGCTTCACCCGTGCGGCGGCACAGCTTGGGGTATCCCAATCGGCATTGAGCCACACTATTCGGTCTTTTGAAGCCAAATTAGGTGTGCGATTACTGACGCGAACCACGCGGGGCGTTTCTCCAACGTCGGCAGGAGAGCAACTGTTTCAGGCAGTCAGCCCCCGGATTGAGGAGGTTCGGGCAGAAATCGCGGCGGTTGGCGAACTCCGGGACAAGCCCGCTGGCACCATTCGCATCACGGCAACCGACTACGCTATCCGAGGTATTTTGTGGCCCAAGCTCGTGCCTTTTCTGCAGCAGTACCCGGATATCAAGGTCGAGTGTGTCGCAGACTATGCTCTGGTCGATATCGTGGCGGAACGCTATGACCTTGGAGTTCGACCTGGAGACTCGGTCGCCAAGGACATGATCGCCGTGCGGATCGCCCCAGATCTGCGGATGGCCATTGTCGGGGCACCCGCCTATTTGGAAAGAAGTCCTCCACCGCTTGTCCCCCATGATTTGACTGCCCACGACTGCATCAATCTTCGGACACCAACCCATGGCGGGCTGTATGCCTGGGAGTTGCGCAAAGATGGGCAGGACGTTCAGGTGCGCGTCGAAGGGCAGCTCAATTTCAGTGGGATCTACGAAATATTGGACGCAGCACTGGCAGGGTTTGGCTTGGCCTATATGCCAGAGGATCTGGCGCGACCTCATGTTGAGCAAGGCCGTCTTGCATGGGTACTAGAAGACTGGTTCCCAACCTTTACCGGTTACCATATCTATTTCCCTAGTCGGCGCCAATCTTCGCGGGCCTTGCGGCTGTTGGTTGATGCACTTCGCTACAACTCCACTACGTAACAAACCCACACTGCTCGCCTAGTGGATACATCTATGGCCGCTTTGGCTAAATAAGCTGCAATGCTTTTATCCGCGCGCGGCGGTCTGCTACGGCCGACAACCGGTCACCTGGCGATTTGTTGCAGTCAGTGGCGAAATCTGGACCGGAGTGGCCTTTTGCCCGCGGAGTGGGAAACGACCGGTTTACACCTTATTTCAGACACGGCCAGGTCAAAACGGTCCTAAGAAAATCTGCAGGTCACCTTTGTTTAACAGAATGTTGGACTGTCGGTGAAGAGGCTGATTAACGTATCTGGTTTCTATGGCTTTCTGTAAGTTTTTGTAAAGCAAGTAATTTTTAATGCATGTAAAGTAACTTTTTTACGTGTAAACCAACTTGGTTTACACGTAAAAAAGTTACTTTACATGAGACATGAGATTGCGCGTCTCGAAACGGGCTGGCGATGTATAAAAATATCGGACTCCATTTCAGGTGTTTTGAATGTTGGTTTTGGTGTAAGTTCATGAATATAAATAGGAAATAGTTTTGACGGGTTATGCTTTGATTTTTGACGTTGCGTCATGATATGGTTCGCTTGCTCAAAAGAATGCCCTCGGATTCGTCCCCCTGGTGACAAGATATGGTTGAAATCAGGGCATGTTATGCTTAACGGTTAAGTACCAGAAAACCCAGACAGCTCAAGGCTCTCTGGGTTTTTTGTTGTCTGTGATCGGCTGTTGGTGCATTGCCGTTGGCGAATGCACCCTACGCGAATGCATCCCCGTGGTTCGGGGCGAGCCGCAGGCTGTCGAGATCGCGCAGCCGCTGCAGGTCGGGCGGCAGGTGAAAGCGCAGGCGGTTGCGGGCGGTATCCGGGTTGTGCCGGGCGGGGGAGGCCATGCGGTTGCGCCCCTGAGTGATGGCGGAGGCAGACAACGCTAAGGGCACGGCGGTGACATAGGGAAGAGGGCGTGGCAGAGGGCATGCAATCCATCCAGCAACCCCTCCGGGGAGCTTTCGCCCCCCGGCCTCCAGTTGAATGCCTACTCCGCCAGCAACACCGTGCAACCCGCCAATTGCCGCATCGGTACCGCACGCGGCAGATACAGCCAGCTCTGGCCATTGACCCTGGCCAGCGACCAGTCGAGCCGGCCATCGACGATCAGGCGGCACAAGCCGGGCTCGGCCAGTGCCTCACGCGGTGGACACAGCTCGGAAACCAGCTCAAACAGCGGTAACAAAGGGCGATGCGGTAGACGGCGATTTGTGAAGTGGGACAGGGGTGAATTACCATACTTGGCAGCCATACTGACTCCTCTCGAGAGTTGGTTTGGTTAGCGGGCTCGGGGGTGCTGATGACACCTCCGGGCCCGCGCCCGTTTCAGCGGCACCATGCCGCGCCACATACCCTAGCGAAAGCGATGACAGATCCGCAAGTTTGCGCGGTAGGACGCCATGTTTCATGGCGGCGGATTGTATTGGTGCATTGCCATTCGGCGAATGCATCATTGGCGCATTGCTGCGGTGCATTGCCTTCGGCGAATGCACCCTACGCGAATGCACCCTACGCGAATGTGTCCTCCGTCCACATTGCATCGGCGTATGAAGCCCCCATGTTCCCGTTGCATTCAGGCTCGGGAACGCGGTGTACCCGACTGAAACCCTTGCCAGACAAGGCTGTTCCCGTGATTCCCGTTGTTCCCGTCCTGTTTGAGCAAGTAAGTAGATAGGGATAGGAGAGGGTTGATTTGATCTGTGATGTAGGTAATCAGTATTTGTATTTATGCTCTTATATATTTATATGTATTTGTCATCCTTAAACATCTCTCCCGTAGCATTCCACGTGATCACGGTATCTATTCCCCTCTTTGCCATAAAAAGGACGGGAACAACGGGAATTACGGGAACACCTTTATTTTTCAATGGCTTGGATTGCATTGGTCGGTTCCCGCTCTTGTCGCAAACGGGAACCGGAGGGCGTGCTGCGTGTGATCGTGCCATTCAGGATGATATTGACGCCGATCCGGCCGCGTTTCAGTCTGATCCGCAGCGAGGCCGCCGCCATTTTTGGGGCGGAGGAGAATGACTGGGGCCTCGGGGCGTCGTGAACGAGGCGGGTGTCTGGCTACGGCGATGTCGCCGGATCCTGAGCCAGGTAGGCCTGCATGGCAGTGACCACCGCCTGTGGCGCGGTGACATGCGGCAAGTGGCCTTCGGCGTCGATGGCTGACAGCTGGCTTTGCGGCAGGTGCGCATGCAAGTAGTGGCTGACGGACTGCGGCACAAAAAAATCCTGTGAAGCGTGGATGATGAGCGAAGGCACGCTCACTCTGGCCAACAGCTGCCGCTGGTCCCCCTGCAAGACTGCGCACAGTACGGTCAGCATGATTTCCTGCGGGATACGCGCCAGCGATTTGGCAAAGGCTTCTACCAGCGCCGGTTTGCTGCGGTTGCCCATGGCTACCCGCGCCAGTTGTCGCGACCAGACGATCTGGTCCTGGGTCACGGCATCATAGACGCCATCGATGTCTTGTTTGGAAAAGCCCCCGTGGTAGTCGCGGTCGTTGGCATAACAGGGCGAAGCCCCCAGCAGGATGAGTTTGCTAAACCGTGCCGGCTGCTCGATGGCGGCCAGCATACCGACCATGGCCCCCAGGGAGTGGCCAACCAGAATCATCTCGCCAGGCAAGGCCAGCTCGGCGCAGATTTCCAGCAGGTCGGTGGCATAGCCGCTGATATTCAGATAGCGCGCCTGCTGGATGCGATATTGCTCCAGCGTCGCCGGTGTGGCGCCGACATGATCAAACAGGATCAGGCGGTAGTCCCGGGCAAAGGCTGGCGTGACTTGCTGCCAGAAGTGCTGGTCATAGCCGAGTCCATTGACGAACAGCATGGAGGTCGTTGCCGCCGTGTTGCCGGTGACGGTCACGTTGTTGCGTATCAGGGGGTTCGTCTGCATGGCGTCTCTCCAGGGGCGTGGTCTGCCGTGTGGCCAGTGCTGGCTGAGGGTGCCGTTGTATTATGCGATATGAGTTGCGGTGATGCCAGAAAGTTGCATGCGGGGTAGTGTGTGCCCAAAGAAACGGGGTCAGGTCTTTCATTTTGCACGGAAGGCGCAAAATGAAAGACCTGACCCCGGTTCTAGCGTCGTGGCTCAGGCGCTTGGCGCAGCAGAGGGGGTGTCCAATCCTTCTTCCACGAGGATGGCCTGGTAGAGCAAATCGAATGTGGCGCTGGAGACCTTGAACAAGCCCTGATAGGGGTGGGTCAGTTCCAGGATGAGAAAATCGGCGCTGGCAATGGCGATCGAGCCCAGGAACAAGAAAAAAATCTCGAATCCGCTGGCGCTGCCGAGTATGCCGTAGATAAAAAACAGCAGGCATGCCCAGCCAAACACAATGGCCAGCAGTAGTGACGGCACCTGATTGGAGATGTTTCTGATGATGTTGGTGTGGGTGGCCAGGTATTGATTGGTGTATTGCCGCATGGCATTGACGTCATCCTGGCTGACGCCTTCAAGTCGGTGGAAAGCACTGCCGATATTGATCATGGCCTCTGCATCTTCTTGCAGAATGTCGTAACTGATGTCTTTCGGGCCGGCCTGGCTGCGCTCCGGCCAGTAGGTTTTCAACACCCGGTCGATGGACGCCAATAATTGTTTGCGCAGGTGCCGGGTATCGTCCTGGTAGAGCTTCAGGATCAGATCCATATTGGCCACGGCCACGGCCATGCTGTTGAAGTCGGACTGCTGATTGTTGAATGTGGAATATGAAGATGAAATCAGCAGACCAAGCACAATGGCGAATAATGTCCCGATGAGAGAGGAGATCATCTTGATCAACTCTCCCGAGTGGCTGACATAAAACGGGTAGCTGTCATGGATGAACTCGCCGGCCATCGCCAGGGTGAACGTTAAGATGGCGATCAACCCGCAGTGGACAAATATTTTCATTTTCGTGATGGCCTTGCCATGGTGTGGATTCGGTCGCGTGCCGGTTCGGACAGGCCTGCCGGCGGAAGCGCTTACGATAGCCAGAATCTTTGCTGCATGCTAGTGGTATACCCATTGTCTTTGAGGCCTGGTCCGGCGCAAACCACCCTAGTCAATCCAGATCAGGTAGGCACCCGAGATGATCAGGGTGATCAGGGTGACCGGTATGCCGATGCGGGCATGGCGCTTCCAGTCGATGTCGATGCCACGTCGGGCGGCGGCATCGACGACGATGATGTTGGCGATGCTGCCGACAATCAGCAGATTGCCGGAGAGCGTGCTGACCAGGGCGAGCAGCAGGCCGGCTGTCTCATGGTGGGCAACGGGGAGCAGCAGCATCACGGCGGGCACGTTGGAAACGATATTGGACAGCAGGAAGGTGACGGCAAACAGGTGGGCGGGCAGGTCCAGCTGTACCCCGATGGCGGCGAGATGGGCGATGGCGCGCGAGGTGATGCCGGTGCTTTGCAGTGCATGATTGACCACGAAAAGGCTCATGAACAGGACGAGCAGCTCCCAGTCCACCAGGCCCAGCATCTTGCGTGAGTGCAGCTTGCGGCTCATCAGCAGCAGGCCCGCGCCGATGAGTGCCATGTGCTCCCGCGGGCCGGGCACAAACAGAAACGCCAGCAGCAGTGCGCCGGCCACCAGCAGTCCCTTGCCGGTCTGCCAGGCGCTGAATGGCGTGGCCTCGTCGGTGGTCGTCCGCGCGGCGGCGGGCTGTGTCTCGTGCCAGCGCCCGTGGGTTTGCCAGACGATCAGTCCCCAGCAGGCGAGCAGCCCCAGTGCGACCGGCATGATGGCGCCGAGGAAATACCCTGAGAAGGAAAGACGCAGTGTTTGGCCCACCAGCATGTTTTGCGGGTTGCCAATCAAGGTGGCGGAGGAGCCGATGTTGGCGGCACAGGCCAGCGCCAGCAGGAAGGGAATCGGTGCCAGCCGGCGTTTTCTGCAGGCGTCTATCAGGACCGGTGCGACGGCCAGGCAGACGATATCGTTGCTGAAGACGGCGGACAGGGCGGCGGTGACCACAATCAGCATGGCCAGCAGCCGCGGCGGGGAGAGTGACAGGCCCGCCAGCTTGTGCGGTATCCAGTCATAGAAGCCGCCCAGGCGCATCTGTGCCGAAATCACCATGAAGGAAAACAGCAAAATCATGGTGGGGAGGTGAATGGATTGCACCGCCTGCTCCGGGCTCAGCGCATCGACACCGATCAGCGCGACTGCCCCAAGCAGCGCCACCCCGGTTCGGTCGAGCTGCAAAAAGGGCAGGCCGCCCAGGATCATGCCGAGGTAGACGATAAAGAAAATGATGAGGATGGTGGTGGTCATGGTGGGCTGGCCGTTCGCGCCCTGCCTGTGGTGCGGCAAGCGGGGGCTGTCTCTGGCGCTGCAATGAAGTTGCGCCATTTTAACCAATCCGGACGGTCTCCGGGCCAGACATCGCCCTCAGAAAACAAAGCCCGCATTGGCGGGCTTTGTCGTGTCTCAGGCCGGGTTGGCGTTCATGCGTTCGCGCAGGCGCTTGCGGTGTTCCGGGTACCAGGTGCTCATCACCATGGCCAGTACCAGCAGGGTGTAGTTCAGGGTGGAGTAGGCCCAGGATGGCATCATCGGATGCACGCTCTGTTGCCATGACAACAAGGCGCACAGGGTAAAGACCACCCCCCACATGCTGCTGAGCAGGTAATTGATACGCAGGAACTGCGGGTTCTGCCACATTTCCGGGCTGGTGCCCTCGCGCGCATAGGCCAGGGTGAATGGGTTTTTGCAGGCAATGCCGATCCAGGTGCCCAGCGCCAGTGAGCCATTGGCCAGGGCGCCCATGTAGCGCACGCTCCAGAAGTCATTCAGGAACACCACAAACACCACGCAATAGCAGAAGAAGGCAATGCTCACCCACATGATCACCCCGCGGTTCAGGCGCAGCAGTGCCATGAGCACAGTCAGCACTGCCGCGACGATGATCCCGGCCTTCAGCCGGAACAGCGAGTCCTGGGCGATCAGCAGGAAGGCGATCCAGGGGGCAAAGCTGAACAACATTTTCAGAAAGGACTTGAGGGCTGTCATAGGGCGTTGATTTCCGTATGAAATATACGAAGATCATAAAATATATTTTTTACAAATACACGGCTGACAGTCTTTCTGCCGTGGCAGGACATGTCCTTGTTGTGAATATGGTCAAAACGGCGCAGATGGCGCAAGCCGTCTGGCCTGCGCCAGGCTGAGGGTTAGCCCGCTTTGCCATCCACGCGTGCGCTGCCGAGTATCGGGACGTATTTGATCAGGTAGAGCAAAAAGCCGCCGCTCCAGAACAGGCCCGCGAGCCAGATTTCTGCCTGATAGGCGCCAGGCAGGACAGGCAGGGTGGCCAGCAGGCGGCATGCTGCGGCGAGGAAAATGCACAGGTAGGCGAGGTGCTCCAGGGGGCCGGCGCGCAGGGGGCGTCCGGTATGGCCGAGTGCCGTGCGGGTCAGCATGGCGATGGTCAGTCCGCCGGTGGCGCCGATGGCCAGCAGGTGAAGGCCGGCCAGTCGGGGCAGGATGTCTGGCGGGGCCAGCGCCAGCAGCGCGATCCCGGCCGGGATGCACCAATACCCCCCGTGCAGTACCCACAGCAACGGCGACTTGCGGCAGGCCCAGCTGCCCCAGCCACTGACGCGGTAAGCATGCATCAGCGCCAGCAGCGCATCGGCCGACGTGATCAGCCATGCCGGCAAGGGCAACAGGTTGCCGAGCAGGATGGTGGCGGTGAACAGGGGCAGATGATGTTCGAGGGCGGGGGTATGGCGTTGTGTGATGCCCGGCAGGGCGTTCTTGGTAAAGGACGGAATGATGCGTCCGCCAATCACCACCTCCAGCGTGACAATCAGCATCAAGGCGGCTTCCATCGGGGTGAATTCGTTGAGTGGCAACCAGCCCAGGTGCGCCAGATAGAAGCCGAGGTTCAACAGCGCCAGTGCGCCCAGCAGCCGCGGGATGAATCGGTTGCGGGTGTTGTTGGCGGCGCGCAGGCGGGTGCGGATGACCCAGGCCAGGATGGGTAAAAACAGCAGGTCGGCCAGGGCGGTGAGCACGACCGGGGCGAACGGCAGCAGCAGGCGTGGTAACAGCCACAGCAGGCAAAGCCCGGCCAGCGCCCGGCCCGTGGGCGTCTCGGCCCCGGTCCAGTTGCGCACCGCGGTCAGCAGGAAGCCGGCGATCACGGCCACGACGTAGCCGAAGATCATTTCATGCGCATGCCAGGCCATGCCGTTCAGCCCCTGACCGGGGTAGGTGCCGGTAAAGCGTTGCCACAACCACCAGGGCATGGCGACGGCGGCGAAGAGCGCTGCCAGCAGATAAAAGGGGCGGAAGCCAAGCCGCAGCAGCGGCAGGCGGGTGTCCGGCGTACCGGGTTCGTCCAGGTGAATTAACATCATGCCTCGCAAATTGGGGGGTACGTGTCCGTCGGTGGCTTAAAGCAAGCTGATTTCCAGGTCGCCATCGACCGTGCAGCAGCAGGCCAGAAGCCAGCCCGCGTCGAGTTCTGCCTGACCCAGGGCGGTCTGGCTGCCCATCTGCCCCTTGCCTGACAGGGCCTTGACCTTGCAGCTGCCGCAATCGCCCTGACGGCAGGCGGCCATCAGGGGGATGCCGGCCGTTTCCAGTGCCGACATCAGGTTGCCCCCTTTGGGCGTGGTCACCAGGTCGCCCCAGGGTTGAATGCGGATCTGGCAGGTCTCTGCCGCCGCCTCGTTCGGGGCGGCGGCCTGCGGGACAAAAAAGGCTTCCTGATGGATTTGCCTGTCCGCGACGCCCAGTGTCCGCAGCAGGCTTCGGGCGGTGTCCATATAGCTTGTCGAGGCGCAGGTCATCACGGTGCGGCGTGTCAGGTCCGGCACCAGCGTTTGCAGCAGTTCGGTGCTGAGGGCGGTGCCGGCCCGGTTGTCCTCCCGGACCAGGATGTGCAGCGACAGCTGCGCCGGATAGCGCTCGGCCAGCGCCTGCCACTCTTCTCTGAAGATCACGTCACTGGCGCGCCGCACATGGTAGATCACCACCAGATGGCAGTCTGGTGAATGTTTCAGCAGCCAGCGCGTCATGGACATGATGGGGGTGACGCCGCTGCCGGCGGCGAGAAACAGATAGGCCTGGCCCTTGGCGTGTTGCGGGGTAAAGCGCCCTTGTGCGCCGGAAACAGAGAGTGCGTCCCCCGGGCGCAGTGACTGGGTCAGCCAGGTGGAGCCCCGCCCCTCAGGCAGGTGGCGGATGGTCAGTTGCAGGTGCGCCGAGATGCCGGGGGACGAGGAGAGGGTATAGGCTCTGAGTTGCTGGTGAGGTACCTCAACCAGTACGTATTGCCCGGGCAGGTAATCAAATGGGGTGCTGCTGTGGCAGTTCAGTGTCCAGACGTCCGGCGTTTCCTGGCGCAGGCTGTGCAGGGTGAGTTGATGCGCAAGTTGCTGGGTGGTGCTTGTCATGGTGAAGATCGGTCTGGTGGCGGCGCAACCGTGAGTCAGGCGCGCTTTGGGGTTGTCAGAACGCGCAAAGTGTACGAGGAATTACCCATTGAAAATCCGTCAGCGCCTGGTGTTTTTTAAATCCTTGACTGCCGTCAAGCCCCCCGGCGGCACACGGATATGGCGGCAAACCCGCACCTAGTTCTTTCGAACTATCTGTGTCTTCTCCTCTTGTCTGCGCCTTTGCTGCCGCAAAACACTTACACTAGCGCTAAAGAATGTATCGCGCCGGTGTTGTGCATGCTGGTCGCGTACCAGTATCAGGAGATGGGTATGTCCTCTACCGCGATCCCGTCGCTGCTCGATGCTCACGGGCGTCGCATCGACTATGTGCGGCTTTCCGTGACGGATCGGTGCGACTTGCGTTGCCAGTACTGCCTGCCTAAAGGCTTCGATGGCTATGCCGAACCAGCCGAATGGCTGAGCTTTGAGGAGATCGGCCGTCTGGTCGCCGCCTTTGCGGCGCTGGGGGTTCGTCGTTTCCGCCTGACAGGGGGCGAGCCGCTGATGCGGGCGCGGCTGGTGTCGCTGGTGTCACAGTTGTCGGTCATTCCCGGTGTGGATGATTTATCTTTGTCCACCAATGGCACGCGCCTGGCGGCGCAGGCCGCTGCCTTGCGTCAGGCCGGGCTGTCCCGCCTCAATGTCAGTCTGGATACGCTGGACAAGCAATGCATGGAACAAGTGACGGGCCGTGACTCGCTGGAGAGTGTCATGGCCGGTTTGCAGGCGGCCAGGCAGGCGGGTTTTGCGCTGATCAAGCTGAATATGGTGCTGATGCGTTCAGTCAATGCCCATGAAGTCGAGCGCATGGCGGCTTTTTGTTTTGAGCAGGGGTTTGTGCTGCGGGTGATCGAAACCATGCCGATGGGGGATACGGGGCGGCAGTCCGGTTATATGTCGGTCGAGGAGATTCTGCCGTCACTGGTGCAGCGCTTCGATCTGAAGCCTTCTGCCGTGACGCTGGGCGGCGGGCCGGCGCGTTACTGGCAAACGGCTGACGGCCGCGGGCAGATCGGCTTCATTACGCCCATCAGTCAGCATTTCTGTGCCACCTGTAACCGTGTGCGTCTCTCGGTCGATGGCCAGCTGCATCTTTGCCTTGGGCAGGAAGATCGGGTGGATTTGCGCCAGCCGCTGCGCGACGGCGCCAGTCAGGAGGCGTTGATGACGCTGATCCGCGAGGCCATGCAGCGCAAGCCGGAACGACATGTTTTCCGCGAGGCGCCGGAGCAGCTGGTGCGTTTCATGTCGCAGACCGGGGGCTAGCATCGCATGTCGGCCGATCTGCAACGATTTCCTGCCCGTCGTCTGAGTAGCCGCGTGGTTGGCGCTTTACTCGCTTCGCTGTTGCTGGGGCTGTTGGCTATTGGTGCCACGTTGTATCTCTCCTGGCAGCTGGAGGGCGGAGCGGCGGCCATCAATGCGGCCGGCAGTCTGCGTAAACAGACCTATCGCCTGGCTCTGTCTCTGGAGGAGTATGCCGCCAGTCCCTCTGCCGAGTTGGATGCACGGGTGAGGGGAGATCTGGCGGTGTTTGACCAGACCCTGACCGTGCTCCGTACGGGGGATCCGGCCAGACCGCTCTACCTGCCGCATGATGAGGCAGTCCGTGCCAGCTATCTGCGAGTGGTTGACGAGTACCGACAGACGATTCTGCCTCCTGCACAGAAGGTTCTGGCCGGGCTTCCTGTTAACCGGGGCGCCCTGCGCCAGGCTTCTGACGATTTTGTTGCGCGTCTGAATGATCTGGTGACGCTGGTGGAGCAATACAACGAGCAGCGTACGCTGTTGTTGCAGAGTTCCCAGGTCATCCTGATCGTCATGGCCGTCATGGGTTGTTCGGCCCAAATCATTTTGATGTTCTTGCTGGTGTTTCGTCCGCTGGAGCGTCTGCAGTTCGGCATGCAGCGTATGGCCACCCACGATCTGAGCGTACGTCTGCCGGTTGAAACACGGGACGAATTCGGCGCGCTGGCCGAAGGCTTTAATCATATGGCAGACAGGCTCTCCGAGTCGTATGCCACTCTGGAGGCGCGGGTCGAAGATAAAACGGCTTTGCTCAATGCACAAAATCGCGAGCTGTCCCTGCTGTATGGCACGACTGCCTGGCTAAATGAGAAGTTTTCGGCGCAAGAGCTCAGTCAGGGATTCGCCGAGCACTTGCGTGCCTGGTTCCAGGCGGATGCCTGCAGTGTCCGGGTGACGGATCCGAGCGGCAAGCAGGCGCATCTGATCGCAGCGGACGGGCTTCCTGCCGAATTGATGGAGGCAGAGGTTTGTCGCCAGCTGGCAGATTGCTACTGTGGCCAGACTGTCCGGCAGGCGTCTGTGGCCATGCAGGATTGCCGCTCTGGGATGCCGGAGCCAGTGCCTGCGCTCTGTGCCCGGCTGGGGTTTGCTCAGGTTTCCGCTTTCCCGGTTCGTTCGAGGCAGCAGCATGTCGGGCTGCTGACGCTGTTTTTTTCGACGCCTCATCAGTTCGGGCCTCAGGAAATGCAGTTGCTTGACAGTCTGGGCCATCACTTGGGCAATGCACTGGAAAATCAGCGCCTGGCAGCCAGTGAGCGTGAGCTGGCGGTCACCCAGGAGCGCAATCTGTTGGCTCAAGGTTTGCATGACAGCATTGCGCAGGGTTTGTCATTTCTGAATCTGCAGGTGCAAATGCTGGAGGATGCGCTGCGACGCGGACAGCTGGACGAGGCGCGCGAGGTGGTGCCTTTATTGCATGCTGGTGTTCAGGAAAGCTACGACGATGTCCGTGATTTGCTGCACAACTTTCGCTCCCGTCTGGGGGAGCAGGACCTGCGCAGTGCGCTGGGTGCCACCCTGGATAAGTTCCGTCGTCAGACGGGTATGGCGACCTCTTTTCGTGTGAGTGGTCACGGTATGCCCTTGCCGGCAGATCTGCAGATTCAGGTGTTGTTCATTTTGCAGGAGGCGCTCTCGAATGTTCGCAAACATGCACATGGCGCCGATCGGGTCGAGGTGAGTTTCTCAGAGGGTCCCGAGTTATCGCTGGTCGTGGCCGACAATGGCCCGGGGTTTGATCCCGATCAGCTGCAGCATCAGGGGGACGGGCATGTCGGCCTGCGCATCATGCGTGAGCGGGCCGGGCGGCTGGGGGCTCGACTGGAGTTTGAAACGCAGCGTGGGGTGATTGTGCGACTGGTCATGCCTGCACAGACTGCGCAGGCAGAGGAGACGACATGAGCAGTGATATCCGCGTTTTGCTGATTGATGACCATACGCTGTTTCGTAGCGGGGTTCGCATGCTGCTTTCCCGACAGGCAGACATTCAGGTGGTCGGCGAGGCCGCAGATGGCGCTGAGGGGGTCAAGCAGGTGCGTGCCCTGAGTCCGGACGTGGTGTTGCTGGATCTGAACATGCCCGGGCTGTCGGGGCTGGAGGTGCTGCAGTTGCTGCTGCAGGACATGCCGACACTGGCCGTGCTCATGCTCACGGTTTCCGAGGAAGCCGATGATCTGGGGGCGGCCCTGCGGGTCGGAGCGCGAGGCTATTTGCTGAAAAATATCGATGCGGATTATCTGGTCGCGGCAATCCGTCGTGCCCATGCCGGAGAGGCGGTCATTGCCGAGGGCATGACGGCCAAGCTGGTGCAGCAATTTCGCCAGGCGGGTCATGCACCGGTGGCCGAAGGGGAGAAGGCCAGGTTGACACCGCGCGAAACGGAAATTCTGACTTGTCTGGCGCATGGCGACAGTAACAAGGTGATTGCACGCAAGCTGGATGTGGCCGAGAGTACGGTCAAGATTCATGTGCAGAGTATTTTGAAAAAGCTGGGGCTGAGTAGCCGGGTTCAGGCGGCGGTCTATGCTGTCGAGCATGGCCTGAGCTGAGCATCGCCCAATCGGGCTAGTTCTCCTGCCGCCCCGGCACTGTGCTTGCGGCGAATAGTCTGTCTTCTCCCGACATCCTACTCTCTGTGTTGAATCCTGGCAGATCGCTGCCGGGCCATAACCAGGGAGCCTTTCATGTCTTCTTCCTCATCTGCGTTGAAACGCTGGGAGCCGGAAAACGCTGCATTCTGGCGTGATACGGGTCGCAGCGTCGCGATGCGAAACCTGTCTATTTCCATTCCCTGCCTGATGTTGGGTTTCATTGTGTCGGTGCTCTGGTCCATGGTGACACTGAACCTCAATAATGCCGGATTCTCCTTCAGCAAAGACGAGCTGTTCATGCTGACGGCGCTGCCGCAGCTTTCCGGCGCTACGCTGCGCATCTTTTATGCCTTCATGCCCGGCCGTTTCGGCGGTCGTCGCTGGACTACCTTTTCGACTGCCTTGCTTCTGATCCCTGCGTTGTGGCTGGGGTTTGCTGTTCAAGACCCGCACACCCCTTATTCGGTCATGCTGACCATTGCGCTGCTGTGTGGCCTGGGCAGTGGCAACTTTGCCAGCTCGATGGCGAATATCGCCCACTTTTTTCCGGCCGCAGAAAAGGGCAAGGCCAATGGCCTGAATGCCGGCTTTGGCAATCTGGGGGTGTCGGTGGCCCAGTTCCTGATCCCGCTGGCAGTGACGCTGCCGCTGTTCGGCGGGTTTGCCGGTGATGCCCAGCACTTCCTCAAGGATGGCGTGGAAAAGAGTCTGTGGTTGCAGAATGCCGGGTTTATGTGGGTACCGCTGATTGGGCTGGCGACATTGGCTGCCTGGTTCGGTATGAATGACATGGATGGGGCGCGATCGACCTTTGCCGAGCAGGCCTCCATTTTCCGCCGCCGTCACAACTGGCTGATGTGCTACCTCTATCTGGGGACCTTCGGCAGTTTTATCGGTTTTGCCGGCGCCTTTGCCCTGCTGACCAAGACGTTGTTCCCGCTGGTTCCTATCGCCAAAATCGCGTTTGTCGGGCCGCTGCTCGGCGCCCTGATCCGTCCGGTGGGTGGGATGATCGCCGACCGCATCGGTGGCGCCCGGGTCACGCTCGCAGTGTTCTTTGCCATGGGGCTGGCTGTGCTGGGCGTGCTGTCGGCCTTGCCTTCGGCGGGAGCCGCCGGCAACTGGCCGATGTTTTTTGGCAGCTTCCTGGCTTTGTTCCTGTTTGCCGGGGTGGGCAATGGCTCAACCTACAAGATGATACCGACCCTGTTCGTTTCGCATTGTTTGGCGGAAGCGGCGGCGAGTGGTGGTGAGCCGGGGGCTGCCCGACAGCGCGGGGTCAAGGAGTCGGCGGCTGCCGCCGGCTTTATCAGCGCCATCGGGGCCTATGGCGGGTATTTCATCCCGCAGACTTTCGGCCTGTCGATGAAACTGGCCGCTGGCCCGCAAGATGCGCTGTATTGCTTCCTGCTCTTTTATTGCACTTGCATGATGGTCACCTGGCTGTTTTTTGCCCGCAGAAACGCCCCCATGCCTTGCTGATCAGGTGTTGTAGTCAATAAGGACTAGTTCCACCGCAGGGGTAGTGTGAGCTGACAGGCTGGCTCAGACTACCCCTTTGTCGTAGCTGGCCGGCGCATTGTCCGGAATCGGGGTCAAAATGTCTGCATTGCATGTAGTGGTGGTCGGAAACGGGATGGTCGGGCAGCGCTTTCTGGAAGAGTTGGTCGATAAGCGCTGGCCGGGTGAGTTCAAAATCACCGTATTGGGGGCCGAACCGAGAGCGGCCTATGACCGGGTTCACCTGTCCTCGTATTTTGCGCACCACACGGATGAAGATCTGGCCTTGGCCAAACCGGATTTCTACCAGAAGCATGGCATCAGGCTTTGCCTGGGCGAAGCAGTCCGACGGATTGATCGGGCCGGCCAGTTTGTGGAAACCAACCTCGGGCAACACATCCCTTACGACAAGTTGATTCTGGCAACCGGTTCCTATCCCTGGGTACCGCCGATTGAAGGTGCAGGGCAGGCGGATTGTTTCGTTTATCGCACCATTGATGATCTTCAGGCGATCGAGCGTCGTGCACGGCAGGCACGACGCGGCGTGGTCATCGGCGGTGGGCTGCTCGGCCTGGAGGCTGCAGGAGCCCTCAAAGCGCTGGGACTGGAAACCCATGTGGTCGAATTTGCGCCGGTACTGATGGCTGAACAGCTGGATCGACGCGGTGGCGAGGTCCTGCGCGACAAGATTGTCCAGATGGGGGTCCACGTGCACACCGGGAAAAATACCCGTGAGATCGTGCGCAAAGGGACGGGGCTGAGCCTGCTGTTTGCCGGTGATGACTCGCTGGATACGGATCTGGTGGTGTTCTCTACCGGGATTCGCCCGCAGGACACGCTGGCCCGATACGGAGATCTGGCGGTTGCCGAGCGCGGCGGGATTGTGGTGAACGATCATTGCCAGACCGATGACCCGGCCATCTACGCGATTGGTGAGTGTGCCTCCTGGCAAGGTCAGTACTTCGGACTGGTCGCGCCGGGCTATCGCATGGCCCAGGTGGTGGCGGATCATCTGATGGGGGTCGAGAGCCAGTTTGCCGGCGCCGACATGAGCGCCAAACTTAAACTGCTCGGGGTGTCTGTGGGGAGTATCGGTGATGCTCACGGTCGCACGCCCGGCGCAAGAAGTTATGTTTATCAGGACGACCATCACGGCATTTACAAGAAACTGGTGGTGTCTGCCAATGGGCAGCACTTGCTGGGGGCGGTGCTGGTCGGTGATGTGGATGACTATGGTGAATTGCTGCAGCTGAAACAGAATGCCATCACGTTGCCCGAGCATCCGGATGTGCTGATTTTGCCCGCCTGGGCGGGCAAGAAGGATATGGGGGGCGCCCTGGCCCTCCCTGCTTCGGCGGTGATCTGCTCCTGCTTTGATGTCAGCAAGGCCCGCATTGCCGCGGCGGTTGCGGACGGCTGCCGCAGCGTCGAGGACATCAAGAAGCAGACCCGGGCCGGTACCGGTTGTGGCGGCTGTGTGCCGCTGATCCATCAAGTCTTGCAGGCGGAGTTGGCGACGCTTGGCATCCAGTCCAGTCGTCAGCTGTGCGAGCACTTTCCTCATTCGAGGCAGGATCTCTTTCATCTCATCAAGGCTCATCACGTTCGTCACTGGGCCGAAGCACTAAGCCGCTTCGGTCAGGGGTATGGTTGCGAAATCTGCAAACCTGCCGTGGCTTCGATTTTGGCGGGGGTTTGGAATGATCCTGTCCTACGTGCCGATCTGGCCCCTTTGCAGGACACGAATGACGCCTGGCTGGGCAATCTGCAGAAAGATGGTTCCTACTCGGTGATTCCGCGCATGCCGGGTGGCGAGGTCACGCCGGCTCAGTTGGCAGCGCTGGCCGTCGTGGCGGAGCGTTACCAGTTGTATACCAAGGTCACCGGAGCACAGCGTATTGGTTTGTTTGGTGCCAGGAAAGGCGATTTACCGGCGATTTGGGCGGTACTGATTGCCGCCGGATTCGAAAGCGGTCAGGCCTATGCAAAATCGCTGCGGATGGTCAAAACCTGTGTCGGCAGTACCTGGTGTCGTTTCGGTGTGCAGGACAGCGTTGGCCTGGGCGTGATGCTGGAACATCGCTACAAGGGCTTGCGTACCCCGCACAAACTGAAATTTGGGGTGTCTGGCTGTACGCGTGAGTGCGCCGAGGCGCAGGGCAAGGACGTCGGGGTGATTGCGACGGATCGCGGCTGGAATCTCTATGTCGGCGGCAATGGCGGGATGAAGCCGCGTCATGCTGAATTGCTGGCTGCAGACCTCGATCAGGCGACACTGATCCGCTATATCGACCGCTTCGTCATGTGGTATGTACAAAACGCTGACAAGCTGCAGCGTACCGCCAGCTGGATCGAGAGCCTGGATCATGGCATCGAGGATGTGAGGCGGGTGGTGGTGGCGGATGCGCTGGGCCTGGGCGAGCGGCTGGAGGCGGAACTGGCGGCGCTGCGAGCCGCCTATGCCTGCGAGTGGCAGCGAACCCTGCAGGACCCGGGTAGCGTCAGACGCTTTGCCGATTTTATTAATAGCGATCAGGCCGATCCGATGCTGCAGTATGTCGCTGTTCGCGATCAGCATCGTCCTGCGACGCCTGACGAACGGCGGATCATCCCGCTGGTTCCTGTGGAGTCATGAGCATGTCGTGGATCAATATCTGTCCTTTATCGATGATCTTGCCGGGTACCGGGGTGTGTGCTCTGGTGGGCAATCAACAGGTGGCCATTTTTCGTCCGGATGATTCAGCCGTCTTGTATGCGCTGGATAATCTGGATCCGTTCTCCGGCGCGAATGTGCTGTCAAGGGGGCTGATCGTCGAGCACGATCATTTGCTTTGGGTGGCGAGTCCTCTGAAAAAACAGCATTTTTGTCTGCAGGATGGGCGATGCATGGAGGACAGCGTTCGGTCTGTCCGTGCCTGGCCAGTCAAGGTCGAGCAGGACTGTGTCTGGCTGCCTGTACGAAATGACTAGGTGAACTAGTTCTTCTCGCCACCGCCTGCCATGCCAATGGCGAATGGGTGACCTCCCGGCAGGCGCGTAGGCTCATAACGTACACCATTGTTGCCGTGGAGACGTCATGAGTCATTTTCTGGATCGCCTGAAGTTCCTGACCCGAACCAGCAAGCCCTTTGCCGATGGCCATGGCGCTGTCGTACAAGAAGATCGTCAGTGGGAGAACGCCTATCGCAGTCGCTGGCAGCAGGATAAGGTCGTGCGCTCCACGCATGGCGTGAATTGCACCGGTTCCTGTAGCTGGCGGGTGTTTGTCAAAAACGGTCTGATTACCTGGGAACTGCAGCAGACCGATTATCCGCGCACCCGTCCCGATTTGCCCAATCATGAGCCGCGTGGCTGCCCGCGCGGTGCCTCCTACTCCTGGTATGTCTACTCAGCCCAGCGCGTGAAGTATCCGATGGTGCGGGCCGAACTGATGGCTCTGTGGCGCGAAGCGCGCCAGACGATGGCTCCGGTCGATGCCTGGGCCGCCATCACGAATGATCCGGAAAAGGCTCTCCGCTACAAGCAGGCACGTGGTCTGGGCGGCTTTGTGCGTGCAGACTGGGATACGGCCACCGAGATCATTGTGGCCGCCAATGCGCATACCATTCAGGCGTACGGGCCTGACCGCATTATCGGCTTTTCGCCGATTCCAGCCATGTCCATGGTGTCCTATGCCGCCGGCAGCCGCTATTTGAGCCTGATTGGCGGCGTCTGTATGTCCTTCTATGACTGGTATTGTGATTTGCCACCGGCTTCGCCGCAGGTCTGGGGTGAACAAACTGACGTACCCGAGTCGGCTGACTGGTACAACTCGACCTATTTAATGGTCTGGGGTTCCAATGTTCCGATGACCCGGACCCCTGACGCGCATTTCTATACCGAAGTCCGTTACAAGGGCACCAAGACAGTGGCGGTCTCCAGCGATTTTGGCGAAATGGCCAAGTTCGGTGATATCTGGCTGGCCCCAAAGCAGGGTACCGATGCGGCCCTGGCCCTGGCGATGGGGCATGTGGTGCTCAACGAATTTCACAAGACCGGGAAGAGCGACTATTTCCGCCAATATGGCAAGCAGTACACCGACTTCCCCATGCTGGTGACCTTGCGCGAGAGCGAGCAGGGCCTGGTAGCGGATCACTATCTGCGTGCTTCACAACTCAGCGACCATGCCGAGGTGAATAACCCTGACTGGAAGACCCTGCTGATTGACGGTCACAGCGGCGATCTGGTCGTACCGAACGGAACGATTGGTCTGCGCTGGGGAGAGCAGGGTGCGCAGGTCGGCAAATGGAATTTGTCGCTGCATGCCACCGATGGCCGGGAGATCGATCCGCTGCTGTCTCTGAAGGATCAGCATGACCACATTGTGCCGGTGAGCTTTCCGTATTTCGGGGCAGATCAGGATGCCGTGCTGGCGCGCCATGTTCCCGTCAGGCAGCTGACCCTCGGCAATGGCAAGACGGTGTATGTGGCCACTGTCTATGACCTGATGCTGGCCAATTATGGCGTGGATAACGGACTGGGCGGGCCGAATGTGGCTGCTGATTACCAGGATGATGTGGCCTACACCCCTGCCTGGCAGGAAAAGCATACCGGTGTGGCTGCCCTTGATGTGATCACCGTGGCCAGAGAGTTTGCCGACAATGCTCATCGAACCCAGGGCAAGAGCATGGTCATCGTCGGTGCCGCGCTGAATCACTGGTATCACATGGACATGACCTATCGCGCCATCATCAATCTGCTGATGATGTGCGGCTGTATCGGCCAAAGTGGCGGGGGCTGGGCTCACTACGTCGGGCAGGAAAAGCTGAGGCCTCAGCAGGGTTGGGCGCCGCTGGCGTTCGCCACCGACTGGCAGCGTCCGCCGCGCCAGATGAATTCCACCAGTTTCTTCTATGCGCATACCAGTCAGTGGCGTCATGAGAAGCTGGGCGTGGACGAAATTCTCAGCCCGACAGCCAGTCAGCGCTATGCCGGTTTGAGTCTGATCGACTTCAATGCCAGGGCCGAGCGCATGGGCTGGTTGCCTTCTGCACCGCAACTTGAGACTAACCCGCTGCAACTGACCCGCGATGCGGCAAAGGCCGGAAAGGACCCGGTGGCCTATACCGTGGAAGGTTTGCAGAACAGCAGTTTGCGCATGTCATGCGAAGACCCGGACAATCCGAAAAACTTCCCGCGCAATATGTTTGTCTGGCGCTCGAATATCCTCGGATCGAGCGGCAAGGGGCATGAATACTTCCTCAAGTATTTGCTGGGTACGCAGAATGCCTTGTTTGACGATGAAAGCCAGGGCATCAAGCCGACAGAAGTTCAGGTGCGCGAAGCCGCCGAGGGCAAGCTGGATCTGCTGACGGTACTGGATTTTCGTATGAGCACCACCTGTCTGTATGCCGACATTGTTCTGCCGACGGCAACCTGGTACGAAAAGGATGACCTGAATACCTCAGACATGCATCCATTCATCCACCCTTTGTCCGAAGCCGTCCAACCACTGTGGCAGTCCAAAACAGACTGGGAAATCTACAAGCTTCTGGCTGAGCGTCTGTCTGAAATCGGCGGGCCGGTTCTGGGGGTTCAGCAAGATCTGGTTATGACACCGCTGATGCACGATACCCCCGGTGAACTGGGGCAGCCGTTCGAACCGAAGGACTGGAAGAAGGGCGAGTGCGATCTGATTCCGGGTAAGACTGCGCCGCAGATGACGGTGATCGAGCGGGACTATCGCCTGATTGGCGAGAAGTTTGTCAGTGTTGGCCCGCTGCTGAGCAAGGTCGGCAATGGCGGCAAGGGGATTGCCTGGTCCACGGCCAGTGAGGTGAAGGAACTGGGGCAACTCAACGGGCTGGCTGCCAATGGTCAGCCGCGTATTGAAACAGCGATTGACGCCGCGGAAGTGGTGCTGACGCTGGCGCCCGAGACCAATGGTCATGTGGCGGTCAAGGCCTGGGCGGCACTGTCGAAAATCACCGGGCGTGATCACACGCATCTGGCCCTGGGGCGTGAACACGACAAAATTCGCTTCCGTGATATCCAGGCACAGCCGCGCAAAATCATTTCCAGCCCGACGTGGTCAGGACTGGAGAGCGAAGAGGTCAGTTACAACGCTGGCTATACCAATGTGCACGAGCTGATTCCCTGGCGCACCCTGACCGGCCGTCAGCAGTTTTATCAGGATCACCGATGGATGCTGGATTTTGGTGAGGGGTTGACGGTCTACAAGCCGCCGGTGGACCTGAAGACCACCGCCAGCATGCTGGGGCGCCATGCCAATGGTCAGCCGGAGATTGTGCTGAATTTCATTACGCCGCATCAGAAGTGGGGCATTCACTCGACCTATTCCGACAATCTGCGCCTGTTGACGCTTAGCCGCGGTGGACCGCATGTGTGGCTGTCCGAAGTCGATGCCGCCAAGGCCGGTATTGTCGACAACGACTGGATTGAGGTGTTCAACGTCAATGGCACGCTGACCGCCCGGGCAGTCGTCAGCCAGCGGGTGCCCGAAGGGATGACCCTGATGTACCACGCACAGGAAAAGATTGTGAATGTGCCGGGGGCGGAGACCAGTGGCAAGCGCGGCGGGATTCATAACTCGGTGACGCGTACTGTGACCAAACCGACGCACATGGTCGGTGGCTATGCTCAGCAGGCTTATGGCTTCAATTACTACGGTACGGTCGGCAGTAATCGGGACGAGTTCGTCATTGTGCGCAAGATGCAGCGGGTGGATTGGCTGGATCAGGCAGATGAACAAGGGAAGGTGTGAGGAAAATCATGAAGATTCGTGCACAAGTAGCCATGGTGTTGAACCTCGACAAATGCATTGGTTGTCATACCTGTTCCGTCACCTGCAAGAACGTCTGGACCAGCCGCGATGGTGTCGAATATGCCTGGTTCAATAATGTCGAGACCAAGCCAGGCACCGGTTACCCGACCGAGTGGGAGAATCAGGAAAAATGGCAGGGAGGCTGGCGTCTGCGCGCGGATGGGCAGCTGGAGCCGCGGCAGGGCAGCCGGATGAAAATTCTGGCCAATATCTTTGCCAACCCCAACCTGCCTGAGGTGGATGACTATTACGAGCCCTTCACCTACGACTATGATCATCTGCAGTCGGCGGGCCGCATGCAGACGCCGCCGACAGCACGGCCAGTCTCGATTCTGACTCGTCAAAAGATGGACAAAATCACTTCAGGACCGAACTGGGAGGACGACCTGGGCGGAGAGTTTGCCAAGCGCAGCCGGGACCAGTTGTTCAAGGATATCGAGAAAGAGGCATATGCCGAATTTGAAAACACCTTCATGATGTATCTGCCGCGCTTGTGCGAGCACTGTTTGAATCCGTCCTGCGTGGCATCCTGCCCGTCCGGTTCGGTGTACAAGCGTGAGGATGACGGCATTGTGCTGGTCGATCAGGACAAGTGCCGCGGCTGGCGCATGTGCATTTCGGGCTGCCCGTACAAGAAGATGTATTTCAACTGGGAGTCCGGCAAGGCGGAGAAATGCACCTTCTGCTATCCACGGCTGGAGGCTGGGCAACCCACCGTGTGCTCCGAATCCTGTGTTGGTCGTATTCGTTATCTTGGTGTCATGCTATATGACGCCGACAAGATCGCCGCTGCGGCCTCGATGCGCGATGAGCAGGATCTGTATCAAAGTCAGCTGGAAATCTTCCTCGATCCGCACGATCCCGAGGTGCAGGCAGAAGCTCGCCGCCAGGGCATCGCGGAAAGCTGGCTGGCGGCGGCAAGGCAGTCGCCGGTTTACAAGATGGCAGTGACCTGGAAAGTCGCTTTCCCGCTGCATCCTGAATACCGGACCTTGCCGATGGTGTGGTACATCCCGCCGCTCTCGCCGATCCAGAAGGCGGTTCAAAGCGGGGTGCTGGGCAAGCAGGGCATATTGCCGGATGTTAGCGAGATGCGTATTCCCCTGCGCTATCTGGCCAACCTGCTGACGGCTGGCAAGGAGGAGCCCGTGCGGCAGGCGCTGGAGCGGATGTTGGCGATGCGTGCTTTTATGCGCGGCCGCCATGTCGATCAGCAGGATGATGTCGCCGTACTCGATCAGGTCGGCCTGACGCTGGCCGAGGTTGAGGATATGTACCGCATTATGGCGATTGCCAATTACGAAGACCGCTTTGTGATCCCGTCCAGCCACAAGGAGATGGTCGAGGATAGCTTCAACGATAAGGGAAGCTGCGGTTTCAGCTTTGGAAATGGCTGTTCTGGTGGCGTATCGGATGGCACTTTGTTCGGCAAGAAAAAGCAGGGCTCGGTGTTTTTTGCTTCCATGCCCAAGTCGCGTAAGCGCGCTGCGGAATAAGGGAGGCCAAGATGCGAGTATTTGCGCTGATTTCAGTCTTGCTGCAATACCCCGAACCTGCCTTGCAGGCGGCGAGTGCCGAACTGTATCAGGCACTGGATGCGTTGCCCGCCGAGCAGCAGGGGCGGCTGCGGCCGCTGCTGGATTATCTGATGTCGCAGCCCTTGCTCGAACTGCAGGCTGATTATGTGGCGATGTTCGACCGGCAGCGCTCGCTCAGTCTGCATTTGTTCGAGCATGTCTATGGCGAAAGCCGCGATCGTGGTGGCGCGATGGTCAGCCTGATGGCGGCCTATGCCGAGCATGGGTTGGCCATGCAGGCTGATGAACTGCCGGATTATCTGCCCTTGTTTCTGGAGTGTCTCGGCCAGATCGAACCGGACGCTGCCCTGTGCATGCTGGGCGATGCTGTCCATGTGATTGAGCTGCTGGCCGGGCGTCTGCTGGCGCGCCAAAGTCCGTATGCTGGGGCGATGTCAGCGCTGGTGTCGCTCAGCCCTGTGGCGCCGTTGCCGATCAGTGAACCGCCGGTACGAGACATGGACGAGGCCATGGAACGGTTTGGCCCGGCTCCGGATGGCATCGAGCCGCTGCTGACCCCCGCCCCCGCCATGTCTGTTGAGCCCGTCCGTTTTTATCCGCGCCCGGCGCGGCAAGGAGCCTGATCATGTCTTACTTCCATCAATTTCTGTTTGGCATCTACCCTTATCTGGCTCTGGTGGTGTTTTTGTTGGGCAGCCTGGTGCGGTTCGAGCGCGAACAATATACCTGGCGGGCGGAGTCGACCCAGTTCTTGCATCGCGGCAATCTGCGCCTGGGGTCCAATCTGTTCCACATCGGCATCATCGGCGTGTTCCTGGGGCATCTGGGGGGGCTGTTGACGCCGCTTGCCGTCTGGGAGTGGCTGGGCGTCCCCCTGACCGCCAAGCAGCTGCTGGCCATGATGGCCGGCGGCACGCTGGGCGGTGTGGGGCTGATTGGCCTGGTGTTGCTGTTGTTGCGTCGTCTGGCTCATCGACGCCTGGCGGTTCAGACGCCGCTGCGCGACAAGGTGCTGCTGCTATGGTTGTTGCTGACACTGTGCCTGGGGCTGGCTACCATTCCGGAGTCTGCCGGTCATCTGGATGGTCAGACCATGTTGCGCTTCATGCTCTGGGCGCAACATATTCTAACCTTCCGTGGCGATGCCGCGCAGTTGGTGGCAGATGCGCCCATGGTGTTTCGTCTGCATATTTTCTGCGGTCTGACCTTTTTTATGCTGTTTCCATTTACTCGCATGGTGCATACCTGGAGCGGATTCGCCAGTGTGGGTTATCTGACGCGTGCCTGGCAGCTGGTCCGCCCGCGCTAACGTCCGCCGCCAAACGACCAGTCCTCCAGCCCGGTGGTGGTGATGACGACCATGATGTCTTCCACCGCAATGCCCGGGCTGGCCGCCAGACGTTCGGCCAGCCTGGCGTAGAAGGCTTTTTTGCACTCAGCGCTGCGCGGCCGGCCGGCTGTCAACTGGATCAGTAGGAAGTTGTCGCTGCGCGGACCGCCCAGGTAGTGGCGGTCGTATACCAGTTCGCCGGGTTGGCATGGCTGGAATATCTGGAAACAATCTCCTGGCGGGACCTCGAAACTTTCTTCCAGTGCCTGCTGCAGGCTGGTGGAAATGGCGTTTAGCCAGTGTGCCGGCTTGCCGGCGTTCAGGGCGATGCGTGCATAGGGCATGGATGGGTCTCACTTTGCTTCTGGAAGGGTTGCCAGGATATCGATCGCGGAGACCGCCGCCGGCCAGCCGGCATAAAACGCCAGATGGGTCATCAGTTCACCCAGTTCGCTGCGACTGACGCCGTGGTCGAGGGCTTTTTGCAGGTGGAACGGCAGTTGCTGTGGTCGGTAGAGCGCCAGCAGGGCGGAGACCGTAGCGATGCTACGTTCGCGCGGACTGAGTCCGGCGCGCTGCCAGATGTCGTCAAACAGCAGGCTTTGGCTCAGTTCGGCCAGTTTCGGCGCCAGTCGGCCCAGATTGTCGAGGCTGGAGGGGGTGGTCTGCATGATGGATTCCGTGGCAGGTTTTGACAGGGTTCAGCTTAGCGACCGATAATTGTTTTGAAAATTGAGATTTTTTAAACAAATCGTCCTTTTATTTGGAATGGTAGCATGGGCCGAGTCAGTCTGGATCTGGAGGTGTTGCGCAGCTTTGTGGCGGGTGTCGAGCTGGGCAGCTTTGCGCAGGCAGCAGAGCGAGTCAGTCGCTCCACGTCGGCTGTCAGTGCGCAATTGAAGAAGCTGGAAGAGCAGGCGGGGCAGCCGCTGTTGCGCAAGGCTGGCCGTGGCCTGGTGCTCACACCGGCGGGTGAGGTGATGCTTGCCTATGCGCGGCGGCTGCTGGCTTTGAATGACGAGGCGGTACAGGCGGTGCAGGGGAGTGGGGTGCAGGGGGGCTGGCTGCGTTTCGGGATGCAGGAAGATTTTGCCGAGACGCTGCTGCCGACGATTCTGGGGCGGTTTTCCCGTGCGCATCCGCAGTTTGGCCTGGACGTGAAGGTGGCGCGTAACCAGCCTTTGCTGGATGGTTTGACGCGCGGGGAGCTGGATCTGGCCCTGGTCTGGGATGGTGGTGAGTCCTGGCCGCACCGACAGGCAATGGGGACGCTGCCATTGCACTGGATCGACAGCCGGGAAAGTCCCTGTGCGTGGCCGGGCGCTGCGCCCGTGCCGCTGGTGTTGTTCGAGGCGCCCTGCCTGATACGTGCCGCGGCCTGTACGGCGCTGGAGCAGGCTGGTCATGCCTGGCGCCAGGCGTTTAGCAGTGGCAGTCTGAGTAGTCTCTGGGCGGCAGTGGCTGCCGGGCTGGGGGTGACAGTGCGCACCCCTGCGGGCTTGCCGGAGACGCTGATGATCCGTCACGATCTGCCGCCCTTGCCGGCGATTCGTTGTCTGCTTTGCCGCGCCGAGGACGTCCCGTCTCCCGGGGTCGGCCGTCTGGCTGACACCGTCACCCGGGCCTTGCAGGATTATCTGCGGCCCTTGCCGGGCGTGGCGCTGGCGTAGGGCCGGCCCGTCTGGCGCACGCCCGGCCCCGGGTTTACTGCCCGGAGAAGATCAGCTTGATCTTGGTGCCGACATCGGCCGGGTCGAATTGCAACAGTGCCTTGTTCTTGCCCAGTTTGAGCACTTTGACGTTGCCGCCGATCGGTTGCACCGAGGTGACGACGCACGGGAAGGTGGCCGGGAAGACGATTTCCTTTTCGATGCTGGTCACGGTGATCTGGATGGTCTGAACCAGCAGGCCGCTGGAGTACAAGGTATATCCATTGTGCTCGCCGCCACCCTGGTTGAGGATTTGCCTGGCTTTGGCCACTTCTTGGACTGAATCGCTCATCTTGTTTCCCGGTGCAGTGTGAGTGTGTGTGAGACCATTGTATCCAACTGTCACGTTTGTCGGAATAAAAGCATTCGCAAGGCGTATCACCGTAGGGCGCACAACCGTAGGACGCACAACCGTAGGGCGCACAACCGTAGGACGCACAACCGTAGGACGCACAACCGTAGGGCGCACTCTTCAAGTGCGCCATCCCATCCCATCCCCCCACACCCCTGTCGTATCGCTGGTCGCAAGCCCCTCCGTCAACGCGCGCTTCAGGCGCAATCCGGCGACAAATCTCCCGGTCGCCTCAGTCACACTTCATGATTTTTGCCCTGCGTCTGGTGCTGGAAAATGACCATCGTGCATCTTGGGGCGTGGCGTGTCAGGCGGGGGTATTTGTTCGGGTGGATGAGGGCATGAATTGAGTGGTCGTTCGCCGATTGGCCGGTGTTTGCGAAGGTGGAAAGGTGTTTTTCGGGTGGAATGTTCTTTGTGGCGCTGATTTTTTCATTACTCAATCTAAATATAAATCCGGAAATGCATTAAAAGTAAAATCAGTGCACTATTTTGAGAGGATATAAAAATGATGTGCGAATAAAGCGTTGGCGGATTTGAGCGGGGAGGGGGATTTAAATGAGCTGAATGGATTTTGATGAGATGCCGCAGCTTATTTGATTTGTGTGGCATTGCATCTCCGTATGCCGATGTATTGTCGCCAAAGCTACAAATACCGGCGTTCCCTTATATTGACCGTCTATTGGGCTTAACGTAGCCTCCACTCCTGCATTTACTGACATGCATCAACGCTGGTTCATGACCCTTTCCCCGGTCAAAAAACCGGGGCGGCCGATAAAAATAGTGGGGCTCGTGCAAGCCACGTAGCCCGCTGAATTCGAACTAATAAGTGAGTCTATTTATGAGTGGCTACAACGCAGTCCTGGCACGTAATACGGAAAACGCACACAAGGCAATCGGTCCTTATTCCCAGACCGTCGCTTTTTCGCATTACAACCATCTGGCGGCTCAACTGCCGATCGATCCGAAAACCGGCGCTTTTGTTGCTGGCGGTGTGAAAGAGCAGGCCGAGCAGTGCTTCAAGAATATCAAGGCCATCGTGGAAAGCATCGATCATTCGATGACTGATATCGTGCGCATCACGATTTTCCTCAAGAATATTGCTGACATCGATGCCGTTCACGCTGTTCACAAGTCTTTCTTCCAGAGCTATGTCCCGGCACTGACCACCGTGGCCGTGGCCGCACTGCCGATGAATGCACTGGTGCAAGTGGAAGCGCTGGTGTCCAATGGCGTGGGCACCATCCCGAATGCACCGCAAGCCGGCGACCTGATCAAGATCGCCAAGAATGTGGAAACCGCGCCGATCAGCGCGCTGTCGACGCAAACCGTGGCTTTCTCGCACTACAACAACCTGTCGGCACAGCTGCCGATCGACGTGAAGACCGGCAAGCTGGTGGCCGGTGGCGTCAAGGAGCAGGCTGCTCAGTGTCTGAAGAACGTCAAGGCGATTCTGGAAGGGATCGATGTGCCGTTTGACGATATCGTCAAGGTCAACATCTTCCTGAAGAATCTGTCGGATATCGACGCCGTCAACGAGGTGTACACCACCTTCTTCCCGGATTCGGCCATCGCCCGTGCCGTGGCTTACTTCCCGGCTCGTACCGTGGTTGCCGCTGCCGCGCTGCCGATGGATGCTCTGGTGCAAATCGAAGTCGTGGTTTCGCATGGCGACGGCACCCCGCCGCAAGCCGTTGAAGACCGTCACGGCATCGTGATCAAGGCCAACAATACCGACAATGCACCGAAGAGCCCGCTGCACACGCAAACCGTGGCCTTCTCGCATTACAACAACCTGTCGGCACAGCTGCCGATCGATGCCAAGACCGGCAAGCTCGTGGCTGGTGGTGTCAAGGAGCAGGTTGCTCAGTGCCTGAAGAACGTCAAGGCGATTGTCGAGAGCATCAACCACAGCATGGCTGACGTGGTGAAGGTGAATGTGTTCCTGAAGCAGATCGACGATATGGCTGCAGTGGACGAAGTGTATGGCGAGTTCTTCCCGGGTGGGGTACCGGCTCGTCGCACGGTGGGTGTTTCGGCACTGCCGCACGATGCCCTGGTGCAAATCGACGTCGTGGTTTCGAACGCCGAAGGCACGCCGCCGGCGCAGTAAGCGGGTCATGATGCGCTGACATGGCGCAGAGAAAAGGGAGCTGAGGTCAGCTCCCTTTTTTATTTGTTTCCGGCCGTGCCGGTGAAGGGCACGATCTTGCCTGGCTGAGTGCGTCAGTCTGGTTGTTGACGGCTGGGGAGGCGAAGGTGGTGCTGGTCAGCAGCAGTGTGGAGAGAAACAAGGGTGCAGAGCGAAACATGTTCAAGCTTCCTCTTGGTCAGTCGGCGGGTTGCCGACGGCTGCAGGGTAGGACGATGGGCGCTTGCGGTCTTGATGCGACTCTCGCTCAGAGATGAGTAAGCGTGTGCCGTAAGAAAGGATCATGGTCGCAGGGGGACTTCTGGTACACTGTACTGAAATAATTTCCCTAATATTCTTATGCTGCGAACAGAAAACCTCAATATTGAATCGTTCGATGCCATGCCGACACCGGACGATATTCACCAACGCTTGCCGCTCAGTGATGAGCTGGCCGCCCGGGTACTGGCCGGCCGTCAGACGCTGCAGGCCATTCTTGACCGGCAGGATGCGCGCAAGTTTGTCATTGTCGGGCCGTGCTCGATTCACGATCCGGTGGCGGGTCTTGACTATGCTCGCCGTTTGCGTGAGCTGGCGGATGAGTTGTCGGATGTGTTGTACCTGGTGATGCGCGTGTATTTCGAGAAGCCGCGCACGACAACCGGCTGGAAGGGGTTCATCAACGATCCGCATATGGATGACTCGTTCAAGATCGATGAAGGGGTGTTCCGGGCGCGTGAGTTTCTGCTGGAGATCAGCCGCCTCGGGCTGGCGACGGCCACCGAGGCGCTGGATCCGATTGCGCCGCAGTATATCGGGGATCTGATTGCCTGGACGGCGATCGGCGCCCGCACCTCCGAGTCGCAGACGCATCGCGAGATGTCCTCCGGGCTGTCGACGCCGGTCGGCTTCAAGAATGGTACGGATGGTTCGGTGGCCACGGCGGTGAATGCCATCATGTCGGCCTCGTATCCGCACAGCTTCCTCGGTATCAACGGTCAGGGGCGCTCGGCAATTATCCGCACGCGCGGTAATCGCTATGGTCATCTGGTGATGCGCGGCGGTGGCGGGCGGCCGAACTATGACAGCGTCAGTGTTTCCATGGCGGAGGCGGCGCTGCAAAAGGCCGGCCTGCCCAGCAATATTGTCATCGACTGTTCGCATGCCAACTGTGGCAAGCAGGCGTCGCTGCAGCCGCTGGTGGTGAAGGATGTGTTGCGGCAGATCGAACACGGCAATCAAAGCATTGTCGGTCTGATGCTGGAGAGCTTCATCGAGGCAGGTAACCAGCCGCTGACGGATGATCTGTCGTCCTTGCGCTATGGTTGTTCGGTCACGGATCCCTGTCTGGATTGGGAGACCACGGCGGCAACGCTGCGTGAGGCGGCGGCGGTATTGCGCCGGCGCTAGACCGCTTTTCTGCTCATTCGCTCAGGACGCGATTGCGTCCCTGAGTCTTGGCCTGGTACAGCGCCTGGTCTGCGCGTTGCATCAGGCTGGCGGTGCTGTCGCCCGGGCGCACCAGGCTGACGCCTGCGCTGAAGGTGATGTGCAGGGCGCCGGCGCTGCTGTCGAAGGTGTGGGCGCCGAGTGCCTGGCGGATCCGCTCCATGGCGCTCACGGCCTGTGGAATCGATGTCTCCGGTAAGAGCAGGCCAAACTCCTCCCCGCCGATGCGGGCGACCAGATCGCCCGGCCGGATCTGTGTTTGCAGCAGGCTGGCGACCTTGATCAGCACTTCGTCACCGATGGCATGTCCATGCTGGTCGTTGATGGCCTTGAAGTGATCGATATCCAGATACACCATGCAGAAAGTCTGGCCATCTCCGGCATATCGCCGCAGCCATTGCGCCAGTACATCCATAAAATGTCGCCGGTTATACAGCGAGGTCAGCGGGTCGGTCTGCGACAGGCGCTCCAGGGTGGATTTGGCCGATTCCAGCTGCGCGGCGTGGCGATCCAGGGCCGTGACATGTTCGATCTTGTCGACCAGTTCGGATTCCAGTCGTTGCTGGCGCTGGCGCAGTTTGCCCAGCAGTTGGTTGATCCAGCCGATCGCCGCAACTTCGGTCAGGATGAAGATGGTGACCGCCAGGATGATGCGCTGTCTTTCGTCGGCGATCGGTTCTTCTACCGCCTGTCTGGGGGTCGATACCGACAGGATCAGCGGATGGTTGGGGTCGTGCATGAAGCTGGTAAAGGTCTCGCCTTCGGTGTCTTCTAGGTTGCTGATCTGGCCTGCGCTTTGTTGACTGGCGGCTTGCATCAGCAGGCTGTTCTTGATGTTTTTGCCTATCAGGCCGGGTGAGGCCGGCCAGTGTGCCAGTACGGTGCCATCGGTTCCCGTGAGCTGTATGGCCATGTCGGGGCCGGGGCCGGTCAGGCCGAGGGCGTTGGTCATGCTGTTCATGTCAAAGGCGACGTAGACAATGTCGATGCCGTGACTCTGGTGTTGCAGGAGGCGGCCGGCAATGACGTTCCATTGCCGGGTCTCGCTGTTGAATACCGGGTTGCTGAACGACACGCTGCCTACTGGTTTTTTTCTCAGCCACTGGAAGAATGCTGTCGGTGGCCCCGGGTGCAGGGGGCCGTTGATTTTTTCGCGCGGGAAGGTGATCTGGTTTTGCCGGTCCAGCACGCGCAGCGTGATCATGCCGTTGGTTTCATCATGGAATTGTCTGGCCATGGACTGGATCAGCGGATCGGTGCGCGGGTCGTGGTCAGGGTGGTGTGCCATGATGCTGTCGGCCAGACCAAGTGCCAGTTTGACCTCGCGGGCCAGCTGGTTGACCTGCTGACTGGTTTTTTGCAGGATGCGCTGCTGATCGATGGCGTTGTCTTGTTCGCTGAAGGTGCGGAACTGATGGACCCATACCCAGCCGGCCAAAATGGCCGCGACCGCCAGGGTGATGGCCAGGAGGTGCAGCAGGCGTTCCGTCAGATGGCGTTTTGCGGCCATGGCAACCTTTGCGGCGGCGTAGTGATTCTGATCTTAACTTTAGTCTGATGAGGCCTTGCACGAAAAGACATTTCTGAGTCTTTCTGTCGTCCTTACCCACAGATATTGTGGATAAGGCTGTGGGAAAGTGCAGCAAGTGCTTGTCGCATCGTTGTGCGGATATGACGATCAAAAAATGCGCATTAAGCGCTGCGTCATTGATATACAGTATAAATTGTTTATACTGTTATGCACGTTCATGCACAAGGGTCCGCCATGAAAGATACCAAAGCTGTTGTCGCTGTTGCCAAACCTGTTGCCGCCAAGCCTGTTGCCGCCAAGCCTGCTGCCGCCAAGCCTGCCGTTGCCAAGCCTGCTGCCGCCAAGCCTGCCGTTGCCAAGCCTGCTGCCGCCAAGCCTGCTGCCGCCAAGCCTGCTGTTGCCAAGCCTGCCGTAGCCAAGCCTGCCGTTGCCAAGCCTGCCGTAGCCAAGCCTGCCGTTGCCAAGCCTGCCGTAGCCAAGCCTGCCGTTGCCAAGCCTGTTGTTGCCAAGCCTGCTGTTGCCAAGCCTGCTGTTGCCAAGCCTGCTGCCGCCAAGCCTGTTGCTGCCAAACCCGCTGTAGCCCAGCCAGTGAGCGCTCCGCAGGTGGTGGCTGCCAAGGTCGTGGCGCCGTTTGAGGACGCCGCTCGCGGCAAGAAGAAAGCCGGCGGCAAGAAGGCAAAGCTGGTGCGAGACAGCTTTACCATGCCGGAAGGCGAGTACCAGCAGATTCCGCAGTTGAAGCAGCGTGTCTTGTCGCTGGGTCAGGAAGTGAAGAAAAGCGAGTTGCTGCGTGCCGGGCTGGCAGCGTTGACGGCCTTGTCGGATGCGCAGCTGCTGCAGGCTTTGTCGCGGCTGGAAAAAATCAAGACGGGTCGTCCGGCCAAGTAGTCGGTGTCGGCCATGCCGGTGGCGGGCAGTGCCGCAAGGTGCTGCCCGTTTGTCTTTCAGACGGGGGTGTTGCCGGGGTTCATCAGGGACTTGAGGAGCTGGTCGGTGGCGGCCTGGGCGACGATCTCTTTGCTGCTGTGATCATAGAGCACCGAGCCGATGGCGATCATGCTGAACAGCTCTTCTTCACTCAGTTTGGGGGCGATCTGTGCCAGGGTGACTGCGTAGAGGGCAGGGATGGCGGCCCATTTGATTTGCTGGCCGGTTTTGGCCTGGATCATGAAGCTGAGGATCTGAGAGGCGTTCATGGCGTACTCGGGAAATCAGTCTGGCTAGACTATCATAATTTTGCCGATCAGTCGGCAGCATTGTGGCCGCCACGAAGCGATCGTCCTGAGGCAATATGTCGCAGCCAGACCGCCCGGCTTTGCTCTATGCTGTCCTCAGTAGGGGCCTCCCTGCGCCAAGGTTGTGACCCGTGAGCGTTCGCGGGTTTTTTTTTTGCCTGTCCAATTAGTTTAATGTCTTGCCGGTATCCTTTATCCGTTTGGAATATACTGACGCGATGTGATGATCCTCGGCGTCTGATGACAATTGGAATAGGGGCTTGATATGAAGTGCAGTATGTTTGCCGTGTCGCTGGGGGCGGTGCTGGCACTGAGCTCGGCGGTGGCTGTGGCGGAGGATGTGCCGTCCGGAGACGGGTTTGATTATTATCTGTTGTCCACGCAGTGGGTGCCGGGCTGGTGCCAGGCGGGGAGTGCGGGCAAGAGCAGTGCCACGCTGGATCAGGCCCAGGCCTGCCGGGCCGATGTGTCGCCCCTGATGTTCCATGGCTTGTGGCCTGAACGCATGGATGGCAGTTATCCGCATGATTGCCATGTCGTCCCGCCGCTCGATCCGCAACGTCTGACGTTTGCCAATCCGTTCAAGCCCTATCTGGCCAATGCGGTCGAGTTTGTCGATCACGAATGGGGCAAGCATGCGACCTGTACGCCGTTCTATCAGCCGGGGTCGGAGCAGCGCGATCCTGCCGGTTACTATCGCAAGGTGAATCAGTATTTTGGTGATGCGCTGGCGCGCTTCCGGCAGATTAAGGTGCCGCAGCTGGATACGGTCAGTGATATCGTGGCCATCAAGCAGAAGTTTGCCGAGCTGAATCCGCAGTATCCGGCGGCCAGTCAGTTTGCGACCTGCGATAAGGATGCGCAGCAGAATAAATATCTGAGTGGTGTCTGGCTGTGTGTCGACAAGGGGCTCAATGCCATGGCTTGTCCGGCCGGGTTGACCCGCTACGAGAATTGCCAGGGTGCGGTGATGACGCGCTGACCTGGCCGCGGTGGCGCAGTTCAGTGCGCACATGAAAAACGGCAGCCTGGGCTGCCGTTTTGTTTGTTGTGGGATGTGTCAGGACGTTCGCTCCAGGCCGAGAAAGCGCAGGCGTTCGTAGCCGGCGTCCGTCAGGACCAGGAAGCGGGCATTGTGGGTTTCGATCCAGCCCTTTTCGAACAGTGAGCTCATGGCTTGTTCCATGTGCTGAACCTGCGGGCTCAGGCGGCGCAGGCGCGGCGAGAACATGACGGCGCCGACCGGCTGCCAGGCTTTGGCGTTTTGCTGGGCAAAGATTTCGAACAGAAAGTGCTCGGCGGCGGCCAGTTCTTCCGGTGACAAAGTGGGCAGGGGTTCGGGGTCGGGACCGAAAATCCTGTCCGAAAGGCGTTTCAACAGAGCGCGCATGGGCTGCTATCCAGGGGGTAGTTCAGTATCGTCTCACTATGGCACAAAGCGCCTGCGGACGGTTTGATGCATCTCAGCCGGGGCCGCAACTCAGAACTGCAGTTTCTTGCAGGACGGGCAGCGAAACATCTGGCCGGCAATGGTGGTTTCGCCGCGCAGGCCACGGTGCGAGCAGTGGCTGCAGGTGCGCTGTTCGGCATCCAGGTGTTGCTGTCGCGGATCTTTTTTGCCCCACGAGGCCGGGGTGATCAGTCTTCTCTGGACGCTGCTGCGTTGGGTGCTCATGTTGTCTCCGATTGCCTGAGCCAGGAGGTCGACCGGCAGGTGGTCGGTCGGCGTGGCGGGAAGTGCGTCAAGTTAGCAGGGGCAGGCGGAATTGACAACGGGATATTGCGAATAAAATCGATTATTTTTAATGACAAATAAAAAGCCCGCCATGTCGGGCATGGCGGGCCGTATTCAGGCCTTCTGATGTTGCAGCAAGCCGATCTGGAGCAGGAAGGCTTCCGCCTGGCGGTAGGTCTCCATGTCCAGGTCTTCCAGAATCGTATGGGCCAGGCTCAGGTAGATGGCCTGGCGTTCAGCACTGCTTTTGCCGGCATAGTGGCTGGTCAGTTTGTCCATGGCCGTTCTGGCCAGGGCCAGGTCCTGCTGCAGCGTGGCTTTGCGGACTGTAGCCGGAAACTCGAGCAGCCAGCGTTCCATTTGCATGTTGCGGCCCTCCTCTTGTTGCGGTCGTGCGCCATCCATTCGTCATGGATCTGGATTCACTATAGCGCAAAGAGGCAGGGCCGGGTTCGTCACGCGCTCCCGGCCAGCGATTTTTACGGCCAGAGTTTGCGGTATTCGTTCAGCAAGCTCTGGTGCAGGCGGCTGTGTTCCACGTTGGCGCCCAGTTCCTGCAGGCCGAAGAAGCGGGTCTCGCCGTTCAGCAGTTGTTTCGCCTGCGCCACAGTGTCGTGGCCGTACAGCAGGGTCAGGCTGTGTTCGGCATCGCCCTGCAGGTCGAGCAGCGCCGCCAGGGCGCGGTAAACCTTGTGACGGGCCGGCGTCATGTGGCCGAGGTGGCGGATCCAGTCGCAGCCTTCGCGGATGCCGTCTTCGTCGCCCAGCGCCAGGGCCAGCAGGGTTTTCAGCTCGCCGACGCGCAGTTCCTTCCAGGGGCTGTCGGCATCGGCGGCCACGCCGATCAGCGCCGGCACGGGGCGCAGGTCGTCCAGGCCATGCTCTTCCAGCAGCTCGAGCAGTGTCCGGCATTCGTCATTGTCGAGCGACGGCAGGCGCAGCAGGTAGGGGCGCAGCTGGTTGCCGACGCTGTTGTTTTCCCATTCCAGCTCTTCCAGCGGGTAGATCTCGGACATGCCCGGCACCAGGATGCGGCAGGCGTAGACACCGAGATGCTCGAAATCGGCGACGTAGATGTCGAAGCCGGCCTGCTGGATGCAGTTGCAGATCCAGGCATAGTCGTCGGCGGTGGTCTGGCTGAAGTTCCAGTCGCAGAAGGTGAAGTCCGGCGTGTCACTGAAATAGCGCCAGGCGATCACGCCGCTGGAATCGACAAAGTGGATTTCCAGGTTTTGCGGGTCGGCGACTTCGTCCATGTCGAAGCCCGGCTCGGGGAAGCCGTCCAGTTGTGCCAGGGCACGTCCTTGCAGCAGTTCGGTCAGCGCCCGCTCCAGGGCGATCTCGAAGCGCGGGTGGGCGCCGAAGCTGGCGAAGACGCCCTGGTCGCGCGGGTTGAGCATGGTGACGCACATGACCGGGAATTCGCCGCCCAGCGAGGCATCCTTGACCAGGATGCCAAAGCCGGCATCACGCAGCCCCTGAATGCCGGCCGCGATCTTCGGGTAGCGGTCGATGACGGCCTGCGGCACGTCCGGCAGGCACAGGCCTTCGCGCAGGACCTTGAATTTGACATGGCGTTCGAGAATTTCCGACAGCGCCTGGGTGCGGGCTTCCGGCGCGGTGTTGCCGGCGGCCATGCCGTTGCTGACATACAGGTTGCCGATGATGTTGATCGGGAACCAGGTGGTTTCACCATCGCGCAGGCGCACATAGGGCAGGGTGCAGATGCCGCGCTCGTGGTTGCCGGAGTTCAGCTCCACCAGTGCGGAGGCCGGAATGCTGCCTTCCGGGTTGTACAGCGCCTGCAGGGTCTCGTTGAGCAACCCCTGCGGCCAGGTATCGCCGTCGTCGAGGGCAAACCAGCGTTCCTGCGGGAAGAAGACATGTGGCCGGTTGGCGATCTCCCTGCCCAGGTAGTAGTGCGACCAGAAGTAATTGTTGCTGACGCGCTCGAAGAACTCGCCCAGGGCGCTGGCTCGGGCGGCCAGTTCGCTGGCGCCCTTGCCGTTGACGTAGATCAGCGGGCAGTGCTTGTTGGCCAGATGCACCGACCAGACGTTTTCTACCGAGTTGAGCCAGAGTTGCTCTTCCACCTCCAGCCCGAGCGCTGCCAGCTGGCCTTGCAGGCGCGCGATCGTGGTTTCGAGTGCGGCGTCCTTGCCCGGGATGAAGTGTTCGCTTTGTGACATGTCAGGTTCTTTGCTGAGTAAGTTAACGACGGCCCTTGCCTTGCGGTTTGCGTGCCGGTACGCGCGGCTCGCCGCTGTGTTTGGTGTGCGCCGGATTGAAGCGCCCGTTGCGCTCGTTGCGGCCTTCGGCCGGCTGACGCGGCGGAATCAGGTGTTGCTTGCTGTAGCCGATCAGGTCTTCGCGCCCCATGTTGTACAGCGCCTCGCGCAGCATCGGCCAGTTGTTCGGGTCGTGATAGCGCAAGAAGGCCTTGTGCAGTTTGCGGCGGTAGGCGTCGCGCACCACGTCGACCTTTTCCGAGCTGCGGCCGAGTTTTTTCAGCGGATTGCGGCCGGTGTGCCACATGGTGGTGGCCAGCGCCATCGGCGTCGGCACGAAGGCCTGCACCTGGTCGAGGCGGAAGTTGTGCCGCTTGAGCCACAGCGCCAGGTTGACCATGTCTTCATCGGTGGTGCCCGGGTGGGCGGCGATGAAGTAGGGGATCAGGTACTGCTCCTTGCCTGCCTGACGCGAGAAGCGCTCGAACAGTTCCTTGAACTTCTCGTAGGCGCCCATGCCCGGCTTCATCATTTTCGACAGCGGGCCTTCCTCGGTGTGTTCCGGGGCAATCTTCAGGTAGCCGCCGACATGGTGGGTGACCAGTTCCTTGATGTACTCGGGCGAGCGGACCGCCAGGTCATAGCGCAGGCCGGAGCCGATGCTGATTTTCTTGACCCCGGGCAGGGCACGCGCCTTGCGGTAGAGCTCGATCAGCGAGCTGTGGTCGGTGTTGAGGTTGTCGCAGATGTCCGGATAGACGCAACTGAGCCGGCGACAGGAGGTCTCGATTTTCTTGTCCTTGCAGGCCAGCCGGTACATGTTGGCGGTCGGCCCGCCCAGGTCGGTGATATGGCCGGTAAAGCCGTCGGTCTTGTCGCGGATCTCCTCGATCTCGCGCAGGATCGATTCATGCGAGCGGCTCTGGATGATGCGGCCCTCGTGTTCGGTGATGGAGCAGAAGCTGCAACCGCCGAAACAGCCGCGCATGATGTTGACCGAGAAGCGGATCATCTCCCAGGCGGGAATGCGGGCGCCCTGATAAGCCGGATGCGGGTTGCGTGCATAGTGCAGCCCGTAGACGTAGTCCATTTCTTCGGTGGTGAGCGGAATCGGCGGCGGGTTGAGCCAGACGTCGCGTTCGCCATGCAACTGCACCAGGGCACGGGCGTTGCCGGGGTTGGACTCCAGGTGCAGGGTGCGGCTGGCGTGGGCATACAGTACCGGGTCATAGGCCACGGCCTCATAGGCAGGCAGGCGCACCACGGTACGGCTGCGGGCTTCGCGGCGCGCGGCGACCCGTTCCTGCAGATTCATGAAACGGACCGGCTGTACGCCGCTGGCGGCGGCTTCGCCGGCTTCCGGCTTGGCCGGTTCCATCTCGTACGGGTTCTTGTGGGCATCGATCACGCCGGGGACGTCGACGGTGGTGGAGTCGATCTCCTGCCACGCCTCGTCCGGACGCCAGCCGTGCGGCACCATGAAGGCAGTGCCACGGATATCCCGCATTTCCGACAGCTTTTCGCCACGTCCGGCACGGTGGGCGATCTCGACAATGGCGCGCTCGGCGTTGCCGTAGACCAGCAGGTCGGCCTTGGAGGTGACCAGCACCGACTGGCGCACCTTGTCGCTCCAGTAGTCGAAGTGGGCGATGCGGCGCAGGCTGGCTTCGATGCTGCCGATCAGCACGCCGATGCCGGGATAGGCTTCACGGCAGCGCTGGGCGTAGACGCTGACGGCCCGGTCCGGTCGCTTGTCCGGGGCGCCGTGCGGCGTGTAGGCATCGTCCGAGCGCGGTTTGCGGTCGGCGGTGTAGCGGTTGATCATCGAGTCCATATTGCCCGAGGTGACGCCGAAGAACAGGTTCGGCTTGCCGAGCTGGCGGAAATCGCTGGCGCTGTGCCAGTCCGGCTGGGCAATGATGCCGACACGGAAACCCTGGGCCTCCAGCAGGCGGCCAATCAGGGCGGCACCAAAGCTGGGGTGGTCGATATAGGCATCACCGGATACCAGGATGATGTCGCAACTGTCCCAGCCGAGCTGGTCCATTTCGGCACGGCTCATCGGCAGGAACGGGGCGGTGCCGAAGCGCTCGGCCCAGTATTTGCGATAGGAAAAAATCGGCTTGGGGGTGGCTTGTACTTGCGTCATGACAACTCGGGTTTTCAGGCAGACGCGCATTGTGCCAGAAATGACGTCTTGCGGTAAGCAATATAGTCTTTTTTTTCAATGTGCTAGCCGAGGAAAGTCCATGTTGTTCCTGTGGTTGTCGCCGGACGGGAGGCGCCGGCTGTTGCCTTTGACCTCCCGCAGGGCATGTCGCCGTCTGGTGCGCCGGCTAGTCGCTGCCCGTGCCTTGCAGCAGCTGGTCAAAGATCGTCAGCAACTGGGCGGTAGACGGATCGGCGTGGTGCTGCTGGCGAAATAGCTGCATGGTTCGGCGAGCCTGCTGGGCGTTGCTGACCGGGTTGTGAAACTGCAGCAGGCTCTCGCTCAGGGCCAGCTGCAGGCTGGCAGGCTGATCCTGGCGCAGCGGCTGCAGCCTGGACAGTGCCTGCTGGAAGATCTGCTGATTCTGTCGCGTGGTTTGCAGCAAATCTTCGATCAGGGGGAGGGCCGCATGGGGCGGGCGGTGTTGTGCCAGCCAGATCAGGCCGTGGCTCAGGGTGTTGCTGGCGATCAGTTGGTGGTAGTAGTGCGCCAGTGCGGTCACCAGTATGGCCGGTGAGGCCTGCTGCAGCGCCTGCCGCAGGGGCGACGGATCGACCGCGGGCGGTGCCTGACTGATCGGCCGGTCATGGGCCTGGCGGATGGCGATCAGGCCGCCGGGGTCAAAGCCACTGCCCCAGGCCGTGCGCAGTGCATCGATCAAATCGTCCTTGTTGTGTCGGGCGTCCGTCAGCAGCCTGGGCAAGGCCAGTTCGTAGAGGGCCAGCAGGTGTACCGACAGCAGGGGTTGTCCGGTGTCGGCCAGCATGCGCAGGGCAAAGGCTTCATTCAGGCGTGCCGACTGCGCCAGCGTGTCACTGACCAGGGCGGCGCCGCGTACCCATGCGGTCGGGTGGCGCTGGCTCAGGCGCTGTAAAAAGCGCGCCGCACGTTGTTGTTCGCCATGCTGCATGACGACGGTCAGGTAGCGCAGCCAGCTGTGGGTGAAGGCGCGCTCCTGATGGGCACTGTTGAGCATGAGTTGTTCGAGTTGTCGCAACAGTCTGGGGTTGGCGCTGTCCGGCGGGGTGCCGAGCAGTTGTGCCGGGGAGGCGGGTCGGGTGCTCTCCTGCATCGGCGCGGCGATGGCGGGAGGCAGCAGCAAGGTGAGTAGCAGGCAAAGGCGGCGCAGGGCAGGGAGCATGACAGGTCCTCCGGGTGAGTATGCCGGTTAGACAGAACCTGTCAGGCGGGATTCGGGCGTGGCCGCCGGTCGAAAGGTCAGAGGAATGGCAGCAATTCGAGGGGGGAGTCGATGACGATGTCCGCCCCCCACTCAAGTGGCCGGTCGCTGTCGGCGATGTAGCCCCAGCTGGCCAGTGCGGTGCGCATGCCGACATTGCGCCCGGCCTGTATGTCGCGTTCGGCATCCCCGACATACAGGCAGTGCTGCGGGTCGATGCGGATCTGTTGCGTCGCATGATGCATCGGGCGCGGATCCGGCTTGGCGACGCCCACCGTGTCGCCGCTGACGACCACCGCCGGCGGGACCGGGAATGGCAGGGAGGGCAGCAGGCGGTCGGTAAAGCGCATCGGTTTGTTGGTGATGATGCCCCACTTCAGCCCACGTTCATCCAGCGCCGCGACCAGCTCGACCACCCCGTCATACAGACGCGTGCGATCGGTCAGGTGGAGGTCGTAATGAGCCAGGAAACGCTGGCGCAGCGGCTCGAAAGCCGGGTCTTCCGGCTGCACGTCAAAACCGAGCCGGATCAGGGCACGGGCACCATGCGAGGCAATCGGCCGGATCTGTTCATCCGGCCGCGGCGGCAAGCCCTCTTCCGCAAGCAGATGGTTCAGGGCGGCGCCCAGGTCGAGTGCGGTATCGGCGAGCGTACCATCCAGGTCAAACAAAACGGCTTTGATCATGATGCGGTTTGAGACGGTGTTTCGAACGGTGTCAGACAGTCGGGGTCAGGTCTTTCTTTTTGCCTCTGGATGCAAAAAGAAAGACCTGACCCCGGGTTTGCTGATTCGGTTCTGTCCGTCATCTTCCTTGAGTTAGCGGGTTTGGCCGAGGAACAGCTTGTAGGCCGGGTTGTCGGTTTCGTCGACATACGGGTAGCCAAGCTGGTCCAGGAATTGCTGAAAGGCCACATTGTCGCTGACCGGCACCTGGATGCCAACCAGCACCCGGCCATAATCGGCACCATGGTTGCGGTAGTGGAACAGGCTGATGTTCCAGTCGGTGCGCATGGCCTCGAGGAAGCGCATCAGGGCGCCGGGGCGTTCGGGGAATTCGAAGTGCACCACGCGCTCGTCGCGCAGCGAGGGGGCATGCCCCCCGACCAGGTGGCGAATATGCAGCTTGGCCAGTTCATTGTCGGTCAGATCCAGCCCTTCGAGGCCGGCCGCGGACAGCTCCCCCAGCAGTTGCGTCACGTCTTCGCGCTTGCTGATCTGGATGCCGACAAACACATGCGCCAGCTGGGTATCGGCATAGCGGTAGTTGAACTCGGTGATGTTGCGCGTGCCAACCAGGCTGCAGAACTGTTTGAAGCTGCCGGGTTTTTCCGGGATGGCGACGGCCAGGATGGCTTCGCGTCGCTCGCCCAGTTCCGAGCGCTCGGAGACGTGGCGCAGCCGGTCGAAGTTCATGTTGGCGCCACAGTTGATGGCCACCAGCGTTTGATTGCTGACTCCCTCGCGTTCGATATAGGCCTTGGCACCGGCGACGGCCAGGGCGCCGGCCGGTTCGGCGATCGAGCGGGTGTCTTCGAAAATGTCCTTGATGGCGGCACAGATGGCATCGGTGTCGACCAGGATGATTTCATCCAGCAGCTCACGGCACAGGCGGAAGGTTTCCTGCCCCACCAGCTTGACGGCCACGCCATCGGCAAACAGGCCGACATCCTTGAGTTCGACGCGTTCGCCCTGGCGAATCGACTGATTCATGGCATCGGAATCGACCGGCTGCACCCCGATAACACGGATTTCCGGCTTGAGTCGCTTGATGTAGGACGCCACGCCGGCCGCCAGGCCGCCGCCGCCGATGGCGACAAAGACGGCATCAATGTGGCCGGGGTGCTGGCGCAGGATCTCCATGCCGACCGTGCCCTGACCGGCAATCACGTCCGGGTCGTCAAACGGCGGGATATAGGTGGCGCCGGTCTGTTTTTCCAGTTGTACCGCGTGCTGATAGGCGTCGGAGAAGGAGTCGCCGTGCAGCACTACCTGACCGCCGCGGCGCAGGACCGAGTCGATCTTGATCTGCGGTGTGGTGACCGGCATGACGATGGTGGCCTTGCAGCCCAGGCGCTGAGCCGACAGGGCGACGCCCTGGGCATGGTTGCCGGCCGAGGCGGTAATCACCCCGCGAGCCAGTTCTTCCGCTGTCAGGCGCGACATCTTGTTGTAGGCGCCGCGAATCTTGAAGGAGAACACGGGCTGCAGGTCTTCGCGCTTGAGCAGAATGCGGTTGCCGCAGCGACGCGACAGATTGGGGGCTTCTTCCAGCGGGGTCTCAACCGCCACGTCATAGACGCGGGCGGTAAGGATGCGCTCCAGATAGTCTTGCTTCATATCTCTTTGTCCTGATTGATTTCTTTGATTTGTCTGAGCAGATTATCAGCATCGTGCGCGGGCCGAAAGGCGCTTGTTGCGTTGCGTCATGTGTTGGCTGTCGGTCTGAGCGTACACGGGTGTATAATGCTTGCCGCATTAACGGTTGTACTGCGCAAAAATGCCCGCATCTGCTGGGGATTGACGCACGCTGCGCCTGAAGTGAAAGAACAAGCCATGACCCAGCCCAGCAAGGAACTCCTTGAATTCCCCTGCCGTTTTCCGCTCAAGATCATGGGCGAACGGCATGACGCCTTTGCCGCAACCATCTTCGAGGTGGTGCGGGTGCATGCTCCCGATCTGGCCGAGCATGATGTCGTGCTGCGCGAAAGCAGCAGCGGCCGCTACCTGTCGGCAACGGTGACGGTGACCGCCACCTCGCGCCAGCAGCTCGACACCATTTACCTGGCCCTGACCAGTCACCACATGGTGAAGGTGGTGCTGTAAGTGAGCCGCGCCATCCATTTCCTTGGCCAGGTCGAGTACGCGCCGACGCTGGAAGCCATGAAGGCCTTTACCGATGCGCGTGATGACCGTACCCCGGACGAGATCTGGGTGCTGGAGCATCCGCCGGTGTACACCCTCGGCCTGGCCGGCAAGACCGAGCACCTGCTGCGCAGTGATCTGCCGATTCCGGTCGTGCGCACTGATCGCGGCGGACAGGTCACCTATCACGGGCCGGGTCAGCTGGTGGTGTATCCGCTGATCGATTTCAAGCGCATGCACATTGGCGTGCGCGAACTGGTGCGCCGGCTGGAGCAGACCGTCATCGACACCCTGGCCGAATACGATATCCGTGCCAATGGCGACGTGGATGCCCCCGGGGTGTATGTGGCGGGTGCCAAGGTGGCCTCGCTGGGCCTGCGCATCAAAAACGGTGCGGTCTATCACGGCCTGTCACTGAATGTGGACATGGATCTGACGCCATTTGGCTGGATCAACCCCTGCGGTTATCCCAACCTGCGGGTGACGCAACTGAAAGACCTCGGTGTGAGCGATTCTGTGCAGCAGGTGGCCGACAGGCTGCTGCCGCATCTGGAACGCCAGCTGACGGTGTAACGAGGAGAGCAGTTTGAAGCCGGAAAACAGCACGGGCGTCAAGCACAAGGGCGCTGCCAAGACCGCACGCATTCCGATCAAGGTCGTGCCGCTGGAACAGAAACTGAAGAAGCCGGAATGGATTCGCGCCAAGCTGCCGACCGGCGAACGTTTCCACGAAATCAAGGCCATCCTGCGCTCGCAGAAGCTGCATACCGTCTGCGAGGAAGCGACCTGTCCGAATATTGGCGAGTGCTTCAGCAAGGGCACGGCAACCTTCATGATCATGGGCGATATCTGCACCCGTCGCTGCCCGTTCTGCGACGTGGGCCACGGCCGTCCTAATCCGCTGGACACCAATGAGCCGCTGCATCTGGCTGAGTCGGTGCTGGCGATGCGTCTGCGCTATGTGGTGGTGACCTCGGTCGATCGCGATGACCTGCGCGATGGCGGTGCCGAGCATTTTGCCGAATGCATCCGTGAAGTGCGTCGTTTGTCGCCCGATACCCAGATCGAAGTGCTGGTGCCGGATTTCCGCGGCCGGCTGGAGATTGCCATCGACATCCTGGGCCAGACGCCGCCGGATGTGATGAACCACAACCTGGAAACCGTGCCGCGTCTGTACAAGCAGGCCCGTCCGGGTGCCGATTACGCGCATTCGCTGCAACTGCTGCGCGACTACAAGGCCAAGCGCCCCGACGTGCTGACCAAGTCCGGCCTGATGGTCGGTCTGGGCGAGACGGACGAGGAAATTCTCGAGGTGATGCGTGATCTGCGCGCCCACAACGTCGACATGCTGACCATCGGCCAGTACCTGCAGCCGTCTGACGGCCATTTGCCGGTGTTGCGCTATGTGCACCCGGACACCTTCGCCATGTTCGAGCGCGAGGCCTATGCCATGGGCTTCAAGCATGCCGCGGTGGGTGCCATGGTGCGCTCCAGCTACCATGCCGATGTGCAGGCGCACGGGGCGGGAGCCTGAGCACGTCCCGCTCTCCGCGCTCAGTATTCGCCTGATCCGGTCCAGCCAGCCTTGGCTGGACTTTTTTATGCCGGATGCCGCTGCCTGCATTACCGCGCGAAAGGGGTTACACTCTGCGCTCCTGCATGCCAGTCTCCCTGTCTGGCAGCCATTGCCCCCGATGATGAGGATTCCATGTCTGAAGCCCTGGAACAGATTCAAGCAAGACTGATCTCGCTGGAAACGGAAATGGGTAGTCTGCGTGAGGGCTATCTGGTGGTGAATGCCCGCTATGGCGAGACCTTGCGCTCGCTGAGCGAACTGACTCAGCATGCCAGGGAGGCTGCCGAGCGTGCGGCGGTGGCAGCGGAGATGTCGGCGCTGGCGGCACGCTGGGCGGCCAATGCCGCGCGCGAGGCCTCGCTCAGTGCCGTCATTCCCATTGCCGAGGCGGCAGCCAGGGCGGCGCAGATGGCCGCCGAAGCGGCGGCCGAAGCCGCTGCATCGGCCTCTGCCGCGGCGGCGGCCGCGGCAGAGGCGGCCGCCCAGCAAGCCGAAGAAACCGCCCTGCAGGCCTCGGCCCTGGCGGCCAGTGCCTCGCAGCGCGCCGCCCAGGCGGTAGCCGAGGCGGTCAAGCTGGCCAATGAGGCCCAGGCTTGCGTGCAGCGGGTCAAACCCTGATCGCCCGTCCGTCCGGTGCCCGCCGTGGCCGGACATCCTTTCTCCCGCCTGACGTTCCCGCCAATTGCCCTGCCGGCTGATCTGCATCAGAGACTGTGCGGAAGGTGATTGCCTTGTCCGCCGCAGCGATTACAAATAGGAAGAAAACTGACGGCTTTCTCATGGCCGTGCGGAGGAACTTCCGATGCCCATCAGCTGGGATGCCCGTTTCGCCATCGGCCATCAAACCATCGACCTGCAGCACCAGGCGCTGTTTGCCATTCTCGATGATCTGCAGCGCTGGCGTGAGCAGGCCGGCGATCTGGCCGCGCTGAAGCTGATTGTCCGGCGGCTGGAGCACTACGTCCTTTTCCACTTCGAGACGGAAGAGTCGCTGATGCGCGTTGCCGCACTGGATCCAGACTATCTGGCACGGCATCTCGCGGCACATCGTGCCTTCAGCGAAAGGGTGCATCTCTATGCGGCGCAACTGGCCGCGCTGTCGCCCGCCGAGCTGGATGGCCTGCTGGCCTTTCTGACCGACTGGCTGCAGCAGCATATCCTCGTCACGGATGCCGAGTTGGCCAAGGTGTTGAACGCGCCGACCGGCTGAGTATCTTTATTGCATGGCAATAAAAAACAATTAATGACATATAGTATATGCATGGCCTGGCATGCTGCCTGAGGCATCAGGCGACACGAGGGGACGGCGATGAGTGTGGACTTGCCACACGCAAGAATTCTGGTGGTCGATGACCAGTTGCTGGTCCGTACACTGGTTGGCCAGGTTCTGCGCAGTTTCGGTGTCGTGCCGGACAATATTCTGCAAGCCACGGATGGCAACCATGCCTTGCATGTGCTGGCGGTGCGCAAGGCCGATCTGGTGCTGTGCGACATGCAGATGTCGCCGGTCAACGGCATGGATCTGCTGAAGATGCTGCGCTGTGCAGCGACCCCCCAGTCTCCCGATTTGCCTTTCGTGTTTCTGTCTGCGCATCCCGATCGCAGCAATATCCTGCTGGCTGCGAAGCTGCATGCCGACGGTTTCATTATCAAGCCGCCCAAACCCAACGATATTGAAAAGAATCTGCAGGCGGCGCTGTCGCGGCCGCGGCCTGCCATTGACCCGTTTTCCTACTTTGCGATCGCTACCGGCAGTGAATATGACAGCCTGACCTTCGAGCGGCCAATGGTGCCGAAGCAGAGTCAGGACCTGACTCAGTTGCTGGAGCGCTACCTGCGACCGTGTGCGCTGGCAGAGGCAAGGCCCGGCGACATGCTGGCGCGTCCCTTGCTGGACCAGGCCGGGCGCGAACTACTGGATCGCGGGGTGCGTTTGTCCGCCCAACATCTGGATGTGCTGCAACGGTTTCAGTCGGTGTATGGCATCGCCAGTCTGGCGATTGCCGATCTGCCGCAGGAACAGATGGCGCAGGTTCAGGCCCTGTTCGGCACCGCCCTTTGACGAGCCTGCACATGGACAAGCCGGTCCGCGACGAAAGTGCCATCCGCAAGATCAAGCGCAGTCTGTTGCTGATCATGCTGGTCATCACGCTGATTCAGCTGGTCGGCTACGGCCTGCTGATCTCCCGTGCCATCGAAGCCTATCGCCATGTGCAGCTGACGGATACGGTCGACCAGATCAATCGCCTGCTGATGCAGTCTGCCGATGGCGTCGCGCTCGAGTCGCAGCAGTACCAGGCCTGGCTGACCGGCCGTGTCCTGCCGGCGCCGGCACAACGATTGTCGTGGCAGCGCCAGGCCGCGCTAGCCGAGGCAGGCTATGGTCAGGCTTTGAGTTTGTGGCTGGCCCGGCCGGCACTGGCCGACCGGGCCAGGCTGTTGCGCCTGCAGACCAGTCTGGCGCATATGCAGAGCTTGCGTCTGACGATCTGGCAGCGGTTGGCGGGTGCGGCGCCGCTGCCGGATGAAACCCTGTCGTTCGAATTGATGCTGGCCTCCGAACGCCTGCTGTCTCCCTCCTGGCAAATCGCCAACCAGTTGCGGCGCAAGATGAGTGGTGATGTCGATGAGGAGACCGCCCGGCTGCAGTCGCTGCAATTGTCACTTTGGCAAATTCATCAGCGGGTGCAGTCCGATCAGACGGCGCGTCTGGCGCGTCATCAGCTGGGCCATCCCCTGAATGACACGATGGAGGCGGGACAGGAAATCAATCGTCAACTGGCCGCCAATGTGCTCAGTCAGTTGCAGGAGGATCTCCCGTCCTTGCCGCCGGTGGCCGGCGGCTGGCAGGGCGGTGAACTGGCGCAAGCGTTTCAGGTCTTCATGACGCGGAGTCATGACATGCCGCCCTCGGGGGTGGCCGATACCGGCTATGTGCAGTCGGTTGTCGCGCTAACCAACGTGTTGCAGCATCTTCGCCAGCAGGCCGATCGTCTGCTGCAACAGCATATTGCGCGTCAGTCGGCCGGCGCGGTGAATGCCCTGATGGGGCATCTGCTGATTCTGCTGCTGGCCATCTTGCTGAATGCGGTACTGTTTCTCTGGCTGCTGCGCCGGGTGCTGCGCCCTCTCGATTTGTTCAGTGCGGTTCAGGATGCGGCGCGCGAAGCCATCATGCTGGTCAATCCGGCCGGTCGGCTGTTCATGGCCAATCGGGGGGCACAAAGCCTGTTCGCCTTGAGTGAAGCGCAATTGACCGCCTGTTATCTGCAGGAGTTGATCTCCGAACCCGGGCTGGATCACCGGCGCTTGCTGCAACTGGCCGAGAGCGGGCAGGAGATCGAAACCCAGGCGAGAGGCGGGAATGCGCAGCCCTTGCACATCAGTCTGATTGCCAGCCGGATCCGTCTGGGGGGCTTGCTGCAGGGGGTGCTGGTCATTGTGCGCGATGACCAGCAGCGCTTTCATGCCGAGCAGGCACGGCAATACAGCCTGCGGCTGTTGTCTGATGTTTCGCGGCTGCAAAACCTGCTGTTTACCCCGATTTTGCGCGAAGCGATCTTCGATGAGTTGCTGGCGGTCTTGCAGCGCTATGCCGGCAGCGAAGGCGGGGTTTTGCTGGAAACCCGGGGACTGCATCAGGCCGTCATGTATCGATGCCGTGCCAGTGCCGGCCCGACGGGGGTGACGCGCGATCAGCGCGGGCCACTGAGTGAGCTGCAGGCCGGGTGGCGCGCGGATGCGCGCTGGCATGTCTATCCGGTCTCCCTGCAGCAGGGAACGGGGGGCATCATTGCCCTGTGGGGGCCTGACGTCAAAGCGCTGCATGGCAGCGATGATGCCCTGTTGGCCCTGTATGTCAGCCTGCTGGGCTTCGTGCTGGAGGAGGAGGCGCGCAAGCAGTCGAGCGAGCGCCTGGGGCAGGTTATGCGCGAACTCGACGGCATTTTCAAGGCGTCGCCGGCCGGGTTGATTTTGCTCGACGATCGCAACCGTCTCCTCAAGGTCAATCATCCGGTGTGCCAGATGCTGGGTGTGGAGGCGTCGGCGCTGGTGCTGGGGGATCTGGCGCTCTTGCTGGGCGAGAGCGAGCAATGGCCGGCACTGCAGCAGCAAATCGAGCATGTCCGGTCAGGGGTGCCGGCTCAGCGCTGTGAGCTGGCCTGCCGTGCCCGCTCGCACGATGAGGTCTGGCTGTTGTTCGAGTCGCGGCTGCTGCATGATGGCCATCCGGCCGATGGTGTGATTTTGTCTTGTACCGACATCACCACCATCAAGCGCAATGAGCTGGCCTTGCGCGAGGCGCGCGACAGCGCGGCTCAGGCCCGGCATCGCCTGGGCGCGGCCATCGAGGCCTTGCCGGAGGCCTTTGCCTTCTACGACGTCGAGGACTTGCTGATTATCTGTAATCAGCAATACACCGATCTGTTTTTCGACGGCATCGCGGCAGATCAGGTGGTGGGTGAAAGCTTTGAGTCGCTGGTGCGCCTGTCGATGATGCGGGCAGACGAGCAGACCGAGCCGGGCTATACCCCGGAGGGCTGGCTGGCCGAACGGGTCAGGCGCCACCGTTTGCCGGAAGCCTCCTTTGTGCTGCAGATCGGGACTCGTTGGTATATGGCCAATGACCGGCAGATTCCGGGGCTGGGCACGGTGTGCCTGCGTGCGGATATCACCGAGCTGAAGAGCCAGCAGCAGGCACTGGAAGTCGCGCGCGAGCAGGCGGATCAGGCCAATGCCGCCAAGAGTGCCTTTCTGGCGACCATCAGCCACGAGATCCGGACGCCGCTGAATGGCATTCTCGGGCTGCTGGAATTACTGCGGCTGGGCGAAAGCGATGCTCAGCGTCTCGATTCGCTGACGTCGGTCCAGACTTCGGCCCACACCTTGCTGCGGTTGATCGACGATATTCTCGATTTCTCCAAGATCGAGGCCGGACGCATGCAGCTGAGTCCGGAGGCGGTCGATCTCGTCGCCCTGTTGCGCAGCGTGCATGCGCTGTATCGCGAAACGGCTGAGCGCAAGTCGTTGCAGTACCGGCTTGAGCTGCCGGCTACCCTGGCACCGGCTTATGAGGTGGATCCACTGCGCCTGCGGCAGATTCTGCAGAATTTCCTCAGCAATGCGGTCAAGTTTACCGAGCAGGGGCAGGTGTTGTTGTGTCTGGAGGTGCTGGCAGGTGACGACCACAGCCAGACGCTGCGCTTCTCCTGCCGCGACAGCGGGATCGGCATCGCGCCGGAACAGCAGGCGCAGCTGTTTCAGCCCTTTACTCAGGCAGAAAGCAGTACTACCCGGCGTTTTGGCGGCACCGGGCTGGGCCTGGCGATCTGTCGTCGTCTGGCGGGGCTGATGGCGGGTGAAGTCGCCATGCAAAGCCGGCCGGGCGAGGGGACCGCGATCAGCCTGACCTTGCGTCTGCGGCTGGCCGATGCCGCCCGGATTCATTCGATGGCTGTCGCACCGGCCATCGATACCGCACTGGCTTTCGACCTCCCCGCACCGCTGCTGGTGGTGGAGGATAACCCGGTCAACCGCAAATTGATCGCCATGCAGCTCGAGCGCCTCGGCATTCCCTGCTTGCTGGCCGAGGACGGTCGCCAGGCGCTGGATTGCTGGCTGGCACAGCGCGTCTCGCTGATCCTCACCGATTGCCATATGCCGGTGATGGATGGATTGCAGCTGGCACGCGAGGTTCGTCAGGTGGAGGCGATGCGGGCGAGCCCGTCACGGATTCCGATTCTGGCCTGTACGGCGGATGTCGCCAGTGATGCCTTGCCGCAGGCGCTGGCCAGCGGCATTGATGAAGTATTGGGCAAGCCGCTCGGTTTGCAGGTGCTGCAGCAGGCACTGGCGCGCTGGTTGCCGACCCGGCAACTGGCGATGGCGGACGGCGTGGCAGCGTCTGTGGTGCCGCCGCCTGAAGGCGCTGCCGGCGGGGTGATCGATCGTCAGGTGCTGGCCATGTACAGCCAGGGGGATGCGGCGATCGAGGCCGACCTGATTCGGGATTTTCTCGACAGTGAAGCCGATGACTGGCAAGCCTTGCAGCAGGCCGTGCACGAGCAGCTGCCGGAGCGGGTCCGCTGGTATGCCCATCGGCTGAAGGGTGCTGCCCGCATGGTGGGTGCCATGGCGCTGGGGGAGGCGGCGCAGAGGCTGGAGCAGGAGAGCGAGCGGCCGGCGCAGCTGGCCGGGGCGCTGGTGCCGGTTGCCCAGGCCTGGCAGGCGGTGGCCGCCTGGCTGGGGGCGCAGGCACCCGCTCCCGAAGGCCGCTGATCCCTACGTTGACTGTGCGGTGGCAGCGCTTATACCTCAATCAGAACACTTAACATCGGAGTGGCTCATGCGCCTCAGGTCCTGTCTGTCTGGCATGTTGCTGTGGTTCAGTGCCATGAGTGTCCTGGCCTCCCCGCTGGTCTTGCATGTCTCGCCGCTCGGGGACTATCAGCGGGTGCTCGGGCCGTCGCTGAATGATCTGCGCGGTCTGACGCTGGAAATTGCCGCAGGGACATTGCGGCTGGCCAATCTGCCGGTGCAGCTGGCACGACCCGCTCCCTGGCTCCGAGCGCAGAAAGAGGCCGAGGAAAGCCCCGGCGCCCTGCTGGTCGGGCTGGCGCGCGTACCGGAACGTGAGGCGCACTGGCAGTGGGTGGGGGTGATGGTGGAAGACAGGGTGCTGGCCTTTACCTTGCAGGGCCGTCCGGTCTATCGCGACTGGGCGGCCATTCAGCGCGCCAGGGTCAAGGTCGTGACCCGGCTGGGCAGTGCCTCTGCCGCCATGGCGCGCGCCGCCGGTCTGCCGCTGCAGACGGCAGATGACATGAGCAGCAATTACCTGGCCCTGATCAATGGTCAGGCCGGGGTGTTGCTGACGCAGGAAATGGATGTCTATGCCAGCTGGCAGCAAATGATGCAAAGCCCCTATCGGCAACAATTTCGTACCGGTCTGCATGGCGTGCAGCGTACGGCCTTGCAGGCCATCTCGCTGTGGATGGTGGTGTCGCGCGGGACGCCCGCTGCGGAGGTCGAACGTCTGCGCCGTGCCTTGCAGGCGTTTCGTCAGACGGCGGACTATCACAATATCGTGGCGCAGTACCGGCAACGTGCAGCCATGATGGAACAGGGTAAGTTGCCTACGTCCTGAAATATCTATTGTGAGTTGCTAAATGTCATAATGAGCGGATGCCGCTGCGCTTATAGTCGATGCTGGATTAAACAGATAAAGGTGGTCAGCGTGTTTTTCAGGAGAACCGGATGAAACGTGGCTGCTTATGGCTGCTGGGCGCCTGGCTGGCGCCTGTGGCAGCGCATCCGCTGCTGCTCTGTGCCGAGCCCTGGTATCCCTTTGTGTATCAGGAAGAGGGTCAGGTGCGTGGTTTGTTGGCCAATGCGCTGCAACGTCTGCCGGATGTCTCGGTTCACTACCGTTTCATGTCTTTGTCCGGTTGTCAGAAACTGATGAAGCAGGACAAGGTGGACATGGTGGCTTTTGCCGCCGGCAAGCATGCGCCGGCCGGATGGCTGACCACGCGTCAGACGCTGGTGAGCTGGGTGTTGTATGCCTGGGTGCCCGCCACCAGTCAGGACTCGCATTTCGATGCGGCACAATTTGGCAACCGGCGCCTTGCCTGGGTCAATGCCTATGATTATCCCTTCAGTGTGCAAAACGATCATCGCTATCAGCGGGTCGAGGCGCTGGACGCGGACGAGGCGGTCAGCCTGCTGGCCCGCGGCCGGGTCGACCTGATCCTGGATGACCCTTTCCTGACCCAGGGCATTGACCCGGATCTGGCCAATGGCATCCGCCGCCTGCCGGAGGTGGTGGCCATGCGTCCCCAGCCCCTGGCCCTGCGCCCGGGGCTGGCGGCGCTGCGTGACCGGATTGATCGTGAAATACAGAAAATGCGCAGCGACGGCAGCCTCGATGCCTTCTACCAGTTTCATTTTGGCAGCAGCCTGACTACCCTCATGGGCAAATTGCCTTCCTAGCAGGTGCCTCACTATATTTCATATAGACGAGGTGATTTTTACATCGCTCAACCGCGACAGGAGGCGTGCATGACAGAACGGCCAACGATTCTCGTTGTGGACGATGAAGCCCTGCCGCGGGCCTTTGTCAGCGCCGCCTTGCAGCAGGACTACCAGGTGCTGGAGGCTGAAAACGGCGAGATGGCCCTGAGCATGGCCCAGCAGCATCTGCCGCAATTGGTGCTGCTGGATATCCTGATGCCGGGGCAGGATGGCTTCAGTGTCTGCCGCGCTCTGCGTGCCGATGGCCAGACCAGTGAAATCCCGGTGCTGTTCGTCTCGGCCGGCGTGTCGGAAGAAGATCGTCTGGCGGCCTATGAGGCCGGTGGTGATGATTTTGTCAGCAAGCCGGTCAACCCTGCCGAATTGCTGGCCAAGGTCGGGGTGGTGCTCAAGCATGCCAGCGAACGGGTGCGCCTGAGTGACAACTCGCGCGAAGCCTTCCAGACCGCCATGACCGCCATGTCATCGGTGGCCGAGCTTGGCGTGGTTTTGCAAAGCCTGCGTCAGGGATTTTCCTGCCATGGCCTGGCGGAACTGGCCGAGGTGCTGTTGCAGGCCTGCAGCGAATATCAGCTGGATGCCTGTGTCGCTCTGCGCAGCATGGATGACTGCCTGTTTCGCAGCCAGCGCGGTGCCGTGTCTGCCGTGGAAGAAGGGGTGTTGACCCATCTGGCCGGTACAGACCGTATTCGCAGCCTCGGTCGCCAGACCGTCTTCAACGATCATGGTATTACGCTGCTGATCAAGAACATGCCGGTGGAGGATGGTGAGCGTGCCGGACGCCTGCGCGACAATCTGGCCCTGATCGTTGAAGGTTGCCAGGCGCGGCTCGAGGCCCTGGGCGCCGAGGCACTGTTGCGTGAACGCGAACTGGCCGCCGGTCTGCAACAGGAAAAGGATGCCGCGGCCGCCAGACAGTCACAGCTGTTGCAGGCCGCGATGACCGCGCTGGCCGAGATTGATGCACGCCACCAGACCAATCGGGCACAGACCGAGCAGATTCTGGACAGCATGCTGATCGAGATGGAAAACACCTTTATCCGGCTGAGCCTGACGCAGCAACAGGAGGCGGCGGTGGCGCAGATGCTGCGTCAGACGGCCGAACAGATTTCCGGTCTGTATCTGAATGGTCTGGATGTGGCCGGGCATTTGCGTGCACTGCGGGCCTTGCAGGGCGGGCCTCGCTGAACAGGGAGTCGGCGCATGGGCAAGAAAATTTTGCTGGTGGATGACCATGATCTGATTGCCATTCAGCTGGAGGCCATTCTTGGCGAGGATTTCGTGCTTGCCCACGCGGCGACGGCCAGTGATGGGCTGGTGCAGGCACGCACGATGCAGCCGGATATGATTTTGCTCGACGTGCAACTGGCTGACCTGGATGGCTACAGCGTCTGCCGGCGCTTCAAGGCAGAAGAGGGCGTGGCCCACATTCCGGTAATCTTCGTGTCGGCCCGCACCGGGCTGGAAGATCGTCTCAGGGGCTATGAGGCCGGGGGCAGGACTATATCACCAAGCCGTTTTCCGCCGAAGAGCTGCGGGAAAAGCTCAAGGCCATGCAGCAATACATTCGTCAGCAGAGAGCCTTGCGGTCCCTGGCGCAGGCGGCGGCAAAGACCGCCAATGTGGCGCTGGAAAGTGCCGGCGATGCCGGCCGCATACTGGGTTTTCTGCGACGTGCCGCCACCTTGCACGCCTATCCCGCGCTGGCCGAGGCCGCGCTGTCGGCGCTGTCGGATGATCAGCTCACCGCCAGCATCCAGCTGCGCAGCCGAGAGGCCTCATGGTCCTTTAGCCATCATGGCCCCTGTTCGCCACTGGAAGTCTCCGTGCTGAGCAATATGGCCAATCAGGATCGCATCGTCGATCTTGGTTCCCGCTCGGCGTTCAACTACCCGGCCGTGACGCTGATCATCGACAATATGCCAACGGATGAGCCGGAACGTTACGCTCGCATCAAGGACGTGGCGGCCATGCTGGCGGAGTCGGTCGATATTCGCATGAGTACGCTGGGTCTGTATCTGGCCACGCGCGAGCGCAGCGAACGGCTGCTGCAGATCCTCGAGCACAATAGCCAGGTGATGACCGGGATCGAGCAGCACCATGGCCAGCAGCGCCATGCCAGCGAGCAGATTCTCGGCAAGCTGGTCAAGGATATCGAGGACGCCTTCCTGCATCTGGGGCTGAGTGAGCGACAGGAGTTCGAGTTGCAGCGCATGACGCGCGATGCGGTGCAGTCTGCCCAGGATCTGTATCAGGACAAGGTCGACACGGCGGCCATTCTGCATGACCTGCAGCAGGCCATTGCCCAGGTCAAGGCCGATCTGGCCAGTGATGTCCTGCCTCAGCCGGTGGCGCCCAAAGCCGACGACATCGAGTTGTTCTGAGTGTGTTGTCCGGTCAGCTGGTCGAGATGTGCGGCGAACAGCCGGAAGACCCTGTCGGCACCGCGCGCCGCTGCCGGGTATTGAGCGGGCGGGCAGGTCGCCTCGGCATAATGCAGGAAGTCCTGCCACAGCGCCTCGGTCTGTCTGCCGCGACCATGAAAAAACCTCAGGGGAATGGTCTCCCCCAGTGTTTCTCTCACCTTGCGGGCAATGAACTGCCCGCCCAGTGCCGAGCCTTCCAGGGTGTACAGATAACCGATCCATTCCGCCGTGTCGCCCGGCGTCTGAAGGGCTTGCCGCAGTGCCCAGGGTTGCCGCTGCAGTGCCTGCAGGTCTTGCTGCAGGGAGGGCAGCCGGCGTCGGGGCCGGTAGTCGAAACCGTTGGCCATGAGGGCCTGGCTGGCGAGAATCACGCGTTCGCTTTCGGCATAGAGGCCATGCAGGGCTGCCAGCGCATCGCCATAACTTTGCCGGCTCAGCGCCTTGTGCAGCAGGGGGCGCAGCAAGGCATGCTGGTCGAGATGCTGGTGTGCCGCCCGGGTGGCCTGCTGCAGGTACTGCTGCAAGGAAGACATGGACGTATCCCTCATGATTTGGGTGCCTGTTCGGCCAGGGTCTGGTCAATCTGCTGCAAGACCTGCTGCATTTCGACGCGCATGGTCTCCAGCTGGGCGCTGAAGCGCTCGTCCTGCGGCAGGGATTCCAGCGTGGCCGCCTGTTGAAACAGCTGCATGGCCCCGATGGTGCCGGCCGCCCCCTTCAGCTTGTGAATCAGCTGGCGCATGGCATCGATCTTGCGCTGGCGGATCGCCTCCTCGATGAGTGGGATGGCATTGCCATGCTGGATACGGAACACGGTCAGCATTTTGTGATAGGCGATGGTGTTGTTGCTGACATGTGCCAGACCCGCTTGCAGATCCAGTCCCGGGCTGCTTGCCTGTGCGGCGTCCTCTTGTGGCTTCGCCTTGACTGATGGGTGTTTGCCCGCACACAGGTACTGCAGCAGCATCTGCTGCAGCAGGGGCGGCGAGACGGGTTTGGTGATCAGATCGTTCATGCCGGCTGCCAGGCAGCGGGCATGTTCCTCCGGCATGGCATGCGCGGTCATGGCGATGACCGGCAGGGAGGCCAGGGCGGGCTGACCACGCAGGGCTCTTGTGGCCGTGATACCGTCCATATTCGGCATCTGGATGTCCATCAGCACCAGATCAACAGTCTGCTGTTGCAGGCGTTGCAGCGCTTCCACCCCGTCCGAGGCCAGCGTGACCACGATGCCGACCTCTTCCAGCAGGCCCTTGCCCACCAGGCGATTGACCTCGTTATCCTCGACCAGCAATACCCGCTTGCCGCGCAGCGCGCTGACAGGGGGTGCCTGGGGTGGCTTGTCGGCGCGCCGCAGCGGCGTGACCAGCAGGCGATCCAGTGCCTCGCACAGTGCGCTGCGCTCCAGCGGACGCGGCAAGATGCCCTGGATGTCTTTGGCAGCCACGGCTGATTGCAGGGCAGCGGGGTCGTCGCTCAGCAACAGAATGGGCTGTGACTGAAACCGGGCGTGCTGGCGCAGTTGACGGATCAGGGCCAGATCCTGATCGGGCTCGGCGCCATCGATCAGCAACAGCCGGTAGAGGTCGTCCTGCTGTTCAGGATCAATATGGCACTGATGTGCCTGGCGTTCGGCATAGCTGAAGGGGTAACTCAGTTCCTGCAGCAGGTGGGCCAGCATGGAGCGTGTAAAACCGGCGTCGGCCACCACCAGGATTTTCTCGTGGCGCAAGGCGGCTTTGCCGCGTGCGTTGGCGACCTTGCCGGGGGTCTGTTCGAACCACAGCTGCACGCTGAAGCGCGTGCCGGCGTCGGGCTGGCTGTCCAGTTGCAGGCTGCCGCCCAGCAGCGCGACCAGGCGGCGCACGATCGCCAGACCGAGCCCTGAGCCGCCATAGCGACGGGTTGTCGAGGTATCGGCCTGCTCGAACGCTTCGAAGATCCTGGCCTGCTGGGCCGGCGTCATGCCGATGCCGGTATCCTGGACCTCGAAGCGCAGCCGCAGCCGGCGCGCGACGGATTCCATGACCTTGATGCGCAGGGTGATCGAGCCCCGCTCGGTGAACTTCACTGCATTGCTCAGCAGGTTGAGCAGAATCTGCTGCAAGCGCAGCGGGTCACCGGACAGCTCGACTTCGCTGCCCTTGTCCGATTCGACCTGGAAAGCCAGCCCCTTGCCTTCGGCGGCCAGGCGGATCATCGGCTCAATCTTGTCCAGGGTGTCGCTCAGGCGGAAGGGGACCGTCTCGATCTTCAGCTTGCCGGCCTCGATGCGCGAGAAATCCAGAATGTCATTGATGACCTGCAGCAGGGTCTGCGAGGTATCCATCACTTTGCCCAGGTAATCTCGCTGGTGCGGGTCGAGTGGTGTTTGCAGGCAAAGATGGGTCAAGCCGATGATGCCGTTGAGCGGCGTGCGGATTTCATGGCTCATATTGGCCAGAAAATCACTTTTGGCCCGGCTGGCGGCTTCGGCCGCATCGCTGTGCTGGCGAGCCTGCTCGACCAGAAGCTGCATCAGGGACAGGGAGAACAGGCGCACGGCATCAATGGTGGCCTGGCGCCATGGCTCGGCGGTGCCCATGACGGTTTCAATCCAGACGGCAAAGGATCGTCGCGGCTCGACACGGGGCTGCCCGCCCTGGTCGGAGACCACCTTTGCATAGGGGTTGCCGGCCCAGGCAATGTCACGCACCACTTCCGGCCGATACCAGCAGATGAAGTTGCTGCGGGTGTTGTCCAGGTCGATGGCCAGCAGCCCGGCGGCCAGGTCAAACCAGTCACGGGCGGGCGGGTATCGTTCGCCCAGGCTGTCGCAACTGAACACGCCATCGACGAAAGACTGTTGCTGCAGCCAGGTTTCCAGTGCCGCGATTTCCTGCTCTGTCGGGGTGTTGCCGATGCGATGGCGTTTGCCGGCAAACAGGATGGAGCTGCCGCCGGCTTGCGCCAGGCTCAGGTAGTCCTCGGCATACATCTGCAAGACACGCTCCAGATTGTCGCTGTGGCGGATCAGGCGATAGAGCTTGCTCAGGCTCTGGCGGACCCGTTCCATCGAGCGGCTGTAAGCGCGCGATTGCAGAGACTCGATCTTGAGGCTGACCGCGGTGCCGATACACTCCAGGGCTTCCAGCTGCTGCATCGGCAAGGCTTTGGCCTGCTGGTGATGGCAGGCGATCAGGCCCCAGAGCTGCTGGTTGTACAGGATGGAGACGGTGACGGTGGCGCGGACGCCCATATTGCGCAGGTACTCGATATGGATCGGTGACATGGCGCGCAAGCGCGAGCGCCCCAGATCGAGTGCCTGCCCTTCGACCGGCGGATGCCGGGGCAGGATCGGGATGTTCTCGGCTTCGGCATCGACCAGTTCGCGCAGCATTTTTTTGCTGAACAGTGCGCGCGCCTGCGGGGGGATGTCGGAGGCCGGGAAATGGTGGTGCAGCAGGGAAGGAAACACCGGGCTGCGGCTTTCGCCGATGACGGCGCCGTTCCATTTGTCGTCGAAGCGATACAGCAGCACCCGGTCAAAACCACTGAGCTGGCGTACCTGTTCGCAGATGAACTGGCAGTAAGCTTCCAGTGAACCATCCTGCGCCGGCGGGGTCAGGGTCTGGCGCATCAGGCCGAGCAGCTGGTTCTGTTGCAGGGGGTCGGCGTCGGACTGGCGGGTCAGTTCGATCAGGGTCCATGCCTGACTGCGATGTGCCTGGGCCAGCCAGGATTGCACGCCAATGCGCAGTGGCAGGACGGCGCTGTCGCTCAGGGCCAGGCACTGTCGGGTATTGTCCGTCCCGAGCAGGGCCTCGGCCGGCTGGTCCAGCCAGTCTGCGGTGGCTTTGTCCTGCAGCAGGTGCAGATTGTTGCTGGCCATGCGGATGAGGCCTTGATCATCCAGCGCCAGCAGGATGCCATGCGGCTGAATGGTGCCGCAAAGATGAATCGGCTCCGAGGCGCAATGGGCCAGCGCCAGCGCCAACTGTGTCGGGTCCGCAACCGAAGGGGAATCCGCCATGTCCCTCCCTTTCCAAGTCAGACTGGCAAATTATGCTATTCGATTTAAATTGTTTTTTGTGAACCTGTTTAGAATTCAGTATAGGCGAGAATGGCGTGCCTGCCGCGCGCTGTCCACTGGGCTTAGGGACACGCCGGCTGTCCTGTTGTCCGGGCGCCCGTTTGCCTGAAGCCGGCAAAAGCTACGGGTGCAGGGTTGCCGGGATCGTCGGACATTGATGGGTGGTGCGGTAATCGATGACGGACAGGCGTCCGCTGACGATGTTCCGCCGGGCCTGTGCCAGTTTTTGTTGCATGTCGAGATCAATCAGCCCCTGGTTGTAACGATCCATGGCCAGCCCGAGCGCATCGTCACGCAGGCCGAGCACCCGGACACCGGCATGCCAGCGCCCCCTTTGGCCGTCCCGCAGGGTTTGATAGACCGCCAGGTCGATGCGTTTGACCATGGAACTGAGCATGACGCCGGGAAAGAGGGCGTTTTGATTGATATCTACCCCGATGGCGAATTTGCCGGCCTCGGCCACGGCTTGCAGCGAGCCCAGACCGGTATGGCCGGCGGCGGCGTAGATGACGTCGGCAGCGTGGCGCAATTGTGCCTGGGCCAGTTGCTTGCCGCGTGCCGGGTCATTGAAGGCGGCCGGGGTGTTGCCGGCCATGTCCTGCAATACCCGGATGCGCGGGTTGATGTAGCGCGCTCCCTGGGCGTAGCCGCAGCCAAATGCCCGAATCAGCGGGGTATCCATGCCTCCGACGAAGCCGATTGTGCCGCTGCGTGATTTGAGTGCGGCGGCCATGCCGGCCAGAAACGAGCCTTCGTGCTCCTTGAACAGAATGCTTTGCACGTTGCGCCCGGGGGCGGCGGCATCAATCAGCGTGAACCGGGTGTGCGGGTAGCGGGGCGCCACCTTTTCGATCGCCGGTGCGAAGAGGAAGCTGACTGCCACGATCATGCTCGGATGGCGGCGTGCCTGCTGCTCAAGCAGTGCTTCCGGTGTCATGCCATGACGCAGACTGACCTGGCGATAGGCGAGATGGGTCTCGTGCGCGAAGCGCTCCGCCCCCTGCCAGGCATTCTGGCCGTAGCCTTTGTCGAAACGCCCCGAGGTGCTGTCGTAGAGCAGGACCGGGGTAAAGGATTGACCTGAGGCGGCACAGGCCAGCAGCAGAGAGAGCACTGGCGGAAGAAAGCGCTTCAGGTCGGGGCGCATGGCCAATCCTTGCGGCAAGAATAGTTGCATAAGTATAACTACCTATTCTTGACGAAGGGAAGCAATATGACGATGCGGTGACGAGGGCGGGGGCTTAGTCGCTGGGGACGTGCAGCCGGACGACCAGCAGGGAGACATCATCCTTGGCATCGTCCCCATCCAGGTGGCGGCTGAGTGCTTCCAGGATGCTGTTGCCTACCGCATCCGGCCAGCCATGCTCAATGGCATGCTGAACACCGCTCAGCCCGAACTGGTCACCTTTCAGGTTGCTGGCTTCGGTGATGCCGTCGGAGGACAGTACCAGCAGATCACCGTCTTCCCAGTGGACTTGCTGCAAGGTGTTGTCGAAATCGGCTTCGTCCAGAATGCCCAGCGGCGGGTAGCGCGAGGGGAAGCCATGCTTGAGTTGCCCGCCGCGCCCGATCAGCAGGGCGCAGGGAATGCCCCCGTTCCAGATGGACAGGGTGCGGTGCAGGTAATCGATCGAGCACAGGGCGGCAGCGACAAAGCGGCCGGTGGGCAGCAGGCTGTGCAATTTTTTGTTGATGCCGCCAGCCAGCAAGCTGGTCGACAGGAACTGTTTCACCAGTTCGTAGAAGCCGTCGATGACCGGCAGGGCACTGATGGCGGCGGTCAGGCCGTGGCCGGTGCAGTCTGCCAGCAGGAAGTGCTCCAGACCCGGGGCGGAGTGGCTGCGGCAGATGATGTCACCGTTGAAGATGCCGGCCGGGTGCAGGGTGTGCCAGATGTGGGCCTGGCCGACAAAGGAGCGGTAGGTCAGGCGCTGGATCAGTTCCAGTGCCAGGGTCTGCTCGAATTCGTTCTCTTCGTAATAGCGTGCCAGCCGCACGGCATCGTCGGTCAGTTGGCGTTGCAGACGGGAGATCCGCAGGAAAACACGGATCTTCGCCAGCAGCATGTCGGGATTGGCCGGTTTGCAGAGGTAGTCGTCGCCCCCCACCGTCAGACCCGCCAGGATGTGGTCGGCGTCGTCGTCTGACGACAGGAAAATAATCGGCATCCATTCGTCGACAAACTGCTTGCGCAGCTGGTCGGTGAGCTGCAGACCATCCATGCCGGTCATCTGCAGGCTCATCACCACCAGATCCGGACGATGATTCTGGCAGAATGCCAGCGCCTCCTGGCCGCTGTGTACGCCGGTGCAGCGAAAGCCAGCCTGCTGGAGAAACAGCACCAGCGGACTGAGTGCGGCGACGTCATCATCGACCAGTAAAATCAATGGAAGCGGCATGTTTTCCTCAAGCCGTCAGCCTTGCGGCCATGTGCATCAGTGGTATTGAGTTGTCTTTGAATCGGGCTATTGGCTCCCAGATGTCATTATCGATAGCGTCGGCAGGAATGCAAGGAAAATAGAGCTATCACATTGGTTGTGATAAACAAATATAATGCCCCACTTTGTGAACTTGAACCCCGCTGTCGACACAGCGGACGGGAGTGTGACATGAGCTCTTCGGATTACCGGTCGATCTCGCCGGAAGCCCAGGCCGCCCTGGCGGCCGCCTGGCAGGCGCAGTGCGACGGTCGCCTGCAATGGGCGGGGGAGGGCTATCAGGGCTTGCTGGCGGACTGGCCATGCTGGCCCGAGTTGCACTATCGCTTTGGCTTGTGGCTGTATCAGACCGGGCAGGGCGATTATGCCGTGCAGGCGCTGCATCAGGCGGTCGCGCTGGCGCCGCATCAGACTGCGTGGCCGAACGATCTGGGCAATATGCTGGCAGCCCAGGGGCGTCACGATGAGGCGGCGGCCGCCTTCATTCTGGCGCTGGAGCGTGACGCCCGTCAGGTGCAGGTCTGGCGCAATCTGGGCAGTGTCCTGCTGGCCGCGGGCAAGGCCGCCGAGGCCAGAACGGCGTTTGAGCAGGCGCTGGCCCTGGACCCGGCTCAGGCCGAGAGCTGGAACAGTCTGGGTACGGTCTATGCCGCGCTGGGCGAGGTGCTGGAAGCCGCCCGGTGCCAGTGTCAGGCCTATGTGCTGCCGCCGCATGACGACAAGGCTCACCATATCCTGGCGATTGCCTTTTATGTTCTGGGACGGATCGATGAGGCCGCCGAGATCTATCGGCAGTGGCTGGCGCAGGAGCCGGAGAATCCGATTGCGGCCCATATGCTGGCGGCCTGTACGGTGGAAAATGTGCCGGCGCGGGCTTCGGATGCCTATCTGCAGATGTATTTCGATCAGGCCGCTGATGTGTTCGACAGCAAAATGATCGGCACGCTGGAGTACAGCATTCCGGCCCGTCTGGACGAGATGCTGACACGCCACGGGGTGGGCGAGGGGCTGGCGATTCTCGATGCCGGGTGTGGTACGGGCTTGTGTGGCCCTTATCTGGCGGCACGTGCCCGTCAGTTGGTCGGTGTGGACCTGTCGGCCAGGAGTCTGGCTCTGGCTGCCCGCAAGGGGTGCTATCACCAGCTGCAGCAGGTGGAAATGGTGGCTTACCTGCGCACGCTGCCTGCGGACAGTCTCGATCTGATCGCCAGTGCCGACACTTTCATCTATTTTGGCGCGCTGGATGAGTTGCTAAGGGAAATGGCGCGGGTATTGCGCCCCGGTGGCTACTTGCTGGCCTCGGCGGAAGAGCGCTTTGTGGAGGGCGATTTCGGCATTACGCCGAGCGGACGCTATCAACATGCGCAGGCTTATCTGCATCAGGGTCTTGAGTCCGCGGGGATGCAGCCGGTTGAGCTGACGCAGTTGGTGGTGCGAGAGGAGCTGGCCCTGCCGGTGGATGGTCTGCTGTTGCTGGCCGTGAAGCGCTGAACGGCGCGTTCCCCTCAGGGCAGCCCGATGTCCGGGTGCTGCAGGAAAGCTTCCATCTCGGCGGCCGGGAGCGGCTTGCTGAAGTAGTAGCCCTGGGCGTAATCACCGCCGATAGCGCGCAGGAAGCGCACTTGTTCCGCCTGTTCGACCCCCTCTCCGATCACGCTGGCCCCCATGGCATGTCCCATGGCCACAATCATTTTCACCAGATTGCTTTTCTGCAGGTCTTGCGGGACGGATTCGAAGAATTGCCGGTCAACTTTGAGACGGTTCACCGGGAAGCGGCGTAAATAGCTGAAGCTGGCATAGCCGGTACCGAAGTCGTCGATGGCCATTTCGACTTGCAGGGCTTGTAGTTCGCGCAGATTGGTTTCGACCTCGCTGGTATGGCTCATGGCAATGCTTTCGGTCAATTCCAGTTCGATGGCGCTGGGCGGCAGTGCGTGACGTGCCAGTATCTCGCGCACCAGCTGATGAAAGCCGGGAGACTCCATTTGTCTGGCCGAGACATTGACGGAGATGCGCAGGGTCGGCGCATGACTGAGGCGCCAGCGTGCCGCATGGGCACAGGCCTGATCCAGCACCCATTTGCCGATGGCGCAAATCAGTACTTCATCTTCTTCGGCCAGCGGGATGAACAGCGCGGGTGAGATCGCGCCGTGTTCGTGATGCTGCCAGCGCAGCAGGGCCTCGGCGCCGCTGACTTGCCCGCTGCGCAGGTCGATCAGCGGCTGGAAGTGAAGTGACAGCTGCCCCTTGTCCATTGCCTGGCGCAATTCCATGCGCAGCTGCTGGCTCTGTTTGCGCTGGTCGTTGAGGTGGCTGTCAAAGCGTGACCAGGGCTGGGGGCTTGGCCCGGGTGTCTGCTGCAGGGCCGCCTGAGCACGCTGTACCAGGGTTTCGGCATCCGGTCCGTCGTCGGGAAAGAAGCTGACCCCCAGCTGGAAGCGTGGGTGCAGTTCATGTGGCGGCAACAGATAGGGGGCGCGGATGCTTTGGTGCAAACCGGAGAGTCGGGCGTTCAGCTCCTCGTCATCCTGCCCTTCCAGCCAGACGGCAAAGCGGGTGTCGCTGAGCCGGGCGGCGATTTCGCCGACGCGGATCAGGTTTTGCAGCCGACGGGCGACTTCATTGGTCAGTGCGGCTCCGGTGGCCTTGTCGAATCCTTCGATAATCTGGGCCAGATCACTTAATTCGATGGCACAACAAATGCCCTGGCGGTCTTTGCCGGTCAGGGCCAGGTTGTCCAGGTGCAGCAGCAGGCGGTGCTGGTTGGGCAGGCCGGTCTGCGAGTCGAAGTAGAACAGGTTGGCCAGCTCGTTTTCCGCGGCCTGTCTGGCGCCGGTTTCGGTTTGCAGGGCGATGGCATTGGCTGCCGAGCAGATGAAGTTGATTTCATCCTGGTGCCAGCGCCGGGGTTGCTGGTGTTCGACGCTGATGATGCCGTGCATCTTGTGGCCGACACGGATGGTGGCGATCAGTGCGCTCTGCAGACGGTAGCGCCGGATGTAGCTGACGAAGCTCTCATGCAGCGGGCGGGTATCGATTTCGCGGATGGCCATGAAGCGCAGGCGATCTAGCCGTTCGATGCGTGCCGCGTCGGACATCAGGGTGATTTGTTCGTCCGCCAGATGGGTCTGGCTGTCGCTGCCGGCCACGCGGTGCAGTCGATGTGTATCCAGCGCGTGTTGCCAGATGACGACCCGGCTGGCTTCCAGGGTCTCTGCCAGTTTGCGGCACAGTGCCGACAGCCCGCCGCTGTGCTGCGACTGACTCTGCTCGACGATGTCACGCAAAGCCTGTCCTTGTCTTTCCAGTCGCTGCAGTGTGGCGGCCTGACGGCCCCGCAGCCGGTTGGCCTGGCGCCCGAGCAACCAGCCCAGTAGCAGCAGCAAACTGCACAGTGCCGTGGTCGCAGGCACCAGACGGTGCAGCATGTCTCTGCCCGGGGCGTGAAACTGCCAGCTCAGCCAGGCGAGCGGGCGGCCGTCGATCCCGTGAACCGGCTGTTGCAGGATGTCTGCCTGGCCCGAGGGGCGCAGGGCGATCCAGGCGTTGCTGATGGCGCTGTTGAACGAGATCTGGCGGGCCAGCACGCGATCGACGCGGCGGGCAAAAATCATGACCTTGCGGTGGTTCATCACGGTCGGGCCGTTTTCCTGCAGGACGGGCTGGGCGACCAGCAGCGACAGGTCCCCCTGCAGCAGCGGGCCGCCAGCATGGGTCAGGATGTAGCCGCTGGTCGGATGGCGCGCCTGCTGCAGCAGTACCGACTGCAGCCAGCGCCATGCGGTGTCGTCGAGCGCCAGCGGATCCTGGCCGTCGGCGACTTCGTGGCCATCCTGCAGGGCAAAGATCACCTTTCTGCTGGCCGGATCGACGATCAGGGCACTGTCAATGCGCAGGTTCAGATACACCGAGCGGGTGAGGGCCGAGCGAATCCAGACCATGTCCGGCTCGCTGCGGTTGATGCGACTGCTGGCTTCGTCCCAGATGGCGTAATCGGAGAGTTGGCGTTCCAGTCCCAGCCGCTGTTGCTGCATGCTGTTGGCCAGCTGTTGCTGCAGCAGGGTGCGATATTCGGTGTCCTCCTGCATGGCGCTGTTGAACTGAATGGCCTCGATGCCGCCGATGCCGAGGGTCAGCAGTGCGATCAGCAAGGCCATCTGGTTGGCAAGCAAGCCGCGCCACAGGCGTGACAGGGTGGAGGTCATAAGGCGCTTTTAATAAATATGTGTTTATCTTAGGATTCTATTTCAGAAAAATTTGATGTCACCCCGCTTTTTTGTGCATGAGCATGAAGTGCTTGATGGTGACAGGGCAGAAGGGATTGTCGCGATGAAGCAAATGGTATCGGTGTGGGATGTGCCGACACGGGTTTTTCACTGGACGCTGGTGTTGTTGTTTGCCGGCATGTGGTGGACTGGCACGCAGGGCGGTGACTGGCTGAGATATCACATCTGGTGCGGTGAAGGCGTGGCCGTGCTGCTGGTGTTCCGCCTGCTGTGGGGCTTTCTCGGCAGCCAGACCGCGCGCTTCAGCGACTTTCTCAAGGGACCCGGCGTCATTCGCCGTTATCTGCGTGGCCATTTGCCGGAGGCGCAGCAGCCCGGTCATAACCCGCTGGGCGGACTGATGGTGCTGGCGCTGATCCTGACGCTGCTGTTTCAGGTTGCCAGTGGCATGCTGTCTTCGGATGTGGACAGCTATCTGTTTGATGGTCCGCTGGCGCATCTGGTCAGCAGTTCGGTCTCGGAGAGCATTACTTCGGTGCACAAGCTGTTCTTTGATCTGATCATGGTGCTGGTGGTGCTGCATGTGGCTGCCGTGCTGGCGCACAAGGTGTTCAAAAAACAGAACCTGGTGCATGCCATGCTGTCCGGGCGCAAGGCCATTGAGGGTGAGGTTGCCCCGCTGTATTTCGCACCGTTGCGGCTGGCCTTGCTCAGTCTGGCACTGGCGGTGGGAGCGGTGGCCGCGCTGGTCTTGGTCGTCGGTGGCGCCTGACCGGCAGCTCGCAGCGGGTTGTCAGCAAGAAAAAAACCGCAAGTCGGCTGACTTGCGGTTTTTTTATGCCTGATGGCGGCTTATTCGACTTTCGGGCCGCGGAAGGTGTCGTGACAGGACTTGCAGCTCTGCGACACCAGGTCGTAGTTTTTCTTGATGCTGGCGAGGTCGCCACTGTGCGCGGCGACATTCAGGGCGTCGACCGCCTTGAAGAATTTGTCCTTTTCGCCCTGGAACTTGGCGGGCTGGCTCCAGATTTCCGGCTTGGCCCGGCTCTTGGCATCGATGCTGTTGGGGACAAACAGGGTAAAGGGCTGCTCGGCCGCCAGCTTGAAGGCATCGGCATGCTGAATGAAGGTGGCCTTGTTGTAGGGGTCTCGGCCACGAACGACCACCCCCATCGGCTCGAATTGCAGCAACATTTTCTTGAAGGCCTGCTGGCGTTCGGCGCCGCCCGGATTGGCCAGTACGGGGAGGGTAAAGGCGGTCAGCAGGGTCGTCAGAAGCAGTTTTTTCATGATGTCACGGTGTCAGGTTGAATGACGGCGATTTTATCACAATGGAATGTTGCTGCCGGTACGGGGTGTTAAAACTTGTAAAGAGGAAATGTTATAATATAACATGGGTTTTTTTCTGAAATGGATCGCCTCGAATGGATGTGCAAAGCTTTGTGGCCGAGGCCGAGCGTCACTGTCTGACGCGTGGCTGCAAGATGACCGCACTGCGCCGTCAGGTGCTTGAGCTGGTGCTGCGTCATGACGGGGTGGTCAAGGCGTATCAGGTGCTGGCCGATTTGCAGCAGGAGCGCGGGGGCCAGGCCGCGCCGCCGACCGTGTATCGTGCGCTGGATTTTCTGGTGGAGCAGGGCTTGTTGCACCGGGTCGAGGCGCTGAATGGTTATATCGTCTGCGACCATTTCGGCTGTGAGCATGAGTCGCTGTTTCTGGTCTGTCGCGATTGTGGTGCGATCTGTGAGCTGGATGCCGCTTCCAGTCTGTCCAGCCTGGCCTCGGCCACGGCGGAGGTCGGTTTTGAACTGCAGGCGCAAAATCTGGTGCTGACCGGCACCTGTCAACGGTGTCGTCCATGAAGAAAACCATTGTCAACCTGTTTACCGGCTTTCTCGGTGTGGGCAAGACCACGGCCCTGCGCCACCTGATTGCGCATCGTCCGGCCGAGGAAAGCTGGGCGCTGATTGTGAATGAGTTCGGCGAGATCGGGATTGATGGCGCCGTGCTTTCCGGCGGCGAGGTACCGGTGGCGGAGATCGCCGGTGGTTGCCTGTGCTGTGTGGCCGGGCCGCAGATGACGGCCACGGTGGCGACCCTGCTGCGCCGGGCCAGGCCGGACCGGTTGCTGATCGAGGCCAGCGGGCTGGCGCATGCCGCCGGCGTGATTGACGAACTGCGCCAGCAGCCGCTGGCCGAGGCGCTGGAGGTGGGAGCGGTACTGACGCTGGTGGATCCGCGTCAGTTTGTCGATCCGAACTATCAGCGCCAACCCATGTACCGTGACCAGATCACGCTGGCGGATGTGTTGGTGGCCAACAAGATTGATCTGGCTGATGTGCCGACCATGGCGGCCTTCCGTCGTCAGGCCGAGGCCCTGTTCCCGCCCAAGCGGCTGATTGCCGAGGTCCGTGACGGGGCGCTGGAGGCTGACTGGCTGACGCTGGCCAATGTGACGCAACAGCAGGCTTACCGGCCGCGCCTGAACCGTGAGATGCCTGCCGACTGGCAGTCGCATGGCTGGACGTTTGATGCCGGTCAGGCTTTTGATGCCGAGCGGCTGACGGCTTTTTTTGATGACTTGCCGCGGCGGGTCCCTGGCTTGCAGCGCGCCAAAGGGGTGTTTTCGGTGCTGGGAGACCGGGTCTGGCTCAACTGGGTGGATGGCCAGTGGGGCGCCACTCAGGTGGCATGGCGGCGCGACAGCCGTTTTGAACTGATTGCACCGCAGATCGATATTGCCGATGTCGAGCAGGCGCTGCGCGCCTGTTTCGCCTGAGCGCTCAGTGAGGAATCAGATGTAGCAGCTGCCAGATCCCCAGCAGACAGACCAGCAGGCCGGTGCCCAGTCGCACGGCCTGTTTTTGCATCTGCTGGCGCAGTGCATCGGCGAACAATCCCATGGCGAGCAGGTTGGGCAGGGTGCCCAGACCAAAGCAGAGCATGATGAGTGCGCCCTGCGCGGCATGGCCGCTGGCGAGGGCGGACAGGCTGGCGCTATACACCAGTCCACAGGGAACCCAGCCCCAGATCATGCCTGCCAGAAAGGCCTGGCCAGGGTGGCGCAACGGCAAAATGCGGCCCAGCAGCGGTTGCAGGCGGCGCCACAGCGGCTGCCCCAGGCGTTCGATGCGAGTCACCAGAGCAGACAGGCCTGCCAGGTAGAGGCCAATGGCGATGATCATCAGGTTGGCCAGCAGATAGAGCGCGATTTGCAGCGGTCTGGCATGCTGCATGGCGGCGCCGGCCAGACCGCCGAACAGGGCGCCGATCAGGCTGTAGCTGCCGAGCCGGCCAAGGTTGTAGCCCAGCAGCATGGGCAGCCGGCGCTGGCCGGCGGGCAGCTTGATACTCAGCGCGGTGACGATGCCGCCGCACATGCCGATGCAGTGGCCGCCGCCCAGCAGCCCGGCCAGAAACATGACCAACAGACTGGTTTCGATCATCGGGTATTCACCATGAAAAGCGCATTCTAGCAGCCTTGCGGTCTGGATTGATGCCCAACCTTTTGCTGTTTGTCATGAATGGGGCAGTTTGTGATTCTTGTTGCATTTGAGGGGCTGGCGGCTAGAAACAAAGCAGGGGTGGCCCGTTGCGGGGGCGCGGCGCCTTTCCCGCCAGATCGAGGCGAGGATTACCATGACTTCATTCCTGACGCTGGAGCAACTGGGGCGTACTGCGATTGTGACCATTCAGCAGCCGCCGGCCAATTTGCTGACGGTGGAGGTGCTGCAGGCCTTGTCGCAGCAGCTGTCGGTCTTGCAGGCCGACGATTCTCTGCACGCGCTGGTCCTGACCGGCGCCGGGGAGCGCTATTTTTCAGCGGGCCTGACGTTGCCGCCACTGGCTGGCGGCGACTGGGCCCAGGCCGAAGGGCTGATTGATGCGCTGCTGACGGTTTGTCAGCAGTTGCGTTCTTTTCATGGTTTGTCTGTGGCGGCCGTCAATGGCTTTGCGCTCGGGGCTGGGCTGGAGTGTGCGCTTTGCTGTGATGTCATCGTCGCTGAACGCGGGGCCATGCTGGGGATGTCGCAGGCCAGGGTGGGTCTGATTCCGGGGGCGGGAGGGCTGAAGTTTCTGACCGACAAGATCGGGCAGCCCTGGGCACGTCGCATGGCGCTGTGTGGTGAGGTGCTGGATGCCGGCAAGGCCTGGCAGATCGGCCTGGTGGAGGAGGTGGTGGACGCCGGCTTTGCCAAGATTGTGGCGGTCAGTCTGGCCGACCGGATTTCACGTCAGGGGCCGCAGGCGGTGCGTCTGGCGCAGGGGTTGATCGATACGGCGCCTGCGCAGTCTCTGGATGATCACCTGCAGCAGGCACGTCTGGCCTATATGCAGGTGATCGGCAGCGAGGAGCAGCGTGAGGGGGTGGCGGCTTTTCTCGACAAGCGGGCGCCATCCTGGTGTGAAGACGAGGACGACTGAGTATCCGGGCCTCGCTGCCGGGTGGCCTAGCGTGACCCCATGTCGCGATCAGCGCCCTGTCCTTGTTGCATGTAGGTCAATTCTTCGCAGCGTACGATGCGACTGTCCTGCAGGGTGAACAGTGCCATGACCCGGTAGTGGGCCTGGCCGCCGTCTGTTTTGTCTACCCTGACCTGATGTTGGCTGAAAACCAGCTTGTCTTCCGCAATCAAGTGATCAATCTGCAGCGTCATCTTGTCGGCGCGCTGATTCAGTGTGGCCAGATGTTGCAGGAAGGCGGGGTAGTCAAGCTGGTGGCCGTCGACCCATTGTTGGTAGGTCGGGGCGATGTATTGCTCGATTTCGCTGCGGCTGGCTTGCCCGCTCAGAATGGTTTCGAGGGCCTGGCGAACGATGTGCTGTGGGGACATGTGAGCTCCTTGGTGTGTGAGCCGGTATTGTCCGGTTTTTTTCTCTGGTAATATTTCGATATTATCTCTATTTATGTCTTGATCGGTTCATGATGCCAAATGCCACAGTGATGTCCTTGCAACATGGTGTGCGCGAGCGTACCGGCAGCCATGTGCATGCGACTGGTCAGCTTTTTGTGGTGCGCGAAGGGGCGATTCATCTGCGCAGCAGTGAAGGGCAGTGGCTGGTGCCTTCGGGGTGTCTGGGCTGGGTGCCGCCCATTTGTGCGCATGAAGCGCTGTTTCCCTGCGCGGTCAGCGGGCAGTCTGTCTATGTCGATGATGGTTGGAGCGGTCGCTATTTGCCGCTGGCACTCAAGGTCGTTCGCTTGTCGCCCTTGCTGATGGCGGTGCTGCCATTTTGTCTGGATGAGGGTTTGCCTGCGCGGCGACGTGCGTTGTACTGGCAGGTGCTGGCGGATGGGCTGTCGTATGCGCCTTCTCTGTCCAGCGGCATGGCTTTGCCGCAATCGAGTCGTCTGCTGGCTGTGGTGCAGCAGTTGCTGGCGGTCCCCGATGATGAGCGTGGGCTGGATGACTGGGCTTTGCACGCAGGCATGTCACGCAGTACCTTCATGCGCCATTTCCGGCGCGAGACCGGACTGGCCTTCGGGGTGTGGCGTCAACAGTTGCGAGTCTGGCATGCCATGCGCCTGCTGGCCGAGGGGCGCTCGGTCACCGAGGTGGCGCTGACGGTGGGCTATCAGAGTCCCAGTGCCTTTATTCAGGTGTTTCGTCGTCAACTCGGCATGACGCCTGCTGCCTTTGTCGCGCAGGCATAAAAAAACGCCACGGCATGCCGTGGCGTCGGGTGAGGCAGCGGTCGGCGCTTATTGCTGGATCTTGGCCTTGGCCTTCAGATCGGCAATGTACTTCTGGATGCGCTCGCCTTGCAGTTGCTGTTCGAGTTGCGGACGCAGGGCTTCCAGCTTCGGGAATTCCTCGGTGCGGACGTCGTCCAGCTTGATGATGTGCCAGCCGAACTGGGTCTTCACCGGCTTGGCCGTGATTTGACCCTTGGCCAGCTTGGCCATGGCCTGGCCGAATTCCGGCACGAAGGTTTCCGGCTCGTTCCAGCCCAGATCGCCACCATTGGCCTTGCTGCCCGGGTCGATGGACTTTTCCTTGGCCAGCTGAGCGAACGGCTTGCCCTTCTTGAGGGCGGCGATCACGGCATTGGCTTCGGCTTCGGTCTTCACCAGGATGTGCTGGGCATGGTAGCTCTTCTTCTCCGGCGTGGCCGCCTTGAGCTTGTCGTACTCGGCCTTCAGGTCGCTTTCCGATACCGGGTTGCTGGCAACGAATTGCTTGATCAGCTGGTTGGCCAGGGTCATGGCTTCGGCGTTGTCCAGCTCGGCGCGCACTTCCGGCAGCTTGTCGATGCCTTTGCGCACGGCTTCCTGGCGCAGGACTTCGGCGGTGATCAGTTGCTGCTTGATCATTTCCGGCAGGCGCGGATCAGCCTGCTGGCCCTGGGCCTGAGCCTGGGCATTCATCATCTTGGCGACTGCGTCAAAACGGGCCTGGGAGATGGTGGTGCCGTTGACTTGAATGTCGGCAGCCAGAACGGCACCGGCGGCAAGGGCGCAGGCAATGGTGCCGGCAATCAGGGTCTTTTTCATATGTGTTCCGTATGAGTGAATCGGTTACTGGATCTTGGCCTTGCTGCGCAGATCGCTCATGGCCTGCTCAATTTTCTCTTCCTGCAGCTGGCGCACGATTTGCGGTTTCAGCTGGTCCAGCGGCGCCGGTACGGCCGGGCGCGACTCAACCAGCTTGACGACGTGCCAGATATTGCCGGCAGAAATGGTGGTGACCTGGCCTGCCTTGAGGTTCTTCACGGCATCGGCCAGCACCGGCGGCATGCTGGCGGTGTTGAGGATGCCCATTTCACCGCCGGACTGCTTGGCATTCGGATCGATCGATTTTTCCTTGGCCAGCTGGGCAAATGCCTTGCCCTTCTTCAGGTCGGCAATGACCTTCTTGGCGTCGGCTTCGCTCGAAACGACGATCTGTTGCAGGTGCATGTCGGTCGAGCCCTTGAGCTTGGCGGCAAACTCGTCGTAGCGGCTCTTCACGGCGGCATCGTCGATCGGGCTTTGCTTGACGATGTCGGCTGCCAGCGCTTCCTGCAGGATGCCATCGGTGGCCTGCTTGATCTGTTCCTGTACCGCCGGGGCCTTGTCCAGGCCGCGACGCTTGGCTTCATCCAGTGCCAGTTGCTGGTTGATCAGGGAGTTCTTGATCTTTTCGCGCAGTGCCGGCGTGTCCTGGGCCTGGCCGTTGCTGTTGCCTACGATCTGGCTGACGATCTGGTCAACCTTGCTCTTGTCGATCGGCGTGCCATTGACGACGGCAACCGAGTCGGCAAAAGCCATGCTTGGCAGGGCGATGGAGGCGGCGAGCAGAAGACTGGCCAGTTTGTTGAGTTTCATAGTTACCCCTTGAAGTTGAAATCAGGATTCTTCGGGTGCCAGCGCAAGGATGGCCAGCGCATGAATCCGGTTTTGCATCAGATCGCCAAGCGTCTGGTAGACCAGGCGATGCCTTGCGAGGCGGTTGAGACCGCTGAATTGTTGACTGACGATGGTCAGCTGGTAGTGGCCGCCGCCGGCACGGGCACCGGCATGGCCGGCGTGCAGGTGGCTGTCGTCACGAACCAGCAGTTGTTGCGGCGACAATGCCGTCAGGCGTTGCTCGATGAGGCTGACCGTATCGCTCATGCCGGGAAGACCTTGCGCCAGGGTTTGACTTCGACCTCTGCATAGACGCCAGCCGCCACATAGGGGTCGGCGTCTGCCCAGGCCCGTGCTTCGTTCAGGTCGCTGAATTCGGCAACGATCAGGCTGCCGCTGAATCCGGCCGGACCCGGGTCGCTGGCGTCGATGGCCGGAAAGGGGCCGGCAAGCAGCAGCCGGCCTTGCTCCTGCAGGGCGGTCAGGCGCGCCAGGTGGTCCGGTCGGGCCGCGAGGCGACGAGACAGCGAATCGGGCACGTCACGCGCCATGATGGCGTACAGCATGTCTCAGTCTTCCTTGATGTACTTGGATACCAGCAGGCTCTGGCCGATGGCGAAGGCCAGCAGCAATCCCGTGGTACCGAACAGTTTGAATTTGACCCACATGGGCTCGTCGACAGAATAGGCCACGAGCAGGTTGACGCCCCCCAGCAGCAGGAAGAACACCGCCCAGGCCTGACACAGCCGGTCCCAGATCGTGTCGGGCAGCTGGATCTGCTTTTCCAGTAGTGCGCGTATGCCGTTTTTACCTACATGACGCCCGATTAGCAAGCCTGCTCCCATGATCCAGTAAAGGATGGTGGGTTTCCACATGATGAAATGGTGGTTCTTGGAGATCAGGGTGGCACCGCCAAACACGGTGATCAGGGCAAAACTCAGCCACAGCATTTTGTCGACCTTGCGGTGACGGATCCAGGACCAGGCCACTTGCAGTGCAGTCGCGGCAATGGCGATCTTGGTGGCAAGGAAGATGTCGTGGCTGAAGGAATAGGCTGCAAAGAACAGCAGTACCGGGAACAGATCGGATAAGAATTTCATTAGCGCAGCTGCGGTAGAGGTTGGGGTGATTATGGGGGTTGCCGGCCGGCAATTCAAGCATCCGGCCGGCCTGGTGCAATTAAGATTTTGCCGGCTTGACGATGCTCATGGCGCTGGCGATCAGTCCGCCCAGATCCGCCACGTTGGCCGGCATGATGACCGTGTTGCCCTCTTTGGCCAGCTGGCTGAAGGCGGCAACATACTGCTCGGCCACCTTGAGGTTGACCGCAGCCATGCCGCCTTCGTTGCCGATGGCGCTGCCGACACGGGTGAGGGCTTCTGCCGTGGCGTCCGCCACCAGGCGCATGGCTTCCGCCTGACCCTGGGCCTGGTTGATGGCGGCCTGACGACGACCTTCCGACTCCTGGATGGCTGCCTCGCGGGCGCCGGTGGCCAGGTTGATCTGTTCCATCTTGCGGCCTTCGGATTCGGCAATGCGCGCACGTTTGCCGCGTTCAGCCGTGATCTGCGCCTGCATGGCGTGCAGAATTTCCTGCGGCGGTACCAGGTCCTTGATCTCATAGCGCAGCACCTTGACCCCCCAGCTGAAGGCGGCTTCGTCCAGGGCGGCGACGACGGCGGCGTTGATTTCATCCCGTTCTTCGAAGGTCTTGTCGAGTTCCATCTTGCCGATGACCGAGCGCAGCGTGGTCTGGGCCAGCTGGGAAATGGCCAGGACGTAATCGCTGGAGCCGTAGGAAGCGCGCTGCGGATCGGTGACCTGGAAGTACAGGATGCCGTCCACCTTGAGCTGGGTGTTGTCGCGTGTGATGCAGATCTGACTCGGGACGTCGAGCGGGATTTCCTTCAGGTTGTGGCGATAGGCAATGCGATCCACGAAGGGCACGATGATGTTGAGGCCGGGGCCGAGTACGCCGTGAAAGCGGCCGAGCCGCTCCAGTACGAAGGCGGTCTGCTGCGGAACCACGCGCACGGATTGCAGCACGAACAGCAGGACAACGACGAACAGTGCAATGGCGAATTCCATGTTTTTATCGACTTTCTGCAGGTTGGAGGGAGACGTGCAGCAGGTTGCCGTCACGTCCGACAATAAAGGCCGTCTGTCCGGCGGCCGGGTAAGGGGCTAGCAGCAGGGCATCCCATTCGGCGCCGCGGTAAAGGACCCGTGCGCGCTGAGCATCCTCCGGGCGGAGGTGCAGGACGCGGACCGGCTGGCCGATGTCCGGGTCGTCGACCGGGCGGGGCGGGGCAGGCGGCTGGCGCCGCTTCCAGGCGCTCACGGCGAACAGGGCCAGCAGGCCGGCCACGCTGGCGATGAAGAATTGGGGAATCGGTTGCCAGGCGTACAGCGCGGCGATGCCGCCGCCGGTTAGGGCGATGGCAAAGACCAGCAAGTACAGCGTGCCGGTCATGAACTCGACGCCCAGGGCAATCAGGGCGCCGACCAGCCAGAACGTGGCATGAGTGTCGAGCAGGGTCTGGAGGGACATGGCAAGTCGGTCCGGGGTGAGTGCTTTATCTGGCGCGGCCTTGCTCTGCTGCGGGCGGCGCCCCGGGGTGTTCAATATCACAAACAGTCATGGCCGGCCAGGGGCTGCGAACGGCCGTGGCGTGTCTGCAGATGTCGGCCCTGGCGATGCTTAGTCGCTCAGCATGGGAAAAAGATCCTTCAGAACGTTGATTTATCTTGATTTCATGCATTAAACCAGCGACGCCACCATGAAGCCGGAGGCTGTCTGCTGCCGGGCAGGGTGATTTCAGCCTCTCGAATCAAGGTGTCGCACAGCTCGATGTTCAGCGCCGGGATCAGTTGATCCGGTGTGCCCTTGCGGCCGGTGGGTTCGATCCGGGCCCGGCCGTGCTCCAGGTGGAGGACGACCTCGCTGGTGCAGTTGGGACAGTACAGATGGTCGCCGGCATGGTGGTGGCGGGTGCGCAGAATGATCGGTCCGCAGGCGGGGCAGTGCTCCAGCGGGATGCCCGGTTCGCTGTGGCCAACGATATCGGCCAGCTGGTTGAGCTGGGCGAGCCGGAGGAAATGCTCGCCATACTGGCGGTCGAACTGGCTGCCCAGGTTGTCGCTGATGATGGCCAGGGCCTTGTCGATCGGCATGCCCTGGCGGTACGGCCGGCTGCTGGTCATGGCATCGAAGGCGTCGCAGATGCCGACGATGCGGGCATCGACCGGAATGCTGTCCAGGGGCAGGCCGGCCGGATAGCCTCGTCCGTCCGGCCGTTCGTGGTGCATGCGCACGGCGGCCTCCACCAGGTGTCGCAGCGGGTGATTGGCCAGGATGCGTTGCCCCACCTCCGGGTGGGTCTTGATGATGGCGTATTCCTCGTCGGTCAGTTTGTCCGGCTTGCGCAGAATGGCGTCGGGGACGCCGATCTTGCCCAGATCGTGCAGGAAACCGCCGAGCATGATGCGCATGACATCGACAGGCGGGAGGCCGGCAGCCTCTGCCGTTCGCCGGGCGAACTGCGAAACGCGCCATAAGTGCCCCCCTGTATAGGGGTCTCGTGCCTCCACCATCCAGGCCATGGCAAACAGGGTTTTGAGCAGGGAATCAAACGCATCCATGCGGAGGGTTCCGGTGTCTGACGATGTCATAGTATAGCCATTGCCCTGTCGTCTGTGAGGCGGGTTGTGACGAATGGATGGCAATCTGGCCGGAGAAGATGCATATGGTATAGTGACCGGCTGGAGAAAGCTCTGAACAGAGAGTTGCCGTTGGAGCGGTCTGTTCAGAGGGTTCTTGAGTCAGGGAATCCTTAGGGAGGATCAATGGTTCGATCAATTCTGGTGGCCAATCCGAAAGGCGGGAGTGGCAAATCGACGCTGGCAACCAATCTGGCCGGGTATTACGCCAATGCCGGGCGTCAGGTGATGTTGGGGGATGTGGACCGACAGCAGTCCTCCCTGCGCTGGCTGGCGGGACGTGATCCGGCGCTGCCGGCGATTCATGGCTGGGAAGTGGTGCCCGGCGAGCCTGCCCGGCCGCCGCGTGGTACTCAGGTGATGGTGCTGGACAGTGCGGCGGGTTTGCATGGCAAGAAGCTGACGGCGCTTTTGCGGCGGGTTGATCGAGTCCTGGTGCCTATCCAGCCGTCGCCGTTCGATATGTGGGCGACAGAAGATTTTTTTCAGCAGATTCTGGCCGAGAAGGCGCTGCGCAAGAGCAAGGTGTTTTTGGGGGTGGTGGGGATGCGCGTCGATCCGCGCACGCGCTCGGCACGCGAGCTGGAGCAGTTCCTCGCCGGCTATGAGGTGCCGGTGCTGGGCTGGTTGCGTGATACCCAGTTGTATGTGCAGGCTGCTGCCGGCGGTCTGAGTCTGTTCGATTTGCCGCCAGGACGCAGTGCGCGTGACCGGGAGGCCTGGGCGCCGATCCTGCGTTGGCTGGGGCAGGATCATGACGGTGACTGGTGTGACAAATAATTGCTTGTTGTTTTTTTGCTGGCTGGGGCTATGAATGGAGTGAGTGGCAAAAAAATCGCTTGACGTGAAGCGTTTGTGCGCTTAAATTCGCTTCGTAATTGCGTGTGCGACCGACGAACGGAAGCGCAGGGCAAGTTGCAACAAGGGAGCCATCACGGCTCCCTTTTTGTTTGGGGCCCTCTCTTTTTAATCCCGAACCTGGACGATCACGAACATGAACACCGAATTGAACTACGCCGATATCTATCTGGTGCCGAAGAAGACTGTGGTGGACAGCCGCAAGGAGTGCGATACCTCCGTGCAGCTGGGTAAACACCGTTTTGTCATGCCGGTTTACGCCTCGAACATGAAGAGCGTGGTCGATGCCGATACGTGTGAGTTTTTTGCGCGCCAGGGCTGGTTCTACACCATGCACCGCTTCAATGTTGATGTGGTGCGTTTCGTGGCCGACATGCAGGCCAAGGGGCTGTTTGCCTCCATCAGCGCCGGGGTGAATGAAGACACGCTGGTGCAGCTCAACGAGCTGAAGGCTGCCGGCCTGACGCCGGAGTACATCACCATGGATGTGGCCAATGCCTGGTGCGTCAAGGCGGAACGCATGATCAAGGTGATCAAGGACATGTTCCCGGACAGCTTCCTGATTGGCGGCAATATTGCCACCGCCGAAGCGGCCCGTGATCTGGAAAGCTGGGGCTGCGATGCCATCAAGGCCGGTATCGCCGGTGGCCGTGTCTGCATCACCAAGAACAAGACCGGTTTCCATCGTCCGATGGTGTCGACCACGCTGGATTGCGCCCATGCCGTGCGCGTTCCGGTGATTGCCGACGGCGGCATTGTCGAGCATGGCGATGTGGCCAAGGCCATGTCCTGCGGCGCTGCCATGGTGATGGCGGGCTCGCTGTTTGCCGGTTATGACGAGTCGGCAGGCAATATCGTCGAAATCAACGGCAAGCATTACAAGGAATACTTCGGCAGCGCTTCGCAGTACAACAAGGGTGCCTACGTCAACGTCGAGGGCAAGAAGATTCTGGTCGAGTACAAGGGCAGCATGCAGAAGCTGCTGGTCGAACTGATGGAAGACCTGCAGTCGTCGATCAGCTATGCCGGTGGCCGCGATCTGGCCGCGCTGCGCGATGTGGAGCGCATTGTCGTTCATCGCTGAGCGATGCCGATGAAAAAAGCCCGGACAGGTTCCGGGCTTTTTTGTTGTCAGCTGCCTCGGCTGCTCAGAACAGCGGGCTGAGCAGGGCGGCCAGTTTCTCCAACTGACGGGCATCTTCGTCGTCGAAGCTGCCAAGCTGGTCGCTGTCGATGTCCAGGACGCCAGCCACTTTGCCGGTCTGGTCGAACAGGGGAACGACGATCTCCGAACGGGCTGCCGAGGAGCAGGCGATATGTCCCGGGAAGGCGTCGACGTCGGCGACCACCTGTGTCCGGGCGCTGGCCCAGGCGGTACCGCAGACCCCTTTGCCGTGCGGGATGCGCGTGCAGGCCAGCGGTCCCTGGAACGGTCCCAGTACCAGCTGTTCGCCCTTGACCAGATAGAAGCCGGCCCACAGCCAGTCAAAACTCATTTTCAGCATGGCAGCCACGTTGGCCAGTCCGGCGATCAGGTCGGTTTCTCCGCTCAGCAGGGCCTCGGCTTGCGGCAACAGGGTCTGGTAGCGCTCACGCTTGTCGGTGGTGTCAGAGATGATCAGTGTTTCTGCCATGGTGTCATACTCAAATTTAACGGACTAAGATAATAGCGCGCGGCCGCGTCTGCGTCATGAGGCGTCGCGTGCTTCCACTTTTGTCAGGAATGTCAGGAATAACCGGAAAATGAATCAATTGTCCCCGATGGCCGAGCGGTTTGTGCTGCACTTTGGCGAGATGGGGCGCCATTGGGGCATGAGCCGCAGTGTGGCGCAGATCTTCGCCTTGCTGTTTGTGTCCGGCCGGGCACTCAATGCGGATGAGCTGGTGGAGATCCTTGGCATCTCGCGTTCCAATGTGGGGGCAGGCCTGAAGGATCTGGCGGGCTGGCGTCTGGTGCATCCGGTTCCGCTGGCCGGGGATCGTCGCGAGTTCTTCGCGGTGCCGGAGGATGCCTGGGAGGTGCTGCGGCGCCTGGCGCTGGAGAAGCGCCGCCGAGAGCTGCTGCCGACACTCGAGTTTCTCGGGGAGGCGCTGCGCCAGTCGGCGCAGGATGGGGCAGAGCGGCAGGATCAGGCCAGGCTGCGCGCCTTGTATGATCTGCTCGATTTGTTCTGTAGCTGGTTTGACGATGTGCAGAAGTTGTCACCGCAGACGCTGGAGCGGCTGATGCGCCTGGGCTCGCGCGTGTCGAGGGTGCTGGATGCCGGACCCGGGCGGCGCGAATGAGGAGGATTGAGGCAAAAAAACCGGCGGACAGGCAGTCCGCCGGTTTTTTTGGGGATGTGCTTACTTGGTGTGTTGCCCGCCGTTGATCGCCACATTGGCGCCGGTGATGAAGCCGGCGATGTCGGAGGCGAGGAAGGTCACCAGGGCGGCGATTTCTTCCGGCTTGCCCAGTCGGCCGACCGGAATCTGCGCCACAATCTTCTCGCGGACATCTTCCGGAATGGCCATCACCATGTCAGTGGCGATATAGCCCGGCGAGATGGTGTTGACCGTGATGCCCTTGCGGGCCACTTCCTGTGCCAGGGCCATGGTGAAACCATGCATGCCGGCCTTGGCTGCGGAATAGTTGGTCTGGCCGAACTGGCCCTTCTGGCCATTGATCGACGAGACATTGATGACGCGACCCCAGTTGCACTCGATCATGGTTTCGATCACCGGCCGGGTCATGTTGAATACTGAATCCAGATTGGTGCGCAGGACGGCATGCCAGTCGTCGAAGGTCATCTTGCGGAAGGTGCCGTCGCGGGTGATGCCGGCATTGTTGACCAGGATGCTGATCGGGCCGATCTCCTCGTGCACCTGATCGACCATGCGGCTGCACAGATCGGCATCCGTCACGTCGCACTGGTAGGCATGCGCCTCGATGCCGGCTTCTTTCATGTCGGCCAGCCAGGCGGCTTCCTTGCCCGGCTTGCTGTAGGTGGTCACCACAATGTGACCGGCCTGTCCGAGCGCCTTGCAGATGGACGTGCCGATGCCACCCATGCCGCCGGTGACCAGTGCAATTCGTTTTGTCATGATTTCTATCCTCCAAAGATTAACAGCGATCCTGCCGAATGCGTCTTTCTTCTTCTGTGACCAAGAATACAGGAGGGTAAAAAATTGTAAATGGGTCGTTCTACTTCGAAATTTATGACTTTAAGGTAGATTGTAAAGCTTTGTTAATCCAGTTCGTTGATCAGGCGTTGCAACAAAGCCAATCGATACGGGCGGATGCCGCCATTTTCAGCCGCCTGCTTGATGGCACAGCCGGGTTCGGCCCGATGGCTGCAATTATGAAATCTGCATTGACCGATCAGGGGGCGCATTTCCGGGAAGTAATGGATCAGCTCGGTGGCCTGCAGATGTTTCAGGCCGAATTCTTGCAGTCCGGGGGAATCGATCAAATGGCTTTGTGCGTCAAGGTGATAGAGCGTGGCATGTGTGGTGGTGTGGCGGCCGGAATCCAGTGCTTCGGAAATTTCCGCCGTCCGTGCCCGTGCGGCAGGCAGCAGCGCATTGGTCAGCGTGGATTTGCCCATGCCGGACTGGCCGATCATGACGCTGGTCTGGCCTTGCAGCCAGGGGAGCAGCAGGCTGACATCCTGCTTGGCCGACAGGGTGACCAAGGGGTAACCCAGCGCCTGATAGGGCGCCAGTGCCGTCAGATAGGCTGTACTTTCGGGCAGGTCAGCCTTGTTGACGACAATCACCGGCTCAATGTCGGCGGCCTCGGCGGCAATCAGGCAGCGGTTGAGCAGGTCTTCGCTCGGCGTCGGGACGGCAGCGGTCACGAACAGGATGCGGGTGACGTTGGCGGCAATGATCTTGGTGCGCCAGTCATCCTGACGGTAGAGCAGGCTGCGGCGCTCTTCGGCGCTTTCGATCACGGCCTGTTCACGGTTCTGTACCAGGATGTGTACCCGGTCGCCGCAGGCAAAATCCACCCGTTTGCCGCGGGTGGTGCAGTCGTATTCCTGGCCGCCGGCCTCGACGACGAAACGTCGGCCATGGCTGCGGATGATTTGTCCGTTCAGGGTGTCGCTCATGCGGTCTCCGCCTGCAGGGCCTGGCAGCGGGCGGCGCAAATGAAGTCGTTCATGGTCAGTCCGTTGGCATCATGGGTGTTCCAGGTCACATGTACCCGGTTGTAGTGCACCGACAGGTCGGGGTGATGGTCCTGCTGGTGGGCAATCCATGCCAGCGCGTTCACAAAGGCCATGGTGTGGTGGTAGTCGGCAAAATGGTAAGTCTTGCTGAGTGTCTGCCCCTCGATTTGCCAGCCGGGCAACTGAGCCATCAGGGCCGGCAGCTCGCTGGCCGCAGGGCGCTCGCGCACGGTGTGCGGGGTGCATTGCAGGGTGGCCAGGTTCATGCGTGCTCTCCTTTCAGGTGGGCGATACGCAGTGCCGCCGGGGGGTGCGAGTCGTAAAAGGCGGAATGCAGCGGATCGGGGGTCAGGGTCGATGCATTGTCACGATACATCTTTACCAGTGCACTGATCAGGTCGCGGGCATCGGTCTGGCTGGCCGCGAAGTCGTCCGCCTGGTATTCGTGGCGGCGCGACATGCGGTTCATCAGCGGGGTCAGCGGGAAGGTAAAGACCGGCAGTACCATGAAAAACAGCAGCAGGGCCTGAGCCGGCCCCTGGCTGGCCAGTCCCAGCCCCTGATAGAACCAGGCGGCATCGACCAGTTGTCCCAGCAGCCACAGGGAGACCAGGGAGAGCAGGAAGGTGGTGGTGATGCGCTTGATGACGTGGCGCAGTTTGAAGTGGCCCAGTTCATGGGCCAGTACGGCCTCGATTTCGGCTGGGCTGAGCTGTTCGATCAGGGTGTCGAAAAACACGATGCGTTTGGCGCTGCCAAAACCGGTGAAGTAGGCATTGCCATGGCTGGAGCGGCGCGAGCCGTCCATGACGAATACCCCCTGGCTGCGAAAGCCGGTGCGTTGCAGCAGTTGTTCGATACGCTGCTTGAGCGCCTCGTCCGCAAGGGGGGAGAAGCGGTTGAACAGCGGGGCGATCACGCTGGGGTAGATGACCAGCAAGGACAGGCTGAAGGTCATCCAGACTAACCAGAGCCAGAGCCACCAGTTCTGTCCTGCCGCCATCATCAGCCAGATGGCCAGTGCGATCAGCGGCAGGCCGACGATGGCGCCGACCAGCACACCCTTGAGGCCGTCCAGCAGGAACAGACCCAGGGTCATTTTGTTGAAACCGAAGCGTGCTTCGATGACGAAGGTGGCGTAGAGCGACAGCGGCAGGGAAATCAGGCTGGTCAGCATCAGGCTGATGGCGATGAAGGCCGTACCTTGCCAGATGGGGTGCTGGCTGAGGAGTCCGGCCAGCGACCACAGCAGATTGAAGCCGCCACCAAGGGTCAGCATCAGGGTCAGCAACAGATCGAGGCTGCCGGAGAAGATGTTCAGGCGGATTTTGGCGCGTGTGTAATCCGCGGCGCGCTGATGTTCCTCCAGCGGCATGTCGGCGGCAAAGGCCTGAGGGACGCTGTCGCGATGGGCCAGGATGTGGCGACTGTGACGCAGGGCCAGCCACAATCGCAGGAAAAACGTCAGCAGAACAACAGCGATAAACACCTTGGTAAAGACGGCAGCCATCAGATATCTTTTCTTTGAGGTTTGCCGGATAGGCGGCAATAGCGGAAAATGACCGGATACTAGCAAAGACGAGTAAGTATGGCACAAGATCAGAACAACCTCATCTGGCTCGACATGGAAATGACGGGCCTGAACCCGGATACCGACCGGATTATCGAACTGGCTGTCGTGATTACCGACAGCCAGTTGAATATTGTCGCCGAATCGCCGGTGTTCGCCGTGCATCAGCCGGACAGCGTGCTCGACGGCATGGATGACTGGAACAAGTCCACGCATGGCCGTTCCGGCCTGATTGACCGCGTGCGCGCATCGACGCTGAGCGAGGCCGAGGCCGAAGCGCAAATGCTGGCCTTCCTGCAGCAGTACACGCCGGCGCGCACGTCGCCGATGTGTGGCAACTCGATCTGCCAGGATCGCCGGTTCATGGCTCGCTGGATGCCGGCGCTGGAGGCCCACTTCCACTACCGCAATCTGGATGTGTCTACCCTGAAGGAACTCTGCAAGCGCTGGAAGCCTGAATTGGCCCGTGGCGTGGTCAAGAAGGGCAAGCACGAGGCGCTGGCCGACATTCTCGAATCGATCGAGGAAATGCGTTACTACCGCGACAATTTCATCAAACTGTAAGCTACTGGCACGCCCGTGCCGACGGTGCGGGCGTGCGCCGGAATCCCTGCATGCCTGTTTTTCGCCAGAACGATATCAATGCCTCTGCCGCCTGGGCGCGCCTGCACCAGCATCAGCGTGCCACGCGCCACATGCATATGCGCCAGCTGTTCGAGGCCGATGCTCACCGTTTTGAACGTTTCTCCATCGAGCTGGACGGCCTGTTGCTCGACTACTCCAAAAACCGCATCACCGAACGCACGCTCGAACTGCTGATCGACCTGACCGATGCGGCCGAGCTGTCGGGCTGGATGGCGCGTATGCGCAGCGGCGAGCGCATCAATGTCAGCGAGGACCGCGCCGTGCTGCATACGGCGCTGCGTCTGCCTCGGGATGCCCGGCTCGAGGTTGACGGGCAGGATGTGGTGGCGCCACTGCATGCCGTGCTGCAGCGCATGCGGGACTTCAGCGAGCGTGTCCGTGGCGGCCAGTGGCGCGGTGCCACCGGCAAGGCCATCACCGATGTTGTCAATCTGGGGATCGGTGGCTCGGATCTCGGCCCCCTGGTGGTGACCGAGGCGCTGGCGCCTTATGCCAGCGAGACGCTGCGCATTCACTATGTTTCCAATGTCGACGGTCAGCATATTGCCCGCACGCTCAAACCGCTTGATCCGCAGTCGACGCTGTTCATCGTGGCGTCCAAGTCGTTTACCACGCCGGAAACCCTGCTCAACGCCCAGGCGGCGCGTCGCTGGCTGGTCGGTCATCTGGGCGAGGCCGCAGTGGCACAGCATTTTGTGGCGGTGTCCAGCAACCGCGAGGCCGTCACTCAGTTCGGTATTGATGCGCAGCATATGTTCGAATTCTGGGACTGGGTCGGCGGGCGTTTCTCCGTCTGGTCGGCCATCGGTCTGCCGGTGATGCTGTCGGTCGGCTTCGAGCGTTTCAGTGAGTTTCTGGCCGGTGGTCATGCGATGGACCGGCATTTCTTCGAAGCCCCCTTCGTGCGCAATATCCCGGTCATCCTGGCTTTGCTCGGGATCTGGTACAACACGTTCTACCGTGCGCATACCCATGCCATCATGCCCTATGACCATGGCCTGCGCCGTTTGCCGGCGCATATCCAGCAGCTGGACATGGAGTCCAACGGCAAGCGGGTCGGCCGCTATGGCGAGCGGCTGGACTTCGATACCGGCCCGGTGATCTGGGGTGAGGAGGGGGTCAACAGCCAGCATGCCTTCTTCCAGTTGCTGCATCAGGGGACCCGGCTGGTGCCGTGCGATTTCATCGTGCCGATGAACAGCCATGATGGCTGTGACCAGCAGCATCGGGTGCTGGTGGCCAACTGTCTGGCTCAGACTCAGGCGCTGATGCATGGCAAGACGGAAGCGGAGGTCCTGGCGGAAATCGGTGATCTGCCGGGCGATGTGATCGACATGCTGATGCCGCAGAAATTATTTCCGGGCAATCAGCCGTCCAATACCATCGCCCTTGATCAGCTCACGCCCTATACCCTGGGGATGCTGATGGCGATGTATGAGCACAAGGTGTTTGTGCAGGGGGTGATCTGGGGGATCAACTCCTTCGATCAGTGGGGGGTGGAGTACGGCAAGCAACTTGCCCGGGTGATTCTGCCTCAGCTCGATGGCGGCGATGCCGATCCGCACCATGATTGTTCCACGCAGGGACTGATCCGGCATTTTCAGCAACGTCGCGGTTAAGGACGGCATCAAGAGGAGCAGGGCGATGCAGCATGGTGCAGCAGACTGGTTTGAGCAGGCCGCGGCCTTGGCGCAGCGTCTGGGGCTGCAACTTCAGGCGCGCGCGCAATGCGTGGCGACGGCAGAGTCCTGCACCGGCGGGCTGATCAGCGGGGCGCTGACGGCCGTGCCCGGTTCTTCGGCCTGGTTCGGTTTTGGGTTTGTGACGTATAGCAATGAAGCCAAACAGCAATTGCTGGGCGTGGACGGCGACACCTTGCGGTGCCACGGGGCGGTCAGTGAGGCGACGGTGCGCCAGATGGCGCGCGGGGCCTGCCGGGCAGCCAAAGCCGACTGGGCGGTGGCGGTGTCCGGTGTGGCCGGCCCCGGAGGCGGCTCGGCAGACAAGCCGGTCGGTACCGTGTGGTTTGGCCTGGCAGGGCCGGATGGTGATGAAGCTTTCGTCTGCCATTTCGATGGCGATCGCGATGAGGTGCGCGGGCAGACCGTGCTGATGGCGTTGCAACGTTTGCTGGCACGCTGCGCGGCCGCCACCTCAGTCGTCTGAGGTCTTCGGCTTGCGCGCCCTGGGGTGGGCGGCATCGTAGACCTGGGCAAGATGCTGGTAGTCCAGGCTGGTATAGATCTGGGTGGTCGACAGGTTGGCGTGGCCGAGCAGTTCCTGTACGGCGCGCAAGTCCCCGGAGGATTGCAGCAGGTGCGATGCAAAGGAATGACGCAGCATGTGCGGATGGACGTGCTGTGTGGCGCCGCTCTTGAGACTCCACTCGGCAAGTCGCTTTTCGATCTGGCGTGCACCGAGCCGCCGGCCGCTCTGGCCGGTGAACAGGGCACTTTCCCCCGGTTCGGCCTGACGCTGACCCAGCCAGTCCTGCAGGGCGGCCCTGGCCACGCTGCCGACCGGCACGATGCGGGTCTTGTTGCCTTTGCCGGTGACGCGTGCCAGCGACTGCTCGAAGTCGATATCTTCCAGGTCCAGTCCGGCCAGCTCGGCCAGTCGCAATCCCGAAGAGTACATCAGTTCAAACATGGCTTTGTCGCGCAGCGCCAGCGGGGTGTCCGGCGTGACCCCATCCAGCAGTGCTGCCGTGGCATCGACGGCCAGGGCATGGGGCAGTCGTTTGCCTTCTTTCGGCGGGCGCAGTCCCTGGCAGGGGTTGTGGCTGGCTCGTTGCTGCCCGATCAGCCAGCCAAACAGGCCGCGCCAGGCGGAGAGCATGCGACCGATGCTGCGGCCGGACAGGCCGCCGGCATGCAGCCGGACAATGTAGTGACGGATGTCGCTGACGCTCAGCTGCCCGGCCGGCTTGTCGCCGGCCAGCTCGGTCAGGGTGTGCAGGTCGCGCCGGTAGGCGCCGACGGTATGGCGACTCTTGCCTTCGCGTTGCAGCGCGGCAAGAAAGTCCGCGCAGTCTTCAGTCCAGGGCATTTTGCGGTTGCTGGCTGCCGGCTGACCGCGGTTTTCTGATGATGGCGGCCTCGATGTCGCTCAGGGTGATGTCCCAGCGTTGCATCAGGTAGCGCAGCAGGGCCATTTCCGGCGGGCTGATGTCGCCATCCGCCTTGGCCACGTCCATGGCCAGGGCGCAAGTCAGCAGACGCTTGCTGCGGTCGGTGACTTCTTCCAGCAGCGTGTCGATGCGCTGGCGGTCGATCAGATGGATGGTGCCGTCTTGCTCGGCCTCGTCGGAGATGTCATCGCAATAGTCGACCAGCACCTGGGTGAACTGCTTGCGGCTCAGGCCGAGCAGGTCGTAGGTCATGATCTTTTCCAGCGCATCGAGTTCACGCTCGTCCATTTCACCATCGGTGATCATGAACATGGCGATGAAGCGGGCCATCGCCTGTGGGGAGTTGACGCGGTAGGGTCTCATGCGGGTGTTCCTCCTGCTAGCTGCGGCAGTCTCGCCAGAAAAGCTGGCGGAATCGGCGCTATTTTTCTGTGGGCGTAATCGAAAAATACGATACCTGTTTTCAATCTTGCCACTTCTTTGCCTGAGTTGTCATCGACAGCTTGGTAAATCATGTCAAAGCCATGGTGGCTGACATCAGTAATGCCCAGCTTCAGGCGCAGGCGGTTGCCATGAAAGACCTCGGCCTTATAGCTGATGGCTGCGTCTGCCATGATGATCCCACTGCCGGCGACGTCCAGTTCGCTATAGCCGAGCGACTGCAGGAATCGCAGTCGCGCTTCATGTGCATATCTTAAAATTGCATCATTGGCCATGTGATTGCCATAATTGATGTCGCCGATGCGAACTTCGAGCAGGGTTTCGAAGAGCACGGGGTCGGGTAAACTGATCTGAATTCGGGCCATGGGCATCTCTCGGTAGCAAGCCGTCAGTCTAATGGACTGTTTTAATCTGCATCAACCGTTTGGCAACCCGCTTTGCTAGACTGGTACTGACAGGGGACACATTCCCCAATGAAGGAGGGGCATCATGTACCAACGGATATTTGTGCCGGTAGACGATAGTGAAACCTCGAATCTGGCGCTGACAGAGGCCTGCAAGCTGGCCAGCGAGTGTGGCGCACAGGTGCGTATGGTGCACGTGGTGGACCTGGCGCAGTTTGGCTGGGGAGGGACCGAGTTCCTCGACGCCTCCGAATTGCAGAAATCGGTCAAGGAGGCCGGCGAGCAGGTGCTGCGTCAGGCGCATGAAAAGGCCGAGTCGCTGGGCGTGAAGCCGGAGTGCAAAATTCTGGAAAGCTGGGGCGACAAGATTGCCTCGGTGTTGCAAGAGGATGCCAATAGCTGGGGGGCCGATCTGGTGGTCATGGGGACCCACGGCTGGACCGGGGTGATGCATCTGCTGATGGGCAGCGTGGCCGAGGGCCTGCTCAAGACCTGCGATGTGCCGGTGCTGCTGGTGCGCTATAACGGCGAGTAATGGGTGACCGGTCGGTCATGAAAAAGGGCGGAAGCGCCATGCGCTTCCGCCCTTTGTCTGTCTGTCTGACTGGCGTGCCTGCTTAGCCCAGCAGCGCTTCTGCGCCGCCTTCCTGGGTTTCCATCTTGGCACGTACGGCCTTGCGCAGGCTCTTGTAGAGGTCCGGGTGGGTTTCTTTCAGATATTCCACGATTTCGAAGTCTTCGCGACGAACCTTCGACAGGTCAATCTGTTCAACATGCACCAGGCGCAGCAGTTCGCGCACCGGCTTCGGCATGTTGCGGCCGCTTTCATAGCGCGAGCCACCGGATTGGGTGACGCCGATACGGCTCCAGAACTCTTGTTGGTTCAGGCCGAGTTTGCGACGGATTTCACGCGGGTTGGTGATCTTTTCGAATAGTTTCATTTTTGATGTCCTCTCATTGGCAATGCGAAATCGGCTGTCTAATAGTTGTTCGGCATGACCGACAATCTAACAGTAGCAAAATATCTAAATTGGGTATCCCAAAACTTTGTAAAAAAATAGTAAAGCCTTGGCGTAAGTAATTTTGCGTAATGTTAGCTGAATCTTATGGTTGAGAACAATGGGATTTTATGCCAATGTCGCAATGACATACGTGCATGACATGAATTTGCATGATAGGGAGAGGGGAGGGGTGGCGAGCCTGACCCCCGGCACTTGCACGATGTGATTTTGGCTGCTTCCTTCCGGACCTGACCAGGTGAACCACGATGCAATGCGGGGAGACCCGCCATAGAGAGGCAGAGTATAGCCACTCGGGCTTGAGGTGTCACGATCTTTTTCCGTTTTGCCGGGTCTACCATTTCATGTTCAGCGAAGTATGATGTCGGTATCGGAATCTGACTTACGCTGCGTTCCAGACTGCCTTCAGGAAAATGACATGTCCAACGAACCGGAATCCCTGCTCGCCACGCTGGTGGCCTTTGATACCACCAGTCGCCATTCCAATCTGAGCCTGATCGAATGGGTGCGGCAGCATCTGGCCGGGCTCGGCATCTCCAGCCAGCTGACTTATAACGATGATGGCAGCAAAGCCAATCTTTTTGCCCTGGTCGGCCCGGTCGCTCAGCCCGCGCTCATTTTGTCCGGTCACAGCGATGTCGTGCCGGTGGATGGGCAAAGCTGGACGAGCGACCCCTTCGTGCTCAGCGAGCGCGATGGTCGTCTGTACGGGCGCGGTGCCGCCGACATGAAGGGGTTCATTGCCTGTGTGCTGGCGTGGTTGCCTTCGGTACTGGCGGCGCATGCCGAAGGGCGACTGCAGCAGCAGATCGGTCTGGCGCTCTCGTATGATGAAGAGGTCGGGTGCCTGGGGGTGCCGCGGCTGATCGCCGATCTGCTTGCCCGTGGTGTACCGGTGTCCGGTTGCATCATCGGCGAGCCGACCCGGATGCAGCCGGTCGTCGCCCACAAGGGCATCGCCCACTTCCGCTGCCGGGTGACCGGGCGTTCGGCGCACTCCTCGCTGACACCGCAGGGTGTGAATGCCATCGAGTACGCGGCTCGACTGATCAGCCATATCCGCAAACTGGCGGATACCGAAGCGCATTTTGGCCGCGCCCGTCCTCTCTATGATGTGCCCTATGCCACGCTGCAGACGGGGACCATTCACGGCGGTACCGTGCCGAATATCGTGCCGCGTGAATGCGAGTTTGTCTTCGAGTGTCGCTGGCTGCCGGGCGAACCGCTGGCACGTTATATCGATACCGTGCGTGATTACGCCGCCACGCTGGTTGAAGAAATGCGTCGTACCGCGCCCGAAGCCGACATCACCTTTGAACAGTTGGTAGATTGTCAGCCCTTCGAGTCACCGCAGGGCAGTTCGTTGCTGGACTACATTCAAGAGCTGTGCCCGGGCAGGTCACATCAGGCTGTGGCCTATACCACCGAAGCCGGTTGTTTCAGCGCGGCCGGGTTCCCCAGTGTGGTACTCGGGCCAGGTTCGATCGAGCAGGCGCATCGCCCCGACGAGTATATTGAGCGGGCGCAGCTGCAGGAATGCATGGTCTGGCTCGATGGTCTGCGAGAAATCGTGTGCCGATCGGCCGGCGGCGGCAAATAGTCTCTTTGCCTCGGCGTGGATATCCTGCAAAATCACGCCTGCCCGACGGTTTTTTGGGCAAAGGGGCTTGCTGGTGGTTGAGCAGGCCATGTATTCGGGGTAAAGAGAGACAAAATTAAATGAAAAATGAAAAAAAGGCCGCATCAGTGGCCGCCCGGGACGGATTTACCTCCAGTTTCGGGGTGTTGGCAGCCACGCTGGGGTCGGCTGTCGGTCTGGGTAATATCTGGAAGTTTCCCTATCTGACCGGTACCAACGGGGGCGCCGGTTTCCTGGTGGTGTACATTCTGGCCACCCTGCTGGTGGGGCTGCCGGTGATGATTGCCGAAATCATGCTGGGCCGTAAGGTCAAGGCCAATGCCTACACCACCATGAAGACGCTGTCCCCTCCCGGTCAGCCTTGGTGGCTGATCAGCATCGCCGGGGTGCTGGCGGCCTTCCTGATCATGGCCTTCTACTCGGAAGTGGCTGCCTGGGTGTTTGCCTATGTGTTCAAGTCGCTGGGCAGTGGTCTGCTGACCAGTGATCCCAAGGTGACGGAAGGGGTTTTTGGCCAGCTGATTTCCGATCCCTGGCAGTCCTTGCTGTGGCAGTGGCTGGTGCTGGGCCTGATGGGCTGCATCCTGCTGCTGGGTGTCTCCAAGGGGATTGAGGCGGCAACCAAGAAGCTGATGCCGCTGCTGTTCGTGTTGCTGGTGGTGGTCGGGGTGCGCAGTCTGATGCTGCCTGGCGCTTCGGAAGGACTGAAGTTCCTGTTTCAGCCCGACTTCAGCAAGATTACCGGCGCCGTGGTGCTGACTGCGGTCGGTCTGGCGTTCTTCAAGCTGTCGATCGGCATGGGTACCATGATGACGTACGGCAGCTATTTTCGTGACGATCAAAACATTCCGGCTACCGCATTCCGGGTGATGTGTGCCGACTTGTTTGTTTCGATGCTGGCCGGCATTGCCATTTTTCCGGCGGTGTTTGCCTTCGGCTTCAAGCCTTCCGCCGGTCCTTCGCTGCTGTTTATCACTATCCCGGCGGTATTCCACAACATGCCTTTCGGCCATCTGTTCATGGTGGTGTTTTTCGTACTGACCGCCGTGGCCTCCATGGGCGCCATGCTGTCGATTCTCGAAGTGCCGATTGCCCTGCTGAGCGAGCATTTCAAGATGAAGCGCCCGGTGGCCACCTGGCTGTCGCTGGCCATGCTGGCGCTGGTCGGCTCAACCTGCGCCTTGTCCAACAGCAGCATGGCCGGGGTCAAGCTGTTCGGCATGACAACCTTCGATCTGTTCGACTTTGTCACCTCCAACGTCATGATGCCGCTTGGTGGCATTGGTCTGTGTCTGTTTGTCGGTTGGGTATGGGGCAAGCAACGCATGAGCGAGGCTTTGAGCAATCAGGGGCAACTGCAGAATCAGGGTTTGCTCAATGCGCTGTTTACCGTTCTGCGCTGGGTGTCGCCCGTGCTGATCCTGGTGGTGATGCTCAAGGGGCTGGGCCTGTTCTGAGCCGGTGATGTGCCGCATGAAAAAAGGCAGCTTCGGCTGCCTTTTTTATTGGATGGTCAGTCAGTTTGGCGCGTCCGGGTCGCCGACGCTGGCCTCCGGACGGGGTTGGGGGACAAAACCGTTCACTTCGCGGGCGTTTTTTTCCAGCAGGAAGACGACCGCCGTATTGAGTGCGCCAAAGGCCCAGGCCGCCAGCAGGAAGAAGGTATAGGCGGCCCGCTTGTCACTGAACAGCTGGGTGCCGTGGAGCTTCAGTTCGTACGGGTCGAACAGGGCAAAGAACGTGACCGAAGCCAGGCAGGCGATGATGAAGGAGGGCCAGAATAGCAGGATGGTCTTGCGCATGATGGTTCTCCTTGTCGTTGTGGTGTCTCAAGCTTAGACAAGGTGGCGGGTGCGGATCAATATTTATCTGGCATGGAATGTAAAACACCCCCTGAGGTCAGGGGGTGTACGCGGGCAGCAGAAGGGCTCAGGCCAGGGCTTTTTCGATACGGGCCAGCGCCTTTTCCAGATTGCCCATGCTGGTGGCAAAGCTGATGCGGAAATAACCCTCGGCACCAAAAGCCGAACCGGGTACGACGGCCACATCTTGTGTTTCCAGCAGATAGCTGCCCAGTGCCATATCGGTCGCTTCGGCAATCTTGCCTTCGGCATGCAGGTTGCGGATGGCGTCACGGGCATCGACGAAGGCATAGAACGCGCCGCCGGCCGGCAGGCACTTCAGGCCGCGGATGCGGTTGAAGTAGTCGACCACGAAGACGTGGCGCTGATTGAAGGCCTGCAGCATCGGGGTGATGCAGCCCTGATCGCCGGTGAGCGCCGCTTCGGCAGCGACCTGCGAAATCGAGGTCGGGTTGGAGGTGGACTGCGACTGAATGTTCTCCATGGCCTTGATCAGCCACTCCGGACCACCCGCATAGCCAATGCGCCAGCCGGTCATCGAATAGGCCTTGGACACGCCATTGAGCAGAATGGTGCGGTCCTTCAGCCCGGGGGCAGCGTTGAGGATGTTGCAGAAGCGGGTGTCTCCCAGCAGAACATGCTCGTACATGTCATCCGAGGCAATCATCACCTGCGGGTGGCGCTTGAGTACCTCGGCCAGTTGCTGCAGTTCTTCCAGCGTGTAGACCGCGCCAGTCGGATTGGACGGGCTGTTGAGTACCAGCAGCTTGCTGTGCGGGGTGATGGCCGCTTCCAGTTGTGCGGCGGTCAGCTTGAAGCCTTGCTCGATGCCGCATTCGACGATGACCGGCTTGCCTTCGGCCAGCAGCACGATATCCGGATAGGACACCCAGTAAGGCGCCGGGATGATGACTTCGTCGCCCCGGCCGATCAGTGCCTGGCACAGATTGAAGAAGCTCTGCTTGCCACCGACCGAGACCAGGATCTGCTTGGCGTTGTACTCGACCCCGTTGTCCCGCTTGAACTTGGCGATGATGGCCTGTTTCAGGCTGGGGATACCGGCGACCGGGGTGTATTTGGTGAAGCCTTTGTTGATGGCTTCGATGGCGGCAGCCTTGATGTGATCCGGGGTGTCGAAATCCGGTTCGCCCGCGGCCAGGGCGATCACGTCACGGCCTTCGGCCTTGAGTTTTTGCGCCTTGGCAGTGATGGCGAGCGTCGGGGATTCCTTGATGGCGAGTACGCGCTGGGACAGTTCCACTTTTGGTTTCCTATCGGTCTGATCTGGGAGTGAGAAATGAAGCCGCAATGATTCAGATCATACCGCCAAAGCCCGGGCGAGGCCAGTCTGCCGCCCGGGGGCTCAGCCTTGGCTGAACAGCGTGCGCGCGCCCTCGAAGCGGCTGGCGAAATAGCGGTTGTCGAGACGGTCGACCCGGATCACGCTGTTGCTGCGTGGTGCGTGGACGAATTTGCCGTCACCGATATAGATGCCCATGTGCGAGAACGGGCGGTTGAGCGTGTTGAAGAACACCAGATCGCCGACGCGCAGGTCGTTGATGTCGATCGGGCGGGCCAGGCCGGCGATCTGGGCCGCATTGTGCGGCAGCTTCACGCCGACGGCGTTGTAATAGATGTAGCTGACCATGCCGCTGCAATCGAGGCCGGCCGCCGGATTGCTGCCGCCGAACTGATAACCGACATCCAGCAGGCTGAGGGTGTACATCAGAATTTCGCGTCCGGCACCATCGGCCTGCAGGTGCGACAGGCCATACTGGCTGCCCGCAGGCGGGCGCGCATGCTGTTTCAGCGGTGGCGCACTGCTGCAGGCAGTCAGCAGGGCAATCAGCAAGCAGTAGTAGCCGCAACGACGCATCATTTCTGTTTGGCCTCCAGTTCCTCCCAGCGCGCCAGCTTTTCCAGCAGCAGCAATTCGATCTCTTCGATGCGAGCCTGCCAGGCGCGCGCCTCCAGCGGCGTGTCGCGATAACAGTTCGGGTCGAGCAGACGCTGGTTCAGGTCCTGCTGTTCGGTTTCCAGTTTTTCCAGTAAGTCCGGCAACTCGGCCAGTTCCCGGTTTTCATTGTAGGACAGCTTGCTCTTGCCGGTTTTCGGCTTGTCCTGGCGCGGCCTGGCGCTGTCCGGCTGGCTGGCTTTGACAGGGGTGGCCGGCTGCAGGGTGGCCATGCGGGCCTTGGTGTCGATCCAGTCCTGATAACCGCCCGGGGCTTCTTCCAGGCGACCGTTGCCCTCGAAGGCAATCACCTGGGTCACGACATTGTCGAGGAAGGCACGGTCGTGGCTGACCAGGAAGACTGTCCCGCTGTAGTTGGCCAGCAGCTCTTCCAGCAGTTCCAGCGTGTCGATATCCAGGTCGTTGGTCGGTTCGTCCAGCACCAGGACGTTGGCCGGACGCGTGAACAGCCGCGCCAGCAACAGGCGGTTGCGTTCTCCGCCGGACAGCGAGCGCACCGGGCTGCGGGCGCGGGCCGGCTCGAACAGGAAGTCTTCCAGATAGCTCATCACATGCTTGCGCTGGCCGCCGATGTCCAGAAATTCGTTGCCCTGGCTGATGATGTCGGCCACGCTGGCCTCTTCATCCAGCTGTTCGCGGAACTGGTCGAAATAGGCGATCTGCAGGTTGGTGCCGCGCCGAACCGTGCCGCGATCCGGCTCCAGTTCGCCCAGGATCAGCTTCAGCAGCGTGGTTTTGCCGATGCCATTGGGACCGATCAGGCCGATCTTGTCACCACGCAGGATGCGGGTGGTGAAGTCTCGGATCAGCTGCTTGTCGCCGAAGCCCTTGTCGACATGCTCCAGCTCGGCCACCAGTTTGCCGGAGCGCTCGCCGCTGGACAGCTGGAAGTTGACCTGACCCACCCGCTCACGGCGTGCGGCGCGCTGGCGCCGCAGTTCTTCCAGACGCCGCACCCGACCCATATTGCGCGTGCGTCGTGCCTCGATGCCCTTGCGGATCCAGACTTCTTCCTGGGCGTGAAATTTGTCAAACACGCGGTTCTGTTCCTCTTCCGCCGCCAGTTCTTCCTGTTTTTTGCTCAGATAGCTGGCGAACGAGCCCGGATAGCTGCGCAGCAGGCCGCGGTCGAGTTCGACGATGCGTGTGACGGTATTGTCGAGGAAACGTCGGTCATGGGTAATCAGCAGCACGCTGCCGCCATGGGACTTGAGCAGGTTTTCCAGCCAGACGATGGCCTCCACGTCCAGGTGGTTGGTCGGTTCGTCCAGCAACAGGACATCCGGCCGGGCGCACAGCGCGCGGGCCAGGGCCACGCGTTTTTTCCAGCCGCCGGACAGGGCGCTGACCAGGGTGTCGGCCGGCAATTGCAGGTGGCTGAGGGTGGTCTGGATCTGGGCATCGAATTGCCAGCCGTCCAGGGCCTCCAGCTTGTGCTGGATCGGCGTCATTTGCGCCAGCAGGGCATCGTGATCGGCATCGGGCTGCTCCAGGCCACTGGTCAGTCGATGGTATTCGGTCAGCAGCTGTTGCAGCTCGCCCAGCCCCTCGGCCACGGCTTCGAATACCGTGTGCTGGGGGTTGAGCGCCGGTTCCTGCGGTACATAGGCCAGCTGGATATCCCCCTTGATGTTGATGCGGCCGTCGTCGAGTCTGGCCGTACCGGCGATCGCCTTGAGCAGCGAGGACTTGCCGGCGCCGTTGCGGCCGATCAGGCCAACAATCTCGCCCGGTTCCAGGGCGAAATCGACGTGATCCAGGAGGGCGTGGTGGCCAAAGGCCAGGCAGGCCTTTTCGACGGTAATGAGTGCCATTGCAGAGTGAGTCCGGGGGAGAAAACCGGCTGGATTGTAGCACGGACCGGGCCTTCTGCCGCGTGCGCCGCCGCGGGAACCGAATAACTTGTTCAGGCCATGCGCCGTCGCTGCTACAATGCCGACCTGGTCAAAACAGTAGAAGGACGACCCCATGTATTTCGTCGATCGCTCCGTGGCAGTCATCAAGCCGAAGCAACCGTTCCATCAGTGGCTGCATGCCCTGCCGGACAATGATCTGGATCTGACGCTCGATACCCTGCGCAGCAATTGCAATGCCATCCTGCTGCCGGACTTCGAAGAGCCCGAGCAATGCGTGGCCTATCTGGACGAGATTTACGACCAGCTTTTCCGCATGGAGCTGGCAGGCTGGTGCGAAGACAGCGCCCTGTGGCCGCAGGATCTGTCGCTCAAGGCCTTCTGGGAGTGGTTTGATGTCGAGATCCATTCGCAGGTCTTTGACAGCGTCGAAGGTGACATCACCAACCGGGCTGCCGAAGGGGTGGAATGACCCCGTACACGGTGGCCTGCGCATCCGCCGCCGACTTCCGTGTCGCGCTGCGCCCCTCGCTGGCCTGGCGTGTCCTGCTGGCGCTGTGCGCCCTGATCTTGCTGTTCGCCTGGCCGGGGACGGTTTCCGTCTGGTGGCTGTTGCTGCTGCCGTGGCCACTGTGGCGGCTGTGGCAGCTGGGTGAGGGACCGGTTGCACTGGCCGTGCGCGATGGCCGCCAGCTGTCTGTCCGCCAGGGTGCCGACTGGGTGCCGGTGCAGCCGGGGGCGGACAGTGTGGTCTTGCCCTGGCTGATCATCCTGCACTATACCCTGGCCGGCCGGCGCTACCATTGCGTGCTGCTGGCCGACTCCGCCGCAGCCGATGCCCTGCGCCGACTGCGGGTTTTTCTTCGCTGGCACCCGGCGGTGCCGCTGCATCAGGTATCACGATCATGACCGTCCGTACCTTGCCCGAGTGGCTCTCTTATCTCGAAACCCTGCACACCAAGGTCATCGACCTGGGGCTGGCGCGGGTAGGGCGTGTGCGCGCCGCCATGAAGCTGACGCCGGCCTGTCCGGTGATCATGATCGGCGGCACCAATGGCAAGGGTTCGGTCAGTGCCATGCTCTCGACCATGCTGATGCGTGCCGGCTACCGGGTCGGTACCTATACCTCGCCACATATCCTGCGTTACAACGAGCGTGTCGCCATCGACATGCAGCCGGTGGACGATGCCCGTCTGGTCGATGCCTTTGCGGCGGTCGAGGCGGGGCGCGCCGAGGTGCCGCTCTCCTATTTCGAGTTCGGCACCCTGGCGGCCGTGCAGTGCTTCATGCAGGCCGAGGTCGATGTGATGGTGCTGGAGGTCGGGCTGGGTGGCCGGCTCGATGCCGTCAACGTCTTTGAGCCCGATGTTTCGGTGGTGGTCAGTGTGGACCTGGATCATCAGGATTATCTGGGCGATGACCGGGAAACCATCGGATTCGAAAAAGCCGGCATTTTTCGTGCCGGCAAGCCGGCCATTTGTGCCGATGCCCATCCGCCGCAAAAGTTGCTTGACCATGCTGCCGCCATCGGTGCGCCGCTGTTCCTGATCGGGCGTGACTTCGGTTTTACCCGCATGGAGCAGCAATGGTCGTTCAGCATGGGGGAGCGTCACTGGCATGCCTTGCCGTTCCCGGCGCTGCGAGGCAGCTATCAGCTGGCGAATGCCTCGGCGGCGCTGGCCGTGCTGGCGCAACTGCGCACGCAGTTGCCGGTCGATCTGGGCGCCATCAAGCGCGGGCTGCTGGAGGTCGACTGGCCCGGCCGTTTCCAGGTGCTGCCCGGCCGGCCGCAGGTGGTGCTGGATGTCGGTCACAATCCCCACGCCGTGCGGGCGCTGGTGGCCAATCTGCGCCAGCTGCCGTTTGCTGAAAACCGCTATGCCGTTTTCTCCATGCTGGCCGACAAGGACCTGGCTGCCGTCGCGGCGCTGGCCGCCGGCGAGTTCGACGGCTGGTTCGTTGGCGGGCTGCACATGCCGCGCGGTCAGCGTGCGGAAGAGATCGCTGCGATCCTCAAAACGGCCGGAGCGAAAAACCTGCGTCTGTTCGATACGGTTTCCGATGCCTGGAAGAGTGCCTTATCTGTTGCGGCAGAGAATGATAGAATCGTCGTTTTCGGGTCATTCCATACTGTTGCCGAGGTGATGTCTGCCCGGCAGTCACTACCCTGAGGATTGCATGGCCGGTCTGTCTGCTCAAGAAGAGCTGCTGCTGATGAAGAAGCGTGCACGCCGCCGCCTGGTGGGCGCCATTGTGCTGGTGCTGATCGCCACCGTGGTGCTGTGGAAGGTGCTGGGGCGCGTGCAGGATCAACCGATGCGTCCCGAGTCGGTGCTGGTCGTGGGTGTCGCCTCCGGCGGCACGCAGACGGCGCCTGGCGCCAAGGCCCCGGCAGCGCGTGCGGCCGCCTCGGCCCCGCAGGATGCCTCGCGTCCAGAAGCCACGGCGCTGCCCGAATCGCTCTCCACCCTGTCCGAACCGGTCAATCCGGCGGTTGCCGCCCGCAGCGACGGCTCCGCGCCGCACGTCACCGCTGCCGCCCGTGGCAAGGAAGCCTCGGCGGCGGTGCACAGGAAGCCGGCAGAGGCCTCTGCCGCCCACGGCAAACCTGCCCGTCCGAAAACCCCGGATGCCAAGCCGCACAAGGCGGTTGATCCTGCCGCCATTCTGGAAGGTCGCGCCGATGGTGCCGACTCGGTCGCGGCGGCCAAGCCGTCCGCCGACGGCAGCAAGTACGTCATTCAGCTCGCCGCCCTGTCCGACCCGGCCAAGGCCGATGCACTCAAGGCCAAGCTGGCCGGGCTCGGTGTCGATGCCCGCTTCAGCAAGGTGCAAACCAGCAAGGGGCCTGCCACCCGTGTGCGTGTCGGTCCGTTCGCCAGTCGTAGCGAGGCCAATGCCGTCCTGAGGAAGCTGGCCAACGCCGGTGTGTCCGGCATTGTGGTGGGGCAATAAGCGCATGACCGTTCTGGATTACATCGCCTTCGCCATCCTCGCCGGTTCCGTCGTGGTCGGGCTGGTGCGTGGCCTGGTGGTCGAGGTGCTGTCGCTGGGTGCGTGGATGATCGCCTTCTGGTGTGCCAAGCTACTGGCGCCGGTGGTGACCGATTTCGTGCCCAAGGCGCTGGCCGCGCAAGGCTTGCGCATGGTGCTGGCCTTCATGGCCGTCTTTTTTGTCGTCTGGCTGCTGTCCTGCCTGCTGCGGGTCGTGCTGACCGGCCTGCTGGATTCGGCCGGGCTCGGCGGGGTGAATCGCTTGCTCGGTGCCGGCTTTGGCCTGGCGCGCGGCTCCCTGGTGCTGGTGGTGCTGACACTGATTGCCGGACTGACCGATCTGCCCCGGGAGCCTGCCTGGCGCAATGCCCTGCTGGCCCCGCCGCTGGAATCCGGGGCGCTGGCATTAAGGCCCTGGCTGCCGCCCATATTGGCGGACAGTCTGCATTACCCGGATAACGGGTGATACAAGCGGAATATCTTGATATCTTCAACTCAAGATTTCCGCTTTTTTTTATGTTCATTTCGGTTTCGTGGAAGAGAGCGAGTATGTGTGGAATCCTCGGTGTGGTCGGCCAGTCGGCCGTCAACCAACTGCTGTATGACGGATTGCAGGTGCTGCAACATCGTGGCCAGGATGCCGCGGGCATCGTGACGGCCTCCGGCAAGACATTTCACATGCACAAGGGCAGCGGACTGGTGCGTGACGTCTTCCGTACGCGCAATATGCGCTCCCTGCAGGGAACGGCCGGCATCGCCCACGTGCGCTATCCGACCGCCGGTTCGGCTGCCAGTCTGGCCGAGGCGCAACCTTTCTATGTCAACTCGCCGTTTGGCATCGTGCTGGCGCACAACGGCAATCTGACCAATACCGATGAGCTCAAGGCAGACATGTTCCGGCATGACCTGCGGCACATCAACACGCGCTCCGATTCGGAAGTGCTGCTCAATGTGCTGGCGCACGAAATTGCCCAGCGTGTGGAAGGCTACGAGCTGTCGATTGACGCCGTGTTCGGCGCGGTCGAGGCCGTGCACCGCCGGGTCAAGGGGGCCTATGCCGTGGTGGCGATGATTGCCGGCTATGGTCTGGTGGCCTTTCGTGATCCAAGCGGCATTCGCCCGCTGGTCATGGGGGTGCATACCCATGAAAACGGCAAGACCGAAACCATGTTTGCCTCCGAGTCGGTCGCGCTGGATTGTTCGGGCTTCGAGTTGCTGCGCGATGTGCAGCCGGGTGAGGCGGTATTTGTCACTTTCGATGGCGATGTGCATGCCCGGCAATGCGCCGTCTCGACCCGCCTGGCGCCCTGCCTGTTCGAATATGTCTACTTTGCCCGCCCGGATTCGGTGATCGACGGCGCGTCGGTTTATCTGGCCCGCATCGCCATGGGCGCCATGCTGGCGGAGAAGGTCCGTCGCGTGCTGCCGGAAATCGATATCGATGTGGTCATGCCCATCCCCGATACCAGCCGTCCGAGTGCCCTGCAGCTGGCCAATACCCTGGGCTTGCCCTATCGCGAAGGTTTCATCAAAAACCGCTATATCGGCCGGACTTTCATCATGCCGGGACAGGCCGTGCGCAAGAAGTCGGTACGACAAAAGCTCAACCCGGTCGCCACCGAGTTCAAGGGGCGCAATGTGCTGCTGGTGGACGATTCCATCGTGCGGGGTACCACTTCCAAGGAGATCGTGCAGATGGCGCGCGATGCCGGTGCGAAAAAAGTCTATTTCGCTTCTGCGGCACCTGCGGTACGCTTTCCCAATGTCTATGGCATCGACATGCCGACTCGTGCCGAGCTGCTGGCCACCGGCCGCACCGAGGACGAGATTGCGCGGGAAATCGGTGCCGACGCCGTGATCTACCAGGACCTCTCGGCGCTGATGGCGGCAGTGCACAGTGTCAACCCGGCACTGAGCGAATTTGAAACCTCCTGCTTCGACGGCAACTACATTACCGGCGACATCTCGCAGGCCTATCTGGAGGCCGTCGAATGCTCGCGTCTGGCCGGCAAGGCCAGCGACGAGGAGGCCACGTCACAGTTCATCGACCTGAACCTCAACGTGGCTGAGCAGAATCTGATCTGAGTCGCACGGCGGCCCCCGGCCCCGTGACAGACCGGATCCCCCGGTATGATGTCGGCAGGCATCGTGCCGGGGGATTTGTTTTGCCATACCCCGAAAACAAGAAAGAGACATCATGAGCATCACCGAACCAAGTTACCATCCGGAAACCCTGGCGATTCGCAGTGGCAGCGAGCTGAGCGCGTTCGGCGAACACAGCCAGGCCTTGTATCTCTCCTCCAGTTTCACTTTTGGCAGTGCCGAAGAAGGTGCCCGTCTGTTTCTCGGCGAGCAGGAGGGCTATACCTATTCCCGCTTTACCAACCCGACGGTCAGTGCCTTCCAGTCGCGGCTGGCTGCGCTGGAAGGCGGCGAGCGCGCCATCGCCACCGCCAGCGGCATGGCGGCCATTCAGGCCGTGATGCTGACCAACCTGCAGGCCGGGGACCATCTGCTGTCGTCGCAAAGCCTGTTTGGCTCGACGCTGAACCTGTTTGCCGGCACCTTGTCGCGCTTCGGCATCGATACGACTTTTGTGGCCCCGACGGATCTGGGCGCCTGGCGTGCCGCCATGCGGCCGAATACCAAGATCCTGTTTGTGGAAACGCCGTCGAATCCGCTGACCGAGGTGGCGGACTTGCGTGCCCTGGCGGATCTGGCGCACGAACACGGCGCCCTGTTGGTGGTGGATAACTGCTTCTGCTCGCCGGCCCTGCAGCAGCCGCTCAGGCACGGGGCCGACCTGGTGGTGCATTCGGCCACCAAGTTCCTGGATGGCCATGGCCGGGTGTTGGGTGGTGCCGTGGTGGGCAGCGACAAACTGATCGAGCCCATCTATCTGCACGTCCGCACCGCCGGCCCGTCGCTTTCGGCTTTCAATGCCTGGGTTTTGCTTTCGGGGCTGGAGACCTTGTTCATTCGCATGGAACGTCAGTGTGCCACCGCAGGGCAACTGGCCGAATGGCTGCAGGGGCTGCCACAGGTCGAGCGCGTCTACTATCCGGGGCTGGCCAGCCACCCGCAGCATGAACTGGCCATGCGGCAACAAAGCCAGGGCGGGGCGGTGCTGTCCTTTGTGGTCAAAGGGGGCAGGGAAGCGGCCTGGCGTGTCGTGGACGGCGTGACGCTGATCTCGCGCACTGCCAATCTGGGGGATGTCAAAACCACCCTGACGCATCCGGCCTCGACGACCCACGCCCGGGTGACGCCGGAGGCCCGCGAGCGCGCCGGTATTGTTGAAGGCTTGCTGCGCGTGGCCGTCGGCCTGGAGCATGTCGAGGACCTGAAACACGACCTGCTGCGCGGCTTGTAGCGCGTCAATCGGGTATTTGCTCGGGCGTTTAAAACGGCAGCTTGTTAAGCTGCCGTTTTTCATTATATTGTCATCACAAGAGGGTCAAACGTTTGTCCCAGAGCGGGCCTCGAATGGCTGGCTATTGACATGGGTCAAATTAAAACGTAAGTTTCAAACACCTGTTCGAAACGCAGTGAACACAATCAAACAAAACAAAATGACAGGACCAGGAGATTCAATGGAAGTCGCAAGCAAACCCGATACGACGAGCCGGATACTGGATGTATCCGAGCGACTTTTTGTCGAGCATGGTTTCGAGGGCACCTCGCTGCGCATGATCACCCAGCAGGCGGGGGTCAATCTGGCCGCGGTGAATTATCACTTCGGCTCCAAGGACAAGTTGTTCGAGTCGGTTTTTCTGCGCCGCCTGGCGCCCCTGATCTCGGCCTGTCTGTCCGAGCTGGACCAGCTGGAAGCCCTGCCGGAACCCGGTGTGGAAGGCTTGGTGATGAGCTTCATTCGTCCCTGTCTGATGCTGTCCAAGGATCCGTCGCGGGGCGGTGCCATGTTTGTGCGCCTGCTGTCGCGGACCCTGGTGGAAAACCACCGCGTACTGCGCGATACCCTGTCGCAGCAGTACAGCGTGTTTGTTGAACGGTATAGCGCCGCCTTCAGTCGCGTCCTGCCGGAACTGCCGGCCGAAGAGCTGGCCTGGCGCATGCATTTCTCCTTCAGCGTGATGTTCAATGCCTTTGCCGGCAATGACGTGCTGAAGATCTTTACCCGCAGTCAGGTGGTCAGTGCCCGGGATCCGGACATGATCGTCAAGCACCTGCTGCCCTATGTGGTCAGTGCGCTGGTGGCGCCTGCCCGCAGCTGATTTTGCAGTCCCGGCCGGCTTGCCCGCCGGCCCACAATAATCCCGGCAGATCAGGGTGAGTACACCCGACAAGCCGGAAAAAGGCTCAACACGAGGAGAAGTCTATGTTGTTATCTGCTGTCATCCTGATTGCACTATTGGGCGCGCTGGCTTACTTCCGCGCGCCGGTGCTCGCCTGGAGTGTGGTGGTGGCCGGCTGGCTGGGCGCCTTGCCCTTCCTGGCGGCCGGTACGGTCGTTGCACCGTGGGTCTGGGGCGTGTTTGTCGCCATTGCCCTGATCCTCAATCTGACGCCGCTGCGTCGCGCGCTGTTTACCGGTCCGGTGTTCGCCATCTTCAAGAAGATCACCCCGGCCATGTCGCAGACCGAGCAGGAGGCCATCAACGCCGGTACTGTCTGGTGGGATCGTGACCTGTTCTCCGGCAAGCCGGACTGGAGCCGCCTCGAATCCTTCCCGGCACCCAAGCTGTCGGCTGAAGAGCAGGCCTTTGTCGATGGTCCGACTGAAGAACTGTGCAACATGATCGACGACTGGTCGATTACCCACGAGCAGAAAGATCTGCCGCCGCAAGTCTGGGACTTCATCAAGAAGAGCGGCTTCCTCGGCATGATCATCCAGAAGAAATACGGTGGTCTGGAGTTCTCCAACTACGGTCACGCCAAGGTGGTGACCAAGATCGCTACCCGCAGCGGCTCCGCTGCCGTTTCGGTCATGGTGCCCAACTCGCTCGGCCCGGGTGAGCTGCTGCAGCACTACGGTACCGAAGCGCAGAAGAACTTCTACCTGCCGCGTCTGGCCCGTGGTGAAGACATCCCCTGCTTTGCCCTCACCAGCCCTTATGCCGGCTCCGATGCAGGCAGCATTCCGGATTACGGCGTGGTTTGCCGTGGTTCTTACACCGACCCGCATACCGGCGAACACCACGACAACGTACTCGGTATCCGCGTGACATGGGAAAAGCGCTGGATCACCCTGGCACCGGTCGCGACCGTACTCGGCCTGGCCTTCAAACTGTTTGACCCGGACAAGTTGCTGGGTGACAAGCACGATATCGGTATCACCTGCGCGCTGGTGCCCACGGCGCACGCCGGTGTTGAAATCGGTCGTCGCCACTTCCCCGGTGGCGCGGTATTCATGAACGGCCCGACCTGGGGCAAGGATGTCTTCATCCCGATGGACTGGGTCATCGGCGGTCAGGAGTATGTCGGCCAGGGCTGGCGCATGCTGGTCGAGTGTCTGTCGGTGGGGCGCTGCATTTCGCTGCCGGCCATGTCGGTGGCTTCCGGCAAGCTGGCCAGCTTCGTCACGGGTGCCTTTGCCCGTATCCGCGATCAGTTTGGTCTGCCGGTCGGCAAATTCGAGGGCGTGGACGAAGCACTGGCGCGCGTTGCCGGCCATACCTATCAAATGGAGGCGGCGCAGGATCTGGCGCTGACCGGCCTGGATCTGGGCGAAAAGCCCTCGGTGCTGTCGGCGGTGCTGAAGTATCACAACACCGAGCGCATGCGCAAAGTGGTCAATGACGCCATGGACATTCATGGTGGCAAGACCGTGGTACTGGGGCCGCGCAACTATCTCGGCCGTGCCTATCAGGCCATCCCGATTGCCATCACGGTGGAAGGTGCCAACATCCTCACCCGTTCGATGATCATCTACGGCCAGGGCGCTATCCGCTGCCATCCGTTCGTGCTGCGTGAAATGCGTGCCGCCATGGACAACAACCTGGCAGAGTTCGACGACGCCTTTACCGGACACATTGGCTTCATTGCCAGCAACAAGGTCCGTGCCTTCTGGATGGGCCTGACCGGTGCCGCGCTGGTGCGCAGCCCGAAGGGCGGGGCGACGGCCGCTTACTACAAGCAAATCACTCGCTTCTCCAGTGCCTTTGCCCTGTTGTCGGATATGGCCATGTTCAGTCTCGGCGGCTCGCTCAAGTTCCGCGAAAAGCTGTCGGCCCGCCTCGGTGACATGCTGTCTGGCTTGTATATCGCGACCGCAGCACTGAAGCGCTTCGAACGCGATGGTGCCCACAAGGAAGATTTGCCGCTGGTGCAGTGGGCGGTCGAGTCGGCGCTGTACGACGTGCAGCAAGCCATGCACGGCTTCCTCAGCAATCTGCCGAGCCGTGGTCTGGCCTGGGTGCTGCGTCGCCTGATCTTCCCGTGGGGCCTGACCCTGACGCCGCCGTCCGACAAGCTGGGTACCCGCGTGGCACGCAGCATCATGGAGCCGGGTGCGGCACGTGCCCGTCTGACCCATGGCATCTTTGTTTCCAAGGATGAGCGCGATGCCGTCGGTGTGATGCCGATTGCCCTGCAAGCGATTCTGGATACCGAACCGCTGGAGCAAAAGCTGCGCAAGCTGGCACGCGAAGGCAAGTTCCATACCCTGACTGCGCGCGAACGTCTGGCCGAAGCCCTGCAGCAAGGGCTGATTACCCAGCAGGAGTTCGATGCCATCAGTCGTGCGCGCAAGCTCAAGCGTGATGTGATCATGGTCGATGACTTTGACATGAAACTTGAGCAACACGACGCTGGCTTGCTGGAACGTCTGATTTTCTAGTGCAGCGCAACATTCGTGTCCTTCGGGTGGCTGTCCGCCATCCGAAGGTACCGGGGGAGGGTGCATGATCACGGTGCCGCAAGGCGCACCTGCTTTGCGGGTGCCAGTGTTGCAGGACAGCCTGGACGATCGCGGCAGAGTCCGTGCCGGCTGGTTGTTCGGTCAGATGGATCTGGCGGCCATTCTGGCCGGTGAGCGTCTGGCGCACGGACCGGTGGCGGCGGTATCGGTCAATGCCTTTCAGCTGCAGGTGCCTTTGTATCTCGGCGATGTGTTGTCACTTTATGCAGATTGCCTGCGCAAGGGTAGTTCTTCGCTGGTTTTGAAGATTGTGGCCTCGGCCGAACGGGCGGATGGCGCCATTGTGCCGGTGACAGAAGTGATCATGACCTATGTGGCGGTCGATTTGCAGGGGAAATCCCGTGTTATCGCCTGATTTTGCGGCGAAAACAGGGGTTGTTGCTATGGTGTTGCAAAGCTGTAATATAAAACGCGCGTTTGGAACAAGTGCTCGGTTTTTTAGTGGACAGACTCTAATTCTCTGGTAGTATCCCAGCAGAAACGTTTTGCGTTTCTCATAAAAAATGTGAAATCAAATACTATATGCATCGAGAGGGATAACATGAGACTCAAGCTTCTTAGTTTGTCGGTAATGACCATCGGCGCCGCGGCACTGTCCGGCCAGGCGCTGGCATCCGGCTATAACTTTGGCTCGCAGAGCGTGTCCGCACAGGGAACGGCACATGCCAACGGCGCAGAAGCCGCCGATCCGTCAACCATCTATTACAACCCGGCCGGCCTGTCGAATCTCGATGGGACACAAATTCAGATTGGGTTGACCTCGGTGATGCCGAGTTCCAGCTATACCGATGGCGGCTCGACCCGGGCGGCAGCTTCCATTCCGATCTCTGGATCCAAGACTGCAAATAATTACGTACCGTCCCATGTGGAAGCGCCGACACTGTATCTGTCCAGCAAGCTCAATGATAAATGGACGGTTGGCCTGGGGATCTTTGTGCCCTACGGTGCGCAATTGAACTATGGCAGTAATTGGATTGGTCGTTATTCGGTTGAGAACATCAAGCTGGAAACACTCAACTTTAATCCGTCCATTGCGTTCAAACTGGATGAGCAAAACTCTTTTGGTTTTGGCGTATCCGCCCAGTATATGAAGGCTCACCTGACCAAGGCGGTCGACTCCCAGTCGCTTGCGGCTGCACTTAATGGCGGCCCATGGACGTTGACTTTGCCTCAGATTCTGGCTCTGGGCGACGGTCAGGCTGATATGACGGCGGACGGTTGGGGCTATGGATTTAACCTGGGCTATATGTTCAAGCTTGACGACCATACCCGATTTGGCCTCGCTTACCGTTCCCAGATCAAGCACACTTTAGATGGAAATGTGAAGTGGACCTATGATCAGGTTGGCAATGCTGCCGTCGCTGGCGTGATGAACAACTTGCACTCCTCATCTGGTGCTTCTACCGACGTGACCACGCCGGCGTCGGCATCGGCCAACTTCTACCATGATATCAATGACAAGTTGGCAGTCATGGGGAATGTGACCTGGACCGAGCATTCGGATATGGACAAGATTGCCATCCAGTTCCCGGGTACGGGTAAAGGGAATATGGTGATCAACCAGAATTGGAAAGACTCCTGGTTGTATGCGCTGGGCCTGAACTACAAGTATAACGACGCGCTGACGCTGCGTACCGGTGTGGCGCTGGATAAGTCCCCAGCCAACTCGCAATACATCAGTGCTGCGCTGCCGGATGGCGACCGTACGTGGTTGTCGCTCGGTGCCAACTACAAGTTCGACAAAAACCAGTCGATCGATTTCTCCTATAGCTATGTATGGGTGAAGGATGTTGACATGAACTACTACGATGTTTGCTACGGAAAGGGTACAGGCTGCACCCTGACTGGTAATGGTGAAAATACCGTAGGGAAGTACAAGACGACCTTCCAAATGATCGGTCTGGCGTACAACTATCGCTTCTAATCAGCAGTCCGTTTAGAGGCGTGGTGACAGGCGGCGTGCTTTCCGGCGCCGCCTGTCGGCAGTAACGGAAGGGTTGAGGGGCCCGTCCGAGAGGCGGTTGCACCGGTGTGCTGCAACACCGGCGACAAACCGCACTAAACATGTGTATTCAATAAACGAGGAAACCATGTCTCAAACCAAGTTTATCGTGCGTAAGGTAGCGGTACTCGGTGCCGGCGTGATGGGGGCCCAGATTGCCGCCCATCTGGCCAATGCCAAGGTACCGACCGTGCTGTTCGACCTGCCGGCCACGACCGGCGACAAGAATGCCATCGCGCTGAAGGCAATTGACGCGCTGAAGAAACAGAAACCGTCCCCGCTGGCCGGCAAGGATGCCATCAGTGCCATCACCGCCGCCAACTATGACGATCATCTGTCCCTGCTGAAAGACTGCGATCTGGTGATCGAAGCCATCGCAGAACGCATGGACTGGAAGACCGACCTGTACCGCAAGGTCGCGCCCCATCTGGGCGAAAACACGATCTTCGTGACCAATACTTCCGGCCTGTCGATCAATACCCTGGCCGACAGCCTGCCGGACAACCTCAAGCCGCATTTCTGCGGCGTGCACTTCTTCAATCCGCCGCGCTATATGCACCTGGTGGAAATCATCCCGTGCCGTGGCTCGGGTGCCGAGATGCTGGACAACCTGGAACGCTTCCTGGTGACCACGCTGGGCAAGGGCGTGATCCGCGCCAAAGATACCCCGAACTTCGTCGCCAACCGCATCGGCGTGTTCTCCATGCTGGCGACCATCGCCAATGCCGAAAAATTCGGCATCCGCTTCGATGTGGTCGACGATCTGACCGGCCCGCGCCTCGGCCGTCCGAAGTCGGCTACCTTCCGTACGGCGGATGTGGTCGGTCTGGACACCTTCTCGCATGTGGTCAAGACCATGCAGGACACCCTGCCGAACGACCCGTGGCATGGCCTGTTCAAGTCGCCGGAATGGCTGCAGAAGCTGATTGCTGCCGGTGCACTGGGTGCCAAGACCAAGGTCGGCATCTACAAGAAGGAAGGTAAGCAGATGTTCGTGCTCGACCCGGCCAGCGGCAATTATGTCGGCTCGGGCGAGAAGGGCGACGATGCGGTCAAGGAAATCCTCAAGAATCCGGATCCTGCCGCCAAGTTCAAGGCGCTGCGCGAAAGCAGCCACCCGCAGGCGCAGTTCCTCTGGGCCTGCTTCTGCGATGTGTTCCATTACATCGCTTTCCACCTGGCTGATATCGCTCACAGTGCGCGTGACGTCGACTTCGCCATTCGCTGGGGTTTTGGCTGGAACTTCGGTCCGTTCGAGACCTGGCAATCGGCAGGCTGGCAGCAAGTGGCCGGCTGGGTGAATGAAGACATCAAGGCCGGCAAGACTCTGTCTGCCGCCGCGCTGCCGGCCTGGGTGCTGGAAGCCGACCGTGCCGGCGTGCATTTCGCCGACGGTTCCTACGATGCTGCCGGCGGCAAGCTGGTGGGTCGCTCCACGCTGGATGTCTACAGCCGTCAGCTGGCACCGGCCAAGGTGCTGGGCGAGAAGAATGCGCCGCTGGGCGAAACCGTTTACGAGAACGATGGCGTGCGCGCCTTCACGACCGGTGACGATGTGCTGGTGGTGTCGTTCAAGAGCAAGGCACATGCCATTGGTCCGGATGTACTCGAAGGCGTCAATGCCGCGCTCGATATTGCCGAGGCCCGTTTCAAGGCCCTGGTGATCTGGCAGACGGAAGAGCCGTTCTCGGTGGGTGCCGATCTGCAGTCGATGATGCCGGCCTTCATGATGGGGGACTGGGACAGCATCGAGAATATGGTGCGTCGCTTCCAGGATACCTCGATGCGCCTGCGCTACAGCCAGATCCCGACCGTGGCCGCCACTCAGGGTTACGTCTTCGGTGGTGGCTGCGAGTTCACCATGCACGTCGACAAGGTGGTGGCCGCACTCGAATCCTACGTCGGTCTGGTTGAAGTGGGTGTCGGTCTGCTGCCGGGCGGTGGTGGTTGCAAGGAATTCGCACTGCGTGCCGCTCAGCAAGCCAAGGGTGGCGACATCCTGTCGGTGCTGAAGGATTACTTCCTGGCCGTGGCCATGGCCAAGGTGGGCACCAGCGCCATCGAAACGCAGGAAATCGGTTACTTCCGTCCGACCGATGTGGTGGTGTTCAACGCCTATGAGCTGTTGTACGTCGCCAAGCAGCAGGCACTGGCCATGGCCGAATCCGGCTATCGTCCGCCGCTCAAGGTCAAGTCTTTCCCGGTTGCGGGCCGCACCGGTGCAGCATCGATCAAGGGCCAACTGGTGAACATGCTCGAAGGGCGTTTCATCAGCCAGCACGACTTCTTCATCTCCGGTCTGATTGCAGATGTGATGACCGGTGGCGACGTCGAGGCCGGCACCGAGGTCGACGAGCAGTGGATTCTGGAGCTGGAACGCAAGGCCTTCATGACCTTGCTGAAGAACAGCAAGACCCAGGACCGCATTGCCAATATGCTGACCACCGGCAAGCCGCTGCGTAATTGAGGGAGAAAAACAATCATGGTTAAGCAAGTACAAGAAGCCTATATCGTTGCAGCGACGCGCAGTCCGGTTGGTAAAGCCCCGCGCGGCATGCTGCGTCACGTTCGTCCGGATGACCTGCTGGCGCATGTCATCAAGGGGGCGCTGGCCCAGGTGCCGTCGCTGGATACCAGTCTGATTTCCGATGCCGTGGTCGGTTGCGCCTTCCCGGAAGCCGAGCAGGGTCTGAACATGGCGCGTATCGGCGTGCTGCTGGCTGGCCTGCCGGATACGGTGGGTGGTGTCACCATCAACCGTTACTGCTCTTCCGGTATCAATGCCGTGCAAATGGCCGCCGACCGTATCCGTCTGGGTGAGGCCGATGTGGTGATTGCCGGTGGTGCCGAGTCGATGTCGATGGTGCCGATGATGGGTAACAAAATCGCCCTGAACCCGGAAATCTTCGCCAGGGATGAGAACTACGCCATTGCCTATGGCATGGGTCTGACCGCCGAGAAGGTGGCGCAGCAATGGGGCGTTTCGCGCGAAGATCAGGATGCCTTCGCCGTCGAATCGCATCGTCGCGCACTGGCGGCCATCGAGGCCGGTGCCTTCAAGTCGGAAATCACCCCGTTCGAAGCCACTTATCGTCGCCCGAATCTGGCGACCGGTGAAGTGCAGATCAGCAAGAAACTGCTCGACACCGACGAAGGCCCGCGTGCCGACACTTCGCTGGAAGGCCTGGCCAAGCTGAAGACAGTCTTTGATGCCAAGGGGACGGTCACTGCCGGTAACAGCTCGCAGATGTCCGATGGCGCCGGTGCCGTGGTTCTGGTGTCGGAGAAGATTCTCAAGCAGTTCAACCTGACCCCGCTGGCGCGCTACGTGACCTTCTCGGTCAAGGGTGTGCCGCCGGCCATCATGGGGATCGGTCCGAAGGAAGCCATTCCGCTGGCTTGCCGTCAGGCCGGCATCAGCCAGGCTGACCTGAAGTGGATCGAGCTGAACGAAGCGTTTGCCGCTCAGGCCCTGGCCGTGATTCGCGATCTGGAGCTGGATACCGGCCTGGTCAACCCGCATGGTGGTGCCATCGCGCTCGGTCACCCGCTGGGTGCGACCGGTGCCATCCGTACCGCCACCCTGGTGCACGGCATGCGTAACCGTGGCCAGAGCGGTTATGGCATGGTGACCATGTGTATCGGTACCGGCATGGGCGCGGCAGGCATTCTGGAAATCCTCTAAGCCATCCGCTTCCCGTTCGACAAAGCGGCATCCTCGACAGAGGGTGCCGTTTTTTTATCCCTTCTGCGGGATCATGCTGTCGCAAAAATAATACGACCATCGGTCATTTTATTTTGAGAACGGCTAGGACGCCTGGTTTGGCCATGACATGCCGGCGAGGGCGGTGCTATTCTGGTTAGAGTTACGGCTCCAAACGTCCGTTCGTGACGTGAGCCAGGCAAGTCTAAGGAGATAGGATGGGAAGCCCGACCCTGCTGCCGGAGCAGCAAGTATCAACCCTGGAGGCTGCCTTTGCCGCCATGCAGGCCGCCAGTCGGCGCGAGCCGTTTCCGGATCTGGCTTTGCGACGCCAGCGCCTGACCCGGCTGGCCGATGTGCTGTTTCAGCATCAGGACGCCATCGCTGCCGCCATCAGCGCCGATTTTGGTCATCGCAGTGCGGAAGAAACCCGGCTGGCCGAGCTGTTTCCCTCGCTGGAGGGAATTCGGCATGCGCGCCACCATCTGCGCCGCTGGATGCGGCCGCAGCGCCGCTCGGTGGCGTTCTGGTTCAAGCCGGCGCGCAACCAGGTGATGCCGCAGCCGCTGGGCGTGGTCGGCATTGTGGTGCCCTGGAACTATCCGCTGTTTCTGGCGATTGGTCCGCTGGTGGCCGCCCTGGCCGCCGGCAATCGCGCCATGATCAAGATGTCCGAGTTCACCCCGCACACGGGCGCCTTGCTGGCCGATCTCCTGGCGCAGGCGCTGGGGCCCGAGGTCGTGCAGGTGTTCAACGGTCCGGTTGAACTGGCGCAGCGCTTCGGCAGCCTGCCGTTCGATCATCTGCTGTTTACCGGCTCGACGGCCGTGGGGCGCGAGGTGATGCGCGCGGCGGCGGCGAATCTGACCCCGGTGACGCTCGAACTGGGCGGTAAATCGCCGGTATTGCTGGCCGCCGATGCCGATATGGCGCGTGCTGCCGAAGCGGTCGTTGCCGGCAAGATGCTCAATGCCGGGCAGACCTGCGTCGCGCCGGATTATGTGCTGCTGCCGCGCGGTCAGCGCGAACAGTGGGTCAGGGCGCTGTCTGCGGCTGCGCGCAAATTGTATCCGGCGCTGAAAGACAATCCTGATTACACCGCCATCATCAACCAGCGCCATTACCAGCGTCTGACCAGCTGGATCGAGGCGGCGCGGGCGGCCGGGGCCGTGGTTGAGCAGATCAATCCGCGTCAGGAGGACACGGCCTCTGTGCGCAAACTGCCGCTGACTCTGGTCTGGCAATGCCCGGAGGACGCCGTGTTGATGCAGGAAGAGATCTTCGGCCCGGTATTGCCGCTGGTCGAGTACGACGATCTGCCGCAGGCCATCGACTATATCAACCAGCGTCCGCGTCCGCTGGCGCTCTATCTGTTCAGCGACCAGCCTGCCGTGCAGCAACGCGTCTTGCAGCAGACGGTTTCCGGCGGGGTGGTGATCAATGAAACCATGCTGCATGTGATTCAGGAGGATATGCCGTTTGGCGGTGTCGGCCCCTCTGGCATGGGCCATTACCATGGCCGTGAGGGCTTCCTGACGATGTCCAAGCTCAAGCCGGTGATGCAGCAGCGGCGTCTGCAGACGCGCTGGATGCTGTTGCCTCCCTATGGTGCCCTGGCGCGGTGCTTGCTCAAGCTGATGGTGCGCAAGTGATGCTGACACGCCGACAACTGATCAAGGGGGGCGTGCTGGGTGGCGTGGTGCTGCTGGGGGCTGGCTGGCTGGCGCGGCCGGCGCCTGAAACGCCAACCGGCAGTTCGAAGGCCTTTCAGTTTCTGACGCCGCAGGATGCCGTGGTGGTGGGGGCCATCGCACCAGCCATGCTGGCGGTCGAGGCACTGCAGGTGGCGCGGGTCGTGCAGGGCGTGGATCAGGCCATTGCCGCCTTGCCCCTGGCCTTGCAGCGCGAATTGCGCCAGCTGTTCGACTTGCTGGGCAATCCCTGGGGGCGGCGTTATCTGGCCGGCCTGAGCACGCCTTGGTCGCGGGCGGATGCCATCGAAGTCGCGGCCTTTCTGCGTCGCTGGCAGCTGAGTCGTCTGGCCTTGCTGCGCACGGGGTATCAGGCCTTGCATGCCCTGATTGCGGCGGCCTGGTATGGCAATGAGGAAAGCTGGCCCGGCATCGGCTATCAAAGACCAGCACGCATCATGGGGGTGTTGCAATGAGTGGCAAGGCGACGATTCCGGACCCGTGGGAGCAGGGGCTGAGTCAGGGCTGGCGCGTGACCGATGGCGCGAGCGTACATCAGGATCAGACGCTGCAGGCGGATGTGGCGATTATCGGCACTGGCGCCGGTGGCGGCATGGCCGCCGAGGTGCTGGCCATGCAGGGGTATTCGGTGATCCTGATCGAAGAGGGCGGGCTGAAAAGCTCGCGCGATTTTCATCTGCTGGAGCGAGAGGCCTATCCGGCGCTGTATCAGGAGTCCGCTGCCCGCAAGACGGTGGATCGGGGGATCACCATTCTGCAGGGGCGGACGGTGGGGGGCAGTACGACGGTCAACTGGACCTCCTCATTCCGTACGCCGGAGCCGACCCTGGCGTGGTGGCGCGAGCGCTATGGCCTGACGGCGCTGACCACGGCAGAAATGGCGCCGTGGTTTGCCCGCGCGGAGGCCCGGCTGGGGGTGGCCGACTGGCTGGTGGAGCCCAATGCCAATAACCAGGCCCTGGGGCGTGGCTGTCGTGCGCTGGGGATTCCCTATGGCCAGATCCGGCGCAATGTGCGCGGCTGCTGGAATCTGGGCTATTGCGGCATGGGTTGTGCCACCAATGCCAAGCAATCCATGCTGGTGACCACCATTCCTTCGGCCTTGCGTCATGGTGCGCAGCTGCTGACGCGCATGCGGGTGGATGCCTTGAGCTTTGATGCGGCGGGTACGCGGGTTACGTCGGTGCGTTGCCTGCCGCTGGCCGCCGATGGCTTGCGCCCCACGGGCCGGGTCGTAACCATTCGGGCGCGTGAGGTGGTGCTGGCCGCCGGTGCCATTGGTACGCCGGCCATTTTGCTGCGCAGCCAGGCCCCCGATCCGCATGGTCTGCTGGGGCGTCGCACCTTCCTGCACCCGGTGGCTTTGTCGGGGGCGCGCTTTGCCGAGCGTATCGATGCCTTTGATGGTGCGCCGCAAACGCTGTACAGCGACCACTTCATGCATACCGAGCCACTGGATGGCCCGCTGGGCTACAAGCTGGAAGTGCCGCCGGTTCATCCGTTGATCATGGGGGCGACGATGAGCGGTTTTGGCGCCGGTCATGCTGCACTGATGCGCGATCTGCCGCATTTGCAGGTCATGCTGGCACTGGTGCGCGACGGCTTTCATCCGGACAGCCAGGGTGGGGTGGTGCAGTTGAATCGCGATGGTCTGCCGCAGCTGGATTATCCGATCAACGATGTGTTGTGGGAGGCCTTGCGCCGCAGCTGGCTGACCATGGCCGAGTTGCAGTTTGCCGCCGGAGCCAGCACGGTGTTGCCGGTGCATGAGTCAGCTCAGCCGGCACGCAGCTGGCCGGAGGCACGGCAGATGATTGCCGGGCTGCCGCTCAAGGTGGGCCTGGCCAGAGTGGTCAGCGCCCATGTCATGGGCGGTGCGCCGATGGCCGGGGATGTCCGCTCAGGCGTGGTGGATGGCCATGGGCGTCACTGGCAGCTGGCCAATCTGACCGTGATGGATGGCTCGGTTTTTCCGACCAGCATTGGGGCCAATCCGCAGCTGTCGGTCTATGCCTTCTCGCTGCGCGCCGCCGAGGCGCTGGCTAGCAGGATGCGTCAGGGTTAGAAACGACGATGGCGCCGCAAGCGGCGCCATCTTTGACGAGGTCCCTGATTGCTTAGCAGGGGTAGCGGTCAGCCAGCATCTGGTAGGCGCCGGCAAAGTCCGGGGCCACATAGGGCTTGAGCAGCGCCAGCACCTGACGCACGCCGCGATAACCGGACAGCTCGGTGATCGGCGCCTTGGGGCGCGAGGTTTGCTCGAAAGCGAACCAGAACTTCACCACCAGCCAGATATTGGTCCCCACCGGGCCGATGTCTTCCTTCTCCATTCGCAGCAGCCCCAGCCGGATGAACTCCTCGAAGTGTCGTGCCAGCAGCTCCTGCAGATCCGTGTTGACGAACTGGTGGTACTCCGTCTGCAGCTGCGGGTTGCGCGCCAGCAGGCCCGGCAGGTCGTAGAACATGAAGCGGAACTGCCACATGGCCTGGAAGGCTGTATCCAGATAGTTGACCAGATCGTCGACCGTCATGGTGCGGTTGTTCGGCGCGGCCAGTCGCTGGTTAATGAAGTCGCGATACTGCACGAAGATCTGGTAGACGATTTCTTCCTTGTTGCGGAAGTGGTAATACAGATTGCCCGGGCTGATGCCCAGATGGGCCGCGATGTGGTTGGTGGTGATGCTGCGCTCGCCCTGTTCGTTGAACAGCTTCAGGCTTTCCTGAATGATGCGGTCGTAGGTTTTGATGCGGGTTCGGCTCATGGCGTTCAGGCTTGTCTGATTTTGGTTATTGTCGCACGTTTGGAGCCCTTGCTCTAGATGGAAGCCGCCTGTTTTTGACGGCTTCCATCCTGACAGGCCGTCAGTCGTTCAGTTTGACGGCATGTTCGCGGGTTTCGTGGAAAACGATGTCCGGCCAGCGCTCCTGGGTCAGGTTGAGGTTGACCCGGCTGGTGGCCAGGAAGGCCAGATTGCCGCCGGCGTCGATCGACATCTGGTTGACCAGTGCCGATTCGAATTCTTCCAGCTTCTTGCGGTCCGGACAGCTGACCCAGCGGGCACTCCAGATGCTGGTCGACTCGAATACCGCATCCACGCTGTATTCGGCTGCCAGGCGTGCCGCCACCACGTCAAACTGCAGCACCCCCACGGCGCCGAGGATCAGGTCGCCGCCGTTGTGCGGCTTGAAGACCTGGACTGCCCCTTCCTCGCCCAGCTGCTGCAGGCCCTTGTGCAATTGCTTGAGCTTGAGCGGGTTCTTGATGCGGACGGTGCGGAACAGCTCCGGGGCAAAGAACGGGATGCCGGTATATTGCAGCGCCTCGCCTTCGGAGAAGCTGTCGCCGATCTGGATGTTGCCATGGTTGGGGATGCCGATAATGTCGCCGGCAAAGGCCTCTTCCACAGTTTCACGCGCATGGGCCATGAAGGTGACCACGCTGGAGGCGGCGATGTCACGATTCAGGCGCAGGTGCTTGATCTTCATGCCGCGCTCGAAGCGGCCGGAGCAGACGCGCAGGAAGGCAATGCGGTCGCGGTGCTTCGGGTCCATATTGGCCTGGATCTTGAACACGAAGCCCGAGAAGGGCTGTTCGTCCGGCTGCACGCTGCGCACGGTGGCGTCGCGTTCGCTCGGGGCGGGGGCCCAGTCGATCAGGGCGTTCAGAATCTCGCGTACGCCGAAGTTGTTGATGGCCGAGCCGAAGAACACTGGCGTCAGGCTGCCGTCCAGGAATGCCTGCAGGTCGAATTCGTTCGAGGCGCCCTTGACCAGCTCGATCTCCATGCGCAGCTGTTCCATTTCCAGCGGGAACAGTTCATCCAGACGCGGATTGTCGATGCCCTTGATGATTTCCACTTCGGTCAGCAGCTTCTCGCTGCCGGCTTCGAACAGGATGATTTCGTCGGACAGCAGGCTGTACACCCCGCGGAAGGTCTTGCCCATGCCGATTGGCCAGGTCACCGGCGCACAGCGGATTTTCAGGATGTTCTCGACTTCGTCGAGCAGCTCCAGCGAGTCGCGCACTTCACGGTCGTACTTGTTCATGAAGGTGACGATCGGCGTATTGCGCAGGCGGCAGACGTTCAGCAGCTTGATGGTCTGTTCTTCCACGCCCTTGGCGGCGTCGATCACCATCAGGGCCGAGTCGACAGCGGTCAGCACCCGATAGGTGTCTTCCGAGAAGTCCTGGTGACCGGGGGTGTCGAGCAGGTTGACGGTATGCTCGCGGTACTCGAACTGCATGACCGACGAGGCGACGGAAATGCCGCGCTGCTTTTCGATCTCCATCCAGTCGGAAGTGGCGAACTTGCCGGTTTTCTTGCCCTTGACCGTGCCGGCCTGCTGAATGGCACCTGAGAACAGCAGCAATTTTTCCGTCAGGGTCGTCTTGCCGGCGTCAGGGTGGGAGATGATGGCGAAGGTGCGGCGGCGCGCCACTTGTTCGGCGAGCTGGGTCAATTCTGTGGACATGTCGTCGGCGGATGCAGCGTAAAAGGCGGAATTTTACTCTATTTGCGCGGTGTAATGAATAGTTAAGCCCGCCCTGTGCAAGTTATTTCTTGCGCAGAGCAGGGCCAGGTACCGTAGGCTGTCCCGGTTTAGCCTGTTTGTTCGTCTGACAGCCAGATCAGGCTGGCCATGCGGCCGGTGCGGCCATCGCGGCGATAGGAGAAAAACCGTCCGCGTTCGATCACGGTGCAATGATCACCGCCGTAGATGGCTTGCACGCCGCATCGCTGCAGGCGTTGTCGTGCCAGATGGTAGATGTCGGCCAAAAACTTGTCGTCATCGATCTGATGAAAGGCCTCGGCGGCCTGCGGGTCAGCCGCCATGAAGGCGCGGCGGACTTCGCCGCCCACCTCGAAGGCATCCGGGCCGATGGCTGGTCCGAGCCAGGCCAGCAGGGAGGCGGTCTCGCATTGCATCCCGGCAACGGTGGCTTCAAGAATGCCGTTGCACAGCCCGCGCCAGCCGGCATGAGCGGCGGCAACCACACGGCCGCGCTGGTCGCACAACAAGACCGGCAGGCAGTCCGCGGTCATCACGCAGCACACGGTGTTGGCGCTATGGGCCACGCTGGCATCCCCTTCCTCCGGGGCGCCCAGCTGCTCTGCCTGGCGGACCAGGGTGCTGTGCGTCTGGACCAGCCAGGCCGGCTCGGCCGGCAGCTGTTGGCGCAGCAGTGCGCGATTGGCCTGTACATTTTCCGGCGCGTCGCCGACGTGATCGCCCAGGTTGAGGCTGTCAAACGGCGCCGGGCTGACACCTCCCCGGCGGGTGGTGATCAGCGTGCGCACCCGGGCAGGTGCCGGCCAGTCGGCCTGCAGCCACTCAGTCACGGACATACAGCACCTCGACACCGTCTTCGTCGTCGTCGTCCCACTCGTCATCTTCCAGCTCGTCGTCGCTGCCGGCATGGAAGGTGCCGGGACGCTCGGCGCGCAGGGTGGCCAGCAGGTGGCGCATGTCGTCCGGAATGCGTGCCGTCCAGCTCATTTCTTCGCCGGTCGCCGGGTGGATCAGCGACAGCTTGCAGGCGTGCAATGCCTGGCGGCCCAGCGCCTTGACCGCCAGTGCCACCTCTTCCGGCATGCTGTGGCGCGGGTTGCCATACAGCGGGTCGCCGGCCAGCGGGTGGCGTGCTTCGCGCATGTGGACGCGAATCTGGTGGGTGCGGCCGGTTTCCAGCTTGCACTCGATGTAGCTGTGGCTGGGGTAGCGCTCCAGGACACGGATATGGGTGACTGCCGGTTTTCCGCCGAATTTCACCACCGCCATGCGCTGGCGGTTGTGCGGGTCGCGGCCGATGGGGGCGTCAATCTTGCCGTCGCACGGCACCTGGCCGTCGGCAATGGCGCGATAGAGGCGGGTGACGGTTCTGGCCTGCAACTGGCGCACCAGCTCGGTCTGGGCCGGAATGGTGCGGGCGACGACCATCAGGCCGCTGGTTTCCTTGTCGAGGCGGTGCACGATGCCGGCGCGCGGCACGCGCGACAGGGCAGGATCGTGATGCAGCAGCCCGTTAAGCAGGGTGCCCGACCAGTTGCCGGCGGCCGGATGAACGACCATGCCGACCGGTTTGTTGATGACGATGATGTGCTCGTCCTGGTAAACAATCGGCAGATCCATGGCTTCGGGCTTGAAGGACAGGTCTTCTGCCGAAGGGCGGATTTCCACCCGGATCTGTTCTCCTCCTTGCACGCGCGTGCGCGGCGTGGCAGTCTTGCCGTCCAGCAGGACATCGCCGTCCTTGATCCATTGGGACAGACGGCTGCGGGAATAATCAGACAGCAGTTTTGCCAGGGCGGCATCAAGACGTTCGCCGGCCATGGCCTGGGGTACAACGAATTCTTGCGAGGTGGATACCTCGTTTTCCGAGTTATCGCTATAATCCTCGGAATCAAAATAAGGATCGGTCATGAAAAGATACGTTGCAGCTATGTTGGTTGTGCTGGGATTGTCCGCGTGTGCGACGCCAGATACCTATGACGAAACGCGTGGCTGGACTGTGGACAAGCTGTATACGGAGGCCCGTTCCGAGCTGGATTCCGGTAATTATACCCGTGCAGAGAAATTATACGAAACTTTGCAGGCGCGTTATCCGTATGGCCGATATGCGCAACAGGCACAAATCGACATTGCATACACTTATTACCGCGATCATGAGGCGGAATTGGCGCTGGCCGCTTGCGATCGCTTCATCAAGCTGCATCCTTCGCACCCGAATGTCGATTACGTTTATTACCTCAAGGGCCTGATCTACCTGAATAACGACGATGGCTGGTTCGCCAAGTGGGGCGGTCAGGACATGAGCGAGCGTGACCCGAAAGCCTCGGCCAATGCCTTTGCTGCTTTCAATGAAGTGGTGACCCGTTTCCCGAATGGCAAATATGCCGCCGACTCGCTGAAGAAAATGAACCAGCTGGTGGATGCGCTGGGCGGGTATCAAATGCACGTGGCGCGCTACTACATGAAGCGCGGTGCCTATGTGGCAGCCGTCAACCGGGCTCAGAGCGTCGTCAGCGAATACGGTAATACCCGCTATGTGGAAGAGGCGCTGGCCATTATGGTCGAGGGCTATGGCCGGCTGGGCATGACCACGCTGCAGGGTGATGCCAGGCGTGTTCTGGCGCTTAATTATCCCAAGAGTCAGTATTTGAGCCAGCCATGGCATGAGCAGCAAATGGCCTGGTGGAAGTTCTGGAACTGACACGGCAGGTAAAAAAAACAACGCACACCCTCGGGTGTGCGTTGTTTTTTGTCTATTAGCAAAAATTGATGTTGTTGCCATGGCTGGCCGGCGGGCGCATGCTTTCGCGCCAGAGGGCCTTAAATGGCGCTTTCGTTGGTTTCGCCGGTGCGAATGCGCACCACCTGCTCGACCGGGGTGACGAAAATCTTGCCATCGCCGATTTTGCCGGTGCGTGCCGTGGCGACAATGCTGTCGATGGCGCGGTCGACCAGATCATCCGGCAGAACCACTTCGATTTTTACCTTGGGCAGAAAATCCACGGCATACTCTGCGCCCCGGTAAAGCTCGGTATGGCCTTTTTGGCGGCCAAATCCCTTGACTTCGCTGACCGTCAGTCCGTTGACGCCCAGATCGGACAGTGCCTCACGCACCTCGTCCAGTTTGAATGGCTTGATGATGGCTTCAATTTTTTTCATGTGAAGGGACTCCAGGGCGAAATTTATAGAAATGCGGAGTGAATGTTTTAGTCTCGGACAGTGAATGGCAGATTGCTTAAACTGACCGCATATTTACTGGTATTATGACGCGCTTTCCTGAAACTTGTCGCGGGTGCTGAATGGCTCACATTATCAAGCTGCGGGGTGGAGTCGCCCTGTCACAGTTCCGTCTGGAAAAACTCATCGCCGCAGCGCAGGCTGCCGGTCTGCCTGAAATCAATCTTTCCGCCGAGTATTGGCATCTTGTCGAGAGCGATGTGCCACTCGACGCCACAGGCCAGGAATTGCTTGCCCGAGTCCTGACCTATGGCGAGCCTGCTCCGGCGGCGGAACCGGCCGGTGAGCTGTTTCTGGTGGTGCCACGTCTCGGCACGCTGTCGCCCTGGGCCTCCAAGGCCACGGACATCGTCCATCACTGCGGTCTGACCGGCCTGCGCCGCGTCGAGCGCGCCACCGCCTATCGGGCTGCGGCCGACCGTGCACTGACCGAGGACGAGCGCAGCCAGCTGGCCGCGCTGCTGCACGATCGCATGACCGAAACCGTTCTGGCCGATTTCGACGCCGTCGAGCGTCTGTTCCTGCATGTGCCGCCACAGCCGCTGACCAGTGTCGACATCCTGTCGGGCGGCCGTTCGGCGCTGGCGCAGGCCAATCTGACGCTGGGTCTGGCTCTGTCGGCCGACGAAATCGATTATCTGGTGGAAAACTTCCAGCGCCTGCAGCGCAATCCGACCGATGTGGAACTGATGATGTTTGCTCAGGCCAATTCGGAGCATTGCCGCCACAAGATTTTCAATGCCAGCTTCGTGATTGATGGCGAAGCGCGCGACAAATCGCTGTTCCGCATGATTCGCGACACCCATGAGGCGCACCCGCAAGGTACCCTGGTGGCTTACAGCGACAATGCCTCGGTCATCGAAGGCGCCACCGTGGGCCGTTTCTACCCGAATGCATCGGATGCCGGCTATGCCTATCACGAGGAGCCGACCCACATCCTGATGAAGGTGGAAACCCACAACCACCCGACAGCGATTTCCCCCTTTGCCGGTGCCGCCACCGGTTCGGGCGGGGAGATCCGTGACGAAGGTGCGACCGGACGCGGCTCGCGTCCCAAGGCCGGCCTGTGTGGTTTCTCGGTCTCCAATCTGAATATCCCGGGCTTTGTGCAGCCCTGGGAACACTATCTGAAGGACCAGCCGCAATACGGGCGTCCTTCGCGCATCGCCTCGGCGCTCGACATCATGATCGAAGGCCCGATCGGCGCGGCCGCCTTCAACAACGAATTCGGCCGGCCAAACCTGACCGGTTACTTCCGTACCTTCGAAGAGATGTACCACGGCGAAATGCGCGGCTATCACAAGCCGATCATGATTGCCGGCGGTCTGGGCAATATTCAGGGGCGCCAGATCCGCAAGGATCGCATCCCGGAAGGCGCTTTGCTGATCCAGCTGGGCGGTCCTGGCCTGCTCATTGGCCTGGGGGGCGGTGCGGCCTCCAGCATGGATACCGGGGCCAATCACGAAGACCTGGATTTCGATTCGGTGCAGCGTGGCAACCCGGAAATTCAGCGTCGCTGCCAGGAAGTGATTGACCGCTGCTGGCAGCTGGGCGAAGCCAATCCGATCGTGTCGATTCACGATGTCGGGGCGGGTGGCCTGTCAAACGCCTTCCCGGAACTGGTCAATGATGCCGGGCGTGGTGCCATTTTCAATCTGCGCGAGATTCAGCTCGAAGATGCCGGCATGACGCCGATGCAGATCTGGTCCAATGAGTCGCAGGAGCGCTATGTGCTGGCGATCCTGCCGCAGGATCTCGAGCGTTTCCGTGCCATGGCCGAGCGCGAACGCTGCCCGTTCGCCGTGGTGGGGACGGCGACCGACGACGGTCGTCTGCAGGTGCGCGATGATCATTTCAACAATCTCCCGGTCGACATGCCGATGGAGGTGTTGCTGGGCAAGCCGCCGCGCATGACGCGTGACGTCAGCAGCCGCGAGTTCGCCTTCGAAGTGTTCGATGCCGCGCAATATGACCTGCGCGAAACCGCCTACCGCGTGCTGCGCCACCCGACGGTGGCCGACAAGTCCTTCCTCATCACGATCGGTGACCGCACCGTCGGCGGCCTGACCGCGCGCGACCAGATGGTCGGACGCTGGCAGGTGCCGGTAGCCGACGTTGCCGTGACCGCCATGGGCTTCAACAGCTATCTGGGCGAAGCCATGGCCATGGGCGAGCGTGCGCCGTCGGCCCTGTTCAATGCGCCGGCTTCCGGTCGTCTGGCCGTGGGCGAAGCACTCACCAATATTGCCGCGGCTTATGTCGGCAGTCTGTCCAACGTCAAGCTGTCTGCCAACTGGATGGCGGCTGCCGGTCACCCGGGTGAAGATGCCAACCTTTACCAGACGGTGGAGGGCGTATCGAGTCTGGCCTGCGACATGGGGCTGTCGATTCCGGTAGGCAAGGACTCCCTGTCGATGAAGACCGTCTGGCAGGAGGGCGAGACGCAAAAATCGGTGACAGCACCGCTGTCGCTGGTCGTGTCGGCCTTCGCGCCGGTTCAGGATGTGCGCAAGACGGTCACGCCTGACCTGAAGGACGAGAAAGACACCGACCTGATCCTGATCGACCTCGGTTATGGCCGCTGCCGTCTTGGCGGCTCGATCTACGGCCAGGTCTGGAAGCACCTGCGTGGCCGTTCGCCGGATGTGGAGAGCCCGCAGCAACTGCAGTCGTTCTTTGACACGCTGCAAAGCCTGATTCGCGACGACATGTTGCTGGCCTATCACGACCGCTCGGATGGCGGCCTGTTCGCCACGCTGTCGGAAATGATGTTTGCCGGCCATGTCGGCCTGTCGATCGATTTGCAGGAGCTGGTGATCGAGCGCCGCAAGACCCAGCGCTATATTGATGACTTCGTGCAGCCGACGCCGGAAGCCGCCACCCGTGGCCGCGTCATGCGCGTGCTGTTCAATGAAGAGCTGGGCGCTGTGCTGCAGGTCAAGAAGGTGCATACCGCCGAAGTCATTTCGCGCTTCATGCAGGCGGGTATCGGTCGCGAGTTGTTTGTCCTTGGGCGCATCAACAACAAGGATCGCCTGATCATCAAGCATCGTGGTCAGGAACTGTTCAACGAGAGCCGCACCGATTTGCAGCGCGCCTGGTCGGAGACCAGCTACCGGCTGCAACGCCTGCGAGACAATCCGGCCTGCGCCGACAGCGAACACTTGCTGTTGTCCAACAGCAAGTCGCGCGGCCTGTTTGCCAACCTGTCCTTCGATGTTCAGCAAGACCCGGCGGCGCCGTACATCCAGAGCGGCCATCGTCCGCGCGTGGCAATCCTGCGCGAGCAGGGCGTCAATGGCCAGGTGGAAATGGCGGCTGCCTTTGACCGCGCCGGGTTTGCGGCCGTGGATGTGCACATGAGTGACATCCTCTCCGGGCGCCTCTCGCTGGCTGACTTCCATGGTCTGGCGGCGTGTGGCGGCTTCAGCTACGGAGACGTGCTGGGTGCCGGTGAAGGCTGGGCCAAGAGCATTCTGTTCAATGCCCGGGCACGGGAGCAGTTCCAGGCCTTCTTCGCCCGTCAGGATGTGTTCGCGCTGGGGGTGTGCAACGGTTGCCAGATGATGTCGCACCTCTCCGGCATGATCCCGGGTGCCGAACATTGGCCGGTGTTCCGTCGCAATGCTTCCGAGCAGTTCGAGGCGCGTTTTGCCATGGTCGAAGTTGCTGATTCGCCGTCGATCTTCCTTGGCGACATGGTGGGCAGTCAGTTGCCGGTCGTGGTGAGTCACGGTGAAGGCCGGGCGGTATTTGCCGCCGGGGCGCAGGGCAAGGCGCATGTCGCTCTGCGTTACATCGATCTCGATGGCCGCGCGACGGAAACCTACCCGCTCAACCCGAATGGCTCGCCGGCCGGTATTACCGGTCTGACCACCGAAGACGGACGCTTTACCATCATGATGCCGCACCCGGAGCGCGTGTTCCGTACCGTGCAGAACAGCTGGCACCCGGCGGACTGGGGCGAAAACGGTGCCTGGTACCGCATGTTTGCCTCTGCCCGCAAGTGGGTGGGCTGATCCGGCTGCCGCGGCAGGTGTAAAAAAAGGCCAGCGATGTTCGCTGGCCTTTTTCGTGTGTGACGATGTCGTTCAGTCGAGATTCTTCGGACCGAAGGCGCCGGGCAGCAGCTGATCCAGCGTGGTGCTGATCACATCCTTGCCATTGCAGATCAGGCGGACCTGCATGGTCGGTCCGAACTCGTTGAGTACCTGACGACATCCGCCGCACGGTGGTGTAGGCACATCGGTCGGGGTATAGACGCAGACTGCGATCACTTCTCGCATATTGGTCTGGGCGCGGGCAGCGAACACCGCTGTGCGTTCGGCGCAGTTGGTCAGCCCGAAAGAGGCATTTTCAACATTGCAGCCGGTGAACATGTGGCCGTCAGCCGTCAGGATGGCGGCACCGACGGCAAAGTGGCTGTAAGGCACATAGGCATTGGCGGCAACCTGGCGCGCGGCTGATTCCAGTTCCGACCAGTTAATTTGGCTGTTGGACATAAGGTCTCTCGTCTGCACTTGAGTGGGGAGAGGATAATCTCTCTTCATATCAAAACTGTCAATCATGATGATGATTGCAATGCTCATAACTGCCGCATTGCCAGCATCCGAGTTGTATGTAATTGAATATTTAAAATGTTTATTGCGTGTGGCAAAAATAATTATTCTCTGTTAGGCTTAAGCCCGTTGTTGGACGAAGCGCCAAAGCGTGCAGGCGCGGGGCTTCGAAGATTACATTGGAATATTCCATATCAATCATGGGCACATCAGGCATGGAGAAAAGCGCGGGGTCGATGCTCGAAGCGCTTGGCCGGATCGTCGGGCTGTCTGCCGAACATGTGGCCGTATTGACGGCCTACAGTCATGCGCTGTTTGCCCGGCGGGACGCGCTGGCCAAACAGCTGTTCTGGTATTTGCTCAAACATACGCAAGGGGCTCGGCCGGACGTGGTCCTGGCGCGCCAGGTCGATACACTGATCCAGGCCCTGGAGCGCATGCTGACCGGCTGCAGCGATCCGGATCAGTCCGCCAGCGTGATGGCTCAGGCCGTGAAGCAGGGGGTGCCCCTGGCGGCCCTGGGCGGGCTGGCGGAGTGCCTGACCGAACATCTGGCCAATGAGGCTGCCGCGCTGACCGAGCCATCACTGATTCGCGAGGCGCTGGAAGAAGCGTTGCGCAAACGCATGGCGCTGGACCTCATGGCGCAGTTGCAGATGGTGAGTGGCCGCGATGCCAACGCCTCTGCCGCACGTCTGTATGCCACCCTGAGCAGCGTCAGCCTGGCATTGATCAATGCCCAGAGTCGTGAACAACTATTCGAAGACATTTGCCGCCTGTGCGTCGAGCACGGCGGCTTTGCGCATGCCTGGATCGGGCAGGTCGAATTGACCGAACGGCACATTGTCCCGGTTGCCATGGCCGGCAGCGGCGCCGAATCCTTCATCCCGGCGATTCGCATCGACTTGTCCTGCCAGTCGCCATCCGCACGTGCCATCACCAGCGGTGAAGTGCAGTGTGTGGATGAGGTCTCGCGTGAAGAGAGTCTGAAGCCCTGGCGCGAAGCCATTCTCGCCAGCGGCGTGCGCAGCATGCTGTCCATCCCGCTGCATCTCTACGGTCAGCCCGTGGGGACCCTGGTGCTGTACGCAAGGCAAAGTCACTATTTCGATCAGGATACGGTCGGCCTGGTGCGCGCCATGGCGGGGGAAATCAGTCACGCACTGGAACGACTCGATGCCATGGCCCGCAGTCAGCAGGCCGAGCACGATCTGGCCTACCTGATTCAGCACGATCCGCTCACCGGTCTGCCCAACCGGCAACTGATGCTGGAACGCATCGGGCAGATGATTCAGCACGGCGTGCCCGACAAACAGATTGGTGTGGTGACGCTGGCCATTGACGGCTTCCACGAACTGAATGCCCGCATGGGGCACGCCTCGGGCGACATGGTGCTGCGCGAAGTGGCCCTGCGCATGAGTCAGCGTGCCTTGCCGCACGGTCTGGTCGGCCGGGTCGGGGCGGCGCGATTCGTGGCCGTCAGCGACATCAGTCAGCCGCTGGACCAGCTGGTGGCTGATTTGCAGGAGGCCATGCGCGCGCCGATCCAGTGTCAGGGCGAACAGGTCAGCCTGCGCTGCAGTATCGGCGTGGTACAGGAATATATTGCTTCGGCCGAAGCCTCGGCGCTGATGCGCTGCTCGGATCTCGCACTGATCCGTGCGCGTGAAGCGGGCGGCGGGCGTTGCCGCTTCTACGATGAGGGCATGGATGTCGAGATCCGCCGCATGCATGCCCTGCGCGGTGATTTTGCCCGTGCGCTGGCCGAAGATGAGCTCGAGCTGTTCTATCAGCCCAAGATTAATCTGGTCGACCACTCGGTCAGTGGTGTTGAGGCGCTGGTGCGCTGGCGCCGGCCGGAAGGCTATATGTCGCCCGGCGAGTTTTTCCCGGCCATTGAGCATACCGACCTGATGCGCGAGCTGGACTGGTGGGTGATGAGCGAGGCTTTGCGGCACTCCAGCGTCTGGATGGCCCAGGGCAAGCTGATCCCGGTCAGTGTCAACCTGTCTGCCATGACGCTGCGTCACGAAAGCTTCCTGCCGCGCATCCAGGCGCTGATCATGCGTCATCCGATTCCGGATGGACATCTCGAGCTGGAAGTGCTGGAAACGGTCTCGCAGAAAGAGGCTGAAGAAATCATCCACAAGCTGGAAAGCTGCCGCGATTACGGTATTTCCATTGCCCTGGATGATTTCGGTACCGGGGCGTCCTCGCTGGTGCATTTGCAGCAGCTGCCCTTCGATACCATCAAGATCGATCAGCGCTTCGTGCGAAAGCTGCTCAAGGCCCCGGGCAATGAGGCCATTATTCGCAGCATGATCTCCTTTGCCCACTATACCGGCCGCAAACTGGTGGTAGAGGGCGTAGAGAGTCAGCCAATCTGGGATCGGTTGCTGGAGATCGGCTGCACCTCGGGACAGGGCTTTGCCATATCGGCCCCCGTGTCGGCCAGTGGCCTGATGGCATGGATTGCCGAGCGCGAAGCCGGTGAGTCACTCAAATCGGCCTGAAACTGACCGAAAAAAATGCCCACCAGACAGGTGGGCATTTTTATTTGTCATGTCGGGTCATTGCAGGCCGGCGACCAGGTCCTCTCTGGTGAGCAGAAAGACGAAACCGTCGCCGCCGCTGGTTTCCAGCCAGACAAACGGCAGCTGCGGGAAAGCCGCTTCCAGGGCTTCACGGTTGTGGCCGATTTCGACCAGCAGCACGCCACGCTCATTGAGAAACTCCGGTGCGCGACGCAGGATTTCCCGGGTGGCATCCAGGCCATCCTGGCCCGAGCCCAGGGCCAGCTCCGGCTCGTGCAGATACTCGTCGGGCAGGGCATCGACCGATTCGGCATCCACATAGGGCGGATTGGAAACGATCAGGTCGTAACGGTCGGCCAGGCCCTCGAACAGGTCGGTATGAATCAGGTTGATCTGTTCACCCAGCCCGTACTGTTCGACGTTGATGGCGGCCACTTCCAGCGCGTCCAGCGAGATGTCCACGGCATCGATTTCGGCATCCGGATAATGATGTGCCATCTGGATCGCCAGGCAGCCGGAACCGGTACACAGATCAAGGGCGCGGTGCACCAGTTCCGGGTACTCGATCCAGGGGGCCAGGGGCTCGCCCAGCAGCTCGTAGACAAACGAGCGTGGCACGATCACCCGCTCATCGACATAGAAACTGAACTCACCCTGCCAGGCTTCGTGCGTCAGATAGGCCGTCGGAACACGCTCTTCGACTCGTCGCTCGATCAGCTCTACCACATCACGGATTTCATCCGGCAGCAGTCGTGCATCCAGGTAGGGGTCAAGCTGGTCCAGCGGCAGGTTCAGACTGGCCAGCACCAGATAGGCAGCTTCGTCGAAGGCGTTGGTCGTGCCGTGGCCATAAGCCAGCTCTGCCTGGTTGAAACGGGTGACGGCAAAGCGCAACAGATCGCGGACGGTGTGCAGCGTCTCTGCCGCCTGACGGTAAGGCGTGTTGTTATCCATGTTCATCCTCAGAACGGCAGCTTGGCGCTGGTGGCTTTGCCCAGTTCACGGCGGAAGTCCGCCATGATGCGCTCCAGTGCCGGCTGATTGTCGGCCTCGAAACGCAGCACGATCACCGGCGTGGTATTGGAGGCGCGCATCAGGCCGAAACCGTCGGCATACTCAACCCGCAGACCGTCCATGGTGATGACTTCTTCCGCGCCATCGAAGCGGGCGCTGGTCTGCAGCGCCTCGATCAGGCTGTGGTTTTCGCCTTCCTTGGTTTTCAGGTTCAGTTCGGGAGTCGAAACAGCGTTGGGCAGGGCGTTGAGCAGCTCGCTCGGATCTTCGACCCGCGCCAGGATTTCCAGCAGGCGGGCACCGGTATACATACCGTCGTCAAAGCCGTACCAGCGCTCCTTGAAGAACACATGGCCACTCATCTCGCCGGCCAGCAGGGCTCCGGTTTCCTTGATCTTGGCCTTGATGAAGCTGTGGCCGGTACGGCACATCACCGGCGTGCCCTTGTTTTCCTTGATCCAGGGCTTGAGCAGGCGCGTCGACTTGACGTCATAGATCACCTTGGCCTTGGGGTTGCGTTCCAGTACGTCGGCGGCATACAGCATCAACTGGCGATCCGGCCAGATGATGTTGCCGTCCTTGGTCACCACACCGAGACGATCGCCGTCGCCGTCGAAAGCCAGACCGATTTCCGCGTCCGTCTTTTCCAGGGCTTCGATCACGTCCTTCAGATTCTCCGGTTTGGCCGGATCGGGGTGGTGGTTGGGGAAAGTGCCATCAACATCGCAGAACAGCTCGCGTACCCGGCAGCCCAGGCGGCGGAACAGGATGGGGGCAAAGGCACCGGCCACCCCGTTACCGCAATCGACGACCACGCTGATCGGGCGGTCCAGCTTGATGTCACCGGTAATGCGGTCGAAGTAGGCTTCGCTGATGTCGGCGCTGGAGAGTTGCCCTTCGCCGCTGTCGAGATTGCCGTCGACGATGCGTTGGTACAGCGCCTGGATGTCTTCGCCCGACAGGGTGTCACCGGCCAGGACCATTTTCAGGCCGTTGTACTCCGGCGGGTTGTGGCTGCCGGTCACCATGACGCCGGACTGCGTGCCGAGATGGTGGGTGGCGAAATACAGCATCGGCGTGGCGACGCGACCGATATCGATGACATCGATCCCCGCCGCGCGCAGACCGTCAGCCAGCGCCTCGGACAGTGCCGGGCCGGACAGGCGGCCATCGCGGCCGATGACGACCTGGCTGACCTTGCGGGCGCGCGCTTCCGAGCCAATGGCCTGGCCGATCAGGCGGGTGGTTTCCACGGTCAGCGTCTTGTCGACGATGCCTCGAATATCGTAAGCCTTGAAGATGTCTTTGGAGAGTTTGTTCATGATTGTCGGGTAATTTCAATCAGGTAAATGGCATCGGCCGACCTCGTGGCCGGCCGACAGAATGTGTTTAGCCGGCCAGAGACTGGCTCGTGGTAATCAGCTCGTGCAGTTTCTGCTGCGCTCCGCCGCTGCGGACAGCTTCACGGGCGCGTTCGATGCCGTCTGCCAGGCTGTCGGCCACGCCGGCGGTGTAAATCGCCGCGCCGGCATTGATCAGCACAATGTCCAGCGCTGCCGATGCCTGTCCCGCCAGGACCTTTTCGATCATGGCGGCCGAGGCTTCGGCAGAGTCGGCGCGCAGGGCGCTCAGTTCACTGCGGGCAAAACCATAATCGCGCGGATCGAGAATCGATTCATGGATGGCGCCGTCTTTCAGTTCGGCCATCCAGGTGTTGTCGCTCAGGGTGATTTCATCCAGCCCGTCCATGCCGTGCACGATCAGCACGTGGCGGCTGCCCAGTTCCTTCAGTACCCGCGCCTGGATGCCGACCAGGTCGTGATGGAAGACCCCCATGACCTGGTTGTCGGCGCCGGCCGGATTGGTCAGTGGCCCCAGAATGTTGAAGACCGTGCGCACGCCCAGCTCACGCCGGATCGGGGCCACATGGCGCATGGCGCTGTGATGGTTGGGGGCAAACATGAAGCCGATGCCAATGCGGTCGATGCATTCGCCGACCGCTGCCGCATTCAGGTTGATGTTGACGCCGAGGATCTCCAGGACATCGGCACTGCCGGATTTGGAGGAGACCGAGCGTCCGCCGTGCTTGGCCACGCGCGCGCCGGCGGCAGCGGCCACAAAGGCGGCCGCCGTGGAAATGTTGAAGCTGTGTGTCTTGTCGCCACCCGTGCCGCAGGTGTCCACCAGATGTTCGCGCCGGCTGACCGGCACGCGCTCGGAGAATTCGCGCATCACCGTGGCGGCCGCGGCAATCTCCAGCACGCTTTCCACCTTGACACGCAGCCCGATCAGGATGGCGGCCGTCAGCGCCGGCGAGATCTCGCCACGCATGATCTGGCGCATCAGATCCAGCATTTCGTCGTAAAACAATTCGTTCTGGTCAATTAACCGGTTCAATGCTTCTTGCGGTGTGATCATGCCTGTGCCTCACGCGCACGGGGCCAGCCGGCGTGCGCTTGCAGAAAATTGTTCAGCATGGCGTGGCCATGCTCGGTCAGAATCGATTCCGGATGGAACTGCACGCCCTCGATGGGCAGGGTCTTGTGCCGTACGCCCATGATCTCGCCATCATCCGTCCAGGCGGTGATTTCCAGGCAGTCGGGCAGGGTGGCGCGTTCGATCACCAGCGAGTGATAACGCGTGCAGCTCACCGGCGAGGGCAGATCGGCAAATACCCCCTGGCCATGGTGCCGGACCGGAGAGACCTTGCCGTGCATCAGCGTCTGTGCATGGATGATGCGGCCGCCAAAGGCCTGCCCGATGCTCTGGTGGCCCAGGCACACGCCCAGAATCGGCAGCTTGCCCGCAAAATGACGGATGGCCTCGAGCGAGATGCCTGCTTCGTTCGGTGTGCACGGTCCGGGCGAGATAATCAGATAGTCCGGCTGCATGGCCTCGATCTGCGCCACACTGATTTCGTCATTGCGATGGACGCGCACGTCCTGACCCAGTTCGCCCAGGTATTGCACCAGGTTGAAGGTAAAGGAGTCGTAATTGTCGATCATCAGGAGCATGGTGCGGTGGCTGGCCTTTGCTGGATAGAGAGGCGGGTAGAACCCTTTGCAGACAAACGACATTGTCTTTGCATTTGCCCCTGGCGGCAACTTTTTCGGCACGCATGGATGCCGTGTTCGGGCCGGATGAAGAGGTTGTGGAGCAAAGACGGAGGTTTGCGCAGTTTTCTGTCAGCAGACAGTCGCGCGTGGCGCGGCTGGTTCTGTCAGCAATCATACCACAGGATGCCTGAGAGGGCGGCTGTCGGGCGCCGCGAAGTCTCGGCGACCCAGGGCGCTCCGTTCGGTTACTGGCTGGGGGTGGTGTTCAGCCGCAGGGAAAAATCCTTGCGGATTTGCTCCAGCTGACCGCTGGCCTTCAAGGCTGCAGCAGCGGCGCGCAGCCTGGCAATGACGGCCGGATCGGTGTTGGGGCTGGCGGCCAGATACATCGGTTCGTGCCGCGACGCCGGCAGCGGGGTGACGGCTTCAAACTTGCTGCGCAGCTTCCAGTCAAGACTCAGCTCCCAGGCCAGTGAATCCGGGGATTCCACCAGGTAGGGTACCGTGCCGCTTTCCACCAGGCGGATACAGTCTGCGTAGCTGTTGGTGCTGATATAACTGCGCCCCTCGACAAACCCTTCGCGGCGCAGATCATCTTCGGCAATGTCGTCATTCACGACGCAGACCATGCCCTGATGGCGGATCTGGGCCAGCGTGCGGATCGATCCCGGCACCGTGCCGCGCAAACGGTAGATCCAGCGTTCATGCGTCGCCAGCGGGGTGATCCAGATAAACGATTTCTCCCGCTCCCGGCTGCGATCCAGCCCGTAGATCAGGGTGTTCGGTCTGGTGCGCGACAGGGTCAGGCTGCGAGCCCATGGGTACAACATGAATTGTCCGCGCAAGCCGGCCTTCTCAAGAATGGCCCGGGTCATGCGTGTACCCATCCCGTCAATATTGCCCTGGCCGCTCATGAAGCTGTAGGGCGGCTGCTGCTCGGTCAGGACCAGCAGCAACTCCGGCGCAAGCTGCTCCGCCCAGGCGGGGTGGCCCAGGCGGGTCAGCAGCCATGCCAGCAGCAGCCAGCCGCCAAGCCGTTTAGTTGAGTACGGGAGGGGTATAGCCATAGCGTCGCAGTACCTCGCCTGCCGTCGGGCCGGTCAGATAATGAAATAAACGTTTGGCAGCCGGATCCGACTCGGCGCCGCGCAACAAGACCATGGTCAGAATGATGGGCGGATGACTGGCAGCGGGCATGATCACCCAGCGTCCGCGTCCCCGATTGGCTGGCGACATGACTTCCGCCAGCGAAACAAAGCCGGCATCAGCCACTTTCTGGTTCACCAGCAGGGCGGTTTGCGCCACGTTGGCACCGTTGATCTGCCGCTTCTTCAGGCCGTCGCGCAGATGATAGTAATCCAGGATCTGCAACACCATCTGACCGTAGGCGGTGAATTGCGGGCTGGGTATGGCGATGCTGCCGCTGGTGGTCTGCAGCCAGCGCTGCCAGTTGGCCGGGGTGAAATCCGGGCGCATGGACCAAAGGACAATCGTGCCGGTGGCATAGGGCTGCGGCGGGCCAATGGTCAGACCGTCAGCGTGCAGAATCTGCGGAAAAGTATCGTCCGAAGACAGAAACAGGCGGTAAGGATGGCCATTGATGATTTGCGCCGTCAGCTTGCCGGCCTGATCGTAGACCGCTTCGACCGGGGTACCGGTGATCCGGGTGAAGTCGCTCGCGATCTCGCGAAAGGCTGGCGCAATATTGCTGGCCACGGCCACCTTCAGTGGCTGCGCGGCCAGTGATCCGGCCAGCAAACACATCAGGAAAAAGCCGCCGAGTCGCTTCATGGCCATGACTTACCAGAGAAAAGGGTTATTGATATAAAGCTAGCGTAATCCATGCGACCTGGCTAGCGCTCCCTTGTCCTCTCGGGTATCCATTCGGGCTCAGCCCGGCAGCGCTTCCGGCCACAGGCTCAAGGCACCGGCCGACAGCACTACCCCGTCACCCACGGCCAGCTTGCCGGCTTCTTCGGCGCTGACCAGGACCACCACGATTTCCTGCCCCACCTGCACGCTGATGCGCCACAGCACATCTGCCGGCCGGATGGCCAACACCGTCCCGTGCAGCTGACAGCGGCTGCGATCATCGCTGTGGGGCAGAAACAGTGCCGCCGGGGTGCCATGAGCCAGCAATCGTCCCTGTGACAGGTGGAGGACATGATCGGCCAGACTGAAAACCTCGGCCAGATCGTGGCTGACCAGGACCATGGTGAAGCCCAGCTGCTGCTGCATGTCACGCAACATCTGGCGCAGCTCCAGTCGCAGTGTCTGATCCAGTGCCGAAAGTGGTTCGTCGAGCAACAGCAGTCGCGGGCGGCAGGCCAGCGCCCGCGCCAGTGCCACCCGTTGCCGCTGCCCGCCCGACAGGGCCTGCGGCCGCTGTCCGGCCAGGCTGCCCAGACCTGTCCAGTCCAGCAGCGAGTCCACCAGCGCCTTATCCTGGCGCCGGGCGCCAAATGTCAGGTTGTCGCGCACGCTCAGGTGCGGGAACAGGGCAAAATCCTGGAAAACCATGCCGATGCCGCGCCGCTGTACCGGCAGATGCTGACGCTGATCGAACCAGATTTCTTCGCCATGATGGAGGTAACTGTCAGCCAGCGGCGTTTCCAGCCCGGCCAGCAGACGCAGCAAGGTGGTCTTGCCCGCGCCGGATGGCCCGAAAATCGCCGTGGTCTTGCCCAGCGGACAATGCCCTTCGACATGCAGCGAAAAGCGCTTGTCCGGGCTGTGATGATGCAGGTCGAAGCGCATCAGACCGCCCCTCCCGTTCGCTCGGCATGCCGGCGCAGCAGATTGACGCAAAGCACCACACAGAACGCGAAGCCGCACAGGATGGCGGCATACAGATGGGCCGCCGGGTAGTTCATCTGTTCGACCTGCTGGTACACCGCAATCGAGGCTACCTGGGTCACGCCCGGAATGTTGCCGCCGATCATCAGCACCAGGCCAAACTCCCCCACGGTGTGGGCGAAGCTCATGACGGCGCCGACAGTCAGCGCCGCACGCACGCAGGGCAACTCCACGCAGAGAAAGGTGTTGAGCCGGGAACGACCCAGTGTCCAGGCTGCTTCGCGCAGGCTGGCGGGCTGCGCCGCCAGCGCTGCGGCAACCGGCTGCACCATGAAGGGCAGGCTGAACAGCACCGAGCCGAGCACCAGGCCGGGAAAGGAAAACACCAGCTGCAGGCCAAATTGCTCGCGCAGCCAGCCGCCGAAGTGACCGGTCGGGGACAGGATCAGCAAGAGATAAAAGCCCAGGACGGAGGGGGGCAGCACCAGCGGCATCGAGATCAGCGTCTCGATCAGCGCCTTGCGGCGCGAGCGCCGGTGCGCCAGCCAGCCAGCCAGCGGCACCCCGGTCAACAGCAGGATCAGCGTGGTGAGCGTGGCCAGTCTGGCAGACAGCCAGAGAGGGGCGAGATCGGGCATCACGTTTGGACTTCCAGGGCCAGTTGCATGTCGTTGGCCTTGATCAGCGCGAGCACTGCCATGCCGGGGGCCAGTGCCAGACGCTCGGCCGCGCTGCGGGTCACCACCGCCTGCAGCGATTGGCCGGCGAAATCCAGCAGGATGCTGCTCATCAACTGACCATGACTGACGGCGCGCACATCACAGGGCAAGCGGTTGCGGATGCTCAACTGGCCCGACAGGTCGCGGGCCAGTGCCACATCGATTTCACGAAACGCCAGGGTGACCGGCTGACCCGGCTGCCAACGGGCTGCCGTGCTGTCGCCCAGTACCAGGGCGGCGCAATGCTGTGAGCCGGTCATGGCCTCCAGCAGCAAAATGCCATCCGACTGATGCATGGCGGTGACCGTGGCGTTCAGACGGTTCATGGCAGACGGTAGCCGTAACGTTGCAGGATGGCGCGCGCCGCCGGGCTTTGCAGATAGTCGAACAGCTTGCGGGCATCCGGATTGGCCGCCGCCGGCTTGAGCAGCACCATGTCCTGAATGATCGGGTCATGGCTTTGTGCCGGCAGCTCTACCCAGCGTCCCTGACCCTGCATCTGGGCAGAAACGACCTGTGACTTGGCGACAAAGCCGGCCTGTGCGGCGCCACTGGAGACAAACTGCGCGGTCTGACCAATGCTGTCGCCGGTGACCAGACGCGGCTGCACGGCCTCGCTCAGGTGGTAGTAATTCAGTGCGTGGACGGCTTCCGTGCCATAAGGTGCTGTCTGCGGGTTGGCAATCGCCACCTTGCCGCCGGCGCTCTTGAGCCATTGCTGCCAGTGTTCGGCGTCAAACTGTTTGTCCAGCGACCACAGCACCAGGGTGCCGATGGCATAGGTTTTCGGTGCGTTCAGCGTGAAGCCGGCACCCTGCAGTTTTTGCGGAAAGGTATTGTCGGCGGACAGGAACAGCTCGAAGGGGGCGCCGGCCATGACCTGGGTGGCGAATTTGCCCGAGGAAGAGTAGGACGGCTGAACCGCCACACCGGTGTCGCGGGTAAAGGCGGTGGCGATATCGCTGAAGGCGTACTGCATGTTGGCAGCAACCGCCACCTTGACCGGCGCCGCCTGGGCGGCCAGCGGCAACAGAGCGATCAGCGTGCAGAGTAGGGTTTTTTTCATGGCGTATTTCCTTGAGGTCAGGCCAGCGTGGCCAGAATGATGTCGCCCGGGCTGATCAGGGCCGAGGCTTCTTGTCCGGTTTGAAGGGCCAGCTCGGCCAGCGTGCCGCTGTCGAGCATGGCGTGCAGCTCGACGCCCTGGGGGAGGGTCAGCGTCACTTCGCTGTTGACCGTGCCGGGCAGGATCTGGCTGACGCGGCCATCCAGCCGGTTGGGCAGGGCAATGCCGGCCGCATGCTGCGGCCGGGTCAGCAGCAGGGCGCCGGCCTTGAACAGCAGCAGCACCTCGCTGCCGGGATCAAGCGGCAGGTGCCGGCTGCTTTCCCGGGTAATGCTGACCTGCAGCTCATGGCGGTTGGGCAGGGTGACATGGACCAGATCATTGACCGCTCCGACATCCACCCGGGCTACGTGGCCAATCAATTGGTTGCGGGCCGAGGTCTGCAGACCGAGTCGTGCCAGCAGGGTGCCCTGGTGCTGGCCCTCGAGCGCGGCACCGAGGGTTTCGGCCATGCGTGTCAGCAAGTCGCCGGCCGCCAGCAACGCCTGACCGCGCGCCGTGAGGCGCGTGCCGCCGCCACCGCTGCCGCCACTGTTGCGGATCAGCAGCGGCTCGCTGCTGGCGTTGTTCATGCTCTCCAGGATTTGCCAGGCGCCCTTGTAGCTCAGACCGACCTGCCGGGCGGCAGCGCTGATCGAGCCGCAGGCCGCCAGGGCACGCAGCAGAGACAGGCGCATGGCCTGGTGACGATCAAAAACGGGCAGGGCAGAAGCAGACATGGCGTATCGTTATGTAGCAATGTACATAACGATACGCCGTCTGCATCCGGAATGCCAGCCTCATGCCTGGCGCGGGCGCAGGTTGCCGTAAAACAGAGGAAGCGGTCTGCCGATGCACTGCAGGCAGCACAGACTCAGCAGTGCCAGCAGGAAGGCCGCACCGAAGACGGTCCGATAGCCCATCGTTTGTGCCAGCACGCTGGTCAGGCCGCCGGCCACGATCCAGCCGCAGCGCATGGCATTGCTGTACAGCGTGGTGGCGCTGCCGGCGCGGCCGGGCATCATGTCCTGGAAATAGGGCATGCCGATGCCGGCGGTGATGCCGACGAACAAGGCGTTGAGCAATTGCAGTGCCAGCAATTGCCACAAATGCTGCGCCAGCAACAATGTCGGGTAGAACAGCAGTCCGGCCAGCAGCGCCGTCTGCACCAGGCGACGTTTGCCGACGCGGCGCGACCACAGTCCGGCCAGCAGCATGACGGGAATCTCCAGCCCGGCGGCACAGCCCATCAGCCAGCCGGCCCAGCGTGCCGGCTGGTGCAGGTCGTGAGCCAGATACAGGGGCATGTTGATCAGATACAGGCAGTTGCTGGTGCCCAGCAGGGCAAAGGTCAGGCTGAGCAGCAGGATGTCGCGCTGTGGTGCCCGACGCGGGGCCGTGACGGCTTCGCGCCGGGCAGGGTGAGCGCGCGGCGCTTTCTGCAGCCTGGGCAGGGCATGCCAGGTCAGTGTCCCGCACAGAATGAATACCAGTGCCGCGCAACCATACATCACCCTGAAACCGAACCCCAGGGCGAGCATGAAGGCCAGCGGCGGTCCCGCCACCCAGGCCAGCGAGATCTGCGCGCGCAGCAGCGCATTGAACAGGGCGGCCTCGCGGCCGGACTGGTCGGCATACTCGCGCGCCAGGGCAAAGATCTGCGAGTTGGCGGCTGAACCCATACTGAGCAGCATGGAGCCGGCAATCAGCAAGACCAAGTAGCTGCGCACCAGGGCATACATCAGACAGCCGCCGGCACCGATCAGGCAGCACTTGAGAATCAGGCTGTTGCGTTGGCTGATGCGGTCGGAATAAGCCGCCAGTCCCTGGCTGACGGCAATGCCGATCAGGGCGCTGAAGACATAGAACAGGCCGACCATGGCGGCGTCGGCATGCAGGGTGCCGGAGAGAAACAGACTCAGGGTCGGCGTTTGCAGTGCGCTGGCAATCCCGGTCAGGAAGGTCGCACAGATAAAAGCGGTCGCCGTCGCATCCGGGCGCGGCGGCAGCATTCGTCGCAAGTCAGGCATGAAAAGCTCAATACAATGGTATCAGTAACCATGACATCGTATTGAGCTGACAGGCGGATCAGAATCGGATCAATCTTAATCAGAATTGAATCATGATTGTGCGTGACTCAGAAGCGGTATTGCGCCAGCGTGGTCATCTGGTTCTGCGCCAACTGATCCAGCTCGCGCGCACTGTCCAGGGTGACGGCCGCCGCCGCATGGGCCGCTTCGGACATGCGGGCAGTCTGTTCCACCTGCTGGGCGATGACGTTGCTGGCCCCTCCTTGCTCCTGAATCGCTTCGGCAATGGCGCTCATGCTGCGCGTGGTCGTGCTGGCACTCTCGCCGATGCGGCGAATGGCCTGATCGGCCTGGTCGGCACGACTGACGCCGGACTCCACCAGTTCAGCCGCCGTTTGCATCTGCTCGGTGGCGTGGCGCGAGCTTTCCACCATGGTGGCAATGGTCTGCGAGATTTCCTGGGTGGAAATGGCGGTGCGTTCGGCCAGTTTGCGCACCTCGTCGGCCACCACGGCAAACCCGCGCCCCTGCTCGCCGGCGCGTGCGGCCTCGATGGCTGCATTCAGGGCCAGCAGATTGGTCTGATCCGCGACCTCCCGAATGACCTGAATCACCGAGCTGACCTGCGCGCTGTAGCCGACCATTTCTTCAATGCTGGCGGCCGAGGTCTTGACCGCCCTCGAGATACTGCGGATGTCGTCAATGGTGTGGCCAATGATGGAGGAACCCTCATCCACCAGTGAGGCGGCCGCCTTGACCTCCTCGCGTGCCAGACGGGCCTGTTCGGCAACATGGTTGACGCTGACGGTGACCTGTTCGACGGTGGCGGCCATGCTGGCGGCGGTTTCGCTCTGCGTTTGCGAGGTGCTTGAGACCTGGTCGGCGGTCTCGGCCAGGCGGCGGGCGGCCACGGTCACCTGCTGGGCGCCATCACTCAGGCTGCGCAGATTCTGCTGCAGCCGGTCCAGCAGTCCGTTGAAGGCCATGGCCGTCAGTCCGATTTCGTCGCGGCGCAGAACCTGTGCCCGCCGCGTGAAATCCAGGCTGTGACTGACATCGGCCAGTGTGGTTTCGATACTGCCCAGGCCGCGGCGGATGGTGCGGAACAGGTTGACGGCCAGCAGGCTCGACAGCACGAAGCCGGCAACGATCACCACCAGTCCCAGGCCCAGGCCGGTGGCATAGGCGACATTGTTTTGCGCGGCCAGTGCCTCGGCCTGGTCATAGTTGAACTTGGCGTGCTTGTCGAGGGTTTTCATCAGCTTGGCGATGCTGTCCGAGAAGGCGCCCATCAGCAGCGGGCGAGCCTCATCGCTGTGATAGGCGCGCGACTGGGTCAGGATTTTCTCGCGCAGCTCGCGCACATCCGCCATGGCGGCCTTGTCGGCCAGCAGCATCTTGCGGTCTTCCTCGTTGGCCACGTCATGCGCCAGGTAGTCCGCCATGGCCGCATCGAAAACTTTGTCATTGTCGCTGATGACCTGATCCTGCTCCGATTTGGTGCCGCCATCCTGGGCCATGACATGCTTGAGGGTGGCGCTGCGAATCTCGCTGGCGGCCCGCACGGCGGTGTTCATCACCTTGAGACTGGGGAAGGTATCGTTCTCGACATAGTTGAAGCGGGCTTGCGCCTGATGGATCTGCCAGACGCCATAGCCGCCGATCAGCAGCAGGGCGCTCAATGCTGTCAGCAGGGTCAGCGATAATTGGCGGATGATGGTCATGGCGCGCACTCCCTGTCCAACGGGGCGCGCCAGCCGGTGGTTGGCAGCCGCTCAGGCGGCCCGCGTCGTGCCGGACGGGCGCGACCAGAGCCGGCTCGTCCGCTTGTTATTGGTTTGAGTTGTCATGCAATTTGACTATTTATTTATACGTATCCTTGGCGAGACTGCAATAGTGGCCAGGGTCACTGGTTAAAAAAACACATGTCATGATGTCGGTGTCTGGGCCGCAGCACGCCAGTGCCCGCTTTTGCCGCCTTGTTTCTCCAGCAGCCGGACGCCATCGATCTGCATGCCGCGATCCACGGCCTTGAGCATGTCGTAGACCGTCAGCAGGCCGGCCATCACGGCGGTCAGTGCTTCCATCTCCACCCCGGTGCGCCCCAGGGTTTCGGTGGTCACGGTCAGTGTGACGCGGGACAGGGTCTCGTCGATCCCGAAGTCGGCACTGACATGGGTCAGGGCCAGCGGGTGGCACAGCGGAATCAGGTGGGCGGTGTGCTTGCTGCCCTGAATGGCTGCCAGTCGTGCCACGCCGATGACGTCCCCTTTGCCGGCCCGGCCATCCAGTACCAGGCGCAGGGTGTCCGGCTGCATGCGGATATGGCCAGTGGCGGTTGCGCTGCGGCGGGTTTCCGGCTTGTCGCCGACGTCGACCATATGCGCCTGGCCAGCTTGATCGAAATGGGTGAGAGAAGACATGAATGGGCCTGTTGAATATAAAATTGGGCTAACATAACGCCTGCGCGCCCGGCCAACAAGTGGCGCGGCGAAGGCGAAATGGACAAGATGCAAAAAACCCTTGGCGTGATCGGCTGGTCAGGCAGTGGCAAAACCACACTGATCAGGCAGCTGTTGCCGGCGCTGCAGCGGCGTGGCCTGCGCGTGTCGGTCATCAAGCATACCCATCATTCCCTGCAGCTCGATGAACCGGGCAAGGACAGCTATCAGCTGCGACAGGCCGGTGCTGCCGAGGTCATGGTGTTGTCTGCCGGCCGCTGGGCAGTGTTCGCCGATGTCTCTGTCGAGCCGACGCTCGAAGCCCAGCTGTCGCACCTGTCACCGGTTGACCTGGTGCTGCTGGAAGGGCAGAAGCAGCTGGCCTTGCCCAAGCTGGAAGTCTACCGGCCGGGCGTCGGCAAGCCGCCGCGTTATCCGGCAGACCCCCGCATCATTGCGGTGGCCAGCGATGCCGCTCTGGACGCGCCCATTCCCGTGCTGGATCTGAATGATATCGAGGCGGTGGCAGACTTTGTCGCCGACTGGAGCAGAAAGAACTGAACATGATCGTCATCCGCTATTTTGGCGTATTGAAAGAAACGCTGGGCCTGGAACAGGAACAGCTGGACTGGACGGGCGGCGACTGCCGGCAGTTGCTCAGCCAGCTGCGCGCGCGCGGCCTGGACTGGCAGGCGGCACTGGCGCCGGGCAAGGTGTTTCGTCTGGTGGTCAACCAGGTGATCGTGCGTGAGGACGGTGCCATTCCGGATGGTGCCGAGGTCGGTATCCTGCCGCCGGTCACCGGGGGCTGAGATGCAGCTGTCGATTCGCGTGGGCGAGGCGCCCTTTGACCTGGCGGCCGAAGAGGCGGCACTGACAGCACTGGCAGGCGATGCCGGGGCTGTCGTGGCTTTTGTCGGCAAGGTGCGGGGCCTGGATGGACCGCAGCCGCTGAGCTCGATGTTCCTTGAGCATTATCCCGGGGTCACGGAAAGCGAAATCACCCGGATCGCCGAGACGGCGGCGCAGCGCTGGCCGGTGCTGGCCTGCCGGGTGGTGCACCGGGTTGGCCATCTGGCCCCGGGGGAAAACATCGTGCTGGTGCTGATGGCCTCCAGTCATCGCCAGGCGGCCTTCAGTGCCGCCGAATTCCTCATGGACTACCTCAAGACCGAAGCCCCGTTCTGGAAGCGCGAATGCTTTGCCGACGGCAGCAGTCACTGGGTGGCCGCCAAGGTCAGTGATGACGACGCCTGTCAGCGCTGGCTTTGATCGCCCGCGGCTTGCCGGCGTGGTGCTGGCAGGCGGAGACGGCCGCCGCATGGGCGGATGCGACAAGGGCTGGCAGATGCTGGGCAGCCGGGCCTTGGTCGAGCATGTCTATGCCCGGCTGCATCCACAGGTCGATGCGGTCTGGATCAGTGCCAACCGCAGTCTTGAGCGCTATCGCCAGTTCGGCGCGCCGGTCTTCGGTGATGATCCGCAATGGACCGGCATGGGGCCACTGGCCGGCCTGGCCACGGTGGCAAGCCGTCTGCCCGGCACGATCCGGCTGATTCAGCTGGTGCCCTGTGATACCCCCTTGCTGCCCCTGGATCTGGTCCGGCGCCTGCTGCCGGCGCTGGACGAACCCGCCTGCCTGGCCAGCTATCCACAAACCGAACGCGGACCGGAACCGCTCATGCTGCTGCTGCGGCGCGAGGCGCTTGCCAGTCTGCCCGATTATCTGCGCGAGGGCGGTCGCAGCCTGCGTGGCTGGTTGACGCAATGTGCGGCACGGACGGTGTACTTCGCCGAGCAGGATGCCTTCGCCAACGCCAATGACCCGGCCAGCCTGCAGCAGTTGACGCAGGCCATCGGCCAACTGAACGGCGCGCAATCCGCCGGACAAGGAACGACATCATGATGGATTACTACCAGGCACTGGATGCCCTGGCACAAGCGTTGACCCCGATTGACGGTCAGGAGTCGGTGCCGCTGACCGAGGCCCGGGGCCGCCGGCTGGCCGAGCCCCTGCTGGCCCGGCTGGATACGCCGGCGTTTGACAATAGCGCCATGGATGGTTACGCCCTGGCCGACCCGCAAGGCACCTTGACCCGTTTTGTGCTGCGCGGGCGCACGGCAGCAGGCGATGCACCTGCCGCGGCCCTGCAGCCTGGCGAAGCCTGGCGCATCTTTACCGGGGCGCCGGTCCCCCCGGGGACCACCGCCGTGGTGGCGCAGGAGAATGCCCGTCTCGACGGGGAGCAATTGCATCTGTCTGCGCCGCTGCCAGCAGGGCGACACATTCGGCGTCGGGCCGAAGAATTTGCCGCCGGGGCCACACTGCTGCCGGCAGGAACCACGCTGGGTGCCGCCGCCATCGCGCTGGCAGCCAGTCAGGGCAATGCCCGGCTCTCGGTCAGTCGTCCGCTGCGCGTGGCGGTGTTTTCCAGTGGCAACGAGCTCTGCGAGCCCGGCGCGACGCTGACGGCCGGCAAGATTTATGACGCCAACCGCTACCAGTTGCTGGCCTGGCTGCGCGCCATGCCGGTGACGGTGGTCGATGGTGGCATCCTGCCCGACGATCTGGCGCAAACCCGGCTGCGGCTGGCGGCCGTGGCGCAGGAGGTGGATGTCATCCTGACCAGTGGTGGCGCTTCTGTCGGCGAAGAGGATCATCTCAAGGCGGCCCTGATGCAGATCGGGCGTCTGGATGCCTGGCGTCTGGCCATCAAGCCCGGCAAGCCCTTTGCCTGGGGACGGGTGGGTCAGGCCCATGTCTTTATGCTGCCGGGCAACCCGGTGGCGACCTTTGTCACCTTTCATCAACTGGTGGCGCCGGCCCTGGGTTATCTGTCCGGCCAGCCGGCCCTGCGCGCCGAATCCTCGCGGGCACGGGCACAGTTTGCCAGTCGGGGTGAGGAAGCGCGGCGCGAATTCCTGCGCGCCCGCCTGAGTCTGAATGCCGAGGGTGAGCCGCAAGTCAGCCTGCTGGATGGTCAGGGATCCGCCATGTTGCGGGCGTGCGCCGAGGCCGATTGTCTGGTGGAAGTGCCGCCGCAGACAGCGGTGGCGCAGGGCGACTGGCTGACTGTCTATCCGCTGCGCCAGGGGTGATCAGGCGGCCTGACGTTCGCTCGCCAGGGCGGTGACAAAACCGTTTTGTTCGTAGCTGGCGCTGATGGCAGCCAGTCTGTCCGGTTGCTGTCCCAGCTCGTCCGGCAGCAGGATGCCAATGCGGCAGGGCAGCCCCAGCCGGGTCAGAATGTCGCGGAAGACTGTGCCATGGCCGCTCTGGACGCCATCGATCAGTGCCATGCTGACCGGCAGGTAGACCAGTTGCCGGGCGTTGACCCGGCCGGACAGATTGAGCAGGTGAATCGAGCGCGCAAAGCGATCGAGCACCACTGCCGTCTCGCTGGCACGGCACAGGGCAATGACATCGGCTTCACGCACCGTCTGCCCGCCGGGGGCGCGATAGCGCGTGCGGGCCAGCCAGCTGTCCTCGCCCAGCGGCAGCATTTCACTTTCAATGCGGTGTTTCAGAAACAGGCCGGCGTAGCCGCCCTGGCCGTCCGCCACAATGGGGAAATGGCTGAAGTACTGCGCTTGTACCCGTTCGGCAAAATGCATCAGGCGTTCGTCCATGGCTCGGCTTTCTGCCACTGTGCCCCGGCCTTGCGGCCGCAGAACTCCAGCGGCCAGTCCTGCCGCTGAGCCTCCTGTCGTACGCGCTTGCACAGATTGTGATTCACATAACCCAGCATGATGACGATCAGGTCGACCTGACGGGGGAAACTGCGGCGGCAGTCCCCGGTCTTGCGCCCCTGCCAGTGTTCTACCTGATCATAGCCGCGGGCGGCCAACTGGCGCCTCACGGTTTCCACGGTATCGCCGCCGACAATCAGTGCTTTCATCATGCTGCTCCCGGTCATGTAGGCCTTACTGCGCCTGGATCTGGTCGAAGATGCCGCCGTCGTTGAAGTGTTTGGCCTGAGTGCTGCGCCAGTCACCGAAGGTGCTCTTGAAGGTGAACAGCTTCAGTTTGGGGAACTGGTTGGCGTAACGCGCGGCGATGGCTTTGTCCAGCGGACGGTAGTAGTGCGCGGCTACCAGGGTCTGGCCTTGCGGCGAGTACAGATAATTCAGATAGGCTTCCGCCACTTTGCGGGTACCGTGGGCGTCAACGTTCTTGTCTACCACCGCTACCGGTGGCTCCGCCAGGATACTTTCCGACGGGGTCACGATCTGAACCTTGTCCGGACCGAGTTCCTTGATGGACAGCAGTGCTTCGTTTTCCCAGGCCAGCAGTACATCGCCCTGACCGCGCTCGACGAAGGTAATGGTGGCACCACGGGCGCCGGTATCGAGGATCGGTACGTTCTTGTACAGCGCCTTGACGAAGTTGCGCGCGGCAGTCTCGTTGCCCTTGTTGTGATGCAGGGCATAGCCCCAGGCGGCCAGGTAGTTCCAGCGTGCGCCGCCGGAGGTCTTCGGATTTGGCGTGATGACCTGAACGCCAGGACGGATCAGGTCATTCCAGTCGCGGATGTTTTTCGGGTTGCCCTTGCGTACCAGGAAGACGATGGTCGAGGTGTAGGGCGAGCTGTTGTTCGGCAGACGGGCCTGCCAGTTTTTGGCCAGCAGGCCGTTGTCAGCCAGCGTGTCGATGTCGTAACCGAGGGCCAGGGTCGCCACGTCCGCGCCGATGCCATCCAGAATGGTGCGGGCCTGCTTGGCCGAGCCGCCGTGCGATTGCCGGACGGTGACATCCTGGCCGGTGGTCTTTTTCCAGTAGTCGGCAAAGGCCTTGTCGTAGCTTTGATAAAGCTCGCGGGTCGGGTCGTAGGAAACATTCAGCAGGGTGGTGGCGGCCTGTGCCGTCACCAGGCTGAAGGCCAGCAATACGCCGGCCAGAACAGGGGATTTGCGGGGCATGCGACTCTCCGGACAGTAGGGATGTCTGAGAGTCTAGCCAGATTTTATATTCCAAAGAAATGGTAAATTAATATTTTTACATTCCAATTGGAAATAAGGTTTATTGTGAGGCCGGTGTGGGGAAGCGCTTGACGCGTCGGATCGGAACAACCGTCTTGTTGCCGGAGGCATCCGTCTTGCGCTGAACCTGCTTCTTGCTGCTCTTCTTGCCGGAAGATTCGGCACGATGGATGTGGACGGGCGGCGCCGCCTCGTCATCATCCAGATCCATGATGTAGGTCGAATTTCCGCTGGCGCGGTTCTGTACCTGGGCACTGGCATTTTGCGCGCCACCAGGCTTGGGGACGGGCATGGCTTGCGCCGCACCCAGCACAATCAGCAATGCCGCCGTAATCAGTCTTTTCACGGTCGGGTCCTGTGTTGTTTCCGCCGCTGACGGCATGCGTCTGCGGGAGTATCTCTCTAGATTTGTGTTCCTTCGGAACACTTGTGCCAAAAATCGGCTTTGATTTGAATGAATTATCGGAAACAGGCTGTCAATCGTCTGTTGGCGGAATGTGTTGATATGTAATGGAATGTACATGCGGCGGGGCGCGGCTTCAGGACGAGCCAGCGGGCTTGCCGGGTGGCAATGCTTGCTTTCACTGCCGGAATCGCCGATACCGAATAAATGTCGCGAACATGTTGAGCCATGGCCATCAGGGGAGGTCATGCCGCCGGATCGCGTTCCGGAGTCGATTGCCGGCCAGCCCGGCTTTGAAACGGTACTTTATGCTGCCTGCCCCCATTCCTGATAACGAGTCTCTGCGCCTGGCGGCGCTGGATTCCTTTGACTTGCTCGATACCCCTGCCGAAGAGCGTTTCGACCGGCTGACGCGGGTGGCTGCCCACGCCCTGTCGATGCCGATGGCGCTGATCACCTTCGTGGCCAGTGACCGACAGTGGTTCAAGTCGCGTGTGGGGTTGACGCAGGCCCAAACCCCGCGTGACTGGTCATTCTGTGCCCATGCCATTCTGCTGGACGAGCCGCTGGTGGTGCCTGATACCCGGCTGGATGAGCGCTTCTATGACAATCCCATGGTGCGTGATGCGCCGGCCATTCGTTTCTATGCCGGTGTGCCCTTGAGGCTGGCCTATGGTGTCAAGATCGGTACGCTGTGCGTGATGGACACCCGCCCGCGAACCCTGAGCGAAGGGGAGCTGGCCATCCTGCTGGACCTGGCTCGCGTGGTGGAAGAAACCGTACAGCAGGACCGCATGACGCTGGCGCGGCCGAGTGAATTCGGTTTGCTGGCCAGCGCGCAGCGCGCGTCGCTACTCGATGCGGTCACCGGCTGCTGGAACCGGGCCGGCTTCGAGGCGCTGCTGCAAGCCGAAGTCGAGCATGCGCGCCAGCACGATCTGCCTTTTGCCATGCTGTTGCTCTCCGTCGAGCCAACCGGCATTCAGGATGAGCTGGTGATGGCGGAGGTCGCCAGCCGTTTGCGGCGGGTCGTACAGGGGGTGGGGACGGTGGCGCGTTTTGCGCCGGAGTGTTTCGTCCTGCTGGTGTCGCCTTGTGATCGTCCCATGCTGGGAAGGGTGCAGCGCCGGGTGCGCACGGCGGTGCAGGATCGGCACCTGACCATCGCCGGGCGTGAACATCTCAACGTCAGCACCGGCGCGGCGGTCGTCTCGCGGCCGGGCTTCGATGTGGCGCTGGCCCTGGTCGATGCCGACCGGCGTCTGCGTCAGGCACGACAGCGTGCCGCCAGCAGCCGGGCGAGCGAGGACCCGGCTCGGGAGGGGTGAGGCCCCTCAGGCATCCAGGCCGCTTTGCACCAGTTCCGCCGCCCGGATCAGGGCGCGCGCCTTGTTCTGGGTTTCCTGCCATTCCGATTCGGGGACCGAATCCGCCACGATCCCGGCGCCGGATTGCACATAAAGCATGTTGTCCTTGATGACACCAGTACGGATGGTAATGGCCAGATCCATGTCGCCACTGAAGGCCAGATAGCCGACCGCACCGCCATAGATGCCGCGCTTGGTCGGCTCCAGCTCGTCGATGATTTCCATGGCGCGGATCTTCGGTGCGCCCGACAGCGTGCCGGCCGGGAAGGTGGCTCGAATCACGTCAATGTTCGGTACCTGCGCACTGACGCGGCCTTCGACACTGGAAACAATGTGCATCACGTGAGAGTAGCGCTCGATCACCATCTTGTCGGTCACCTGTACCGAGCCGGTTTCCGCCACGCGCCCGATGTCATTGCGGCCCAGGTCGATCAGCATCACGTGCTCGGCAATTTCTTTCGGATCGGCCAGCAACTCGTCGGCCAGAGCCAGGTCCGCCTCGCGGGTCGCCCCCCGCGGACGGGTGCCGGCCAGCGGGCGGACCGTGGCCATGCCATCGCTGCGTCGTACCAGTATTTCCGGCGATGAACCGACCAGATGGAAATCGCCGAAATGGTAGAAAAACATATAGGGAGAGGGGTTGAGGCTGCGCAATGCACGATACAGCGTCAGGGGGGGCTCGCTGAATTGCATCTGCATGCGCTGGGCCAGCACCACCTGCATGATGTCGCCGTCCTGAATGTAATGCTTGCTCTGTTCGACCGCGCTCATGAACGCCTCGGCGCCAAACTCCGATACCGCGCGGCTGCCCTTGGCCGGCAGCGACAGCGGGATGTCGACCGGATTGCGCAGCCGTGCGCGCAACTGCCCAAGGCGCGACTGCGCCACCAGATAGGCATTCGGCTCTTCCGGGTCGGCATGCACCACCAGATACAGCTTACCCGACAGATTGTCGAAAACCGCCACCTCTTCCGACAGCAGCAACAGGATGTCCGGCGTCCCGACCGGGTCATGCTTCTGTTTGTCTGCCAGACGTTTTTCGATATAACGCACCGTGTCATAGCCGAAATAACCGACCAGACCCCCGGTGTTGCGCGGCAACCCCTGCGCCGGCGCGACGCGGAAGCGTGACTGATATTGGTGGATGAAGTCGAGCGGATTGCCCTGATGGCGTTCGATGACTTCGCCGTCACGTTCGACCTGGACGCTGCCGTTTTGAACCCGCAGGCAGGTGCGGCAGGGGAGGCCAATGAAGGAGTAGCGACCGAAACGCTCGCCGCCGACCACGGATTCCAGCAGATAGGAGAAAGGCTGATTGGCCAGCTTGAGATACACCGACAGCGGCGTGTCCAGATCGGCGAACAGCTCCAGCATCACCGGAATCCGGTTGTAGCCCTGTCGCGCCAGATCGTCGAATTCGCTCTGTTTCATGTTTGGCTGTGTCCCTGCTTGTTGTTGTCAGCCAGCGACTTGCGCACTGACCGCTGTGTTGTGCAGGTCATTCTTGCCGAATTTTCCGACTAAGTAAATTTTATCGCCAGAGAGCCGACCCGCAGGTCGGTTCTCTGGCGGTGATTTGATGACTGGTTGCTTAGGAATGGGTTGGCCAGTCGGCGTTATTGCTCACTGCACCCAGATGGCCGCTGTCGAAATCGGCGCTCGTGCCACCATAGATTTCCGGCAGATAGTCACCCAACTGAGTCGCATTGACCGGCTGTTGATCCCACGGCCAGCGGTAGCAGGTCGCATTCACCGGGTTGCCCTGCCAATTGGCGGCCGAAACCTTGTAACGCAGGATGATGCCGTAGTCCGGGCTGCCCAGCAGGAAGCCCTTGTACTTGCCCCAGGTCACTACCGGCGGCACTGAAGGGTCGGTGTGTTCGTAAGACGCCAGCAGCTGTGTCGTGCTGTCCGGAGCAAAGAACACATAGGCATAGCCATCCTTGTCCTTGTACTTATTCATCATTCTGGCGTTAACCGTCCAGTACTGCAGGGTCGGATTGGGGTTGTTGGTATGGGCGCCAACGCTGAAATACCGTGCCTGATAATTGCCGAATACGGTGTCGGGGTGATCGCTGTCAATGAAGGTGGTTGGCACCTTCATGCGCATGATCATCACCTGGTTGTTCGGGTTGACCGTATTGGTGAACGGATTCGCATTGGGATAGGCAATCAGATAGCTGGATGAGCAACCGTCCGGGGCGCGCTCATCCAGGAAGTTGCCGGCGCTGGAAGTGTCCTGGTCGGGACGGTAGACCGGGATGAATCCATCGGAATCATCACGTGTGGATTTTGCCGGTACGGGTACGGCAGGACGCGCTTCTGGCTGGTGTGCTGTTTCGGCGCTGGTTCGTGCGGCTGTCTGAGCGGTGTTGTTGCCCGTTGGTTCCGGATAGGCAAAGACCGATGCGGCGCCAGGCAGGTAGGGGTTGCAATCGCCCCCCAGATCCTTGTCATAAATTTCCGTTTGCTGGTCGTTCGACCAGGCATACATCACCAGACTGATCGAGGCCGTCTGGTCGTAGGGGCCGGCGATGGTGACCGGCGTGTTGGCGTACCCTGCAGGGAGCCTGACCATGTAGTACTGGGCAAACTGGTCGTAGCCCATCTGGTAGGCGCCATGATTGAAGTTGTAATAGTTGCCGTGATCCCAGCCCTTGGTGCCATACAGGCTCAATACGACCGGCTGGACGGTTTGGCCGGCGACGGTGACTGTTGGCAGCCTGGCGGGGGACTCCCAGCCTGTTTCGCTGCCATTCCCCCACTTTTGGTAGTAACGGAACACCAGGTCAACTTCGGAGGGATAGTACGAAGCCATCGGAATATTGAATGACTTGCTGAAGCTCGGCATGCTGCTCAGCTGACAGGTGGCGCTGGTTTCGACAACGTTCCCTGCCCAGCTGGGGGCACACTGGACCAATGCCAGCAGAGCCATGGCTCTGCCGGCATTCCGGATGGTAGCGAAAGATGATTGCATGGAATTTCCCGAATCGTTAGTGAGCTGTCGGGATGAGGCCGACAGGGTATCGTTCCTAGAACTGGCAGGCGTGAAAGGCTTGCCAGTCGGATAATCTAGCGACTCGGTGGAGGAAAAAACTGATCAAAAACTGCCGCAGAATGATGGTGCCGGGAGGGTATGAAAAAGCCCTCCGTCAGGGAGGGCCGGGTGATCGGATGTTCGAATCGTCGGTTACGGCATGTCAGATGGCCGGCACGGCCGGCTTGATCATGTCGTACAGCGCTTCCAGTGAGTCCACCACCACGTCGGCACCGAGCTTTTCGGCGTCGGCATAGCCGTAGCGCACCAGCGCCACCGGGCATCCGGCGTTGCGCGCCGCCAGGACGTCATTGGCCGAATCGCCCACCATGAGCAGTTCTGCCGGTGCAATGCCGAAAGACTGGCTGGTGTGCAGCAGCGGCAGGGCGGACGGTTTTTTCTCCGGCAGCGTATCACCGCCGATGATCAGGGCGAAGTCATCCGCCAGGCTGAGTTCCTGCAGCAGCGGCTGAGCCAGGCGCTCCGACTTGTTGGTGACCACGGCCAGCGGCAACTGCAGTGCCTTGAGCAGGCTCAGGCCGGTGGTGACGCCGGGATAGACGGTGGTGCCAACCGTCAGATGGGCGCGATAGTACTGGATAAAGAAGCGGAAGCCTTCTTCCCATTGTTCGTGCGGCGCCAGGGCATCGCGCTCGTCGGTGATGGCCCGATGCACCAGGCTGGCCAGACCATCGCCCACATGCTCGCGGATGCGGTCATGCTGCAGGGCCGGCATGCCCAGATGGGCGCGCATGGCATTGGCGGCGGCGATCAGATCGGGCAGGGAGTCGACCAGGGTGCCATCGAGATCGAAGGCAATGGCCTTGATGTGTTCAAGTTTCATGAGGCGTCAGCAGAGATAGAAAGGTTACGAATGTCGATGACCGGCTCGCGGCCGAAATCGGCATGATGCAGATAGTGCAGGATGCGGGCAGCAGCCTGCGCCGGCCCGCTCAGGCCACCCTCGGCCTTGAGGGCGTCAAAACGGTCGCGTTGCGGGAAATCCTGCGGGTCGCTGGCGCGGATGCGTGCCTGCATCTCGGTATCGATCACGCCGGGGTAGAGCGACACCACGCGTGCCCCGTTGGGCTGGGCCGCCTGTTCCAGTGCGGCATGGCGGCTGAAGTGATCGAGTCCCGCCTTGCTGGCACCGTAGATCCCCCAGCCCGGATAAGCGTGCGCAGCCGCTCCGGAGGAGATGTTCAGTACGCGCAGATCCTGGGTCAGGCGCGCGGCCGACGCCAGGAAGGCGTTGGTCAGCAACACCGCGGACAGCAGGTTGATGTTGAAGGCATCAATCACCGCCTGGGCCGGGTAGTGGCCGGCCAGGGCCATCGGGGTGACCACGCCGGCATTGTTGATCAGGCTGAGCGAGGAAAACGGGCCGTCGCCCAGCGCGGCCAGCAGTCGCGGCATCAGGCCGGCCACTTCGTCCGGCTGGCTCAGATCCGCCGCCACGAAGACAAAATGGCCGGGCAGGGGCTCGGCCGGGGCCTGCCGGGCGATGCCGACAACCGTCGCGCCCTCGGCCAGCAACTGGCGGGTCATCGCCAGTCCGAGGCCGCGCGAGCAGCCGGTGAGCAGATAGCCGCGCATCAGGCGACTCCGGCCAGTTCGCGACGCATGGCATCGATGGCGGCACGATAGTCGGGCGCATTATAGATGGCCGAACCGGCCACAAAGGTGTCTGCCCCGGCCTGGGCGATGCGGGCAATATTGTCGGCCTTGACGCCGCCATCCACTTCCAGCCAGATCTCGCCGCCGTGCTCGGCGGTCCAGGCATCGATGCGCGCACGCGCGGCACGGATCTTGTTCAGGCTCTCCGGAATGAAGGACTGACCGCCAAAGCCCGGGTTGACCGACATGATCAGCACCATGTCGATCTTGTCCATGACGTGATCCAGATAGTGCAGCGGGGTGGCCGGGTTGAATACCAGGCCGGCCTTGCAGCCCTGGTCACGGATCATGCCCAGCGTGCGGTCGATATGTTCGGAGGCTTCCGGATGGAAGGTGATCAGGTTGGCGCCGGCTTTGGCGAACATCGGCACCAGACTATCGACAGGCTTGACCATCAGGTGTACGTCGATCGGCGCTTCCGTGTGCGGTCGAATGGCCTCGCAGATCATCGGGCCCATGGTCAGGTTCGGGACGTAATGATTGTCCATCACGTCAAAATGAATGATGTCGGCGCCGGCGGCGATCACGTCACGGACTTCTTCGCCCAGACGGGCGAAATCGGCGGAGAGCAGGCTGGGTGCAAGGCGATAGGTCGGTTGCATGGCGTTCGGGCAGAAAGTGTTCGGGAAGGCGTTATTGTAACCCGCCGCATGCGCCTTGTTCGCATAATATAATGAGGAAATCCCTGTAAAGCCGATGCCGGTTGCCCCGGATAGCGGGTAAACTGGCGAAATGCCGCATCAGAAAATAGGAGAGACCATGTCGGACAAACAACTGGCATTTCAGGTGCAGCCCGAAGCCGTCTACGCAGAAGACCAGTCGGATGTGGCCACCGATGTCTATGTGTTCCGCTACCACATCCGCATCATCAATACCGGTAATGTCGCCGCCCAGCTGATCAGCCGCCACTGGATCATCACCGATGCCAACGAGCAGGTGCAGGAGGTGCGCGGCATGGGGGTGGTGGGCGAACAGCCGCGTATCGAACCAGGCCAGACCTACGAATACAGCAGCGGCACCACGCTCGGCACGCCCTATGGCAGCATGCGTGGCCGCTATCATCTGGTGAGTGACGATGGTCAGCGCCATGAGGTGGAAGTCCCGGAGATGCAACTGGTCGCCCATCGCGTCTTGCACTGATCCAGAAACAAAGGTTTTTCATGCGTTTCACACATAGCGGCCCGGCGCCGACCGACCGGCACGACTGGCAGACCCTGCGTACCCTGTTTCCCTATCTGCTGCAGTTCAAATGGCGCCTCGGGCTGGCACTGTCCTGCCTGATTCTGGCCAAGGTGGCCACCGTCACCACCCCGCTGTACCTCAAGCATGTCATCGATGCCCTGTCGGTGCCGGCCACCCTGCTGGCCGTGCCGGTGGCGGCGCTGGCCGGCTATGGTCTGGCCCGCCTGATGTCCAGCCTGCTGGCGGAACTGCGCGATGCCATCTTTGCCAAGGTCATCCAGGGGACGGTACGCACGGTCGCCCGCACTGTGTTTGAACACCTGTTCCGCCTGTCGCTGCGCTTTCATCTGTCGCGCCAGACCGGCGGCATGAGCCGCGACATCGAGCGCGGCACCCGGGGCATCGGCTTCCTGCTCAATTTCACGGTGTTCAACATCCTGCCGACCCTGCTGGAAATCGCCATGGTGACCGGCATTCTGCTCTCGCGTTATCAGGGCTGGTTTGCCGTCGCCACCCTCGGCACCATCGTCGTCTACATCGTCTTTACCCTGTCGGTGACCGAGTGGCGCACCGTTTTCCGCCGCAGCATGAACGACCTCGATTCGCGCGCCAATGCCAAGGCCATTGACGCGCTGATCAATTTCGAGACGGTGAAATACTTCAATAACGAAGGCTACGAATCGCGCCGCTACGACCGCAACCTGGCCGACTGGGAGGCTTCTGCCGTCAAAAACCAGGTGTCTCTGTCCCTGCTCAATGCCGGGCAGGGCGCCATCATCGCCATCGGTGTCACTCTGGTGATGAGCATGGCGGCCCGTGGCGTCGTGCAGCACACCATGAGCGTCGGCGACGTGGTGCTGGTAGCCACCTACATCACCCAGCTGTATGCGCCGCTGAATTTTCTCGGCTTCGTGTATCGCGAAATGAAGCACTCGCTGGCGGACATGGAACGCATGTTCACCATTCTGTCCTCCGAGGCCGAAGTGACCGACCGGCCCGATGCCCGGGTACTGACCTCGCGTGACATTACCGTGCGCTTCGAGGCGGTCGACTTCGGTTATGACGCCGACCGGCAGATCCTGCATCAACTCAGCTTCGAAATTCCCGCAGGCAACACGCTGGCGGTCGTCGGGGCCAGCGGCGCCGGCAAATCCACTCTGGCGCGTTTGCTGTTCCGCTTCTACGACCCGACTGCCGGACGCATCACCTTCAATGGTGTCGATACCCGCGATCTGACCCAGGATTCGCTGCGTGCCCACATCGGCATCGTGCCGCAAGACACCGTGCTGTTTAACGACAGCATCTACTACAACATCGCCTATGGCCGCCATGACGCCAGCCGCGAAGAAGTCATCGAGGCGGCGCGTTCGGCCCGCATCCACGAATTCGTCATGAGCCTGCCCAAGGGCTACGACACTCAGGTCGGTGAGCGCGGCCTCAAACTCTCCGGCGGGGAAAAACAGCGCGTCGCCATTGCGCGTACCCTGCTGAAAAACCCGCCCATCCTGATTTTCGACGAAGCCACCAGTGCGCTCGACTCGCATACCGAAAAGGCCATTCAGCAGGAGCTGACGGAAATTGCCGCCAATCGCACCACGCTGATGATCGCCCACCGACTGTCCACCATCGTCGATGCGGACCAGATTCTGGTGCTGGATGGCGGCAGAGTGATCGAGCAGGGCACCCATCGGGAACTGCTGGCCAAAGCAGGTCGCTACGCAGAAATGTGGCGCCTGCAGCAGGAACAGCGCAACGATTTGTCGCCGGTTGAGATGGGTCAATAAGCTTTATATTATTTTCTATTCCATCGTGGTAAAGTTCTGCCATTCCCCGACGAGAGTGGCGAGAGACCCGCTCCCTGGGAATGCGTCGCGTGCTGGCTGGTCCCTTACCGCCCGGCAGTGCTTCCACCGTACTGCTTGCAAGCATGGCGCCATTTGCAATCCGCTCAAATAGCTCATAGGAAGTAGTGCAATGGTTATTGCCGAACTCGAACCCAAAGCGGTCTGGGAACATTTCCAGACCTTGTGCGACATTCCGCGTCCTTCCAAGCACGAAGAACAACTGCGCGATTACCTCAAAGGCTGGGCTGACCTCAATGGCCTGGAATCGGTGATTGACGCTGCGGGTAACCTGATCATCCGCAAGCCGGCTACCCCGGGCATGGAAAACCGTGTCGGCGTGGTCATGCAGGGCCACCTGGACATGGTGTGTCAGGCCAATGCCGGCACCGAACACGATTTCTTCAAGGATCCGATCCGTCCGGTACTGAAGGATGGCTGGCTGATCGCTGAAAACACCACCCTGGGCGCCGACAACGGCATCGGCGTGGCACTGGCCATGGCGGCCCTGGTCAGCAAGGACATCAAGCACGGCCCGATCGAAGCCCTGTTCACCCTGGATGAAGAGCAAGGCATGGGCGGCGCCATTGGCCTGGAAACCGGCCTGCTCAAGGGCAAGTTCATGCTCAACCTCGATACCGAGGAATGGGGTGAGTTCTATATGGGGTGTGCCGGCGGCATCGACGTTAATGTCGAACGTCAGTACGCCACCCGCGCCGTTCCGGCCGGCTACCAGGTTGTGCGTCTGGCCGTGACCGGCTTGCGCGGCGGCCACTCCGGTGCCGACATTCACCTCGGCCGCGGCAATGCCAACAAGATCCTGCTGCGCGTGATGAACGACCTGGGTCGTGAAACCGACCTGTGCCTGGCCGGCTTCACCGGCGGTACCGCCCGCAACGCCCTGGCACGCGAAGCCTTCGCCGTCGTGGCCGTTCCCAAGGCCGACCTGGGCAAGGTTGCCGGCCTGCTGGATTCGATGCAGCAAGTACTGCGCGAAGAATATGCCGGCATCGACGACGGCGTGACCCTGGGTTGCAGCGACGACAAGGCCGACAGCGTGCTGGCCGCCGATGACCAGAAGGCCATCCTGTCCGCGCTGCATGCCTCGCCGCATGGCGTCAAGGCCATGAGCGCCCGCGTCACCGGCGTGGTGGAAACCTCCAACAACGTTGGCGTGATCCGCATCAATGACGGCAAGATGACCGCCAACTTCATGGTTCGCTCGCTGAACAACTCGGGCACCATGATGCTGGCCAACGAAATCATCAGCCTGTTCTCGCTGATCAACGCTGAAATCAGCACCGAAGGCGGCTATCCGGGCTGGGCGCCGAATCCGTCCTCCAAGCTGCTGGCGCTGTGCCGCGAAGTCTACAAACGTGACTTCAAGGCCGAGTCCAACGTCAAGGTGATTCACGCCGGTCTGGAATGCGGCATCATCGGTTCCAAGTACCCGCAAATGGACATGGTGTCTTTCGGCCCGAACATCCGTGGCGCTCACGCCCCGGGCGAACGCGTTGAAGTCGAGTCGGTCGGCTACTGCTGGGAACTGGTCAAGGCCATCCTGGCGGAAGTGCCGGTTGCCTGAGTCAGAACGACGCCGCTCGCGTCACACAAAAACGCCGATCAGCACTGATCGGCGTTTTTTTTCGATATCTTTCCGTTGTCTTGCCACAGCAAGTCATCCGGTTTGCCATCAGACTGATGGCTTCGATCAAGACTGTCTGAGCGATCTGCCATGCACATTGAATCGTCGCTGAAAAAATGGTTTTCCTGTCTTGCTCCGGCAGACCAGCCAAACAGCCAAGCCCTGCTGGATGGCCTCCAGCGACAAGGCATTCAAACGGCGCAAGACATTCCCAGGTATGTCTGCGCTCTGGCAGAACAACTGGGGCGACACAAGCCGGAAGTGGCCGCGCAACATCTGATCGCCTTCAAGCAGGCCATTCATAAATTCAAGTCGAATTTACCCAGTGACGGCAAGGAAGTCGCCGGCCCGGCCAAAGTGATGCAGGCTGTCCAGTCAGTGGATTTTGATGGCCTGGATTTGCAGGCGATGCGAGCGATCCGACAGTTTTGCCGCAGGAACGGAGCCCTGGAAACACCGTATCGTCAGGATGTGGCGTTACATACATTGTCCCAAAACGAGTTCAGTACGCTTGGCCTGTGTATGGCGCAGGCACTGGCGATCAAGCGGTATCAGGCATGCTGCGGCGGTGATGCTCAAAGCATCAAGGCCAGGCTGAACGAGCCGGGGCAACAGTCGACTGCGCTCTACCAGAGTATTAGCGCCGATACAACGGCGCTCGGGGAGTGGGTGGAAAACGCGAAAGACGTACTGCCGCATGGTTACGAGATATCTCCGTGTGCAAACTGAAATCGGCGCTGTTCGCCTGTCTGCTGTCGGGCCATGGGGAGCGGGAAAAATGATGTCGGGCGCGCTGACTTGCCCCGTGTCAGGGAGGCCACCCACAATCGGCCTTTTCCTGCTCAGGTTCCGCGCCGATGTTTATTGCCCACTTGCCTGCTGGCTATCTGCTGACTGTTCGACTGTATGCCCACCTCTGTCCTCAGCTTAACTGGCGACTGTTTTTGTGTGTCGGCCTGTTTGGTGCCATCGCCCCCGATCTGGATTTGCTGTACGGCTATCTGATCGATCAGGGCAGGGTCCACCATCACCGCTACCCCAGCCACTGGCCGGTGAGTTGGGGGCTGCTTTTACTCCTTGCCAGCCGCTGGCTGCACTGGCGCCGCTCGGTCGCCGCGATGCTGCTGCTGATTTTCAGCCTCAACGGCCTGCTGCACCTGCTGCTGGATTCCGTGGTGGGCGATATTTGGTGGCTGGCACCCTGGCTGGACCGGCCCTTTGCCCTGGCCACGGTGAGCGCGCGTTATCAGCCCTGGTGGCTCAACTTTCTGCTGCATTGGTCGTTTCTGCTCGAACTGTTATTGCTGGCGCTGGCCTGGCGCAGGCTGCGCCGGCGCCCGTCCGGCGTCTGATATGATTCAGTCATTTTTCAGAGAATCCGCCATGGAAGACTGCCAGCGACTGCGCGCGATCGTGCGCCAAAACGCCACCTTCATGCAGGCCCTGACCCTGCTGCGCCAGCAGGCGCTGCCCGATGGCTGGATCGGGGCCGGTGCCGTGCGCTCGCTGGTGTGGGATGCGCTGACCGGGCAGCCGGACTGGCGCGTGCCGGGCGACATGGATGTCTGCTATTTCGATGAGCGGGACCTGAGTGCCGACACTGAACGCGGCTATCAGGTCAGCCTGCACACACTCTGCCCGGACTTGCCCTGGGAAGTCTGCAATCAGGCGAGGGTGCATCTGTGGTATCCCCAAGCCTTCGGCAAGACCGTTCCGCCGCTGCGCAATATGCATGAGGCCGTGGCCAGCTGGCCGGAGTATGCCACCTGCGTCGCCGTGCGCCTCACTGCGCAGGATGATATCGAGCTGCTGGCCCCGCATGGCCTGGAGGATCTGTTTGCCCTGCGTATTCGCCACAATCCGGTCCGGGCCAGCCTGGCCGACTTCCGGCGCCGCCTGGCCAGCAAACGCTTTGATCAGCGCTGGCCAGGGGTGCACATCATCGAGCCCTGAGTATCACGTTTCTTGATCCAGCGCAGTGCCGGTACTTGACCGCAGGGGGCTGGCTGTTTAGTATGCAAACAAATGTTTGAGTAACGGACAATTGTTTGCCATGACCGAACGAGAGCAGGAAATTCTGGCGCTGCTGCGTCAAGACCCGCTGATCCCGCAACAGCAACTGGCGGACCAGCTGGGTATCAGTCGCTCCGCCGTGGCGGGGCACATCATGAACCTGATGCAGAAGGGCTATATCCTCGGCAAGGGATATATCCTGTCCAGCCAGCGCTACGTCGTTTTACTCGGCGGCGCCAATATGGACATCCGCGGCAGCACCCCCGCACCGCTGCGCCTGGCCGATTCCAATCCCGGCAAGGTCAGCTGCTCCCCGGGGGGCGTGGCGCGCAATATCGCCGAAAACCTGGCCCGTCTGGGCGCCGATTGCCGGCTGATCAGCTGCGTAGGGGACGACCTCTATGGCCGCTCCCTGCTGGAAACCACTCAGCGCGCCGGTGTTGACGTGCGCCCGTGCGTGGTGCTGCCCGATGCCGCCACCTCGACCTACCTGTCGATCCACGGCCCGGACGGCGACATGTCCATCGCCATCAACGATATGGACATCCTGCAGCGCCTCGATGCCGCCACCCTGGCGCCGCAGCGCGAACTGGTGCGCCATGCCGGGCTGATCGTCGCCGATACCAACCTCACCCCCGAGGCGCTGGCCTGGCTATTTGCCGAAGCGCGCGACATTCCGGTCTTCGTCGATACCGTCTCTGCCTTCAAGGCCGAGCGCATCCGCCCCTGGCTGAGCCAGATCCATACCCTCAAGCCCAACCGTCTGGAAGCCGCCACCCTGTCCGGCCTGCCGCTGGACAGCGCCACCGACGTAGCTGCTGTGGCGCACTGGTTCCATGACCAGGGGGTACGCCAGCTGATCCTCAGCATGGGCAGCGAGGGCGTGTACTACAGCAATGGCAGCCAGCAGGGCTGGAGCCCTGCGCCCAGCGTCGACATCGTCAACGCCACCGGCGCCGGGGATGCCCTGATGGCCGGTCTGGCCTGGGGCTGGCTGCAGGAACTGACACTGGCCGAGACCCTGCCACTGGCCCAGGCCTGCGCCGCACTGACCCTGAGCTGCGCCGCCACCAATAACCCGACCCTGTCGCTGGCCGCCGTCCAGCATCTGTCCCGAACCCTGACGCCTACGGAGTAAACACCATGCAACACACTTACCTGGACATCCACCCCGAAGTTGCCGCTGCCCTGGCCGCCAATCGCCCGGTGGTGGCGCTCGAGTCCACCATCATCTCGCACGGCATGCCGTACCCTCAGAACGTAGAAACCGCCTTGCGCGTCGAAGCTGAAGTGCGCGCCCACGGTGCAGTACCGGCGACCATCGCCATCATCGACGGCCGCCTCAAGGCCGGCCTGTCGCCGGAAGAAATCGAATACCTGGGCAAATCCGGCCGTGAAGTGGTCAAGGTCAGCCGCCGTGACATTCCGTTCATCGTCGCCGCGCGCCAGACCGGCGCCACCACCGTCGCCTCGACCATGATCGTCGCCGCCATGGCCGGCATCCGTGTCTTTGCCACCGGCGGCATCGGCGGCGTGCACCGCGGCGCCCAGCAGAGCTTCGACATCTCGGCCGACCTGCAGGAACTGGCGCAAACCCCGGTCACCGTCGTCTGCGCCGGAGCCAAGTCCATCCTCGACCTCGGCCTGACGCTGGAATATCTGGAAACCAATGGTGTGCCGGTGATCGGCTATCAGACCAACAAACTGCCGGCCTTCTTCACCCGTGAAAGCGCCTTCGGCGTCGACTATCGCCTGGATGCACCGGGTGACATCGCGGCTGCCATGAAGGCCAAGTGGGACATGCAGCTCAAGGGTGGCATGGTGGTCGCCAACCCGATTCCGCATGAATTTGCCATGCCGAGCGACAAGATCGACGCCGCCATCGAACAGGCGCTGGCCGAAGCACAGACGCAAGGCATCAGCGGCAAAGAATCCACACCGTTCCTGCTGGCACGCGTGTGCGAACTGACCGGCGGCAACAGCCTGGCCTCCAACATCCAGCTGGTACTGAACAACGCCCGCCTCGGCGCCGCCATCGCCCGCGAATACTGCATCCTGGGGTGATCTAAGCCGCAATAGGACGGGGTCAGGTCTTGTATTTTGCATTCCGCGCAAAATACAAGACCTGACCCCGTCCTTTATCCTTGTTTATCAGTCGGTGCGGTGAGGGTAGAGCTGACAGCCCGGGTCGTGGTCATTCACCACGCCGGTGGCCTGAAGGTAGGCATAGATGATGGTCGAGCCGACAAAGCGCATGCCGGCCCGTTTGAGTTCGCGGCTGATCTGGTCCGACAGCGGGCTGGTGGCCAGTGACTGAAACTGTCCGGCCGGCTGGATTTGCACCTGGCCGCCGACATGGCCCCACAACCAGGTGTCAAAGGAACCATGCTCGCGCTGCAGGGCCAGAAACACCCGTGCATTGTCACGCGTACTGCTGACCTTGGCCCGGTTGCGGATGATGCCCGGGTCCTGCAGCGCCAGGGCCAGCTCTTCATCGCTCATGGCCGCCACCCTGGCCGGGTCAAAGCCATGAAACACCCGCCGGTAGCCTTCGCGCCGCTTGAGAATGGTGAACCACGACAAGCCGGCCTGCGCGCCCTCCAGAATCAGCATCTCGAACAAATGACGGTCATCGTGTTGAGCACGACCCCACTCCTGATCGTGGTAGGCCTGATACAGCGGGTCGGTGCTGCACCAGCGGCAGCGTGCGGGTTGGGCATGCATGTTTGGCTCCAATGGGATACACCGCTCAGATTTTGACACCCAGTTCACGCAGCCGCTCGGCCAGATACGCCCGCGCCGTATAACGCGAAGACAGCACGACCTCCGGGCGCGGATGCAGAAACAGCGGCAGCGAGATGCGACTCTTGCGCGCGCCTTCCCCGGTCGGGTTCACCACCCGGTGCTGGGTGGAGGGGTAGTAGCCGGCAGAAGCCTCTTGCAGCATGTCGCCGATATTCACCACCAGCGTGCCGAAGTCGCATGGCACATCAATCCACGCGCCATCCTTGTCCTGCACCTGCAGGCCTGGCTCATTGGCCGCCGGCAGAATGGTCAGCAGATTGATATCGCCATGTGCCGCCGCACGCAGCGAGCCGGCGGGCTCCTGGCCGGTCAAAGGCGGATAGCGCAGCACCCGCAGCAGGGTCTGCTGGCTGTCAGCGATCATCTGCGACAGCGGTTCGGTGTAATGCGCGGCAATCTCAGCCGGTGTGTATTGCTCGACCCAGCCCAGCAGCTCCTGCGCCAGCCCGTTGGCAATGCGGTAGTACTCGTCGGCATCGGCCTTGAGGCCTGGCGGAATGCGACCCCAGGGGTAAATGTGGAAGTATTCCTTGATGTCCTTGACGCTGGCGCCTTTGGCGGTTTCCGAGACCTCGGGTGAGAACCAGCCATCCTGCTTTTCGACGGAAAAGGCGTAATCGTGTTTTTCGCTGCTGTTGAAGAACGCCAGCCAGTCGGCATAGATCTTCTCGACCAGGGCTTGCGGGATCGGGTGGTTGGTCAGTACGCCGAAGCCGGTTTCGTGCAGCGAACGGGTAAATTGCGCCGCTGCATCCGGGGCGCGGTAATCGACAACGCGGACATTCATCGGGGTGGATTTCCTGAGAGATAAGTCGCCGCCAGGCAAGATCGGGGCGGGCGCCTGCGGCGCATTGTAACGACAAAAGCATGAGTGGCCAAGCCGATGGCATATCCGGCCGGGGCGGGGAGATCGCCCCGGCGCGTACCACAATCAACCAAATTTGGCCGCGTGTTGCTGCAAGGCCTGCAGCAACAGCCGCACGTTTTCCTGAATCTTGCTGTCGGTCAGATTGCCCTCGGCATCGAACTGACCGGCAAAGGCGTTGGCAAATACCTCCGGCTTGTTGAGTAAGTGTAGATCGAGAAAAACGCATACCTGGCGCAGATGCAGCTGGGCACGCGAACTGCCCATGCCGCCTGCCGCTCCCATCATCGCCGCGGGTTTGCCGGCCAGCAGCTTGTTGCCCTCGGCCCGCGATGCCCAATCCAGTGCATTCTTCAGTGCCGGTGCCAGCGAGTAGTTGTATTCGGTACAGCCAAACAGCAAGGCATCGGCCGCATCGATCTGGGCCAGCAAGGTCTGTACCGCCGGCGGTTGGGCCGACAGATCGCTGTTATAGAACGGCACCTCATGCAGATCGGCGATGGTGATCTGCATACCTTGCGGTGCATTGGCCTGGGCGTAGCGCAGCAAACCCATATTGGTGGAATGGCGGCGCAGACTGCCGCAAATGGCGAGAACCTGCATGTGGGGCTCCTTGTCGTGTGGGAAACGGTGGGGTGGTCAGCTCAGCATAGTGCATGAGGGACGGGTGCGCGGGGTTGTGATTTACCCCTGGGCGGGAACTAAGCTGCGCATGGCTGAATGCGCGATCTGCTCAGGATCAGATATGTGACAGTATGTGGCAGAAGTGCTGCACAGCTCTTGCTGTGTCCGACTGATGGGGTGACTGGGTTTGTTGTGTAAGTGACTGAAATGGAAAGGTAAAGTAAGTAATGTCTGTGGCATTGAGCGTTTTTTATGAATAATTAAAAGGCATTCTTTAATTAAATGGAGTAGAAAGCCTAAGTCGTTTTCACTTAAAGTCACAATAGAATGACCTTTAGGGAAAACCTTGCAGCTTAAGAGTTTTAATTAAAAAGTGTAAGTGTTTTTGGTCGGATTGGGCGCAAAGAAATGTGCTTCGAAATCCCTGTGCACACTGGTTCATTGATTAGCCAAGCACTTGCATGTGGATCAAGATACTGAAGTGAGGAAATCGGTGAAATCATTTGGTTTGCTTGTTGTGATTGTTTTTGGCGCTGTGCTGCCAAGTTTTTCATCGGCATCTAGTATTGATGCATATTTTGGTGTTTATGATTCAAAATTCAAAGTTGAATATGAGAGTGAAAGTGGTCCTGTTTTCAATAATGGATTCCAAGAAGTTGAGATAAAGAGAGTGTCGCGATCACGAACAAGCTATGAAGTGGATAATAGGAGAATTCCGGCAATAATCTCAGTCAATTCAATTGGGGTTAATGGCCATACGTGCAGCTATGATGGTACGGGGTGGTTGGATTAATCAAGTGATCGTTTTGAATTTGTGGATGATCCAAAAGAAGTCGATGAGAAAATGATGTGTCGGTTGGTAGTTATTATTAAAAATAACTATGCCTACACTGTCACTCAGAGCAAAGGCTGTGAATCTGCTTGTGGAATAAGAAATTCCCTTGATGGTTATGTGCTCAAAAAAAGAGTGACAAAGAAATGATGCATGCATCTTTGATGCGTGGGGAAAGGTGGCAACGCAAATCGCTGGCGGTGTTGGTAAAAATGGCTTGTTTTCGCAAGTTTCTATCTGGGTAGGGGTAGGGTTTGGTGAGGTGTGAAAATTAGCCTGTTTTTGGAATGATTTTATTGGATTTAATTATTTATATAATGGATGGCTTTATAGTTGTTTAAATATTTAATTTAAAAAATAGCTTTGTTTTGCAATTCTGGTTCTGTGGCCTGCTGATAGGGCCAGTTGCCGAAATCCATCGACGGTACGGCTTATTTTGGGATTTCTGGTTATTAATTCAAATAGGTATTTATTGTATATGTGGCCTATATTTTCTTTGAAAAAGAGAAGAGGGTTGATTTTGAATGGTGTTTGGCTGTTGTCGTGGTCATGGTTTTTTTTGCTTAAAGCGCCAGAGCTAAGGGAACGTTATATTGCGAGAGGGACTTGGTATGATTATCATGCTTTGATTCATTTATGGGTGCTTGGTGCGATTGATTTGGTGCTGGGAGTCCTGTCTACGGCAGCTTATTTTGCTTCATTGTTGAGAGAAAGGGAGTATAGGGAGGACTGACATGTTTTGGGATGCTCAGGCTTTTTTATGCAACAAAGCCCACCTGGCCGCCGTGCCACCAATCCATCTGACCATTCCTCTCTGATTATTGCTTGAAAGTGATATTGTCCTACTATCTGTAATGACCTACTGAATTCCTGCTCAGGTCATAATTCACACAGGAGCATGTGATGAGTATGACCATGGAAGACGAAATCAAGCGTTGGACCGCCAAGCGTAAAGCCGCTCTGGTGATGGAAATCATTCAAGGCAAGACCACGGTCGCCGAGGCTTCTCGCGCCTTCGATCTGCCACCATCCGAAGTCGAGGAGTGGGTCGACGAGGCCAAGCGCGGCATGGAGAATGCACTGCGGGCCAAGCCGATGGAGATTCGCGAGCAGTACGAGAAACAGATCAAGGATCTCCAGGAAGCCTACGGCGAAGTCATGCTGGAGCTACGCGCCAGAAAACAATTACAGTCCCTGCTGGGCGAGGACGACAAGTAATCGAGTTCGTTCGGCAGGGACTGGCTGAAGATGGCATCCGGGTCTCGGTCAGCAAGTTGTGCCGCTGGTTTGATATCCCCCGGCGCACGGTGTATTACCGCACGCAGAAGGCGGAGCCCAAACTCCAGCGGCACTTGGTGGAGCCGATCAAGGCGATGATCGAAGAGAACCCCTCATTCGGCTATCGCACGGTCGCAAGCCTTCTGGGCTTTAACAAGAATACCGTGCAACGCATCTTCCAGCTCAAGGGCTGGCAGGTGAAGAAACGCCCGGTTGGCTTCCGCCCGCGTGTCCAGGCATTGCCTTCGGTGGCGCAGCGACCGAATGAACGCTGGGCCACCGATCTGTGCCGTATCTGGACGGGAAAGGATGGCTGGAGCCATCTGGCCTTGGTGATTGACTGCTGCACCCGGGAGTTGCTGGGCTGGCACCTGTCGCGCAGCGGCAAGTCGAAGACGGCTGAATCTGCACTCGAGCATGCCCTCATCAGCCGATTTGGCTGTCTGGGGCGTGTGCCGGAGAAGTTCTTGCTGAGAAGCGATAACGGCCTAGTCTTCACCAGCCGGAACTACACGGCACTGGTCAAGAGCTACGGTCTGCAGCAGGAATTCATCACGCCGTATACGCCAGAACAGAACGGGATGGTTGAACGTGTGATCCGGACCTTGAAGGAGCAGTGCGTACATCGACACCGCTTCGAAAGTTTGACGCACGCCAGCCGTGCCATTGCAGACTGGATCAGTTTCTATAACCACCGGCGCCCGCTCAGGCACTGCAGATGCGGACACCGGCAAAAACATATGAATTAGTAGCCTGACCTGAGCAAGAAGAGCTGGGTCATTACAGGTCTTGGTGTCGTAAGCGCCATCGCCGCTGACGCTGGCGACGGGTTCATTGGGCGGAATTTGTTGCAGTAGGGATGGCAGCATCTGTACATCCCCCTGTCGGTTGTCGGTGACCTCAATGGCCCGAATTTCCAAGGTTTCTGCGTCGATGCCCAGATGCACTTTGCGTCATTGGCGGCGGTATTCCGCGCCGTGCTTCTTGGTTTTCCATTCGCCTTCGCCCAGCATCTTGATGCCGGTGCTATCCACCAACAAATGCAAAGCGCCCTGGCTGTGGCGATAAGGGATGTTGACCCGTAGCGTTTTCTGGCGGCGGCATACCGTGCTGTAGTCTGGAGCTGTCCAGTCGAGGCCCGCGAGTTTGAACAGGCTTTGCACGAAGCCGATGGACTGCCTGAGCGCTAAGCCGAACAGGTATTTGATGGTCAGGCAGAACTGAATGGCAGCGTCACTGTAGGTTTGCGCCCGCCCGAGCTTGCCCTGGGGCTTGGCCTGCTAGGCCAGGTCTCGATCCAGCCAAACAGACAAGGAACCGCGCTGGATCAGGGCGCGGTTGTAGGCTGACCAATTGGTGGTTTTGTACTTCGTGGGGACGGGCTTGGTCATGCCATCATTCTACCAGGCCTGAACCAAGGCGGATTTGTGCAACAAAGCCTCTACGGGTGCAACTAGAATAGCCTCTCCTAATCCCGTATCAGGCATTGGTGCAACGGGGCAAGTTGGAGAAAATGCGCTCAAATCATTGGGTGGGCAATCTCAGGTTACATTCCAAACGTCGAAAGGTGCTCGCGTAGTAGATCAGTTGGCTCCGGGCGGTATAGCAAATGAAGCAAAGGTCGGTTATACAACGTTATACTCATTCACATCTCGTCAAGTAGCTAAAGATGTAGAACTGATACAAACTGGCGCTGTAAATGGTGTTACATGGAATTTTTTTACAAGCCCGATAACAGGTCAAGGTGGGCCGTCTGCATCGGTACTTAAAGCGCTGAATAGTGCAGGAATAAAGGTGATAATTCACTAATTATGGAAGCTGCTGACAATTTTATAATTCGCCCCGGAACTAGCTATTCTCCTAATTCTAGATATTTTATAGGAATGAATAAGATTGAGTTAAAAGATTTTTATCAATGGTTTATGGCAAGTTTGCCATATTGCATCGAAGAGTTAATGCAGCTTGTTATGAATGTTAATGGTTTCGAAAACTGGAATGCCGATGATAGCCCGGAATCGCTAGATGTGCTTGGCAGTTGGTTTGTTACGCAGGTTGCAAAACGCGATTTTAATCCGCAGGAGTTGAGTTCAATAGAGGACTCAGTGGGGAAGTCGGTTGATTTTTCTAAGTGGGAGCTGACGGAGAAAACTAAGTCTTTGGCGTTTTATGTTGGCATGTATTATGGTGAGGTTGCTGTAAAAAACCGACTTGGTGCCAAGTGGGGGCAATCTGTATCCAATAAAAGCAATGCTGATTATGGGCAGCCAATTATTTCAGGGGAAGGCATTCTTCCAATCAATCCAGTAAGAGTTGCGCATTCAATAGCGTGCAGAGTTGTTGATGGCAATGCTGATGGAACTTCACTGCGTAAAGCGTATGACTATTGGGCTGGCTTGAGCACCAAAAAGTAAAATTATCATTGGCAACATAATTTGAAAAAGCCCCACATCGCTGGTAATGCCGTTCACTTAGCGGATTGAACTTTTTTGATCAGGTAACGGGCCGGCAGCTTTTTCAGTTTTTGGTGGGGTTACACACACATTTGGCAGATACCCAGAAGGTATACAGTCCCAAGCAACATTAATGTATGGGGACGGGTATGCAATGCAGCTCACTGGCGGTGTTAGCAAAAATGGCTTGTTTTCGCAAGTTTCTTTCGGGCTAGGGTTAGGGTATGGTGAGGCAAAAAAAATTACCATGCCGGTTCAGGGACAATTTTCACTTCCCATATTTTGATGTGTAATTTATATGAAATATATATTTTCAATTAAAATGGTTTTTTTGCTTTTTGTGTTTGGTGTGTTTGTATATTTGAAAATTAAAATGGCAATGGAAGTGGTGAGAAAAGAGATGTATTTGAGAACTGGTCGTTATGAGTGGACAAAACACTCCTTCTCTGATGCGGTGGGTCATTTTCCAAATGTTATAACTGAATTTGCATTTAGTAATGATTTGGATAAAAACGATGGGCTTTATTTGTATGCTAAGTATTTGAAAAAATGGATTTCTATTTACAAAATTGTTTTGCTTTTAATTATTGTGGTGACTTTTGTTGGTGTTTCGATGGGATTTATTCCAAAGGGGTTTTAATTTTAGGCGGCTTTGTTTAATAAATCCCGATCCGAGTAGCCAGGGTTTAATGATGCTATGAGAAAGTCGCGCCCCGCAGAAGCACAAGGCCATGAACTGGCTCTCCCTCCACATAAAATAGCCACCCCGAAGGGTGGCCAGCGCAATACATGCGCCAACAAATGACTGGCGATGATCGGACCGATGCCGGGTAGCGTCATCAACCGCAGGGCGACATCGGGGCGTGTGCTTAACTTTGTGTAAACGGGCACTGGTTAACCAGTCTGCGCCATGCCCAGGTTGTTATCGAAGCCTGGCGCAGGGAGTGCAACGATGAAAGGCCCAAGAACGCCCCCGGTGGTTTGACGCCTGCAGCCTACGCCAAGTCACTCACCGAAAAATCAGGTAAATTACCCTTGGATTGTAAAGCCCTTGGCTACTGAAAGCGGGGGGCGTCGGACTTTTTCGGCATTGGTGCTAAGAAGAAATGAAATTAATAGTTAATGGCAAGGTGACACTGTTATTTTATGTTGTTGATATTTTGTTGGTGGTTTTGTGTTTCTATGTTTCGAGTTTTTTTTATGGTTTGTGGAGGTATGTGTTTTTTTTGATTGGCTTTTCTGTTTTGGTGGCAGGAAAGCTAATTTCCGATGCCATGTTGCAGAATGTTCCAGTTTTTAAAAATGGCTTAACATGGCCTCCTGATAAAAAATCATAAGCAATCGGCTTTGTTGCACAAATCACGGCTCGATCCGGCGGGGTAGAATGACGGCATGAGCAAGCCCTCCCCGCCAAAGTACAAAACCACCAACTTGAAATCCTACAACGCAGCGCTCAAAGCGCGCGGTTCATTGATGATCTGGCTGGACCGTGACATGAACTGGCAGGGCACTCCAGATGGCAAACGTGGGCGTACGCAGGACTTCAGCGATGCTGCCATTCAGTTCTGCCTTACGATCAAATGCCTGTTCAACCTGGCGTTGCGCCAAGCCGTAGGCATGGTGCAGTGCTTGCTCAGCCTGGCGGGGCTGGATTGGTCGACGCCGGACTACAGCACGGTATGCCGGTGTGTAATGACCCAGCGGTTTCTGCACAAGCCAGGCTGCTAATCATGCGTCTTGACCGGCGTCTTATTGGCGCAAGGTGCATCTCGCGCGTCTGCGCGCTCTTGATTACCGTGACATTGCCCAGGCTATTGAGCTTGGCCTGCAGCACCGCATCGGCGCGTAGGGTGTCGGCAAACTCCAGCAGGGTGACATGGCTCACAATGCCGGCCAGGTCTATGGCAGCTGCTATGCCCTGGTCGGCGGGGTGCTGGCCGGACTGAGCGGCAAGGACGTCGCATCCGGCGCGATTGGTGAGGGCAGTGCGCCACTGGTGGCGCGTGCCATTGCCAAGGAGATGTATGGCAGTGATAACCCTGAAACGCTGACTCAAGAGCAAAAAACCGAGTTGTCACAGCTGACGTCTGTGGCCGGTGGTTTGTTGGGGATGGTGGCAAGCAAGGGAGATGCTGCTGCTGCGCAGACGGCCGTCGAGGCGGCGAAGAATGAGGTGGAGAATAATTACTTGTCTCACAACAAGAATTCTGTGCCTGAACTTTCTGAAGTTGATCAGCTAAAAATGGCCGAGGCGGAATGCTCCCCGGCGCATAACGATGCATGCCAACGAGCGGAGAATTTGCGTAAATTGTCGGCAAGACGTAATTCTATATTAATGTCAGCATGTGCTAAGGATAGGTACTCTCCAGGGTGCCAGCAGCAAATAAGACTCGCAGAAAACCAAGGAGTGAAAGTCTATTTTGACAAAAAACTGGGTATATTCATTGATCGTAATCCGGCATCGCTGCCTGTGATTTCCGAGAGAAAAGATATAAATTTCTCTTCATTTGAAAGGATGCAAGGGCAGAACCTATTGGATTCCGCACCGGCAGTTCCTGCTCTCTTGGCTGGGGAGGGGGGGCTGCAGCATATACTCTGTGGAACGTTGCAAAAGGAGCTGGAGCTTCAGGTTTTGTTGACTTTACTTCGCAATATGTACATAAAAAGAAAATAAAAGATATAGATCTTGGTCAAACTGCCGTTGCCATGGTTTGGGGTGGATTGTTCGCTCCTGGAATGGGGAAGACTGCATGGCAAGATGCCGTGTTATCAGCTGGGGCAGGTGGCTATGGGACACAAACTCAGAACTTCTTGAATGGAACGAACGATAATCCATGGGTTAGTGCGTCAAAATCAGGTTTGTTTTCGTATTTGGGAAGCAAAGTATCAACAACTGTGCCGAACTACATTAGCAATCTCAATAAAGTTATGAAAGTTCAAAATGGTGATGTATCCGTGCCGAAAGTCGTGGGAGATGGATTGGGGTTTGTAATTTCTAATGCCCCTTCTCTTTGGAGTAACTAAAATATATGTTTCCTGTTTTTTCTACTAAAAAAAGAATAGGATTTATTTATAATGGAATATGGTTTTTTGTATGGTCCTGGTTTTTTTTGTTAAAGGCGCCTGACCTATTGACAAAATATTTTAGCAGCGGTGAGATGAGTGATGATCATGCAAGACTGCATCTATTAGTCTTTGGTGTGCTTGATTTGCTTTTGGGTGTTTTTTCGTTCGGGGTGTACTTTCTACGTCTGCTGATGGGTCTGAAATCTGGTGATTCAACCGACTAGGACTCACTGTTCGATCGCTACGACAACCCACTCCACCGACCGCGCTCCCTAGTGCATCTGTCGGGTGCTTGAGTAGTGTTCTGTCTGCGGCGATCAAGCCGTAACGGGTGCGGGTCCGGGGTGTTGGCGCACCCACGGATCCGCTAGCCAAACACACTCACGACAGGAGTCTGTATGGCTGCGATGGATGTTAATTCACCCCTTGTCTTTCCGACAAATTTCCCGCAACGCCACCTGCAGTTGATGCTGCTGGTTTCCCGGCTTTGCCCCCCGCGTGACAGCCTGCCCGAACCGGGCCTGTGCCGTCTGATTGTCGACAGCCGCCTGGACTGGGCGGTCGAGTCAATCGACGGCCAGTCGTCGTGGCTGTATCTGCCCAGTGCAGCGCGGCAAAGGCAGGTGGCAGGTTGCACGATATTGACGTTGGACTAGGCGGCTAACTGGAGGCCGGGGGCCGCAAGGCTCCCGGAAACAAGACAAGGGGGCCGGGGTCAGGTCTTGTCTTTTGCACCCCATGACGAAAAAAAAGCCACCCCGAAGGGTGGCCAAGGCAGTACATCAGCGGGTTTGCTGACGAATCAGGTAGTCAAAGGCGGCCAGGCTGGCTTTGGCGCCTTCGCCCATGGCGATGATGATCTGCTTGAACGGCACCGTGGTGGCGTCACCGGCGGCAAAGATGCCGGGGGCCGAGGTCTGGCCGCGCTCGTCCACCACAATCTCGCCGCGCGGGCTCAGTTCGATGCTGCCCTTGAGCCAGTCGTTGTTCGGCAGCAGGCCGATCTGCACAAAAATCCCTTCCAGCTCGACCGTGTGATCCTGCTCCGTGACGCGGTCGCGGTACACCAGTCCGGTGACTTTCTGACCATCGCCCAATACTTCGCGGGTCTGTGCGCTCTTGATGACCGTGACATTACCCAGGCTGTTGAGCTTGGGCTGCAGCACCGCATCGGCACGCAGGGTGTCGGCAAACTCCAGCAGGGTGACATGGCTCACAATACCGGCCAGGTCGATGGCGGCTGCAATGCCCTGGTCGGCGGAGTACTGGCCGGGCTGAGCGGCAAGGATGTGGCTTCTGGCGCGATTGGTGAGGGCAGTGCGCCACTGGTGGCGCGTGCCATTGCCAAGGAGATGTATGGTAGTGATAACCCGGAAACGCTGACTCAAGACCAGAAAACCGAGTTGTCACAGCTGAGCTCTGTGGCGGGTGGTTTGCTGGGGGCGCTGGCGAGTCAGGGAAATGCGGTCGATGCGCAGACGGCCGTCGAGGCGGCGAAGAATGAGGTGGAGAATAATTCTTTAGGCAAAAAAAGAGACGCGCAGCGGGAAAAAGCGCGGGCTGACGTAGCTAACAATCGCAGCGTGTCCTCTGTCCGTATCGTGGTTGCATCTGATAATGAAGACCAGCTAAGCGATAAATTGCTAAAGATGTATCGCTTACATCTAGCCAACCCAAGTGTTTACCCTCCGCTGACTGACGAACAGACCAGACAATTCGCAGGCTTCGTTGCTAGGTATCTGCAGGAAATGGGGCCGAAAGCAACACAGGATCTGCTTGCTGGCAAAGTGCGGGCTGACTACAGCTTTGCATACACGTTGTTCGATGACAGTACGATCAAGCAGGCCAATCAGATGCGAACAAAAGCGGCGGACAGTGCGCCCTATGGTTTGCAAACGTTGACTTATTTGACTTGGTCACGTCCCAAAGGGGTAGACGAACAAATCTACGACCAGTCACTTGGCTTATTGAGAGTCAATGGCGTGCATGAAGGGCAGGCGGCCATTGGCACTCCTGCCTTGACATTCATGTCAGGGCCAGTGGGGGCAGCGGTACGCTTCCTTGAGGTTGCAGCAGGTGGGTTACAGGTTGGTACCGGCACACGTCAGTTAGCGGATGGCAAGGTGGTAGATGGCGGGCTGAATATAGGCGCAGGTCTCTTGGGGGTATCGGGCGCAGCTGGAACCCAGTTGCAGTTAACCCGGTCATCTAAAACGATTACAGGCGGATATTCTGGCGTAAACTACGAACCTACCGTCTCTCGTGTAATACAACCAGAGGATGGGTTGCCCGTACGCGCGGTGACGGGTAGGGATGGCAGTGAGTTGTTTGGTTTTGTTCCAGACAAGCCGCTAACAATAGCCTCTAATCCAGCTGCAGGGAATCCAGCAGCGATTGCGCGAGGGATGGGTGATCTCAATGCCCGTCAAGCGGCAGCTCTTGAGGAGCTGCCAGGGTTTGGCTCACAGACAATTCTTCATAAGTCATTTGGCCAACGAGACTTGGCAGCTCTTTCGGCTGCCACAGGCGACGAATTTGCAATGTTCAGCGCAGGTGGTCGGCGTTTGGTCATGCGCGATGATTTTGAATCTGTTCCCATAACACCAGAAATTGCTACTGACTTGGCTAGTAAAGGTTGGCGCTGGTCTAGCCACGTCCATCCAGGATTCGATACCGGTGTGCTGAGGTCCTCACTTGGAGACCAAGTGGTATTGGGAGCCATGCAGGGAAATCAAAGTGCGATATTTAATTCTATGGGCCAACGTGCAATTTTCACGCCGGCCGGCGACAGTTTGAATGGGTGGATACCATGGTAAAACCAAGAGTTCTCCGCATTACTGATATGGAACCTATTGCGAAAGAGGTGATGCATAATGCATTGACAGGCTATATCCCCCCCACGGAAGAGCAGAAAAAGCACTTAACGCTAGGAAAAGTTCTTACAGATACCGAGGGCGTTTTCGAGCTATACGTTCCAGCAGATCGTCCACAGGATGCAACCGTTATTAGTCGCGTAACGATTGACAGGATGACTGGTGGGGTGAAGGTAGAGGTCTTTCTTACACCCCAAAATTGATGCTGCCCTAGTCATCTTCAATGTCGCCGCATCGGTGGCCATTGTGTAGCTAGCCCAAAGCCAGGGCGGGCAGGCCAGAGGCCTTGCTCGCGTGTTGAGTACGAACTCCTATCCGAAGTGGGGATATGGTGGCTATCGGCAATTTACAGGAACGACAAGCTCGTTCTCCCGTGACTGGATCGTGCCTGGATGGAGTAACTGATGAGTACTGCTGACGCACAATTCGTACAGGCCGTTGTCGCGGAAGCGAAGCAAAGTGGTCGTACATTCTCAAGGGACGTGCTTAAGGGCTGTTACTGCGCTGACCTTAAACTGCGTGGAGCGACGGAATTGCCAGCTGTTTCCGAAAAGTGGATTGACTTCTATATTGCTATCGACCTAAACAGCGTTAACTCAGCGCTTGCCGAAGTGTGGCAGACGGCCCCGCGAGTGAGCGGTGTAAATGGTCTTCCCTATCAACGTTCGATTTGGTCCCAAGAGGTTACGATTTATCAAACGATTCCTCATAAAGCAATTATTGGACCTGTAAAGCCATGAATGATACTGACAAAGATTTGCGTGACATTCAGGAAAGAGTGTCGGAGTTTTTGACGCCTCTTTGTGCCCGAAAAGTAATTGACAAAGTGGCATTTGAAAATCTAGAAAATTGTGTGCGTTGTTTCGCTCGGAAGATAAAGGGGTCTGAGCTTGTGCCTAGATCAGTACTGAATGAGATCAAGGTGACGATTGGCGTATTGCGCGCAGAGGCACACTGCTTGGGCGCTGAGGCGTCGATTACGATTGACATGGCCAACCGTCTGGAGATGATCCTCGATTTAATTTTGCGTGGTGAGTCGCCTGATGATCGCATTCCTGGCGTCCCAAGGATTATTTGATGATTGCGAAAAATTACGTTTCTTCGATTAATCCACAAGTGCAGATAGACGTTAATGGCTTTGAATGCTTAGATCCAAATTTGCACATGATTGAATGGTTGGGCAGGGGAAAAGAAATTCGTCAGCTTGTTGTTATGGATGTCGAGTCTGGGTTGTATGCTCAGGACAAAAATGCACAAGTACTCTCTGTTGACTGCATCGGAGAACCGGAATATGAGACAAAAATAAAGCGCCAAAATTTCGGCCCCGCAGGAATTCTCAGTCAATTTTCGCTTACGTTGCCGCTGCGCATTCGCGTGAGGGCAAGCGGCGGCGATGTATGGATTTTATTAGTTATGCAAAACTACAGTGCAGTCGATTTGGATGCGCCTGGGCAGCGAAAATTGACTCTAAATTTCAAAATTGTAGGACAGCCTAAAATTGAGACGTGAAAAGGGCCTTGTTGCATAAGTGTCGCGTCCCGTCGGCGATGTTGATGGTGCGTGGGGCACTTGGCTACCGTGCCACCAATCCGTCTGACCATTCCTCTCTGATTGTTGCTTGAAAGAGATATTGTCCTACTGTCACGCCTATGTGATTTTTGTTGTTTGAAATTATCTCTTCAGGGTGATATTGTGTAGATATCATTCTGGAGTGATATGCATGAGTTACCTGGTGCAAAATCCGTCGCAACTGTCCGACCACATAAAGGCGCTGCGCAAACATCGCAAGATGACCCAGGCGCAACTGGCTGCGCGGCTGGGGGTGGGGCAGAGTCGCATGGCGGCAATTGAAAAGAACCCGGCGCTGATCAGCGTCGAGCAGTTGATGGCGATTTTGTCCGTGCTGCAAACCCGGCTGGAACTGCGGCCTCAGGAGGCGGATGAGACCCGCCCGACCTCGGCGGGAGTGGACTGGTAATGGCACAGCATGCCCTGGCGGTCTGGATGAATGGGCTTCTTGTCGGGCATTGGCGTTGGGGGCGCCAGGGCGCTGATCATGTCTTTGAATACACCCCGGAATGGCTGGCCGAGCCAGCCTGTCGCCCTCTGTCCTTGTCCCTGCCGATTACCGCCGAGCGTGTGGTACGGGGCGAAAGGGTGCTGAATTACTTCGATAATCTACTGCCGGACAGTCAGCGCATCCGCGAGCGCATTCGCAAGCGATTCCGCCTGACCACGACATCCACCGCCGCCTTGCTGACCGAGATCGGTCGCGATTGTGTGGGGGCTGTCCAACTGCTGCCGACCGGCATGAGTCCGCCAGCGGTTCATGCCATCCAGGCCCGGCCGTTGACCGAGTTACAGATTGAGTCTTTGCTGGGCTCGGTCACGTCGGACGCCGTCCTGGGCCAGGATGGAGAGGCACGTGATGAATTCCGTATATCCATTGCCGGAGCCCAGGAGAAATCAGCACTGTTGTGCATGGACGGGCAATGGTATGAACCGACCGGCAGCACCCCTACCACGCATATCCTGAAATTGCCCCTGGGGTTGGTCGGAAACCGACAGGCAGACTTGTCCACCTCAGTGGAGAACGAATGGCTGTGTGCTCGCCTCATGAAGGCCTGGGGCTTCCCGGTCGCCGAAACCGGGATGGCGACCTTTGGTGCCAAAAAAGTGTTGGTGGTGGAGCGCTTTGACCGTCGCTGGTCAGAAGACCGGCGCTGGATCATGCGTTTGCCTCAGGAAGATTTTTGTCAGGCAGCCGGCCTGGCCAGCCATGAGAAATATGAAAGCGATGGCGGACCGGGGATGCGTGCCTGTTTGTCCGTGTTGTCAGGAAGCGAGCATGCCATGCAGGACCAGATTCGCTTCCTGTGCGTGCAGTTTGCCTTCTGGCTGTTGGCTGCGACCGATGGTCATGCCAAAAATTACTCGATCTTTCATTTGCCGGGTGGCCGGTATCGCATGACGCCGCTCTATGACATTCTCTCTGCGTGGCCGATCATTGGTGCGGCGGCAAATCAAGTGCCATGGCAGAAAGCACGGCTGGCCATGGCCATCCGTGGCGCAAATACCCATTACCTGCTGCGCGAAATGATTCCGCGTCGCTGGCAGGCATTGGCAGACAGTTGTCACTTGCCGCAGGCCTATCTGGCCATGCAGGACATGGTCGCCAGCGCCGAAGCGGTGCTGGCGACCGTGGAGGCCGAATTGCCGGCTGATTTTCCGCTGTCTGTCTGGTTGCCGGTTCGAGATGGTGTTCGTGCGCAATGCCAGCGGTTTTTGCGCTGAAAGTGGGCGCGAAGAGGAGCGTTTGCCCCATCAAAAAAAGCCACCCCGAAGGGTGGCCAGGGCAGTACATCAGCGGGTTTGCTGACGAATCAGGTAGTCAAAGGCGGCCAGGCTGGCTTTGGCGCCTTCGCCCATGGCGATGATGATCTGCTTGAACGGCACGGTGGTGGCGTCGCCGGCGGCAAAGATGCCGGGGGCCGAGGTCTGGCCGCGTTCGTCCACCACAATCTCGCCGCGCGGGCTCAGTTCGATGCTACCCTTGAGCCAGTCGGTGTTCGGCAGCAGGCCGATCTGCACAAAAATCCCTTCCAGCTCGACCGTGTGATCCTGCTCCGTGACGCGGTCGCGGTACACCAGTCCGGTGACTTTCTGACCATCGCCCAGCACTTCGCGGGTCTGTGCGCTCTTGATGACCGTGACATTGCCCAGGCTGTTGAGCTTGGCCTGCAGCACCGCATCGGCACGCAGGGTGTCGGCAAACTCCAGCAGGGTGACATGGCTCACAATACCGGCCAGGTCGATGGCGGCTGCAATGCTCTGGTCGGCGGAGTACTGGCCGGGCTGAGCGGCAAGGATGTGGCTTCTGGCGCGATTGGTGAGGGCAGTGCGCCACTGGTGGCGCGTGCCATTGCCAAGGAGATGTATGGTAGTGATAACCCGGAAGCGCTGACTCAAGAGCAGAAAGCCGAGTTGTCGCAGCTGACGTCTGTGGCGGGTGGTTTGCTGGGGATGGTTGCAAGCAAGGGAGATGCTGCTGCTGCGCAGACGGCCGTCGAGGCGGCGAAGAATGAGGTGGAGAATAACTCAGCAACGAGTAAAGAAGACTTTGAGATTGACAAGGGTCCGCAAAATAAGGGTAAGACAGCCCCCCCTGTGATCGACAAATTTGTTGCGGCCTTGAAGAAGATGGTATCCAATAGCTCTGAGAGAGCCTCTACCGTGCCTCAAAAGGCTAGTGGCTTAGTAGTGGATTCGCCAGGTAAGTCTTCATTCCAGATCGGTGTTGAGGATGGCTTAAGTGGTAAGGGTGAAGCTGATCTGGCTATGGCGTTCATGTATCAGGTTGCACATCCAGGTGAAATTCTGCGCTCAATAGCAAATCTTACGCCAGAAGACACTGCTTACATGTCTGGGGTGGGTTCAGCGGTTCCTCTATCAATCGCGCAAGGTGAAATGCTGGGGCAGGTTTTCTCGCGGTTAGGGTTCGTAACACAACCGGTATGGGGGAAGGTAAGGCAAGGTGTAGGGGATTATCTTGGAACGTCTGCAAACTCCGCTACGCAAACTGGGTCGGCATTAACGCAATTGCAAATTAATAACGCAAATGGTGCTGCATTTGAAAATAAGGTATTCAATGATGTTCAATCTAAAATGCCCGATGCAGTTCAGCAGGTGACAATCAAAACACAATCTGGGACTAAAACGCGGATTGATATTATGGGAACAGACTCATCTGGCCAAGTGGTTTGTGTCGAATGTAAAAGCTCTGCAACCGCTCCGCTCACAAAGAATCAAACCTCAGGCTTCCCGGAGATTCAGCAATCTGGTGGGGTTGTGGTCGGAAATGGCAAGCCAGGATTTCCCGGTGGTACTGTTATCCCTCCGACGACAGTCCAAATTATTAGGCCAGGTCAAACTCCAATCATAGGGCAGTAAATGACTATTTTAGATAAAAACATTATAGACTCTATCGGAACTCGGGATAGTGATGGAGCCGTGAATCTGGTTATCTCTGATCATTTGTCGTGGAGTGATGAGGTTGGTGAACACTTGCTTGCTCTGCAAGATAAATTAAATTCTTACATTGGTTTTATCGAAAGCTCAGAAATTTATTCAACTTTTCCTGCGGCTTCCGGCAAGAGGTTGGTAATAAATATTTACTTTAATTTCCCGCCTTCGGCTGAAGGCATTAGTTTTTTATCGCAAGTCGAGTCCATTTTAAATGGCATCGGAGTTGGTTTAGAGACTACTGTGCTGGATTCATAACCAAAGCCCCGAACTGTCGGGGCTTTTTGCTGCCTGCTCGGTTAAAGCCTATTGTGACTCTCCGGGGGCTTTGTTGCACAAATCCGCCCTGGTTCAGGCCTGGTAGAATGATGGCATGACCAAGCCCGTCCCCACGAAGTACAAAACCACCAATTGGTCAGCCTACAACCGCGCCCTGATCCAGCGCGGTTCCTTGTCTGTTTGGCTGGGTCGAGACCTGGCCTGGCAGGCCAAGCCCCAGGGCAAGCTCGGGCGGGCGCAAACCTACAGTGACGCTGCCATTCAGTTCTGCCTGACCATCAAATACCTGTTCGGCTTGGCGCTCAGGCAGTCCATCGGCTTCGTGCAAAGCCTGTTCAAACTCGCGGGCCTCGACTGGACGGCTCCAGACTACAGCACGGTATGCCGCCGCCAGAAAACGCTACAGGTCAACATCCCTTATCACCACAGCCAGGGCGCTTTGCATTTGTTGGTGGATAGCACCGGCATCAAGATGCTGGGCTACGGCGAATGGAAAACCAAGAAGCACGGCGCGGAATACCACCGCCAATGGCGCAAAGTGCATCTGGGCATCGACGCAGAAACCTTGGAAATTCGGGCCATTGAGGTCACCGACAACCGACAGGGGGATGCACAAATGCTGCCATCCCTACTGCAACAAATTCCGCCCCATGAACCCGTCGCCAGCGTCAGCGGCGATGGCGCTGACGACACCAAGACCTGCCATGAAGCCATTGCCGAACGCAGCGCCGATGCGCGCATCCCCTCCCGCAAGAATGGCAGACCATGGAAAGGGACATCACCGGGCGTGTTGGCGCGCAATGAGATTCTCCGAGCCACGAAACGGCTGGGCCGGACGATCCGGAAGCGCTGGAGCGGCTACCACCGCCGCAGCCTGGTGGAAACCAAGATGCGCTGTTTCAAACGGCTGGGTGAACGAGTGATGGCCAGAGACTTCGACCGCCAGGTGGCGGAGCTGCAAGTGCGCGCCGCCATTCTGAACCGCTTCAGCGTGCTTGGCCGACCGCAAACGGTGGCTATGGCATCAATCCGCCTGAGGAAAGGGGAAGCTCAATCCTCGGCCGATTTATGCAACAAAGCCAGTGCCATGGCAAAAAGCACGGCTGGCCATGCAGGACATGGTCGCCAGCGCCGAAGCGGTGCTGGCGACCGTGGAGGCCGAATTGCCGGCTGATTTTCCGCTGTCTGTCTGGTTGCCGGTTCGAGATGGTGTTCGTGCGCAATGCCAGCGGTTTTTGCGCTGAAAGGGGGCGTGAAGAGGAACGTTTGCCCCCATCAAAAAAAGCCACCCCGAAGGGTGGCCAAGGCAGTACATCAGCGGGTTTGCTGACGAATCAGGTAGTCAAAGGCGGCCAGGCTGGCTTTGGCGCCTTCGCCCATGGCGATGATGATCTGCTTGAACGGCACCGTGGTGGCGTCACCGGCGGCAAAGATGCCGGGGGCCGAGGTCTGGCCGCGTTCGTCCACCACAATCTCGCCGCGCGGGCTCAGTTCGATGCTGCCCTTGAGCCAGTCGGTGTTCGGCAGCAGGCCGATCTGCACAAAAATCCCTTCCAGCTCGACCGTGTGATCCTGCTCCGTGACGCGGTCGCGGTACACCAGTCCGGTGACTTTCTGACCATCGCCCAATACTTCGCGGGTCTGTGCGCTCTTGATGACCGTGACATTGCCCAGGCTGTTGAGCTTGGCCTGCAGCACCGCATCGGCGCGCAGGGTGTCGGCAAACTCCAGCAGGGTGACATGGCTCACAATGCCGGCCAGGTCGATGGCGGCTTCCACGCCCGAGTTACCGCCGCCAATCACCGCGACACGCTTGCCCTTGAACAGCGGGCCGTCGCAATGCGGGCAGAAGGCCACGCCCTTGTTGCGGTATTGCTGTTCGCCGGGCACGTTCATTTCACGCCAGCGCGCCCCGGTGGCCAGAATCACACTCTTACTCTTCAGCACCGCGCCGTTTTCCAGATGCACTTCGGCCAGCTGGCCGTCCTGCGCCGGCACCAGCTTGCTGGCGCGCTGCAGGTTGAGAATCTCGACCTCGTAGTCTTTGACATGCTGTTCCAGCGCCATGCCCAGCTTGGGGCCCTCGGTCTGGCTGACTGAAATGAAGTTCTCGATGGCCAGGGTGTCCAGCACCTGGCCGCCAAAGCGTTCGGCCACCACCCCGGTGCGAATGCCCTTGCGTGCGGCGTAGATTGCCGCCGCCGAGCCGGCCGGGCCGCCGCCCACCACCAGCACTTCAAACGGGGCGGTATCTTGCAGCTTGGCCAGGGCGCGTTCCGCGCTGGCTTCGCGGTCGACCTTGGCCAGAATCTCTTCCAGACTCATGCGGCCGCTGCCGAACAGCTCACCATTCAGGTAGACCGAGGGCACGCCCATGATCTGGCGCTGCTCGACTTCCTGCTGGAACAGCGCGCCATCGATCATCACGCTGCTGATGGCCGGGTTGGTCAGGGCCATCAGGTTCAGTGCCTGCACCACGTCCGGGCAGTTGTGGCAACTGAGCGAGATGAAGACTTCAAAATGAAGCGGGCCATTCAGCTGGCGGATTTGTGCCAGCAGCTCGGCTTCGACCTTGGCCGGATGGCCGCCGGTTTGCAGCAGGGCCAGTACCAGCGAGGTGAATTCATGGCCGAGCGGAATGCCGGCAAAGTGAATGCGACCGTCTTCGCCGGGTCGGCCGACACTGAAGGACGGGCGCCGCGCCTGCTGGCCGTCGCTGCGCAGTTGAATCAGCGTGGACAGGCTGGCAATTTCCTGCAGCAGCCCGTACATCTCCTGCGCCTTGGTGCTGTCGTCCAGCGAAGCCACCAGCTCGATCGGCTGTTGCAGGCGGGTCAGGTAGCTTTGCAGTTGAGTCTTGATGTTTTGTTCCAGCATGGTGTTCTCCTGAATGCATGAGGGTGGCCGTTGGCACGGGCAAGGGCGGTCCCTTGCTGCTGCCAGCGGGGCAGCAGGGGGGCGGGCTGGCCGACCCCCGGGGGCGTTAGATCTTGCCGACCAGGTCCAGCGACGGGGCCAGGGTGGCTTCGCCTTCTTTCCACTTGGCCGGGCACACTTCGCCCGGGTGGCTGGCGACGTACTGGGCAGCCTTGACCTTGCGCAGCAGTTCGCTGGCATCGCGGCCGATACCGCCGGCGTTGATTTCGATGATCTGGATCTTGCCTTCCGGGTCGATCACGAAGGTGCCGCGTTCGGCCATGCCTTCTTCTTCAATCATCACGCCGAAGTTGCGCGACAGGACGCCGGTCGGGTCACCCACCATCGGGTAGCTGATCTTGCGGATGGTGTCCGAGCTGTCATGCCAGGCCTTGTGGGTGAAGTGGGTGTCGGTCGAGACCGAGTAGATTTCCACGCCCAGTTTCTTGAATTCGGCGTAGTTGTCGGCCAGGTCGCCCAGTTCGGTCGGGCAGACGAAGGTGAAGTCGGCCGGGTAGAAGAAGACCACAGACCACTTGCCCTTCAGGTCGGCGTCGGATACCGGCACGAAGTTGCCGTTGTGGAATGCGGTGGCCTTGAACGGCTTGATTTCGGTGTTGATCAGGGAAGTCGACATGGTGTTTCTCCTATCAGGGGTTTGAGCAATCTCGGCTTGTGCCGTCGTGTTGCTATGCATGATATGGAGAAACTATCAATCAATCTACTTGATTATATTTATGCTATTAATTGGTGTTGGCTATGGGTATGGGCAGGCTAAACAGAGGGGTCAGGTCTTAAACAAAGGGGTCAGGTCTTGTTTTTTGCACCCGGGCGCAAAAAACAAGACCTGACCCCTTTGTCTGACCCCTTTGTCTGGCTGTGGATGGTCAGGCTTTGCGGCGTTCGCGCGGCAGCCAGGGGCGGATTTTCAGGTAGATCACTGCGCCCAGCCCGGCGACGGCGCAGCCGACCACGGTGTTTTCCATGCGGGCAATGGCCAGCAGGGTGGAGGCCTGCGGGTAGCCGAAGTCCAGCAGCACCATCACCAGGGCGGTGATCGGTACGACGGCCAGCCAGTAGCTGCGATTGAGCAGCAGGGCGGTGGCGGCGCCCAGCAGCATGGACAGCACGGCCAGCCAGGCTTCGTTGTGGCACCAGGTCAGGATGGCCCAGCCGATCAGGGCGCCGATCAGGGAGCCGGCCAGACGTTGTACCAGCTTGGCCAGGCTGTGCTGCGGGTCGTAGACGGTGACGATGGCGATGGTCAGCGGCACCCAGTAGGCACGGGTCAGGTCCAGGCCATAGGCGATGGCATAGCCGGCCAGAATCTTGCTGGCGAAATAGAAGGTGAAGTCGCCATTGCTGTGGCGGCGGCGCAGTAGCCGGTTCATGGCTTCAAACAGCATCGGGCCGAACTGTTTTTCCGGTTTGCCGCTCAGCAGTCGGTCCAGCAGCACCGACAGAATGCCGGTGAGGCCGCCCAGCAGCAGGTAGCTGCCGGCCAGCGGCGACAGGCGCGGGTCACTGTTGCCGAACAGAAAGGCAATCAGCCAGTACTTGCTCATCAGCTCCACCGAGGTGCCGGTGCCCTGCAGCCAGCCGGCCAGTAGCGAGAAGGCCAGCAGGAAGGCTAGCGGGGCGCCCGGCACCCAGCGTCCGACATAGCCGGCAATGCCGCACAACAGCATGCCGACGGTCATATAAACGATGGCGACGATGCGTTCGCTGGTCTGGCCGCCGTTATCGACAAACATCGAATATAGGCCCGCCACGCCGCCATACACCGCCGGCATGAACTCGCCGCGCCACAAGGCAATGAACAGCGGCAGGCCGATGGCGATGGCGCCGCGCATGGCGCGTCGCCAGTTGGCGGGCTGGCTGTTGTCAAAACTCAGTGCGGGGTGCAGGAAATGACGCATGGCAAGAGGGGCTAAGGGTGATGGAGCGGGAAATTAAAGCAAAAGTTGTCATATGAAAAGGGTTTTCTGATCACGGTGGGCCGGCGGGTCAAGCCATGGTCATATCGACCAGGCTCACTGCGTCAGATCAAGCCTTGCTGTAGCTGTCTCACTACACCTCACAACCCTTGTGGCATATCAAACAATGCGACTTGCCGCTGTCCTATGATGCGTGCGACGGCGCCATACCGGCGCAGCGACACGCGGCACAGGGAGTCGCAGTGTGGCGGGCAGGTTTCTTTTTCCCGAAAGGGTTTTCCATGACTTATCCGGTATACGGGATATGGGACGGCAAGCGTTATGACTACCGCCGCAAGGCACCGAAGGATCCGGTGACGGTGGTGAAAGGTCTGGAAACGCTGATCCCCGACAATCCCACCAGCGGTTTCATCGCTGATCGCGGTTTCCTGGTGTTTGATGGCAAGGCCAATCTGGCGCAGATGTTCCTGCAGCACATGACCCGTGCCGCGCAGGAGTCCTGTGGCCGCTGCACACCGTGCCGTGTCGGCACTCAGCGCCTGCGCGATCTGCTGCACCAGTTTGCCTATGACGAAACCCGTGGCGAGGTGCTGGCAGAGATCGAACTGCTGGCGCAGCAAGTCACCGAGACCTCGCTGTGCGGCATGGGCCAGACCTGTGCCAAGGCGCTGTGGCAGGCGCTGCGCGAATTCCGCGACGAATTCCGTCCGCTGACTGTGGCGCAGTGTGCCCAGACCCCGGGCAGCTTCAGCTATACCACCGCGCCCTGTATCGAGGTCTGCCCGTCCAAGGTGGATGTGCCGAAGTACATCGATGGCGTCAAGGGGGGCAAATTCGACTACGCCCTGGGCGTGGTGCTGGAAAAATATTCCATGGCGGCCACCTGCGGACGCGTTTGTGTGCGTTTCTGCGAAGACGCCTGTCGCCGCAAGGCGGTAGACGGTCCGGTCGGCATTCGCATGCTCAAGCGTTATGCGGCCGATGTGGCGCTGTCCGGCGGCAAGGCGCTGGACATTCCGGTGCCGACGCTGAAGCGTGAACAGCGCGTGGCGGTCATTGGCGCCGGTCCGGCCGGCATCACCTGTGCCTACAAGCTGCTGCTCGATGGCTTCCAGGTCGATCTCTACGATGCGCAGAAGTCTGCAGGCGGCATGGCCTCGGTCGGGATTCCGAGCTATCGCCTGCCCAAGGATGTGCTCAAGGCTGAAACCGAAACCCTGATTCGCCATCTCGGCGGCCGTTTCTTCTTCGACAAGGCGCTGGGACGGGATTTCACGCTGGACGATCTGACCGCTCAGGGCTATCAGGCCGTATTCCTCGGTTATGGTGCCAGCCAGGGCACGCTGCTGGGGGTCAAGAACGAAGATCCGACGCTGGAAGGTTATGAGTCCGGGGTCGACTTCCTGCTCAAGGTGCACAAATACGTCGAGTATGGCCTGCCTTACGAAGTGACTGGTGATGTGGTGGTGGTCGGTGGCGGCAACGTGGCCATGGACTGTGTGCGTTCGGCCAAACGCATGGGTGCTCGCTCGGTGCATCTGGTCTATCGCCGCACCGTGGATGACATGCCGGCCGATCGCGAAGAAATCGTCGCCAGCGGTCACGAGGCGATTCATTTCCATTGCCTGCAGAACCCGTCCTCGCTGGTGGTTCAGGATGGCCGTGTCACCGGGGTCGAGCTGGTGACCATGCGTCAGACCGAGCTGGATGCCCGTGGTCGTCGCAGTGTCGAGCCGGTGCCGGGCAGCGAGCACATCATGCATTGCGATCTGGTGATTGCCGCGATTGGCCAGCAGGTCGACAAGAGTGTGCTGCGTCCGGAAGACGGCATCACGCTCGACAAGTGGCACTGCATCACCGTCAATCCGGATACGCTGGAAACCTCCCGCAAGGGCGTGTTTGCCGGCGGCGACTGCGTGCTCGGGCCGTTGACCCTGGTCAACGCGCTGGATCACGGCGATCGTGCGGCCGCCAGCATTCGCGAATATCTGTTGACTGGCAGCATCACCATCAAGCCGGAGGCGCGCATGCAGCAACTGCTGGCCGCCAACAAGCTGCTAAGCGGTGAGGGCGTGGATGTGGCACCGATACCGCGTGAACGGGCACATGTGCCGGAGCAGGCCGCCGAAGTGCGGGTGCGCAATTTCAAGGAAGTGGATGGCTGTCTGAGCAAGGAGGCGGCGTACGAAGAAGCCAAGCGCTGCCTGCGTTGCTACCGGGTTTATTCGCTCTCGACCGCTCGCCCGCTGGCCTCGGCCCGGGCAGGACAGTGAGGAGGCCGCCATGCAAGCATTGATTAATGGACAAGCGTACGACTTCAAGGCCGGGCAGACCATTCTGCAAGTGGCGCGCGAGCACGATATTTTCATTCCCACCCTGTGCGAACTGAACGATATCGACCACGCGCCGGGCACCTGCCGGGTGTGTCTGGTGGAAGTGAATGATGGCCAGAGTGCCGAGCCACGCTTTCTGACCGCCTGTGATACGCCGATGCAGGAAGGCTGGCAGGTGCAGACCCGCACGGCCAAGGTGCAGGACATGCGCCGGGTGCAGGTGGAAATGACCATGGCTGATCACCATCAGTCCTGTTCGACCTGCAAGCGCAACGGCAATTGCGAGTTGCTCAGCGTGGCCAATTCGGTTGGCCTGACCACGGTCGATTTCCATTACACCCAGGGCTGGGAAAACGACGAACCGATGGATGAGGGCCAGGCGATCATCTATGACCGCAGCCGCTGCATCCGCTGTCAGCGTTGCGTGGCTGTCTGCCGCAATGTGCAGAACATCGACTCGCTGGAGCTGGCCGGCTGGGGCAGTACCGCCGGCATCCGTCTCAAGGGTGGTTCGGTCGAGCCCTCGCCCTGTGTGACTTGCGGTCAGTGCGTGATGGTGTGCCCGACCGGGGCGCTGTCCGAGCGGGATCAGACGCAGGAAGTGCTGGATTATCTGGCCGATCCGGGCATTACCACGGTGTTCCAGATGGCGCCGGCCATCCGTGTCGGCTTCGGTGAAGAGTTCGGTCTGCCGCCCGGCCACAATGTCGAGGGGCAGATTATCGCCGCGCTGCGCAAGCTGGGCGCCGACATCATTCTCGATACCAACTTTGCTGCTGATGTGGTGATCATGGAGGAAGGTACCGAACTGCTCGGTCGTCTGAGCCAGAAGAAGGGCCCGACCTTCACGTCCTGTTGTCCGGCCTGGATTACCTTTATCGAGAAGCACTATCCGGACATGCGGCCGATGCTGTCATCAACCCGCTCGCCGCAGCAGACGCTGGGGGTGATCGCCAAGACCTATCTGGCCGAGAAGCGCCAGATCGATCCGGCGCGCATGCGGGTGATTTCCATCATGCCGTGTACCGCCAAGAAGGAGGAGGCGCGCCGGCCGGAGCATGTCAAGAATGGTCAGCCGGATGTCGATGTGGTGCTGACCATCCGCGAGTTCGCCCATCTGCTGCGTCGCGAGGGGATCGACCTCAAGCACATGACGCCGTCGGCCTTTGATGACCCCTATATGAGCGAGTACTCCGGTGCCGGGGCGATTTTCGGTACGACCGGCGGGGTGATGGAAGCGGCCTTGCGCACCATGTATTTCGTGGTGAACGGCAAGGAGCTGGAGCACATCGAAATTGGCCAGTTGCGCGGCTTCGAGAGTGTGCGTACTGCGCATGTCAATCTGGGCGGGGATTTCGGCGAGATCAAGGTGGCGATGTGTCATGGCCTGAAGGGCGCGCGCGAGGTGGTGGAAGCCATTCGTGCCGGCTCGGTCGACTTTGATTTCATCGAGATCATGGCTTGCCCGGGGGGCTGCGTGGACGGTGGTGGTACGCTGCGTTCCAAGAAGGCCTATCTGCCGCATGCGCTCAAGCGCCGGGCGACGCTGTATGACATTGACCGCCATACCAAGGCGCGCCAGTCACACAACAATCAGCAGGTGCAGAAGCTGTATGCCGACTTCCTCGAGGCGCCGCATTCGGAGAAGGCGCATCATCTGTTGCATACCAGCTATCGCGACCGCAGTTGCGTGCGCGCCGCCGATATTCGCGCCGTCTGGGGCGAGCAGGCGGAAGAAGGCCAGCGCTGATCGCTGAGCGAGCTGGATGTCATGACGCCCTGCCATGGAGACATGGCAGGGCGTTGTTTATTGCTGGGCGCGCCTGGGCGGGCAGGCAGGCGGCACTTATTCGGCCGGCAAGGGGTCGGGCGTTTTGACCGTGCGACGCTTGTTGAGCTCGCGCTCGATCTGTTCTGCCAGATCGACCACGCGCCGGGCAATCACCGGGATGTTGTTGATGCCGTCTTCCGGGTCTTTCCAGGAAGCGACAATGGTCGCAGCAGCGAGCAGGCTCGATTCATTCATGATGGGTTTTCCGTATGGGTGATAGCTGAAGCATAGTTGCTGCGCGGGGCGGGTGTACGGCTGAATCGGCAGGGCAGGAAGGGATCAATGAAAACGGGCGAGCCGGTTGGCATCGCCCGTTTTACGAGGGGGACCTCGGTTTGTCGGATTTACCGGATTTATCGCACACAGCGGCGACCTTCACGGTGGAATTGTTGCCAGGCAAAACGAATGGCGCTCAACAGTCGCATCATGATGATTCTCCTTTGGATTGGTTTTTGGCTGATGACCGGACCTCTGTGGTGCCGGTTGACTTCAAGCTACCGTGGCGCGGTGCTTGCAGCAATGCCATTTTCATTATTAACCCTTATTTTTTGCTGAAAATTCATTATTTATCGGTGTTTGCCGGGCGCTGGGTAGTTGAATGTCATTATTGTTGCTGCTTTGCAGCAAGTAGCTGTCGAACAGTGCCCGGGCAATCGGCGCGGCACTGGCCGCGCCAAAACCGGCGTTTTCGACAATGATGGCGACGGCGATGCGTGGTTTTTCCACCGGCGCAAAGGCGATGAACCAGCTGTGGTCGCGATGTTGTTCCGGCAGTGCGGCCGCATTGTATTTTTCGCCCTGGCGGATCTGGACCACCTGAGCGGTGCCGGTTTTGCCGGCCATGCTGTAGGCCAGGTCGCGGCCCAGACGGGCACTGGTCCCATAGGCCATGGCACCCTGCATGCCCTGCTTGACGTAGGCAAAATGTTCGGCGGCATAGGGCAGGCGTGTCGCGTCGGCGCGCGGCAGGGTGGTGTCCTTGTCGGCCGGTTTGCCGCCCGGGGTGATGGCCCGCACCAGATGTGGCGGATGGATCAGGCCATCGCTGGCGAGGATGGCGGTGGCATGCGCCATTTGCAGGGGCGAGTAGGCATTGAAGCCCTGACCGATGCCGATGCTGACCACATCGGCAGGCAGCCAGCGTTGTGCGGCGGGCTGGGCGCGGGCAAAGCGGCGGGCCTTCCAGGCTTTGCTCGGCAGGGTGCCGCTGGCCTCGCCGTCGAGGTCGATGCCGGTCTGGCTGCCCAGCCCGAAGCTGCCGACCACTGGGTGGATGCGTTCGATGCCCATTTCCCAGGCCAGCTTGTAGAAGAAGGTGTCGCTGGAAACGGCGATGGCACGCTGCAGGTTGACCATGCCGTTACCCTGCTTGCGGCTGTCGCGGAACTGGTGGCTGGAGCCGGGCAAGGTGAAGTAACCCGGTGCCGGGCGGATGTCGTCCATGGCGATGGCGCCGGTTTCCAGCGCCGCCATGGCCATGAAAGGTTTGAAGGTTGAGCCGGGCGGGTAGGTGCCGCGCAGCGCACGATTGAACAGCGGGCGCTGCCAGTCTTCGTTGAGTGCCTGCCAGTTGTCCTGGTCGATGCCGTCGACAAACAGTGCCGGGTCGAAGCCCGGTTTGGACAGCATGGCCAGGACTTCGCCGTTTTGCGGGTCAATGGCGACCAGCGCGCCACGCCGCTCGCCGAATAACTGTTCTGCGCGTTGCTGCAGGCGGATGTCGAGCGTCAGGTGCAGGTCACGGCCGGGCTCGGCCGGGGTCTGGCGCAGGCTGCGCACGAAGCGGCCGCGTGAGTCGGTCTCCACCTGCTGGCTGCCGATCTGGCCGCGCAGCCTGTCTTCATAGACTTTTTCCAGACCGATCTTGCCCATGGACTGGGCACCGCGGTAGCGAGCCTCATCCTCTGCTTCTGTCAGCCGTTTGCGGTCGTCGGGGCTGATCCGGCCGACATAGCCCAGCACATGACTGGTCAGCGCACCGTAGGGGTAGTCGCGGAAGAAGCTGGCACGAATGTCGATGGCCGGCAGTTGCCAGGCATTGGCCGCCAGCCGGGCAGCTTCTTCATCACTCAGTTTTTCCTTGATCACCACACTGTCGGCCGCGCGCTCCTGTTGCAGTCGCTGGCGAAATTGCCGCTCTTCGCGTGCAGACAGGCGGATCCAGCGGCGCAGCTCGACCAGCAGGGCATCAATGTCGCCTGCCTCGGCAGGCTTGATGTGCAGGGTGTGGCTGGCCAGATTGTGCGCCAGCACCGCACCGTGGCGGTCGAGGATGCGACCGCGCGCCGGCTCGACCGGCAGCAGGGCAATGCGATTGCTGTCGGCCCGGGTGGCGAAGTGCTGGTAGCGCACCAGTTGCAGACAGGCAAGGCGGCCGAGCAGCAGCAGGAAGCCCAGCAATACCAGTGAGCCGGCAATCAGCAGGCGCAGGCGGAAGCGGCGGTCTTCGTCGTGATCGTATTTCATGGGGTGAGGTGTTCCTGTGGTGTGGCGTCGTCCGGCTGATCCGGTGCGATGCCGAGAATGTGCAGCGCACCGCGCGCCACGTCGGCAAACACCGGCGCGGCGACTTCCCCGCCGTAGTACCGGCCGGCCCCGGGCTCATCCAGGGTGACGGCGATGATGATGCGCGGTGCCGTCCCCGGGGCAAAGCCGACGAACATCGCACGGTGGCGATTGGCGACATAGCGGCCGTTCTCCAGCTTGCGTGCGGTGCCGCTCTTGAAGCCGCTGCTGTAGCCCGGCACGCGGCCAGCCGGGTGTTCGCGCGCATTGCTTTGCAATAGTTTGTGTACGGCCTGTGCGCTGCCGCTGCTCAGTACCTGCCGTCCGGGTAGCGGGGTGCTCAGCTTGTAGAGCGAGACCGGCAGCAGCACCCCGTCGCTGGTCAGGGCGGTGTAGGCGCGGGCCAGTTGCAGCAAGTTGACCGAGACGCCATAGCCGAAGGACATGGTGGCCTGGTCGATCGGGTGCCAGCGTTCCCACGGGCGCAGCTTGCCGCTGGTCTCGCCGGGGAAGCCGCTGCCGGCCGGCTGGCCAAAGCCAAGTAAGCGATAGAAACGCCAGAAACGTTGCGGACTGATTTGCAGCGCCAGCTTGCTGGTACCGACATTGGAGGATTTGTGCATGATGCCGGCGATGTCGAGCCTGGGCTGCGGGCTGACGTCGCGCACCTGGCTGGCCCCGATGTAGTAAGGATGGGTGTCCAGCACGGTGCTCAGGGTGGCGATCCGATCCTCCAGGGCCAGCGCGATGGCAAAGGGTTTCATCACCGAGCCGCTTTCGAACTGGTCCACGACGCCACGCAGCCGTCGCTGTTCGGGTTGGACGCCGGCATGGTTGTTGGGGTTGAACGAGGGGTAGCCGGCCGCCGCCAGCAGCTCGCCGCTACGGGCGTCGAGCACCAGCACGCTGCCGCTGCGGGCTTTGTGTTGTGTGACGGCCTGGCGGATGGCGCGAAAGGCGAGGTACTGGATGCGGTTGTCGATGGCCAGTTCGATTTTCTGCCCGTCGCGGGCCGGCTGTGGTCTGCCCAGGCTGGCAATGATGCTGCCGCGGCGGTCTTTCAGTACCACCTGCTGTCCGGCGGCACCGGCCAGTTTGTCGTTCATGGCCAGCTCGATGCCTTCCTGTCCCTGGCCGTCGATGCCGGTGAAGCCGATCAGCTGGGCGGCGACCTCGCCGGTCGGGTAGTAGCGCTTGAACTCGCGCTGGGCAGCGATGCCGGGAATGTGGAGGGCCATGATGCGTTCTGCCAGTTCGGGGTCGATTTGCCGGCGCAGGTAGACGAAGTCGCGTTGCCGATCAGAAAGTCTGGCTGACAGATCCTGTAAGGGAAGGTTCAACAGCCTCGCCAGGGTGCGTAATTTTTCCGGTTCGACCGGTGCCATGTCGGAAGGGCTGGCCCAGATGGTCTGGACCGGTGTGCTGATGGCCAGCGGCTCGCCGCGGCGGTCGGTGATGATGCCGCGATGTGCCGGCAGCTGCAGAGTGCGCCGATAACGTGCCTCGCCCTGTTGCTGCAGGAAGGGTTGTTGGCGCCATTGCAGGTAGAGGGCGCGGCCGATCAGGCTGCAGAACGCCAGCGCCAGCAGCAGCCACAGCAGCAGGCTGCGCCAGGGCGGCACCGGGCGCACGGGTGTGCTGGTGGGCGCGCGTTTGTGGTCGCGGCTCACGGTTGCTTCTTTGCCGGGGTCGGTCTGGGTAAGTGCATGGTGCGGGCGTGGCGGGATCAAAGCGTCTTATTGTCTTGATCTCGCTGGCCCGCGGGGGCTGGGTGTCGGAGAAAATAAGCCTTCGTAAGGAGATTTCCGGGGGTGTCCCGAGGGCGGGCCGTGCCCCGGCGTCTCAGGCGCGGCTGGCTGCCTGATGGCGACGCAAGCGCCAGGCGTGTTGTTCGAGAAACTGCAGCGCACAGGCCTGACCGAGCCGATAGTCGTGGCGCAGTGCCTCCGGCTTGCTGCCCAGCAACTGGCTTTTCAGCGGGGTGCGCGGGGCCAGTTCGATGATTTTGACGCCCTGAGGGGGGCGGCGGATGAAATCATGCGCCAGCAGGTAGCCATCAAGATGGCTTTGCAAAATGGCGGCCATATTGCTCAGGCGGCCACCATGAAGCAGGCGTGGCGGCAGTTTGAGCGGTTTGACCGCATAGCTGGCCGGCAGGGTGCGCACGACCACGATGCAATCGGCACCGAGTTGATGGGCGGCGCATACCGGCAGCGGTTCACTGACGCCGCCATCCCAGTAGTTGGCTTCACCCAGTGTCACGCCACCGCGGTAGAACAGGGGAATGGCACTGGAGGCCTTGATGGTGCTGGCCCAGTGCGTCTGGTCGAAGGGCAGGTAGTTGGCGGCCAGGGTGTCGCTGCGACAGGCCACCATATGCAGTTCGCGGCCACGCAGCCGGCGTGCTGCGCGTTCGGCGTCGAGCGGGAACTCCTGCGCCGTGGTGTCGAACAGCCAGTCCAGATCGATCAGGTGGCCGCCGCGGGCGAAGCGCAGCGGGTCGAAAAAGGCCTTGTGACTGCTGTAGCGCAGGATGATGTGCCGGGCGTAGCCGCGGGTGCCGGCGGCATAGGCGGCGAGGTTCTGGGCGCCGGCCGAGGTGCCGACCAGGATACGAAAGGGAAAGAAGTCGTGCTCGAGGAAGGTGTCGAGAATGCCGGCGGTGAAAATGCCGCGCTGACCGCCACCTTCGCAGGCCAGCCCGAGCCGGCTGTGCCACAGCCAGGCGCCGGGATCTTGCTGACCGGTAAAGCGGATACTGAAGTTCATGACCTGCTCGCGCGAAAGGGTCAGGTCAGCATAAAACCTTCTGTGCGGTCTGACAAACCTTTTTGTGCACTGCGTCAAAAAAACAAGGCAGGCCACGGCGTTGCCCGGTCGGCCTGCCTTGTCAGCTTGTCTTGTCAGCCAGGGATCAGGGCTGCCGGGCGGGCGTCGCTCAGGACCACCAGTCGGGCTTTTTTCGGCTTGCGGCGTGGCGGACGAAACAGGGTCAGCAGGGCAGTATTCTTTTGCATCGATCGCTCCTTTGCGCGGGCGCGGCCTGTGGTCGCGGCATTTGTGTTAAACGTCTAGCCTAAATTAATCGTATGAAGTAACTATGATTGCGGCACTGCAAAATAGTTCACTGTGGTGTGAATTGATCTTTGTTGAGGCGGATTTGCCCTGGCGCAAGGGCGGTGCTTATAGATTATCGATTTATAATGTAATGTAATAAATATCCTAACCTGGTCATGAGGGCGTGAATGAGTACTCAGAAAGAGCAAAGGCAGGAAGTCTTTCAGCAACTGGGGCAGATGGCGCGCACCTTGCACAAGACCTTGCAGGACGTCGGGGTGGACAGTGAGCTGGCGCGTGCGGTGGATTCGATTCCGGATGCCCGCGAGCGGCTGGCCTATGTGCTGACCATGACCGAGCAGGCGGTATCCCGGGTGTTGAATGCCGTGGATGCCATGACACCGGCGCTGGAACAGAGTCAGTCCGAGGCGCAGGCTTTGCTGGCGCAGTGGGATCAGGTGGCCGGGCAACGGCGCGATTCAGCGGCTTATCGTGCCGCCATGCAGCGTACGCGTGATTTTCTGCAGCAGAGCGTCAGTGAGGGCGAGGCGCACAAGGCGCGGCTGATGGAAATCGTCATGGCGCAGGAGTTTCAGGATCTGACCGGGCAGGTGATCAAGCGGGTGGTGGAGGTGGCCGGCAAGATGGAAGCCGAGTTGCTGACGCTGTTGCAGCGCACTCAGCCGGGCAGTGGTCACAAGAAGAAGACGGACAGTCTGCTGAACGGGCCGGCCATGCAGTCGGATCTGCAGGGCGACCATGCGCTGGGGTCGCAGGCCGAGGTCGACAAGTTTCTCGATGACCTCGGCTTTTGAGTCGCAGCGTCTAGAACCAGCGGGTTGGGCGCTCGATGGCCAGCCGGTCGTTGAATTTGAGAAAGCCGGCGATGACACGGTAGATGTGCCAGATCCACAGGGCGCCCAGCAGCAGGAAGCCGATGCCGATGAGGGCGGTCAGCATGCCCAGCAGGCCGAAGGCCAGGGTGATCCAGAAGGTGCGGATCAGCCAGGTGAAATGGCTGGCATACGCGGTGCCGTCAGCCTCTCGCCGCTTGATCAGGGCGACGATCAGCCCGATCAGGGTGCACAGCGGGACGAACAGGCCCAGTCCGAAAAGTATGTAGCAGGCCAGGGTGACGCCGTGCAGCGGCGATGCCGGGTTGATCTGCCCATCGTCAATGACCGTTTCGTAATACATGTTTGTTCCTTGTTTGTCTGAATCCGCCCGTCCGGGCATGGGTTTTTTTACCGTATGTCGCTCCTGGCGGCAAGCCATTGCTGCCTTGCTCCCGTCAGAAGAGGCGCTACTGGTCCCAGGCTGGTTCCTCGCCAAAATATTCTGCCAGAAAATCCACCAGTGCCCGCAGGGCACTCGACATCTGTCTGCGTGAGGCATAAACGGCATAAATGCGCATATCGCGTGGCCGGAAGTTGGCCAGTACGGGTAACAGACGCCCGGCGCGCAGCTCGCCGGCCGCCAGGTAGGTCGGTAGTTGGGCGATGCCGACGCCAGCCAGGGCGGCGGCCATCAGTGAGGTCACTTCGTTGGCGCTGAGGTTGCCGCTGACGGCGACGGAGAGGGGGCCGTCCGCCTGCTCGAAATGCCACAGGCTCTTGCCGGCATACACGTGGGTCAGACAGTTGTGCTGTGCGAGTTCTTCCGGTCGGCGCGGCGGCGCATGGCGCTGCAGGTAGTCGGGAGAGGCGCACAGGATGGAGCGGCACAGGCTGATCTGCCGGGCAATCAGGTTGGGGTCGAGCTCGTTGGTGATGCGGATGGCCAGGTCGATACGTTCTTCTACCAGGTTGACGGTGCGGTCGAGCAGTTGCATGTCGACCGTGACGGCAGGGTGATGACTGACAAAGGCGCCGAGGGCGGCTGCCAGCTGGGCCTGACCGAAGGAGGTGCTGCAGGTGACGCGCACCAGGCCGCGCGGGGCGTCGTCCGGCGCGCGCAGGTTGTGTTGCAGCTCGCTGGCCATGTCCAGCATTTGCCGGCAGCGCGGCAGGGTCTGTTCGCCGGCAGGGGTCAGGCTCAGTCGCCGGGTCGTCCTGTGCAGCAGGCGGGCGCCCGCCCATTGTTCCAGTTCGGCCAGATAGCGCGAGACAACAGGGCGTGAAAGATCAAGCTGTTCGGCGGCGGCGGACTGGCTGCCGCTGTCGACGACGGTGACGAAGACCCGCATGGCGGTCAGTCTGTCCATGATTTGACCGTTTTTTGCAATAAACTGTGTCGGATTATAGGCTTTTTTGCGCTGTTATTTGCAACTATTCTGCAGTCCTGTTTGATCCATACGGATCGTTTGACTGGAGATCATCATGTTGCGACGTTTTGCTGTTGGTTCTGTTTTGTCTGCTTCGCTGGCCCTGGGGCTGTCGGTGAGTGCTTCTGCGGCCCCGACACTGCATCTGCAGGTCTACAACCCGGGCGAGAAGGCCTTTTTCCCGGTGTCTTCGGTGCTGGTCAGCGGTGAGCGCGATGCGGTGCTGATCGATGCCCAGTTCGGCAAGTCGCAGGCAGCGCAGCTGGTGCAGCTGGTGCGTGCCAGCGGCAAGCATCTGACGACCATTTACATCAGCCATGGCGACCCGGATTACTATTTCGGTCTGGAAACCCTGCATGCCGCCTTCCCGGATGCCCGGATCGTGGCGACGGCGGCGACGGTGGCGCATATTCGTGAATCGGCGGCCGGCAAACTGGCCTTCTGGGGGCCGAAGCTGGGCGCAGACGCGCCGAAAGTCACGCTGACGCCCAGTGTGCTGGCGGGCACCCGGCTGATGCTGGAAGGCAAGACGCTGGAAGTGCAGGGGCTGAAGGGCGACTTGTCGCGCAGCTATGTCTGGATTCCGTCGCTGAAGGCCGTGGTGGGTGGCGTGGTGTTGTTCAATAACCAGCATGTCTGGATGGCAGATACCCAGACGCCGCAATCGCATGCCGACTGGCTGGCCACGCTGGACCAGATTCGCGCCCTCAAGCCGGCGGTCGTGGTGCCGGGGCATACGCTGCCGGGCGCTGTGGCCGATAAGGATGCGCCGGCCTATACCGCTGGTTATATCCGTGCTTTCGATGCCCAGACGGTCAGGGCCGCCAGTGGCGACGCTTTGATCGCGGCCATGCGCCAGCTGTATCCGCAGGCGGGTGAGCCCGCTTCGCTGGAAATCAGTGCCCGTGTCGCGAAGGGCGAAATGAAGTGGTAAGCGAGGGGACAGCATGAAACTGCACTATATCTATGATCCTTTGTGCGGCTGGTGCTATGCCGCGGCACCGCTGATTGCCGCGGCGCGGGAGATCCTGCCGGTCGAGGCGCACGCCGGCGGCATGATGTCGGATGAAAACCGCCAGCCCGTCACACCGCAGTTGCGTCAGTATGTCATGGGGCATGACCGGCGCATTGCCGCCATCAGTGGACAGCCGTTTGGCGATGCCTATTTTGATGGTCTGCTGACGGATGAGACTGCCTGGTTTGATTCGACGCCGCCGATTGCCGCGATCCTGGCGGCCGAGCAGGTCGCCGGGCGCGGGCTGGACATGCTGGCCCGTTTGCAGCGGGCGCATTACGTCGAAGGTCAGCGGATTGCCGACCTGCCTGTCCTGAGTGTGCTGGCGCAGGAGATCGGTCTGGATGTCCCTGCCTTCGAAGCAGCCCAGGGGACGGTGGATGTGAGCGGACATCTGGCCGCCAGTCGCCAACTACTGGCTCGTTCGGGCGGGCGCGGGTTTCCGACCTTGCTGCTGGAACAGGATGACCAGTGGTCGCTGATTGATTTGGGTGACTGGCTGGGGCAGGTGGCGGCCTGGCGAACCTGGCTGCAGTCGCAGCAGGGTGCGATGCCTGCCGGGGCCAAGGGAAGCGGCCCGGTTTGTGGCCCGGATCACTGCGAGATCTGATCGTTGCGATGGACGGCCTGCAGGCTGTCCATCAGCTCGCGCCGATAGGTGTCCAGCGTGCCGTCAGCCTGCATGCTGGCCAGTCCCTGGTTGAAGCGCTGCAGCAGCTGGCGCCCCAGTGGTGTGTCGCGGATCAGCAGGTAGGCGGGCAGGCTGGCAAAGGGAGCCGGGTCCCCCTCCAGCCGGATGTTGGGATTGATGCCGGGCAGGGGCTGGCTGCTCAGGTAAGCCAGGTTGACCGGGTCCATCGGGACAATGTCCACCAGACCGGCCTGTAGCTCATGCAGTGCGGTGGCGTCATCCTGAACGATGTCTGCCTTGAGGACGCCGCGACGGATCAAGTCCCAGAATTCGGTGGTATAGGTGTAGCCGCGAATCACCGCAAAGCGGTATTTCGCCAGATCGCTCAGTGTGCGCCACTTGCCCAGCGTCAGTTCGCTGCGGTGAAACAGCAGCCAGGGGTTATTGGTCAGCGGCGCGCTTTGCAGCAGGCGCTGGTCACGTTTGGCATCGTGGGCCCAGAACGAGCTGGCGATGACGTTGCCGTGCTGCAGGCTGGCCATGGCACGGGCCCAGGGCATGTAGCGCAGCTCGGTTTGCACACCCTGGCGGCGGAAGGCTTCTTGTACCACCCGGTTGATGAAGCCGCCATTGGGCAGCTTTTCTCCTGCCCAGGGCGGGAATTCGCCGGTGGAGATCTGGATGGTTTCCGCGTGGCTGAGCCCGAGGGCGCAGCCCAGCAACAGCGCGGTCAGCATCAGGCGCAAACGGCTCACCGGAAAGTCTCCGCCTGACAGTGAATGACGATGCCGTGGATGGGGCCAGGGCTGATCAGGTGGCGGTCTTTGCCATCATCGCGGTTGCGCGCCATGATCAGGCGGTTGATCAGCCAGGCATGCCACTGACCAAGCTGGCTGAGGTTTTCCTGCTCGTTGGCCTGCCAGCCGACAAAGTAGGCCTGGATGTCCTCGGCCCGTCCGGCCCGGCGCTCACGGTTGGAAAACAGGTGGCTGGCCATGCTGACCGTACCGGTCAGGTGCTGGGCATAGGCATAGCGCAGGATGGTGAAGACTTCGAGTTCCAGATAGTTGGTGTCCAGTTTGGCCATGCGCCGGGCCTGCAGAAAGGGGATCAGCGCCAGACGGATCTCCCAGCGGTTCTGTCCGCAGGGAATGAGGTTGAGCATGGATTTGCGAAAACCGATCAGGTCGGGGATCAGGCTCAGGATCAGGCACAGTCCCAGGAACACCAGCAGGCGATCCACCCAGGGGGCAAACAATTCATGGTCCAGTCCCGGCCACCAGTCGTCTGCCAGGGCCACGGCCAGGCAAGTCAGTCCGAACACCAGGCTGCGACGCAAGGTCAGGGTATTGCGCAGGCGCGAGAAATAGAAACGGTCGTAAGCGTTTTTCAATGTTGTTTTCAGCATCGCTCCCCCCTCATCTCTTTTTTTAGCATATTCACGCCATCTCACCATGACAGGATTCCTTGTCTGAAGGCCTGTTCCTTTGCCGCCGGTCAAAAAATTATCGATTGCTAATTCATCTTCGAGTAAATTGGAACGCAAACGTCATAAGTGACGTGCCGTGCCGCTCGGGTGCGGACAATCAAAACAAGATGGAAGCACGATGAAACGCTGTCTGTGGGTGTTGCTGTTACTGCCTGTCTTGGCGCAGGCGCAGGGCTATCAGCCGGATGTCACGATTGTGCGGGATGACCGGGTGGTGGTGTTTCAGGCGGATGGCCGCATGGTCGTTGATCAGGTCTATGTCAAGCGGATTGAAACGGCCAGGGCGGTGAGCGAAGACGGCCAGCAGAGCATCACGTTCTATGGCGATCAGGCGCAGTCGGTCAAGGTGCTGGAGGCCTATACCACCACGGCAGATGGCCGGCGCATGGCGGTGCCGGCCGACAAGATTTTCGATCAGTCCGGCCGGTTGAGCCGGTCGGCGCCGATGTATGTTGATCACCAGATCAAGACTGTGGTGTTCCCCGGGGTGGAGGTGGGCGCGGTGCTGACCATCCACTGGCAAAAGGTGTACGGCCAGCCACGCTGGCCGGGTGCCAGAATCAATCAAAGCGCATTCTGGTCGGTGCATGACCGCCTGTTGGGCGGCAGCTATACCATCAAGGCGCCGGCCGAGTGGTCGCTGAAGGTGTTTGCCCGTGATCTGCCCGCGCCTGACCGGCAGATCATCGGCGACCTGCAAGTCTGGCGCTGGACTGTGCCGCCGCATGAGGCCCTGGCCCCGGAGCCTGGTTCGGTGAGCGAGGAAGATGTCAGCCCGATGCTCAGCTACAGTAATTTCTCCGACTGGCAGGCGGCGGCAGAGGCCTATGGCCGTCGCGCCAATGCACAGGCTGCCGTCACGCCCGAAGTGCAGCGCCTGGCCGACAAGCTCACCCACGGCATCGCCTCGCCGCATGAACAGGCGCTGCTGCTGTATGACTGGGTGCGCAGCCAGATTCGTCACATCGATCTGTATGCATGGCGTACCAATATGGTGCCGCATCGCGCGGCCCAGGTGCTGAGTAACGGCTATGCCGATAGTCGGGATGCCGCCACGCTGCTGCAGTCCTTGCTGGCGGCACGGCAGATCCGCAGCAGCCAGGCATTGCTGGATTACAGCGATAACGGCACATTGCTGCCGGTCTCCGTGCCTTTCGCGGTTTTCGACCATGTCATGCTGTATCTGCCGGATGAGCATCGCTTTGTGGATCCTTCGCAAACCTTGCTGGCTTACGGGCAGATGGATGAGGGCTTGCTGGGGCAGACGGCGCTGGTGCTGGATGATGGCAGTGGCCATGCCGCGCTGTTGAAAACCCCGACGCTGAATTCGGCGCAGGATCGGACGGTCTCGGCGACGCGGATGGTGTTGCAGCCGGATGGTTCGGTTACGGGGGAAAGCACCAACCGCTATGCAGGTCAGGTGGAGAGCTATATGCGCTCTGTCTTTGCGGAGGTGCCCTCGGGGGGCGAGGAAAAGATGGCGGAGGATCTGCTGGATAAAACCGGCCAGCACGGTGCCGGTCGCTTTGATCTGCCCGATGCCTACGATCTGACCCGCCCCTATGTGCTGAATGCGCGCTATACCCTGACGGGGATCGCCCCCATGCCCGGACCGGGTGCGTTTGCCATTCCGCAAGGCCTGGGCGGATTGATGTGTCTGCGCGACGCTTTTCCCCAGGCGAAGCTGGCCGAGCGGCATTTGCCCTTCGTCGTCCTGTCCGGTCACTGCCGCGAGCAGACGCAATTCACGCTGCCTGCCGGTGTGAAAGTGTTTTCCCGACCCAAAGATGTCCGGATCGACAGCCCCTTCGGCCACTATCAGAGTCATTACGAGCTCGATGGCGGTGTCTTGCAGGTGACGCGGCAGTTGCAAATGGACTGGCCGGAAAACTGGGCGCCTGTTGCGATGTATCCTGCTTATAAAAAACTGGCGGATGCCGTGCAGAAGGATCTGCGCGCGCAAGTCCTGTATCAGATGCCATAAGGTGACATTTCGATGAGAACGAAGAGGGGCTTGCTCGTCTGCGTATTATTCGCTTCATCGCTGTCTTTTGCCGCGGGCCAGGCGGCTGCCGGCTATCAGCCGAATGTCACCGTGATGCAGGACGATACGCAGTTGACGATCCAGGCGAACGGCGCCAGTGACGAGGAGCGCTGGCTGGTCTTGCGCGTCAATAACGAGTCCGCGATTGCCGCCATGAGTCAGCGTCGTTTCGAGTACAACGCCGAGCTGGAAACCTTGCAGATTCTGGAGGCGTACACCCTGACGCCGGATGGAAAGCGACTGAATGTGGCGGCCGACAGGATCTATGACCAGCCAGGCCCTTACAGCAGTGAGCCGGTGTATGGCTCGGACAAGGAACGTGTGGTGGTGTTTCAGGGCTTGCAGCGCGGCGGCAGTGTGGCCGTGCACTGGCGTCGCAGTGCGTCGCGTGCCTTCTGGCCGGATGGCAAGGTGGACTATGTCTGGCGTCAGTCACGACATGACCAGGTGCTGTCTGCGCGCCTGACGGTGCTGATGCCCAAGTCCATGGGGGTGCGCTGGCAAGCCTCCGGCATGGCCGCCGTGGCGGCTTCCGGGTCGGGTGACAGCGTGCGCTGGACGTGGCAGTACAGCCAGCCACAGGCGCTGATGCCCGAGCCTTCGTCGGTGAGCGAGGACGACTACAGCCCCTGGGTGGCATTCAGCAATTTCAGCGACTATGCCGATCTGGCGCATGCCTATTGGTCTCGTGCGCAGGACAAGGCGGCGGTGACGCCGGGTGTTCAGCAGTTGGCTGACCAGCTGACCGCTGGTCTTGCCGACCGCCGTGCACAGGAACGGGCGCTGTACGATTGGGTCAGTCGCCATATCCGCTGGGTGGGTGTCTATTTCGGTTATGGCGGTGTCGTTCCTCATTCTGCCGATGAGGTGATCGCCAATCGTTACGGGGACTGCAAGGATCACGCCACCTTGCTGCAGGCCCTGTTGGCCGCCAAGGGCATCCGCTCTTCGCAGGCCTTGATTCAGGCCGGGGCGAGTTGGTGGGTTTCGGATACGGTGCCGGTACATTTTTCTGATCACGTGATCAATTACTTGCCGGATGAAGATCGCTTTGTGGACTCGACGATTGGTCTGGCGCCTTTTGGCCAGCTGGCCGACAGCGAGCAGGGCAAGCCGGTGCTGGTGATGGATGACGGTACCGGGCGACCACGCCTGATGCGTACGCCGGTGGATGGCAGCACCCTGAATCGCGCCGTGGGGCTGACGCATCTGCGTTTGCTGGCGGATGGGTCCATGCAGGGGGCGACCAACCTGCAGCTGGCTGGTGTGCCCGAGTTGTCGGCTCGACGCTTTTTCAATCAGTTGCCGCCGGGCAGTGAGACCCATGCGGCCGAGAGCTGGCTGGCCGAGACGCAGCAGACCGGCAGCGGGCGTTTGCTGCCGGGTTCGCCAACCGATTTGCACCATGCCTTTGCCTATCGTACGCAGTTCACCCTGAGTGAGGTGGCTGACCTGTCTCAGCCGGGCGGGATGGCGGTGCCGCTCGGCTTGCGTGGTCGAGCCACCATTGCCTCCCGCTTTGCAGATACCAATGCCGCAATCCGTCAGACGCCGCTCTGGATTGAGCCGGGGCTGTATCAGGAGGAGACCGTGATCGATTTGCCGGCAAAGCTGCAGGTACTGGCCTTGCCGCGTCCCCTGCGACTGAGCACGCCGTTTGGTGATTATCAGTCGAGTTATCAGCGTCAGGGCGGTCAGCTCAGGGTGACTCGTCGTTTGCGGCTGGATTGGCCGCAACCGTATCTGGCGCCGGCGGACTATGCCGCGTACAAGGCCATGGGCGAGCGGGTATTGCAGGATCTGCGCAGTCAGTTCCTGTTTCAGTCAGAACCTATGTGATCGGGAAGTCGAAGGCCTGTTCGGGGAAGGGTTCGTGACGCAGGGTGTAGTGCCACCATTCCTGCGGCAGGTTGACGAAGTCGTGTTCGAGCATCAGTTGCTTCAGCCACTGCCGGTTGGCACGAATAGGGGCAGGCAGGTCGGGGTAGTCGGTATGCGAGGCCTGACCGAACCAGTCGAACTCGGTGCCCATGTCCAGTTCGCCATTGTCACGCAAGGGGCCGGGCGCCTGGTGGTGCACACCGGCAATGGCGATGGTCAGGTCGACGGTGCTGCCCCGGCTGTGGCTGGAGTGCTCGACCAGGTAGCCCTCGGCAAACAGCTGCGCCTTGTCCAGTTGCGGGTAGAAGCGCGCCTTGTGACGGATGTCGTCGGGATCGAGGCTCCAGCGGATGAACTCGCGCACTGCGCGCTCGGGGCGGTAGGCATCGAACAGTTTGAGAGTGAGTCCAAGCGGTCGCAGTCTGGCTTGAATGCCTGCCAGTTGTTGTGCGGCGGGGCGCGTCAGCAGGGCTCTGGCACAGAGATAGCCATCGACCGGCCGGCCGATGAAGTTGTCGCTGCCGGCGTAGCTGAGTTCGAGCTGCAGATCCGGGATCAGGGTTTGCAGGTCGACGAACGGTTCTGGCCAGCGCGGGCGGTCTGGTGTTTGCATGGCACTTCCTGTTGGGCTGAGGCTGAAGATTAGCGACAGTTTGACTGCCCGTCATGATGATTGATTCATGGTATGGTCAAGATTCGTGATCGGTGGCGGCACAGGGCGTCGGGAGGGCGGGCTGATGGATCATCTGCGTCAGGAATCGGATTCGATGGGCACGGTCGATGTCGCGGCCGGCAAATACTGGGGGGCGCAAACCCAGCGCTCGGTGGCAATGTTTCAGATCGGCGTCGAGCGATTTCGCTTTACCGCGCCACTGATTCGGGCACTGGGTGTGCTCAAGCTGGCGGCCGCCCGGGCCAATGCCGAGCTGGGGGAGCTGCCGCAGGCGCTGCTTGCGCCGATTGAGCAGGCCGCACAGGAGGTGATCGACGGCAGGCTGGACGATCACTTTCCGCTGGTGGTATTCCAGACTGGCTCCGGCACGCAGTCGAACATGAATGCCAATGAGGTGATTGCCAATCGTGCCAATGAGTTGCTCGGCGCCGCACTGGGCAGCAAATCACCTGTTCACCCCAATGATCACGTCAATTGTGGCCAGTCCTCCAACGATACGTTTCCGACGGCAATGTATGTGGCGGTTGCCCTGGAGGTGGCGCACACGTTGCTGCCGGCGCTGCACACATTGCGCCAGACGCTGGATGACAAGGCCCGGGATTTTGCTGGTGTGGTCAAGACCGGTCGTACACATCTGCAGGATGCCACGCCGATTACCCTGGGGCAGGAAATCGGCAGCTGGGTGGCACAACTGGATTTTGCCATGCATGGCATCGGGCAACTGTCGGCCGGGCTGAACCAGCTGGCCATTGGCGGCACGGCGGTGGGGACCGGGCTGAATGCCCATCCGGCGTTTGGCGCGCGCTGCGCTGCGCACATTGCCGCGCTGACCGGCTTGCCCTTCTGCTCGGCCGACAACCGGTTTGCCGCCCTGTCTGCCCATGATGCCCTGGTGAATGTGTCGGCCAGTCTGCGCACACTGGCCGGCGCGTTGCTCAAGCTGGCCAATGATGTGCGCTGGCTGGCCAGCGGACCCCGCTGCGGTATTGGCGAAATTCGCCTCCCCGAGAATGAGCCGGGTTCGTCGATCATGCCGGGCAAGGTGAATCCGACTCAGTGTGAGGCCTTGTCCATGGTGTGTGTGCAAGTGTTCGGCAATGATGCTGCCGTGGCCTTTGCCGGCAGTCAGGGCAATTTTCAGCTGAATGTCTACAAGCCGGTGATGGTGCATAACGTGCTGGAGAGTCTGGCTTTGCTGGCGGATGCTGTGCGTTCCTTCGAGCAGCACTGTGCGCGGGGGATTGAGCCGGATCTCGCGGTCATTCAGCGACATCTGGGGGATAATCTGATGCTGGTGACGGCATTGAATCGCCATATCGGCTATGACCAGGCTGCCATGATCGCCAAACGAGCCCTGGCGGAAGGAGAAACGCTGAAGCAGGCGGCGCTGGCGCTGGGTCTGGTCAGCGCGGAGGATTTCGATGCCTGGGTGGATCCCTTGGCAATGACCGGACCGTCTGCCCGGACGTGAAATGAAAAAAAGCCTTGTGAAAACAAGGCTTTTTTTGAATCTGGTGCCGGTGAAAGGAGTCGAACCCTCGACCTTCTGATTACAAGTCAGCTGCTCTACCAACTGAGCTACACCGGCGAGAGGGCGCCATTATGCGTAAATTGGCGCCCCAAGACAAGCACTGCGCTTATTTTTTCTTGTGGCTGGCGGCCCGCTTTGCCGGGCGGGCTTTCTGCTTGCCGTGCTGGCTGGCTTTGGCCGGTTTGGCGGCAGCCTTCTTGCTGTGCGTGGCGTGGCGTGGCGGAGACTTGCGCGCGGCTGCCTTGTGTCGGGTCTTGGCGCTCGGCTGCTTGCTCGTCTTGCCTTGCGGCTTGGCGTTTTTCACCGCTTTGCCGGCAGCCGGTTTTTTGGCGCTCACCGGGGTTTTGCTGCTGTGCGCCTTCTTGGCGGTATGCGGCTTCTTGCTGCCAGGCGCTTTCTTGCTGCCATGGGCCTTTTTGCCGGCATGGGCTTTCTTGCCGGCGGTGGTCTTCTTGCCGCGGACGCCCTGGCTGTCGGCGGCCGGGGCCGTGACCAGGTTGCTGCTGCCTTGGACCTTGCGCGATTTGTGGTGGGCGGGGGCCGGTTGCGAGACCTGTACATCGCCCGGCAGGGGCATGTCGGTCGTCGCCGGGTCTTCGGCCAGTGCCAGACCGCTGGCGCACAGGAGCAGGGTGGCTGCCAGGGTCTTGAGAAGCGGGTTCAGTGCCATGTCAATCAGTTCTCGTTTCGTGAGTGATAACGGAGATAGTTTATTCATTGTGAATCGATGTGCCGGTCGATTAAGATATCCATTCGGCTCATCAAGAGGCCGATTATAGTGCACCTCAAGATTATTGGAGCAACGTGGGCATCAATCTTTTCTCCGGCTGGCGTGTCCTTGTCACACTGGCGTTCTGTTTTCTGCTGGCAGCGTGCGACCGCGGGGCCGGGCATCCGGATGCCGCGGCTGTTCCGGTTTATGTGGTTGGCAGCGATGCCAGCTATCCGCCTTTCGAATCCATGGACGAGCACCAGAATATGGTCGGCTTCGATGTGGATCTGCTGCGTGCCATTGCCCGTCGCGAGGGATTCCGGCTGCAGTTCGTGAATACCCCCTGGGAGGGGATTTTTGCCACGCTGGGCCAGCGCAAGCGCGATATCCTGGCATCGGCGATCAGCATCTCGCCGCAGCGAATGAAGCAGGTGGATTTCTCTGAGCCCTATTTTTCCGCGCGCCAGGTCATTGCGGTGCCGCGCGGTGCCAACGAGATCGGGTCGTTTGCCGATTTGCGCGGCATCAAGGTGGCCGTTCAGGTCGGAACCTCCGCCGATGAAGATCTGCAGCGTCTGCTGGGCAAGGAGAGTGGCGACGTCGTGCGCTATCAGACCATGACCGAGGCGTTTGCGGCCCTCAAGGCCGGCAAGGTCGGTGCGCTGGTGGGGGATAACGGTGTGGTGGCGGGTTTTGTACGTCAGTCTGACGGTGCGTTCTTTGTGGTGCAGGATACCGCCAGTTTTGCGCCGGAACATTACGGTTTTGCCGTGGCCAAGGGGCAGACGGCCTTGCGTGACAAGCTCAACGCCGGTCTGGCCGCAGTGCGTGCCGACGGTACTTATGACAGGCTTTACCGGCAGTATTTCGCAGCCGGCAAGTGATTTACCTGATTCCGGGCTGTCTGGCGGAACATGCTGTCGCCAAACATCTCGGCTGCCATGCGTGAAATTCGCGTCCGTGGTAGAATTGCCCTCGTTTGCCAACAATAAAAGACAAGCTCTCACCCATGACAGATCAGCTTTTCGCCAAGGAAACCATTCCGGTCAGCCTGGAAGAGGAAATGCGCCGCTCTTACCTCGATTACGCCATGAGCGTGATTGTGGGTCGGGCGCTGCCGGATGTGCGTGACGGTCTCAAGCCGGTTCACCGTCGCGTGCTTTTCGCCATGCACGAACTTTCCAACGACTGGAACCGGGCCTACAAGAAATCCGCCCGTATCGTTGGTGATGTCATCGGTAAGTACCACCCGCACGGCGACACTGCCGTCTACGACACCATCGTGCGCATGGCGCAGGATTTCAGCCTGCGCTACCCGCTGGTGGATGGTCAGGGTAACTTCGGCTCGGTGGATGGCGACAACGCCGCCGCGATGCGTTACACCGAAATCCGCATGGCGCGTATCGCGCACGAGCTGCTGGCGGATATCGACAAGGAAACCGTCGATTTCGGCGCCAACTACGATGGCTCCGAACACGAGCCGCTGATCCTGCCGGCCAAGATCCCCAATCTGCTGATCAACGGCAGCTCCGGTATCGCCGTCGGCATGGCGACCAATATCCCGCCGCACAATCTGTGCGAAGTGGTGGACGCCTGTCTGGCTCTCCTGGCCAACAGCGAGCTGACGATCGACGAACTGATCGACATCGTTCCGGCTCCGGACTTCCCGACGGCCGCCATCATCTATGGAACTGCCGGCGTCAAGGAAGCCTATCGCACCGGCCGTGGCCGGGTGATCATGCGCTCGCGCACCCACGTCGAAGATATCGGCCGCGGCGAACGCCAGGCGATCATCGTCGACGAGCTGCCGTATCAGGTGAACAAGGCCCGTCTGCTGGAGCGCATCAGTGAGCTGGTGCGCGACAAGCAGATCGAGGGCATTTCCGATCTACGCGACGAGTCGGACAAGTCCGGCATGCGCATGGTGATTGAGCTCAAGCGCGGCGAAATGCCCGAGGTGGTGCTCAATCACCTGTACAAGATGACCCAGCTGCAGGACAGCTTCGGCATCAACATGGTCGCCCTGGTCGACGGCCAGCCGCGCCTGCTGAACCTCAAGCAGGTGCTGGAAGAATTCCTGCGTCACCGCCGCGAAGTGGTGACGCGTCGTACCATTTTCGAACTGCGCAAGGCACGCGAGCGTGGCCACATCCTCGAAGGTCTGGCCGTGGCGCTGTCGAATGTCGACGAAATCATTGCCCTGATCAAGGCGTCGGAAAATCCGGCGGTGGCCAAGACGGCGCTGATGAGCCGCACCTGGCGTTCGCAGCTGGTCGAGGACATGCTGTCGCGCGTTGATCCGCTCAAGGCCCGCCCGGATGGCGTCGAGACCGGCCTGACGGCCAATGGTTACCAGCTGTCCGAAACGCAGGCCCAGGCGATCCTTGATCTGCGTCTGCAGCGCCTGACCGGCCTGGAGCAGGACAAGATCGTGGCCGAGTATCAGGAAATCATGGCCACCATCCTCGACCTGATCGACATTCTGGAAAAGCCGGAGCGCATCAACCAGATCATCGCCGACGAACTGACCGCCATCCGCACGCAGTTTGGCGACCCGCGCCGTTCGGAAATCGAACCGTTCGGCGGCGACATCAATATCGAAGACCTGATCACCCCGCAGGATCTGGTGGTGACGGTATCTCACTCGGGTTACATCAAGACCCAGCCGATGGACGACTACCGTGCCCAGCGTCGCGGCGGACGCGGCAAACAGGCGGCGGCGACCAAGGACGACGATTTCATCGAGACCCTGTTTGTCGCCAATACCCATGACTACGTGCTGTGCTTCTCGTCCTTCGGTCGTTGCTACTGGATCAAGGTGTACGAGCTGCCGCAGGGCGGTCGCGCCAGCCGCGGCAAGCCGATCGTCAACGTGCTGCCGCTGGTGGAAGGCGAAAAGATCAACGCCATGCTGCCGGTCAAGGCCTTTACCGACGACCACTACATCTTCATGTGTACCGCCAACGGCACGGTCAAGAAGACTGCGCTGTCGAGCTTCTCGCGTCCGCGTTCGGCCGGCATCATCGCCCTGGACCTGGATGATGGCGACAAGCTGATCGGCGTTGCGCTGACGGCGGGCGAGCATGAAGTGATGCTGTTCTCCAGTCATGGCAAGGCCGTGCGCTTTGCCGAGGCGGACGTGCGTCCGATGGGCCGCAATGCCCGCGGCGTACGCGGCATGGATTTGCCGGAAGGGGCGCAGGTGATTTCCCTGCTGGTTTCCGACAGCGACATGACCCAGGTGCTGACGGCTACCGAGAACGGGTATGGCAAGCGCACCCCGATCTCCGACTATCGCAAGAGCCATCGTGGCACCCAGGGCGTGATTGCCATCGACACCTCCGAGCGCAATGGTTCGCTGGTGGCCGCCACCCTGGTGGTCGAAAGCGATGAAGTGATGCTGATCACCACCGGCGGCGTGCTGATCCGCACCCGTGTGGCGGAAATCCGCGAAACCGGCCGTGCCGCCCAGGGCGTGCGTCTGATCAACCTCGATGAGGGCGAAAAGCTGATCGGCCTGGAAAAGGTGGCTGAGAGCGAGTCGGAAGACGAAGGGCTGGACGATGAGGCGGGTGATTTCACCACCGGAGAAGAGGCATGACCGAGTTGGCGACGCCAGCCAATGCCCAGGTGCTCGAAGTGCTGAGTGAGCTGTTCGTGTCGCTGCCGCACGCCCGTACGCTGGGCATGCGGCTGGTCGGCACGGTCGGCCGCAAGCCGACCCTGGCGATCGACTGGCGCGAGGACCTGGTCGGCAATCCGGCGACCGGCGTACTGCATGGCGGGGTGATTACCTCGCTGGTGGATACCTGCAGTGCGATCTCGGTAGCCGCTCAGCTGCCCGATTTCGAAACGATCGCCACGCTGGATCTGCGCATCGATTACCTCAAGGCGGCCACGCCTGGCAAACCGATCTTCTGTACGGCGGAGTGCTATCGCCTGGCCGGCCAGGTCGCCTTTACCCGTGCGGTGTGCTTCCATGACAGTATCGATGCGCCCATCGCCCATGGTGTGGCGACCTTCATGCGTGAGTCCAGTCCGATTCCGATGGTCAGCGAGGCGGTGAAATGAGCCAGTTCATCGAGCAGTTCAATCTGTTGCGCGATGAAAAGCGCTTCGACGATCTGATCGCGCTGATTCCCTACGCCAGGCTGATGGGGGTCAACCTGCGCGCCGAGGATGACGAGGGGGGGCTGCTGTTTTCCCTGCCGTTTGCCGAGCGCAATGTCGGCAATACCACTTTGCCGGCCCTGCATGGCGGTCTGATCGGTGGTTTCATGGAGAACGCCGCGCTGATCCATCTGATGTGGAATCGCGAGTCGCTCGACATCCCGAAAATTGTCGATTTTTCTCTGGATTATCTGCGTCCGGGCCGGCCGCAAACATTGTTTGCCCGCTGTGAAATCACCAAGCAGGGCAAGCGCGTTGCCCATGTGCTGATCGAGGCATGGCAAGACAGTCCCGACAAGCCGGTGGCGGTGGCGCGCGCGCATTTCCTGCTGCACAACAATACCAACTAGGTTGCCGACGGCAAGCAATCGCCCCGGAATGGCAATCACGACAAAGGATGGTCATGGCAAAGGTCTATAACTTTTCTTCCGGTCCGGCGATGCTGCCGCACTCCGTGCTTGCCGAAGCCCAGAGCGAATTGCTCGACTGGCACGGCAGCGGCATGAGCGTGATGGAGATGAGCCATCGCGGCAAGGAGTTCATGGAAATCATCCATGACGCCGAGCATGATCTGCGTGCCCTGATGGCGATTCCGGACACCCATCGCGTGTTGTTCCTGCAGGGCGGGGCATCGCAGCAGTTCTCCATGGTGCCGCTCAATCTGCTGGGCGAGAAGAAATCCATCGATTTCGTCAATACCGGACACTGGTCCAAGCTGGCGATGAAAGAAGCCAAGCGCTATGCCAAGGTCAAAGTGGTGGCCAGCAGCGAAGACCGTCATTTCTCTTATGTGCCGGCTGAAGACAGCTGGCAGTGCGATCCGCATGCGGCCTATCTGCATTACACCTCGAACGAAACCATTGGCGGTCTGCAGTTTCCGTTCATTCCGACCCCGCCCGAAGGCGTGCCGCTGGTTTGCGACATGTCGTCCGAATTCCTGTCCCACGAGATCGACGTCAGCCGTTTCGGCCTGATCTATGCCGGTGCGCAAAAGAATATCGGCCCGTCCGGGCTGACCCTGGTCATCGTGCGCGAGGATCTGCTGGATCGCGCCTTGCCGGTCACGCCGACCATGCTGAATTATCGTGTCCATGCCGATGCCGACTCGATGTACAACACCCCGGCCACCTTCCCGATCTATATTGCCGGCCTGGTGCTCAAGTGGATTCGCGAGCAGGGTGGCATCAAGGGCATGGCATCGCGCAACGAAGAAAAATCCGGCCTGCTGTATCACGCCATCGACAGCAGTGGCGGGTTTTACAGTTCGCACATCGAGACCCCGTTCCGCTCGAAAATGAATGTCACTTTCCGACTGCGCGACGAGGCCCTCAATGATACGTTTGTCAGCGAGGCCAAGAAAAACGGACTGGTGCAGATCAAGGGTCATCGCGTGGTCGGCGGGATGCGTGCTTCCATCTACAACGCCATGCCGATCGAAGGGGTCAAGGCGCTGGTCAATTTCATGCAGGACTTTGCCCGTCAGCACGGCTGATCGTGCACCCGGCCGCACCCGGCCGGGTGACGTGCATCTCCTGAGCGGCCACGGTCGTGGCCATTCCCTGCCTTGAGCAAAGGAGGAGAGACCATGTTGCAGCAGGAAACGCTTGAACAATTAAGAGCTATCTGGGCACAGGGAGAGGCCCATGATGCCAGTATCGATCAGGCACAGGCGCGCTGGCGCATGCTGTCACCCGATGCCGGCATGTTCCTCTATCAGATGGCGCGCGCCGCCGGCGCCCGTCGCATTGTCGAAATCGGTACGGCCAGTGGCTATTCGACACTCTGGCTCGCGCTGGCGGCACGGGAAAATCAGGGCAAGGTCACCAGCCTGGATAGTGCCAGCGACTTTCATCAGCTGGCGGCGTCGCGATTGCAGCAGCTGGGTCTGTCGCATCTGGTTCGCCTGGAGCAGGTGGAGGCCGGCGAGTGGCTGACCTCGCTGGAGGGCGGTCCGGTCGATTTCCTGTTTCTGGATGCGGATCGCTCGCACTATCCGACGCTCTGGCCGCAGATCTGCCGGGTCTTGCGGCCCGGCGGCCTGCTGGTGATGGACAACGCCCTGTCGCATGCCGATGAATGCGCGCCGTTTGTGCGCGAAGTGCTGGCGACAGAAGGCTATCTCGCAGAAACCTACCCGATTGGCAAAGGACAATTTGTCATCCTGAAAGACGAATAAACGTGACGGATCACTTACTGAAAACACATCGCGATGCCATCGATGACATCGATGCCCGCATCCTCGAGCTGCTGAACCAGCGAGCCAGCCACGCACGCGCCATCGGCGAGATCAAGGGCGGCGGCATCGTCTACCGCCCGGAGCGCGAGGCCCAGGTGCTGCGTCGCATCAAGTCGCTCAACCAGGGCCCGCTGTCGAGCGAGTCGGTGGCGCGCCTGTTCCGCGAAGTGATGTCCGAGTGCCTGGCGCTGGAGCGCCCGCTGTCGGTTGCCTATCTCGGCCCGGAAGGGACCTTTACCCAGCTGGCAGCCATGAAACATTTTGGCCACGCGGCCCATACCGTCGCCTGCGCCTCGGTCGACGAGGCTTTCCGGCTGGTGGAAGCCCGCACGCTGGATTACGTGGTGGCGCCGGTAGAGAACTCCACCGAGGGGGCTGTCGGCCGCACGCTGGACCTGATGGTGGCCAGTCCCCTGAAAATTTGCGGTGAAGTGGTGCTGCGCATTCATCACCACCTGCTGCGACGGCCGGGGGATGAGGCACCGGTGCGCCGGGTCTATGCCCATGCCCAGGCGCTGGCGCAATGCCATGAATGGCTGAACAAGAACCTGCCGCAGAATGTGGAACGCATCTCGGTGGCCAGCAATGCCGAGGCGGCACGACTGGCCGCAGCGGAGCCCGGTGCAGCGGCAATTGCCGGTCAGGCTGCCGCCGAACGCTACCAGCTGGAAAAAGTGGCAGAGAATATCGAGGACGAGCCGAACAACACCACCCGCTTCCTGGTCCTGGGGCATCAGGACGTGGGGGCGACCGGTCAGGACAAGACCTCGCTGATCGTGGCGGCGCCAAACCGTGCCGGTGCGCTTTATACGCTGTTGGCACCGATTGCCGCCAATGGCGTGTCGATGACCAAGCTGGAGTCCCGCCCGGCCCGCGCCGGCCTGTGGGAGTATGTCTACTTCATCGATATCGAGGGGCATCAGTCCGATGCCAATGTGGTGGCGGCGCTGCAGGCATTGCAGTCCACGGCGGCCTTCGTCAAGATTCTTGGCGCCTACCCCCTGGCGGTGATCTGAGCCCATGGCACTGAAATCGATCTGTCTGTTTTGTGGTGCGGCCACCGGCGCGTCGCCGGCCTATGCCGAGGCGGCACAGGCTTTGGGCCGTGCCGTGGCGCAGCAGGGACTGACCCTGGTGTTCGGCGGTGGCCGCGTCGGTCTGATGGGGCTGGCTGCGGATGCCGCGCTGGCGGCCGGCGGGCGCGTCGTCGGTGTCATTCCCGAGTTTCTCAAGGCGCGCGAAGTGGCCCACCTGGGCCTGAGCGAATTGCATGTCACGCAAAGCATGCACGAACGCAAGGCCCTGATGGCCGGACTGTCCGATGCCTTTGTCGCCTTGCCGGGGGGCTTCGGCACGCTGGACGAACTGTTCGAAATCCTGACCTGGGCGCAGCTCGGTGTGCATGGCAAGCCGATCGGTCTGCTGGACGTGGACGGTTTCTATCAGCCGCTGCTGCAGATGGTGCGCCACATGGCCGGGCAGGGCTTTGTCCGTGATGCGCAACTGAGCCTGCTGCACCATGCGCAACAGGTCGAGCCACTACTGGCGCACCTGACCGGCCTGCCGTCCTCGTCCGCTGCGTCGACCCTGCCCCTGAATCAGACCTGATGATTTCATGATGTCCAATACGCCCACCATTGCCCTCATCCTGGCCGGTTGCGGTAGCCGGGACGGCAGCGATCCGCTGGAGGCGAGCAGCTGCTTGGTTGCGCTGTCGCAGGCTGGTTATCGCGTGCGTTGCTTTGCACCGGACCGCCTGCAGCGCGAAGTCGTCGACCATGCCGGTGGCCGGCCAATGCAGGATGCCCGCAACATGATGATCGAAGCGGCGCGCCTGACGCGCGGCCAGATCGAGCCGCTCTCGGCAATGAGTCCGGAATGGCTGGACGGTGTGCTGATCCCTGGCGGCGCAGGCGTGATGCGCGGGCTGAGCAACTTTACCCCGCGCGGCAGTGACGCCACGCTGGCCCCCGAGCTGGCCGAGGCGCTGGCGGCCATGTGGTCAGCCGGCAAGCCCATGGTCGCCCTGTCTGCGGCCTCGATCTTGCTGGCCTTGCTGGCGCGCCACTACGAGCTGAAGGGCGTGCGGCTGACCTTTGGCACCGAGCAGGAGTCGAGCGAACTGGTACAGGCGCTGGAGGGGTGGGGCATGCGCCATGTCGAATGCGAAGCCGACGAAGCCTGCATTGATGGTCGTCACCGCTTTGCCAGTGTGCCGGCCCGGTTATATGCCAGGGCCAGTTCCGCCGATATTTTTGGCGCTTGCCAGGCCGGGGTTTCTGCCCTTGGCTGGTTGCTGGCGCAGCAGGAGCCAACATGATCATTATCATGACCCCGGGCGCCAGCCCGGCCCAGATCGAGCAGGTGGTGACGCGCATTCGTGCCGCCGGGCTGCGCGAACATGTCTCGCGCGGCACAGAGCGCACCCTGATCGGCGCCATCGGCGACGAGCGGGTGCTCGACCCGGCGCTGTTCGAACGCATGCCGGCCGTCGAGCGGGCCATGCGGGTGGTGCGTGAATATCGGCTGGTCGGGCGCGAGATTCACCCGGCAGCGTCGACGGTCAGCTTGCGCGGTCAGCAGTTCGGCGGCCATGCCCTGCAGATCATCGCCGGCCCGCCTGCCATCGAAGGGGCTGCGCAGATCGAGGCGGCAGCCCGCGCGGTGCAGCGTGCGGGCGCACGGGTGCTGCATGGCGGCGCCTTTGTACAGAGTGACAACCCCTACGCCTTCCAGGGGCTGGGGGTCGACGGTCTGGCCAGTCTGCAGCAGGCAGCCAGGCAGTGTGGTCTGCCCGTCGTTTCCGAACTGACCGACGTGCGTAACATCGAAGCGTTTCTCGAGCTCGAGATCGACGCCCTGGTCATCGGCCCGCGCCACATGGCCAACAGCGACCTGTTGCGCGAGGTCGGCCGGCTCAACAAGCCGGTCATCCTCAAGCGCGGTCAGGCGGCTACCCTGAGCGAATGGCTGATGGCGGCTGAAACCATTGCCGCCGGTGGTAATCACCACATCATTTTCTGCGAAAGCGGCATCCGGGGGCTGGCGCCGGATGAACGTGTCATGGCCGATATTGGTGCCATTGCCGCACTCAAAGCCGAGACCCATCTTCCGGTCATTGCCGCCCCGGCCGAAGCCTGCGGCCATGCCCGGATGGTGCCTTCGCTGGCCGCGGCTGCCATTGCAGCCGGAGCGGACGGTCTGTGGCTGGATGTCCATCCGCAGCCCGAGCAGGCCAGGGTGCATGCCGAGCAGGTGCTGACCGCGGATCAACTGAGCGAGCTGATGACCGTACTGCGCCCCCTGGCCACAGTACTGAATCGCAGTTTGCCCTCTCTCGCGGAGATCGCAGGATGAAAAGCAGTGCACGAAATCAGTTTGATGCCACCATCACCGGCTTGCGTGCCGGGGCGGTGAACGATGAGGTGGAGCTGTCGCTGGCCAGTGGCCGGAAGCTGGTGGCGGTTATCACGCGCGAGAGCGCTGCGGCACTGGACCTGAAGGCGGGTATGGCGGCAGTGGCACTCATCAAGTCTTCGGCCATCATTGTGGTCACGGACGACCAGGGCGTGCAGTTTTCTGCCCGCAATCACTTCGCCGGGACGGTGGTGGCACTGACCGAAGGGGCCGTCAACAGCGAGGTCACGATTGCCGTGCCGGATGTCGGCCAGTTCGTTGCCATGGTGACCAATGCCAGCCGTGACGGCCTGGCGCTGCAGCCTGGCCAGCCTGCCTCTGTCCTGTTCAAGGCTTCCAGCGTGATTGTCGGCGTGCGCCGCTAGTCTCCGGGCCATTGTCTTGCGTTCCCAGCCTGCAGTTCAGTGTGTCGACGGGGTGTGGCACTACCCGCTGCATCAAGTGCGGGGCGGCACATCGCTCGGCCTGGTCCTGCCGCAAAGTCAGCTGCCGGCTCAGTCCGTGCTGCGCGACGAACTGCTGCGACATCTTCTCGGTCTGCCCCTGCTGGGTCTGCAGCCGGACAACCGGCAACTGACCGGGCTGGGGCGCGGCACGCCGACCAGCAACAAAGTCTTTCTTGTCGGGACGGAAACAGCGGACGGTCAGCCGCGGCTGGTCAGCACGCTGGCGCAAGGGGCATCGCACACGGCCGAGCTGGACTGGCGCGTCAATTGCGGCAACCTGACCTCTGCCTTGCCCTTGTGGGCGCTGGATGTCGGCTTGCTGTCGCCGGTGGCCGACGGCGAGGTCCGGGTCTCCATCCGCAATACCAATACCGGCGTGATCTCCGATGCGCGACTGCGCTTTGAGGCTGACGGCCAGCTGCGATGTGCTGCCATTCCAGGGGTGCCCGGCCAGTGGCCGGCGGTCGATCTGTTTCTCAACCATCCGGCGGGTGCCAAAACCGGGCACTTGCTGCCGACTGGCCGGCCGCAGGAGCTGGTGGAAGGGGTGCCGGTCAGCTGCGTGGATGTTGCCGTGCCGATGGTGCTGATTCGGGCAGCGGATCTCGGTAAGCGCGGTGACGAGTCCCCGCTGGCCCTGCAGCAGGACGAGCCTTTCATGCAGGCTTTGCGACGGGTCTGTGTGGCGGCGGCGCTGCGCATGGGCTTGCGGGATGGCGAGGGGCAGCTGTTGTCGGCCGCCCGGATGGCTGTCAGCGAAACCCTGCCCAAGGTGGCGATCCTGGCTCCCGGCAGGCGGGGTGCGCAACTGAGTGTGCGTTACTTTACCCCGCAACAGGCGCACGCCTCGCTGGCCGTGTCCGGTGCCTGCTGCATTGCAGCCGCCTGCCTGGTGTCCGGTACGCTGGCGCACGAGATGGCTGTTATGGATGAGGCTGCTGACCAGGGAGATCTGGTCGACATTGCGCTGGATAATCCGGCCGGTCGGCTGCATGCCACGATTGAAAGTCAGGGGCGGGGAGAGGCGCTGCAGATCCTCCGGGTTGGTTGTCAGCGCAATGCCCAGATCCTGCTGCGCGGGCAGATGCCGCTGTACCGGCCATCAGCGGCCCTGTCGCAATGGCTGGCCGCACAGGCTCAGCCGTAGTTGAGCAGCGCAGGGACGGTGAGTGCGCACAGCTTGAACCAGCCCAACGGCACCAGCAGGGTCAGCAGAACCAGTGGCAGCCAGTCAATTCTCCCCTCAGCCTGCCGTCCCATCAGCCAGCACAGCGGAAAGTAAAGCAGCATGGTCAGCAGCACCATGGCGGGCGGCACCATCAGATAGAGCGACAGAATGCGCCCCTGGGACAGGGGCATGGCCAGCAAGACCCCGAGATGCAGTAACAGAGCCGCCAGATAGAGTGCGCCCATGCGGCGCGGGGTTTCACGGATCAGCAGTCCGTGACGTGTCAGCCTGATCTGGCTGGCCGCCCAGAATACGGCGGCCAGACCAACCCAGGCATAGGGGTAGAGAAAGGGCGCCCAGACCGGGGCCATCGCATCAAAGGTGCGGCCAAGCCGCACCACAATGGCCAGCGGGAAGTAACCGGCGACGAAACAGGCTTGTGCCACGCCATGATCGCTGGCCACTACACGCCACATGGCGAATAGCCAGAAGCCGGCCACCATGACGAGAAACAGGGTGGACAGTGACAGCAGACTCACGCCTGACCCAGCACCCGCAGGCAGGCTGCACTGATCAGTTCACCGATTTGCACCAGATAGTGGGTATGCATGTCATGGGTGAAGCGCTGGGCGTCGTCACTGGCCAGCACCAGCAGGCCGAACGGCTCGCCGCCGGCGTCGCGCAGGGCGACCTGGCTGAAGGACTGCAGCACGGGGACGGCCGGGAACCAGGACATCACCTCGTCGTTGACATAAGGGCCGCAGTACGGCGTGTTCAGATTGCGGGCCAGCATGGCGACATCGCTGCGGGCATTGAAGGCATCGCCGAAACTGGCGGCTGCCGGATGCCACAGGCGCAGGGCCATGCGGTCGAGGCCGAACTCGTCGGCGAAGCAGCGGGCGAGGGATTCGCTCAGCCGGGCAGGTGTTTCGGCCTGCAACAGGGTCAGGGCAAGACGGTGCATGCGCAGCTGAATCTGGTCATTGTTCTCGCCGTGGCGCACCAGTTGCTGCAGCCGGGCCTCCAGCTGGCGGCAGCGGTCTTTCAGCTCCAGCATCTGGCGATCGACCAGCGAGACCACGACGCGGTCATTTTGCTGTTTCAGACCGAAGCGGTCGGCGTGGTGCTGCAGGAAATCCGGATGGTTTTCCAGAAAGGCCAGTACATCGTCAGACTGCATCGTCACGTTTTGCTCAGACATCGATTTCTCCGCTGAAGACCGTGGTGGCCGGGCCGGTCATCCTGACTGGCTGGCCGTCGCCAGCCCATTCTACCGTCAAGTCTCCACCATGGGTATGTACCCGAACGCGATTGTTTAGCAAACCGCGCTGAATGCCGGCGACCACGGCGGCGCAGGCGCCAGTCCCGCAGGCCAGCGTCTCGCCGGCCCCGCGTTCATAAACACGCAGGCGGATCTCGTCGCGGCTCAGGATCTGCATGAAGCCGACATTGACGCTCTGCGGGAAGTAATGACTCTGCTGCAACGCCTGACCGATGGATTTGACCGGCGCCAGATCCGCCTCCGGCACCACCAGCACGGCATGCGGGTTGCCCATGGACAAGGCCGAGACTTCAAGGTCTTCGCCCGCGGCATTGAGCCGGTACAGTCTGGCCGGCTCGACATCCTTCATCGGCAGATCTGCCGGCGCGAAGCGCGGAACGCCCATGTCGACCTGCACCTCGCCGTTTTCCATGCGCTCCGGCATGATGACGCCGCGCGCGGTTTCCACCTTCAGCCGGGTTTGCTGGCTCAGGCCCTGTTCAAAGACGAAGCGGGCAAAGCAGCGCGCGCCATTGCCGCACTGTTCGACTTCGCCGCCATCGTTGTTGAAGATACGGTAACGAAAGTCATGACCGGCCTCCTGTGCCGGCTCGACCAGCAGCAACTGGTCGAAGCCGATGCCGAAGTGGCGGTGCCCCCACAGGCGGATCTGCTCCGGGGTCAGTCTGACCGTCTGGCGAACGCCATCGATCACCATGAAATCATTGCCCAGACCATGCATTTTGCTGAACTTCAGTTTCATTCTTCCTGACTCCGCGACGCGTGATTTGCCAGTCATCATACCCCAAGTAGATGGGCTGCCAAACCCCATGCCAGTCGCATTGACAGCTTACTGACCAGTAAGTAAAGTTGGCGCATGAAAACACCCGCAGACGCCAAGACCGATACCCGCAAACGCATTCTCGATATCGCCGAAGAATTATTGCTGACGCGGGGCTTCAATGCCTTCAGCTATCAGCTGGTCAGCAGCGAGCTTGGCATCCGCAATGCCGCCATTCATTACCATTTCCCGCACAAGACCGATCTGGGGGTCGCGCTGATCGAGCGCTATCGCCGCCGCTTGCACCGCTTCATCGAGGCGCAGGAGGCTCTGCCGCCAGCCGAACAGTTGCAGCGCTACTTCGAGCTGGCGCAAAGCTACTTTCTGCAGGATCGCCAGGTTTGCCCGAGCGGCATGCTCAGTACGGAGTTTCATACCTTGCCGGATGCAATGAAGCAGCAGGCGGCCGCCTTTATCGACGAGATGCGGCACTGGTCCATCGTGCTGGCGACACGAGGGCGGGAGCAGGGGGTGTTTGACTATCCTGGGACGCCGGAGGACATGGGGGTGCTGATGTTCTCGGCGCTGCAGGGTGGCCTGCAGCTTGCCCGGGTGGACGATGGCTGGCTGGAAACGGTCAAGCGACAAATCAGCCGGTTGCTCGGGCTGTAAAACAACAAAACACAACACGGGGATTCGCAGGGATGCAAAGCAAACAAAACAGCATGAGCCGTATGGTGGCCAAGGCCGACCGTCTGCCGCGCGGGTTACGCAACGTGGTGCTGTCACGGCTGTTCGGCCGTGTCGTGCCTTTCCTTGGTACGGCGGGCCTGCGCTTCGAGGAGGTCGGGCCGCAGCGTCTGGTAGTGTCGATCCGCAATCGTCGCAAGGTGCAAAACCACATCCGGGGCGTGCATGCCGCCGCCATGGCGCTGCTGGCGGAAACCGCATCGGGGTTCGTCATGGGCATGAATGTGCCGGATGACAAACTGATGCTGCTCAAGTCCATGAAGGTCGACTATCTGCAGCGCAGCCAGGGTGACATGCGCGCGGTGGCAACGCTGCAACCGGCGCAAATCGCCGCCCTGCAGCAGGAAGAAAAGGGCAATACCGTGGTCGAGGTGGTGGTGACCGACGAATCCGGTAATGCGCCGATTCAGTGCGAGATGACCTGGGCCTGGGTGCCGAAAAAACGCTGAGGAGAGACCGATGAATTTCACGACACTGACGTTGGAACTGCAGGGCGCCGTGGCGCTGGTGACGTTCAATCGCCCGGACAAGGCCAATGCACTGAACGCCGACATGTGGCGCGAGATGCGTCAGGCCTTCGAGTGGTGCGATGCCGAGGGCGCGGTACGCGCCGTGGTGCTCTCCGGGGCGGGCAAGCATTTCAGCTCCGGCATCGACTTGTCGCTGTTGATGGGGGTGCAGGGGCAGATCAATGACGAGTGCGAGGCACGCAAGCGTGAAAAGCTGCGTGGTCTGATCCTGGACCTGCAGGCCTGTGTCACCAGCCTGGAGAAGTGTCGCAAGCCCGTGATTGCCGCCATCAGCGGGTACTGTCTCGGGGGAGGACTGGATATCGCCCTGGCGGCGGATTTCCGTTACGCCAGTGTCGATGCCCAGTTTGGTGTGCGTGAGGTGGATATCGGCATGGTGGCCGACGTCGGCACCCTGCAACGCCTGCCGACCATCGTCGGCCAGGGGGTGGCACGCGAGATGGCGCTGACCGGGCGTGATATCGGCGCCGAACAGGCCGAGCGCTGGCAACTGGTCAACCGGGTGTTGCCGGATGCCGAGGCGGTGCGCGCGGCAGCGCTGGAAACGGCCGGTCTGATTGCCGCCAAGTCGCCGCTGGCGGTCCGCGGCAGCAAGCAGGTGCTCAATTACAGTCGCGATCACAGCGTGGCAGATGGCCTGGAGTATGTGGCCAACTGGAACGCCGCCATGCTGTTGTCCGAAGACATCGCCAAGGCCGGCATGGCCGCGATGATGAAGCAGCCGGCACAATTCCGCGACTGATCCCTCCGGCGCCGCCGTCCGGCGGCGCCATTTTCCCGCATGAGGCCGGCTGCACGCCGACATCTCTGTTCATGTTTGCCCTGAGGCTGTTTACAAAAGCCGGGTGTCCGTGCATCTGCCATTTACTTGCGGATGGTTCAATGGCGGTCTGATCAACAACAAGGACTTACCCATGACCCGATCGACCTTTTTGATCCGCTGGCTGAGTCGCGGCGCCCTGGCCGGGCTGCTGGCATGCAGCGGACTGGCGGCCAACGCGGCCGAGCCATCGACAGCACCGCGTTGTGAAATCCGCAATATGATGCATGCCCGCGTTCAGCAAATGGCCGCCATACGTTTGGACCAAATGGCCGATGCCCTGCAGCTGCAGCCGGCACAGCAGGATGCCTGGCAAGCCTACAAGCAGGCGCGCATGGCAGAAATCAACCAGGCGCCGCTTTGTCCGCCGCCTGGCGCCAGTCCGGTCGACGAGGCCAGGCTGGCGGCGAATGATGCCCGGAAGACGGCAGGTGTGCTGGCCGATCTCAGCAGCAAGACCAGCGCCCTCTGGGCGGTCCTGACGCCGAGTCAGCGACAGCTGTGGCAAAACGGCCCGCAGACGGCCAATTAAGCCGGCATCGTCCGGGAGGGCAAGAAAAAAGCGGAGCCCGGAGGCTCCGCTTGATCATGACGATTGACTGGTGACTTACTGCTTGGCAGCACCACCGACAACCGAAACCACTTCCCACTTGCCATTCTTCACCTGGTAAACGGTCACGCTGCCGTTCTTGACGTCGCCCTTGTCATCGAATTCGATGTGGCCGGTTACGCCATCGTAGGCAGTCTTGCCGACTTCCGGCAGATAGACCTTCGGGTCCGTGGAGTTGGCGCGCTTCATGGCGTCGACCAGGACACGAACTGCATCGTATTCGTACGGTGCGTAGATCTGGATGTCGGTATTGAATGCCTTCTTGAACTTGTCGTTGAAGGCGGCAAAACCCGGCATCTTGTCACGCGGCACACCGGCCATCGAGGCCAGTTGACCTTCGGATGCATCGCCCGCCAGCTTGATGAACTCCGGCGTTTGCACACCGTCACCGGCGATCAGGCGAGCCTTGATGCCCAGTTGCTTCATTTGCTTGGCCATCGGGCCCGCCTGGGCGTCCATGCCGCCGTAGAACACCATGTCCGGCTTCTTGGCCTTGACGGCGGTCAGAATGGCATTGAAGTCGGTGGCCGAGTTGGTGGTGAATTCACGGTCAACGATCTTGCCGCCCTTGGCCTTGACGGCATTGACGAACTGGTCGGCGAGACCCTGGCCGTACGCAGTGCGGTCATCGATGACGGCAATGTTCTTGGCCTTGGCGACGCTGACAGCGTAGTCACCCAGTGCCATGCCTTGCTGTACGTCGTTGGCAATGACGCGGAAGGTGGTCTTGTAGCCTTGCTTGGTGTAGTCCGGGTTGGTGGCGGACGGGGAAATCTGCGGAATGCCGGCATCCGAGTAGATCTTGGAGGCCGGGATGGTGGTGCCGGAGTTCAGGTGACCGACGACGCCGACGACGCCGGCATCAACCAGACGCTGTGCTACCTGGGTGCCGATCTTCGGGTCGCCCTGGTCATCTTCCGAAACCAGCTCGAAAGTCACCTTCTTGCCGCCAATGGTCACGCCTTCGGCGTTCAGATCGGCAATCGCCAGCTTGGCGCCATACTCGTTATCCTTGCCCAGATGGGAAATCGGGCCCGACATCGGCGAAACCTGACCGATCTTGACTACGTTGCCGCTGTCGGCAGCTGCCGGGGCAGAGGCGGCCGGGGCGGAGGCCGCAGCACCGGATGCGTCGGAAGACGAACCACCTTGTTTGCCGCAGGCTGCCAGAGCCAGTACTGCGGCTGCCATCAATGTCAGACGAGCAGTGTTTTTCATTCTGTTTCCCTTATTTCTTTGTAGATTTGGTGACCCTTTGTTGCTGGCTCGGGGAGGCAGATCCATGCTTCCCCACACCTGCGTCTGATTATGCTAATCAGTTGTTTCTAGTGTCAACGGATAAGAAATTCGGGATTAAACAACCTTGAAAAGTCGGCTCAGGCTGTGGCGCCAATGGCCTGTGCACGCGCCTGGCGCTGTGTGGTATCCGATTGATTTTGCAGGGACAAACCCTGAAGTTGTGACTGAATGATGTCGGTCAGGACCTGGATCCACTGGCTGTTGCTATTTAGGCAGGGAAGATAACGATACATGCCACCGCCATACTGATGGAACACCTCCCTGACCTCGACCGCGATTTCCTCCAGGGTCTCCAGGCAGTCGGCGACAAAGCCCGGGCACACCACATCCACCCGTGCCGTCCCTGCCTCGGCCAGTTCTCGCACGACCTCCACGGTATACGGCTTCAGCCATTCAGTGCGACCAAAACGGCTCTGAAAACTGATACGCCATGCCTCGGCTGGCAGGTGCAGGGCCTCGGCCAGCAGGCGGGCGGTTTTCTGGCATTCGCAGAAATAGGGATCGCCGCGCTCGAGGGTGAATTTGGGCATGCCATGAAAACTCATCACCAGCACATCCGGCCGGCCATGCTGCTGCCAGTCCTGTTCGATCTGGCCGGCCAGCGCGGCGATATAGCCCGGATGATCGTGAAAATGCCGCACGGTGCGTACCGCAGGCATATTGCGGTCTTTCATCAGCTCGGCAAAGACGCCGTCCAGCGCCGAGCCGGTCGAGGCGGCCGAGTATTGCGGGTAGAGCGGCACCACGACTAATTGATCGACATGCTGTCTGCGCATTTCCGCCAGGGCGGCAGGGATGGAGGGATTGCCATAGCGCATGGCACACATCACCAGCAGATTGTCCAGGCCGCGGGTCGCCAGGGCCTGACGCACTGCTTCGGTCTGCGCCTGTGTCTCCACCAGCAGGGGTGAACCCTGCTCGCGCCAGATGCTGGCATATTTGCGCGCCGACTGGCGCGGCCTGACGTTGAGAATCACCCCGTTGAGCAGAGGCCACCACAGCAGGCGCGGAATCTCGATTACCCGGCGATCGGAAAGGAATTCTTTCAGGTAGCGACGCAGCGCGGATGGCGTGGGGGCATCCGGCGTTCCCAGATTCAGCAGCAGGACCCCGGTGCGGGGCTGAAAATCGTGACGAAAGGCTTGCGGTGCGGTCATGCCGTCTCCTGATGGGTCATTCTTCGCGCGCCGGCGCCAGCACGGTGCGATTGCCGTTGGTTTCCATGGCGGAGACCAGTCCGGCGGCTTCCATTTGTTCGATCAGGCGTGCGGCACGGTTGTAGCCGATCCGCAGCTGACGCTGCACCGACGAAATGGATGCCCGTCGCGTCTTGAGGACCACGGCCACGGCCTCGTCATACAGCGGATCGGATTCGGCGTCCTCGGTGGCAAAGGGGGCGCCGGCATCGTCGTCACCCGCATTCTCGGCCGTGCCGCTCAGAATGCCCTCGATGTAATCCGGTTCGCCGGTGGTCTTCAGGTATTCGACGACGTGATGCACTTCGTCATCGGCGACAAAGGCGCCGTGGACCCGCAGCGGGTAACCGGTGCCGGGCGGCAGGTAGAGCATGTCGCCCTGGCCGAGCAGGGCTTCGGCACCCATCTGGTCCAGAATGGTGCGCGAGTCGATCTTGCTGGAAACCTGGAAGGCAATACGGGTCGGGATATTGGCCTTGATCAGGCCGGTAATCACATCCACCGAGGGACGCTGCGTGGCCAGAATCAGGTGAATGCCGGCAGCGCGCGCCTTCTGTGCCAGGCGGGCGATCAACTCTTCGATCTTCTTGCCGGCGACCATCATCAGGTCGGCCAGTTCGTCGATCACCACCACGATCATCGGCAGTGCTTCCAGCGGCTCCGGTGTTTCCGGCGTCAGCGAGAACGGATTGTCGACATGCTCGCCGGCTTTCTCTGCGTCGCGGATCTTCTGGTTGTAACCCGCCAGATTGCGCACCCCGAGCTTCGACATCAGCCGGTAGCGCCGTTCCATCTCGGCCACGCACCAGTCCAGCGCGTTGGCGGCGTGTTTCATGTCAGTGACTACCGGTGCCAGCAGGTGCGGGATGCCTTCGTAAATCGACAATTCCAGCATCTTGGGGTCGACCATGATCAGCCGGACTTCCTTGGGCGTCGACTTGTACAGCAGTGACAGGATCATGGCATTGATGGCGACCGACTTGCCCGAACCCGTGGTGCCGGCGACCAGGACGTGTGGCATCTTGGCCAGGTCGGCCGAAACTGGCTGGCCGGCGATGTCCTTGCCCAGCGCCATGGTCAGACGCGAAGCCTGGTTCTGGTAGCCATCTGAACCGATGATTTCCGACAGTCGTACGATCTGGCGTTTCGGATTGGGAAGCTCCAGACCCATATAGGTTTTGCCGGGAATGGTCTCGACCACGCGGATCGACACCAGCGACAGCGCACGGGCCAGGTCCTTCATCAGGTTGACGATCTGGGCGCCCTTGACGCCGACTGCCGGCTCGATTTCGTAACGGGTGATCACCGGTCCCGGGTAGGCGGCGACGACTTTGACTTCGACGCCGAAGTCGGCCAGCTTGCGCTCGATCAGGCGTGAGGTGTACTCCACCGTCTCGGCAGACACCGATTCCACGGTCTCCTTGGGTGGCTCAAGCAGGCTCAGGCCGGGCAGGGCGTTGTCGGCCGGATCGGCAAACAGCGACTGCTGTACCGGCTTGGGCGGACGGGGCGCCGCCGCCGGCTCGATGGCCGGGGTTTCGATGCGTACCGGCTGGTGATCTTCGTGCCGTTTTTTCTCGTTGCTGACCTTGGCTTCGCGCTTTTGCGCTTCCTTGCGACCGATCTCGCGGTCACGCCGCGCCTGCCAGGACTGGTAGACATACATCACCCCCTGTTCGACCCAGGTGCCGATGCGCTCCATGATGTCGAGCCAGGAGATGCCGGCGAACAGGGAAAAACCGATGGCCGCCAGCGTCGACAGCAGCAGACTGGCGCCGGACAGACCCAGGGCATGACGGGCTGCATGGCCGATGAAATGGCCGATGACACCACCGGAGGGGAGCTGGGCCGCGATCTGATCGCCGAGTACGATGGATTCCAGGCTGGCACTGGCGAGCAGCAGCAGCCAGAAACCGGTCAGGGTGACGGCATTGAAGGCCCCGGGTGTCAGTCCTTCCTGATCCATGCGCCGATAGCCCCAGACGATGGCCGCCAGGCAGAACACCACCAGCCACCAGGCGGAGGCGCCGAGGATGAATAACAGCATGTCCGACAACCAGGCACCAAAGGTGCCGCCATAGTTGCGCACGGTCGGATCGGAGGAACTGTGCGACCAGGACGGGTCGAGCGTCGAGTGACTGGCCAGGATCAGCACCAGATACACCGCGGCAACCGCCATCAACAGCCACCAGGCTTCACGCAGCAAGGCATTGAGCCGCGGGGGGAGTTGATTCTGGCGATTGCGGACAACCGCTTTTCGCTTGAAAAGTCGCATAGTCTTTTAAACGGTTGATGACAGCCGGGGATTATATAGTGGCAAGGCGCAATCGCAAGCCTGCGCCTTTTATGCACGCGTAAAGAATAACGCGAAATTGACATTCGCGAAGCATGAATTACTGCATCACGCGGGTGAACCCGCGTGATGCAGCCTGCTCAGGCGTGATAGTTGCGATACAGGCGGGTGGCGTTGCGCAGGCACATGGCCACGGTCAGCGGGCCGACGCGCGGAATATAGATCCGGGCCGCTTCGCGTGCCGCGTCTTCGAAGTTCTTCACGAAGGAGAAGTTGAGGCAGATGGCGCCGGGTTTGAGCTCCTCGGCACGAATCTTGTCGAATTGCCGCGACGGCACGCCGGTAATGACGATATCCGATTGCGCCAGGGCCGTGGCCCGGTCGATCGGATGGTCGTTGCCGATGACCACGCCGCCGTTGACATCGAACGAGTACACCGTGCCACCGTCGTTGGCGAGCATATGGGCCAGCGGTTTGCCGACCACGTCGGAGCGGTTGAAGACGGTGATGACCTGGTCACGGAACGGCAGGCCGCCCGGGCTGTAGGCATCGGTCGCTTCCAGTACCTTGAGGATGGCCAGCGGCGTGCAGGGCAGAATGGCGCGGTGTTGGCGTGCGGCATCATCGAAGCGCTCGTTGCGGTACAGCTTGTCCATCCAGTAGCTGGTCAGTCCTTCGACATCCTTGCGCGGATCGACCATATCCTTGATGGCGGCATCACGCTCATCCCCGAAAATCGGGTAATAGACGAAGATGCCATGGATTTCGGGGTTGGCATTGGCGGCGCGGATGGCGTCGGCAATGGCTTCGCGCGGCATGTGCTGCAGGTTGAAATGAATGCCGACATCACGGCAGCCATCTTCGGTGTAGCGCGCATAGGTCGCGGATGCCGGGTCGTCCGAAACCAGAAACCCTGCGACGTTCACCTGGGCCTGAAGGGAATCAATCTCCTCGCGGATCATGCTGCGGTAAACCGCGGCCATTCCCTCCGGATTAAAGTCGTGCATGCCACTCTCCAATTCAGCGATCATCCAAAAACCGGTCGGATTATATCAACTGCGCAAAGCCGCGTGGGGACTGGATTTCACGACATAAAGACTCTTAACGTGGATAGATTGCGCCGAGGATGCGCGGACCGCGTGCACCGGTGACCGCGGGCAGGTTGCCGGCCTGGCGCAGCAGCGCCTGACGCGCCAGCCAGGCAAAGGCCGTGGCCTCGACTTGCTGGGTTGGCAGCCCCAGCTGATCCGTGTCGGCCAGGCGGCGTTGCGGCATCTGTGCCGCCAGGGCGGCCACCAGGGCCGGGTTCTGCGCGCCGCCGCCGCACAGAAAAACGTCGCGGGCCTGGTCGGCATGCTGATGGATCGCATCGGCAATGGCCTGTGCCGCCTGGGCCAGCAGGGTGGCCTGAACGTCGGCAGGACGGATTGCGGGGAAACGGCCGAGGATGGCTTGCAGCCAGGGCAGGTCGAACAGGTCGCGGCCGGTGCTTTTGGGCGGTGGGGCAGCAAAAAATGGTTCGGCCAGCAGCGCCTGCAGCAGGCCGACATGGATCTCTCCCGAGGCGGCCCATTGTCCGTCGCGGTCGAAGGGTTCACCCAGGTGCAGCCGGCACCAGGCATCCATCAGCATATTGCCCGGGCCGCAATCAAAGCCGATGACCGGCTGCCCCGGCATCAGCAGGCTCAGATTGCTGATGCCGCCGATATTCACGATGACGCGGGCTTGTTGCGGATGAGCGAACAGGGCGTGATGGAAGGCCGGTACCAGCGGGGCTCCCTGACCGCCGGCCGCCACATCCCGGCTGCGGAAGTCGCCGACCACCTCCATGCCGGTCAGCTCGGCCAGGCGGGCCAGATTGCCGATCTGCAGGGTATAGCCATCCTGCGGGGCATGACGAATGGTCTGGCCGTGGCAGCCGATGGCGCGGATGCGCCCGCGCAGCATGCCGGTGCGGCGCATCAGGCCGTCCACAGCTTCGGCATAGAGCGCGGCCAGCTGGTTGGCCAGCAGGGCGCTGCGACGCAGCTCATCGTGGCCGCTCTGCTGCAGTGCCAGCACCTCGCTGCGCAGCGCGGGCGGGTAGGGCAGCGCATGATCACCGCGCAGAGAAAGCCGGCCCTCGGCATCAAAAGCCACCAGCACGGCATCCACGCCGTCCAGACTGGTCCCTGACATCATGCCGATATACAGCTCTTCCATCGCGTGCACCCCCAAGAAATTGTGATATTGCAACGGCCAAATGCATGAAATCGGCAACTCAGACCGGCAAAGACGGGTAAAATACGCAAGCCCGCGAGACAGGGCAAGTCTGTCGGCACCATTCCGGCCTGCCGCCCAGTATGAAGCAAAACGAGAGACCCGCATGCATCTGATTCTTTCTGTCCCCGGTCTGAGCTGGCTGGATACGCACGATGGTGGCGAAGTGGCGCGCGAACTGTCCCTGCCGGCACTGACGACCCTGCTGGGGCGCGGCACACTGGATCTGGCCGAGCGACCGCTGTCGGCGCTGATCGGGCAGCCGTTTGGCCTCGATGGCCTGCCGCTGGCCAGCGTCGCTGCCGCGCTGGACGGTCTGGATACCCGCGAGCGCCATTGCTTGCTGGCAGATCCGGTGACCTGGCGCATCGATCGCGACCGCGCGCTGCTGGCCGATGCCGGCGTGATGCGCCTCGACCAGGCGGAAGCCGATGCCCTGGTTGCCGCGCTGAATCAGCATTTCGCAGCCGATGATCTGCAATTTCATGCCCCCACGCCATCACGCTGGTATCTGTCGCTGCCTGAGCCTGTCCAGGCGCACTGCTACAGCCTGCCGGATGTGGTCGGCGAGAATGTGGATGATTTTCTGCCCCAGGGGCCGGATGCCTTGCGGCTTGGCCGTCTGCTCAATGAGGTGCAGATGCTGTTGTTTACGCATCCGGTCAATGAGGCACGCGAGGCGCGTGGCGAACCACGGGTCAACAGCCTGTGGCTGTGGGGCAGTGGCGCATTGCCCGCGCTGCATACCCCGCCGCTTCTGTATAGCGACGATCCCTGGCAGTGTCTGCTGGCGCGCCAGTGCCAGACAGAGAGCCAGAGCGTGCCCTGGACATTTGCGGCCTGGCTGGAGAGCGCGCCCCGGGACAACGAGGTCTGGGTGCAGCTCGACCGGTTGCAGGGGCCGGCACAGTATCGCGATGCCTGGGGGTGGCGCGAACAGGTGCAGCAGCTGGAGCAGGACTGGTTCGCCCCCTTGCTGCAGGCGCTGCGCACTGGTCAGCTCCGGCAACTGACCCTGTTGTCCTGTGGGGAGCGGTCCCTTCAGGTCCGAATCCGCCGTGTCGATTTATGGAAATTCTGGCGCCGCCCGCGAGCGCTGACCTCACTGTACTGAATCATGCAAAACATTCTGACACGTCCTGTTCCGCCCGATGCCTGTGCCCACCTGGTGCAAAACGGCTATTCCCCGCTGCTGGCCCGGCTGTATGCTGCGCGCGGCATCCATCAGGCGGATGAGCTGAATGATGGCCTCGGCGCCCTGCTGCCATGGCAGACCCTGAAAAACATCCGGCCGATGGCGGCGCGGCTGGCCGATGCCATTGCCCGCCGGCAGCGACTGCTGGTGATTGCCGACTATGATGCCGACGGCGCCACGGCCTGCAGCGTGGCGGTCAAGGGGCTGAGCGCCATGGGTGCCGTGGTGGATTTTCTGGTTCCCAACCGCTTTGAATATGGCTATGGCCTGACGCCACAGATTGTCGAACTGGCGGCTGAACGTCAGCCGGATATCATTTTGACGGTCGATAACGGCATCGCCAGCGTCGATGGCGTCGCTACCGCCAGTCGCCTGGGCATCGAAACCCTGATTACCGATCACCATCTGCCCGGCAGCCAGTTGCCGGACGCGCTGATCGTCAACCCCAATCAGCCGGGCTGTACCTTCGCCTCGCGCCACCTGGCCGGTGTGGGGGTGATGTTCTATGTGCTGATGGCGCTGCGTGCCGAGCTGCGTGAGCGTGGCCATTTTGCCGCCGGTGCCGAACCCAATCTGGCTGAATTGCTTGACCTGGTCGCGCTGGGGACGGTGGCGGATGTGGTCAGGCTGGATCAGAACAATCGTATTCTGGTAGGCAACGGCCTCAAGCGCATGCGAGCCGGACGCATGAGCCACGGTGTGGCCGCCCTGTTTCAGGTGGCTGGGCGTGCGCCGCACAAGGCGAATACCTTCGACCTCGGCTTTACCCTCGGTCCGCGCCTGAATGCCGCTGGCCGGCTGGATGACATGAGCCTCGGTATCGCCTGCCTGCTGGCCTCGTCGACCGACAGCGCCATGTCGCTGGCCCGGCAGCTGGATGACCTCAACCGCGAGCGCCGGACCATCGAGGCCGGCATGCGGGAAGCGGCGCTGGCCGACCTGTCCGGCATCGATCCGGCGGCACGCTATACCCTGACCCTGTTTCGCGAGGACTGGCACCAGGGGGTGGTCGGCATTGTTGCCGCCCGCCTGAAGGAGCGCTTTCATCGTCCTGCCATCGTTTTTGCCCCGGGGGACGGCGACGAGATCCGCGGCTCCGGACGTTCCATCCCGGGCTTCCATCTGCGCGATGCGCTGGACCTGGTCTACAAGCGGCAGCCCGAGTTGATCGTCAAGTTCGGCGGTCATGCCATGGCAGCGGGCCTGACCATTCGCCAGCAGGGCATGGCAGATTTTCGCGAAGCCTTCGAGCAGGTGGCGCGCGAATTGCTGGATGAAAAACAGCTCACGCGCACCATCGAAACCGATGGCGAGCTGCCCCCGCGCGACATTTCGCTGGCACTGGCCGAGTCGTTGAGCGCCGAGGTCTGGGGGCAGGGCTTTCCGGCGCCGACCTTTCATAATCGCTTCCAGGTGCTCAAGCAGCGCGTGGTGGGTGAAAAGCATCTCAAGCTGCGGCTGGGTAGTCGCGGTTGCGAGTTCGACGCCATGCTGTTCAATCATGCCGACTGGCTGCCCGACGAGATCGATGCGGTCTATCAGCTGGTGGCGAATGAATGGCAGGGGCGCAAGGAATTGCAAGTCTATATCGACCATTGGCGTGCCGTGGTCACTGAACCTCACGAGGCTTGAATGGAACTGCTACTGAGTCTGTTGTCCGGCGTATTGCTGGGTGGTGGTGCCTGTGTTCTGGTGCTGCGGGCACGTGCGCAGACGGCCTATCAGCAGGGGCGTGGTGAAATGGCGGTCGAGCTCGCGACCTTGCAGGGGGAAAAACATGCCCTGCAGGCTCGCGAGGCCGATCTGCGTCAACGTCTGACGGAATGTGACACGCTGTTGACACAGTTGCGCACTCAGCTTGGCCAGCGCGAACAGGATCTGGCCAGTCTGCAGACTGCCTTGCAACAGGAACGTCGTCAGCACGAAGAGAAACTGGCGCTGCTGAATGAAGCGAAAGACACGCTGAGCCTGCAGTTCAAGACACTGGCCAACGACATTCTGGAAGAAAAAACCCGGCGCTTTACCGAGCAGAACAAGGAAAATATCGGCAATCTGCTGACGCCGCTGGCTGAACGGATTCAGGCCTTCAGCAAACAGGTGCAGGATACCTATGACAAGGACTCTAAAGAGCGCCTGACCCTGGAAGTGGAGCTGAAGAACCTGCAGGCGCTCAATACCCGGCTGAATCAGGACGCGGTGGCCCTGACCAACGCCCTGACCGGCGCCAGCAGCAAGGCGCAGGGGAACTGGGGCGAGATGGTGCTGGAGCGGGTGCTGGAGACGTCGGGACTGCAAAAGGGGCGCGAATATCGCGTGCAGGTCTCCGATGTGGTCGTCGGCGAAGAGGGCAGCAGCCGCTTCCAGCCGGACGTGATTATCGACTTGCCGGAAAACAAGCAGCTGGTGGTGGACTCCAAGGTGTCGCTCAATGCGTACACCCGCTACACCCGGGCCGAGGACGAGGCCACGCGCGAGGCGGAGCTCAAGGCCCACATCCTGGCCCTGAAAACCCATATCAAGACGCTGTCGGAAAAGCGGTATCAGGACCTCTATAGCCTGAACACCCTTGATTTCGTCTTTATGTTCGTGCCGGTCGAGCCGGCCTATCTGCTGGCGGTGCAGCAGGATATGGGCCTGTTCAACGAAGCGTTCGAGAAACGCATCATGATTGTCGGACCCAGTACCCTGCTGGCGACCCTGCGTACCGTGGCCAGCATCTGGCGCTACGAATACCAGAACCAGAACGCTCAGGAGATTGCCCGCCAGAGCGGCGCGATGTTCGACAAGTTTGTCGGTTTTGTCGACAGCCTGGAGAAGCTGGGCAAACAGCTGGAGACATCTCGTGACACCTGGCAGGATGCCATGAAGAAGCTTAGCAGCGGGCGCGGCAACCTGGTCACCAGTGCCGAAAAACTGCGCAAGCTGGGCATCAAGGCCAACAAGCAGCTGCCGACGGCGCTGCTGGATGCGACGCCGGAAGAGGATGCCTGACTTGGCGCCAGCGACCGTCGCCGGCTGCTGGCACCTGCCCACCCGCCTGACGCTTGCTCAGTTCAGTGCACACTGCGTCAGCGCGACATTCAATTCGCCATCATCCGGGCTTTTCATGCCCAGCAGGGCAGGAATCTGCCAGCCGCCAATTTGCTGATACTGCAAGGTCGTATCGAGTGACTGCCTGGCAGCCCCTTTGCCAGCGCGTGCTGGCCAGTAGACCATCCGGCTCAGCATCCAGCCGTCCGGCGATTCCCGGAAACTCGGCAGGATGGCGTAATCCTTCTGCAGACCGGCATTGGGTGTATAGCGTGTAATCCGCCCCTGCGGGTCCAGCTGCAGCTCGTCTCGGGTCTTGCCGCTGCCAATACGGGCCTGGAAGCCATCGGCATTGCTGCGAATCTCGGCCTTGTTGGCGGCCGACGGAATAATGGCCCCACTGGTAAAACGTCCCCATAGCATCAGTGCCGTTTCGCTTGATTGCTGGATGCCGCTGACCACTTCGCGGACATCCTTGATGCTGTCTGCGCTTGCCTGTTTCGGGATGACCCCCACCGTTACCCTGACCTGATCAGGCAGGGTGAAACGCAGGGAGATCGGCATTTTGGCCATCGTCTGGGCAAAGGGGTCCTGCTGATACTCGGCCAGGCTGATGTTCAGCATCTGAGCGGTGGTCTTCGGATCGAGCTGCAACTGGCAATGAAAGCCCCTGGCCTTGGCCGCGGGCAATACATAGTACTTGCCGGCAAATTGGTCGGCGAGATCCGCCGCGCTGGCCGCCATGGCCGGAAGGGCCAGCAGGGGGAGGAGTCTGGCGAAGTGGCGTGTGCGCATGAATTTTCCCTGTTAGTTGTTTTGCATAAGGCAAGTCATCTTAGCAGGGTATTTACTCTAATTGCATCGACATGGCCGGTTAGCAGGTCAGCCGGCAAGGACTGGCTTGAGGGGTTCACCTGATGGTTTAGTCGAAGGCTTTCCCGCAATACCCCGAGCCTGTTTATGCCCAAGAATTCGATCACTTATCCTGTGATTTTATGCTTTGTGCATGGCCATTGAGCCCAAGAAGACCGTGCATTTGCTTTGCCGGAAAGTACCCGACGGGCGCACGAGTGTTTCCTGAGGTATGTTTGGGATGATGGGCTTAGTCCGCCGCCTTCAATGTCAGCACCACTCGCAGCCCGCCGCCCGGGCGGTCTTCCAGCCGGACATCGCCATGCTGGGCCCGGGCAATGGCACGGGCAATGGCCAGTCCAAGCCCGCTGCCGCCGGTGCTGCGCGCCCGCGAGGATTCCAGTCTGAAGTAAGGTTCAAACACCTGGTCGCGCAGCTCGGACGGGATGCCCGGGCCGCGGTCTTCAATCATCAGTGTCACCGTCTGACGGGTGCTTTCCACCGTCAGGTCGATGTCTTCCCCGGCGTAGCGCCGGGCGTTTTCTAGCAGGTTGCCAAGGCAGCGGCGCAGCGCCTGAGGCTGTGCCAGCACCGGACGGCCCGCTTGCCCATGCAGGGCAATGCGGGCGCCCAGTGCTTCAAAATCCTCCACCAGGCTTTCGAGCAGGATGTCGAGGTTCAGCTTGACGACTGGTTCGCTGCTCTGGCCCGCACGCAGGAAGTCGAGCGTGTGGCCGATCATGCTGTCCATTTCGGACAGATCCATTTCGATACGTTCCCGCAGTGTCGGGTCGGCAATCTGCTCAAGGCGCAGTCGCAATCGGGTGATGGGCAGGCGCAGGTCGTGCGAGACGCCGGCCAGCGCCTGCGACCGGGTTTCCAGGTAGCTCTTCAGCTCACGTTGCATGCGATTGAAGGCGGCGGCGGCTCGCACCACTTCGCGCGGACCGGTTTCTGGCAGCGGGGGCTGATCCAGGTTGCTGGCCAGGCCGGATGCCGCATCCGCCAGTGCGGCCAGCGGCCGGGTCAGACGGCGGACCAGCCAGCTGGCCAGGATGGCCACCGTCAATGCCAGTACCCAGAGGAGCAGCAGGGTGCGGGCGGGCCAGTTGCGTGGCGTCGGCGGAATGGCATGGCGCCAGCTCAGGACAGTGCCATCCTGCAGCCGTGCCTGCACCACCAGGAAAGGCGTCAGCATCGGGCCATGTTCCGGTGCCTGTGATAGCGGCGTGCCCGGTGGTGCCATGGGGCGCAGCTCGATCGGCAACACCTGGATGTCCAGCTTGCCGCTGGCGGCATCACGAAAGGTTTCTACCAGCAGATGGTCGCCGGTGGACGCTTCGCGTGCTTTGCCCCAAGGCTCTGCCAGGGTAAAGAAGTTGCCGGGTTCGTTCAGGATCAGCAGCAGGCGCTCGCGTTCGCCGGCCGGCGTGCGCGCCAGCATGTTGGCAATGCCGGCCAGTCGTTCGGCTGCACTTTCACCTCGCAGCTGCGCGCCAAAATGGTCACGGTCTTCCAGCAGCAGCCAGGCACCGAAACCTTGAGCCAGGATCAGGCTGATCACCACTGCAAGCAATAACTGACCGGTCAGGGTTCGCGGCAGCCGCTTCAAGTCAGCCGCTCCACCGTGGTGGCCAGCATGTAGCCGCCGTTGCGAACCGTCTTGATCAGTTGCGGATCTCGGGCGTCGTCACCCAGACGGCGACGAATGCGCGAGATCAGCACATCAACCGTACGGTCAAAGGGCGAGGCTTCGCGACCGGCCAGCCCGTCCAGCAGTTGATCCCGGGACAAGACATGATTGGGGTGCTCGGCCAGCAGACACAGCAAGGTAAATTCTGCGCCAGTGAGCGGAACGACTACGCCGTCGGCACCAATCAGGTGGCGTGCCCCCAGGTCCAGTGTTCGTCCGGCAAACAGCAGTTGCCTTGCCTTGCTGGCCAGCTCGCCGCTCTGGCTGCGTCGCAGAATGCTCTTGACGCGCGCCAGCAGCTCGCGCGGGTTGAACGGTTTGGGCAGATAGTCATCGGCGCCCATTTCCAGGCCGATGATACGGTCAATATCATCGCCACGGGCGGTGAGCATCAGGATGGGCAGGGTGGATTCGGCGCGCAGCGAGCGGCACAGCGACAAGCCGTCTTCTCCCGGCAGCATCAGGTCCAGAATGATCATGTCGGGCTTTTGCTCGGCACATTGCGCACGCATCTGCTCGCCATCGGCCGCAATGCTGACCAGATAACCTTGTTGCTTCAGGTAATCGCCCAGCAGTCGCGTCAGTTCGGGGTCGTCATCGACCAGCAGAATGCGCCGGGGCATGGTGTCGTTCCGTGTAGTCATGGGGCGTTAGCATAACGACTCTCACTCCTTTTGTGGCCGGGATTAATGCCCGATAGCAGAAGATTACAACTCATTTACAATGGGACATCCTCATTAAAAAATCTATTTACATAACTAGTTTTCAATAGGGGCTCCTCTCTCACAAAAAGGATGTTCCGATGAAAACCGCTCATACGCTGCGTGTCACGTTTGCTTCCGTCTTGTTGATGGCCGGTCTGGCCGCCCAGGCGGCCGATCTGCCTGCCAGTGCCCCCGTGCCGGCTTGCCCTCCGCGTCACAGCGACATGCGGCAAGCCATGCAGCAGCACCAGCAGAAGCGCCTCGATCAACTGGCCCAGGCCCTGAAGTTGCGCCCCGCCCAGCAGGCGGCATGGCAGGCCTATACACAGGCCGAGCTGGCACTGCCGCCCGCACCGGCCTGCCCGAGCGCAGCGCCTACTGCGCCTGACATGGCCCGTGCCCGGGCCGAGCATGCCCGTCTGATGGCCGAGCACTTTGCTGCCTCCAGCAAGGCCTTGTCGGCACTGTGGCAGCAACTGACCCCAGAACAACGCCAGACCTTCGACAAGCTGGCCCGTCAGCACATGCCGCGCCACGGCATGATGGATCATCCGCATGGCGAACCCGGCCCGATGCCGCAATAACCCGAATGCGGGCCGGAAGCGCGGCCGGCCCGGCTTTTCTGCTCTTCCGTTGCAAGGAGATCACTGATATGCGAACCCTGTTTGCCACACCGCTTCGCCTCATCCAGCTGGGGGCACTGGCCCTGACCTTGTCCGCCGCGGCCTATGCCGACCCGTCGCTTGGCCTCAATCGCAGTCCGTGCCTGGCGGCGATGGAACAAGTCAGTCGCGACATGTCACGGCAACTGGATCAGATCGAGACCGATCTGGCCCTGCAGCCCTGGCAACATCAGCCCTGGCGTCGTTTTGCCGCAGATGCCCTGACCGTGGCTCAGCCACTTGACGCCCCGGTAGCCGGTGCCAGCCCGGCGGTGCTGCAGCAATATCGCATTGACTGCGCGCGCAAGATGCAGCTGCGCCTTGATTTGTCCGGACAAAGTGCGCGCGCACTCTGGACGGTTTTGACGTCGGTGCAGCGTGCGCGCTTCGAGACCCTGATGCAGAAGGGCATGATGGATCAGGCTACGTCCGCCAGGTCCGCTCTGTCAGTTTGAGCGGCAAACCGGGTGTGCAGGCTGCGCGGGCAGGGTAGAATGGCGAAAAACTCCAGGAGCCCTGCCATGACTTGCAAACTGAGCGTCAACCTGAACAAGATTGCCCTGATCCGCAACGCACGCGGACGTGATTTCCCCTCCGTCGAACACTTTGCCCGCCTGGCCCTGCAATGCGGTGCGCATGGCGTCACCATTCATCCGCGTCCGGATCAGCGCCATGCGCGCTATGCCGATATTGCCCTGCTGCAGCAGGTGACTCGAGCCTTCCCGGGCACAGAGCTGAATGTCGAGGGCTATCCGGATGAAACCTTTCTGGAGCAGGTCATTGCGGTACGGCCGGATCAGTGCACGCTGGTGCCGGATGCGCCGGGCCAGCTGACCTCAGACCATGGCTGGGACCTGACCCGCCATCTGGATTTCGTCCGCGATGTCGTGTCACGCCTGCGCGCAGCCGGCATTCGCAGCAGTATTTTCATGGATCCGGACGCGGCCCAGATCGCCCTGGCGCCGGCGACCGGCGCGGATCGTATCGAGCTGTATACCGAGGGCTATGCCCATGCGCCGGGCAGCGAGAGCCTGGCACCCTATGCCGCCAGTGCGCGCCAGGCGGCAGCGCTGGGGCTGGGCGTCAATGCCGGTCATGACCTGAATCTCGATAATCTCGCGGCCTTTGTGGCGGCGGTCCCTGAAGTGGCTGAGGTGTCGATCGGTCATGCACTGACCGTGGAAGCCCTGCAGTTTGGCTTCGCCGAAACCGTTCGCCGCTATGTCGACATTCTGAAAACGCACTGATCACCTCACATGATGCGCGCCGCCATGGCGCGCATAGCCCCGCGTCAATGCGTTAAGCAAGCTCGTTTCCTCAATCGGTTGTGCGATGGTCGCCACGGTCTCCGGCAAGTGATCCTCGTGGTCGGGCGTTCCCAGCAAAATGCCGCTGGTCGAGGGGTACATGCTGGTGATGCGTGTCAGAAAGGCACTGCCGCGCATTTCCGGCAATCCCTTGCCGACCACCACCACGCCGATTTCATGCGTTGCCATCAGCTCGAAAGCCTGCTGGGCCGTTTCGGCGGCCAGAATCTGGTAATCCGCCGTGGCCAGCCAGGGGCGGGCCTGTTGCAGACTGTCGCCTGTCGGGTCATGCCACAGCAGATAATGCGGGTGATAGCGTCTGCTGGTCGGCGGCAGACGTTTGCCGCTGGCCAGCAGATCCCCGCAGGCTGCCGCAGAGACCGGACGGCTGAAATAGTAGCCCTGGATGATGTCGCAACCCGCCTCGGCCAGCAGCGTCAGCTGCCCCTCGGTTTCCACGCCTTCCGCCACGACCGACAGGTGCAGCAGGTGTCCCATCGCCACCACCAGCTGTGAAATCACCAGATCATCCGGCAGCGAGGTGATTTCACGAACAAAACTCTGGTCGATCTTCAGCTTGTCGACCGGGAAACGCTTCAGATAGCTCAGATTGCAAAAGCCGGTACCAAAGTCATCAATGGACATCTGCACCCCCATTTCGCGCAAGGCCTCCATGGTGGCCAGCGTCGCAACGGGGTTATGCATGGAGGCCGATTCGGTCAGCTCCAGCTCGAGCCACTGCGGGTCCAGCCCGCTTTGCGCCAGAGCCTGCCGGATGGTGTCTGCCAGCCCCGGCTGCGACCACTGTAAAGCAGACAGATTGACCGCCACCGGAACCGGCGGCAACCCGCTTTTTTGCCAGCGCACGGCCTGACTGCAGGCCAGGTCGAGTGCCTTGTCGCCCAGCGCGGCAATCAGACCGCAAGATTCGGCCAGCGGAATGAAGCGCATGGGGCCGAGCAGCCCCAGTCGCGGGTGTTGCCAGCGCATCAGTGCCTCCAGGCCGACGATGCGCCCGCTACGTATCTCGGCCTGGGGTTGATAGTCGAGGTAAAGCTGATTGTCAGCGGACAGGGCCTCATGCAGCTCGCCCTCCAGCTCCAGCCGCATCCGGGCCTCATCAGAGAGCAGGGGCTGATAAATATGGTAGCTTTCGGCCTGCTGCTGAATGGCGCGATGCAGTGCCATGGTCGCGGCCTGCAGGGTCTCTTCCGGATCGGTTTCGGTCTCGCAGAAGGCGACCCCCAAATGGGCCGTGAGGTAAAAACTGCGCTCGTTGAGTACATAAGGCTGATGTAGCCGGGTCAGCATTTCCTGCAGCGACAGATCGAGGTTTTCTTCCGAATTGGCGGCACACAGCAGGGCAAAGCCGTCATCGCCGACACGCGCCAGGCAATCACCGCCGAGTTGCCAGGTCAGCAGACGGCGCGAGACTTCGCGCAACAGGCGATTGGCGGCTTCATTGCCTAGGCTGTCGCGTACATCTTGCAGACGCGTCAGTCCGACCATGACCAGTGCCGTGCGGCCGTTGGTGCCGCTGGCCAGGCTGCGCATGCGCAGCAGCAATAATTCCCGATTGGGCAGGCCGCTGGCGCTGTCGAAGTGACGCAGGTAGTAGGCCTGTTGCTCGGCTTCTTCCTGGGCAGTGACATCCAGACCGGACACGACAGCAACGCCGGCACTGTCTGTCTGCACGGTCAGGCGGGCCGCCGACCACAGCACTACCCGGCCATTGACGGTGGCACGCCAGGAGAGCGGCTGGGCTTGCTCGGCCTGGCAGACCTGCTGGAGCAAGGTGTGGACATGCTGGCGTTCATCCTCGCGGGCAAAGACCGCGGCAAACGCCTGGCCCTCGACCTGAAACTCGCCCGCCAGCGGCAGGCAGGCTGCGGGGTTGGTGCGCACGATGGCGCCCTGCTCATCGACCAGAACGATCAGGGCGCCCGAGGTGTCGAGGACGGCGCTGAGTAGTTGCCGCTCGGTATGGAGCTGTTGCTGCATCGACGCACGGATCCGGGCATCATCGGCCTCGGCCAGGGCGCGCAGGACCGCAATCGGCAGACGTTGCAGATTGCCTTTGAGGACATAGTCAGAAGCCCCGACATGCAGCATTTCGACCGCCCGCTCTTCGCCGAGCGAGCCAGTGACAAAGATGAAGGGCAGGTCGGGCGCCAGCATGGCGCGCAGAATCAGCGCCGAGAGGCCGTCAAAATCGGGCAGTGAAAAATCCGACAGGATGATATCCAGCGAATCCGGCCGGCTGAGGTGCTCGCGGAATGACGACTCATCCTTCACCAGACTGACGTCAATAGTCAGCCCGGCCTGGCGCAGCACCCGGCAGGTTTCCTCCGCATCTTCGACCACATCTTCCAGGAGCAAGATGCGAATCGTGCGGTTATGAAACGCACTCATGGACATCCCCGTTGTGGATGAAACAACTGATCACGCACGACCCCGTGCCAACAAGCGCTGATCAGGCAGGTTAAAAATAGAACATGGAAAATGTTTATGCCAATCAACTAGGTGTTTGATTGACAAAAGCTGGGTGGCATCACCCAATTGAGGCAGGACACGGCGGTGAGTGGCAAAAAGGTCAGCAGACAGCGTTACGTGGCCCCGGGGCGTACAGAGGGTCAGCAGGCGGAGGCAGTCGGCAGTGATTCACGCAAGCGTCTTGCCGCATGAACCACCCCTTGCAGAATCGGTTCGGCCACCGCTACCGGGAACCCCGGCGGCAACTGTTTGCGCAAGCGGGCGGACACGGGCAGGGCCTGCGCCGTCAGGGACAGGATCAGCTGCTCGATTTCTTCACGCGGCAAAGCGCAGGCGCGGGCGTGGGTCAGCCATTGTTCGCCGTCAAGTGTACGCCAGCTCGGCGGGGGGCTTTGGTCGGACAAGCCCAGTGCAGGGCGGATCTGTTCAGCACTCAATTTTCCCGGGCCGTGTCCGAGCAGGGGGTGTGCCGAAAGGACTCCCAGCGGAGGCGCCAGGCGGAAGCGGCCTTCCGGCAGCAGGTCGACCGCAAAGCGGCGGGCATGGCCGTCGAAGGCGCACAGCATCCAGAAGACCAGCAAACTGCGTACCAGTGCCAGCCGGTCGGCCGATGCGTCGCTGCTGCCCAGCATGAGGCGTGCCATGGCCGAGGCGCTGGGCCCGCCATGGATCTGATATTTCATCTCGGCACTCATGCCTTGTGCCTGACACAAATCATTGCGTGGCACCCCCAGCCAGACGCCTTGATCCGCATGCCAGCGGCGATCTGCACGTTCGATGACCAGGGCGCGACGGGCGCCGAAATGCACCAGCTCGCAGGCGGGGACCGGGACGCCGAACGCTGTGGCGACCCGCTGGCAAAGCCAGGCATTTTCCAGTGAGCCAGACAGTAGCAAGCCACAGTCCTCGTGGCGGTCCAGCGGCAGTTTCAGGATGTGGGTACTCAGCAGTCCGGGCTGTGGCATGTGCCATTGGCCCTGATGCCACAGCAGGGCGGTTTTGTCATGCGAGCCGGGCAGGGTTACCGGTGCCAGGGGGCCGGCTTCGCCCGTCTGCATCGGGCTGAAGCGCAAAGCGGATAACAAACCTTCGATCTCGCGCGGCGTCAGTACGCGCGCCTGTGCCGGAGAGAGGGGGGTCGGTGCCGCTTCCTGGCGGGTGAGCTGGATAGCCCCTGGGCAGTCCTGTCCCACGTGGGGCAGCAAATCAAAGGCGGATGCCGAGTCGGCGGCGAAATACAGGCGCAGGCGCTGCCGCTGCAAGGGACTGTCCGGCAGAAGGCTGTCGAAAAAGCGACTGACCACCGGGCCTTGCCAGGCATCACGTGCCGGTCTTAGCGGCAAGGAAAGCGACAGCGGGCGGCAGAGCGGCGAATCCAGCCAGCTCTGGTCGTACTGAAAGCGGTGACCACTGGCCTCGGTGAAATGCCAGCGTCCGACCAGTACGCCATTCATCCAGACGTGCAGACAGCTCTGACCGCGGCGTGGCATGTCACCAGTCCTGAGTGCGATGCAGGCTGCCGTCCTGCTTGTCACGCAGCACCAGCTCCAGATCCAGTGCTGACAAGACTTGCAGCAGACGTTCGACGCTGGATTGGGCCGTGTGGTTTTCCAGTGCGGAAATGGCTTTCTGGGCAATGCCGATGCGCCGGGCGGCCATGGCCTGCGTCAAGGCACGGGCACGGCGCCAGTTGCGCAGTTCGGCCCCCAGATTTTGGGGTGAATGAATGTTTTGCGGCATGACATACCCCTCATAAAGGATATCTTCATCATAGTCATTACAAGGGATAAACCAAGGAAAATTCGCAGTGCTTGGCTTGTGGCAGATCAATGGCCGGGGCCTGGACGGTCAGCGGTGAGCAGGGGCGCAGGCAAGCCCTGCCCGAAGGGGCAGGCTTGCTGTCAGGGAAATCGGGGGGGGCGGGGCTTAGCGTTTGAAGCGGCGCAGCAGCCGGTCAAGCACTTTGCGGCATTCTTCGATGCCCAGTAGCCAGGTCAGCAGGAAATACAGTACGCCATAAGTGCCCAGCACCAGCAGCGCCAGCAGGATGGGTTTGTCGTGGTGGAATTGCAGCTTGACCACCCAGGCAAAAGCCGCGCTGGCCAGGGCTGCGCCCCAGAGGTTGACCATCAGGGAAAAGGGCAGGCCGGTATGGCCGATGCGGGCATTCAGCTTGCGCCGCAACAGCATGAACTCGACCCAGCCGGCGATGCCGGCGGAAGCGGTCAGGCCGGCAGCCCCCCAGCGCGGCGCCAGGCCGAGCACCGGCGTGGCAACCAGCACGCATGCCACACCAAACAGGGTGGTCAGGGCGAGGCGGACCAGGGCGAATCGCAAGGGAGAGCGCGTGTCACGCAAGGCATAGTAGGTGGACGAGTACAGTCGTCCCAGCGTGGTGGCCAGCAGGCCGACCCCGGAGCCTGCGATGATGCCCCAGACGTAAAGAGTGTGGGCATGCGTGAAATGGCCTGTCTGGTAAAGCGCCGCGGTAATCACGTCCCCGAGGGCGAAAAAGGCCATGGCCGAAGGCACGATGAAAAAGGCGATCTGACGCAGGCCGGCATTGACGCGCTTGACCAGGGCTGCATAGGTCTCGCTGTCATGCTGCATGCCGACAGCACTGGCCATGGCCGGTAATTCTGCCGCCGAGACAGCCATGCCGAACAGGCTGACCGGCAGCATGTTGATGGATGCCGCGGTGGTCATGGCCGCCATGGCGCCCTGGCCCAGCAAAGAGGACAGCGCCTGGTCGACATAGGCACTGATCTGTACCACCCCCCGGCTGATCGCCACAGAGCCGAAATTGCGCACCACTTCACGCACATGGTGCGAGGTGGTGTCCAGGTTGAGCCGCAGATGGCTAGTAAAGCGCAAGACCGGCGGAATCTGGATCAGGAACTGCAGCGCACAGCCGGCAACGGTGCCCCAGGCCAGATATACGGCCAGCTGCTCCTGTCCGGCACGGCGGAAAATCAGCAGCGAGGCAATCATGGCGGCATTCCACAGCACCGGTGCCGAATACGACAGAAAGAACTTGCGGTGGCTGTTGAGGATGCCCAGGCACCAGGCGGAACAGACCAGCAGACCCGTGCCGGGGAACAGGATGCGCACCAGCAGGATGGTCAACTCGCGCTTGGCGCCGCTATAGCCGGGCGCAATGGCCCACAGCAGCCAGGGGGTGACCAGAATGCCGATCAGCACGATGACCGAGATCACCAGACCGAGCAGGGCACCGATGGCACCGGCAACGTGATCGGCTTCTTCTTCCTTGCCTTCGGCCAGCAGGCGCGCGTAGACCGGGATGAACGAAGCCGACAGGACACCTTCGCCAAACAGGTTTTGCAGAAAATTGGGGACGCGCAGGGCGGAACTGAAGGCGTCGGCGGTGTCGGACAGGCCGAAATAGTGGGAGAACACCCGTTGCCGCACCAGCCCCATGATGCGACTCAACAGAATGCCAATGCCCACCAGTAAGGCGTGTCGACCGGTACTTTCCCTAGCCATGCTCATCGTTCCGAACAGAGAACGCGAGAGTGTAGCAGAGCCGGGGGGCGACCGGAACCGCTGTACGGTTGCCGCTGGTGTGCGCCATGGCGTGGCTCACGAAGGCTCATGGGGTACCTTGCGCTGTGAGTCCAGTTGCTGCAGGACAAAATCCAGGTGAGCAGCCGCGCTGCGCGCATCGCTGGCATAAAGTTGCAGCAACTCATCAAAACCTTGCGGATAGCGTTCGGGGTGCTGGCTGACACGTTGCGCCAGTTGCAGCATATTATTGATCACGCGATCAATAATTTTGCCGGCATCGCGCAGTGAGTACTGGGCTACTTTGCTTTCGGCACGCTGATTGTCGCGCCATACCCGGGTGGCCTGTCTGACCTGGGCGCGCCTGGCTGCCTGGCGCTCTTCCTGGCTGCGATACTTGGCAGGACGGCCGCGCGGTTTCTTGCCGTCGGCGGGAGGGAGGTCGGATGACATGCGCTCAGCCCGTTAAATGATCACGTGATCAATATAATTCAGGTCACTGCGCCTGTCATCCGGATGGTTTATTGGTCTTGCTGGTGCATCTCGACATAGGCTTCCAGCTGCTTCAGCGTGATGTAGCCTTTCTTGTCGGTATCGATCTGATCAAAAACAGTCGCCACCTTGGGCATGCCCGCCTGGGCCTCGTTTTTGGTCAGATGGCCATCATGGTTGGCATCTGCCGCCTTGAAGCGACGCTCGACCAGCGGATGACTGTCGGCCAGCGCCTGTGAGGTGGCAGAAGCCGCCAGGACGGCGAGCAGGATCAGTTTGAGTTGTTTCAAAGTCATAAAGGAATTCCAGCGTTGGTTTCAGTAACAGGAAAACAGCACTCCCGCCGCTGAAGCAGCGGGAGTCCTTGCCGAGGTCGGGGAGGGTCAGACGGCCTTGCTGCCGGTGCGGCGTTCGCGCCAGGAGACGATCACCACATACAGCACCGGCACGAAGGCAACGGCCAGCACAGTCGAAGCCAGCATGCCGCTGAAAACGGTCAGGCCGATGGAGACGCGTGCGGCGGCACCCGCGCCACTGGACAGGATCAGCGGCACGACGCCGAGAATGAAGGCAAACGAGGTCATCAAAATCGGGCGGAAGCGGCGGCGCGAACCTTCCAGTGCCGCATGCACCAGATCATGGCCCTCATGCCGCATCTCCTGCGCCACCTCCACGATCAGAATGGCATTCTTGGCCGATAGGGCGATCAGCAACACCAGACCAATCTGAACGTAGATGTTATTGGCCAGCCCTACCGCCCACAGCACAGTGACCGTGCCGACCAGTGACATCGGTACGGCCAGAATCACCGGCACCGGCAGCCACCAGCTTTCGTACTGGCCCGCCAGCACCAGATAGACCAGCAGAATAGCCAGACCGAAGACCAGTACCACCGAGCTGCCCACCAGCTTCTCCTGGTAGGACAGGGCGGTCCACTCATAGCTGACGCCCTGTGGCAGGACTTCGGCCGCCACTTCTTCCATGGCCGTCAGTGCCTGACCCGAGCTGTAGCCATTGGCGGCCGCGCCGTTGATGGTTGCCGTCGGGTACATCTGGTACTGCGAAATCAGTGCCGGGCCGCTGACCTGTTTCACCGACAGGAAGGCGCCGAGCGGTACCATATTGCCACTGCTGTTGCGTACGGTGAGCGCCGAGATCTGCTCGCTGCGCATGCGGAAGTCCTGATCGGCCTGCACATAAATGGTGTAGTTCTGGCCAAATTTGGAGAACTGACCAACATAGGACGAACCCAGATAGCTTTGCAGCACGTCATACACATCGTTGACCGCCACGCCAAGCATTTCGGCCCGGGCTCGGTTAATGGTCAGCGACAGCTGCGGCACCTGGGTGCGCAGCGGCGTGAAGGCTTGCTGGATTTCCGGACGCTGCTTGGCGGCAGCGATCAGGCGATCGGCAGCATCCGACAGCTTGTTCAGGTCGCCGCTGCCGTCGGTCAGCTCCAGTTGCATCTGGAAGCCTCCGGACATGCCCAGCCCGGGAATGGGCGGCGGCACCATGACCAGCGGACGGATGTCCGGCAGGGCATGCAAACGTTCGTTCAGTGTGAGGTAAATGTTCTTCAGACTCTGTTGCTTGTCCTTGCCGCGCTCAGCCCAGTCGGTCAGGGTCAGATAGACCAGACCGGCATTGGCCAGCGAGGCGTTGCCGTCCAGCGGCGACACGCCTCCGATGGTGATGGCGTGCTTGATGCCCGGAATGGCGCGCGCGATCTCTGACACCTGGCTCAGGGCCTTGTCGGTGCGCTGTATCGAGGCGGCATCCGGCAACTGCACCGCCACCAGCATATAGCCCTGATCTTCGGTCGGGATAAAGCCGGTCGGCAGCTTGGCCAGCCCGACGATGGCCACCACGATCAGCCCCAGCGCCACCAGGGTACTGGTCTTGCGCGCGCCGACCAGCCGCTCGATCAGACGGGCGTATTTGACCTCCAGCGGGTTATAGACGCGGTCAAAGGCGCGGAAGAAAGCATTCTTTGGCTTGCTGTGGTCATGCACGCGCACATACTTGGCCGACTGGGTCGGTTTGAGCGTAATGGCGTTAATGCCGCTGATCAGGGCGGTGGCCGCGATGACCAGGGCGAACTGGCGATACATCTGACCGGTAATGCCGGGAATGAAGGCCGCCGGCAGGAAGACCGACATCAGCACCAGCGTAATGCCGATGATCGGCCCCATCAGTTCCTTCATGGCGGTGATGGCAGCGTCATGAGGCGTTTTGCCGGCCTCGACATGCTTGGCCACGCCTTCCACCACCACGATGGCATCGTCCACCACAATCCCGATACAAAGCACCAGGGCGAACAGCGTCAGCAGATTGATGGAAAAGCCCATGGCGGCCATGGCGGCGAAAGCGCCGATGATGGTGATCGGCACGGTCGTGGCCGGTACCAGGGTGGCGCGCCAGTCCTGCAGGAAAATGATGATCACCAGCAAGACCAGAATGCCGGCCTCGTAGAGGGTCTTGTACACCTCGTCGATCGAAGCCTTGACGAACACCGTGGTGTCAAACGGCACATCGTACTGAATGCCGGGCGGGAAGCTCTTGCTCAGGCGGGTCATTTCATTTTTCACCGCTTCGGCGGTGGCCAGTGCATTGGCATCCGGCAACTGATAGATGGCAACGCCCCCCGCCGGCTTGCCGTCCAGCGTGAACGACTGGCCATAGCTCTGGCTGCCCAGTTCGATGCGTGCCACGTCACGCAGTCGCGTGACAGCACCGCTGCTGTCCGTCTTGAGGATGATGTCGCCGAAGTCGGCGGCGGAATTCGGCGCCCCCGCCAGGTTGACGGTCAATTGCTGCGCCTGGCCGGGTCTGGCCGGCGGTGCGCCGATCTGGCCGACACTGATAGGCTGGCTTTGCTTGTTGACCTGGGCAATGACATTAGCCGGCACCAGGCCGCGCTGTTTCATCTGTTGCGGGTCCAGCCAGATCCGCATGCTGTACTGGCCGACACCGAAAACGGTGACATCGGCCACGCCCGGCAGACGGCTCAGGCGGTCCTTGAGTTGCAGGCTGGCAAAGTTGCTGAGGAACAAGCCGTCCATTTCCGGCTTGTCGGAGGACAGGGTGATGATCTGCAGGATGCTGGTGGATTTCTTCTTGGTCACCACCCCCTGTTGCTGCACGGCATTCGGCAGCAGCGGCACGGCGGCATTGACCCGGTTCTGTACCGCCACCTGGGCCTGGTCGGCGTCAGTCCCGACGGCAAAACTCACCGTCAGGGTGTAGCGCCCGTCGTTGGAGGAGGTCGACTGCATGTAAATCATGCCTTCAACGCCATTGACCTGCTGTTCAATGGTGCGCGCCACCAGTTGCTGTACGGTCAGGGCGCTGGCCCCGGGGTAGGTGGTCGTCACCGAGATGGTCGGCGGGGTTAGCTGCGGGTATTGCGATACCGACAGGCCAAACACCGACACCGCACCGATCAGCACGGTGATCCAGGCGATCACGTTGGCCAGAATCGGTCGTTCAATAAAAAACTTGGCAATCATCAGATTGTGCTTTCTCGTTGCCGCATTTACTGGGCGGGTTTGCCGGAATCAGCCTGCGCAGCCACCTTCTGGCCGACGCCCACATTGCTCAGGCCCTGGGTGATAACACGGTCAGATGCCGAAATACCGTCGGTGATTTCACGCAATTGGTCGAAGTCTGCACCGGTTTTGACGTTGCGCCGTACGACCTTCGAGTCGGCATCCACCACATAGACGTAGTTGCCCAACTGGTCATTCAGGACCACGGATGACGGGACCAGCAGCGCCTGATGGGGCTTGCTGATGCCTATGAATACCTTGCTGTACAGGCCCGGAATCAGGTGCAAATCCTTGTTGTCGAATTTGGCGCGCAGCTGCAGGCTGCCGGTGGCGGCGGCCAGCGTATTGTCGATGAAATCCAGTTCGCCGGTTTCGGATGGCGTGGCCTCGCCCTGGAGGGCCGCGCCGACCTTGATCTTGCCGACGCCGGCTTTGGCGGTTCCTTCCTTGTCAACGCCCGCCTTGCGCAGGCGCAGCAGATCACGTTCATTGACCGAGAAGTTGACATAGGCGGGCCGCAGGCGCGTCAGGGTGGCCAGCACGGTCCCCCCGGCCCCGGCGCCGACATAGTTGCCGACATCCACGGTCCGTTTGCCGATCACCCCATCAAAGGGGGCGCGTACGGCGGTGTAATCAAGATTGATCTGTGCCAGACGCAAATTGGCTTCGGCCTGTTGCAGGTTTGACAGTGCCGATTCGACGCTGGATTGCGCCGTGGCGTTTTCCTTCATCAGCACCTGCTGGCGCTGGTACTCAGATCGCGCCTGATCCAGCTTGGCCTGGTTGAGCTTGACTTGCTGCTGATAGGGATCCGGTTCGATGACAAACAGCAGTTGCCCCTGTTTGACCTGGGCCCCTTCGGCAAACGGTGCGGATTGCAGATAGCCGCTGACGCGCGCCACCAGATTGACGGATTCGGAAGGTGCCACGGTGCCATCCAGCTGGATGGTGTCGGTCACTTCACGCTGAATCGGTTGCTGAAACACCACCTGCGGCAGCGGCGGTTCGGCGACCGGTTTCTTGTCGCTGCACGCCAGGCAGAGCAGGGCGGTGAAGGTCATCAGAAAGACAGAACGAGGGCTCGTATTCATTGTGCGGGTCTCTGGCTATTCGGAAGATCAAGCGCGTCACCCCAGTTGGTGCGCGCCCGCATGGTTTTGGTGATGTTGTCCGGCAGGGATGCCGTCAGCTTGCCGTCCCAGCCGCCGCCCAGTGCGCGGTAAACCGCGACAAAGGACTGCAGCAGATTGCCTTGTGCCTGGGCCAGGCCGTCCTCGACCTGTAGCTGGGCCTGATAGGCGGTGGTCACGGTGGTGAAGTCCGATTCGCCGGATTTGTAGCGTTCGAGTGCCAGTACGGTGCTGCGTCGGGCGGCTTCAGCCGCGGCATTCAGGCGCTGGCGCGATTCGCGGTTGCCGGCGATGGCAGACAGCGCGTCTTCCACCTCCTGCTGGGCACCGAGCACCTGGTTCTGATAATTCAGGATCGCCTGTTCGAAGGCGGCATCCTGTACCCGCACCTGATTGACCAGCTGGCCATGATTGAAAATCGGCATCAACAGGCCGGCCGTGGCGCTGCTGACCGGGTTATGCCATTTGAACAGGTCATCCAGATGATTGCTGCCGCTGTCCGAGGACTGAAAACCGAAGCTGCCGCCGAGGGAGAAGCTCGGGAACAGGGCGGCCTTGGCCTGACCGATGCGCGCCGACTGGGCGATTGCTGCATACTCGGCCTGCAGCACGTCCGGCCGCCGCTGCAGCAAGTCGCGCGGAATCCCCGATGGGACGCCGGTCGGCACACTGGGCATGGGGGCTGCGGCAGCAAACTGTCGCTGATAGTAATCCGGGGTCTGGCCAACCAGCACGCTCAGCGCGTGTTGCGCTTGCTGCAGGGCGGCACGCAGTGTCGGCAAATTGGCGCCGGTTTGCTCGTACAGGACCTGAGCCTGGCGCAGATCCTGCTCGCTGGAGGCGCCGGCACGGAAGCGGGCATTGGCAATGCGCAGGTTTTCTGCTTGTTGCTTCAGGTTGTCCTGCGCGACCTGCAGGCGTTGCTCCAGCGTGCGCAAATTGAAGTAGGTGGTGGCGATATTGGCTTCCAGCGCTACCATGGCCGCCTGGTAGGCGGCGACGGTCGACAGCCAGCTGGCTTCATTGCCCTCAACTTCGCGACGGGCTGCGCCCCACAGGTCTGGTTCCCAGGAGGCTTGCAGGCTGAGTTGCTGCGTGGTGCCGCCGCCGGTTTTGCCCTGTAGCTGGTTGGCCAGGTCCGGCTTGCTGTAGCTGCGGCTGAATGACAGTTGAACAACCGGCCATTCGGCACCTTGCGAGATGCCCAGTTGCGCTCGCGCCTGGGCGATACGAACGGCCGCACTTTGCAGGGTTGGACTGTTGTCGCGACCGAGTTGCAGCAGCTGGCTTAGTCTGGGGTCGGCAAACTGCTGCCACCAGACGGCAAGCTGGGCTTCATCGGCTTGATCGGTCGGGCTTTGCCAACTGGATTGCACCGAGACGTCCGGGCGCTGATAGTCCGGGCCGACGGCGCAGGCCGACAGTGTCAGACAGATCAGGGCGGACAGACAGCGCTTGGCGAAAGGTGCAGGGAGTCGCTCGAACCGGGCGGCGACATTGTTATATATCGTTGTCATAACGGCCCTTGATGTTTCTTGTCTATATAGACCATCCAGGTCAAAGATGCTTCGAGCATATGGTGTTTTTATTGCGTTTCATTATTATGAATTCCATTCAGTTTTCATACTCGCATTTACCAAGGCGTTGGACATGTCGGAAAAAAAAGATCAACCCATTGATTTAATGACAAAAAAACCGAAGCAGGCGCGTGCCAGGCTGACGGTGAAGCTGATTTTCGAGTCCACAGCTCAGATTATTTTGCGCGAAGGTGTCGACAAACTGACCACCAACCGCATCGCCGAAGTAGCGGGTTTTAGTGTCGGGACTTTGTATCAGTACTTCCGCAACAAGGAGGCCATTCTGCTGGCCATGGCCAGGCATGAGACCGAGCACATGATTGGTGAAATCGATGCCTTGTTCGACGAATATGCTGGTGCCGCGACGACGGGATTAGCCGGTGCCCTGGTCGGATTTCTGATGCAGACCTTTTATCATCGGCGCGCCATCCGCCGACAGATTGCCTGTGCCATTTTCCAGCGCCAGGTATTGCTCAACCTGTATCCGGTTATCGCTGCCGTCGAGAGCCATGTGGCGCAATGCCTGCTCGATCGGCAGGCTCCAGACATGCGTATGCTGAGCGAAGCCGAAGCCTATGTGGCATCCCGCAGTTTGATCGGCACGCTACGTGCCGGTGTATTGGAACATTCTGAATGGGCGGACCATCCCGCCTTCCAACAGGCGCTGGAGCGGCAACTGCTGGCCATGTTGCTGCCCACAGACGGGGGAGGGGGCTGACGTCAGTAAAACAGCCACTTGAGGATAAATGGCAGAATAATGACGAATAGCAGAACACTGTTTTCGAAGAAAAATCTTTTCAGCCGCTGATCGGGGGCGCCGAGTGCAGATCTTACGTCCCCGACGGATTTGCATGGCGATGCCCCGCAGGCCATCAGCGTGATGGCGCCGACGGCCATGGATAAAGCAAACCATGGCATGCCGGATTGATAGGCGGCCATCGCGACAAGCAGCATCAATATATAGAAATAGATGAATTTTATTCGGTGCGATTTCCTGCACGCATGGCGATACCCGTTATTTTGCTGCATAAAGCGCTCTCGAAATGATTTCCCGGCAATCAGATGATTGCCGGGAAATGCCGAATGATATGACTGCAGGTCATTATTTTGCATCAGCCCTGTGCTATTGCGGGTTACAGACTGCCGGCAATCGCGCCGGTTGCCGCCGCAATTCTGGGGGCATAGTAGGCGGCACGAGCGCCCACCGGACCGGCAATGGCACCCTGAACAGCGCCCCCTGCGGTATATACGCCGAGTTGTGCCCAACTGAACTGCCCGCTGGTTACCACCGATCCGAGATAGCCCGCTGCGCCAGAGACGCCGCCCACCACGGCGCCAGACGGACCCCAGGCACCATTGACTAACATGATTTCAGAATTGCTCATGTCGCGCATTGCCATTTACTCCTTGTGTGATTTGGTTTAAGTCCGACTGGCTTTTATTAAGCTGCCGTTGCAAGCAAAATCTAAAATCTGCGCGGATTTTTTGTCAAAGTGGTTTGGGTCCGGAAATAAGCAAAGGGCCACGACGATTTAAGCCATTTCTGGCGCGGTGGTTGGCGCGGTTGTTGGCGGTGGAAAGACTGTAGCGGCGTGGCCATCATGCAAGGAGGCACCCGGATGGCCGGCCAGTCCCGACAGACGCAAAGGGTATTTCACCGCGAGTGGGCAGCTGTGTCTGGCACACGATGCCAGAATGACTGACCGGACGGGGCATTCAGTCTTGCATCAGGCTCGGAACGCAGAGAACCTGAGGCGGATCTCAACCAGCATGTCATGGTTCGTATAATACATATTATGTCAAATACGGTTGATCCTGTCTGGCGCAAGGTCGGGCCTTTGCCAGTCCGCCCCAATGCGCGATGAGATCATCTCCTGGCCACCCCCCGGGCAATGACTGGACTGGCCGCCTGGTCTGACGTAGCATGCCGCTTCTCACTCACAGGAGTTGTCATGCGACAGAAAACGGCAAGAATCAATCCGGTCGCCAAGTTCGCCCGGGAGCTGCAACGCTGCAAGCCCTTCACCGATCGCAAGAAGCGACAGAAACAAGGTTACAGCAAGCACAAGAAAGTGGAGGTTTTTATGCCTCCACTTTTATTTTGCGCAATTTGAAAACGTACGTTTTCTATCAACCCCCGCCGTTATCTCTTCTCCTTCACCAAAATTGTCCGAGTGGCAGATCCAGATCCAGCTCTCCGCTTGCAAACCGCGCCATGGACTGATGAGCCTTGTCCGAGATGGGGCGCAGCAAGACCGTCTTGCCGCTGCTCAGGCTGTCCAGGGCGCCAGTCTGCCGCCCTCCCCGCAAAATCAGCCCCGGCATTGCTTGCCAGCCGGCTTGTTCGTAAAAGCGTTTTAGTGGCGGGTCACAGGTAAAAACACAGAAATCGGCGGAAGATCGCCGCAGTGATTGCCAGGCCTGCTGCAGCAGTTGCTGCCCGATGCCGGATTGTCGGTGTGCCGGGTGGACGCAAACACAACTCAGTCCGCTGGCCAGCCAGCGATGTTGCTGATCGTGAACCGGTTTGCTCAGGATGGCGGCATAGGCGATATAGTTCTCGTCCTGACAGCCCAGGATGCACCGTGGAGCCAGTGAGAGATCATGGGCGGGCTGCTCAACAGACGGGATGGCCGGCTCGGCCGGCCAGACCAGGTCGAGTAATTGATGGATCCGCTGGCGCTGCTGCGGATCGGTGTCGGCATATGCCAGGGTATGCCAGTGCAGGCTCATGCGGATTCCTTTTCTTCTGTAGGCAAATGCGTCGTACGGGACTATAGTCGCCAGCTACCCATTGATTCTTTCCAGATGGAGCAAGGCGTGAGCGAGCATAACAAACCGGGCAAGATTCTTCCTTATCCCAAAGCCGCCGGCGGTTGGGATGCCATCCGCTTTTCCGCCCTCAGCCTGCGCCAGGAAAAGGTTGACCTGAGCAACCTCAAAGCGTTTTTCAAGCAAAATCAGCCGAGCGGCTTTGATTGCCCGGGTTGCGCCTGGCCGGAGCGCAAGCACACCAATCGGCTGGAGTTCTGTGAGAACGGCGTCAAGGCGGTGGCAGCGGAAATCACCAGCAAGCTGGTGACGGCCGACTTTTTTGCCCGTCATACGGTCAGCGAGCTGATGCAGCAGTCCGACTATGAGCTGGAGCAGCATGGCAGGCTGGCCGAGCCGATGTGCTATGACCCGCAGAGCGACAAATATCTGCCGATCAGCTGGGATCAGGCGTTTGCGTTGATTGCCCGCCATTTGCAGGCCTTGCCGAGTCCGGATCAGGCGGCTTTTTATGCCTCTGGCCGGACCAGCAATGAAGCCGCCTTCCTGTTGCAGCTGTTTGCCCGCCGTTACGGTACCAATAATTTCCCGGATTGTTCGAATATGTGCCATGAGGCCACCAGCCGTGGCTTGCCGGGCACGGTCGGCATCGGCAAGGGGACGGTGACGCTGGAGGATTTTGAACTGGCCGACACCATCCTGATTTTCGGTCAGAATCCCGGGACCAATCATCCGCGCATGTTGGGCGAACTGCGGGAAGCCGCCCGGCGCGGGGCCACCCTTGTCTCGATTAATCCGTTGCGCGAACGCGGCCTGGAGCGCTTCACCAGTCCGCAGCACAGCGCGGAAATGCTGGCCGGCGGCAGTACCCCATTGTGCTCGCTGTTTATTCGTCCCCGCCTGGGCGGCGATTTTGCCTTGATCAAGGCGCTGGCCAAGCGGGTGGTCGAGCTGGATGATGATGCGCAGCGCCACGGCGCTCCGCGTGTGCTGGATGAGGCCTTCATTGCCGGGCATACCGTCGGCTTCGCCGAGTTTGCCGCTGACTTGCGCGGCGAAGACTGGGCGGCCCTGGTCGAGGAGTCCGGGGTCTGTCGTGAAGAGATCGAACAACTGAGCGCAATTTTCGTGCGTGGCCAGGCGGTGATCAGCACCTGGGGCATGGGCCTGACCCAGCACCAGCGCTCCGTGCCGACCATTCAGATGCTGTCCAATCTGATGATGATGCGCGGCATGATCGGCCGACCGGGTGCCGGGCTGTGTCCTGTGCGGGGTCACTCCAATGTGCAGGGCAATCGTACCGTCGGGATTGAGGAGCGCCCTGCCCCGGCATTTCTGGACCGGCTGGCCGCTGTGTATGGTTTTGAGCCGCCGCGTCATCACGGACTGGATGTTGTGGCGACGATTCAGGCCATGCTGGCCGGCGATCTGAAGGTGTTCTTGGCGCTGGGGGGCAATTTTGCCATGGCGGCACCAGACACCCCGCGTACTTTTGCTGCCCTGCGCCAGTGCGAGCTGACCGTACAGATCACCACCAAACTCAATCGCAGCCATCTGGTGCATGGCAAGGCGGCGCTGATTCTGCCGACGCTTGGCCGCAGCGAGATCGATCGGCAGCAAGGGGTGGCGCAGTGCGTGACGGTGGAGGATTCGATGAGCATGGTGCATGCATCACGCGGCTTCAAAGAGCCGGCGTCGGCGGCGCTGCGCTCCGAAGTGGCCATTCTGTGCGGCGTGGCGCAGGCCACCCTGGGCAAGGCGCCGCTGGACTGGGCACGCTTGTGTGGTGACTACAGCCTGATTCGTGACGAAATTGCCAGGGTGTTTGAGGATTTCGCGGATTACAATCAGCGTATCCTGGCGCCGGGGGGCTTCCATCTCGGCGTCGCCTCGCGGGACCGGGTCTGGCGTACCGAGTCGGGCAAAGCGCAGTTTCAGGTGCATGCGCTGGATCGGGATACGCCGATTCACCGGGCACGTCGTCAGCATGGCGATCGACTGCTGGTGCTGATGACGACCCGTTCGCATGATCAGTACAACACCACGATCTACGCGCTGGACGATCGTTATCGGGGTGTTTATGGCCAGCGCGACGTGGTGTTTGCCAATTCACAGGATATCGAGCGCCTCGGGTTGCGTGACGGGGATCGTGTCGATTTATCCACTGTATGGGATGACGGTGTGTCGCGCATGCTGTCCGGCTTTCTGCTGGTGGCTTATGACATTCCGCCCGGCTGTCTTGCGGCCTATTTCCCGGAGGCCAATCCGCTGGTCCCCCTGGATAGTGTCGGCATACAAAGCAATACCCCGACCTCCAAGTCGATCCCGGTGCTGATGCAGCGGCACCTGTCCTGATGCCCCCCCCGGGGGGGGGCTTCGTGCTGTCAGAATGCGCCGATTTGTGTGCCGAGTGGCAACATGAGGCCGGCGTGATTGACCGTTTGCCGAGGCGGTTGCCCGCTGCCCGGGCAGGGTGGAACCGGCGATGCTGCCGCCCGCTCGCCGATGAAGCGCCCTGCTTCGCTTGCCACCAGTCCCTTTTGATTGTCGACCGTGATGACATGGTAGCAATCCTCCAGAATCAGTTTTTCGACATGTGACGAGCCCAGCCGGCGAGCGAGATAGTGCGCATTGCGCGGACTGGCGACGTTGTCTTCGCGGGCGTGCAGGATCAGGGTGGGTGCGCTGATGTCGCGCAGCCGTCGTTTGGTTGACCGCATCAGGCTGCGCATTTCCCGAATGCTTTCTGCCGGCGTCCGGCTATAGGCGACACGGGATCGTTCCCCCATTTTTTCGGACATCCGCTTGCGCATGCCCTGATTTTTGATGCCATAGTTGCCCCCTTCCTTGTATGACCAGAAGCGTTTCAGCGGCGTGTAGAGCACCAGGGGCAGCAAAAAGCTGTACCAGGGGATGGCGGGACCGTCATAGGCCAGTGTGGTGGACATGGCGACCACCGATGCCACGCGCGTACTCTGGCGTGCCGCCAGCTGCAGCGACAACAGGGCACCGAGGCACAGGCCGGCGACTGACACGTGCGCATGGCCGGCACACAATGCCTCGAAATGATGCTCGGCGGCCTGGTACCAGTCTTGCCAGCGGGTTTGGGCGAGTTCGGCGACGCTTTGGCCGTGCCCCGGCAAGACCGGAATACGAACGGTGTAACCCTGCTGGTGGAGCGATCTGGCGACGTGCATGACTTCGAAAACATTCCCGGCCAGGCCGTGGATCAACAGTACGGCGTGCGGTCCGCCATCGAGCTGAATGAAGTGAATGGTTTTGCCCAGTTGCGTACTGTCGATATGTACGCCAGGCGGGGTTTCCGCGATGGCTCGGGTTTGTGGTGACATGATGGCGATCGATGGCCGCGGGAGACGCCTCCCGTGGCCATGTTTAGGGTGGGGTGAGCGAGGTGCGGGCTCAGGCGGCCATGCCGCAGGCCTGACCTCGTTGCGACAGGCGGTTGTCCAGTGACAGGGACTGGCGGGCCTGCAGGACGAGCGACTCGCATTTTGCGCGTTCGTCTTGCTGACTGAGGAACCTGGCGGCCTCTTCCGCCACCAGCGCGCGCTGATTGTCGACGGTGATCAGATGGTAGCAGTCATCCAGGATGACCTTGCGCGTATAGGACGAGCCCAGGTGGCGTTCGAGATAGTCGGCATTGCGTACGCTGGCGACTTCGTCTTCCTGTGCGTGCAGGATCAGTGCCGGTGCCGTGACCTTGCCCAGTCGCTGCTTGGTGGCGCGGATCATGCGTCGCATTTCCAGCACGCTGGTGGCCGGAGTCCGGTCGTAAAAGGTGGTGGACGTTTTGGCCATGGTGCTGGCTACCCGCTTGCGAATGGTCGGATTCTTGACGCCATAATTGCCGCCCTCTTTGTACGACCAGACGTGCTTGAGCGGCGTGTAGAGCACCAGGGGCAGCAAAAAGCTGTACCAGGGCATCGAGTAGCCGTCATAAGCCAGCGTGGTCGACATGGCGATCACCGAGGTGACGCGCTCGCGCTTCTGGGAAGCCAGATACAACGCCAGGACCGAACCCATGCACAGACCGGAAACCGACACCCGGGCGTAGTTCTCGGCCAGTGCCTCGAAATGGTTCTCCGCGGTCTGGTACCACGCTTGCCAGGTGGTGTTGGCCAGATCTCGCACTGAGGTCTGATGGCCGGGCAGGATCGGGATACGAACGGTGTAGCCGCGCCGGTTCAGCTGTTTGGCGACGTACATCACCTCGGTGGCCGAGCCCGACAGGCCGTGCAGCATGAGAATGGCATGACGCCCGCCTTCAAGATGAATGAAGTCTTCGGAATGCAATGTCTGGCAACCGGTGGATGAAGCGGCATCTGTGCTGTGCATGGCGCGGCTCATTGACGAGATGATTGATGTTGAGATGGAGTTTATGTGGGAAAATTTCACACGTCAATAGTCGGGTCAGAATTGGGTAAGAAAATGACCATGCATTCTACTGCGCAATAATGACAACGACATTGCAGTACAGCTTCAGACATGAGAAGACAAGGCGTGGAGAAGGCCGCCAGCCCTTGTTCTTGCTCAAGGAGCACCTCAAACACTCTGCAGGAATCATCGTGCCAACGTAAAATGATCACTTTGTCTCAAAAATGATGAGTTGATCATGCTGCTGCGACGCCTGCGCCCTCTGTTCTTGCCCCTGCTGCTGACTGCCTGTGCGGCGACACAGCCGCCCGCGCCGGTTTCCCCGGCCTCGTCACCGCTGCCGGAAACGGCCTCTGCGCCAGTGGTCTCGCCCCCCTTGCCCACCCCCGTTGTACCGGCGCCGCCCGCCGCCGTGCCGGCCAAGCCGGTGCCGGCGCCCAATTACAACAATCCCCAGGCCGGGCGTGCCCTGCTCGACCGATTGCTGCCGCGCGGCATCCCTGCCAGACAGGCCTGGTCGGAGAATATTTTTGCAGCCTTCACGCAGCTGAAAATTCCGTACGCGCCTCAGTATTTCTGTGCGGTGCTGGCCGTCGCCGAGCAAGAGTCCGGTTTCAGTCCGGATCCGGAGGTGCCCAATCTGTCGGCGATTGTCTGGAAGCAAATCGACGAGCATCGCAAGAAGTACATGATTCCGCAGCTCGTTATTGATGCCGCCATGCTCAAGACCTCACCGGATGGTCGCAGCTACAAGGAGCGGGTGAACGCATTGCGCACCAAGCGGCAGATGAATCAGCTCTACGAGGATATGGTGCGGGAAATGCCTTATGGCCAGGACTTGCTGCTGGCCAAGAATCCGATCCGTGACGGTGGGCCGATGCAGGTCAGCGTGGCGTTTGCTCAGACCCAGATCAAGGCATGGCCCTATCCCTACAGTTACGCCAATCTGCGTGATGAAGTTTTCAGCCTGCGTGGTAGTGTGTATTTCGGCACGGCGATTCTGTTGCAGTACGCTGCGCCGTACGACCGGATGATTTACCGTTTTGCTGATTACAATGCCGGTCGTTACAGCAGCCGCAATGCTGCCTTTCAGGCTGCGGTGGCGCGCCTGTCCGGGCAGAAACTGGCTCTGGATGGCGATTTGATGCTCTACAGCAACAAGATGAACCGGGTATTCTCCGGCCAGGCCAGTGCCACGCAAAAAGTGCTTTCCGGCATGGCCGATCGTCTGCAGATGAGTGTTGCCGACGTGGTACGCGACCTCAAACAGGAGAAATTGTCCAGTTTCGAGCAGACCACGCTTTATCAGCGGGTCTTTGCCGCGGCAGATCGTCAGGCCGGCCGCAAGGTCGCGCGCGAGATCATTCCGCAAATCGTGCTGATCAGTCCGAAATTTACCCGTCAGCTGAGTACAGAATGGTTTGCTACGCGCGTCAACGGACGCTATGAGCGCTGCATGGCACGAGGTGGATTCAAGGCAGACTAGGAACCAAGTACGGCGCGCATTGCCTGATGGTGTTCCGATGCTGCTCCCCTGAATGCCATGTCCCTGACGATTCGCCTGATGGTTCTGCTGTTTCCCGCGCTGGCCGCTGCCGCCAGCGACTATCAAATCTCACTCGAGCCCGCTCACCCGGAGCGGGCGCATGCCGTATTGACGCTGGGAGCGGATCAGTCAGCCGCCGGCTGGTTGTCGCTGCGAGGTCAGCGCTGGGGTCTGACGCCACAGATTGCCCAGGTGCGCTGTGGCGCGCGTCCCCTGCGTCGGCAGGGAGACCGCTGGCGCAAGCCTGCAGGCTGCCGGACGATCCGGTGGGAGGTGCATTTTGCGCGTGCTCAGGCTGGCGAGCTGGACCCTTCACGCCAGCAGAGTCTGTATTTTCCGGGCGAGGCTCGCTGGCTGTTTTCCGAAAGTGTCAGTCTGTTGCGGCCCGAGCGCGACCCGGATGCCGGTCTGCGCATTGCGGGCGTGCCGGCAGCGCAGGTGTTTGGCGGCGGGCAGGTGCAGGGTGATCGCTGGCCCTTGCCGGAGACCGGGCAAGCCCCGGCCTTTTTTGCCCTGGGCAGCTGGCCGGTGCTCTCCTCCTCTTCGTCGCTGACGGTGCTGGCCGACCAGCCGGCCCGCTTCGCCGCGCTGGGCCTGATGTCGTTACAGCAGCAGGCCTTGTCCTATCAGCAGTCCTTGCTGCAACTTCCCGTGACTGAGCCGTTGCTGCTGGTCTGGCTGCAGATGGCCGTGTCGCAGGGGCGTGTGGCCGGCGCCGCCGGCAAGGCCAGCCTGCTGGCCGGTTATCTGGTTCCTGAGGGAGAGATGCTGGTGCGACGTCAGGCACAAAGTCTGATGACCGTCGCGCACGAGCAGTTTCATTTGCTGGCAGCGCAAAAGGGACTGGCGGCGCATCCGGCCTGGTATGACGAGAGTCTGGCGCAGTATTACGCCTTGAAAACCCTGCAACACAGTGCCCTGCCCACTGCATTGACGACAGCGCTGAGTGCGCGCTTCGTGGATGAAAACCGACCCGTTGAGCGGGGGTTGTTGCAATGGCAGCAGGCGTATCAGGCAGGCGACCCGGCCGCCTATCCCTGGTTTTATACCCAGGGGGCGACTTTCTGGAGCGCTCTGGACCGGCTGCTGATGCAGGCCTCTGCCGGAAAACATGGTCTGGACCAGGATTTGCCGTCCTTGTTGCAGGTACCGACGGATGATGACGCGCCATTGCCGCCGGATCTGCTGCGGCAATGGCGCGCCCTGCTCGGGACGCGTCTCGATGCGCTGTTGCAGCGCTATCTGTCAACGACGGTTCAGCGTACCGGGTAGATCTGCCCGGTCTGGGCGCCTTCGACGCTTTTGCTGTAGGCCTGCGCCACCCTGGCAGCGGGTACCGGGACAAAGCCGCGGAAGAACGGACCGTAGCTGTCCATGGACTCCTCCAGCACCGTCGGGCTGATGGCATTGATGCGCAGACCGCGCGGCAGCTCGATGGCGGCCGCACGAACAAAGGACTCCACGGCGCCGTTGACCAGGGAGGCCACCGAACCGGCTACGATCGGGTCAATCGACAGAATGCCGCTGATCAGGGTGATCGAGCCGCCATCATTGAGCCAGTGCTGCCCCTGCAGTACCAGGTTGACCTGCCCCATCAGCTTGTCGTCCAGGCCCTGCTTTGTCGTGGCGGCATCCAGCTCGTCCAGTGGCGCAAAGGGGACCCCGCCCGCCGCAGAGACAATCGCATCCACTTTGCCAACCTGGCGAAACAGCGCTGCCAATGCCTGCGGGTCGCGAAAATCGACCTGCAGATCACCATGCTGCCGGCCAATGGCAATCACCTCGTGACGTTGCGAAAGCTCGGCACTCACCGCTTTGCCGATCGTGCCGTTTGCACCAAAAACCAGTACCTTCATTTGCATCTCCTGATTGACAATGTGTCGAAGTGTTTGCAGTGTACTGGCCACTCTGGCCCGGATAAATCGCCTGCGAGCGGATATAATGTCATCTATATGGAAACAATAACCCCAAAATTCGAGTGGTCCATGACCTTTCTGGCCGTGGCGCAATATGGCGGTTTCAGCGCGGCGGCTGCGCGTCTGGGACAGTCCAAGGCCTATGTCAGCAAGCAGGTCAGCCTGCTTGAGCAGGCGCTGGGGGTGTTGCTGTTGCATCGCACGACCCGCCGCGTGACGCTGACGCAGGCGGGGCAGCGCTATCTGTCCTATTGCCAGCAGCTGCGAGATACCTTTGACGAGGCTCAGCGTGCCGTTGGTGACCTGCAGAGTGATCTGTCAGGGCTGGTGCGGCTCAGCGTGCCCACCAGTCTGGGCGTGGTATTCGTGGCGGAACTGATGCGGCAATTCAGCCAACAATACCCCCGGCTGGAAATCGAGCTGGATCTGAGTCAGCAAGCGCGTGATTTGCTGGGTGACGGGTTTGATCTGGCCATCCGGGTGGGACCGGTGGTGGATGAGCGCCTGGTGGCGCATTCGCTCGGGCTGCTGGAAGAGTGGGTGGTGATTGCCCCGTCACGGCTGGCACAGTGCGGTTTGCCGCAGACGCCGAATGATCTGCTGGACGCCCCTTGTGTGCTGAATAGTCATTACCGTGCCGCCGGCGAGTGGTTGTTCAGTCATCGCTCGCAGTCCTACCGGATCCAGATGCATAGCCGCTATAGCGTCAACAGCTATATGGCTTTGCGCCAACTGGCCCTGTCGGGAGCCGGCTATGTCAAATTGCCGGATTATCTGGTGCGTGAGGAGGTGACCGCCGGGGCGCTCGTCAGGGTGCTGGCAGATTATGCCTTGCCCCGAGCCCCCATTTATCTGGTACATCCGCCGCTGCGGCCGATGCCAGCCAGGGTGCGGGTGCTGATCGACTATCTGCGCCAATGGTTTGCGCAGCAGACCGGGAAATAAAAAAAGCGGCCCCACCGGAGCCGCTCTTGTTCTTTCTCGCCATCAGCCGTTGCTGTTGTCGCTCTTGTAGGCCTTGCGACGTTCGTGTTCCTGCAGGTAGCGCTTGCGCAGACGGATGTTTTGCGGGGTGATTTCCACCAGTTCGTCATCGTCGATGAATTCAACGGCCGATTCCAGCGTCAGCTTGATCGGCGTGGTCAGACGAACGGCTTCGTCGGTGCCGGAGGCGCGCACGTTGGTCAGCTTCTTGCCCTTGAGGGGGTTGACGACCAGGTCGTTGTCACGCGAGTGGATGCCGATGATCATGCCTTCATAGAGCTTGTCGCCCGGGCTGACGAACATGCGGCCGCGGTCTTCCAGGTTCCACAGGGCGTAGGCCACGGCATCGCCGGTATCCTGCGAGATCAGTACGCCGTTATGACGGCCGGGCATGTCCGGCTTGACCGGTGCGTAGTCATCAAAGACGTGCGACATCAGGCCGGTGCCACGGGTCATGGTGAGGAAGTCGCCCTGGAAACCGATCAGGCCGCGGGCCGGGATGTGGTACTCCAGTCGGGTGCGGCCCTTGCCGTCAGACTCCATGTTCTGCAGTTCGCCACGGCGACGGCCCAGTTCTTCCATCACGCTGCCCTGGTGCGAATCTTCCAGGTCGATGGTCAGGTTTTCGTACGGCTCACACTTTTCGCCGTTGATGTCCTTGAAGACCACGCGCGGCTTGCCGACGGCCATTTCAAAGCCTTCGCGACGCATGTTTTCCAGCAGGATGGTCAGGTGCAGTTCACCACGGCCGGAAACGCGGAATACATCGGCGTCTTCGGTGTCCTCGACACGCAGTGCCACGTTGGTCAGCAGCTCCTTGGTCAGACGATCGCGGATCTGGCGGCTGGTGACGAACTTGCCTTCGGTACCGGCCAGCGGCGAGGTGTTGACCATCAGGTCCATGGTCAGGGTCGGTTCATCGACCGTCAGCATCGGCAGGCCGATGGGATTGTCGCGGTCGGCAATGGTCACGCCGATACCGATATCTTCCAGACCGGAGATGATGACGATGTCACCGGCGCCGGCTTCGTCGACCGGTACGCGTTCCAGACCCTTGAAGCCCAGCACCTGGTTGATGCGGCCCTGGCCCACCTGGGTTTCGTGGTTCATGACGGCAACCACCTGGCCCGGACGGATCTTGCCGTTAAGCACGCGACCCACACCCAGGCGACCGGTGTAGGTGGAATAGTCCAGCGCGGAAATCTGCAGTTGCAACGGGGCATTGATGTCGCCGGACGGCAGCGGCACGTTCTTCAGCACAACATCGAACAGCGGACGCATGTCCGGCGATTCGTTGGCCAGATCCAGGGTGGCAAAGCCGTTCAGGGCCGAGGCGTACACGACCGGGAAATCCAGTTGCTCATCGGTGGCGCCGAGCTTGTCGAACAGGTCGAACGTCTGGTCGACTACCCAGTCCGGACGGGCGCCGGGGCGGTCTACCTTGTTGACGACCACGATCGGGCGCAGGCCCAGGGCCAGCGCTTTCTTGGTGACGAAACGGGTCTGCGGCATCGGGCCTTCGACGGCATCGACCAGCAGCAGCACGCCATCCACCATGCCCAGTACGCGTTCGACTTCGCCGCCGAAGTCAGCGTGTCCGGGGGTGTCGACGATATTGATGTGAACACCTTCGTACTCGATGGAGGTGTTCTTTGCCAGAATGGTAATGCCCCGTTCTTTTTCGAGATCGTTGCTGTCCATGACGCGTTCGGCGACATGCTGGTTTTCGCGGAAGGTGCCGGCCTGGTGAAGAAGCTTGTCGACCAGGGTGGTTTTACCATGGTCAACGTGCGCGATAATTGCGATGTTGCGAATCTGACGGATCATTGAACTCTGCCGAAAATAATAAGAGCGGGGAAAACGTAATATTTTAGCACATGGAATGTTGCAACCGCACTATGACTTCCATGTGAAATGCGGATAAACTGCGCGCGATCTATATCAGGAGTTGACGATGTACGACTGGAATGCTCTCTGGCACTGCCATCAAGGCTACCGCACCGGCTACGACAGCCCGCAGCAAGACATCAATCAACTGGCCGCCGAATTGGGCGCCCAGCTGGTCAAACCGGCCAGCCACCCCGGCGATGTGGCCGTTTATGATCAGGGCGAGCAGTTTTTGCTGGTCGGACATGAGCAGGGGCTGCAATTGCTGCACCTGGCGAAACATGCACTGTTCGACATTCAGGTCCGTTTCGTGCCCGACCTGGCACCCGCCCCCTGCGTCGAGGTCTATGTGCGCAACCAGGCAACCGGCGAGGAAGACAGCTGGCGCACCGAGGTGCGCCGCGAAGCTGACGGCCAGATCTGGCTCGGCAAGCGCCTGCTGTCCGAAGGCAGCATGCCGGCCATGCCATTTGATGCGCTGTCGTTTACCGACAACGCCCGATTCCGCGACCTGCTCTACAACGCATGGCAGCAGGCTTTGCCGCGCCTGCAGCAAGAGATTGGCAACTGGCGCCCGCAGGCCGATCTGGAAGCACGTCAGCTGGCACGCTACCGCGCCCTGCTGCAGGTCGAACAGGCTCGCATGAAGCATCGCTTCGACCAGCAGGCCTGCGACCGTTTGCGTCTGGCTCTGGCCGGCCATCACTTCGATCAGCCACAAGACTGTCGGGGGCTGTGGCTCATCGTCGAGCATTACTGGGTCAGTCAGGCGGCGGAACAGGATTGGCGCCCGCTGCTGGACACGCTGCGATCGCTGGATTTTGCCGCGGAAATTGCCCTGATCGAGTGGCTGCAATAAAAAACGGGCGACTGTCAGCCAGCCGCCCCATCTCATCCGAACCAGGTCATTCAGAGGGTCTCGACGACCCTCTGCATGGGAATGTACCGCAAAGCGAATACAATGTCATCAGTTGTTGCAGGTCATTCCACGTGAAGCATTATTTTGCCGAGGTTGCGATTACTTTCCATGTGTAAATGGGCTTCTGCCACCTCGGAAAGCGGATAAACCGCATCAACCGTCATTTGCACCCGGCCGGCAGCCTGGGCCGGCAGGACATGTTGTGCCAGCGCCGATGCCAGGCGCGCCTTGACGGCAAGGGGTTGCGGCCGGAGCGTCGAACCCCGCAGGCTCAGACGTTTAACCAGCACCTGAGCCAGATTCAGCGAGGCCTGAGCCCCTCCCATGACCCCGATAAAAATCAGCCGGCCGTCAGGGTTCATGCAGGCGATGTTTTCTGCCAGGTAGGAGCCACCCACCGGATCCAGAACCAGATCGGCGCCCCCCCATTGCCTGACCATCGGCGCAAAGTGTTCCAGATCACGCCAGTTGTAAACATGCTCGGCCCCGAGACGGCTGCAGAAGGCCATTTTGTCTGCCGATCCGGCGCTTGCCAGCGCAGAGGCGCCCAGCATGCGCGCCAGTTGGATGGCTGCGGCGCCGACACCACTGGCGCCGGCATGAATCAAGGCGCGCTCACCCTCTGCCAGATGGCCGATTTCGACCAGGTTGAACCAGGCGGTCATCCAGGCCTCCGGCAAACTGGCTGCCTCCACCCAACTCAGCCGCTCCGGCTTGGCAATGGCCAGCGCGCTGTCGAGTACCGCATATTCGGCATAACCGCCGCCGGGCACCAGCCCAAAGACCGCATCCCCCACCTTGAATGCCGAGGGACCACGCACCTCGACCACCTCGCCGGCAACCTCCAGCCCCATGATCGCCGAAGCGCCGGGCGGCGCCGGATAATGCCCTTCGCGCTGGACGATGTCGGCCCGGTTGACCCCGGCGGCATGCACGCGGATCAACAGCTGGCCTTCTTGCGGAATGGGGCGTTCAATGGTGGATAGCGTCAGTGTGCCCACGCCGCCTGGCGCGGACTGGACGATGGCTTTCATAGACATGAGATTCCCGAAGAGTGACTGGCGATGCGCAGACCTGCTTTACATCGCATATTCCATTACAATAGCACGCTATGACAGAGCAATGTTTCCACTGCGGCCTGCCCGTGCCGCCCGACAGCCATTTCCGCATCCATCAAGGTAAGCAAGAACGGCCGGCCTGTTGTGCCGGCTGCCAGGCCGTGGCGCAAACCATTATCGATGCCGGGCTGGATGAGTATTATCGCCATCGTGAAGCCAGTGGTCAGCCAGCCGAAGCCCTGCCGGCCGAGTTGCTGCAGCAGATTGCCCTCTACGATCAGACTGATCTGCAGCGCGCTTTCGTCCGCGATGAAGGCAACGACGTTCACGAGGCGGCGCTGATGCTGGAGGGCGTGACCTGTGCCGCCTGTGTCTGGCTGATCGAGCAGCAATTGCTGCGCATGGACGGCGTGATGTCGGTTGACATCAATTACACCAGTCACCGGGCCCGGGTACGCTGGGACCGTGGCCGTCTGCCATTGTCCCGCCTGCTTGAAGCCATCGGTCGCATCGGATACCGGGCCCATCCCTACGACAGCGCCCGCCAGGAAGCCCTGATGCAGAAGGAGCGCAAACAGGCGATCAACCGGCTGTGGGTGGCCGGTCTGTCGATGATGCAGGTCATGATGTACGCCGTGCCGATCTATGTCGCCCAGAGCAACGAGATCGAACCCCGCTTTCTGTGGATTTTGCACTGGGCCAGCTTCCTGCTGACCCTGCCTGTGATGCTCTACTCCGCCCTGCCGTTCTATCGCGGCGCCTGGCGCGACCTCCAGGCGCGCCGGGTCGGCATGGACACGCCGGTCACCATTGGCATTCTGACGGCATTCGGTGCCAGTACCTGGGCCCTGATCGAACATATTGCCCAGGGGGTCTATTTCGACTCGGTATCCATGTTCGTTTTCCTGCTGCTGGGCGGGCGTTATCTGGAAGGCATGGCGCGCCGCAAGGCCGGCGAGGCGCTGGAAAGTCTGGTCAAGCTGATCCCCGCCTTTGCCCACCAACTGATCGACTGGCCGGGCTCGCGCCAGACGGTGGAGGTGGCGGTCAGCATGCTCAACCCCGGCGCCCGTCTGCTGGTCCGGCCGGGCGAGACCATTCCGGTGGATGGCTGCGTTCTGGAGGGTCACAGCAGCAGCAATGAGTCGCTGCTGACCGGTGAGAGCCGTCCGATCGACAAGGCGCCGGGCAGTCCGGTGATTGCCGGCAGCGTCAACCTGACCAGCCCGCTGGTTGTCGAGGTAGCCGAGGCCGGACAAAACACCCGTCTGGCAGCCATTACGCGCCTGCTGGATCAGGCGCTGGCACAGAAACCGCGCATGGCAGTGCTGGCCGACCGCTTTGCCAGTCTGTTTGTCGCCCTGCTGTTATTGACGGCGTTGGGCAGCTTTATCGCCTGGGAGTTCATCGATCCCTCGCGGTCATTGTGGATCATGGTGGCGGTGCTGGTCATTTCCTGCCCTTGCGCCCTGTCCCTGGCCACGCCGACGGCACTGACGGCGGCCGGCGGGCGTCTGGCGCGTACAGGTGTGCTGGTGACACAGGGGCATGCGCTGGAGACACTGGTCAGCACCACCGACGTGGTATTCGACAAGACCGGCACCCTGACCGACGGCAAGATGCGCCTGCTGGCCTGGCAGTCTTTGTCACCGTCGTTCGACGAGCTCACCGTGCTGTCCCTGGCCCGTCAGCTGGAGTCCGGCAGCGAGCACCCGCTGGCCCGGGCCATTCTGGCCGATGCGCCGGACTGTCCGGCGGCCCAGGCGCTGCAAAACCACCCCGGGCGGGGGGTCGAAGGCCAGATTGCAGGCCGCACCTGGCGGCTGGGCAACGCCGCCTTTGTCGCCGAGTTGTCCGGTCAGCACCTGCAGGAAGATGACTGGCAGGCGGGCAGCAGCCTGATCTGGCTGGGCAACAGCGAGCAGGTCGTGGCTCGACTGGCCATTGGCGACCAGCCGCGCGAAGAAGCCGCGGCCAGCATCGCCTCGCTGCGGCAGCGAGGCCTGCGGGTTCATCTGCTTAGTGGCGATGGCGAGGCCACGGTGGCAAGACTGGCAGACAAGCTGGCGATTGATGCCTGGCGCGCCACGGCGACGCCGCGGGACAAGCTGGACTATGTCAGTGACCTGCAGGCCCAGGGGCGGCATGTGCTGATGGTGGGCGATGGCATCAATGATGCGCCGGTGCTGGCCCGTGCCGATGTGTCGATTGCCATGGGCGGCGGAACGGATGTCGCCCGCGCCAGTGGCGACATGGTCCTGATCGATGACAGCCTGTCGCTGATTCCGGAGGCGCTGGACATTGCCGCCAGAACGCGGCGCATTATCAGTCAGAATCTGTGGTGGGCGGCGGGTTATAATCTGATCGCCCTGCCCCTGGCCGTCAGCGGGCATGTCACGCCCTGGCTGGCCAGTCTCGGCATGGCAAGCAGCTCGCTGCTGGTGGTATCCAACGCCCTGCGTCTGATCAAAAGGAAGACCTGATGGAAAGTCTGTATCTGCTGATTCCGCTGAGTATCGTCCTGACCTTCGTCATCGGCGTGGTGTTCTGGTGGGCGACGCGCAGCGGACAGTTTGACGATATGGAAGGCCCGGCGCACCGCATCCTGATGGATGATGACCGCACCGAGGCCAGCAAGGACGACGATCATTAATCCCGCGACCCCCTCCCAGGAGCCCGCTCACGTGACATCCGGTTTCAGTTTCTTTGCCACCCGACGCTTTTTGCCCCTGTTCGGCACGCAGTTCATGGGGGCATTCAATGACAATTTGCTGCGCACCGCGGTGGTGGTGCTGATCAGCTACTACGGACTGTCGACGGCGGGCCTGCCGGCAGAGCAACTGGTCAATCTGGCCGCCGGGGTGTTCATCCTGCCGTTTTTCCTGTTTTCCGCCACCGCCGGCAAGCTGGCCGAGAGCTTCGACAAAGCCGCCATTGCCCGCGTCGTCAAACTGGCCGAGATCGGCATCATGCTGCTGACCGGGGCCGGTTTGTTCCTGCACTCTGCCGGTCTGCTGATGACCGCCCTGTTTCTGATGGGGACGCATTCGACATTTTTTGGCCCGCTGAAGTATTCGGTGCTGCCGCAATATCTGCAAGGGCACGAGCTGGTGGCCGGCAATGGCCTGATCGAGATGGGCACCTTCCTGGCCATTCTGTTTGGCCAGATCATTGGCAGCCTGATGATGCACCACGGACCGCTGGTGGCCTCTTCGGTCATTCTGGCCACAGCGCTGTGCGGCTACGCCTTCAGCCGGGCCATGCCTTCGGCGCCGCCGACCGCGCAACATCTCAAACTGTCGTTCAATGTGCTGGCTGACAGCACGCACCTGGTCGGACAAGCCTGGCAAATGCGCGAGGTGCGCTCGGCGATTCTGGGCATTTCCTGGTTCTGGCTCATGGGCGCGGTCTATACCACCCAGCTGCCGACCTTTACCCGCCTGCACCTCGGCGGCAATGCCGACGTCTACACCCTGATGCTGGCGATTTTTTCCCTTGGCATCGGTGCCGGCTCGCTGCTGTGCGCCAAACTGTCGCACGGCAAGCTGCAGCTGGGGCTGGTGCTGGTGGGCAGTCTCGGCATGTCGGTGGCTGGATGTGACCTGGCACTCAATGCCCTGCCACGTTATCAGGGCGCCTTGCTGGATATTGCCGGCTTTCTGCAGCAAGCCGGACATTGGCGCCACATGATCGACCTGGCCATGCTGGGCTTTTTTGGCGGCTTCTTTACCGTACCGCTGTACACCTGGCTGCAGACGGCCAGCCCCGAGGCTTTTCGTTCACAAGCCATTGCCGCCAACAACATCATCAACGGGTTTTACATGGTGGCGGCGGCATTGGCCAGTGCGCTGATCCTGGGCTGGCTGCACAGTATCGCTCTGCTGTTCCTGCTGGTTTCGCTGGCCAACTTGCTGGCCATCGGCTTGCTGGTGCGTGGCGCACCGGTGATCTGGCGGACTCGCCTGGCCTGGCTGGGGCGTTGAGGGCCTGTTTGAGAATCGTCTTATATGTCTGACAGGCAATGTATCCGATGATGACGACTCAGAGCGTTTTAGTCGTCAGTTCATTCCAGCCGCCCATCGGGGCGGCTTTTTTTTATCCTAACTACCGGCCGCTTGCTGCAATACCTCGGCCAGTTCACGCCCCTCACGCAGGGGGCGCAACTGCTCAAACAGCCCTTCTGCTTCGGGGAAGCCGCGCTTGAGCTGCCCCAGCCACTGTTTGAGCCGCGCAGCCGGATAGGTCGAACCCTCGCCGCGTTCTCGGCATTGCTGCAGAAAGTCCTGCAGCCAGGGCAAAAACGCCTGCCAGCTCATCGGCACGACAGACTCGCCGCGAGCCTGCGCGGCGATCTGCAGGGCCAGATCCGGGCGAGCGATCAGGCCGCGACCGATCATGACGCGATCACAGCCACTGACGCGACGGATGGCGTTGTAATCCTCCACGCTCCAGACTTCGCCATTGGCCACCACCTCAATGCTGACCGCTTCGCGAATGCGGGCGATCCAGTCCCAGTGCGCAGGCGGACGATAGCCCTCGACCTTGGTGCGGGCATGAACAGTCAGCCGGCTGGCGCCGCCCGCCTGCAGGGCCAGGGCACAGTCCAGTGCCCGAGACTTGTCGGCAAACCCCAGGCGCATTTTGGCGCTGAGCGGGATGACCGGCGGCAGTGCGGCGCGGACGGCACACACAATGTCATGGAGCAGCGCCGGTTCATCCAGCAACACGGCGCCACCACGATGCCGATTGACGCTTTTGGCGGGGCAGCCGAAGTTCAGGTCGATTGCCGGGGCGCCGAGCTCGGCGGCACGGGCCGCATTCTCGGCCAGGCAGGCCGGGTCGCTCCCCAGTAGCTGAACGTGTACCGGCGTACCGGCCCGGGTGCGTGCCTGGCGTGCCAGTTCCGGGGCCAGGCGCAACCAGGTGCGTTCGGGCAGCAAGGCACTGGTGACGCGGACAAATTCGGTCACGCACAGGTCGATGCCGCCGATGCGGGTCAGCACATCGCGCATGACCTCGTCCACCAGCCCTTCCATCGGCGCCAAAACCACTTCCATGACCATCACTTCCCACGCATTGACAGGACGTGGATTGTACCTGCATCCCTCGTATTGGCAGAAACAAATATCTGATTCCCATTGCGGGGTGCATTCCGTCATCCATCTGGGCTATATACAAAGCAGCCACCATTCAGGGGAGAGGCAATTGGGCTTTACCTTGCCATCCAATCTTTTCACCTCACACCGGTTGATCGAAGAGGCGGAGTTCACCTACCGCCTGAATGATCGCTACCGTGCCGCGCTATTGGCAGGCAGTGACGCGCCGTTGCCGACCAATCTGCCCGAGGAAAAGATCTCCCCCATTCAGGCGACCGCCATGCTGGCGCGCTACCTCACCGGGCTGCAAGGTCATTTCATCCGCCTGGATGACTCCCCCCGGCTGACCGCCAGTCTGGCAGGCTATATCAGCCGCATGGCCGCCAACTCACCGGATGGCTGTGTGGCGGCCATTCTGCTGAGTCCCTACACCCACTACACGGCGCACCACGCCATCAATTGCGCCATGCTCGCCAGCCGGATGGCGGACAATCTTTCCTTGCCGGAGGAAGAAAAAACGGCGCTGATCAGCGCGACCCTGACCATGAATCTCGGGTCAGCGGAAGTCCAGAATCAGCTGGCCAGCCAGGATGGCCCGCCAAGTACCATGCAGCGGCAAATCCTGGATATTCATCCCCTGATCAGCTCGGCCATGCTGCGCGAAGCCGGCATCAGCGACATGCTCTGGCACAGCACGGTCATCATGCATCATGAACGCAAGGATGGCCGCGGTTATGCTTTTGGTGCTGACGAGGAAGAGATTCCGCCGCTGGCGCATTTGCTGCACCTGATCGACGTGGTGACCGCCAAGATGATGCCGCGAGCCTATCGTGGCAGCATTGCGCCCAAAGCGGCACTGGCCAGCCTTTACAGTGGCAGCATGGATGCGTTTGAACCCACCTATATTGCGCAGCTGGTCAAGATTCTCGGCATCTACCCTCCGGGCAGTTTTGTCGAGCTGGAAAATGGCGATCGCGCCCTGGTGGTCAAGAGCGGGCGTAGTGCGGCCACGCCGCTGGCGGTGCCGATCAAGTCCCCCAATGAGTCGATCGATACTTCATTACCGGGTTATCATGTGAAATCCAGCGTGAGCATGCGAATTGACGCACGCCACCTGCCCCTGTTCACCCAGTACTGGAGTTGAGACGGTATGCATCCGGTTCCCGGCATTTATCGGCATTACAAGGGTCAGTTGTACGAGGTCATTGGCATTGCCTGTCATTCTGAAACCGAAGAGGCGCTGGTCATGTACCGTGCCCTGTACGGCGACTACGGCCTGTGGGCGCGCCCGCTGGCCATGTTCAATGAACGCGTGGATGTCCCCGAGGGCCAGCTGCCGCGCTTTGCCCTCATCCGGGCCTTCTGAGGAGATTTCATGGAAGAGGCGCTGCTGGCGGGTGGGTGTTTCTGGTGCCTGGAGGCGATATTTGCCAGCATCAACGGTGTACGTCAGGTGACCAGCGGCTATTGCGGCGGGACCTTGCCCAACCCGGATTATCGCGCGGTGTGTCGTGGCGACAGTGGCCATGCGGAGGCCGTGCGCATCGAATTTGATCCCGCCGTCGTGTCTTATGCCACGCTGCTGCAGGTGTTTTTCAGTATTCACGACCCGACAACCCTGAATCGTCAGGGGCATGACATCGGTACCCAGTACCGCTCGGCCATCTTCTATCTGTCTGATGCACAACGGGAAACCGCCGAGCAGATCATTCGCGCCCTCAACGATGAGCGAATTTACGATTCGCCTGTCGTGACCGAGCTCTCCCCCGCCGGAACATTTTATTCGGCAGAAGATCATCATCAGCGATATTATTGGCAAAATCGCCAGGCGCCCTACTGTCAGGTCGTCATTGCACCAAAAATTGCAGCGTTTCGCCGCCAACACCCGTCACTGTTCGATGACTGAGCAAAGGGACGGGCGATCTTGCTGAACCGGACGGGATGCCTGTTGCACTGTTGCTTGGTATGAGAAAAATATTTACCCGCAAGTTACTGTTTCTGCTCGGGCTCATCCTGGCCACCCTGCTGGCCGGCACCCTTGGCTATGTGTACATCGAAGGCTGGCCATGGCTGGACAGCCTGTTCATGACGGTCATTACCCTGTCGACCATCGGGTATGGTGAATCACATCCGCTGGATACAGCCGGGCGTGTGTTTACCATTGCCCTGATCGTGCTGGGTACCGGCGTACTCGGTTATGGCTTGTCGTCTCTGACCCTGTTGCTGTTTCAGGGTGATCTTCCCCTCTATTTCAAGCGCAAGAAAATGGAAAAGGTCATTGCCCGGTTTTCGGGACACGTCATCCTGTGCGGTTTGAGCCGTACGGGCCTGTATACCCTGGAAGAAATGGTTCGCAGCGGCCAGCAGGTGGTGGTCATCGAGCGCAGTGATGCGACGGCGGCCCAGCTGGAGGCGCGCGGCATTCCCTATATCGTCGGCGACGCCACTCAGGATGCCAATTTGCTGGCAGCCGGGGTCGGTCAGGCGCATGGCCTGATTACCTGCCTGACCTCCGATGCCGAGAACGCCTTTGTGATTGTGACGGCCAAGAGTCTCAACCCCGGCATCGTGACGATTTCCAAGGCGGAAAACGAGAGCACCCGCAAGAAACTGATTTCCATCGGTGCCGACAAGGTGGTGGTGCCCTCGATGCTGGGCGGGCTCAGTATGGCCAACAGCGTATTGCGGCCGGAGACGCAGCGCTTCTTCGAGACCCTGCACCACCGCTACCCGGATACGTTCAGCGCAGAAATCGTGACGGCCGGCCCGCAGTGGGACGATCAGCCGTTGCATGATTATATGGCGGCACAGGACAGCCGCCTGCTGGTCGTCGCGCTGGAGCACCCGGGCGAAGAAGTGCAGTTTGGCCCGAGTCCGGATACCTTGCTCAAGACTGACACGGCCATCATGGTCATCCGCAACCGCTGATATGCCAAAACGAGATCCCCAGCTGGCTTTTCATGGCGGCTTCTGGCAGGTGCAGCGCAATCTGCTGGCCGAAGCCCCGCGCAAGGCCTGGCTGGCCTTCGCCCTGACCTGGCTGCTGCTGTTTGTCCTGATTGGCTGCAGCATGGTGGCCGTCGACCTGCAGCGACAGAAACAGCACTTTGAGCGCGTGTCCTATTACATGACACGCGGCCTTGAGTCACGACTGAAAAGCTGCGAGCTGGTGCTGTACGGCTTTGAGGACCTGATCAACACGGATCCCGATATTCACGAAAGTGAATTGCGCCATTACGCCCAAATGGCCGCCCGTCGCTATGGATTCATTTACACGCTGGGCTTTCAGCAACGGATCGAACACTATCGCCGAGCCGAGTTTGAGCATCAGCAGCGCCTGGTGTTTGGCCCGGATTTTGCCATCCGCGATTACCGGCATGGTGCCGGACCGGCCTGGCGCAAAGCCTCCGGCTGGCGAGTCGCGCCACGGCGTGAGTCCTACATTCCGCTCATCATGACCGAGCCGCCGCTGGGACAGGCGGCGCGACCGGCCATGGGGCTGGATCTGATGGCCGATTCGGTGGTGGGGCCGACGGTGGAGCGCGCCTTGCGCAGCGCCGAAATCGAGGTGACGCCGATGTTGCGTCTGGGGCCCAGCCAGTCGGCCATTGCGTATATCCATGCCTTGTATTCGCCCTCGCCGCCTTCCAGCAGTCCGATCATGCGGCCGGAAGAAAGCATCGGCATCATCACCCTGCTGGTGCATACGGACTCCCTGATCAATCTGCGTGACGAGCAACAGGAACTGCTGGATGTGACGTTGTCACGCCAGGAGGGGGCCGCCAGCCAGTACGACAGTGCCGTATTTCGCAGTCAGGCGAAGGAGGCAGCCACCCGCTTCGACCGCCTGCTGCCGGTACTGGAGCACCGCGAGCAGGTTTCCACCCCCTACTTCCCTTACGAGCTGAAAGTCTCGATGCAGTTGCGGCTGCGCATGATTCCGGGCATCAGCTTGCTGCTGGCCGCGCTGGCCGCAGCACTGCCGGGTTATCTGGTCTTGCTGATCGTGGCCATCCGGCACCATGCGCGCAAAGACCGGGAATATGCCGATGACAGTCTGTATCGCACCCGTGAGCATGCCAGTGTCACCCTGCAGGCCATCAGCGACGCAGTGATTACCATTGATAATCAGCGCATGGTGCAGTACCTCAATCCAGCTGCGCTGCGCCACCTGGATACGACGGAAAAATACGCCATCGGCCGGCCACTGACTGAAGTGTTCAAATTGCGCTATGAGTTTGCCCGCCGGGCCGTGGCCGACCCGTTCATGGCCTGCCTGGACACGCAGCAGATGCGTGAACTGGAGGAGAATAGTTACCTCCTGCGCCCGAATGGCGAGAAATTATTGATTGAAGGCGTCGTTTCACCGCTGTTCGACCGTGCCGGCGGGCTGATCGGCGCCGTGGTGACTTTCCGTGACACGGCACCGCTGCGCCGGCGCATGCTGGAGGCACTGGAAAATAGTGAAACCCGCCTGAAACAACACGAATACGAGCTGGCGCGCGTCACCCGCATTACCTCCATGGGGGAGATGGCCTCCGGGATTGCACACGAGATCAATCAACCGTTGTCGGCCATCATGAGCTACTGCCAGGCCAGTCTGAGCCTGTTGGAGGAAGATGAACCGGATCTGGCGCTCATCGTTCAGGCCATTCAATCTGCGGTTAATCAGGCGGATCGCGCCGGCAAGATCGTGCGCCGGCTGCGTGAGTTCGTCTCCAAAAAATCGCGTCAGCACACCCCGGTGGACGTCAATCACGCCATCAACAATGTGCTGACCCTGGCGGATTACGATCTGCGCCAGGCCGGCATTACCGTGGACTACCATCCGGGCAACCGGCTGCCACTGGTTTATGCCGACACCATTCAGCTGGAACAAGTGGTGCTGAATCTGGTGCGCAATGCGCTGGATGCCATGCAGGGACAGGCACAGCCCGGCTGCCTGTTTGTCGAAACCAGCTACAGTGCCAAACGTGTCTGCATCAAGGTGGGCGACAACGGCCCCGGCATCAGCGAAGATAAGATCGACAGCGTCTTTGCGCCATTCTTCAGCACCAAGAGCACGGGCATGGGGCTGGGCCTGACCATCTGCCAGACGATTATTGAAAGCTTTGGCGGGCAGATCAGCGCGCATAATCGCACTACCGGCGGCGCCGAATTTACCGTCGAGCTGCCGCCGCTGGATAGCAGTACCGTCCCTTACACCGATACGAGAGCATGAAATGCACACCATGACGCCTACCGTCTATATCGTGGACGACGACCCGGCCGTCCTTGATGCCCTGGCCTTGCTGATTACCGCCCAGGGCATGCGCGCCCTGACCTTCGGCAGCGCCCAGGCCTTTCTCGATCATTGCGCGCCGGGCGAAATCGGCTGCGCCATCCTCGATATTCGCATGCCTCACATTACCGGCCTGGCGCTGCAGGACATGATGGCGGAGCGCAACCTTCACATTCCTCTGGTTTTTATTACCGGGCACGGTGATGTCGAGCAATGTCGACGCGCCTTCAAGAATGGCGCCATTGATTTTCTGACCAAGCCGGTGGATCAGATGCGCCTGGTCGACAGTTTGCGCCGCGCGATTCGCCTGAGCATTCGTCAGCACAGCCAGGAGGTGGAAACGCAGGAAGTGCTGGCTCGCCTGTCGCGCATCAGTGGTCGCGAACGTGAGGTGCTGGAGGGGGTGGCGGCCGGGTTGTCCAGCAAGGAAATCGCCCGCGAGCTAGACCTGTCGCCGCGCACGGTCGAAGTGCACCGCGCCAATCTGTTCAGCAAGCTGGATGTCACCTCGCTGGCAGATCTGATTCGCTTCTACCTGAAAGCGCTCGAGGCCACCGGCATGAAGCATGATGCAGACGACATGAGCAACAACCGGTAAACTACCCGAATGCAAAGTCTGTTCAAACATATCGGCCTGGTTGCCCGCCACAGCAAACCCAACATTGTCGCCTCGTTGCGCCAGTTGGCCGATCATCTGGTCCAGCAAGGGTTCCAGGTCCATATCGACGGCGAAAGCGCGACCGACCTGGAGGCCGGCCCGCACCCGCTGATCGACCGGATGGACATGGGCAAAGCGGTGGATCTGGCCATTGTGCTCGGCGGGGATGGCACCATGCTGTCGGTGGCGCGCCTGCTGGCGCCCTATCGCGTGCCGATGGTGGGCATCAACCAGGGGCGGCTTGGCTTCATGACCGATATTCCGCTGCACGAGATGCTCGACTCGGTCGATGCCATCCTGCGCGGCGAGTTCATCCCGGAAGATCGCATTCTGTTGCAGACTTCGGTGCTGCGCGAAGATGCCGAAGTGGCCAATGCCCTGGCCTTCAATGATGTGGTGTTCAACCGCGGCGCGGTAGGCACCATGATCGAATTTGAAGTCTTTATCGACAATCAGTTTGTCTACAGCCTGCGTTCGGATGGTCTGATCGTTTCCACACCAACCGGCTCGACCGCCTATGCCCTGGCATCCGGCGGCCCGATCCTGCAACCGACACTCCAGGCCATCGCCCTGGTGCCGATTTGTCCGCAGTCGCTCAATAACCGACCGATTGCCGTCAATGACTCGTGCGAAGTCGAGTTCATGCTGACGCGCGGACTCGATGCCCGGGTGCATTTCGATGGCCAGTCCAACTGCGACCTGATGGAAATGGATCGCGTCCTGATTCGCCGCTACCGCAACCCGCTGCGCATCCTGCACCCGCTGGGTTACAACTACTACGACATGCTGCGCCACAAGCTGCATTGGGGCGAACGACTACTCTGACACCGGATGCCGACTGCCATGCTGTTATCGCTTAGCATCAAAGACTTTGTCATCGTTGACGAGCTGGCGCTTGATTTCGCCAGTGGCTTCACCGTCCTGACCGGCGAGACCGGCGCGGGGAAATCCATCATTCTTGACGCCCTCGGCCTGGCGCTGGGGGATCGCTCGGAAGGCGCCCAGGTTGTGCGCGAAGGCTGTGACCGTGCGGATATCAGCGCCCGGTTCGCCATCGGGCAACGACCGGAGCTGGTGCAGTGGCTCAGCGACAATGAGCTGAGCGGCGATGACGGCGAGCTGCTGCTGCGCCGCATTGTCGACAAAAATGGCCGCTCCAAGAGCCTGATCAACGGCCAGCAGGCCACGCTGGCGCAGCTCAAGCTGCTGGGCGATGCCCTGCTGGATATCCATGGCCAGCATGCCCATCAGTCGCTGGCGCGCGGCGAGACCCAGCGCACGCTGCTGGATGCTTATGCCAAGGCCGACACACTGGCGCGCGAGGTTGAGTCTGCCTGGCAGGAGTGGCAACAAGCGCGTCGCGCCCGGTTGTCCGCCGAGAAAAATGCCCAGCAGACCCAAAGCGAACGCGAACGTCTCGACTGGCAAATCGGCGAAGTCGCCTCGCTGGATACCCGACCAGAAGAATGGGAAACGCTCAACCAGCAACACGACCGTCTGGCCAACGCCAGCGAGCTGCTGCAAAGCAGCCAGCTAGCCATCGATGCCCTGTCGGAGATGGACGGCAATTGCCTGTCAGTGCTGGCCGGCGTGCAAAATCGCCTTGGCAAGCTGGCGCACCTGGATACGCGCCTGGCTGAGGTGCTGTCTCTGCTGGAGTCGGTCGATGCCGAACTGCATGAAGCGGTGCATGGCCTGCGTGACTACGCCGGACGCATCGATGAGGATCCGCAGCAGCTGGAAAACATGACGCGTCGCCTGGACGCCCTGATGACCATGGCACGCAAATATCGCTGCCAGCCGCAAGAGCTGCCGGAACGGCTGGCACAGTGGCAGCGGCAACTGAGCGAACTGGATGCCGCCGCCGACCTGGAAGCCCTGAGCGCAGCGGAACATGAGGCCGAGCTGGCGTATCGCGCACTGGCCGACAAATTAACCCTGGCGCGCCGGAAGGCGGCGGGCCTGCTGGGACGCCGTGTGGCCGATGAAATGCAGACACTGGCCATGAGTGGCGCCCGCTTCGAGATTGCCCTGCTGCCCCTGGAAACGCCGGGCGCGCATGGGCAGGAAGACGTCGAATATCAGGTGGCCACCAACGCCGGCACACGTCTGCAGCCGCTGGGCAAGATCGCTTCGGGCGGCGAATTGTCGCGCATCAGTCTGGCGCTGCAGGTGGCCATCAGTCAGGTGGCGCGTGTGCCGACGCTGATCTTCGACGAAGTGGACGTCGGCATCGGCGGCCGGGTGGCCGAAGTGGTCGGGCGCAAGCTCAAGGCACTCGGGCAGCACTATCAGGTACTCAGTGTCACCCACCTGCCGCAAGTCGCCTCCTGCGGCGACCAGCACTGGCAAGTCAGCAAGGAGACCCGCAAGGGCCAGACCCTGTCGCGCATTCGCGTGCTGGACGAGACCGAGCGTGTGCAGGAGATCGCCCGCATGCTGGGTGGTGTGGCCATTACCGAGGCCACGCGACAGCATGCTGCGGAAATGCTGGCGCTGAACGCCGGACGGGAGACGGTCGCCTAGACGGGCCCTGGCGGCCGGTTTTTGCCACCCTCCCCCTAGTCAAATGACCATTGAGCCGGTAATATGACGACCTCTTCGGAAGCGTGGCAGAGTGGTTTAATGCACCGGTCTTGAAAACCGACGAGGGTTCACGCCCTCCGTGAGTTCGAATCTCACCGCTTCCGCCAAATTCAAACAAAAAGGCCCTGAATATTCAGGGCTTTTTTGTTTTCCCTTTCGGTTCTCTCCCCCCACGCCAGTTTGGCCATTAATACAGCATAGACCCGGTTTCGTGATGGGTTGCGAGGGTGATAGCCATGCGGACCACGGCCTTTCTCGCGCAGGCCGGCAATGACCATGTCAATCACATTAGGTATAATCTTGATAACGGAATAAAATCCTCGCATTCATCACGGCGCAATCCGCGCCTTTCCCGGGAAGCCCGATTTGCATGTATTTCCTCATTGAAGACGGACAGGTGATTTTTGACGCCAGGGAAGACTGTCTGATCTTCGCGGATGGGCGCCAGCACCGACTGTCGCACCCGGAGGGGCTATTGTTGCGCTGTCTGTTGACGGCCCAGCATGACAAGCGTCAGATCATAGAGACGGTCTGGCCTGGCTCGGTCGTGACAGACAGCAGCTACCACAAGCTGATCCATGATTTGCGCAAGCAGTTTTCCCAGCAGGGGCTGGCGCCGGAGAATATCAAGACCATTCCGCGGCGCGGCTGCCGCTACCTGGGGACGCAGGCCGAATACCCGACCTTGCCGGCAGCCCTGGCAGCCAGGCGTGGCCAGAGCCCGGCTCAGGCATTGCCGCCTGAATCTGCACGGCAGGAAGCCTTGGCACCGGCTCCGCCACGGCCTGCACCCCCCTCCGCAGTCCGGCGTGCGCAACGCTGGCAGCAGGGACGGGTCGCCAGGGGGCTCAGTGTATTTCTGCTGGCCGCCCTGTTGGGCTATGCCGCCAGTGCCACGCTGGATGAGCGCCTGGCTATCGGACGAATGGGCGATGCGCCGAGGGTGCAACTCGGCGCTCGCTCGCCCTCCCTGCCCGCCAGTGCGCCGGCGGGTCAATTTCTGTATTTCAGTGCCAGCAAAAGCTCGGAAAGTTATCTCGCATGCAAGCAAAGCGATTCACAAGCCTTACCGCAAGACTGCCACGGCACGGTCTGGTTATCGCCGGGGCATTGATTGCACTGGCGGGGCTGTACGCCGGCAGTGTGTGCTACTTCCTGCAGCGGGACCGTGCCATCGAGTGCGAGGCCCCCATTGATCGCCTGCTGGTGACCCAGGGTGGAGAGTCACTGGCCTTTTCCGGCAAACTGCGGCTCGATCTGCCGGACAGCACGATGATGTTGTCCCTGACCAGGGAGGGTCAGGGGAAATTGATTCGCAGCCTGCAGGTTCAGCCTGAGTATGACTGGCTGGGGAGGATGGATGCCTTGCTGATCCGCAGTCTGCACTACGGCTACACCGACCTGCCCTGGCTGTCGGCGGACAAAAGGCTGCATTTGCTGGCCGCCGGTGACCGGCTGCGATTTGCCGCAGTGCCGGTCGGCCAGCACCTGTGGTTACTGCAGGTAAACGATGTCAGGCTTTTTTGCCTCAAGCCGGGCACGGACGCTGACAGACATAACTAGACGACCGGTCTAATTAGCGCTATCATATTGTTATGACTACTGAATCCCCCAGCGTGCGTCAGCACATCATCGACACCGCCAAGCCCATTATTCTCGGCAAGGGTTATGCGGCTGTCGGTCTGAGCGAGATCCTGGCTGCGGCCGAGGTGCCCAAGGGCTCGTTTTATCACTATTTCAAGTCGAAGGATGCGTTTGGCGAAGCCATGCTGACGCATTATTTCGAGGATTATCTGGCGCGGCTGGATGCGCTGCTGGCCGCGGACGGCTCGCCGGCAGCTCAGCGTCTGATGCGTTACTGGCAAGGCTGGTGCGATCGTCATGCCTGTGACGGCCCGGAAAGCAAGTGCCTGGTGGTCAAGCTGGGTGGCGAGGTGTCCGACCTGTCCGAAGCGATGCGCGAAACCCTGAACCGCGGCACCGATGAGGTGATCCGCCGCCTGGGCGCCTGCATCGAGGAAGGACGAGCGGACGGCTCGATGGCCGGGATTGGTGACGCGCACGCGGCGGCCGAATCGCTCTACCAGATGTGGCTGGGCGCCATGCTGCTGTCGAAAATCCGCCGCGACGGCAGCCCGCTGCAGGTGGCCCTCAAGGCCACCCGCCAGTTGCTACAGCTGGACTGAGTTAACCCGCCCGGACCCCGCTGGGAACGGCAAACTCCGGCTGCGCCAGTGCCGACGGGATAATCCCGTCGGCGTAGCCGATATCAAACAGCATTCCCTCCGAGACGACACCCGAAATCTTCTTTGGCGCCAGATTGACGACAAACAACGCCTGTTTGCCAACCAGCCCCGCCAGGTCGCTGCGCTCCTGCTTGATGCCGCACAGGATGGAGCGTTCGAAATCGCCAAAATCGACCATCAACTGCACCACCTTGTCGGAACGCGGGACATCATTGACCTGGCGGATGGTGCCGCAACGAATATCGATCTTGTCCAGATCCTCAAAACTGATCACCGGCTTGACGGGGGCGCTCATGGCAAACTCCTGCTGAAAAAGCTTCATTAGACCCGCTTTGCGCAGGCGCGGCAATCACGGCGCTTACGCCTCTACCCATTTGGGATATACTTTCGCTTTCCACTGCGAGTGACGTCATGACCGAATCGATGATCGACTTTTCTTGCCAGGACGGCATTGCCCGTCTCACCCTGCATCGCCCTGCCGCATTCAATGCGCTCAATACCGAGGGCATTGTCCGCCTGGCAGAGATTGCCAGTCAGCTGGCACAGGACCCTCACTTGCGGGTGGTGGTGATTCGCGGTGCCGGCGACAAGGCTTTCTGTGCCGGAGGTGATGTCACGACCTTTGTCGAGCAGAGCGAACAGGTTGGGCGTTTGCTGCAGGAGATGACCGACCCGCTGCACCAGGCGGTGGCGCGGCTGATGCAACTGGATGCCCCGGTGATTGCGGCGGTGAATGGCGTGGCGGCGGGTGTCGGGCTGAGCCTGGTGGCCGCTGCCGATCTGGCGATCGCCGTCGACTCGGCGCGCTTCAATACGGCCTACACCCAGATTGGTTATACGCCGGATGGTGGCTCCAGCTGGCTGCTGCCGCGCCTGATTGGCCAGCGGCGGGCCATGGAGCTGTACCTGACCGGTCGGACCTTATCGGCCGCCGAGGCGCTGGAGTGGGGGCTGATCAACCGGGTCGTGGCGAACGGGCAACTGGATGAAACCATCGAACAGCTGGTGACACAGCTGGCGAATGGCCCGACTGGCAGCTTTGGCGGTGTCAAGCGCCTGATGCTGTCTTCCAGCACCAACGCGCTGGAGGCACAGCTGGCCCAGGAAGCACGCACCATCATTGCACAAAGCCAGACCGACGAAGGGCGCGAAGGCGTGCGTGCCTTTGTCGAGAAACGCCCTGCCCGTTTCCCGCGCCGATAAAATCATCTCGCAGCAAGCGGAAAGCGACGCCGGCATGAGTGCCGTCGTCGCTTTTCATTTGGCATCTAGGCAAGGTCGGCAGCAGCGACTAGACTGAACGCCAATCCGCATGACGAGATCCATCCGATGAAAATCCTGCTGTCCCTGCTGCTGGCGCTGAGCGCCGGCGTCGCCGGTGCCCGCGCCCTGGTGCCGGACATTGCCATTACCGAAACCCAGACCGTCCATTACCAGTGCGACGGCAACAAGACCCTGAAGGTACGCTATCTCAACGGCCATAACGGGCAGAGCTTTGCCTTGTTGTCCGTGGCCGGCAAGCCACTGCTGTTTGTGCAGACCCTGGCCGCATCAGGCGTGAAATATCAGGCAGATCACTATGTCTGGTGGAGCAAGGGCGTACAGGGCAATCTCTTTGACGATATGCGCGGGCCGAATGCGGCCCCGATACTGGCCAACTGCCACACGGGCGAGCTGCACTGAGCCGGCGACGGCCTTACCAGAACTGTTCCAGCGCCAGCTGTGCCGGCGCACTGAGACGGGACAGCGCCAGACCGCGCGACTGCAGAATCTGACGCATTTCCAGCGTCATCTGCGGATTGCCGCAAATCATCACGCGCGACCGCCCGGGGTCGATGTCGAGCCCGGCAGCCGCTTCCAGTCCGCCATGGCGCAGCAGATCGGTCATGCGCTGCGACAACATCCCGGGCACCTGCTCTCTTGTCACGATAGGCAGCCATGACAGCCGGGCCACTGGCCCGTCCACCACGGGCGGAGGCTGATTCAGCCAGGCTTCGATTTGGCTGCGGTAGGCCAGCTCGGCAGCCTCCCGCACACTGTAGACCAGAAGGATGCGTTCGAATCGCTGCCAGATCTCTGCCTCGGCCAGCATGGAAAGGAACGGCGCCACACCGGTACCGGTTGCCAGCAACCACAAATCGCGACCATCGACAAAGCGATCCAGTGTCAGGTAACCAAACGCCGCGCGGCCGACCTGAAGGGTGTCGCCAGCCTGCAGTCTGGCCAGGCGCGAGGTAAACGCCCCGTCGGGCACCTGAATGGAGAAGAATTCCAGAAAGTCATCGTGCGGGGCCGACACCATGGTGTAAGCGCGGGCGATGAGTTCCTCGCCACTTTGCAAACCAAGGCGGGCAAATTGTCCGGCACGGAAGCGAAAGCCCGGCGCACGGGTCAGGCGGAAGCTGAACAGCTTGGGTGTCCAGCGCCGGATCTCGGTCAGGGTTTCGACGGTCATGCTGGCGTCTGTCATCCTGCCTCCTTCCGGCGCGAGGGCCTCAGTCGCTGCGGCGCGGACGCCAGAGAATGTCCGGCTGTTCGGCCAGACGGTTGAGGTGACGGGCCAGCACAAACAACAGGTCGGACAGCCGGTTGAGATATTGCCGGGCCGGCACGGAGACGTCCGACTCTTGCGACAGGCTCACCAGGGTACGCTCGGCCCGGCGGCAGACGGCACGCGCCTGATGCGCCAGGGCGGCGGCACGGCAGCCGCCCGGCAGGATGAACTCCTTGAGCATCGGCAAGGCACGGTTCATGTCCTCCACCCAGGTTTCCAGTGCCAGCACCCGCTTCTCAGCCAGGGCGGAAAATCCGGGCACGGCGATCTCGGAGCCCAGATCAAACAGATCGTGCTGGATTTCTGTCAGCCAGCCCGCCTCATCGGCAGGCAACGGCTCGGTCATCAGCACGCCAATCAGGCAGTTGAGCTCATCCACCTCGCCCAGCGCATGAATGCGCAGGGCATCTTTGGCGACGCGACTGCCATCCCCCAGGCCCGTAGTGCCCCCGTCTCCGGTTCGGGTCACGATGCGTGACAGGCGGTGCCCCATCAGTAGCGCTCCCCGCGATCTTCGCGCCCCATCTCGGCGATGGCTTGTCGCAGACTCTCGCGCAAGGTTTCACTGAACAGCATCTCGTAATCCTCTTTCAATTGATGCATGACGCCGGACAGCATCTGCTTGGCCTGGTGGTCGAGCGCATCCTGCAGCCACAAGGACAGTTCAACCTTCATGCGCGGCATGATCTTGTCGTAAAGCGAGTCGATCAGCATGGCTTCGTCCACCAGGGTCACATAGGACTTGCGCACCGGCGGCAGGTTGAATGGCTGCGGCGTGGGCGACGAGGCCAGCCCGGCCACATTGATGATTTCGACCGGACGACCGGTGTCGGCCAGTTGCGGAACATAGTCAGTGGCCGCAACGCGCGGAGCGGGCTCTGCTTCTGGCTCGGCCACAGCCGGCTGCCAGCTTTGCATGGCCTCTTCTCGTGCCTGGGCCATGGCCTGGCGCAGGCGCTCCTGCGCCAGCGTCCGCTCCGCGGCACGAATTTTGTCCTGCAGACTGAGTTCGCTCTCAGCTTCCGTGGCTTCAGGCTCTGCAGAAGGTCCCTTGCCGCCACCCAGTACGCCATGCGGCAGACTGTCCAGCGGGATGGAACGGAAGGCAGCCGGCTCGCCGGTCGCACTGTCGATGGCAGCCGCATCTTGCGTCAGTTCGTCTTGAGCCTCGCTCAATGCCTCCTGAACCGCTTCGGCCTGTTCAGCCTCTGCCGCCATGTCCATCGGCAAGGCGGCAGCGACCAGCGCATCCACCGCCTGATCCTCGGCCGCCGGACCGGGGGTGTCTTCAGCCAGGGGTTCATCTGCGCCGGACTGCTCGTCGGGCGACAGCAGGGCCGGTTCTGCCCCGGTCTCGCCCTCTTCAACCCGCTGCGGTGCCATCACGTCTTCCGTGACGGACTCGGTGACCTCGTCAGCGCCCGCGATGTCCGGCAAAGGCGTGTCGACGACGTCGGCAACGACTTCAGGCTCAGGCATGGCGTCCGCAGACGCCACCTCCGGCATGTCGGCTGCGGGCAAATCGAGCGCCGGTGCCGCAACGGTTGCCTCTGCCATGAGCGCCTCGGCAACGGGCTCCGTCACATTGTCCTCGCCCGTCGCGACCGGGTCGGAAGCCGGCAACACATCGTCGATGGACAATTCGGGAATCGCGTCCACATCCGATTCCGCTGGTGCGGCCTGCGTCGCCTCGACGGCCAGCACATCGTCCAGCGACAGGTCTGGAATCGCTGCGGCATCGACTGGCGCTGCGGCCTCGTTCTGCTCCCCGGTCAGTGCGGCCTCCAGTGTCAGCTCAGGAATGGCCGATGCGTCCGGCGCAGGGGGCTCGCGCAGGACGGGCTCCTCGGCCAGAACGTCGTCCAGCGTGAGTTCGGGGATGTCGTCGACTTCCGGGACGGGTGCCGGATCCGACCCCTCGGCCAGCGCCGCTTCGAGCGTCAGTTCGGGGATGTCCGCTGCTGCGGTCTGTGGTGCGGCGGACGGGGCTTCCAGCACTTCGTCCAGCGTTAATTCGGGGATGGCGCCGTCGTCCTCGGCCATTTCGCCCTGATCGAACATGGCGTCGACCAGCGTCGGCGCACCGACGGTTGGCGACGTGCCCAGCGTGTCGCTGGAGGAGGGTTCTGGCAGGACATCGTCCAGTGTAAGTTCGGGAATTTGTACACCCAGATCGTCGGCGGGCTGAACGGCTGCGGGCTGACCGGGCTCATCGAACTGGGCGCGCGCCATCAGGGCATCCAGTCCGCTGTCTGCCGGCGCTGCGGCCTGCAGAGGCTCCAGTTCGAACTCGAACTCGTGGTCGGTCTGCTTTGTCGCGTCTGGCGCCGCCTCATCGCCCAGGTCGAGCGAAGGCAGGTCCTGCAGATTGATCGGGGCATCTCCCGGCTGGGCTGCGCGGTCTTCTTCCAGCAGCTCGGGCGGGAACTCCAGCGGCATTTCGGGGGTGGACAGCGAACTGGACATCTGGTCCAGTTCGCTCGAGAAATCGAAGTCAGGTATGTCGACCTGACCATCATCGACCTCGGTCAGGATCGGCAGGTCGATCCCGGCAAGGTTATTCGGATCCGGCTTCTTGGGCTCTGTCATGCTTATCGGGCGCTCATGTCGTGATGTTCGATGGTAAACCCGTGCTCGCGGTAAAACTTGAACCGTTGTCGCGCTCTGGCCAGCGAGTCTTCGTCGTTGCCGACGATTTCCAGAATGCGGGCAAAGCGTGTCGGCGCTTCGGGCAGCCCATCGGACAGGTTGAGCAATACGGCAGGGTGATGCTCGCCCATGGGCGCCCCTGCAGTCAACCAGATCGGCGTGACGCCGGCCTCGGCCGCATCATGACGGCAATGAGGCACGAACGCCACGTCGTCGAAACTCCACAGGCGGGTGCTGAAGGCGCCGAGCATGTCGTCATCCTCCAGCCGGACCAGCAGCCGTTCCCCCCTGTTGTACACCGTCTGGGTCAAACGGCAAGCAAATTGTGCCGGCTCGCTGACCCGGGTGTAAAAATCAATCCGCGTCATCTTCAACCGTTTCGGTGACTTCACGACGCGGACGTCCACGGCGAACGACATTGCCCAGGGCGATATCGGCACGATCCTGCAGGAATTGCACCAGCAGGGGAACCGGACGACCGGTGGCGCCCTTGTCCTTGCCGCTGCGCGAGGCGGTACCGGCGATATCCAGGTGCGCCCAGTCATAACTCTTGGCAAAGCGCGACAGGAAGCAGGCGGCAGTGATGCTGCCACCCGGTCGGCCACCGATATTGGCCATGTCGGCAAACGGGCTCTTGAGCATTTCCTGGTATTCATCCCACAGCGGCATGTGCCATGCACGGTCACCCACTTCTTCGCCTGCCGCGCACAGTTCGCGCGCCAGCGCATCCTGATTGCTGTACAGGCCGGTGGCGATATAACCCAGCGCCACCACGCAGGCACCGGTCAGGGTGGCAACATCGACGACGCATGCCGGGTTGAAGCGTTCGACATAGGTCAGGGCATCGCAGAGAATCAGCCGGCCTTCGGCGTCGGTATTCAGGATTTCGATGGTCTGACCGGACATCGAGGTCACGATGTCACCCGGTTTGACGGCATCGCCCGACGGCATGTTTTCGCAAGTCGGTACCACCGTGATCAGATTGATCGGCAGTTTCATGTCGACAGCCGCCTTGAAGGCCCCCAGGACCGAAGCGGCACCGCACATGTCGAACTTCATCTCGTCCATGGCCTCGCCGGGCTTGAGCGAGATGCCGCCGGAATCGAAGGTGATGCCCTTGCCCACCAGGACAACCGGCGCATCATTGCGATCCTTGGCCCCCCAGTGCTTGAGCACGATCAGGCGAGGATCCTGCACGCTGCCCTTGGCCACGGACAGGAAGGAGCCCATGCCCAGCGCCTCGATGGCGTCACGATCCAGAATCTCGGCTTCGGCGCCGACGGCCTGGGCCATGTTGCGGGCCTCTTCAGCCAGATAGCTGGGCGTGCAGACATTGCCCGGCAGGTTGCCGAGGTCCTTGGCCAGCGTCATGCCGGCGCCAATGGCCAGACCGCGCGCCAGACCTTTTTCGCCATCGGCGAGGTCGCTGCGGCGCGGTACGGCGAGGGTGAGTTTGCGCGGACCGCGCAGCGGATCGTCAACCTTGCTCTTGAAGCGGTCGAAGCGATAAAGCGTATCCAGCGTCACGACGGTGGCCTGCTCGACCATCCATTCGACGTCATGTTTCTTGACCGGCAGCTCGGTCAGATAGCTGACCGCCTCGTTGGCGGACGTCTGCGCCAGGGCACGAATGGATGCGCGGATGGCCTCGCGGTATTCCTTGGCGCGGAATTCACGCTCCTTGCCCAGGCCAACGAGCATGACCCGGTCGCACAGGGCATGTGGCACAGAGTGCAGCACCAGGGTGCTGCCCAGCTTGCCCTCCATGTCGCCGCGACGGATGACGTCGCTGACAAAGCCATTGGAAATGCGGTCGAGCAGGTCGGCCGCCAGCGTCAGCTTGCGAGATTCGTAAACACCGACGATCACGCAGGCCACGCGCTGTTTTTCCGGGCTTCCGCTTTTTATGTTAAATTCCATTGTGTACTCCCGTTGTTATCGCGTGTCAGCCACTCTGCGCGGCCGCGTCGATAACGTCGGCCATCTCGAGTGAAGGCGGGTATTTCGGTTTCCCGATATGCCCAAAAAATGCATATCAGTATTTTCGATTTGAATTATCACTACGCAAGTCACAAAAAGTCAAAAAAGGCACAACATCCATGGTTTTTTTCAAAAGCCTGACTCGCGAACTGACTTTGAACGCAGTCGGGGTTTTTGTCGTCCTGTTGGCGATTCTGGTTTCCACGCAGGCAATCAATCTGCTCGGCCGCGCAGCCGAAGGGCAGATCGCCAACGACGCAGTGGCCGCCCTGATTGGCTTCTGGGCCATCGGGCTGTTTCCGGTGCCGCTGATTTTAACGGTCTTCATCAGCACGCTGGTCGTTCTGACCCGGCTGTGGCGCGACCAGGAAATGCAGGTATGGCTGGCCGCGGGCCTGTCGCAAAAAAGTCTGCTGGGTCCGGTGCTGCGCTTTGCCGTACCCCTGTCGGCCATGGTGGCCATTGTGGCGCTGGGAATCGCCCCCTGGGCGGATCAGCGCAGCCAGGTGTATGCCGATCAGCTGAAACAGCGCGAAGATATCTCGGCAATCTCCCCGGGGGTATTCAAAGAATCTTCCGACGCAAACCGCGTTTATTTCATTGAGAGCTATGGCGGCGAAAACGGTAACGCAAAAAACATATTTTTCCAGGACCTGACGGACGGAAAAATATCCACCATTTTTGCCAAGAGCGGGCATTTGACCACCGATGACACGCGCCAGCGTCTGGTCACGCTGGAAGATGGCATTCGTTATGTCGGCACCCCGGGCCGGGCCGACTTCGATGTCACCTCTTTCAGCCGCTATTCGGTCGCCATCGGCAAGGATCACGATCTGGTCACGGCGCCGCGCTCGCGGCAATCGCTGCCGACGGCCTTGCTGCTGTCACAGTACGACGACCCGGCAGCGCGCGCCGAGCTCGCCTGGCGCCTGTCCCTGCCGTTCAGCTGCCTGATCCTGGCCATTCTTGCCATTCCGCTGGCTTACACCAATCCGCGTTCCGGCGGTCAGGCATTCAACCTGATTGCCGCCCTGCTTTGTTATTTTGCCTATCAGAACGGCCTGACCGTGGTGCGCAACAGCATCCTGCACGACACCCTGCCGATCTGGAGCATCGCCTTTGTCCATCTCGGCTTCCTGTTGCTGGGGCTGTTCGGTCTGTATTACCGCGACCGGCCCGTTCAATCGGTTTACAAGACCATGAAATCCCTGTTCGGAATGAAAGCCTGACCGATGCGACTGATTTCCCGCTACATCCTGTCGCAGCTGATCAGCTCGACGATCTACACCCTGACGGCCCTGCTGGCGCTGTACGCCTTCTTCGACATCATCCAGGAGATGCCGCGTGTCGGTCAGAACAGTTATGGCATGCAGACCATGCTGACCTATGTGGCCCTGCTGGTTCCGGGACATGCCTATGAGCTGCTGCCGCTGGCGGTCCTGATCGGCGTGCTGGTCGGCATGACCCAGCTGGTGACCCACAGCGAATACACGGTCATTCGCACCAGTGGCATCACGCTGCTGCAGATCGGCCGACTGCTGTTCGGCTTTGGTCTGGCCTGCGCCATCCTGACCCTGTTTCTCGGCGAGCTGGGTGCCCCGCTGGCTCAGCAGAAGGCCGAACAGCTCAAACTCTCGGCCACGCGCTCACTGGTAGCGCAGGAGTTTCACTCCGGCCTCTGGGTCAAGGACAACACCAATTTCATCAACATCCGCGAAATGCTGCCGGATCAGACCCTGCTGGGCATTCACGTCTACACCTACAACGGCAACTACCGGCTGGAGAGCACCAGCGAGGCGGAGCGCGGCGTCTATGATGCAGCCAGCAAGTCCTGGCGACTGAGCAATATCAAGATCACCCGCTTTGCCGCGGACCACATCAGCACCGAGCACCTCGACCACACGGCATGGCAATCGGTCATCGAGCCGGGCATCCTCAACGTGCTGCTGGTGGTCCCCGAGCAGATGTCGGCCAGCAACCTGCTGACCTACATCCGCCATTTGCGTGACAACAACCAGAAAACCCAGCGTTACGAGATCGCCATGTGGGGCAAGCTGTTCTATCCGCTGGCCTGCGTATCGATGGCGCTGGTGGCCCTGGCGTTCACCCCCAAGCAGCGCCGGCACGGCCAGCTCGGTCTGCGCCTGTTTGCCGGTATCTGCATCGGGGTTGCCTTCCACTTCACCAACCGTCTGTTTGGCTATCTCGGCCTGCTGCACGACTGGAATCCGGCGCTTTCCGCCACCCTGCCCACCTTGTTGTTCCTGATGGCAGGTCTGACGATGATTTACCGACAGGAAACCCGCTGACATGAGTGATGACCTGGCCCTGGCGCGCCAATGGCGCAATGACCTGAAAGCGCGCCGCCAGGTACTGGCGGACGAGTACTGCCAACACCATGATCCGCAGATCTATCTGTCGCGCCATGCCGACGAGGTCGACGCGGCCATCCGCCAACTCTGGCACAGTCTCTCGCTGGGTGAAGAGGCCGCCCTGATCGCCGTCGGGGGTTATGGCCGGGGCCAGCTCTTCCCCTGTTCCGATATCGATGTCCTGATCCTGCTGCCGGACGATGCCCGGCCTGAACTGACCGAGACGGTCACCAGGCTGATCGGTCTGATGTGGGACATCGGCCTGGAGGTGGGGCACAGTGTTCGCACCCATGCCGAATGCCTGCGCGAATCTGCCGCCGACATCACCATCGAAACCAATCTGCTGGAGCAACGCCTGATCTCCGGTAACCGGCAGGCTTTCGACGCACTGAGCCTGGCACTGGAAAACCAGCGCGACCCGCTGGCCTTCTACGAAGGCAAGACACTGGAGCAACAGCAGCGCCACAATCGTTTCTTTGGCGTCACCAACAATCTGGAGCCCAACCTCAAGGAAAGTCCTGGCGGGCTGCGCGACCTGCAAACGCTGATCTGGATCAGCAAGGCCACCGGACTGGGCAGCCACTGGGATGATCTGGTGAAGCGCGGCATTCTCACGCCGGCAGAGGCCCGGCTGATCAAGCATGGCGAACGACAGCTGGAGCGCTTGCGCATTTTCCTGCACCTGCTGGCGCGTCGTCGCGAAGACCGGCTGATCTTTGACCTGCAGCAACAGCTCGGGCTGGCGCTCGGCCTGCCCGACAGCAGCATCCTGCGCGCCAGCGAGCAAGTCATGCAGCTCTACTACCGGGCAGCGCGTACCGTCTCGCAGCTCAACGGCATCCTGCTGCCCAATCTGCGTGGCCGCATCTATTCCCAGGTTCCTCGCATCACCGAGGTGCTGAATGAGCACTTCTACTCGGTGAACGGCATGCTGGGCATCCGCCATCCGGAAGTCTTCACCCGCGACCCGTCAGCCATCCTGCAGGCCTTCCTGATGCTGCAGCAGCACCCCGAGCTCACCGGTTTTGCCCCGCGCATGCTGCGGGCCCTGTGGCACGCACGTTCCAAGATCAACGAACGCTTCCGCCAGGATCCGGTCAACCGGCAACTATTCCTGCAGATTCTCAGCACACCGGGCCTGACGCGCAGCCTGCGCCGCATGAACCTGTACGGCGTGCTCGGCAAATACCTGCCGGCATTTGGCAAGATCGTCGGCCAGATGCAGCATGATCTGTTTCACGTCTATACCGTCGATGAACACATCCTGATGGTGGTGCGCAACCTGCGCCGCTTTGCCATCAGCGCCTTCAATCACGAATACCCCTTCCTGTCCCGGCTGATCAACGACTTTGAACGCCCGCATGTGCTGTATATTGCCGGCCTGTTTCACGACATCGCCAAGGGCCGGGGCGGCGATCACTCGCAACTGGGCATGGCCGATGCGCGCGACTTCTGCGACAAGCACGGACTGAGCGCCGAGGACACCGAGCTGGTGGCATGGCTCACCGGCCAACATTTGACCATGTCGCACATTGCGCAGAAGCAGGACATCTACGATCCGGAGACGGTGCAGCGCTTCGCCGAACTGGTAGAAACACCGCGACGCCTGTGTGCCCTCTATCTGCTGACGGTGGCCGACATTCGCGGCACCAGCCCCAAAGTGTGGAATGCCTGGAAGGCCAAGCTGCTGGAAGACCTGTATCTGGCCACCCTGCGGCATCTGACCCGTGGCGGGGCCGTCGACATGCATTCCGAGCTGGAGGCGCGCAAGCAGCAGGCCCGCGCCCTGCTGCGACTGTATGCCGTGCCGGATGGAGCCGAAGAAAAGTTGTGGTCACAGCTGGACATCGTTTACTTCCTGCGACACGAGGCGCGCGAAATCGCCTGGCATGCACGGGTCTTGAACCGCTTTACCGACAGCGGCGAACCCATCGTCCGTGCCCGGTTGTCCGATGACAAGGAAGGCATTCAGGTGCTGGTCTATACCCCTGACCAGTCGGCGCTTTTTGCCCGCATCTGCGCTTTCTTTGGACGCACGCATTACAGCATTGCCGACGCCAAGGTTTACACCACCGCACATGGCTATGCACTCGATACGTTCCACGTCTTCATCCCCGAGCATCATGAGGACGACTATCGGGACATGATCAACTTCATCGAATTCGAGCTGGCGGGCAGCCTGCGGCGCCAGGATCCGTTGACCCTGCCGGGGGACGGCCGGATCAGCCGGATGCTGAAGCACTTCCCGATTACCCCGCAGGTGCTGATTCGCCCGGATGACAAGGCCAATTACTTCGTGCTGTCGATCGTTGCCGGAGATCGTCCCGGCCTGCTGGCACGCATTGCCGCCGTCCTGACTGATCATGATCTCGCCGTTCACTCTGCTAAAATCATGACACTTGGCAGTCGTGCCGAGGACTCCTTCCTGATCACCGGCCCGGGACTTAACGACGACAAGACGGTCGTGGCCCTGGAGAGTGAACTGTTCAACGCCCTGAGGATATGACCATGCGCCTGTCCCATTTGTTTTCCGCCCTGATGCTGTGCTGCCTGAGTACGGTCACGCTGGCCGAGAGCCAGACCGAAACGCTGGTTTTTATCCGTCACGCCGAAAAGCAACCCGACGATCTTGGGCAGCTGACCTGCCAGGGTCTCAATCGGGCGCTGGCCCTGCCTACGCGGCTCAAGAGCCTGTTCGGCAAGCCGGACTACCTGTTTGCCCCCGATCCCGCAGTCCTGAATCACGGCTTCAGTTACGTGCGCCCCCTGGCTACCCTGGAGCCGACGGCCATCCAGCTGGCGATGCCGGTCAACACGCACTTTGGCTACGATGATATCGACGGCCTGCTCAAGGAGCTGGATCAGCCGCGTTACGCCGGGTCGATGGTGTGGATTGCCTGGGAGCACAACATGATCGAGAAACTGCTGCATACCGTCGCCAAGCGCTACAAGGCGGACGACCTGGGGATCAGCAAATGGTCGGGCAAGGATTTTGACCGTATTGCGGTCCTGACGCTGACGCGCGACGGCAAGCAGGTGAAGGTCGCCTACCGGCAGCTACAGCAGGAACTGAACGGCCAGTCGACCCGCTGCCCGCTGCCGGCCGCACAAGGGGGCTGAATCAGTCCCACTCATCGAACAGCCGGCCGGTACGGCCGGTCTGTGACTGACAGGCGATCTGCAGGGCACGGTTGATCGCCTCTTTCTTGCTTACCCCCCACCACTCGATCATTTTCTCCAGCGCGCGCTGGGCGTCACGCGTCAGCTCTACCGTCACGGAGAGCTCCTGCAGGCGATTGCGCCGCAGTTCGCGACTGCGCCGCTTGCGCTCCGCCACGGTCATGGCGCGCGCACCCAGCGGCTTGCGCCCGGGTTTCTTGCGCACGCCGCCGATCAGATCAAAAGTGTAGTGGTCGCAGGGATCTTTCATACACGAAATCAGGTCGACGGAAAGGGGCGCAAGCATAGCATAGACCGCGGTTTCCGTCATATGAAAACCGGGCTGAAAGCCCGGTTTGACTGACTAGGTTGAACGACCGCGCCGCCCGCCCTGTTGCAGGGGGTTAGGCAGACCGCGACGCGACTCCTTCACGATATACATGTCGTTGTCTGCCTTGCGGATCAGATCCTGTGGCAGCGTTGCCTCCGCCGGATAGAAACTGACGCCGATGCTGGCCGAAATGAACAGTTCGTCACGGCCAAACAGGATGGGAGTCTCCAGCCGGCGCAGGATCTTCTTTTTCAGCAGCGCTGCCGCCTCGCGGGTATTCAGTCCCGGGATGATGGCAATGAATTCGTCACCGCCAAAACGCCCGACCGTATCCGATTTGCGCAGCGCGGAGGCCAGACGCTTGGCTACCTGCACCAGCACGCGATCCCCCGCCTCATGGCCATAGCGGTCATTAATCTGCTTGAAGTAGTCCAGATCGATGAACAGTACGGCAAAATGCCCGTCGTTACGCTGACAGCGCCGGATTTCCTGCCCCAGCCGGTCAAACAGCAGCACGCGATTGATCAGGCCGGTCAGAGAGTCGTGGCTGGCCTGGAACAAAATGGTTTCCTGCGCCTGCCGGGTATCGGTAATGTCCAGCATCACACCGAACAACTGATGCTGTTGCTGCTGCTCCAGGCGCATGCCGCGCAGCGAGAGCCAGCGGGTATAGCCATCGGCATTGATCATGCGCAGCTCGAGACCGATCTGAGCGCCCTCCTCCAGACAGGCGTTGATCTGATCGCGCCAGCTGCCGCGGTCATCGGCAGCAATCAGGGCCTCGAATTCGCCCAGCCCCCACTCCGGCCGCGATGGCAGGCCCAGGAAACTCTGCGCCTCATCGGAGAGCAGCATGGTCCTCAGCTGCATGTCGAGCCGCCAGTGGCCCAGTCGGGCCACTTTTTCGGCCATGGCCAGCAGTTCGACCTGCTCTTCCAGTTCGCCATGCGATTCGCGCAGACGGCCCTCGACATTCATGCGTTCGATCACCCCGCCCACCCAGCGGGCGAGCAGTTTGACGAAAATGCGGTCATTGTGATCAAAACCACCCGGGCGCAACACCCGCGAACAGAAGGACACCGTGCCATACATCTGCCCATGCACCCACAGCGGGGCACCGATGTATGACTGATAGCCGAAGTGGGAGAAGCAGGGATGATCGGCCCAGGGAGAGTCCAGGAAGGGCGACAGCGCCTGCACCTCGTGCGACGCGGCCGTGATGCTGCAGTAGGTCTGCGCCAGCGGCCAGGTCTGGCCATGCTGCAAGATACCCGGCGCATTGTGCGCCAGCAGATGGAACACGCCGTCCTGAATGTGGCTGACCATACCCAGCTCGAGGCCCAGCGTGCGGGCGCCTAGCTCCATGGACTCGTCCAGCCAGCGCTGCCGGTCCGATTCGGCCAGCGTCATGATGTCGGCCAGCGCGGTCAGGCGATCCAGCTTGCGGATGCGATTGCTCTCGACCTCGATCAGTTCACTGACATCGGTCAGGCGCAACAGACGACCACGCCAGTCAGGCAAGGGACAGGGAATTTCTTCAACCGCCAGAATGGCACCACTGCGTGTCCCCGGCAGCAGGGAGAACAGGGTGCCGCGAAAAATGGCATTGCTGCGCGAGATCATGGCGTCGACCCGCCTGAGCATGCCGGACAGCTTCTTGCCGATCAGCTCGGTCTGGGACAGGCCCAGCACCCGCGGGACCATGGCATTGAATTGCTGAATCTGGCCGTCCACAGACAGCGTCAACCAGGCATCTTTCGAGCGGCCATAATGCAGCGCCCAATCGGCAATGCTGCTGTAGTCGGTTTTTTTCACGCCAGTCTCTTGGTATGCAGCTTACGTTTCAGTCTCAGTATTAATTCAAATGGGCGTGTTTGTCACTGGTTTTGAAGGCATCGCTAGATCAGATGCGTCAGTTGCAGGCCCCACAATATCGCCATGCAAGGCACGGCAGCCACAATATCATCCAGCATCACGCCCAGACCACCGTGGACGTGCTCGTCAAACCAGCGAATCGGCCAGGGCTTGAGAATATCGAACAGTCTGAACAGGGCGAAGGCCACCAGCCAGGCCAGCCAATGCGCTGGCGTCATGGACAGAATCAGCAGCATGGCCACGACTTCGTCGAAGTTGGCACCGCCATGATCGTGCACGCCCAGTGCCTGATCCGTTTTTTCACTGACATACACGCCAAGGAAAAACAGTGGCAGGCACAGCAGGGCCAGCCAGAGACCGTCGACACCGGCCAGCCGAAGCAGCCAGTAGCACGGGAACGCCGCCAGGGTACCAAAGGTGCCCGGCGCCCAGGGCGCCAGACCGCTGCCAAAGCCAAAAGCAATGAAAAAAATCGGATGACTGAAAACAAGCTTCAGGTCAGGCTTGATTTTGAAAGTGGTCATAACCTTCTCTCTCCAGGACAAGCAATTGGCCGTTGCCATCGATCAGACGTGCCGGCCCCGCGCCAGCCAGAACACGACCGATGCGACTCACGGCGCCCTTGCCAGCGAGTGCGCTGATCGCTGCACGGGCCGATACCGGCGCCGTGAAACACAATTCATAGTCATCGCCGCCGGCGGCCAGCGCCCAGGCCAGCGACTGGCGGCGCTCGAGCAGCCAGGGGTGGCTGGGCAAGGCATCCAGCCAGACTTCGGCCGTCACTCCCGAGCGCTGCAGAATATGACCAAGATCGGCCATCAAGCCATCAGACACATCAATGCAGGCATGGGCCAGCGGCAGCAGTGCCTGCCCGAGCGCCAGCCTGGGGGTCGGACGCTCCAGCTTGAGACGACAGGCGGCCAGCACGTCATCCGGCGGCGCATCGCTGCCCGGCACATGGTGGTGCAAGGCCAGTGCCGCCATGCCCAGCTCGCCACTGACCCAGATATCATCCCCTTCACGGGCTGCATGGCGACACAGTGCCTGCCCATGCGGCGTTTCACCGAGAATAGTCACTGACAGTGTCAACGGGCCGCGCGTGGTGTCGCCGCCGATCAGTGCCACATCATGCGCCCGGGCCAGATCCAGCAAGCCGGCGGCAAAACCCGCCAGCCAGTCCGGCGTCACCTCGGGCAAGGCCAGCGACAGCAGGGCCCAGCGCGGCCGTGCCCCCATCGCCGCCATGTCGGACAGATTGACCGCCAGCGTCTTGTGCCCCAGTGCAGCGGCATCGACATCCGGAAAGAAATGCCGGCCACTGACCAGGGTGTCGACCGAGATATGCAGATCACACCCCGGACTCGGCCGGATGATGGCGGCGTCGTCGCCAATCCCCAGCGTCGTCTGGCTGCCGGTGGCGCTCGGCGCAAAAAAGTGCTGAATCAGTTCGAATTCGTTCATGGATCCGGATGTGAAAACACCCGCCGACAACTGCGGGCGGGTGTGACAGGGCATCAACCGCTTATTGCGGCCGGCGGGCGACTTCTTCTTCGCGCACCTGGGCGGCCAGCTTGTCCAGCACGCCATTGACGAATTTGTGACCGTCGGTACCACCAAACGTCTTGGTGATCTCGATCGCCTCGTTGATGATGACCGGGTACGGCGTCTCCGGGTGCTGGGTCAGCTCCAGTGCCGCCATCAGCAGAACGGCACGCTCGATCGGGCTGACATCCTCCGCCGAACGTTCGTAGTAACGGGCAACCAGCGCAGACAGCTGGGCGGCATCCTTCAGCACGCCGAACAGCAACGTACGAAACAACGTTTCGTCGGCCTTGGCAAAATACTCGTTCTCGCGCAGGTGTTTCTCGATGGTGGTAGCGGTTCGATCCGGATTCAGCGTCCATTCATACAGACCCTGAACCACAAACTCGCGCGCACGACGACGGGCAGTTTTCATTGAAGCAATTCCTTGTAAAGAACGAAGCCGCCCGGCAAGGCACAGGCGGCCTGTCAACACTACCAGCTCAGCGCAGCGCCTGCTGCAACCGAACCATTTCCACCGCGACACGTGCTGCATCGCGGCCTTTTTCCAGCATGCGGACTTCCGCCTGCTCATCGTTTTCGGTGGTCAGTACGGCATTGGCCACCGGGATGCCCGCATCCAGACCGATGCGGGTCAGGCCGCTGCCCGACTCATTGGAAACCAGCTCGAAATGATAGGTTTCACCACGAATGACCGCGCCCAGGGCAATCAGGGCATCAAAACGGCCGCTCTTCGCCATGGTTTGCATGGTCAGCGGGATTTCCAGCGCGCCCGGCACCGTGGCCAGGGTGACATCCGCGGCCGCCACCCCGAGACGGGCCAGTTCGTCCAGGCAGGCATCGCGCAGCCCGTGGCAGACATTCTCGTTGAAGCGGCTCATGACGATACCGAATTTCAGGCCATGGCCATCCAGATTCGGGGCGATACGATGGATGCTATCCAGCATGTTCAATCTCTTTTGCAATTAGCGCAGAACTGTTTATTTTAATCCATTTCCACGCTGCCGTGTTGCGGCTGGCAAAATCCGCTGACTTCGAGGCTGAAGCCGGCCATGCTCGGCAGCGTTCGCGGCGAGGACATCAGGCGCATCTTGCCCACCCCGAGCGTCTTGAGGATCTGGGCCCCGATACCGAAGGTCTTGTTGTCCCACACCGCCTGTACCGGCTCGCTGGACGGCAGCGCACGGGCCAGCAGATCGTCGCCGTTTTCCGGGCGGTGCAGCAGAATCACCACGCCACAGCCCTGCTCTTCGATGTACTCCAGCGCATTGGGCACGGTCCAGGAGTGCGGCCCGGAGACCGGGTCCAGCAAATCCATCACCGACAGCGGCTCATGCACCCGCACCGGGGTTTCCCGCTCGCAAACCGGGGTACCCTTGACCAGCGCCAGATGCGTGGCACGGGTCAGCACATCACGGAAAACATGCAGATCGAAACTACCGAACGGCGTATCCACCGGACGCTGGCCGACGCGCTCCACCACGCTTTCGGTACGGCTGCGGTAGTGAATCAGATCGGCAATCGTGCCGATGCGGATGCCGTGCTCGTCGGCAAACTTCAGCAACTCCGGCAGGCGGGCCATGGTGCCGTCGTCGTTCATGATTTCACAGATCACCGAGGCAGGCGTCAGACCGGCCAGCTGCGCCAGATCACAGCCGGCTTCCGTATGGCCGGCACGCACCAGTACACCGCCCGGCTGGGCCATCAGCGGGAAAATATGCCCCGGCTGAACCAGATCCTCCGGCCGGGCCTGAGGCGCGACGGCAGCCAGAATGGTTCTGGCGCGATCGGCGGCGGAAATGCCGGTGGTCACGCCACTGGCCGCCTCGATCGAGACCGTGAAATTGGTGCCATGCGAAGTCCCGTTGCGACTCACCATCAGCGGCAGGTTCAGCTGATGGCAACGATCCTCGCTCAGGGTCAGGCAAATCAGGCCGCGACCGAATTTGGCCATGAAGTTGATGGCTTCCGGCGTCACGAACTCAGCCGCCATCACCAGATCACCCTCGTTCTCCCGGTCTTCTGCATCGACCAGAATCACCATCTTGCCCGCCTTGATATCGGCCACGATGTCCTGCACCGGAGAAATCGCCATGCTCACTATCCTTTATCGTTGTTCTGTCTGATCACTGCTTGGCCAGTACCCGCTCGACCGTATCCACGATCGCCTGGGTCTGGGGATCAATCTCGATATTGACCAGATCCCCGACCTCGCGCACGCCCAGAATGGTGCGCTGCAAGGTTTCAGGAATCAGGTGTACGCAGAAACGGTGTTCCTGCACGGCGCCGATGGTCAGACTGGCCCCATCCACGCCGATATAGCCTTTGGTCAGCACATACTTCATGGCACCGGCGGGCATGTCGAACCACAGCGTACGGTTGTCCGGGGTGCGAATCACCTCGCTGACACGTGCCTGGCAATAGATATGCCCCGACATGGCATGACCGCCGATCTCGTCGCCAAAACGCGCAGCGCGCTCGACATTGACGCGATCTCCGGGTTGCAAGCCCCCCAGATTGGTCACCCGCAAGGTTTCCTGCATCAGATCGAAAGCCACCTGATCGCCGTCAATGGCACTGACGGTCAGGCAACAGCCGTTATGCGCCACCGACGCCCCCGGCGTCAGTCCCGCCAGCATGTCCTGCGGCAGACGGACGACATGACGACGAAAATCCTGTTTTTGTTCCACGGCGACCAGCTCGCCCATGCCCTGCACAATCCCGGTAAACATACCCGCTCCTGTCGCAACACCCGCACTCACGGCGGGCGAATAATCTGGTTGGCTATGATACCCAAATCCACTGCTGGCCGCCGGAGCTTATTGCTTCACATAAAGACAAAAGCCCGGCTCAGGCAGCGCAAAACACAATATCTTGATGAAACTCAAATTCAGTCGCTACATTTTGCAAATTCTCTTTCCCGCCTGCCGGAAAATTCCCCTAGAGTACCGCCTGTCAGCAGCCCCCTTCCGTACAGACGAGAGAATTACCCATGCTTCAGGTCAAAAAACGCGATGGCGCGATTGTGCCCTACGATGCCAGCAAAATTGCCGATGCCTGCCTGCGTGCCGCACAAGCCGCCGGCTATCCGGCACCGCGCGCCCTGGCCGGTCATATTGCCGATGAAATCGAGCAGGCATGCCGAGCACAGCCGCAGGATCTGATCGACATTCCCACCCTGCAGCAAAGCGTCGAAGACGCCCTGATGCACCACTATCCGGATGTGGCCCGGGTGTACATCGAATACCGCCATGAGCGCGACACCATTCGCGCCCAGGGCTCGGCCCTGCATGCCAAGCTGATGGGGCTGGTGCACAAGACCGATGAAGAGGCCACCACCGAGAACGCCAACAAGGATGCCAACGTCTTTCCGGTAATGCGTGACCTGATGGCCGGCATCGTTTCGCGCCAGTTCGCCAGCACCTTCCTGCCCAAGGACATCCTGCAGGCACACCAGCAGGGCGATATTCACTATCACGACCTGGATTACTCGCCCTTCCTGCCATTCACCAACTGCTGCCTGGTGGACCTGCAGGGCATGCTGAAAAACGGCTTCCGCCTCGGCAACGCCAAGATCGAGAGCCCGAAATCGGTCGGCGTGGCCTGCGCGGTCACGGCGCAGATCATCGCCCAGGTCGCCAGCCACCAGTATGGTGGCACCACCATTCCGAATATCGACCTGACACTGGCCCCCTACGTCGAGAAAAGTTACGAGAAAAACCTGCTCATTGCCCGTGAATACGGCATCAGCGAGCCGGAGCGGTATGCCCGCGAGCGCACCGAGAAAGAAACCTACGACGGCATTCAGGCCTGCGAGTATGAAATCAACACACTGTTCAGCTCCAATGGCCAACAACCCTTCGTCACCTTCTCTTTCGGCATGGGTACCAGCTGGCAGGCACGCGCCATTCAGCAAGCCATCCTGCGCGTGCGCATCCGCGGACTCGGCAAGGAAGGCGTGACGCCAGTCTTTCCCAAACTGGTCATGTTCCTCGATGAAGGCATCAACCTGCGTCCGCAAGACCCGAATTACGATCTGAAACAACTGGCACTGGAGTGCGCCTCCAAACGCATGTACCCAGACATCATCTCGGCCAGACTCAACCGGCAGATTACCGGCTCCAGCGTGCCGGTCTCGCCGATGGGCTGCCGCAGCTTCCTGTCGGTCTGGCACGATGCCGAGGGCAAGGAAGTGCTCGATGGCCGCAATAACCTGGGGGTTGTCAGCCTGAACCTGCCCCGGATCGCCCTGGAGGCCAAAGGAGACCGCAGCCGCTTCACCAGCCTGCTCGACGAGCGTCTCGAGATCTGCCGCCGCGCCCTGATGACACGCATTCACCGCCTGGAAGGCGTCAAGGCCAACATCGCGCCCATCCTCTACACCGAAGGGGCGTTTGGTACGCGTCTGGCACCGGACGACGACATCATGACGCTGTTCCGCGATGGCCGTGCCTCGATCTCGCTGGGCTATATCGGCCTGCACGAAGTGGGCCGGCTGCTGTTTGGCGTTCATCCGGCGGACAGTACGGCGGCGCAGGATTTCCTGCATGGCATCGTGCGACACATGAGCCAGGCCACCAAGCAATGGCGCGAAGAGACAGGCATTGGCTTCTCGCTCTACTCCACCCCCAGCGAGTCGCTGTGCCATCGATTCTGCAAACTCGACCAGCAGCGCTTTGGCGACCTGCCGGACATTACCGACAAGGGCTATTACACCAATTCCTTCCACCTCGACGTGCAGCGCAAGGTCAGTCCGTTCGAGAAAATCGCCTTTGAAAGCGGCTATGCCGAGCTGGCCAGCGGCGGACACATCAGCTATGTCGAACTGCCCAATATGCAGCACAACCTGAAGGCTCTGGAGCGCATCTGGGACCATGCTGTCGAACATGTGCCCTATTTCGGCACCAACACCCCGGTCGACTCCTGCGGTGCCTGCGGCTTCATGGGCGAAGCCCTGGCAACATCAGAGGGCTTCACCTGCCCGCAGTGCGGCAATCGCGACAGCGCCTCGCTGTCCGTCACCCGCCGTGTCTGCGGCTATCTGGGCAGCCCCAATGCGCGACCATTCAATGCCGGCAAACAAAAAGAAGTCATGCGGCGCGTCAAGCACCTGGGAAGTGCACAAGCCCATGAACTATGATCGTTTTTACACTGACGACCTGGTGAACGGCGAAGGCATCCGGCTGACGCTGTTCGTCACCGGCTGCCAGCATGCCTGCCCGGGCTGCTACAACCAGAGCACCTGGGATCGCAAGGCCGGCCACCCCTTCACCGCCGAGGTGCGCGACCGTCTGCTGCAGCTGGCGGCGCGCCATGACGGCCTCAGTCTGTCCGGCGGCGACCCCCTGCACCCGGCCAACCGCGAGGCCATCCAGGATCTGTGCCAGCGCTTCAAGCAACGCTATCCGGACAAGGACATCTGGCTGTGGACCGGCTACCGTCATGAAGAAATTGCCGAGCTGCCTTTACTGCAATGGGTCGACGTGCTGATCGACGGACGCTACCTGCAGGCCCAGCCCACCACCCTGCCTTGGCGCGGTTCCGCCAACCAGCGGCTGATCCGCCTGGCGCGCCACCACGCCGTTGCTGCATCGCAAAATTGATTGGTCATACCCTGTTGACACCTTTAAATCCCGAAGCGTATATTTCACGCTCCTCAATGATATAGGGGGCTCCGGCCTTGGAAAGCAGTCCTAGTCGATCTTGCATCGACCACATCTAAGCCCGGCAAGACCACCGCTGTTCATCAGCCACCGTCTTGTCGCAGGCAAGGCGGTGCGCCTTCGTTTTTCGCGCATCCCACACTGAAATGATCGTTCTGCAGCGCCGCTGGCGAGGCAGACACCCCATAACGGCCCCTGGCACGTCCGCCCACCCTGTCGTGGCGGATCGGCACTGGCCGTGAACGACCATGGCACCGCCATCTGCGGCGCCATGGCTTTGACATTGGCATTTTACTGGAGCGCATCATGAACTACGGATCCCTTCTGGCGGCAGACATTCGCCGCGACCGGCAAGCCTCGCGTGTCGGCCTCACCCATTTCTTTCAACAACTGATTCGTCGCCTTGCCGGCCTGGCGAGTCACTGACCCCGGGAGCCAGCCATGGAAGAACCCAGTTGTAGTCGATCGGTCACGCTGACCGGCAACGGACCGCCAGGCAAGTGCAGTATCTGACCCTGCCCCGCCTGCCCCCCCTTCAGCGTGACCCGATCCCGCGCCACCGGCGCACAGTTCCCCCCCACTGTTTGTCCAGACTTTCAGGACGGCTTGATGTTGCCGCCGCAGTACGCGACGGTCAGCAAACATCAAGACGCCTTGTCCGGTCGACATGTCGGGTATCCCCACGCATTCGAATCGAAGAGAAGTAGACAATGAGCGAAAAAAACACACAAAGCGCCGTCCTGGACAGCGCCCACCTCGGTGACATCCGCGGCGCATTCGGCACCATCCGGCAGGGCGATCACGCCAAGCGCACCGGCTGGTGGCATCGCCTGCGCACCCTGCTGGCCATTCTCGGTCCGGGCCTGATCGTCATGGTCGGCGACAACGATGCCGGCGGCTTCAGCACCTACGCCCAGGCCGGACAGAACTACGGCACCAGCCTGTTGTGGACGCTGGCACTGCTGATCCCGGTCCTGTACGTCAATCAGGAAATGGTGCTGCGTCTGGGGGCCGTCACTGGCGTCGGCCACGCCAGACTGATTCTGGAGCGGTTCGGCAAATTCTGGGGCGCTTTCAGCGCCATTGACCTGTTCCTGCTCAACGCCCTGACCATCGTCACTGAATTCATCGGCATCACGCTGGCCATGCAATTCCTCGGGCTGCCCAAGGAATGGGGGGTGATCGCCTCGGCGGTGCTGATCATGATGGCGGTCAGTACCGGCGACTTCCGCCGCTTTGAACGTTTCTCCATGGTACTGGTGCTGCTCAGCCTGTTGCTGGTGCCGCTGTTCTTCATGATTCACCCGCCCATGGGCCAGATCGCCCGCGACCTGTTCGTTCCCGGCCTGCCCGCCGGCGGCAAGCTGTCGGACGTGATGCTGCTGATCATTGCCATCGTCGGCACCACCATCGCTCCCTGGCAGCTGTTTTTCCAGCAAAGCTACGTCATCGACAAGCGCATCACCCCGCGTTTCATCAAATATGAGCGTGCCGACCTGTGGCTCGGCATCATCCTGGTCCTCATCGGCGCCATCGCCATTATCAGCTTTACCGCCGGTATCTTTGCCGGCAAGCCGGAGTTCGGCAACTTCCAGGACACGGGGGCCGTTGCTGCCGGCCTTGCCCACTACCACAGCCCGCTGGCAGGCATCCTGTTCGCCATCGCCCTGATTGACGCCAGCCTGATCGGGGCCAGTGCCGTGTCACTGTCAACCGCCTACGCCCTGGCAGACGTGATGAGCATGAAACACTCGCTGCACCGCAAACCCGGTGATGCCAAGGCCTTCTATGCCGTGTACTTCCTGCTGATTGCCGCGGCGGCCGCCCTGGTACTGATCCCCGGCGTCCCGCTGGGCCTGCTGACCAATGCGGTACAGACGCTGGCCGGCGTCCTGCTGCCTTCGGCAACCGTATTCCTGCTGATTCTGTGTAACGACAAGGATGTACTCGGCCCGTGGGTCAACAGCAACCGGACCAACCTCTTTACCGCCCTGATCGTTGCGGCGCTGGTCATTCTGTCCATCATCCTGACAGCCTCGGTCCTGTGGCCGACGATCAGCGGCGAAACCATCACCGAGATTCTGGTTGGCGGCGGGGTCATGGCCCTGCTGGTCGTCGTGGCGTCACAGGTGCTGCGCCTGCGCAAGGAGGCCGAGCATGGCGCCGGCCGCCTCACGGCAGCCGGCCGGCAAGACCCCGGCAACTGGCGCATGCCGCCGCTGCACAAATTGCCGGCCATGCGCCTGTCCAGAAGCAACAAGCTGTGGATGGCCGTGCTGCGCGGTTATCTGGTGCTGGCCGTGCTGATGGTGATCTACAAAGTGTTTGAAGTCGCCATGGGTGGCTGAGGTCGCAAACGGCCGGTCGAGCCGAACTCGACCGGCCCTGACAAGGAAAGGAGTGTGTCATGTGGACCAATCAACCGCAGGCACCTTGTGATACGCATTTGCAGGCACGCCTCCGGCAACAGCTGGCGCATTGGTTGCAGAGCGGCCGGGGCAGCCACCCGATGGCGCTGGAGCGTGACCGGCTGGTGGCCCGCTTTCTCAAATACCGCATCGAGAGCCGGCTGATTCCCTTGCGCGATATGCAGGGACGCGCTGCCGGCACCCTGGCCCGCAGCTGGATCGGCACCCCCGATGGCCGCTCGCTGGACGGACAGACGCTGCGCCTTATCCTGCGTCACGATGCCGCGGCACAACGCGCGCTTCAGGCGCTGTGGCAGCAACTGCATGCCTGCAACTACTTTTTGCTGGCAGAGCGGCAAGGTCCGCTGCACCTGCCTCTGCAGCCTGGCGAGCAGGCCCTGGAAGCCACCACCACCCTGCAGCAGCTCGGCTTGAGTGCGCGTCATGTGGCGGTGGTGATTGAACCGCAATGCGAGCCAGCCGCCAGCTTTCAGCGCCAGGGGCTGCATGTGGGCATCAGTCTGGCGCGTGAAACCTGGGGCAGTGAACTGCCACAGGATCTGCATGCCGGTTTTGTGCATCTTCAGCCCCAGCGCTGGGCGGCGCAACAGCTGAACAGCCTGCAGCGCTGGGCACAGCAGCATGCTGCCCGCATCATTCGCCACGGGGCACTGCTCTGTGCCTGAGTCTGGACGCGTGGTGGCGTTGCGCTGGCAGCGCCATTACTCGCCCGGCACCCTGTCTGCCGACAGACCGTATTCGATCGGCGTCAATACATAAAAAACATTGACCTGATGACTGGCCAGCAAGGCGAACATGGCATCGACCTCCGCCTCAGTCACCGCCATGGTGATTTCCTGCGGCTGACCGGACAATTCAAAGAAGTGACTGGCCTGGATATGACCACTGCGACCGAAGCCTTCGCTGGCGGTTTGCAGGGTGGCGCCTTTCAGCCCAAGCTGGCGCGCCTGCTGCAGCAGCCATTGCGCCAGAGGCAAACCGTGCTGCAAGCGGTCTTGTTGGGTATAGAACGTCAGTTGATAGCCACGCATGACAAGCCCTCCGTTTGATCCATCCATTCTAGCCACAGCGGATGCCTCATGGGGCGTTCTGTCCCGGCACAGCAGCGAATGCCTGACGCCATTGCTGTGGCGACACACCAAATCGCTGGCGAAAGTGCTGCCGCAGTGAGGCCGCGCCGGCAAAGCCGACCTGCTGGGCCACGGCCTCAACACTGAGGGTGCGCCGCTCAAGCAGGCGTTGCGCCTGCCCCAGGCGCTCATTCAGCAACCACGCCCCGACCGTGGTACCCGTCAAGCGACGAAAATGACGGGTAAAGGTACGGCGGCTCATCAACACCCGCGACGCCAGGCTGTCGAGCGTATGCGGTTCGGCAAGGTGTGCCCGCACCCAGTCGATCAGCCCGCTGAGCCGCATATCCCCTTCGGCACGCGGCAAGGGCTGTTCGATGAACTGCGCCTGCCCGCCCTGGCGCTGCGGGGATAACACCAGGCGCCGGGCAACGCTATTGGCTCGTTCGGCGCCGATCATTTGCCGCAGCAGATGCAGGCAGCAATCCAGCCCGGCGGCGGTGCCGGCGGAGGTCACCACCTGACCTTCATCGACATACAACACCCGCTCATCCAGTACCACTTGCGGAAATCGCCGGGCAAACTCCTCGGCGCAGGCCCAGTGCGTACTGGCGCGCAGACCATCCAGCACGCCGGCATGCGCCAGCACAAAGGCCCCCAGGCACAGGCCAACCAGTCGTGCACCACGCCCGTGCGCCTGGCGCAGGGCTGCCAGCAGGCTGGCCGAAGGCAGGACCTCAGGGTCCCAGCTGGGCACAATGATCATGTCGGCCTGCACCAGCACCGACAGGTCATGCTCGACACCCAGCGCCAGACCGACCGAAGTATCAAGCAAGCCCGGGCTCTCGGCGCACACCTGCAGCACCCAGTCATCCGCCTGGGTGCGCATGTCACCGAACACCACGCAGGGCACAGAAAGGTGGAACGGGCTGATCCCGGGGAAAGCCAGCACGGCAATACGCATCGTCATCCAGACACCAGAAAGTGAATTGGCCCGATTATATCGTTTATTGTCATTCGGGCCACTCTCTGATCGATTGCAAGCCGGGCACAATCAGCACACCACCACCTCATCGAAAGGAAACAACATGCCCACCTGCCAACGCGCCCTGCTGGTCATCGACATTCAGAACGACTACTTCCCGGGCGGTGCTTTCGAGCTGGCCAATGCCGAGGCGACACTGCAGCAGATCGAACAGGCCGCCGCCAGTGCGCGGTCGCAGCAGATCCCGGTCATTCTGGTGCAGCATATTGCCGATCCGGCCAAGGGCCTTTCCCCCTTCTTCAACCAGGATACCCATGGCGTGGCCCTGCACCCGCGCATCACGGCGGCAGCACCGGATGCGGCGATCGTGGTCAAGCGCTTTGCCGACAGCTTTCACCAGACCGGGCTCGGCGAGCTGCTGCAGCAATGGCAGGTCAAGGAACTACTGGTCTGCGGCATGATGACGCAGAACTGCGTCACCCATACGGCACTGTCCCAGGCGGCCGCCCCCTACGAGGTCAGCATCCTGACCGATTGCTGCACGACGGTCAGCCCCATGCTGCATGCCATCGCGCTGAATGCGCTCACCTCCCGCAGCGACATTCGCCTGCAGTCATGGCAGCAAGCCCTGGCCTGAAAGCCGCCGGCATGGTTTTCCTTTTACAATGTCCCCCGATACAGAGACAGGACACCAGGGAAAGACCATGAAAATTCTGATCATGGCCGCCTTTGCGGCCGAGGCGGCATCACTGCACCAGCATTTGGCGAAGCAAGGGGCATGGCAGACCGCAGCCATCCCCGGCCTGGCATCGGCGCGCACCATGTCTTGCCTCGACCATGAAATCTGCCTGGCCTGCACAGGTGTCGGCACCGAGGAAGCCGCCATCTCCACCACGGTGGCCCTGCGTGCCTGGCAACCCGAGTGCGTGCTGATGTGCGGCACCGCCGGCGGTGTCGGGCCTGGCTGGCGAGTCGGGGACGTGGTCGCCGGGTCCCGCATCCTCAACATGGATCTGCTGACCTTGCCCGCCATCCTGCAGGGCACACCGTTCGAACACTGCCTGCACAATGACAACACGCAGCGTCAGCTGGAAACCGAGTGGCCGTGCGATCCCGTACTGCTGCGTCTGGCCTGCCAGCTGCCGGAAGTCCATGCCGGCACCATTTTCTGCAGCAATAGTTTTCCGGTACCAGCGACCCACTTCCCGCGCATGCAGGCCGAGGGGTCAGGGGTCATTGAAATGGAAAGTGCCGGCGTTGCGCGTGCCTTGCACCGCTTTGGCCAGACCCCCATGCTCACGCTGCGCGCCATCAGCAACCTGATCAATGAACGCGGTGAAGACCAGGGAACGGCAGAAGGCAGCATTGAGCGCTGTGCACGGCATTTGTCGACAACGGTACAGGGTCTGCTGGCCGCGCTGTAGCCCGTCACGCCGCACTCGCGGGGCCTATTGCCGCACACGGGCCACTGGCTCGGGAACCTTCCACGCGCCACTCATTCCAAAAGCTTTAAATAATTTACATAAATTATCACCAAAGCATATTCGAGGAATGAGCATGGATCGTATCGATGCGATGAGGGTCTTCGTGCAGGTGGCCGAAACAGGCAGCTTTACGCGCACCGCCGACACACTGGCCATGCCGCGAACCAGCATTTCCGCCGCCATTCAGCAGCTGGAAAGAGAGTGGTCAACCCGTCTGTTTCACCGTACCCCCCGCCGGGTCGCCTTGTCGCGTGACGGAGTCCGGGCCTTGCGCCATTGCCGGCAGATTCTGGCCGAGCTGGCGGCGCTGCCCGGCCAGCTGAACACCGAGCCACCGCCCCTGCAAGGTGTGTTGCGCATCGAGGCTCCCGCTCACTTTGCCCGCAGCATGCTGCTGCCGGCCCTGCCGACTTTCCTGGCCCGTCATCCGGCCCTGAGCCTGAACCTGCTCAGCAACGAGCAGCCATCGGCCAGCCAGGCCGATGCACTGGATGGCCGCATTGAGCTTGAGCCAACGACATCATCCGACTGGAGGCACGAACCACTGGGCGCACTGCTCATGATCCATTGCGCCAGCCCGGACTATCTGGCCCGCTTCGGCACACCGCAAACCCCTCAGGATCTGGTGCAGCATCAGTTCGTACCCTGCCGCGAGCACCCCACCGGTCAGTCGGTGCCTTGGCGCTGGCCACGACAGGGGCAAGACTGGCCGATCCCACGGTCGGCACGCCTCTGCGTCGACAGGCGCGATCACCTGCTGGCCTGCGCCCTGGCCGGCATGGGCCTGATCCAGGCACCGCTGGCCGAGGTGGCTGAGCCGCTGGCACGCGGTCAGCTGGTCAGTGTCCTGACGGCATGGAGCCCGGCGCCCGTGCCGGTATGGATGAGCTATCCGCGACATGCGGGTGTCAACCCGGGGGTGCCCGCGCTGGCCGAGTGGCTGAAAACGGTGCTGGAGAACCACAGGTTATTTGCCAAAGACATCGGCTATCCCATTGATTGAGATATGTAATTAATCCATTTTCGATTAATTAGTCTAAACTCAGACCAAGGGCCCCATGCCCCGGGAGATCATCATGAAACTGGTGCACATGATCTATTGCAGCGCGGCCAAGACCAAGGTGCAGCCTGCCGAGTTGATGTCGCTGCTGAAAACCTGCCGCGAGAATAACAGCCAGCACGACATCACCGGCCTGCTGTTGTATCGCGAGGGCTCCTTCTTCCAGATTCTGGAAGGTGACGAGAGCGAAGTCGAAGCCCTGTATGACAAAATCAGCCATGATCAGCGCCATATGCTGGTGTCGAAGATTATCTGCGAGCCGATCAGCAAGCGCGATTTCGGGCGCTGGTCGATGGGTTTTGCCATGATGGATGCCGACGAATTGTCCGCCATCCCCGAGCTGCGCGAGTTCTTCAATGCCGATGGCGCCTTCGAGGACCTGGGAGAGGGTCGCGCCAGAACCCTGCTTGCTGCTTTCAATCAGGGCCTGTGGCGCGCCAAGCTGGAAGATGGCGTGCAGATTCACCAGCACGCCTGAGCATCATCCGTTCCGGGCGTGCCACACGGGCGTATCACTGCCCAGCGCGCCAGCCGGGCTGACGATCGGCCAGGCAAAACCATCGATCTGCGCCGGCATTCTCAGGCGCCGTGCGGCGCCCCACGCCGTTTGTTCTGTGTAATCAGCCCAATCCGCCCCGGTTTCTGTCCATCCCGCCGCGCCCATTCCCTGCACACTGGTCCCCGCCTGCTGCAGACAGCAGGCCACCCTGGCCAGCGAGCTGTTCGCCCGCCATACCTGCCCGTCCAGTCGGCGCTGGCTCAGCCCCCTCAGGGCCGCACAGGCCAGTAAATAGCCCGTGGCATGGTCCAGTGCCTGTACCGGCAGTGGTGTCGGGCGCGACTTGCCCCCCAGACGCATACCGGCTTCGGCAATCCCGCAGCTCATCTGCACCAGACTGTCAAAGCCTCGCCGTAACGCCCACGGTCCGGACCAGCCATAAGCATCCAGTGCCACCTCGATCAGAGCGGGCTGCAGTACGCGACGGCGCGCAGCATCCAGCCCCAGTGCCGCCAGGGCATCGGCCCGGTAGCCATGCACCAGGATATCGGCCCCCGACAACAGGGCGCAGAGCTGCTCAAGCCCGTCGCGTGACTTGAGATCCAGTCGCGCAGTGCGCTTACCCGGCGTCAGCTCCTGCTCCGCCCAGGGTTCGTGCCAGCCGGGCGGGTCGATGCGCAGCACCTCGGCCCCGGCGGCGGCCAGAAACCGGGTCGCCACCGGCCCGGCGATCACCCGGGTCAGGTCCAGCACCCGCACCCCGGCCAGTGGTCGCTGCGGATCGACGGGCAAGTCGCGCGCACTGCCTGCGTGAAAAGACTCAATGGCCAACAGGGGCTCACGGGCCAGCGCCCGCCCCTGAGGATGGCGTTCCCAGTCTTGCTGACTGCGCATTACGGCGGCGCAGCCACCGGCCGCGACCACTGCCGCCTCGAGCGACTCGGCGGCCCAGCCGGACACCGCCGCCTCCACGGCGGCACGATCGGCAGTCACTGCCAGTACCTGCAAGGCAGCCTGACGATGATGTGGCGCATTGGTATGCAAGCGGATCCAGCCATCGCGCGTCGCATAATCCCCCGCCAAGGCATCCCAGCTGGGCGGCAAGGCCCAGCCCTGAGGCCGGATGGAGCTGGCAAACCACAGCGAGGCCAGCCGCCGATCGACCTCTACCCGACCGCTCAGACCCTGACTCAGCTGGCGCCACTCTGCCAGCGCCAGCGTCGCCGAAGCGACGGCGGCGGCAGCCAGATCGGTGACCGGGTAACAAGAAGGCAACTGGCCTTCGGCGACAAAATCGACCTGGTCGCACCAGGCTGGATCGCCCTGTGCCGCAAGCCAGAACTGTTGCAGCATGTGGCGGGCATTAGAGAACTGAGTAGACATGGCAAGGCTCCATACGAGTCAGAGCTACCACTGTAAGGGCTGCCAATATATAGTCAATCTTGATTGATTCGATCAACCTATGAGGGCGATGACCATGCAAACCCTGACGGCCCGCGAAGCCGCCGACTGCCTCGGCATCACTTTGTCCACCCTGTATGCCTATGTCAGCCGTGGCTTGCTGCATACGCTGCCTGGCGATACGCCCCGTGCCAGACGGTATCTGCTGCATGAAGTCCAGACCCTGCAGCAACAGCGTCGGCGCGGGCGCAAATCGCGTGATGTCGCGCGCACCGCGCTGGACTGGGGTTTGCCGGTACTGCCCTCGGCCATCACGCTGATCGATCAGGGACGTTTGTTCTTCCGTGGCCACGATGCCGCCCTGCTGGCGCAACAGGTCACGCTGGAACAACTGGCCGCCCTGCTGTGGCAGACCCCCTCCCTGCCACTGCCGACAGATCGGGCATGGCAAGCTGCCGGTACCTCAGCCAGACTGGCCGACCCGGAATGGTTGCTGACGCGTTTTGTTACCCTGAGTGCCGATCTGCCGGCAGACTGCGGCACGGCAACGCCTGCCCGGCAGGCGGGTAATCATGTCCAGTTGATGGCCACGCTGGCAGCGGCGCTATGTGATGTCTGGTTACCGGGACTGCCATTGCATCAATGGTGTGCACAGGCCTGGGGACTGGATAAGCGGGACGCCGAGCGGGTCCGCATGGCGCTGGTGCTGTGCGCCGATCACGAGCTCAACCCGTCCAGCTTTGCCGCACGCTGTGCAGCTGCCAGCGGTGCCAGCACCCGCTCGGCACTGATTGCCGCCCTGGCCACGCTGTCCGGCGGGCGTCATGGAGGTGCCACCGCCCGCGTCATGGCGCTGCTGAAGGAAATCGGGACAGGCGATGTGGCGCACACCGTGACGGCACGCCAGTTGCGCGGCGAAGACATCCCGGGGTTTGGTCACCCGCTCTACCCGCAGGGCGATCCGCGCGCCCGACAGATCCTGTCAGGGTTGACGCTGGATCATGTCAGCGAGCAGCTGCAGCGCCATATGGCCGAAAGCACGGGCTTGCTGCCCTCGCTGGATTTTGCCCTGGTCGCACTGTGTCGCTCGCTGGCGCTGCCCGAGGGGGCGGCTTTCGGCCTGTTTGCCCTCGGCCGCAGCGTCGGGTGGCTGGCCCATATCGACGAGCAGCGCACCAGTCGGCAGCCGATCCGGCCAAGGGCGCAGTACAGCGGGCCGATGCCGCCGGTTCAGTCCAGCTGAGAGGTGCAGTGCGGGCAGCGACTGGCTTCGGCATGGACCTCGCTGCGGCAGAACGGGCAGGTTTTGCCGGCAGGGGCAGCCACTTGTCCGGCGGCCTCTTCCCGTTTGAGACGGTTGATCAGCTTGAGCAGCATGAAAATGGCAAAGGCAACGATGGTAAAGCTGACCAGCGCATTGACGAACAGGCCAATATTCAGCGTGACCGCCCCGGCACTCTTTGCCGCCGCCAGCGACACATAGGGACCGGCCTGCTTGCCACCCTCGCGCAAAACAATGAACAGATTGCTGAAATCGACGTTGCCGATCAGCAGCCCGATGGGCGGCATGATGACATCGTCGACCAGTGACTTGACGATCGTGCCGAACGCCCCGCCGATGACCACGCCGACCGCCAGGTCGATGACATTGCCCTTGACTGCAAACGCCTTGAATTCTTCCAGCAGTTTCATCGTCTCGCCCTTGTTTGAATAGGCCACCATTTTGCCGTATGCAGACGCAAAGGCAAATGCTTCTCAACTGGGCAAGGTGTCATGGTCTGAACTGGGCAAGCCGCGCGACTCGGCTTCATTGGCCACGGCATAGCCATCACGACCGCCTTTTTTCACCCGGTACATGGCCAGATCGGCCGCCGTCAGCAATTGGGCCGCCTCTTCACCATGATCAGGGAAAAACGCCACCCCGATACTGAGCGAGATATTCAAGCGCTGGCCGGCCAGTTCGAAGGGCTGCTGAAATGCCTTGAGCAGGCGTTTGGCCAGGATTTCACAACCTTCCTGCTTGTCGGGCTCGACCAACACCACAAACTCGTCTCCGCCGACACGGGCAACCAGGTCGCCCTTGCGCACGGTTTCGGTCAGGCGCCGGGCAACGGCAATCAGCAACACATCCCCGGCCCCATGCCCGTAGATGTCGTTCACCATCTTGAAGCCATCCAGATCAATGAAGGCCAGGCCAAGCCGGGTGTGATGGCGCCGTGAGCGATGAATCGCCGACTCAAGGTTGCTGAGGAAGGCACGACGATTGGTCAGCTGGGTCAGGGCATCATGAATGGCATCGTTGATCAGCCTGGCCTGGTGAGCTTCGAAGTAGCGATGCTCACGCCGCAGCAGCCACCACCAGCCGAGAGACGACAACACCACATAGCCCCAGCCAAACAGCAACATGCCTTCACGTGTCTGTTCATTCCAGCCCAGCGTGAAGCACAGCACAAACAGTGCTGTCAGGGCGCAATACAGCATCGCGAGGCGCACGGGATAGAGCATGGACGTTTCCTGGCTGATCATCCGCCATGGGGCGGGAAGCGTTCCGCAGAACGAGGCGAGAACCCGTGGCTGGCCGCGGGTTCTTCCTTCTTTTTAAGCCAGATTACAGAAAAAGTGAGCCTATCCTGCTGGCAACGGCACGCCTAGGGTTGTTTTTGGCAGGTCTGGCAGCCAATCAGGCGATACAGCGGGCAGAAACGAATCAGACCGGTCGCGAGCGGTACCACGCCCAGCCAGCCCCAGGGGCCGATCACGCCAGCCAGCACCAGCGCGATCAGCACCACCCCCAGAAGGATACGTAACAGACGATCAATACTGCCGACATTGGTTTGCATGGCTGCTCCTTGACGAGGGGACATTGCTCTATTTCATTATTTGACCAATAATTTGAATACTCAAGTTTACTTTGGCATGTCCGGAGCATCGCATGGCGCAATTACCCGATCAGGCACTGGTTCAGGTCGCCCAGTACTTTCAGGCCCTGGCCGAACCGACCCGCCTGAAAATCCTCAACGAACTGCGCAACGGCGAGCGCAACGTCGGCGAACTGGCGCAGGTCTGCCAATGCACGCTGGCCAACGTTTCCAAACACCTGTCCTTGCTGGCCAAGCATGGCCTGGTATCGCGCCAGGGGCGCGGCACCAGTGTCTACTATGGTATCAGCGACCCGAATATCTACGCCCTGTGCGACCTGGTCTGTGACAACCTGCTGCGCCAGCTGGACAAGCAGCACGAGTTTGCCAACCTGATCCGTCAGGCCGGCGGGCAGTAAGACCGGCAGGACATTTGTCCCGCCTCCGGGGGAGTGATATGTTATGGCCATGGTCGGCTGACGGTGCGCGCAAACAGAGGCAGCGGCAGCGGGCTCATTTCTCGGGAGAGACAAATGTATCAACGCATTTTTGTTCCTGTAGACAACAGTGAAGCTTCTTTTCAGGCGCTGACCGAGGCATGCAAGCTGGCCCAGGTCAGCGGCGGCACCCTGCGCATCGTTCATGTGGCCAATATGAGCGAACCGGGCTGGGGCAATACCGACTTCGTGCCGGCTGCCGACATGCAACAAGTCGCAGATGGCCAGAGTGAAATTCTGCTGCAGGCCAAGCAACTGGCCCAGTCGTTCAATGTGCCGTCGGAGTGCAAGGTCCTGAAAAACTGGGTCGACAAGATTCCGCACGTGCTGGCAGAAGATGCCAGGGCCTGGGACGCCGACCTGATCGTCATGAACACCCATGGCTGGACCGGACTGAAGCGCCTGCTGCTGGGCAGCGTGGCCGAAGGCGTGCTGCGCGCCGCGTCCATTCCCACTCTGCTGATCCGTACCTCGAACGACCGTTGATGTCCGACGGCCCATCGTCACATGGCTCACCACGGTGAGCCATGTCTCAGCCGGATACCTCCTTGTTGCCTCCCCGCTTCGCCCGCCTGCTGCATGCCAGCCGCAAATTTGTTTACGGCCAGTCACTGTTCTGGTCGCTGCGTGTCGCCCTCGGTACATTTCTGCCCTGCCTGCTGCTGCTTGTCTGGCTGGACCGACCGGTCAGCGGCCTCGCCGCCGCCACCAGCGCCCTGTATGTCGGCCTGATCGACCTGCCCGGTCCGTTATCCGGCAAGCGCAGGGAAATGCTGTGGTGCGCCCTGGCCGTCATCGCCAGCGCCAGCCTGATCACGCTGGCCATGCACAGCGAGCCGGGGCTGTGGCTGGCAGCGTTGCTGATCAGTGCCGCCGGGGCCTACGCCATGCAGTTTGGCCTCAAAAGCGGGATTATCGGTCTGAATGCCGTCATGACGATGGCGGTGGCCCTGAGCCTGCGTGGCAAGCAACTGGATTACGAACTGGCCTATCTGGAGGGCGTCGTCATCGGGGCGCTCTGGTATGTGGCCTTTGCCCTGACGATCTGCCGGCTGTTTCGGCATCAGATGCATCGCCGTGCGCTGGCCGATGAGTTGTTTGCCACGGCCGAGCAGTTCCGCGCCCGCGCCTTGTGCTACGACCCTGCCATCTCCCCAAGGCAAGGCAGCATGGCTTTGCTGGCTTCGCAGAATCGGCAGCAGCAGCGTCACTTGCTGACACGCGAGTTGATTCTGGGGGAGCTGAGCCGGCAGCCCCCCGAATCGCTCTCCCCCGCGCAGTGGCAGCTTTACAATCTGATGGCCGATTGTGTCGCGCTGTTTGACCTGGTGGTCGCCGCACACACCGACTTTGCTGCGTTGCGCCAGCCTCCGGCCAGCCACCCGCTACTGCGTCAGTTGCGCGATGTGTTGAATCATGGCGCGGGCTTGCTGGATGAAATCGCCATGGCATTGTCGACACACCGGCAACTGCACCGCTTTGGCCTGGAGCCGGCGCGACTGCAGCAGCTGGAACAAAACCTGCAGTCCGTCGCGCCCACGCTGCCGTCACCGGTGCTCGCCAATCTGCAAGAAAGCGTGCAACGGATTCGCGAAATGCGCCGCCTGATCGCCAAACTGGCGCGTGACCTGCGTTCGACCAGCAACACCAGCGGCTTTGACATCCACCAGGTGATGCATTTCTATCGCGCGCCGGCCCCGTTGCTGAGCAAGCCGGCCAACTGGCTGGCCCGGCCGGCCACTTCCTATGCAGCCAGACTCAGCCTGGCCGTGTTGCTGGCACTCTGGCTGGCGGCCTGGCGCCACGGCACCCACGACAACTGGATCGTCCTGACCGTCGTGGTTGCACTGCGCCCCGGCTTCGGTCAGAGCTGGCAGCGCAGCATCCAGCGCGTCAAAGGCACCGTCCTGGGCTGTGCCCTGGCCGTCGGCGTGCTGGCGCTCAGTCATGATCCCTGGCTATTGCTCGGGCTGACCTTCCTCAGCCTGATGCTCGGGCTGGGGCTGGCTGCGCTGGACTATCTGCTGGCGGCGACGTTTTTCTCGATGATGCTGGTGTGGATGTACTACCTGCTGGTGCCGGAGGCGCGGGTGATTGAGGCCCGGCTGCTGGATACCGCGCTGGGCGCGGTCATTGCCCTGCTGGTCTGTCACCTGAGTCCGGACTGGGAGTCCGCACAGATCCGGCGTCGCAGCGAAGGGTTGATGTCGGCACTGATTGCCTGGCTGGGCGGGCTGGCGACGCTGAACGGGGAGCAACTGATTGCCTGGCGTGCAGCCCAGCGTGATGCACTGACGGCACTGATGCAGTTGGCGACGACCCGGGACAATATGCTGCTGGAACCGGAGGAAACACATCTCGGCGAACAGGATACACAGGATCTGCTATTGCTCGGCCACTTGCTGCTGACACTCGGTGCGCCCCTGGCTCGCCAGCAACTGGCCCAGGGGCTGACGGCAAGGCAAAGGCAGGATATTGAGCAGGCGCTGCAGATCTTGCAGCAACAACGGGTGCCGGACAGCTATCAGCCGGCCATGGAGGTCAATCTGAGTGAATGTACCGTACTCATGATTCAGGCACTGGCCAGGCTGCAAACTGCCAGCCAGACCAGTGCTCATCGGCGCCGTGCCGCTCAGGCGGTCTCGACCGGCAGGCCGGCCGCATCGAAGACACCTTCGAACAAGACCGAGCTCAGGTAGCGTTCGCCGGAGTCCGGTAGGACCACCACGATCGTCTTGCCGGCATTTTCCGGCCGCTTGGCCAGACGCACGGCCACCGCCACGGCGGCACCGCAGGAGATACCCGACAGCAGACCTTCCTCGCGCGCCAGGCGGCGAGCAAATTCGATCGCTTCTTCATTGCTCACCTGCTCGATATCGTCGATCAGCGACAGATCCAGCACCCCCGGGACAAATCCGGCACCAATCCCCTGGATTTTGTGCGGGCCGGGCTTGAGTGGCTCTCCGGCACGGGTCTGGGTCAGAATCGGGCTGGCAGCCGGCTCGACCGCCACCGAGCGCACGGCCTTGCCGCGGGTTTGCTTCAGGTAGCGGGTGACGCCGGTGATGGTACCGCCGGTCCCGACACCCGACACGAAGATATCAATCTGACCATCGGTGGCGTTCCACAGCTCCGGACCGGTGGTGGCTTCGTGAATGGCCGGATTGGCCGGGTTCTTGAACTGTTGCAGCAGGACGTAGCGATCCGGATCAGAAGCGGCAATTTCTTCTGCCTTGGCGACGGCGCCACTCATTCCGCGCGCACCTTCGGTCAGAATCAGCTTGGCACCAAAAGACAGCAGCAGCTTGCGCCGTTCGATGCTCATGGTTTCCGGCATGGTCAGGGTCAGCGGAATGCCGCGGGCAGCAGCCACAAAGGCCAGCGCAATCCCGGTATTGCCGCTGGTCGGCTCGATCAGCTCTTTGCCCGGGCCGAGCAGACCGCGCTTTTCCGCATCCCAGATCATGGCGGCGCCAATGCGGCACTTCACCGAATAAGCCGGATTACGGCCTTCGATCTTGGCCAGAATCGTCGCGGGGGCGCCGTCGGCGATGCGGTTGAGTCGTACCAGCGGCGTATTGCCGATCGATTGGGAGTTGTCTGCAAACCATTGGGCCATGTCATGTTCTCCTGAGTGGCGATCCGTATGGGAACCTACTTTATACGCTCATTTATATAATTCAAAAGAATAAAAAATCATAATAGCCTGCAAAATGCGCATATACTGCCTGCCGCACGGCCTGGCACGCCCTGCCAAAGGGGGGAATTGATCCATCTCACATCCCCGGCGGAGATAGCGTACTATATTGAAGTCAGCCTCATACAAATGGCATAGTTTGTCGCGGAGTTTCAGGAAATTCGTCATGAAACCGGCGCCAGACAGCCATCCGAACAAGGTTTTTCTTGCGACAAGGAGCCTCTTGATGCCACACCAAGCCATGACAGCCGATAACGAACAGCTGCTGCAGGATGTCCGTCAGGTGCTGTCCAATACCGAAGACCTGCTCAACAGTGCCGGTGACGAAGGGGGTGAAAAGGTGCGCGAATTACGTCAGCGCATCGGCGCCAACCTGAAACAGGCCAAAACCCGTCTGATCGAAGCCGAGCAACTGATCGCCGGCAAAGCCAAGGCCGCAGCCAAGGCCACCGACCAGTACGTTCACGAGAATCCCTGGAAATCGATTGGCATCGCCGCAGGCGTGGGCCTGCTGCTCGGCATGCTGATCTCCCGCCGCTAAGCCATGACGGATTCCTCGCCACGCCCCGCCCGAGCCGGTACGATTCGTTCGTTGCTGGACCGGGCGGTCTCTTTGTTTCTGGTCCGCGCCGAGTTGTTCAGCATTGAGGCGCGCGAGCAGAAAGAAGCGCTGCTGGCGCAATTGCTGCTGGCCTTCGCGGCATTCTGCGCCCTGCTGCTGACCATGATGGCCGGCTTGCTGCTGCTGGTGGTGCTCACCCCTGCGGCCTGGCGCGCCTGGGTGCTGGCCGGCGTGACCCTGGTGGCGGCACTGAGCTGCCTGCTGCTGCTCTGGCGTCTGATGCACGCATTGCAGCATCAACCGCCCGCCTTCGCGACCACGCTGCAAGAGGTGCGCAAGGATTGCCAGACCTTATTCAAGCTGCAGGACTGACCGATGAATCGTCGAGAGCGTGAATTGCGCAAGACCCTGCTGCTGGTCAAGGGCGACGCCCTGCGCATGCAACTTGGGCTGGAACTGCAGCAACTGCAGCACACCCTTTCCCTGACCGGTTTACTGGGCCGATTGTTGCCACAGCTGATCGGTCTGGGAGGCCGGCAGGGTGGCCGCCGGCGCGGCTGGTGGCGCATCCTGCGGCTGTTGTTCGGCTCGCTCGGCATCTGGCGCACCCTGTCGGGCTGGTTCAAATCACGCTGACTGCCGGCCGCCACATGACCTCCCCCGCACCCAATATTGGTATCACCTGGTTTGCCACGCATCAGCCAGGCTATTCGATCTGGTCGAACGGCACCTTGCAGAATGTGCTGTTGCTGTTTCATTTGTTACGTCAGGCAGGTGCCGGGCAGATCTGGCTGATCAACGGCGGCGATGCCGACACGCTGCCGCCTGCCCTGCGCCTGGCTGAGCCGACACTGCCGCTGGTCCGTTTCGAGGAGGTGGCCGAGCAGCTGGACGTTCTGATCGAAGGCGGGGCGCAGGTTCAGCCCGCCCAGGCCGAGCAGGTCCACCGTCGCGGCGGCATCGTCCTGGCCTATCGCTGCGGCAATGACTATGTGATGGATGCCGAACGGATCTGCTTCGATTTGCCGGCAGGATCGGCCTTCAACGGCACGGTATTCGACGAAATCTGGACCCAGCCTCAGCACGAAAAGACTTGCCGGCACTTTTGGGAGCTGGCGCTTCGCGCCCCGGTGCGGATCATGCCGCATATCTGGAGCCCTCGTTTTATCCGCCAGGAGCTGGACAATCTGGCGCGCACCGACCCGGACGTCCATTTTGGCTACCAGCCGGGCAACGGCGCCAGACGGGTTGCGATCTTCGAGCCCAACCTGAATGTCATCAAAACCTTCATGACCCCCCTGCTGATCTGCGAAGCCGCCTATCGCAAGGATCCGGGGGCCCTGTCGGCCGTCTACGTCACCAATACCAGCGGCCTGACGTCGCATCCGAGTTTTCGTGACCTGACCGCCGCCCTGAGCGTCTGCCGCGACAAAGTAGCCTCTTTCGAGGCCCGTTACCGTATTCCGATGTTCCTGGGTCGCTATACGGATGTCGTGGTATCGCATCAATGGGAGAACGGTTTGAATTACCTGTATTACGACGTGCTGTATGGCGGCTACCCGTTGGTTCACAACTCACCCTGGTTGCGCGACTATGGCTACTACTACCCGGACTTTGATGCGAACGCCGGTGCCCAGGCGCTGCTGAGCGCGATTCGCCAGCATGATCAGCATGCCTTGCACTACCGTCAGCAGACCGAGCGGCTGCTGGCACGGGTCGACATCGGCCACCCCGACAACCAGCGTTGCCACATGCAGCGCATCCACGAGCTGCTGGCAGCCCGGCGCAACTGACCTTCACCATGAACCCGAAATCCTTGCTGACTGCCCGTCCGCGATTACTGCTGGCCATCCTGCTCGCGGCCCTGCTGATGTGCTTGCTGCCAACGGACCGACCGGTGCTGACGCGCGTCTTGCTGGCCTGGAACGGTGGCTGCTGGTTTTATCTGCTGTCGCTGTTGACCATGATGTTGCGTGCAACACCGGAACGCATTCGCCATGTCGCCCGCATCCAGGATGAAAGTGCCGCCATGGTGCTGACCTGTGTCTGTGTCGGGGTGGTGATGAGTCTGTTGGCGATTGTGCTGGAGCTGGCCAATGCCAAGGACCTGCACGGACTGGCGCGCAGCACCCATCTGGTGCTGGCCGCCAGTACCCTGCTCGCCGCCTGGCTGCTGGTGCCGACCATGTTTGCCATGCACTACGCCCATCTGTATTACGGCGCACGGGAGGATGCACGACCGCTGGTTTTCCCGGATCGGCCGGCCAGTCCGGACTATTGGGATTTTGCCTACTTTGCATTCACCATCGCCGTGGCCTCGCAAACCGCCGACATCGCACCTTTCAATCGCCGTGCGCGGCGCCTGGTGCTGGCCCAATCCATACTGGCGTTTGTGTTCAACACCAGCATTCTGGCCATGTCAATCAATGTGGCCGCCAGCCTGATCAGCTGACTTTCCTGGGCGCCAGCAGCGCCCGCCTTGCGATCGCGTTATTTCCTTGCAGAAAAATATAACTGACCTTATCCGCCATATCGGCAATCTCTGCAGAAACTTTAATCATTTTATCTATGATTAAACTGCGATGCATGTTACCGGTATGACATCATGAGCACTCTGAACAGCCTGTCCTCGCTCAGTTCACCGCTTGGCCTCTACTCAGCATTGAGCTCGGCCAGCAGTAGTCTGGCCACCACCACCGCCATCGGCAATGCCGCCAGTCAGAACAATCACGACCAGACGGTCATTTCCTCCTATGGGCAACTGCTCTCCAGCCTGTCGAATTTCATGTATGCGCTACAGCAGTTCGCCTATGGCGACAGCACCATGAATACGGTCAGCAGCAATAGCGCCGTGGCGACGGCTTCGGCTTATTCCTACGCACAAAAAGGGGTTTATCAGGTCAGCGTGAGTTCGCTGGCCCAGGCACAGGCCGTCAAGAGCACGACATTTGCCAGCGCCGGCACAGTGATTGGCAGCGGTACCCTGTCCATCCAGACCGGCACCTACAATTCGGGCAGCAATACGTTTGCCTCCGATGGTTCTTCACCCACCTCGATCAGCATCAGCAACGGCACACTAAGCAGCATCGCCAGTGCCATCAACAGCGCCGGCGCCGGGATCAATGCCAGCGTGGTACAGGACAGCGGCGGCTACCGCCTGCTGTTTACCGGCACCAAAACCGGCAGCACGGCCAACTACAGCATTACCGTCAGCAGCGATGGCGATGGCAACAATACGGACAACGCCGGCCTGTCCCAACTGGCCTACGACCCAACCGGCAGCAGCGGCGCCGGCAAGAACATGGTGCTGGCACAATCGGGCACGGATGCCGCCTATAGTGTCAACGGCACCAGCGCCACCAGCAGCAGCAACACCGGCATCACACTGGCCTCGAGTGTCAGCGCCTCGCTGCTGTCCACCGGCTCCACCACCATTTCGGTCGGGGTGGATCAGAACACCCTGTCCACCAATGTGCAAAGCCTGGCTACGGCTTTCAATAGTTTGCGCGCCGACATCAACAATCTGCTAATCCCCGGCGGTGCGCTGGAATATGACGCCGTCACCGGACAATTGGCCAACTCGCTCAATGCAACGGCACTGGATACCTATAGCAATAACAGCTCAACGCTGATCACCCTGAATCAGATCGGGCTGCAGTTTCAGCAGCCCCAATCGGCAGGCCAGGTGGGCATGTTGACGGTGAACAGCAATAGCCTGAATTTTGCCTACAATCTGGACCAGACCGGCGCAGCCAACCTGCTGACGCTGGCTTCGCAAAGCTTCATCAATCTGTCGCGCAATTATGCCGGGGCCGGGCACGGCATTTTGCCGGCCAGTGTGACGGCCCTGCAAAAACAGGTCATCAGCAACAACACCCTGATCGGCTACGCCAGCGGCAACACCTTTAACCTGGCCACGCTGATCGACCAGATGAACCGGGGTACCTCCATCCAGTCCGGACGCCTGACCGGCACGCAGATTGCCGCGCTGAATCAATACGCCAATGTGCTGGCCCTCAGCCAGCCTTTCTCGGTACAGGCACAGCTGGTGGGTTATCTTGGCCAGCTAGGCAGCAGCGGCTTCTCTGCGGTAGCCTGATCCTTCTTGACATGACAGCTGACTAAAGCGAATAATTGCGCCTTTAAAATAATGCCGCGATATTAAACAGATCGCATGTCAATGCTAAAGTCATCCCGCAAGTCCCGCCTACCCTGCTGGCCCGGCATTCTGCGTCCGCTGTGCCTGATGGGCGCCGAAATGCTGCTGATTCCGCTGTACTGGCAAATTGACCTGCCTGTCGCCGATGCGCTGCTGCTCGCCGGACAGGTGCTGATTGCGCTGGTGCTGTGGCGCTCGCTGACCAGGCCGCAGACATGGCAGATTCGACTACATCATCAGGACTGGCAGCGCACAGCATTCGGCGGCTATGCCCTGCGCATCAACCGCAGCCTGCATCAGCAGGGGGGCAATCCTGGCTTTGAGATCTGCCAGCGTCACGAGCGCATACGGGGATTGATCGATGAGGAAGGGAACATTCACTTGTTTTGCGACATGCCGGTGCAGGCTGACCTGCAGGTATGGCAACAATCGTGGCAGCGCCTTCAGACGGGCGAAGGAACAATCACGATCCAGTCCCTGTCATCCAGAGGCAGATGACAGGCCAGGCGCCAGCTGTCGGCCTGATCAGGCACATTCAGCGAGGCCAGCGCACTGGCGGGCAGACAGCCATGGCGCACCAGTACATTTCTTTCCTTGGGGGTGATCGACACCATACCGGGCTGATGAGCGTGCACGACACGCACCCGGCAGGTACCACAAGTTCCCTGGCCGCAGCGCCAGTGCAGCGGCACTTCGTTGGCGCGCGCCACATCCAGTAACAGCGTGCCCGGTTGGGCAAAGATATCCAGCAAGATCTCACCGGATTCGGTGCGAAAACTCAGTTGCGGCATGCCATCAGGCGACGCGGGCAGCTCGCGGCGACGCCACCGGCTCTTCAGCCTCGAATCGCTTCCAGTCAACAATCATCACCTGGCTCAGTCCGCAGTCAACCGCCAGTTGCGCTTCGATTTCTTCCAGCGCCTGATGACAGTGAATGGTCCCGTTCAAAGCCACTTCCGCCCGGCGCATCACACTGTCGTCGGGAGTTACAAACCAGATGCAGTAACGATTCATCACATGCCCCTATTAGTTCTGACTACAAATATCGCCTAATTTCACACCATTGGGCAAGTTTCTTGTCATAGGAAAGCGTGTAGGCCGGACTGGAAGACGGCAAGGCCAGCAAGGCAAGGCCGCTGGCCGCCAGCACGGGCATCGCCCGCGCCGCGGTTTGGCCATTGAAACCAACGGCCACCAGCGCAGGCAGTTGACCCAGCAAACTCGTCAGATCGTTGTACTGCACCTGGCGCAGATCGGCATCCAGACTGCCCTTGCGCACCGCAGCCCCCACCACATCCCACAACCCGATGCCGGCAGCCAGCAGCTGGTCGATACGCGCTTCATAAGGCAGGGAGATCAGCGGCAGCTCGAGGAGATCGCCCAACAGACGCCAGAACTGATTGCGCGGGTGGGCATAATAGCGCCCGGCAGCCAGAGAGGCCTTGCCGGGCAGCGACCCCAGCAGCAGCACGCGCGTATCAGCATTGACCCGGGGTGGAAAACAGCGATCCACACGTCCTCCTCAGAACAGTTCGCCCTGCTGCAGACCGAGCATCTTGCGCACGGGGCCAAATGTCTTGCGATGGACGGGCAGTACACCATGCGCGGCGATGGCCGCGAGGTGCTCGGGGGTGGGATAGCCCTTGTGGCGGGCAAAGCCGTAGTCCGGCCAGCGCACGTCCAGCTCGATCAACTCGGCATCTCGGGCGGTTTTGGCCAGGATGGAGGCCGCGGAGATTTCCGCCACCAGGGCATCCCCCTTGACGATGGCCTCGGCCGGCAGGGTCAGTTGCTTGGGCACCCGGTTGCCGTCGATCAGCACCTTGTCCGGCTGCTGCGTCAGCCCGGCCACGGCCCTGCTCATCGCCAACATGGTGGCTTGCAGAATATTGAGACGATCGATTTCTTCGACCGAGGCGCTGGCAATACTCCAGCACAACGCCTGCTGGCGGATCTGCAAGGCCAGCGCCTCGCGGCGCGCCTCACTCAGCACCTTGGAATCGGCCAGGCCGTCGATCGGTCTGGCCGGATCCAGGATCACGGCGGCAGCAAACACAGCGCCGGCCAGCGGGCCACGACCGGCCTCATCCACACCGCAAATCAGGCTCACAGCGCCAGTTGCAGCACGTCTTGCGCTGCCTGCCCGGAAGTATCCATACGCAGGCGCAGCTGCAATTCGTCGAACAGCACGGACAGCTCTTCCTGATAGTCCTTGTCCTGATAGATGCGTTCCAGCTCGGCCGCCAGCTTCTCCGGCCGGGCATTTTTCTGCAGCAGCTCCGGCACGACCAGCCGTTCACACAGGATGTTTGGCAAGCCGACATACGGCAGACGCAATTTATGCTTGACCATCCAGTAGGTCAGCGTGGAGAGCTTGTAGCTGATGACCATCGGCCGCTTGCACAAGGCGACTTCGAGCGTGGCGGTTCCGCTGGTGACCAGCACCACATCGCTGGCAATCACGGCCATCTGGGCATGACCGAACAACTTGCGGATCGGCAGCTCCCAGGCTTTCATGCGGGTCAGGATGGCATCGAAGCGGTCCCGCGTGGCGCGTGTGGCCAGCGGCACGACAAATTGCGCCTCGGGAAACTTCTTCAGCAGCAACCTGGCCGTTTCGATGTAGATCGGGGCCATGAAGTCCAGTTCGCTCAGGCGACTGCCGGGCAACAGGGCAAAAATCGGTGCGTTCTTCGGCAGGGCGAGCTGCTCACGCATCGCTTCCTTGTCGGTGGTCAGCGGAATTTCACTGGCCAGCGGATGCCCGACATAGGAGACCGGCACACCAGCCTTGCTATACAGCGGCGGCTCCATCGGGAACAGGCACAACACCTTGCTGACCGCCCGCGCGATACGCTGGATGCGCTCGGGGCGCCAGGCCCAGACCGAAGGGCTCACATAGTGCACGGTCGGAATGCCGGCCTGCTTGAGCTTGGTCTCCAGCGCCAGATTGAAGTCCGGCGCATCAATGCCGACGAAGACATCCGGCCGCGACTTGATCAGGAAATTGCGCAGATCGCGCCGGATGCGCAGCAGCTCGGGCAGCCGCTTGAGCACATCGGCATAGCCCATCACCGCCAGCCTTTCCTGCGGCACCATGGAGCGCATCCCCCTTGCCTCCATCTGCGGACCGCCAATCCCGAAAAATTCGATCCGCGGATAGCGGCGGATCATGGCCTCCATCAACTGCGCGCCCAGCTGGTCCCCGGATGCCTCGCCGGCAACCATCGCGACGCGCAGGGTCTTTTCGTAGTTATGAGTGATCTCTGGCATGGCTTAACGAATAATGCCGCGCTCCGAAAGCGCAAAGAAACGGGTAAACGGTGCCAGTTCTGCGCTGGCTGCCGCCTCGGATAGAATCTGCTCACGTGCCGTCTCGTACGGCAACCCCTGCCGGTACAGCGTTTTGTAGGCGTTCTTGACGCTGCGAATCGCCTCTGGCGAGTAGCCGCGTCGCTTCAGCCCTTCGCTATTGATGCCGGAGGGAACGGCACGATTGCCATGCGCCATGACGAACGGCGGCACATCCTGAGCCACCGCACTGCAGAACGCTGTCATGGCGTGTTCGCCAATAATGACAAATTGATGCACCGCAGTAAAGCCGCCCAGAATCACCCAGTCACCCAGATGCACATGGCCGGCCAGCGTGGCATTGTTGGCCAGGATGGTGTGATTGCCGACCTGGCAGTCATGGGCGATGTGCACATAGGCCATGATCCAGTTGTCGTTGCCAATGCGGGTCACCCCGACATCCTGGGCCGTCCCGGTATTCAGCGTGCAGAATTCGCGAATGGTGTTGTTGTCACCGATCTCCAGACGGGTGGGTTCACCGGCATATTTCTTGTCCTGCGGCTGGGCGCCCAGCGAACAAAACTGGAAGATATGGTTGTTGCGGCCAATCCGCGTGTGCCCTTCGATCACCACGTGCGGGCCAATGCGACTGCCGCTGCCGATCTCGACATTCGGCCCGATGATGCTGTAGGCCCCGACTTCGACGTCATCGGCCAGGCGTGCGGCCGGATCAATCAGGGCCGTCGGATGAATGCGTGCGGACGCGCTCATGTCACACCTCCCGCTGGGCACACATGATTTCCGCCTCGCAGGCGATTTCCTGCCCGACGCGCGCAATGGCGCTGTACTTGGCAATGCCGCGCTTGCTGTGCAACTGTACCGCTTCAAGGGTCAGCTGATCGCCCGGCACCACCTGACGGCGGAAGCGTGCCTTGTCGATACCGACAAAGAAGTAGAGTTCGTTTTCCTTGCGCTCATGGCCGGCACTGCGAATGGCCAGCACCCCGGCCGCCTGCGCCAGGGCCTCGATGATCAGCACCCCCGGCATCACCGGATAATGCTCGAAATGCCCCTGAAAGAACGGCTCGTTGATCGTGACATTCTTCAGACCGAGGATGCGCTTGTCAGCCTCGAACTCGACCACGCGATCGATCAGCAGAAACGGATAGCGATGTGGCAGGTAGCGCATGATTTCGCGCACATCGATCGAAACGGCATGTTCAGTCATTCGGGACGTCCTTGTTCTTGATGGTTTTGATTTCTTTTTCCAGCTGCTTGACCCGTTGCACCAGCTCATCGAGATGACGCAGATGCACGGCATTGGACAGCCAGTCTTTCATGGTGGACAACGGGTACGATGAAGCATAGTTGTCCGCCTGGCGGATAGATTTGGAGACCAGCGTGCCGCCACCAATATGGGTACGATCAGCAATCTCGATGTGACCGACAAACATGGCGGCACCACCGACGGTGCAATAGGCCCCGATACGGGTACTGCCGGCAATGCCGACGCAGCCGGCAATGGCCGTGTATTCGCCGATCTGAACGTTATGGGCGATCTGCACCAGATTGTCGATCTTGGCGCCGCGACGGATCACGGTATCGGCCAGCGCGCCACGGTCAATGGTGGTATTGGCGCCGACTTCAACGTCTTCTTCGATGATCACGCGGCCGGTCTGGGGAATCTTGAACCAGTCCTGTCCGGTCCAGGCAAGGCCGAAGCCATCGCCACCGACCACCGTACCGGAGTGAATGGCGACCCGGTTACCGATCAGGCACTGGTGGTAAACCGTGACATTGGGGTAGAGAACGACGTCATCCCCCAGCACGCAGTCGTCCCCGACGACCACGCCCGGCATCAGGCGACAACGTTCGCCAATGGTCACTCTTGCGCCAATGCTGACCTGCTCGCGGATTTCCGCGCTGGCGGCGATGCGGCACGCCTCGCCGATGACGGCGGAAGGGTGGATACCGGCCATCGCGGCCTTCGGCGGATGAAACAGCGTCGCCACCTTGGCAAAAAACAGGTAAGGATCGGGCGTCACGATCACCGGACGATCGACCGGCACGGCTTCCAGAATACGCGGCGAAATGATGATCGCCCCCGCTGCGCTGCTTTCCAGCTGCTTGCGGTACTTGGCATGCGTGATGAAACTCAGCTCTGCCGGACCGGCCTCCTCCAGCGGTGCAACGCGCGTCACCGCCAGATCCTGGCCACGCAGCTCGCCTCCGAGGCGCTCAACGATTTGCGATAAGGTATAGGACATCAAAAACAAAGCCGACCCGGGGCCGGCTTCTCCCGACGGTAAGTGGTTTATTTATCCAGCGCCTTCAGCAAGGTATCGGTCAGATCAAACTTCGGACTGACATAGACCGAATCCTGCAGAATCAGGTCGTAATGCCCCTTTTCGGCGATATCGCGCACCACCTGGTTGGCTCGCTGCAGGAAAGCAGCGAACTCTTCGGCGCGACGCTGATTGAAGTCTTCGCTCAGCGACGCTGATTTGGCATTGTATTCCCGGATGACCGAATCCAGTTCGCGCTGATCATTCTTGCGCTCTGCGTCCGGCAGATCCGGCTTGACCAGCTGGGCCTCCAGCATCTTGCCCTTGGCCTGCAGGGCTTTCAGTTCCTCCCGGCGGGAACCGAACTCCTGGTCCAGGCGCTTCATGATGGCCTGCGCAGGCGCTGCTTCGCGATAAACGCGATCGATGTTGATATAACCCAACTTGAAATCATCAGCCTGACACTGCCAGGACAGCATCATGGCTGCAACGAGTCCTACCCACTTGATCGGTTTCACACACACTCCTCCGCTTAGAACACGGTACCCAGCTGGAATTGCAGGCGCTGGATCTTGTCGCCCTGCTGCTTGTGCATCGGTACGGCATAGCTGAATTTCATCGGACCGACAGGCGACAGCCAGGTCAGGGCCAGACCGCCAGAGTAGCGGAAGCCGCTGCTGGCAGACACGCTGGGGTTCTTGTCATCCCACAGGGTACCGGCATCGCCGAACAGGCTCATGCGTACCGACTTGTTGTCACGCATGCCCGGGAACGGGAACAGCAGCTCGGTATTGAGCACCATCTTGCGGGTACCACCGAGGGCGTAACCATTGCTGTCTTTCGGCCCCATGCTGCCGCTGTCGAAGCCGCGCACCGATCCGATACCGCCCAGGTAGTAGTTATCGAAGAACGGAACCGTGCTGGTCTTGCCATAGCCGTTAATGGCGCCGACTTCCCCACCCAGCATCAGGGTATAGGTCTTGCTGAGCGGGAAGAACCACGACTCACTGTGTCCCAGGCGATAGTAGTTCACGTTGCCGCCAGGCAAGCCCGCATCGAACGACACATTGGCCGTGTAACCACGTGTCGGCCACAGCGCGCTGTCCCGCGTATCACGGCCCCAGCTCACCCCGCCTGACAGGGTAGTACTGTTGCTGCCGTGCTTGTTGACATAGTCAATATACTGCTGCGGACTATTGCTGAAGGTCGTGATATTGGTGACATCAAAACCCAGCGTGAAATTAACACGGTCGCGTTCGGTGACCGGCACCCCGGCCGTCACACTGGCCCCCGAACTGGTGGTCTTGTATTCCGACAGGTTGATGGTGTCCGGGTTGTACTGGCGTCGGTACACGTTATAACCCAGGCTCACCCCATCAGTGGTGTAGTACGGGTCGGTAAACGACAGCGACAGCGTCTTGTTGACCTTGCCGGTCGAGATATTCAATGCCGCTGTCTTGCCGGAACCGAAGACATTGCTCTGCGAAATCCCGGCCGACAGTTGCAGACCCTCACCCTGAACAAAGCCGATACCGGCACTGATGCTGCCAGTCGAGCGCTCTTTGAGACTCAGGTTCATATCAACCTGATCGGGCACATCACCGACCGCCGGGGTTTCAATGTTGATGTCCTCGAAATAGCCGAGCAGATCAACGCGCTCCTTGCTGCGCTTGATGTTGGCGCTGTTGTAGTAAGCACCTTCCAGCTGACGCATTTCACGGCGAATCACCTCGTCACGAGATTTGGTATTGCCGGAAATATTGATACGGCGCACGTAAGTACGACGACCCGGATCGACAAAGAAAGTCAGATTGGCAATGTCATGCTCGCGATCCAGCTCTGGCACCACATTGACGTTGGCAAAGGCATAGCCATCGCGCCCCAGACGGTCGGTCAGCGCGGTGACGGTTTCATTGACTTTTTCGCGATTGAAAATCTGCCCGGTCTTGACCTGCAGCAGCGAGCGCAGCTCGGCCTCCGGCACCTTGAGGTCGCCGCCCAGCCGAAGCTCACCCAGTGTATAGCGCTTGCCTTCGGTCAGATTGATCGTCAGATAGACCGACTCCTTGTCAGCGGCAATCGCCACCTGCGTCGAGTCGATATTGAATTCGAGGTAACCCTGGTTCTGATAGAAAGCACGCAGCTTTTCCAGGTCTCCGGTCAGTTTCTGTTTCGAGTACTGGTCGTCGTGACTGATCCAGGAGGTCCAGCTGCCCGTTGTCTGGGAGAACTGATCCATCAGGGTCGAGGTGTCGAATGCCTGGTTGCCGACCAGGCGAATTTCACGAATCTTGGCGGTAATGCCTTCGGTGATGTCGAGCGAAATCGATACCCGGTTACGATCCAGCTTGCTGATATGCGGATTGATCTCGACCGCATACTTGCCGCGGCTGTAGTACTGGCGCTTGAGTTCCTGCACGGCGCCATCCAGCAGCCCCTGATCAAACACGCGCGACTCGGCCAGACCGTTTTCCTTCAGCGCCTTCTTCAGCTGCTCCTTGTCGAACTCCTTGGAGCCGGTAATGGTGAGCTGAGCAATCACCGGGCGCTCGGCCACTTCCACCATCACGATGCCGTTCGACGACTCGACGCGCACATCATTGAAGAAGCCGGTGGCGAACAGCGCCTTGATGGCCTCGCTGGCCTTCTGGTCCGTAAAGGTATCTCCCACCTTCAGCGGCAGATAGTTGAAGACCGTGCCGGCTTCAGTACGTTGCAGACCTTCGACCTTGATATCTTTGATGACAAACGGATCGACAGCCCAGGCAGCAGAGGACAGGCCCAACACGGCCGCCGCGACGAGTTTCAATTTCATAGGATCTTTTTAACCCCCAAAAAGGCGGCTGATATCGTTTAGCATTGCAAAGGCCATCAGAGCAAACAGCATCGCAAACCCGACACGCTGTCCGAGCAGTTGCACCCGCTCGCTCAATGGCCTCCCCCTGACAAGCTCCGCCGTATAATACATTAAGTGCCCGCCATCCAGAACCGGTATCGGAAGCAAATTAAGTATCCCGATACTGACACTGATCAGCGCCAGAAACTCCAGATAGGCCACCAGCCCTTCGCGGGCGCTCTGGCCGGCAGCACGCGCGATGACCAGCGGGCCGCTCAAGTTATCCACGGAAGCCGTCCCCGCCAGCATGCGCCCCATGAATTTCACGCTCATCCAGCTGGTATCGAACGTTTTGGCCAGCGCAGCGCCGACAGCCTCCCCCCCGGCAAAATGCCGGGTAAACTGCAAGCTTCTGACCCAGCCGGCATCGACACGCGGACTCAGTCCCGCATGGCCGACAAACCCTTCGCCGCTGTCGACAGAGGCAGGGCGCAACACCAGAGTCAGTGGTTTGCCATCCCGCAGCAAACCGACATTCAGTGCCTTGCCAGGATTATCGCGGATGACCGTCACCCACGACTGCCAGTCCGTGAGCGCGCGACCATCGACCGTTTGCAGGACATCCCCGACACGGAAACCGGCGCGCTGCGCCACATCGCCTTCAACGAGGGCGCCGACCACCGGCAGATAACGCGCCGGCAGAATACCGATATCGCCAGACTCGAACGCCGCAGCGAACTGTGCCGCAAAACGGGGCACATCCACCCGGCGTACCGCCTCGCCCTGCCCGGTCTGCACGCGGACATCCAGCGCTGCATTGCGACCAGCCAGTTGATCCAGCAGGGCCAGGCGAGCCCCCTGCCAGTCATCGACGGCCTGATTACCCACCGACAGCAGGCGATCTCCCGGCACGAAACCGGCACTGGCGGCGGGAGAGCCGTTCACCACCGTCCCCACCCAGGGGTGCAGCTGTACCACGCCATGCACCATGACAGCCCAGTACAGCAGGAAAGCCAGCAGCAGGTTGGCCAGCGGGCCCGCGACCACAATGGCCATTCGCTTCAGGACATGCTGAGCATTGAAACTGTGCGGACGCTCCGCCTCGGTCACCGCCATTTCCCGCTCGTCCAGCATGCGCACATAGCCGCCGAGCGGAATCGGGCAGATCGTCCACTCGGTGTCGAACATGCGCCAGGACAGCAGGGGTTTGCCAAAACCGATGGAGAAACGCAGCACCTTGACGCCAAACAGCTTGGCGACGAGATAGTGGCCAAATTCGTGGAAGGTCACCAGGGCGCCGATGGCAACCAGAAAGGCAATAAATGTAATCATCAAACCCCAATCTGTGACAAAACAAATGCCCGTGTCGCCTGATCCTTGTCGAGCAGCTCGGCAAGGGTATGGCTGGCGGAAAGATCCAGACGGCTCAGCGCGGCATCGACCAGCGCCGGAATATCCACGAAGCGGGCACGCCCGTCGAGGAAGGCGGCCACGGCCACCTCATTGGCGGCATTCAGCACCGCCGGGGCGTCACCGCCGGTTCGCAGGGCCGCAAAAGCCAGCGACAGACAGGGAAAACGCGCCAGGTCGGGCTGCTCGAAGGTCAGCGCCGAGAGCGCACGAAAATCGAGCGGCGGCACCCCGGCATCCATCCGGCCAGGCCAGGCCAGGGCACAGGCGATCGGGGTACGCATGTCGGGCGAACCGAGCTGTGCCATCACCGAGCCATCGCGATACTGCACCATCGAGTGGATCACGCTTTGCGGATGAATGACCACCTCGATGCGATCCACCGGGGCATTAAACAGCCAGTGGGCCTCAATCACCTCAAGCCCCTTGTTCATCAGCGAGGCAGAGTCCACTGATATCTTGCGCCCCATCTCCCAGTTGGGGTGACGGCAGGCGTCCTGCGGGGTGATCTCGGAGAAAGTGGCCGCGTCGCGGGTGCGAAAGGGACCGCCGGAGGCGGTCAAAATGATCTTGCTGACACCGGCCGCATCCAGATCACCGCACCAATGCCCCGGCAACGACTGGAAAATGGCGCTGTGCTCACTATCGACCGGCAGCAATGTGGCGCCACCCGAGGTGACCGCCTGCATGAAGAGGCGACCGGCCACCACCAGGGCCTCCTTGTTGGCCAGCAGCACGCGTTTGCCTGCCTGTGCGGCAGCCAGCGCCGAGGGCAGCCCTGCTGCCCCGACAATCGCCGCCATGACGACATCGACCTCAGGCAGCTGAACCGCATCGACCAGCGCTTGGGCGCCATGGCCAACCTCAATGCCCGGAATACCCTGCTCCTGCAGCAACTGGCGCAGCCGGACGGCACTGGCCTCATCGGCCATGATAGCCAGCCGTGGCAGAAACTGGCGGCACTGCTGCAGCATACGCTCAACCTGCTGGTTGCCGGTCAGCACCACCACCCGGTAGGTTTCAGGGTGGCGAGCCAGCACGTCCAGCGTATTGACGCCAATACTGCCCGTTGCACCAAGTACGGCAATACCTTGAGGTTTCATCTATCGAACTCGGGAATCATCGTAGTACCGCACGCCACGCGTACGGCAAGAAGCGGATCAGGCGGCAGGGCCGCCGACCCTTACCACCCGGCCAGAACCCGCAGGGCGTTACTGACGGCCAGCACGGCCACCAGGCTGTCAATCCGGTCATACACCCCGCCGTGGCCGGGCAACAGCGCACTGCTGTCCTTCATCCCCGCCCCGCGCTTGAACCAGGACTCGAGCAGGTCGCCACACACGCTCACCAGGGTCAGCGGCAGGGCCAGCAGCAGCAGGCCGAGGGACGACAGCGGCAACAACATCCAGCCGGCCTGACCGACCCAGACGGCAAACAGCGCCACAGCGACCAGCGCACCCAGCACCCCTTCCCGGCTCTTGCCGGGACTGATGGCCGGGGCCAGCTTGTGGCGCCCGAAAGCCTTGCCGGCAAAGTAGGCTGCCACGTCAGCCACCCAGACCAGGGCCATGATCGCCAGCAACTGGCGGCCATGCGCCAGATCGGCGACCGCACGCCAGTTCACCATGGCAAACCAGGCGGGGAACATCAGCAGCCAGCCCAGCACGCCAGCGGCCAGTCCCTTGGGCAAGGCCCAGCGACGGCGCAACCACAGCGGCACCAGCAACAGCCAGAAGACCAGCACCAGTCCGTGCATGGCGACCGGCATCTCCCAGTGACGCCAGCCAATCAACCCCGCCAGCAGGGCGGAAATGATCAGGTAGAGGGCATTGTCACGCGGGCTGAAACCGGCCATGCGGGCAAATTCCCACAGGGCCAGCCCGCAGACCAGGGCGGAAAAACCCTGCCATTGCAGGGTCGGAAAGCCAAACAGCGCGGCGAGCATCAACGGCAACAGGACCAGGGCTGTGAGGATACGGGTTTTAAGCATGTTCAGCCCCGACGCCGGGCCTCGGGAAGTTGTTCACTGGTCTGACCGAAGCGACGCTCGCGTTCACGATAGGACACAATCGCCCGGTCCAGAGCACCTGCATCGAAGTCAGGCCAGAGTTCATCAGTAAAGTACAGTTCGGCATAGGCCAGCTGCCAGATCAGGAAATTGCTGATCCGCTGCTCGCCGCCCGTACGGATGAACAGGTCGGGCTCCGGCGCGTAAGACATGGCCAGACGCGAGGCCAGCGCCGCTTCGTCAATCTGGGTCACGCCATCGGCCACCAGGGCATTGGCTGCCTGCAGTACATCCCAGCGCCCGCCGTAATCGGCCGCAATGGTCAGCACCAGCCCGGTATTCGCCGCCGTGCGCGTCTCGGCTGCGGCAATGCGTTCAACCAGCGATGGCGCGAAGCGCTCGCGATTGCCGACGACCCGCAGACGTATGTTGTTGTCCTGCAGCCGCTCGACTTCGCTCTCCAGCGCCCGCAGAAACAGCTCCATCAGGAAGGACACTTCATCTTGCGGCCGGCGCCAGTTTTCGGTGGAAAACGCGAACAGCGTCAGGTATTCGACACCCAGCTTGCGGCAGGCGGTGACGATGTTGCGTGCGGCATCCAGGCCTCGCTTGTGGCCCGCCACGCGAGGCAGCAGGCGCTTCTTGGCCCAGCGCCCATTGCCATCCATGATGATGGCAATGTGACGCGGCACCACCGGGGCATCCGGCACCACCTGGGTCGAACTTCCAAACAGGGCCACGCTTTATACCGCCATCAGCTCGGATTCCTTGACCGACAGGGCCTTGTCGATCTCGGCCACATACTTGTCAGTGAGCTTCTGGATGTCATCCTGGCCACGGCGCTCGTCATCTTCGGTGATGTCCTTGTCCTTGAGCAGGGTTTTGAATTCGTTATTGGCATCGCGACGCACGTTGCGCACGGCAACGCGGGCATTCTCCGCCTCGGCGCGCACGACCTTGATCAGATCGCGGCGGCGTTCTTCGGTCAGCATCGGCATCGGCACGCGGATGATCTCGCCCATGGCCGCCGGGTTCAGGCCCAGATCGGAATCACGGATGGCCTTCTCCACCTTGGCCAGCATGGGCTTTTCCCACGGCTGCACGCCAATGGTGCGGGCATCGATCAGGGTGACGCTGGCAACCTGGTTGATCGGGGTGTCGTTACCGTAATAATCCACCATGATGTGATCAAGAATGCCGGTATGCGCACGGCCGGTACGCACTTTGGCCAGATCGTGTTTGAAGGCTTCCAGAGACTTCTGCATCTTCTGCTCGGCCGATTTCTTGACTTCGTTAATCATGCTGACTCCAACAGTGAAACTGGGAAAAACAAAGCGGAAGCGGCAGAGCGCCGATTCCGCCCGATCATCATTATTCAAGCTTGGCAGTGTACCAGCGTGCCTTCATCTTCGCCAAGCACGACACGCTTCAGCGCACCATCCTTAAAGATGCTGAATACCTTGATATCCAGGTGCTGATCACGGCACAGCGCAAACGCCGTGGCGTCCATGACCTTCAGATTGCGCGAAATGGCTTCATCGAAGGTCAGCGAGGCATAACGGGTCGCCGCCGGATCCTTCTTGGGGTCGGCCGTATAGACACCATCCACCTTGGTGGCCTTCAGCATGATGTCGACATTCATTTCCATGCCGCGCAGTGCTGCCGCCGTGTCGGTAGTAAAGAAAGGGTTACCGGTACCGGCAGCAAAAATCACGATCTTGCCCTCTTCCAGATACTGCATCGCCTTGCCGCGCACATACGGTTCGGCAATCTGCTGCATGGTCAGCGCGGACTGCACGCGCGCCACCAGACCTACGCGCGTCATGGCATCCTTCAGTGCCAGGGCATTCATGACCGTGGCCATCATGCCCATATAATCCGCCGTGGCACGATCCATGCCGGCGGCTGCCGGCGCCACGCCACGGAAGATATTGCCGCCACCGATCACAATGCCGATCTGCACGCCCAGCTCGGCCACCTCCTTGATTTGCTGCACGATCTGCTCGATCGTGGGCCGGTTGATGCCATAGCTGTCATCGCCCATCAGGGCTTCACCGGATAATTTCAACAGAATGCGTTTGAAGGCGGGAACTTGGCTCATTGCGGAGACCTCGGTAGTGATTTTTGTTAAACAGGCTTCGCCTGACAAAACGGCACCCTGAAGCAGGGTGCCGTCGTTGTGCCAACTACGAAATGCGAAAATCAGATCTTGGCAGCGGCGGCCACTTCGGCAGCGTAGTCCACAACCTTCTTCTCGATGCCTTCGCCGACCACGAACATGGCGAACGCCTTGACGCTGGCGCTCTTTTCAGCGAGCAGCTTCTCGACGGTCTGATCCGGGTTCTTGACGAACGGCTGACCCAGCAGGGTCACTTCAGCCAGATACTTGGTCACACGGCCTTCAACCATCTTGGCCACGATATCGGCCGGCTTGCCGCTTTGGGCTGCCTGCTCGGTATAGATGCGACGTTCGGTTTCCAGGGTCTCGGCCGGAACCTGATCCTTGGAAACGCAGATCGGCTTGGAGGCAGCAACATGCATGGCGATGTCGCGACCCAGCTGGTCTTCACCAACGAAGTCAACGATCACGCCGATCTTGCTGCCGTGCAGGTAGGTAGCGATCTTGCCGGCGGTTTCGTAGCGAACGAAACGGCGAACCGACATGTTCTCGCCCAGCTTGGCGATGGCCGCCTTGCGGATTTCTTCAACCGACTGGCCACCGACAACCACGGCGCCCAGCGCTTCGACGTCAGCCGGATTGGCCTTGACGACCGCTTCGGCAGCAGCCTTGGCAAACGCCAGGAAGGTTTCATCCTTGGCCACGAAGTCGGTTTCGCAGTTGACTTCAACCATGGCACCAACGGTGCCTTCGGTGAAGGTGGAGATCACACCTTCGGCAGCAGTACGGCCAGCCAGCTTGGCAGCCTTGCCGCCGGACTTGATGCGCAGGATTTCTTCGGCGCGCTTCAGGTCGCCCTCGGCTTCAACCAGTGCCTTTTTGCATTCCATCATACCCATGCCGGTCGAGGCGCGGAGGTCGGCGACCATCTTTGCGGTAATTTCCGCCATGCTAGAAACTCCTTAAAATTTTCCGTTACGTGAAGCTCAGGCCAAAAAAAGGGGCTGGCGCCCCTTTCATGCCTCGACCTTACTCGGCCGCTGCCGGTTCGGCAGCAACGATTTCCTGGATCGACTGGGCACGGCCTTCCAGCACGGCGTCAGCGATACCACGAGCGTACAGGCGGATAGCGCGACTGGAGTCATCGTTACCCGGCACGACATAGTCGATGCCTTCCGGCGAGTTGTTGGTATCAACAACGCCAATGACCGGGATACCCAGCTTCTTGGCTTCGACGATGGCGCCCTTCTGATAACCGGTGTCGATCACGAAGATCGCGTCCGGCAGGCCCTTCATGTCCTTGATACCGCCGAGCGAACGCTCCAGCTTGGCCACTTCGCGCTCCAGATCCAACAGTTCCTTCTTGTTGTAACCGGTTTCGCCAGCGCCTTCGAGTACGGCGCGCTTGTCTTCCAGGCGCTTGATGGACTGCTTGACGGTCTTGTAGTTGGTCAGCATGCCGCCGAGCCAGCGATGGTCGACGAACGGCATACCGCAACGGGTTGCTTCTTCACGGACGATCTCACGCGCCTGACGCTTGGTGCCTACGAACAGGACAGTACCCTTGTTGCCGGCCAGACGACGCACATATTCCTGGGCTTCCACGAACATCGGAAGGGTCTTTTCCAGGTTGATGATGTGAATCTTGTTGCGGCTGCCAAAGATGAACTGCGACATCTTCGGGTTCCAGAAACGGGTCTGGTGGCCGAAGTGAACGCCGGCTTCCAGCATTTGACGCATGGTAACGTTGGTGGACATACAAAAACTCCTTAAAGGGTTAGGCCTCCATCCGCGCAGACAACCCCTGCATCATGCAGCAGGCACCCTTTGGCGCGGATGTGCGTTATTTTCCCCCGAAAAATGGGGGACGCGGGATTTTATCACCCCGCATAAGACAAACTCAAGCTTTTACCCGTTTTTCCAGACGGGCCAGACGCATTCTGCGCCGACGCCGCAACACCCACCCCATGCCCAGCACCGGCAGCACCCCCAGAAAAAACAACACCGACACCGTCGCCGCCATCGTGGTTTGCGCAACGGCGAAAATCACGATCACATACAGCCAGGCCAACAAAACAACGACCATTTCACCCCCGAAAAAAGCCCGTCCGCCTGAAACTATAAAACATTTGCATGAACTTAGCGGGCTGCATATCTGTCCCTATAGTTTACGCCACAACAACGAGAGGAACGCATGACCATCAACGTCGCCTCGCTCACCCTGCTCAATCCGCTGACCGCCCTGGGCATCATCCTGGCGCTCGGCATCCTGGGCGGACAACTCGCCCGCAAAAGCAGCACCATCCCGACCGTCACCGGTTACATTGTCACCGGACTGATCATCGGCCCGCACGGGCTGGGCCTGATCAGTCAGCCCCTGATCGATGCCTCCGACCTGTTCGCCCAGCTGGCCCTCGGCATTGCACTGTTCGAACTCGGCCGGCGCATCGACCTGCACTGGCTGCGCCGCGAACGCATTCTGCTGCTGACTGCCCTGGGCAGCGCCGCCATCAGCTTCACCACCCTGCTGCTGGTCACCCCCGCCTTTGGCATGAGCCTCAGCGGCGCGGCACTGCTGGCCGCCCTGGCACTATCCTGCTCACCGGCCATCCTGCTGGAAGTCCTGCGCGAAAGCCGCGCCGAGGGCCAGGTCAGCGAGCGCCTGGTGGCCTGCGCCGGCATCGGCAATCTGCTGGCACTCACCGGCTACGGTCTGGTACTCGCCTGGGGACGCCAGGTCAGCGGACAAGCTGTCGAACAATGGTTGCTTCAGCCCGGCTGGCTGTTACTCGGCTCGGCCGCCATCGGCCTTGCCAGCGGCCTGGCGGCGATTCACCTCAACCGCTGGATCGGCGCCCAGTTCCGCGAAGCCCAGGAGGTGCTGCTGTTTGCACTCATCGCTCTGACCGTCGGCCTGTCGAGCGCCCTGCAGCTGCTGCCGGCACTGGCCCTGCTGATCTTCGGCCTCTCGACGCGCAATCTGCCGCATGGCTATGCCGTCGGCAGCCCCTGGGTCGTACGTCACAGCGTGGTGTTCTTTGCCGCACTGTTCGTCATCGCCGGCACCCGCCTCGATCTGCGCGTACTGAGCGAGCTATGGCCACTGGCGCTGCTGCTGGTCGCCCTGCGCAGCGGCGTACAGGTCGCAGTCGGCAGCCTGATGGCACACGCCAACGGACTGAGCCGCCGTCGCGGCGCCCTGATGGGCCTGGCGCTGATGCCGATGTCCGGCACCGCCAACCTGGCCCTGCTGTCTGCCAGCACCCTGCTGCCGCCCGGCGTCGGCACCATCCTGCCCCTCATCGTCGCCATGCTCTGCTTCACCGAACTGGCCGGCCCGCCCCTGACACAGCTGGCCCTGCGCCTCGCCGGCGAAACCAGCCAAACCCACTGAACCTGAGGAGACGCCCATGCTCGAATTCAAACCCAGCCAGCCCCTCACCCTCGGCGTGGAACTGGAACTGATGATCGTCAACCGCCGCGACTACAATCTGACGCGCGGCTCGGACGACCTGCTGACACTGCTGGACCGCCAGGCCCACGGCTACGACATCAAGCCGGAAATCACCCAGGGCATGATCGAAATCGCCACCGGCGTACATGAAGAACTGGGCAGCATGCGCCAGGAGCTGCACGCCATCCGCGAGCTCCTCAACCAGAGCGCCGAAAAGCTCAACCTCGGCCTGGCCGGGGGCGGCGCCCACCCCTTCCAGCGCTGGGGCGAGCAACGCATCTACCCCAAGGAACGCTACCAACTGGTATCCGAACTCTACGGCTACCTGGCCAAGCAGTTCACCGTCTTTGGCCAGCACATCCACGTCGGCTGCCCGGATGGCGACAGCGCCGTGCGGCTGACACACTTTTTGTCGCGCTACATCCCGCACTTCATCGCCCTGTCAGCCTCCTCGCCGTTCTATCAGGGCGCAGACACCCTGTTCCAGACGTCGCGCCTGTCCAGCGTCAACGCCTTTCCATTGTCCGGCTGCATGCCGCCGGTACAGAACTGGGACAGCTTCAATCACTATTTCGGCCAAATGCATGACCTGGGCATCGTCGCCAGCATGAAAGACTTTTACTGGGATATTCGTCCCAAGCCGGAATTCGGCACCGTGGAAATCCGCATCTGCGACACGCCGCTGACGCTGGGGCTCGCCCCGCTGCTGGCCGGCTATGCCCGCATGCTGGCCCATCACTGCCTGGAGACCAACTGGAATGCGATCGACAGTGCGCTGTACCTGCCTTACACCTACAACCGCTTCCAGGCCTGCCGTTTCGGTCTGGACGGCGACATCATCCCCGGCGGCGGGCAGCAGCGCCTGAGTCTGCTGGAGGACATGCTCGGCACCTTCGATCGCCTGAGCGACAGTGCGCAGGCACTCGGCCTGGAGGACTGCCGCCTGCAACTGCGCGAGCGCGTCGCCCGGCGCCAGAGCGACAGCGACTGGCTGCGCACCCGCTTCAACCTCAGCGGCTCACTGTCCGACACGGTGCGCCATCAAAGCGAGCGCTGGATGTATGACGCCTGAGCATGGCGGCTTTTGATCCGCCAACCCGGGCTTGTTAGAATCAGCGCTTGATAAACAGATCGGGAATAGTCTGGTGAGCGCAAGCAACGGAGAACAACAAGCAGAAAACCACCCGGCACGCTGGTTCATCTGGCACGAAGGCCAGGTCCTGCTGCTGCAGGACCGCCTGCCCGACAGCGACCTCGGACTCTCCCTGACCGGCAGGCGCCACATCGGCACAGCAGACGGCCACGACTGCTACAGCGCCGAACTGGTCGGCCCGCCGCCCGCCGGCAGCCGCTGGACCGCTCTGCGCCCCCTGCTGGCCGAAGCCGACGAACCAATGCGTCAGGCGCTGGCGCGCGCGCGCCAGCTGCTGACCTTCGAGCGCGAACACCGCTTCTGCGGCCACTGCGCCGGCCCCCTGCTGCAAAACAGCCACGACAGCGGCAAGCGTTGCCCTGCCTGCAATGCCCATTACTACCCCCGGCTGGCCCCGGCCATGATGGTGGCGATCACCCGGGGACGACAGATCCTGCTGGCGCGCGCCCCGCATTTTGCCGAAGGGGTCTACAGTGCGCTGGCAGGCTTCGTCGAGCCCGGCGAAACGCTGGAGCAGTGCGTACACCGCGAGACCTTCGAAGAGGTCGGCGTGCGCATTCACAATCTGCGCTACGTCGCTTCACAGTCCTGGCCCTTCCCGCACTCGCTGATGCTGGCCTTTGTCGCCGACTACCTGGACGGCGACATCGTGCCGCAGGCCGGCGAAATCGAAGACGCGCAATGGTTTGACGTCGACCAGCTGCCGACGCTGCCATTTCGCGCCAGCATCGCCTGGTCGCTACTGCAGCACGTCATCCGGGAAATCCGGCAACAGCAGGCACAACCGGACTGATCGCGCATGGACCTTCGCCGCCAACTCAACCACTGGCTACACCCGCGCTTCCGCTACCACCAGCTGGCGGTGATTCATGGCCTGCGCCTGGCCCTGGCCTTCCTCACCGCCAGACTGATCGGCGAGCTCCTCAATGAGCCCCACGCGGTCTGGATGACGGTGACGGTCGCCGTCGTCATGGGCAGCCTGCCCCATACCGGCAGCATCGTAGAAAAAGGCAAACAAAGACTGATCGGCACCACGCTGGGAGCGCTGGGCGGCTTTCTGGTGATCTTCCTGACCCACAACTTCCCCCCGCTGGCCTCGCTGGCGATTCTGGCCATCATCGGCTACGGCGGCTTCTGGGCGGTGCGCGGCGGTGGCTACATCGCCCTGCTCACCTGTATCACCCTGGCCATCGTCTCGACCAACAGCAGCTTCGACGTCGGCCTGTGGCGGATGGTCAATGTCTATGCCGGTGTAGTGCTGGCCATCGCATTCGGCATGCTCTTCCCGGAGCGCGCACGAGACCACTGGAGCTTCATGCTGGAAGAAAGCCTGGAGGGGATCAGCTGGTTGTATCGGGAAATGAATGCCAGCGGCGAATACAACAGCACGCTGGCGGAGGGCCTGGCCAGCCGGCACACCAAGATGCGCGAGCTGATTGCCGCCGTGGCTCGCGAAACCCGGCTTGGCAACAAGGTGTTGAAAGCCATCCTCAGTCAGCTGCACCATGCGCGCATCACGATCGAATTCCTCGCCAGCGAGGCCAGCGACCCGCAGCGCACGCCCGACAGCTCGGCAGAATCGGGGCACGACCGGGTGGTTGCCGCCCTGCAGCGGCTGGCACAGCAATTTGACATTCCGGCTGGCGACTTTCCGCCGCCAGCCATCCCCCCCAGCCCGCAGCAAGCCTGGCTGAACCTTACCCTGGCACGCCATCTGGAGGCGCTGGCGGAGACGCTGGACGACGCCCTGCCCAAGCTGCGCGGCGAAGGCAACGGCCTGCCGTTCGCCACGCCGCGCCTGCCTGGACAATGACCACCGGGGTCAGACCGGTGATTTAATCGCGGAAATTATTGAACTGAATCGGGAAGTCGGTAATTTCCTTGCGCATCAGCGCAATGCATTCCTGCAGAATGTCGCGCTTGGCGCCGCTGACCCGTACGGCCTCACCCTGGATACTGGCCTGCACCTTGAGCTTCGAGTCCTTGATCAGGCGGACGATCTTCTTCGACAGCTCGGTCTCGATCCCTTCGCGAACCGTGATCACCTGCTTCACCTTGTTACCGCTGACCTTTTCCAGCTTGCCATGATCCAGGCAGCGCACATCCACCCCGCGCTTGGCCAGCTTGCCAAGCAGGATGTCCTTGACCTGATCCAGCTGAAACTCGGCATCGGCAAACAAGGTCAGCACCTTGTCACTGGCCTCGATACGCGCATCGCTGCCTTTGAAATCATAACGCGTGGAGACTTCCTTGTTGGCCTGGTCCACCGCATTGCGCACTTCCACCTGATTGACTTCAGAAACGATATCGAATGACGGCATGATACTCACTTGTCAGTTAGCACTAAACCGCCAAATTTTAGAGACCAAGGGGCCTGCTGTCACCCGACACATCAATAAAAATCGATTGGAATAGACCAATCTCATTTGATAATATCTCGCCCCAGCTGAACTTCCCGGACCCACGCATCATGGCCAAGCTTTTTTTCCGCTACGCGGCAATGAACAGCGGCAAAAGCACCCTGCTACTGCAAATCGCCAATAATTACGAAAGTCTGGGGATGAGCGTCACCCTGTACACAGCGGCCATCGATGACCGCTATGGCAGCGGCAAGATCACCTCGCGGCTCGACATTCAGCGCGACGCCCTGACCTTCGACGATCAACTGGACTTCTTTGCCCTGCCGCTGACGCAAACCGCCTGCCTGCTGATTGACGAGGCGCAGTTTCTGACCCCGCAGCAAGTCACCCAACTGCACCGTCTGGCCCACCTGCGCAATATCCCGGTGATCTGCTTCGGCCTGCGCTCGGACTTTCAGGGCCAACCCTTCCCCGGCTCGGCCCACCTGCTGACCCTCGCTGAGGACCTGGAGGAAATCCGCACCATCTGCCTGTGCGGCCGCAAGGCCACCATGCATCTGCGGGTCGACAGCCAGGGCAAACGCATTGTCGATGGGCCGCAAATCGAAATCGGCAGCGAGGCGCGTTACCGCTCTGTCTGCGCCAAGTGCTTCTATAAAGCGCAATAAGCAGACGCCGTGCAGTGCACGGCGCCTGCCGGCCCGGCTCACGCACCAGGCTGAATCGGCTGCACGGTCAAGTACACACGCTTGCTCTCGGGCAAGCGTGCCACCAACTGATCCAGTGGCATATCGGTAAAGTCACATTCCGGCACCGCCAATCCGTCAGCAAAATGGTTGCTGGCAAAATTCGCCAAGAACTCACCGCCAATATTTCTATTGGTGGTGCTTACCCGACAACTGTGGTCGTCAACAGCGTCAAACAGATTGTCAAACACCAGAAAATCCTTCACCTCGATATGCTTGTCTGCCGTATCAGTAAAATTCTGCCAGTAACCAATGCCACCGCGCTCGATCTGATTATTAAAGAAATAGCTGTCATCCATCAGCATGGTGGCACTATTGTCGTAACTGCGCGCCACCACTGAAATGTGATCGAGGTAATTGGCGGCAAAAGTCAGGCCCTGAGCATTGCGAAATTTCAAACCGCCCGATTCATCATCCGGCCAGCCGGCAAAGTAATTCTGATAAACATCTACATTGTTGTACTGCTTGATATAGACGTTATGGTCACGACCAAGCTCGTACTTGCCAGTAAGCGGATTGAGCAGCAAGGGTAAATCATTGCCGGCAAAGAAGTTGCGGCGGAAGGTGGAATTGCTCAAACCATCCGTGGCATACCAGCCATTGATGAAGTTGCCTTGATCCGGCAGCATGACCAGCCCGCCGGCTCGGGCCGACGCCTGTATCCGGGTGATCAGGGCATCCGTCTCGCTGTCCAGATAAGCGGCAGCCTTCGCCTGATTGGCGGCATCGCCAAGATAATTACCCTCGATCAGGGTGGACACATTGCGATAAGTACTCAGGGCGCTGCCGGGGTGTGCACTGTCCCGCATAAAGACGTTGCCAATCACCTGATAGGGCACATGGGCAACGGATAACTGCTCGGCGCCGACCGTATTGAGGAACGCGTCATGGCTGATCGCAATCCGCGCCTTGCGGTTACCATAAAAATCCACCACGACATTATCAAAGACCATGTCGCGGATCGTCAGATCCGTCACGGGGACGGAGTAGTTTTGCTCCCCTACCTTGGGAGAGCGTTCAGTGCTGACACTGCGAAAGATGGTCAATCCCGCTTCTGAGCCGACCATGCTCATATAAGACCCAAGGACCAAATCGCCTTCAATGCGATATACCCCGCTCGGGAAATACACGCCTTCATGCTGACTGGCAGCTGTGGTGAGCGCGGCCATGATCTTTTCACGCTGATCCTCATCCGCATTCGCCACCACGCCCAGATCCAGCGCACAGCGCAAGGCGCCCCTGTCCACAGGCATCGTCTCCGAACCACACTGGGCTGCCCATACCTCTTGCAGATTCAGCACCCCACCTAATAAACAAGCAGCCAGCCACCATTTACGCATTACACATCATCCGGATAAAACCCGGAATGTATCGCACCACACCCAGAGCGCTCTTCGGGCGTAGTCTTAAAATGACAGACAAAAAAAATGCCCCTTCAGAAAGGGGCATTGGATTTGATACGGGCAAAGAACGTCAGGCACGCTGCTCCGCCAGCGCCGCATCATCGCCGGCCGCAGCGACCGGCTGCGCTTCATTGATCAGACGACGCAGGAAAGGAATCAGCAGCAACAGCAGCACACCGGTCACCACCGAGCCCCAGCCCAGCTGGCTGAACACTGAACTGAAGCCAGGATTGGTCGCCACCGGCGTCGAGCCGATATTCTGCGGCATCATGCCGGAAATGTAGCTGGCCAGAACCGAAGCCACCCCGGTCACCATCATCCAGCAGCCCATCATCACCCCCTGATAGCGCGACGGGGCCAGCTTGCCGATCATGGCGTAGCCGATCGGCGAAATCAGCAGTTCGCCGATGCTTTGCAGCAGATAGCTCAGGGCAATCCACTTGAAGGCCACCAGACCATCTGCGCCGGCCAGCGAAATCCCGATCGGCAGCACCAGCATACCCAGCCCCATGCAGAACAGCGAGGCGGCAAACTGCAGCGGAATATCGATCTTGCTGCCACGCTGGCGCATGCGATTGAACAACCAGGCCATCAGCGGGCCTCCGACCACAATCACCAGCGTATTGATGTTCTGGATCCATTGCGGTGCAACCTGAATCCCCCAGACATTGAGATTGATATTGTGTTCGGAGAACAGCATCAACCCCATGGGCGCCAACTGATACAGCGACCAGAACACCAGAGAGCCCAGCGCCAGGATCAGATAGGCCGCCATGCGCTTCTTTTCACCACGATGCGGGTGACGCAGGGTCAGCATCGACAGCCAGGCCAGCACCACCAGGCCCAGGACAATCACCGAAGAGTTGGTCAGCTCGGTATGTGTCAGCAGAATGCGGATGACCGGCACCAGCAGCACCAGCACCGCCAGGCCCGCGGCCATGCGCAGGAAGAAAGGTCGTCCGCTGGCCAGCTTCAGCGGTGTGCTGATATCCGCCAGGATGCGCCAGCACAGCAGGGAAATCACAATCGCCAGCACATTGCCGATCGTGGCAAACAGGAACAGCGAGTGATAGTCACCCGACAGCTGGTAGTAGCCCGCAACGGTAAAACCAAGGAAAAACCCCAGATTCATGCCAGCGTAATTCCACAGAAACGCGCTTTCGCGGCGCTCGTCATCGGGAGAAAAACGCTGGGTCAGCATCATGTTCAGGCAGGTCACGTTCAAACCACTGCCGGTCAGGAACATGGCCAGCCCCCAGTACAGGCCGGGCACCCCCATTTCGGCAATCAGATAGCAGCCAAAGACCTGCAACACCATGCCGAGAACAAACAAATTTCGGTTACTGAGAAAGCGACCGCCAAGATACCCGCCAAACATGTGCAAGCCGTAATTGAAAGCCCCGAAGACCCCCATCATGGCATTGGCTTTATCCTCGCTGAAACCCAGCCGCTTGGTGGCATAAAGCACCAGGGTCGAATACAACACGGCAAAACCCAGCGTGGCAAACATCTGGATGAAAAACAGCGCGACCGAACCACCGCTGGCGGTTCCGGCAGGCGACGGACTCTGTTGGGAAGGGCTCAAGATATCACCTATATGTTCTTGATTGACACACACTCACGAGGCGTAAAACCAGGATTTGAGCGACCGTGGAAATTTGAATATGGATCAGCATCCTGCAATGAGGCTTGCATAGAAATATCAAACTACGGAATTTTATGCCATACATTTTACAAAAAATGGCTAGGAAGAATCTCATTCCTTCCAAGTATTGACATTATTCTCATTTATCATGGCATGAAAAAACAATTACTTATCGCGCATCTCCCCCCTCACGCACTGGACACGCCGGAGGCAACACGTACACTGCTGCGTGAACAAAGGAGACCCGCATGCCCCTGACCCCCGAACAAGTCGCCACGTTTCTGGCTGCCGCCATCCTGATCACGCTGGCTCCCGGCCCTGACAATCTCATGGTACTGAGCACCGGGATCAGCAATGGTCGCAAGCCCGGCATGCTGTTCGGGCTCGGATGCGCACTGGGCTGCATCAATCACACCATCCTGGCCGCACTGGGCGTCAGTGCCCTGATTGCCGCCAGCCCGACAGCTTTCACCCTGCTGCGCCTGAGCGGCGGCGCCTACCTGATCTACCTGGGCATCCAGGCGCTGAGAAGCGGCGGAACGCGCTTTGAAAGCGGCCAGCCAACGGCATCACAGCCCTGGCGCCGCTACCTGCTGCGCGGCATCCTGGCCTCTGCCATCAACCCCAAAGTTGTGCTGTTCTTCCTGGCCTTCCTGCCGCAGTTCGTCGTCACCCGCCACGGACAGGTCAGCCTGCAGATCACCCTGCTCGGTCTACTGTTCACGCTGCAGGGCGGGCTGCTGTTTGCTTTGCTGGGGTATTTTTCCGGCGCAGTCGGTCAATGGCTCAAGCGACGGCCGCAGACGGGCCAATGGCTGGACCGTCTGGCCGGTAGTGTATTCGTACTGCTGGGAATCAAACTGGCGCTGACGCAGAGCCGCTGAGGACGTGCGCCGGATCAGGCCTTGGGCTTTTCCAGATCCATCAGCTTGCGCGCCACGCGCAGGTGAATCAGGCGCACCGCACCATCCATGGCCTCCCGCACCTCGGCACTCATGACGGCATAGCTGAGCGCATGGCCGCAGCCACGACAAAGCATCATATCTTCATCTTGCGGGAACTCGGGCCCCTCAATGTCCAGAGAGCAACATTTGGGACAGATCAGCAAGGGAGCCGGGTCGGACATGGAAGGCTTTCAGCAGCAAGGGGAACGATTCGGATTTTAGGCGGAACCAGCACCGTGTCAACCGCCTCGACACGGAAAGGCTGACGCCAGTCAAGACAACCCATTGTAATCGTTTCGTTTTTTCATTCTGTTGCAGCAACACATCACTCCCCGCCCAACAAACTTGCCTCACCGGATGATTATGTACATAATCAAAAAAACGCTGAAGGAGCAGTCAGATGACACAAGGCGGAAAACGCGAGGGAGCAGGACGCAAACCCCGCTTTGGCGCGGACAAGACGGTTGCCATGCGGGTGCCTGAGCCCCTCAAGCCCCTGCTGGACCAGTGGCTGAGCGATTATCGCGCACTGCGGACGCTGCAACGTAGCCAGGCGGAAGATTTTCGCACGCTCGGGCAAAGCCTGACGGCACTGTCCCTGCCGATGTTTGCCAGCCGCGTGCCAGCCGGCGCCCCCGTACCCGCAGATGATCTGCGCGAAGCCGACATCGACCTCAATACGCTGCTGGTCCGGCGCCCGGACACGACCTTCATGGTCACGGTCAAGGGAGAGTCCATGCGTGACGCCGCCATCCTGGATGGTGACATGCTACTGGTCGACAGCTCGATCGAGCCGCGCCATGGCAAGATCGTCGTCGCCGTCATCAATGGCGAGCTGACGGTCAAAAGACTGGAAAAAACCGCACAGGGCATCCGCCTGATGCCGGAAAACCCGGATTTTTCCCCCATTGAAGTGCCCGAAGATGCCAGCTTTTTCATCTGGGGCGTGGTGACCCGAGTCATCCACCAGGTGGATTAATCGTCAACGGACCGAGCCCCCCCGGCTCACCCGAACTGGAGCGCAACATGAACGTCAACGATCAACTCATCAAGATCAAATTCATGGACTGGCGTCGCCTGCCGCGCGCCTTCCGCAGCGTGGTCGCGGGCCAGCCGCAGGTACTGGTTTCGCGCACAGGAAAAAGCTTCTTCGTCCCGGTCGAATTCGTCTGACCCCCTCCCGCGTGCGGCCATGCCCCTGCGGCATACCGCACAGCGGAAGACCGCCATGACTCGCTGTCCGCCCCCGCCAAGCCATAGTAATTTTCAATAACAACCCCATTACGGCTGCCAAGCTGCACTGCAGCAAGTAAAATCCTATGGAATTTGCTCGATACCCGGCTGTCTAGCCATAAAAACCGGTCCTTCAGGACGCCATCGGCAAAATCCGGTTTTATCCCTTCTGCGGGATATTTGCCCTGAGCGACCGGCCACATGACAACCGGCAGACTGCGCCACCCATATGGATATTCGCATGACCGTCATCTCTCGTACCTTGCGCCAGGCCTTGCTGGCCGCCCTCCTCACCATGCCGGCCCTCAGCCAGGCCTCCACACAGAGCGACCTGATCGGCGCGCTGGATGCCTACCGGGCCAACGACCTGAGCCGCCTGCAACAATACGCCACCAGCATGGGGAACGACCCTCTGGCCATTTACCCAGCCTATTGGATCACCCTCAAGGCACTGGACAAAGACGACGACGATCAGATCAAGCGCTTTCTCGACCAGAATGGTCCGGGCATCCTGACGGAAAAAGTCCGCCGCGAGTGGTTGAAAAAACTCGGCCAGCGCGGCAACTGGGCGTTGTTTGCCAGCCAGTGGAGCAAGCTGCCGCCCGAAGGACGTGACGAGGAAACCCAGTGTTATGGCGATTTGCTGACGCTGCGCCAGGGCACGGCCCCCGCCAATCTGGACCGCTTCCTGGATGGCCGCCCCGCCCCGGAAGGCTGCACGACCCTGATCAACGCCGCAGCACAGCGCGGCCTGCTCAGCCAGGACTGGCTGTGGAAACGCCTGCGCCGACTGTTGACCGGCAATTACCTTACCCAGGCGCGTCAGCTGGCCGACAACAACAATCTGCCCTTCAATGCCACCCTGATCAACAGCCCGGGCAAGGTTGACCTCTCGACCAGACAGGGGCAGGAGATCATGCTGCTGTCGATCGAAAACAAGGCCCGCAACAACCCGCAGGATGCCGCCAGAGCGCTGAGCGCCGTTGAGGACAGCATCGGCAAATCGGCTGCCGGCTATGGCTGGGGCCAACTGGCGCTGCTGGCAGCCCGCAAGCTGCAGATGGACGACGCCCTGAACTGGTATGCCCGCGCAGATAGGCAGCAACTGAACAACGACCAATGGGAGTGGTGGGCCCGTGCCGCCCTGCGCCAGGGGCAGTGGGATCTCCTGCAAAATGTCATCCAGTCGATGCCGCCCGCGCTGAGCGCCAAACCAGCCTGGCAATACTGGCTGGCCCGCGCCCTGCGCACCCGCAATCAGCAAGGAGAGGCCAACGCCCTGCTGGCCCGTGCCAGCAACGATCGCGGCTATTACGGCCTGCTGGCTCAGGAAGAGCTTGGCAACAGCCTGAAGGCGCTGCCCGACCGCAGCACCCCCGGCGAGCAGGACAGTGCCCTGATGCGCCGCGATCCGGCCATCATCCGCGCCCTGGCCCTGTACGACATCGCCGAAAATGCCCGGCGCCCTGATCTGCGCAGCGAGGCCCAGAACGAGTGGCGCTGGGCCATGCGCGGCCGCAGCGACATGCAGCTGCTGGCCGCCTCCGAAATTGCCCGCAAGGTGGGTTTTTACGACATGGCCATCTACAGCGCGGAGCGGACCCAGACCCAGCATGACTTTTCCCTGCGCTACCTGACCCCCTTCAAGGAGATCACCCAGCGCTACGCCAAACAGATCGGCATCGATGACGCCTGGGTCTACGGTCTGATCCGCCAGGAAAGCCGCTTCATCACCATGGCCCGATCCGGCCCCGGCGCCACCGGGCTGATGCAGCTGATGCCGGCGACGGCACGCTGGGTTGCCAAGAAAATGGGCCTTTCCAACCAGCTGGCCATCAACGATATTGAAACCAATATCCAGCTTGGCACCTGGTACCTGAAATACGTACTGACCTCACTGTCCGGCAATCCGGTCCTGGCGACCGCCGGCTATAACGCCGGCCCGAACCGCGCCCGCGCCTGGCAGGCCAGCACGCCGATGGATGGCACCATCTATGCCGAGACCATTCCTTTCAGCGAAACGCGTGACTATGTGCAAAAAGTCATGGCCAACGCGGCTTACTACGGCAGCGCAATGAACAATGCAAACATCACGCTGAAAACCCGCATGGGCACCATCCCGGCCCGCGGCCAGTCCGGCAACGGCAGCGCCGACCAGAGCCCGGCTCAGGCCAGCCCGTCCCCGGAACTGACGCCATGAGGTTCCCGGCCCCGATTCAGGCCTATGTCGTCGGTGGTGCCGTGCGCGATCAGCTGCTCGGCCTGCCTGCCGGCGACCGTGACTGGGTGGTGGTCGGCGCCACGCCGGCGTGGATGCTCTCGCAGGGCTTTCGCCCGGTCGGCAAGGATTTCCCGGTATTCCTGCACCCGCAGACGCAGGAGGAATATGCCCTGGCACGCACCGAGCGCAAGACCGCACCGGGCTACCATGGCTTCACCTTCCATGCCGCCCCCGATGTTACGCTGGAGCAGGACCTGGCCCGGCGCGACCTGACCATTAACGCCATGGCCATGAGCCCGCAAGGCGAGCTGATCGATCCGTTCAACGGTCAGGCTGACCTGGCCGCCGGTCTGCTGCGCCATGTCAGCCCGGCCTTCGCCGAAGATCCAGTGCGAATATTGCGGGCAGCTCGCTTTGCCGCCCGCTTCAATTTCCAGCCGGCCGGCGAAACCCTGCAGCTCATGCGTGACATGACAGCCAATGGCGAAGTCGATGCCCTGGTGGCCGAACGCGTCTGGCAGGAGATGTCTCGCGCACTGATGACCGACACGCCCTCACGCTTCTTTGCCCTGCTGCGCCAGTGTGGCGCCCTGGCACGCATCATGCCGGAAGTCGATGCGCTGTTTGGCGTACCACAACCCCCGCAGCACCACCCAGAGGTCGATACCGGCATTCATGTAATGCAGGCGCTAGATTATGCGGCCCGTCAGGACATGCCGCTGGCCACCCGCTTTGCCGTCCTCTGCCATGATCTGGGCAAGGCGCTTACCCCGCGGGACATCCTGCCACGCCACATTGGCCACGAGTCACGTGGCGAACAGCCCTTGCTGAACTTGTGTGAGCGGCTGCGCATACCGGCCGAGTGCCGTGACCTGGCGCGCATCACCGTCCTGCAGCACACCAACGCCCACCGAGCCGGCGAACTGCGCGCCGCCACCGTGCTCAAGCTGTTCAAGGCTTGTGACGCCTTGCGCCGCCCCGAGCGCTTCCGTCAGATGCTGGATGCCTGCCTGGCCGACGCCCGCGGTCGTACCGGTTTCGACACTTGCGACTATCCGCAGGCAGACTGGCTGGCCGGCATGCTTGATGCCGCCCGGTCACTGAATGCCGGTGCCCTGGCCAGTCAGCTGACCGATAAAAGCCAACTGCCACAGCGCATTGATGAGGCCCGAATCGAACTCATCGAGCAATGGCGACGACAGCACCTGCCGGCATGAGTCATGATCCCCCGCGTCCTCGACACCGCCCGACTGATTCTGCGCGAATGGCAAGCGGAGGATCTGCCCGCCCTGCGCGTGCTGAATGCCGATCCGGTCGTCATGGCCCACTTCCCGGCCCCGCTCAGCGCCAGGCAGAGCGATGCCCTCGTCGAAAGACTGCAGCAGCGGATGATTCAGCAGGGGTGGGGATTCTGGGCGCTGGAGCGCAAGCGGGATGGCGAATGTCTGGGCTTCTGTGGTCTGAACCAGCCGGCCTGGCAAGCCCACTTCACACCATGCGTCGAGATCGGCTGGCGGCTGGCCCGGGCTCACTGGGGTAAAGGCTATGCACGAGAAGCCGCCCGCGCGGTCTTGCGCTACGGCTTCGATCAGTTGCAGCTCGCCGAGATCGTCGCCTTCACCGTACCGGCCAATCAGCGTTCCAGGGCCGTCATGCAGGCCATCGGGATGCAACGGGACGACACGGGCGATTTTCTCCATCCGCAGTTACCGGCAGACCACCCGCTGGCACCCCATGTACTCTACCGGCTGAATGCCGCGAGCTGGCGGACTCAGGCCGGCGAGAGCTGACGAACCCGTTCAAACAGACAGAGTGTGGCCGCCATGGCCACATTCAGCGACTCGGCATACCCAGGCATCGGAATGCGCACCCGGGCATCCGCCGCATCATGCAAGTCCGCCGACACCCCTGCACCTTCATTGCCGAACACGAAGGCCACATTGCCGGAGAGGTCCTGCTGATACAGCGAACGATCCCCGGCCAGACTGGTCACCAGGCGCACCCCGTCGAACTGCTGCAGCACCGACAGCAAATCCGCCTGTTCATGCAGCGACAGATAGAAGTGCGCCCCCATGCCGGCACGCAAGACCTTGGGCGCATACACGTCAACACAACCGGCACTGAGAAATACCTCGGTCACGCCGGCTGCGGCGGCCGAGCGCAGGATGGTGCCCATATTGCCCGGATCCTGGATATCTTCCAGCAACAAGCAGGATCGGCCCGTGATGACGGGTGGCACCGGTCGCTGGCAGATAGCCAGCAGCTCGGGCGCACTGGTCAGCGCAGTCACGCGCGCAAACAAGCCCTCATCCAGCTCGAAAACGGCAACACCGGCAGGCAGGCGCTGCAGCAAGGCCAGCACCTCAGCCTTGCCCAAAGCCTGGCGATTGACGAACAACTGCGTGCAGACCACCCCGGCGGCCAGCGCGGTCTGCACCAGATGAATCCCCTCCGCCACCAGCAAGCCTTGCTTGCGGCGCTCACGGGCATGCTCAATCAGGCGCACCAGCTGTTTGAGGGTATCGTTCTGGGCAGAGGAAATGACTTTGATGGACGGCTGCATGTCAGGCATGGCGGCCTGTGAGCGCCGCCACCAACTCCTTGAAACGTTGATAGACCGAGGCGTCGAGATGAATCTGCTCGTCACCGTAGTCAACGAAGAACACCCCGACCAGCTGATGGCCGGAGAACACCGTCATGGCGGCAAACTCGCCGCCGGGATGCATGCGGAAAAACTCGTCCGGATAGCTGGCAGCCAGCTTGGCTCGTGCCCCCTCGGGCGCATGAAAGCTCTGCGGCTTACTGCTCAGCACGGCAAAAAACGAGCCCGGCTCCAGTGTCACGGCATGGTTACGCAAGGGATGATCCGCCGCCAGGCCGACCTGATAGCGCAGCTTCAGACAATGCGCATCGTTGTCGTAACGCAGGAACATCACATGGCGCAAGCGCAGATCCTGCGCCAGATGACGCACGGTATCGCGCAAGGCGACATCCAGCTCGCCCTCCTCGTCATGCGGCGCAATGGCATGCATTTCCGGCTGATGGAACTCACCGGGCAGCATCATGAATTCGCGCAGCGGATAGCTATAAGACGGCGCTCGTGGTGAGCGGGCCACATGCAGGCAGGCGTAGGGCACCACGCTGTAGGCCACATTGGCACTGACACCGATCAGCCGGGCCGCAGCCTCCACCCCGGCCCACCACTGGGAACGCCAGGCGCCCTGCACCAGACCATTGGCCGTGGCGACCGCCAGCCGCAACAGTTGCTTGCGCCGCGACACACCGCCATCGGTGGCGATGATATTCAGCAGCCCCATCGGCAAGGGAATGGTCTTGACGAACTGTTCGAGCACTTTCGGGTAATCCATGCCGAACACTTCAGACACTTCCTGCAACAGCGGGCGCTCCGCCGTGCGATTGCTGTAAAGCAGATAGAAGCAGGCAGGCAGGTTATAAATCAGCGCACCGATGTAGCAATCTTCCACCTTGTGCTCGCCGGCCAGCGACAGCCAGTCCTTGGCGATGATGGCAGCAACCCGACCATGCGCCAGCCACAGACCAATGTCCTCCACCACGCCAGGATGCAGACGTCCGGTCACCGGCTCCAGCACCGTGAGCGAATTAAAACGACTAACCACCGGCTCCAGGCCGATCAGCATCATCGCCTGTTCAATGGAGGGCATGCTTTCATTGCGTTGCAGGGCGCGAGAGCCGCCGACAACACGAATCAGGTCGAACAGCAGCAAGGGATCGGAAAGCGTCAGGTTGGCCAGATCAGAAAAATTGATCAGATCACTATGGCGCGCACATGCCTGGCGCAGGTCCGCCATCGTACCCGGCAAGATCGGCCAGCGCCGGGCGGCAATCGAATTGAGCCAACTATTCAGTTCCATGCGCGGCCCGCCACAACAACAAGGACTGTTGCAAACGCCCGGACAGCGGCAAGCGCTGTTCCGGCTCGACACCTGGCACGGCGAAGGTATTGCTGATCAACATGGCCCCCGGTCTGGCTTGCATTTGAAATTTGTCCCATACCCTTTTCATCGGTGCCGGCGAGAGAAACACATAGACGGAATCGTAGTCTTGCCAGTTGACCCGCCAGAAATCCGACAACGCCACACGCACATTGGCCGGACGGCCGGCCCGCAGCCAGCGCAACCTCGCCAGACAGAAGCTGCCCCAGGCATTCTCCAGGGCATGCACCTGCAGATCCGGTCGCAGACTGGCCAGACGCAAGGCCAGCCGGGCATCGCCCGCCCCGGCTTCCAGCACCACGCCCTGCTCGGGCAACACCGCGGCCAGCTGCTGTGCCACTTCCTCGCTCGACCGATACAGCGGCACCCTGGCCAGCCAGGCATTGCGACCGAAGGCCAGGGTCAACAAAAAGGCCAGCATGAACAGCCAGGCCGGCAGGCCAGACTGACTGACCAGCACCGCCAGCGGCAACGGCAGGCCCTGCAACAGCACCGCCACACCCCGACTGCGACAAACGCGCGCCAGCAGGCAGGCAAACACACTGGCCAGCAACGCCCAGCGCCAGACATGCGCCAGGGGGGCCACAAAATACCAGGCCAGCAAGGCAGCCAGCAACTGAATCGCCAGGGCGCGCAACAGCCGCCACAGGGCGGAAGCAATCAGTGCAATTCTCCCTGCGGCTGCGAAGCCGCATCGATCGGACCGATCGGCTCATTATTGAGTGCCGGTTTGACCCCGTCATTCAGGATGGTCTGCTCGGCGTCTTTATTCAGTACCACGATGGTGATACGCCGGTTCTCGGCGGCAAACACATTGCCGTGAATCAGCGGGTCCGCATCAGCCAGTCCGACCACCCGCAGCACCTTGTCCGACCCCAGGCCCCCGGCCACCAGCTCACGGCGGGCGGCATTGGCCCGGTCGGCGGACAGCTCCCAGTTGCTGTAGCCACCGAGGCCACCGCTATATGGCGTCGAGTCGGTATGACCGGAAATGCTCAGATGGTTGGGCAATTGATTCAAATCCTTGGCCAGGGCCTGCAGCAAGGCACTGGTCGCTGGCAGCATGGTTGAGCTGCCGGAGGCGAACATCGGCCGGTTCTGGTCATCGACAATCTGGATGCGCAGCCCCTCAGGCGTCATCTCCAGCTTGAGCTGGTTCTTGTAGGCCTTGAGCTGCACACTGGCTTCGATGGTTTGCTGGATTTTCTTCTGCAGCTGGGTCAGCTGGGCCTTCTCCTTGGCCGGGTCCGACTGGGGGCTTTTCTTCACCTGACCGGACTTGCGCGTCAGATCGGTACCGCCACCCTTGACCAGCGCCGTCGCATCGCCGGTTCCCTGCCCGCCGGACAAGGCCACCTTGAGCGGGGTCTTGAAGTACTCGGCAATCCCGTCCAGCGTGCCCTGCGACACGGAGCCCAACAACCACATCAGCAGGAAGAACGCCATCATGGCCGTCACAAAGTCGGCATAGGCAATCTTCCAGGCACCCCCGTGATGGCCGTGGCCACCCTTCTTGATGCGTTTGACGATAATGGGCCGTTGCGATTCATCTGCCATGACGGACCTCTTTTAGCGATTCTTGGCCTGTTTGACGTGATCTTCCAGTTCCTTGAAGGACGGACGATCATGCGAAGACAGCGCCTTGCGACCGAACTCCACCGCCACCTGCGGCGCATAGCCGTTCAGACTGGCCAGAATGGTGACCTTGATGGTCTGGAATACCCGGGTACCGTCGGCGAGACGATGTTCGAGAATCGTCCCCAGCGGGCCGACGAAGCCATAGGAAAGCAAAATCCCGAGGAAGGTCCCCACCAGCGCGTGGGCAATCAGCAGACCCAGCTCGGCCGGCGGAATCCCCACCGATTCCATGGTGTGCACCACCCCCATCACCGCGGCCACAATACCGAAGGCCGGCATCCCGTCGGCAATGGCCTTGACGGCCGAAACCGGGATCTCGCCCTCGTGGTGATGGGTTTCGATTTCCACATCCATCAGGTTTTCAATTTCAAAGGCATTCAGATTGCCGCCCACCATCAGGCGCAGATAATCACAAATAAATTCAACGACATGATGATCTTTTGCGACGATTGGATATTTACTGAAAACCGGGCTGGCTTCGGGGTTGTCGACATCGTTTTCAATCGACATCAGGCCTTCCTTGCGCACCTTGGCAAGAATCTCATAGAGCATGGCAAACAGCTCCATGTAGAAGGCCTTGTTGTAGGGTGAGCCCTTGAAGACCTGAGGAAAGGCCTTGAGGGTGGCCTTCATCGCCGGACCGCCGTTGGCCACCACAAAGGCACCACCGGCCGCACCGCCGATCATCATGAGTTCAATGGGCTGGATCAGTGCCGCAAGATGCCCGCCAGCCATGACAAAGCCACCGAGCGTGGAAAGAAGGATCACCACATAGCCGATACCGACAAACATGCGTCACTGCCCCATAGTTTTAGTAGACGGTCAAGCCATTTTAATGACTATCTATTTTTATTTTTAACTAAAATAGCGGATTTGATTATACCAAATCCGCTATTGAAGGCGCAAAGCAGAAATCAGATATAACTAACTATACCTTAGTCAAAGTCATTCAATTAAAAAAGCACCTCTTTTTCGAAAGTCTCGACGCAACGCGCGGCCACAGACAGCATCTTGTCGATTTCTTCCTTGGTGATCACCAGTGGCGGCGCCGACACAATATGATCACCGCATGCGCGCATGATCAGGTTGTTGCGGAAGAAAATGTCGCGGCACTTCATACCCATGTTGCCCCAGTCCGGGAACAGTTCACGCTTGCTGCGATCCTTGACCAGCGTAAAGGCCTGGATCAGCCCGACACCGCGGATATCGTCAACATGCTCGAAATTGCCGAAAGTCTCGCGCCAGCGCTTCTGCATATACGGACCGGTTTCATTCTTGACGCGCTCGATGATGCCTTCGTCGCGCAAGGCACGCACATTCGCCTGGGCCACGGCCGCCGCGACCGGATGACCGGAGTAAGTAAAGCCGTGATTGAAATCGCCACCGGCCAGCAGCCCCTCGGCCACGCGATCACCGACAAACACCGCACCAATCGGCAGATAGCCCGAGGACAAGCCCTTGGCCGTGGTGAAAATATCCGGACGGAAACCCAGCAACTGGTGACCGAACCATTCGCCGGTACGGCCAAAACCACAGATCACCTCATCCGCCACCAGCAGGACATCGTACTTGCGGCAAATACGCTCCACTTCCGGCCAGTAGGTCGACGGCGGAATGATCACCCCGCCCGCCCCCTGGATCGGCTCACCAACAAAGGCGGCCACCTTGTCGGCACCGATCTCCAGAATCTTGTCCTCGACCCAGCGGGCGGCCTGCAGACCAAACTCTTCCGGCGTCATGTCCTTGCCATGCTTGTACCACCAGGGTTGCTCGACATGCGCAATGCCGGGAATCGGCAGATCGCCCTGCTCGTGCATATAGCTCATGCCACCCAGGCTGGCCCCGCCAATGGTCGAGCCGTGATAACCGTTCCAGCGACCGATCAGGGTCTTCTTCTGCGGCTTGCCCTGGGTGTCCCAGTAATGACGCACCATGCGCATCATGGTATCCACCGACTCCGAACCGGAGTTGGTATAGAACACATGACTGTAACCGGCCGGCGTCACCTCATTCAGCAGCGAGGACAATTCCACCACAGCCGGATGAGTGGTCTTGAAAAAGGTGTTGTAGTAGGCCAGCTCTTCCATCTGCTTCTTGGCGACTTCCGGCAGATCCTTGCGGCCATAACCGATGTTCACACACCACAGACCGGCCATGCCGTCCATGATTTTGTTGCCTTCCGAATCCCACAGATAAATACCGTCAGCGTGGGTGATGACGCGCGCACCCTGCTGATTGAGCGACTGCATGTCGGAAAACGGATGCAGGTGGTGGGCGGCGTCCTGTTGACGCAGGGTTTCGGTATTGTGCTGCTTCATCTGGTTTCTCCTGTTGATTCCCCTGCAGCCGGCGCGGGCCGGCTGCGCTCACGGCGTTGCGTTTCAGCCTTATACGTGCAACAGCAGGAACTTGCGCTCCCACGGACTGATCACGCGGAAATACTCCGAAAACTCCTTTTCTTTCAGGGCGACGTACATGCGCACAAAACGCGGCCCCAGCACCTCGGCCAGCTCCGGACACTCGCGCAGCTTGGCCAGCGCCTCCTCGGAGCCATGCGGGAACTGGAACGGCAGCTCGTAGGCATCACTCTGGCAAGGCTCTGAAGCCGGAATCTTGTTGATCATGCCGAGATAGCCGCAGGCCAGCGTGGCCGCCATGGCAATATAGGGATTGGCATCCACGCCCGGCACGCGGTTCTCCACGCGACGCGCCTGCGGCGAAGAATGCGGCACACGGAAGGCTACCGTCCGGTTGTCATAGCCCCACTGCACATTGGTCGGTGCGGCGGTATAGCGCGACAGGCGGCGGAAGGAATTCACAAACGGCGCAAACAGCGGCATGGCATGCGGCAGATAGGTCTGCAGGCCACCGATGAAGTGGAAGAAGTGCTCCGACGGCGAGCCATCTTCATTGGTGAAAATGTTCTTGCCGGTCGACCGGTTGATGATGCTCTGATGGATATGCATCGCACTGCCGGGTTCATTCTCCATCGGCTTGGCCATGAAGGTGGCGTACATATTGTGGCGGAAGGCCGCCTCGCGTACCGTGCGCTTGAACAGGAACACCTGATCGGCCAGCGCCACGGCATTGCCGTGCAGGAAGTTGATTTCCATCTGGGCGGTGCCGATCTCGTGAATCAGCGTATCCACCTCCAGCCCCTGTGCGTGGCAGAAGTCGTAGATATCCTCGAACAGCGGGTCAAACTCGTTGACGGCGTCGATCGAGTAAGAGCGCCGGCCGAACTCGGCACGGCCGGTACGCCCGACCGGCGGCGCCAGCGGAATGTCCGGATCCGGATTGGGCGACAGCAGATAAAACTCCATCTCCGGGGCCACGACCGGCTCCCAGTCGTGCTGGTCGTAGAGTGACAGCACACGCTTGAGCACATTGCGCGGCGAGACATCCACCGGCGTGCCGTCGGAGCGGGTGCATTCGTAAATCATCTGGGCGGTCGGATCGGCGGCCCAGGGCACAAAGCGCAGCGAACTCTCGTCCGGATACAGCACCATGTCCGGGTCCGTCACATCCAGGTAGCTGTCATCGGGATAATCACCCGTCACGGTCTGAATCAGTACCGCCTCGGGCAAGCGCATTTCCGGATCGCTGATAAATTTGTCACGCGGCACGATCTTGCCACGCGCCACGCCGGTCATGTCCGGCAAGATACACTCGACTTCGGTGATGTGGTGCTCGCGCATCCACTCGATGATCTCGTTGTTCATACAGAATCCCTCTATTTCAGTTGTCGGCCGTTAAAACGGCTCTGAAGACGCGCCGCTCAGCGGCTGCGTTGGGCACGGCGGGCGCGGCAGGCATCGCCGAACGCCTTGAAAATCGCCATGGAAACCGGATTGTCGGCAAACTTCCACTCGGGGTGCCACTGCACGGCCATCGCAAAGGCCCGCGCTTCGGGCACGCTGAAGGCCTCGACCAGGCCATCATCGGACAGGGCCTCGGCACGCAGGGACGGGCCGAGACGACGCACCCCCTGACCATGCAGGGAATTCACCTGGGCCTCCGCCACCGACAGCCATTGCCGGAACAGACTGTCCTGCGGGAAATGAACGGCATGCGCCGGCGCATACTTCACCGCCATGTCGTCGACCTCCGGTTCGCGATGATCGCGAAAACCGGGCTGCTCATGCACATACTGGAACAGCTCGCCGCCCAGGGCGACGTTCATTTCCTGGAAGCCACGGCAGATACCCAGTACGGGAATGCCGCGTTCGATCAGATGGGGAATCAGGGGCAGCGTGGTAGCGTCACGCGCCGGATCAGTGGGATTGCCGGGACGGCTGGGTTCGCCGTTGTAGTGATGGGGTTCAATATTGGATGGCGAGCCGGGAAGCAGCACGCCGTCGACCAGATCCAGAATCGCCTCGCGATGGGCAGGGTCCCCCATCGCCGGAATCAGGATGGGGACCCCCCCCGCACCGCCCGCCGCGGCGGCGATATATTTATCGCCGACCGCGTGGAACGGCAGCAGGCCGATCATCTTGTTATCACAAGGAATACCGATAATCGCTTGCTGCATGCCTACCTCTTTATCAGGAAGACGCCTTGATGGCCTCGATCGGATCAACGTACTGATAACCCAGATCCTTGGCAACCGCTTGGTAAGTCACCTTGCCACGGCAGATGTTCAGACCGTTGCGCAGATGAACGTTGTCGAGCAAGGCACCCGCCCAGCCCTTGTTGGCCAGTTCCAGCGCAAACGGCAAGGTGGCATTGGACAGCGCCAGCGTCGAGGTACGCGCCACACCGCCCGGCATATTGGCCACACAGTAGTGAACCACACCGTCGACCACATAGATCGGCTCCTGATGCGTCGTGGCATGACTGGTCTCGAAGCAACCACCCTGGTCAATCGCCACATCCACCAGCACGGCACCCGGCAACATCTTCTTCAGCATCGGACGGGTCACCAGCTTCGGCGCCAGTGCGCCCGGCACCAGCACGGCACCGACCACCAGATCAGCTGCTTCACATTGTTCTTCGATGTTCGAGGTATTGGATACCAGGGTCTTGATGCGACCCTCGAAGATCATGTCGATTTCTTTCAGACGATTCAGCGACTTGTCCAGAATCGTGACATCGGCACCCATGCCCATGGCCATGCGAGCCGCGTTGAGGCCCACGACACCACCACCGATGACCACCACCTTGGCCGGTGCCACGCCCGGCACACCGCCCATCAGCACACCACGGCCGCCCTGAGCCTTTTCCAGCGCATGCGCGCCGGCCTGGATCGCCATGCGACCAGCCACTTCGGACATCGGCGCCAGCAGCGGCAGGCCGCCACGGTCATCGGTCACCGTTTCATAGGCCACGGCAATCGCGCCCGACTCGATCAGCAGACGGGTCTGCTCGGGATCCGGTGCCAGGTGCAGGTAGGTAAACAGAATCTGGCCCGGACGCAGCATGCGGCATTCCACCGGCTGCGGCTCCTTGACCTTGATGATCATCTCAGCCTGATCGAAGACAGCCTTGGCGCTCGGCGCAATCGACGCACCAGCGGCAATGTATTGCTCATCGGTAAAGCCGATCGCCAGGCCGGCCTGGGTTTCGACCAGTACCTTGTGGCCGTGGGCGATCATTTCACGGGCACCGGACGGCGTCAGACCAACGCGATACTCGTGATTCTTAATCTCCTTCGGAACGCCGATTAACATACTTCTCTCCTGTGATTGATGTCTGGGTTCGGTATTGAGCGCAGGGCCTGCCGGGCATGAATCAGGCCACGGGACAGCCGTTTAATAAAATTTACATGCCACTTGCTGTCTGATACTGATTTTGACTATAAAATCTGCGTATTGCAAAGGACTATCGATTTTGCATTGCAGCAAGCTACCACGATTGCATCAACCAGCACATCACGGTAACGTCTAAAATTATTAACATCAACACACCAATGAAAAACCGCCCGGCTTCAGCCACACAACCCCAGCACGGGCAGGCACAAGACGAGGAAGCACAATGGATGTAGGCGCACGCCTGAGAATGGTACGAGACCGCTACGGACTCTCGCAGCGGGAGCTGGCAAAACGCGCAGGCGTGACCAACGGCACCATCTCCCTGATCGAGCAAAACCGGGTCAGCCCCTCGATCAGCTCGCTGAAAAAGGTGCTGGAGGGACTGCCGATGACCCTGGCAGACTTCTTTACCTTCGACGCCGAACCCCAAACCCCGAAAGTCTTCTACCAGGCCGACGAACTGCCCAACCTGGGCAACGATCAGATCCGCTTTCTGCTGGTAGGCACGGCGCATGATCATCGCGACATCGCCATCCTGCGCGAACATTACGAACCCGGCGCCGATACCGGCCCGGATATGCTGATGCACGAAGGCCAGGAGGGTGGCGTGGTCATCAGCGGACAAATTGAAGTGACGGTCAACGGCGAAAGCCGCACCCTCGGACCGGGAGATGCCTACTACTTCGACAGCCGCCTGCCCCATCGCTTCCGCAATGTGGGCGAAGGCATCTGCGAGGTCGTCAGCGCCAGCTCGCCCCCCACATTCTGACCAAACCGCCCTGAAACCGGCAGTGTCCGGCCCGCCAGCGGCAATGGCAACACAACGACAAAGGAGATGGAGATGGGTCTTTCCCATGCAGACTGGCAAGCCCGAGCCGCAAACCTGCGGATCGAAGGCCGCGCATTCATCAATGGCGCCTATCAGGACGCCCATGATGGCAAACGCTTTCCCGCCATCAATCCGGCAACCGGCGCCAGCCTGGGCGACATCGCCTGGTGCGGCCAGGCCGAGGTCGACAATGCCGTTGCCGCAGCGCGCATGGCTTTTGACCATGGCGACTGGGCCCATCTGGCGCCACGCGAGCGCGCGCGCATTCTCAAACGCTTCGCCGGGCTGATGCGCCAGCACCTGGAAGAGCTGGCCCTGCTGGAAACCCTGGATGCCGGCAAGCCGATCGGCGACACCCTGAGTGTCGACGTCCCCGGCGCCGCCTACTGCACCGAGTGGTTTGCCGAGGCCATCGACAAGGTCGGCGGCGAGCTCGCACCGGTCGACCCCAGCCTGGTCGGCCTGGTCAGCCGTGAAGCGATTGGCGTGGTGGCAGCCATCGTGCCATGGAACTTCCCGATCCTGATGGCCAGCTGGAAATTCGGCCCGGCGCTGGCTGCCGGCAACGCCGTCATCCTCAAGCCTTCAGAAAAATCACCGTTGACGGCCATTCGTCTTGGCCAGCTGGCCAAGGAAGCCGGCATCCCCGACGGCATCTTTCAGGTACTGCCGGGGGCGGGCGATGTCGGCAAGCTGCTGGCCCTGCACCTGGACGTTGACTGCGTCGCCTTTACCGGCTCGACCGCGGTCGGCAAGCTGATTGCCGGTTATGCCGCCCAATCCAACCTCAAGCGTGTCTGGCTGGAACTGGGCGGCAAGAGTCCGAACATCATCCTCAAGGACTGCAAGGACATCAGCGCCGCCGCCCGGGCCGCGGCCGGCGCCATCTTCTACAACATGGGTGAAATGTGTACCGCCGGCTCACGGGTACTGGTACAACGCGAGATCCGTGACACCTTCCTCGCCGAGCTGAAAAAAGCCGCCGCACGCTACACCCCGGGCGACCCGCTCGACCCTGACACCCGCATGGGCGCCATCGTCGACCGCATCCAGTACGACAAAGTGCTGTCCTACATCGACAAGGGCCAGAGCGAGGGCGCCAAACTGCTCAATGGCGGACGCGCCGCCAACCTGCACCCCCAGGGCCTGTTCATCGAGCCGACCATTTTTGACTGCGAGCGCCCTGACCTGACCATCTGCCGCGAAGAGATTTTCGGACCAGTGCTGTCGGTGATCACCTTCGACACCATCGACCAGGCTGTCCACATCGCCAATGACACTGAATATGGTCTGGCTGCTGCCGTGTGGACGGCCGATCTGAGCACCGCCCACCAGGTGTCGCGCCGCCTGCGCGCCGGCACAGTCTGGGTCAACTGCTACGACGAAGGCGGGGACATGAACTTCCCGTTCGGCGGCTTCAAACAATCCGGCAACGGCCGCGACAAGTCGCTGCACGCACTGGAAAAATACACCGAGCTGAAGAGCACATTGATCAAGCTGTGATTTAGCTGCAAAAACGCAAAACGCCATGCAAAATTGCATGGCGTTTTTTTAATTTGCCAGTTTATATCACTACATTTTCGACCAAATGATAGTCGATATCACTATATGATGTTTGAAATTCTAAACACCATTCCCCGGCCTTGCGCCCATCACCCTGATGCCATGAACGTCGCATATTTGCCACACCCCTCACCCAGCACCCGCTGCGTACCGACAAAACAAATTAATGCTCACGTGAGCAAATAAAAAGCCGGGAATCACCCGGCCAGATAAAACACGATGCGGCAGAGGCGCCTCACCCCGCTTCGACCACCTGCAGGCGCGTCTGGACACGAGCACGCGACTTCAGCTCATTGCACTGCGGACAAAACCAGTTACTGGCACCACAGGCCTGCAGCCGCTCCAGCTCGGCACCACAATCCAGGCACCGTCCCTGCACGCGGAAAGCCTGTGCACAGCTCGGGCAGCGCCACTGCCGCCCTTCCGGCAGCAACTCGGTCTGATCAACGGGACAGACTTTTTCCATGGCATTTCTCCATCAACGATTGCGCATGAAATCTGCCGTGTCATAAAACGCGGCCAGCAACTTTTCTTTCAGCGCCTCTTCCACAATCAGTTCACTGACTGCCTGGCGCATACAGAACATCCACTGATCGCGCGCGGCTTCATCCACGGCAAAGGGCAGGTGGCGCATGCGCAGCCGCGGGTGGCCGAAGGCCTCGACATACAGCTGCGGCCCGCCCAGCCAGCCGGAAAGAAACATGAACAGTTTCTGGCGCGAACCGGACAAGTCCGCCGGATGCATGGCCCGCAGGGCAGCCACTGCAGGCTCCTGGTCCATGATGTCGTAGAAGCGGTCACACAACCAGCGCACCACCCCCTCGCCCCCCAGCAACTGATAAGGCGTCATGAGCTGAACATCCTGCATGCCACCCCCGCCTCAGCTGCGCAGCAGCGCCAGATACTTGTCGTCTTCGCCGTCGAAGATCTCTTCACCGGCCGCATCCAGGGCATCCCGCAAACATTCGCGCGCTTCTTCCAGTTGCCCCTGCTCGAATAGCACCTGTCCCATGCGCAAATCGATATAGGCATTGCCCAGACCGCCCGGACAGGTCAGCGCATAGTCCAGCTCGGCCTCCGCCTCGGCAAAACGACCGGCAAAGAAATGGACGTCGGCCATGGAAATCTTGATCCAGGTCGCGGCCTCCCAGGCACGCTGCGGATCGGGCAACAAGGCCCAGGCCCTGGCATACTCGTCCAGCGCCAGCGCCAGTTCATCCGTTTCGGTGAAATGATCACCCTGGGTACAGTGTTGCTCGATGGCCTGGTAAACCTTGGCGTCAAGCCGAATATCCGATGACATGTTCATTCCTGTCTGTGCAATCTCTACAATCCCGCCATGATACGCGAGCCACCATCAAAAAGGCGCCGGACCTTGGAACGCGTCAGGCGCCCAGCCCCGGCAGCACGGCACTCAGACGCACCAGATCGAGATGTGCCTCCAGCGAATCTGCCAGCCGGTCAATGTGCTGCTGGCGCAGAGCCGGGTAATCGATGACTTCAGCCCTCGCCAGGCCCGCCCAATCCAGCAGGGACTGCAAAGCCTGCGGGTGATCGAACAGTCCATGCAAATACGTGGCCATGATCTGCCCGTCTTGCGACATCGCCCCGTCGCATTTGTCCGCCAGCAGCACCGCAGGCCGGTCCAGTGCCGGACCTTGCGTCACCCCCATGTGAATCTCGTAACCGGTGACCGAGGCCCCGCTGCCCGCCAGTACCCCTTCCACCCGGGTCAGACATTTCTCGGCTGCCAGCGTGGTTTCCATGTCCAGCAAACCCAGCCCCGGGCAACTGCCCGGGGCCCCCTCCAGCCCGAGCGGATCATGAATCTGCCCGCCGAGCATCTGATACCCGCCGCAAATGCCGATCAATTTACCGCCATAGCGCAGATGACGCCGGATCGCAGGCGCCCAGCCATGCTGGTGCAGCCAGGCCAGATCATCGCGCACGCTCTTGCTGCCCGGCAGGATCATCAGATCGGCCGGCGGCACCGGCTGCCCCGGCCCCACCAGGGTCAGTTCAACCTGGGGATGCAGACGCAAGGGGTCAAAATCAGTGTGATTGCTGATGCGCGGATAGACCGGTGCCACCACGCGCAGGACCGCACGCCCGGTACCGGCTTCGGCCGAGCCTTTCTGGCTGATGCTGTCCTCGGCCTCGATATGCAAGCCCATCAGATAGGGCAAGACCCCGAGCACCGGCTTGCCGGTCTTCTGCACCAGCCAGTCTAGCCCCGGCTGCAGCAGAGCGATGTCACCGCGAAAGCGATTGATGACAAACCCCACCACCCGCTGGCGCTCGCTGGGCGACAGCAATTCGAGCGTACCGACCAGATGGGCAAACACCCCGCCGCGATCAATGTCCGCCACCAGCAACACCGGGCAATCGACCGCCTCGGCAAAGCCCATATTGGCAATATCGCCCTCGCGCAGATTGATCTCTGCCGGGCTGCCGGCCCCTTCCACCACCACGCACTGATACTGTTCGGCCAGCCGGTGAAACGACGCCAGCACCGCCTCACGGGCCTTGGGCTTGTAGGCGTGATAGGGCACGGCATCCATATTGCCGATCGAACGCCCCTGGATGATGACCTGTGATCCCATATTGCTGTTCGGCTTGAGCAAGACCGGGTTCATATCGGTATGCGGCTCAATGCCACACGCCAGGGCCTGCACCGCCTGCGAGCGTCCGATTTCGCCGCCATCCACGGTCACGGCACTATTGAGCGCCATATTTTGCGGCTTGAATGGCGCAACGCGGACACCGCGCCGGGCCAGCAGACGGCACAGCCCGGCGGCCAGCGTACTCTTGCCGGCGTCCGAGGTGGTGCCCTGGATCATCAGGGTTTTTGCAGACATGATTTGATCTCCGGACGCGCATTTTTCTTGCACTCGTCCTAGAATGGCGACTTTTTCCATGACCCATTCGGGTCGCAAGAGCCGAATTATATAGGCCGACAAAGTGATCAACGCCAGTTTTCTTTTGCTTGCCCTGCTGCTCGACCGCCTGCTGGCCGAACCGCGCCGCTACCATCCTCTGGTTGGATTCGGCCGCCTGACGCAAGGCGTAGAAGCCATGTTCTACCCGCGCCACCCCGACACCGAACCGGCATGGCGCATGCGCCTGCGCGGGCTCTGCGGCATTAGCCTGCTGTTGCTGCCCCTGACACTGCTGGCCTGGGCCCTCGCCCGTCTGCCGCTGCTGGGCAACGCCGTCGCCGTGCTGTTGCTGTACCTGGCCATTGGCGCACAAAGCCTGGCACAGCACGCCGAAGCGGTGGCCAGTGCGCTGGAGCAGCACGATTTGCCGCTGGCACGCCAGCGGGTCGGCATGATCGTCAGCCGCCAGACCGACGAGCTGACAGAAAGCCAGATTGCGCGCGCCACGGTCGAATCCGTCCTGGAAAACGGCGGTGACGCCGTGTTTTCCGCACTGTTCTGGTTTCTGCTGGCCGGCGCCCCCGGCGTGGTGCTCTACCGGCTGGCCAACACGCTGGACGCCATGTGGGGCTATCGCAATCAGCGCTACCAGTACTTCGGCTGGGCCGCGGCACGCTTCGATGACCTGCTGAACCTGATTCCGGCGCGACTGACCGCGCTGACCTATGTCCTGCTGGGCAACACCCGTGTCGGCTGGCGCTGCTGGATGGCACAGGCCTCGACCTGGTACAGCCCGAATGCCGGGCCGGTCATGGCCGCCGGCGCCGGCGCCCTGAATCTCTCGCTGGGCGGCGCGGCGGTATACCACGGCAAGATCAAGGCGCGCCCCGCCCTCGGCGCCGGGCGCGAGCCAGAAATGGCCGACATCCGCCGCGCCGTCGCCCTGGTCCGGCGCGGCATGTGGGCCTGGGGACTGCTGGGACTGCTGGCCGCATTGTGCTGGGGAGGCTGGCATGCTTAAGCACGGAGGGGGACTGCGCGCCGCCGCGCGACAATACGGTATCGCCCTGGAAGACTGGGTCGACCTCTCGACCGGCCTCAACCCGCATGGCTGGCCTGTTCCGGCCATCGAGGCCAGTAGCTGGCAGCGCCTGCCGGAGCTGGACGACGGTCTGGAGCAAGCCGCCAGTGACTTCTACGCGGCGCCACAACCACTGGCCGTGGCCGGCTCGCAAGCCGCCATCCAGACCCTGCCGCGCCTGCGCCCGCCCTGCCGGGTCGGCATGCTGACACTGACCTACGCAGAACACCCGTACGCCTGGCAAAAGCAGGGACACCATGTTCTGCGCCTGGCACCGGAAGACATTGATGCCGCGCTGCCGCAAGTGGACGTGCTGCAGCTGTGCACCCCCAACAATCCGACCGGCTGGCTGCCCGAGCCGGCCCAACTGCGCGAATGGCATGCGCGCCTGCGTCAACGCGACGGCTGGCTGGTGCTGGATGAAACCTTCCTCGACGTCACACCGGAACGCAGCCTGCTGCCGCTGGCTGGCCAGCCCGGCCTGATCATCCTGCGCTCCATCGGCAAATTCTTTGGCCTGGCCGGCGCGCGCGCCGGCTTTGTTTTTGCCTGGCCAGCGCTGATCGAGGCACTGCAGGACGAGCTCGGCCCCTGGACCCTGGCCGGCCCGGCGCGCCAGGCCGTCAGAATGGCCTTGCAGGACCGGGCCTGGCAGGCGGCCATGCGCCAGCGCCTGCCGGCCGAAAGTGACCGGCTGGCCACGCTGCTGCGCCGGCATGGCCTGGCGCCAGGCGGGTCCACGCCGCTATTCCAGTGGGTGTGCCATCCGCAAGCGGCCATGCTGCATCGGCAATTGGCCAGCCAGGGCATCCTCACCCGCTTATTCGACGCGCCGCCAAGCCTGCGTTTCGGTCTGCCAGCGCAAGAAAGTGACTGGGCGCGACTGGATCAGGCGCTGGCCAGCCTCAGCCTGGTCAAAAGCTAACGCCGGCGGCACAGGCAATCGTTTGCCTGTGCCGCCGGAGGATACTCCCCCCTCCTATCCCGACCTAAGTCAAACTTTGTTCATTTTTTTACCAAAGTTACCCATTCATCACGTAATATTCGCCCTTTACATGACGGTGCCCGTGTTGCAACGGGTGAAACGGGAATGCGGTTCAATGCCGCAGCTGCCCCCGCAACTGTAAGCGAAGAGTCTGAATCCACTGCCACCGGGCATCCGACCGGGAAGGCGATTCAAGGCGATGACGCGCGAGCCAGGAGACCGGCCGTCAGACTTGTCGACGTGAGCTAGAACCAGTCGGGGTGTACTGGTGGACAAGCATGCAGACCGGACCATTCTCCCCAGACTGCTGCCCTCGCTCTCGACGACACAACGTCATCCGAGGGCGCCGATGCACCGCTACCATTTCCTGTCCGTCCATGCTGCCGAAGGTGTGGCATGAGTCACGGCATTGCCCTGCTGAGCCACGCCGGCACTGATCTGTCCGCCCTGCTGCGCGCCCCGCTGCCCGCCGACTTTGTCGCCGTCAACGGCATCAACCTGCAAGCCATCGACAGTGCTGAGGCCATGCAGCAGTTGCTGAACGGCCCTTTGCGCGACACCAGCGTCTTCGTGGTACGCGTCCTGGGCCGCGCCGAAGCCATCGCCGGCTTCGACCTGTTGCTGACCCATATCCGCCAGCACCATCACCATCTGGTGATCATCAGCGGCACCGGCGAGCCCGACCCGGACCTGACCGCCCTGTGCAATGTCGGCCACGGGCTGCAACAGGAAATCAACGCTTATCTGCAGGCTGGCGGCAGCGACAATCTGGCTCACATGCTGCGTTGTCTCTCCGACCGCCTGCTGATGACCGGTCATGGCTATGCCGAGCCGCTCACGTTGCCGGACCACGGCCTGTACCATCCGGAACTGGGCGCCCTGGCAACGCTGGATGACTGGCGCGCCATCCGCAACCCCCAATGGCCGACCGTCGGCCTGGTGTTCTATCGCGCCCACTGGCTGTCCGGCAATACCCGCTTTGTCGATGCCCTGATCGATGCCCTGCACGAGCGCCAGCTGAACACCCTGCCACTGTTTACCGCCTCGCTGCGCACGCCGGGCGAGCAAGGACTGCCGGCGGCGCTCAATGATCTGCTGGCCGAGCCGATCGAGGCGCTGGTCAACACCACCTCCTTTGCCATCGGCGAAGTCAACCCTGACGGTGCGACCCAGGCAGGCTGGTCGGTGAGCGCATTTGAGCAACTGGATGTGCCGGTATTGCAAGCCATCACCAGCAATATGACCGAGGCGCAGTGGCTCGCAGCCGACCGCGGCCTCAACCCGCTGGACACCGCCATGAACGTGGCACTGCCGGAGTTTGACGGCCGACTGATCAGCGTGCCGGTTTCCTTCAAGGAGGCGCATGCCGATCAGGCCAGCAGCGAAACCAGCTATGCCCCGGTGCCCGACCGGGTCCGCCGTCTGGCCGGCATCGTGGCACGTCAGGTCAGGCTGCGCACCACCCCGGCGCACGAGAAACGCATCGCCTTCATCTTCACCAACTCCAATAGCAAGGCGGCACAGATCGGCAATGCCGTCGGCCTGGACTCCCCCGCCTCGCTCTGGGCCATCCTGCAAGCCATGCAGACCCATGGCTATCAGGTCGAGGGACTGCCGGCAGACAGCACCAGCCTGATGCACCAGCTGATTGACCGGGGAGCCTACGACCAGGACTACCTGACCAGTACCCAGATGATGCAGGCGATTGCGCGGGTGCCGGCGGCACGCTACGCAGCATGGTTCGCCGAACTGCCCGCCTCGCTGCAACAACGCATGAACCAGCGCTGGGGTGAGGCCCCCGGTACGGCCTATGTGCATCAGGAGCAGCTTTACTTCTCGGGCATGCAGTTCGGCAATGCCTTTGTCGCCCTGCAACCGCCGCGCGGCTACGGCATGGATCCGGATGCCATTTATCACACCCCGGACCTGCCGCCGACCCACCACTACTACGCCCTGTATTGCTGGCTGCGCGACGAATGGCAGGCTGATGCCATCGTGCATGTCGGCAAGCACGGCACGCTGGAATGGCTGCCCGGCAAAGGCGTAGGTCTGTCACAAGACTGCTTCCCCGATGCCGTTCTGGGTGACATGCCGCTGTTTTATCCCTTCATCCTGAATGATCCGGGCGAAGGCTCGCAGGCCAAGCGCCGCGCCCACGCCGTCATCATCGACCATCTGACGCCACCGATGACCACGGCAGACACCTATGGACCGCTGGCACAGCTGACTCAGCTGGTCGACGAGTACTACCAGGTGGAAATGCTGGACCCATCCAAGCTGCCGATCCTGCAGCAGCAGATCTGGGATCTGATCAAGGAGGCCAAGCTGGATGCTGACCTGGGCGCCATGCTGGCGCATGGTCATGACCACGATCATGACCATGCCCACCCGCCGCTCAGGCCCGCCACCGCAGCCAGCAGCGGCTACCGCACCCCGGTCAAGGGGGCGGCCCACTACCGTCCGGCGGGCAAACCGCACGCTGCTCACGGCCATCACCATGGCCACCCGCACCCCCACGATCATGACCATGACCATGGTGACCACCATCACCATGATCACGATCACCACTGGGACGACACACCGGACGAGCACGGCGTCCCGAAGACCCTGGCCGGCATGGACGGGGTCGATGTCGCGCACCTGATCGAAGACATTGATGGCTATTTGTGCGAACTGGGTGCGGCACAGATTCGCGACGGTCTGCACATTCTCGGCCAGGCCCCGCAGGGCGAAGCGCTGATCGACATGCTGTGCGCCCTGACCCGACTGGCCAATCTGCAGATCCCTTCCTTGCCCGGCAGCGTGACACGCGCCCTCGGCCTGGACCCGGCCGCCCTGGAACAAGACAAGGGTCGTCGTCTGGAAACGGTACCAGCCCGGCTCGCCAGTCTGAGTCCACGACCACTGGTCACCCATGCCGATGCGCTGGAAGCGATTGCCGCCTTGTCGCGTCAGCTGGTGGCCGGACTGGCCAGCCATCACTTTGCCCGCGAAGCCATCCCTGCCTGCATCGCCACCGCGCTGCCCGGCATGGCACCGGATCCTGCATTACTCAGCGTACTGGACTATCTGTGCAGCCAACTGGAACCGGACCTGGCACGCACCCGCGAGGAAATCGACAACCTGCTGCACGGTCTGGCAGGCGGCTACGTGCCGGCCGGACCCAGCGGCGCGCCAACACGCGGCATGGCTCATGTCCTGCCGACCGGTCGCAATTTCTATTCGGTCGACCCGCGCAGTCTGCCGTCGCAGGCCTCATGGAAAATCGGCGCCGAGCTGGCACGCGAAGTCATTGCCCGCCACCAGCAGGAGACCGGCAAGCTGCCCGAATCCGTCAGCATCAGCGTCTGGGGCACCAGCGCCATGCGCACCCACGGCGATGACATTGCCGAAATCCTGGCCCTGCTCGGCGTACGCCCGGTCTGGCAGGCCGAGAGCCGTCGCGTACAGGGCATTGAGGTCATCCCGCTGACCGAACTGGGCCGCCCGCGCATCGACGTCACCGTGCGTATCAGCGGCTTTTTCCGCGACGCCTTCCCGCACCTGATCCATCTGGTGGATCAGGCGGTGGAAACCGTGGCAAGGCTGGACGAGCCGGTCGAACAGAATTTCCTGCGCAAGCACTATCTGCAGGATCTGACACAGCAGATTCTCGGCCAGCAGACCGAGGCCCAGGCCCTGCTGCGGGTCTTCGGCTCCAAACCCGGCACCTATGGCGCCGGCATTCTGCCACTGATCCAGCAGCAGAACTGGCAGGACGAGCACGACTTTGCCAGCGCCTACATCAACTGGGGCGGCTATGGTTACAGCCGCCAGCACAATGGCTGCGATGCCCGCGATGCCTTGCGCCATCGTCTGGCCGGCACTGAAGTGGCGCTGCACAACCAGGACAACCGCGAGCACGACATTTTCGATAGCGACGACTATCTGCAATACCACGGCGGCATGATCGCCACCATCCGCAGCCTGAGCGGCCGTCAGCCCCGGCAGGAGTTCGGCGACAGTCACAACCCGGATAACCCGGCGGTGCGCGGTCTGAAGCAGGAAGTCCTGCGGGTGTTCCGCAGCCGGGTGGTCAACCCCAAGTGGATCGCCAGCATCCAGAAGCATGGCTACAAAGGCGGTCTGGAGCTGACCGCGACCGTCGACTACCTGTTCGGCTACGACGCCACCGCCCACGTGGTCGACGACTGGGTCTACCAGACGCTGGCAGAACGCTATGCGCTGGACGCCGACATGCAACAGTTCTTTGCCGACAACAATCCCTGGGCGATGAATGCCATCACCGAGCGTCTGCTGGAAGCGGCGGAACGCCAGCTGTGGGCCGAACCGGATGCCGACACCCTGGCCCGCCTGCGCGCCCTGCACCTGCAGAGCGAAGCCTGGCTGGAAGCACGCGGAGAATCGCGATCATGAAGCAGATATACCCCTTTGCTGCCATCGTCGGTCAGCAGCAGCTGAAACAGGCGCTGCTGCTGTGTGCCGTCGACCCGACACTGGGTGGCGTGCTGATCCGCGGCGACAAAGGCAGCGCCAAGAGTACCGCTGCGCGCGGCCTGGCCGCCCTGTTGCCGCATATCGCCCGTACCCCGGGCTGTGGCTACAACTGTGATCCGCAACACCCGCTGGCGCACTGCCCGGTGTGCCAGGGCACCGACCATGTGCCACAGGAAAGCCCGGCCCCCTTCGTCAACCTGCCACTGGGCGCCACCGAAGACCGGGTGCTCGGCAGCCTGGATTTCGAAGCGGCCCTGCAGAACGGTCGTCAGGCCTTCAAGCCGGGGCTGCTGGCAGCGGCACACCGCGGCATCCTGTATATCGACGAAGTCAACCTGCTGGCCGACCACCTGGTTGATGTGCTGCTGGATGTCGCCGCCATGGGCAGCAACACCGTCGAGCGCGAAGGCCTGTCGCTGAGTCACCCGGCCCGCATCAGCCTGATCGGCACCATGAACCCGGAAGAAGGCAATCTGCGTCCGCAGTTGCTCGATCGCTTCGGCCTGATGGTGGATGTCAGCGCAGCGAAAGATCCGGCCGAACGCACGGAGGTGGTACGCCGCCGCCTGGCCTTTGAAGCCGATCCGCTGGCCTTCGAGCAGCAATGGCAGGCCGAAAGCCGGCAACTGCAGCAGGCCATCGCCGTCGCCCGGGACCAGCTACCCCAAACCCGCCTGTCTGACAACCTGCTCGGCTTTATCAGCCAGCTGTGCTGCGAATTTGAAGTGGCCAGCCTGCGTGCCGACATCGTGCTGTACAAGGCCTCCCGTGCGCTGGCAGCACTGGGCGGGCGCGACGAAGTACGCGCGGAGGACGTGCGAGATGCCGCCTTGCTGGTCTTGCCGCACCGGCGCCGCCACAAGCCGTTCGAGCAGACCGGCATGGATCAGGACAAGCTGGAGCAACTGACGCGCCAACAGCAGTCACCCCCACCTGCGGGACAACCTCCCGAGGGCGAGCAGACCGCCGAAGAACCGCAAGAAGACCAGAGCGGCGAATCGCCAAACGACGACCAGGACACCACGCTGATTGCCGCAGCCCCACCACGGGAAATCGGCCACCTGCAGGTCGACAGCCAGACACGCAGCAGCGCGGCCGGGCGACGCAGCCAGGCCGAGCACAGCCGCCACGGTCAGTATGTGCGCGCCGTACCGGACAGTCAGCCGTCACAGCTGGCGCTGGATGCCACCTTGCGTCACGCCCTGATGCGCGACGCGCAGCATTTTTCCGTCACCCGCGCCGATCTGCACCGCAAGGAACGGGTTGGCCAGCAGGGCAACCTGATCCTGCTGGTGGTCGACGCCTCCGGCTCCATGGCAGCCGAGCAGCGCATGGCCGCGGTCAAGAGCTGCGTGCTCAGCTTGCTCTCCGATGCCTATCAGCGCCGGGATCAGGTCGGGGTGATTGCCTTCCGCGGTCGCCAGGCCGAACTGGTGCTGGCACCGACGCGCCAGGTCGAGCAGGCACACGCAGCGCTGGAAAACTTGCCGACCGGCGGACGCACCCCCCTGCCACAGGCACTGGCGCTGGCCGGCGACGTTCTGGCCCGACACAGTGAGCAGATCGCCCCGCTGCTGGTCATCCTGTCCGACGGCCGCGCCAATGTCGCGCTGAACGAAGGTCAGGATCCGTGGCGCGAGGCCCTGACCTTCGCCCGCCAACTGGCCGATGAGGGTCATGCCACGCTGGTGCTGGACACGGAAAGCGGCTTTGTGCGGCTGGGACAAGCCCGGCAACTGGCCGAGGCCCTGCAGGCCGACTATCTGGCGCTGGACGAATTGTCCGGCGAGCACCTGACATTAACGATTCGCGAAAGGCTTGGCCGATGAAGGGCAAGGTATTTTTGATCGGCGCCGGCCCCGGCGACGTGGAACTGTTGACGCTCAAGGCGGTCCGCCGGCTGGGTCAGGCCGACCTGATCCTGATCGACGATCTGGCCAATCCGGAGGTCTTGCAGTTTGCCGCACCGAATGTGGAAGTGATTCATGTCGGCAAGCGCTGTGGTGCGCACTCCGCTGCCCAGCACGAGATCGAGGCCCTGTTGCTGCAGGCGGCGCAGGCCGGCCGACAGGTCGCCCGGGTCAAGGGTGGCGACCCGTTCATCTTCGGGCGCGGCGGTGAAGAAATGCAGACCCTGCTGGCCGCCGGCATTGAAGTCGAGATCATCAGCGGCATCACCTCGGGCAGCGCCGTGCCGGCCACGCTCGGCATACCGCTGACCCACCGCCATTTTGTCCATGGCGTGACCTTTGTCTCGGGCCACAGCCACAAGGACGGCGACGAGCCGGACTGGGCCGTCCTGGCGCAAAGCGGCATGACGCTGGTGGTCTACATGGGATTGAACAATCTGGCCCACATCAGCCAGCGCCTGATCGCCGGCGGCATGGCGGCCGACATGCCGGCCGCCGCCATTCAATACGGCACCCGCCCCGAGCAGCGCCAGGCGCTGGCGCCACTCGGCCAGCTGGCCCGCGCCGTCGAACAGCGCGGCATCGGCAGCCCGGCGCTGCTGATTATTGGTCGAACCGTCAGCCTGGCACACAGCGAATTCACAACGTCATTGCAGCAACTCGAGGAATTGACATGATTATCTGTATCGGCGCCGGTCCCGGCGATATTGGTTACCTGCCCCGCCGTTCCGCAGAACTGCTGGCTAACGCAGACGTCGTGGCCGGCTTCAATGCGGTCATCGACGTGGTGCGTCCGCTGATTCCGGCCAGCGCCGAAGTGGTGCAGATGGGCTACCGCGATCAGGTGGCACAGCTGGACAAGGTCGCGGCCATGCACCATGCCGGCAAGCGCTGCGTCGTGGTGTTCATGGGTGATATCCATTTCAGCGGCTTCCAGTACCTCGAGCGAGTCGAGCGCGCCTGCGGGCACCCGGTCGAAACCATGCCGGGCATCACCTCGGCCCAGGTACTGGCCTCGCGCGCCAAGGTCTGCTTCGACGAAACCAGCTTCATCACCCTGCACCGTCGCGGCGACCTCGAACCGTTCAAGCGCCATCTGGTTCACGTGCTGCAGGACGAGCGCAACGCCATCGTGATCCCCTGCCCGTGGGACGAGGCGCGCTCCTTCATGCCCTGGCACATCGCTGCTTATCTGATTGCACAAGGCATCGACCCGACACTCAAAACCGAAGTCTGGGAAAATCTGACGCGCAATGAAGCCGAGTGGCATGGCACGCTGGCCGAATGTGCCGAACACCGCTGCTCCGACATGAGCATCATGCTGATTCGCTGCAAGACCCCGATGGCCAGCCAGATCGAACCGGCGCCGGAGGTCGTGGCATGAACCCGGCAGACGATTTTGCCGTGCTGCTGGCCGGGCACGGCAGCCGTGACCCGGACGGCATCGACGAGTTCAACCAGCTCAGTCACCTGATGCAGCAGCGCCATCCGGCCCTGGCCCATGGCTTCCTGGAGTTTGCCGAGCCCACCATCGGCCAGGCTGCCGAACGCCTGATTGCCCAGGGCGCACGCCGCATCGTCATGACACCGGCGGTACTGCTGGCGGCCATGCATGCCAAGAACGACCTGCCGGCCGAGCTGGCGGCATTGCAAAACACGCACCCGGAGGTCAGCTTCCAGTTTGCCGCCACCATGAATCTGCACCCTAAGCTGCTGGAGGTCTGCCGCGAGCGGATTATTCGTGCCGAAGGCGACAGTCCGGCCACCGTGGCACGGGCTGATACCTGCCTGGTGGTGGTCGGCCGCGGCACCTCGGACCCGGATGCCAATGGGGATGTGCACAAGCTGGCACGCATGCTGCAGGAAGGCATGGGCTTTGGTGCCGCCTTTGTCTGCTACTCCGGCACCGCCAGCCCGCTGGTGGCCGACGGCCTGCAAAGTGCTGCCCGGCTGGGCTGCCGCCGCCTGATCGTGCTGCCCTATTTCCTGTTTGACGGTGTGCTGGTCAAGCGCATCTACAGTGCGGCGGACGATCTGGCGCAACGCCATGACGAGATCGAGGTATTGAAAGCCGGCTATCTCGGCGCCCATGCACTGGTCGCCGACGTGCTGCTGGAGCGGGCCGAACAGGGGCTGCGCGGCGAAGCCAACATGAATTGCTCGCTGTGCCAGTACCGCACCCGCATTGTCGGTTTCGAGAGCAAAGTCGGCCTGCCGCAGCAGGCACACCACCTCAAGGTCCGTGCTGATGCCGTGCTCACCGCAAGCGAGTGGCCGGCCTACCAGCCGCACCCGATCGAAGCCGAGAGCATGCGCATCATCACCGAAGGGCGTGACTGGTCAGCATTTCCGCCAGATCAGCACCTGGCGCTCAAGCGTCTGGTGCATACCACCGGCGACTTCAGCTGCGTCGACGAGATGTTCTTCTCTCCGGGCGCCGCCGACATCGGCATGCGCGCCCTGCTGCGCTGTCAGCGCATCGTCACCGACGTCACCATGGTGGAGACCGGCCTGAAACGTGCCGTACTCAAGCAGCTGGGCGTGGAAACCTGGTGCGGTGTGCATGACGAAGAAACCCGCCTGCTGGCCGAGGCACATGGCCTGACCCGTTCGGCGGCCGGCATTCGCCGCGCCTGGCAAAAATTCGGCAACGATGTGGTGGTGGCCATCGGTGATGCGCCGACCGCCATCATGGAAGTGGTTCGCCTGGTACGCGAACAGGGCTGGCGCCCGCAGCTGGTGGTCGGTCTGCCGGTCGGCTTTGTCGGCACGCGCGAATGCAAGGACGCCCTGAAGAAGCTGATGCAGGTCCCGCGCATTACCAATAGCGGCACCCGTGGCGGCTCCCCCTGGGCCGCGACCGTGGTCAACGCCCTGATGATTGCCGGCATCGAGCATGTCTACCGGGAGAAGCAGGCGCAATGACCGCACGCCGCGCCTTCGACCTGAGCGTACCGGCCCCCAACGGGCTGATGCGCGGCCGCACCACCGGCAGTTGCGCCACGGCGGCCGTCAAGGCGGCCCTGCTGCAATTGCTGGATGGCCGGCTGGTGTCATCGGTCGAAATCAGCCTGCCCGATCCGGATTTCTATCTCGACGTGCCGGTGGACAAGGTCTGGCCCGTCAAGGGGGGCATGGCGCGCGCCGAAGTGATCAAGTACGCCGGGGATGACCCGGACACCACGCAGGGCGCCACCATTTTTGCCGAAGTGCGACGCAACGACAGCGGTCAGTTGCGCTATCTGGCCGCCGAGGGGGTTGGCACCGTCACGGCGCCGGGGCTGCGCATCCCGCCCGGCGAGGCAGCCATCAACCCCGTACCGAGGCAGATGATGCGGCTGGCAGTCGATGAAGTCCTGGCCGGCCGCCCCGACCCTGGTTTCGATCTGGCCATCGGCTGTATCGACGGGGCACGCATCGCCCGGCGCACCTTCAATCCGCTGCTGGGCATTGTCGGGGGCATTTCGATTCTCGGCACCAGCGGCATTGTCGAGCCGATGTCGCTGGCCGCATGGATCGCCTCCATTGAGGTGTATATCCGGGTGGCACTGGGAGACAGCCCCCCGCCGGCCATTGCCCTCACACCGGGCAAGATCGGTCGCGGCTTTGCCGCCGAGACCCTGCAGCTCGCCAAACATCAGGTGGTGCAGATCGCCAATTTCATGGGCGATTCGCTCGACCATACCGAAGCCATCCTGCAAGAGCAGTCGGCACGCCTCGACACCCTGTGGGTGCTGGGCCACCCCGGCAAGCTGGCCAAGCTGCTCGACGGCAGTTGGGATACCCACTCCAGCAAGAGCCCGATGGCCATGCAGGGCGTGGCCCAGTTCGCCGCCCGCTTCGGCTTCGAACCCGAGATTGTGTTACAGATCGAGAAAGCCAATACCGTGGAAAATGTGATTCAGATTTTGCAGCCCGACCCGCGTGCACAGGCCTTCTGGCAGGCGCTGGAAGGCCATCTGGCCGGGTTGATGCATCCACGCGTCCCCAGCGTGGATCAATTGCAGGTCCGGCTGTTCAGCATGGATGGCACCCCGCTGGGAGAAGCCGCATGAGCCAGAAACCCGGACGATTCATCGGCATCGGCGTCGGCCCAGGCACGCCCGGCCTGATGGCGGTGGCCGCGCTCAACGACCTGAGACAGGCCGACATCATCATTCTGCCGCGCGCCCGCTCAAGCGACATTTCCATTGCCCGCCAGTGCCTGGCCGGTCTGGACATTGACCCGAGCCGCTTCCGCGAGATCGAGTTCAACATGGATCCGGACCGCAGCGTACTGGCCCGGCACTATGGCGAACTGGCGCAGACGGTCGCCGAAGATCTGCGCCGGGGCCTTACCGTGGCCTATCTGACCATCGGCGATGCCATGACCTATTCCACTTACGGCTACCTGCTGGCGGCGGTGCGTGACCTGCTGCCGCAGGCTGAATACCGCACCTGGCCCGGCATTACCAGTTTTGCCGCCACCGCTTCGGCGCTGTCCTGGCCGCTGGGCGAGGGCAAGGAGCGCATGCTGATCCTGCCCTGCCCGGACGATATGGCTGCCTTGCAGGCCGATATCGAGAGCCACGACATCGTGATCCTGATGAAGATCGGCAAACGTCTGCACGATGTACTGGCCTTGCTGACACGCATGGGCATTGCCGAGCACTGCGCCTATGCACGCCGCATCGGTCTGGCCGATGAGGTGTTGTGCGAGCGCGTCGATCAGCTGGATGCCAGCGATGCCGTCGGTTACCTGTCTACCCTGTTGATCCGCCGTACGGCGCGAGAAAAGAGACATCTATGAAAGTCTATTTCATTGGCGCCGGTCCCGGCGCTGCCGATCTGATCACCCTGCGCGGCGCGCGCCTGCTGGGCCAGGTTGCCATGGTGCTGTATGCCGGCTCGCTGGTGCCGCGCGATATGCTGCAGCACTGCCGGCCGGATGCCGAACTGCTCGACACCGCAGAACTGTCGCTCGACGAGCAGCAAGCCTGCTATGAACGTGCCCGCGACGCCAATCTGGACGTCGTCCGCCTGCACTCGGGTGATCCGGCGATTTACGGCGCCACCGCCGAACAGATGCGCCGGCTGGAAAAGCTGGGCATCGAGTATGAAATCGTGCCGGGCGTGTCTTCGTTTACCGCCGCTGCCGCCGCCCTGGGCAGCGAGCTGACCAAGCCGGAAGTGTCGCAGTCGATCATTCTCACCCGGGTTTCCGGCCGTGCCTCGGCGGTGCCGGAACTGGAGTCGATCGATCGCTTTGCCGCCCACCACGCCACCATGTGCATTTTCCTCTCCGGTCAGCGGCTGAAGGACACCATTGCCGACCTGCAGAAGCACTACCCGGACGACACCCCGGTCGCTCTGGTGCATCGGGCCAGCTGGCCCGATCAGCGCCTGCATCGCAGTACGCTGGGCAAACTGCTGGGCGAGATCAAGCAAAAGGACTGGTTGCTGACCACCCTGCTGCTGGTCGGTCCGGCGCTCTCCAATGAAGGCGGGGTCGAATCCTGCCTGTACTCTGCCGGCTACACGCATATCTTCCGCGACAGCGAAGAACGCAAGGCCAAAAAGGCCGCCAAAACCGAGGAAAACCCGGCGTGAGCGAACTGGGCATCTGGCTGGTCCGGCCGGAAGGCGAGGCGCTCGGCCGGCACCTGGCCCAGGCACTCGACGGGGTGTTGTACCGCCCCTGGCTGGCGCCGGGCGAGCTGTCCGCCAAGGTTCAGTTCCAGGCCACGTGGTCACAGCACCGTCGCTGGATTCTGGTGATGGCCAGTGGCATTGCCGTGCGCTATCTGGACGGTCTGCCGGCCAGCAAGTTGAGCGATCCGGCCGTGGTGGTGCTGGACGAGGCGGCACGCTTCGCCATTGCCCTGCTGTGCGGCCATGAAGGCGGTGCCAATGCGCTGGCCTACCGCGTGGCGCGTCTGTGCGGCGCCACCCCGGTGGTCACCACCGCCAGTGAGGCGCTGAAGCCGCTGACGCTCGGCATCGGCTGCAGACGCGGCAAACGCCAGGACGAGATTGAGGCTGCCGTCCGGCACGCGCTGGGTCCGCGATCCCTGACGGAAGTACGCGAAGTCGCGACCATCGACCTCAAGGCCGATGAACCCGGCCTGCTGGCCTTTTGTGCGCAGCACCAGCTGCCCCTGCGGGTGATTGCACGGGCTGATGTGGCAGCTCGCGGCTGGACCGGCATTGCCTCCGACTGGGTGCGGCAGAACGTCGGTGTCGATGGCGTTTGCGAACCCTGCGCCCTGATTGCCTGCCCGCGCGGGCAACTCATTGTCCCCAAAACAGCCTGCGACGGTGTCACCGTCGCAGTCGTTGAAGATTATTTTCACAAGGAAGCTGACGCATGAGCGGCAAACTCTATCTGGTCTCGGTCGGTCCGGGCACGGCACAACTGATTCCGCCGATGGTGCGCGAGGCCCTGGCGGCCAGCGAGGTCATCGTGTCCTATGAGCTGTACCTGACCTGGGTGCGCCCGTGGGTGGAAGGCAAGGAGATCCATACGCCACCGATGACCCAGGAGCGTGCCCGCGCACAACTGGCCCTGGAGCAGGCACGTGCGGGCCGCACGGTAGCCTTGCTGTCCAGTGGCGATATCGGCGTGTATGCCATGGCCACGCTGGCCTTTGAAGACATGCTGGAAAGCGACACTTTCGACGTGCAGGTCGTGCCAGGCATTTCCGCTGCCAATGCCTGCGCCTCGGTCCTGGGGTCGCCGCTGTCGCATGACTTCGCCACCCTGAGCCTGTCCGACCTGCTTTGCCCGTGGAGCTGGATCGAAACCCGTGCCAGCCACATTGCCCAGGCCGATCTGGCCTGCGTGTTCTACAACGTGCAGAGCCGTCAGCGTCAGGAAGGCGTCTACCGCATTCTGGACATCATGCTGCAACACAAGCGTCCCGAAACGCTGTGCGGCATCGTGCGCAACGCGTACCGCGAAGACCAGAGCCACGAGATCGTCACCCTGGCCGAACTGCGGACACGCCAGTTCGACATGTTCACCTCGCTGGTGATCGGCAACCGCTTCACCCAGCGCAAGCGTGACTGGATCTTCACCCCGCGTGGTTACGGCAACTGGCAGGACTCTCCGGAAACCATCAAGGCAGCCGAGCTGCCGTCCGGCGCGCTGTGGGTCTTCTCCGGCACCAGCGATGGCAATGCCCTGGCCCGGCAGCTGGCCGAGGCCGGCCATCAGGTGGTGGTCTCCAGTGCCAGCGAATATGGCGCCGAACAGGCGGCCCTGCACTGCCCGAACGTCACCACGGTGGCCGGCCGACTCGGCCTGGAGCGTCGTCGCGAGTTGCTGAGCCAGAGCCAGGCCCGTGCCATCATCGACGCCACCCACCCCTATGCCAGCGAGATGTCCACACAACTGATCGAGTTGTCGCAACAACTGTCGCTGCGCTATGTACGTTTTGAACGCCCCAGCCTGACGGACGAGTACCCGGCCGAACGCGTCGCCGACATGGATCAGGCGGCTCAACGTGCCATGCAGCTGGGCTCGCGGATTTTCCTTGCCACCGGGTCGAAGGATCTGGGCCGTTTTGTGCAGGCGCCGGGCGCCAGCGACAAACAGTGGTTCCTGCGCATGGCACCCGACCCACAGCAATTGCAACGCGTCCTGGACCTGGGGATGCCGCGCGGCCATCTCTGCGCCATGCAGGGTCCGTTCTCGCGCGAAGCCAACGAAACGCTGTGGCGTGACTGGGGCATCGACTGCGTGGTCAGCAAGGAATCGGGCGAGGCCGGCGGGTATCGCGCCAAGGCCGAGGCAGCGGCCCGCCTGGGTATTCCGTTTATCGTGGTAGAGCGCCCGCAGCTCGACTATCCGCAACGACTCGACAGCATCGAAGCCGTGCTGAGCGAGGTGGCATCATGAGTCAGCCGCGCATCCCGGTAACCGTCGTGACCGGCTTTCTGGGTGCCGGCAAGACCACCTTGCTGTCCAATCTGATCCGTGACACGCGCGGTCGCCGACTGGCGATTCTGGTCAATGAGTTTGGCGAGATTTCCATTGATGGCACGCTGCTGCGCGATCATCAGGACAGCGCGGTGGAGATTCATGATCTGGCCAATGGTCTGGTGGCCTATGACGATGATCAGGACTTCCTGCCTGCCATGCAGGCGCTGTGGCAACGCCGGGCTCTGATCGATCATGTGCTGATCGAGACCTCCGGTCTGGCCCTGCCCAGCGCGGTAATGGAACGGCTGCAAAGCCCGGAGCTCGCGCCCTATTTCGTGCTGGATGCCACGCTGGCGGTGGTGGACACCCCGCTGCTGCTGGCCGATGCGTTCAGCCAGCAGGCGGTGGGCGCCATGTTCGAACAGCAGTTGGCCTTTGCTGACATCGTGGTGTTGAACAAGATTGACCAGCTGGATGATGACGCCCTGCTGACCGCCGAGACCCGGGTGCGGGCTCTGGCCCCGTCCATCCGCTTCATCGAGCTGGCTTATCAGGCCAAACTGGACACCCGGCTGACGCTTGGACTGCACCTGCACGAGGCCAGTGCCGACCGCCAGCGCCACTTCGGCCCGATCGCCAGCCTGCCGGGCCCGGGCTTCCGCCCGCTGGCCGACCAGCGCCTGCTGGATGGCCACAGCCATGGCGGGGGGGCGGCACACAGCCACGGACTGAATACACACAAGCATTTTCATGAGCAGGACCCGGGCTGGCAGTCTTTCATGATCAAGAGCCCGGAGGCCCAGGATGGCGAACGACTGCGTGCTGCCGTGGCCGCCATTGCACGCGAGCAACCCCTGCTGCGCATCAAGGGGTTTGCCATGCCGGCCAGTGGCGAAGGTCGCCTGCTGATCCAGGGTGTGCGTACCCGCATCGAGTTGAGTCATGCCCCTCAGGCCGCGCCGGCCAGACAGGCGCAGCTGGTGTTCATCGGCTACCACCCCAGCCGCCCGGCGATTGTGGAACGTCTGCGAGAACTGACTGGCACAGTGTGGCGTTAAGGCAAACAGGAGAAACACGGCATGAAGACCGATCCGAATGATCATCTGCGCATGGCCCAGCGGCGCAAGGCCGGCTTTGAGAAGAAGAAGGCCGCCGCCACCAAGGAAAAGGGCCTGCTGATCGTGCATACCGGCACCGGCAAGGGCAAGTCCAGCGCTGCCTTCGGCATGGGGCTGCGTACGGTGGGGCATGGCATGCGACTGGGGGTCGTGCAATTCATCAAGGGGGCGCTGTATACCGCCGAACGCGATGTACTGGGCAGTTTCGACAACTGCGACTTTTACACCATGGGCGAGGGCTATACCTGGAACACCCAGAATCGCGAGGCCGATATCGCTACCGCTCGTCAGGGCTGGCAACAGGCCTGCGAGATGATCGCCAGTGGCGAGTACGACATGCTGATCCTGGATGAACTGAACGTCATTCTCAAATACCAGTACCTGCCGCTGGACGAGGTCCTGGCTACGCTGGCGGCGCGACCGGCCAGCCTGCATGTGGTCATCACCGGCCGCCATGCACCCGAGGCGCTGATCGAGGCCGCCGATCTGGTGAGCGAGATGCGGCTGGTCAAGCACCCCTATCGCGAGCAGGGCATCAAAGCCCAGGCCGGGGTGGAGTTCTGACATGCTGCGCCATTGCCCCGCCCTGATGATGACGGCCCCGGCTTCGCACCAGGGCAAGACCACGCTGACGGCCGGTCTGGCCCGCTACCACCGCGATCAGGGTCGGCGTGTGCGGGTGTTCAAGGTCGGCCCGGATTTTCTTGACCCCTACGTGCTGGAGCAGGCCTCCGGTGCCCCGGTCGAATCGCTGGATCTGTGGATGACCGGCGAGGCCGATTGTCGTGCCAGACTCTACCAGGCGGCGGCCGAGGCGGATCTGATTCTGGTGGAAGGCAGCATGGGGCTGTTTGACGGCACGCCCTCGTCGGCCGACCTGGCGGAGCGTTTCGGCTTGCCGCTGGTGGCGGTGATTGACGCGGCCGGCATGGCACAGACCTTTGGGGCCATCGCCCTGGGCCTCAGCAGCCTGCGCCCGGCGCTGCGCTTTCACGGCGTGCTGGCCAACCATGTCGCCGGCGCGCGCCACGCAGAAATGCTGCAACAGGGCATACCGTCCTTTATCCCTTACATGGGATATGTCGCCCGGCAAAGCGAGATGGGCCTGCCGGAACGGCATCTCGGTCTGGTGCAGGCGCAGGAAATCGCCGATCTGGAGGCCCGGCTGCAACGTGCGGCAGCACAGATGGCGAACACCGGCCTGGCCGCGCTGCCGCCGGCCGTGACATTCGCCCCCGTCGAACAACCGGCCATCCGGCCGCACCTGACGGGGTGCCGCATCGCCATTGCGCGGGATGCGGCTTTTTCCTTCCTCTATCCAGCCAATCTGCAATGTCTGCGGGCCATGGGGGCCGAACTGTCATTCTTCTCGCCGCTGGCGGATCAACCGCTGCCGGACTGCGATGCGGTCTGGCTGCCGGGCGGTTATCCGGAACTGCATCTCGCCCGCCTGTCGGACTGCCGCGTCACAGCGGCCGCTCTGGCACAGCATGTCTCGGCCGGCAAACCCCTGTACGCGGAATGCGGCGGCATGCTCTACCTGCTGGACCGGCTCACTGACCGTCATGGCCAGTCCGGCATGCTGCTCGGTCTGCTGCCCGGTCATGCCACCATGGGACAAAGGCTGGCCGCACTCGGGCTGCAGCAGGTCGAGCTGGATGGTCAGATTTTGCGCGGTCACACCTTTCACTACTCCAGCCTGCACACGGCACTGACACCGCTGACGCATGCCCGCCGGGCCAGTGGCACGCAAGCGGGCGAGGCCGTTTATGCACATGGCCCGATCCTGGCGAGCTATCTGCACGCCTGGTTCCCCTCCAACCCATTGGCTGCCAGCCGGTTGTTTGGCGGCCCCAGGACTGACTGATGCAGATTCCATTCATTGAGCCGATTGCCAACCCTGAGCTGGCGAACCGGCTTCAGGCCGCCATCGACAACAAGACCAAGCCGCTCGGCAGCCTGGGCAAACTGGAAACCCTGGCACGGCAGATCGGCCTGATCCAGCAGACCGCCGACGTGCAGATCACCCGGCCCGCCATGGTGATTTACGCTGCCGATCATGGCGTGACAGCGGAAAAGATTTCGCTCTACCCCGCCTGTGTCACCCGGCAGATGGTGGAGAACTTCCTGGCCGGTGGTGCCGCCAGCAGTGTGCTGGCGCGGCAACATGGCTTCGAAGTGCACATCGTTGACGGCGGCGTCGACCATGATTTTGCGCCGCGCCCCGACCTGATCGACTGCAAGGTGCGGCATGGCAGCCGCAATTTTGTTCATGAGCCGGCCATGACGCGTGCGGAATGCGAGCTGGCCATGCAGCGAGCCATGGCAGTGGTGGCCGGCCTCTGCGGCAATGTGGTGGCCTTTGGTGAAAAAGGCATTGGCAATACCACGCCGTCGGCGGCGCTGATGCACCTGATGACCGACATCCCGCTGGCACAGTGCGTCGGGGCAGGCACCGGACTGTCTGCCGCCGGCATCTCGCACAAGCAGCAGGTCATCGAACGTGCCCTGGCGCGTCATGGACGGCCGCCAGACCCGCTGGACATCATGGCCTGCTATGGCGGCATTGAGATTGCCATGATGGCCGCCGGCATGCTGCAGGCTGCCGCGCTGCGCAAGGTGGTGCTGATCGATGGTTTCATCGCCACCAGTGCCCTGCTGGTGGCACTGCGCCTGCAGCCGGCGCTGCTGGACTACTGTGTGTTCTCTCATTGCTCGGATGAGCATGGCCACGCACGCATGCTGTCTTTCCTCGGCGTTGAGCCGCTGCTGCATCTGAACCTGCGCCTGGGCGAGGCCACGGGCTGCGCGCTGGCCCTGCCCTATGTGCGGGCCGCCGTGAATTTTCTGCGCGAGATGGCCACCTTCCAGTCCGCGGCCGTGAGCGAGGCCACGCCGTGATGAACCCTTTGCGCCGATTTTTCATTGCCCTGCAGTTCTTTACCTGCATCCCGATCCCGCGCTGGGTAGGATTCGACAGCAACTGGCTGAGCCACGCGGCCGGTTTTTTCCCGCTGGTCGGTCTGCTGGTCGGCGCCCTCACCAGCGCCATCCTGTTGCTGGCACAACACTGGCTGCCCCTGCCGGTCGCCATTGTGCTGTCGATGGCCTTCAGCGCCTATCTGACCCGCGCCATGCACGAAGATGGTTTTGCCGACGTCTGTGACGGCTTTGGCGGGGGCTGGGAGCGCGAACGGGTGCTGGCGATCATGAAGGACTCCTGCGTCGGCAGTTTCGGCCTGGTCGGCATGCTGCTGATCTGCGGACTGAAATTTGTCAGCCTGAGCCAGCTGCCCGCAGGCGGGCTGCCGGCCGCCCTGCTGCTGGCCCATCCGGTTTCCCGCTTCATGGCCACCCTGCTGATCTGGCGCCTCGACTATGCCCGCAGCGGTGACAGCAAAGCACGCGCGGTGGCACAGCACATGAGTCATGGCGATTTTGCCCTGGCCCTGCTCAGCGGCCTGTTGCCCGCCTTGTGGCTGGCGCACTGGCTCGGTCTGCCGGCACGGGCCCTGATGCTGGCTGTGTTGCTGGCCGCCGTGAGCACGCTCTGGCTGGCCCGACTGTTCGTGCGCCGCATCGGCGGCTACACCGGCGACTGCCTGGGCGCCGTGCAGCAGGTCAGCGAAGTCGCCCTCTATCTTGGCCTGTTGGCCGCACTACCTCATTGATCCTTATAACAACTTCAGGAGCAGACATGCAGATCCCCTATATCAAACCAACCCACGATCTGGGACTGGCTGAAAGACTCAAAGCAGCCATCGACAACAAGACCAAGCCGATCGGCAGCCTGGGACGTCTGGAAGAACTGGCCAGCCAGCTCGGTCTGATCCAGCAGCGCGTGGAAATTGAACTGAACCAGCCGGCCATCCTGGTCTTTGCCGGCGACCACGGTGTCGTGGCCGAAGGCGTGTCGGCCTATCCTCAGGACGTCACTTGGCAGATGGTGGAAAACTTCCTGGCCAATGGCGCCGCCATCAACGTGTTTGCGCGCCAGACCGGCTGCGCCCTGCATGTGGTGGATGCCGGGGTGAACCATGATTTTGGCGTGCGTGATGGCCTGATCGACCGCAAGGTCGCCCCCGGCACGGCCAACTTTGCCCGGCAAGCAGCCATGACGCCCGAGCAGTGTGCCCTGGCACTGGAACGCGGCATGTCGCTGGCCCGTGACATCCCGGGCAACGTCATCGGTTTCGGTGAGATGGGGATCGGCAATACCACGGCAGCCGCGGCACTGATGCACGTACTGACTGGTTCACCGGTGGCCGACTGCGTCGGTGCCGGCACCGGACTGAGCAGCGAGGGCATTCTGCACAAGCAGAAGGTGATCGAGGCTGCCGTGGCCAGGCATGGCAAGCTGTGCGACCCGCAAAGCGTGCTGGCCACCTTCGGGGGGTTTGAAATCGCCATGATGGCCGGCGCCATGCTGCAATCGGCTGCCATGCGCAAACTGCTGCTGATCGATGGTTTTATCACCAGCAGCGCCCTGCTGGTGGCGTCACAGATGGAACCAGCCATTCTTGACTACTGCGTGTTCGCCCATGCGTCGCAGGAGAACGGCCACGCGCGCATGCTGGCCAGACTGGGTGCCAAGCCGTTGCTGCACCTCGACCTGCGCCTCGGCGAAGGCACCGGTGCGGCACTGGCCCTGCCTATCGTACAGGCCGCGGTGAATTTCATGCGCGAGATGGCGACCTTCCAGTCTGCCGCTGTCAGCCAGCAGTGCCAGTAAGCGTATGGCACTGTGGTTGATTCGACATCCTCGCCCCGAGCAGGCGGACGGCCGCTGTTATGGCCGCAGTGACCTCGGGGTCAGCGATCAGGCCCTGACAGAGGCAGGGCAGGCTCTGCGGGCAGCGCTGCCCGCAGGCGTGCCCCTGTATAGCAGTCCGCTGCAGCGTTGTGCCCGGCTGGCCGAAGTCCTGGCCCCCGGGCAGGTGCTGTACGATGATCGCCTGATGGAAATGGATTTTGGCTGCTGGGAAAACCGCCTCTGGCAGGATATCAATCCGGCTGAGGTCGACGCCTGGACACAGGATCTGCGGCATTACCGGCCTGGCGGGGGCGAAAGCCTCTGGCAGATGACCGGCCGGCTGCAGTCCTTTTGCCAGACCCTGGCGGACGCCGGTATCCGGGATGCCGTCCTGGTGTGTCATGCCGGCGTGATCCGGCTGTTGCTGGCACTCAGCCAGGGGCTGCCACCCGAAACGGCGGCTCAGGGCATGCACCAGATCGGCTACGGCACCATGCTCACCCTGTCATCCGACTGGCTGGGCCGGGAGAAACCATGTCTTGCACCTTGATCATGGGCGGGGCGCGCTCCGGTAAAAGTGCCCATGCCGAGTCGCTGGCACAGGCCAGTGGCAAGGAGGTGATCTATATCGCCACATCCCAGAGCGGGGATGTCGAGATGGCGGATCGCATTGCCCGGCATCGGGCACAACGACCGGCGCACTGGCTGACCGTGGAAGAGCCACTGGCCCTGGCCGACACCCTGCAGCGCCACAGTCGGCCGGACAATCTGCTGCTGGTCGATTGCCTGACGCTGTGGCTGAGCAATCTGCTGTTCGACCGTGACCAGCCATACCCGGAGGTCGGTCCGATTGCCTTGCCGGCACGCTTTGGCGAACAACGCCAGGCCCTGCTGCAGGTCCTGCCGACACTGCCGGGCGAGGTCTTGCTGGTCAGCAATGAAGTCGGCATGGGGATCGTTCCCTGGGGCGCAGTATCACGCACCTTTGCCGATGAGGCCGGTCGGCTGAATCAGGCGGTGGCACGGCAGTGCCAGCAGGTGGTGATGCTGCTGGCCGGTCTGCCGCTGGTGCTGAAAGGGCCCTGAGCCTTACTCCAGCCAGAGCGGATGGGTCTGCCCGTCCGCGCCCACCGTTCCTTCCGGCTGGCTGACCAGCGGCGCCACCTCGCTGACCTGCAGCAGGATCACGCTGTCGATCGGCCACTGGCCTGCGGTTCTGGCCAGCAAGGGGCGTCTGACATCGGCAAAACGTGCATCCTCCGGACCGACCAGTTGCGCACGCCCCTGAAGACGCAAGCCGCTCAGGCCGCTCTGATCGAGCAGACTGACACTGGCTTGCTGATTGTGCCGGACGTTGTTGACCGTTTGTGCCGAGGCAATATTGGCAATCACCAGGTCGGCCTCCCCGTACGGGGCAAACACGGCCTTGGGGCTCACCATCGGCCGACCCTGCACATCGACCGAGGCCAGCCAGCACAGGCGGGTTTGCTCGACCAGGGTACGAAATGCTTGTCGCTGCATCGACATCTCCTTACGCAATTATCATCAAAGATGAAAAAAAGGTAACAACATACCCATAGGCAGTCGCAAACTGGACTAAGTTCCGGCAGGCAGTTCAGGCATCTCCATTCATCATCAAGGCTTAAGCCCCATCGGTTTGAACCAGAGGGAACCTGTGATTGAGGAGGCTTGCCGATGCGACGGCCCACCATGCCCATCCTGACCCGACTGCTGTGCGGGCTGTCCCTCCTGCTGCTGTCCGCCCGGCTGCCGGCCGGCGAGACCCATACCTTTCTGCGCTGCTACTACAAACAGGTCGCCGGCAATCAGAACCCGGAGACCGGCTATGTCTGGGCACAGGACCCCGCGGGTAACGATTACCGGGTCTACGGTCACTGGGTACGCCAGGGCAAGCCCAGCTGGGTCAGCATGTTTTACAGCAACAGCACACCGGGGGCACTGGAGGCGGCGTGCCAGGCAACGCTGTCGCGCCAGCACAAGCCGGGACCGCTGGTCATGCTGGCCGCAGCGGACAAGCGGGCCTCTTACAACTACACCATCTGGACCCGGGAAGCCGCGCTGCCGCTCGCGGCGGGTCAGCGCTTTAACCGTCTGATCAGTTTCGGCGACAGCCTTTCTGACACTCAGAACCTGTTCAGTGGTTCGCAGTGGATCATGCCGGACAGGCACAGCTGGTTCATCGGCCGCTTCAGCAATGGGCCGGTGTGGGTGGAACACCTGGCCCGCATGCTGGGACTACCGCTGTATAACTGGGCAGTCGGCGGGGCCGCCGGAGAGCGTCATCTGGTGGTTCCCGGCCTGGTGCAACAGGTAGATTCGTGGCGCGGCTACATGCAGGCCGATCCCGATTATCGCGCGGAGCAATCCTTGTTCAGCGTGCTGATCGGGGCGAATGACCTGTTCAACTATGGCCGCACCCCCTCGGAGAGCATCGCCGCCATTCGACAGGCACTGCAGACGCTGGCGGATGCCGGTGCCCGGCATCTCCTGCTGCTGAATCTGCCGGACCTGAGTCGCACACCGGCGGCCGCGCATCGTGACCGCCTGCTGCTGCGCCAACAGGTACGCGACTTCAATCACCAGCTGGCCGGTCTGGTACAGACGCTGCGTCAGGGGCATCTGGCACTCGACATCACCCTGTTCGATACCGAAGCCATGTTCAATGACTTGCTGGACCGCCCCTGGTATTACGAGATGGACAATACGGCACAATCCTGCCTCGACCTGCCGGCGCATCCGCTGCTGCCCTACAACATTCGCCAAACCCTGCGCGCTGACTGTATCGAGGCCGATCGCTATGTGTTTTGGGATACGCTGCACCCCACGACGCGCACACACAAACTGCTGGCACACCATGTCCTGCAATTTGCCCGGCAACAAGGCATGTGGCTGGGCGGCGACAGGGCGGCGGCACCACAGGCCAATCAAATATTGCTGGACGAGCGCTAAGGCAGATTGAATAATCAGCCCCATCGCATCGCCGGAGCCAGACATGACCTTGTTGCGCCTGCGCCCTCTGCTGATTTGCCTTCTCTGCTGCCTGCCACTGGCCGCCTGCGCCGATCCCGATGCCTTGTGGCGCATCGTTCACGAGCAATGTGTGCCGAGTCAGCAGCAGGGTCAGCAACCCCCGGCCCCCTGCGACAACGTCGACCTGAGCCGGGGCGAAGCACAGGGCACCGCCTTGCTGAAGGACCGGCATGGCTGGCTGCAATACCTGCTGTTGCCCACGGCCAGAGTCAGCGGCATCGAGTCCCCCTGGCTACTGAACGACAGCGCCCCCAATTACTTTGCCGCAGCCTGGCAGGCGCGCAGCGCCATGGCTCGCCGTCGCGGCCAGGCCATCGACCGCACGGACGTCGCCCTCACCGTCAATTCCCGGCCGGGACGCAGCCAGAATCAGCTGCACATCCATATTTCCTGCGTCAGCCTGGCCCTCAAGCATCGTCTGGCGGAGTTGGCACCCTCGCTGGGTACGGCATGGCAACCCCTGCCGGGCGGACTGAATGGTCATGCCTATCAGGTCCGCCTACTGCATGACGCCACACTGAGCACACTCAATCCCTTCAAGGTGCTGGCTGCGTCGCTGCCCGGTGCGCCGCAAAGCATGGCCGAGCAGACGCTGGCGGCTGTCGGCGCCCGCTTTGCCGATGGCTCGGAAGGGTTTTATCTGCTGACCGACAAAGCAGACCTGCTGCATGGCGACTTTGCTTCGTCGGAGGGCGATGTCCAGGATCACGATTGCCAGGTGTTACGTCAGCCATGAACCAGAATCTGATGTCTTTCCGGCTGGCGACGCCAGCCCAGCGCCAGGAAGCCCAGGCGTTTTATGATCTCTGCGGCTATGCCGGCACCGAGATTGCCCCCCATGACCGGGTTCTGCTGGCCAGGCGCGGTGATCAGCTGGTAGGGATTGTACGGCTGTGCCCGGAGGCAGGTTTTTGCTGTCTGCGCGGCATGCAGGTCCTGCCGGACTACCGACGCCTCGGTATTGGCTCGCAACTATTGGGGCATCTGCTGCCGCTGATCGGCGACGAACCCTGTCTGTCGCTGCCGTTCCGGCATCTGGAACGTTTTTATGGCCAGATTGGCCTGCAGCGGCTGGCGCTGGCCGATTTGCCGGGGGTGCTGCAGCAACGCATGCAGGCGTACCAGACGCTGGGTATTGACGTGATTGCCATGGGGCGAGGCTGGCCCCCCGTCGGGGCCTGATCACCCGACCAGTCGCCAGTTTTGGCGTTCGACGCCACGATGCGGTCGTTATCACTCTGACGGCATAGCCGCGACGACCACATTATGAGCAAATCATTCCGCTGCCGTCTCCTGGCGCTCTGTTGGTGCGCTTTCACGACGGCCGCCCTGGCCAGCCCCCAGCCTGACGATCGTCTGGACGGCGTTCTGTCCGTTCAGCACCCACTCTCGGCAAGCGAATTGCACCGGCAACCCCGGATCACCCCCTTGCCGTTCGACAAACCCACGTTTACCTATTTGCGCTGCCATTATCGCCAGAGCAATGACCCCAACCACCCGGAAAGTGCCTATCTGTGGGCGCGCGACCCGGCTTCGGGAGACTACTTCCGCCTGCAGGGCGTCTGGCGTGCCGGCGGCATTCTGCCCTGGCGCAGCATGTTTTACAGCGATGCCACGCAAGCCAGTCTGCGCGAAGTCTGCCGGCAGACCCTGCGTGACCAGGCAGGGGGCCGCGAACCGGTCATGGTCTCGGCGGCCAATAATGCCCTCTCCTACAACCACACCATCTGGTCGCTGGCCAGCATCGACCCATCGGCCGGCCTGGAAAGGCTGATAGCCTTTGGTGACAGCCTGTCGGACACGCAGAACATGTATGCCATGTCTCAGTGGCGGCTGCCGCAAAACCAAACCTGGTTTCTCGGGCGGTTCAGCAATGACCGGGTCTGGGTGGAACGGCTGGCGGAGCGCTTGTCTTTACCGCATTACAACTGGGCTATCGGCGGTGCCGCGGGAGATCGCAAGGTCGTGTTGCCCGGCTTGCGCCAGCAGGTGGCCTCCTGGCAGGAGTACGCCCGGGCTGATCCGGCCTACCGGCCGGAACGCAGCCTGTTTACCTTGTGGATTGGCGGCAACGATCTGATCAACTACGGACGGACACCCGAGCAGGTGATTGGGGATCTGGACAGCGCCCTGAGCCAGCTGATTGCCCAGGGCGCACGTCATTTGCTGGTCCTGAATCTGCCGGATCTGGCGCAGACTCCGCTGGCCCGGGCGGGCAACCAGAGTCAGCAACTGGGACGCCAGGTCGACACCTTCAACCGCTTGTTGGCGGCCTTGCTGGAAACACTGCGCCAGCGTCACGGCAGTTCACTGCAGTTACATCTGTTTGATGCGCATGCGCTGTTCGACGATGTGATTGCCCGGCCACAGCAGTACCAGGTCGAGAATGTCCGTGACAACTGCCTGGCGATTCAGCCCGACAGCAAGCTGCCCTATTTCGGGCATTACACCCCGAGTCCGGCATGCCGCAACGCCGACCGCTACCTGTTCTGGGACCCGCTGCACCCGACGGCACATACCCATCAGGTGCTGGCAGATCGCGTCGCCGCCCTGCTGCAGGCAGCTACCAGGTCATGACGTCATCACGATGCGTGACATGACGCAGGATCGGGTAGCGCGGCTCCCAGATATGGGCACGAATCGTCGGCTCGATGCGATCCAGTGTCATGTCACCGTCCAGCAGGCCCTCATGGAAGGCGCGCAGGCCGACGGCCAGTGCCACACAGTAAGAAACACGGCGCAGGTCGCTGACCGGCGGCAGCAGGTTGGCACGCGGGTTGGCGCGTGCCGGCGAGATGGCAGCCAGCGCCTTGGCGGCGGCCATGAACAGACTGTCGGGGATGGTCTGGATTTTCAGCGCCACGGCCGCCAGGCCGACGCCGGGGAAGATGTAGGAATTATTGGTCTGGTCGATCTTGAAGGCACGGCCATCCCGCTCCACCGGCTCGAACGGACTGCCGGTGCCAATAATGGCGTGACCGGCTGTCCAGGCCAGCAGATCAGCTGGCCGGGCTTCGCTGTTGGCAGTCGGGTTGGACAAAGGAAAGATCACCGGCTGCGCGACATGACGTGCCATCTCGCGGACGACGGCTTCGCTGAAACCACCGCGCTGCCCGGAAACGCCGATCAGAACCGTCGGGTGGGCATGCCGCATGACATCGAGCAGGCTGTACTGGCCATGCTCTGCCGGCCCCCAGTCAGCGACGGCAGCCGCAGGCTGGACGAAACGCTGCTGGAAGGATTCCAGACCACTGGATGAGGGCAAGCCCTCGACCAGCAGGCCATGGCGGTCGACCAGCCAGAAGCGGCGATCGGCCTCTTCCGGGGTCAGGCCGGCCTCGACCAGGGCACGGTGAATCAGCGCAGCAATGCCGCAGCCGGCGGAACCGGCCCCCAGTACGGCAATGCGCTGTTCGGTCAGCGGCACGCCAGTGACATTGATGGCGGCCAGCAGTGTGCCGGTGGCGACGGCTGCGGTGCCCTGAATATCATCGTTGAAGGTACACAGTTGCTCGCGATAGCGCCCGAGCAGACGGTTGGCATTGTGTTTGGCGAAGTCTTCCCACTGCAGCAGCACATGGGGCCAGCGCTCGCGCACGGCACTGACGAACTCCTCGATGAAGGCATCGTATTCGGCGCCGCGTACGCGCTGGTGGCGCCAGCCGACATAGAGCGGATCCGCCAGACAATCCGCATTGTCGGTACCGACATCCAGCATGATCGGCAAGGTCGTGCGCGGATTCAGTCCGCTGCAGGCGACGTACAGTGCCAGCTTGCCAATCGGGATGCCCATGCCGCCCGCCCCCTGATCGCCCAGACCAAGGATGCGCTCGCCGTCGGTCACCACAATGGCCTCGACGGCATCGAAATGCGGATGGGACAGGATCTGGCGAATCAGATGCTTGTGCGGATAGCTGAGAAACAGGCCACGCGGACGGCGATACAGATGACTGAAGCGCTGGCAGCCGGCGCCGACGGTCGGGGTATAGATCAGCGGCAGCATCTCTTCGATGTTTTGCGTCAGCAAGGCGTAAAACAGCGTTTCGTTGCTGTCCTGCAAATCGCGCAGCATCACATAGCGGTCCAGGTCGCTGTCCAGCGCACGCAAGGCCTGCAGGCGACGGGCCACCTGCTCTTCCAGCGTCTGGATCGAGGGCGGCAGAAAACCATGCAGATGCAGCTCGTCACGTTCGGCCTCGGTAAAGGCCGTGCCCTTGTTCAGCAGCGGGTTGGACAGGACGTCGAATTCCCGCAGATCGGTTTCAATACTGAGTGGTTCGGCGTAGCGGATGCGATCGTCGGACTGGTGGGTAGCGCGCATGCTGACTCTTTCTCGGGAGGATAGCCGCTATTTTCCGGCAAACAGCGGCCCCGCCCCATGCGAATTTTGCATGGGGTCACACAAGAAAATCATTGCGGAACAATCAGCGCAGGAACAACCACAGGGTCAGCAAGCCCCCCACCAGCACGACAAAGCCGCGCAGCCACTTTTCCGGTAAACGGTGCATCAGCCAGGAGCCCAGCACGCCACCGCCGATCCCGCCAAGGCCAAGCGCCAGCGCGGCTTGCCAGTTGATCAGGGGGGAAAAGGCGAAAATGACCACGGCGGAAGCATTCATGGTCATGGCCAGGGCGTTCTTGGTGGCAGTGGCGGTCCTGACCGCCTGTCCGGCCACCGTGAGGGCCGCCAGCATCAGAATACCGATGCCGCCGCCGAAGTAGCCGCCATACAGCGCAATCCCGCCCTGGATGGCCAGCAAGGCCCCATAGGGAATCTGGGCCACGCCGACCGGGCCCGGCTTGCGCAGAAAGCTGCCCCAGAAAAACACGCCGGTGGCAAACAACACCAGCCAGGGCACCAGACGTGTAAACACACTGACCGGCGTAGACAGCAACAGGCAGGCGCCAAACACCCCGCCGGCCAGGCTGAGCCAGAACAGGGTACGAAAGCGCAGCGGCCCCACCCCCTCAACCAGCTTGCGTCCGGCAACGGCAGAGGTGATCTGGCTGGGAAACAGGGCGATGGTGGAGGTCATATTGGCGGCCAGGGGATTGAGGCCGGCCAGCAACAGGGCCGGGAAGGTGATGAATGACCCGCCCCCTGCCAGAACGTTCTGGGTTCCGGCATACAAACCCGCCAGGGCAATCAGCAAAAGGGTTGACCAGCTCAGGGGAACGGCAGTCATGTTGGCTTTCGGTTTTAACAAGAGTAAATAATTTACGACAATTGATATATCATATAAAGCCGTGCCTGACCGACCGGCCTCCGAACGCTGACTACCCCGACACCATCATGATCCGTTTTCGCCAGATTGAAGCTTTTCGCCATCTGATCATCACCGGCACTGGAACGGCTGCAGCCAAGCGCATGCAGATCACCCAGCCGGCCATCAGCCGATTGATTTCCGACCTGGAGGAAGACCTGGGCTTCTCTCTGTTCCGCCGCGAAAAGGGACGGCTGGAGCCGACGGTGGCCGGGCTGCGTTTTTATCGGGCAGTGGAAGAGAACTTTCTTGGACTGGAGCGACTCAAGCAGGTGGCCGACTCGATCCGCAGCGAGGCCTCGGAGAGCCTGAGCATTACCTGCCTGCCGGTCCTGTCGACCACCCTGCTGCCACTGGTGCTGCAGTTGTTCCGGCAAAGCCATCCGGAGGTGGTGGTCAAGGTAGATCCCTGCAGTCTGGGTGAGATCATGGCGCGCCTGCAGGACATGAAGACCGATGTCGCGCTGTCGCTGGAGTTTGCCGAGATTGCCGGTATCGAGATTGAACAGATTTTCGAGGCGCGCATGATGTGCGCCATGCCGGAAAATCATCCGCTGGCAGAAAAGACGCGGATTACGCCGCAGGATCTCGAAGGTCAGAACGTGATCGGCTGGCTGCCCAAAGGCTCGCTGTCCTTCGGGGCCGAGCGTTCGATTTTTGAAAATGCCGGCGTGCAGCCGCATTACACCATCGAAACCAACAATTCTCATACCCGTTACGCCATGGTCGCCAACGGGATGGGCGTTTCGATTGTCGAACCCTTTGCCTATAGCGTCTGGAAAGCCCACGGTGTGACCATCCGGCCCTTCGAACCGGCCCCCAGCTACGGCTATGTACTGGCCTACCCGCGCGCCAGCCTGCGCTCCGAGATCACCGAGGCCTTCCGCCAGGCCGTGCTGGAAGTGGTCAAGGGATTCAATTTCAACGTTAGCCCCTGAAAAGAGGATGCCACATGTCGTCAGACAGCCAGATCGTTACCGCCCGGATCAACCCGGCCGAAGGCCAACCCGCGGATAGCGACCTTTTACTGTCGGCGCTCGAGACCGGCAAAGTATTGCATGTACCCAGCATGCCTTTCGAGACCACGCCTGAAGAGCGACAAATGCTGGATCCGGTCCATGCAGTCAAAGGCCGCAAGAACATCAGCCTGCCCCCGCAGGCCGGACAGCTGATCGGCGTCGACCCGGCCAGTGCCGCCCATGACATCCTGCACGGCCTGGTGGCGCGTTACGCCCGCTCGGCGCGTCAGTGGATTGATCTGCTGTTTCCGGCCTATGCGGCCCACCTGATTGCCGCACCGACCAGTCTGCGCCTGCACCGTGTCGAGACCCGCCACGCCTCCTGGCGCAAGGATGACAGCCGGCTGCATGTCGATGCCTTCCCCTCGAGACCCAATCACGGCGAACGCATCCTGCGCGTCTTCATGAACATCAATCCGCACGGCGAGCCGCGGGTCTGGCGTGTGGGCGAAGCGTTTACGCCCATGGCGCAGCGCTTCCTGCCGCGCCTGCCCGTGCAATGGCCTGGCTCTGCCTGGCTGCAGCACCGCCTGGGCATTACCAAGCGTTATCGCACACGCTACGACCACATCATGCTGAACCTGCACGATGCCATGAAGGCCGACCTGGCCTATCAGGCCGAGTGCCCGCAGGAAACCATCGCCTTTGCGCCCGGGGCTGGCTGGATCTGCTTTTCGGATCATGCCTCGCATGCCGTCATGTCCGGCCAGTTCATGCTGGAGCAGACCTTCTTCCTCAAGCCGGAGCACATGGCCGACCCGCAGCAGGCACCGCTGGCCATGCTGGAAAAGCTGACCGGACGTACGCTGCGCTAAACCCTGAAGCGCCTGATGGTCTCGTGCATGTGCAGCGTCAGCTTGTCCAGGGTGGTGGCCATTTGATGGGTATCGTGCGCCACGACGCTGTTATCGCTGGTCATGGCGGCGATGCGCTCGATCTGTTGCTTGATGGCCAGGCTGACTTCTCCCTGTTCCCGTATGGCGGCACTGATATGGGTCGCCATGCGCACGGCCTCCTCGCTGCCCTGCTGGATATTGCCGATGGTGCTGGTTACCTGTGAGGCGCGTTCGACACCGCGATCAACCAGCGTCACGGCTTCGTCGGTGCTGGTCACCGCCTCGCTGGCACTGTCCTGCATGGCCTTGATGGTCTGGGCAATCTGATTGGTCGAGGAGGTGGTGCGCTCGGCCAGCTTGCGCACCTCGTCGGCCACCACGGCAAACCCCCGCCCGGCCTCCCCGGCACGCGCCGCCTCAATCGCCGCATTCAAGGCCAGCAGGTTGGTCTGTTCGGCGATTTCACTAATCACCTGCGCCACCCCGCCGATCTGCTGACTGCTGTCCACCAGACCATGGATGCATTCGGCGACACTTTTCACCGAACGCGAAATCTCGTGAATGTCACTCACCGTGCTCTCGATCACCACCCGCCCCTGCTGCGCCAGCTCGCCGCTTCGGGCCGACACAGTCGCCGCCTCCTGCGACTGATCGGCGACATAGGCGATGGCATTGGCCATCTGCTCGACATTGGTCGCCATGGCCGAAGCCGCTTCATTTTGCGCCGCACAGCGGGTAGACACCTTGCCGGAGTCCTGGCTCAGCCCCTGCACCATGCAAGCCACTTCACCAATATCGTGATTCAGCGCTTTCATGCTCTGCTGCAGCATCTCGAGCAGACGGTTGAAGGCCTGGATGGTCTGGCCGATTTCATCCTGACGTCCATGCTGAATGCGACGCGAGAAGTCCAGATGATCAATGACTTCGACGACCGTCTTGCGCATGGCCGCCAGCGGCAGCACGGCGGCTCGATACAGCCAGACCATCATCAAAAGGAAGATCGCCAGTACGGTGGCAACGCCGATGACGACACCGGCCTTGACCTCGTTCGCCACCCGAATCATCTCGTCCTGTGTCGAGGCGTATTGCTGGATGGACTGCTTGTTCAAGGCTTCCAGCTGACTGGTCATGGCATCAATGCGAACGTCAAAACCACTGCCGGGTTGTTTCATCATGGCATCGCCAGCCGCCTTGCCCTGCTTGAGGTAGGCATTGGCCATCTGCACACCGCTGTCATGCAAGGCATTCGCCTTGCTCTTGAGCTGGGCAATCTGATCGGCCGAGGAGGGATTGGCTTGCCGGGCCTGGTCCAGCGCCTGCTGCAACAAATCCAGATTGGTTTGAGCCTCTTTGAAGCTGTCGCTGTCACCCGTCAGGCTGGCATCGTTGAGGAATTGCTGAATCTGCACCGTGTTGTACCGCGCCATCGACAAGGCATCGGCAAAGGTATTGGCCTGGGGCAAGGATTGGCTGATCCCGCGATCCAGCGTTGACAATGACCACAGGCACCCCAGCAGCAAGACGCACAACAGCAAGGCCATGGTGCTGGCGAACACCAGCATCATGCCTTTGAAACTGAGTCCGACGCGCATGACACCCCCTGTCAATTTTTGGCGCTGCACAATTTATACTAAAGGCATATAGAAATTGTTAGGTCAGTCAAAACCAATAATCAACAAAAACCTTGGAGAAAGGCCCTGTCGCCGCGTACACACTTGATGCGCAGCGACCCACACCCCAGCGGCCAAACCTCTGCACAAGGTGCCTACGCACTCCTGCCGGAAGGACCTGGCGTTGAGCCGCGGATCCGCAGTTGACCGGCAAGGACCAGTTTGCGTCTGACCAGATCAGGTTGAGCGATTCGCGCCAGCAGCATGTCGACTGCTGTCGCGCCGATCTCGCGTACCGGCTGTTCGATCACCGTCAGCCCGCCGCCGACCAGCTCGGTCCAGATATCGTTATCGAAGCCTGCCAGCGCAACATCGGCCGGAATGGCAAGCCCCATCTGACGCAAACTGCGCAAGGTGTCGAGCAGCAGCAGGCCATTGCTGGCCAGCACTGCCTCGGGACGCTCCTCGCAGTGCATCAGGCCGGCCAGAACAGGCGCCGACCCCGCGCCACGTACAAAATGGGCCATCGGTGACAAGCCATGACGACGCATGGCGGCCTCATAACCAGCACAGCGCTCGGCCCCCGTGACGCTGAGGCTGCCAAACAGACCGAGAATGCGGCGATACCCCCGTTCGATCAGGTGCTCAGTCAGGTCACCGGCTGCACGGTGATTATCCAGGACCACGACATCCGCCAGCCCATCCGGCGCCTCACGGTCAATCATGACAATCGGGAAATCATGCTGCTGTGACCGAAAGCTGCGTGCCGTCACCCCCGTTGGCGCAAAGATCACGCCAGACACCCTTTCTTCAGCCATCAGTCGCAAATACATCGCCTCTCTTGCCCTGTCCTCATCGGCATTACAAAGAATGACTCGCTGGCCATGGCGATAGGCGACGTCCTCTACCGCTCGACTCACGGCGGTGAAGAAGGGGTTAAGAATGTCGGCAACGATCAGCCCGATGATGCCGCTCTGGCTTGATCGCAAGCGCCGGGCACTCAGGTTGGGGTGGTAGCCGAGCGCGCTGACCGCATCCATCACCCGCTGACGCAACGCCTGGCTGACCGGACCATTCCCCAGCGCCCGCGACACCGTGGCGACCGAGACACCGGCCAGGACGGCCACATCCTTGATCTTGACACTCATCCGCTCTCCCGCTGGCGCTGCTGCTCTCTGCACCGCTACGCACTAGCAAATTTTCAAATTCAATGACAAACGGCCACGCCATCCACCTGGCGTTGCCCCGGTTAAATGCAATCGTTTTCAATGCGTACACCCCGACCACCAAGGACACCCCGCCGATGCACAACACAAGGATAAACAGCTGCACACCCACGCCATACCAAGACACAAGCGACAAAAAGAAAGCATCGACTGACAGGCCGACACGATGACCGATCGTGTCCTGACAGGCCGCTGGCCAAGGCCTGGTGAAAACGTTCGCACACCGGCACAGGCCCAAACCCGCTGAGTCCCCATCCGCCACGCATTGTCTGCGCTGTCGGACAAAAGCGCACTTCGGCGCAGCACGCCGAAGCGCACCCCACCCACTCTGGAGAGTCCATGTACCATTTATTGCTCGTTCTGCATCAAACCGACCCCATGCCTGAGACCGCCACGGTCGCCAAGGCATTGCAAAGCGCTGCCACCGCCTTTCCCTGCCGCCTGACCACATGCTATGCCGGTGACGCGCGCCCCCCTCTCCCTGACGCCCATTTCGACGGTATCCTGCTGGTGGGCGACCCCATTGCGTTGCCATACGCCTCGACGCCCGTCCACCCGTTGAGTCTGCAAGCCGCACAGGCTGACCCGGATGGTGCCTGGCGCACCTTGCTGGCAAAGCTGTCACCGGCACAGATGCCGCTGTTCATCGTGGCCATCACGTCCTGCACGGGAGGGGTGACGCATACGTTCATGGCGGCCGAGGGGCTGGAGATGGCGGCAGAGCAGATGGGGCACCGCATCAAGGTGGAGACCCAGGGGCAGGTAGGTTTGCGCAACACCTTGACCGAACAGGAGATCGCCGATGCCGATCTGGTCATCATCGCTGCAGACACCCAGGTGATGCTGCACCGGTTTGTCGGCAAGCGGGTGTACCGCACCGCCAGCGGCCAGGCCATCCGCGACGGCAAAAGCGTGATCGAGAAGGCCATCCGCGAGGCAACGCGACTGCCAGAGGGACCAACCGGCTCGGCGCAGCCGGTCACGGGAGGCAGGCTCGGTCATGCCGGCCCCTATGAGCACCTGATGACCGGGGTGTCTTTCATGTTGCCGCTGGTGGTCGCGGGGGGCTTGATCATTGCGCTGGCCTTTGCCCTGGGCGGCATCTTCGTCGGCGACACCAGCCCGCCGGGCAGCCTGTCCTGGGCGTTGTTCCAGATTGGCGCCAAAGCGGCCTTCCCCTTGATGGTGCCGGTGCTGGCAGGCTATATCGCCTACTCGATCGCCGATCGGCCCGGCATTGCACCGGGGCTGGTGGGGGGCATGGTCGCCGTCAACATGAATGCCGGCTTTCTCGGCGGCATCGCGGCCGGCTTCATTGCCGGTTATGGCACGGCCTGGCTGACGCGGCATCTGCGCTTGCCGCGCCATCTGAACGGGCTGGTGCCGATCATCCTGCTGCCACTACTGGGCACCCTGCTGACCGGATTGCTGATGACACTGGTGGTGGGTTCGCCCATGGCCTTCATCATGCAACAGCTGTCGGCATGGCTGAGCGGACTGCATGGCTCGAGCGCCCTGCTGTTCGGGGCACTGATCGGTTTGATGATGGCTTTCGACATGGGGGGACCGGTCAACAAGGCAGCCTATGGCTTTGCCACGGCCTTGCTGAGCGCCAAGGTCTGCGGCCCGATGGCAGCGGTCATGGCGGCCGGCATGACACCGCCGCTGGGGGTGGCGCTGGCCACCTGGTGGTTCGGCAGCCGCTTCAGCGAACAGGAAAGACAGGCGGGCAAGGCGACGGCCATCCTCGGCATGGCATTCATGACCGAGGGGGCCATTCCCTATGCGGCCCGCGACCCGCTGCGGGTCATTCCGGCGCTGATGATAGGCTCGGCCGTCACCGGGGCGCTGACCATTCTGCAGGGTATCGAGCAATGTGTGCCGCACGGCGGCATTTTCATCCTGCCTTTCCGGCAGATGATGTCTCAGCCCTGGCTGTTTTGCCTGAATGTGGCCATTGGCAGCATCGTCACTGCCCTGACCCTGCGCCTGCTCAAACAGCCGGCAACCTGAATGTCCCTCATTGCAGGCCGGCGTCGGCGTTCTGAGCCAGCCAGGCACGACAGGCTGCCGCCAGGGCATCGGACAGCCGGAAGACGGTGGTCAGGCAGGCACTCATCGCCGCGACATCCTGTGCGGCCGCCAGCTCTTCCAGCTCATAGAGCAGATCAGCATAGGCCGGATTGAGATAAAGGGCGGCACTGCCCATGCGATGGGCAGTCTGCCCGAGTGCCTCATAGTCTTCTGCCTGCCAGGCTTGTTTCAGCCTGGCCATGTCCTCCGCATCGCAATCCAGATAGCGCGCCACCAGCGCGCGCACATCCGCCAGATTCCCCTCGAACAGGCTCAGCAACTGCTCGACCTCGATGACCGGCTGGGCCTGCTCTGCGGGATCGGCGGTCGGTGGTGCAGTATCGGCTGTCGCTTCAGGCACCAGACCGAAGCGTTGCAATGCGGCACGCAGGGTATCGAGGCTGACTGGCTTGGTCAGATAGTCGGCCATGCCCGCCTGTCGCCCTGCTTCGAAATCAGAGGGGAAGGCATGCGCAGACAAGGCGATGACCGGCACATCGGCCAGTTTCTCTTCGGCATGAATGCGTCGGGTGAGTTCGAAACCATCCATGTCGGGCATGGAGATGTCGGTCAGCACCAGGGCCACATCACCAGCCTGACGCAGTTGTGCCAGCGCCTCGGGCCCCGAGCTGGCAAAGCGGGCCTCGACCCCCAGCGTGCGAAACTGAGCGCGCAGCGTGGCCTGATTGATGGGATGGTCTTCGACCACCCAGACTTCCCCCGTGCGGTAGTGCTCAATGCCGGCGGCCCGGGCGCCATCCTGCACCGGGGAAAATTCGGCTGCGGCCGCTTGCTCGCAGGGCAGACGCACGCTAAAGCGACTGCCCTCGCCCGGACGGCTGTCAACCGTGACCGAGCCTCCCGCCTGATCCAGCAATTGTTTGATGATGGCCAGCCCCAGGCCACTGCCGCCGTAATGTCGCACGGTCGAGGCATCCGCCTGGGAGAAGGGCTGGAACAAGCGCGAGATCTGCTCGTCGGTCATGCCGATGCCGCTGTCTTCGACATCAAGCTGCAGCCAGCCCTGCTGATAATCGATCCGGACGCTCACCACCCCCTCCGCAGTGAACTTGACCGCATTACTGAGCAGATTGCCGAGAATTTGCCGCAAGCGGTAAGGATCGAGTGAAAGCGTCAGATCCGGCGCTGACGGCCCCTGCCGCAGACACCGGACCGGCTTGCCGGCCACCTGGATGGCCGCCCGCTGTGACTCCAGCAGTTCGTCCACCAGTTCGCGAATGCACACCGGTTCATGGACAAATTCAACTTTGCCGGTCTGCAGGCGGGTGAACACCAGCACATCACTGATCACATGCAGCAACACACTGCTGGAACGCTTGATCAGGGACAGCGACTCACGCTGGGAGGGACTGAGCGGCTCATGCTCGAGCAATTCGAGCATGGCCATCACCCCATTGAGCGGGGTTCGGATCTCGTGACTCATGACCGCCAGGAACAGCGAACGGGCCTGACTCGCCTGCTCGGCTTCTTCCTTGGCGATCTGCAGCGAGGCATTGCTGTCACGCAGAGCTTGCTGGTAGTGCAACACCGCCGACAGAGCCTCCTCCGTCGGCCGCAGCATCAGCCGGCGCAAGGTCAGGTAAAACCAGATCAAGGCCAGCAAGGCCAGCAGCCAGACCAGCGCATGCGGCACCAGCTCGCGCCACTCGACCCCCGGTTCGTCCTTGCGCGACGGGGAATAGAGCAACACCCAGGGAAGCTGACTGAGCGCGTGCTTGAGCAACAGCTTGCCATCCCGCCGCACGGTTTCGGTCAGGCCAGACTGATGGGTCGCGGTCAACCCCTGCCAGCGCCCCAGCTCACTCCCCTCGGAGGCATACAAGGTCTGCTGCCCTGACTGCAGGGCAAACCAGCCTTTGCCGGCAAACAGCAAATCCAGATGGGCCAGCGGGATCGTCTGCACCAGCACTTCGGAACGGCCTTCGGCCTGGATGCCGATATAGGCCGCAACACAATCGCAGACCTGGTTGTCTGCGCGACGAAAGACCGTCCACTGGGTTTTGCCGGGCGGCAAGGGCGGCAACTGACGCACCCAGGACTGCATGCTGAGCAGAAACCGATGCTCCTGCGCTGCGGGATAAGTGGCGACATAGCCCCCGGCACGGTCCACCAGCGTCAGAGATCCTTGCCAGGTGAGTACTTTGATCTTGCCGTAGGCCTGATAAAGCACATTGCCGACATGGGGTAAATCCAGCGGCATGCCGGGCTTGTGCCACACCACGCCGAGAGCGCTTTGATTGCCCCCGGGCAGCGCCATGCCGATGGCCTCGATACCGCCCTCGGTGGCATAACGTGACACGGGCTCCAGGCGGGGATTGGAAAACGGGTGACTGGCAATGCGCCGCAAATAGACATCAATCAGGGCACTCTCGTAATCGAGCGTTTCCTGAACCGGCATCAGACGATCCAGCGCTTCGCCATGCACCATCTGCACGCGGGCCTGGAAGCTGGCATACACCACCAGGGTCACGGCCAGCGAAGCAAGCACGAGCATGACGGCACCACCGCGGCGCAGCAGTCGCGCCGCGCGTGCCAGCGAACCGGGGTCAAAATCAGCCGATTGGCTCATCGAGACGGCAGATCAGTCAGCGGCGCGGCATCATTGACGCCCAGCTCACCGGCCAGGCGGAACAACTCGGCGTCGCTCTGAATATTCAACTTGCGGAACGCTGTCTGCTTCTGCGTGCTGACGGTCTTGATACTGCGATTCAGCCGCGCCGATATTTCGCTGACACTCTGCCCGGCCAGCAGCAGACGTACCACCACCATTTCTCGCGGCGACAGGCTGAGAAATGCCTGCTCGAATCCGGAGGCCCGGCGCACCTCGCCCTGCAATGCCGGATCGATGTAGATACCGCCCTTGGCCACATTGCGAATCGCTTCACGCAAAGGGTCCCCGGACTGTGTCTTGCGCATGAAGCCATGAGCCCCGGCTTCGATGCAGCGGCTGGCCAGTGCCGCCGATGCCGTACCCGAGAACACCAGCAGACGGGTCTCGGGAAAAACCCGTGCCAAATACTGAATCAGCCCGATGCCGTCGAGTTCTCCGGGCATGGAGTAATCCAGAATCACCAGATCGCAGCGTTGCTCACGCAACAGCTTGATCAACTCGGGGCCCGAAGCCGGCTCACCCAGAATATTGAACTCCGGGTCGCTGCGAAGCACGGTTTTGAGCGCCAGCGACACCAGGGGATGATCATCACAAATAACAGTGTTTATCAGCATTTTCTTTCCCATGATGAACGATGATCATCCATCGTTGATAACCTGATTCTGATTGTTTTTTTCAGCATAATAGTCCAATTATGCCGTCAAGATTTCAGACAAAACATGATCGAATAATAGGAAATTCTGATAATAGCCATGAAAATCTACTCAGATTCAGTCATCCAAATCTTACATGAGTGCTCGGCTGCCGCGCTGGCCACCCATGCAGCCAACCTGCCCGGATTTCCTTATGCCAGCTCGCTCTCGTATGTGCCGGATGTCGACCACTGTCCCTTGTTCCTCATCAGCCGGCTGGCGGAACACACCCGCAACCTGATGGCCGACCCGCGCGCCAGCCTGCTGATCCAGACCCCCAGCGCGGAGGGGCCGGAAACAGCCGCTCGTCTGACACTGATCGGCGAGGTCAGACCGGTTGACGACACCGCGGCACGGCGCGCGCGCTATGTGCGCTATTTGCCGGCGGCTGCGGATTATCTGACGCTGGGAGACTTTACCTTCTTCCGTTTCCAGCCGCAGCGGGCCCGGCTGGTGGCTGGTTTTGGTCGCATGGGCTGGCTGGAACAGGCACAGTGGGACGACATGCCGACATTGCAGGCCGCAGAAGAAGCACAACTGCTGGCCAGTCTGCCGGCAGAAAGCGACGTGTTGGGCATTGATTGCTTCGGTGTGGACCGGCGCTTGCAAGGTGTGCGCCAGCGCCTGGCCTTCGGCCAGACACTGGCGTTCGAGCAGATTCCCGCTCAGCTGGTACAACTCGGACTGCGGATCTGACCCTTTCCGCTCAGTGCTGCGGCTGCAGCAGGATCTGGGCACGCAGGTCGCGCGCCACGGCATGGACCAGCTGGCGCAACTGCGGATAACGCTCTGGTGCCAGAACCGGCGGATTGTCTTTCAGCACCAGCAGCCGGCGCACCTGGACCGACTGGCCGACGTGCAGATACTCGGCACGATAGTCCCCCAGAGGAGACGTCATGTGCACCGGGCGCGGCAAAGCCAGCACACCCACGCCAGGGGGCAATTGCAACGTCAGGGTTTCCTGGAAATAGCCATTGTCCAGCATGGTGGGGGTACGACGGCTGGGCTGGGTACCGCCGGAATCAACGAAGGCAGACAGGCCGAGCACATTATCGGCCCCGCTGGGCAAAACCACGGCGGTCGGGCCACTCAGGTCGACATACTCCGGCAGGGTAAATTCGGACTGATAGCCAAACGGCTTGTCCAGCGCATACAGCGGATCGAGCCGCAGCGTGCCACTGCCTTGCAGTCCGCGATTGGCCAGCAGGTGACCGGCGGCTTCGGCCTCCATGCCCGGGGTGATGCCGGACAAGGCCGAGCGGGCCAGGAAGTCATACACCCCGCTGTGGCGGATCTTGCTGGCGCCCTTGAGACTGCCGTCCGGCAGCAGGGCAAATTGCGTATCGACCAGCACCCGGTCATGCGCCGGATTCAGGATCGGCAGGGTCATCAGCCGCGGCTGGCCGCTGCCGTCATCCATGACCAGCGCTGTCTTGCCGGCCTCGGTATCCGGCAAGGTGCCGAACGGTGCCAGTTGCGCCGTGGTATCGACAAACAGGTCCCATTGCGGCAGGTAGTTGATGGCGTGATTGAATGCCCCGGTGGGCACAGCCACACGTGACAACCACCAGCTTTGATCGGCATTGATCAGCACGGCACTGCTCTTGATGCCGCGAGCCGTCAGCAGCGCCTGATACAGGGTGACATGGTCCTTGCAGTCGCCGTAGAGTGCGCGCGCCACCGTTTCGGCATCGTGCGGCACCACGCCGCCGGCGCCAAAATAGATCGCCACATAGCGGATATTGTTGCTGACCCAGCGATACAGCGCTTCGGCCTGGGCGCGCGGATCGCTGATGCCGCGCGTAATGTCTGCGGCCAGTTGACGGATATAGGGCGTAACGGCCGCCTTGGGGTCGGCGCGCTGCGCATAGGCGCGCGCCAGCGCCTCGTAGCCCGAAAGCGTCGACAGGGCGACGCGCGGGCTGTAATCGACCTCACTGATGGCATCACTCTCCGGCGCCTGTGCCGCGTTGCGGCCGGCCTGCCAGTGCCAGCTGCGGTAACCGGCACGGATCGGCGCCACCTCACCTCCCTGCACGCCAATGGCCTCCACCTGCAGCTTCATGCTCGCCGGCAGGTGTACATACAGATCCGAGGACTCGCGGTCTTCGTTGAGCGAGTAATACTCCTGCAGCGCAAATACCCCGGGAAACAGCGGCTGACGCACCAGGCGGCGGAACTGGACATGTACCCTGGCGCCGGGCGACAAGGCGGGAAAAACGACATTCATCACCTTGGAGTCGTCAAACATCGGCGCACCGGCACTCTCGCTGCTCTGCTGCAGCAGGATGCCCTCCTTGCCGACACGGATTTTTTTACCCTCAGGCGTCAGGGTATAGGCATTGATCACCTGGACCGATTGCAGGGAAGAACTAAACTGAATCGGGTACTGCCCGAGCACATCCACACCCGCCTGGGTATTGACGCGCAACTCCTCCGTCACGTCTTCACGGTAGCTGCCGTCAGCCTTGACGTCGTAAACCGCGACCGACTTGAGTACCGTATACGAAGGCGTATAGCCCTCGGTGACGGCCGGAGCCAGCGGCACGGCGGCCATGGCCAGCGCAGGGAATATCAGGAATGCGAGCAAGAAGAAACGATGACGAACCATGCCTACCCCAAAATGACATCCATTGAAGCGCCGACCGGGACCCGGCGTCCGACGCAGTGAATATTACGAATTGATCTTTGCATTGAACCAACCATTCTATAGCATGACAAACCCGTAGCGTTTTCCATTATGGCCCATTAGACCATGCAAATAGACACCCAACTCTGGCCAGAATTCATCAAGGCCGTCCGCAAAGAAGTGGTTCCGGCACTGGGCTGCACTGAACCCATCTCGCTGGCCCTGGCGGCAGCCATCGCGCGCGAGCATCTGGGCGCGCCCCCGCAACGCATTGATGCGGCCGTCTCACCCAACCTGATGAAGAACGGCATGGGGGTCACTGTCCCCGGCACCGGCATGGTCGGCATGCCGATTGCCGCGGCCGTGGGCGCCCTGGCAGGAGACCCGCACGCCGGGCTGGAAGTGCTGAAGAACCTGCAGCCACAGGATGTCGCCGAAGCGCGCGCCATGCTGGATCAGGGGCTGGTGCGCATCAGCGTGGCACCGGTCGACAATGTGCTGTATTCAGAGGCGCGCCTGCAGGCCGACGATCACTGGGTGCGGGTGGCGATCGCCGATGCGCACACCCGGGTCGTACTGATTGAAAAGGATGGCCAGACGCTGTTCACCCTGCCGCCGACACCGGCCAACAGCAAGAGCGACAGCTACTCGCTCGCCGGGGCCAGTGCGCGTGCGGTGTTCGAGTTTGCCACCCTCGCCCCGCTGGAGGACATCCGCTTCATCGCCCAGGCCGGCGAGCTGAACACCGCCCTGTCAGATGAGGGACTGAAGGGTGAGTACGGCCTGGCCATCGGCGCCTCCCTGCAGCGCAATATCGAGCGCGGCATTCTGGCCGACGATCTGCTGACCAGGGTACTCAAGCGCACCACGGCCGCATCGGATGCCCGCATGGGCGGTGCCATGGCGCCGGCGATGAGCAACTCCGGCTCGGGTAATCAGGGCATTGCCGCCTCCATGCCGGTGGTGGTGGTGGCCGACCACCTGGAGGTCAGCGAGGAGCAGCGCATCCGCGCCCTGATGCTGTCCAACCTGATGGCCATCTATATCAAGAGCTACCAGCACAAGCTGTCTGCCCTGTGCGCGGTCACCACCGCGGCCATGGGCTCGGCGGCCGGCATGGCCTGGCTGCTGGGCGGAGATGTCGAAACGGTCGGCCGGGCCATTTGCAACATGATTGGTGACGTGGCCGGCATGATCTGCGATGGTGCCAACAATGGCTGTGCCATGAAGGTGTCCTCTTCGGTCGGCGCCGCGGTCAAGGCGGTCTTGCTGGCGCTGGACGGCATCCGTGTCGGCGGCAGCGACGGCATCGTATCGGAAGATGTCGACCAGACGATTCGCAATCTGGCATCGCTGGTCAATCAGGGCATGGTGGAAACCGATCAGCAGATCCTCCGGATCATGCTGAGCAAGGACTGAGTCATGCCCCTGACCGTGACGGTGCTGGTCGAAAACCGGTCACTGCGTGACGACCTGCTGGCCGGACGCGGTCTCTCGCTGCACCTGCAGGCGGACGAACACAGCGTGCTGTTCGACACGGGCCCGGATGAACGGCTGATTACCAATGCCGAGCGACTGGGCATCGACCTGAGCCGGGTCAGTACCATCGTGCTGTCGCACGGCCATTACGACCATAGTGGCGGTCTGCCGGCGCTGGCTGCCTGGTTTGCCCGGCGCAGCCTGCGCCCGCAACTGGTGGCACATCCCGCCGCCTTCCTGTCACGTGGCATCCTGCTGCCCCTGAGGCGCCGTGCTCAGCCCTGGCGCCAACTCGGGTCCCCGATGGATCAGACGGCGCTGGCCAAACACTTTACCCTCACCCTGAGCGATACCCCGCTCCCCTTGCCCGGTCGCCTGTGCTTTCTGGGACAGGTACCACGCCGAACCGGCATCCCCGGCGGCAAGTCGCTCGGCGCCAAACTGACTACGCAAGGCTGGCGTCGCGACGAGGTCGCCGACGATTCCGGGCTGGTCTGGCAGGGTGATGACGGGCTGGTGGTGTTGAGCGGCTGCGCGCATGCCGGCATCTGCAACCTGACCGAGCAGGCGCGCCAGGTGGGCGGCGTGTCTCAGCCGGTGCAGGCGGTACTGGGCGGTTTTCATCTGCGCAGCAGCGGACCCGGGGATTTGTGGCAGGTGCGGGGGTATTTCCGCCAACTGGGGGCGGCGCGGGTGGGGGCCTGTCACTGCAGCGGCTGGGGGCGCCACTGGCTGCCGGGTCAGAGCGACATCAGCACGGGCAGCCAATTACAGTTTCAGTGAGCCCCCGTGGGAAAAAAAGGATTCAGCGCGCCAGGATTTCGATCATCACATCCTTGATCAGAAAACCGAACACACCGACACCCAGCACCAAAAACAGCATGGCTGTGCCGAAGCGGCCCGCGCCGGACTTCTTGCCAAGATCCCAGATGATGAAGCCCATGAAGACCATCAGAACGGTGAGGCAGCCATACATGCTGAGATTGGTGAATTCCTGTTCCGACATGCTTGCTCCGGGTGATTTAAAAAACGCAATGCAATATTAATCAAAGACTTGCCAAAAAGAAAGAGCCACCTTGCGGTGGCTCCTGGCCTGCTTACTTGTTCAGGTGCCGGTGGTGGGCGGCAATCCGCATGCGCAGGGCATTGAGACGAATGAAGCCGGCAGCATCAGCATGATTGTAGGCGCCGCCATCCTCATCGAAGGTGGCAATGCGCGCATCGAACAGCGAGTCGGAGGAGTCGCGGCCGACGACATAGACAGCGCCCTTATAGAGTTTGAGACGTACCCAGCCATTCACCGAGGCCTGCGAGGCATCGATCATCTGCTGCATCATCTTGCGCTCGGGCGACCACCAGTAGCCGGTGTAGATGAGGTTGGCGTACTTCGGCATCAGCTCGTCCTTGAGGTGCGCCACTTCCCGATCCAGGGTGATCGACTCGATGGCCCGATGCGCCTTGAGCATGATGGTGCCGCCCGGGGTTTCATAGCAGCCGCGCGACTTCATGCCGACATAGCGGTTTTCCACCAGATCCAGCCGGCCGATACCGTGCTTGTTGCCCAGCCGGTTCAGCTCGGTCAGCACGGCGGCCGGGCTCATGGCGTGGCCATTGATGGCCACGATGTCGCCGCCGGCGAACTCCAGCTCGACGTACTCTGCCTCGTTGGGTGCATTTTCCGGACTGGTGGTCCACAGCCACATCGACTCTTCCGGCTCTTTGGACGGATCTTCCAGGATCGCGCCCTCATAAGAGATGTGCAGCAGGTTGGCATCCATCGAATACGGGCTGCCGCCATTGCGTTTATTGGAAATGTCGATGCCATTGGCCTCGGCATAGTTGAGCAGCTTCTCCCGCGACAGCAGGTCCCATTCACGCCACGGCGCAATCACCTTGACGTCGGGCTTGAGGGCGTAATAGCCCAGCTCGAAGCGCACCTGATCGTTACCCTTGCCGGTGCAACCATGGGAGACGGCATCGGCGCCGACCCGGTTGGCGATTTCGATCTGGCGCTTGGCGATCAGCGGCCGGGCGATGGAGGTGCCGAGCAGGTATTCACCTTCGTAGATGGCATTGGCGCGGAACATCGGGAACACGAAGTCGCGCACGAACTCTTCGCGCAGATCATCGATATAGATGTTTTCCGGCTTGATGCCGAGCGAAATGGCCTTGCGCCGGGCCGGTTCGACTTCTTCGCCCTGGCCGATGTCGGCGGTAAAAGTCACCACCTCGCATTGATAGGTGTCCTGCAGCCATTTGAGGATAACCGAGGTATCCAGACCGCCAGAATAAGCCAGAACTACTTTATTGATATCCGACATGATTCATTCCCCACATTTGCAAAAGTCGTACGCAACCATCACGGAAACACCGTGAGTCAATCCATCACTTGGCGCCACATGGGCGCATCAGGGGCAGGGTTGGTTAGCGGCTTCGTCGCAAAGTCTGGGCAAGAGCGCCGGTGGCGAGATTGGACTGGACGTTGGAGAGAACCTGGCCCAGCCGCGCCACATTGGACAGAAGCCGGCCATATCGTCGCTCGCGGACCAGTCGTCGCACGAAGAGACCACGGATCTCTTCATGGGGCTGGCTGCTGTGCGATGGATATTTGATGGTTTCCGTCATGGTTACTCTCTAAAAAGATGCCATTACGCGCATCGGGTAATACGCGCAACGGCTCACAAGTACACGCTGGTCTCAAGTCATTCATGTCGCAAGGTTCCCGACAAGGCCAGAAACGTACAGATTTGCGACACGTCTTTATATGTATCGGAATTTTTACCGTCTGACAAGCGCTCTGGCAAAAATATTTCGCAGCGCAACATTAGCAATAGGAACTGATATACGCAGACAAGCAGTCGGACGCACCTTCAGGTAAAATTCGCCGCATGCTCACCGATGTCGAAAAAGAGGCGATTCGCCACCACTACCGCACCATGACGCAGAATCTGCCCGGTTTCCGCCCGCGGCCGGCTCAGCGTCAGATGCTGGCGGAAATTGCCAACGCCTTCTCGCGCTCCCTGGAGATGGACGGCGAAAACAATCCGCAGCGTGAAGGCGAAAGCATCGCCGTGATCGAAGGCCCCACGGGCGTCGGCAAAAGTCTGGCCTATCTGCTGGCCGGCGGCGTCATGGCGCGCTCACGCAATCGCAAGCTGGTCATCTCCAGTGCGACCGTGGCCCTGCAGGAACAGCTGGTCAATCGCGACCTGCCGTTCGTGGTCACCAACAGCGACCTGCCGCTGACCTATGCCATCGCCAAAGGCCGCAGCCGCTACCTCTGCCCCTACCGCGTCTACCAGCTGACCGGCGACTACTCGCAGGGCGAGCTGCTGGCCCCCGACCCTTCTTTCCTGTGGGACCGCAAGCCGGAGCAGGCCGAAATCACGCAGCTGCGCGAACTGGCCGATGCCTTCGAGTCGCGCAAATGGAACGGCGACCGCGACCAGTGGCCGGAGGTCATTGAAGATGCCCTGTGGTCGCGGGTGACCACCGACCGCCACGGCTGCCTCAAGGCGGCCTGCCCCAACCGTCCGGAATGTCCGTTCTTCCTGGCGCGGGAAACCCTGGAAACCGTCGATGTGGTGGTCACCAATCATGACCTGCTGCTGGCCGATATCGGCATGGGCGGCGGTGTGATCCTGCCCCCGCCGGAGCAAAGTTTTTACTGCATCGACGAGGCGCACCACCTGGCGAAGAAAGCCGTCAATCAGTTTGCCGCCGAGCACTCGCTGGGGGTGGCACTGGCCTGGCTGGACAAGGTCGACCTCACCGCCGCCCGCGTCGGCGCCCTGACCAACAAGGGCGAACTGGCGGCCCAGGCCAGCGAAGCCGCTGCCGCCTGCAGCGAAACACTGAACGAATGGCTGTGGCTGCTGGAAGGCGAGAAAGCGCTGGCACTGGACAGCGACAATCTGGAACCGGTCTGGCTGATCGAGGACGGCATCCTGCCCGAACATCTGCAGGCGCCGGCCGCGAATATGGCCATGTCGGGACGCATGGTATTCAAACATCTGTCGCAGCTGAACGATGCGCTGAGCGAAACCCGCAAGGACAAGGGCAGCGACACCGCGGCCATCGACAAGAGCAGCAGTGAGCTCGGTTTTCTGCTGGCGCGGGCCGAGCAGCTGATGGCGCTGTGGGATCTGTTCGAGAAGCAGACCGGCGAGAATGAGCCGCCGATCGCCAAGTGGATTGCCCGCAAGAGCGAGGGCAAGGGCGACTATCTGTTCTGTGCCTCGCCGGTCAGTGCTGCGGCCAGCCTGGCGGCCACGCTGTGGCGTCGCGCCGCCGGGGCCCTGCTGACCTCGGCCACCCTGCGTTCGCTGGGCGCCTTTGACCTGCTGCTGGCGCAGACCGGTCTGAAATGGCTGCCACAAGTCAGCTGCATTGCCCTGGACTCCCCGTTCAACTTCAGCGAACAGGGGGAGCTGTACCTGCCGCCACTGTTGGCCAGCCCCAAGGATGCCAATGCGCATACCCGGGAAATTGCCGAGTGGCTGCCCAAACTGATTGCGACCGGCGAACCGGTCGGCTCACTGGTGCTGTTCTCCTCGCGCAAGCAAATGCAGGAGGTGGCCGCGCTGGTGCCGACTGCCCTGCGGGACTTGCTGCTGGTTCAGGGCGAGCTGCCCAAGAGTGTGCTGCTGGCCGAGCATCAGCAGCGCCTGGATGCCGGCAAGGCCAGCGTGATCTTCGGGCTGGATTCGTTTTCCGAAGGGCTCGACCTGCCCGGCGAACGCTGCGTGCATGTCATTATTGCCAAATTGCCGTTTGCCATGCCGGACGACCCGGTAGGCCGCACCCTGTCGCGCTGGATTGAAAAGCGCGGCGGCAATCCGTTTACCGAACTGACCGTACCGGAAGCCTCGATCAAGCTGGTACAGGCGGTCGGGCGACTGATTCGGAGCGAACGCGATTACGGCCGCGTCACCATTCTGGATAATCGACTGGTGCGGCAAAGCTATGGCAAAAAAATGCTGGCCTCATTACCACCCTTCAAGCGCATATAGTTTGTGTTAAAATCAAATGGGGGTTGGCCCCCGAAATCATGCAAGACCAATAACAATGCTGCGCAAAGCGAACACGCAACCATGATCTGCAACCCCTATGAAATCGTCATCCAGGGCCTGACCCACGACGGCCGAACCTTCCGCCCGAGCGACTGGGCCGAACGGCTGTGCGGCATTCTCTCTTCGTTTGACGACAAAAAACTTTCCTACCATGCCTACGTGCGCCCGATGCTGCTGGAGGGGGTACGCTGCGTAGCGGTCGACAAGAAACTGGAAAAAATTCAGCCGCAGGTGTTCCAGTATCTGACCGACTTCGCCCGTGACAACGATCTGCGCGTCGTCGATTGCCGCACGCTGATCGACGAAATCTACCCTAACCGCTTCCTCGCCTGACCGCCACCGCCCGCGCTGATCGACAGCCCGGGCGTGTACCCGCCCCAACTCGTCTCGGTTACGCAACAACCCCATCGTTTCGTCGCAGACACACCACACACTTCGCGTCCGAAGCCCCCTTTGTGTATCTTTTTGCATACGTCATCAATCAGTAATGCCCATGTAACATTCATTAACAATACTCTCGCCTATTCCGGGCTGACAGCCCAAGACAGTTACCTACCACCTGACTTAGTGAATCGGGAGCTTTTCATGCAGAAGAAAATCATTGCCCTCGCCCTTGCCGGTGCCTTCATCACCCCGCTGGCCATGGCCGACGTGACGATTTATGGCTTCATCAGCGCTGCCGTTGAAGGCGCATCTGCCAGCAACAGCAATTCGAACGCCACCTACCCGGGTCGCGCCCGCGTCCAGGATCAAAACTCGCGCATCGGTTTCAAGGGCACGGAAGATCTGGGCAATGGCCTGAAGACCATCTGGCAAGTTGAATCCAGCCTGAAGAACTTCGACCAGGGCGGCACCAACGACAAGGGCGAGCAAGCCACCTTCGCGACCCGCAACACCTTTGTCGGCCTGAGCGACAGCACGCTGGGGACGGTTCGCCTGGGTTACTATGACTCCGCCTACAAGCGCTTCACCAACGTCGGCGCCAACATCATGGCCGACACCACTGCCGACATCATGGGCTCGAGCAGCATCGCTGGCCGCGGCGAAGCGCGCCTGAAGAACTCCATCCACTACGAAACCCCGGTATGGAGCGGCTTCCAGGCTGGTCTGTCCTACGGCTTCGATGAAAGCACCACCCAGAACCCGAGCACCAACACCGGTCGCTGGAGCCTGGGCGCCAGCTACACCAACGGCGGCCTGAAGGTTGGCGCGGCTTACGATCGCCAGTCCGACACCTCGACCAAGGCACTGACCAGCACCAGCGGCTTCTCGGCCTCGACCCGTACCGCAGGGGTGAACACCACCTTCTGGCGCCTGGCTTCCAGCTACAAGTTTGACTTTGGCACCATGGTCGCAGCCAACTACGAGTCGGCTTCCTACGGCAACATCGCCGGCGCCGGCAGCTCCAACCTGAGCCAGAAGGACTGGACCCTGGCCGTTTCGCAAACCTTCGGCAATGCAACCGTTGCCCTGTCCTACACCAAGCTGGGCGGTCTGAGCAATGTCAGCAGCACCAACTCGGGTGACTGGGGCGCCAATCAGTGGGTACTGGGCGGCACTTACAACCTGTCCAAGCAAACCCAGATTCTGGCTTATGCCACCCGCCTGAAGAACGAAGCCAACCAGAACGTCAACTTTGCCAACAACGCGATCTACACCAGCGGCGTCGGCAGCAGCACCGCCGCACTGGCAGCCGGCAACACCCTGAAGGCCATCGGCCTGGGCATGAAGTACAGCTTCTAAGCCTCTGCCGCAAGAAGTCAGACATTTGCGGGCATCCCGACGGGATGCCCGTTTTCTTTAGCTTTGCTAGAATAGCGGTTTAGACCGACAAAGATTTCAGCATGCCCGTCACCATCAAGACCGCCGAAGACATTGAAAAAATGCGCATCGCCTGCCGCCTGGCGGCCGAAGTGCTCGATTTCATCGCGCCTCACGTCAAGCCCGGCGTCACCACCGAAGAACTCGACCGCCTGTGCCATGACTACATGGTCAACACTCAGGGCTGCATCCCGGCACCGCTGCACTATACCCCGGAAGGCATGACGCCCTATCCCAAGTCGATCTGCACGTCGATCAATCATGTGATCTGTCACGGCATTCCCAATGACAAGCCGCTGAAGAACGGCGATGTGATGAATATTGACATTACCGTCATCAAGGATGGGTATCACGGCGACACCAGCCGCATGTTCTATGTCGGCGAGGTCAGCCCGCAGGCACGACGCCTGGCGAAGATCACCTACGAATGCATGTGGCTGGGCATCGAGAAGGTTCGTCCGGGTGCCCGTCTGGGTGATATCGGCTACGCCATCCAGCGCCACGCCGAAGCCAGTGGTTACAGCGTGGTTCAGGAGTTCTGCGGCCACGGCATCGGCAAGAATTTCCACGAAGAACCCCAGGTTCTGCACTACGGTCGCCCCGGAACCGGGCTGGAACTGGCCCCCGGCATGATTTTCACCATCGAGCCGATGATTAATCAGGGCAAGCGCCATCTGCGCGTGCTGGCCGATGGCTGGACGGTGGTCACCAAGGACCGCAGCCTGTCGGCACAGTGGGAGCACACGGTACTGGTGACTGACACCGGCTATGAAGTGCTGACCCTGTCAGACGGCGCCCCGCCGAAACCGGTTTTCAAGTAAATCCTGCCGCCGCCCTGCGCCAGCCACAGGGCGGCAACTCCGCTTGCCGCCCCGGCAAAAACTGCCGCCAGACTCTTCCGTCCCGTTTTTTTTGCCTTTTTTGCCCCGTTGCCCCGGCCTTCCCCCGCCCGGTGCGCCTGTTACACCTCATTTCTTGATGCTTGTTGACGGATCTTTACTTTTCTTTACCCTTCACACCCTTCTCGACCGCCGTCACTGGCCGATAAATTGCTAGCCATGGCCTGACGGAGCTGGCATCTGGGCCACGCTCTGCTTCTTTCATCATCAGGGAGTGTTGTCATGTCATCCATTACCAGTATTACCAGCAGTAGCACCACACAGAGCATCAGCAGCACCCGCAGCCACCACAGCCACCGCAGCGGCCAGCAGGTGGCCGATCAGCAACAAGGCGGCAATGATGGCGGCCTGATGCAAAGCGTTGCCCAGGCACTCAGCCAGATGGGCATCAACCTGCCCACACCCGGCGGCCAGGGCGACATGCCGCCGCCCCCAAGTGACGATGGCAACACGAGCAGCAGCGACAGCTCGTCGAGCAACAGCGTCCCGCAGGCGCTGGGGCAGCTGATGCACGATCTGTTCGATGCCACTCGCCAGGCATCAAATACCAGCAGCAGCGCCAGCAGTTCGTCTTACGGTGATTTTTCCAGCGACTTGCAGTCGCTGATCAGCCAGCTGGACAGCGGCAGCTCAAGCAGCAGCTCGCAACTGAATACGGATTTCAGCAATCTGCTCAGTGCCATTCAGTCCCAGGGCGGCAGCAGCACCAGCAGCAGTGACAACAGCAGCCAGACCCTGGTCAACTTCCTGAAGAACCTGCAATCCAATCTGGCCAGTCATACCACATCCTCACTCGGCAGCCTGGTCGGTACGACCAGCTGACCCCCTGGCGGGCTGTCGGCGACAGTCCGCCATATTAGGCATTTCCCATTCACTTCATTCACACCGATAATGTCTGCATGCAGATCGCGACACCCCCACTACCCCACGTCTTGCTGATTGATGACGATACCGAACTGACCAGTCTGCTGGCCGAATACCTGCAGCAGGACGGCTTTCGGGTCTCGTGTCGCCACGATGGTGAATCCGGCCTCCTGCAGGCCCGCTATGGCCGCCATGATATTCTGGTACTGGATGTCATGTTGCCTGACAGTAATGGCATCCAGCTCTTGCGCCAGTTGCGCACCGAGGGCGTCACCCTGCCTGTGCTGATGCTCACCGCTCGCGGCGACGATATCGACCGCATTTTAGGGCTGGAGCTGGGGGCCGATGACTATGTCACCAAGCCCTGCTCACCCCGCGAGCTGTCGGCCAGACTGAAAGCCATCCTGCGGCGCAGTCAGTCCGCGATCGAGACCGCGACAGCCAGCCTGGCGGTCGGTGCACTCCGTCTGACGCCCGCTCAGCGTCTGGCTTCGTATGCCGATCAGCCACTGAGACTGACCGGTATCGAATATAACCTGCTGGAAGTGCTGGTTCGTCATGCCGGCCGAATCGTCAGCCGGCAGAATTTGTCCGAGTGGGCACTGGGGCGATCGCTGGAGCCCTTCGATCGCAGCATCGATGTCCATATCAGCAGCATTCGCCACAAGTTGCCGCTACAGCAGGATGGCCAGTCGAGCATTCGCACCATCCGCGGCATGGGCTATCAGCTGGTCGTGGATTAAGATGCTGCGCCTGTTCAGCCGATTCATTCTGGCCTTCTGGCTGGCCTTTATCGCCATTGCCCTGACCGCCGGCGCCACAGCCGGCCTGATTCGCCACTATCACCCGCAATGGCTGGCCTGGTCGGCGCCTCCCGGCAACCACGCGCCACCGCCACCGCTCAACACCTTCGCCACCCTGCTGCAAGCCGGCCAGCTCGACAGCGTGAGATTGCTGCTGCAAAACCAGTCGGGACAACATCACCCGGCACTGCGCATCCTGAGTGCCGATGGCCAGGCCATGCCCGGCAGCGCCAGCGGCGAGGTGGTGGAAGGCCAGTGGCAGGTGAGCACACCCTCTGGCCAGCGCTATACCCTGCAATGGCTGGCCGCGACCCCAAGCAGCTCGCCACCGCACGGCCCGCCGCCACCCCCCTGGTTGCTGATTGTCATCGCCATGCTGGTCAGCCTGGGGTTCAGTGCCGGTCTGGCCTGGACCATGTTGCGCCCTGTCCGTCTGCTGCGGCAGGCTTTGCGTGACATTGCCTCGGGGCAACTGGAGACGCGAATCAGTGAACGCATGGGACATCGGCGTGACGAGCTGGCGGCACTGGCGCAGGACTTTGATCAGATGGCCTGGCAGCTGCAACAACAAATCGGGGCCCAGCAGCGCCTGCTGCATGATGTCTCCCACGAGTTGCGTTCACCGCTGGCACGGTTGCAGGCGGTACTCGGCCTGCTGCAGCAGCACCCGCAACAGCTGGATAGCGCGCTGAGGCGCATCGAGCGTGAAATTGAGCGGCTGGACAACCTGGTGGATGAAGTGCTGACGCTGGCGAGACTGGAAAGTGGCGTGGCGACCAGCGAAACCACGGTGGATGTGATGGATCTGCTGAGCGAGATCGCGGCAGATGCCGCCTTCGAGGGCCAGGCACGCGACTGCCGGGTCTCGCTGCAGGCGTCCGGCAGCTTTGTCCGTTCCGCTCAGGCGGCCCTGCTGCACCGCAGCCTGGAAAATGTGGTGCGCAATGCCGTGCGCTTTGCGCCGGCAGGCAGCACGATTGAACTGCGTGCCGAACAAGACGCGACAGGGTTGCAGATTCTGGTCCGCGATCACGGCCCTGGCGTGGCCCCATCCGAACTGGAGGCCATTTTCTCGCCCTTTTATCGCGGCACTCAGGGGCATGGTGACGGCTATGGTCTCGGGCTGGCGATTGCCCGCCGCGCCATTGAGGGCCATGGCGGGCAAATCCGCGCCTTCCTCCCCGACGACGGCGGGCTGGCCGTGGCGATCACCCTGCCGCGGTGATTTGCCCATATTTTCTTTTCCGATCAGACACTTGATAACAATATGACACTTGCTGACCAAGCAGACGGGATCTAGACTGAACTGTCGAATTGCCTTCTGAAACCAGGGGAGAGGCACCATGGCCCTGACCATCAACACCAATACCAACTCGCTGAATGCACAACGCACCTACACGCGCAACCAGCAGGCTGTCAATCAGGTGCTGGCCCAGCTGTCATCGGGATCAAGCATCAACAGCGCCGCGGACAACCCCGCCGGACTGGCCATCTCGCAAGGTTTTACCTCGCAGATCAATGGCGATCAGCAGGCGCTGACCAATGCCAATGACGGGATTTCGCTGACGCAAACCGCCAGTGGCGCCCTGAGCCAGCTGGCACAAAACACGCAGAAGATTCAACAACTGGCGCTACAGTCCAGCAATGGCATTCTGTCCAGTTCCGATCGCCAGGCACTGCAGCAGCAGGTGGACCAGCTGACGCAGGAAAACTCGCGGATCGTGCAGACTACCCAGTTCAATGGCCAGCCCCTGTTGTCAGGCAATAACGCCACCACCTTCCAGGTGGGTGCCAACGGGACCAGCAGCAACCAGATCACCCTCAATGCCAGCGGTCTGGACAATGCACCGGCCAGCGGGGGGCTGAATACCTATAACAGTAATCTGTCGGCCACCAAAACCATCGACATCACCACTCAGGCCAATGCCCTGAATGCGACCGGTCAGTTAAGCCAGGATCTGAACACGCTGAGCAACACCCAGGCGAATGTTGGCGCGGCGCAAAATCGCTTCAGCACCACCATCAACAATCTGTCCAACAGCAATCTGAACGCCCAGGAAGCGCGCAGCCGCATCAGCGATGCCGATTTTGCGGCCGCCAGCGCCTCTCTGGCACAAAACCGGATTCTGTCGCAGGCCAACGCCGCGACCCTGTCGCAAGCCAATATCTCGCAAAGTGCCGCCCTCACCTTGCTGCGCTGAACGCCTGCGTGATGCATAAAAAACGCCCGGCTTCGACCGGGCGTTTTCTTTCGGGTAGAGCAGGCTCTGCGTCAAAAGCGCTGACGAATGAAGGCCGCCAGCTCCACCAGCTTGCCATGGAAAAAATGCCCCACACCGGGGAAGACCGTTACAGGCAGACTTTGCGTCCGTGCCCAGCTGAGCACATCGGCCAGCGGAATCACCTCATCCTCTTCGCCATGAATCACCAGCGTGCCGGCAGGTACCGCCGGCGTCGGCAGAACGTACTTGCCAACCGCCACACCGATGAGCAGCAGTTTGTCGGCCTCGATGCGCTCACGCACCCTGGCCGCCACAAAACCGCCAAAGGAGAAGCCGGCCAGGGCCAGTGGCAGACCGGGGTGATCCGCCTGTGCCCGCCCGATGACCGCCAGGACATCTTCCACCTCACCCGCGCCGTGATCGTGGGTACCGTGACTGGCACCGACTCCGCGCAGATTCGGGCAATAGCAGGCATATCCTCGTTGCGACAGGGCCTTGGCTGCGGTCTGCACCACCTTGTTGGTATTGGTCCCCCCCTGCAGCGGGTTGGGATGGCAGATCACCGCCACCCCGGTGCACTCGCCTTCCGGCGCCAGAAACAGGGTTTCCAGGTCGCCGACCGGACCGTCTACGGTCAGCGCCTGCGTGGTGCGCGCCATCAGATCTTCAGCCTTTCCACCGGCTTGCCGGCCAGCAGATGCGATTCGATGACCTCGTCGATATCCTGCTGATCGACGAAGGTGTACCAGGTCTCCTGCGGGTAGACCACCATGACCGGGCCATGGTCGCAACGCCCGAGACAACCGGCCTTGTTGATACGAACCTTGCCCTCGCCGTTCAGGCCCCGCGCCTTGACCTGATCTTTCATATAGGCCAGCAGGTCGCTGGCGCCATGGTTGTTGCAGCAGGTCTCGCCGCCTTCGCGCTGATTGCAGCAGATGAATACGTGATGTTGGAAGTAGCTCATGGTGTTCGCCTGTTAACCGTCGCTGTCCGCCCAGCCGGTTGCGCCGTGCAGGGCGGCATTTTCAAATTTGGCATACTGACCGACGAAGGCCAGTCGCACGGTACCCGTCGGGCCGTTACGGTGCTTGCCGATAATGGCCTCGGCCAGCCCCTTGTCCGGCGAATCCGGATTGTAGTACTCGTCACGATACATGAAGATGATGATGTCGGCGTCCTGCTCGATGGCACCGGATTCACGCAAGTCGGACATCATCGGACGCTTGTTGGGTCGCTGCTCGACACTACGCGACAGCTGCGACAACGCGATCAGCGGCACTTTCAGCTCCTTGGCCAGCCCCTTCATGCCGCGGGAAATTTCGCCCAGCTCGGCGGCACGGTTCTCGCCACCGCGGCCGGAACCACTCATCAGCTGCAGGTAGTCGATCACGATCAGGCCGAGTTCCCCGCCATGCTGGCGCGCCAGCCGGCGAGCCCGCGCACGCACCTCCAGCGCCGTCAGCGCCGGGGTTTCGTCAATATACATCGGAGCCTCGGACAGCTTGCCGATGGCAAAGGTCAGCTTCTGCCAGTCCTCGTCGCCCAGGCGACCGGTACGCAGCACGTGCTGATCCAGCCGGCCGACCGAACCCAGCATACGCATCACCAGCTGGGTGCCGCCCATTTCCATGGAGAACACCGCCACCGGCTTGCGCTCCTCGACCGCCACGTGCTCGGCAATATTCATCGAGAAGGCGGTCTTGCCCATGGAGGGACGACCGGCGACGATCACCAGGTCCCCCGGCTGCAGGCCGGAAGTGCGGGCATCCAGATCGATGAAGCCGGTCGGGATGCCGGTCACCTCGTCCGGATTCTCGCGGCTGTAGAGCATGTCGATGCGCTCGACCACTTCCTTCAGCAGATTGGGCATCTCCAGGAAGCCCTGCTTGGATTTGGCCGTGCTTTCGGCAATCTTGAATACCTTGCCCTCGGCCTCGTCCAGCAGCTGCGCCGCATCGCGGCCCTGTGGGTTATAGGCCGATTCGGCGATCTCGGCACCGACCGCAGCCAGCTGGCGCATGATGGAACGCTCGCGCACGATCTCGGCATAGCGCCGGATGTTGGCCGCCGACGGGGTGTTCTGTGCCAGCGAGGCAATGTAGGCCAGGCCACCGATCTCGGCCAGTTCGCCGCTCTTGTCCAGGCTCTCGGATACCGTGACCACGTCGGCCGGACGGGAGTGTTCGACCAGCTTGGCAATGTGCTGGTAAATCAGGCGGTGATTGTGGCGATAGAAGTCCGCATCCGACAGGACGTCGGCAATCTTGTCCCAGGCGGCATTATCCAGCAGCAGGCCACCCAGTACCGATTGCTCGGCCTCCATCGAGTGCGGCGGCGTACGCAGACTCAGCGTCGCGTCTTCATAGTTTTCGTTCTGATCACTCATCTGTGCTTGAGACATTTTCGGACTAAACGACAATTCTACCAGTTTTATCCTGCCTGCCGCAGCGCCCTCCCGCATTAGCACGGAATATCCATAGAAGAAACAAATCCCAAGGATATTAGTCAACTATTGGCATGTCATCGCCGCTTACAGTAAACTTGTGGCACAAGCAAAAAGGTTGGCCAATCCCAACAGATAGGAGAGCAAGATGGAACACAAACTGCCGGAACTGCCGTACGCGCTGGATGCCCTGGCCCCTGCCATTTCCAAGGAAACCCTGGAATTCCATTATGGCAAGCATCATCAGACCTACATCACCAATCTGAACAACCTGATCAAGGGCACCGAGTTCGAACAGGCGTCCCTGGAAGACATCGTCAAGAAGTCTTCGGGCGGGATCTTCAACAACGCCGCCCAAGTCTGGAACCACACCTTCTACTGGTTCGGCCTGTCGCCGAACGGCGGCGGTGAACCGACCGGCGCCCTGGCCGATGCCATCAAGGCCAAGTGGGGCTCCTTCGAGGAGTTCAAGAAGGCCTTTACCCAAACCGCCATCGGCACTTTCGGCTCCGGCTGGGCCTGGCTGGTCAAGAACCCGGATGGCTCGCTGGACCTGGTTTCCACCAGCAATGCCGCTACCCCGCTGACCAGCGACAAGAAGCCGGTCCTGACCTGTGACGTTTGGGAACACGCTTACTACATCGACTATCGCAACAGCCGTCCGAACTACCTCGACGCGTTCTGGAAGCTGGTCAACTGGGACTTCGCCGCCAAGAACTTCGCCGGCTGATCTCTCTGCCGACACGGCAAAAAGGACCCCTCTGAACTGCACCCCAAAGGTTGGACACCCGTCCAAACTTTGGGGTGTTTTCATGACGAAACATAGCAAGCCTCCCAATTCCCAGATCACCAAGTCTGACGAAGCACGTGCGTTGAATGCCCTTCAAGAAGCGAATGAGCTTCTGCGCGCGGAGGTGGCGTATCTAAAAAAATGGGATGCCTTGGTTCGAGCCGCTCAGCAAGCTGTGCCCAAAAAGCGCAAGCCGTGATCGAGCTAAGGCAGGAACATGCGCTGCCCACCTTGCTGAAGGTGGCTCAGTTGTCGCGCAGCACTTTTCCTACCGGGGCGATTACCCTGTTGAAGTGCCGAACGTACTGAGTCGGCAGTTTCAGGCAGACCGGCCAAACCAAAAGTGGGTGACCGATGTGACCGAGTTCAACGTGCGAGGCGACAAGCTTTACCTTTCGCCGGTGATGGATCTCTACAATGGGGAGATCATCGCCTGCGAGATGCAAGCGCGACCGCACTTTCCCTTGGTGGGCAACATGCTCCGCAAGGCATTAGCCAAACTGACGAACCCTGATGCGCCAGTACTGCACTCTGATCAAGGATGGCAATACAAGATGCCTGCCTACCGGCGCCAACTCGCGTCTCATGGCCTCACCCAGAGTATGTCGCGCAAGGGAAACTGCCTGGATAATGCCGCGATGGAGCGCTTCTTTGGCACACTGAAAGCGGAATTCTTCCACCTGAACCGCTTCGAGAGTATCGACGCTTTACAGGCGGGCATTCGGAAGTACATCCACTATGACAACCATGAGCGTATCAAGCTCAAACTAAAAGGCCTGAGTCCTGTGATGTACAGAACTCAGGCCTGGCAAGGCTAGTAGCAAACTGTCCAACTTATTGGGGTCAGTTCACTCGGGGTCTTTTTTTCATGTCGCCCACAAGCAAAAAGCCCCTTGCGGGGCTTTTTGCCGACCAGACCGTGAGACTTATTCGTCCTGCGACTGGCTGTTGAGCTTCTGCTTGCCTGCCAGCACCGGGTACTTGGTACGCAGGGCCTTCAGATAGCCTGCCACCTGGGCGTTGGTGTTCATCGTTCCCACCAGGCCTGTCAGCTGCGTGAGCTGATCCGGAGTCAGCGCCGGCGCCGGCTTGAGGGCAGAGATACGGTAGATCACATATTCACCGGTATCGTGCTTCAGCCCGACATAGGCTGGCAACTTGCTGACATCGGCACCAAAGATGGCACGCAGATCGGCAACCGGCAGTTGCGGTGCCTGCTGGCGCGACAGGTCATGGGTCGGCGTCCACTGCGCCGTCACCGGCTTGCCGGCCTTCAGGTCAGCCAGATCGGCCTGGCCCTTGGCAGCTGCCAGCTTGGCACCTTCGGTGGCAATCAGCTGCATCTTGATGGCGTCACGAACCTCATCCAGCTTCAGCTGGTGCGCCGGCTGGTGATCCGTCACACGCAGCACCACCAGGGTGTTGTTCCCCATGTCGATCGGTTCGCTGTTGTGCTTCTTGACCAGTACGTCATTGCTGAATGCCGCTGCCAGCACCTTGGGATTGGATTGCAGCGGATCCTGACCGGACGGGTCACGCGTGATCCAGCCACTTTGCTGCGGCACAAGTTTGAGCGCATCCTGCACGCCCTTGAGCGAATCGCCCTGTTGATAGGCCACTTCGGTCAGGGTGTCGCTCTGACTGCGGAAGACGGCAGCCGCCTTCTGCAGCTTGAGCTGCTGCGCCACCTGTTCCTTGACAGCATTAAAATCCGGCTGCTGGATGGCATCCAGGCGAATGATGTGGAAACCATACTCGCTGCGCACCACTTCGCTGATCTGGCCCGGCTTCATCTGGAACACCACATTGTCAAAGGCCTTGACCATGGCGCCACGCGGGAAGAACCCCAGATCACCGCCCTTTTCCGCCGACCCCGGATCTTGCGAGCGGGCTCGTGCCACCTGGGCAAAGCTGGCCGGATTGGCCCGCACCTGCTTGAGGATGGCATCCGCTTCGGCCTTGATCTTGGCGACATCCTGCGGCGCCGCCCCCTGCGGAACGGTCAGCAGGATGTGCGAGGCACGGCGCTGCTCCTGGCCGAACTGGTCCAGATGCTGCTGATAGAACTTGTGCAGTTCTTCATCCGTGACATTGAGGGATTGCGCCAGCTGCGCCTGCGACAGCACGACATAGCTCAGCTTGACGGCTTCCGGTGCTTTGAACTTGGCGGTATTGGCCTTGTAGTAGGCGGCAATGGTGGCATCATCCAGCTTGACCTGCGAGGCAAAGGCCGGCGGGGTCAGCACCATGGCACTGACCGTGCGGGTCTCGCCCAGAATCTGGCCGATGCGGCCGGCCAGTGCCTGCGAGGTGATCTGGCCGGAGGTAAAGGCCGACATCTGGTTCTGCATCAGCAGGTCGCGGCTGATGCGCTCTTCGAATTGCGGGCCGGTCATCTGGCGCTTGGCCAGAAAATCCTTGTACTTGTCCAGGCTGAACTTGCCGTTGTCCTGGAAAGCCGGAATCGAGGCAATGGCCTGCTGCAGCTGCGCGTCGCCAACCAGCAGACGCGTCGAGGCGGCCTCATTGAGAATCAGGTTGCGCTGGATCAGCCCTTCGAGCGCACGCTGGCGCGCATCGGCATTGATCGGCTGACCATCCAGTTCGCGATCGATGTCGCGCAAGGCAATCTTGGTACTGCCGACTTTGACCAGATACGGGTCCTCGGCCACAGAGCTATAGCTGCTGACACCGAACCCGACAAACGTCAGGGCCACCAGGCCAAGAATGACCTGGATGACGATTTTGTTGTTCTCGACGAACTTGAACATGGCGACCTAACTCGTAGTAAAAAAGAAAAAGGTGAACGTTAGAGCGCGTTCACCTTTTGTGTCTTCTGGCGGAGCGGACGGGACTCGAACCCGCGACCCCCGGCGTGACAGGCCGGTATTCTAACCAACTGAACTACCGCTCCAAACCCTGGTGGGCGTTGACGGAGTCGAACCGCCGACATTCTGCTTGTAAGGCAGACGCTCTACCAACTGAGCTAAACGCCCGAACGGTCTCGCCAGTCAAGGCGAGACAACGCCCTTGTGTAAGGGGTCAGATTATAGCGCGTCTTTCAGTGCCTTGCCAGCACGGAACTTCGGGGAGCGAGCAGCAGCGATCTTGATGGTTTCGCCGGTCTTCGGGTTGCGACCGCTGCGAGCAGCGCGTTCGCCAACATAGAAAGTACCGAAACCAACCAGCGTTACGGTGTCACCCTTCTTCAGGGCGTCGGTCACGGAAGCAATCATGCCGTCGAGCGCCTTGGCAGCCGCAGCTTTCGAAATGTCAGCTTGAGCGGCGATAGCATCAATCAATTCAGACTTGTTCACGTAAGTCCCCTTTCGTCATTCTCGGTCTACGTAGGTAGTTGGATAAAAACCGTTTGCTTTATAACAAGGCGCAAATCCTTGTGTCAAGCGGCTTTCGGAGCATTCTGCCATTTAGCACAACGCGAAGGAAGCCCTTTTCTACATGCTTTCACAAGGATTTGCTAAACACCTGTTTTTTAATGCGTCATAACCGACACACTTTTACCGGAATCGCCCGTAGAAAGCACTTCTTCGGCCTTTTCCTCCTCCGTCAGCGGCTCGGGTTGCCGTTCGAGCGCCAGCGTCAGCACTTCATCAATCCATTTGACCGGATGGATTTCGAGCTTACTTTTGATGTTAGCAGGGATTTCGGCCAAGTCCTTGACGTTTCCCTGCGGGATCAGCACATGCTTGATCCCCCCCCGCAATGCAGCCAGCAGCTTCTCCTTCAGACCACCAATCGGCAACACTTCGCCACGCAGGGTGATCTCGCCGGTCATGGCCACATCCGAACGGACCGGAATACCGGTCAGCACCGAGACGATGGCGGTAGTCATGGCCCCGCCGGCACTCGGACCGTCCTTGGGGGTTGCCCCCTCGGGCACGTGAATGTGCATGTCCAGCTTTTCGTAGAAGTCACGCTTGATGCCCAGGCTGGCGGCACGGCTGCGCACCACGCTCATGGCGGCGGTAATCGACTCCTGCATCACTTCGCCCAGCTGCCCGGTGCGGATGATATTACCCTTGCCCGGCAAGGCCACCGCCTCGATGGTCAACAGTTCGCCACCCACCTCGGTCCAGGCCAGGCCGGTGACCTGACCGACGCGATTTTCCTCTTCGGCCACACCGAAGTCGAAACGCCGCACCCCCAGATACTTCTCGAGGTTCTTGGCATTGACCGTCACCTTGCCCGAGCCGCCCTTCTTCAGCAGATGCCCCGTCACCACCTTGCGGCAAATGCGGGCCACCTCGCGGTCCAGGCTGCGCACCCCCGCCTCGCGGGTGTAATAGCGCACAATATCTCGCAGCGCCGACTCCTGCAGCACCAGCTCGCCTTCCTGCACACCATTGGCCTTCACCTGCTTGGGTACCAGATAGCGCTGGGCAATATTGACCTTCTCGTCTTCGGTGTAGCCGGCCAGACGAATGATTTCCATCCGGTCCAGCAGCGCCGGCGGAATATTCAGCGAGTTGGCCGTCGCCACGAACATCACATCGGACAGGTCGTACTCAACCTCGGCGTAGTGGTCGACAAACGAGTGATTCTGTTCCGGATCCAGCACTTCGAGCAGCGCCGAGGCCGGATCACCACGGAAGTCGGCACCCAGCTTGTCCACTTCGTCCAGCAGGAACAACGGGTTTTTGACGCCGACCTTGGTCATGTTCTGCAGCACCTTACCCGGCATCGAGCCGATATAGGTACGGCGGTGACCGCGGATTTCCGACTCGTCATGCACACCGCCCAGCGCCATGCGCACGAATTTGCGGCCGGTCGCACGCGCCAGCGACTGCCCCAGCGAGGTCTTGCCCACCCCGGGCGGTCCGACCAGACACAGAATCGGCGCCTTGAGCTTGTCGACACGCTGCTGCACCGACAGATACTCCAGGATGCGCTCCTTGACCTTGTCCAGGCCGAAGTGATCCTCTTCCAGCACCGCCTCGGCATTGGCCACATCCTTGTTGATCTTGCTCTTTTTCTTCCAGGGCAGATCCAGCAGGGTGTCGATATAGTTGCGCACCACGGTCGCCTCGGCCGACATCGGCGACATCATGCTGAGCTTCTTCAGCTCGGACATCGCCTTTTCGCGCGCTTCCTTGGTCATGCCGGCGGTACGGATCTTCTTTTCCAGCTCCTCGAAGTCGCCGGCCTCGTCCATCTCGCCGAGCTCTTTCTGGATGGCCTTGACCTGCTCATTCAGATAATACTCACGCTGGCTCTTCTCCATCTGGCGCTTGACGCGGCCACGGATGCGGCGTTCGACCTGCAGAATGTCGATCTCGCTCTCCAGCTGGGCGAGCAGGTGCTCGAGCCGCGCCTTGACATCGAACATCTCCAGCACTTCCTGCTTCTGCTCCAGCTTGAGCGGCAGGTGGGCCACGATGGTATCGGCCAGACGACCGGCCTTTTCGATACCGGCCAGCGAAGACAGAATCTCCGGCGGAATCTTTTTGTTCAGTTTGACGTACTGTTCGAACTGGGCCAGCAGCGCACGGCGCATGGCCTCGGTTTCGGTGCCGTCGTCATCCTCCAGCGGCAGCGGCATCACCATGCAGACGAAGCAGCCGCCCTCTTCGCGCACATCCTTGATGCGGGCGCGCTGCCGCCCCTCGACCAGCACCTTGACGGTACCATCCGGCAGCTTGAGCATCTGCAGCACGGTGGCAATCGTGCCGACGCTGTAGAGATCTTCCGGCGAAGGCTCATCCTTGGAAGCAGAACGCTGCGCGACCAGCAGGATCTGCTTGCCTTCGTCCATGGCGGTTTCCAGGGCGCAGATCGACTTGCTGCGACCTACAAACAAGGGGATGACCATATGCGGAGAGACCACCACATCGCGCAATGGCAACAGGGGCAATACGGTGTCTTCCAGTAATTCTGTGGCTTGTGACATATCACCAGACCTTGTTCTGACTATCTTGCAGGAAAGATGGGGCAGTGCAACCAAATATCAACCACCCCATACTAAAACAGTTTTCCGACGCTTCAAATAAAAAAACCGCCCGAGGGGCGGTTTTTACGGAGGTCAGGTCGATCAGGCCGACTGCGCCTTGTCATCACCCGCTTCGCGATAGATGAACAACGGCTTCTCGCCCTTCTCGATGACTTTCTCGTCCACCACCACCTTTTCGACATCCGTCATCGAAGGCAGGTCATACATGGTATCGAGCAATGCGCGCTCCAGAATCGAGCGCAGACCACGGGCACCGGTCTTGCGCGCCAGCGCCTGCTTGGCGGTCACCCGCAACGCCGACGGACGCACCTCCAGCTCCACACCTTCCATCGAGAACAGCTTCTGGTACTGCTTGACCAGAGCGTTCTTGGGCATGGTCAGAATCGTGACCAGCGCTTCCTCATCCAGCTCTTCCAGCGTGGCCGCCACCGGCAGGCGACCAATCAGTTCGGGAATCAGACCGAACTTGATCAGGTCTTCCGGCTCGACTTCCTTGAACAGGGTCGACACATTGCGCTCGTCGTCGGTCGACTTCAGCTCGGCACCAAAACCAATCCCGCCCTTTTCCGAACGACGGCGGATGATCTTTTCCAGACCATCGAACGCGCCACCGCAAATGAACAGAATGTTGGTGGTATCGACCTGGATGAACTCCTGGTTCGGATGCTTGCGGCCACCCTGCGGCGGAATCGAGGCCACGGTGCCCTCGATCAGCTTGAGCAGGGCCTGCTGCACACCCTCACCGGACACATCACGGGTAATCGACGGGTTTTCCGACTTGCGGGAAATCTTGTCGATCTCGTCGATGTAGACAATGCCGCGCTGCGCCTTCTCCACATCATAGTCGCACTTCTGCAGCAACTTCTGGATGATGTGCTCGACATCCTCGCCCACATAACCGGCTTCGGTCAGCGTGGTCGCATCGGCAATCACGAACGGCACATCCAGCAGGCGCGCCAGCGACTGTGCCAGCAAGGTCTTGCCCGAGCCGGTCGGCCCGATCAGCAGGATATTGCTCTTGGACAGCTCGACATCCTCGCTGTTGGCCGTCTGGGTGTAGAGCCGCTTGTAGTGGTTGTACACCGCCACCGACAACGTCTTCTTGGCCAGGTCCTGCCCGATGATGTACTGATCCAGGCTTTCGCGGATTTCCTGTGGCACCGGCAGCTTGCGCTCTTCGCCGGCCACGGCACCCTCATGGGTGCCCTGGGTCAGCTCTTCGCGGATGATGTCGTTGCACAGCTCGACGCACTCATTGCAGATAAAAACCTGCGGCCCGGCGATCAGCCGCTGGACCTCATGCTGACTCTTTCCGCAGAAAGAGCAATACAGCAGTTTTTCGTTGCTATTCTTGTCAGCCATCTAAGCGTGTCCGTACGGTTAAACCTTGGCCTCACGACGCGACGACAACACCTTGTCGATCAGACCATAGGCCTGCGCCTCGTCGGCCGACATGAAGTTGTCCCGCTCGGTATCGTGTTGCACCTTGTCGACTGTCTGGCCGGAATGCTTGGCCAGCAGCTCGTTCATCCGCGCCTTCACTTTCATGAGTTCGCGCGCATGGATCTCGATATCCGTGGCCTGACCGCTCAGGCCGCCGATCAGCGGCTGGTGAATCATCACCCGGCTGTTGGGCAGGGCAAAGCGCTTGTCCTTGGCCCCTGCCGCCAGCAGGAACGCCCCCATGCTGGCCGCCTGGCCGATACACAGGGTCGAAACATCCGGCTTGATGAAATTCATCGTGTCGTAAATCGACATACCGGCGGTAATCGAGCCGCCCGGCGAGTTGATATACAGGAAGATGTCCTTGTCCGGGTTTTCCGATTCGAGGAACAGCATCTGTGCCACAACCAGATTGGCCGACTCGTCGGTAACCGGACCCACCAGGAACACAATGCGTTCCTTCAGCAGGCGCGAGTAGATATCGTAGGCACGCTCGCCACGACCACTCTGCTCAACAACCATGGGCACCAGGCCCAACCCCTTCGGTTCCATCATCGACATCATTCGGCCATCTCCGGTTATTGGTTTATCAGGCTTGGCTGCCCATCAGCTCATCGAACGCCAGCGCCTTCTCCACAACATTGGCACGACCGAGGACAAATTCAACCACATTGTCTTCAATCACCATCGAAGTGGGGCCATCCAGACGTTCCGGGCTGGCGAAATACCAGTTGATCACTTCTTCCGGATCTTCGTAGCTTTCGGCAAATTCGGCCACCAGCGCCTTGACCTGTTCCGGCTTGGCTTCCAGCTTGTTGGCTTCCACCAGTTCGGAAATGATCAGACCCAGCGAGACACGGCGCTTGGCCTGGTCTTCGAACATTTCGGCCGGGAACGGCAGATCCTTGACCTTCATGCCGCGGGCTTCCAGATCCTGGCGGGCCTTGTCCTGCAGACGGCCGACTTCCAGGGCTACCAGCGACTTCGGCAGCTCGACCGGGGTCACGTCCAGCAGAGCCTGCATGACGTTTTCCTTGGTGCGGGCGGTCAGGCGGCGCTTCACTTCGCGTTCGACGTTCTTCTTGATCTCGTCGCGCATTTTGGCCACATCACCGTCTGCCACACCCAGCAGCTTGGCGAACTCGCCATCCACTTCCGGCAGTTCGGCCGCAGCCACATTCTTCAGGGTCAGTTCGAACGAGGCGGTCTTGCCGGCCACATCCTTGCCGTGATAGTCCTCAGGGAAGACCACTTCAACGGTCTTGACTTCGCCTTCCTTCATGCCGCGCACGCCGTTTTCGAAGTCAGCCAGCATCTGGCCCTGACCCAGCACGAACGGGAAGTTTTCCGACGAGCCGCCATCGAACAGGACGCCGTCGATCGAACCCTTGAAGTCGATGATCACGCGGTCACCATCCTGGGCGGCGCGCTCGACACGCACGTAGCGGGTACGCTGCTTGCGCAGAATGTCGATGGTCTTGTCGATTTCGGCTTCGGTCACTTCGGTGACCGGCTTTTCGATTTCCTTGCCGGCCAGATCACCCAGCGTCACTTCCGGATAGATTTCGAAGGTAGCGGCAAACTTGAAGCTGCCGGCTTCGGACTGATCCAGCTGCGGCTCGAAACGCGGATAGCCGGCAACACGCAGCTTCTGCTCGGTCACGGCGCGGTAGAAGCCTTGCTGAACCTGTTCGCCCAGCACTTCTTCACGAATTTGCGGACCGTAGTTCATTTCCACGATCTTCATCGGTGCCTTGCCCGGACGGAAGCCCTGGATCTTGGCGTTGCGTGCCGCACGCTTCAGGCGCTCGGTCACTTGCGCGTCGATGGCATCCATCGGCAGCGCGATATTCATACGGCGCTCGAGGCTGCCCAACGTTTCCAACTGTACTTGCATGTCAAATCCTAACTGTGTACGAGTTTAGTCAACCGAGACACAAGCCCGCACGGGCGCGGACGGCATCGACACGTCCCCGGGCCGGGCATTGCGCTCAAATCTCGCCAGCCACAAGCGATTGCGGCAGCTACCACGAAAACGCGCAGTATACCATGGCTGACGGCAGGAAAGCAGCCTGCAACCCGAACACGCATTCTCCATAACCAGATGGCTATTTTTACCCATAAAAATTGGCCATTCTTGAATTTTGCTGCAATAATCAAAATATCAATTTTGCAAGCATTCACCCCGATGAAATCAGCCGACCCCTCACACGGCGGCGCTCGTCGCGGCGCTGGCCGGCCACGCGGCAGCGGCCGCTGCGACGCCGGCGAGGCACAGACCCAGCTGCGCATCCCGCGTGCCGACAAACAAGCCGTGCTCGACCTGCTGGCCACGCGCCGCGCCCTGCGCCACATCCAGAGCTGGCGCCCGGCGCCACAAACCGAAATCGTCCCCCTGCCGCTCTACGGCAGCCGCGTCCCTGCCGGCTTCCCTTCCCCGGCTGACGACTACCTGGAAAGCACGCTCGACCTCAACCAATACCTGATCCAGGACGCGCCGGCGACCTTCATGGTGCGCGTCAAGGGCGACTCCATGATCGGCGCCGGCATTGCCGAAGGCGACATCCTGGTGGTGGAAAAGGGGCGCCACGCGCAGCACGACCAAATCGTGCTGGCCGTCATCGATGGCGAATTCACCGTCAAACGCCTGCACCGGCGCGACGAACAAGTAGCCCTGTTGCCGGAGAACCCGGCCTACGCGCCGATCACCCTGCGTGATGGCCAGGACCTGACCATCTGGGGCGTTGTCACCGCATGCGTGAAGAAATTCTGAACCCTGCCCTGCGCCCGCGCTTTGCCCTGGTTGACGGCAACAGTTTCTACTGCAGCTGCGAACGGGTATTCCGTCCAGACCTGCGCGGACGGCCCATCGTGGTCCTGTCGAACAACGATGGCTGCATCGTCGCCCGCTCGCGCGAAGCCAAGGCGCTGGCCCTGCCGATGGCGGCCCCCTACCACCAGCTGCGTCCCTTGCTGCGCCGCCATGGCGTGGCGGTTTTCAGCTCCAACTACGCCCTGTATGGCGACATGAGCCGCCGCATGATGCAGGTCATCGGCGAATTCGGCGACGAACAGGAAATCTACAGCATCGATGAGTGCTTTCTGCGCTTTGCCGGCCAGCTCGACAGCCAGCAACACGGCCAGGCCATCCGCCAGGCCGTCTGGCGCCGCGTCGGCATTCCCTGCGCCGTCGGTATCGGTCCGAGCAAGACCCTGGCCAAGCTGGCCAACCACCTGGCCAAACAACAGCGCAGCTACCGTGGCGTCTTCGACTGGGGCTGGCTGGACGAGGGCGGCGCCGCCCGGCTGCTCAGCCAGACGGCCCTGTCGGATATCTGGGGCATCGGCCGCCGCCTGGCCGAGCAACTGATCCGCCACGGCATCCCTCACCCGCAGGCCCTGCGCGAGCGCGACCCACACTGGCTGCGACAACGCTTCGGCGTCATCGTCGAGCGCATCGCACTGGAGCTGGCCGGCATCCCCTCGCTCGAACTGGAACAGATCAGCGACAAGCAACAGATCCTCTCCAGCCGCTCCTTTGCCCAACTGACCAGCGACCTGGACACACTGCGCGCCAGTATTGCCCACCATGTCAGCCGCGCCAGCGAGAAACTGCGAGCCCAGCGCAGTGTGGCCGCCCTGATCGGCGTCAGTCTGCGCACCAACCCGCACCGCCAGGATCTGCCGCAATACCACAACTATTGCTGCCTGCCCCTGCCGCAAGCCAGCGATGACACCCTGCTGCTGGCCAGCGTCGCCCGGCAGGCACTGCAAACCATCTATCTGCCCGGCTATGCCTACCAGAAAGCCGGCGTCATGCTGCTGGAAATCCGCCCGGCCACCCGGCTGCAATACGATCTGTTTGCCGCCAGCCCCGACCCGCGCCGACAACAACTGATGCAAACCATCGACCAGATCAACCGCCGCCACGGCCACGGCACCCTGCGGCTGGCAGCGGAAGGCCTGAGCACCGACTGGCACATGCGCCAGAACCAGCGTTCGCCCTGCTACACCACACGCTGGGATCAACTGCCACTGGTCGGCCCCTGAGGCTCCCGCCCCGGCGGCACCGGCGCCGACAACGATTGCAACACACGGCCCTGCACCATCAACACCTTCGGCTTGTCAGGGCAAAACAGACACAGGCACTGTAGCCCGGCCAGCGCTCCGACATAATCCGCATCCTGACAAGCCGCCAGCGTGCGCTGACAGCAGCCCTCCAGCATGCCGGCCAGCCACCTCAGCGCACATCACCGCCAAGCGATTGATACAAGCCCACCAGTGCCTGCAGGCTGGCCGACTGCGATTGCAACCAGGCATCGCTGGCCTGCTGCCAGGCACTCTCGGCCTGCAGCGCCTCCAGCTCGGCCGCCTCGCCCACCGCCACCCGTCGCTGCGTCAGCGCCAGCGTGCCGGCCGCCGCCCGGCGCGCAGCATCGAGTTGCTGCGACCGCGCCAGTTCGCGGTCATAGCGCATCAGCGCACTCTCCGTATCCGCCAGCGCCTGCAGGACCACCTGCCGGTAATTCGCCAGCGCGGCCTCATAGGCCGCCTGCTGCGCCCTGAGCTGCTGACTCAGCGCCCCACCGGCAAACAAGGGCAGCGCAAGACTCGGTCCCACGCTCCAATAACGCGCGGCCTGATCCGTCAACTGCCCCTGATGGATGGCATCCACGCCCAGCGACCCCACCAGCGAAAAACGCGGATACTGCGCGGCCGTCGCCACCCCGACCTCGGCACTGGCCGCGGCCAGATCACGCTCGGCCCGCCGCACATCCGGCCGGCGCTGCAGCAAGTCCGACGGCAGACCAACCCCCACCACCGCCGGCTGCGCCGGCAGCGGTGCCGCGTCCGCCAGCAGCTCGTCCAGCGCACGCGGCGTCTGCCCGCACAGCACGGCCAGCGCATCCAGATCCGTACGCACACCGGCCTGTAACGGCGGCAAGGCCGCCGCCGCCTGACGCGCCGCCACCTCAGCCTGATTGACCTCCTGCAAGCCGACCAGCCCGGCCTGCTGCTGCAGCCGCACCAGACGCAGACTCTCCTCGGCCAGCCAGAGACGGCGCTGCGCCACCTGCCCCCGCTGCTGCAAAGCGCGCAAATCCAGATAACTGCGCGTGACACTGGCCGCCGTTGCCAGTGCCGTGGCACGTGCCACCTCGACAGCGCTGCCGGCCCGCGCCGTCGCGGCTTCCAGCGAACGCGCGCGATAACCGAACAAGTCCAGCTCCCACGAGGCCGACAGGCCGACACGCGTATCCGTAAACTGATTTTGCGGATTGGGGAAAGGGATATTGGCAAACTGCTCGCCGCGGGTACTGAGGTGATCACGCGTCTGCTGCGCCTGGGCATTCACCTGAGGCCACGCAGCGCCGCCAGCCACCCCGCGCAATGCCTCGGCCTGCCGCACCCGCGCCCAGGCCGCCTGCAGATCCAGGTTTTGCTGCAAGGCCTGCCCGACCAGCGCATTCAGTGTCGGATCCGCAAAGGCCAACCACCAGTCCGCCTGAGGCAGATGCTCGTTCAACACCGTGCCCGCCACGGCAAAGTGCGCCGGCACCTCGCTGCGCGGTACCTGATAATCCGGCCCGACCGCACAGCCTGCCAGCAGACAGACCACCCCACACAGCCATCCCGACCTCATGCTTGCCCCCCTGTCAGGCCACCCGGCGCCGGAACACCGCATAAGCGGCACTCAGCGTCAGCACGGCAATCAACCACAATGGCCAAAGACTCGGCCAGACCTGCGCCCACTCGAACTGCTTCAGGAACAGACCTTTGACGATCACGATGAAATGCCGCAACGGATCAATGAAACTGAGATAGCGCAGCGGCCAGGGCATGTTTTCGACCGGTGCCAGATAGCCGGACAACACCACGGCAGGCACGGTGAAGCTGAACACCCCGAGGAAAGCTTGCTGCTGTGTGGCACACACCGAAGAAATCAGCAGGCCGAACCCCACCAGGGACAGGCCGTAACAGACAATGGCAAAGAAAAACAGCCACAGCGCGCCGGTAAACGGCACCCCATAGGCCCACACGGCCGCAGCGGCAATGATACTGCCCTGCAAGGTCGAGACAATCAGTGCCGGCACCGCCTTGCCAACCATGATCAGCCCCGGGGTGAGCGGCGAAACCAGCAATTGCTCGAAGGTCCCCTCTTCGCGCTCGCGCGCCAGCGACAAGGCCGTGACAATCAGCGCGCCGATGGTGGTGATGATCGCCACCAGACTGGGCAGCACAAACCAGCGGTACTCAAGATTGGGGTTGTACAGGTTCTGCACCATCACGGTCGAAGGCGCCTCCTGCCCCTGCTCGGCCAGGCGATCGGCCACATAACCATTCACCACCGTCTGGGCATAACCGAAGGCAATCTGCGCCGCATTGGAACGCCGCCCGTCGATGATGGCCTGCAGCGAGGCGGGCTGGCCTCGTGCCAGCCGGCGCGAGAAATCTTGCGGGAAACGAATCGCCAGCAAGGCCTGCTGCTCATCAATGGCCCGCTGCAACTCTGCCTCACCATGCACCATCAGCACACGGGGGAACGCCTCGGTGCTGGCCAGACGCTGCAACAGCTCCACCGAAGCCGCCCCAGAATCCTGATTGAACACCGCCAGCGTACTGTTCCTGACCTCCAGCGTGGAAGAAAACGGAAACACCAGCACCTGCACCAGCACCGGCATAATCAGCAGCAACCGCCCCTGCCGGTCTCGCAACAAGCTTTGCAACTCTTTCAGAATCAAGGTCCACAGACGATAGCCCATTATTGCTCCTAATCCAGCCGCCGCGCGGTTTTCCACGCGGTCAGCCCGAGCCAGAACAGGGCGGACACCAGCAGGAAAGCCATCTGGCGCCACAGCACCGGCCAGACCTGACCGGCCTGAAACAGCGTCTGCAAGGCGCTGACAAAATAGCGCGCCGGAATCAGATAGGTCACCGCCCGCACCGGTGCCGGCATGCTGGCAATTTCGAAGGCAAAACCGGACAACATGGTCGCCGGCAGGAACGCGGCATTCAGGGCTGCCTGCGCTGCATTGAACTGATTGCGCGTCAGGGTCGAGATCAGCAGCCCCAACCCCAGCGCACTGCCGAGGAACAGGCTGGTCACCAGCAGCAGCACCCACAGCGAACCATTGAACGGCACTGCCAGCACCCAGACCGTCACGGCCAGACAGATCAGCATGGACAGCAGCCCGAGCAGGAAATAAGGCAGGATTTTCGACAACAGCAGTTCGGTCTTGCTGACCGGCGTGGACAACAGCGCTTCCATGGTGCCGCGCTCCCACTCGCGCGCCACCACCAGCGAGGTCAGCAAGGCACCGATGATGGTCATGATCACCGCAATCGAGCCCGGCACCAGATAGTTGCGGCTGACGGTAGACGGATTGAACCAGTAGCGTGGCACCAGCTCGATCATCGGCGCGGCATGCTGTCCGCGGGCTTCGGCCCGCTGCTGCTGCCAGACCTGCCACACCCCCTGTACGTAGCTGGCAACGAAATGCGCGGTATTCGGCTCGGCGCCGTCGGTCAGCAACTCGACCGGCGCCGTGCGCCCAGCCACCAGCCGACGCGCAAAGTCCGGCGCCAGCACCACCACACCACGTACCCGGCCGGCCCGCAGCCACTCGATCATCTCGACACGCGAATGCCCGTGCACCGCTTCAATGAACGGCGAGCCGTACAGGGCATCGGCAAAAGCCTGCGCCTCGGCACTGGGCGATTCGCTGACAATCCCGATCCGCATCCGGCTGGCATCGAGACTGACCCCGAAGCCAAAGATGAACAGCAACAAAACCGGCAGGATAAAGGCGATCAGCACGCTGCTGGGATCGCGCACGATCTGAAAGCTTTCCTTGCGGCACAGGGCGGCCAGCCGACGCCAGGAGAAAGCACTCATGGCGCCGCCTCACGCGCCGCATCGCTGTCGGCCACCAGCTGAATGAAGGCATCCTCCATGGTCGGCTCCGGCATGGCCGGCGATACCACCAGCGCCTTCAGTTCGTCCGGCGAGCCGGCGGCAATCATCCGCCCGCGATACACCAGACCGATGCGATCACAGTATTCGGCCTCATCCATGAAGTGCGTGGTCACCATCACCGTCACCCCCTTGTCCACCAGGCCATTGATATGCGTCCAGAACTCGCGCCGCGTCACCGGATCGACCCCGGAAGTGGGTTCGTCGAGAAACAGGATGGCCGGCTCATGCATCAGGGCACAGGCCAGCGCCAGACGCTGGCGAAACCCCAGAGGCAGGTCATTCGGCACACTGTCCAGATAGGGTCCCAGGGCGAATACCTGCACCATGTCGTCGATCTTGCGCCGCTGCTCCGCCCCGCGCAGACCGTAGACACCGGAGAAGAAACGCAAATTGGCCGCTACCGACAATTTGCCGTAGAGCGAAAACTTCTGCGCCATATAGCCCAGACGCTGCCGCGCCTGACTGGCACTGCGCTGCAAATCCATGCCCATGACCCGAGCCAGGCCGTCCGAGGGCGTCAGCAGGCCACACATCATCTTGAACGTGGTCGACTTGCCGGCGCCATTGGGGCCAAGCAAACCGAAAATCTCACCCCGAGCCACTTTGAAACTGACCTGGTCGGTCGCGATAAAATCACCGAAGCGTCGCGTCAGCGCACACGCCTCGATCACCGCGTCTTCGGCCACGCCGGACGGCAGACGACATGCCGGCATCACCCGCGCCAGCACCGACTCACCGCCCGGCCCGCCGCCGAGCAAATCGATAAAGGCATCCTCCAGCCGCGGCGCCACCTCGACCAGCCGCGCCGCCGGCCCGGCCTGCATGACCGCCAGATCCGGCAACACCCCGGCCGTGCGCAGAACCAGCCGCACCTGCTGCCCCTGAATCACCCCGTCAATGACCGCCGGGTCACGCAAGGCCCGCGCCAGCACCTGCCGCCGGTTGCCGGTGATATCGCGCACCTGCAGACTGCGCCCGGCCATGCGCTGCGCCAGCTCACCCGGCGTACCGTCATAAGCGACCCGACCCCGGTTCATCAGCCGCACCTCATGACACAGCTCGGCCTCATCCAGATAGGAGGTACTCCACACCACGGCCATGCCATCGTCGGCCAGCGCATTGACCATGCGCCACAGTTCCCGCCGCGAAATCGGGTCAACACCGACACTGGGCTCATCCAGCAGCAGGATCTTCGGCTGCCCCAGCAAGGCACAGGCCAGCCCCAGTTTCTGCTTCATGCCGCCGGACAACTTGCCGGCAGGCCGATCGGTAAAGCGCGCCAGATCGGTAAAGGCCAGCAGACGCTCGAAGGTCTGCGCCCGCACCACCCCGGTGACATCGCGCAAATCGGCATACAGGGTCAGGTTTTCCAGCACCGTCAGGTCTTCATACAGGCCGAATTTCTGCGGCATATAACCCACAAGGCGATGTAAATCCGCCGCCTGATGCAGCGGGTCCAGCCCCGCCACCCGCAGGGTACCTGCCGTGGCCGCCAGCAGGCCGGCAAACAGGCGCATCAGCGTCGTCTTGCCGGCACCATCCGGCCCCACCAGCCCGGTGATCACGCCCGCACGGACCCGGGTGGTCAGCGCCTGCACCGCCGGCTCTGCCTGCCCGGCAAAGCGCTTTTCCAGCCCCTCCGCGACAATCAGGGCCGTCATCTCAGGGCGCCCTGGCCAGACGGACCGTGACCGGCATGCCCTGGCGCAGGCCACTATCGGCATCACTCACCACCACCCGCAGGCGATACACCAGACCGGTGCGCAAATCCGGGGTTTCGACATTCTTCGGCGTAAACTCGGCGCTGGGCGACACCGACCCCACCACCCCCTGATAGGGCTTGTCTGGCCGGCCATCGGTATAGACATAGACCGCCGTACCGGGCGCCACCCGACCGAGATCCGGTTCTGCCACATAGGCACGCACCCAGACCGGGCTGTTCAAGGACAGGGTGAACAAAATCGCCCCGGGCGCCAGGATCGTACCCGGCTCGGCCGCCCGGGTGAGCACCACACCACCCTGAGGCGCCTTGAGCCGGGTATCGTTCAGTTGCAGACGGGCACTGGCCAGCGCCGCCTGCGCCTGCTGCAGCTGGGCCAGCGCCGCCTCACGATCCTCCTTGCGATAGCCGCGACGATACTGCTGCGCCTGTGCCTCGGCCGCCGCCAGCAAGGCCCGCGCCTGATCGCGGGCGGCCAGCGCATCGTCATAGCTGTGTGCCGCCGTGGCCCCGGTACCGCGCAGCGCGTTCTGGCGGACCAGGGCCGCCTCCGCATCCTGCAGTGCAGCCTGCCGCTGCACCACCTGCGCCTGGGCCTGCGCGACCTCTTCAGGACGATACCCGGCCTTCATCTGATCCACTCGCGCCTGCTGGGCCGCCACCGCCGCCTCGGCCTGGTTCAGGGCATGCTGATAGGGCTCCGGATCGAGATAGGCCAGCACCGCCCCCGGCGGCACCCGGTCTCCCTCATCAAAGGCCAGCGACTGCAAGCGCCCGCCCACTCTGAACCCCAGGCTGACCTGGCGGATATCGACATTGCCATACAGCACCAGCGGCGCCGGGGCACGGCTGGCCGCCCACCATGCCCACCCCAGCCCCACCAGCAGCAGCGCCCCCGCCAGCACCAGGACCCGCTTGTTGATCACGCTCATCGCTCCCCCTCCGGACGCAAGCCTTTCAGCGCCCAATCCAGACGCTGGACAATCGCCTGGCGATCCAGCGCCAACTGTTGTTCCATGCTGACCCAGTCGGCCGGCAGTGCCGCCAGCCCGCTTACCATCTGCGCCAGCATCACCGGCGCGGCCAGCGAGGCCATGATGAACAGCATCTGCTGCCAGGGATCAGCCGACACCAGCTCCCCGTCCGCCTGTGCCTCGCGCACCGCGGCCAGCAACAGCAAGGGATGACGCTGCCCCATGGAACGCACAAAGGCCACCGCGGCCGGCTCCCCGGCTGCCACGTCCTGCAGCAGATGCGTGACAAACACCCGCTGGGCGATCAGGAAATCCAGCAATTGCAAAACCATGCTGCGCAATCGCACCAGGGCGGACGCCGCCTCGGCCTGGCGCAGTTGCAAACCGGCGAACAAGGGCTGATACCAGGACTCGATCAACTCGGACAGAAAGGCTTCGCGGCTGCCGAAGTGATAGACAAAGCTACCGGGATTGACGCCGGCACGCTGCGCCAGACCACGCACGGTCAGCGAACGCAGCCCGCCTTCACACACCAGTTGCATTCCGGTCGACAGCAGCAGCTGCCGGGTCGTTTGGGTACGTGGATTGACTTTCATGCCTTCATTTTATACACACGTATAAATTTGACAAGTGCATTTATCATGACGATATTCCGCCCCAGTGATTACATAATCGAAAAGCTTATGTCATGCTTTGAAGCTAGAATATTCATCAGGCATTAGTTCAACACAGACGGACAACCCTTGCTGGCTCTCGATATCCCCACCCTCGCCGTCATCGGCGTTGTTACCCATTTCGCCTTTGCTGCCTGCGCCTTTGGCGCCTGGCGACAAATCCCGGAAGAGCCCAGCTTGCGTGACTGGGGACTGGCCGTGCTCTTTCTCGGTCTGGGTGCCATCGAGCTGGCCATGCGGACGCCAGCGACTTCGCCCTGGTCAATTCCACTGGGCAATGGGCTATTCGCCGCAGGCTATGCCTGGATATTGCTGGCCCTGCGCCGCCTCATCGGCCGGCCGCGCCGCCCCCTGGAGCCCTGGCTCCCGGCCCTGGCCGCGGCACTGATTGCCGCGCCCTGCTGGTGGTACACCAATGTCGATCCCTCTCTCACCATCCGGCTGGTTCTGGTCTCACTGTTAATGGCCATCTGGTATGTCAGCTTTGCCTGGACCATCAGCCGGCATCACGACCATCAGCTGTCGGGGTGGTTGCGCCTGACCATCGTGTTGCAACTGATCGGCGCCATCATGTTCCTGATCCGCGCCTGGAGTGCCCCCTCAGCCAACGTTTCGCCCGACTATGCCCACACCTCCAGCCTGGCGATTGCCGCACCGGGCTTTTATGCCCTGCTGTTCAATATCTGGATGTCGCTGACCATCATTCTGGTGATCACCTCCCGCATGCATGACCGGGTGGTCGAAACCCTGGGTTTCAATCGGGAAATCCTGGCCAACTCCCCGCTGGCCACGGCGGTATACCGCGCCGATGGTCAGTGCGTCCTGGTGAACGATGCCTACTGCCAGTTGCTGGAAACCCCGCGGGAAACCCTGCTGCAGCAAAACTTCCGTCACCTGCACCGCTGGCGCGAGTCCGGCCTGTTTGCTGCCTGCAACCAGGCCCTCACCCATCGGGAAAGCAGCCGCTGCGAAGTCCACAGCGTCACCGCCGCCGGCCACGACATCTGGATTGACTGCCGCATCCACCCCTCGAGCATCCGGGGTGTCCACCACCTGTTGCTACAGTTCAACGATCTGACCGAACGCAAGCGACTGGAAGACCAGCTGCGCCAGATGGCCTTCCATGACCCCCTGACCATGCTGCCCAATCGCCGGCTGCTGATGGACCGTATCCAGCAGGCGCAACGCAACAGCGAACGCAATGGCAACCATGCCGCACTGCTGTTCATTGATCTGGACAAATTCAAGCAATTAAATGACCGCCACGGCCATGGCGCAGGCGACCGCCTGCTGATTGCGCTGGCGGAAAGCCTGAGCCAGACGGTACGCAAGAGCGACACGGTCGCCCGCCTGGGCGGAGATGAATTCGTGGTGATGCTGGAAGACCTGGGGCAGGACGCCGCCGAGGCGCTGGCCGTCGCACGCGACATGGCCAGGGTGATCCACCAGACGATCCATCGCGATTACCGCCTGGGAGAAATTGAGTATCGGGCCTCGGCCAGCATCGGCATCCGGCTGTTTGACAGCCAGTCCGAGTCAGCCGAAAAGTTGCTGCAGGACGCCGACAGTGCGATGTATCAGGCCAAGCTCAACATGAGCGCCCCGCAAGTTTTCTAAAGCGCTTGGCGACTATCCGCAAACCAGCCCTGCTCGCGCGCAGCCTCGAGCTTCTGCTGCATGTACTGCCACAGGGCCGGGCAACCTTCACTGATCGGCGGCTGCAAACGCGCGATGACTTGCTGGTAGCGAATGCCGTTTTCACGCCAGCTCTGGCCATGGTTGGCCAGATTGAGCAGACAGGGCATGGCGCGGTCGGCCGCATTGGCGAAACGCGCCTCGGCGGTTTGCGCCGCCTCGAACTCCTGCCACAGCGCCAGCATTTCCGCGCCGCGCCCGGCAGGCAGCAGACCGAAAATGCGGCGCACCGCCTTCAGTTCCTCGGCCTTACGCTCCTCCCAGCCCCCTTCGGCATAAACAATGGTGTCGCCGGTATCGATCTCGCCGATATCGTGCACCAGCAACAGCTTGATCACATGATCCATGTTCACTGGCTGCGGGGCGTAATCGGCCAGCGACCAGGCCAGCAGGGCGATCTGCCAGCTGTGTTCGGCAGAGTTTTCATAGCGGGCCAGACCCAGCGGGCGAGTTTTGCGCGTCACCCCCTTGAGTTTGTCCAGCTCGAGAATGAAATCAATGATTTGTTGCATGTTCGTCTCACTGGCAAAAAAATATGTTAACACACAGGCATATTCAAATTGATTTGCTGTTAAAAATGTCCTTTCAATCGACAGGGTGTTTCAAGATAATGAAGCCCCCGCGAGACCCGCGATATCGTCGGACAACAACATAAAAAGGAATTCGGCATGTTTGGCAAGGGACGGCAAATCGAAGCATTGCAAGCGCGTATCCGCGAACTGGAAGACGAGAAACACACCCTGCAGCAACAACTGGCAGCCAGCGACAAGAGCGCCGAGATCGCCGCCCTGCAAAAAGACCTGAATTTCTTCAGCGCACGCCGAGACAGCTATGTCGGCGCCTTCGACCAGTCGCTGCATGCCACCGAGGTGCTGCGCAATTCAGTGGCCAACCTGGCCAACACCCTCGACAACGAATATCACATCGCCAGCGAGTCCCTGACGCAGCTGAGCCATGTCCGCCAGGCCATTGAGGCCATGCTCTCGGCCTTCAGCCAGGTGACCCAGCACCAGCAGACCACCGCCGGCTCCATGGATGTGCTGGCACAGAAGAGCGGCGAGATCGTCGGCTTCGTCAAACTGATTCGCGAAATTGCCGACCAGACCAATCTGCTGGCGCTGAACGCCGCCATTGAAGCCGCGCGCGCCGGTGAACAGGGCCGCGGCTTTGCCGTCGTGGCCGATGAAGTGCGCAAGCTGGCCGAACGCACCGCCCAGGCTACCGGCGAGATCGCCACCCTGGTCGAGGGCATTGAAAACGCCTCCAAGAGCACCAAGGATCAGGTGAACGCCTCGGCAGAAAACGCCGCCCACTTCCTGACAGAGGCCCAGAAGACCTCGCAGGAAATCCGCCAGCTGGCGGACAACGCCGAGGAAATGGCCAACACCATTGGCAACAGCGCCCACAGCAGCTTCATCGAAACCGTCAAATTCGACCACCTGGTGTTCAAGCTTGGCATCTACAAGGCCCTGCTCGGCCTGCACAACCTGACCGCCGATCAGGTAGGCGATCACACTCAGTGCCGTCTCGGCCAGTGGTACACCCAGGGGCGCGGCGCCAGCGAATACCGCAACCACCCGCGCTACAAGGATCTGGAACAACCACACGCCCAGGTGCATGAATATGGCCGCGCGGTGGTGGAGGCCTTTGCCCGCCAGGACTTCCCGGCCGTGCGCAGCGGCCTGGCCGCCATGGAACAGGCCTCTAGCCGCGTCGGCGACATTCTCGACAGTTTCGAGTCCCGCATCGGCAAGTAATGCCTCACGCGGCCCCGCCTCGGCGGGGCCGTATCGCTTTTCGTCTCATTCCTGCGACACCCCGCTTCACCCCCCCACCATATCTGGACACCCTGCAAACCCTTGCCACAAGGACTTGTGGGAAAAGTTTTCAAAAATACTGCCTGTCAAGACTTGAATCAGCCATTTCTGACCACTAGAATTTGCGTCACACAAGGCACATAACAATACATCTTGTGTTGCAAACAAGCCGCGCCACTGACCCGAAGCCGCTTCGGATCAGCGCAACAGCAGAAACCATCTGAATCGACGAGGACACCATGTCATCGACCCCCTATGAAGGCACCGGCGCCGAGGCGCACGCACCGACCGCCCCGCCCCAGGACTACAGTGCCTGGCAAACCATCCGCCGCAATGGCGCCGTGGTACCGTTCGAACCCGTCAAGATCTCCGTGGCCATGAGCAAGGCCTTCCTGGCTGTGCTCGGGCAACATGCCGCCGGCTCCGCCAGCCTGCGCGAACGGGTCACGGCGCACACCGACGCCGTGGTCAGCGCGCTGATGCGCCGCAAGCCGGATGGTGGCGCCATCCATATCGAGGAAATCCAGGACCAGGTCGAGCTGTCGCTGATGCGCGCCGGCGAGCATGACGTGGCCCGCGCCTATGTGCTGTACCGCGAGGAACGCGCCCGCGAGCGCGCCGCCCGCCCCGAAGAGCACCATCATGAAATTCGCGTTGTGGGCCGCCACGGCCAGCGCCAGCCGCTCAACCTGACCGCCCTGCGCGCCACCATCGGCGCCGCCTGCAAGGGACAGCCGCAGGCCGATGCCGAGGCCATCCTGAGCGAAGCCCTGAAAAACCTGTATGACGGCGTCGGCGAGGACGAGGTGGCCAAGTCGACCATCCTGGCCGCCCGCTCGCTGATCGAGCGCGACCCCTGCTACGACCTGGTGACCGCCCGTCTGCTGCTGGGCACCATCCGCGAGGAAGTCATCGGCGAGACCGTGGCCCAGAAGGACATGGCCGCCCTGTACCCCGACTACTTCGCCCGCTTCATCGTCCAGGGCATCCAGGCGGAACTGCTGGATGCACGCCTGGCCGAATACGACCTGAAGAAACTGGGTGCCGCCCTGGACGCCGAGCGCGACCTGCAATTCGGCTACCTCGGTCTGCAAACCCTGTTCGACCGCTACTTCCTGCACATCGACGGTCGCCGCATCGAAATGCCGCAGGCCTTCTTCATGCGCGTCGCCATGGGCCTGGCGCTCAACGAGCAGGACCGCGAGGCTCGTGCCATCGACTTCTACCAGGTGCTGTCCAGCTTCGACTTCATGTCCTCGACCCCGACGCTGTTCAACGCCGGCACCCGCCGCAGCCAGCTCTCCAGCTGCTATCTGACCACGGTGGCAGACGATCTGGACGGCATCTACGAAGGCATCAAGGAAAACGCCCTGCTGTCCAAGTTTGCCGGCGGCCTGGGCAATGACTGGACACCGGTGCGCGCCATGGGCTCGCACATCAAGGGCACCAACGGCAAATCGCAGGGGGTCGTACCCTTCCTCAAAGTGGTCAACGACACCGCCGTGGCCGTCAACCAGGGCGGCAAGCGCAAGGGCGCCGTCTGCGCCTATCTGGAGACCTGGCACGCCGATATCGAGGAATTCCTCGAACTGCGCAAGAACACCGGTGACGACCGACGCCGCACCCACGACATGAATACCGCCAACTGGATCCCGGACCTGTTCATGAAGCGGGTGCACGAGGGTGGCGACTGGACGCTGTTCTCGCCGTCCGAGTGCAGCGACCTGCACGATCTGGTGGGCACGGCCTTCGAGAAACGCTACCGCGAGTACGAGGCACTGGCCGATCAGGGGCTGATCAGGGTCTTCAAGCGCGTACCGGCCCTGAGCCTGTGGCGCAAGATGCTGACCATGCTGTTCGAAACCGGCCATCCGTGGATCACCTTCAAGGACCCGTGCAACATCCGCAGTCCGCAGCAGCACATGGGCGTGGTTCACAGCTCCAACCTGTGCACCGAGATCACCCTCAACACCAATGACGAGGAAATCGCCGTCTGCAACCTGGGCTCGGTCAACCTGGCACGCCACATGAAGGATGGCGAGCTGGACGCCGACAAGATCAAGCGCACCGTGTCGATCGCCATGCGCATGCTGGACAACGTGATCGACATCAACTTCTACCCGGTGCAGAAGGCAGCCAACTCCAACCTGAAGCATCGCCCGGTCGGGCTGGGCATCATGGGCTTCCAGGACTGCCTGCATATCAAGCGTGTACCCTACGCCTCCCAGGAGGCCGTCGAGTTCGCCGATCGCACCATGGAGCTGGTGGCCTATCACGCCTACTGGGCATCCACCGAACTGGCCGAAGAGCGCGGCCGCTACCCGAGCTATACCGGCAGCCTGTGGGATCGCGGCATCCTGCCGCAGGACAGCATCCGCCTGCTGGCGGAGCAGCGTGGCGGCTATCTGGAGATGGACCAGCGCGAAACCCTCGACTGGTCACCGCTGCGCAGCCGCATCCGGCAGTTCGGCATGCGCAATTCCAACTGCCTGGCCATCGCGCCGACGGCCACCATCGCCAACATCATCGGTGTTTCGGCCTCGATCGAACCGACCTACCAGAACCTGTTCGTCAAATCCAATCTGTCGGGCGAGTTCACCGTCACCAACGAGTACCTGGTACGTGACCTCAAGGCCCATGGTCTGTGGGACGAGGTCATGGTCTCCGACCTCAAGTACTTCGATGGCAGTCTGGGGCGCATCGATCGTGTGCCGGCCGCCCTGCGCGAACTGTACGCCACGGCGTTCGAGATCGACCCGAAGTGGCTGGTCGAGGCGGCGGCACGCCGGCAGAAATGGATCGACCAAGCGCAGTCGCTCAACCTGTACATGGCCGGCGCCTCCGGCAAGAAGCTGGATGAGCTCTACCGCCTGGCCTGGGTACGCGGTCTGAAGACCACCTACTACCTGCGCACCCTGGCAGCGTCGTCCGGCGAGAAATCCACCGGGCGCGGCGGCGAACTCAATGCCGTACCGGTTGCGGGCGGCATCAGCCCGGCGATCACCGCCATGGCGGAGCCGGCGACCGATGCCAAGTTCTGCTCGATCGACAACCCCGATTGCGAAGCCTGCCAGTAAGGCCGGCCAGCACCTCCCGGGCGCCGGATGGCGCCCGGGCCAACCCAAGAAAAGGAATCAGCATGAGCGCTTCCGTTTACATGGCATGCAGCAATGCGACCCGCGGCGTCACCAACAACACGGTACGCCTGACCCTGGATGCGCCGGGCCCGGATGCGCCGCGCGCCCTGCAGGGCGGCATGCTGATTCTCGGCAAGGCCAGCGTGCCGCTGTACGCCATCCGGCAACAAGAGCCGGAAGACGCCGACAGCCACGCCTGAGCTGACCCTCGGCCCGCACGAGTGACACTCCCGGGGCGCCTGACGCCTCCCGGGATGGCTGATCTACCCTCAAAAAGAAAAGCACCAAGAGACCATGCTGAATTTTACCGACAATGCCGATGCCCCCGCCGCCGCCACCAGCCGCGTGAACGTGGTCGACAAGCGCATCATCAATGGCACCACCGACGTCAACCAACTGGTACCGTTCAAGTACAAGTGGGCCTGGGAGAAATACCTGTCCCAGTGCGCCAACCACTGGATGCCGCAGGAAATCAACATGCAGCGCGACATCGAGCAGTGGAAGACCGGCCAGCTGTCCGAGGATGAAATGCGCATCGTCAAGCGCAACCTCGGCTTCTTCGTCACGGCAGACAGCCTGGCCGCCAACAATATCGTGCTGGGCACCTACCGTCAGATCACCGCGCCGGAGTGCCGCCAGTTCCTGCTGCGCCAGGCCTTCGATGAGGCCATTCATACCCATGCCTACCAGTACATTGTCGAAAGCCTGGGGCTGGATGAAGGCGAGGTCTTCAACGCTTACCACGAGATTTCGTCCATCAGCGCCAAGGACGATTTCCTGATCCCGTTCATCGACGTGCTGACCGATCCGCAATTCAAGACCGGCAACACCGCCAACGACCAGAAACTACTCAAGTCGCTGATCGTCTTCGCCTGCATCATGGAAGGTCTGTTCTTCTATGTAGGGTTCGTACAGATCCTGGCGCTGGGACGGCAGAACAAAATGCCGGGCGCCGCAGAACAGTACCAGTACATCCTGCGCGACGAGTCGATGCACTGCAATTTCGGCATTGACCTGATCAACACCATCAAACTGGAAAACCCGCAGCTGTGGACCGAGTCGTTCAAGGCCGAGCTCAACGACCTGTTCCGCCGTGCCGTTGATCTGGAATACGCCTATGCCGAAGACACCATGCCGCGCGGCGTGCTGGGCCTGAACGCCAGCATGTTCAAGGAATACCTGCGCTTCATCGCCAACCGCCGCATGCAGCAGATCGGCCTGGAGCCGCTGTTCCCCGGGGCAGACAACCCCTTCCCGTGGATGAGCGAAATGGTCGACCTGAAGAAGGAAAAGAACTTCTTCGAAACCCGGGTCACCGAGTATCAGACCGGTGGCGCACTAAGCTGGGACTGAGCCGGCGCCGAACCGCAGCCTGCCGCCCGGCAGGCTGCGGCCAGCAAATAATCGTAGCCGTCCGCCCCCTTCCTGCCTTACCCTACGCAGCGCACGTCTTGGCTACCGCTTACCCCCATCATGCATATTCAGGATTTCCAGCAATCGCTCGCCGCCATCGGCGCCCAGCCCTGCCATATCGGCAGGATCACCCGCGCCTGGCTGCAGGGCCGCCCGCTGGGTGACGGCACGCGCCGCCAGAAGAGCGAGCACTATTACCCGCTGTCCGTCCGTCAGGGCTTGCCCGCCATCATTGAGCAGATGGGAACACTGGCCCGTATCGAGTCGCAGCACCCGGCAGCGGATGGTTCGCTGCGCCTGCTGGTGGCACTGGCCGACGGTCAGATGGTCGAGAGTGTGCTGCTGCCGCGCGACGGGCTGTGCGTCTCCAGCCAGGTGGGCTGCGCCGTCGGCTGCCGCTTTTGCATGACCGGACAGTCTGGCCTGCTGCGCCAGCTCGGCAGTGCAGAGATTGCCGCCCAGGTCGCGCTGGCCAGGCAGTTGCGTCCGGTCAGAAAAGTGGTGTTCATGGGCATGGGCGAGCCCTCGCACAATCTGGACAGCGTGCTGGAGGCCATCAACCTGCTGGGCACGGACGGCCAGATCGGCCACAAGAATCTGGTTTTTTCCACGGTGGGCGACCTGCGCGTGTTCGAGCGGTTGCCGCAGCAGGCGGTCAAGCCGGCGCTGGCGCTGTCGCTGCATACCACCCGGGCCGACTTGCGCGCATCGCTGCTGCCGCGCGCACCACGCCTGACACCGCAGCAGTTGGTCGAACTAGGTGAAGACTACGCCCGCCAGGTCGGCTATCCCATCCAGTACCAGTGGACCCTGCTGGCCGGCATCAATGACAGCCAGGCGGAAATGGATGCCCTGGTGCAGCTGCTCCGGGGCAAGTACGCCATCCTGAACCTGATCCCCTACAACAGCCTGGAAACCGATGCCTTTCAGCGCCCGTCAGCCGCCCAAATCGACCGCATGAAGCGCCACCTGCACCAATATGGCGTACTGACGAAGGTGAGGGACTCGGCAGGCCAGGATATCGACGGCGGCTGCGGTCAGTTGCGCGCCAGGGCTGCCGGACTCATTGACAGCAGTCGTCTGCGGCGCCGCCAGCCAGCCGGAACGCCCCGGCCAGCTGACTGAAGGCCGGGCGCCAGATCAACTGCTGCGACCCCAGCCAGAAATCCGCCATCGTCTCCAGCTGACCACCAATCTCGTGACTGGCGTAACGCATCAGACTCAGTCGCTCGACTGGCAGCTTCAGAACCGGCCCCGGGTCAAACTCCTGCAGCAGGCGGGCCAGCGGCGCGCTGGGCCAGGCCGCGCTATACAGACCTACCGTGACATGCGGGACATACTCCTGCTCGGCATGATCCTGCGGGTGTCCTGACAGGCAGGCGCGGACGGCGGGCAACTGTTGCGCCGGGTCTCGTACCCACAAGAAAGGTGCAGAGCGAAAGCTGTCCAGCTCGGCAACCTGCAGCTCAAAAGGCCGCCGGGCCAGGTGTCGCAGGGCATGGCACTGAGCATCCAGCCGGCGCCCGTCATACTCCCCCTCGCCGGTCGTGTCGGTCGGCGGGAAACCACACAAACTCAGGGTGACATGGGGCGCGCGTACATAGTCGTCCAGCAGGTAGGGCGCCAGCCATTGTTGCGCCCGCTGCACGCGCTCGACGATAGCCGGCAAGGCTGCGTCAATGGCCCAGAACCAGAACCACGGGCGGCCGTGATGCCATGCGCTGAAATCACCTCGGGTGCTGGCCTGGGTTTCCCCCGCAGAGAGGAATACCGCCCGCAAGGATCGGGCAGTGAACGCCAAAGACACTGTTATTCTCCCTGTTCAATCGTACACGGATGGCATGGCAGACTGGACAGCGCGGCATCAGGATCTACCATGAAACAGAACCTTTTCGAGAGCGATGGCCATGCCTGTTCTGCCTGCCATGCGTCGCTGCCGCGGCGTCCTGCTGATCCTCCTGCTGTCCTGTCTCCCTGCAGCCCTGCGGGCCCAGCCAGCCTGCCAGCCATCCCTGCGCATCGCCCTGGATGAGTTCGGCCGCTACTTTTCTCTGGATGCCGCCAATCAGATGAGTGGCATCGACCTGGAGATCAGCAAGGAGCTGGCCAGGCGCCTGCATTGTCAGCCCGAGATCCGCGTCGAGTCGGTGATTCGCATCCTCAAGCTGGCCGAACTGGGGCAAATCGATCTGGCCGCGCACAAGTTCGCCACCGAGGAACGGGCACGGATCGCCTGGCTGGTCCCCTATCTGCGCCAGCACAATGTGATGGTCATCCGCAAGAATGGCCCCGCTCCGGGCATGAAAGCCTTTGTCAGCCAGCCGCAATGGCTGCTGGGTGCCGGCAAGGGCTGGCATTACGGCAGCGCGGTTTACGATCAGCTGGCCGACCAGCTGCAAAGCCAGGGAAGACTGGTTCTGGCTGCCGACACCGTACAGCTGTTTGCCATGCTGCGCGCCAATCGGGTTCAGGCCATCATCACCTCGGCGCCAGTCTATCGGGCCATGCTGTCTGCCGAAGAACTGGGCCAGTATCGTCTGGAAGACTGGGATGGCAATACTCAGTGGCCCCAGCTCAACCTGATGCTGAGCAGACAGACGGTCGATGACGCCCTGAAAACACGCATCGTGACCACCCTGCAGGAAATGCGCAGCGATGGCACGCTGCGCGATATCGTACAGAAATATGTCGGGCCGGAGGAAGCCGCCATCATGCTGAAACCCTGAGCACCGGCTGGATTGTCATCTCCCTTGCATATTGTTCCGGCAAAATCGCGGATTTGCACTCCGGAGTGTTTCATGCGCCGCCTCGCCAGTCTGCTATTGAGCCTGCTGCCCGCCATCATCCCCCTGTCGGCACAGGCTGATTTTACGATTCCCGGCTATGAGCTGGTCCATACCGCCCCGGTCGGCGCCGGACTGGACACGCCGGATTTGCGTGACCCGGCCACGGTCTGGCGCCAGATGATCGATGCGGCGCAACACGAGATCGTGCTGGCGCAGTTTTATGCCGTCAGCCAGCCAGGCAGCAAACTGGAGCAAGTGATCGCCAGTCTGGACGCGGCCGGACGCCGCGGCGTCAACATTCGTTTTCTGATGGAAGCCAAGAGCCAGTTTGCCACCGACCCGGCCACCGTGGCCCGTCTGCAGCAGATCCCCCATCTGACCTTCCGCACACTGGACTGGGCCAAAGTCAGCGGCAGCGGCATCATTCACGCCAAATACCTGATCGTGGACGGCAAAACGGCCTATGTCGGCAGCCAGAACTTCGACTGGCGGTCACTGGAGCACATTCACGAAACCGGCCTCAAGATCGACGACGCCGCGATGGTCGACCGGCTGCAACGTATTTTCGAACACGACTGGCGAGCCCAGCAGCAGGTAGCTGCCGGCGAGCCTGTTCCCCCACTGCGCACCGGGGTGCCTGCCATCGACCTGAAGCAGCCGGCCCTGCTGCTGGCCAGCCCCAACAACTGGGATCCGGACGGGGTCGCCGACACCGAGTCCACGCTGACGACCCTGATGGCAGAAGCCCGCCACGAAATCCGCATTCAGTTGCTCGACTACCTGCCACTGACCTTCGACAAGCCGCGTCGGTACTATCCGCTGTTTGATAATGCCATTCGTGACGCGCTGGCGCGCGGAGTGCGTGTCAAGCTGATGCTGTCGGACTGGAATGCCGAGTCCCCCGGCATTGACTACCTGAAGAGTCTGTCTGTCCTGCCCGGCATGGAAATCCGCCTGGTGAAGCTTCCTCAGGCGGCCTCGGGATGCATTCCCTTCGCCCGGGTCATCCACACCAAGAGCATGGAGATTGACGGCCAGATTGCCTGGCTGGGCACCAGCAACTGGAGTGGCGGTTATGTCGATCACTCTCGCAACCTGGAGATCGTACTGCGCAACCCGGCCATGGCGGAGCGCATCGCCACCCTGCACGCGCAGACCTGGAACTCCCCCTATACCTCGGTCGTCATCCCCGGGAAAACCTACCCCAGAGTCAACAAGGATTGCAGCAACCAACACTAAGCACAGCGATGCGGCCTGAGCATCTCAGGCCGCAAAAGCCAATTTCACTGCCTATTTGATTTTTTACAATCAAGTTCAACTGGCATAATGGCATTATGCCAGTGTATAAATAAATCATTTTGTTGCTTTTGTGGTTATTTACACCAAACAAAACGCCGTCGTTTCGCTGCCGCTTGCCTCAGATCAAACCCCGCCCGGCGCACCCGCTCTAGCATCACGTCATGACCATCACCGCGCCGTCTTTTTTCCAACGCAAGCGTTGTGCGGCCTGCCTGCTGCTGGCCGCCGTTCTGTTCTGGGCCGGCAACGTCGTGGTAGCCCGCGCCTTCAGCAACGATCTGCCCCCTCTCTGGCTCACCCTCGGCCGCTGGGCCTGCGCATCGCTGCTTCTCTGCCCGCTGGCCGCCAGCGCCCTGCGGCAGCAGTACAAGCTGCTGTGGCAACAACGCTGGCACCTGCTCTGGCTGGCCGCGACAGGTATCGCCGCCAATAACGCACTGATCTACATGGGAGTAGCCAGGGCCGGCGTGACCAGTGCGGCAGCACTGCAGACACTGACCCCGGTATGGATCGTCCTGCTCTCTGCACTGCGTCAGCGTCTCCCGCTTAGAACCTGGGCAGGTGTCATGCTGGCGATGTGCGGCGCGGTCTTGATCGCTGTCCATGGGGATCTGGGAGACATCCGGCAGGCGATCGCTGGCTCCGGGACGCTATGGCTGCTGGCCGCCAGCCTGTGCTGGGCAGGCTATACCCTTGGCGTCGTCCGCTTACCCGGCCAGCTGGACCCGGGCGCGCTGCTGGCCACCCAGGCCGTACTCGGCTCACTGCTCTTGTTGCCGCTGGCCCTGTGGCTGGAACCGCAGGGGCTGAACAGCACGCTCAGTCGGGCCGACTGGCTGGCACTCGCCTATCTGGCACTGTTTCCTTCCGTCCTGGCCTATGCGTTCTATCGCCGTGGCGCCGACCGGCTGGGGGCCACCTTTGCCGGCAATTGCATGAACCTGATGCCACCGATGTCGGCCCTGCTGTCCATGATCTTTCTTGGTGAACACCTGCAAACTTTTCATGTCATCGGCTTTGCCGCCATCATGGCCGGCCTGGCACTGGGCAGCAGCAGGCCGCTCACCCTGCCATGGCGCATGCAGCTGGCACAACGCGGGTAGCCCGCCCTGGTAATGTAGTATTGCTACACAAACAGGAGGCTTGCCAGAAACATGACATGGATCAAAATAGCAATAGATCTCATAGGTTTTGGCCAATCAAGGCATTGACAGCGTCATCACGCGTAGCAATACTACACGAAAGTCTCATCCGACTTTACCAGGACAGCAGTAGACAAAACGAGAAAGGCCCCGCGCAAGCGGGGCCTATTCTTTTTTACCACACCGACGGACAAAGCCCGCATCACCCGCCAAGGGCAAGTGCGCAGTGTGACACCCCCGCCGCCGCCCCCATGTCGACCAGCACAGCCCCGACCATGCAACTGGCAAGCACCAAACCAAACAGCAAATAGCGCAAAAACAGGTTTCTCATTAAATTCTCCCAATCATTGATTGAAAGAGGATGAGACAATCACCCTCCAGCAAGAATCAGAACACTCCCATTCTCGCGCCCGCACAACACACACCATACTTGCCGTTTACCTCAGAGGTGGCTCACCTCCCAGCCAATAACGAGCACCACCCCCACCCTGCGCCGCCTGGTCCTGCGGGTTGTACAACTGACAACGCTCGAGCGACAGACAGCCACAGCCGATGCAACGACTCAACTGATCGCGCAACCGGCACAGCGCATCGATCCGTGCCTGCAACATCGGCTGCCACGCAGCCGACAGCCGTGACCAGTCAGACGCATCCGGCGTTTTGCCATCAGGCAAGGACGCCAGTGCAGCAGCGATATCCTGCAGCGACAATCCCACCTGCTGGGCCGCACGAATAAAGGCAACCCGCCGCAAGGCATCACGCCGGAAGCGCCGCTGCCCGCCGGCCTGACGCACACTCGACAACAGGCCTTGCGATTCGTAGTACCGCAAGGCACTGCTGGCCACCCCCGCCCGCTGCGCCAATTGCCCGATCGTCAGCCACACTTCCGCCATACTCCCTCCGCACAGACACCCATCTGACAACCACATCAATTATGCCATCTGTATCATTTAATCAACAATGACCGACCTGCGCACCCCCCCCCTATCTCTCGCCCAAACCAGGGCGGGATTGTTAACCTTTATTTCGCATGTAAACAGCACATCCAGGCAAAACATGCGCCAAATAAGGCTTTCACTCAGCAAAGCATTGCAAATACACAATATTTAATAGTTGTCAACTGGCCACTGCAAAATGAATGGGATATAAACAAAGCACAGTAGATGCGCAGGGAGCCATCTTAAACGCTGTTCCAAGGAGTTGAATATGAAAACCCACATTTTTGCCGCCATTATTGCCATTTTCGCGGCAAGCACCCCGCTACTGGCCTCCGCCGACACCATGCCGGCCAGCACCGCCAACAACGAAGCCAGCAACAGCAAGACGACGCTGAACTGTCAGTGGGCCCCGGGGAATGAAAGCCGTGGCGGCAACTGGGGCTGCGCCGACAAGGATCTTCACGACCACGGTCAGTGATGACGCCGTCGCGGCAGCCAGAAACCACAAAGGGGAGGCAGAGCCTCCCCTTTGTCCTATTCCCGACAGCGCCGACTCAAACGGCCATGCCCTCAAAGCAGACACTCAGCATATGCTCAACAATCTGCTCGTCCGAATAATCACCATATAAACGCAAGTACTCGACCGCCGGGTCACAACTGCGTGCATAGTAAGCAAACAGAATCACATCATCCGGCAAGTCGCCGCGCAGCAGCTTCTGCTTCTTCGCCGAAGCCACCAACTTTCCCAGCAATTTGTGCAGACGCGCTGCCCGCAACACATAGCGCGGACTGCGCGTCAGCATCTCGCGCACCTGAACACTGGTTGACGGCAAGAAGGGCAAACCGCCCTGCAGGCGGGTGCGCAGCGCCCAGGCCAGCAGGGCCTGCAGCTTGGCCACCGGATTCATCGCCTGATCGAGCCCGGCAACAAAGGCCACCGCATCATCCAGCAGGCGGATCATCACCTCGGTAGCCAGCTCTTCCTTGGACTTGAAGTGCTTGTACAGACTCGGCTTGGAGATACCGACCTCCCCGGCGACATCATCCATGGTCATCAAGTCAAAACCCTTGCTGGCCAATAGCTTTGTCGTGGCGTCCATCACTGCCTGCTCACGCAGACGGAATGCCTGATCCTTGAAACTGAGTCGGGATAAAATACTCATCGGTATTGTCTTTTACTAATTAGTAGATTTTTTGACTGCAAGGTTATATCCTGCACTATAAACAAGCCAGCCATCACTGCCAAGCAAACATGCAGGAGAACCAGTTGAACCCGACAGAGACAAAGCGTATCGCCGTCATCGGCTCAGGCATCAGCGGCCTCGCCACTGCCTATCTGCTCAATCCGCGTCACGATGTCACCTTGTTCGAAGCGGCCGATTATGCCGGGGGCCATACCCACACGGTCGACATCGAGGTGGACGGGCAATCCTTCCCGGTCGATACCGGCTTTCTGGTCTGCAATCGCCGCACCTATCCCAATCTGCTCGGCCTGCTGGCGGAACTGGGCATTACCTTGCATCCGAGTGACATGGGATTTTCGGTCTCCGCCGGCGAAGGGGAGCTGGAATGGGCCGGCAGCAACCTGAATACGGTCTTCGCCCAGCGCAGTAATCTGCTGTCGCCGGGATTTTACGGCATGCTGGCCGACATCCTGCGCTTTAATCGTCATGCCGAGCGCTATCTGCAGCAGTGTCACGTGACACCTTGCACTCTGGGCGAACTGGTGCAGCGCGAAGGCTACCGTCCTCGATTCCTGCAGCACTACCTACTTCCCATGGCAGCGGCGATCTGGTCCAGCCCGATGCGGGACATTCTGGCTTTCCCGGCAGAGACCTTTCTGCGCTTCTGCCACAACCACGGACTGCTACAGGTCAATCAGCGGCCTCAGTGGTACACCATTCCGGGCGGCGCGCGACGCTACGTCGAGCGCATGCTGGCCACGCTGAAAGACGTGCGCCTGAATACCCCGGTACTGTCGGTGTCACGCGGTCCGCAGCAGGCTGTGGTCATCAGCGCCCATGGCAGCGAAAGCTTCGACGCAGTCGTGTTCGCCACCCACGCCCCGGACACCCTGAAAATACTGTCTGACCCGAGTCAGGCCGAGCAAAGCCTGCTGTCCGCGGTGCGCTATCAGCGCAACCTGGCGATCCTGCATCGCGACCCCGGCCTGCTGCCACGACGCCGACGTGCCTGGTCGGCCTGGAACTACCTGATTCAGAACCAGCCAACCGAGCCGCAGCAATGTTGCGTTACCTATCTGCTCAACAAGCTGCAACCCTTGCCGGTCAGCAGCCCGGTCATGGTCACCCTGAACCCGCCACGCCTGCCGGACAGCAACCTGATTGACGGCAGCTTTGTCTACGAACACCCACTGATGGACCAGGCTGCCATGAACGCCCAGCAGAACCTGGCCAGCCTGCAAGGTCAGCAACACTGCTGGTACGCCGGCGCCTGGACGGGCTATGGTTTTCATGAAGACGGACTCAAATCGGCACTGCGCGTGGCGCGCGACTTCGGCGTCTCGCCGTCCTGGGGGGTACTGTGAGCCAGACGGATCATGCCCGACTCTACCGGGGCTCGGTGATGCACCGCCGGCTCAGGCCAGTGCTGCATCAGTTCAGCTATCCGGTATTTTTCATCCGCCTGCGCCTGGACGCCCTGCATACCCTTGGCAACCGCTGGTTCGGCGTCGACTGCTGGCGACTGCTCTCGGTCAGACAACGCGACTACGGTCCGCGCGACGGCAGTCCCCTGCTGCCCTGGATTCGCCAGCAACTGGCACAGGCAGGCTTGCCGCATGATGGCCACGTCTGGCTGCAGACCTTCCCGCGCATCGCCGGCTTCGCCTTCAACCCGGTCAGTTTCTGGCATTGTCACAACGGTGACGGGGCGCTGTGCGCCATCCTGGCGGAGGTCAACAACACCTTCGGGGAACATCACGGCTACCTGCTGGCCAGCCCGGATGGCAGCCCCATCACCCCAGACACCCCGCTGCACTGCCGCAAGCAGTTTCATGTCTCGCCATTTTGCCGGGTCGAAGGCGGCTACCGTTTCCGCTTCAGAGAAACCGCAGAGCGCAGCTTCACCGGCATCGACCTGCATGACGAACTCGGCCCGCTGATCCAGACCTCGATCAGCGGCCAGGCCCGGCCCTTTACCCGTCACAACCTGTTGCGCGCCCTGCTGGCCCAACCACTGCTTACCCTGGGGATTGTCTGGCGCATTCACTGGCAGGCCCTGCAGTTGTGGCTGAAAAAAGTTCCTTTCCATCACAAACCACCTGCACCAGGCCACGCCATCAGCAGCAATCTGGAGAAACCATCATGAGTCAGACGGCATCCCATGCCCTCCGCCGCACGACGGCCCGCCCTCCCGCGGCGGCCCGCGCCTTTCTGTCCCTGTTACGCCGGTTGCACACCGGCCACCTGCGGCTGACCTGCCCGGATGGCAGCCAGGTCGATTTCGGCCAGCCGGGGCACGGCCTGCACGCCGAATTGCAACTGACTGACTGGCGCGCCTGCGCCATGATCCTGCGCCAGGGGGATATCGGTTTTGCCGAAGCCTGGCGAGACGGACTGCTGCAATGCCGCGACCTGACAGCCTTGCTGCGCCTGGCGCTGCAAAACAGCCAGGCACTGGAGCCAGCGGTATTTGGTACCCGACTGGCCAGCCTGTGGTATCGCCTGCGGCATTTCCTGCGCCGCAACAGCCGCAGCGGCAGTCGGCGCAACATTCAGGCGCACTACGATCTGGGCAATGACTTCTATCGTCTGTGGCTGGATGAAAGCTGGACCTATTCCAGCGCCTGGTTCAACGGCGATCTGCGCCAGCCATTGGCCAGGGCGCAGCATGCCAAGTATCAGCGCATCATCGATACGCTGGCCCTCAAGCCCGGCATGCGGGTACTGGAGATCGGCTGCGGCTGGGGTGGTTTTGCCGAAGTGGCCACCGCGCAGGGCATTGCCGTGCATGGCATCACCCTGTCTCAAGAGCAGTTGCAACACGCCAGGACCCGCCTGGCCGGCACCGAGCTTGCCACCCTCGCCCTGCAGGACTACCGCGACCTGGACGAACGCTTCGACGCCATTGTGTCGATCGAGATGTTCGAAGCCGTGGGCGAGGCCTGGTGGCCCACTTTCTTTGCCACACTGAAACGCTGCCTGCGGCCGGGGGGGCGTGCACTGGTTCAGAGCATTACCATTGATGAGCGCCATTTTCTGCGTTATCGCGCCGGCAGCGACTTTATCCAGCAGTTCATCTTCCCCGGCGGCATGCTGCCCAGCGTGCCGCGCTTCGAAGCGCTGGCCCGGCACCACGGACTGGACAGCCGGGACCGGCTGGACTTCGGCCGCGATTATGCAGAAACCCTGCGACGCTGGCGCAGCGCCTTCGAAGCAGCGCTGCCCGCTGTCGCCGCCCAGGGGTTTGACGAAGCTTTCATTCGCCTGTGGCGTCTGTATCTGAGCTACTGCGAGGCCGGCTTCGAAGAAGAGCGCATCGGGGTCTCGCAATTCCTGCTCACCCAGACCGAAGAAGGAGAACCGGCATGAAGCGACTGATCGTGTTGCTGGCGGTGTGGCTGACGGGTTGTGCCGCCCCCGACATCCACAGTTATCAGCAGGACAAACCGGCACTGGATCCCGCGCGTTTCTTCCTGGGGGACACCCAGGCCTGGGGCATGTTCCAGCAACGGGACGGCCGTGTCCTGAAACGGTTCACTGTCCAGATTCATGGCCGCATGGAGGGTGAGCAGCTGGTACTCGACGAGCACTTTCTGTATAGCGACGGCACAACGCAGCAACGGACCTGGCGCTTGCGCGCCCAGGGCAACGGACAGTGGCGGGGCAACGCGGCCGACGTGGTTGGCGACGCTCGTGGCGAGGCCGCCGGCAATGCCCTGCACTGGCGCTATCGCCTGCAGCTGCCTGAGGCCCAGTCCGGCTGGCAGGTCGATTTTGATGACTGGATGTTCCTGATCGATGATCAGACCATGGTCAATCGCGCCACCATGAGCAAATTCGGCATTCGGGTGGGCGAAGTGACGCTATTCTTCCGCAAGGGCGGCTGAGATGTGGCCCTGGAAGGCAATGAACCCGCCCCTGCAGCACTGGCGGGGACAGCGTGTCTGGCTGATCGGCGCCTCGAGCGGCATTGGCGCCGCCCTGGCCAGGCATTTGCTGGCGCAGGGGGCATACGTCATTCTCAGCGCGCGCAATGTCGAGCAACTGACCAGCGTGGCGGCCGGCCATCCCGCTGCCCGCATCCTGCCGCTGGATGTCTGCAGCCGCGAGGACTGGCAGCAGGCTGCCCGCACACTCTCGGCAGAACACTCCCCCGACATGCTGATTTACTGTGCGGCCGACTATCAGCCGGAGCACAGCTGGCAGGTCAACCCGGAGCGCGCCGCCCATACACTGGACGTGAATCTCAATGGCGTCTATCGCGCGCTTTCGCTGCTATTGAATGACTGGCGTGCACGGCGCCACGGGCGGATTGTGCTGGTGGCCAGCGTGGCCGGCTACTTCGGCCTGCCGGGTGCGCCCGTGTATGGCCCCGGCAAGGCCGCGCTGATCAATCTGGCGGAGCTGCTGTACGTCGAGCTGCATACCCAGGGACTGTCGGTCCAGCTGGTGAACCCCGGATTTGTGGCCACCCGGCTGACCGCCCGCAATCGATTCAGCATGCCCGGCCTGCAGACACCGGAGCAGGCGGCGGCCCACATTGAAGCCGGATTGCGCCGCGGCAGCTTCGAAATTCACTTTCCGCGGCATTTCACCCTGCTGCTCAAGTGCCTGCGCGCCCTGCCGTTCCGCTGGCGGGCCCGGCTACTACAAAGATTTGCAAGCAGCTGATTTTCATTGACTTTTTAGCAAACCAGCCGTCAAAAAAGACCTGGCAGGCCATTTCGGGTATCATAGCGCTATCCCCCTCTTTCCTGTCAGATTGCTAACGTGTATCAGCTTATCGCTTCCGACCTCGACGGCACCCTGCTTGACGCCAGCCACGCCGTCAATGACTTCACGGCCCAGACCTTGCGTGCACTGGATGATCAGGGCATTCATCTGGTGATCGCCACCGGACGCCACTTCCTCGATGTGAACGGCATCCGCGCCACGCTGGGTGTCCGCGCCCATCTGATCACCTCCAATGGCGCCCGGGTCCACGACCCCGACAACCGGCTGATCCATCAGAGCAACCTGCCGCCGGCGCTGGTCCGCGAGCTGGCAGACCCGGCACTGAGCGAAGGCTGTCTGCTGAATTTCTATCTGGATGATGCCTGGCTGATCAATCAGCCGTGCCAATGGTTACTGGACATGCATCGGGACTCGGGCTTCACCTATCAGGTCGAAACACTCACCGAGCATGATGGCCAGGGGGTCGCCAAGGTGCTCTACATTGCACCCCACGCGCACCTGCTGAGCGTCGAGCAGAAGCTGCATGCCCGCTTCGGCGACACGGTCACCATCACCTTCTCCGCCGATGACTGTCTGGAGGTGATGGCACGGGATGTCTCCAAGGGGTCGGCACTGGAGATGATCCTGGCGCGACTGCAGATCGACCCGGCGCACTGCGTGGCCTTCGGCGATGGCCAAAATGATATCGAACTGTTGCAGCTGGCCGGCCATCCGCGACTGATGGGCAACGCGCATCCGCGACTGGCAGAACAGCTGCCGGCCGCGCCGCGCATCGGCCATCACGACGACGCGGCTGTCGCCCGCCACCTGCGTGAGCTGTTCAAACTGCCCTGAGCCCCGGACAACAAAACAAAAAGCCGCACCCGAAGGTGCGGCTTTTTGTTTTGCGTGACAGTCCGGTATCAAGCTGTCCAGGTTGCGCGCATACCGCTATTGATCTGTCCTGTACGACTACCCCGACGCACAAGACAGGAACCAGCGTATAAGAGCGAAGGATGCATCACGGAATGCGCGCAACCTCGACATCCTGCTGAACTGCCCGGGTGACCCCGAATCGGTGCGGCGTTTTGTGGCTGCCGTCCGATAAGTTCAGCTTACGCCTCCGACAGAATTTTGCTCGTCGTTAATCTGAATTTGACTAGACAAACATGTGAAAACTTCTGAAAATTTCTGAATGGCGGCAGTTTTCCCCTGTCATGGCGCATGAACACGCCACCCTTCGCGCCAACAAAGCGGCACGCGGGTACCACACCAGAAGGTTCAATCAAGGGGGGTTACTGCTCGGTGCAATAGAACTGCAGGTCTTCATTCACCTGCACATTGAACAGCCCATCGGCCACCGGGGTGAAGGTCATGGCGCCATCGGCACCGGGCTGAATCATGGGAAAGAGATCGGTCACATCGTCGGCGGTGTCGTCGCGATAGCGCGCCAGGCTGCGCACCAGATAGCGATATCGCCCCATGCCCAGATCCTGAAAGTGCACATCCAGCTGCCGATGGAGCACATGCACGGTGCCATTGGCACGCCAGCTCAAATTGAAAATCCACTGCGATCCTGCGGGAAAAACCATCAGATGACCCGAGGCGGTCGAACTGCTGTCACGGGCAATGGCCACATTGGCCAGGCAGGGATGTCTTGGCGCATATTCGCGCCCGCCGGCAGGATTGCCCCACCACAGCGTCGCCGCCAGCACGCCCTCGAGCGCCAGGATGATCAGAGATTTTTTTGCATCAGGGATATGCATGATTCCGCCCCATCCGGCAAAGACGTCGGACATGCCAGGATGATGTAATTCTTGCCAACCGCCCGATAGTACACATAGCGGATATCTTGCCGCCCCAGAGAGAATTGCCGATAACGCCGCAGCACATCCGGCAAGGCAATGCCGGGGTCCTTGTAGACATACACCTTGACGCCCTCGGAGGCGCCCAGCAAACGAAACCCGTTATCAGAGCGAAACATCAGCCAGCCACACAAGATGGCCAACAGGGCGATCAGCAGACCGGTTCCCCAGTGCCCGAGGTCAAACAGCTCATGCGGTCGCCGTCTTGCAGGAGCAGCGGGAGGCGGGACTTCCACCGGCTGCAGCACCTCGGGCGGCGGCTCGACGGACACGGCTGCGGGCGCAGCTTCACCCTGCACCTCCGCCGTGCCGACATAGGCAATGCCGATGCGTGGCAGCGTCTTGAGCAGGTCTGCCGACAGACCAATGGCCTCGAAGGCATTACGCAGACCCTTGACCACCTTGTAGTAGTTGTTCTCCGTGACAATGACCCCACGGGACTCCCACAGCAAGGCGATGATCTCGCGTTTCGATTGCACGCCGCTCAGGAGCGCAGACAATAGTCGGGCCTCATGTTCCTTGAGCTCGACCTGCTGATCCTGCCGGGAGAGGTATCTGCGCTGGGCGTCGTACAACACCTGCCCTTCCAGCACAAACACCGGAGAGTAGTCAGTGGGCAATGCCATGTCATCTCAGGCTGCCAACGATCCTGCTGCACCAACCGGGTAGTAATATGCAAACAGGTCGTTAAGCAATTTCTTATACGCTATGGCAACGAATTATACAGATTGCAGCCATAATCTCCATGACCTAGATGAACTCGCATGATTTATTTTTGCGCAAACAACGGTTGAGCGTGCCATGCCGGCCATCAGTCACTCACTCTCCCGCTCATCCATCATGATATGCACGGCACGATTGAAGTGGCCAACCCAGACCTTGTCGAACTGATGGTCGGCCGCATTGACCTCGGCAGCAGCGCGCAACACCGAGCGAGGCTGGCCGCGTGCGCCCTGTTTGACCACCACCGACTCAAAGGCATCCACCAGCGCCAGAATGCGCGCGCCCGGCTCGATGTCTTGCAGCACCAGGCCCTGCGGATAACCCGAGCCATCCGGCTTCTCATGGTGATGCAGCACAATGCGAGCCGCCAGATCCCAGCCCGGAATCCGCTGCAGCAGCCCGGCGGCCCAGGCCACATGCTGACGCATCAGCTGCCGCTCTTCCTCGCTCATCATGCGCGTACCGATCCACATGGCCTCCGGCAACAGCATCATGCCCAGATCATGCACAAAGACCGCCGCACAGAGCTGATCCGCATCCACCGGCGAACCGGCCAGCTGATTGGTCAGCAAAGCCAGCTGCAGATTTCGTTCGGTGCGACCGGAAAACAGCGAGGAGCGACGCTCCAGTTGCAAGGCCAGCTGATGAAAGAAAGCCAGATCACCGGAACGGTCGGTCATGAAGGGTTGCAGATTCGGTCGCTCGCCCCGCGCCTCACGCACCCCGGTCAAGGCATCGATCAGGCGGGCACAGGCCGCTTCCAGCTCGCCGGCCGGCTGCGTATGCAGGCTTTCCAGCGCGGCCGTCAACTCATCCAGGTGCAGATTACCGATCGCCTCATGGGCTGCCATGGCATCCACGGCCTGCTGCAAGCGGTCCGTCGACAGCAGCAAGACATCCGCCAGCCGGGGCGTGAAAGGCACCTCTCCGGAACGCACCCGCGCCAGCAGCGTCTCGGCCGCATGGACGAACGGCACCAGAAACAGCAGACGGCACAGACTGGCGTCACCCTTGATGTTGTGAAACGTGCGGAACAAGTCAGCCACCGCATCGCGATCACGCGGCTGCTGCCTCAGCAGCGCGACCAGCGCTTCAATATGTGGAGCGTAGTCGTTCAACGCATCATGAAAGTCATGAAAGCTTTCCTCATCCTCGATCAGTGGTCGTTCATCCGTCATGACACGCTCCATGTGATTCATCACAGACAGCAGCTAGTTTAAATTACATGATAGCGACAGTTATACCTAATGCATACAGGTGCACCCGAATAATGACGGATTTCGATGGCACACTTGCCGAACAAGCCCGGCTTATACTATGTTCGGCTCAAATATTTATCGCTGCATCAATAATCAATGAAACCAATCACCGATATTGCCGCCAGTGCCAGCACGCTGCGCAAACAGATGATGCTGCTGGTCAGACGCCTGCGGCGCGAGAGCACGCCACTGGAACTCCCCCTGAGCCAATTATTGCTGCTGAGCCGCATAGACCAGCTGGGCAACGAAGCCACCCCCACCGCACTGGCCGAATATGAGGGACTGCGGCCGCAAAATCTGTCCGCCCTGCTGCGCAAACTGGAGCAAATGGGGCTGACCTTCAAGGAAGAAGACCCGAACGACAAACGCAAAAGCTGCGTGAGACTGACCCGCGAGGGCATGGCGGTCCTGGCCGCCAACCGCAGCAATCGTGACAATTGGCTGACCCAGGCCATGGCAAGCTGCCTGAATGAGCAAGAAATCGCTTTGTTGCAGCAGGCAGGCCCGCTGCTGGAACGTCTGGCCACGGCACTGGAGCCGCCGCGAAACGGGCGTCCAAAAAGCGGCTAAACCGTGCTGTCGACAAGGTTTTACGCCTTTGGCATCACCCCCAAGCGCACACCGATAAAAAATAAAGCTTGCATAGCGTTGAAACCTTATGCATTATCCGTCCCTGCAGGATTTTCAAGTCGAAGATATGGGTTGTCGTAGTTGGACGCAAGTCTGTACCACAGTTCGCCATTTCCCTTGATTTTCATGCACTTGTTTTTATTTTTTTATGAATGGGAATTACACATGGCAACGGGTACCGTTAAGTGGTTCAACGACGCTAAGGGCTTCGGTTTTATCACTCCGGACGAAGGCGGCGAAGACGTTTTCGCACACTTCTCCCAAATCAAGGTCAATGGCTTCAAGACCCTGGCTGAAAACCAGAAAGTCAGCTTCGAAGTGACCATGGGCCCGAAGGGCAAGCAAGCTTCCAACATCCAGCCGCTGTAATCATCGGCCGAATCGGAAGACAAGAACCCGGATCACGATCCGGGTTTTTTTGCGTCTGCAGCAAAGCCATCCTCCTGCCCGACCCTTGTCAAAGCACGACTCATTCTGCATGATGCCTTTTTTACCGGGGATCCTGCATGACCGATATTCTCAACACCATCCTGGCGCGCAAACGGCAAGAAGTCAGCCAGGCACTCAGCCAGCGCTCCCTGCAACAAGTCCGCCAGGACGCTGAATCCCGCACCGGAGATCAGCGCGACTTTGTCGAGGCCCTGCGCCTGCGCCATCGCCTAGGCCTATCCGCCGTCATTGCCGAAGTCAAGAAAGCCAGCCCGAGCAAAGGTGTCATCCGTGCCGATTTCGATCCGGCCGCCATCGCCGCCAGCTACGCACAGCACGGCGCAGCCTGCCTGTCTGTCCTCACTGACCGGGATTTTTTCCAGGGCGATCGCCTGTATCTCGAAGCGGCACGACAGGCCTGCACCCTGCCGGTACTGCGCAAGGACTTTCTGGTCGACGAATATCAGGTTTATGAGGCGCGAGCCATGGGGGCCGACTGCATCCTGCTGATTGCGGCCGCCCTGGACGATGCCCGCCTGCACGCCTTCCACGACCTGGCACTGTCACTCGGCATGGCCGTGCTGGTGGAGGTCCACGACGCCGAAGAACTCGCCCGGGCACTGCATCTGACGACCCCGCTGATCGGCATCAACAACCGCAACCTGCGCACCTTCGACGTAGATCTGGCCACCACCATCGGACTGCTGCCGCAGATTGGCGCCGAGCGCATCGTGGTCACCGAAAGCGGCATCCTGAGCAGCGCGGATGTCACGCGCATGCACAGCCACCAGGTCAGTACCTTCCTGGTGGGCGAAGCCTTCATGCGTGCAGCCGACCCCGGCCGGGCACTCGCCGAACTGTTCGCCGGCTCGCCCCGCCCGGTTCAGTAATCCAGCCCGAGATACATATAGCCAATCAGACGGCCGCCGCGCGCACTCCCCACCCCGACAAAGAACGGGCCAAGGATGGTGTCGGCGCCCAGGAACACCGAGCCCCCGGGCAGCCAGCCGGTATCTTCATCACTGAAATTGCGCCGCCACACCTTGCCCACCTCCAGCGAAGTGCCGGCATAAAGCCCGGAACCCAGCGCGGAAGGCAGGGTGGCCGCGCGCCAGTACACCATCACGCGCCCCAGACCGACCTTCTCGCCGTAGAGTTCGTCCTGCTGATACCCACTGAGATTCAGGAAGCCGCCAAGGAATTGCGGGGTAATGAAACGATCCGGATTGCTGACATCCAGATTCCCCTTCAATTTGCCGGTGAAGCGCCAGGTAAAATCGCCGAGGGTCAGCGCATTCTCAGCCGTCAGCGCGTAGTAACGCGTATCGATCCCCTGCCAGGCGGGCATGGAGTAACGCAGATTACCGTCAAAGAAATAACCGCTGCGCGGCCAGCGCGGGTTGTCAAACTGATCGGCCACCGCACTCATCTGCAGACCGGCCTCGGTCGCCTTCTGATCCAGCGACGACAACGAACCCGGCAAAACACCCATGGTCAGACGCGGATTGTAGCGGGTCCAGTAAGGACCACCGCGCAGCTGACCGTACTTGCCCAGCGCCACCCCGGCATCGAGCTCGCCACCGGTTTCGGCCAGCGTCAGCTCGGCATACTTCAGATGGTGGTTGTCAAAAAATGGCCAGGCCTCTTCCTTGTAGTGAGCCTGGGCAGACACGAACATCGGACTGTCCAGCCCCAGGGGCTGATAGATCTCGCTGCGCAGCAGGGTATCCGATCCGACCTGCAGATCATTGCGCCAGGTCGCCCCGGCCGCATCCAGCCAGGTATTCAGCGATGAAGCCAGGAAGGTGAAGCTGGCATCGCCTGTGGTGCTGTTTTTCAGGTTGAGACCGAAGCGCAGATAGGTCGGGCCGATAGTACGTTCCACCGGCATCACCTGCATCACATTGCGGCCGTCCTTGTTCTCGATGCGGTAGGTGAGATTGTCGTAGTCACCACCGGCAAACAGCTCGCGCAACTGCTGACGCGCCGTATCCAGCCTGGGGGCTTTCTGCTCGCTGTCCAGCTTACGCGCAAGGCGCTCCCCATTGATATAGCTGCCGGTCGGACTCACCACCTCGATGCGCTCAATGTGCGGCGACTCGGGCGGGACCAGACGCGCATGCCAGGCCTGATATTCGGCAGGTGGCACCGACCAGGCGGCCAGACGCTCACGCACCGCATCCACGGCCTTGACACCGCGGGCAATGATGGCCTGGTTATCGACGAACGATGCCGCTGAATAACCATTCAGATCAGGCCGGATAACGATATCCTGATCATCCAGCAAGGCCTTCTGCTGCTTGACGTTGCGCGTCACCAGCAGATTGCTGGTCTGCGCCACCACATCGAACAGCGTCTTGATCTGCTCGGTTTTCATCAGCGGGGTGCCGACATCGACCACGATCACGTGATCGGCACAGCGATGCTTCAGGTCCTCGATCGGCAGGTTGCGCGCCACGCCGCCGTCAATCAGCAGCCTGCCCTGATCGGTCACCGGATCAAACAGCCCCGGCACGGCCATACTGGCGCGCAAGGCCGTAGCCAGCACGCCGTGATCGAACACCACCGCATCGCCATTGGACAGATCGGTCGCTACCGCCCGGAAAGGAATCGGCAGATGATCAAAACTGTCGATCACCCGATCGTGGGTCAGCTGGCGGATGTAAAGATCGACATCCTGCGAATTGATGGCGCTGCGCGGCACGCGAAACGCCCCGTCGCGCACCCCGAAGGTAATATCGAAATAATTCTTGTAGTCATCGCTCTTGCGTGAGTACGGCACCTGGGAGCGGGCAGGCCGGCCGGACAACATCGCATTCCAGTCAGCGTCCCGGAAAGACTGCTGCATCTCGTCCAGCCCCAGACCGTTGGCATACATGCCACCAATCAGCGCGCCGGCACTGGTTCCCGAAATACAGGCGATGGGGATATGCATTTTTTCCAGCTCGCGCAGCACGCCCAGGTGCGCAAAACCACGGGCCCCGCCCCCGCCCAGCACCACCCCGATACGAGGCCGCGCCGGTGGCGAGGCGGTTGAGGCCTCATCGGCCATCACCAGCATCGGACAGCAAAGCACCAACAGACACAGACATTTCAAATGACGGATCATGCACAATCCTGCAAACGGAGGTTCACTGCTCATCCAGTGATTTGATGGAAATACCCATGCGCTGCATGCGCGACAGCAAGGTGGTGCGCTTGAGCCCCAGCCGGGCGGCCGCCCCTTTTGGCCCGGCCACGATGCCATTGGCCTCGCGCAGCACACGCAGGATGCGCTCGCGCTCCGACTCGCTGCCATCGTCTGCCGACAGCGGCGCCGGCATCACCGGCCCGCGTGCAGGCGGCGCCACCGACTGCGGCACAGGATGGGCAGGCTGCAGATCGGCCATCGGCAGATGCAGCTCCGGTCCGCGCGACAGAATCACGGCACGTTCGATGACGTTCTGCAACTCGCGTACGTTGCCCGGCCAGGGATGGCGCACCAGACGCCGCAGCGTCTCATCGGCAATGGACTCAATATTGCGCTTCAGCCGCCGGGCGAACTTCTGCACGAAAAACCGTGCCAGCAGCGGGATGTCTTCCGGTCGTTCGCGCAGAGGCGGCACCCAGATCGGAAACACGTTCAGGCGATAATAAAGATCACTGCGATAGCGGCGTTCATCGATCATTTGCTGCAGATCGCAACTGGTCGCGGCAATCACCCGCACATCCACCGGAATGATCTTCTGCCCGCCAAGACGTTCGATCTCACGCTCCTGCAGCACGCGCAACAGCTTGGGCTGCAGCTCGAGCGGAATGTCGCCCACCTCGTCCAGAAACAGCGTGCCATGATGCGCCATCTCGAAGCGCCCCAGCCGCTGGGCACTGGCCCCGGTAAAAGCGCCCTTTTCATGCCCGAACAGTTCGCTCTCCAGCAGACCGGCCGGAATGGCGGCGCTATTCATGGTCACCATGCGCTGCGCCTTGCGCGGACTCAGGTTGTGGATCGCCCGGGCAATCAGCTCCTTGCCGGTACCGGTTTCGCCACGGATCAGCACCGAAGAATCGGTGTCGGCCACCATGCGAACCTGCTCCAACAGCTCCGACATCAGCCGACTCTGGCCAATAATCTCGTCAAAGCTCTCGTAATTGCTGATTTCTTCGGCAAGCAGCCGGTTTTCGTCGGTCAGGCGATCCTTGAGGCGGGAGATCTGCTGATAGGCCAGTGCATTGTCCAGCGACAGCGCGATGCGGGCGGCAATCTGCTGCAACAACAACAGATTGTCATGAAAGAAATGCGCCTCGCGGTCATGCGCCAGCATCAGGGCCCCCACGATGCGCTCGCCGGAGAACAGCGGCAACACACACAGCGAGCAAAACCCCTGCGCCAGCAGCTCGCGCACATGGCGATGTTCCGCCGCCAGCTGCTGCATGCGCGACTGATCGCACACCAGCACCTGCTTGTTCATCACATCCTGCCGCGCCGGCAGATGATTCAGCGAGAACTCCGCCTGCTCGCGACGCAAAGAGCCGTCGGCACGAAACAGGGCCGCATGCGACTCGACCCGGGTCGAGTCGGCATCAAACAGGTTGAGATCAACGAAATGGATAGCCAGATAACGGCTCAGGGCACGGGCCACCTGCTCGACCAGATCATCGAGCTGCAATGTGGACAACACGGCATTGGTGACATCGACCAGAATCTGCAGATGATCACGCTCGCGACGCAAGGCGTCGAGCGATGCAGCCTGGCTGGCAGCGCCGACATCCGGGGCAAGACAATGCAGATGGGAGTCCATGGTTCGATCGGAATTATGGCCAATGAAAGAAGGAAAGCCTGCTACTGCCACAGTCAAGCGGCATTGTAACAGGCAGTGACCATTCGGCAAACGCGGTCAGATCAAGGGATGTCAGGGGTGCGCCGATTCCAGCCAGGGCATGCCATCCAGCCCCTTGCCGCTGGTCAGGCGGTCATGCAGCGCACGCACAGCCGCTTCGATGCGCGAGGTGAGCGGAAAATAGAACGCCACCACATCCGGCTGTACGCCGAGAAACAGTACCTCGTCGACCTCCTCGCGCAGACGCTCGATGAGAAAATTCAGCGGCAGATTATGTGTAGTCATGATGAACATGTCGGCAATGGTCCGGTCATCCACCAGACGCACCTCGCCCGGCGCCAGCCCCATATCGGCCGCATCGAACACCACGACCCGCCGCGGTCGTGCCGCCAGCACCTCATGGGCCACATTCTCCGGCGACGACCCGCCATCAATCGCCTGCCAGCCCGGCGCCGGTTGCGCCTGCAGCAAGTCAAACAGCAAGGGGCCGGCGCCATCGTCGCCCATCATGCGGTTACCCACGGTCAGCAACAGGGAATCAGTCACGGCGTTTCACCATCAGATACATGGCCGGCTCGGCCTCAATCGCCGCCAGCGCGGACATCAGCGCACGCGTCCAGGTCAGCTCATCCTCCTCGAACCCTGCCTCGGCACGGGACAAGGCCAGCGCCAGCAACTGGGTATGTGAGGCATCAATCATGATTTCGCCGAACTTGAACACCCCTTCCAGCTTGCGGCGGGCCTCGCCGGGCGGCAACTTGCCCACCCAGCGATCAAAGCCGTCCAGTGGACAGGACAGTGCCGTCTTCAGGCAGTCGATCACCCCGATATGGTGCCCGAGCGCCAGCGTCTGGTAGATCACCTGACGCGCCGGCCCCTCAGCCGGCAGATCCTGTTCGCGCTCAAGGAACTTCTTCGATAGCGAGTAAAAGATCACCTTGCCGCTCATGGCCGGCCCCCGGCACCGATGTCCCACAGGCGGGTCAGGATCTCCGCCAGACGCGGATCATCTTCACCAGACAGACGACGCTTCATGCACTCATCCAGCGTCAGATCGGTTTCCGTCACCAGGGTAAGGAATTCATCGGCAATCAGCCGGCCACTGCGATAGCCGGCCAGACGACGCGCCTCGCGCTCGATCTCCACCCGCACATCCAGCGGAATCGCCGGATGCGGCACGACCGGACGCCCCTCCTCGCCCTCGACCTGATGAGTGGCCTTGAGCTTCTGGTCCAGCAGGCCGAGCGCCATGGCAAACCCGTACAGCGTGGCCGGCGGTGTCGGCGGGCAGCCGGGAATATAAACATCGACCGGCACCACTTTGTCACTGCCACCCCAGACGCAATACAAATCATGAAAAATCCCGCCCGAGCAGCCGCAGGCACCATAAGAGACGGAAATCTTCGGGTCCGGCGCCGCCTGCCAGGCACGCAGCGCCGGCATGCGCATGGCACGGGTCACCGCGCCGGTAAACAGCAAGATGTCGGCATGGCGCGGCGAGGCGACCACCTTGATGCCAAAACGCTCGGCATCGAACACCGGGGTAATGGCGGCAAAAATCTCGATTTCGCAACCGTTGCAGCCACCGCAGTCCACCCGGTACACATAGGCCGAACGCTGGATATCCTTGAGCAGCTTGCCTTTCAGGGCGGCAATATGCTCGCTTTCAGTCAGGGGCACCGGCATGCCGCTGGCGTCGCGCGGGGCGATCAGCCGGGAAGTGTCAACAGCTCCGTTCATTGTTCCGCCTCCGGGGACAAATGCTGCGAGGTCAAATCACGCGCAATGGTGGCTTCACGCTTGCACGACGGGCAGCAGGCGAATTGCTCGCGCTGCGCCTCGCTGAGCGGCAAGCCGCTCTGTCGCAGCAGATCCATCACATAGCCGACCTCCCTGGCCGGTGCAAACGGCTGGCCGCACACGGCACAATCCTGCAGGCGGAAAGTGGCCTTCTGCAGCAGATCGTCCTTGTTGGCTACCGCCAGCTCGAATTCCGGTGTCAGGGCGATGGCATGGGTCGGGCAAACCTCCTCGCAGCGGCCGCAAAAGATGCAGCGCCCGAGATTGAGCTGCCAGGTTCGCGTGCCGCTGGCCGTGTCGTTGCCCATGGTCAGGGCATTGGCCGGACAGGCGGAAGTACAGGCTGCACAGGCAATGCACTGCTGGGCATTCAGCTCCGGCTTGCCGCGGAACCCGGGGCTGACCGGATAGGGGGCAAACGGATACTTGGCGGTTGCCTCGCCCGCACCGGTAATGATCTTGAAGAGCTTGAGCATGGATCGGCTCCTATTTCAGCGGCGAGTCTTTGCGCTCGCGGCCATAGCGTTCGATTTCCTTGTACGGCACCGTGGTGGACTTGTTCTTCTTCACGTCCACCAGCGTCACGCGGTCGGTACACGAGTAGCACGGATCGATACTGGCGACGATCAGCGGCGCGTCCGACACGGTATTGCCGCGCAGCATATAGCGCAAAGGCGGCCAGTTGGCATAGGTCGGCGCCCGGCAACGCCAGCGGAACAGCTTCTGATTGTCGCCGGTCATGGCCCAGTGAATGTCCTCGCCGCGCGGGGCTTCGGCAAAGCCCAGCGCAAACTGGTGCGGACGATAGTGGAACCCTTCCAGCAACACCGGACCGGCCGGCAGATTGTCCAGCGCATGCTCGATGATGGCCAGCGAATCGAAAAACTCGCGCGCACGGATCAGCACCCGGCCCAGTACGTCGCAGCTGTCTTCGGTATGCACGTCAAATGGCAGACTGGCATAACCGGCATAGGCGTGATCGGCGCGGATATCGCGCTTGAAGCCGCTGGCCCGGATCAGCGGACCGACCGGACTGAAATCGCGCGCGACCTTGCGGTCGAGAATCCCCACGCCCGAAGTGCGCTCGCGCAGATTCGGCGTCGCCAGCAACATCTCCACCAATTGCGTGACTTCGACCCGCAGCTCGGCAACCAGCTTGAGCGTACGACTGCGCTCTTCCTTCATGATGTCGCGCCGCACGCCACCGATCAGGTTCATGCCGTAGGTCTTGCGGGCCCCGGTGAGCAATTCGGCCATGGTCATGGCCTTCTCGCGCACCCGGAAGAACTGCATAAAGCCGGTGTCGAAACCGACGAAGTGGCTGGCCAGACCCAGGTTGAGCAAATGACTGTGCAGACGCTCGACCTCAAGGAACACGCTGCGGATCGCCTGGGCCCGCGGCGGCACGACCAGACCCAGCGCATTTTCCACCGCCGTGCTGTAGGCCACGCTATGGGTAAAACCGCAGATGCCGCAGACACGGTCCGACAGGAAAGTCACCTCGTCGTAGCCCATGCGGGTTTCCGCCAGCTTTTCCATGCCGCGATGCACATAGAACATGCGGTAATCGGCGTCGACGATATCCTCGCCGTCGACAAACAGGCGGAAATGCCCCGGCTCGTCGGAAGTAATGTGCAGCGGGCCGAGCGGCACATCGCGCGTGCTGCCGGTGGCGTCATTGACGAAGGTATAGGTTTCGGTGTCACTGGTCGGCGCCGGGCGCTGGTTATAAGCCATGGCGTCCTTGCGCAGCGGGTGCAGATCGTCCGGCCAGTCATCCGGCAGCACCAGACGGCGCTCGTCCGGCAGGCCGACCGGCGTCAGGCCGTACATATCGCGGATCTCGCGCTCGCCCCACACCGCCGCCGGCACGCGCGGCGTCACCGACGGAAACTCCGGCCGATGGGCCTCCACCAGCGCCCGCACCACCACCCAGCTCTTGACGATGCCTTCCATCGACAAGACGTAATACACGGCGAAATGGTCGTTGAGCGAACGCTCATCGTTGCCGAACAACACCGACAACCAGCCGCCCTGCTCGTAGTACAGCCACTCGACCACTTCCGGCAAACTGCCCAGCTTGACGGTCACCGTCACCTGGTCCGCGGTCTGCCATTCCTCTTCCAGCACGGCAGCGGGAAAACGGGCCCGCAGGGCCTCGACATAGCTTTTGCCCACTCTGGCGTGTTCTGCTACTGACATATCTGACATTCTCCTCGCGGGCTTATTTCACGGTGGCAAGCGGCGCCACCACGGCAGCATTCATGGCGGGGGCGGTGCCGACCACATCCTGCACCGCCGCCGTGGCGGCATGCAGCAAATCGGTCACCGGACGTGGCGCTGCCACCCCCATCAACAACATCAGGCCAAGCAACACGGCCATCGGCAGCAGCGTCAGTGCGCCGGGCTCACCCTTCTCCACCTGCTCCGGTGCCTCGCCGAACAGGCTGCCAGCGACCATGCGCACCAGACCGGCCAGCACCACCGTCAGCAGCAGCAGACAGAGCACCATCAGCCAGCCATAGCCGACCTTGATCCCGGCAGCCACCAGCAGGAACTCACTGAAAAACACATTGAAGGGGGGAATCCCGCCCAGCGCCAGCGCCCCGGCGCCAAAGAGCATGGCGGTCAGCGGCGCCGTCTTGAGCAAGCCCTTGACCGAGCCCAGATCCGGCGTGCCGTACTTGAGCAGCACATTGCCCGAACCACAGAACAGCAAGGCCTTGGCCAGACTGTGATTGATGGTATGGAACAGTGCGGCAAACACGCCCAGTGGCCCACCCAGCCCCAGCCCCAGGGCAATCAGCCCCATGTTCTCGACGCTAGAGTATGCCAAGAGTCTTTTCATATGACCTTGAGATACGATAAAGAAAGCCGACACAGCCAGTGACAGGAAGCCGAACACCATCAGCAGGGTTTGCGGGAAAGCCGGACCAATCGACTGCGACACCAGCAGGTAAAAGCGGATGATCACCAGCAGGGCACAGTTGAGCAACACGGCCGACAGCAGCGCACTGACGGGACTGGGGGCTTCACTGTGCGCATCCGGCAGCCAGGCATGCATCGGGAACAGGCCGGTCTTGGTGCCGAAGCCGATCATCACGAAGACGAAGGCCAGACGCATCAGCGTCGGATCCAGGGCCTTGCCCTGCCCCATCAGCACGGTCCAGAACACCGCCCCGCCATGGTCCCCCATCACGCTGGCGGCATTGGAATACACCAGCACCACGCCATACAGACCGAAGGCCACACCAACGGTACAGATGATGATGTACTTCCAGGCAGCCTCCAGCGAGGAACGCTGGCTGTAGAAGCCGACCAGGAAAGCCGAGCCCAGCGTCGTGGCCTCGATGGCCACCCACATCATGATGATGTTGTTGGCAGTCACCGCCAGCAACATGGTGAACAGAAACAGATTGAAGATGCCGAAGTAGTTGCACAGTTGTCCGACATCAATCTCTCCCTCGTCCAGTTCGTGGCCCATATAGCCAATCGAATAGAAACCGGTCAGGAAACCGACCAGTCCGAGCAGGCCCAGGAAGATCGCCCCCAGCGCGTCGACATGCAGCCAGTCCGCCAGACCGGCCGTCGACCCGCCATGCAGCACCGAGCCGGCCACCAGCATCGACAGCACCAGCAGCAGCGCCGTGCCCAGCAGATGTAGCGCGGTAGCCGCCGAACGGGCCATGCCACCCAGCAGGCGACTGGCAAAACACAGCAGCGCCGTGGCCAGCGGGATGGTCAACATCAGGGAAAGCCATGGGTTATGGGTCATTTTGATCAGCCCTTCAACGCAGTCAGTTGCTTCACATCCAGGGTATGGAGCGTGCGATGGATGCGCCGCGCCAGGATCGCCATGATCAGCACCGCAAAGACCGCGTCCGTCGCAATACCGACCTCCACCAGCTCCGGCGCCTTGCTGGCCATCAGCGCCAGCGTCAGATGCGCACCGTTTTCCATCAGGCAATAACCGAAAATCTGCTTGAGGATGTTGCGCTGAGTGACGATACACATCAGCCCCAGCAGGAAATGGCCCAGCGACACGGCCAGCGCCGGCTTGAGATCAGCGACCACGGCCAGCTTGACCGACGACACGGCAAACCACGACAACATCACGATCACCGCTGCCAGCAGCAGCATCCAGGCGGGACTCAGCCAGCCTTGCAGACTCTCGCGATCCGCCAGCCTGCCCAGGGTGCGCACCATGATCAGCGGCACCAGCACCACCTTGGTGACAAAGGCCGACAGCGACCACAAGTAGAGCTCACCCGAGCCCTGCGTGGCGGCCAGCGCCAGGAAAATCCCGACCAGCACCAGCGACTGCAGGGCATACCAGCGCGCCGAGGACAGCACACTGCCGGTACAGATCACCAGCAGCGACGTCACGATCAGCAGGCCGGCCAGGTTATTGACGATCAACATTCCATCCATGATTAACTCCTCAACCCAGCCAGGACGATGCGATGAAGCTGGAAGCCAGACACATCACCAGCAACAGCGAGAACACCACGCGCATGGCCATGGGCAGCGGCGTGGCCGAGGCCACCGCCTCGGACGGCTCTCCCGGCACCACCTTGCCGAACCAGGCCATCAGCCAGCCGAAGCTGCACACCGACTCGATCAATGCCAGGATCACCAGCGGCAGCAGCAGCCAGTGCGCGCCCGACAGCTGGAAACCGGCAGCCAGAATGGCAAACTTGCTGAAGAAACCGTTGAACGGCGGCACACCGGAAATCGCCAGCGCCGCCACACCGAAGCACACCCCGAGGAACGGCGACTGCTTCAGTACCCCGCGCAGATTCGGCAGCACCCGGGTGCCGCAGGTATACGACAGCGCCCCGGCCACCAGGAAGAACAGACTCTTGGCAAAAGCGTGGTTGAAGATATGAGCCACCGCACCGTTGAAGGCCAGTTGCGAACCGAAAATCGACAGCGACAGACCGAGGAAGATGTACGACAGCTGGGCGATCGTCGAATAGGCCAGCAGTCGCTTCATGTCCTTCTGCGGCAGGTACATGGCAAAGCCGTACAGCATGGTCAGCAGCGCCATCACGGCACCGATCCAGCCGATGATTTCCGGCACCTGACCGGCCGAGTAAATGGCACGGGCAAAGATATACACCCCCACCTTGACCATCGAGGCCGCGTGCAGATAGGCACTGACCGGGGTCGGCGCCTCCATGGCATCCGGCAGCCAGACATGCAGCGGCAACTGCGCCGACTTGCCCCAGGCCGCCAGCATCACGCCGAGGAACACCACGATCTTGGCCTGCGGCGTCAGACTGGCGATACCGGTCAGGGCAAAGGACCCGGTCTGGGCAAACAGCCAGCCGGCCGCGACATACAGGCCCAGCGCCGCCACATGGGTCACCAGCAGGGCCTTGAGGGCCGACTTGAGTGCCTTCGGCTTCTGGTAGTAACCGATCAGCCCCCAGGAGCAGGCACCGGTGATTTCAAAGAACACCAGCTGGCCCAGCAGGGTGGAAGACAGCACCAGCCCGGCCATGGCCCCGATGAACACCAACAGATAGGCGTAGTAGCGCGGCTTGGCGACATGCGGGTGTTCCCGGTTGCCTTCCGACATATAGGCCGTGGAATACAGCACCACCAGAAACCCCAGCACCACCACGGCAATGGCCACCAGGGTGCTGAGACGGTCAACCGTGATGCCGATCAGCGGCATGCCCGCCAGGGAAAAAACCCCGGTCGTCAATGCCAGCTTGCCGCCGGCGGCGAAGGCTTGTGCCAGTGCCAGCGTGCCGAGCGAGGCGAGCGCAGCAAACAGCGAGGCAATCCATTTGGCGGCCCGCGCCGGCGCCAGCAGAATCAGCGCCGCCCCGGCAAATGGCACCAGAATGGTCGCGAGAGCGATATTCTCCATGATTGCTCCTCAGAGACCGGTGAGATAAAAGACGAAGGACAGCGCCGCCAGACCGAAGCCGACCCAGGTGACACGCGAGGTCAGCAGGAAGCGTCCGCGCGCCATGCTGTTCTCGATCAGACCGGCCAGCAGGAATACCAGCAGCAACTTCAGAGGCAGTACGATCAGGGCGATGAGCAAGGCGCCGGCATCGGCCGACGAGGCAATGCCGAACGGCAGAAATACCCCCAGCAGAAACTGCGCCATCACCACTTTTTTCAGACCCAGTCCCAGCTTGAGCAAGGCCAGCGACGGACCGGAATACTCGGTCAGCGGCCCTTCCTGCAGCTCCTGTTCGGCCTCGGCCATGTCGAATGGCAGCTTGCCCATCTCAATAAATACGGTGAAGGCAAAGGCCAGCATGGCCAGACCGATCGCCGCCGGCGACTGCAGATAATTGCCGCCGATGCCGGCGCCAATCGCGCCCAGATTGGTCGTCCCCTCGATCAGCGCCACCACCAGCAGCGACAGGATCATGGTCGGTTCGACCAGAATGCCCAGCGTCAGCTCGCGACCGGCACCAATCCCGGCGAATGAACTCCCGGAGTCGATCCCCGACAGCGAGAAGAAGAAGCGCACCAGGGCAAACAGATAGGCAAAAGTAATCAGATCAGCCAGCGCCCCCAGAGGCGAGTGACGAATGAACGCCGGCAGCGCCATGGCCATCAGGAACATGGCACCGACAATCACATAGGGCGTGAGCCTGAAAACCATGCCGGAGGCCGCCGGAGCAATATCCTGGCGCTTGAACAGCTTGATGATGTCACGGTAGTCCTGCAGCACGCCCGGGCCGCGGCGCGAATGCATGCGGGCACGGATCATGCGTGACACACCGGTCATCAGGGGCGCCAGCAACAGCAGGATCACCCCCTGCAGCACGGCCAGCAGAATCATGTTCGGGTTCGGCATTGCAATGCTCCTATCGAACCGAGACCAGCAGCAGCGTGACCAGGGCCACGACCACATACAGGCAATAAACACGGAAATCACCACGCTGCAGCCAGGCGATGCGTCGGGCCAGCTGCTGCACACCGGCAACAATCGGGGCGATCAGGCGGGCATCCCACTGCGGCTCCAGCCGGGTGGCGCCATCCACCGCACCGGACAGGCCGCGATCGAACCAGGCCGACAGGCTCAGCGTCTGACGCAGGCGGTACAGACCGCCGAACATGAAGCCCACCGGCTGTGACATGCCTTCCGGCGACACGGTCATGCGCTTTTCCGTGACATAGCCGCAGGCCCAGGCATCGCCGGCATGGCGACGCGCCACGCGACGTCCCTGCATGGCAGCGATCAGCAGGAAAGGCAACAGCGGCAAAGCCAGCAGCAACAGTGCCAGCAGCGGCGTCGACACCACGGCCGGGGTGTTCAGTTGCCCCGAATGCAGCACCAGACCCTGGGCAACCGGCAAGACGAAGCCCCCGGTCAGCGAGGCGGCGACCCGGGCAAACAGCGGGGCCAGCCACGGCGCACCGACACCGGCGCCGATGCACAATACGGCCAGCACCCCCATCGCCAGCAACATGCTGTAGGGCGCTTCCTCCGCATGCTCGGCATGTTCACTCATGGCCTGCCCGGAGAAGGTCATGCCCCATGCCTTGACGAAGCACAGCGCCGCCAGGGCACCGGTCAGCGCCAGCATGACGATGGCGACCGGACCGGCCAGCCGCATCATGAAGTCGCCGTCATGGCTCATGGCGAACAGGGCCTGATAGCTGAACCACTCGCTGACAAAGCCATTGAGCGGCGGCAAGGCACAGATCGACATGGCGCCGATCAGGAACACCAGGGCAGTCAGCGGCATGCGGCGCGCCAGTCCGCCCAGCAGGGTCATGTCGCGGGTATGAGTGCGATACAGAATGGCCCCGGCGCCAAAGAACATCAGGCCCTTGAACAGCGCGTGGTTGAACAGATGATAGAAGGCGGCCATCAGCGCCAGACCGGCCAGCGCGATGTGACCGGTCGCCAGGCCAAGCATGCCGGCACCCACCCCCATCAGGATGATGCCGACGTTTTCCACCGTCGAATAAGCCAGCAGACGCTTGATGTCCTGCTCGGCCAGGGCATACAGCACGCCCAGCACGGCGGACACGGCGCCGACGGCCAGTACCAGCAGCCCCCACCAGCTCGACTGGGCCCCCAGCAGATCAATCCCGACCTTGATGATCCCGAACACACCGATCTTGACCATCACCCCGGACATCATGGCCGAGGCATGCGACGGTGCCGCCGGGTGCGCACGCGGCAGCCAGCTGTGCAGCGGCACCATCCCGGCCTTGGCACCAAAACCAAGGAAGGCCAGCACAAACACCAGCGAGGACAGCCCCAGCGGCAGCTTCAGTCCGCGGAAAGACTGGAAGTCCAGGCTGCCGCTGCGGCTGTAGAGCAGGAAGAAGGCCACCATGATCAGCACCGAACCGGCATGGGCGATCAGGAAATACAGCAACCCCGCCCCGACCGACTCTTCATCCTGATCGAAGATCACCAGGAAGTAGGACGCCAGCGACATGGCTTCAAAGAACACCAGGAACCAGAAGGCATTGTCGACCACCACCAGCGCCAGCATGGCGGCGATGAAGGTATTCATGAACAGCCCCATGGCCCAGGCGCCACGTCCCTGATATTCGCGTACATATGACTGCGAGTAGATTGCCGCCAGCATCGCCAGCACGGAGATGACCGCCACCATCAGGGCTGCCAGCATGTCCAGACGCAGGGTGAAATGAGCAAAGGAAAACGGACCGGCCAGATCGAGCATGAACACCCGCCCGGTCAGCAGGGTCGGCAAGGCGGACGCCAGTCCGGCAAAACCGCCGAGCAGGCCGGCCAGCGCCGACAGATTGATCGCCAGCCGCTCGCAGCGTGCCGCGGCGACCGAAGCCACGCCGCCGGCCAGGAACAGCAGCACCGACAACAGCAGATAACCCAGTGGCATCAGACTCATTTTGGCTCCCGGGAGAAATCGATCGAGACGGCAGCATTCAGCGCCTCACCGGCATCGGCACGCTTGCTATCGGCATCCTGTGCCAGCGTGCGGTGATCGATCAGTCGCAGCGCCTTGGTCGGACAAACTCGGACACATTCGGCCCCCGTGGCGCGGAAGTCGCACAGATCGCATTTGACCGCCACCTGCTTGACCCCCGGCTGCCAGTCCAGCATCGGATCCAGCGTGGCCGAGGTATCCGCCCCCGTGGCAGCGCCGCTGGTAACCGGCGGTGCCTGGTAGAGATGGCTGACCGCCACCACGCCGCTGACCGGGGTCCCGGAGGGGGTAATGGCGCCAAACGGACAGGCAATCGCACACAGCTTGCAGCCGATGCACAGCGTCTCGTTCAGCACTACCGCATCGCCTTCATGGGTAATGGCCTTGACCGGGCAGACGCGCGCACAGGGCGCGTCCTCGCAATGGCGGCATTGCACCGGCGCAGTCACCTGCCCGGTTCTGACCACCGTCAGACGTGGATGCGCCTGCAGGCCTTCAGCCTTGTGCACCATGGTGCAGGCCGCCATGCAGGTGTTACATCCAATACAACGTGTTGGCTCCGCAAAAACGAAGCGGCTCATAACCAATCCCCCGAAAAATCGACGCCAGCCTGCAATAGGGGCCTTCCATGCCTTGTCGCTGCGATGCGGCGAAACGTGCGCACGGAAGGTCTCCGCTCATGCATTGCACATGCCGTGCCAGCTCTCGTCTTTGCGGCAAAACAATTTCACCGGGGAATTATTCCCTTTGTCGCCAAGGGATTGGCCTGTATCAAGCCGGGGAGGTGCGGGCTGAGATGTCGACACCTGCGTCAGCACTTCGACACAAATGACGAAACCGGGGAAGAAAAATGACACTTCGACATCAAATCAGACGCGACAAGCCGGGGCCAAGTCGGGATAATCATTCAGGGCCTCATGCCCACGCTCGTACACTCAGGAATCAAGATGAAAAAAAACCTGCTTTTCCTGCTTTGCACACTACTACCCCTGGCGTCACAGGCAGACTCGCTCACTGCCATCCCGCGCCTCGACGTCAACCGCTATCTCGGCACCTGGTACGAAATTGCCAAGTATCCGAACTGGTTCCAGCGACATTGCGTCGCCGACACCACGGCGCAATACGATCTGAACAGCGACCATCAGCTGTCCGTACTCAATCGCTGCCGCAACAGCAAGGGGGAGATCGAACAAGCCAGCGGCATCGCGCGCCAGCTGGGAGGGCCCGATTCCGCCAGACTGGAAGTGAGTTTCGCCCCGACATGGCTGCAGATTGCGCCATTGGTATGGGGCGACTACTGGGTCATCGACCTGGATGCGAAATATCAGCTGGCCGCAGTCAGCGAGCCAACCCGCAAATATCTCTGGATCCTGTCGCGCACACCGCAAGTCAAACCTTCTGCCTATCAGAGTTTGCTGGCGCGCCTTGAAGTGATGGGATTTGATACGTCCGGGCTGACCCTGACCCCTCAGACCGGCATGACGGCCGATCAGCCGAACTGAGTCGTGCCCGGGCTCAGGCCCGGGCAATCAGGGAAGACGGGGAAGCGGCGGAGGCCGAAGCGAATGCGGCCTCAAGACCCGCCCTGCCGGATGCGACACGCGGACTGAGACGCCACTGCGCCATCAGCGCCGCCTGTCTGAACTGTTGTTGCAGCTGGGCAAAGCCGTCCGACTCCCCCTCTGTCCCGGAAGCCGGGTTATCTGCAGCCGCCTGCACCGGCGCAGGCCCCCGCATGGCGGCAGGCACGGACGGCACGCTGCTCACCACCCCCATCTGAGCCAGACTGAGCCCTGCCCCGGGCATCAGTCCGGCATGATCTGGCGGGTCGCCCTGATAGCCAGGGGTGGCGGCCACGCCGGCCAGGTCACTGGCATGACTGCTGGGCATCAGCGTGAGCGATGCCGGACTGCCGGGCACGATCGGGAAATCCATCCAGACTCCTGTTCTGATGCGACCACGCCAGACAGGCCCATGCTCAACGGCGTGTATCGCACACTAACAGCTTTGTCAGACAGTCGAACGGCAAAATTCCCGAAATCGGTTTTGAAATAATTACCAATTGTTAATGATGACCTTGTCCTAGAACAGAGCAGCCGGTTCGGACAGGGCTCAGGCACTGGTCTGCAGCAACGCGCCGGGGCGATGCAAACCATTCCCCTCCATGCCGGCAGCCACATGGCGCATCATCTGCGACACGGCCAGACGGCCCGGACCATGATGCAGTGCGACCCGCTGCAACATCGCCTCGACCAGCAAGGGATGACGATGGCGAACACGCCGCGCCGCCGCCTCAAGCGCCAGCACCTTTCCGACCTTGCCCAGCTTGACTGGCATGACATGACCATGCTGAGGCAACTGCGCCAGGGCAGCCGCCGCAGCGAGTGCATATGGGCTGGCCTCGGCCCGGTGGTGATGCAGGGCATGCACGACGGGATGAACAGACAACGACATAACAACTCCGTATGAGGGGAGCCCTGCGATCAGGGCGACATATCGGAGAGTTTGTTGAAATGGCAAACGACTGAATCTAGGCGAATTCCTAAACTGACAGCCGCAGCCGGTCATTGGCGGTCAGTGGAACACTTGATATGCACCGCGCAATATATGCTATAAACATATATTAAACCCCTAACGGCGCTGGCGATGATCGACGCACACAGCCTCTCCCATCTCATCCACCTGATTTATCGTGCAGCCGAAGACCAGCAGGCATGGCCCGCCTTCCTGGCTGCCTTTGCCCGGACATTCCATGGCGGCCCCAGCGCCTTGTTCATGCATGACAGTCAATGCGGCGATTTATCCCGCCAGGGGGATAAGATCATGCTGCTGGAGTATCACGACTACGATTCGGCGTATGTGGAAAGCTATACGCGTCACTACGCCGCCTGCAGCCCATGGACCCGCGCCCAGGCCCAATTTCCGCCCGGCCAGGCCGTCCTGTCGGAAATGCTCTGTCCGACAGACGCGCTGATCAGGACCGAGTTCTATCAAGACTGGCTGCGCCCGCAAGGCTTGATGTATTGCCTGGGCGGACTGGTCAGTCGCGACAATGGCCATACCATCATGCTGGCCACACTGCGCAGCGCCGGACAACCCGCCTTCGACCAGCAAGATCTGCGACATTACGATCTGCTGCAGCCCCACCTGAAACTGGCACTGGCCCTGCATCGCCGGCTGAGTCTGCTGAGCAGTCTGAACGGCGCACTGGATTCCCTGCCCCTGGCCTTGTGGTTGTGCAACCGTGAGGGCAAGGTGTTGCATGTCAACCAGGCAGGGCGACAGATCGCCAGCCGGCGACGCGGATTATGGATTGACGAAGGCGGAGGGCTGCACAGTGAACAAACGAGCGAAGATGCCGGCCTGCAAGCCGCCATGCTGCGCGCCTGCGGACACCAGGACGCCGGACATCGCAGCGGCAGCGCCCTGGCACTGAGCCGCCCTGACTCCACCACCACCCTGACGGTCATGCTGGCCCCCGTGAAGGAGGGGGCGACCGGACTGAGCGATGACACCCACGTCATCGTATTTGCCACCGACCCGGACGAGCGCACCTATGCGCCGGAGGAGCTGTTGATCCAGCGATTCGGCCTGACGCGCCGCCAGGCACAACTGGCGGGCTGGCTGATGCTGGGGGAGGACCTGAAGAGTTACGCCCGCCATTTCGACGTGGCTTACGACACGGCACGCAGCCACCTGAAACAGGTTTTTCTCAAGACAGGGGCACGTCGTCAGGCAGAATTGATCCGTATCCTGTTATCGGTGATGCCGACACAGAACGAGTCCTGAGGCCAGGGCGGGCAGGATCAGCCCTGATGCAGGCACTTGCCGAAACAGGCGGCCTCGCTGCGGCCACTGTACCGCCCATAGTTGGCAATCCGCACATAGCCATGCCGCTGATAAAACGCCACGGCACGGCGGTTGATTTCGCGGGTTTCCAGCCAGACTTCCTCATAGCCCATGCGCCGGGCCTCGGCTTCGAGATGCGCCAGCAATTTGCGCCCCACCCCCTGATGGCCCGGCACCGCATACATGCGCTTGATTTCGGCAATGCCGGGTTCCAGCGGGCGCAATGCCCCGCAGCCCACCGGCTCGCCGCGATCACCACGCGCCACCACAAAACAGGACTTGGCGCCCTTGAGTTCGGACGGATCAAAAGAAGCGCGACCGCTACTGCCGGTCAGATTGAACAACACCGTGGACAAAGCATTCTGCAGCATGACGGCATCGGCACAGGACGGGTCTTCATGAGTCAGCTGGTACATGGCTCACCTCCGTGATAATCGGTCGTTGTCGTTGCCCAACGGGCATTTCCCTTGATTTCAGAATAAGACTTGTCAGCGATAGTGCAAGAACGGACCTGCACCCTGATCAGCGGGCCGGCGCGTGGGCCACCACAATGATTTCGCCACTGCTCTGCGGATCGAATGCGCCCCCCTGCCAATCGCCATACCAGTCAATCTTTCCGAATCCTGCCAGCGCCAGATGCTCGGCCAGACGTGGCTGTGACAAAAAACGCAACTGGCTCTCGCTGACCCAGTGACGACCGGCCGGCAAAAGCTGGTAATGATCTTCAAAACGAATCAACTGCCCGATCTGCTCGACAAAGCGGTTCCAGTGCGCCAGGCGCTGCCCGTCAGGCAGCATGACCTCGCGCCGGGTCACCATGGGGGTCCAGTGCCGCCAGGCCCGCCTGAGGGGATTGCGCGTCTCGAACATCAGCCGACCGGCCGGACGCAAACGTTCACGCACCCCACTCAGCGTGGCGGCAATATCGCTGTCCGTCTGCAGGCACTGAAAGGCATGGCCGGTCATCGTCACCAGATCAAACATCGGCTCCGGCGGTACAAACGACAACTCGCCGACATGCCACTGCACCGTTTGCCCCGCATCCTTGGCCCGCGCGCACTGCACCATGGCCTCGGCCGGATCGATCGCCATCACCCGGTGGCCGCCGGCGGCCAGCCGCAAAGGCCAGCTGCCGGTGCCGCACCCCACATCCAGCACATCCAGTGATGTTTCGCCCAACTGAGACTGGTAAAACAACCAGTCATGCTCAGACTCATTGAAGGCATCATAAAAACGCGCCAGCGTGGCAGAGGTGTAGTGTTCGACTTCCATCATTCCTCCCGGGACCGCCAGAACCCATTTACGGGGCCTGCAAACGAGCCAGCCTGATCCCCATGCCGATAAACAACAGGCCGCCGAGGCGACGCAGCCCAGCGAACAACCTACCGTTGCGCAGCATGGACTGTATCTGACCTGCACTAAAAGCATAAATGGCATGCACCAGACACACGATGGCGGCGATGGTCAGGTACATCACGGCAAACTGGGACCACAGAGGGCGGTCATTCACCAGGAATTGCGGCAAGAAGGCCGAAAAGAAGATCATGGTTTTCGGATTGCTGCCAGAGACGAACATCGCCTCACGCCAGACCCTTCCCCGGTCAAAGGAAGGGACATCGCCACGCACAACGGCCGTGGACCGACCCGGCAACGACGGCCATAACTGCCGCACGCCAAGCCAGAGCAGATACCCTGCCCCGACAAGCTTCATGATGAGAAAAAGAGGCGGCAACGTCTTGAGCACGGCCCCGACGCCGAGCGCCACCAGCAGCACCACCAGCAACTGCGCCAACAAATTACCCGACACGGTCACAAACGTGGCTCGCGGCCCATAGCGCAGCGTATTGCGAATAACCAGCAATACATTTGGCCCCGGGGACAAGGTCGTCGCCAGATAGGCCAGTGCAAACCAACACCACAGATGCCAGCTCATCGTTGCACCGCATTTATAATCAATGACATTTTCATACTGCATTTCTATCAGAACGGCGTCAAGCCTGACTTGCCCTGGCCAGGGCCTGACACACCCGCACCACATCGGATGCCTCGGTACGCCAGTTGCTGAAAGCCGCCCGAATGCCTTTCTGTCCCTGCCACACCCCCGGTGTCATGAACACCTCGCCCGCGGCATTCAGGCGTGTCAGCACCGCCATCGCCTCAGCGTGGCGCGGCCGGAAGATCACCACATTCAAACGTGGCGGCTTGAGCAGCTCATAATCCGGCGAAGCCTGCAGCCATTCAGCGAGAGCGCTCGCCTGGCGGCAATTCTCCTCGACGATATGCCGCATGCCATCGCGCCCATAGGCCAGCAGACTGAACCACAGCGGCAGCGCACGGAAGCGGCGCGATTGCTCGATGCCACGATCCATCAGGGCCGGCAGGCTGTCATGCATTTCCAGATAGGGGGCGGCGACCGAGCAGCACTGCTGCAGCAGATCCGCGTGGGGCGTGAAGAAAATACCGCAGTCGTAAGGCACATTGAGCCATTTGTGGCCGTCGCAGGTGATGGAGTCGGCCAGCTCGATGCCCGCGGTCCAGCCATGCCGCGAAGGATCCAGGCGCGAAAACAGCCCGAAGGCACCATCGACATGCAACCAGGCCTGATGCTGGCGGCACAGGGCCGCAATGGCCGTCAAGTCATCAAAGTCAGTACCGGTGACCGTACCGGCACTGGCAATGACAATTTTGCCCGGTTCCGGGCTGGCGGCCAGCATGGCGGCCAGCGCCGCGACATCCATCGCTTCGCTGTCCGGCAGACAAGGCACGGCAGCGATCTGCTCGCGCCCCAGCCCGACCAGACCAAGCACCTTAAGACTGCTGGCATGCGGGGTGGCACTGAATACCCGGATCGCCGCCGGCCCGATGCCGTCTCGCGCAATGTCGCGCCCCTGACGCCAGCCGGCATGCTGGCGGGCGCAGACCATGGCCAGCAGATTGGCCGCCGTGGCCCCGGTGGTCAGGCTGCCGACCAGCCCTTCGGGCAAACCCAGCAACTGCCGCAGCCAGTCCAGCACCTGTAGTTCCACCCCGGTGGCGATCGAGTTGCCGGCAGAGGCGACGTTCTGATCGATCACCGCCGTCAGCCAGTCGCCCGCCAGCGCCGCCGGGGTCACGCCACCGGTGACGAAGCCGAGATAACGCGGACCGGGCGAGGCATTGAAGCCGGGTGCCAGGTCCTGACAAAATGCCTGCCAGACGCCCGCCAGCCCCAGCCCCTGCCCGGGCAGCGCCCGCTCCGGCGGCGAAGGATCATCCGGCCGAGCCACCGGGCGCTGCCCCAATTGCTGCAACCACTCCCTGCTCCATGCCAGCAGTTGCGGTTGAAGATCGAAAAAAGCCTGATCCGCCTGAACCTGTTCCATCGCATTGTCCTTTCGTGATTGATGCCAAAAGCTTATGCTGAAGACCCGGCAGGATACAGATACAGAATGACAGATAAAAAAGAGTACAGATGAACGCCAAATATCAGCAACTGGCCCTCAGCCTGCGCCACGACATTCATCAGGGCAGGCTGCCGCCCGGTCAGCGTCTGCCGTCGATCCGGCAGCTGGCCCGACAGCATGGCGTCAGCCTGACCACGGCCATTCGCAGCTACGAATGGCTGGAGGCACAGGGAGAGATCCAGGCCGCGCCCAAGTCCGGTTTCTATGTGCGTGCCCGACGGCAAGCCAGTGCAGCGCCGCGCTTTAAGGACTTCGATCCGCTCGCCCATCCGGTCGACCATGCCGGCCTGATCGCCGAAATCCGCCAGGGTGCCCAACACCCCGGCCACACCCCGCTGGGTACGGTCATGCTGGCCCCCTCGCTGCTGCCGCTCGCCAGCCTGCAGCAAAGCCTGCAGCGTTCGGCGCGGCGTGCGCCGCAGGCAGCGGCCAGCTATGGCGCCCCCGGTGGCGAAGCCATCTTGCGCCAGGCACTGTGCCAGCATTTCGCCGCGGACGGGCTGGCACTGCATCCGGAAGATCTGCTGATCACGCAGGGCTGCATGCCGGCACTTCATCTGGCGCTGCTGGCCGTCAGCCAGCCCGGGGATAGTATTGCCGTCCCCTCCCCCTGCTACAGCGGTCAACTGCAGCTACTCGCCAGTCTGGGACGTCAGGCACTGGAAATACCCTGCAGCCAGCACGGCATGGATCTGGACCGGCTGGAGGCCTGCCTGGCCGGCGGCCAGACCCGGGTCGCCCTGCTCAGTGCCAGCCACCACAACCCGCTCGGCTTCAGCCTGTCCAGCGAGGACAAGCAGCGCATCGCGGCACTGGCACAGCACTACCAGGTCACCGTGATCGAAGACGATGTGTTCGGGGAATGCAGCCATGGCGGTCCGCGCCCCCTGCCGATCAAGGCCTGGGACAGCACCGGCCAGGTAATCTGGTGCGGTTCCTTCTCCAAGACCCTGGCGCCCGGCTATCGCATCGGCTGGTGCGCCCCCGGCAGACACCATGATGCGCTGCGCAGCCTGCATCTGGCCGGCATGCTGGCTGTCAATGCCCCGCTGCAGCTGGCACTGGCCGATTTCCTGCATCGCGGTGAATACCGCCGTCACCTGCGCCGGCTGCAACCGCAACTGGCCCGGCAGGTCGACCAGCTGCGCCAGTCGGTGTTGCGCCATTTCCCGCCCGGCACCGCCGTCAGTCAGCCCGACGGCGGCTACGCGCTCTGGGTGCAACTGCCGGACGCAGGCGACGGCATGGCGCTGTATCGCGCCGCGCGCCAGCAGGCGATCAGCCTGGTACCGGGCATGGTGTTCAGCGCCCGCGGACTGTATGGCGACTGCCTGCGACTCAATGCCGGCAACCCCTGGAGCGACGGCCTGGATCAGGCGGTTTCACGGCTGGGCGCACTCGCCACGCAGGGTCTTGCCGCACGTGGATGACGATCCACCCACAAAGTGCCCAGCAGCCCCAGTCCTGCCAAGACGGCTCCCAGTACCCGCCAGCCGGACAGCCCCGCGTGCAGCCAGGCATCCAGCAGCAGACCGGCACTCATCTGCCCGGCAAACATCAACAGGGTCATGGCAAAGGCCGAGACATGCGGTGTCACCCGATTGCACAACACCACGAAACCCACCCCCACCGCACCACCCAGCCAGGCCCAGCCTGGTACAGTGACCCAGGCAAGGGATGGCCAGGGCAAGGAGACGCCACAAGACAGACAGGCCAGCACGGCGGCAGCCAGCCCTCCCAGATAATTGACCAGCGTCCCCGGCAGCACGCCGATCTGTCCGGCCAGCCGTGCGTTCAACAGACGCGACAGGGTTCGCGCCACACCGGCCAGCAAAGCCAGCATCATCGCCATCCACATGATTGCCCTCCTTTCCATTCAATGCGCCATGGCCACAATGCCGACGACAATCAGGGCCAGACAGGGCCATTTGCGGGCATCAAAACGCACCCGGCGCACCCCCAGCCAGCCAAAGTGATCAACCAGCATGGCCGAAGCCGTCTGACCGAACAGCCCCAGCGCCGCGGTCAGGGTGACGCCCAGGCGCAGGAAACCGGCATTGGCCAGCACCACGATCAGCATGCCGACCACCCCGCCGCCATACCACCAGAACGGAATGCCCGGTCGCCACAGCGACCAGCGGCGCTGCACCAGCAACAGCAGCACCCACAACAGGCCCGACAAGTGAATCAGGACACTGGCCGGCTGATTGCCCAGTGCCGCCGCCATCTGACCATTGAGATGAATCATCAGCGCCGTCAGCGCGCCACAGAGAAATGCCCACACAGTCATCATCCTGCCTCCTTGCCACCGAGCTTAGGTGGTTTGAATTGGCAGTCGTTATGACAAATGTCACAATGGTATTTTCTTCGAGGGCAGCCGCATGGATCCGCGCATCGAACATTATTACCGACAGCACCAGCTGCAGCGCATACTGGGCGAGATCCATCTGCCGGCGCTGCAGCTGCAAGCCTTCCAGGCTGGCGAGTGCCTGCTGGCGCAGGGCCAGCCGGTGCGGTATCTGCAGTTCTTTGTGGCGGGACGCGCCAAGGTGGTGCTGCCCATGGCCAATGGCCGCGAGCTGCTGCTGTGCTTCTACCAGCCTCTGCAATTATTTGGTGATATGGAAATTTTCGAGCCGGACCGACCCGCCAGTTCGCGCATCGAAGCACTGGATGATTGTCTGTGCCTGAGTCTGGGCATGGACTACGTCAGACGAGCGCTGATTGGTGACAGCGTTTTTTTGCAATCGCTCAGCCGCTCTCTGGGACGCAAGCTGGGACGGGTGATCCAGAACAGCGCCCTCAATATGCTGCACCCGCTGGAGGATCGTCTGGCCAGCTACCTCCTGGCCACCGCCCGCCAGCAGGGTGAGGACTGGTGGTTCAGCGGCAATCTGAGCCAGATTGCCGACTGCCTGGGCGTCAGTTTCCGTCATCTGCACCGCAGCCTGCAGGCATTCTGCAGCAAGGGCTGGCTGATCAAACAGGGACAACAATACCGCCTGCAGGATCGCGCCGAGCTGGCACGTCGTGCAGGCGGTATCTATGTCATACCAGGCAGCGTTTACTGATCGTCAAAACCGTAGGACAGACCGGGATCGGGGTCGGCGCTGCCGACTGCCGGCGGCACATCGCGAATATCCTGATAGAAGCGCACCAGGCTGGTGGACAGATACGGGATCACCCACAGCAGGCCGATGCCCAGCGTCAGCAGGCCCAGCAGGAACCAGCCGATGAAGCGGCAGCCCAGACAGAAGAACTTCCACTTGTTGCCGATCATCATGATCTTGCTCTTGCGCAGCGCCTCGCGTGCACTCAGTTGCGGCTCATCGACCAGCAGATAGAACGTCATCGAGTAGGACAAGGCGGCGATGACGCCCGGGATGATCAGCAACAGCGCCCACAGCAGGATGAACAACACCATCAGCAAATAGGCGGCCAGACCGGTCAGGTAGCGCTCGAAGCCGCTGAACAGCTGACTGAAGCGCAGCTCGCCGCCACGCAGCAACTGCAGGTAAAACAAGGCAAACCCCAGCTCCAGCGGCCCCTTGATCAACAGGTCGACGAAGCTGTCAGAGTATGGCGGCAAGCCAAGGTAAACCAACAGGCTCAGGCCCAGTTCGATCCCCAGCAGGATGGCTGTCGCGCCGACCGCCATTTTCCAGCGGCCGCTCAGGGCGGCCCGGGCCTCGGCCATGATGCGGGCATTGTCGGTCATGGAAATCTGGCTCATTACTGGCTTCTCCGGATGGATGGACGGAAAAGCATAGCAAATCTTTGCCCAACATTCATGACAGACAGCTAAAACCCGCGCCCCGTCCTCAGCAGATACGCGGCAGCTGCTCGCCGTTGATCCAGTCCACCATGCGCCGACCGCCAAAAGCGGTTTCCATCTGCACGAAATGATGATCATCGGCCAGCACCTCGCCGATGATCGCCGCCTCGCGCCCTTCCGGACGCGCCCGCATGACACGCAGCAGACGCTCGGCATCTTCCGGCGGACAGATCGCCACCAGCTTGCCTTCATTGGCCACATACAGCGGATCCAGCCCCAGCAGCTCGCAGGCGGCACTGACCTGCTCGCGCACCGGCAGGGCACGCTCGTGAATCAGCATGCCGACACCGGACTGGCTGGCAAACTCGTTGAGCACGGCGGCCAGGCCGCCGCGCGTCGGATCACGCAGCGCGCGCAGGCCCGGTACCGCCTCCAGCATGGCCGCAACCAGATGATGCAGGGCCGCGGTATCCGACTGAATGGTGGTATCGAAACGCAAGCCCTCGCGCAGCGACATGATGGCCACACCATGGTCGCCGATCGGCCCGGAAACCAGGATCTTGTCGCCCGGGCGACAGCGATCGCCGGACAGCTCGATCCCCGGAGGCACCACACCGACACCGGTGGTGGTGATGAATACGCCATCGCCCTTGCCTTCCTCCACCACCTTGGTATCCCCGGTCACCACCGGCACCCCGGTGGCCTGTGCCGCCGCGGCCATGGATTCGACGATGCGCACCAGGTCGGCCAGCGCAAAGCCCTCCTCCAGAATGAAACTGGCGGCGAGATACAGCGGCCGGGCGCCATTCATGGCCACATCGTTGACGGTGCCGTGTACGGACAGACAGCCGATGTCGCCGCCCGGAAAGAACAAGGGCGACACCACATGGCTGTCGGTCGCCATCACCAGACGCCCGCCGTCAGCCGGCAGTGGCAGACAGGCACCATCGTTCTGTGCCGCCAGCCACGGGTTATCGAAATGGCGCAGGAAAATCTGCTGAATCAATTGCGCCATGGCGCGACCGCCACTGCCGTGGGTCAGATCGATGCGGCCATGTTTGAGATCCAGAGGTCGGGTATAGCTCATGAGAGATCCGGCTGCGTGGCCGTGCGGAAACGGCCGTAAGTGTAATGGGCGGCACAGGCCCCCTCCGAGGACACCATGCAGGCGCCGATGGGGTGATCCGGTGTGCAGACCGTACCGAAAACCTTGCAGTCCTGCGGTCGCTTCTGACCGCGCAGAATGGCGGCACATTCACATGCCTTGTGATCCGGCACCTGACGATCGCCGATACCGAAGCGCCGTTCGGCGTCGAAGGCGGCCAGCTCGTCGCGGATACGCAAGGCACTGGCCGGCACCTCACCCAGGCCGCGCCAGTCGAAGGCATCGCGCAAGGTGAAGACCTCGGCCACCATGCCCTGCGCCTTGAGATTACCCTCGCGGCTCACCGCGCGGGTGAACTGGTTTTCAATCTGTGCCCGCCCCTCGTTGAGCTGTCGCACCAGCATCAGAATAGCCTGCATGACATCCAGCGGCTCGAACCCGGCAATCACGACCGGCTTGTGATAGCGCTCGGCAAAGGCCTGATAGGCGCCATAGCCGATCACGGTGCTGACATGCGCCGGGCCGACAAACCCGTCCAGCGCCACGGCATCCGGTTCGGTCTGTGCCTGCATGATATGCACCATGGCGGCCGGGGTCAGCACGTGGTTACAGAACACGCTGAAATTCTGCACACCGCGTGCGGCCGCCTTGCGAATCACCGCCGCGGTCGGTGGCGTGGTGGTTTCAAAGCCGATGGCGAAGAACACCACCTGACGATCCGGATGCTGCTCGGCCAGCGCCAGCGCGTCATCGCAGCTGTAGACCATGCGCACATCCGCCCCCCGGGCGCGGGCCTTGTACAGCGACATACCGCCCGAGGCAGGCACCCGCAGGGTATCGGCATAGGTACACAGGATCACCTGGTGCTGCACTGCCAGCTCGATGGCGCTGTCGATGCGCCCGATCGGCAACACACACACCGGACAGCCCGGGCCATGGATCATGCGGACCTGCGGCGGCAGCAGGTCCTGCAGACCGTAGCGCGAAATGGCATGGGTATGGCCGCCGCAGAACTCCATCAGCCGGTAACTGCGCCCCGGCCGCACTTCGGCCGCGATCGTGCGGGCCAGGCGTTGCGCCAGCTCACCATCGCGAAATTCGTCGATATATTTCATGGCAGACTCAGCGATAGGCAGCAGGGTTGGCCGGATCGGCATCCTGCCCCATGGAGGCCAGCAGCGACAGGGTCTGTGCCGCCTCGGCCGGGTCGAGTTTGCCGATGGCGTAGCCGACATGCACGATCAGATAATCGCCAACCGCCACCTGATCAATCAGGGCGACCGAGATCACCTTGTGCACACCGCCCAGTTCAATACGCGCCTGATCATCGTCCATGAGTTCGATCACGCGCGCCGGTATGGCCAGACACATGCTTGTATTCCTTGCGTTCAACGGGTGTCAGTACACCCGAATGGTTTGATCCAGTTGATGGCGGGCCACCCAGGCCTGCCCGAGCGCCAGTCCGCCGTCGCCCGGCGGCACGGCGCCGGCGCTCAGCATGCGGATGCCGCGCGCTTTCAGGGCATGCTGCAGACCACGGCTCAGCAGCGCATTGAGCATGCAGCCACCGCCACAGGCCACCAGGCGCAGCCCCTGCCGTTCGGCATGCAGTGCCACCCAATCTGCCAGCGCATCCACCAGCACGGTATGAAACAGGGCGGCGCCCTGCCCGGCATCCGGCTCATCGGCCAGTCTCGCCAGCAGCGGCAGCAGATCGAGATGGTCGTCCAGCACATACAGGGCACCGGGCGCTGTCACCGGCCCATGACGTTCGGCCAGGCCCTCCAGCAGCATCGCCGCCTGTCCCTCGAAGCGCATCACCGGCTGGACGCCCAAGAGGCCGGCTGCCGCATCGAACCAGCGCCCCATGCTGGTGGTCTGCAGCCCCGGTCGCGCCAGCCATTGCGCCAGTTGTGACGCGCCGGTCTGACCGGCAAAGCGCGTGGCAATCTCGTCGCCACGCCCGAGCATGGCCAGCGCGGCAGCGGCCATGCGCCAGGGCTCGCGCGCCGCCCGGTCGCCCCCCGGCAAGGCAATCGGCCGCAAGTGGCCCAAACGTTCAAACACGGCACCGTCGACCTTGAGCAGCTCGCCACCCCAGGCTTGGCCGTCACTGCCCAGGCCGACACCATCCAGCGCCAGCCCGAGCACCGGCCGGTCGACCCCGTGTTCAGCCAGCACAGCAGCGATGTGCGCATGGTGATGCTGCACCGCCACCGCCGGCACCTGCCACTGCTGGGCCAGTTGCTGCCCGAGCCGGCTGCCGTGCAGGTCCGGGTGCAGATCATGCGCGACCGCCTGCGGCGTAATCTGCAGCAGATGCAGCAGGTGCCCGACGGCTGCCTCCTGGGCCAGGCAGACCGCCACCCGATCCAGGTCGCCGATATGCTGCGACAGAAAGGCCTGATCCTGACGCGTCAGGCACAGCGCATTTTTGTAAAAGCCCCCCATGGCCAGCACCGCCGGACCAACCCGGGCCAGCGGGATACCCAGCGGGGTATAGCCCCGGGCGCGGCGCAGGAATTGTGACTGGCCCTGCTGTTGGCGCAGCACGCTGTCGTCACAGCGCGTGACGATGTCACGGTCGTGCAGCAACACGGCATCGGCCAGCCCGGCCAGTTGCGTCAGCGCCGCCTGATTGTCGATGACCAGCGGCTCGCCATGGGCATTGGCACTGGTCATCACCAGCGTCAGCGGCTGGGCTTGCGACAACCAGTCGGTGCCGTCGGGACGGCCGGCCGCCTCGTGAAACAACAGATAATGCAGTGGGGTATACGGCAGCATCGCCCCCAGCCAGGCCAGCCCGGGGGCGATGCCCGGCAAGGCCAGATCGGCCGCAGTGCGCTTGCGCAGCAACACGATGGGGCGGGCAGACTGTTCGAGCAGCGCCTGATCACCGGGCTGCCAGTCCACCCAGGCATCCAGAGAGGCCGTATTGGCCACCATCAGCGCCAGCGGCTTTTCTTCGCGCTGCTTGCGCAACCGCAGCCGGGCGACGGCATCGGGCTGGCGGGCATCGCAGGCCAGATGAAAACCACCCAGGCCCTTGATGGCCACGATCTTGCCCTGCTGCAGCCAGGCCAGGGTGGTAGCCAGCGGATCGCCCGCCAGAGGCTGGCCCTGCGGGTCCAGCAGCCTCAGGTTTGGCCCACAGTCAGGGCAGGCATTGGGTTCGGCGTGAAAGCGCCGGTGCAGCGGGTCTTCATATTCTTGCTGACAGCGGGCACAAAGCGGGAAAGCCGCCATGCTGGTACCGGCGCGTTCATAGGGCAAATGCCGCACCAGGGTGTAACGCGGACCGCAATCGGTACAGTTGATGAAGGGATAGCGATAGCGACGATTATCAGGATCAAACAGCTCGGCCAGGCAGGCCGGGCAGACCGTGCTGTCCGGCCCGATCTGCGCCATGCGCGCCGGACTGTCGCCATGATTGAGGCGGATGACGAAATCGCGCTCATCCTGCAGCGGCAGCGCATTCACGGCAATCTTGTCGATTCGGGCCATGGGCGGTTTGTCACGCTGCAGGCGCGCGGCCAGCTCGGCCAGGGAGGCCGGGCTGCCCTGCGCTTCGATGGTCACCCCCTCGGTGTCATTGCGCACCCAGCCGGACAGGCCGAGTTCGTGGGCTAGCCGAAACACGAAAGGGCGGAAACCCACGCCCTGCACCACGCCACGCACCACCAGGCGCTGTCGCAGCGGACTCATTGCCCGGCCTGATCCAGCCCCTGGCGCAACCAGTCGAGCCAGGCTTGCCAGCCTTCACCACTGCGAGTGGACAGACAGATCACCGGCAAACCCGGACGGACCTGACGAGCCATCTCGATGGCCGCCTCCACCTTGAAATCGACATAGGGCAGCAGGTCGATCTTGCTCAGAATCATCAGATCGGCGGCACGGAACATATCCGGGTATTTGAGCGGTTTGTCCTCACCCTCGGTGACCGACAGAATGGCGACCTTGTGCGCCTCGCCCAGATCGAAGGCGGCCGGACACACCAGATTGCCGACGTTCTCGATCAGCAACAGGCTGCGCGGTGCCAGGGCCCCCTCCCGATCCAGCTGCAGCAGGGCCTGATCCACCATGCGGGCATCCAGATGACACCCCTTGCCGGTATTGATCTGCACTGCCGGCGCACCGGTGGCGCGAATGCGCTCGGCATCGTTGGCGGTCTGCTGATCGCCTTCGATCACCGCCACCGGGCTTTGCTGCTGCCAGCGGCGGATGGTTTCCACCAGCAGGCTGGTCTTGCCCGAGCCGGGGCTGGAAACCAGGTTGAGGGCAAAGATGCCCTTGCGTTGCAATTGCGCACGGATATGCGCAGCGCGGGCGTCATTGTCGGCCAGAATGTCCTGCTCGATCTTGAGGGTTCGCGCCTGATCCATGCCCGGCGCATGCGCGGCATCCAGCGGCGCCACCTGGCGATAACCGCCGCTGCTCGTCCCCGGCTTGCCTGGCGGGTGGGCATGGCCGCGCGCGGCCTTGCCGTTGATCATGATATGGCCGTGACTGCAGCCGCAGGTGGTACACATGACAAGATCCTTCCTGATGTCGCCTTCCGTTGTCAGGCGACGGCAATCTCCAAAACCTGCATTTCTTCACCGGCCCGGATGTCCAGCTGGAAGCCGCCGCACTGTGGGCAGGGTGCCGCCAGCGCGACCGGTGACACCAGTTGCAAGCAATTCGCGCACCAGGCTTCGGCCGGAGGACGCTCCACCTCATATTCGGCGCCGGCTGCCGGCCCGTCGCGCGCAACCAGCTGACAGCAATACAGCAAGGCATCGGCATCGACATGTGCCAGCGCACCCAGCGCCAGACGCACCCGCGTCACCTTGCTGGCGCCGGCCCGACTGGCGGTTTGCTCAACGATCCGCACCACGCTTTCCGCCAGCATCAGCTCATGCATAAATCCTCCTAGATCTGCTTATATTAACATCTTCGAATATCTGCGCGCAGTGCCGCGCACACGCGGTGTACTGTCGACACTTCGACACTTTTGACGATCTGGCACACGGCACTGACGGTTTCGACACCCGGCGTCGACAAACCCTGCGCCCCGTCAGGCTGGCAACCCAAGAATTTCAACCCGCAGCCCCTGCGTACAAACCCCCGGCAAATCAATGTGCTAAGCCCGTCGCAACCCGAATCGGCCTTGCGCTGGCGCAAATCGCCGCCCCCGGTGACAGCGGCATAATCGAACCTGGCACAACATATGCAACTGACAGTCCCGGGCAATCGCAAATTGCCATCGCACTAGCCCGATTGTTTTGCATCAAGTCCGGAGCCCAAAGGAGGCGGAAACATGAACCGGTTCATCATTGCTGAACCCCAGAATTGCATTGGTTGCCGAACCTGCGAGGTGGCGTGCGCCATGGCGCACCCGGTCGGTGAGGGCACGGAAATGCTGTCCCCGGCCAATTTCAGACCCAGGTTGAAGGTCATCAAGAGCGCGCGGGTCAGTACCCCGGTGCTGTGCCGCCAGTGTGACGATGCCCCCTGTGCCAAAGCCTGTCCGAGCGGCGCCATTGTCCGGCGCGAAGACAGCATTCAGGTACTGCAGGAACGCTGCGTCGGCTGCAAGAGCTGCATGGTGGCCTGCCCCTACGGCGCGATGGATGTCACCACGGTCCCGGCACCCGGCAAGAGTGTCCTGAAGAGCCAGGCCAGCAAGGCGCTGGCGCTCAAGTGCGACCTGTGTATCGATCACCCGGGTGGCCCGGCCTGTATTCCGTCCTGTCCGACCAAGTGCCTGCATCTGGTTGACCAGGCCCGGCTGGAAGCCGCCATGAAGAAACGCCGCGAACAGGCAGCACTGGATGTGCCGCCACTGCCGTTCTGACCGCTCTCACTTTTCCGCTGAAGGAATCGCAACATGAAGAAGGTAATTACCGTTTGTCCGTACTGCGGCTCGGGCTGCAAGCTGAACCTGCTGGTCGATAACGGCAAGGTGGTCGGCGCCGAAGCCGCCAATGGCGTGACCAACGAAGGTGAACTGTGCCTGAAGGGCTATTACGGCTGGGACTTCCTCAACGACACCAAGCTGCTGACCCCGCGTCTGAAGCAACCGATGATTCGCCGCCAGCGTGGCGGCCAGTTCGAAGCCGTTTCCTGGGACGAGGCCATCCAGTTTGCCAGCTCGCGCCTGAAGTCCATCAAGGAACAATACGGCCCTGACGCCATCATGATGACCGGCTCGTCACGTGGCACCGGCAACGAATCGAACTATGTCGCGCAAAAGTTCGCCCGTGCCGTCATCGGCACCAACAACATCGACTGCTGTGCCCGCGTCTGCCACGGCCCGTCGGTCGCCGGCCTGATGGTCACGCTGGGCAATGGCGCCATGAGTAATTCGATCTGCGAAATCGAAGATACCGACTGCATCCTGGTCTTTGGCTACAACGCCGCCGATTCGCACCCGATCGTGGCGCGCCGCATCCTCAAAGCCAAGGAAAAAGGCGCCAAGATCATTGTCTGCGACCCGCGTTTCATTGAAACCGCTCGTATCGCCGACCTGTACCTGCCACTGAAAAACGGCTCCAACATGGCGCTGGTCAACGCCTTCGCCAATGTGCTGATCCAGGAAGGCCTGTACAACCAGCATTTCGTCGAGCATTACGCCGAAGGCTTCGAGGAATACAAGGCGATGGTCGCCAAGTACACCCCGGAGTACACCGCCGAGATCACCGGCCTGGAACCGGAGCTGGTGCGCAAGGCCATGCGCATGTATGCCAAGTCGGCCACCGCCACCATCCTGTGGGGCATGGGCGTGACCCAGTGGGGTCAGGCCGTCGACGTGGTCAAGGGGCTGTCCAGCCTGGCCACCATCACTGGCAACCTGGCCCGCCCGAATGTCGGCGTCGGCCCGGTCCGCGGTCAGAACAATGTCCAGGGCGCCTGTGACATGGGGGCCCTGCCCAACACCCTGCCCGGCTATTACAGCGTGACCGATGCCGAGGCCCGCGAGCGTTTCGCCAAGGCATGGGGGGTGCCGAGCCTGCCGGCCGAGAAGGGCTACAGTCTGACCGAGGTGCCGCACCTGATCGAAGAAGGCAAGCTCAAGGCCTACTACATCTTCGGCGAAGATCCGCTGCAGACCGAGCCGGATCTGGGCGTGATGCGCAAGGCCTTTGCCAAGCTGGACCTGATCATCGTTCAGGACATCTTCATGACCAAGACCGCCATGATGGCCGATGTCATTTTGCCGGCCACCTCGTGGGGCGAGCATGAGAATGTCTTCTCCAGTGCCGACCGCGGCTTCCAGCGCTGCTACAAGGCCGTGGACGCCCCGGGCGACGTCAAGGACGACTGGGAGATCCACAGCCTGATGGCCACCGCCATGGGCTATCCGATGCACTACAACAATGCCCGGGAAATCTGGGACGAGTTGCGCGGCCTGTGCCATCTGTACACCGGCGCCACCTACGAGAAGATGGCGGATCTGGGCTATGTGCAATGGCCCTGCCCGACGGAGGACCACCCCGGCACACCGTGGCTGTACGAAGGCAACAAGTTCGACACCCCGAGCGGCAAGGCGCTGCTGTTTGCCGCCGAATGGCGTGCGCCGCTGGAAAAGGTCGATGCCGATTATCCGCTCGGCCTGTGCACGGTGCGTGAAGTGGGGCACTACTCTTGCCGCTCGATGACCGGTAACTGCGCCGCGCTGCAAACCCTGGCCGACGAACCGGGCTTTGTCCAGATCCACCCGGACGATGCCAAGACCTACGGCATCCAGGATCAGTCTCTGGTCTGGGTTTCCTCGCGCCGCGGCAAGGTCATCACCCGAGCCAACCTGAACCCGCGTGTCAATGCGGGGGCGGTCTACATGACCTATCAGTGGTGGATCGGTGCCTGCAACGAACTGACCGCCGAGCATCTGGACCCGATCTCGAAGACGCCGGAGTACAAATACAGCGCCGTCAAGGTCGAAGCCATTGCCGACCAGGCATGGGCCGAGCAGCATGTGCATGAGACCTACAGCAAGATGAAGGCCGACATGCGCCAGGCGGCCCTGAACTAGCCGCAAGCCGCCCCCGGCCGCGCCGGGGGCGTTTTACAGATTCAGCAAGAAGCTCATGATGCGTGATATTGCCCCTTTGCAGGATCGTTTTGGCCGCCGGATCGATTACCTGCGCCTGTCGCTGACCGATCGCTGCGATCTGCGCTGCAGCTATTGCCGGCCGCACGCCTTTGACGGCTACAGCGAACCGGAGAACTGGCTGAGCTTTGAGGAAATCACCCGTGTCGTCGCCGCCTTTGCCCGCATGGGCGCAGGCCGCATCCGACTGACCGGCGGCGAACCGCTGCTGCGTCGCAATCTGGTGCAGCTGGTCGGGCAACTGTCTGCCCTGCCCGGCGTGCACGATCTCTCGCTGTCGACCAATGCCACCCAGCTGGCCAAACATGCCACGGCACTCAAGGCCGCCGGCCTGGCACGCATCAATGTCAGCCTGGATTCGCTGGATCGCGCCTGTGTGCGCGAGGTCTCCGGTCGCGACAGTCTGGACGCCGTGATGGCCGGCATCATGGCCGGCAAGGCCGCCGGACTGACGCCGATCAAACTGAATATGGTCGCCATGCGCGGCGTCAATGAACATGAAATCACCCGCATGGCCGCCTTCTGCCTGGAACACGGCTTCATCCTGCGCCTGATCGAAGCCATGCCGGTCGGCGACAGCGGACGCAACACCGCCTATCTGTCGCTGGACGAGGTGCGCCCGGTCCTGGTCGAACGTTTCGGGCTCACGCCCTCGTCGGCCGAGCTCGGCGGCGGGCCGGCACGTTATTGGGAAACCGCCGACGGTCGTGGCCGCATTGGTTTCATCACGCCGATTTCGCAGCACTTCTGCGCCACCTGCAATCGGGTTCGCCTGTCGGTGGACGGTACGCTCTATCTGTGCCTGGGGCAGGAAGAACGCTTCGAATTGCGCCCGCTGCTGCGCGCCGGCATCGATGATGCCGGCCTGGAAGCCGCCATCCGCCAGGCGGTGGAACTCAAGCCGCACAGCCATGATTTTGTCGCTGCACCACAGAAGATCATGCGCTTCATGTCGCAGACTGGCGGCTGAGACAGACTTGTGAGTCATCCGGCATCTCCGTACACTGCCGGACAGCCCTTCACGGAAAGATCATTCATGCCGCAAGAGACCCCGACCCGGTCCGGCCATGGCCGCGTCACCGTTCAGCGCCACCGCCATGGCGCAGTGCAGATCGTCACGGACAGCGTGGCAGAAGAATGCCCGGTCGCCCTGGTCTTCAACGGCATCTCCCACGCCGTGATGATGGCCACACCGGCCGATCTCGACTGTTTTGCCCTGGGTTTCGCCCTGTCGGAAGGCATCATTGCCGAGGCCAGCGCCATCCGTGACATGGAAGTCATCCATCACGCACAAAGCGCCGAAGTGCAAATGGAACTGGCCAGCGCAGACTTCATGGCGCTGAAGGCCCAGCGGCGCGCGCTGGCGGGACGGACCGGCTGTGGTGTCTGCGGGATTGAAAGCATCGAATTACTGGATCTGGAACCGGAAGTCATCCGGGTCGACACCCCGGCCCCCGAGGTCAGCGAAGCCATGATCGGCCAGATCCTCGCCGCGCTGCCGACGCATCAGCCGCTGATGCAGGCCACAGGCTGCGCACATGGCGCAGCCTGGTGCTCGCGCACAGGAAAAATCATCCGGGTCTTCGAGGATGTCGGTCGTCACAATGCGCTGGACAAACTGCTGGGCTGGATGGCGCGCGAGCAGATCGCCCCCGACAGCGGCCTGGTCTTTCTCACCAGCCGCGCCAGTTACGAACTGGTGCGCAAGGCGGCGCGACGCAATATCCCGCTGATTGCCACCATCTCGGCCCCCACGTCTCTGGCCATCGACATTGCCCGCAAAGCCGGCATTCGCCTGCTGAGTTTTTGCCGCAGCAATGGCTTTGTCGTTTACTGAGCCGCAGCAGCAAGCGCCGTCATTTCAGATAAGCGTGCAGCACACGGGACACCTGCGCCATGTCCTGCTCGCGCTTTTCCTCCGTACTTCCCCCATCCATCAGATGGGTGCGCATATAGCCATCCAGCACTTCTGCCATCAGGCCATTGACGGCGCCGCGGACTGCCGCCAGTTGCTGTAGCACAAGATGACAGTCGGTCTGCTGCAGCAGCGCGGCCTCCAGAGCCTGCGCCTGACCGATGATGCGCCGAACGCGAGTCAAAACGGCACGGTTGTTGTGGGGCATGTGTGTCATTTCGTTCTTTGTTGAGCATCGATACCTGCCCTGCAAACCAGGCATCACCCGCCACCCGGACATCATGCCAATAGCAGGCAATCATCCATAAGATACTGGTGAAAATTCCGAAATTCAGGGTTTTATCGTCTCACCTCAACCCATTTCAAGCAATAAATTCAAAAGACATATTTGACCTCAAACAAGCAACCATCAGGGGCGGTTTGCTGGGGCAGGTAAATATGAGAAGTCCATGATTCATTTAATAAAGTAAGACTTATCTTAAACTACTTGTCGTTGCATTCCCTTTTCTCATGCCCTATGTACAATCCCTCATGTAAGTAGCGTGAACCGGGACAGATTAATCCGTCAGAGGCGAATGAAAACACTCAGATCGCCATGACATGTTCCTTGTCGATGACACTGAACTTTTGTGCAAGCGCTGCCTCAATGTGACAGCGCCATGACAAACGCACTTGCCCATCGCCAGATTGCCACGGCACGGGCTTGACGATTCCCCGTTCTGAAAAATTGCGGGCAGACCGCCACGGGATTCGGCTCGGCTGCAATTAAACTTTTTGTTATTTCTGTTTAAATTATATATAGAGGTATTGATCATGCTTAGCAAAGAAGTCAATTTCGATCCGCGTGAAATGCGTCGCCGCCTTGACCTGAACCAGCAGGAATTCTGGTCCGCCGTCGGCGTGACGCAGTCGGGAGGTTCGCGTTACGAGCAGGACCGCCGCATTCCCAAGCCGGTCATGGAACTGCTGCGACTGCGCTATCAACTCGGCATCAAGCTGGAAGACATCACCGAGCAGAATGCCACCATGATTCGCGCCATTACTGAGGGCCATCTGGATACCGGCACGCTGAAACAGCAGCTGGATCGCATCCAGCGCGTCATCAAGGCCAGCCAGCAACTGGCCTACAGTGCCTCCGAGCTGTCCGGCGCCGCCGAAGCCGTGCTGAGTGACCGCGAAAAGCAAGCGATGAGCCCCTGCCTGGGCTGATCATGCCCCTCACGGGAGTCCGGCACCGCCCGGACTCCCGTGCACCACCTCTCCCGGGTGTGACGGGGGCAAGAAATCGACACTTTTGTCGCCAATCTGCCCCAAATGGGGGGCTGCCGGTTGATCCAGACCAAACCTTTGCCGGTTTAATACTGTCATTTCCCTTCGCCTGTGCAATATTCCACCAATATCAAGTTTTACTGTTAGAGCACATCTCAGCGCCACCCCCTTCCGGTCGACGTCGGCAAGTACCGCGCACTCAGTGGCACACCGCCAGGCATTGCCCCGGTTGACAATATGGCATCTGAGTATGCACTCTTGCGCCTACTTGATCGGTCCGGGCCCTTTTTCCCGGCCAGCACAGTACCCACAGGCACAGAAAATTATTTTCAGGCCGCGCAAGAACGGCCGGGAGCGAAGTACATGTTTGTCTCAGCGCGTAAACTGACCCAGTTTCTCAAACCGCTGTCGGAAGCCACCCGTGACGGCGTCGACCTGACGGTCACGCTCGATGATCGTGGCAGTCTTGGCTGGATTGCCCAACTGATCAAAGGTCTGATCAATCGCTTCCACGGCGCATTGATCAAAATCGCCGGCACCGCCATCCGCCTGTCGCAACAGGCACCGGAGCTGGCCAAGCTCTCCCGCCTGCTGGAAGAACGCTCGCGTGCCCAGCAAAGCAATGCGGAGAACATTTCCACCGCCAGCCGCATTCTGGCCGAGACCGTCGACTCGATCACCACCAGCGCCAGCGAGGCCTCGGCATTTTCCCGCCAGGTGGCCGAAGCGGCCGAAAGCGCCAACAGCAATGACCTGTTGAGCCGCAAGCAGATTCAGGCGATCGGCGACAGCACCAGCGCACTGGAGCAGCAGATGGCGCTGCTGAAAGACAGCTCGGCGTCGATCAGCGAAGTGGTGGAACTCATCAAGAACATCGCCGACCGCACCCGTCTCTTGTCGCTCAATGCGGCCATCGAGGCCGCCCGCGCCGGCGAACAGGGCCGCGGCTTTGCCGTGGTGGCGGACGAAGTCCGCAAGCTGGCTGACCAGACCATGTCGGCCACCCAGAATGTCGAGGAGTTGCTGGCCACCATTCAGGAACAGGTCAGCACCTCCAGCGAAACCATGGTGGCCATGTCGCAGCAGGTACACACCGGCATCACCGTCTCGCAGGCCGCCGGCGCCTCGATTGAGGCCGCCTCGCGCGACATCAACACCCTGATTGAGCATGTACGTGTCATCGCTGAAGCCAGCAGCTCGCAGAACGAGAAAGTTCACGCCATTACGGCGCAAATCGGCGAAGTCGTGGAAAGCACCCAGCAACAACTGGTCGATGCCCGCGAACTGGCCTCACGTGCCACCCAGGTCAGCGAACAGTGCGATGTTCTGCTGACGGAAGTCGGTGAATTCCGCTTTACCGGTCACAAGCGCATGCGGCAGGTGGTGGAAGAGGAAATCGCCAAGTGGCAGCTGACCCGCCTGGACCCGGATGACCTGGATCGCAAGCTGGTCGGACTCTACCAGCGCGAGACCACCTTCGAAATGCTGTGCATCACCGATGTCAGCGGGCGCCAGATCAGCTCTGACGTGGAATCGGGCCAGGTCAACCCGGATGGCCGCAAGAACAACTGGAGCGATCGTCGCTGGTTCCAGGAGCCGGTGCGGCAACGTCGCCTGTTCGTCTCCGACCTGTACCGTTCGGTCGACACCAACCAGTACTGCTTCACCATCGGCACGCCACTGTTTGACCCGCAGGGCCAACTGCTGGGCGTGATGAGCGCCGACGTCCGCTTCAATCACATTGTCGGGCAGTAAGCCACGGGCTCAGGAATAAAAAAGACCGGCGGGCGCGATGCGCCGGCCGGTCTTTTTTTCGCTGCAAATGCGGCGCTCAGCGCACCACGCGCATATCGTTCTGATCGATCTGCAGGCGGACCGAGGTGCCGATCGGCATCAGATCGGCAGCATTACGGTTCAGACGATCCACCAGCAACTGCACGCCACGACTCTCCACCTGATAGCGGATGACGCCACCGAGCAGCTGGTGGCGGCGAATCACCCCTTCAAACATACCCAACTCGTGACTGCCGGCCGCCAGAACGTGAATCGACTCCGGACGGATGGCCATATGACCTTCGATCTGCAAGCCGAGCAACTGATGCGTCTCTTCCGCCTTGAGCAGGTTGTAGTTGCCCATGAAGCGCGCAACGAATTCGGTCGCCGGCTGGGTGTAGATCTCCTCTGCCGAGCCATGCTGCTCTACCCTGCCCTGATTCATCACATAGATGCGATCCGACATGGTCAGGGCCTCTTCCTGATCATGCGTCACGAAGACCGTGGTCAGCTGCAGGCGGCGCTGAATGTCCCGGATCTGCTCGCGCAGATTCTTGCGGATGCGCGCATCCAGCGCAGACAGCGGCTCGTCCAGCAGCAGAATCTTCGGTTCCACCACCAGCGCACGCGCCAGGGCCACGCGCTGGCGCTGGCCACCCGACAGCTCGTGCGGATAACGGGCTTCCTTGCCGGTCAACTCGACCAGCTTCATGACTTCGGCCACCTTGCTGGCGATTTCGCGCCCGGGCAACTTGCGCACCTTCAGGCCGAAGCCGATGTTCTGCTCGACATTCAGGTTGGGAAACAGCGCGTAATTCTGGAAGACGATACCGATACCGCGCTTTTGCGGCGACTGATGGGTAATCTCCTGCCCGGCAACGTGAATCGACCCCTGATTCGGATTCTCGAAGCCGGCAATCATACGCAACACGGTGGTCTTGCCGCAGCCGGACGGGCCGAGGAAGGTGACGAACTCGCCGCGCTCGATGGACATATTGATGTCATGCACCACGGCATGGTCGCCAAAGCTTTTGTTGAGTTGCTTGATATCCAGAAAAGCCATATTTGTTCCAATCAATATTCAGTCACTCAGACCGCTTTGCGTCTGGCACGGCCATTGCGGGCAAAAACCTGGATCAGCCCCATCGAGGCCCAGGTCACCAGAAAGGCGATGATCGCCAGCGCCGACGGCTCATAGGCCCGATTGGCGCCGATCAACTGCAGATAAGGACCAAAAGCCGGCCGGTTGAGCAGGCTGGCCATGGTGAACTCACCAATCACCACCGCAAAAGTCAGGAAGGCACCGGAGAGGATGGCCGACTTGACGTTGGGAAAGATCACTTGCAGCAGGATTTCGCCCCAGCTGGCACCCAGACTCTGCGCCGCTTCGGTCAGGCCACGCACATCCACCGCGCGCAGACCGGTATCGATGGATCGGTACAGATAGGGCAAGGACAACGTGACGTAGCTGGCCATCAGCAGAAAATCCGTGCTGCGCTCATGAGCGGTCAGCGGCAGCCAGGAACTGCTGTTGTACATCTTGAGATAGCCGAACACGATGACGATGGCGGGAATCACCAGCGGCAACAGGGTGATGAATTCAATCAAGCCACGCAGCTTCGGCAGCTTGAGCTGAATCCAGTAAGCCGTCGGCACCACCAGCACGATGCCGGTCACGATGGTCAGCAGCGCCATCATGGTGGAGTAGCTGAAGGTCGCCTGGAACTGCGGATCGGTCAGCACCACCTTGTAGGCATCGAAACTCAGGGCATCGCGACGCATCTTCAGACTGAACAGGAAGGTTGCCAGCAGCGGCAGCAAGAAATAGGCACTGCCGATGATCATGGCCACCCAGGCGCCAAGACGGGAAGAATGGCGACTCATGCCTGCCCCCTTTCCGCGCGGCTGCGCAGCCAGATATAGCCCGCATTGGACAGCCCGGTCACCACGATCATGCCCAGCGCCAGGGCATAGCCCAGGTTCTGGTCATGCAGCACATCGCCGCGAATCTGGGCGAACAGCAGGATCGGCACGATGTTGAGCGAACTGCCGGTCAGCGCATAGGCCGTCGCCACGGCGCCGAACGCATTGGCAAACAACAGCAGCGCCGAGCCCATAATGCTCGGAAACAGGATGGGCAGCGCGACATGCCACCAGAAATACCAGCTGCTGCCGCCCAGACTCTCGCAGGCCTCGCGCCATTCGGCCTTCATGCCGTCGATGGCCGGCGCAATGATCAGCACCATCAGCGGGATCTGGAAGTAGAGATAAGTCAGCGTCAGACCGGTAAAGCTCAGAATGCTGAAGCCGGTGCCATACAGGTCAAAGCCGAGGTAGCTGCGCAGCAGGGCCGTCAGCAGGCCGATTCGCCCCAGCGTCGCCAGAAAGGCAAAGGCCAGCGGCACCCCGGCAAAATTGGAGGCCACCCCGGAAAAGGTCATCAGGGTCGGACGTACCCAGGCCGGCAACCCGCCCTGGATGGCCGCCAGTGCCAGCAACAAACCAATCAGCGCCCCGCCGAAGGCGGATACGAAGCTGACCTTGAAGCTGACCCAGTAGGCCCCCAGGATGTCGTCGGTAAACAGCCGGGCAATATTATTCAGGGTGAAGTGTCCCTGGGCATCCTGAAACGCGCCGATCATCAGCTGCATGGTCGGCAGGATCAGGAACAGCAGGGCAAAAATCAGGAAGGGCGCGACACCGAGCCAGGTCAGGGCCTGACCGGCGTGACGCCGCGGAGCCGGGCCGGCGTGCAGCACGGCGGGCTCTTTGACAGTTTCCGTAATAGCCATCGGTTTTCTTTGCATGGTGTCTTGCTAGGTCTGCATGCCGTGCCGGGTGGCACAGCCTGGCCGCCATGGCGAACCATGGCGGCTTGCGGCTGAACAGCGATTACTTGACGTTACTGCCGACCACGCCATCCCACTGCTTGGTGATGGTGGCCTTGTAGGTTTCCTGATCCTTCAGGCTCGGGAACACAGCCTTCTTGTACAGCCCCGGGTTCGGCAGCTTGGCCAGCAGATCAGCCGGCACCTTCTTCTTGGCAGCCAGATCATTGAAGCGGATCGGGTGGCAATAGCCCTTCAGCCAGCCGATCTGGCCGGCATCAGAGTACAGGTACTCCATCCACAGCTTGGCGGCGTTCGGGTGCGGGGCATACTTGCTGATGGCCTGAACATACACACCGGCCAGCACGCCACTCTTCGGCACCACAACTTGAACGTTCGGGTTGCCCTTCAGAGTGTCGCGATCGGCCAGGGCGTTGTAGTCCCAGCGAATGATGATCGGGGTGGTGCCTTGTGCCAGCGAAGCGGCCTTGCCAATCACCGGAACGAAATTGCCGCTCTTGTTCAGTTGGGCAAAGAACTTCAGACCGGCTTCGGCAGCCTTGGCCGGATCCTTGGCGCCAGAAGCCAGACCAGCGGCATACACGCCGGAAATCGCCTGATTGGCCACGCGCGGATCACCGGCCAGCGCCACGGCATTGCTGTATGCCGGCTTCTGCAGATCCTTCCAGTCAGTCGGTACTTGCTTGATCAGATCAGTGTTGACCTCGAAAGCCAGCACACCGTAGTAGTCGCCATACCAGTAGCCTTCGGCGTCCTTGGCTTCGTTCGGAATGGTGTTCCAGGTCGAGACCTTGTAGGGCTGGATTAGACCAGCTTCTTTGGCTTGCGGTCCAAAGGACAGGCCGACGTCAATGACGTCCGGTGCCTGCGGACCCATATTGCCCTTGTTGGCTTTGATGGCTTCGATTTCGTCGCCCGAGCCGGCATCCGGGTTCAGTTCGTTGATCTTGATGCCGTATTTGGCGCTGAAGTCGGCCAGCATGGCGCCATAACCGCACCAGTCATGCGGCAGGCCGATGGTGGTCAGTTGGCCTTCCTTCTTGGCGGCCTTGATCAGGGCGTCCAGATTTGCAGCCTGAACGGAAGTAGCAACACTCAGAGCACCCAGTACTGCACAAGCAAGCAGATTACGTTTCATGCGTTTCTCACCCTCTGGAATAGTCCACGACAAACAAGCGCGAGGATAAACAGGCAAAATGACAGACCGATGCCACTTTTATGACAAATGTGTTGCAGTAGTAGACATAGAAGACGCGCCCGACAAATGCAAGCCATGACGTCGGTTCGGGAGCCGATGCGTCGCACCCGACATTGAATTGACATAGTCAACTGTTGATATATACAATAATTGAACTAGTCAATTCAGGGGCCCTCATGCTCAATCGCCTCGGCCATCATCTGGCCCACATCGTCAACCTCAAGCGTCGTCTGCTGGATCAGCAATTGCAGACCACCGGCATCACCCGCTCGCAACGGCAGATCCTGCTGATGTTGAATCAGGCCGGCGACTGCACGCAAAAGCACCTGCTCGGTCAACTGGACATGGATCCGGGTCAGCTGGCGCGCACGCTGGAAGGACTGGAAAAAGAGGGGCATATCACGCGTCGCCCGTGGCAGGCCAATCGTCGCTGCCTGTTTGTGGAGATGACCGCAAAGTGTCGAGAAACCCTGATGCCGACCCTGCTGGCAGCCATCGATCGCGTGGATGGCCTGCTGTTTGCCGGATTCAGTGAAGAGGAGCAAGCCCTCCTGCAGGACATGCTGAGCCGGATGCAGCACAATCTGCAGCATCAGGCAGGAGACGTCGATGGACTTTGATCCCCACGTTCTGCCAGAGGCCAGACTCAAACGCCTGTTGCTGGTTTTGCTGCTGCTGATGCCCTTGTTCGGCATGGCGGTGGATCTGATCTCCCCCTCCCTGCCGGCCATGGCCACTGAACTGGGCGAGCCGGACAGTGCCATCAAGAACCTGATCAGCCTCTACCTGCTCGGCTATGCGCTGGGCAACTTCTTTTCCGGCTTCCTGACCGATGCCTGGGGACGGCGCAAGCTGCTGCTGGGTGGCCTGCTGGGCTTCGTGCTGATCAGCCTGCTGCCGATCTGGCTGCCCACCCTGCCCGCACTGCTGGCCACCCGTTTGATACAGGGCCTGATGGTCGGCACCATCTCGGTCGTTGCCCGCTCGGTCTTTCCGGATGTCCTGGCGCCACAGGAACTGGTGCGCATGGGGGTGATTACCGGCAGCATGTTCGGTCTGGGGCCCATCATTGGTCCGGTGCTCGGCGGCTATCTGCAAGTCTATGCCGGCTGGCAGGCCTGCTTCGTGTTCTTTGCCGCCTCGATGGCCGTGATGGCCCTGCTGGTGGCCTGGCATGTACCGGAAACCCATTTCCGGCGCCATGCACTGAATCTGCCGACGATCCGCCAGAATTTGCGCGAGGTGCTGCAACACCGTCAGTTCATGGGCATGGTCATTCTGATGGGGGCGATCTACTCGATGAGCATTGCCTTCAATACCGTCGGCCCCTTCATCATCCAGAGCCGCTGGCACTACTCACCGATCGTGTTCGGGCACATCGCCTTCGGCCTGGGCTGCGTATTCCTGCTGGCTACCTTCCTGTGCCGCTGGCTGGTGGCGCGGTATCCGGTCGCCCGCGTCCAGCAGGGTATGACCCGGCTGCTGCTGGCCGTCACCGCCACCGGACTGATCCTCGGTCAGTGCTGGCCAGACAGCCTGACCCTGCTGTGCGGCATCAGCGCCCTGATGTTTTTCAGCCAGGGCATGCTGTTCCCGATGTCGATGGGACGCGGACTGGCACTGTTCCGGCACATTGCCGGCACCGCCACCGCCCTGATGTTCCTGATTAATATCCTGATGACCAGCCTGACTTCGTTTGTGCTGAGTCTGCTGGCCGTTCATGACGCGCCGTCGCTACTGGCGGTTTATCTGATCCTGGCGCTGATCTGTTTCACGGCCAACCGCTGGCTGATTCAGCCGGCACAACCACCCCGCGCCGCGGACAGCATCGCGTGACAAGGCACGGGCAGCGACAGTCAATCGCCGCTGCCCGGTCCGCACTTCAGCGATCGCCGTAGACAAACCACATCGAGTCGAAATACTCGGCAAATTCCTCTGCCCCGCGCGTCACCACGGCACGACAGGCACCCGCCTTGCGCGCCTGCGCCATATGCGTTTCGACAAAGTAGCGCGCCTCTTCAAAGGTGGCGAATACGCCCTTTGGGCCGACGGCCTTGTCCAGCGCCAGTGACCGGCCGACAACTTTCACCGGGGTGCGAAAGCCAATCACATATTTGTCGCTCAAATCCCCCTGCGGGGTGCGCTGCTTGTTCAATTTATTCCCCATCAATCGTAGCGTTCCACCCGAATACCCTGTGCCTGAATACGAGCCGCCAGCTGCTGCATCCAGGCCGGCGTCACCGCCGAGACCGTACGTCCCTCCTCCAGCATCGGCGGGCGCGCCAGGCCATACAGCAGAACCCCGCGAATGCCTTTCAGCGAGGCCAGCAGGTTCAGATAATCCGTCACAGCCGGCTCATCGGGCGGCGCTCCGTCCAGACAACACATGCAGGTCTGCACCCAGACACTGCAGCAGGCCGCCGCACGCTCGATCTTGCTGCGCATTTGTTCGGGCGTCTGGCGTACCTGATTAACCTCCCGCACCCCGGCCTCGCTGCCGCGGTCAATCTTGACCCAGGCCTCGCCGCCGGCCGCCCCCAGCTCACGCAGGGCCGCCTGCACCGCGGGGCGGTGCAGCATGCTGCCATTGGTGATCACCACCAGCCGGATTTTGCCCGCCAGACCAAACGCCTCGACCTGACGCAACACCGCCTGGATCACCTGAGGAAACTGCTTGCTCAGGGTCGGCTCACCATTGCCTGCCAGGGCGATATCCCGCAACTGGCGCATCGCGGCCGGCACATGCTGCTGCATGAAGTTGCCGTGCAGAATCTCGGCAAGCAAGGCGGCCAGCTCGCGCTCCAGCTGAACCACATCGGTCGCTTCCGGTGCGCCGCGCTGCAGACCAGCTACCTGACAGTATCGGCACCGCCAGTTACAGGCATTGTTCAGATTGAGATTGACGCCGACCGACACCCCGCCGGCACGACGGGAAACCACCGGATAGACATATTGAAAGCCGCTCAGGACCTGATTATGGTCCGTCGGGGAGAGTAATTTGCCCGGTGCCATCACCGGCGTTTGTCGAGCACTCATAAAGGGGCGGATCGGATCATGAATCGCTACAAAAACAGAAGATCACGGGTCACTCACCCGCAGAAACGATGTTAAAACCTTTCCGCTCGCGCGACCAATCCCGAATCAGCATCAACTGATATGGCGCAAGTGGAGCCGGATTATTGTCAGCGGGGAGAAAAACGGGAGGACACGTCTGATGGCCCGCGGGGACGCGGGTTGTTACCGGATAAATCATGTGGTGCGAGCGGAGAGACTCGAACTCTCACGCCTTGCGGCGCTGGAACCTAAATCCAGTGCGTCTACCAATTCCGCCACGCTCGCCAAACCCAAGCAAAGCGACTAAGATCCATCGCTTCGGGAAGGAGCGCAATAGTACCCGAAGCCCCGCCCTGCGGCAAGACGGGAAAATGTGCTCTTGAAAGAAACCAAATTCGATGCAATATGTCTATGTACATGCTGCAAGCAATATTTATAACTCTTGGGAGAAATCCGCTATGCACCCGAACCTTCAAACGGCATACAGCTCGACCTTGGCCGACTCGCGCCAAAAGGTTCTGCGCAATACCTATGCCCTGCTTGGCCTGTCGATGATTCCTTGCGTGATCGGCGCACTGATCGGCACCAATATGAGCTTCATGTTCCTGCGTACCAGCCCGATCATGGGCATGATCCTGATGCTGGTCGCCATTTACGGCCTGATGTTCGCCATCGAGAAGAACCGCTACTCCCCGGTGGGCGCCTATCTGATGTTCGCCTTCACCTTCATGATGGGTTTGCTGCTCGGACCGTTGCTGCAGGTCGCCCTGCACCTCAAGAACGGCGGCAGCCTGGTGATGATCGCCGGCGGTGCCACGTCGCTGATTTTCCTGGTGATGGCCAGCATCGGCGCCACCACCAAGCGTGATCTGTCCGGCCTGGGCAGCTTCCTGACCGCAGGTGCCATCGTGCTGATGATCTGCATGATTGCCAATATCTTCCTGCAACTGCCGGTATTCAGCCTGGTCATTGCCGGTGGCTTCGCGCTGTTCAGCTCGCTGATGATCATGTTCCAGGTCAAGCAGGTAGTGGATGGTGGTGAAACCAGCTACATCTCGGCTGCGCTGACCATCTTCGTCATGATCTACAACCTGTTTACCAGCCTGCTGCAGATCCTGATCGCCCTGAGCGGCAACAACCGAAATTAAGCGGCCGCCGCCACCATGGAAAACGCCCCGCATGCGGGGCGTTTTTTCATGGCTGGAACGATCACTCTGGCAGCCAGACCGGCCACTGCCCCGCTTCGCCGCGACAATCAGTGGCTACCGCCACTGACGGAATCGCCGCCAGACGACCATCGGCCAGATACAGCAAGGGCCAGCGCTCGCGCAGCAGGGGCGGAATACCCGCTTCCTGCAGCAGCGTCTTGACCGGCTTGTTGCCGACGGCCTGCGGTAAACGCTCCCCGCCGCGACGCGGCCGCAAGGAAAACCCACCCAGCAACAGCTGGTGCGCCACCCCCTGCTCATGATCGATCAGCTGCAACCGCCCCCCCACAAAGGCTTCCGGCCCGACAGCAGGCAGATAGCGTGCCCGCTGCTCGTCTGGCAGCGCCATGGCAGTCGACGCGACCGCCCAGACCTGATCCCGATAGCGGAACAAGGTTTTGCCCGACAGCCGCAAGGCCGGGTGGCGATCCTCACCGGCCTGCAGCAACTGCTGGCGAAAACTCTCCACCCCATCGGGGGACGCGTCGCCGGCCTGCAGCTGAGCCATCCAGCGCACCAGCAACTGCCGCTGACGCGCCGCACTCAGGGCGGCAAAGCGCGGCAACAGCAGGCGCCCCTGCTGCAGGCAGGCGGCCAGATCCTGCGTCGCCACCTCATCCAGAATCTCTGCTGCCTGCGCCATCAACTGCACCGTACGCTGCAGGTGCTGGCGGTAATCCGGTTGTGCCGCGGCAATCAGCGGCAAGATGTCATGGCGCAGCAGATTACGCCGCCAGCGGGTATCGGCATTGCTCTCGTCGGTCACCCAGGAGAGCGCACGCGCGGCGGCATACTGTTCCAGCTCGCCGCGCGTCCAGCCCAGCAAGGGCCGCCAGAGATGCACCCGCTCATCCAGTGCGCGCCAGACCGGCATGGCTGCCAGCGCATGGGGGCCACCGCCACGCAGCAGTTGCAGCAAGACCGTCTCCGACTGATCATCCAGATGATGCGCCAGCGCCACCACGCCTGCCGACGTGCGGGCATAGACCCGGTAACGCTCACGCCGTGCGACGGCCTCCAGACTTTCCCCGCCTTCCGGCCGCACCGAGACACGCTCGATGCGCAGGGGAATCTGGCGTGCGGCACACCATCCGGCACAGTGCTGCGCCCAGGCATCCGCATGGGGGCTCAGCCCGTGGTGTACATGCACGGCGGACAAATGAAAATGGCGCTGCTCACGGCAGCGCCACAACACATCGAGCAGCACCATCGAATCCAGGCCGCCCGACAGCCCCGCCTCGACCGACTGGCCAGCCAGCTCGGCCGGCCAGGCCGCCAACAGGGGCATCAGCAGATCAGGCTGCTTCTTCCTTGAATCGTCCATAGCTCATCAGGCGATCGAAACGGGTCTTGAGCAGATCGTCGAGCGTACGGCCATTCAGATCCTTCAGCTGTTCGACCAGCGCGCGCTTCATGCTGCTCATGGTCTGGGCATGGTCACGATGGGCGCCGCCCAGCGGCTCATTGATGACGCGATCCACCAGACCGAGCGTCTTGAGACGGTGGGCGGTAATGCCCAGCGCCTCTGCCGCGTCCGATGCACGCTCGGCGGTCTTCCACAGAATCGACGCACAACCCTCCGGCGAAATCACCGAATAGGTCGAATATTGCAGCATGTTCAGGTAATCACTCACGGCAATCGCCAGCGCCCCGCCGGAGCCACCCTCGCCAATCACGGTCGAGATGATCGGCACACGCAGCTTGGACATTTCGTACAAATTGCGACCGATCGCCTCACTCTGACCGCGCTCTTCCGCGTCAATCCCCGGATAGGCACCCGGCGTATCGACGAAGGTAATCACCGGCAGGCCGAACTTCTCCGCCAGCTTCATCAGGCGCAATGCCTTGCGATAGCCTTCGGGACGCGGCATGCCGAAATTGCGATACAGCTTTTCCTTGGTATCGCGCCCCTTCTGCTGGCCGATCACCATCACCGACTGGCCATTGAAACGGGCCATGCCGCCGACAATGGCGGGATCATCGGCAAAGGAGCGGTCGCCATGCAGCTCGCTGAAATCGGTAAACAGGGCACCGATATAGTCGAGCGTGTAAGGACGCTGCGGGTGACGTGCCACCTGCGAGATCTGCCAGGGCGTCAGTTTGCTGTAGAGCGTCTTGGTCAGTTCCTGGCTTTTCTTTTGCAGGCGCGAGATTTCTTCGGAGATGTCCAGCACCGAATCGTCCTGGACAAAACGCAATTCTTCAATCTTGTTCTCGAGCTCGGCGATCGGTTGCTCAAAATCGAGAAAGGTCGGTTTCATTCGTTACATCGTCCGCATTATGGGGAATCGGCAAATGATACATGGGGAGATTGGCCTCGTCATCTTTTCTGTCCGACAAAATTCACCCCGCCAGTATGTTTAAAGGAATCGGCCAAAAGCATAAAGTTTTTTGGATTATCCTCTTGCGCAAATATTTCCCGTATGTTTTAATTCGCCTCCTGCCAAGCAACGACGGGCATTAGAAGGGCGTTTAGCTCAGTTGGTAGAGCGTCTGCCTTACAAGCAGAATGTCGGCGGTTCGACTCCGTCAACGCCCACCAAGTCCGGAGCGGTAGTTCAGTTGGTTAGAATACCGGCCTGTCACGCCGGGGGTCGCGGGTTCGAGTCCCGTCCGCTCCGCCAACGTTGCAAAGCATAAAGTTTCGGGCGTTTAGCTCAGTTGGTAGAGCGTCTGCCTTACAAGCAGAATGTCGGCGGTTCGACTCCGTCAACGCCCACCAGGTTGGAGCGGTAGTTCAGTTGGTTAGAATACCGGCCTGTCACGCCGGGGGTCGCGGGTTCGAGTCCCGTCCGCTCCGCCAACCTGCACCATACAGAATAGATCGTTGGCTGATGGCACCATCAGCAACCGGAAGTTTCCGGGCGTTTAGCTCAGTTGGTAGAGCGTCTGCCTTACAAGCAGAATGTCGGCGGTTCGACTCCGTCAACGCCCACCAGGGTTTGGAGCGGTAGTTCAGTTGGTTAGAATACCGGCCTGTCACGCCGGGGGTCGCGGGTTCGAGTCCCGTCCGCTCCGCCAACCCGATCATTCAGCCGAATTCAGAAATTCGGGCGTTTAGCTCAGTTGGTAGAGCGTCTGCCTTACAAGCAGAATGTCGGCGGTTCGACTCCGTCAACGCCCACCAGAGTTCGGAGCGGTAGTTCAGTTGGTTAGAATACCGGCCTGTCACGCCGGGGGTCGCGGGTTCGAGTCCCGTCCGCTCCGCCAGCATCAAGCAAAAGGCTTGTAAAATCGTCGCAGACGAGTTTACAAGCCTTTTTGCCATTCAGCCCCCCCCCCTGCCGGATCAGGCGTAATCGTCGAGATGCCCCTGATCCGCCGCACAAGACGTCGCATCCACTGCACTGCCTGCCGGCGCACTGGTACCGGACCGCTGCCGGGCTTTTCTGGCACTCAGCCGCCTGGAAAACGCCAACCATGTGCGCAAGGCACCATATCCAGGATGGCACGGCACCGACACCGGGGTGAGTGCGCGCACCCCCTGCACGGGCTGAACCGGACCAATGGGATCATCAATCATCTGTCGCTCCCTGCGGGTGGTGAATACAAAAACAAAGCGGCAGACCCGGCGTATCCCCGAACCTGCCGCTCATTTGACTGACCCGTCCAGGCATCAGATCACTGCGAACCGGCCAGACGAGCGGCAAACGCCTCGCCAAACCCCTGCAGCGTCTCCAGACTGGCCCCCATGGCCTCATGGAAGGCCAGCGGTTGCAGATATCGCATGCCGACATACAAGGCACTGGCCTTCATCGGCGTCAGCACCTCGTCCATCGTGCTCTGCACCAGCCCCTGGGACGAATAGGTATATTCGCTGGCCCCCGCCGAGACCACCACCAGCATTTCCTTGTGACGCAGCGCATCACCGCCGGGGCCGAAGGCCCAGCCATAGGACCACACCTTGTTCAGATAAGCCTTGAGCATCGGCGTGAGATTGAACCAGTGGATCGGGAACAGATACACCACACGATCCACCCCTTCATGCGCCTTCTGTTCGGCAGCCAGATCAAACGCCTCGGTATCATGACCATACAGCGATTCCAGATTGCGCACCGTCACCCCCGGCATACTGGCAGCGACTTGCTGCAAGGTCTTGATGACGCTGGATTGCTCGGGATAGGGGTGAGACACAATGACCAGAGTTTTCATTTCAGTCAGCTTTCAAAAAATAGGTAAGTAAAAGATGGTCACCTGCCGGGTTCAGGCCTCGCCCTGCACCAGATAGGCATGACTCTCGGACGAAGCCAGACGATGACCGATGATGGCCTGGTAGGCCGGCGAGTCGTGCCAGGCATGCGCCTGCGCCATACTGGGGAAACGCACGATCACCACCAGCCCGTTTGGCCCCTGACCTTCCAGCACATCGAGCGCCCCGCCATACACCAGACGCTCGCCCCCAAAGGGCTTGATCGTTTCGGCAACACGCGCCTGATAGGGCTTCATACCCTCCGGATCGGTGACTTTTACATCAATGACAAAATACGCAGCTTGAGACATGAGCAGATTCCTTGTTGACGGGATGAATGCGTTTCACAGACTGGCCAGATACACCTGACGGCTCAGCGCCAGCGTGACATCCCCCTGCTCGCCCAGGCCAACCATGCCGTGCGCCTGCAGGGCTGCGACCAAGGCATCGATGTCCTGCTCGCCGATGCCATAGTCGGAAAGACGCGTGCCGATACCGAGACGCTCAAAGAAAGCACGGGTCTTGAGGATGGCCTGTTCGATGCGAGCCTCCTCACTGCCATCGGTCAGGTGCCAGACACGCTCGGCGTACTGCAAAAGCTTGCCGCGCTTGGCCTCACGCCGCAGATCGAGCATCGAAGGCAGCAGGACCGCCAGCGTCTGGGCATGGTCCAGACCATGCAGGGCGGTCAGCTCATGACCAACCAGATGCGTCGCCCAGTCCTGCGGCACACCACTGGCGATCAAGCCATTGAGTGCCATCGCGGCCGCCCACATCAGATTGGCCCGACTGTCGTAATCGGCGGGCTCATGCACCACTTTGGGCCCGATCTCGATCAAGGTCTGCAACAGTCCCTCGGCAAAACGGTCCTGCACCCGGGCATCCACCGGATAGGTCAGGTACTGCTCCATCACATGGGTAAAGGCATCCACCACCCCGTTGGCCAGTTGACGGGCCGGCAGGGTATACGTCTTGGTCGGATCCAGAATCGAGAACTGCGGAAACACCCAGGGCGAATGAAAGAAGGCCTTGGTCTGCGTGGCGCGGCGAGTCACCACCGCAGCGGCATTCATCTCCGAACCGGTCGCCGACAGCGTCAGCACCACACCCAGCGGCAAAGCGCGCTGCACCGCCGAGCCCACGCTCGACAGGATTTGCCACGGGTCGCCCTCAAACTGGGCCGCGGCAGCGACAAACTTGCTACCGTCGATCACCGAGCCACCTCCCACCGCCAGCAGAAAATCGATGCGCTCGGCACGCACCAGCATCACCGCCTCCATCAGGGTTTCGAAGGTCGGATTCGGCTCAATACCGCCAAATTCAAAGCAGGTCCGCTGACCCAGCGCAGTGCGCACCTCGCCCAGCGTCCCGTTGCGCTCGGCACTCTGCCCGCCATACAACACCAGCACACGGGCATCCAGCGGCACATGCTGGTCAAGCGCCGCCATCGTGCCCTGGCCAAACACGATGCGAGTGGGATTATGAAAAGTAAAATTCAACATGACGCTTCTCCTCTGGACCTCACACAGGAGGTCGATGCCATTTCGATGACGCTATTCTAGGCGTCGGCATTCATGAAGATAATGCGTCAGATGGTTGACGATTCAATAACTCAAGGTTGACAATAAAAACACAGACCATCCCGCATTTGGACCCTTTCAAGACCGCCGCTCATGGACTCATCTCAACGTGTACGTGCCATCTTGTCCTTCGTGCAGGCCAGCGATGCCGGCAGCTTCGCCGCCGCCGCGAGGCAGCTCGGCATCTCGTCCGCCGCCGTCAGCAAAAACATTGCCGGCCTTGAAAAGGCGCTGGGCGTACGCCTGATGAACCGCACTACCCGCACCCTGAACCTGACCGAAGAGGGCGAAGCCTTCCTGCGCCAGGCGCGCATCGCCATCGAGGCGCTGGAACAAGCCACCGATGCCGTCATCGCCCACCGCGCCGCCCCCTCGGGTCGCGTGCGCCTCTCCACCAGTGCCGGCTTCGGGCGCGAGCAACTGGCCCCCACCCTGCCCGGCCTGCTGGCGGCCTATCCCGGCCTGTCGGTCGAGGTCGATTTCGATGACCATGTGATCGATCTGGTGCGCGACGGTTACGACCTGGCCCTGCGCGGCGGCCGCATCGCCGACTCCTCACTGGTGGCACGCCCGATCTGCCAGTTCAATATGGTGCTGGTCGCCTCACCGGCCTACCTCGACCAATACGGGGTTCCCGCACAACCCGAGGATCTGCGCCAGCACCGCCTGATCACCCGACGTTTTCTCGGCGGCCGCGTGTCGCCCTGGCAATTTCAGACCGGCGACGGCAGCATCACCACCCTCAACACCGAAGCCGCCGTCCTGACCCTGTCCTCCCCCGAGACCATCACCCAGCTGGCCGTCGACGGCGCCGGCATTGCCGAAATCGGCGTGCATCACGCCTGGCATCACCTGCAGACGGGCCGGCTCAAGGTCCTGTTGCTCAAGGCCCACCACCCCGGCCAGTTCGAAATGACCCTGCAGTACCCGCACCGCGCCCTGGTCGCGCCACGGGTAAAGGTGACGGTGGAATACCTGCTGGAAGCCTTCGCCCGGCGTGAAGAATTGCACGTCAAGCCGGCGGCGCTCCGGGCGTTCGAGGCCTGAAATCGGAGACGGGCAACCGACCATGAAAAAGGCCCGGGTCGAACGACCCGGGCCCCTGACCGCCGATCAACACGCTGATCAGCGCATCTTGCGTTGCTGGAACAGCGTAAAGCCAATCACCAGCACAAAGAACACCAGCACCCAGAACGGCATCGCCATGCCGAGGAAACGCCAGTCCACCACCGCACACTCGCCACTACCCATCAGCACCTTTTCCAGCGCATGGGTAAACGGCAGAGTCTGCAGCAGATAGTCCAGCCCCGGACCGCATTGCGGTACCTGATCCGCCGGCAGGCTCTGCAGCCACAACTGGCGGGCCGATACGGCGCCCCCCGCCAGCGAGGCCAGCACCACCAGCCCGGACCAGACACGGAAGCCCCACTCACGCGGATTGACCAGACCGGCCAGCAAGGCCAGCACCCCGGCACTGACCACCCCCACGCGCTGCAACATGCACAGCGGACAAGGCTCAAGCCCCATCACATATTGAGCATAAAAGGCAAAACCCATGGCACCAGCGCAAGCAGCACTGATCAGAAAAAATCCGGCACGTCGCCCCGGCAACCGCATACTCACTCCCGATTTGTTCGAACACAAACCATCTAGAATACAGAAAGCAGATTAAAGTTCCAGAAAATTCAGAATCTCCGCCTTCTGTTTCAGAACATCCTTATAACCCAGTGAGATCAATTCACGACAATAGCCCGGCTCGAACAGCAGATAAGTCGCCAGCGACAAGCCACGGCGGCGCGTGGCACCAGTACCCTGCAGAATGAAGCGCAAAGCCGGTGGAAACAGATGCACGTGCTTGTGGGCGATCTCCTCCAGCGAAGCACTGGGATTGAGCAAGAAAACCTCGACACGCTTGAGCGGGGTCTGCGAAGCCAGCTCATGATGACTGTTGAGCAGCGAGACCGTGTGATTGACACGGATCAGCCGCTCCATGTCGCTGGCCATACTATCGGCAAAAATACTGTTGAGCAGATGGCCGAACACCTGAGCGGGGGAAGGATAGCCGCCATCGCGCACCGGCGTCTTGTGACTGGCCAGCCCGACGACAAACAACTTCTCCGCCCCCAGATGCAGCGCCGGCGACAGCGGCGCCATCTGCCGCACGGCACCGTCGCAGAAAAAGCGATCGCCCACCTTGGTGGCCGGAAAGATCAAGGGCAAGGCCGACGAGGCCATCAGGTGATCCAGGTCGAGTTTCTCGCGCACTCCGATGCGCATCTGCCGCGTCCACTCGCACACCTCGGGCACCCCGTCAAAAAACGTCACCGACTGGCCACTGTTGAAACAGGAGGCCGTCAGCGCTACCGCGCGCAGCGCCCCGGCACTGACCGCCCGGTCGATGCCGTCAAAACGCACCACCCGAGCGAGATAGTCACGCAGCGGGGCATTGTCGAGAAAACTCTTGGGGTTCTTCCACAGACGGCCGCCAGAAGCAATCGACACGCCAAAATGCAGGAAGCTCTTGAGGAAATACAGCATGTCCGACTGGTAGACATCGCTGATATGAATCTGACGCCACAGCTGCGCCAGATTGCCTGCCGCCTGACGAAAATCGTCCGCGGCACAGGCCAGACCGGTGGCATTGATGGCGCCGGCAGAGGTGCCGCAGATCACCGGAAACGGATTTTTCCTGGCATCCGGCAACAGGTGGGAAATCGCCAGCATGACCCCCGCCTGATAGGCCGCGCGCGCGCCGCCACCCGCCAGCACCAGCCCGATATTTGCTTGCTTGCTCATCACTGCGCCCCGCTTATGGTTTTTGTGCGGTGTCCGACAGGACGGTTGCCTCCCCCGATACGCTCACCGGGCAATTCAAAGCTAGTACAGCACCTCGACCGCGTCCAGACTGCGCCAGAAATACCAGCACGCCACCGTCCGCCAGGGGCGCCAGCGCTCACCGAGCTGGCGCAGGGCGGCCTGCTTCGGCACGGCATCCAGCCCATAGCAACGCGCCACCGCCTTCTGCAGGCCGATGTCGTCCACCGGCCAGACATCCGGACGCAGCAGATTGAAAATCAGGAACATCTCTGCGCTCCAGCGACCGATGCCGCGCACCGCCGTCAACTCGGCAATCACCGCCTCGTCATCCAGGGTCGCCAGCCGAGCGGCATCCAGATGACCGTCGGCAAAATGACGCGCCAGATCCTGCACATACTCGACTTTGCGCTGCGACAAACCGGCCAGTCGCAGCGCCTCGGGCGTCAGCGCCAGCACCGCCTGCGGCTGCTGCAGCGGCGCCAGCTGCGCCAGCCGCCCCCAGATGGCATCGGCCGCCGCGATGGAAATCTGCTGGCCCACGATGGCGCGCAACAAGGTTTCGAACGGCTCGCCACGTGTCCGCAGGATCGAGGCATCGAACTGACGCATCAGACCGGCCAGCACCTGGTCCTCGGCGGCCAGCTCGGCGCAGGCCCGAGCCCAGTAATCAGGGACGCTCACGCCTGGCCGGCGACCGACATCGACTCGACCAGCACCGAGCCAATGCGCGTGGTGCCACGCACCAGCGTATCGTTGCCGATGGCCGCCACATGACGGAACAGATCGCGCAGATTCTCTGCCACGGTAATCTCCTCCACCGGATGGCTGATCATGCCGTTTTCCACCCAGAAGCCCGCGGCACCACGCGAATAGTCACCGGTCACGGTGTTGACGCCATGACCAAGCAACTCGGTAATCAGCAGGCCGGTGCCCATCTCGCGCAGCAGTTCTGGCAGGCTCTGACCCGTGCTGTGCACCAGCAGATTGTGCGCCCCGCCGGCATTACCGGTGGTGCTCAGCCCAAGCTTGCGCGCCGAATAACTACCCAGCAGATAGCCAGTCAGCACGCCGCGATCAATCAGACGCCGCGCACTGGTCTCCACCCCTTCGTTATCGAAAGCACTGCTGGCCAGCCCGCGCAGCAGGAATGGATCCTCGTCAATCGTCACCAGCGGCGAAAACACTTCGGTGCCCTGCGCGCCCAGCAAGAAGCTGGACTGGCGATACAGATTGCCGCCACTGATGGCGGTGATCAGGTGTCCGATCAGCGAGGAAGCCACATTGGCTTCAAAGATCACCGGATAACGCCCGGTCTTGATTGGCCGCGCCCCCAGGCGCCGTACCGTGCGCTCGCCAGCCAGACGGCCGACTTCGGCCGCACTGGCCAGATCGCCCGGATGACGAGCCGCACTGTACCAGTAGTCGCGCTGCATGGCGTCATCCTGCTCGGCCACCACCGCAGCCGACAGGCTGTAGCGGGTACTGGGGAAACCCTGGCAGAAACCCAGGCTGTTGGCGTAAATGAACTGACTGGCCTGGCGCGACAGCGTCCCGCCTTCGGAGTTGCTGATGCGGGCATCGACCGAGCGGGCGGCCTGCTCGCACTCGCGGGTCATGGCGACCGCGTCCTCCATCGACAAATCCCAGGGGTGATACAGATCCAGATCGGGGAACTCGGTCGCCAAGAGACCGGCCTCAGCCAGCCCGGAGCACGGATCTTCCGCGGTAAAGCGCGCGATATTGATCGCCGCCGACACGGTATCGGCCAGTGCCCGCTCGGAAAAATCAGAGGTACTGGCATGGCCTTTCTTCTGGCCGAGATACACCGTGACCCCGACCCCCTTGTCCTGGTTGTACTCGATGGTTTCCACTTCACCCAGCCGCACACTGACGGTCTGTCCGAGTCCCTCGGAGACATCCGCCTCGCAGGCTGTCGCCCCCTGACGGGCGGCCAGATCCAGCACATGCCGGGCGATCTGTTCGAGGGAAGCGCGACTGAAGCTGAAGTTGTTTTCTATCATGGTCTTTTTCACAATCGGATAAAGAGTGGGCACCCGCCACAGCGGGCTTTTCCGGTATCATACCAGCCTTGAATAAATAAGAGACCGAGACAACCATGGCCGACTATCTGAATGATGGACCAGATGAGGAATTTGTCAGCAAGACCCAGCGCAAAAAGCAAATGGATGCGCTGCAGGATCTCGGCCGCGAACTGCTGGAAGTCCCGAACGACAAGCTGAAAAAGCTCGACCTGCCGGAAGACCTGCTGACGGCCCTGCTCGACTACAAGCGCATCAGTGCCTTTGGCGCCAAGAAGCGCCAGGAACAGTACATCGGCAAGCTGATGCGCGACATCGACCCCGAGCCCATCCGTGCCCACCTGGCCGTACGCAAGGGCGAATCCGCCGCCCACACCGGCTGGCTGCATCAGGTGGAGCGCTGGCGCGAACGCCTGCTGGAAGACGACAAAACCCTGCCGGTCTTCATCAACGAATTCCCGCAGGCCGATATCCAGCAACTGCGCAACCTGATCCGCAACGCACGCAAGGAAAAACAGGAAGCCAAGCCGCCCAAGCACTTCCGCCAGCTGTTCCAGGCCATCAAGGAGATCATTCCCGAACCGGCCATCCCGGGCAGCCAGGATGCGGAGGACGAGGCATGAGTCTGAAGATCGGGCTGGTCTCGGTCTCGGACCGGGCCAGCAGCGGCGTCTACGAAGATCGGGGCTTGCCGGCCCTGCAAGACTGGCTGGCCAGTGCCCTGACCACGCCTTTCAGTGTCGAGACAAGGCTGATTCCCGACGAGCAGCCGCAGATTGAAGCCACCCTGATCGAACTGGTCGACCAGTTGGGCTGCCATCTGGTACTGACCACCGGCGGCACCGGCCCGGCACCGCGCGACGTCACTCCCGATGCCACCCTGGCCGTTGCTGACCGCGAGATGCCCGGCTTCGGCGAACAGATGCGCCAGATCAGCCTGCGCTTCGTGCCGACCGCCATTCTGTCACGTCAGGTAGGCGTGATCCGCAAGCAGGCACTGATCCTCAACCTGCCCGGCCAGCCCAAGGCCATCCGCGAGACCCTGGAAGGACTGCGCGATGCGGAAGGCCAGAGCGTGGTACCCGGCATCTTTGCTGCCGTCCCCTACTGCCTGGAGCTGATCGGCGGCCCGCGCGCCGAGACCGACCCGGCCGTGGTCAAAGCTTTCCGTCCGAAATCAGCCCAATGACCTATCACCCGCCACGCTGGCTGCCCGGCGGCCACGCCCAGACCATCTGGCCCGCCCTGATGCTGCGCCAGCCACGACCGCCCTACCGGCGCGAGCTGTGGGACACGCCGGACGGCGGCCAGATCGCCCTCGACTTCATCGACGGCCCGGCGGATGCCCCGCTGGTGGTGTTGTTTCACGGACTGGAGGGCAGCAGCGACAGCCACTATGCCCGCGCCCTGATGCAAGCCGTCGCCCAGCGCGGCTGGCAAGGCGTGGTGCCGCACTTCCGCGGCTGTGGTGGTGTGCACAATACCCTGGCACGCGCCTACCATGCCGGCGATGCCGCCGAGATTCGCTGGATCCTGCGCCGTCTGAGCGAACGCCAGCCCCAAATGTACGTGGCCGGCGTCTCACTGGGCGGCAGCATGCTGCTCAACTACCTGGCCGAAGACGGCGACCATGCCCTGCCTCATGCCGCGGCCGCCATCTCGACGCCGCTCGACCTGACCGCGGCCAGCACCCAGCTCGACCGTGGCCTGGGCCGGCTGATCTACACCCGCATGTTCATGAGTACGCTGAAGACCAAGGCGCTGGACCAGCTGCGCTACCATCCGCACCTGTTCAGCGCCGAACAGGTCAGGCGCGCCCGCACCTTCGCCGACTTCGACCACGCCGTGACCGCGCCACTGCATGGCTTTGCCAGCGGCCGCGAGTACTGGCGCCAGGCGAGCAGCAAGCAACGCCTGCACTGCATCGCCATTCCTACCCTGGTAATCAACGCGCAGAACGACCCCTTCCTGCCCGCCCAGGCATTACCGCAAGCCAGCCAGGTCTCGCCCGCCATTACCCTGGAGTTCCCGACGCACGGTGGTCATGTCGGCTTTGTCACCGGTCCCTTCCCCGGCCGGCTGGACTGGCTGCCGCGTCGCCTGCTGCGTTACTTCGAGGGCCAGAACGGCAGCCGGATCTGAAGGCTGCCGGGCCACAAGCTACCACCCTCTTGACTTTCATCGTATTGGCTTCATTTAACTCATTCATCCAATAAGCCGTGTTCCGCACCGTAGCTGGTCAGATCACCCCGCACCTGGTGCAGACCCAGTTTGGCTACCACATCATTCACCATCCAGGCGAACAGATCAGCTTTGACGACGTCAAGGAACGACTGCAGCAATACCTAACCCAAATGGCAGGCAACAAGCTGATGCATCAGTACCTGAGCGGTCTGGTGCAGGCCGCCAAGATCGAAGGCTATGCCATGCCGGTGCTGTAATTAAGCTGGCACGCCAGAACAACAAGGCCGCTTTCCCATCGGAAGCGGCCTTTATTTTTTGCTGGGCGCACTTTTTATGCACGCCGCCAATGATCGGTACATTGTCTACGACAGAAAGCCCCATGACGCTGACTACACATCACGCACCCCCTGCCGGCTCCCGCAGCGCGGCGATCACCAGCCGTACCGCCAGCGACAACTGCTTTCTGCTGGCGTAATAGGCGTGGTGACCGGTAAAGGAGTGAAATCAGTCCTGCAGCACCCAAACAAGCTCGCCCGCTTCAAGTCAGGCGAGGGCTTGGCGCAGACGCTGGAACGGTATGTCTGGCTCTACAACCAGCATCTTCCCCAACTTGCCTTGCAACACCTAACGCCAATCCAGGCGATGAAGAGTTGGCGAAAACGAAGACCCGATTTGTTCAAAAAGCGTATCTGTAATCGTCCGGGACTGGACACCTAATCCGGGCGAGTGTCGTGGATGGCCACTTCAGGCGTAAACACCCCACAAAGGAAGGGGACATAACACACACCGGTTTTGTCTCTGTATCGGGTATAGGCGGCATGCAGCGTTTTGCCATTCACCTGGATGGTCGTGCGATGCCAGGTTTGTCGAAGGGCGATTTGCCAGTAAGCGAAATAAGTAATGGCACGCTTGCCGAAGAATATCGCCATGACCAGAGCCGCCACCCACGCCAGCGCCGGCAGGCCGATCTGATGATTCCAGGATTGCAGGGCATGGCCCAAATCGTACAGCGACCAAAAAAACGCCGCGATATACAGGGCGAATCGAGTAGAGGAAAACCGACTGAGCTCCTTTTGCATCGTGTCCGGCGAAGTGAAGAATGCATTATGCAGCGTTGATCTGTTTTCTCTTACCGGGATGCCTTGCACATACACCAGCTGTTTTATGATCGCGGGATCCGAAATAGCCTGACCCGCATTGACAAGATCCTGCATGCGCATGCTCAGCCATACGGGGTGGAGCATTCCAATACAGAACAGGCCAAAAAATACGGCCTTCATACCAAACATCAAACTGATCACAACCACCAAACACAGTGCAACAACCCTGACGAACTGACGAAAAGAAGTGATCAGAGAATAAAACTGAAAGGGCAACATGAAGTATCTATCTTATGAAGAAGTTAAATAATTATTAATTCAAATAAAACCGCATTAATGCCATTCTAAACACATTATATTGTAAACAATAACGAAAATGGGCATCCGCCTCCCCGCCTTTTGTGTCGCGCCAGTTGAATCACCCATTGCTTCAGAGGACACAGCACACCGCGATGACAGATCACTCACGCCAGACAGCAAGCTGCTATGATCGGGACATCACTCTCAAAACTGATTGCCCATGTCTCACTCCCATCGCATGGATTGGCAACGTCTGCTCTCCACCCGGCGCTTCAAGGTCAGCCAGGGGCAGGTGCGCGACACCCGCACCCCCGCCACCGAAGAAGGCAGCCCGGGGCTACGCACCGACTTCCACATCGACCATGACCGGGTGGTATTCTCCAGCGCCTTCCGCCGCCTGGGGCGCAAAACCCAGGTTCACCCGCTGGCGCGCCACGACCATACCCACAACCGCCTGACGCACAGTGTGGAAGTGGCCAGCGTCGGCCGCAGTCTGGGCAACCGGGTCGGCATGATGCTGCAGCACGCCCAGCGCCTGCCGGCCGGCTACACCCCGCATGACATCGGCGCCGTGGTGCAGGTAGCCTGCCTGGCACACGACATCGGCAATCCGCCGTTCGGCCACACCGGCGAAGACGCCATGCGCGACTGGTTCCGCCAGCCGAAAAACGCTCACCTGCTGGCCCCGCTGAGCGAGGCCCAGCGGCGCGATATCCAGACCTACGAAGGCAACGCCCACAGCCTGCGCATGGTGGCCACGCTGGAGATGTACGCCAACGAAGGCGGCATGCGCCTGACCTCGGCCGCCATCGGTGCGCTGATCAAATATCCGTGGACCGCCGACGCGCCGCCGGCACTGGGACGTGACAAATTCAACATCTACCGCGCCGAGCTGCCCTACTTCGAACAGGTGGCCGACGAGCTGGGACTGATCCGCAAGGACACCCATGTCTGGGCACGCCATCCGCTGTCCTACCTGATGGAAGCCGCCGACGACATTTGCTATGCCATTCTTGATCTGGAAGACGCGGTCGAGATCGGCATCCTCGACGTCAAGGAGTTCGAAAGCCTGTTTGCCGGTTTTACCGAATATGAACGCGTCTGGGAGACCGACGACATCCGGCAAAAATGCGCCATGCTGCGCGGCATCGCCGTCGGCCGCTGCGTCAGCGAAGTGGCCGAGAAATTCATGCTGCACCATGACTCGCTGCTGGCCGGCGACTTTGCTGCCAAGGACCTGCTCAACGTCTGCACCCCGGCCATCCAGGAGACCCTGATTCAGGCCAAGGAACTGGCCAGCCACAAGGTCTACCGCCACCACACCAAGCTGGTGACCGAGCTGGCCTCCTACCCCTGCATTGCCGTGCTGCTCGATGCGCTGGTCCCCGCTGTCTTCACCCTGCACACCCGCGGCCGCGACCAGCTCAGTCCGCGCGAGAACCTGGCACTTGGCCTGATGGAACACGGCGGTCACATCCATCCTGATCTGTATCAGGCCTATATGCGTATCCTCGACTTTACCGGCGCCATGACCGACAACTACGCCGCCAATCTGGCACGCGACATTTCCGGTGTCGGCATCCTCTAAACGCAAGACGAAAGACCGCCCATGCCATCCGCACTGACCACCCGCTTCTGCCTGGTGCGCCACGGCGAAACCGACTGGAACATCGAGCGACGCCTGCAGGGACAGATCGACATCCAGCTCAATACCACCGGTCTGCAGCAAGCCGACCGGCTGAGCCAGGCGCTGGCCCAGGCGGGCCTGGCGTTCAGCGCGCTCTATGTCAGCGACCTGCAGCGGGCGCGCCAGACCGCGGCCGCCATTGCCCGCGACAACGCCCTGACACCGATCGCCACCGAACGGCTGCGCGAGCGGCATTTCGGCCACTTCCAGGGACTGACCTACGCCGAGGCCGAAGTGCGCATCCCGGAAGACTACCGATTGTTCAAATCCCGCGACCCGGCCTACGCCCCGGGCAGTGGCGAAAGCCTGGCCGTCTTCCAGAGCCGGGTGCAGACCTTCTTTGACGAAGCCGCCGCGCGTCACCCCGGCCAGACGGTACTGGTCGTCAGCCACGGCGGTGTGCTGGACATCGCCTACCGCATGGCCAACAAACTGCCGATCACCCATCAGCGCGACTTCCCCATCCCCAATGCCGCCCTGAACTGGATCAGCCATGTCGATGGGGAATGGCAGCTCGAGCGCTGGGCGGACCAAAGCCACCTCGAACACAGCCGCGACGAGCTGTGATGTGACTCAGGAGAACACACCATGATCAAGAAAACCGATGCCGAATGGCGCCAGCAACTCAGTGCCGAAGCCTACCGCGTCACCCGCGAAGCCGGCACCGAACGCCCGTTCAGCGGCGAACATTACCAGCGCAACGAAGCCGGTGATTACCTGTGCCTCTGCTGCGGCACCCTGCTGTTTCATGCCGACACCAAATTTGATGCCGGTTGCGGCTGGCCCAGCTTCTGGCAGGAAGCCGTTCCGGGCACCATCAACCGCCTGGTGGACCGCAGCCACGGCATGGTGCGAACTGAAGTGCGCTGCGCCAACTGCGATGCCCATCTGGGGCATGTTTTCGAGGATGGCCCATTGCCGACCGGGGAGCGTTATTGCATTAATTCCGTGGCGCTGACTTTCCGGAAGGCGTGAGAGGAGCTCGCCATGCTGGAACTCAGACCAAACTGTGAATGCTGCGACAAGGACTTGCCCCCCGAGTCTGCCGATGCGCGGATATGCTCATTCGAGTGTACCTTTTGCGTCGCATGTGCCGAAGAAAAGCTCAACGGCCGCTGCCCGAACTGCGGCGGCGAACTGCTTCCCCGACCGCGCCGCCCTGCCGGCAAACTGGCCAGCGCCCCGGCCTCCAATCAGCGTGTCTACAACCCGGCGGGCTGTCTGACAAAACCCGGACAGATCGACTGACCCCTCCCGGCATCACCCCTGTCCGTCATGGCCGACTGGCGGCGTGTCCAGCGCCGAGCGCGACTGCAGCAAACCGGTGATCCAGCTCATGAACACCTGCACGCGCTGTGGCAAATGGCGACGATTGGCATAGATCAGCGAAATCGGCATGGGCGCAGGACGATGAGACGGCAGGATTTCCACCAGTTCTCCGCTGGCCAGATAGCGGCGCATACCCGGTTCGGGCGACTGCACAATTCCCAGGCCCGCCAGACAAGCCGCTGTATAGGCCTCGGAATTGTTGACGGTGAGCACACCACCCATGGCGACATGGCGCACGGTACCTGGCAGACCGGGGTCGAGATATTCAAAGCCGGGGTCTCGCCCCCCAAAGTGGGTGAGATAGTGCACCAGGCGATGCTGGCTGAGATCAGCCAGCGAGGTCGGCACGCCATACTCGGCAAGGTAAGCAGGGCTGGCACAGTTGATCATGCGATACTCGCCAACCGGCCGGGCAATCAGGCTGGAATCCAGCAAGGCCCCCACCCGCAGCACGCAATCGAACCCCTCGCGCACCGGATCAACCCGGCGGTCGGTACTACTCAGCTCCAGCGCCAGCGCCGGGTACTGGCGCAGAAAGCCGGGCAGATGCGGGATCACCAGGTCGCGAGCAATGGCAATCGGCATATCCACCCGCAAACGCCCGCTGACCGTGGCAGGCGCCTGGCGAAACAGCCCCTGCAACTCGGCCACATCGGCCAGCAGATCCTTGCTGCGTTCGAACACCACATGGCCGTCCTGAGTCATCTGCACACTGCGTGTCGTCCGGTGCAGCAAGCGCGTGCCCAGCAGGCTCTCCAGCTGTTGCACCGCCAGTGAAACCGTTGCCTTCGGCAGCCCCAGACTGTCCGCCGCGGCCGTGAAACTGGAGAGTTCGGCAACGCGCACAAAGATCTGCATGGCATCGAGCTGGTTCATGATGGCGGCGCCTTTTGTTAGTTAATATTGGACAGTCTAGCCAAAAAAAGCACATTTATCCCGAAATGGCGTAGCAATAGACTGCGTTATACCAGGCAGGGCCTCTGCCTGACGAATCGCTACCCATCAGGAGAACACCATGATTCAACGCATCGCGCTCATCACCGGCGGCAGCCGCGGCCTCGGCAAAAATGCAGCCCTCAAGCTGGCCGCCAGGGGCGTCGACGTCATCGTCACCTACCACACCCGTCAAGCCGAAGCCGAAGCGCTGGTTGCCGAAATCGAACAGCACGGCCGCCGGGCTGCCGCGCTTCAGCTGGATGCCGGCAATGTGCCGGCCTTCGCAGACTTCACCGCACAGCTGAAAGAACGGTTGCAACACAAATGGCAAACCGGGCAGATCGACTACCTGATCAACAATGCCGGCATGGGGATCTACGGCGGCTTCGCGGAAACCACGGAAGCACAATTCGATGCCCTGATGAACGTGCATCTGAAAGGCGTCTTCTTCCTGACCCAGGCGCTGCTGCCCCTGATCGCTGATGGTGGACGCATCCTGAACATCTCCAGTGGGCTGGCGCGTTTCAGCCTCCCCGGCTACGCCGCCTACGCCACCATGAAGGGCGCGATCGAGACCCTGACGCGCTACCTCGCCAAGGAACTCGGCCCGCGCGGCATCTCGGTCAATGTCCTGGCACCCGGCGCCATCGAAACTGACTTTGGCGGTGGTCATACCCGTGACAATCCGCAGGTTAATGCCATGATCGCCGCCAATACGGCCATGGGTCGGGCAGGCTTGCCCGACGATATTGGTGACGCCATCGCCGCCTTGCTGACGGCGGAAAGCAACTGGATCACCGGCCAGCGGATCGAGGCTTCGGGCGGGATGATGTTGTAGGCAGCGGGAGGGGATCTGGGGTGTCGCCCTGTCCCACAGCCCTTGCCTGCTGTTCTGGCCGCGCCGGCTTGCCTGGCTGTCATCCTGGAGGCCGGGGAGCGAAAGCCCCCCGGTGGGATGGGATCATTCTCGGCAGTCCATGCCTTCGCCGCAGACATGGGCAAGCCGTTCCCCGGCAATTGTTTGACTACAATCAAGTGAAATACGGTGCCATGGCATTTCTGAACGTGCCATCGATTCCAGCCTGGACACATCCAATGTTATCGTATTGGGATAAACGAATGTTTTCGCCCTGCCAGCGTCATTCTGGCAGGGCGATGATCTCGCTGGCGACTGTCATTCATGATAAAAAAAATACTGTTTTCGAGTCTGATGCTGCTCTCGATGGCATCTTTCTCCGAAAAATTGGTACTCCATACAAGCGGGATCACAGATAACCCGATTCGCTTCGACCCAGGCAATCGTCAGCAGCCCGGCTTCAGCATCGAGCTGATGCAGGCTTTGCAAAAACGGGATCCCGACCTTTCTTTTGCTGGCCAAAATGATTTGCGTTCAATAAAACGAATTGAATCCGGCCTGAAATCAGGCAAATTGGACATCTTCTTCGGCCTGGTAAGCACCCCGTCCAGGCAGGATGACTTTCATGTCATCACGCAACCCGTTCTCTACGTACAACATATACGCCTGGCCGCGGCCAAAGATGATCATGCTGAGGTGCATGATTTGGCTGACTTGAGCAAAACAGTCAACGCCGGCGCTGTCGCCGTCCCTCAGGGATCCATCTATGTCGAGCAACTCAAATCACTCGGCGGGGTGGAAATTGACGATGGTTCTGAATCGCTGCTGAATTGCCTGAAGAAACTGCTTCTGGGTCGGGTCAGGTTTGTCTATTACGGCGGCGAGGAATTAAAAAGGTATCTCCACGATAAACACCTGAACGGCAGCATCAAGTTGCTGCCTGCCGTATTGGCAACCGGCGCGATTTGTGTGGTGATCTCCAGAAAGGTGCCGCAAAACACGCGCGCCCGTATCCTGGCCGGGCTGCAAAAATTGCAACGGGATGGCACTTTGGACGCCTTGCGGGATAAATACGGGCTTTCCGTCCTGTAAAGCGTTCAGCCGCTGCTGGCGAGCATCACGCCAGCCTCAGGGCACGCATCTGCCGGTCCTGCACACGGGCGAGCAGCAGCAGCGCCAGGCTGGCACCAATCAGGGCACAGAACATGTCCGACTGGGTATCCCACGGGTCGCCCTGCGTCCCCAGAAAAGCATCCGCTCCCTGCCCCATGGCCAGGGCCGAGGCCCACTCAAGCAATTCATAGCTGGCGCTGATGGCCAGTGCGATGCAAACAGTGACAAAGGACAGCATTTTCCGACCCGCCACATGCCGGCCCCGCAGCAGAATTTCACGGATCACCAGCGCCGGCACAAAACCCTGAAACAAATGCCCGATTTTGTCGTAGGGATTGCGCTGAATGCCCAGCAGATGGGCGAGATCGAAGCCGATCGGTACTCGCGCATAGGTGTACTTGCCGCCCAGCAGCAGAACGCAGCAGTGCACAAAGATCAGGCCGTAGACCAGCGGGGTGAAGGTGAAGCGGCGGTAGGTCAGACTCAGCAGCGGAATGACGATCAGCACCGGCAAGACTTCGAGCAGCCAGGTGGTCTGGTCATAAGGGTGATAGCCGGAAATGGCCAGCAAGGCGATGAGCAGCAACAGGCCGGCCCGGAAGCGAGTATCTGGGTGCATATTCTTATTGGGAGAAAACGGTAATAACAGTATGACAGGGCGCCGACCTAATGCTCAAATCAATCTGACTGGTTCCGGCAAGCGGCAATGGCCGCCTGCAAGCCACTGATCGGGCTGGTCAAAGCGGATCGGTTGTGCCGCACATAAGCCGCAGCGCCCGCCATGGAGGCCTGGGCGAAGGCCACAACCCCCGCCCCTTCGGCATACGCGCTGTCCGCCGCCTGCGCCATCGTCAAATCATAGCGCGCCATCTCACCTGCCATGAAATAGCCCCACGCATCGTCAACCAGTCGTACGTCAACGGTCGCACCGGTCTCCCGGGCCCGTTGCTCGAACAGCGCCCGGGTGGGCGCCAGGGTCGTTTCGACCGCGCACAGCGCCACTACGGAGGTGCTCATTGTCACGGCCTGCCGGGCCAGCGCCTCATCCACGCGCAAAACGGGCGTAGACGAGACGAAAGCGCTCACTACCGGACCGAGTGTCGAGCAGGTGAGCAATACGACCTCATTGACCGCACACAATGCGGCCAGCGCCTCGCTGGTTTGCAGGACGATCTCGTCATTCAGTCCGCCGGCGGCGACGGCCGCCGCCAGCAAATCGGGACGCACCTGATGGCTGAGCCGAACGTCCGCGCAGGCCAGGCTGGCCAGCGCCGCATCGAAGACAGGGATATTGCTATTCGCGGTATGCAGGCATCCGATTCGCATGGTCAGGATCGTCATGAATGAGAGAAAGTGTCGACGTCAGCCAACATCACCGCATCGCTGACCACTGCCATGCTATCACGCCGGCATCGCCCCGGACCGCCAACCGGCCAAGCGCCCTATTCCTCACGACGCCCCGGTTCGGCCGCATGGAGGAACACCGTATAGGTGTCGGCCGGGCGCGGCGCACCGGCCAAATCCAGCGCATGACCAATGGCCCCCCGGTGGTAGGTACCATGATTGATGAGGTGACAAAGCATCTCCTCCCGGCTCATCGCACCTTTTTGACCATCCACAAAGGTGAAGCGGATGCACTGCGCCAGCGCCCCGGCGTTCAGGGTAGGCACATAGTCCAGCAGCCAGTGATTCGATGCCTCCAGCGAGGCAGCCAGTGCCGCAAACGCCGGCAATTGTGCCGTGTTGGTTGAATCATGCGGCGCAGGCTCACCGATGAGTCGGGCGCGAAACAGCGCCTCGACCCGCACCATGTGATTAAGTTGTTGTCGGGCAAAATCGAAGGCAGCGCCATGCTGGCTGCGGTCGATATGCGCCACGGCCGCCAGTGTTCGGGTGTCGGCCCAGGATTTGTACTGCAACAGGGAAAGAAGCGGCATGGACATGACCAGCTCCGGGCGAATGACGACATGCCGAGTGTACACCGCCAGCATGGCCTGCGGCGCCACACGCCCCTGTCAGGGCATGTGGCACACTCGGCGGACGCCGTGGTCAGCGCAATCAGCGCTGGGCATACAGCGTGGTCTTGCCGTCCGCGCCGAAGGCCATCACCTGATAAGGCACCGGCTTGCCGGGCAAGTCCATCCCCGGCGCGGAAGGCGGCATCCCAGGGCTGGCCAGCCCGGCCAGATGAGGCTTGTCTTTCAACAGCTTGCGGATCAGGTCAGCCGGCACATGCCCTTCGATCACATAGCCGCCGATCGTGGCGGTATGGCAGGAACGCAGGGCGACAGGCACATGCTGCTGGTCCTTGAAAGGCGTGACATCGGCCATTTCTACCGTCTTGACGGCAAAGCCATGGGCCTTCATATCGGCCGCCCAGCGTTCGCAGCAGACGCAGCCCTTGTTCTTCACCAGCGTGAGGGTCTGACTGGTCGCCGCCCAGACGGTCTCATGCAGGGTCAGCGTCAACAACAGGGCCAGCGCCAGCGACAGGCGCGGCTTGTTCAATCTATTCATGTTTTTCTCCAGCGAGATTGGCGCCATCGACGGTTCGCGTGGCGCCGCAACGATGCTTACGCCATGCCCGGCATGGCGCACACGGGGGGGGCAAAGCCGAATCAGGCCTGGGGTGGCCGCAGAAGCAGTCGCTGGATGTGGGAGGTGAAACGGGCATCATGCCGGCTGTTCTGCGGCGCCTTGAGTGCCCAGGGGGCCGGCAGGACAACAGGTTGGGCAGCCAGTGGGCTCTGGCAGCAGGACGCATGCCCATGCGTGTGGCCAGTCGTCGTGGACGGCTCGTCGTGATGTGCACAATCCGCCTGGCTGAGCACGGCCCGGGCGCGGTCGGCGCCCGGCGCGGACCGCCAGGGCGTATCGCCGCCCCAGCTCTGCAAAGGCAGCAGGGCCATGGCGATCAGCAGCAGGCACAACCGGAAAATTCGCATGCGTGCCAGCATAGCGCCGAATGCCGCCGAGGGCAACAATACCCCCATCAGGTATCTATCAGACCGGCAGCAAGGGGAATGCTCAGGGCGGGGTACCCTCTGCTTCACCCTCCCGTGCCACGCCGGCCAGCCAGCGACGCAGCAGCGTCGTCTCGCTTTCGCTCAGGCCAGCGGCCAGCGCAGCCTCCAGTTGTTGTACACGCGCTCGGCAGGAAGCCAGCAGCGCCATGCCCTGCTCGGTGAGGTCGATATGCTGGATGCGGCCATGTTGTGCATGAGGTCGCCGCAGCACGGCGCCCATGCTCTCCAGATTGCCGACGATGACTGTCACGGTGGGCGGGGTCAGCATGGCCAGCCTGGCGATGTCGGCATTGGACTGACCAGGATAGGCGGCCAGCATGGTCAGCACCGAGAATTGCGGCGGCGTGACCCCCAGGTCGCTCAGGGCACGCTCCATCTTCAGCCGGTGCATGGCGGCAGCCTGGCGCAACAGATACCCCAGGTGTCCGTCTTCTCCCCGTTTGCCCTCTCCGGGGGCCGGCGGCCTGGCCGCCGATTGCTGCTTGCGCATAATGTTAGAACTCTAATATCATGTTTGAACTCTAACATTATACAGGAAGCCTGTCATGCCATCCAGCAGCCGCACGTTGCCATTCCCGCTCTTGCCTGCCGCCCTGTGGGTACCGGTCAGCTGGCTGACCATCTTTCTAGTCGGCACCGATCTGTTTATCGTCTCGGCCTTTTTGCCGCTGATCGGCCGCGAACTGCACCAATCACCGGCGGCGGTCGCCGTCCTGGTCAGCGCTTTCAGCCTGACCTATGCCCTGGCCTGCCCGCTGCTCGGCCGGCTCGCCGAGCGCTGGGGTTTGCGCAACGTCCTGTTCGCCGGCGTCGGCGCACTGGCATTGGCCAATGCATATACCGCGCTGGCACCGAATTTGTGGCAACTCACCCTGAGCCGTGTCCTGGCCGGTCTGGCCGCAGCCGGCATTTCACCCATGCTATATGCCATGGCGGCGGAGCGCGCCGCCCCGGCACAACGGGCCGCACGGTTGGCTCAGATCAATTCCGGGCTGGTGATTGCCCTGTGCCTGGGTGCCCCGTTCGGGCTCTGGCTGGGGCAACTGACACATTGGCGCATGCTGTTTGCCGCCCTCGGCGTGGCGCTGCTGGCCATGGTGCCGGTCAATGCCGTCGTCTGGTCCGGCAGCCTGCCGCACCAGGCTCCGGTTCGCCAGGACAGCAGTGAGGAGCGACTGTGGCAGGCCTGGCCGCTGCTGCTGTGCATGTGCGCCTGGGCGGTCAGTGTCTATGCCTGCTATACCCTGCTGGCCACGGCACTGGTGCAGACGTTCGCGGCACCTGCCGCTCAGGTGGCACTGACCCTGGCCTGCTTTGGCGCCGGGGCGACTGGCGGGGTGCTGGCAGGAGGCCGGCTGGCGGACCGTCTCGGCGCGGCGCGCCAGGTACGGCTGTCGCTGGCACTGATGACCGCCTGCTTCGGCCTGTGCCTGCTGGCCTATCGGCAGCATGGGCTGTGGCTGTTGGCCGCCGCCCTGTTCACCGAGGCCTTTGTCGCCTATGGGTTTTTCCCGGCCTTGCAGGCTTGTGCGGCGCAGGCCTTTCATACCCGACGCCCCACGGTACTGGGCCTGCTCAGCAGCGCGCTGTATGTCGGCATTACCCTGGGCGCCGCGCTGGGCGGCAGACTGTATTCGGCATGGGGCATGACTGCGGTGCTGCTACTGAGTGCAGCAGTGGCTGCCGCAGCCTGCCTGCTGACCCGCCATCGGCTATTCAGCGCTGATACGCACCAACCAGCGGCATAGCTGCTGATGTGCCTCGCTGGCCGGGTCGAGAAAGCGCATATGATCCATACCCTCGATCACGGTCAGTTGTGCCGCATCCCCGGCTTGCAGCGCCAGGCGGACATAATCCTGCGACCAGACCAGCGGCACCGCCTCATCCTCGCTGCCATGCAGAATGAGTTGCGGCACGCCAAGCGGCAGGCAATCCACGGGCGAGGCCTGCCGATAGCGCTCGGCCTGGCTGGTGGGCGTGCCGCCCAGCAAGGTGCGCAGCACCTCGGGCTCACGCACGAACTCATGGCAGCGACGCAAATCGGTGACCGGGGCCAGCCCGGCCACCGCCAGAGGACGAACCGGCCCGTCATGCCTGGCGGCCGCCCATAGCGCCAGATGACCACCGGCCGAATGGCCGACCAGCAGCACGCGATGCAAATCGAGCACCACCCCCTGCCCGACCAAGTCGGCCAGGGCATCCAGACCGGCGCGCACATCCTCGAAGGTGCCGGGCCAGCCACCACCGTCCTCACCAAGCCTGCGATAGCCCATATTCCAGACAGCAAAACCGCGCCGACACAGGTCCAGGGCCAGGGGGTGCAACTGCTCGCGTCCCCAGGGCAAGCGCCAGAATCCGCCATGCAGCAGTACCACCACCGGCGGACTGGTTCGCGACGGCAGCCACAGTTCGCCCGCCTGGCAGGCCATGGCGCCGTAGTGATGGGTTAGGCTTGGGTAGTCAGCTTGCATGAGGACCTCCTGTTTCTGGTGAGCGATCCTTTGCATGATATTGAATATTTTTATGCTACTGTTGTGGCATTATTTCGCCACATTGGCGACAAAATGGAGTCGTTAAAATGGCCAATCCGGATCGACTCAGTGGCATCGCCACCTTTGTCGAGGCAGCAGAAGCCGGCAATTTCAGCATGGCGGCTGAACGCATGCATCTGTCGCGCTCGGCGGTCGCCAAAAGCGTCGCCCGGCTGGAGCAGCGTCTGGGCACCCGGCTGTTTCATCGTTCAACACGTAGTCAGCACCTGACTGCGGAAGGCACGTTGTTCTATCAGCGCTGCTTGCGGGTGCTGGCGGAACTGGAGCAGGCCGAAGCGGCGCTGGCGCAGGGCCAGCTGGCGCTGAAGGGTCGACTGCGGCTGAGCATGCCGGGACTCTTGGGACGCACGCTGATCGCCCCGCTGTTGTTTGCGCTGGCCGAGCAGCACCCGGGCCTGCAGTGGGAACTGTCGTTGACCGACCGGCGGGTTGACCTGATCGAAGAAGGATTTGATCTGGCGATCCGCAGCGGGGACCTGCCGGACAACCACGACTATCAGACGCGCCCTCTGGGGCAACAGCACATGGTGCTGTGCGCCAGCCCCGCCTATCTGGCGCAACGCGGCAGACCGGATACCCCGGCCGCGCTGACACAGTTCGACTGCCTGATTTATGGCCGAGCTCAGCAGACCGCCAGCTGGCGCTTTGAGGCGGGCGCTACCCCCGCACAGCGCGTCGACGTCCCGGCGCGGCTGTGCTTGGATGATCTGGGTGCGCTGCTGGATGCGACTCTGGCCGGGCTGGGCATCGCCAGGCTGCCGCTGTGGCTGGTACGTGCAGACCTGGACAGTGGCCGCCTGCTGCCAGTGCTGGGCGACAGCCTCTCGGTCGGCTACCCCTTGCAGTTGCTGTGGCCGGCGGCACGGCAGATCACACAGCGCCTGCGCCTGGTCATCGATACACTGGCAGAGCAGTTGCCGACCAGACTGGCGGGGTTGGGCTGACCCACCGCGGCAGGGACAGGTGCCAGAACACCGCACAGGTCAGCGCGATAGAAGGACCACCGCCTTGACCCCAAAGCGCCATCACCCTACCCAATCAGCATGGTAAAGTCGCTGTCTCACCAACCCATGGCCAGGCCCGCACAGACAGATCGCCGCAAGACAGCGGCGCGGGCATGAGAAAGGATGTCGCAGCTTGCAGCAACTGACACGCGGGGTCGCCTGTGGCATGGCGGCCGGGGCATTGTGGGGGACGGTATTCATGGCGCCCCTCTGGGCGTCGGACTTCACGCCGCTGCAGCTGTCAGCCGGGCGTTATCTGGCTTATGGCGTGGTTGCGGCGGGTCTGCTGCTGCCGCGCTGGCGCAGTGTGGTGCCGGGGCTGGGCTGGCGCGAATGGCTGGTACTGGCCTGGCTCAGCCTGCTGGGCAACATTCTGTATTACCTGCTGCTGGCTTCGGCGGTACAGCGAGGCGGTGTGGCGATGACCTCGCTGATGATCGGTTTCATGCCGGTGGCCATTGCACTGATCGGCTATTACAGGCAGCGCAAGCCACCGCTGTTCCGTCTGCTGCCATCGCTGCTGCTAGGCCTGGCCGGCGTGTTGTGCATTGTCTGGCCCAGCCTGCACAGTGCCCGGCAGGCCGCGGGAAACCACCCGTTGACCGGGCTGCTGTGTGCGGTGGGCGCGCTGGTTTCCTGGACCTGGTTTGCCGTCAGCAACAGTCACAGCCTGTCACGGCTGCAGCACATCAGCGCCGGTGACTGGAGTTTGTTACTGGGGGTAGTGACCGGCATCGAGTCTCTGCTGCTGATCGTGCCCTCGCTGCAGGACAGCACGGCGCACGGCGCCTCCGACTGGCTGCGCTTTGCCGCGGTCAGCGCCGGTATCGCCCTCTTTGCCTCGGTCATTGGCAACGCCTTCTGGAACCGCATGAGTCGTCTGCTGCCGCTGACCATGACCGGGCAAATGATTTTGTTCGAAACCCTGTTTGCCCTGCTGTATTCGTTTCTCTGGGCATGGCGCGGCCCGACGCTCTGGGAAACGTTGGCGGCCTTCCTGTTGATGATCAGCGTGCTACTCAGTGTGTCTTCACACCGGCATTGAGTCAGCGGGAACCTGCGGATTACAGCTCTTCGTCCATCAGCGCGATGGCACCTTCGCCATGCAGTTGCGCCAGCAATTGCTGCAATTGATGTTGCGTGTGCAGATACGCACAGAGTTCTTCCTGATAAGTCATGATGTGGCCTCGCAATGGGTAGTCGATGCCTCAGGGCGGCTGCGACATCGTCGACCACAGCATAGTCTTGAAATCAAACTATTTATTGCGCTGCATCATATGGTGCGCCATCTGATAAGTTCAGGTCGCATCACCGTATGGCTCGTGTGGCAACACCGCCGCAACCTGCCGGTTTGCCAACGTCACCCATCATCTTGACATGCCGATCAATGATCGTGGCACACAACGACCTTCCAGCATGACGGACCAGTGCGCACCAGGGCGGGCAACTGGCCAACACGCTGACCATCGACCCCCGTCACGCGGCTGCCAGATGCGTCGTGACGGGATAGATCTGGCGCAGGGAGCCGTGCAAACGGCCTCGGGTGTGACTTACTCTTCGCGCGTCAGGTAGCAATAACAGAGAGCAGCCACGGCAATCAGCGCCAGGACCCCTACTGTCGAGAAACTCATTTTGTCTCTTTCAGGGAGCAGACTCCCGGAAATGGAATGCCGAAGAAAGGGCCCGACGCATGCGTCAGCCGGGACCACCAGCCACCGGCAATCAGCATACTCGCATGTCATTTAAAGAGAAAGGCAAGCAGCGTTTTTTTGCCCCACCCCCGCTTGTGCGCGTACACTGAATGGGTATCCCAACGCTGAACCTCTGCGCCTCCGCGCACCTTGTCCATGACTACACCGACCCGCTGGCAGCGGCTGCGCGCCCTGCTGAGCAATGAATTGCGCCACCTCACCACCATCCATGCCAGCGACCGCCCCTGGCAGCTGCCCTTCGCGGCGGCACTGGCCAGCGGCCTGCCCTTGCTGGTCGGTGCCTGGTTCGGCCATTTGGCTTATGGACTGATTGCCTCGCTCGGCGGCATGATTTTTCTGTACTTGCCGGATACGGCACTGCCGCACCGCATGCTGACGGTGATGAGCTGCGCCTTTGCCATCACGGCCAGCTATGCACTGGGCGTCATCAGCCATCACTTTGCGCCGGGCATGGTCGTGATCCTGGCGCTGATCACCACCCTGGTCACCATGGTGAGCCGCTTCTATGCGCTGGGCCAGCCCGGCAGTTTGTTTTTCATCATGGCCGCGGCGATTGGCGCCTACTCTCCCAGCACCACCGCCGACCTGCCGCTGAAAGTCGGCCTGATGTTCCTCGGCAGCCTGCAGGCTTGTGTCATTGCCTTCTGCTACAGCCTGTACAGCCTGCGGCATCGCCCGCCCAAACCCGCGCCGAACCTGGCAGAAAAGCGCTTTGAGTATGTGGTGGTGGATTCGGTGTTCATCGGCGGCTTCGTCGGTCTGGCCACCGCGCTGGCGCAACTGCTGCACATGGAAAATGCCTACTGGGTGCCGATCAGTTGCCTGGCGGTGATTCCCGGCGTGTCATTGCGGGCGGTCTGGAACAAGCAGCTGCACCGCCTGCTCGGCACCTCGCTCGGGCTGATGCTGGCATTCGCCATTCTGATGTTGCCGCTCACCCCCTGGACGGTCTGTCTGGTGATGATCAGCCTGAACTTCATCATCGAAACGCTGATCGTGCGCCATTACGGCTTTGCCACCATGTTCATCACGCCGATCACCATCCTGCTGGCCGATGCGGCCCGTCTGGGCCTGACGCCGCCGGAGGTCTTGATCCGGGCCCGCTTCGCCGACACCGTGCTGGGCTGCCTGGTCGGCCTGGCCGGGGGCTACTGCCTGCATCATCCGCGTTGGCGCGCCACGGTCAGCCGCCATCTGCGCCGCTGGGTCCGGACCCTGCCCGGGGTGCCGCACAAGGCGCTGCCGCACGATCCTGCACCCTGACTCCGGGCACCTGTCCTTTCGCACAGGCACCTGACCCCCATATTGCCGCGCAACATTTCATATGGATATTAATCTTAATAAGCCAATTCCATTCGAATGGCGCAAGCCTTCGTCCTGGCTTGCCTGATGGCTTATTCAAGAGGATTTGATCCATGAGCACGCAAGCAGAGTCCACAGCGCCTTTCCGTGTCGGCCAATGGCTACCTTCCGATCAGGCCTTGCTGACGCAATGGTTAAGCGACCTGCATGAAGAGGCACGGGAACTGAAAAAGCCCCTGCATCCGGTACTGCAGTCGTTTCAGGCGCTGATCGAAAATGATGCTGAAATCTACATGCTGTTCCATCAGATGTTCGAGCAGGTGCCGCATCGTCCTCCGTACAATCGCAACCCGGCCGGCGGCCCGCAGGTTCGCGATTACCAGCAGATGCTGCAGATGATCAATGTCATCCTGACTCGTGCGCCGGCATTCAACACCACGGGCCTGGTCGGGTTTCCGATCAATGCCATTCTGGACTGGTCGATGGGCACCACCGCCGGGTTTGCCGCGTTTCTCAACGACCGGGTCAATCAGCAGCTCAAACTGGTGTTGAACGAATGGGCGCGCTTTCTTTGCTCGAAGGACTCCTGCGCCGTTCTGGGGAACCAGAGCAACAGTGACTGGTTCGGGCCGGCGGCACGCAAGGCCATGCCGAATTTCGACCAGGAGTTTCAGTGCGAACCGACCCAGCCCTATCATGGCTTCCGCTCCTGGGATGATTTCTTCACTCGTGAATTCCGCCCCGGAGTACGCCCGGTCGCCGCACCAGACAAGGATGACGTCATCGTCAACGCCTGCGAATCGGCTCCCTACCGGCTGGCGCACAACGTCCAGGCGCATGATCGCTTCTGGATCAAGGCTCAGCCCTACTCGGTCGCCCATATGCTGGATAACGATCCACTGACCGAGCATTTCATCGGCGGCACCATTTACCAGGCCTTCCTCAGCGCGCTGAGCTACCACCGCTGGCACAGCCCGGTCAGCGGGACCGTGATCAAGGCCTACGTCAAGGATGGTACGTATTACTCGGAAGCCCTGTCGGAAGGCTATGACCCGGCCGGGCCGAACGACTCTCAGGGCTACATCACCGAGGTGGCGACCCGGGCGATGATTTTCATTCAGGCGGACAATCCGGCCATCGGACTGATTTGCGTCATGCCGGTCGGCATGGCCGAGGTCTCGACCTGCCAGATCACGGTGTATGAAGGTCAGAAGGTGAAAAAGGGCGAGCAGCTCGGCATGTTCCACTTCGGTGGTTCGACCCACTGCGTGTTCTACGGGCCGCAGGCCAAGCTGGCCTTTGATCTGCACGGCCAGCAACCGGGACTCAACGCCAGCAACATTCCGGTCAATGCCCGCATCGCGACCGTGATGCGCTGACGATGACAGGCCGGTCACCGACCGGCCTGTCCCGCCCTACTGCAAACCGCTGGCGACATACCACTCCTGCTCTGCCTGTGGCGTATCCAGCGCCACCAGCAGGGCCTCGCCCAGTTCGCGAGGCGCAACATCCAGCCCCAGCGCCTGATAGGCCGCATCCACCCCGCGCATCAGGGCCTCGGCGCCAAAGCGGATAGCCATGTCCTGCGGCAAGGTCTCGTCGCCCCGGGCACAGGCCGCCACTTCCAGTGAGTGCGCCCGCCGGCAAGTCGCGGGACGTTGCTCATACACCAGACAGCGCTGCTGCTGCAGCAAGGCACAGTCATGGCGAGCAAACGGATCCCTCGCGCGCACCACAACCTGGGTCTGCAGGCGCTCACGCAAGGCGTCTCGCTCGTTCTGCGGCCACTGGCGAATGGTGCGCAGCATCAGCCACAGTTGCGGCGGCGTGATCTCGACACGCGCCTGGCAGCAGTAACTACAGCCCTCGCGACAGGCCAGCACCGGCCCATCCCCGGCCGCCTGCTGCACCACGCGGTCCACGCCGCGCTGCACGTTGACGACAAACTGCACCGCCGCCTCGCGGCCTGGATGCTCGCTCAGATGATGCAGGGCTTTCTGACATACGCCAGCCACCGATTGTTCGAACGCAGCCTGTTGTTCTTCATCCAGCATGCAGACACTCCTGTTTTCAACACATGCGCCTTTTTGCATGGCCGCGGCGAAAAAGTCAAAAGTTGTCTTGCGCCTGCCTTTCCCCTGGCGTCAACATGGCCCGCGGGCGCGTCTGGAAACCCGCGCCATGCCAGTCACCTGTCTCACCACATCCGCTCATGAACCAGGCTTGCCCCTGCTGATGACAAGGGCTAAATTGACAGGAGACCTGTTTCATTCCACCGACATAGACCCTTGCAGGTACGCCATCATGAGCAATGCGGACTTCAACCCGGCCGACCCTTTCGCCATGTTCCGCCAGATGTGGCAGAACGCCACGCCGGCAGCGGCACAACCTTTCATGCCGCCGATGACGGAAGAAGATATTGAGCGACGCATCAATGAGCTGAAGGTGGTGGAAACCTGGCTGACCATGAACCTGGGCATGCTGTCGATGCAGATCAAGGGGCTGGAAATGCAGAAAGTGGCGCTCGCCGCCCTCAAGCCGCAGCCTGCCAAGAAAAAAGAGGGCTGAACGCTGCTCACAGCCAGCCAGGCCTGACTGAGAAAGGCCGCGACTTGAGCGCCGCGCTTGAGTAGAATAGCGCCTTTGCTTCCCACACCTGATCCGGTATGCCCCAGACTGCTGCCTCACTCCTGCGCCAATTGGTGCGCGGGGACTTTTCTCGCCGCGATGGCCTGGACGAATTCAAGCACCGCTTCAAGCTGGGCTTTCGCAGCCTGCTGACCCTGCCGGCCATGCTGCGCTGGCTGGACCTGTTTGTTGCCGACGAGGCCCTGCTGGCCCATCTGCGGCTCAACCCCCGGCTGGCGATGAAGCTGCATCGGCCCTATCTGATGCAAAAGCTGAACACCGGTGCCAAGCTGCAAGTCCTGCTGGCCAATTACCAGCTGGAGAAATCGCTTTTCCCGCCCGCCATACTGGATACCGTCTTGCGCAACCAGCACCAGTTGCTGGCCGAGCTGACGGGCAAGGATGAGCGCCAGTACACCCTGCTGCTCACTCATGCCCACGGTTTCGACAAAGAGGGCGAACTGGCGATTCTGCTGATGGATCCTGCCGGCTTTGCCCTGGTCACGCTGTCTTTCACGCTTTGCCAGCGCCACGGCGCACCGGCTCTGGTCATCGGCGGCCTGCAGGGGCCGCGCCGTTATGAGGGCAGTGCCGACACCATCCGTGCCGTGACCAAGGCCTTCCACGGCCTGTTTCCCAAGCGCGTCGCCATGGAGGCCCTGACGGTGCTGGCGCAGCGCCTGGGTATCAAGCAGGTACTGGCCGTGGGCAAGGCACAGCACATTTACAACTCCTGGCGTTACCGCAAAAATTTCGAGGCAGATTACGACAGTTTCTGGCAGTCGCTCGAGGCCAAACCCGAGGATGGCGACTATTTCCGTCTGCCACTGCCGCTGCCCCGCAAGACCATGGAAGACATTGCCAGCAAGAAGCGCGCCGAATACCAGCGCCGCTACACCCTGCTGGATGACCTGGCGAGCCAGATCGCCACGAACATCAAGTAAAAGAGCGCATGAACGCAACCCGATTCATTCATCTGCGACTCCATTCGGAGTTCTCCATCACCGACGGCATCGTGCGCCTGGACGATGCGGTGAAACGTGCTCAGCAGGACAATATGCCGGCCATCGGCATGTCGGACCTGATGAACATCTTCGGTATGGTGAAGTTTTACAAAGCTTGCCGCGGCAAGGGTCTGAAGCCGATCGTCTCCTGCGATATCTGGCTGGAAAACCCCGACGATGCCGAAAAACCCTACCGCATGATGCTGACGGCCAAGAACCGTGCCGGTTATGGCCGCCTGTGCGAGCTGCTGACCGAAGCCTTCACGCACAACCAGCATCGGGGCCGCGCCGAAATCAGTCGCGCGCAACTCGAAGGGGGCGACAACAGCGGGCTGATCTGCCTGTCCGGCGCCCACTTGGGCGATGTCGGCATGGCACTGTCGATCGGTCAGCGTGACGAGGCCCTGCGCCGTGCGCGCCACTGGGCCGAGGTCTTCCCCGGCAGTTTCTATCTGGAACTGCAGCGGCTGGACAACCCGCAGATCGAGTCGGTCCTGCAGCAGACCTTGTGGCTGGCCGGCGAAACCGGCCTGCCGGTGGTCGCCACCCACCCGATCCAGTTCATGGATCCGGACGATTTCAAGGCGCACGAGGCCCGGGTATGCATTGCCGAGGGTTACACCCTGTCGGACAAGCGCCGGCCGAAACACTTCAGTGAGTGTCAGTATTTCCTGTCGACCGAGCAGATGCTGGAGCGCTTCCACGACATCCCCGAAGCGCTGGAAAACACGGTCGAGATTGCCAAGCGCTGCAACCTGACGGTACAGCTGGGCAAGAACTACCTGCCGGATTTCCCGACGCCGGACGGCATGACACTGGATGACTACCTGCTGGCACGCACGCGCGAGGGGCTGGAGCAACGGCTGGCCGGGCTGTATCCGGATGAAATCGAACGTGAACGCCAGCGTCCGCGCTATGAGGACCGGCTGAAGTTCGAAATCGACACCATCGTACAGATGGGTTTCCCGGGCTACTTCCTGATCGTGGCGGACTTCATCAACTGGGCCAAGCACAATGGTTGCCCGGTCGGACCGGGCCGGGGCTCCGGTGCCGGTTCGCTGGTCGCCTACGCGCTGGGCATTACCGACCTCGACCCGCTGGAGTATGCGCTGCTGTTCGAGCGCTTCCTCAACCCGGAACGGGTGTCGATGCCTGACTTCGACGTCGACTTCTGCCAGGACAACCGCTACCGCGTGATCGAGTATGTGCGCCAGGCCTACGGCGCCGAAGCCGTCAGCCAGATCGCCACCTTCGGCACCATGGCCGCCAAGGCCGTGGTGCGTGACGTTGGCCGGGTACTCGACCTGCCCTACACCTTCTGTGACCAGGTCTCCAAGCTGATTCCGGCCGCGCCGGGCAAGCAGTACAGCCTGGATGACGCAGTCGAAATGGAGCCGGTGCTCAAAGAGCGGCTGGAAAACGAAGAAGAACTGCGCCAGCTGTGGGAGCTGGCCAAGAAGCTGGAAGGCCTGACGCGCAACATTGGCATGCACGCCGGTGGCGTCCTGATCGCCCCGGGCAAGCTGACCGACTTCTGCCCACTGTTCCAGGCCAGCGGCGAAGAAGCCGTGCCGGTATCCATGCTGGACAAGGACGACGTCGAGCAGATCGGCCTGGTGAAGTTCGACTTTCTGGGCCTGCGCAACCTGACCATCATTGATTTGGCGGTGCGTTACATCAAGGACCTTGACCCCTCCTTCACCACCGATCTGAATCACCTGGAGTTCACCGACCCGGACGCTTACCGCGTGCTGCAGAAGGCCAATACCACCGCGGTGTTCCAGCTGGAATCGGACGGCATGAAGCGGCTGCTGGAAAAGCTCAAACCTGACCGTTTCGAAGACATCATCGCCGTGCTGGCACTCTACCGTCCGGGCCCGCTTGGCTCGGGCATGGTGGACGACTTCATCCTGCGCAAGGCCGGCAAGCAGGAAGTCGACTATTTCCACCCCGACCTGACGGCCTGCCTGGAACCGACCTATGGCGTGATCGTGTACCAGGAACAGGTGATGCAGATCTCGCAGATCATCGGCGGCTATACGCTCGGTGGTGCCGACATGCTGCGCCGGGCGATGGGCAAGAAAAAAGCCGAGGAGATGGACAAGCACCGCGGCATCTTCACCGAGGGCGCGCAGAAAAAGGGCTACCCGGAGGAGCTGGCGCGCCATCTGTTCGACCTGATGGCCAAGTTTGCCGAGTACGGTTTCAACAAGTCGCATACGGCAGCCTACGCCGTGGTGGCCTATCAGACCGCCTGGCTCAAGGCCCATCACACGGCTGCCTTCATGGCAGCCACCATGTCGTCGGAACTGGACAACACCGATCAGCTGAAAGTGTTTTACGACGACTCGATCGCCAACCAGCTCAAGTTCCTGCCGCCGGACGTCAATGAGTCGTTCTATCGCTTCGTGCCGGTGGATCGCAAGCACATCCGCTATGCGCTGGGCGCCATCAAGGGCAGTGGCGAGTCGGCGGTCGAGCACATCATCCAGGTACGCCAGGAGAGCGGTCCGTTCAAGGATCTGTTCGACTTCTGCCGCCGCACCGACAAGAAGCTGGTCAACAAGCGGGTGATCGAGGCGCTGATTCGTGGCGGCGCCTTTGACGCCATCGACAGCAACCGCGCCCGCCTGCTGGCCAACGTCGGTTTGTGCATGGAATCGGCCGAGCAGGAAGCTGCCAATGCCAACCAGGGCGGCCTGTTCGACATGTTCGGTGATGATGTCGCTCCGCCGCTGGAAATGCGCGATGTCCGCCCCTGGGATCAGATCACCCAGCTGGCGGAAGAAAAAACCGCCATCGGCTTCTACCTCTCCGGCCATCCTTTCGCCGCCTACGAGCGTGAGGTGCGAGGCTTCATCAAGACACCGCTGGCCCGCATCAGCCCGCGCAAGGAGCCGCAGCTGCTGGCGGGCTTTGTCACCGGCATCCGCACCAAGGTCGGCAACCGCGGCAAGATGGCCTTCATCCAGCTCGATGACATGAGTACCAAGCTGGAAGTCAGCGTATTCTCGGAAACCTTTGACGCCAACCGCACCCGCCTGCGGGAAGACCAGGTGCTGGTGATCGAGGGCAAGGTCAGCAACGATGATTTTTCCGGCGGTCTGCGCATCACCGCCGACAAGATCTACGAACTGGGCGAGGCGCGCAGTCTGTATGCCCGCAGCCTGCAGGTACAGATGTCACAGACCAATGCCGACACCGCCCGCTTCGCCGGTCTGCTGACCCCCTACCGCAGCGAAGAGGCCGGTTGCCCGGTACGGGTGGTGTACGACAATGGTCAGGCCCGCGGCGAGCTGATGCTGCCCAAGCACTGGGGGGTTCGGCTGGATGACGGCCTGATCGGCAGCCTGAAGGACTGGCTGGGCGACAAGGCGGTGAAGATCATCTGGTAAGCCCGGCAGGCCATGGGGCCAATGGCACAAAAAACGGCAAGGGCACGCCCTTGCCGTTTTGTTCAAATGAAAACCTCCACGCTTCGACCTCTGCTGCCAACCCCGGCACGCCCCCCCGTTGTGACGCGTTTCCCCGCTCGGGGGCCGCCTGGCGATGCAAGGGGCGGTGGCGGGACACCGCCCCTGCCCCGGTGCAGCGGGGTCGCTGCGTCAAAACATCGTCCGCGCTAGCGGACAAGAAAAATCACCCTGATCACCCCGGCGCACTCGGATAAACCACCGCCTGCGCCCGGCCGCGTTCCTTGGCCATATACAGCGCCTGATCGGCCGCCTCCAGCCAGGTCACCTCGTCGAAGACCTCGCGGGCCGTCCCGACGCCCACCAGTCCGACGCTGGCCGACAATTGCACCTTGCTTTCCCCGACAATCACCGGCCCGCTGATCACCTGGACCAGCTTGTTGCCGACATCCTGCAGCACCGAAGGACTGGAACCCGGCAACACCACCAGAAACTCCTCACCGCCCCAGCGGCCGACGATATCGCCACCGCGCAGCGTGCGCTGGATACGGTGCGCCGCCTCTTTCAGCACCTCATCGCCAACCAGATGGCCGAACTCGTCGTTGATGGCCTTGAAATGATCCAGATCGACCAGAGCCAGAGAGAAACCGCGATGCTCGTGAATACAACGCGCATAGGCATGATTGGCCATGTCGATGATGCCGCGGCGATTGAACACCGAGGTCAGCTCATCGGTGATGGCCTCGCGCCCGACGGCACTGGCAAACACCAGCGCGCGCTCATGGGAGAAACTCAGATAACGCAGGGCAATGGTGGCTTCCAGCAGATAGCCCAGATCTTCCAGCCCCTGCAACTCGGCTTCGCTGATGCTGCGCGGCCGGGTATCGGCAATGCATAGAGCGCCGATGACATGGCCTTCGGCATTGTGAATCGGCTGCGCCGCATAAAAGCGAATACCCGGTGCCCCGGTCACCGCCGGAACATGGGCAAAACGCTCATCCTGACTCGCATCCTCACAGACGATACGCTGCTTGGCCTTGACCACGTGCTGACAAAGGGATTGCTCGCAGGGCACCGCCACCGGAGCCAGGCCCAGCGGCGACATCATGTACTGATTCTGCCCGTCCAGCACGGAGACAAAGGTGATCGGCACCTGGAACAGTTTCTGCGCCAGCCGCGTGACACGCAGATACTCATGCTCAGCCGGCGCTCCCAGCGTCAGCATGCGCCGCAACGATTCCAGTCGTGTCTGCGCCTCGGACACCGCGCGCAATTTGGTATGCAGCATGCGTCACCTCAATTGAGTAGCTTCTGATTTCAGCTTATACCATCGGGAATATCCACCAAACCATGACGACGCAGCAAGGGTTGCAGCAAGGTCATGGCACGCTGCATGTCCACCTGTTGGAATTGTGCGATCACCGGCTCCCACGCCGCCAGCGGCGCGTCAGGCACCTCGGGCAGCCAGTGCAACAGGACGTCCCAGTCATGACAGTCGCCCAATGCCACCTGCAGCGACTTGAGCTCGCGCACCTGCCGCGCGTGGACATCGGGCAACTGATCGGCCAGCGCCAGCACCCAGAAACGATAATGCTTGATTGCCAGGCGCAGGCGGTGCCAGTCGCGCGCACGTTGTCGCCTGAGAGCCTGCTGCATGCGCCGCCCGAGCTGTGCGGCCAGGTCGTCGGCGTGACGGCTGGCGCGTCGCCGCAGTTTTTTGGCCGACAGGCGTTGTTCCAGCCGCTCGACGGCCTCAAGCATCTGTCCCAGCGCGGGCTCCAGCCCCAGCACCGCCATCTCGCGGGCGAACTGGGCATATTGCTGGCGCAGCGCCTGCGCCAGCGCGGTCGATGGCCGGCGGCGATTGCGCGGCCAGCGCGCCTCCAGCAGCCGGATCAGACCAATCCCCACCTGGCGGTCACGCAGACGTGAGGTGGCGCGGTAACACAGGTCCAGCGTAACCGACAGCGTCTGGCAGGCAGGATCCTTGCGTACCAGGGGCAGCAGAATACGGAAAATACGCAGGGTCAGGCGTAGCTGATAGAGGGCATCGGCGGCCAGGGCGGGTTGCCTGAGTTGCCGGCACGCCAGCAGGGCCGCCTGATGCAGGGACTGGCAATGCACCAGCAGTACACCGGATGGGGACTTGGCTTTCATGACATCTTCATTGAGACGATGACCCTGTCAGCTTGCCCTGCCCGGCAGGCGAAGACAAGCGCTATTCGTCCCGAATGCGCGATGGCCGCCCCGGACAGACCTTCAGGCAGACTGCAGACGCGTCGAACCGCGGGCCAGCAGCTTGCCGTGCAGGACCAGCTGACGGGGTGACAGTGCCGGGTTTTGCAGCCGCGACAGCAGCATGTCCATGGCCATGGTGCCGATATCGGCCACCGGCTGTTCGATGACGGTCAGGCCATCGTCCACCAGGCCGGTCCAGAGATCGTTATCGAAGCCGGCCAGGCCGATTTGCTGGGGCATTTTCAAGCCGGTGGCGTGCACGGCCTGCATGGCGCCCAGCAAGAGCAGGCCATTGCTGGCAATCAGGGCATCGGGGCGCTCTGGCGCTTGCAACAGCTGCTGCACGGCCCGTGCGGCAGGGTCGCTGCCTGGTGCGATGAAGCGGGCGTCCGGTTTGAGTCCGTGCGCCTCCAGCGCCGCGCAGTACCCGGCAGCACGCTCCTTGCCGGTGGCACTGATATTGCCGAACAGCCCGCTGATGCGGCGGTAACCTTGTGCCAGCAGGTGCTCGGTCAGATGGCTGGCCGCCAGGCGGTTGTCGAGTACCACGGTATCGGTGGTGCCCGGGGGAGCGGCACGGTCAATCATCACCACGGGAAATTCGAAGCGCTCGGGACGAAAGCGCCGCGCCGTCACACTGGTCGGAGAAAAAATCACGCCGCATACCCGTTCCTCCTGCATCAGGCGCAGATACATGGCTTCTTTGTCGGGGTTTTCGTCAGCATTGCACAGGATGACCCGCATGCCGGCCTGATACGCCACATCTTCGACCGCCCGGCTGACCGCGGTGAAAAAAGGATTGCGGATATCCGCCACGATCAGGCCGATGGTCTGACTATGCTGCGAACGCAGGCGCCGGGCCGACAGATTGGGACGGTAGCCGAGTTGCTGCACGGCCGCCTCCACCTGCTGACGCAGCGCCGCACTCACCGGCCCGTTGCTCAGCACGCGCGAAACGGTCGCGACCGACACCCCGGCCAGTGCAGCGACATCCTTGATCTTTGCCCCCATGAACCTACCCCGCTTGTAAAAAATGATCTTGCAGGCACCATTGTGCCCTGCCTCGGCCAATTACTTAAGGACCAGACCGGCAAACGGCCGGCGTCCCGGGCTGCCGGCCAGCATGCCCCCCGTCTCCCGCCACAAAAAGTCATGAATCAACCAGAGGGTATCCACGGCAAATTGACTTTTATGATGTAATCGTTTTCAATCATAGCAGATCTTCTCAAACGGTAGCCTCGCCATGAACGAAACCATACTGCAAAGTAAAAATATTCTTTTATCTTCTGATGCTTCCAGCAAAGACGAGGCTATAGAGCAGATTGCGGCGCTGATGGCAGCCTGTGACATCGCACCGATCGAATATGGCACAAGCTTGCTTAAACGTGAAAACGTTTCCAACACTTTTCTCGGCCATGGCGTGGCGATTCCGCACGGCATGCCCGAGGACCGCTCGCTGATCAGACAAACTGGCATTGTGGTCTTGCAAAGCCCGGCGGGACTGACCTGGAACCCGGGAGAAACCGTTCATCTGGTGGTAGGGATTGCCGCGCGCTCCGACGAGCACCTCGCCATCCTGCGCCGGCTGACACGCATGATGCAGGATGAAGCCCTGATGCAGCAGTTGTTTCATACCGGTGATGCCGAGCAGATCCTGCAGGCGCTGAATGCCTCGCCGGGCGTCAGCCAGCCCGCCCCGGAGCCGGCCCATGACCTGCCCTGGCGCCAGACCTGGCAACTGGACTACCCGAACGGGCTGCATGCGCGCCCGGCCAGCGTCTGGGTCAATACCGCCAAGCAGTATGCCGCAAGACTGCAGATCCGCCACGGCCACGAAGTGGCCGACGCCCGGCATCTGGTCGGCCTGCTTCAGCTCGGTCTGCAGCAGGGAGATATCCTGACGCTGTCGGCTGACGGCAGCGATGCCGAACAGGCGCTGGATGGCTTGTTTGCCTGCATGCAGTCACTGAGTCAGAGCGAGAAAGCCTCCGCCGAGCTGGCCAAAGCCAAGGCGCGGGCGGCGGCCTCGCCACTCTTCACGCCCGAGGCGGGACTGGACAGCCTGCAAGGCATCGGCGCCAGCCCCGGGCTGGCCATCGGCATCACCCGGCGCTGGCAAACCCGCCAGCATCAGGTCGAGGACGTGCCGGGCTCGCTGGCCGAAGGGGGACAACGCCTGGAGGATGCCCTGCAGCAGGCACGCCAGGCACTGCAGACACTGGCAGACGACACACAGGCCCGACTCGGCGCCGAGGCCGCACAGATCTTCCACGCCCAAAACACCTTGCTCAGTGACGGCGAGCTGATCGGGCACTGCTGCCGCCTGATGGCTGCCGGTCATGGGGTCGCCTGGTCCTGGCAACAAGCCGTGGAGGAAAGCGCCAGCCGCCTGCAGGACAACCCCAACCCCCTGCTGGCGGCGCGGGCCGCCGACCTGCGCGATGCCGGACGGTCAGTCCTGGATCTGCTGCTGCCCGGCCAGACAAGCGGACACCGGCTGAATCCTGCGGAGAAGGTCATTTTGCTGGCCGAGGACCTGGCGCCCTCGGACACGGCGCGCCTGGACCCCGCCAATATTCTCGGTCTGTGTACCGCCCGGGGCGGCCCGACCTCGCACACCGCGATTCTGGCCCGCACGCTTGGCCTGCCGGCCCTGGTCGGCGCCGGCGATGACTTGCTGCAGATCGCCGATGGCACCCAGGTGATTCTCGATGGTCAGCAGGGAGCGCTCTACCTCAACCCGGGCAAACAGGCACTGCAGCAGGCGCAGGAGAGCATGGCGCGCCAGCGCCAGGCCTTGCAGTCGGCACAGCAGAGCGCCGGTTTACCGGCCCAGACGCTGGATGGCCATCGCCTCGGTATCCAGGCCAATATCAACCGGGACGATCAGGCCGCCGGCGCCCTGCAGTCCGGCGCCGAAGGCGTTGGCCTGATGCGCACCGAACTGCTGTTCGTCGAGCGCGACCATGCGCCGGAAGAAGAGGAGCAATACCAGGCTTACCGCGCCATGCTCAGCGCACTGGATGGCAAACCGCTGGTGGTCCGCACGCTGGACATCGGTGGCGACAAGCAGGCCCCCTGGCTGACCCTGCCGGCCGAGGACAATCCTTTCCTCGGCGTACGTGGCGCCCGGCTGCTGCTGCAGCGCCCCGACCTGCTGGATACCCAGATGCGGGCGCTGTATCGGGCCGCGATTCATGGGCCGCTGTCCGTGATGTTCCCGATGATCACCAGCGTCGCCGAGCTGCAGCAGCTGCGACAGCGCTGCGAAGCGATCCGCCAGTCGCTGCAGGCTCCAACCATCCCGCTGGGCATCATGATCGAAGTGCCGGCAGCGGCAGTACTGGCCGACAAGCTGGCACTGCATGCCGACTTCTTCTCCATCGGCACCAATGACCTGACGCAGTATGTGCTGGCCATGGACCGCCAGCATCCGCAGCTGGCCGCCCAGGCGGACGCCCTGCATCCGGCCGTGCTGCGCCTGATTCGTCAGACGGTGGAAGGCGCCCACAGCAATGGCATTGATGTCAGCGTCTGCGGCGGCCTGGCCGGTGACCCGGATGGTGCGACCATCCTGGCCGGCCTCGGGGTCGACAAACTGTCGATGAGCCCGAGCGACATCCCGGCAGTGAAGGCACGACTGCGCGCCAGTCGCAAGGATGGGCTGCAGGCACTGGCCGAGCGCGCCCTGGCCTGCGACAACGCCGCTGACGTACGCCGCCTGTGTGGAGAAAGCGCATGAGCAACCCGATCATTACCGTGACGCTGAATCCCGCTATCGACCAGACGGTACGCCTGACGCAACTCCACCCCGGGGCAGTCAACGCAGCGCTGGACAGCCAGAGTCACCCGGGCGGCAAGGGCGTCAATGTGGCCGGCTGCCTCGCCGACTGGGATATTCCGGTGATCGCCACCGGCATTCTGGGACGCGACAGTGCGGACACCTTCGCCGAGATGTTCCACCAGAAAGGCATCGGCAACCGCTTTGTCCTGCAGCCGGGTCATACCCGCGTCAACATCAAACTCAGCAGCGAGCAGAACACCACCGACATCAACCTGCCCGGGGTAGCGGTCGATCCGGCGGTGTTTGCGCGCTGGCGCGACACCCTGGACGAGCTGGCCGAACCCGGACGCTACATCGTTCTGTCCGGCAGCCTGCCGACCGGCATCCCGGATGACTGCTACGCCAGACTGTGCAGCCGCCTGGCCGATGATCAGAGCCGCATCATCCTCGACACCAGCGGCGAACCGTTGCGCCGGGCACTGGCCGGCACCACCCTGCCCGACTGCATCAAACCCAATCGCGAGGAACTGGCGCAATGGGCAGGCCACCCCCTGCCGGAAATCCGTGACATCCTGGACACGGCGCTGTCTATTCACCGTTCGGGCGTTCGCCAGGTCATCGTCTCGCTCGGCGAACAGGGCGCGCTGTTTGTCGGCGAGCCCGGCCAGTGGCTGGCCCGCTCGGCACCGCAGAAACCACTGAGCACAGTGGGCGCCGGGGATGCACTGCTGGCCGGCTGGGTTGCCGCCCAGCATGCCGGACTGGCATGGGAAGACAGCATGCGCCAGGCCATGGCCTTCGCCGCCGGCAAGCTGGCTTTTCTCGGCCCGAACCTGCCCGACCGTTCCACCATTGACAAGCTGGCCGCAGAAGTCCAGCTGACCCGACTGCCTGCCTGAGCGGCCTGCAGCCAACACCCAGAGGAGACAGACCATGTCCAACACGATTGTCGTCATCACCGACCCGGGGCGTCTGACCCAGGCCCTGCTGGCCAGTGAAGCGCTCAAGCAGGCGGCGCAAAAGCGCGGCCTGACGCTGAGTATCGAGATCAATGGCACGCCGTCCCTGACAGCGGCCGAAATAGCCGGGGCCAGCGAGATCCTGCTGGTGGGCGAACCTGCCGACAAGGCGCGCTTCGCCCAGAAACCACAGCGCCAGTTAAGTCTGGATGCCGTGCTGAACGATCCGGCCGCCGCGCTGGGCGGGGCCGGTGCCGGCAGCGCTGCAGCCGGCCTGTCGATTGTCGGCATCACCGCCTGCCCGGTCGGGGTGGCCCACACCTTCATGGCGGCCGAAGGGCTGATTCAGGGCGCCAAGGCACTCGGACACCACATCAAGGTGGAGACCCAGGGTTCGGTCGGGGCACAGAACACCCTGAGCGCAGAGGAGATTGCCGGAGCCGACCTGGTCATCATCGCCGCCGACACCCAGGTCGACCTGTCGCGCTTTGGCGGCAAGCGCATCCTGCACGCCAGCACCAAGCAGGCCATTGCCGACGGTACCGAACTGGTTCGACGCGCCATCGCCGAAGCACGCGAACAGACACCAAGCGCCTCGCTGCTGGACCAGACCATGGCAGCCAAGGCCGACCTGAGCGCCCAGCGCAGCGGGCCGTACAAACATCTGATGACCGGGGTATCGTTCATGCTGCCATTTGTGGTGGCCGGCGGCATCCTGATCGCCCTGGCCTTCGCCCTGGGGGGCATCTATGCCTTCGATGACAGCCACAAGGGCACCCTGGCCTGGGCACTGTTCCAGATCGGGGCCAAATCTGCCTTCGCCCTGATGGTGCCGATTTTGTCCGGCTACATTGCCTACTCCATCGCCGATCGTCCCGGCATCACCCCCGGCATGGTCGGCGGCATGCTGGCCGGCAGCCTGGGTTCGGGCTTTCTGGGCGGCATCGTGGCCGGCTTCATCGCCGGTTACGGCACCGACTGGCTCAACCGTCACATCAAGCTGCACCGCAATCTGGACAGCCTGAAACCGGTGCTGATTCTGCCGGTCCTGGGCTCGCTGCTGGTGGGGCTGCTGATGATCTATGTCGTCGGCACCCCGGTCGCCGGCGCACTGGCCTGGCTGACCGAGTGGCTCAAGAGCATGCAGGGCTCGAGCGCCATCCTGCTGGGCGCGCTGATCGGCGGCATGATGGCTTTCGATATGGGCGGACCGGTCAACAAGGCGGCCTACACCTTCAGTACCGCGATGATCGCCAGTCAGGTCTATGCGCCGATGGCCGCCGCGATGGCCGCCGGCATGACGCCGCCACTGGGGATTGCCCTGGCCACCTGGATCTTTGCCGATCGCTTCACGCGCGATGAACACGAGGCCGGCAAGGCAGCTGCCGTACTGGGCATTTCCTTCATCACCGAAGGGGCCATCCCCTTTGCCGCCCGCGATCCGCTGCGCGTCATCCCGGCCCTGATGGGCGGCTCGGCGCTCACCGGCGCCCTGGCAATGATGCTGGGCGTGGAGCAGCGCGTCCCGCACGGTGGCATTTTCATTCTGCCCATCCCCAATGCCGTCACCCATCTGGGCAGCTATGTCCTGTGCCTGATCGTCGGCACCGTGGTCACAGCCCTGTTGCTGCGGCTGCTGAAGAAGCCGGTCAAGGCCTGACCCCCTCGTCTCTCCCTCGCCGCGCCCCCTGGTGCGCGGCTTTTTTTCGGGCAAAAAAAAGGGGGCCGAAGCCCCCGTGAATACGCCTTGACGCAAAAAACGGTTTATTTCCAGTTGGCCGGCAGCTTGTAGCCGGCATATTTCTGCTTGGCCCAGCTCTTGAATTCCGCCGAGTTATAGGCAGCAATCACGTCCTTGGCCCAGGGCTTGGCCGCATCGGCACTGCGCACCACCCCCCAGTTGACGTAGGCATAGCTCTTTTCCTGATACAGCGCTTCGGTCAGCTTGATGCCGGAGCTGGTGGCATAGTTGCCGTTGATGACAGCGAAGTCAGCATCGCTGCGCGCACGCGGCAATTGGGCGGCTTCCAGCGGCAGCAGCTTGATGTTTTTCGGATTGGCCGCGATGTCATGTTGCGAGGCGGTCAGCGGGTTGATGCCGGCCTTGAGCTTGATCCAGCCCAGGTCGTTGAGCATCACCAGCACACGGGCAAAGTTGCTCGGGTCGTTCGGTGCCGCCACGGTAGCGCCCGGCTTGACGTCCTTGAGGGACTTCAGCTTGCCGGAATAGAGACCCAGCGGGGCGGTCGGCACCTGGAACACCGGCGTCAGCTGCAGCTTGTGTTCGGCGGCGAAGCTGTCCAGATAGGGCTTGTGCTGGAACACGTTGACGTCCAGCGAGCCTTCGGCCAGCGCCAGGTTCGGGCGAACGTAGTCGGTGAATTCCACCAGGCGCACGCTGTAGCCTTCTTTCTCCAGCAGCGGCTTGATCTGCTGCTTGACCATGTCGCCGAAGTCACCGACGGTGGTCCCGATCACGATATTTTTCTTGGCCGGGTCGGCGGCCAGCGCCGAAGCACTCAGCGACAAGCCTACCAGCGAGGCTACCAGCGATTTCACGATCCATTTCTGCATTGTCATTTCTCCTTGTTTCATGACTTGAGGTAAGCGTTAGCGTTTGTCCAGCCGATGGGCCAGACGATTGCCGACAAACTGGATGATCTGCACGATGGCCACCAGCAACAGCACCATGGCCACCATCACATCGGTCTGGAAGCGGTAGTAGCCATAGCGGATAGCCAGGTCACCGATGCCACCGCCACCCACCACCCCGGCAACCGCCGTATAGGACAGGAAGCTGATGGTCAGGATGGTCAGGCTGGAAATCAGCCCGGCGCGCGCTTCGTTGAGCAGGACCTTGGCAATGATCTGCCAGGGACTGGCCCCCATGGCTTCGGCCGCTTCGATCACACCGCGCGGAATTTCGCGCAGGGTCTGCTCGACCAGACGGGCAAAATACGGGATAGCGGCAAAGGCCAGCGGCACCGATGCCGCCACCGGGCCAATGGTGCTGCCGACAATCAGCCGGGTCAGCGGCACCAGCGACACCATCAAAATGATGAAGGGAAAGGACCGCACCAGGTTCACCAGCCAGCCCAGCACGCCATGCACGCCCCGATGAGCGAACATCTGCCCGGGTCGGGTCAGGTAGAGCACAATGCCAAGCGGCCCTCCCAGCAGAATGGCGGCGGCCAGCCCCAGGCCCAGCATCATGGCGGTCTCGATCAGCGCCTGGCCGATCTCCGGCCCCATCAGGCTCAGGTCCTGCCAAATATCATTCAGTTGAGCGATGTCCATCACGCAGCCTCCAGCAGCGAACGCGCCAGTTCGGATTGCGCCTGTACCGCCCCATCGTCAATGGTCATGACCTCGACCACCTGCCCCTGATTCAGTACCGCCGCACGGTGGCAGATCGAACGCACCACCCCCATTTCATGGGTCACCACCACGACGGTGACACCAAAGCGCTGATTGATTTCCTGCAGGCAAGACAGGATGGACTGGGTGGTTTTCGGATCGAGGGCCGAGGTCGGCTCGTCGGCCAGAATGACGTGTGGGCGCGGCGCCAGGGCACGGGCAATCCCGACACGCTGCTTCTGGCCACCCGACAGCTGCGCCGGATAATGGTCGGCGCGATCGCTCAGGTGAACCACCTCGAGGCATTCGGCCACGCGGCTGGCGATATCGGCCTTGCGCCAGCCGGCGATCTCCAGCGGGAAGGCCACATTCTGTGCCACGGTGCGATTAGCCAGCAGGTTGAATTGCTGAAACACCATGCCGATATTCTGGCGCGCACGACGCAGCTGTGCCGCGCTCAGGGCGGTGAGATCCTGACCATCGACGATCACGGCACCGCTATCCGGGCGCTCCAGCAGATTGATCAGACGCAACAGGGTCGATTTGCCGGCACCGGAAAAACCGATCAAACCGAAAATCTCGCCCTGGGCGATAGAGAGCGTGGTGTCATCAACGGCATGAAACCAGCCCCCCTCGGGGCGCTGGAAACGCTTGGACACCGACTGCAATTGAATCATGGCAACACTCCAAAACATAAAGCCCGCCGGAACTGCTGGCGGGCTGTACATGGAATGCCACTCACGCTGCGAGAGGACTGTAGCCGCAAGGCTACCCACGCTTTAGCTGTTTTACGCCCGCAAGCTGTGTTCAAATCGGCGATAAATTGTGTTTTTTATTGAACAGGAATTTTCAGTTTGTGTCAACAGGTTTTTCTTAAAGCAACATCGGCAACAAAGAAGCCGTCAGTGGCAGATGGTCAGAAAGGTGGGGCCAGGGATGGTCCTCCAGCACGGCTGCGGCCACCGGACGCAGACCACGCACATAGATGCGATCCAGCGACAACATCGGCAAACGTGCAGGAAAACTGCGGGCATGGCTACCAAAAAGACTTTGATGCACTTCACTCAGTCCAGCCTCCTGCTGCAGACATTGCGTGGCCTGGCCACGCCAGTCATTGAAGTCACCGGCCAGAATCAATGGCAGCTGCGCAGGAATATTTTCGCGGATATAGCGTGCCAGCGTGTGATATTGCTTGCGCCGGTCGTGCCCCAGCAGATTCAGATGAGCACACAGCGCCACCACCGGCGTCGGCCAGCCGGCGGGCTGCAGCTGACAATGCAGCACACCGCGACTTTCCAGCGGGTTGACCGAAATATCCAGATTGCACCAGGAATCGATGGGAAAACGTGTCAGCACGGCATTGCCATGGTGGCCGTGCTCATAGGCGGCATTCAGCCCGTAGGCGGCACGCAGATTGAGCCGGCGCGCCAGGAAGTGGTGCTGCGGCACCACCGACCAGTCGGCATGATGCAGGGCGCGACGGCGGTTCTTGCCCTGCACTTCCTGCAGGAACAGCAGATCCGGCGCCTGCGCTGCCAGCGCCCTGGCGATGTCTTCCAGCCGCACATGCCGGTTCAGCGGCGACATGCCCTTGTGCATGTTGAAGGTCACGACGCTGAGCGGCTGCATGGTCCCCCTACCCCGGCGCCAGGCGCGAGGGCAGCAGCCGCAGCGCCTCGGCATTGGAAGGCGAGAACACCCGCTCAGCCGCCTGCTGCCAGGGCAGCCAGCACCAGGCCAGATGCTCCCCCGGCGCCAGCCGGACCGGCAGGCGGTCTGGCAATTGCAGGCCGAACACCTGCTCGCGGTTGTGCGTCACACCGGGCGCGTAACGATGACGCCAGTGCGGATAAATTTCGTAGGTATTGCTGATACCCCAGTCGCTCAGGGCCGGCGCCTCGGCCAGCAGGCCGGTTTCCTCGCACACCTCGCGCCGGGCCGTCTCGAACAGCGACTCATCGCCCTCTCGGCTGCCGGTGACGGACTGCCAGAAGCCAGGCCGGTCGGCACGCTCCAGCAGCAGCACCTCTCCCGCCAGGGTATGAATCACCACCAGCACTGACTCGGGCTGTTTCCAGGTCTTCATGGCGCTTTCTCCGCAGGCAGCGACTTGACCGCCACCTCCATCTGCGGGAACGGCATGGTCACACCCTGTTCGCGGAACAAACGCCAGATGGCCATGTGGATATCGGACTTCAGACCGAGAAAGCCGTTTTCCGGATCCAGCACCCAGAAACCGACTTCCAGGGTGATTCCACTGGCGCCGAACTGGGTCACAAAACCGCGCGGCCCCGGCTCGGCCTGCACCCGCGGATGGCGTGCGGCCTGTTCCACCAGCCTGAGTGCCAGCTCCAGATCGGTGTCGTAGGCGACATCCACCTTGACACTGCTCCACATGATCTTGTCGGAGTAAGACTGGTTGATCACCGTATTGGCAATCATGGTGTCATTGGGAATCAGCGCCTCGGTGCCATCCGTACCCTTGAGCACCACAAAGCGCGAAGTGATCTTGGTCACGTAGCCGACCCGGTCGCCGACCATCAGGCGGTCGCCAATGCGAATCGAGCGGTCGAGAAGGATGATAAAGCCTGAAACATAGCTGCTGGCAATCTTTTGCAAGCCGAAGCCGAGACCAACACCGAGGGCACCGCCGAAGACTGACAGCACGGTCAGGTCGATACCGACGATCGGCAAGGCGATCAGCACCGCGGCGATCATCAGGCCGGTGCGGGCCAGCTTGGAAAACACGATGCGCAGATTGAGGTCGAGCTCGGTCAGGCGCATCAGCCGCTTTTCCACCGCACGACTGATCCACAGGGAGGCAAACATGATCACCGACACCCACAGCAGGGCGCTGAGGATCATCGACAAATCAAGCTGTACCTTGCCAATACGGAAGGAGATCGACTCCATCCAGTCCAGCACGAAATCATCCAGCTGGATCGCCCAGGTGACAAAGGCCAGCCACAGCACCGTCGAGATAAAATTCTCGGTATGTCGCTCGAAGCGGCTACGGGGCAAAGCCTCGCGCACGATCGCCGTCAACATGCGGATAATCGCCATCCATAACAACATGGCAGCAAAAGCCAGCAGGACGTGTGGCCGGTGCTGCAGCACCACAACCCAGACCACCGCACTGAACAACAGCAGCAGTTCGGAGGTCAGCGGCAACACCAGGCGCAGGCCGGCATAGGGCAGGAAGCGCTCGAACCGGTCAGGATGATGCAAAAACCAGCGCCGGAAGGCCTGGCGGCTCAGCCACCAGCCGACGAGCAGACAGACAGCACCAATCACGAACTCGGTCAGACCCGCCCAGGTCTGGATCGAGTCGATCAGCGCATCGACACTCATTTCATCCCGTCGGAACAGCATCAGCACGCCCCCCATCATGTCAGGCTCCGGTGGCGGCATCGGGCATCAGCACGCCATCGCTCAGTCGCCATTGCCGGTCGGTTCGACCCGCCAGCTCGCGATCATGGGTGACGATCAGCAGGCTGGTGCCGAAACTTTGATTCAATTCAAGCATCAGGTCAAATATGACATTGGCAGTATGGTGATCCAGATTGCCGGTCGGCTCATCGGCCAGCAGACAGGCCGGACGGGTCACCAGGGCACGGGCGATGGCAGCCCGCTGGCGTTCGCCGCCGGACAATTCACCCGGCTTGTGCGCCAGACGCTGTCCGAGGCCAACCTGCTGCAGCATGGTAGCGGCCTGCTCGGCAGCCTCGTGACGCGACAGGCGTCGAACCAGCAGCGGCATCATGACGTTTTCCAGTGCCGAGAACTCGGGCAGCAGGTGGTGGAACTGATAGACGAAGCCCAGCTTGGCGTTGCGCCAGGCACCCAGCTCGCGCTCGCTCATCCCGGCCAGCGGCCGCCCGAGCACCGATACCGTGCCGGTCGTCGGTTTGTCCAGGCCGCCCAGCAGGTGCAGCAAGGTACTCTTGCCCGAGCCCGAAGCACCGACAATCGCCATGGTCTCGCCCTGCCCCACGGTGAGATCCACGCCGGACAGCACGGTCACATCCAGCGGCCCCTCACAAAACGACTTGCCCAGTCCGCGGCATTCGATCACGGCAGGATTATTCATAGCGCAAGGCCTCCGCCGGCTGGGTACGCGAGGCGCGCCAGCTTGGGTATACCGTGGCGAACAGGGCCAGCAGCAGGGAAACAATGGTAATCATGCTGACATCCGCCCACTGCACGTCGGTCGGCAGATAATCGATCATGTACACCTCGGGCGACAGCAGCTTGCTGCCGGTGATGTGTTCGATGACGCTGACGAGCGCATCGATATTCCAGGCGCCCAGCACGCCAAACACCACGCCGGACAAGGTGCCGAGCACCCCGGCCACCGCCCCCTGGATCATGAAGATCGACATGATGCTGCCCGGCGCCGCCCCGAGGGTGCGCAGAATGGCGATATCCGCTTGCTTGTCAGTGACAACCATCACCAGCGTCGAAACCAGATTAAAGGCCGCCACGGCAACAATCAGCGTCAGGATAATCGTCATCATGCGCTTTTCGATCTGCACGGCGCGGAAATAATTCGAGTTCATGTCGGTCCAGTCGGAGACCATGGCATTCTGGTTCAGCACCCCCTGCAGCTGCGCCTTGACTGCCGGTGCGGCCATCACATCGTCCAGCCTGAGGCGCACCCCGGTCACGTCATTGCCGAGCCGGAACAGTACCTGGGCATCCTGCAGGTCGATCATGGCAAAGCTGGCATCCAGCTCGTACATATTCATCTTGAAAATGCCCACCACCGTGAACTGCTTGAGGCGCGGCATCATGCCAGCCGGGGTGATGTTGCCCTCCGGCGTGATCAGCGTGACCTTCTCGCCCAGCGTGACGCCGAGCTGCTGCGCCAACTGGTTGCCGATCACGATGCCGAAGCCGCCAGGCTTGAGCGAATCGATGCTTCCGGCAACCATGTGCCGGCCAATGTCCACCACATGGCTTTCCAGCGCCGGGCTCACCCCGCGCACCATGGCGCCGCGCACTGTACCGCCGAAGGACATCAGGCCCTGGGCCGAAACGAAGGGCGCCGCGGCCTGTACGCGCGGCTGCTTGAGCAGAAACTGCTGCAGCCCCTGCCAGTTGGCCACATGCCCCTGGTAATCACTGACTTCGATATGCGCGGCGGCACCGAGAATGCGGCCGCGAATTTCCTTCTGGAAACCGTTCATCACCGACAGCACGATGATCAGCGCCGCCACGCCGAGCGCAATGCCCAGCACCGAAATCAGCGAGATGAACGAGATGAAGCCATTGCGGCGTTTGGCACGCAGGTAGCGCAGACCAATCATCGCCTCAAAGGGCAGTTGCATGGGAATCCTTGCGGCTTAAGGGTTATAGGGGTTTTTCAATGCCTGCATGATGCTGACCAGCACCGCGCGGACCTGATTTTCATCACAGCCCATCAGCACGGCATCCTCGAAGGCGTCCTGGGCCATCTGCCCCAGCTCTTCCAGGTTTTCACGCATGACCTTGAGTTTTTCGACACAAGCCACCGGCTTGCCGTCCGGACCAAGCCAGACCGGGAGTTCGAGTTGCACTTGATTTCCATCCATTTTGAACGACGATGCCCGCTGAAGCGGGCATCGACAGACTATCCGGGATTATAGACCCGACACGCGTGCAAATGGGCAAGCAAGCATGCTACTTGCGGGATTTCTTCTTGCCCTTTTTCGGCGCGGCCGCCTTGGCACTGACCGTGCGGCACTTCTTGCCCTTGACACAAACCGAACTGACGCGCTTGCCCGGCGTGGTGTCGAGCGTATCGGCGCTGTCTGCCGGCACATCGGCGTTATCCGCCGCCTCGGCCGTGCCACTGCCCCGGGCCACACGACGGGCCCCGTTGTAATGCGACACCCAGTAGGACTGGTTCAGCTGTGCCACCTCGATGGTCTTGCCGGTTCGCGGGGCATGAATGAACTTGCCGTTGCCGAGATAAATACCGACATGCGAATAGGAAAAACCGCGCGTATTGAAGAAGACCAGATCGCCAGGCATCAGTTCCGTCTTATTGACAGAACGTCCGACCCGCGCCATGCCGGCGGCGGTGCGCGGCAGATTGACCTTGAGGGATTTTTTGAAGACGTACTGGATAAAGCCACTGCAATCCAGCCCGGTACTGGGGTTGGAACCGCCAAAGCGATAGGCCACGCCCATCAGGCTGATCGCCTGCAGCAACATGTCGCCGACGGCATCATCGGTCGGCGAAGAGGCATAATTGCCAATGGGGTCCCCCGCAGGCTCGGCTGCGGTATTATCGTCCTTCGTAACTTTATCCGGTGGTGTCTTGTCCGGTGCGGCGGTGACGCAGGCCAACCAGCCAGCCAGCGCGAGGGCGAGTATGCGGCGGTGCAATTTCATAGGCCGGACTTTAACGGACAGGGCTGGCAGTGTAAAGCCGCCCTACTCAAGGCAGTTAAAATATGTTGAAAGAAACACTGGTTGCCATGCGTGATCTGCCGCGACTGAAAGAGATCTCCGGCGTGCTGATCCGGCATGGGTTGGGCGAGTTTGCCGAACGTCTGCGCTTGCCGCGTGCGGTCGAGATGGCGGGCGAATGGCTGCACCTGAAAAAATCGGACAATCCCGAGACCACACCGACACCGGTACGCGTCCGACAGGCGCTCGAGGAGCTGGGCCCGACGTTCATCAAACTGGGCCAGATTCTCTCGACCCGTGTCGACGTCTTTGCCCCGCACTGGATCGCCGAATTCGAAAAATTGCAGAACGAAGTGCCCCCGATCGATGCCGGGCAACTGCCGCAGCTCTTGCAGACGGCGCTGGGCGCTTCGCCGGATGCACTGTTTTCCAGCTTTGATCCCTGCCCCATCGGCTCGGCCTCGATTGCCCAGGTGCATCGCGCCGTCCTCAGGGACGGACGCACCGTGGCAGTCAAGCTGCGCCGCCCTGGCATCGTGGAAAAGGTGCAGGCCGACCTGCGCATTCTGGCGCACCTGGCCAGCGTGCTGGAGTCCGAGTTCGCCGATGCGCGCCGTTTCCAGCCGCAGGAGATCGTGCGGCAGTTTGCCCGCTCCATGACCCGGGAGCTGGATCTGGCGGTAGAAGCCCGCAATATGGAGCGCTTTGCCCGCGACTTCGCCGAAGATCCTCACGTCACCGTCCCCGGCGTCCACTGGCAGTACACCAACCCGATGGTGAATGTACAGGACTTCATCGAAGGGATTCCCGGCAGCCGGCTGGACCTGCTGGATGCGGCCGGCCTGGTGCCGGCACAGATGGCACACCATGGCGCCAATGCGGTGCTGAAGATGATTCTGGTCAACGGTTTTTTCCACGCCGACCCGCACCCGGGCAATGTCATTTTCCAGCCCGGGCCGCGCATCGCCTTTGTCGACTTCGGTATGGTCGGGCGACTGTCACACGCCCGCCGCGACGAGATTGTCGATTTGCTGCTGGCCCTGGCCCAGCACGACGAGCGCGCGATGATGGACGTTCTGATCGAGTGGACAGGCAGCAAGCCGATCGACGAAGCCCAGTTTGCTGCCGACATCGGAGAACTGGTGTTCGCCTACGAGCATGTTCCGCTGAAAAACCTGCGCATCAGCCAGCTCATTGGCGAGATCATGGACCTGATCCGCAACCACTCCATTCTGTTGCCGGCAGATCTGGCCATGCTGTTCAAGGCGCTGATCACCCTTGAGGGACTGGGCAGGCAGCTGGATCCGGATTTCCTGCTGATCGACCATCTGACGCCCTTCGTGCGTCGTCTGGCGCGGGCGCGCTACCACCCCGCCAGCCTGCTCAAGCGGGGTCGGCATACACTGGGCGAGACGCTGGGCATGCTGTCTTCACTGCCACGCGGCATGGCGCGCCTGGGCAAAGACATGCGCCAGGGCAAGTTCAGCGTCAACCTGGACCTCAAGCGGCTGGACAGCTTTGCCCGGCAACTGGATCGCAGCGCCAACCGGCTGACCATGGGGATCGTGACCGGTGCCCTGATCATCGGCTCATCGATTGTCATGACAGTCAATGCCGGCCCCAGGCTGTTCGGCTTCCCTTTCCTCGGGCTGTTTGGCTTTCTGATTGCGCTGATCAACAGCCTGTGGCTGATCGTCTCGATCTGGCGCTCCGGAAAACAGTTGTAAGCAAAGGCAAAAAGTCGCTCAAGCCCGCCCCGATCAAGACGATATAGGGGCAGAGACAGCAGGAGTGACGATCATGCTCATCGAGTCAGTCAAACAGTCTTCCCGCACCGGACAATCCGCCACGCCGCCGGGCATGGCCTTCCCCGGCAGCGGCACAGGCTACGCCAGCGACCATCAGGATGAGCAGGTCGACCTGCACCAGGCCAGCGATAGCGAGCTGGCCGCTGCCTGCAGCCAGGAAACCCTGCTGGCGCTCATGCAGGCCCTGCTCGAAACACTCAGCCCGCAGCCGCTGAGCCTGACCGACCCGCAACACGGCGGGCAGTCCCTGTACGACGATGCGCTGGCACCAAGCTGGCTGACCCATGCACGCCATGCCCTGACCCATCCGGCCAGCCAGGCATTGCGGCTGACCGCCATCGGTCAGCTCACCCTGCCGGGCGCGACGGTACAGCCCTTCGTGCTGGACATGCAGCTGCCGCACACCGCACTGAGGCCCCCTTGCGGCGAGCAGATGGGCCAGCTGGTGCTGGATGCCCGCGCCGGCGCCAGCCAGGGTGCCCGGGTCGACTATACACTGACCCGCCTGACCGATTTTCACGCAGCCGATCGCTGCAACCCGCCCCTGTCGGCCGAACCTCCGCCGACGATGTGCGGGTCCTCCGGCACACCGCTTTTTGCCCAGTTTTCTCTGGGAAGTGACCCGGAAATTCGCTGCATGGCGGCCCGGCTTCTGCCGGCCGGACCTCGCCATGCCCTGCCGATGCACGCCCACTTCTGGCGTGACGGAAGCTATGTCGCCATGGAGAACCCGAGCGGCAGCCCGCACCAAGTGGATATCAGCGCCTGACCGAAAGTCCTGACCGGATGATTGACAATGAGAATGATTCTCATTATCTTTGCATCACACCACTCAGGAGAATACGACATGAACGCAATGTTGGTCGGCGCTGATACCCTTGGCAACATCCCTGCCGTGCTGGATCAGTTCGGCATCACCATTCAGCGGCACGTCAGCGGACGCAACAGCTCTCACCAGCGCAAACTTGACCGGCTGCCCGCCGGCACGGAGCTGCTGATCCTGTTCACCGACTTTCTCGGTCACAACGTCATGCGCCATTTCCGCGCCCTGGCCTCGCAACACAATGTGCGCTTCATTGCCTGCCGCCGTTCGGTCTGCGCCCTGAAACAGTCGCTAAACTCGGCCGGTTTGTGTGAAGGCAGCTGCCAGCACTGCACCCGGCACTGAATAACAGAAAATGGCCGGTACCCGGTACCGGCCATCTTCTGTTGCGCCCCGCCGCCTGCTTACTGGCCGCGGCAGTAATCCACCGCCTGTTCCAGCCGGTCGACACCAATCACTTCCAGCCCCTCAATTTCCTGCCTCGGCCGATTGGCCATTGGCACGATGGCACGGGTAAAGCCCAGCTTGGCGGCCTCGCGCAGTCGTTCCTGTCCACGCGTGACCGGCCGGACCTCGCCGGCCAGCCCCACCTCGCCAAACACCACCATCTTGGGTGGCAGGGGGCGATTGCGCAGCGAGGACACCATGGCCAGGATCAGCGCCAGGTCGGCGGCCGGCTCGGTGATCTTTACGCCGCCGACCGCATTAAGAAACACGTCCTGATCAAAACACGCCACGCCGGCATGGCGGTGCAGCACGGCCAGCAGCATGGCCAGCCGGTTCTGCTCCAGGCCAACGCTGAGACGCTTGGGCTGAAACCCGTGCGCATCGTCGACCAGCGCCTGGACTTCCACCAGCAGCGGGCGCGAGCCTTCCTGGGTGACCAGCACGCAGGCCCCGGACACATCATCTCGCCAGGAGGACAGGAAAATTGCCGAAGGATTGGACACCCCCTTGAGGCCACGCTCGGTCATGGCAAACACGCCCAGTTCATTGGCGGCGCCAAAGCGGTTCTTCACCGCGCGAATCATGCGGAAGCTGGAGTGCGAATCCCCCTCGAAATACAGCACCGTGTCGACCATGTGTTCGAGCACGCGCGGTCCGGCCAGCGAGCCTTCCTTGGTGACATGGCCGACCAGCAACAGCGTCGTGCCGCTTTGCTTGGCCATGCGCGTCAGCTGGGCAGCGCATTCGCGCACCTGTGACACCGAGCCGGGCGCCGAGGTGACCTGATCGGTATACAGGGTCTGAATGGAGTCGATCACCGCCACTTCCGGCTTGTCGCGCTTGAGCACCGCCATGATGGCTTCCAGGCGGATTTCAGACAGCAGACGCACCTTGCCGGCATCCACGGCCAGCCGCGAGGCGCGCATGGCAATCTGCTGCGGCGACTCTTCACCGGAGACATACAGCACAGGCCGCGTGGCGCCCATGGCAGCCAGCGCCTGCAGCAGCAAGGTCGACTTGCCGATGCCCGGGTCGCCGCCGATCAGGATGACCGCCCCGCGCACCAGGCCACCGCCCAGCACCCGGTCCAGCTCGTCAATGCCGGCACTGTCGCGCGGCACGTCTTCGGCCTGCACCTCACTGAGCAACTGCACCTGGGCGGTGCCGCTCCAGGCTTCATAGCGACCGCTGCCGGCAGCAGGTTGCGCCAGCGATTCAGTCAGAGTATTCCAGGCACCACAATGCGGGCACTGCCCCTGCCACTTGGGGGTTTCGCCGCCACATTCGGTACAGGCAAAAACGGTTTTACTTTTGGCCATGCCTATTTTTTCGGCTTGGGTGGGGCCGAACTGGCCGCCCCCTGTTTGAGGATGGACTGCAACTGCTTCTCTTCAGCATTGCTCGGTGTGGTGGCGCCATTACCACTGCGGTTATTGATGGTATCCAGCACGGCCTGGACCTCGGGGTCCGGTTTACCGCCATTGCCATCATTGGCACCCGCGTCGGACATGGTGGGCGGCTGGTTGCCGTCTGCCGCGGCAGGCGGCGGGTGGCCCGCGGCCACTGGCGCCGAGGCGGCGGGCGGCGGCGGATCCGGCGGGGGCATCATGGTCGGCAACTGCTGCTTGGTCATGTATTCGTGCATTTCACGCCAACCGGCAAACACCTGCGCCTTGTCGGCATCCGGATTGCGCCGGAAGCACTCCTCGAGCGAGCGCCCGGTCTGGCGGCAGGCCGCACCGGTCGCCCGGTCCTGTTCCTTGCTCAGCCCGGTGACGTGATTGAACCAGTTGCAACCGGACAGACACAGCACCAAAGGCAACACCAGATATGCACGCATGCTAGTCCCCTTCCTGATCGTGCTGGCGCAGATCCAGCTCGATGATTTGGCCGCTCCGTCCGGCACTGTCCGGTCCTGCCCAGTGCAGGAACCATGGCATGACATCACTCAATTCGGCTCGCTCGCTGCGATCTTCACCCGGGTGCGTCTTCATGCGCTGTGGCGCATTGATCGGCCCCGGCACCAGCAGGTTGACGCGCAGATTCGGGCGATCATCCCACTCGCTGGCCGCCACCTGCGTCAGATAGGCCAGTCCGGCCTTGGAGGCGCCGAAGCCACCCCAGAAAGCCGCCGGGTGCAACCCATGCGTCTCGCCGACAAACAAGACCGCCGCATCCGGCGACTGTTGCAACAGCGGCAGACAGGCACGGGTCAGTGCATGCGGCGCAACCGTGTTGATGCGGTACTGGTTCATCCATTCTTCAATGCCCTGATCCACCAGCGGCGACAGGGCATACAGATACGAGGCACAGTGCACGATCCCGTCCAGGCGACCGAACTCGCGCTGCACCTGCAGGGCCAGCTGGTTGAACTCGGCCTCGGTCGCCGTGAACAAATCCAGCGGAATCGCCGCCGGCTCGGGGCCGCCCGCCGCCACAATCTCGTCATAGACCGCTTCCAGCCGTTTCACATGCCGTGCCAGCAGCACCACAGTGGCACCGTGGGCGGCAAAGGTCAGGGCCAAGTGCCGCCCCAGACCCTTGGTGGCCCCGGTCACCAGCATCACTCGGCCAGCCAGATAATCGCGGGCAAATTCTTTTTTCATTGTGTCTGTCTATTCATGATTGTCATGTCCTGCAACAACGCCCCGGCAGCGGCAACGCCACTGCGCACAGCCCCCTCCAGCGTCGCCGGATACAGCCCCTGACACCAGTCTCCGGCGAGATAACACGATGCCGCATTCAGACGCACCCCAGGCCTGACCATGCCGGGAGTAGCAGCAAACGTCGCCCGGCGCTCGACCAGCACCTTCGACCACACCGGCGCAGGCAGATCCGGCCGGATGCGGCGCACATCAGCCAGCACGGCCTCGGCCAGTGCCAGCGCCCCCTCGGGCAATCGCCCCGCCTGTGGCGCACTGATCACCGCAGCCAGCATGCCAGCCTCGCCGCACAGGGCTTCACGGTCAAACAGCCAGTCGGCCGTGCCTTCGCGCAGGCCGATCATCGGCCGCGGCAACTGCGGCGCCTGAGCGAAGCGCAGGTATACGGTATATATCGGCCAATAATCCAGCTTCTTGACAGCCGCCGGCAGCAAATCGTCCGGCAGCAGATGAGGCAGATGATACGGGGCGCAGGCCACGATGGCCGCATCGAAAGGCTGCCCGTCCACCCTCACCCCCTGCCCGGCTGCCTGCAACTGCCCGACGCGCTGCCCCAGACACAGCGTGGCGCCCTGCGCCGCCAGCCAGGCCAGCGCCGGCTCGGGAAACAGCGCGGACAGATCGGTGCGCGGCAGCATCATGTCACTCGCGGCGCGACGCGCACCCAGACTGTCACGCAAGACGGCCGCCAGTACCGACATGGCGGCCTGCTCCGGCGGCGTATTCAGCGCCGACAGCACCAGGGGGCGCCAGAATGCCTGTTGCAGCGCGGCCCCCTGCCCCTGCTGCTGCAGCCACTCGGCGACGGTCTGATCCGCAGCAACCTGCCAGCCCGACAGGGCCAGCCGTCCGAGCGCCCGCAGCAACTGCCCCTTGCCGGACCAGGGCAAGCCCCGGGCCGAAAGCAGGCCGGCAAGCAGATGCCAGGGCGCCGGCCAGGACGGGCAACGCATCTGCAAACCATCGGCCTGCCACCAGTTCAGCGGCAGCCGGTGCAGCAGCCGATCCGGATCGGCGCCGACCTTGCGCATCAGTTGCCAGCAGGTCTCATAGGCCCCGAGCAAAATGTGCTGACCGTTATCGACATGATTGCCGTCACTGGAAACACGGCGCGCCCGACCACCCGCCTGGCGACCGGCCTCGAACAAGGTCAGGTCGGCCTGACCGGCCAGTTCAACGGCGGCAGCCAGTCCGGCCCAGCCGGCCCCGATGACGGCCACCCGTGGCTTCATGGCCGGTAGCCGAAGGTCCAGGTCTTCCATGCCAGCCACAGCTTGCGCAGCGGCGTCAGCGACAGCCGCTGGTTCAGGACTTTTTCCGGGCCGTCCAGCAGGATTTCCGCCAGCGTGGCGCGATAGATCGCCGCCATCAGCAATCCGGCCCGCTGCGCCTTGCGATCAGCCGGCGGCAACAGCGCCCAGGCCTGGCGGTAATAGTCCTGCGCCCGCTCAATCTGGAATTGCATCAGACGCGCGAAGGCATCGCTTTCACGGCCATGCTGCAGATCCGCGGCCGGCACATCGAAGGCATGCAGATCCTCGATCGGCAGATAGATGCGGCCACGCCGGGCATCTTCGCCGACATCCCGGATAATATTGGTCAGCTGCAGCGCCACGCCGAGCCGGTCGGCATACTGCAAGGTGGCGGCATCGCTGAAACCGAAAATGCGCGCCGACAGCTCACCCACCACGCCGGCAACCCGGCGGCAGTAGCGCAGCAAATCCTCGAAACGCTCATAACGGGCAAACTTCAGATCCATCTCCATGCCATCAATGATTTCCAGCATGGCTTCCTTCGGCAGCGCAAACGACGACACATGCGGCGCCAGCGCCTGGGTCACCGGATGACCGGGGCGACCGTCGTACAGACGGCCGATCTCTTCACGCCACCAGGCCAGTTTGGCATGGGCCACCTCATGCTCGAGCGTTTCGTCGACCACATCGTCGACCTCGCGGCAAAAGGCATACAGCGCCGTGATCGCCAGGCGCCGGGCCTCGGGCAGAAAACGGAAACTGTAGTAGAAGCTGGAGCCACTGGCTGCAGCCTTGTCCTGGCAATATTGCTCGGGCGTCACACGCCTCTCCTTGTCGAAAGCATCATTCAGCGCACCCGGGTGGCACGCCATATCATCCAGAGCCAATCCCGCCAGCCCAGCACCGGACGCCGGGCAAACACATTGCCACCCTGCGCATGCAGTTTCTGCAAGATACGATCGCCGCCGAGAATGATCAGCCGCAGTTCGAAACCGATGCGACCACGCAGGCGCTTGCCCAGCGGGGCACCGGCCTGCAGCAGTTTGCGCGCGCGTTCGATCTGCTTGAGCATCAGCGGCGTCCACAGCCCGCCGGCGTCGCCGGCGGCAATCTGCGCTTCGGTGACACGGAAGCGGGCCAGATCTTCCTGCGGCAGGTAGACCCGCCCTTTCTGCCAGTCAATGGCCACATCCTGCAGGAAATTGATCAGTTGCAAGGCACTGCAGACGCCGTCGGACATGGCCACGCTGCGGGCATCGGTTTCGCCATACAGCGCCAGCATCAGCCTCCCGACCGGATTGGCCGAACGACGGCAATAGTCGATCAGCTCGGCAAAGTTCTGATAGCGGGTTTTCTCGACATCCTGACTGAAGGCCGACAGCAGATCATAGAACGGCGCCAGCGGCAGGGCATGGCTTTCGACCACTCGTGCCAGATCCTGCATCAGCGGCAGCGTGGCTGGCTGGCCGGCGGCGAGCAGATCGAGTTCGCTGCGCAGCGCCTGCAATGCGTCCAGCCGGGCCTGCGGCGATGCATCCCCCTCGTCGGCCAGGTCATCGGCATGGCGGGCAAAGCGGTAGATCACATGCACTGCAGCGCGCAGGCGCCTTGGCAGCAGCAGCGACCCCACCGGGAAGTTTTCGTAATGTCCGACCGACATAGTGTGCGTTATGACGAGTGGCAAACCTCGCATTATAACCGAGCCACTGCGGAAAGACTGCTGCAAAACCTGCCCGTGGCTTGTCGGATGTTCATAACCGAAAATGCAGTGCAATTGGTTTTTATATAAAACTTTGTTCTATTTATTCGCACAATGAAAGGATTGCCATGTATGTGATCTTGCTCATTTTCGGCATTCTTCATGTCATCCCTGCCCGCGCCGAACTGCCGGGCTATCTGCACCCGCTGGCACCTTCACAGGGGCTGATGGAGTCCCTGATTTACCCCATGCGCCAGCTGCTGGCCATCCTGGCTCAAACCCCGCTGTAATGCCCAAGGAAAACACCATGAACCCTCGTCACCTCGTCATCCTGCTGATTCCGCTGCTGCTGGCCGGCGCGGTACAGGCAGAGACCCTGCGCCACCTCAATCTGACCCGCAGCCAGCTGCAGCGCATCATCACCTGCAATCTGGCCACTGGCTGGTACTGCAGCCGTCTGATCATGCATGAACAGAAACCCGCCGCCAGCAACCACTGACCCCCGGAGGAAACACCATGTCCCGGCGATATTCCGCAGCCACCCTGCTGCTTGCCCTGCTACTTGCCCTGCTGCCCTCTCTGGCCCGTGCCGGCCAAAGCACCGTCCGGCCAGCCCAGCACGACCGGCACAGTCTGCTGAGCTGCAGCATGCCCAACGCCTGGTACTGTCAGGTGCTGCTGCGCAAAAAGGGACTGCGGCCCAGCCCGCCCGTCCCGCTCAATTCACTTTTTTGAACTTTTTTCACCAAACCCCTTTACAGCAGAAAATGCTGTCCCTATAATGCGCCCCACTGTTCGCAGTACGGGGGTATAGCTCAGCTGGGAGAGCGCTTGCATGGCATGCAAGAGGTCAGCGGTTCGATCCCGCTTATCTCCACCACAGTCCCTATAGTTTAGCGGTTAGAACACTGCCCTTTCACGGCGGCGGCCGGGGTTCGATTCCCCGTGGGGACGCCAGATCCAGACAAAAGCCCGATCATCCGATCGGGCTTTTTCTTTGTCCATTCCGACACATAAAAAAAGCGCGGAGCCATCAGGCACCGCGCCAGTTTCACCAAGGAAACCGCAGGTAGGGAACATCAGGAGACCCAGCCTCGGCCAGGTCAGCCATTAATCAGAAAGCCGGTACGACCGCCCCCTTGTACTTCTGCTCGATAAACTGACGGACTTCCGGCGAATTCAGCACCGCAGCCAGCTTCTTCACGGCCGGGGCATTCTTGTTGTCCGGACGGGCCACCAGCAGGTTGGCATAAGCCGAGGTGCCATTTTCCAGGGCAATCGCATCACGGGTCGGTACCAGCTTGGCTTCCAGAGCATAGTTGGTGTTGATCACCGCCAGATCGACCTGATCCAGCACGCGCGGCAACACGGCGGCATCCAGTTCGCGAATCTTCAGCTGCTTCGGATTGCTGACGATGTCCCGCGTCGTGGCCAGCAGGTTATGCGCATCCTTCAGCGTGATCAGCCCCTTGTGTTGCAGCAGCAGCAAGGCGCGGCCGACGTTGGACGGATCATTCGGAATGGCGATGGTGGCACCGCTCTGCACCTGGGCCAGACCCTTGACGCGATGCGAGTAGATACCGAAGGGCTCGACATGTACCGGCACCACCCCGACCAGATTGGTGCCATGACTCTGGTTGTACTTGTCCAGATACGGCTGATGCTGGAAGAAGTTCACGTCAATGCGCTTCTCGCTCACCTGTACATTCGGCTGCACATAGTCATCAAACACCTTGACCTGCAGATCCACTCCCTGCTGCGCCAGCTTGGGTTTGACGAATTCGAGGATCTCGGCATGCGGGATGGCGCTGGCCGCCACCGTCAGAGTCTCGGCCCGTACCGCCAGCGAAGCGAGGCCAATCAGGGCTGCAGCCAGAAAATGACGCTTTTTCAACATGGCACTTCCTTTCATTTCATTAGAATCACAACTCAGATGCCGGAACCATTCCGCATCAACGTCGGGAAAAATGTCTCACCAGCCGGTCACCGCCCCACTGCAGCAGCTGCACCAGCACAATCATCAGTAATACCGTGACCACCATCACATCCACCTGGAAGCGCTGATAGCCATAGCGAATCGCCAGATCCCCCAGGCCGCCGCCGCCAATCGCCCCTGCCATGGCCGAATAGGACACCAGTGCCACCGCGGTCACCGTGGCCGCGGCCAGCAAGCCGGGCATGGCCTCGGGCAACAGGGCGGACAGCACCACCTGGCGGCGGCGTGCCCCCATGGCCAGACAGGCCTCCACCACACCGTGATCCACCTCGCGCAGCACGTTTTCCACCAGCCGGGCATAGAACGGCGTCGCAGCCACCGTCAGCGGCGGAATGGCACCTGCCACACCGATCGAGGTCCCGATCAGCCAGACGGTCAGCGGAATCATGATGATCAGCAAAATGATGAACGGTACGGAACGCAGCACGTTCACCAGCAAAGACAGCAACTGATTCAGCACCCCTTGCTGCAGCAGGCGCTGTTTGCCGGTCAGAAACAGCAGCACCCCCAGCGGCAGACCGAGCAACACACTGAACAGCAGCGAAAACCCACTCATCACCAGGGTGTCGCGGGCGGCCTCGGCGATTTCCGGCCAGAAAATATCGTTCAGGTTCATGCCAGTACCTCATGATGGATCTGCCACTGTTCAAACTGACGCAGCACTCTGGACAAGTCGGGCACCTCGCCGACAGCTTCGACCAGCAACTGGCCATAGGGTGTGGTCTTGATATGCCCGACCGAGCCTTGCAGGATGTTGAAATGCAGGCCGGTCTGCTGCGTGACGCGGCTGAGCACCGGCTGATGGGTCGCTTCACCGACAAAGGTCAGGCGAATCAGCGGTCCGCGCGTTTCCTGACGCAAGCGCTGCAGTGCCGACTCATCCACCAGGCCCAGTTCGCCCAGCAGGCTTTGCGTCACAGCATGGCGGGGATGCAGGAACACTTCGCTCACCGTGCCGGATTCGACAATATGGCCATGGTCCAGCACCGCCACCCGGTCACACAGCTGGCGAATCACCGACATCTCATGGGTAATCAGTACGATGGTCAGCCCCAACTGCTGATTGATATCCGCCAGCAGTGCGAGAATCGACTGGGTGGTTTGCGGATCCAGCGCAGACGTTGCCTCATCGGACAGCAGGACCGTCGGACGATTGGCCAAAGCCCGTGCAATGCCGACCCGTTGCTTCTGCCCGCCCGACAACTGATGCGGATAACGGTCGCCAAGGCCGGCCAGGCCCACCAGCGCCAGCAGCTCATCGACCCGTTCCCGGATCACGGCGGTGCGCCGTTCGCCGGCCAGTCGCAGCGGAAAGGCCACGTTCTGGGCCACGGTTTTGGAGTGCAGCAGATTAAAATGCTGGAAAATCATGCCAATGCGGCGGCGATGCTCCGGCAGTTCGCGTGGCGGCAAAGCGGTCAGGTCGATGCCATCGACCAGCACCTGCCCTGAATCCGGCCGCTCCAGCAGATTCAGGCAGCGGATCAGGGAACTCTTGCCGGCCCCCGAGCGTCCGATGACGCCGAAAATCTCCCCCTGCGCCACCTGCAGACTGACATCCGTCAGCGCCTGCACCGACTGGCCGCCGCTGCGGTAGGACTTGTTGACATGCTCTATGCTAATCACGATGAATTCCGTCTGGCTGGCAATGTGCATACTGTATCCTGCCACCCTCATTCCCGAAAATTATTTATATTTTTATTTTTATTCTTTTTAGGAATATGACATGCAAAATGAACGCCAGCAGGTCATATGAATCCAATAGGCTTTCATTCCACCCAGAGCCCCCCATGCCCCGTTTCCCTTTTCTTGTCACGCCGTTACTGCTGGCCTCCCTGCTGTTGTCCCCCGCCAGCCAGGCTGCCGGTGCCGGCTGCGCCCTGCGCGACGGAGAGCGCCTGTTGCTGGTACAGGGCGGCCCGGCCAATCAGTGGTCGCTGCCGGCCGGCTACATCGACGGCGAGGAAACCGGCCAGCAGGCCGCGGCGCGTGAAACCCTGGAGGAGACCGGACTGGCGGTCCGCGTCGGATTGCGACTTCCGGGCTTTGGTGAATCATTCCGTCTGTACGCCTGCCAGACCCTGCAACCCATGCCGATCAGCGATGACCGGCTCAACCTGCTGAACGCACCGCATCTGGGCAGCGAGGTCATCCAGGCGGGGCTCTTCACCCGCCAGCAGGCGGCGGCCCTGCCGCTGCGCTACCCGGCCCAGATTGCGCGCCTGTTCGACCAGCTCGACAGCATTCCGGACAGTCAGACCGAGGACCATGCGGACTTCCGTCAGGCTGCCCCGGCCATCCAGCAGCAGGAACTACCGCTGATCCAGGCCCTGCAACAGGCCACCCCTGGCTGGGGCGGATTTTTCCGCAGCGGCAGCTTTCTTGGCGAGGTCTGGTTCTATGTCCTGTGCCTGCCCTTCGTCGCCCTGGCGCTCGGCCGCCGCTACCTGCACCGCATGGCCTACTGGCTGGCGCTGCTATCCATGCTGACCCAGGGGCTGAAATCGCTGCTGGCCCTGCCACGGCCCTTTCATTACCTGCCGGCACTGAGCGAACGCGGCGCCGCAGGCTTCGGCATGCCCAGCGGACATGCCTTCAGTGCCCTGTTTTTTCTCGGCGCACTGGCCTTCTGGTGCCGCGCCAGGCTGCCACTGAAGTGGACCCTGCCCCTGGCCCTCCTGCTGGCGACCTGGACCGCCATGGCCCGTGTCTGGCTCGGCGTGCACTTCATCTCCGACGTCCTGGCCGGCCTGACGCTGGCCGCGCTGCTGATCGCGCTGGAACGCTGGCAATGGCGCCACGAAGCCCATGCCGCGCAGCCTGCCGAATGCCGGCGCCTGCCCTGGCTGCTACTGGCACTGGCCAGCCTGATCGTCGGCGTGATCACCCGACAGGCGACACAATTGCTGCCGCTGGGTCTGGCGCTGGGTTATGCCCTGCCGACAAGGCGCGACATGCTCGGCGTCATGCGCTGGCCGGAAACCGGATGGATGCTGGCCGGGCTGCTGCTGGTGCTGGCCACGAGCCTGGGCAGCATTCAGTTGCTGACCACCTTCTGGCAGCAGGCGCTGGCGGGATTACTGGGTTTCCTGCTGCTGGGGGCCTGGGCGGCACAGGGGGCACAGTGGAGTTGGCAGGCAATACACCGCCGCAGTCGCTAGAATGAATGGCCAGAAGAACAAACAGGACACAGCATGAACAAGATCGCACTGATCGGTGGCAGTGGCTTCATCGGCAGACATATCGCCAACCGGCTGAATCAGCGGGGATGGCAGCTGAGCATTGCCAGCCGCAAGACCGGCTTGCAGCTGCACCCCCTGCAGGTCTTGCCGCGGGTACAACTCAGTCGGGTCGACCTGCAGTCAGCAACCGCCATGGCGGACTGGCTGGCCGGGCACGATGCGGTCATCAGCATGGCCGGCATTTTGCATGGCAGCCGTCAGCAATTTCAGGCGGTTCACGCCGACCTGCCTGCCCGCATCGTCGAAGCCTGCCGGACGGCCGGGGTACCGCGTTTGCTGCATATCAGTGCCCTGGGCGCCGCCACGGATGCGCCCAGCCTCTACCAGCAAAGCAAGGCCGCTGGCGAACAGGCCGTGCGCGACAGCGGGCTGGACTGGACCATTCTGCGACCTTCGGTGGTTTTTGGGCGCGGCGACAACTTTCTCACCCTGTTTGTCCGGCTCAACCGGCTGTTTCCCCTGATCCCGCTGGCCGGCGCCCAGACCCGCTTCCAGCCGGTCTGGGTCGAAGACGTCGCCCATGCCGTTGAGGCCGCCCTGGATACCCCGGCCAGTATCCGGCAGACGCTCGATCTGGTCGGCCCTCAGCGCTACACCCTGGCAGAACTGGTGCGTTATACCGGCCGGCTGAGCGGCCACCCCAGGCCGGTCTGGCCGATGCCGATGGCGCTGGGCATGCTGCAGGCCGGGCTGCTGGCCTGTCTGCCAGGCGAACCGCTGATGAGCCGCGACAACCTGCGCTCGCTGGCGCGCGACAACATCAGCGATCAGGGCTTTCCGCAGGCACTGCTGGGCTTTGCGCCACAGGCCCTGGAAGCCATCGCGCCGGACTGGCTCAAGCCGGCACGATAAGACGCCGCACCGTCAGGGGCGCGCCCAGGCAGCCAGTGCGGCAATATCCGCCGGCGAAGTGCGGCAGCAGCCGCCAATCAGGCGGGCACCCGCCTGCTGCCAGCCACGCGCCGCGCTGGCAAAGGCCTGCGGATCACGCTCGCCATGCCAGCACTTGCCGTTCGGATCATAGTGTTCACCCGAATTGGGGTAGACCAGCAGCGGCTTGCTCGTGGCAGACCGCGCTGACTGCAGCAGCTCAGGGACAAAGCCGGGGGCCGTACAGTTGAGCCCGACGGCCAGCACCTGATCGAACCCTTCCAGTGCAGCCAGACAATCTGCCAGCAGCTCCCCCTGGCTATTGTGCCGGCCATCCCGGCAGGAAAAACTGATCCAGGCGCGCGCCTGCGGAAACTCGCCCAGCAGGCGCGCCAGCGCCCGGGCCTCGCTCAGGCAAGGCACCGTCTCGCAGGCCAGCAAGTCCGGCCCCGCCGCCAGCAACTCGGCCATGCGCGGCCGGTGAAAGGCCATCAGTCCCTCCTCATCCAGCGCATAGTCCCCGCGATACTCCGAGCCATCCGCCAGCATGGCGCCATACGGCCCCACCGAGGCGGCCACCAGCGGTTTCAGCCGGCCGGCGCGATGCGCCGGTTCGGCCCAGAAGGCGTCACGCGCCTCGCGCGCCAGTTCGACCGCACGCCGCATCAGACCGGCGGCGGCCTCATGATCCAGCCCCCGGCGGGCAAAGCCCTCGAATGTGGCCTGATAGCTGGCCGTGGTGGCCACATCGGCCCCGGCGGAAAAATAATCGGCATGCACCTGACGAATCAGCGCCGGCTGCTCAATCAGCACCCGCGCCGACCACAGGGGATCGTTCAGATCGCAGCCACGCGCCTCCAGCTCGGTGGCCAGCGCACCATCCAGCACCATCACTGCCTGTTGCTGCAAAAACGGCAGCAATCCCGCCTCATTCAAGCTCATGCCTTTTCCTCCGCTAACGCGGTTGACGGCGCCAGAAAGCCAGCAAGTCCGCCTGGGTAATCAGCCCCAGGTAATGGCTACGGTCCACCACCAACGCGACATAGCCATCATTGAACACTTGAAGCAGGTCTTGCAAGCCGGCATCCGGCTGCAGCGTCTTGACCTCCGAGCTCATTGTCTGCGACACCTTCTGCTGGAAGTTCTCCGGTTCGCCATGAACCGAGAGCAGCAGATCCCACTCGTCGATGATGCCGACCACCGTCTCATCGGCCAGCACCGGCAACTGCGACACATCGAACTGGCGCATGCGCTGATACACCTGGGCCAGGGTCTCGTCCGGACGGCACACCACCGACTGTCCGAGATCATGGCGGCGCGGGATCAGGTCCAGCAAGGTGCCCACCTGAGGCAGCTGGATCATGCCCTGATCCTGCAACCAGTCATCCGAATACATTTTCGACAGATATTTGTTACCGCTGTCGCAGACAAAGGTCACCACGCGCTTGGGCTCGGTCTGCTCGCGACAATAGCGCAAGGCCGCCGCCACCAGCGTGCCGGAGGAAGAGCCGGCCAGTACGCCCTCCTTCTGCAGCAACAGACGCGCCGTCTCGAAACTCTCGCGGTCGGAAATGCGGAAGGCGCGGCGCACACGCGACAGGTCGGCCTGCGGCGGTACAAAATCTTCACCCACGCCCTCGACCAGCCAGCTGCCGGCCTCGCCGTGGTGACCGGTCTCGACATAGTCGGCGAGGATCGACCCCTGCGGATCGGCCAGGACGAACGCCGTCTCCGGTGATTCACGACCAAAGAAGCGTGACAAGCCGGTCAGCGTGCCGCTGGAACCAACCCCGACCACGATGGCATCAACCTCATGGCCCATTTGCTGCCAGATTTCCGGTGCCGTGCCGGTTTCATGTGCCAGCGGGTTGGCCGGATTGTTGAACTGGTCAATGTAGTACGCCCCCGGCGTCTCATTGGCGATGCGCTGTGCCAGATCCTGGTAGTAGTCAGGGTGCCCCTTGCCAACGTCCGAACGCGTCAGCACCACCTCGGCGCCAAGCGCCTGCAGGTGAAGCACCTTCTCGCGGCTCATCTTGTCCGGCACCACCAGAATCAGTCTGTAGCCCTTCTGCGCGGCCACCAGCGCCAGGCCGAGACCGGTGTTGCCGGCGGTGGCCTCGACAATGGTGCCGCCGGGCTGCAGCAAGCCATCGCGCTCGGCGGCGGCAATCATCGCCAGCCCGACCCGATCCTTGATCGAGCCGCCCGGATTATGGCTCTCCAGCTTGAGAAACAGCTGGCAGGGTCCGGTGTCCAGATGATTGACCCGCAACAACGGGGTTTGGCCGATCAGATTCAGTACCGACGCATTCGACATGACCTTCTCTCCTGTCTGCCTTGTGACGCTCCCCGACCCGCTGGCCAAGGATGAAATAACGGTTGAAGTAATAAAAATGATGCATTTGATTCCTCCTGATTCTATTGGAGGCAAAAAAAATCAGGCATGCGCACTGGCCTGGCAAAAACTGTAGAACAGCACCAGATCCGGATCCTTGGCCAACTGCGCCAACTCGGCTTGCATGCCCGCCACCAGCGCCTGATCGACCCGGCCACTGGCCAGCAACTGCTCGACCGCGGACAGCAGCAATTCGCTCCAGTACAGCAGCACCTCATGACGGCGTCGCGGATCACGGGCATCCAGATGCCAGGTCTTGACCTCGGTGCGTACGTCGCGGAACCCCTGGCGCAGCAGCATCTGGCCCAGCTTGACACCGACAAACGGATCGCCGCCCAGCGCCAGCTGATGATCATTGAACGCCAGCCAGTACTGCTGCAGATGCGGCGAGTACGGCGACACGAAGAACGTGGCGTTCATCACCTCGGTGGCATAGACACGCCCGCCGGGGCGCAACACGCGCCGCACCTCGGACAAGACCTGCTCGGGTTCGGGCACATGCTCCAGCACCCAGCACAGAAAGGCCGCATCAAAACTGGCGGGGGCAAACGCCAGATGGCCGGCATCCATCTGCATCAGCTCCGTTCGCCCTTCAGCCAGCGGATTTTCCAGCAAGCGGGCACGCGCACTGGCCAGCTGTTGCTGACTGTAGTCGATGCCCGTAATGCGCAGATCCGGAAAACGACGCAGCAGGATCTCGGTCTGTGCGCCCACCCCGCAACCTACCTCAAGCAAATGACAACAACGTGCCAGGTCGATATCCCGATACAGCTCGCTCTCCAGGAAACGGGCCTGACGCGCCAGACGCGCCTGCTCCGCCGGAGAAAAACCGTGAAGATAAGGAAACTCGCCAAACAGGGTTGCCAATTGCTCAGTCTGCATGAATCACTCCATGGTAAAGATCATAAGACTATATCATTTTTATTTTTTATTTCAATAAAGAATATGTAAGTGGCAAAAAACCCCTCCATTACCAGTCGTCACAGGACACTGGCACGAGGGGCTACGTTCAGCTTGCGATCAGTGCGCTCAAGCCAAGGAACGCAAACGATCCAGCCGCAGACGATGGCGCGAGTCGGTCAGACGGTATACCCCGCCCAGCACCGCCGCCAGCGCCCCCAGCCCGGTGCCGCCGCCAATCAGGAACAGGATCAGGATCTGGTATTTGACCGCCTGGGCCGGCGGCACACCACCAAGGATCTGGCCGGTCATCATGCCCGGCAGCGCCACCACGCCGGAGGCAGACATGACATTGATGATCGGCAGCATGGCCGCCACGAGCGCCTCGCGGGTGACCGGCGCCAGTGCCGAGCGGCGATCATGCCCCAGCATCAGCCGTGCCTCGATGGCGGCCCGGCGGTTATACAGACCGTTGGCCAGTCCGTTCATCCCCAGTCCGATGCCGGTCATGGTATTGCCGAGAATCATGCCCAGCAGCGGAATGGCATAGCGCGGGTCGTACCAGGGATCGGGCCGCAGTGCCGTGGTCAAGGCAAAAATCGTCACCAGTGCAGCCGCCAGGAACATGCTGCCGGTACCGAGCCCATAGCCCCACCAGCCAGCCATCGGCCGCTGCTGGCGCGACACCGCCTCGTGCCCGGCAAACCCCACCATGGTCAGGGCTGCCAGCAGGGTCGCCAGCGGCGAAACCCAGGCAAACAGCTTGACCAGCACCCAGCCCATCAGCGACAGCTGCAACACCATGCGCAAGGCGGCCACCAGCAGTTTGCGCTCCAGCCCCAGATGCAGCCGCAGCGACAAGGCCGCATTGGTCAGCACCAGCACACTGGCCAGCAACAGGTCGCCGTACCCCAGTTGGATATACCCAGTCATCACAGTGCCTCCGCGACAAACTGACTGCCATCCCAACGCAGACAGCGCCGTGCCACCCGCGTCACCTGGGCCGGATCATGACTGACCCACACCACGGCCAGCCCCTGCGCCAGCTGATCGGCCACCAGCGACTCCACCAGCCCGACGGCCGCGGCATCCAGGGCGGCAGTCGGCTCATCCAGCAACAGCACCGCAGGCCGATTCATCAGGGCACGCACCAGCGCCAGCCGTAAACGCTCGCCACTGGAAGGCCGGGTCATCGGCCAGGCATTGGCATCGGCCGGCAAACCGAGCCGGGTGACCAGTGGCTGAGCGGCAGCCCAGTCATCAAAATGCTGGCCGACGGTATCGGCCCACCAGCCGGGTTCGGCCGGCACATAGCCGACACGCCGCCGCCACTGCGGGGCCGGCATGGCATCGCGCACGGCACCTGCCAGCCGGACCTCGCCTTCATTGGGGTCCAGATCGGCAATGGCACGCAGCAGCAGGGACTTGCCACAGCCGGAGGGACCGGCAATCGCCAGGCACTCACCGGCCGCCAGCGAAAAGGACACCGGCAGCAAGCCGGTGCGCCGCAAGGCACGGACTTCCATCAACATGAGAGGGATAAACCAGGGTCAATGATGAAGTCGATAGTATAAGGCAGTTACATCGAGCCACGCGCTCAGCCATGCCGTGCCAGCAGCAGGCGAGTCTCCAGCCAGGCCTCGAACTCGCGGGCCGGCATGGGCCTGGCGTAGAAAAAGCCCTGGAAGTCATCACAATGCAAGTGGCGCAGAAAATCTGCCTGGGCCGGGGTCTCCACGCCCTCGGCGATGGTGGACAACCCCAGTGCCCGCGCCACCGCCAGAATGGCCTCGACAATCGCGGCATCGTTGGCATCTTCCGGTACACCCCGCACAAAAGCCTGGTCGATTTTCAGCCGGTCGACCGGAAACTGTTTCAGATAGCTGAGGTTAGAATAACCGGTACCGAAGTCATCAATCGCCATCCGCACTCCCAGCGCTTTCAGACGATTGAGCTGGTTGAGCGTGGCAATCGAGTTGCGCATCAGGGCGCTTTCGGTAATTTCGAACTCCAGATGCCCGGGCGCCAGCTGATTGGCATTGAGCGCCTGCAGGATGATTTCGAACAACTGCGGATCCTGCAGCTGCAGGGGGGACAGATTCACCGACATGGTCTCCACCCCCAGCTCAAGCCAGCGCGCCATCTGCCGGCAAGCCTCGCGGATCACCCAGGCGCCGAGCGGCACGATCAGGCCAGTCTCTTCGGCAATCGGAATGAACTCCACCGGGCTGACGAGGCCGCGCACCGGGTGATTCAATCTGAGCAAAGCCTCGACGCCCGTCAGTACCCCGCTGTCGGCGGCCACCTGCGGCTGGTAAAACAGCTCGAAATGCTCATGTTCCAGCGCCTGCATCAACTCGGAAGACAGACTGAGACGATCACGCGTGCGCTCGTTCAACTCACGCACATAAAAGCGCAGATGATTCCCCCCGCACTCGGCGGCATCCATGCGGGCACTGTCGGCATGCTTGAGCAAGGTACTGAAGTCATCACCATCCAGCGGGTAGAGCGCAATGCCAATACAGATTGTCTGGCTGATCTTGATGCCATCCAGCTCATAGACCCGCGAAGCCGCCTTGAGCAACTGACTGGCAACCTCTTCAGCCTGCCGGGCATGGGAAAGTGCGGGCAGCAGCGCCACGAAAGCGCCACCAGACAAGCGCGACAGCACACTTTGTTCATCCAGCACCTCACTGAAGCGCTCGGCCATGATCTTCAGCACCTGATCCCCGGCGCCATGCCCCAGTGACTCGTTGACGTAGTGAAAGCGATCCAGATTGATACTGAGCATGGCCACCATCTGATCGTGCTCGCCTGCATAGGCAATCGCCGCCTCGGCGTGCTCCTGCAGCACATTGCGATTGGGCAGACGGGTCAGCAGGTCATAACGCTTCATCCACTGCAACTCTTCCTTGGCACGGTGTTCCGACAGATCACTGACCACTTCAAAGTAATGGCTGACCTGGCCAAGCTCATCGCGAATCACATAAATCTTGGCCCAGCAGGGAAACAGCTCGCCATCCTTGCGCCGGTCCCAGACCTCTCCCTGCCAGCACCCGTCCTTCATCAGGCAGTCCCACATTTCGCGGTAGAACGCACTGCCATGCCGCCCGGAGCGCAGCATGCGCGGATGCTGGCCGACCAGCTCCTCCTGGGCATAACCGAACAGCGTGGTAATCGCCCGGTTGGCCATCAGGATGATGTTGCCGCGATCGCAGATCAAAATGCCGTCACGGCTTTCATCAAACACCCTGGCCAGCAGTTTCATGCGCTCGAGCGTGGCGCTCTGCCGCTCGGCCTCATGCAGGTTTTTCAGCGCAAACGAGACCTCCTTGCCCACCTCGAGCATCAGCCCGACCACCTCTTCATCGAAGAAATCGCGCTCGCTGGCATAAGCGGTCAGGGTTCCCTGAAACCCGCCACCGCCAATGACCATGGACACACAGCTGTGCAGGCCATGGACCAGCGCCACACGCGCCCCGTCCACCAGCGGATTGTCCAGTGTGGCGAAGTCATTGATGATGACCGGGTTGCGACTCTGCCATGCCCGCCCTGCCGGCGTACCCGCCTCGATCAACTGGTTCCAGCTGTAATTGGACAACTCATCCAGAAAGTCGCTGGCATAGCCGGCATAGGCCAGCGGACGCACCGCCCCCCCCAGTCCTTCTTGCGGGGAACCAACCCACACCAGCCGGAACAGGCCGATCTTCAGCATGGCCTGGCACACCAGACTGAACAGTTCCTGCTTTGTCCGGGCGTGAATGATGGCCTGATTCGAGGCGCTGAGCACGGCATACATGGCCTGGCGACGACGCAGCGACTGCTCCATCTGCTTGCGCTCGCGGATATCGTGCACCATCGCCAGCACCACATCCTGCTCGCCGATCCGCGCCTGCTGCAGCGTCACCTCGACCCAGAACGTCGCGCCGTTCTGATGGCGTCCCAGCCAGTCAAAACGCTGCGGCCCTTCGGTCATGACCTTGAGCAGTTTGACCCGGGCCTCCGCCTCGGTATAAGGCAGGACATTGGACGACAACTGCCCGACGCTCATGGTACGCAAGACATCGGGAGCATAGCCGTACAGATCGCTGGCACGCTGATTGACATCCAGAATCTGCCCGGTCACCGGATGATGAATGAAGACTGCCTCGCTGACGGCATTAAAGACATGGCGAAAGCGTTGCTCGCTTTCGCGCAAGGCGCGCAGGGAACCCTGCCAGCCAAGGCGGATCACACGATAGGCCAACAAGGCCGCCACGGCGGACAACAGCCCCACCCCGGCCAGCAGGAATGCCAGCGCATGCCGCTCCTGCGGCAAACCGGGCACCGGCCACAGCATGGGCAACAAGCCCAGACCAGCCAGGACGGCCAGCAGCAAAAAAGCCATCAACAACCCGCGCAATTGATGCAAGCTCAAGACCTCGTTTCGATGCCAGACGCCCGCCGGGGACGCCAAAAAAATGTCAGTATCTTACGGTTAATTTATAAACTAATTATTCCGGGTTAAAAGTCAGAATTTTTCACGCCGCCGATTGCTGCGTAGCAATATTTTTTCGAGCTGTCACACTAATTTCTGGCCTACATTTGATTTATGTGGGAGCAGAGCAACGCGCCCCATGCTTGAATGGCGGATTGACAAATCCATCCAGAAGGTTGGGCCAGGATGTTGAAGAAGCAGCAAATGATCACCGTAGACGGCAATGAGGCCTGCGCCTCGGTCGCCTACCGCAGCAATGAAATCGCCGTGATTTATCCGATCACGCCCTCGTCGACCATGGGTGAACTGGCCGACCAGTGGGCCGCTGAAGGGCGCCGCAACCTGTGGGGCGTGGTACCGGAAATCACCGAGATGCAGTCCGAGGGCGGCGCCGCCGGCGCGGTGCACGGCGCCATTCAGGCCGGGGCAATGGGCACGACCTTTACCGCCTCGCAGGGCCTGCTGTTGATGATCCCCAATATGTACAAAATCGCCGGCGAACTGACGCCGTTCGTGATGCATGTCTCGGCACGCACGCTGGCGACCCATGCCCTGTCGATCTTCGGCGACCATTCTGACGTGATGGCCACCCGCCAGACCGGCTTTGCCATGCTGGCCTCGGCCTCGGTGCAGGAGGCTCAGGACATGGCCGCCATCGCCCAGTCCGCCACCCTGAAGACACGCGTGCCTTTCCTGCACTTCTTCGATGGCTTCCGCACCTCGCACGAAGTCGCCAAGATCCACTATCTCGATGACGAGACCCTGGGCGCCCTGCTGGACGACGAGCAGGTACACGCCATGCGTCATCGCGCACTCAGCCCGGACCATCCGGTGGTGCGCGGCACGGCACAGAACCCCGACACCTTTTTCCAGGCGCAGGAGGCACGCAACCCGTTCTACGACGTCTGTGCCGCCACCGTACAGCAGGAAATGGACCGCTTTGCCGCCCTCACCGGCCGGCAATACAAGCTGTTCGACTATGTCGGCGCGGCCGATGCCGAACAGGTGATCGTCATGATGGGCTCGGGTGCCGAAGTGGCCGACATGACCAGCCTGGCGCTCAACCGGGCCGGCAGCAAGACCGGCGTCCTGAAGGTTCGCCTCTATCGCCCCCTGTCAGCCCGCGACCTGGTGAATGCCCTGCCGCCCTCGGTACGCTCGATCGCCGTCCTGGACCGCTGCAAGGAACCAGGCAGCCTGGGCGAACCGCTGTATCTGGATGTCATCGCCGCGCTGGAAGAAGGCCGTGCCGCCGGCTGGCTGCCGCAGGACTTCCGCCCGCAGGTCATTGGCGGCCGCTACGGGCTGGCCTCGAAAGAATTCACCCCGGCCATGGTCAAGGCGGTATTCGACGAACTGACCGCCAGCCAGCCGAAGCGCCACTTCACCGTGGGCATCAATGATGATGTGACCGGGTTGTCGCTCAAGGTGGACGATCGCTTCCATCTGCGCGAAGACGGCGAACAATGCGCGGTCTTCTTCGGCCTGGGTTCCGATGGCACGGTGGGTGCCAACAAGAATTCGATCAAGATCATCGCCGACAACACCCCGCTGTATGCCCAGGGCTATTTTGTCTACGACTCGAAGAAATCAGGCGCGGTCACCATTTCGCACCTGCGCTTCTGCCCGCAGCCCATCCAGTCGAGCTACCTGGTGCAGGAAGCCCAGTTTGTCGCCTGCCACCACTTTGTCTTCCTCGACCGCTACGATGTGCTGCAATACGCGGCCCACGGCGCCACCCTGCTGCTGAATGCCCCCCATGCGCCCGATCAGTTGTGGGCACAGTTGCCGCGCAGCGTACAGCAACAGATTCTCGACAAACAGCTCAAGGTCTGGACCATCGATGCCCGCGCCGTGGCACAGGCCACCGGCATGGGCAACCGCATCAACACCATCATGCAGACCTGCTTCTTTGCCCTGTCGGCCGTGCTGCCGCGCGAAGAAGCCATCGCCCAGATCAAGAAGGCCATCGAGAAGACTTACAGCCGCAAGGGTCGTGCGGTGGTGGAAAAGAACTTCGCCGCCGTCGACCAGACACTGGCCGGCCTGCATGAAGTGCCGCTCGGCAGCCAGGCCGACGCGCGTCGCGACCTGCCGCCGATCGTACCGGCCAATGCGCCGGACTTCGTCCAACGCGTCACCGCCATGATGCTGGCCGGCAAGGGCGACCTGCTGCCGGTCAGCGCCTTCCCGGTCGATGGCACCTGGCCGGTCGGCACCGCCAAATACGAAAAGCGCAATATCGCCGACGAAATTCCGGTCTGGGAGCCGTCGCTGTGCATCCAGTGCAACAAGTGCACCATGGTGTGCCCGCATGCCGCCATCCGCGTCAAGGGGGTGGCCAACAGCGAACTGGAACAGGCGCCTGCCACGCTCAAGTCCATGCCCTACAAGGGGGCCGAAGCCAAGGGTGGCGCCTATCTGCTGCAAGTAGCACCAGAAGACTGCACCGGCTGCACCCTGTGTCTCAAGGTCTGCCCCGGCAAGGACAAGGCCAATCCGGAGCGACTGGCACTGGCCATGGCCCCCAAGGCACCGCTGGTTGCCGACGAACACGACAACTTCGAGTTCTTCCTCGGCCTGCCGGAGTTTGAGCGCGCCGACATCAAGCTGAGCCTGAAGACCACCCAGCTGATCCAGCCGCTGTTCGAGTTTTCCGGCGCCTGCCTGGGCTGCGGCGAAACGCCTTACGTCAAACTGCTGACACAGCTGTTCGGTGACCGCACACTGATCGCCAACGCCACCGGCTGCTCGTCGATTTTCGGCGGCAACCTGCCGACCACGCCGTTCACCACCGACCGTGCCGGTCGAGGACCGGCCTGGTCCAACTCGCTGTTTGAGGACAATGCCGAGTTCGGCATGGGCTTCCGCCTGGCGCTGGACCAGCACAAAACGCACGCCCATGAACTGCTGCGTCAGTTGGCACCCACCCTGCCGGCCGATCTGGCCGACAGCCTGATCCATGCCGATCAAAGCAGCGATGCCGGCATCAAGGCACAGCGCGAGCGCGTCGACGCCCTGCGCTCGGCACTGACCGGGCGCCAGGATCCGGCTGCCATCCGCCTGCTGGCTTTGTGCGACTACCTGGTGGAAAAGGTGGTGTGGATCGTTGGTGGCGACGGCTGGGCCTATGACATCGGCTACGGCGGCCTGGACCATGTCCTGGCCTCGGGGCGCAACGTCAACATCCTGGTGATGGATACCGAGGTGTACTCCAACACCGGTGGCCAGCAATCCAAGGCCACCCCGCTGGGGGCCGCCGCGAAGTTCGCCACCGCCGGCAAGGTACGACCCAAGAAGGATCTGGGTCAGATCGCCATGACCTATGGCAATGTCTACGTCGCCTCGGTGGCCTTTGGCGCCAAGGATGTGCAGACGGTACGTGCCCTGCAGGATGCCGTCAGCTATGACGGCGTCTCGCTGATCATCGCCTACGCCCACTGCATCGCACACGGCTATGACATGGGTGATGGTCTGGAACGGCAGAAAGCCGCCGTACAGGCCGGCTACTGGCCGCTGTATCGCTACGACCCGCGCAAGATCGCCACAGGGGAAAATCCGTTCAAGCTGGACAGCGCCGAGCCCACCCTGCCGCTGGCCGATTTCATGGAGAGCGAAGGCCGTTTCCGCATCACCGAACGCGCCCACCCCGAGCACTACCAGAGCATGGTGCAAGAGGCGGACAACCAGATGCGGCAACGCTATGCCCACCTGAAGCAAATGGCTGGCAGCGGCGAAGAAGGTAGCGACAGCTGACCCTGCTTCGGCATCCTTCACGCCCCCGCCAGCCTGCTGCCGGGGGCGTTTTGCTGCCCATCGGGACAGCCTGCACCTCAGATCTGGGTTTCCCGATGCCGTGGCGTGCCCGCCGTCAGGACTCGCCATGGCGCCTGCACGACAGAGACATCCGGACGGAGGGTCTTGCCGGGCGGCAAGGGCGGCAGGCCCCAGCGCGCCTGAAAGTGCGGGTAGCTCTGCGGCAGGGACTGCAGCAAGGACAGCGCAGCCTGACGCAGGCGTCTGTCCGCGCTGCGCAGCAGGGACTGCAAGGCAACACCTCGACCATCCAGACCCAGCAAGACCTGCTGCTGACCTTCGGCTGGCAAGCCTTGCAGGAGAAGGCGCAAGTCACGGATCAGTGACGGATCTTTCTTCACCAGGGCCAGCGTGACAGGCGTCAGCCCCTGTTCGTCCGTCTCACTCAGCAGCGCCTGCTGCTGCGCTGGCAACACGGTCTGCAATAAACGGGCCAATGCCGGCAACATGCCGCGCGCATGCTCCTGAATCGCAAAAAAAACGGCCTGTGATTCCTGCAACGCCTGCTGACGGTCAATCTTTGGCAACCGATCAAGCACCGGGGCAAAACCGGCAACGATTTCGGGGGTCGCAAAAGAGATGGCCAGCGTCAGCAAATGATTCCCGACCCTTGAGCGATTGTTCAGCAGTGCACGCCGCTCGCGCGCAATCAGCGGCAAGGTGGCCAATAAATGCAGGTAGGCGCTGGCCGAGGCATGCCGGGCATGGCTCATGGCGTAGTGTGCGGCATCCAGAATGCCGGGCGCCTGACAGCACAGGACAGCCAGTCGCTGATCAACAGACATGCTGAGCAGCTGCGGGGCTGTCGCCAACACGGCTTCACCCAGGTTGAGGGTCATCAGATCCATCAACACCGCAGCCGAGCAAGCCTCGGGCAAGTGGTTGGTTTTCAGTTGTGTGGTTGCAGCGTTTCGGCTCAGCGTCTCCTCACCACAATCCAGGATCATGAAATGTTGCTGCTCACCGATGAAGTAACTTTTACCTGCCGCCGGGGAAAAATCCTCCCAGCGCATCGCCCTCAAAGCCGCGACATCTCGCGGCTTGCAGCGCACCGCCTTGTTGGTCAGGTTCGGGTCGTAGAAGTGCACCACCGGCGCCGGCTTGCGCGTCAGCCACAACGCCATGACATGGGTGGTCGATGTCATCAACTTGACCCGCAAGGCCTCGCCCGACCGCGCCATCTCGTCGAACTCCTGCTGCAGGTACTCGCCAAAGCGTTCAGGGATAACAAGATGGACGGTTGAGGCACCATTCAGCAATGAGAGGTATCGCGACTCCACCTCCGCCGGAACATGGCGAACAATGGCATCGGCTGAGGCATAGTGCGACCAGTTCACTTTTGGCTGATCGCCGCCCTGCAGCAAGTCCAGTACCACCTGGGTCGCCAGGTGGCGACAAGCAATCTCTTTCTGCGTCCCCGGGAAATTCACTTTACAGTTCAGCGACGCCAACTTGTCGCCCTCAACCGACAGATACGGTCGGGATTTATCACCCACCTCACCCTGCTTGTACAGAGGAACGCCCCCCACCTTCTTCAAGATTCCACTTGGCATCGTCTTGCTCCGATTGATTGATGCGCAGAATCGTGCCATGGGGACAAGCGGCAAGCTTTGGGATTGATGCAATGACTTTGCTGCACAGCACACGACTGTCAGACAACATCAGGACTCGGCGTCGGCCTGTTGCGCCGGATGCGCCGCGATGAAAGCCGGCAGCGGCAGGCAGGCGGCTTCGATGGCCAGCAGACGCGGGTAGCCGTCCAGCGGCACGTCAAAACGGCGGGCATTGAACAGCTGAGGCACCAGGCAGCAATCGGCCATGCCAGGCTGATCGCCATGACAGAACCGGCCGCCGACCGGCTCTGCGCTCAGCAGGGCTTCCAGCGCCTGCAGACCTGCAGCGACCCAATGGCGGTACCACTGGTCACGGGCCGGCTTGTCCTGGCCCAGTACCTGCTCGAGATATTGCAGCACGCGCAGATTGTTGAGCGGATGGATGTCGCAGGCGATCTGCAGCGCCAGGGCGCGCACCCGTGCCCGACCGGCCGGATCGGCCGGCAGCAGTGGCGGGTTTGGATACACCTCATCCAGATAGTCGATGATGGCCAGTGACTGCCGGATCAACAGGCCGTCATCGGTCACCAGCGTCGGCACGGTGCCCGCCGGATTGATGGCGCGAAAGGCCGCCTGATGCTGCTGCCCGCCATCGCGCAGCAAATGCACCGGCAGCGCCTGCCAGGGCAGTTGCTTCAGATTGAGTGCGATGCGCACACGCCAGGCGGCAGAGCTGCGAAAGTAGGTATAGAGCTGCACGGTCGCCTCCTGGGGGCAGATCAATCCGGATAGGGAGCCACACGCTGTTCGATGGCACCGAACAGACTGTGTCCGGCAGTATCGAGCATCTCGATGCGCACCGTGTCACCAAAGCGCAGGAAGGGGGTGTGCGCCTGCCCGCTCTCGATGGTTTCGTACATGCGAAGCTCCGCCAGGCAACAATAGCCGACCCCGCCGTGCGCAATCGAAGAGCCGTGCAGACCGTCCTGCTTGTTGGAGACGGTACCCGAACCGATGATCGACCCGGCAGTCAGCTCGCGGGTTTTGGCCGCATGGGCGATCAGCTGCGGGAAATTGAAGGTCATGTCGACCCCGGCATCCGGCTGGCCGAACAGGGCACCGTTGACATGGACGGTCATGGGTCGGTGCAGCTTGCCATCGCGCCAGGATTCACCCAGCTCGTCCGGGGTGACGGCGACCGGACTAAAGGCTGAGGCCGGCTTGGACTGGAAGAAGCCAAAGCCCTTGGCCAGCTCGCCGGGAATCAGATGACGCAGCGACACATCGTTGACCAGCATCAGCAGGCGAATGGCGGCGGCGCTCTCGGCTTCACTGGCGCCCATGCGCACATCACCGGTAACGACCGCCACTTCGGCCTCCAGGTCGATCCCCCAGTCTTCCGAGCGGGCGTAGATCGGGTCGCGCGGGCCGACGAAAGCATCCGATCCGCCCTGGTACATCAGCGGGTCGGTCCAGAACGACGGCGGCAATTCGGCGTTGCGCGCGCGGCGTACCAGCTCGACATGGTTGACATAGGCCGAGCCATCGGCCCACTGGTAGGCGCGCGGCAGCGGGGAGTGGCAGGCAGCGGCATCGAAGGGCCGGGCCTCGGCCAGTTCGCCGCGATTGAGCGCCGCGGAGACTTCGGCCAGCTGACCGGCCACACTGTCCCAGCGGTCCAGCGCCGATTGCAGGGTGGCGGCGATCTGCGGCACGGTCACACAGTGCTGCAGATCACGACTGACCACCACCAGGGTGCCATCGCGGCCGCCTTGCTTGAGAGAAGCCAACTTCATCGGATTCCTTTCCTGTCTGGTTCAATGGCCGGCGCGCTCAAGGCTCGTCGTGCCGGCGGGCATGGCTGCCATCGTGCATCCAGCGCGCGTGTTGCGGGGCCTGTTTGGTACGATCCCATTCCTCCAGCATCGCCCACTTGACCTCATCCAGGCGCCGGTTCATGTCGCTGGTGGCGGTATTGCAGGCCAGCTCCAGCCGATGGCCATTGGGGTCGAAGAAATAGATCGACTGGAACAGGGTATGGTCGGTGGGCCCGACCACCTCGATCCCGTCTGCCTCAAGCCGGGCCTTGGTTTGCAGCAGGTCTTCCATGGTGCCGACCTCCAGCGCCAGATGCTGGGTCCAGGCAGGGGTATTGGGGTCGCGCCCCATCGGCGGCCGGGTCGGCAGCTCGAAAAACGCCAGCACATTACCATTGCCGGCATCCAGGAACACATGCATATAGGGATCGGGCTCTCCGGTGGACGGCACCTTGTCTTCGGCGATCGCCAGAATGAAGCGCATGTCGAGGTACTTGCCGTACCATTCGACGGTTTGTTTGGCGTTGTGGCAGCGGTAGGCCACATGATGAATCTTGCGGATCTGCATCGCGAAGTCCTCCGGACGGATGCTGTTATTGAAGCCCAGGCAGATTTATTGTACAAACCGTATTATTTAATATATTTATCAGATTTCATGATGAGCATCTCGCTTCGCCAATTGCGGGCCTTTGTCGCTGTCGCCCGCAGCGGCAGCTTCACGCTGGCCGCCGACAAGCTGTTTGTCACGCAATCGGCGCTGAGCGGCCTGATCAAGGAGCTGGAAAACAGTCTCGGCCTGCGACTGTTCGACCGTACCACGCGCCGCATCCAGCTGTCCGAGGTGGGGCGCAGCCTGTACCCGCGTGTCGACAAGATTCTGCTGGATCTGGATGGCGTACTGGAGGAAGCCAGCAATCTGCGCACACTCAAGACCGGCTCGGTCAGCATTGCGGCCCCGCAACTGATGGCAGCCACTTTCCTGCCCGAAGTCATGGCGGCTTTCTCGGCGCACCACCCAGGGATCCAGGTGCGCCTGGTCGACTGCGTGGTAGAGAACATCATGACCGCGGTCTTCTCCGGCGAGGCCGATCTCGGCATCGGCCCGGAACGAACGCAGAATTCGGATATTCAGGCCTCACTGCTTTTTGACCTGCCCTTCATGGCGGTCTGTCCGGCCAGCCATCCGCTGGCACGGGAAGACCGGGTACGCTGGCGTGACTTGCTGGCGCAGCCCTTCATCTCGCTGCGCGGCGAGTTTACCGAACGGCTGTCGGGGGAGTTGCATGCCGTATTCCGCGACCAGGCACTGACGCCGGGCACCGAGGTCAGCTTCATGTCGACGGCCTTGTCGATGGTCAGTGCCGGACTGGGGGTCACCAGTTGCATGGCCTACGCAGCCAGCATGGTGTCTTTGCATGGCCTGGTGATGCGCCCGCTGATCGAGCCCGAAGTCACCAGACGGTTCTTCGTTTACACCCGCAAGGAGCGCGCCGCCTCGCCGGCGGCCCGCCAGTTCAACGACTTCCTGCGCCAGTATCTCGCCCACCCCCGTTTTGCCCTGCCCGTTCACGGCACAGCGCCTGAGGAGCCACACCATGTCTGAGCCCGCCTTTTCTGACCGCCTCGATGCGCTGCTCGACTGGTTTGGTCGTTTATCACCGCAGACGCTGCCGCTGATCGATCACTTCTACGCCGAGCAAGTGCAATTTCAGGATCCGTTCAATCGTGTCAACGGGCGCAGCGATCTGCGGCGGCTGTTCCAGCACATGTTCGACAGCAGCGAGTCGGCTCGCTTCGTCATTGCCGATCGCCTGCTGGACGGCCGGCAGGCCTTTGTCACCTGGGATTTCCATTGCCGCATCCGTGGCCGCGACTATCACATTCATGGTGGCAGCCATCTGCGCTTCGATGCCGCCGGGACGGTGGTATGGCATCGCGACTATTGGGATGCTGCCGAGGAATTGCTGCAGAAGCTGCCGCTGATCGGTGTGCCGGTACGCTGGCTGCGCCGTCTGTTCAGGGTTCCGGGCCTGAGCGAGGGCCCGCCGCAGGAAAGCAGGTTTTGATTTAATACAATAACTAAAAGATATTGGCATTATTTAACCAAACATCTTATTGACCTCGTGTCCTATTGTCTGGCAGGATGGTTCATTCTGCCCGCCTTCACGAGGACGTTGATCGTTTGCTGTTGCCCATGACTGCCTCCCCCCTGTTTGGCCCAAGCCAACGACTGCGTCTGCTGAGCTTCATCACTCTCAACTTGCTGTTCGCCACCTTGATGCTGTCCCTGCTCTGGTCCCGTGCCGACCATGAGGCACGTGTACTGACCGGCGTTGGTGTCAACAAAACCCTGCAGATTGTTGAAAATGCGCTGCGGCGCGCCGAGCTCAATCTGACGCGCAGTCAGCCGCTGCTGACCCAGTCCTGCCAACAGGCCTTGCCAGCGCTGCAGCAACTGGCGGCCAAGGCCACCTCGCTCAATGCCATCTATCTTGCTGACCGCGAACATGGCCTTATCCTCTGTGCCTCTGCCTGGACAACGCCCGCCCCCGCCGCCGTGCCGCTGTCCGCCCTGATCGGCCGAGCCGATCCGGCAAGGGCACAGTTGCTCTGGCGCCGGCAACTGCCGCTGACCAGCCAGCACGGCATGGTGCTCTACCGGCCGATGGCCAATGGTCAGGCCCTCATCGGGGTCATGCATGCCAACATGCTGGAAGATCTGCTCAAGGTGATGCGTGGCGAAATGATTGATGAAATCGGCATCACCCTGTCAGGGCTGCGCCTGGAAAATCGGCAGGGAACCATACAGTGGGACAGCCAGCCTGCCAATGCGCCACTCGAGGTTCGCCAACACTCAGACCTGCAGCCCGGCCTGCAGGTCAGCGCCCGCTACAGCCCGGCTCTGGTCTGGCGACTGGCCCGCCTGTATCTGCCGCTCGCTCTGTGTGGCATCGCGCTCTTCATGCTCGGCTCGGCCTGGATATTGTGGCGCCGTTACAGTCCCGGCTATTTCTTCCGGCGGGCCATCCTGACCGCCATCCGCGGCCGGCAATTCGTGCCGTATTACCAGGCCATCCGCTGCCGCAAGGGCGAGAGCGCCTTTGAAGTGCTGGTGCGCTGGCAGCACCCTCAGAAGGGTTTGCTGATGCCGGGAGCATTTATCGCGCAGGTCGAGGCACTGGGCTGGCTGTCGCCGATGATGATCCAGGTCATGCAGCAAGTAGAGCGCGATTTGCGTCAGGCCGGCTTTCCCCGCGGCAGTCGGCTGGCCATCAACCTCAGCCCGCAGCAATTGCTCGAACAGGAGATGCTGGCGGCCATCCGCCAGTTTCAGCACCATTTGCGCCAGGCCGGACACAGCCTGGTGATTGAAGTGACGGAAGAAGGTCTGATCCAGGATCCGCAGCATGCCCGGCAGATCATGGCCAGCTGGCGGGCCGAGGGCATTGGTGTAGCGATTGACGACTTCGGTATTGGGCACAGCTCACTGGCCTACCTGCGCCAGTTTCCGTTCGACTATCTGAAAATCGACAAAAGCTTCATCGACGCGCTACCGCAGGGAGAGAAGGACCGCACCATCATCGAAGGCATCATGACGCTGGCGCGGCAGCTTGAGCTGACCGTGGTCGCCGAGGGAGTGGAACAGCAGGAGCAGGCGGATTATCTGTGGCAGATCGGTGTCGACTGCCAGCAGGGCTTTCTGTTTGCCAGACCCCAGCCGATCGCCTCGATCTGCGGTCTGCAGGCAGGATAAGGCCAGCCGGAGAAGGCAGGCCCGTCATCTCACTCGCCGGTGCCGCCAACCGTCAGACCACCATCGATGCGCAAGGTCGGCTGTCCGACCCCCACCGGCACGCTCTGACCTTCCTTGCCGCAGACGCCCACCCCCTGATCCAGCGCCAGGTCATTGCCGATCATGGAGACATACTGCAGCACGTCCGGACCATTGCCAATCAGCGTGGCCCCCTTGACCGGATAGGTCAGTTTGCCGTTTTCGATGCGCCAGGCTTCCGATGCAGAGAAGACGAACTTGCCGCTGGTGATGTCCACCTGACCGCCACCGAAGTTGACGGCATACAGGCCATCCTTGACCGAGGCAATGATTTCTTGCGGATCATGGCTGCCGCCCAGCATGTAAGTATTGGTCATGCGCGGCATCGGAATGCTGGCATAGGACTCACGCCGGCCGTTGCCGGTCGGGGCTACCTTCATCAGACGGGCATTCATGGCATCCTGCATATACCCCTTGAGGATGCCGTCCTCAATCAGGGTGGTGCACTGGGTCGGATTACCTTCGTCGTCGATGGCCAGCGAGCCGCGACGACCGCTCAGGGTACCGTCATCCACCACGGTCACGCCTTTGGCTGCCACCCGCTCGCCGATGCGGCCACTGAAGGCCGAAGTGCCCTTGCGGTTGAAGTCCCCTTCCAGGCCATGGCCGATGGCCTCATGCAGCAGCACGCCAGGCCAGCCCGGCCCGAGCACCACAGTCATCTGACCAGCCGGGGCCGGGCGGGAGTCGAGATTGGTCAGCGCCTGATTGACAGCCTGACGGACGAAGCGCTCGACCACTTCATCGGTAAAGCCGGACAGGTCGTAGCGGCCGCCGCCTCCGCTGGAACCCTGTTCGCGCCGACCGTTCTGCTCGGCAATCACATAGACCGACAGGCGCACCAGCGGACGCACATCCGCGGCACGAACACCATCGTGGCGAGCCAGATAAATGACATCGTATTCGGCCGCCAGGCCCGCCATGACCTGAATGACGCGCGGATCCATGGCGCGTGCCAGTTTTTCCACTTTTTCCAGCAACGCCACCTTGGCGGCCGCCTCCAGGCTGGCGCAGGGGTCGATGGCCGGATACAGCGCCTCGGGCTGGCGACGCTGCGGCACCGACACCGGCAAATGCCCCTCATTGCTGCCGATGGCACGCACGGCATCAATGGCACGGGCCAGGGCGGCACCGCTGATCTCGTCGGAGTAGGCAAAGGCCGTCTTGTCGCCACTGACGGCACGGATACCCACGCCCTGCTCGATATTGAAGCTGCCGGATTTGACGATACCCTCTTCCAGGCTCCAGCCTTCGTTGCGGATGTATTCGAAATACAGGTCGGCGTAGTCGATATCACGACGCGCCAGACGGGCAAAGGCAGATTCCAGGGTGGCCTCGTCCAGGCCGCTGGGGGTCAGCAGCAACTGTTCGGCAGCGGCAAAGGCTTCTTGCATGTCAGCTTCTTTCATTTCAGTACCCGGTGTGCCAGGGCTGGCAGACGCGAGCGGACAGATTGAATCATGTTGGCGTCGATCTCGGCCAGCACCACGCCTTCGCCTTGCGGCAATTCGGCCAGGATGCGCCCCCAGGGATCGATGATCATCGAATGACCATGGGTGGCACGGCCATTCTCGTGTTGACCGCCCTGGGCAGAGGCAATCACATAGCACTGGTTTTCGATGGCGCGCGCGCGCAGCAGAACCTCCCAGTGCGCCTGACCGGTTACCGCCGTGAAGGCCGCCGGCAACACCAGCACATCAAAGGGAGCCAACTGGCGGAACAACTCGGGGAAGCGCAGATCGTAACAGATCCCCAGGGCCAGTTCGCAAAACTCGGTACGACATTTGACCGGCAGGCTGCCGGGACGGATGGTATTCGACTCGCAGTAGCTCTCGCCCTGACCGGTAAAATCGAACAAATGAATCTTGTCATAGCGGGCTGCCGCCATGCCGGCAGGATCAAACACCCAGCTGGTGTTATACACCTTGCCCGCCTCGCCCGACGCCAGCGGCACCGTCCCGCCAACCAGCCAGATCTTGTGGCAGCGCGCCATATCGGCGAGCGCCTGCTGCAGCACGCCTTCACCCGGCACCTCGGCCAGCGCCACCTTGTCCTGATCGCGTGCCCCCATCAGGCAAAAGTATTCCGGCAACACCACCAGGCTGGCGCCACGTCCGGCCGCCTCGGCCACAAGCCGCTCGGCATCGCGCAGATTGCGATGCCAGTCGGTGCCGGACACCATTTGCACCGCAGCCACGAGAAATTTGGATTTCATGGTTGAAGCTTTCGCAAGGTATTGGTCAAGGTGGCGGACTTGAGCCGCGTCACCACCGGGTCGGTGAAGGTGCCACTGACACTGTAATCCACCGAGAAGATCTTGCTGACCGGATCACGCAGCACCTTTTGTGCCGCCAGGGCCGCCACACCGACCACCGGGTTGATCAGGGCGGCGCCGGTTGCCAGCGCCACCCCCTCGGACAAGTGCGGTTCGACATGCACCAGCAGCTTCTGCGTTTCGGCCCCCAGGTTGACTTCGCCATTGATACTGACGTCGGCACCCGGGCCCTTCATGATCAGATTATCCGATTTAAATATACCCTGATTGATCGCGGCGTCACCCCGCAATGAGTCGAAGGCGAAGCCTTCGCTGAAGACATCGGTGAAGTCCAGATGGATGCGGCGCGGCAGGGACTGCAGACTCAGCACCCCCAGCAGGCGGGCCACGCCCGGATCAACCTTGGCAAAACGGCCATCGGCCAGACTGATGCTGACCTGGCCACTGAGGGCCGCCGGATTGAAGTCGGACAATCCCCCCGGCCATGACAAGCTGCCGGACAGGCTGCCATGCCCCTTGTTAAAAGTATCCCCCTCGCCGAAACGGCTCAGCAGCTTGCCGACATCGGTCGCCTGCCCCTTGAAGCGGGTCTCGACCCGCCCGGCATCCAGTACGCGCGCACTGCCGCTGAGCGTCCCTTCCGGCAGGGTCAGGCTGACATCATCCAGCAGCCAGTCGCGAGCCAGGTAGCGGGCATTGAGCTGCAGGCTGCCGAGGGTGTTTCCCTTGAATACCAGTTTGCTGACGTGGATATCCATCGCCGGCAGGCTGGCCGGGCCGCTGCCACCGCTCCCGCCGCGCCAGGCCGGATTGAGCACCAGCAGCGGCAGGCGGGCACGAATGCTGCCATTGCCGTTCGGGTCGTAGTCCACTTCGCCCTTGGCTTCCGCCGCGTCCACCATGGCATGCCAGCGCGCGTCCCCCGGACTGTGCCCCAACCAGAGCGATGCCTTGTGAATCGCCAGGGCGCCCCAGTGGATTTCCGGCGAAGCCAGTTCGATATACAGCGGAGGCATGGCCTGGCTCTGCGACTGGGCCGGCACCCCGGCCAGGGCCCAGTTGGTCCAGGCCTGGGCATCAACCACCGGCAGGGCCACCTTGACATGGATGCCCGGCGCCGGCTGCTCGCCCAGCAGGCGACCGACAACCACTTCGGTGCCCAGGGCATTGCCTTCGGCATCGAAGCGCACCCGGCCTGCGATCTGGCTGCCGGCGGAAAAATCCAGCCTCATGCCATTGGCCGGCTGTCGTGCCGGCAGCATGGTCAGATTGAACGGCAAGGCATCGCCGGCAGCCTTGGCCAGTGGCGCCGGGGCCGACAGCTGGGTGCCGCGCAGATCCGAGCCGACCTGCAGTGACTCCAGACCATTGTGCAAGGTAAATCGCGCCTGATAGTGCGAGCTACCCGTGATGTGCGGTGCCAGAAAATCGACATACTGTGCCAGCACCTGATGGCTGTCGGCCTGTCCGTCGACACTGAAATGCATGCGCGCATTGGCATCGGTATTGGCGCGCAGCAGGAAGGGGCCGCCGAAGGCATTGAAATGAATGCCGGAAGTCGCCACCCCCCGCTCATTGAAGGCCAGCGTGCCGGTGGCCGCCTGCAGCGGCGGCAGGGGCAAGGCCGTCAGCGCCAGCTGATTGTTCATCAGTTGCAGCTGGCCGTTGACCTTCGGTCCGTTGTTGCCACTGAGCGGAATCGACAACTGCAGGCGCAAGGCTGCCGCGCCACTGGCATGGGTCTTGCCCAGGAAACCGGACAACCAGCCATCGACCGGGCTGTGCGCGGTATAGCGCAACATATCGGCCAACGGACCGGATGACTGGCCCTGGATCTCCAGATGAATGTCCTGGGCGGACAGATCGGGGATCGACACCTGCACCTGATTGAGGCGATTGCCCAGCGTCGTCACCTGGGCAGAGCGGATGTCCATGCGCTCATTCTTGAACAACAGGGCGGCATCAAACCCTTCCAGCACCGGCCAGGCGGGATCGAACTTCAGCGAAGCATGACGCACATTGCCCTGTACCAGGAACTCGCCGCCCTGCCCGCCCTTGAAGGGGAACTGATCCAGATTGCCGCGCAGACGCAGCTGGGCGCTTTCCAGCGTGCCGGCCTTGAGGGCGGCACGCAGCCACTTGAGGGTATCGGTACCGGCCTGGTAAGGCAGGTAATCCGCGACCCGTACCGCCGAGACCTGACCGATCTGGCCGGTCAGGTCGATCTGGCCGGCACCCGAACCGGTGTTGCGGTAGCTGCCGGTGACACTGCCCTGCAGATCATCATTGGCGAACTGCAGGCGATCGAAGCGCACATCGATGCCCTGCCCGCTGCTGCGCCAGCCCACATCGGCCGCCAGCGAGCCAAAACGCAGCGGCAGCGGAAAAATGTGCGGCATGGTCACGGTTTCGGCATGGTCGACCCGCAGTTTGCCGCCTGTCTGGTCGAAGCTGACCGAGCCTTTGACCCCGGTCACGCCAGGCACTTCGCCAAAGGGCTGCCAGGCCAGACGGGTAAAGGAGGACTCGAAGCGGTAGCGCGTCGGGGCATCGATCCGGCCCTGCCAGCTGACCGAGAGATTCTTCAGCTGGCCCGCCGGGGCAAAGCGGGCCAGCAGCGGATTGCGGTCAATCCCCAGCGCACGCAGGAAGGGCTGCAGGGCCGCCAGATTGACGTTGTCGACATGCAGCTCGCCGCCGCCCGGGGCGCCGGTATCCCAGTAACCATTGATGCTGGAGTCTTCAAACACCGGCCCGTTGGCACCGAGCAGCGACAAATGCGTGGCATTGATCTGATAGACCTCGCCATTGCGCTCCAGCTGCAGGTGCCCGCCCAGCGCGGGCAGGGTCAGTTCGGAAGCGCCGGGCAAGGTATAGGCGGCATTGCGCACCTTGACGTCGGCCTGCAGGCTGTTGATGCGGCCACCGGCAAAGGCGAGCTCGATCGAGCCATCCCCTTCGCCGCGACTGAGCAGACCAAAGTTCTGCAGATAGCGGCTCCAGGGTGATACCCGGGCCCCTTGCAGACTGGCCGATACACTGCCACGCCACTGCGACCACTCGTCCAGATGATCCCCGCGCCAGTTGCCGCTCAACTCGAAACTGTCGCCGACGGCGGCCGGAGGCCGGCCGGACAGGCGCAGCTCATGCGACAACAGCCCGCTGGTGAGCTCCAGTCGCCCCCGGGCCAGAGTCAGCCTGGGCAGGCCGAGGTATTCATCCTGCCAGGCAATGCGTGCACCGCTGATCAGGATACGGCTCTGGCGCAGCAACAAATCGCCGGGATTGGCCGCGCCGGCAGCACGCGGCTTGTTGCCCGAAAGCGGGAAGCCATTCAGATAGAACCTGCCGTCATGACCCCGGCGGATATCCAGCGAGGGTGAGGTGATCTGGATAAGCGCCATGCGCGGCTCAAATGCCAGCAGGCTTTTCCAGGAGGGCACCACCACGATGCGGTCGAGCGTGAGCGGATTGCCGTGCGGATCGTCAATGGACAGGGCCCGCAGCTCAAAGCGCGGCGCAATCCCGTCCCAGCTTCCGGACAACCGGGCGATGTGCACCTGGCGCCCCAGCACCTGAGCCGATTGCTGCTCCAGCGCATGACGATAGCGGTCGAGATTCGGCAGAACCTGGTAAGTAAAAAACAGGAAGCCCGCCGCCACGGCCAGCAGCGCCAGACCCAGCAGCCAAGCCGAAAGCCTCAGCCCCCATTTCAGGGTGCGAATGACCGGCAGGTGACGCAACAAGCCAATGAGCTTTTTCAAGGGAGACAAACCAGTACAATGGAGGGCGACCGCAAGGATTTTCCGGCACCGGCGTTCAGGCCGCAAACACCACGCACCCGGAGAAATCCATGCATCTTCTATAGCGCGGAGACATTATGCCATCAAACGCCATTCGTGCCAGTGCCATCACCCGGGCCATCGCCTATTCCGGCTATCTGGCGCGCGTCTTGCAGGCACACCCGGAGGAACGCGAGCGACTGGAGCGGGAGCTTGACCAGCCCTTCTCCCTGCAGCAGATGCAGTCGTTCACCGACTGGACGGCACTCGACAGCCCCGACGCCCTCGCGCCGGCCCTGCGCGCCCTGCGCCGTGCCGTGATGGCACGCCTGATCACCCGCGATGTCGGCGGGCTGGCCGAACTGGACGAAATTGTCTCCAGCATCAGCACCCTGGCCGAGTTTGCCGTCCGTACCGCGCTGCCGGTCGCCTGCCAGGCCCTGGCACAGTACGGCCAGCCAATCGGCGAGGATACCGGCACCCCGCAGCAATTGATCGTCATCGGCATGGGCAAGCTGGGCGGGCGCGAGCTGAATGCCTCCAGCGATATCGACCTGATTTTCATCTATCCGGAAAACGGCCAGACCGATGGCAGCCGCAGCATCAGCAATCACGAGTATTTCTGCCAGGCAGGCAAGAAGCTGATCGCACTGCTCAACGATGTCACCGCCGATGGCCAGGTGTTCCGTGTCGACATGCGTCTGCGCCCGTACGGCGACTCGGGGCCGCTGGCCATGAGCTTCAGCGCACTGGAAAACTACCTGCTGACCCAGGGGCGGGAGTGGGAGCGCTACGCCTGGATCAAGGCCCGCGCCCTGACCGGAGATGCCGAAGGCCTGTCCGAGCTGGTCCGTCCCTTCGTCTACCGCAAATACCTCGATTACAACGCCTATGGCGCCATGCGCGAACTGTCGAGCCAGATCCGGCGCGAAGTGGCACGACGCGACCTGGCCGACAACATCAAGCTCGGCCCGGGCGGCATTCGCGAAATTGAATTCATCGCCCAGGTCTTTCAGTTGATTCGCGGCGGGCGTGAAAAAAGCCTGCAGCTGTTTGGCACCCGGGAGACACTGCAACGCCTGGCGGTACTGCGTCTGCAGGAACCGCAGGCCATCGACGAGCTGATGCAGGCCTATACCTTCCTGCGCAATCTCGAACACCGGCTGCAATATGTCGACGACCAGCAGACCCAGACCCTGCCGGAACAACCTCAGGCACTGGAAAATCTGGCCAGTGCCATGAACTTTTCCAGCACCGATGCCTTTCTGTCGGCACTGACCGAGCACCGCCGCCATGTCACGCGGCACTTCGAACAAGTGTTTTTCCTGCCGACCGAGGCGGCACCCGACCATCCGCTGACCGCGCTGTGGCGTGATATCGGGGAAGGTGACATCAGCCCGCAGCTGGCAGCCCTCGGCTATCAGCAGGCGCAGGACGTCGCCCGCCTGTTGCACGGCCTGTCCACCAGTCAGCGCTATCAGCAGATGGCACTGGCCAACCGCAAGAAATTCGATGCACTGATTCCCCCGCTGGTGGAGGTTTCCGGCCATTTTCCCAATCCGGATGCCACCTTGTCGCGCGTCCTGACCCTGCTGGAGGCCATCAGCCGTCGTGCGCCCTATCTGGCTCTGTTGACGGAATATCCGCAGACGCTGCAACGACTGGCCTCGCTGTCATCGGCCAGCGCCTGGGTATCCACCTATCTGACCCGTCACCCCATCCTGCTGGACGAGTTGCTGGATGCCCGCGTGCTGTACGGCACGCCGGACTGGCCGGCCATCGCCGCCCAGCTGGAGCAGCAGTTGATTGATTGCCAGGGCGATGTCGAAGCCAAGATGGACACCCTGCGCCATGTGCAACACGCCCAGGCCTTCCGCCTGGTTGCCCAGGATCTGGCCGGCATGTGGACCGTCGAGGCCCTGTCTGACGAACTGTCCCGGCTGGCCGACCTGATCCTCGACGCGACCTTGCGTCATGCCTGGCTGGACATTGCGGCACGCCATACCGATATCCCCTGCTTCGCGGTCATCGGCTACGGCAAGCTCGGCGGCAAGGAGCTGGGCTACGCCTCCGACCTGGATGTGATCTTCCTGTTCGACGACCCGCACCCCGACGCCCCGGAGCTGTACTCGCGACTGGCCCGCAAGATGGTCACCTGGCTGACCAGCACCACGGCCGCCGGCGGGCTCTACGACATCGACCTGCGCCTGCGTCCCAACGGCTCCAGCGGTTTGCTGGTCAGCACGGTACAGGCCTTCGAGAACTATCAGGAGAAGCAGGCCTGGGTCTGGGAGCACCAGGCACTGAGTCGGGCGCGCTTCGTTGCCGGCGACGAGCAGCTGGGACAGCGCTTCGATCGGGCGCGCCAGGCGATTCTCGCCGCGCCGCGCGATCCGGCGCTGCTGGCGGACGAGGTGCGCAACATGCGCCAGCGCATGCTGGAGACCCACCCGGCCGAACCGGCCGACGTCAAGCATGCACGCGGCGGGCTGGTGGACATCGAATTCATCGTGCAGTACCTGATTCTGGCCCATGCCGGTCAGTTGCCCGAGCTGTGCGCCAATACCGGCACCATCGCCCTGCTGGCCGTGGCCGCCCGAGCCGGGCTGATTCCGGGCGAGCTGGCCGAGGCCGCCCGACAGACCTATCGCTACTGCCGAAAACTGCAGCATGCGGCACGCCTGAACGAGCTGCGGCGTTGCGAAGTCACGCCGGAACTGGAAGAACACTACCGTCAGGCCCGGGCGCTATGGCAATATCTGTTTGGTACAGACTGACTGGCGTGGCCGTGGCAACGCTATAATCTCAAAACATTAAAACGGACAAACGGAGAAACTCATCATGTCGATGGCTGAACGAGACGGCTTTATCTGGTACAACGGCGAACTGGTCGACTGGCGCAGCGCCACCACCCACGTGCTGACCCATACCCTGCACTATGGCATGGGCGTATTCGAAGGGGTGCGCGCCTACGAAACCCCGCGCGGCCCGGCCATCTTCCGCCTGCAGGACCATACCGACCGCCTGTTCCGCTCGGCGCACATCCTCGGCATGAAGATGCCCTTCACCAAGGAGCAGATCAATCAGGCCCACCATGAGGTGGTCAAGGCCAACAAGCTGTCCTCCTGCTATTTCCGTCCGATGGCCTTCTACGGCTCCGGCAAGCTGGGTGTCGCCCCGCCCACCGACGACGTTCAGGTCATCGTGGCCGCCTGGCCGTGGGGCGCCTACCTGGGCGCCGATGGCCTGGAGAAAGGCATCCGCGTCAAGACCTCGTCCTTCACCCGCCACCATGTGAACATCACCATGTGCAAGGCCAAGGCCAACGGCAACTACATGAACTCGATCCTGGCCAATACCGAAGCCACCCGCGACGGCTATGACGAGGCACTGCTGCTGGATGTCGAGGGCTATGTGGCGGAAGGTTCCGGCGAAAACGTCTTCATCGTTCGCAAGGGCAAGCTGTATACTCCCGATCTGACATCGGCACTGGAAGGCATCACCCGTGATACCGTGATGCAGATCGCCGAGGAAATGGGGCTGCAGATCATCGAAAAACGCCTGACGCGCGACGAGGTCTACAGTGCCGAAGAGGCCTTCTTCACCGGCACCGCCGCCGAGGTCACCCCGATCCGCGAACTGGACAACCGGCAGATCGGCGAAGGTCGCCGCGGCCCGATTACCACCGAGATCCAGCGACGCTTCTTCGACAGCGTCAAGGGTCTGGATGACAGCCACGCCGAATGGCTGACTTACGTGAAATAAGCAAGGAAATACCTGATGTCCGAACTCAAAGCCAATACCGCACGCCATATCGACATCACGGCCAGCGATCTGCCGCTGGCCTGTCCGATGCCCGACATGCTGAAGTGGAATGCCCATCCGCGCGTCTATCTGTCGCTGGACGAGCATGGCGCAGCACAATGCCCGTACTGCTCGACCCGCTACCAGCTGCAAGGTGGCAAACCGGGTGCGCACCACTAAGGCCGTCACGACGTCGCAAAGGGTGCTGCCTGGCCGCACCCTTTTTTAATTGAATTCAAGCCGAATGAAAAAAATCCTGGTCATCGCGCCCTCCTGGGTGGGCGACAGTGTCATGGCCCAGCCGCTGTATCGCCGTTTGCATCAGTTGTACGGTGACATCGAGCTGCATGTCTTTGCACCCCAGTGGACCTTGCCGCTCCTGGCCCGCATGCCGGAAGTCTCGCAGGCACACCTCAACCCCTTCGGCCATGGCGCGCTGAACCTGCTGGCCCGCTGGAAGGTCGCGCGGCGACTGGCACGGCTGAAGTTCGATCAGGCCATCGTCCTGCCCAATTCGCTGAAGTCGGCCCTGATCCCCCTGTTTGCCGGCATTCCCTGCCGTACCGGCTTCATCGGCGAATCACGCTACGGCGTGCTGAACGACTGGCGCGAGCTGGACGAAAACAGCCTGCCGATGATGGTCGAGCGCTTCTGCGCCCTGGCCCCCAGCAAGGGGCAGCCGCTGTCGCGTCCGATTCCGCATCCGCAGCTGATTGCCGATCCGGCCCGACAACAGGCGACACTGGCCGAACTCGGTCTGACGGCCGACCGTCCGGTGGTGGCCTTCTGTCCCGGCGCCGAGTATGGACCCGCCAAACGCTGGCCGGCCCGGCACTTTGCAAAACTGGCCGAACGCTTCGCTGCCGCCGGTTTCCATGTCTGGCTGTTTGGCTCGAACAAGGATGCCGAGATCGGCAATGACATCAGCCGCCTGTCGCATGGTCTGGCGGTCAACCTGTGCGGCAAGACCGGCCTCGATCAGGCCATCGATCTCATCGGCCTGGCCAACATTGCCGTGTGCAATGACTCCGGCCTGATGCATGTCGCTGCAGCACTCGACATTCCGCTGGTGGCCCTGTACGGCTCCTCCAGTCCCGACTTCACCCCGCCGCTGTCCGAACGCGCGGAAATCGTGTCGCTCAGCCTGGAATGCAGCCCGTGCTTCGAGCGCACCTGCCCGTTCGGCCATACCGATTGCCTGGAGAAGCTGGCTCCCGAGCAAGTCTGGCATGCGGCGACCCGCCTGCTGCCCGACCTGAGCCCCGCTGCCGACGCCAGTCATGAATAATCACGCCACCGACCACAACAACCGTCGCATGGAACTGGTGCTCGCCGCCGCCAGCCTGTTCCGCGATCAGGGCTACGAACGCACCACCGTCCGCGACCTCGGCAACGCCGTCGGCATGCAATCCGGCAGCCTGTTCTACCATTTCCGCAACAAGGAAGAGATTCTGGTCGCGGTCATGGCGCTGGGCATTACCCGTACCACCGAACAACTGCAGGCCGCTCTGGCCCAGGCCGGCAATCTGCGCGCCAGACTGGCGGCACTGTTCCATGTCCACCTCAACTCGCTGCTGGGCGAAAACCAGGCGGCGCTGGAGGTCATGCTGTACGAATGGCGCAGCGTCAGTGAAGCCGCCCGCCCGGAGCTGATCCGGCTGCGCGACCGCTATGAGGCGCTGTGGCAGGATACGCTGGACGAGGCCGCTGCTGCCGGCATGATCAGCGGCGACACCCGGCTGCTGCGACGCACCCTGCTGGGCAGCCTGCACTGGACCGTGCAATGGTTCCGCCCGGATGGCGAACTGAGCGTGGATCAGCTGGCTGAACACATGCTGGCACAGGTCTTGCACGAAAAACCGGCAAGCTGATGATTTTGATGTGATTTTCGGCCGCGCATGCGCTAAACTGACAGAAAGTCCCCTTGGAGTCAGGCATGAGCAGCACCATCGTCCGCCTGCCCTCCAGTGCCGCCACCAATGTGCCGGTACTGCAGGCACAGCAGACACAACAGGCAGAACAGACCCGCCAGGTTCGCCAGCAGAATCAGGCCGGCGCAGCCAATCAGGCCGGTCAGGCCGCCGCTGCGCCGTCACTGCAGCCGCAATACAACCAGCAAACCGCGCGGGTCCAGGCCGAACTGCAGCAGCAATTGGCCAGCGCCCAGGCCAGTCAGGCGGCACAAAGCCAGCAACAGCGCACACAGGTCACCCAGGCCGAGCAGGCACGCCAACAGGCCGCACAGCAGACCAACCGTCAGGCCGAGGCACGCCAGCAACAAGCGCAGATCCAACAGGCGCAGCAGGCCAACAGCCAGGCCCAGAACAGCCGCGCCCCCAATCCGCCGCCGCCCACGGCCATCCAGCAATACCAGACCGCCCAGACCCTGCTGTTGCCCTCCGACAGCAACACCCACGTCAATACCAAGGCCTGAATCCGCCGCAGGATTGAGTCGTCCGGCCGGCTGATCTACCATGCAAGCACTGAAATTGCCATGGGACAGCCATCATGCCCTTGCGTCCATTCGGCTGGTTTCAAAAATCCGTACAACATCACATCGAACTCAGCCATGAGCAGGACATCCTGCTGCGCCGTGCCGCCGACCTCTGCGGCAAAACCCTGAGCGCCTTTCTGCACGACAGCGCCTGCGCGGCTGCCGAACGCACCGTCCTGGACCAGTGCCAGTTCTATGTCCGCGGCCATGAACGGCAGCAACTGATCGCCTTGCGCCAGCGTCCGCAGCCACCATCGGCCAGCCTCTGCCACCTGATGGCACAAACCCCGCCCTGGCAAAGTCACTCAGCGCTGCTGCCGCCGTCCGAGCTGCAGCTACAGCACGATACCCATGCCTTCGACTGCGACAAAATTGCCATGAATGACTGGCTGGCCCATCGGGCCTGGCAGGCACAACGCAACCATTCGGCCAAGACCTTCGTGGTCTGCGTCCAGCAACGCGTTGTCGCGTATTTCAGCTTGAGCGTCGGGCAGATCGATTCGCGCGAATTCCCCGGTCACGGCCAGCAGATCGCCGATCGCGACCACTTCCCGCTGCCGGTGGCCATCCTGACCCGACTGGCAGTCGACAAACTCTACCAGCATCAGGGCCTGGGCCACGCGCTGCTGGCCCAGGCCATCCGGCATGTGCTGGCCATCAACCAGCAGGCCGGCGTGACGGCCCTGCTGACTCAGCCCCTCAACGAACAGGTCGCCCGCTTTTATCAGGGCTGCGGCTTCGTGGATTCCCCGGCGGCCTACAAACAGCTGTTTTTACCAATCGAAGCCATGCAGGCCGCCGTCGAGAGCCAGCCGGCGTAAAAAAAGAAACCGGCGCCCACGGGCGCCGGTTTTCTAGTCAAAGCGTGCAGGATGGTCAGGCGTGAACGTCGACGTTCTGCCCCAGATGAGCCGGATTGACCGTGGTCGCCTGGATCTGCTGCGACGACTGCACGGCAGAGTCGAGCAAGGGCAAAACGGTACTGGCGTCGATGTTCTTGGCCTTGTTGAGCACAGAGATCTGCGCTGCCTGGCCCACACCACTGCTATCCGAGCCGATATTTGATACTTGACTGGCGATGTTCATGCCCCAATCTCCTATAAACCCAAAACTGTCATGCCAAGTGTAGATGGCGGTTTGCCAGTTGTCATGGCAGAGCTGCTAAAATGCACTTGATCCACATAAAACTGCAACAGGAAAACCACGATGAGCCAATCCCGCCACAGCCGCCTTCTGATCCTCGGTTCCGGCCCGGCCGGCTACACCGCCGCTGTTTACGCAGCCCGCGCCAACCTGCAACCGGTGATGATCACCGGCATGGCACAGGGCGGTCAGCTGATGACCACCACCGAAGTGGACAACTGGCCGGCTGACGCCGACGGCGTTCAGGGACCGGAACTGATGGCCCGCTTCCAGCGTCATGCCGAACGTTTTGGCACCGAGATCATTTTCGACCACATTCACACCACCCATCTGAACGAAAAACCGATCCGCCTCGAGGGTGATGCCGGCAGCTACACCTGCGACGCACTGATCATCGCCACCGGTGCTTCAGCCAAATACCTCGGCCTGCCGTCGGAAGAAGCCTTTATGGGCAAGGGCGTATCCGGCTGCGCCACCTGCGATGGTTTCTTCTATCGCAATCAGGACGTCGCCGTGGTCGGCGGCGGCAATACTGCCGTTGAAGAAGCGCTGTACCTGGCCAACATCGCGCGCCATGTGACCCTGATCCACCGCCGCGACAGCTTCCGCGCCGAAAAAATCATGATCGACAAGCTCAACGAGCGTGTCGCCGAAGGCAAGATCAGCCTCAAACTGCATGCCGTCCTGGATGAGGTGCTGGGTGACCAAAGCGGCGTCACCGGTGCCCGCATCAAGTCTGTTATCGACGGAAAGACCGAAGACTTGAGTCTGAGCGGCGTCTTTATTGCCATTGGCCATCAGCCGAACACCGAGATTTTCAAGGGTCAGTTGGAAATGGATGCCACCGGCTACCTGATCACCAAGGGCGGCAACCAGGGCAATGCCACCGCCACCAGCATTGCAGGCGTTTTCGCAGCCGGCGACGTGCAGGACCATATCTACCGCCAGGCCGTCACCAGCGCCGCCTCCGGCTGCCAGGCTGCCCTGGACGCCGAGCGCTACCTCGACCAACTGAAGTAAACCCGCTTGAAGTCGCTCAAGGATAAATTGCGCGCCTTGCCGCGCCGGCCGGTACCCGAGGTACCGGCCAGGCCGGCCAAGCCGGTCGAGCCGCCCGACATCGACTTCAAAAGCCAGTTGTGCGACGTCACCCCGCTTGCCGATGATGGCCGTGTCCACTTCGCCCCGCCCCGCCCCAGCCCGCACCCACGCAAACGCGCCCGCGCTCACAGCGACAGACTGCACCCACATCCTGTCGGCTGGTTCGAACCGGCACACAGCGACAACCAGTTTGTGCGCGCCGGCATGCAGGGCAATACCCTGAAAAAACTGCGAGCACTGCACTGGCCGGTCTGTGCCGAGCTGGACCTGCATGGCTACGACCGCTATCAGGCGCAGGATCGCCTGGCCATTTTTTTGCATCAGGCAAGGCGCCTCGGCAATTGTGTGCGCATCATTCATGGCCGCGGCATCGGTTCCAGCGGCGAACCGGTCTTGAAACGCATGACCCGTACCTGGCTCTCTCACCACCCGGAAGTTCTGGCCTGGAGTGAAAGTCACGAAGGCGGCGCCCTGTTGGTATTGCTTAAACGTATGACCGATTGATTTCCTACCCCAAGTTCATGCTAATCTTAAGCAACGGCACAGGGAACACGTAACATAACGACGATAACGTTGCAGACAACCACTGATTCCACTGGAGCTTCCATGCAAGACGAGCTTTGCCCTGACTTCACCCTGCCGGCCACCTCCGGCAAGACCTTCACGCTGGCGGACGCCCCACGCCCCCTGGTGATCTACTTCTACCCCAAGGACAACACCCCAGGCTGCACCAACGAGAGCATGGCCTTCCGCGACCTTTACCCGGCCTTCCAGGCCAAGGGCGCCGAAGTCGTCGGCATCTCGCGTGACAGCCTGAAGTCGCACGAAAACTTCAAGAGCAAATACTCGCTGCCATTCGAGCTGCTGTCGGACAGCGAAGAAACCGTGTGCAAACTGTTTGATGTCATCAAAAGCAAGAACATGTATGGCAAAAAGGTGCTGGGCATCGAGCGCAGCACCTTCGTCATCGGTGCCGACGGTCGGGTGGTGCGCGAATGGCGTGGCGTCAAGGTACCCGGCCATGCGGAGGAGGTGCTGGCCATCGTCGAATCACTGTAAGGATTGGCAGTTTCACAGGCAGTGCCCGATGGCGGGCGCCGTCAGCAGGCTCGGGACGGTGCCGCCAGGACCAACAAGTCAAAGGGGATATCCATCATGGCAAGCCGCAAGAAAAACAAGATCAGCAAACTGTTCGTTCTTGATACCAACGTACTGCTGCACGATCCCACCTGCCTGTTCCGCTTCGAAGAACACGATGTTTTCATCCCGATTATCACCCTGGAAGAACTGGACGAACACAAGAAGGGCATGTCCGAAGTGGCCCGCAACGGTCGTCAGGCCAGCCGCTTCCTGGATGAAATCGTCAGCAGCAACGATGCCGACATTGCCGCCGGCATCGAACTGAAAGGCCCGAGCAAGAACGCTGCCACCGGCAAACTGTTCCTGCAGGCCCAGGCCATCCGCGGCGTCCTGCCCGACTCCCTGCCGGTAGGCAAGGCCGACAACCAGATCCTCGGCATCGTCTCGGCCTTGCGTGACCAGTTCCCGGATCGTCCGGTGATCCTGGTGTCCAAAGACATCAACATGCGCATCAAGGCGCATGCCCTCGGCCTGGCCGCCGAAGATTACTTCAATGACAAGGTGCTGGAGGATACCGACATCCTCTATACCGGCACCCGCGAAATTGACACCAGCTTCTGGGAACGCAACGGCAAGGACCTGAAGTCCTGGCAGGACAAGGGCCGCAGCTATTACCAGCTGCGCGGACCGGATACTGCCTCTCTGCATTGCAATCAGATGCTGTGGCAGGAGGGCGAATCGCCACTGCAGGCCAGGGTCCTGAGCCTGTCCGGCAAAGATGCCGTGCTGGAAACGCTCAAAGACTACTCGCACAGCAAGAACAACGTCTGGGGCATTACCGCGCGCAACCGCGAACAGAACTTCGCCCTCAATCTGCTGATGAATCCGGAGATCGACTTCATCACGCTGCTGGGGCAGGCCGGTACCGGTAAAACCCTGCTGACCCTGGCAGCCGGACTGGCCATGACGCTGGAACAGAAAATCTACAGCGAAATCATCATGACCCGCGTCACCGTGCCGGTGGGCGAAGACATCGGCTTTCTGCCGGGGACCGAAGAAGAAAAGATGGCCCCGTGGATGGGCGCACTGGAGGACAACCTCGATGTGCTCAACAAAACCGATGACGATGGCGGCGACTGGGGCCGTGCCGCCACGCGCGACCTGATCCGTTCGCGCATCAAGGTCAAGAGCCTGAATTTCATGCGCGGGCGCACCTTCCTCAATAAGTACCTGATCATCGACGAAGCGCAGAACCTGACGCCGAAGCAGATGAAGACCCTGATCACCCGGGCGGGCCCCGGTACCAAGGTGGTCTGTCTCGGCAACATCTCGCAGATCGACACCCCCTACCTGACCGAGGGCAGCTCGGGTCTGACCTATGTGGTCGACCGCTTCAAAGGATGGGAGCACTCCGGCCACATCACACTGCAACGCGGAGAACGTTCGCGCCTGGCAGATCACGCGGCCGAAGTCCTGTGACCCCCAGACTTGAACTGATCCACCAGCCGGCAACCGGGGAGGCGCGCCAAGCGCCCCCCCTGTTGTTTTTGCATGGTGCCTTTTGCGGTGCCTGGGCCTGGCAGCCGCACTTCCTGCCGTGGTTCGCCAGCCAGGGCTACGACTGCTGGGCGCTGAGCCTGGAAGGCCACGGCCAGAGCGAAGGTCGCCATTATCTGGCCGCAGTCAGCATTGAGGACTATCGCAAGAATCTGGCCAGTGCCATCCGTCAGATCCGGCAACAGCCCGTGGTGATCGCCCACTCCATGGGCGGCTTTGTCCTGCAGCAATACCTGCGTCACACCTCCCTGCCCGGCGCTGTCCTGCTGGCCTCGGTGCCACCGGCCGGCCTGGCCGGCTCCAGCCTGCGCCTGTTGAGCAATGCACCGGGGCTGTTCATCAAGCTCAACCTTTACCAGCACGGTCAGTACAACCCCGACTACGACGAACTGCGCGCCTTGCTGTTCTCGCCGTCCACCCCGGATGAAGACATCGAATGGCTGATCCGCCACAGCCAGCAGGAAAGCCAGCGTGCCCTGATCGACATGACCCTGGTCAACCCGCTGGCCATCGGCCGCCCCCTGCCCACACCTGCCCTGGTGCTGGGCGGCGCCGGAGACCAGCTGATCCATGCCGATGATGTCGTCGCCACCGCCGGCCACTTCGGCGTCAGCGCAGAAATCCTGCCAGACACCGGCCATATGCTGATGCTGGATACAAAATGGCGGCAATGCGCCGAACGCATTGCCGCCTGGCTGACCTTGCTGCCGCAGGTCAGGTCTGCTGACGGAACGACAGATTGACCGTGCCGGTATAGCTGCCGGCGGGTTTGGTACTGTCGGTACTCGCCTGCGTAATGTCCAGATTGATGGTGGCACCCGAAGTATGGGTGGTGCCATTCCAGTTCAGGCTGGTCGCCGGAATCGTGGTCCAGGTGCCATCCGGTGTGGTCTTGTAGGTCGTGGCCGCCGTGCCGATCTTGATGCCGACAGCCAGGTTCATGGTATCCGAACCCTTGGTCAGCGTGCTGCCGCTGGTCCAGGCCCACTCGACCCCCTTGGAGGTGTCACTGGTGGTAAACGTCAGCGCATTGGTCCCCGAGGTCAGCAAGCCGGTGTTGGGGTCATAGGCGCCCAGCGTCACAGCCCAACCACCAGTCGGTGTCACACTGAAAGTCACCGGCATGGTAGCCGACACGGTCACTGCGGCCGTTACCGGGGTGGCTGTCGCCCCTGCCTGCAACGACAAGGCCAGCGTTGCGGCCATCAGGCCGGACAATACAATCTTGTTCATACGATTTCTCCAAAGGTTATCAAACATACTTACCTCAGACCGGCACACTCAGGGTCAAGGTCAATTGCCCGCTATAACTGCCGGCAGACACGCCACTGGCGGCCCCTGCCGTCGAGCCGTCACTTGTTGTGCTCAGATGCAGCGTGATGGGCAAGCAATAAAAGGGATAGGGAATGCTCGTCGTGGCCGCATGACTCACCGTCTTGCCTGGATAAGTGCTGCTACTGAATGACTGGGCCACGCCGCGCTGCATCGGCCCCCAGGTCTGCCAGCCAACCGCCTCCACGGACAACAAATAGTCCATCCGGCTGCTACCGCTGGCCCCGGTCGCTCCGTTAAGCCCCAGCGAGAACAACCTGGGGTTGCTGCGGCTGCTGGTATTGTCATCCGTGAAGCTCAACTGCATGTCGCCACTGGGGGACGGCCTGCTGCCCGAGCCGCCGGATCCATCAAACAGACAGACACTGCCAAGCGTCCCGTCCGAACCATCGACTGGCAGGGTCACGCGTGTCGCGCCATCAAACACGATCTGCGGCGGATCGCGCGGCACCTGAAGCGACAGGTTGATCGTGGCACTGTCCGCCATTGCCAGCCCGGCCCCGCTCAGCAGTGCCAGTGCCCCCACCCACGCCCTTCGGTCCATCTTGTCTTCCGCTTTCACCTGCCACCTCACAATCCGGGCATAAAGGCAATCACCGCCTGCCCGCTATAATGATCTGCCTGCGGCAGGCTGCCGCTGGCATTGACACGCAGCAGAAAGGCCTGACTATTGGCAAACCCGCTACTGCTGTCCCACTGCGCCTCGGCCACACTGAAGGGCACCGGCACACCGGCCGGCAGAGGGCGCATCAGGGCGCCGGACACGCCCAGCGCCGCCTCCAGCGGGAATGACTGGTGATAGGTAGCACCAACCATGGCCGCACCAGGCAACAGCGTTGCCTGCAGGCCACGTGACGCATCCGACGTCAGAAAGCGCAGCGACATGCTGGCCGGTTGAAAACGGTCCGCCAGCAGGTCATACCCCACCACCATCGGGTCGGACAACGCACCGCTGGTCGCAGAGGCCACGACATAGGGATCCACTCGACCACTCACCGGAATGTCTGCTGAGCTGGTCGCCCAAGCCCAACCCGGGTAAGCCAGCCACAACGGCAGCGAAGCGCAACACAGAAAATGCCGGATCGCCCGCATGCTGTTCTCCTTGTCATTTTGATCACGGCGCCAGAGAGAAGGTCAATTGCACATGACTGGAATACACGTCAGCCGGAATCCGGCCGGTCGGTACCCCCAGCACGTGCAAGGTGATATCCGGACTGGTCAGCGTCGTGTTATTCCAGTTCATGTTGGCGCGGGAGATCGTGGTGGTATCGTTGCGATTTTGCAGTACCGTCGAGGTGACGCCATTAGCGGTCAAAGTGAGCTGCAGCGGCACCTGGGCGGTGTTGCCCACGATGGCACCGGACATGTGGTCATCATTGGTCAGCTGAACCTGAACCCCTTTGCTGGTATCCGTGGTGTTGAATACCAGATCGCGCGAGCCATCAAAGGTATTGCTGGTCGGGTCATAATTCAGTGGTAACTGCGTATTGAGCCCCCCGGGCGTTGACGAGTCCACGTTCAGATAAACCGGTACTGAACCGGTCACGGGAATATCCGCCGTATTGTCGGCCCAGGCAGATACCCCGGCGAGCAACAACCATGGTGTGGCAGCCAGCATCGTAAGCTTCATCTTCATGTTTCCTTTCAGGTAAAAAAACAGCACGCACCTTACGGCGCACTACTCAGGGTCAAGTTCAGCTGACCGCCATAGGTGCCCGGCGCCTTGCCTTGCGGTGCGGCTTTCAGGCGCAGGTTCCATGGCACACAGTTGAACGAAGCGGGCAGACCGGTCAGATTGCCGCCGGTCGATGGGTCATAGGTGGCTTCATAGGCCGAATAATTGCGGTAGCTATAAGTCTGTGCACGATTAATCACCACTCCCTGATTGATCGGACTGGCACCGGTCAGGGAAAAATACAGCAACTGAGATGCCGGTGTGCCGGCCTGGCCATTGGGTGCCAGGGCGAAATTGCTGCTGCTGTTATTGGTCATGTTGTTGTCGACGCGCACTTGCAAGGCCCCACCCGCCGAGCCATCACCCGTGCCGTCATAAAGACATATCTTCTGCAGATACCCGCTGGCAGAGAACAGGCCGCTGCTGCTCGAAGCCAGGTCACCGGCGGGAGGATCGGACGTCAGGATGCGCGAGGGCGCCGTAACCTTGATCGTCAGCTTGTAGGTATTGGCCGGCAGATTGCTGCCGCTGATCGAGGTATAGGACCCCGGGTCGCGAGGGTCGTTGTAGTACTGCAGGCCATACTGACCTGTCGGGGAAAAGTTGGCGGTCCATTCCGTCGTCCCGCCATTTTGCAGATCGGCCGCCGACAGAGTGGACAAACGCAGCGTCACCCCCAACTTGGGGGTATCACTGACACTCCAGTTGCCCCCGATACCCGAGTTGTAATGATTCTTGCGCGTCGAAGTCTGAGTACTGTTGTTGGCACAGACATTGGACGAGACCCCGCCCGAATCGGTTGGCGGCCCGTAATACAGGGCGCTGTACGCCCCGAACGTTGGCATGAGCTTGCTGCTGTTGCCGCTATAGTTGCCACTCGTCCCAATCCAGGGAGAGACCTGCGCCAGGTTACTGGTCGAAGCCCGCACCGGAAACTGACCGGTAATCGGTACCGTCAGCTTGATGCTGGAAGACTTGTTGGAGGTAAACACAATCGAGCCACCCAGATTGGTGGTCACTTGCACATTGTTCAGTGCACAGGGCGTATTGTAGTCCTGCAGGGTCGACGGATCCCTGGCCAGCACCACGATGCCAAACTGGGCATCCTGTCGGGCATCCGCATTGTAGTTAAAGTCGAGGTTATAGGTCGTCGCCCAAGCAGGCAGCGACAGCAGGCCGAAGACCAACCCCAGACCAGACAATCGGAAAGACTCGCGAGAAAACGCAGACATGGCAGCCCCCGTCTCAGTGCGGCAACAGCGAAGCAGCCAGAATGTGCGTCACCGGTCCACCCTCATTGTCCGAGACATCAAACGTCAGCTTGTCCACCCCGCGCGCCGAGCCAATCAGCCGCTCCATGTCCGGATAGACATTGAACTCATCGCTCTTCCCTTCTTTGCTGATGGCCGGGCAACTGGCTTTTTCATCACAGTGCTGCACGTTCTTCACATGAAAGCGGACATTGCCGGTATTTTTCAGATAGAACTTGCCGTCATGCACACTGGCACTCCAGGCGATCTTTGGCTCAGCCGGCAGCAGACGGATCAGCGCCCCCCAGGCAATCGCTACCGACACCTCGGTCTTGATGGCCTTGCTCTCGCCCCTGGCGGCAGAAGCAGTCCCCTCCAGCGCGCCGGCCAGATCGGCCAGTTGCTTGCTGTCAGTCACCGGGGTGGTATAGACCCGGAAATCGCGCTCTTTTTCGACGGTATCCATGAACACCAGCCGAACCTTTTTGTTGGCACCGGGGGCCAGCACAAATTTGGATGGCGAGGCAATCAGATCCTTGTCATCCAGCCCGGACAGCTCGACTTCCTTTTCCTGCGGCGTATTGGGTTTCAGAATCTCGGTCACTCTGGTCGAGACATAGGTTTTACTGTCGGGTGAGTTGATCACCGTCAGCGTCGGCAGGTGCGCCGTGCCGGCCGTCGCCTTGACCTCCATCGGGTAGAGGGAAATCTGCCCGGCCCTCACGGCAGGGGACAGCGCCAGTGCCAGCAGGCTGGCGCGTAAAACTACAGACTTGCAATGCATGATTGCTCCTTGAACAGCATGAAATGTAGGGAAGACATCAGGACGCCGGACTGGCCGGCAAATCAGAAGGCGGCGACTCGGCTGTCTGCTGCCATGCCTGTATCCGGGCAGCCACCTCGGCCGGCGCGGTCGCCACATCCACCGGCTCACAGGCCAGACTGCCAACGAAGACCACGTCAGCTCGGTCCCGGTGTTGCACGACCTTGCACTGATACAGACCACCGGCTTCGGCCCAGGCATACACCAGTCCGGCATCACGCCGATCCATCAACAGAGAAAAACCACCGACTTCCGAGCTGACCGAGCTACTGCTCCCCAACAGCAAGGCACCGGCAAACGGTTTGCCATCACGCAGCAGACGGCCGATATAGGTGTAGCTGGCATGGCCTTGCAGGGTTTCATCGTAGACATGGCCTGGCAGCAGGAAGCCTGAATAGTTGCGTCCCGCTCCGAGCGACAGATTGCCCACGGTGTTTTCATTCGCCTCACTGACGTTCACGGAGGCCACCGAATAGCCGTCGACCGGCACGCTGATAGCATGGCCAACAGATGCGTCATAGTTTCCGTTACTGGTTTGCAACAACAACATGGATTCGTTACCGATCGGCGGCAGATCGATCACCACCGCGGCAGGAGGCTGTCCGGCGCTGCTGGGTGCCGCACCGAAGGCCAGGCCCTTGTGACTGACACTGAAAGAGGAGTCATAACTCAGACTGAGAGAGGACGAATCGTTGCCGCCGCCACTATTGCCCAGCAGGGTCGCCGCGCCATGGCCGTATTGACCGTTGTAATCGCCACTGAGCGTCGCGTCTGTCGAGCCATCGCTGCCTGCATCGCCGCTGACGCTCCAGGCACGGTAACTGCCGTTCAACCAGCTCTCGCTGTGTGTGACGCCCAGCGTATGGCTCGCACGATCGCTGCCACCCTGATAGCGATAATCCAGCGCGGTATTGCTGGCATGGCCGGCACTGCTCAGGGTGGCATCCGGCATCAGATTGGCATTGAAACTCAGGAAGGCGCCATGGCGGCTGCGACCATCGTTATAGCTGTTCTGCGTCAGCCCCAGACTGGTATTCACCACCAGCCGCCCAAAGTTAAAGCTGCGGGTTGCAGTCAATTGATAACTTCGGCTGACATCGTTGATCCCGCGGACAATCGGACCGGGCGGCCAGGTATAAGGGTCATCCGGCTGTTGCTCGACATCGACACCGTCATAGTCGCTGTGGGTGTAGAGCGCAGCCCAGGCCCATTTGCCGGTATTGAACGACAGGGATGCTGTCAGTGACTGATTGCAGCCCTTGACTCCCAGCAACGGAGAGTATTCGGCACCACAGGCCGGTGCCCAGGAGCGGGTCTGATACAGCGAGGCCCCCATCCCGCCATCCGGCATCGACCAGCTGAAATTTTGCGCCACACCACGAACACCGTTGTTGCCGGCAAAGGCAGACAACTGGCCATTGAACGTGCCCCAATCGGTGCTGTTCGACCAACTGAGCCCGGCCTCACCATAACGCGCGATCATGTCAGACGAAAATCCGAGCGTCAGGCTGGCCGGCCAGCGCCCCAGCGGAATACGCGCCCCGGCCTGAAACACCTCATCATCGCGTTGTCGGCCATTGGCATCGGCCACGCTATCCTGAGTACGCAGTTCGCCCGCCTGGAGAAAACCATCAAAGCCATCCAGGCCCGGCGCTTGTAAGCCGCTGCGACGAGTAAATGGCAGGGTTTGCTCATTCACCAGCCGATCTCCCTCGAAGACGCGAATGGTGACGGGATAACTGCCATCCGGCAGCCGCGAGGCGTCCAGTAAATGTGCGCCAGGAGCAAGAACGTAAGATTGCAGCAGCTGCTTGCCGCGATACAGATCGACACGAGAATTATTCTGCAGCACCACCGGCAGGCTGCTGGCGGTAAAGTCATTACTCGCATTGATATAACTGCGCGAGGAGCCGATCCGCACCCCGCTGATGACCGGAATCGGCAGGAAGGAAAATGACTGCGATCCGCCGAGAGGGCCATACAGATCCTGCGCCCCCATGCGTCCGGCCTGCAGATACATACGTTCATTCAGATCACCGCGCAGATACAGGTCGGTGACATCAAAATCATTGTCGGTGCTGCCGCCACTCTGATCATGGCTTCCTTGCCAGCGCAAACCCGCAAAACCCCGGTCCCCCAGGCCCAGTGCACCGTTACCAAAGGCAGACATCACCTGGTTGCGGCTGCTGCCGGTCTGGCTTTGTACCGCCTGAAAGCGCTGCTCGTGCACCAGGCCGACTGAAGCGTCCGGATCAGGCTGATACAGTCGGGCACCGTGCGGGTTTTCATTACCATCCACTGCCAAGACATCTCCGGGCAGGAACAGCGACAAGCGGCTCTCGGCATCGTCGTAGATCACCTCGGCCTGTCGGGGTGCGGAAATCGTGCCACAACCCGCAGCCTGATACTGTGCCGCGCAGGTCAGCTCATCATGACGCGGCAACGCCACCGACAACCATTGCAGCACCAGGCCACGCGACTCGGGCCGCAGCTTGATTTTGCTCAGCAGTGCTTGTGGATGATCAAACTGCACGCTGTCCGCTGATAAATGCACGGGCTCCTGCCCCAGTGAGCGACCGAACAACATGACGTCCAGAATCTCTTCATGGGGCTTTTCCAGCGCCTCAAAACCGGGTGGTGCCGCACGGACGCCGACCGAATAGGCCAGCAACAAGGCCAGCGTCAGGCGTGTCGGACGCCAACCCGTCCTGGCGTTCAGCATGCGTGGAAAACAGGTATTCATTGCACGGATGACTCCATACCAACAGCAACGGATCCCGGCCGGGCAACCGGCCGGGCCACATCAGGGCACTCAGGCACCCATCTTGAAGTTGACGATGAAGCTGCCAACGTAGTGATCCGCCGCCGGGCTGGTGGCACTAGAAGTCACATCCAGTGACAACGGCACCTTGGTCGTGCCTTGCGTCCCATTGGCCACCCAGTCCATGGTGGTGGCATCGAATGAAACGTCATTGCCAACCGTCAACGGCTGACCACCAAACTTGATTTGCAGCGGGATCGCTCCACCGTGATTCTGGCCAGTGAGCACCGGCTGGGCACCCAGTTCAACCTTGATGCCCTTGGATTTGTCCGAGGTCCAGACATCCAGCAATTGGCTGGAAATACCGAACTTGTTAGTCGCAAGGGTGTAGGTCAGCGGTGGCATCTGGGTGTTGAGCGTGCTGGTGCCGTGGGTGTAGGCATAGACCGAGATATCGGACTGAGCCATGACATCAAAGGTGGCTTCCTGCGCCTGGGCAGAAGCAGCAAACGCACCCGCCAGCAACAAGCCAAGCACGGCCGAGATTTTCATGTAACGCATGATGGTTTCTTTCTTTGAATGAAGTCGGAGCGTGGAATTACAGGTCCACTGCAAACTGAACGGTGAAGTTGCCGTGATACTCGTCCGAGACCGTGACCGGCCCATTGGCGGCCACCGTCAGCGGAAAGCCCGCCTTGCTTTCGCCACCGGCGCCATGAACCGTCCAGGCCATCTGGTCCTTGGTCAGCGTGATCGCCGTGCCCGTCGTCATGGCGACACCATTGAAGCTGATGGTGGTCGCCGCGGTGTTGGCTGGATCGAAACGACCAACCAGACCGGTGTTATTGATCAACGTGACGGCCAGACCCTTGGTGGGATCCGTGGTCTGGAAGTCGAGCCGCATGGTGGAGGGAGAAAAGGTCTTGCTCACTGGCGAATAACCCATGTCTGGCATATGGGTATCCAGCGTGGTGCTGTTATGGGTATACGCCATCATCTGGCTGTCCACGTCTGACTCGATATTGAATGTCGCTTCCTGTGCCTGAGCCTGAAGCGCGAAGGCAGACAACATAAGCGTCGCCAGCAGAGATGAGAGTTTACGGTTAGTCATAAATTTTCCTGATCAAAGTGGCCTGCATCACCCTATACGGGCAATAGTCAGGCCCGTTGAGATAACAGCCTGTTGGCCTGGAAAAATGTACGACACCCCACTCAGAAATCGAAATTAAATCCTATTTAAAATAATGATTTTTCCGTCAGCAAAAATCAATATGGCTGATATTTAATTCACCAGGCCAAAAGGCAAGAAAATTCTGATTCAAACAATGCACATCCTTTCTCATGATCAGCTGAGATCCCGCAAGGCAGAGGTCAGAATCCTCCGTGATCTAGGCATACGGACGCCAGGACCAGGTCAGAAACCGGAGTAAAACCCTGAAATGACCAACGTCAAACATTCGGAGAAGGCGGGAATAACACCAAGCAGAGAAAATTAAAATGGCCAATATCACTCATTTCATTCATGAGCTGAAAACAAAATTCATGAAAAAGGAGACACAAAAGCCAAACAAACCTGGATATTTACTGAATGGTCATTTTGAATACTGGCCGTCATGCGGAAAAATATATGCCAGGCGTGAAAAGAAAATGTACGAGCTGAATGCCAACTGCAATATTTTATTGCAGGCATTATTAAATGGTGTTTCACGCAAGGAACAACTGATTGAAACCGTATGGCATCAGCGCGGCATGATCGTGGCTGAAAACAGCTACCACCAGCTGGTCAAACTGCTGCGCGACCGCTTCAGCGAGATTGGGCTGGACCCTGCCCAGATCAAAACGATTCCAAGGCATGGGGTTCTTTTCCAGGGAGAGGCGCTGGCACTTGAGCCCATGGCGCCCAAATCGCAACGTCGCTTTCAGCTGAGGATGCTTTGTCTACTGCTCATCGGCTGCGCTTATCTGGTGGCCTGGCGCTACCAACCGCTGCAACCGCCAGTTTTCCGTCCACTGATGCAAGTGGGGAGCCGCACCGTCTACGTGCATGTCAGCACGACAACGGTAGATCGAACCCACCTCACGCAACTGGTCCGATCCGTGGCGCCGTCACAGCCTTTCATTTACTACATCAAAAGAGGAAATGCCGAATGGATTGCCGCCTGCCCAACCCAGATCGCCCTGGATACCGAATCCTGTACTTCACACTTGTATTACTGGCCCTGATCCCTGCACTGATCGCAGCCTGGCACAAACAGCATCTCAATCCGCCCTACCCGCGCGGGCGCTGCTTTGCCGACAACAACCAGCTGTTTCGCAGTGATGCCCCTGGTGGACAACAAACCAGTGGCAGCGTGGTGTTCTGGATTGACGCCGGCAGCATCCTGATCGACTCGCGGGTCGCCATCGACGACAAGGTTGAACACCGATGGCGGGAAATCCAGTTCGACAAGGAATTTCAGGAAGGACATGACCTGCGCCTGCGCGTCAGGGCCAATCAGAGCAAACAGGAGACCGACCAGCCTTTACCGGTCTGGCTGGCACCGCTGCCCAGCCCGGGCAGTGCCCTGAACCTGACCTTTGAACCGCTCGGCACCAACAGTTATCTGGTTTATATCGGCTCACAGATGACGTTCATGTGCCATGAGGGCAATGCCTGAAACAACAAAAAGCCCCGGTGATGAATCACCGGGGCGACAGGGAACCATTTCGGGGGGGCGTGATCAGCCAAGCTTGGCCAGCTGCTCGCGCACCTTGGTCAGACGGGCTTCCAGCTCGGCCTGCTGCGCACGGTCACGTTCAACCAGATGCGCCGGCGCACGATCGACATAACCCGGCTTTTCCAGCTTGGCCATCAGCTTGGCGTACTCCGCCTCGGTCTTGGTCAGATCCTTGTTGAGACGGGCCGCTTCAGCCTCGCGGTCGATCTCCACCTTCAGCATCATGCGGGCACCGTTGCTGATGGCCACCGGGGCATCGTCCTGCGGCAATTGCGCCACGACCGCGGCATCGGACAGTTTGGCCAGCGGCTTCAGATACGGCAGGAAGTCATTGAGGGCTGCGTCGCCCTCCACAAACAACGGTGCCTTCTGTGCCGGGGACAGACCCATCTCGCCACGCAGATTGCGCACCGCATTGACCAGGTCCTTGAACTCAGCCATGCGCGCGCTGGCCGCAGCATCAATCTTCTCCGGCTGAGCGATCGGCCAGCCGGCCAGCATGATCGACTCGGTCTTCTTGGCATTGGCCAGCGGGGCCACGGTCTGCCACAGCTCTTCGGTGATGAAGGGCATGATCGGATGCGTCAGGCGCAGGGCCACTTCCAGCACCCGCACCAGCGTGCGGCGTGTGGCGCGCTGCTGCGCCTCATTGCCCTGCTGCAGCTGAACCTTGGCCAGCTCCAGATACCAGTCGCAATACTCGTTCCAGATGAACTCGTAAATCGCCTGGGCGGCCAGGTCGAAGCGATAGGTATTGAGGGCTTCGGTCACATCGATTTCCGCCTGTTGCAGACGGCCGATGATCCACTGGTCGACAAAGCTGAACTCAAGCGGCAGCGACTCGTCCTGGCCGCAGTCCTTGCCTTCCAGATTCATCATGGCGAAGCGGGTCGCATTCCACAGCTTATTGCAGAAGTTGCGATAGCCTTCACAGCGCTTGAAGTCGAAGTTGACCGAACGCCCCAGCGAGGCATAGCTGGCCATGGTGAAGCGCAGGGCGTCGGTCCCGTAGGCCGGAATACCTTCCGGGAACAGCTTCTTGGTCGCCGTGGCAATCTGCGGTGCCTTCTCCGGACGACGCAGACCGGTGGTGCGCTTCTCCACCAGACGCTCGAGATCGATACCGTCGATCAGATCCACCGGGTCAATGACATTGCCCTCGGACTTCGACATCTTCTTGCCTTCGTGATCGCGCACGATACCGTGGATGTACACGTCGCGGAACGGTACCTTGCCGAGGAAGTGGGTGGTCATCATGATCATGCGCGCCACCCAGAAGAAGATGATCTCGTAACCGGTGACCAGTACATTGGACGGCAGGAAGGCCTTGAGCGCATCGGTCTCGGCCGGCCAGCCCAGCGTGGAGAACGGCACCAGCGCCGACGAGAACCAGGTGTCGAGCACGTCATCGTCGCGGGTCAGCGGCTTGCCGCCGGACAGCTTGAGTGCCGCAGCTTCATCGCGCGCCACATAGACCTTGCCGTCGGCATCGTACCAGGCCGGAATCTGATGTCCCCACCACAGCTGACGCGAAATGCACCAGTCCTGGATGTTGTTCATCCACTGGTTGTAGGTGTTGACCCACTGCTCCGGCACAAAACGGACCTCCCCGCTTTCCACCGCATCGATGGCTTTCTGGGTAATCGACTTGCCGGTCGGATCATCCTTGCCCACGCGGGTCATGGCCACAAACCACTGATCGGTCAGCATCGGTTCGATCACCGAGCCGGTACGGTCGCCACGCGGCACCATCAGTTTGTGCGGCTTGACCTCGACCAGGAAGCCCTGAGCCTCCAGATCGGCTACCAGCGCCTTGCGTGCCGCACGGGTATCCAGACCGGCATACGCCGCCGGCAGGTCGATGGCGTCGAACTGTTCGCCTTCAAAGCCCCACACTTCAGCACGCGCACGCAGCGTGGCATCCAGATTGAGCACGCTGATCAGCTGCGTGTTGTGACGCTTGCCGACTTGATAGTCGTTGAAATCATGCGCCGGGGTAATCTTGACGCAGCCGGTACCGAAGGCCGCATCGACATACTCGTCGGCGATCAGCGGAATCTGGCGGCCGGTCAGCGGCAGCACCAGCATCTTGCCGATCAGGTGTGCATAGCGTTCATCCGTCGGGCTCACTGCCACCGCCACGTCACCGAGCATGGTTTCCGGACGGGTGGTGGCCACCACGATGGATTCGTCACTGCCCACCACCGGGTAACGGATATGCCACATATGGCCGTCTTCTTCGACCGATTCCACTTCCAGGTCGGAGACGGCGGTACCCAGCTTCGGATCCCAGTTGACCAGTCGCTTGCCACGGTAGATCAGACCCTGTTCGAACAGGCGCACGAACACCTCGGTCACCACCTCGGCACGGGTGTCGTCCATGGTGAAATACTCGCGCGACCAGTCGACCGAGCAGCCGACACGACGCATTTGCGAGGTGATGGTGCCGCCGGACACACCCTTCCAGTCCCAGACCTTGCTGATGAACGCGTCGCGGCCCAGATCATGACGCGAAACGCCCTGCTCGCCCAATTGGCGTTCCACCACGATCTGAGTGGCAATCCCGGCGTGGTCGGTTCCCGGAATCCAGGCCGTATTGTGGCCCTGCATGCGGTAATAGCGCGTCAGGCCATCCATGATGGTCTGGTTGAAGGCATGGCCCATGTGCAAGGTGCCGGTCACATTCGGCGGCGGCAGCTGGATGCAGAAAGACGGACGGGAGAGGTCCATGCTCGGCTGAAAATAGCCGGCCTGTTCCCAGTGTTGGTACCAGCGACGCTCGATGTCGCCCGGTTCAAAGCTCTTGGCAAGTTCCATGTTTACTTGTGCGCTTGGAAAATTCGGAAAAATGGGACGATTATAACCTGACCAGGCAAAATCCGGTGAGCCGATTCACCCCCCCCGGACTGCCGCAGTCGCCACCACGGGGTCAGGTCTTGTATTTTGCGTCTCGATGCAAAATACAAGACCTGACCCCGTGGTTGTTTTTTTACGTTGCCAGGGCGGCCAGACGATCCAGCCAGCGGGTTGGCAGCAGCCGCTTCAGGTACCAGAAAACCTTGGTGGGCAGGGTCACACGGTAGCGCGCTGCCGGATGACGGGCGTTGAGCGCGCGCCAGACGGCAGCAAACACCGCCTCGGGGCCTTCGGTGAAGGGGGTCGGCTTGCTGACGCGCTGCAGGCGATCGAGCTGACTGCGATACGAGTCGGCATGCACCCCGCGCGTCGGATCGACCTGCTGCAGAAAGTGCCCCAGTGCATTGTCGCGAAACGGAGTGGCAATCGGCCCCGGTTCAATCAGCACCACCGCCACCCCGGAACCGGCAAGCTCCAGCCGCATGGTGTCACACAGCCCTTCCAGCGCAAATTTGCTGGCATTGTAGGCGCCTCGATAGCGCATGGCGGCAAAACCGAGAATGGAACTGGTGAACAGAATGCGGCCATGTCCCTGCCGGCGCATGACCGGCAGCAGCAGATTGGTCAGTTCCCAGGCGCCGAACACATTGGTTTCAAACTGGGCTCGCATGGCCTGGCGACCGATGTCCTCCACCGCCCCCGGCTGACCGAAGCCTGCATTATTGAACAGGGCATCGAGCCTGCCGCCAGTCAGCGACAGGGTTTTTTCCACGCCGGCACGCAGTGAGTCCGAATCATCAACATCCATCTGCAGCGCCTCCAGCCCCTCCCCCTGCAACCGCGCCACATCCTCGGCCCGGCGACAAGTCGCCAGCACCCGCCAACCCCTGGCCTGCAAGGCTTTGGCGCAGTGATAACCAATACCGCTGGAGCAGCCGGTGATGAGAATGGTTTTATTCATGATGAAGAAAGAACCTTTGTTCAATGGTAAAGTCTGACTGCGTTTGCAGAATGTTGCCTGATTATCTCTGGAGAGTCTTGTTCATGACCAGTTCCGTTCCTTCGGTCGGATCCCCGTTGTTCTATTTGCTGTTTTTTGTGATGGTCCTTGGCATGATCGCCCTCGACATGCTGGCGCTGAAGCAAAAGGGCCCTCACCGGGTGACCACCAGGGAGGCGCTGGGATGGAGTCTGGTCTGGTTCAGCGTGGCACTGGCCTTCGGATTCGGCCTGTGGGCCTGGCTGGCACATGACCCGGCGGTCGGGCCGGTGATTGCCCGGCAAAAGGCGCTGGAGTTCTTTACCGGCTACGTCATCGAAAAAGCACTGGCCGTGGACAACATCTTTGTTTTCCTGGTGATTTTCGGCTTTTTCGGCGTCCCGGCCGAACACCAGCGCAAGGTGCTGTTGTACGGTGTCCTGGGGGCTCTGGTGCTGCGCGCACTGATGGTTGGCCTGGGCGCCGCACTGGTGGCGGAGTTCTCCTGGGTGCTGTACCTGTTCGGGGCCTTTTTGCTGCTGACCGGGATCAAGATGCTCAAGGGCAATGACAGCGACCCGGACCTGAGCCAGAGCCGGTTGCTGGCCTGGTTGCGGCGCCACATGCGCCTGAGCGACCGGCTGGAGGGCGAGGCCTTCTTTACCCGGCGCAACGGCATGCTGTACGCCACCCCGCTGCTGCTGTGCCTGGTGATGATCGAGCTGTCGGACGTGGTGTTTGCCGTCGACAGCATTCCGGCCATCTTTGCCGTGACACTCGATCCGTTCATCGTACTGACCTCCAACATCCTGGCGATTCTCGGTCTGCGCGCGCTGTTCTTCCTGCTGACCGGCATGCTCGACCGCTTTCATCTGCTGCAGATCGGTCTGGCACTGGTTCTGTGCTTCATCGGCCTGAAGATGCTGCTGGTCAACTGGCTGCACATCGCCGCCGGCTGGTCGCTGCTGGTGGTCTTCCTGCTGCTGGGCGGCTCGGTGGTACTGTCGCTGCTGAGACCGCAACCCGCCCAATAAATCATTGTCTCACTAGCTTCACAGATCGCCGACGTAGGGTGCCGCGTGTCCCGCCCCGGGATTCGTGGCATCATGTCCGACCCGATTTCATCCGGACTGTCTCATGACCCGTACCCTGACCCGACTGTTTCCGCTCTGGGCCATCCTGCTTTCGCTGGTGGCATTCATGCTGCCCGCCCGCTTCACCCCCCTGTTGCCGCATACCGGGCTGATGCTCGGCCTGATCATGTTCGGCATGGGCCTGACCCTGACGGCAGCAGATTTCCGACGTGTCCTGCAGCGTCCGGCACCGGTGCTGGCAGGCATTGGTCTGCATTATCTGATCATGCCGCTGGCCGCCTGGCTGCTGGCACGTGCCTTTCACCTGTCCCCGGAGCTGACCGCCGGCATGGTGCTGGTCGGCAGCGTGGCCAGCGGTACAGCCTCCAATGTCATCATCTATCTGGCCGGTGGTGACGTGGCCCTCTCGGTCACTGTCTCGGCGCTCTCCACCCTGGTCGGCGTCTTTGCCACCCCGCTGCTGGCTCGGCTCTACATTGATGCCTCGATCAGCGTCGACATCCTCGGCATGCTGCTGGGCATCCTGCAAGTCGTGATCCTGCCCATTGGCCTCGGCGTGCTGGCCCACCGCTTTGCCGCCCCGCTGGTACGACGCATCGAGCCGGCGCTGCCGCTGGTCTCCATGGCGGCCATCGTGCTGCTGATCGCCGCCATTGTCGCCGGCAGCCAGAAAAACATCGCCAGTGTCGGACCTGTGCTGATCCTGGCCGTGATGCTGCACAACCTGACCGGACTGTTCTGTGGCTACTGGGGGGCGCGCCTGCTGGGCTTCAGCGAATCGGTATGCCGCACGCTGGCCATCGAGGTCGGCATGCAGAATTCCGGTCTGGCCGCCCAGTTGGGCAAGACTTATTTCTCGGTACTGGCCGCTCTGCCGGGGGCGTTGTTCTCGGTCTGGCACAATCTGTCGGGCTCGCTGCTGGCGGGTTACTGGCGCAGCCGGCCCTGTGGACAAGCGAACTCGGTACGCCCCGACACCGGGCGCTGACCGCCACCCCAACAAAAATCATTGTTATCTGGCACAGCTCAGTAGATGGGCATAAAATATGCCGTTTCCGTTCGCGCTACGCGCGCGAGCCAACCACATCGCGCAAGGGACTTCTGATGGCCAAATCCGCCAAGACGCCGGAGAGCTTCGAATCTGCATTGGCCGAGCTGGAAAGCATCATTCAGGCCATGGAAGGCGGCGAAATGCCGCTGGATGCGGCGCTGACGGCTTACAAGGACGGTATCGAACTGCTCAAGTTCTGCCAGGGCAAGCTGTCCGATGCCGAAGGCCAGCTGAAAGTGCTGGAAGAAGGTCAACTTAAGCCGCTGGAGCTGAAAAATGGTGCCTGAGCCATTTCTCGGCTGGATGACCGACATTCAGCAGCAAATCGAGCGCACGCTGGCGCACACGCTGCCATCCGAAAACTGTGCACCGGTCGAACTGCACCAGGCCATGCGCTACGCCACGCTGGAAGGCGGCAAGCGCGTGCGGCCGCTGCTGGTCTGCGCCGCCGGCGCACTGACTGGCGCCGGGCAGGACAACCTGCTGCGCATCGGCGCCGCCATCGAGATGATCCACGCCTATTCGCTGGTGCATGACGACATGCCCTGCATGGACAACGACGTGCTGCGCCGAGGCAAGCCAACCTGTCACGTGGCCTATGGTGAAGCCAATGCCCTGCTGGTGGGCGATGCCCTGCAGACGCTGGCCTTCGAGCTGCTGGCCACGCCGTTGCCGGGCGTCGAGGCCGCCACCCAGCTGTCGATGGTCGCCACGCTGGCGCAGGCCTCCGGTCAGGCCGGCATGGCCGGTGGTCAGGCCATCGATCTGGCCAGTGTCGGGCAGCAACTGTCGCTGCCGGAGCTGGAATACATGCACATGCTGAAAACCGGCGCCCTGATCCGAGCCTCGGTACTGCTGGGCGCCCGTGCCGGCCGTGCGCTGAGCAATGAACAGCAACACAAGCTGGACCACTTCGCCAAATGCATCGGTCTGGCCTTTCAGGTGGTCGACGATGTCCTTGACTGCGAGGCCGACACCCAGACTCTGGGCAAGACCGCCGGCAAGGACGCCGCCAATGACAAACCCACCTATGTCAGTCTGATGGGCTTCTCCGAAGCCAAACGCTTTGCACGCGAGCTGCGTGACGATGCCTTTGCCGCCCTGGCGGACTTCGGCCCCGATGCCCAACGCCTGAAAGAGCTGGCCGATTATATCGTCGCCCGCTCGTTCTAACGCACACGAACAGAACGACCATGTACCCGTTGCTAGACACCATTGACACCCCCGCCGACCTCAAGCGGCTGACCCGCCAGCAGTTGCCGCAGCTGGCCAGCGAGTTGCGCGCTTTCCTGCTGGAATCGGTCAGCAAGACCGGCGGCCATCTGGCTTCCAATCTGGGCAGCATCGAGCTGACCATTGCCCTGCACTACGTCTTTGACACGCCGCATGACCGACTGGTGTGGGATGTGGGGCATCAGACCTACCCACACAAGATCCTGACCAACCGCAAGGCGCGCATGCACACCATGCGTCAACAAGGCGGCCTGGCCGGTTTCCCCAAGCGTGAAGAATCCGAGTACGACACTTTCGGTGTCGGCCACTCCTCGACTTCGATCGGTGCGGCGCTGGGCATGGCGGTCGCGGCACGCCAACAAGGCATCGAGCGCAAGAGCATCGCCGTGATCGGCGATGGCGCCATGACCGCAGGCATGGCCTTCGAGGCGCTCAACAATGCCGGCGACATGGATGTCGATCTGCTGGTGGTGCTCAACGACAACGACATGTCGATTTCGCCCAACGTCGGCGCGCTCAACCACTACTTCTCGCGTCTGCTGTCCGGTCGCTTCTACTCGGCCATGCGCAGCGGTTCGAGCAAGGTGCTCGGCATGGTGCCGCCGATGAAGGAAATCGCCAGCAAGGTGGAAGAGCACGTCAAGGGCATGTTCACGCCGGGCACGCTGTTCGAGGAGTTCGGTTTCAACTACCTCGGCCCGATCGACGGCCACGACCTGAATGCCCTGGTCGACATGCTGAGCAATATCAAAAACCTCAAGGGTCCGCAGTTCCTGCACATCGTCACCAAGAAGGGGCAGGGCTACAAGCTGGCGGAAAATGACCCGGTGGCCTATCACGGCGTCACCCGCTTTGATCCGGCCAACGGCCTCGCCGGCGGCAAGAAGGATGGCAAGCCGGCCTACACCCAGATCTTTGGTGACTGGCTGTGCGATATGGCGGCACTCGACAAGCGGCTGGTCGGCATTACCCCGGCCATGCGCGAGGGCTCCGGCCTGGTGCGCTTTGCCCGCGAATACCCTGAGCGCTACTTTGATGTCGGCATTGCCGAGCAACATGCGGTCACCTTTGCGGCCGGCCTGGCCTGTGACGGCATCAAGCCGGTGGTGGCCATCTATTCGACCTTCCTGCAACGCGCCTACGACCAGTTGATTCACGACGTGGCGCTGCAGAACCTGCCGGTGGTCTTTGCCATCGATCGCGCCGGACTGGTGGGCGCCGACGGACCGACCCATGCCGGATCCTTCGATATCTCCTTCCTGCGCTGCATCCCGAACATGACGGTCATGACGCCTTCGGACGAAAACGAATGCCGCCAGATGCTGTATACCGCCTTCATGCTGGATAGCCCGACCGCGGTACGTTACCCGCGCGGCACCGGCCCGGGCCGTCCCATCGAGACGGTCATGCAGGCTCTGCCGCTCGGGCGCGGCATCGTACGCCGCCAGGGTCAGGGCAAGGTCGCCATCCTGGCCTTCGGCAGCATGGTCACCCCGGCCCTGGCTGCCGCCGAAGCGCTGGATGCCACCGTGGCCGACATGCGCTTCGTCAAGCCGATTGACCGCGAGCTGATCGCCGAACTGGCCGCCCGCCATGCACTGATCGTCACGGTGGAAGAAAACGCCATCATGGGCGGCGCCGGCTCTGCCTGCGTCGAAGTGATGGAGGCGCTCGGCCTGCAGACCCCGGTCTTGCAACTGGGTTTGCCGGACGACTATATCGAGCATGGCGACCCCGGCCTGCTGCTGGCCGGCTGCGGCCTCGACGCCAATGGCATCGGCGCCGCCATCCGGCTCAGGCTGGAGACACTTTGATGCAAACCAAAGCCGGCGCATGCCGGCTTTTTGCTTGCCGGAAGGGGCTCACATGAACGGCTTTCACCCTGCAGACTGGCTGCAGCTGACCGGCACCCCGCTGGAAGCGCTGCCCGCCTTGCTGACCAGCCTGGGCATCGGCCTGCTGGTCGGCATCGAACGCGAGCGCAAACGCCATGTCCTGGCCGGGATTCGCACGTTTCCGCTGGGCGCCATGTTCGGCACCCTGTGCGCCATGATCGGCCAGCACAGCGGCGAACCACTGTTCCCGCTGGCGGGCCTGCTGGTACTGACGGCCTTCGGTTTTCTGCCCGGCGTACATGGCGTCGACGAAAACAGCGACCCGCACACCACGACCATTGCAGCCTTTGTGGTGGTCTACTGCCTGGGCGTACTGGTTTATTACGGCTACGCGCCGCTGGCCGTGGCCGGGGCCATCCTGGTCACGGCCCTGCTCTACCTCAAGCCGGAGCTGGTCGGGCTGACCCGCAAGCTCGACCGGCGCGACATTTACTCCCTGCTGCAGTTCGGTGCACTGAGCTTCATTATCCTGCCGCTGCTGCCCAACCGGGCCATTGGGCCCTTCGAGGCCTTCAACCCGCATCAGGTCTGGCTGATGGTGGTATTGATCGTCGGTCTGGGTCAGGTCGGCTATCTGTCGGTACGCCTGTTTGGCAACCGGGTGGGCGCACCACTGCTGGGACTGCTCGGCGGCCTGGTGTCCTCCACCGTCACCAGTCTGATCTATGCCCGCCAGGTCAAGCGCGAGCCCGCCAGCCTGGTGCGCGCCAGTACCATCATCCAGCTGGCCAATCTGGTACTGAACTTGCGCATGATGCTGTTTGCCGCCGCACTGGCACCGGCCGCCCTGCCCTTTGTCGCCACGGTCATGGCCCCCGGCATGTTGCTCGGGCTGGCCATAGCGTTATTGCGCCACCACCGGCAACAACGACAGGAAGACCAGCAACAGCTGGCGCTGAGCAACCCGGCCGACCTCAAGATGGCACTGGGCTTTGCCGCCGCTTTCGCACTGATCCTGCTGGTCTCGGCCTGGCTGAATGCCGAATTCGGACGCTCGGGGGTCTATACCGTCGCGGTGATCTCCGGCGCCAACGAAGTCGACGCCATCGTACTGACCGTGCTGAACCTGTTTGCCCAGCAACGCTTTGAAGCCGTGTCCTGCGCGACGGCCATTGCCCTGGCGGTCGGTGCCAACGCACTGTTCAAGATGGGGTTGATCTTCAGCATGGGCGGACGTGAGCTGGCCCTGCGCTGCCTGCCCACTTTCCTCGCCATCCTCGGCGGGTTGATGCTGGGCACCCTGGCGCTGCAACTGGGCTGGCTGTAAAGCCAGACAGCGCCCGGGCGCCTTCTGGTGGCTCAGGCGCCCGGCGGCAGCGACCCGTCGCCGCGCAACCAGTGGACAAACAGGGTGTAGCAGACGGCGAGCAAGGTCGGGCCGATGAACAGGCCGATCATGCCCCAGGCCAGCAGGCCGCCGATGACGCCGATGAAAATCAGCGACAGCGGCAATTTGGCCCCCTGACTGATCAGCACCGGCTTGATGAAGTTATCGATGGTATTGACCAGCAGGAACCCCCACAGCGTCAGGAAAATCGCCAGGCCATTGTGCCCGGTGTAGAACACCCACAGCGCCGCCGGCAGCCATACCAGCAGCGTCGGCAACTGCGCCACCGCCAGCATGAAACACAGGAAACCCAGCACCACCGGCGCCGGCACGCCGGCAATCACCAGACCGATCACACACAGCAGGGTCTGCACCAGTGCGGTACCGATCACCCCGGTGGTCACGCCGCGAATCGTACGCGAGACCACCTCGGGCAATTCGATGGCCGGCGCACCACCCAGTTTGATGATGGTGGCCTCGGCAACACGCCAGGCATGCTCGCCATTGATCAGCAGCAAACCGGCCACCACCAGCGCCAGCACGATCTCCAGCAGGCTCAGCACCAGCTGCGCGCCATAGGACAGGGACCACAGTGCGCCGCGATTGATGGCCGGCATCAGCTTGCCCAGCATCGCCGGCAGATCGTTCTGTGCCCCGCGCCAGATCTGGCCGAGCGGGTCACCGACAAACGGCAGGTTGAGCAGCCAGGCCGGCGCATCGGGCAGGTGGTAGTTGCCCAGCCCGCGCGCAATCTGGCTCAGGAACGGCCACAGATCCCCCAGAGACAGAATCATCAGGGCAATCGGTGCGGCAATCGCCAGGGCGATCGCCCCGATCATCACCAGCGCCGCCAGCCGGCGACGATTATGCAGTTTGTAGACCAGCCAGTTGTAGGCCGGCCAGACTGACACGGCAATGATCACCGCCCAGATCAGCGCACCGAGAAACGGCTGGATGATGCGATAACAGGCCACCACCAGCAACAGCACCACGGCGATGCGCATGACACCCATCACGCTGACATTCGACAGACTCTTGGCAAACATTCCTTCTCCCGGCGCCACTGGCGCCCGACTCACTGTGCGGACTGCAACGCCGCCAGCCTTTTGGCCAGCGCCGCTGCATCGATATAACCAATGATACGATCACGTTCCTGTCCGCGGGCATCCAGCAGAATAATGCCCGGCGGGCCGTACAGGCCGAAACGGCGCAGCAGCGCGGCATGCGCTTCACTGTTCTGCGTCACGTCGGCACGCAGCAGGGTCATGCCCGAGAGCGGCCCGACCAGCGATGCTGCGCGCCAGGTGGTGTCGTCCATCTCCTTGCAGCTGACACACCAGTCGGCATAGAAATCGAGCACCACCGGCCGCCCGGCCGCTGCCTGCAAGGCAGCATCAAAGCCGGTGACATCGGCCACCGGCGCAAAATGCGGCAGGCTGCCCGGCGCGGCCGCCGCCGCACGCCCCCCCAGCCAGGCCAGCGGCGCCCGCGGATTTGACTCGCCCGCCAGCGCACCAACCAGTTCGGCTGCCCCGATCAGAAACAGGACCAGTCCCAGCGCCTTGCCCAGGCGGGTCAGGGAGTGAGCATTGACCGGCAGCGCATCAAATGCCCGCAGAAACACCGCCGAGCCGATGCACAACACCCCCCAGGCCGTCAGCACCAGCCAGCCGGGCAGAAAGGGCGTCGCCAGTTGCAGGGCCACCGCCAGCATCACCACGCCGAACACCGCCCGTACCCCGTTCATCCAGCGGCCGGCACGCGGCAGCAGGTGTGCGCCGAAGGTCCCGACCAGCATCAGGGGCACCCCCATGCCCAGCGCCATCAGATACAAAGCCAGCCCGCCCAGCCAGGCATCACCGGTGCTGCCGATATAGCCCAGCGCCAGCGCCAGCGGCGGGGCCACGCAGGGCCCGACAATCAGCGCCGACAAAGCCCCCATCAGCAACACCGTCAGCAGACGCCCGCCCGGCAGGCGATTGGCACACGCGGCCAGCTGCGACTGCAAGGCATTGGGCAACTGGATGTTGAACAGCCCGAACATCGACAGGGCCAGCAACACCATCAGGGCGCAGGCCGACAGGATCACCGCCGGCTGCTGCAGCCAGACGGTCAACAGCGAGCCGGTCAGCCCGGCCACCACGCCGACGGCGGTATAGGTCAGCGCCAGTCCCTGCACATAAGCCAGCGACAGGGCAAATCCGCGCCGGCGCGTCAGCGTGCCCCCCTGCCCGGCAATCAGTGAGGCCAGGATGGGCAGCAGCGGGTACATGCAGGCGGTGAAGGCCATGCCGACCCCGGCGGCAAAGAAAGCCAGCAGCGTCAGCGGCAGCCCCCGGGGGGCCGGCTGACTGCCGGCCGGGGACGGGGTCTGCCAGCCGGTCAGCCAGGCACCGGCCGAAGCATCGGTCCCGCCGACCTGCAGCTTGCGGGTATATGGCGGATAGCAAACCCCCACCTTGGCGCAGCCTTGCAGGCGTACCGACAGGGTGAACTGCGCCGGCGCACCGGGTCGCAATGGCACCACGATGCGATTCTGGCGCTCGAAGATCACCTGACGGCCGAAATAGGGATCGTTTTTCACCTCACCGGCAGGGAAACGCACCGCCTGCAGCAGGTCCGGCGGGGTGGTGGTCAATTGCATACGATCACGGTAGACGTAATAACCCTCTGCCACGTCCAGCGTCAGCATCAGTTCATCGCCGGTTCTCTGCACCGAAGTGACAAAGGCCTTTTCCGGGCGCAGCAAATCGCCCTGCTCCAGCGCCTGGGCGGGACGAATCAACATGGCAAGCGATGCCAGCAAGATAAAAAAGAGGAAAAAACGCTGTTTCATGCAGGGCCTTATTATCGGGTCGACCAGAATGGACTGATACACAACCGGCCAGTTCCCCGAGCCTTCCGATGCTTACCAATCAGTAAAAAATTCCGCTACTATGACAAACGTTTGTTCCAATTTGCATAGACCATGACAGAACACCTGTATTTTGCCCATGCAAACAGCTTCCCCGCCAGTGTTTATCAAAAAATGCTGACGGCGCTGGGCCAGCACTACACCGTGTCCTACACCGACTGCATCGGTCACAACCCGGCCTATGCCATCCGTGACTGCTGGCCACAGCTGGTAGATGAAACCATCGCCGCCATCGAACAAGGCGGCCAGGGCCCCGTATGGGCAGTCGGGCACTCCCTCGGCGGCATCCTGGTGCTGTACGCCGCCATCGAGCGCCCCGACCTGTTCAAAGGACTGGTCATTCTGGACTCCCCCCTGTTCGCGCCACGCCGCGCCTGGAGCATCTGGCTGGCCAAGAAGCTGGGCTTCATCGACCGCGTCACCCCGGGCGGCAACACCCTGAAGCGACGCGACAGCTGGGCTTCGGTCGAGATGGTGCACGATTATTTCGGCCGCAAGCCGATGTTCAGCCGTTTTGATCCGGACTGTCTGTGGGACTATGCCCGTCATGGCACGATCGACGACGGGCATGGTGGCCGCCAGCTCAAGTTCCGGCCGGCCATCGAGCATCAGATCTACTGCACCCTGCCACACAATATGCACCGCTACCGTGATCGCAACCGGGTACCGGGGCTCTACCTGGCCGCCGGCGACAAACCGGTGCTCAACGCGCACGACCTGCACTATGTGCGCCAGCGTCTGGGGCTGCAAACCGATCATCAGCCCGGCAGCCACCTGTTCCCGCTGGAACAGCCACTGGCCACTGCCGAGCGCATCATCCAGGCCTTTGCCGCCATGCGGCAGGCCGACTGAGGCCCCCCATGGACATCACACTCCGCCTGTTGCAAGCCAACGATGCCGAAGCCTTTCGTGCGCTGCGGCTGCACAGCCTGCACACCGACCCACTATCCTTCGTCCCCTACCCGGATGAAGAAGCATCCCTCTCCGTAGCGCAATTTGCCCAGCGGCTGACCGAGCCGCCCTGCGTCGGCATGATCGGCGCCTTCTGCGACGGACAGCTGGTCGGCATGGTCGGTCTGCTGCAGCACGCACGGCGCAAACAACAGCACAAACTGACCATCGTCAGCATGTATGTCGCCGAAAGCGCGCGCGGCAGCGGTACGGGAAGAAAGCTGATGCAGGCCGCCATTGCCCATGCCAGGCAACAGCCCGGCGTCAGCCGTCTTTTGCTGAGCGTCCACGGCACCAATGTTCCGGCCATCCGTCTGTACCGTTCGCTGGGATTTGTGCCCTATGGCGTCGAACCGGAGGCCATGGTTGTCCATGGCCAGCCTCAGGATGAGATCCTGATGGGGCTGGCACTGTAGCCATGGCGCCCGCCGGGGAGGTTGTTGACACCCCCAGGCGGAACTGCCAACCTTCCCGCTTTGTTCATCAGCCCTCAGCAATCATGAAAATTACCTCGAACAGCGCCGTCACCTTGCGGATGAAAGTCACCGACAGCCAGGGACATGTTTACGACGATGGCAAGTCGCCGGTGTCCTACCTGCATGGGGGTTACGACAACCTCTTCCCCAAACTGGAGGCCGCGCTGGAAGGTCAGGAAGCGGGCTTTCAGACCACACTGGAACTCGTCAGCGAAGACACCTTTGGCGAACGTGACGAGGCGCTGGTCACCAGCATGCCCAAAGCCGACTTCCCGCCCGGCATCAAGGTTGGCGGCCAGATCCGCCGCCTCGGCCCGGATGGCGAGCCCCGCTACTACTTCGTCACCAAGATCAAGGGCCCGGTGGTCCTGCTGGATGGCAACCACCCGCTGTGCGGCAAGACTCTGCGCTTCCAGATCAAAGTACTGGACGTGCGCGAGGCCAGCCAGGAAGAAATTGCCCATCAGCATGTCCATGGCGAGCACGGCCATCAGCACTAAGCATTGTCTGCACGCGATTGGCAGCTGCGGACAACAGAAGGCCCTCCCCGACGGGGAGGGCCTTCTGCCAAACCAAACAGGTGCCGCGGACGTACCTGCTTACATCAGCTCAATCGCCATGGCGGTCGCTTCGCCACCGCCGATACACAGACTGGCCACCCCGCGACGACCACCGGTCTGACGCAGGGCCGAAATCAGCGTCACCAGAATGCGTGCACCGGACGCACCGATCGGATGCCCGAGTGCGCAGGCCCCGCCGCGAACATTCAGACGGGCATGTGGCAGATCCAGTTCGCGCATCGCCGCCATCGCCACCACGGCAAACGCCTCGTTGACCTCGAACAGATCCACCTCGCTCACCGACCAGCCGGTCTGCGCCAGCAGCTTCTTCATCGCCCCCACCGGGGCGGTGGTGAACCAGGCCGGGGCCTGCGCATGGGTGGCATGGCCAACAATGCGTGCCAGCGGCGTCAGGCCACGACGCGCCGCCTCGGCGGCTGTCATCAGCACCAGCGCCGCCGCGCCGTCGGAAATCGAACTGGCATTGGCCGCTGTCACCGTGCCATCCTTCCTGAACGCCGGCTTGAGCTGCGGAATCTTGTCCGGACGGGCCTTGAGCGGCTGCTCGTCCTGGCTGACCGCACGCTCGCCTTCCAGCGCCACGATCTCGTCCGAGAAGGCCCCGCTCTCGATCGCCTGCTGCGCGCGCGCCAGCGACTCCAGCGCATAGGCATCCTGCGCGGCCCGGGTGAAACCGTAATGCTCAGCGCACTGCTCGGCAAACACCCCCATCAGCTGGCCCTTGTCATAGGCATCCTCCAGCCCGTCGAGGAACATATGATCCTTCAGCTCGCCATGGCCCAGCCGCAAACCGGTACGTGCCTTGGGGATGATATACGGGGCGCGGCTCATGCTTTCCATTCCGCCCGCCACCATCACCGCCGCCGACCCGGCCTTCAGTTGGTCATGCGCCAGCATCACCGCCTTCATACCCGAACCACACATCTTGTTGATCGTCAGACAGGCCGTCGATTCGGGCAGTCCGCCCTTGAGTGCGGCCTGACGTGCCGGTGCCTGGCCCTGCCCCGCCCCCAGCACATTGCCCATGATGACTTCTTCGACCTGATCGGCCGCCACACCGGCGCGCACCACCGCAGCGCGAATCGCCGCCGCTCCCAGTTCACCGGCGCTCAGGTGCGCCAGATCGCCCTGCAGCCCCCCCATCGGGGTACGCGCCATACCAACAATCACGATGTCTTGCTGTTGCATCATTGCTCTCCACAGGAAGGAAAATCAGGGTCAGTCCATGATAGATCACAATTGACGTTAACGTAAACGTTACGCTATGGTAAAAACACCATTTGTCATAAGAACAAGCCACAAAAAGGGATCTGCCAATGAAGATCGAACGCGCCGCCGTCATCGGTGCCGGCACCATGGGCCATGGCATTGCCCAGGTTCTGGCCGCCAGCGGCTGTCATGTCACCCTGGTCGATGTCTCGGCCAGTGCCGTCGATGCAGCGCTGGGAAAAATAGCCGCCAGCCTGGACCGCTTCTGCCAGAAAGGTCAGATCAGCGCCGAAGACAAAGCCGCCACCCTGGCGCGTCTGCACCCGGCCAACAGCCTGAGCGAACTGCACGAGCGCCAGATCATCATTGAAGCCGCCAGCGAAAACCAGGCCATCAAGCAACAGATCTTTGAAGAGCTGGACCGGCTCAGTCCGCCGGAAACGCTACTGGCATCGAACACCTCGTCTATCCCGCTGACCCGCATCGCCGCCTGGACCCGCCGCCCGGCGCAGGTGATCGGCATGCACTTCATGAACCCGGTGCCGCTGATGCCGCTGGTCGAAGTGATCCGTGGCCTGCGTACCAGTGACACCACCTGGCAGACCGTCATGGACCTGGCTCGCCAGTGCCAGAAAACCCCGGTCACCGTGCAGGATGCTCCGGGCTTCATTTCCAACCGCATCCTGATGCCAATGATCAACGAAGCAGCCTTTGCTCTGTACGAAGGCATCGCCAGCGCCGAGGACATCGACACGGTGATGAGACTGGGCATGAATCACCCCCTCGGCCCGCTGGCGCTGGCGGATCTGATTGGTCTGGACACCTGTCTGTCGATCATGGATGTGCTTTATCAGGAATTCCGTGACAGCAAATACCGCGCCTGCCCCCTGCTGGCACAAAAAGTCGCCGCCGGCCAGCTGGGCAAAAAGAGCGGTCAGGGCTTTTACACCTATTGAGCGGAGACAGACATGGACTTTGCCCTCACCGATGACCAGCGCGCCTTTCAGGACGCCGCCCGCCGCTTTGCCCAGGACGCGCTGGCGCCGCATGCCGCCGAATGGGACGAACAGGAGCACTTCCCGCTGGACGCCATCCGCCAGGCGGCCGACCTCGGTTTCTGCGGTCTGTACATCCCGGAAACGTTCGGTGGCCTCGGTCTGGGACGGCAGGATGCCGCCCTGATCTTTGAAGAACTGGCCGCCGGCTGCACCGCTACCGCCGCCTACCTGACCATCCACAATATGGTCGGCTGGATGATCGCCCGCTTCGCCCGACCGGAGGTTGCCGGACACTGGGTGCCGCAAATGGTGGCCGGCGACAAACTGGGCAGCTACTGTCTGACCGAGCCGAATGCCGGCTCGGATGCCGCCTCACTGCAAACGCGCGCCGAGCGCACGGCCGGCGGCTACCGCCTGAGCGGCTCGAAAATGTTCATTTCCGGCGCCGGCAGCACCGATGTGCTGGTGGTCATGGCCCGTACTGGCGGCCCTGGCGCAGGCGGGATCTCCGCCTTTGTTGTCCCCGCTGATGCACCCGGCATTGGATATGGCAAAAAAGAACGTAAAATGGGTTGGTGCAACCAGCCGACCCGCGCCGTGACCTTCGACCAGGTGGAGATTCCGGCCGACAACCTGCTGGGCGAAGAAGGTCAGGGTTTCAAACTGGCCATGCGCGGTCTGGATGGCGGGCGCATCAACATTGCCGCCTGCGCCCTTGGCTGCGCCCAGGCAGCCCTGAATGCCGCCGGGACCTATGTGCAGCAGCGACGGCAGTTCGGGCAGCATCTGGCCGAGATGCAGAGCGTGCAATTCCGCCTGGCCGACATGCTGACCGAGCTGGTGGCCGCCCGACAGATGGTGCGTCTGGCCGCCTGGCAGCTTGACAGTGGCAGCCCGGAGGCCGGCACCTATTGCGCCATGGCCAAACGGTTTGCCACCGACGCCGGTTTCAAGGTGGCCAATGAAGCGCTGCAATTGTTCGGCGGATACGGCTATCTGAAAGACTTCCCGCTCGAACGCCATGTGCGCGACGCCCGGGTCCACCAGATTCTGGAAGGCACCAACGAAATCATGCGACTGATCATCGCCCGTAAACTGCTGAGCGCCGGCGCGCTCGACACCCTGCGCTAGGAGAGATGCGTGACTGACACCATTCAACTGGAACGCCTGGGCCATACTGCCCTGCTGACACTGGCCAACCCGCCGGCCAACACCTTCACCCGCGACAATCTGGCTGCGCTGAAACAATGCGTGCTGCAGCTCAATGCCGAACGCGACATTTACGCCCTGGTGATCACTGGCCAGGGCGAAAAATTCTTCTCGGCCGGAGCCGACCTCAAGCAATTTGCCGACAGCGACAAGGCCGTGGCACAGACGCTGACCATCCTGTTCGCCGAAGCCTTCGAGACACTGAGCGCCTTCCGCGGCCTGAGCATTGCCGCCATCAACGGCTATGCCATGGGCGGCGGGCTGGAGTGTGCGCTGGCCTGCGACCTGCGCATTGCCGAAGAACAGGTGCAACTGGCACTGCCGGAAGCCTCGGTCGGCCTGCTGCCCTGTGCCGGCGGCACGCAGAACCTGCCCTGGCTGGTTGGCGAAGGCTGGGCCAAACGCATGATTTTGTGCGGTGAGCGCGTTGATGCGCCGACCGCCCTGCGCATCGGCCTGATCGAACAGATGGTGCCGCGTGGCGAAGCGCTGAACAGCGCCCTGAAGCTGGCCGAACAGGCTGCGCGCCAGTCCCCCGGCTCGCTGGCTGCCTGCAAGACCCTGATCCAGGCTGGCCGCCATCAGCCGATGGCCAGCAACCTGATCCGCGAACGCGAAGCCTTTGTGCGCCTGTTCGACAGCCAGGACCAGCACGAAGGGGTCAACGCCTTTCTGGAAAAGCGCAGCCCGCAATGGAAAAACGCATGAACCCGGTTGAATTCAGCACCCTGCCTTGCGGCGCGGGCCAACAGCTCGGCATCGCCACCCTCAACAGCGAAAAGAGCCTCAATGCCCTGACGCTGCCCATGATCCGCGCACTTGATCGCCAACTGATCGCCTGGCAGCACGATGCCGCCGTGGTCGGCGTCGTGCTGCGCGGCGCCGGCGACAAAGCCTTCTGCGCCGGCGGCGATGTGCGCGCCCTGCGCCAGGCGTTGATCGACCGCCCGGGCAACGCCCCGCACCCGGACGCAGAAAGCTTCTTCAGCGAGGAGTACACCCTCGACTACCGCATCCATTGCTACCCGAAACCCCTGATCGTCTGGGGCAGCGGTATCGTCATGGGCGGCGGCCTGGGCCTGCTGGCCGGTGCCAGCCACCGCGTGTTGACCGCCACCAGCCGCATCGCCATGCCGGAAATCACCATCGGCCTGTACCCGGATGTCGGTGGCAGCTGGTTTCTGTCACGCATGCCGGCCAGGGTCGGCCTGTTCCTGGCACTGACCGGCGCCCCGGTCAATGCGGCCGATGCGTTGTGGCTCAACCTGGGTGACCACATCCTGGCAGCCGGCGCCTTCGACAGCATGCTCGACCGCCTGGTCAGCGCACCCTGGCCGGCCGATCCGCGCGACCACAAGGCCTATGTCAGCCAACTGCTGGGCGCCATGGAGGACCATCCGGCACTCGACAGCCCGGTGCAACGCCACTTCGACACCATCCGCCGCCTGATGAACCAGGGCACCCTGCAGGATGTGCGGCAAAGCCTGGAATGCGCCAGCTTCGACGATCCCTGGCTGGCCAAAGCGCGCGAAGGCTTCCTGCATGGCTGCCCGACCAGTGCGGCATTGTCGTGGGAGATTGAACGGCGTACCGCCCACCAGTCGCTGGCCGATGTGTTACGCATGGAACTGACGCTGTCGGTCAATGTCTGCGCGCGCAGCGAATTCGTCGAAGGCGTTCGCGCCCTGCTGGTGGACAAGGACCGGCAGCCCAGATGGTCACACAGCTGGAGCCAGCTCAGCCACGACTGGATTGACAGCCACTTCGACAGCCCCTGGCCGGACAACGCCCACCCGCTGCGCCAGTTGGGGCACTGAGCCGCAGACAACAAGCCCCGGCTCGCCGGGGCTTGTTGCAACGCAAGGCAAATCTGGCAAAAACCGCTACCATGGCGCCATGACCTCGCTTCACTACCTCCATGGCTATCCCGCCACCTTGCAGGAACAGGTACTGACCCTGCTGCAAACCAACAAACTCGGTGACTGGCTCGCACGGCGCTACCCGGTCCGCCACACCATCCAGACCGACAAGGCGCTGTACCAGTACGTCAGCGATCTGAAACAGCGCTACCTGAAGAACGCGCCTGCCCTGGCCAAGGTGCAGTTCGACGGCCAGCAGCATCCGGTCAAGGGCACGCTGGGGACGAATACCTTCGTGGCGCGGGTACAGGGCAACAAGCTCAAGAGCAAGAACGAAATCCGCATTGCCTCGCTGATGCGCGAGGCACCGGAAGACTTTCTGCGCATGCTGGTGGTGCACGAGCTGGCACACCTGAAGGAAAAAGACCACAACAAGGCGTTCTATCAACTGTGCTGCCATATGGAGCCGGACTACCACCAGCTCGAGTTCGATATGCGAGTCTGGCTGACCTGGCGCGATGCCCAGCCGGAATCAGCCTGACCATGTCCAAGCCGTCCGCCCCCCTCCCTGCACGCCAGGGCCTGACACCCAGCAGACTGCACTTGCCCCCTGGCAGCTGGCCGACCCTGCTGGCCTTTCTCTGCGAGCGCTTTGCCCATGTGGATCAGGCTAGCTGGCAACAACGCCTGACAGAGGGACGGATCTTCGATGCCCAGGGACGGCCCTTCCAGCCCGACAGCCCCTATCCGGCACGCCAGCTGATCTGGTACTACCGCGAAGTGGCTGCCGAAACCCCGATCCCGTTCAATGCCCCCGTTCTCTACCGTGACGAGCATCTGATCGTCGCCGACAAACCGCATTTTCTCGCCAGCATTCCCGGAGGCCGCCATGTGCACGAGACCCTGCTCGGCCGCCTGCGACGTGAACTGGCCCTGCCGGCGCTGACGCCGATCCACCGGCTGGACCGGGAAACGGCCGGCGTCATGCTGTTCTGCTGTCGCCCACAAGAGCGCGGCGCCTACCAGACCCTGTTCCAGCAACACCAGGTGCAAAAAGAATACGAGGCCATCGGTGCCTGGCGGCCGGAACTGACCTTGCCCATGGTCTACCGCAGTCGCCTGCAGGAGGCCGAGGGCCACTTTCGCATGATCGAAGTAGCGGGCGAAGCCAACAGCGAAACCCATATTGCGCTGATCGAGCGGCGCGGGATGCTGGCGCGCTACCACCTGCAACCGCGCAGCGGCAAGAAACACCAGCTGCGCGCCCACCTGGCCGCACTGGGCATCGGCATCTGCGGTGATCCTTGGTACCCGGACTTATTACCCGACAAGGCCGCCGATGACTTCAGCGCACCGCTGTGCCTGCTGGCACGCGCCATTCACTTCACCGACCCGATCGACGGTCAGGCACGCAGCTTCTATAGCCAACGCACGCTCGACTGGCCGGGCGAGGATTAAACACCCATCCAGAAAGACGGGGTCAGGTCTTGTTTTTTGCGTCTCGATGCAAAAAACAAGACCTGACCCCGTCTTTCTCCGTCTTTCGCTACCCTTGACCGCCAAAATTTTGCTGCAGGAAATCCAGCATGGCCGTCAGTTTGGCCTGATGTTGCCGGCCGGGCGGAAACAGTGCCGTCAGTGGCATGGGGTCGTCGACACGCCAGGGCTTCAGCACTTCGACCAGCCGCCCTGACTGCAGGGCTGGCTCGAGCATGAAGGCCGACTGGCGAATGATGCCGCCGCCAGCCAGGGCCAGACTCAGCAGGGACTCGGCACTATCCACGCGCAGGCGGGCGCCGACGTCGATCATCCTTTGCTGTCCGTCGACCCGGAACGGCCATTGATCGGCCTGTGCCACATCGGCCACCACCAGACACTGATGCTGTGCCAGCTCTGCCGGATGTCGCGGCTCACCAGCCTGCTGCAGATAGGCCGGCGCGGCACACACTTTGCGCGGCAACGCGGTAATGGGCCGGGCCACCAGATCATCCACCGGGCCCAGCGGCCCCAGCCGCAAGCCCAGATCAAATCCGTCGGCCGCAATATCCACCAGATGATCCGTGACCGAGACCTCCAGACTGACCTGAGGATACATCGCCAGAAAGCGCGGAAGCGCCGGCAGCAGTTGATGGTTACCAAAGGCGGTCCCCACGGTCAGCCGCAAGGTGCCTTGCGGTATGCGGCGGCCCAGGCGCAGATCAGCTTCGGCCGCCGCCAGATCATCCACAATGCGCCGCGCATGCGCGATAAAGCGTTCGCCCTCGGCGGTGGGCACCACTCGCCGGGTACTGCGGGCAAACAACCGGCTGCCGAGGCGTTTTTCCAGCCGGTCTATCGCTTTGGACAAGGCTGAAGCGGTCAGTCCCAGGCGCTCGGCGGCGCGCGTAAAGCTGCCGGTTTCGGCGAGCTGCACGACCGCCAGCAGTTCGATTGTCTGTGTGCCGATCATATTAATGAAATCCATTCATCAATGAGTTTCCAGATGAACTGATTATAAATTCACGAATAAGGAATACGCTGAAGCTTTGACGGAGGACATCGGATGCAGCAGACATTGCAGACCCTGTTTCAATACAAGGCATGGGCCCATGAACAGCTTCACGCCCTGCTGGCGGTGCACCTGAGCAGCCTGTCGGCGCAGGACCAGACCACAGTCCTGCGTCTCCTGAATCATGTCTGGGTGGTCGAGCAGATCTTTCAGGCCAATCTGCAGGGACTGCCGCACGGCTGGGCTGCCCTCAATACCACGGACACACCGACACTGGCGACGCTGCTTACCCGCCAGCAAGACAGTGACCGCTGGTTCCAGCACTACCTCCACACGCTGGATAACACCGACCTGGCACAACAGCTGGATTTCCGTTTTGTCGATGGCCAGGCCGGCAGCATGCAACGCGATCAAATGCTGATGCACCTGCTGACGCATGGCAATTATCACCGTGGCATGGTGGGCAATGTGCTGGCACGCGCCGGCATCCAGCCACCCAAGGACAGCCTGACGGTCTTTCTGCATCGCCACACTTGAGAAAATGAGAGGCAAACCATGGCGTCATTTGTCGTCGAAGTCTTGTGGCAGCGCGGCGAGCAGCCGTTTCTCGACCGCCGCTACAGCCGGCAGCATTGGCTGCGTTTTGATGGGGGCACCATCGTGCCCGGCTCGTCCTCACCAGCGGTGGTACCGCCGCCCATGTCCGATGCCGCCGCGGTCGATCCGGAGGAGGCCTTTGTCGCGGCCCTGTCCAGCTGCCATATGCTGTGGTTTCTGGATATCGCCGCGGGCCGGCAATACTGCGTGGATCATTATCAGGACAAGGCGCAGGGCTTCATGGGCAAGAACGCCGAAGGCAGGCTGGCCATGACGCGGGTAACTTTGCGCCCGGCGGTGCAGTTTGCCGGCCCCCAATGCCCGGACAGAGAGGAGATTGTCGCCATGCATCAGTTGGCCCACGAGGCATGCTTCATCGCCAACTCGGTTAAAAGCGAAGTCCGTTGCGAACCGGTGCTGCCGGGCATGTAAGACCCAATGGGTGCAATGCCGTCGGCGATTGCACCCTACAGGTTATCCGGGGTGGCGTGGGGGTGCTGCGCATGGGTGATGACCCGTGACATCTCGTCTTTGCCCAGTCGTTGCATCTGTCCGGCGACTGATTCGCGGTCATGTGCCTCTTTGTTCTGACTGGCCTTGGAGATGCCGACGATCTCGGTGATGTCGATTTCGATCACCACGATTTGCTTCAGCAGTGCATCGATATAATCAGGCGCCGAGTCCGTCATTTTCCACGGTCTGGCTTCCTGTACCCGTGCCTCGTGGGTGCGCGTCAGGCGGGCCACAATGCCCCTTGCCGCCTTCTCGTCATCGATCGCGCGAAAGCGACCACGCACATGCACGGCCTGGTAATTCCAGGTCGGGACCTGACGATGGAGCGCGTGTTTGCTGGGGTACCAGTTGGGCGAGACATAGGCATCCTCGCCGCGGAACAACACCAGCACCTCGGCACCGGTGGTCAGCTCGGTCCAGAGCGGGTTGGCACGGGCGATATGGGCCCGCAGCACGCCCCCCTGCGGCGAAGGCTCGAATTCGAACGGCACATGAATGGCATCGAGCCGCCCGTCGACACAATACGACAGGCTGCCCAGCGGGAACTGACGAATCAGTCGCGCCAGCTCTGCCGGGCGCTGTTCAGTGAATTTTTCCGGGATATACATCCAGACTCCATCAACCATGCTTGCGTGATTCGGATAACCTGTCCGCCCGAGCCGCATGCGGCGTGCGAACGACATCATGGTACCGCCGACAAGCACGTGTCCCCAGAGCCACTTCCCTGTTTCTCCGCCGGACCACTTCCCCGGCTATCAATAGCGATATAGCGCCAGCGTGGTCCGCTGCTCATCGGCCAGTTGACGCACCTGCAGAGCGGCGCTGGCAAGTTGTTGCGCCACTTGGTGTCCTTGTCCGGACAGCGTTGCCGTATGCGCAATTTCACGGGTCACTTCGTCATACAGTCCCTGCTGATCACTCAGCGCATTGGTCATGCTGCCGACCATGCCGGCGGCTTCGGCAATGGCATGGCGAATCTTTTCAATCGCAATGCCGGCCTCATCGGCTTGTCCCTTGCTCACCGCCATCATGTCTTCCACGCTCGCCATCTGGCTGGTGGCCTGGGTCGCGCTCTGAATCATCGTCTCGATGGTCCGGGTGATTTCGTGCGTTGACTGGGTGGTGCGCTCGGCCAGTTTGCGAACCTCATCGGCGACCACGGCAAAACCACGCCCGGCCTCACCGGCCCGGGCTGCCTCAATGGCGGCATTCAAGGCCAGCAGATTGGTCTGGTCGGCAATCGCGCCGATCAGGCCAATGACAGTCTGAATTTCGCTGCTGTGTGACTCAACCTCGCGAATGCGGTGCGAGGCTTCGGTGATGGTCGAAAGAATGCCGTGGATATGCTTGAGTGTCTGGCTGATGACTTCGTGACCTTCGTCTGCATGACTCTCGGCCGAGGTGGACAAGGTCAGCGTCTCTTCGGCCTGATGGACGACGCGGAAGATATTGTTGGAAAGCGCCTGCTGACGGTCTGCCATCAGTGTCGATGCCGAGCCCTGCTCATGCGCGGTTTGGCTGACCGCTGCCGCGGTACTGGTCAGTTGCTCTGCGGCTGCCGCGAGAGAAACTGCACGTTGCTGCAACTGGTTGAAATCCTGCTGCAACGCAGTCATCAATCCATTGAACGCGGCAGCCGTCTGCCCGATTTCATCATGCCCCAGGGCAGGGAGCCGCAGTGACAGATTCTTTTCTTGTGCCGTCTGGATGATGCGCTGCTGGACCTGGGCGAGAGAGACGTGAATCTGCTGGCCCAGCCGCAGCAGGGCCGCACTCAGCAATACCGCCAGAGCCATTGCCAGACTGGTCGTCCACCACAGTGTGCGCACTTGCTCCTGATCCGCACGATGCTTGCTCGCCAGCGCATCTTCCTGCAGCGTTTTCACCAGGGATTCGATACTGGCCTGCAGGGGTAAAAAACGGCTGTGATACAGCGCCACGACTTTCTCGTTGGCCACCTTGCTGTCCCTGGACGCCTCGGCAATGATCGACGCCGACTCGCTGCTGTATTGCTGCCACTGCGACAACACCAGCCGGATCTTGTCCTGGTAGGGAACGGCAGTATCGCTGTGATTCAACTGATCGGCCATGCGACCGATGTTGCCATTGGCATCAGCAAAAACCTTGACCGTATCCTGAGAAGCGGGATCGAGGATGATGGTGGACAGGGCGCTGGCCTTGACCTCGATGATGGCCTGGGCATCCAGTGCCTGGTGATAGACCTTGGCATCGCTTGCCGACACCGATTGCATGCCAAAGAAAATGACGCCGGCCAATAAAGCCAGCAGGGTAAACACCGAAAGCACCAGAAGCTGAAGCTTGCTGCGAATCGTCACAATGGCCCCTTTGAACGATGTCAGGTCCTCGCTGCAGGCTGCGTTTTTTATTTGGATGACCAAGCTGACACGCTGTCAGCAAGGCCTGCACAATATGACTTATAGCTTTTTATTCGGCTGATTCAATGACAAATTAAAGACACGTGCGACACAAGGCTCCCGTCAATGGCCGTATGACACATTTGGGTAAGGCGTCCCTACAACAGCTCACCTCAACGCCGATAGCGCAACGCTTCGACCAGCAAGGCAAACGCCGGAGAAGACTGCCGACGGCTGGGATAGTACAGGTGGTATCCGGTCAGGGTGGGCCACCAGTCCTCCAGCACCGTCACCAGTTCGCCTCGCGCAAGATAGGGCGCAAGCAGATCTTCGGGCACATAGGCCATGCCATAACCGGCCAAGGCGGCGCGCAGCATCTGTGGCGTGGTATTGAACACGAACTGGCCATCGATACGCACCTCCAGCGCCTTGCCGTCTTTCTCGAACTCCCAGGCATACAGGCCGCCGTGGGTCGGCAAACGCAGGCCAATGCACGCATGCGTGGCCAGATCCTGCGGGATGAGCGGCCTGGACCGGCCGGCCAGATAATCGGGGGAGCAGGCAACGGCGAGACGATAGTCCGGTCCGATCCGAACGGCGACCATGTCCTTGGCCACCTGGTCTCCACTGCGCACCCCGGCATCGAAGCGCTCGGCAACGATGTCGATCAGCCCATAGTGGATATTGATCTCGACCTTGATCTCAGGGTAATCGTGCAGCAGGTCTTTTAACCTGGGCCACAGGACGGTATCCACCGCATGATCGTGCGAGGTGATGCGCACCGTGCCGGCCGGTTTCTCTTTCAGCTCGCTCAGCGCCGCCAGCTCAAACTCAATCCCTTCGTAATAGGGACCGATATTGGACAACAAGCGCTCCCCCGCCTCGGTGGGAGAGACACCGCGGGTGGTGCGCGTGAGTAGTCGAAGGCCAAGGCGCTCTTCCAGGCCACGAATTGCATGGCTCAGTGCCGACTGCGAGACCCCAAGCTGCGCCGCCGCCCGGGTAAAGCTGCGCTCGCGCGCCACGACGACGAAAGTTTGCAAGGTGTTGAAGTCCATACGCGCCATCATGAATTTTCCTCATATCACTATCTCAATGATAGCGACTACTGGCATGACTGTGGGACTGATAAAGTTCAACCATCGCCATGGCAATGTGCTCGCAGCCCAGGTAAACCCGGGCGTGCAGGCCTTTCCCGGCGTCCCGCACCATGAATCAACCTTGCAGGAAGTACGCCATGAACCAACCCAAAGTAACGGCCGGCCGGGATCAACTGGGTGATTTTGCCCCCCAGTTTGCCGCGCTCAACGACGATGTGCTGTTCGGTCAGATCTGGTCACGAGACACCGAGCTTTCAGCCCGAGACCGCAGCCTGATCACCGTGACTGCGCTGATGGCCAGCGGCATGCTCGACAGCGCACTTGACTTCCATTTGCAGACCGCCAGGCGCAACGGGATCACCCGGGAAGAAATCGTGGCGGTGATCACTCACCTGGCTTTTTACGCGGGCTGGCCCAAAGCCTGGGCCGCCTTCCGTATGGCCCAGGCGATTTGGCAGCAAGACTGACAGGCCTCGCGACAAGAGCGCTTTCTCTGGTACAGAAAGGAATCTGAAATCATGAAATACACAGATCAGAACGAATTTGAAAAAGCCAATGTGTTTGGCACCGGCATGCCCAATGAGGCCTATGCGCAATACTTCTCCGGTGCGTCCTTCCTGAATGCACTGGTTCCGCCGGGAGAGGCCCCGCTGTTTCTGGCCAATGTCACTTTTGCCCCTGGCTGCCGGAATCACTGGCATATCCATCACGCCAGGCAGGGGGGCGGCCAGATGCTGATCTGTACCGCGGGGGAAGGCTGGTATCAACAGGAAGGGGAAGACGCCATCAACCTGAAGGAAGGCATCTGTGTCTATATCCCGGCAGGCGTGAAGCATTGGCACGGGGCCAAAGCCGATAGCTGGTTCAGCCACATTGCGGTCGAGATTCCGGGGCTTGAAGGCCGCAATGAGTGGCTGGAGCCGGTCAGCGACGCGGTCTACGACGCCCTGTGAGACGCGGCGGGCATCAGCCCGGCCGGGCGCCAGACAGCAGGGCTTGCGCTTCACCGACCAACTCTGCCAGAAGATCGGCAAGCAGCCGTACCCGTGGCGAGCGTTTGACGTCAGGATGCATCGCCAGCCAGATCTGACGAACCGTCGGGCAGGCCGGGTTGACGAGCAACGCCAGAGCCTCATCGCCGGCAGCCAGAAAATGCGGCAGCACGGCAATGCCCAATCCGGCGCGAGCAGCATTGAGCAATGCCGCCAGATCGTTGCTTCTGAAGACGAAAGGCCGCGAGCCGGCAAACTGAGCCAGCCATCGCTGCTGCGGCACCTGGACAAGGTGATCGTCGTAACCGAGAAACGCCCACGCTTCTGCGGGTCTGCTGGTATAACCATGGGCAGCATACAGTCCGTATCCCATGTCCCCGATGCAACGGGCAGCCAGGCCCGGCGCCGTGGGGCGCGACATCCTGATGGCCAGGTCGGCCTCCCCCCGTGCCAGATTGGCCTCGCGCGATTCACCAATCACTTCCAGTTCGATGTTCTGCCAGCGTGAGCGGATGGCGGCCAGGCGAGGCACCAGAAAATGCCCGGCCAGCACCGGGGGCGCGGAGATGCGGACTGTTCCCTGCAGGGATGAAACGCCGAGGGCAATCCGCGAGAATGCCTGCGCCTCCTCATCGAGCCGACCGGCCTGGGCGACCAGGGTTTCGCCTTCCGTCGTCAATGTCCACGCTTTGGGCAAGCGGTCAAAGAGCCGGATACCCAGAGACTGCTCCAGCGCCTCGACCCGTCTCGCGACGGTCGAGTGTTCGACCTTGAGCCGCCGGGCGGCACCCGACAGGCTGCCAGTGCGCGCAAGCTCGAGGAAGTAGCGGATGTCATCCCATTGCAGGCCACGCTTCTCAGCACCAGGATTTTTTGTGTTTTTTTGCACAGTAAATGTCAATGTTTTGCGAATTGATGAGCTATTTTGCGCAACGTATGCTGCGCTGGCAAGCTGATTCATCAGGAGCCAAACATGAGCAAGTACGCATCTTTTCCAGCATCCTCCACAACGACGCAGATCGTCATCGGCCAGTATGGCGACGCTGCCACACTGACCACGACCGAGACCGTCCTTCCTCCGCCGGCGGCCGGTGAAATCCGTGTCCGCCATACGGCAATCGGCGTGAATTATGTCGACATCTACCATCGCACCGGCCTTTACCCGTTACCCTCGCTGCCGGCGGTTCTGGGGGTCGAGGCAGCCGGGGTGGTCGAGGCGCTCGGCCCGGATGTCGATACGGTACAGATTGGCCAGCGCATCGCCTACGCCGGGCCACCCACCGGCAGCTATGCCGGGGCACGCAACCTGCCGGCCGCAAGGGCTATCCCCTTGCCTGACGATGTCACCGATGACGCAGTCGCCAGCCTGTTGTTGCGCGGCATCACCACCCACATGCTGCTGAACGATGTTCGCCCCCTGAAAGCCGGCGAGACCGTCCTCGTTCACGCGGCCGCCGGCGGTCTGGGGCTGGTCATCGTGCAATGGGCAAAAACCATGGGGGCCCGCGTCATTGGCACGGTCAGTTCGCCGGCCAAGGCGGCGCTCGCCACCGCACATGGACTGGACCACGCGATCCATTACCGAGAGGAGGACTTCGTGGCGGCGGTCATGCGCCTGACCGATGGCCAAGGGGTCGATTACGCGATTGATGGTATTGGCGGAAAGACGCTGCTCGACACGCTCGGCTGCGTCCGCCCCTACGGCATGGTCGCCAGCGTCGGGCAGGTCGCTGGCGACAGCGGTCCACTGGATCTGTCACTGCTCGGCCCGGCACGTTCGGTCGCACTCATCCGCCCCGGCGTCTTCCGCTTCATGACGGATCTGGCCCGCTACCGCGAAGGTGCCAGGGCGACCATCCGGCAGTTGCAAATGGGCTTGCGGCCGAGCATTGGTGCCGTTCTGCCCCTGAACCAGGCGGCAGAAGCGCATCGCCGTCTCGAGTCGGGCGCCACGGTCGGCGCCACACTCCTGCAACCTTAAGCACATACCGAAGGGGGATTGGCTGATGACAGCCCAGCGGCGTGATCGACTCTCCGGATCCCTTGCAGCAAACGAGAAAGAGAAACTCGACATGAGCAATTCACAAAAAGCCGTTGCCATCATTACCGGTGGCGGCACAGGTATCGGCCGGGCCACCAGCGAGATGCTGGGCGCCGCCGGATGTATGGTGGTGATTGTCTACTCACGCAGTAGTGCAGCAGCACTGGACACCGTTGACACGATCCGCGCGGCCGGCGGGGAAGCCATCGCCATCCAGGCGGATGTCGCTGACGATGACCAGGTAAGGCGAATGATGACCAAGATCGCCGAAGCCTTCGGCAACATCACCTATCTGGTGAATAATGCCGGCATCACCCGACAATTGCCGTTCGCTGAACTGGAAGCCATCAGCGACAACACCTGGGACGAACTCTTTGCGGTCAATGTCAAAGGGGCATTCCATTGCAGCCGGGCTGCCGCCCCATATCTGCGCACCACACCCGGCAGCGCCATCGTCAATGTAGGCAGCATCGCCGGAGAAACAGGCTATGGTTCATCCCTGCCTTATGCTGTCTCCAAGGCCGCCCTGCACGGCATGACCAAATCCCTCGCACGGGCCCTGGCGCCGGACATCCGCGTCAATTGCATTGCCCCTGGGGCTGTCGATACCCGCTGGTGGTCAGGCAATGAGGCCAAGATGCGCCAACTCTCGGGCCACCTTCCCCTGCAACGCATTTCGACAGCGGAAGACATCGCACACACCATCTGGCTTCTGCTCACTTCGCGCTCCATGACCGGACAAGTCATCCGCGCCGAGAATGGACAGACCCTGTGATGGTATGGGTAACGGTGCACCTGAAGCGAGTGCACCGCCGGCATTCGCGCACCACCTTTCTCCGGGCCCTGAAGGCGTATGCCCCCTTCCGCTCCTTGCCTCGTCTGACCGCGCTGATTTGCTGGTCTGTCACCTCCTTCGCTAGGGTATGTGGCGCGGCAGGTTTGCCGTGTTAAAGGGCCCGGGGGTGTGCAACCACCCCCGGACCCGCTGACCACACCAAGGCAGCCGAGGAGTCAGTATGGCTGACAGGCATGGTTAATCACCCCCTGTATGTCACAACTCGCCGTCTGCATCCGTCGCCGTTGCTGCCGTTGTTTGACCTGGTGGCACGGCGGTGTCTGCCGCGGGATGTGTCGGCTGACGGCTGGCCGCAGGCAGGTTGCACGATGTTGCTGGCGAAGTAGGCAATCACTCTGGAGGCCGGGGGCGAAAGCCCTCCGGGGGGGATCCTCCCCGATGAGGCATGGCGGGAGCCATGCATGGACAAACATCGCGAAAGGACGACAGCGCAACATGCAGAAAACCCGCAGAGCCCATGCTCGCAGCCATGCGCATAGCCATTTCCCACCTCACACGGAGGACTTGCACGGCATTCGCATGGCGACTCGCCGTCAATTCGCCGTTGCCAGCGGACATCTCGATGCCTGCCTGGGGGTGATTGAGCAACGGATGCACGGTCGGATCCAACGGGTAGACCATCGCATCACGGCACTGCAAGAGCAGGTCCGGCAATCCGCCGAACAGAGCAAAATCACCACCACCACCCTGGGGGACAGTGTCAGACAGCAATTGAAGCAGCAGGCGTCAGAACAGGTTTCATTGCGTCGAAGCATCGAGCAGTTGCAGGACAGCATCAGCACTTTATGCGAGGGGCAACGGGCTGACGACGATAAACAGCTGAACACCATCATGCAGCTTCGCGAGATGCAGCACGCTGACTACACAGCGTTACGTGAGGCTCAGCGCATCGACTTCAACAAGCTGCAGGACGCCATGACACAACAACGTGAATTGCAGCGTTCGGATTACGCTGCGTTGCGCGAAGCCCAGCGCATCGATTTTGACAAACTGCTCGAAACCATCATCCAGTTGCGCGAGATGCAGCGTGCTGACTGCGCAGCGTTACGAGAGGCTCAGCGCATCGATTTCGACAAGCTGCAGGACACCATGACACAACAACGCGAGATGCAGCGTTCGGATTACGCAGCCTTGCATGAAACTCAGCGCATCGACTTCGACAGGCTGCAAGACGTCATCATCCAGCAACGCGAGATGCAGCGCGCAGACCATCACAGCCTGATGACTGCCCTGGCGCAGCAGTCTCAGGCGTTCAACATCAAGCTCGAGCAGCAGCGCGAATCACAGCACAAGGAAGTCTCCTCCCTGCGCAACAATCTCATCCTGACGGCCATCAGCTGTGGGCTGGCGATTGTGGGTGCCATCGCTGCGATGAATGCCAACCTGATTTCGGCATTCGAGTCTGGCAAAGGACTGGCAGCACAGTCTGGCAAGACCACGCAGGCCATGCAGATTCAGCAGCACCCTCCCATCGCCCTCCCCTGAGTCAACATAAGGAACAAGGTCAATGAGCGCTCAACGCCCTGCCAGTGTCTGGGACATTTTTATGCAAACCACCGAAACGCCCGCCAATATGCAATTGCGCGCCGAGTTGATTCTGGCTTTAAAAACCTTCATCAGCGACAACCACATGAATCAGAGTCAGGCAGCCCGCTTCTTCGGCATCACGACCACGCGTATCTCGGACCTGGTAAACGACAAAGTCGAAGCATTTGGTCTCGATGTGCTGGTGAAATTGGCCACCAAAGCCAACTTGAAGATCGATATGAAAATTCGTGCGCGGCGTACGGCATCAACTGAACGTTAAGCTCTCCGGAACAAGAAAAAGCCCGCCTTGCGGGCTTTTTGCGCTTACAAAGCGGAGTCGGCCACCCGTTCATGAACGATTTACCTGCACCCACCCCTCGCAACAGATCCGCAGCCAGCCATGATTGGCCGGTCCTGACATGCGTCCCGGTCAAACTAAGATCCATCTGCCACCCCCCTGTTCAAGGGGACGACATCTTTCAACCGCAGATAATCAACATGATCATTACCGTTTTCGTCGGCGTAGATCAGATCGACGAAGGCATGATCCCAGCGGATGTCCTGATGCGAAAAAACCTGCCGGGCAATCACTGACTGAACAGTGGTTTCATCAATACCGCTGATGGTCAGGACAAGCTGGGCTTTTTTCTCGGCCAGTGAGGCGGCATCTCGCCCGAACAGCGGACTGTTTTCATCCAGTTTGTGGATCATGGTCCAACCGAGCAGAAACATCGGATGCTCATGCCGAATCAGCGGCAAATCGTAGAACTTGCGAAATGACACCCCCTCGTCGGTCAGCTCATGCTGCAGCAAACGCAGGCGGGCACTGGCATCAATAATGAAATTGGTTCTGGCATTGCCGGCCCGGAACATCAGCACCCGCTCGCCGTTGAAAGTGCGCACAATCGGATGGGGCGTAAAGACAATACGGGAGTGCGGACGGGAGAAGCGGGCAAAGGTCACCCCGGTAATCAGCGCCAGGCTCATCATGCCGATGAAGATTTCCAGCATGGAAATCCAGTGGGTATAAAGAGTCTGCGGGTGCATGTCGCCATAACCCACCGTGGCCAGCGTTTCCACACTGAAGAAAAAAGCGCCGAGAAAACCTTGCGGATATTGATTGGCAATGCCGCCAGACTGAAGCTGATAGAGCGCGGCAAACACCAGGTTCAACACGACAAACGCCAGCGCAATGAACCAATAAAACCGTGGCCAGCTGATCGTCATACAGTAGTGATACAGGTCTTGCGGTGAATGTGCCGGCAGGTTGTGAATGAACAGGTCGCGCCCGCCCACTGAGATGCGCCGCTGGCGCTTGCCCTGGTGAAAGAACATTTCACATCCCTTTTATCATCGTCGGCGAGCTCTCGATTGTGGAGAGAATAGCCCCCCTGGTCAACGACGGCGCCTGCCGGCTCTCGGCAGCGTCGCCCCAGCCTGCTGCAGATTCTCAATTTGATAGCAAATGGTATTGCTTTGATACGGCAATCACCGTTTATCGCTTCAAAAACCCCCTCTTCCCCATGGCGCGTTAATTGCTCTGTCATAGAAAACTCAGATCCAGGCACCGCAAGGTGGCCGGATCCATCTTGCCGTTTTCCTCCTTTGATGGATTCTTATCATGTTCAGAACAATGTCGGTTCGTTCAAAAATGCTGATCAGCGTCGTGGGCATTCTGGCCGCCGCGCTGCTGGTCACCGGCCTGTTGACAGCCCGTCTGGTGCATCGGGCGCTGGCCGATCGCCTGGAGCAATATGAATTGGTACGCACGGTCGAGGCTATCCGCAATGGTCTGGATACGGCGGTATCGGTGCCCATGGCACAAACCCGGCAAATGGCGGGCAATGTATTTCTGCTCGACTGGATGGCACAGGGAGAACCCGCCAGCGGGATTGGCACCTGGCAACGTTATGCCCGTCAGGTGAAGGCCATCAGCGGGGCTGAATCAGTAGACTGGATCTCCGAGGCGACGCTGAATTATTACGACGACGGCAAAGGGCTGTCGCGCAAGGTGGAACCGAAGTCGGCCAGCGATGGCTGGTTCTCGGCATTTCTCAATAGCGGCAAGACCGTGGACTTCAACCTCGGGGTCGAACCGGGCAGCCCGAATGTGATGATGTTCATCAATGCCCTGGCCAAAGATGCCGCCGGACATCGTGCCATTGCCAGTATCGGGCTGAATGTGACCGCCATTGCCAATCAGGTGCGTCAAACCTCGATCGGCAAGGACGGCCAGGTCTTTCTGGTGGACCAGAACGGCGGGATCCAGATTCATCGCGACCTGAGTCTGGTGAAGGTGAGCAACAAGGTCGGCATGCAGACACTGCCGGGCATGGCGGAGGTATCGGCAACCTTGCTGCAGAAGAACAACTTCAATCTCGGGCATTTTGTCGGGCCGGAGGGGCCGATGGTGGTCGCCTCGAGCTATATGCCCAGCACCGGCTGGTTTGTCGTGGTGCAGGTCTCGGAGGCAGAGGCCTATCAGGCGGTCAATACGACGGTGATGTGGCTGGCCGGGGTGAGTGCGCTGGTCCTGCTGGTGGCGGTATTGCTGATCTGGATGGTGGCCAATTCGATTACCCGTCCACTGGATAAGCTGCAGCGTGCAATGGCAGCACTGACCTCGGGCCATGGAGACCTGACCAGCCGCCTGCAGGTAGAAAGTCGTGACGAAATCGGACAAATTGCCAGCAGTTTCAATATCCATATGGAACAGTTGCATCAGCAGTTGCTGACGGTGCGACAACAATCGCAAAACCTGAATGGCAATGTTGATCGCCTGGGAGACATGGCCCATGCCCTGACGCAGGACTCGGTCAACACCACCGAACTGGCCGAATCGACAGCGGCCACCATCGAACAAATCACCGTGAGCGTGACCCACATTGCCGACAATACCCGGCAGACCACCCAGGTGGTCGAGCAGGCCGGACGCCTGTCGAACGACAGCGTCAAAGCCATGCACAGCGTGGCGGGCGAGATCGGTCAAGTCTCTCATTCGATGGTCGACTTGCTCAGCGACATGACGGCGCTCGGTGAACGTTCGCGGCAAATCGGTTCGATTGCCGCCGAGATCAAGGAAATTTCCGATCAGACCAATCTGCTGGCGCTGAATGCCTCGATCGAAGCTGCCCGCGCCGGGGAGCAAGGACGCGGCTTTGCCGTGGTCGCCGATGAAGTGCGTAAACTGGCTGAGCGCACTGGCAAGGCCACGGTGGAAATCGACCAGATGGTCGAGTCGATGGGCCAGGCGGCCGGTCAGGCGATTCAGCGTGGTCAGCAAACCAATCATGCCGTAAGCAGCGGCGTGGCCCAGATCGAAGCGGCACTGGCGTCCATCTCGGCCATCCAGCAATGTATGGACGATGTAAGACAGAAGATCATCGAGATTCGCGACGCCGCCAACGAGCAGTCACACGCGGCAGAGACCATGGCCCAGGCCGCGGAGAGAATGTCGCAGAGCGCCCAGAACGAGAACGGCCAGATCCAGCAGACCGAGCACATCATTCAGGACTTGCAAAAACTGTCCAATGGCCTGGCACAAGTCGTCAACAGCTTTACCCTGTAAAGGTTAGGCGCATTCGCCCGATGCAATGCGCCGATGCCATACCGGATGATGGCGCAATTGAAGATTGCGCCCTACGGATGAGCGCATTTTCGACCGGTGCATTCACGTAGGGTGCATTCGCGTAGGGTGCATTCACGTAGGGTGCATTCGCCGGAGGCAATGCGCCGATGCAATGCACCAATGCAATGCACCAATGCAATGCACCATTTGCAACTCACTTTTATTTTTCATGAAATTCCACCATGCTGACAGGATATCGCAACCGATGGATTCTCCATGACCACCAGCCTGAAACTGTCAGAACTGATCAGCTCGCTCAGTTACGCCCTCGACATTACCGAAGGGCAGCCTGAAGGCCATTGCATCCGCAGTTGCTGGATTGGCATGCACATCGGTGCCGCAATCGGCCTGGACGAGCAACAAAAGTGGGAGCTCTATTACGCCATCCTGCTGAAAGACCTGGGTTGCAGCAGTAACGCTTCTCGCATTTGCGAGTTGTATTTGACGGATGATCGTCACTTCAAACAAGCGTTCAAAATGGTGGGGGCCAATCTGCCGCAGATGTTGAATTTCGTCTTCAACCATACCGGCACTCATGCCGGCAATTGGCCCCAACGGGTGAAATCCATTCTCAATGTACTGCGGCACGGCAAGCAGATGGCCGATGAGCTGATCAATACCCGCTGCCACCGAGGCGCCGATATTGCCCGGCAGTTGCGCTTCAACGAACAGGTCGCCCGCGGCATTCAGTCGCTGGATGAACACTGGGATGGCTCGGGTCGGCCACTGGGTCTTCAGGGTGAGGCCATCCCGCTCAATGCCCGTATTGCCCTGCTGTCCCAAGTGCTGGATGTGTTCAACATTACCCATGGCCGGGAGGCCGCACTGGCGGAGGTCACGGCGCGAGCCGGGGGCTGGCTGGATCCCGCCCTGGTGAAAGTGGCCCAGGGCCTGGCCAGGGATGACGCGTTCTGGCAGCAGCTGGAGGCCGAGGACATCGATTCGGCAGTGCTGGCGCTGGAACCGGCCCATTGCACGGTGCCACTGGACGAGGACTATCTGGACGAAATCGCCGATGGCTTTGGCCGGGTGGTCGACTCGAAAAGCCCATTTACCGCGGGTCACAGCCAGCGAGTAGGCCATTACGCCGACTGCATCGCCGCCGAGCTGGGCATGGACGAGACGCGTCGGCGGTGGCTGAAGCGCGGCGCCCTGCTGCATGACGTCGGCAAGCTGGGGGTCAGCAACACTATCCTCGACAAGCCCGGACGACTGGATGCGGAAGAATGGGCGGCAGTACAGCGTCACGCCGGCTTTACCGAAGATATCCTGCGGCGTATCACCCAGTTTGCCGAACTGGCCCAAGTGGCGGGTGCCCATCACGAAAAGCTGGATGGCAGCGGATATCCCAAAGGGCTAAAGGCGGCACAGATCGCGCTGGAAACCCGCATTATCACCACCGCCGATATCTTTGACGCCATCAACGCCGAACGGCCCTACCACCCGGCCACCCCGGTCGACAAAACACTAGAGATCATGCGATCCAACCTGAACAGCGCCATCGATCCGGTTTGTTTTGACGCGCTGGAAACCGTCCTGAGACAGGAAGGCGCATTAGCCGCATAAGGTGCATTCACGTAGGGTGCATTCACGTAGGGTGCATTCGCGTAGGGTGCATTCGCGTAGGGTGCATTCGCGTAGGGTGCATTCGCGTAGGGTGCATTCGCCGGAGGCAATGCACCAATGCAATGCACCGATGCCATGCGCCAATGCCATACCGGATGATGGCGCAATTGAAGATTGCGCCCTACGAATGGGCGCATTGTCGACCGGTGCATACGCGCAGGGTGCATTCGCGTAGGGTGCATTCGCCGGAGGCAATGCACCGATGCCATGCGCCAATGCCATACCGGATGATGGCGCAATTGAAGATTGCGCCCTACGGATGAGCGCATTTTCGACCGGTGCATACGCGTAGGGTGCATTCGCGTAGGGTGCATTCGCCGGAGGCAATGCACCAATGCAATGCACCGATGCAATGCACCGATGCCATACCGGATGATGGCGCACTTGAAGAGTGCGCCTTACAAGAGTGCGCCTTACAAGAGCACGCCCTACAAGCATGCGCCCTCACCGGTTGCCGCCAGCTTCGCCATCACCGCATTCATCAAGGCCTGCCCCACCCCGAGTGTCATGATCGACTCGGGGTGGAACTGCACGGCGGCCAGCGGCAGCTGGTGGTGCTCAATGGCCATGATCACACCATCCTCGCTGCGGGCAGTGACCTGCAGGCAGGTCGGCAAGTGTGCCGGGTCGGCATACAGCGAATGGTAGCGCCCCACCTCGAAGCGCTCTGGCAAGTCCGCTAGCAGGCGGCCGCCCAGCCGGCTGACCGGCGAGGGCTTGCCGTGCACCGGCAGCGGCAACTGGCCCAGCCGACCTCCGAAATACTCCACCATGCCCTGCAGACCAAGGCAGACACCAAACACCGGAATCGACAGGCCGATCAGGATTTCCAGTGTCTGGCGCATGGCAAAGTCCTCCGGTCTGCCCGGCCCCGGCGACAACAGCACCAGGTCGGGACGCAGGCCCTGGGCCAGTTGCTGACGAGCCAGCGGCGCACGCAGGGTGTGCACTTCGGCGCCGGACACACGCAGGTAGCCGGCCAGGGTATGCACGAAGGAATCTTCATGATCGATCAGCAGTACCTGCTTGCCGGCACCCGGCAGGGACACCGCCCCGGTCGCGAGACTGGCGGTGACGGCAGGACGCAGGATGGCACGCTGGGCCGAGGCCTTGAGGTGGCACTCGGCGTCCTCCGCCGCGGCATCACTGTCGTACAGCAATGTGGCTCCGGCACGTACTTCGGCCACACCATCCTTGAGGCGCAGGGTACGCAGCGTCAGGCCGGTGTTCATGTTGCCGTCGAAGGTCAGGCGTCCGATGGCACCACCGTACCAGCGGCGGGGCGAGTGTTCGTGGGCCTCGATGAAGGCAATGGCCGAGCGCTTGGGGGCACCGGTGACGGTCACGGCCCAGGCATGGCTGAGAAAGGCATCCAGCGCGTCGAACTCTGGGCGCAGCAGGCCTTCGACGTGATCGACGGTATGGATCAGGCGCGAGTACATCTCGATCTGACGCCGACCGATGACGCGCACCGAGCCCGGCTGACAAACGCGTGACTTGTCGTTGCGATCAACGTCGGTACACATGGTGAGCTCCGACTCGTCCTTGCCGGAGTTGAGCAAGGTACGAATCTGGGCGGCATCTTGCAGGGCGTCCTGACCACGGGCAATGGTCCCGCTGATCGGACAGGTCTCGACACGCTGGCCTTCGACGCGCACAAACATCTCCGGCGAGGCCGCGACCAGAAACTCGCCCTCCCCCAGGTTCATCAGGGCGCCATACGGTGCCGGGTTGCTGGCCTGCAGCCGGTCGAACAGCACGCCGGGCTGTTCGCTGCAGGGCTCGGCAAACAATTGGCCCAGCACCACTTCAAACAGATCGCCGCGGGCAAAGGCCTGTCGTGCGCGTTCGACCTGGGCAGCATATTCGCCGGGGGCATGGTCGCAGGCCGCCGGGGTCTGGCTGGCCAGGGAGTGGTACGGGGCAGCGGCCCCCAGGCGCGGCAGGCCGTGGGTGCGCCCCCCCTGCAGGCTGAAGTCATAACGCACGGTACGGGCACGTTGTTGCATGTGGTCCACCAGCAGCAGTTCGTCGGGCAGATACAGGACCAGATCGCGCTGATCATCAGCCCGGGGCAAGCGCAGCGTCATCGGCTCGAACTGGAACACCAGGTCGTAGCCGAAGGCCCCATACAGACCGAGATCACTGTCTTGCGGGCTGGCGAACAGACGGCTCAGGGCGCGCACCAGACTGAAAGCCGAGGGTTGCCGGCTGCGCAGCTCTTCGCTGAAATCCTCGCCGGCCGGCAGAATCTGGCCACTCAGCGTCTGCTCGTCTTGCTGCAACTGACTCAGCGCCGGCTCATCTGCCAGCATGGCAGCCAGCCCGGGCAGCAGAGCCTGACCACGCGCGTTGAGGGCCTCAAGACGAAAAGTTCTGCCACGGGTGGTCAGCACCAGAGGCGGATTAACGAAACCCATATCCCAGCGGGTGTAACGCCCGGGAAATTCAAAGCGGGAAGAGAACCAGACACCACGCGACTGATTCAGCGCCTCGACCAGCGCGCGGCCCGCCTGTGGGTAGGCACATTCTTCGGTCTGGCGCAGCACTTCGATGCCGCCCTGGGTGCAGTAACTGACTTCTTGCATGAGTTTCTCCGGGGTTGGCGCCCGGAGATTTCGGCGGGGGACAGGCAAGACAAAGCCGCTCGAAACTTCCGGGCGGCTTGGTTGGGTTTCAGACACAGGCAGGCCGCTCGATCAGTCGAGCCACCACCAGCCTTGTGTAAGAAATTTGCTATTCATGCGGAATAATCTATCAGGGCATGCCCTGCTGGTAAAGAGGTATTTTCCGATCCCTCATTCGGCACGCGGCGCCGTGACACTGTCGAGCAACGTGTAGCCACGCGCCTTCAGGGCAGCAGCGAATTCGGCCAGCGCCATTTCGGCCAGGGCGGCCTTGCCGTTGAAGCCGAATTCGATGTGCATCTGGCTGATGCGCTGGTTGCCGAAACTGGGCAGGCTGGACAGGCGCAGCGCCGGGTAACGGCGGACGAAATCCTGCATCAGGTCGATCAGATCGCCTTCACGCGCCTCGAGGGCAATCAGGGTGCGGTCAACATCCGGCTGGTCACTGAACAGGTGGCGGTAATCACGATCCAGAACGGACTCGATCATCGGCCAGGCCATGGCCGGAAAGCCCGGCACGAAGTGAACGTCCGCGACCGAGAAGCCGGGCACCTGATTGACCGGATTGAGGATCAGCCGCGCGCCTTGCGGAAAGTACCCCATCTGGATGCGGTGCGGGTAGGCATCGGCACCGAAGCGCTGCTCCAGCAGGATTTTGGCCTCGGGATGCAACTCAAGCGGCTGGCCGCAGGCGGCAGCGGCACAGGCGCGGGTGAAGTCGTCCGGGGTGGCGCCAATGCCGCCGAAGCTGAACACCAGGTCGCCGCTGCCGAAGGCGCGTGTCAGGGCGGCCTGAATGCGCAGCGGATCGTCGCCAAGGTAATCGGCCCAGGCGAGTTTCATGCCACGGGCGGCGAGGAGGCGGATCAGGGCAGGCAGATGCTTATCGCTGCGTTTGCCGGACAATAATTCGTCACCGATGATGATGGCACCGACATCCATGAGACGCTCCCTGAGTATATTTGAATGGCTGATGCTACTCGCCTGCCCCATTGGCATGCAAATTCATCCAGGCGATGCCGACCCACTCGCGCAGCGCAATCCAGCTCTGTCGCTGGGCAGTACCGCTGGGCAACCAGTTGATCAGGGCACTGGGAGACGGATGGCTCAAGCCTGTCGGTGCCGACAGCACGTCAAACCCCTGGCGCACAAACAGGGCGCGTGCCCGGCGCAGGTGCCAGGCATTGGAGACCAGCGCGATACGCTGCACGCCGGCCGCCTTAAGCAAGGGAGCGCTGTAGCGGGCATTCTCTTCGGTGGTGTTGGCACGGCTCTCTGCCCAGCGTACGTCGAGGTGGTAGTCACGCTGCAGGGTTCGGGCCATCACGACAGCCTCGGGTTCGCCACCCAGCGGCGAACCGCCGGTCACCAGCAGCGGCTTGCCGAGTTGCTTGGCCAGCCAGCTGGCATAGCGCACACGCAGCAACGAGTCGGACGAGAGCTCTTCATCACCGTACTCGGGCGCGAAGTCTTTGCCACCGCCGAGGACCACGATGGCATCAATGGTCTGCAGGGCGCCGGGTGACGCCACCACCGGTTCCAGCGGGCGGGTCAGCCACCAGGCCACTTGCGGGGTCGCCAGCAGGTAAATGCCGGCCAGGGCCAGGCCCACCAGCCAGCGGCGCCTGAACCACAGCCCGAGCAGGGCCAGCCAGAGGAGGCACAGGGGCGGGAGTAAAAGAGCCCCGGCGGCCTGATGGATCAGGACGACGGGGCTGAACGTTGCGCTCATTGCTTGCTTACTACCCTACTCACCGAGATAGGCGTTGCGCACGCGCTCATCGTCGAGCAGCTCGCGGGCATCGCCACCGATGGTGATCTTGCCACTTTCCATGACATAGCCGCGCTGACTGACTTCCAGCGCCAGGCGGGCGTTCTGCTCCACCAGCAGCATGGTGACCCCTTCGGCCGCCACCATCTGGATGATTTCGAAGATCTTTTGCACGATGATCGGTGCCAGCCCCATGGAAGGCTCATCCAGCAGCAACAGCTTCGGCTTGGACAGCATGGCACGTCCCATGGCCACCATCTGCTGCTCACCACCGGACAGGGTGCCCGCCAGCTGCTTGCAACGTTCCTTCAGCCGCGGGAACAGGTCGTAGATGCGAACCAGTTCATCCTGGATCTGCGCTTTGTCGTTACGGATGTAAGCCCCCATCAGCAGGTTTTCTTCGACGGTCAGTTTGGGGAAGATGCCGCGCCCTTCCGGCACCATCACCAGGCCATGCCGCACAAAGTCGTGGGAATGAATGGCGGCACAGTCCTTGCCTTCAAACTCGATGCTGCCGCCACTCTTCTTGACCATGCCGATCAGGGTCTTGAGGGTGGTGGTCTTGCCGGCACCGTTGGCGCCGATCAAAGTGACCAGCTCACCCTGCTTGATGTGAAAATCGATCCCCTTGACGGCCTGGATGCCGCCGTAGGCCACTTGCAGATTTTTAACTTCCAAGAGATTCATTCTTGTGGCACCCCCAGGTAGGCTTCGATCACTTTCGGGTTCTTGCGTACCTCTTCGGGCACCCCTTCAGCGATGCGCTTGCCATAGTCGAGCACGGCGATGCGATCGCACAGGCCCATCACCAGTTTGACATCGTGCTCGATCAGCAGGATGGTGACGCCGCCGTCACGGATCTTGCTCATCAGTTGCTTGAGGTCGTCGGTTTCGCGCGGGTTCATGCCGGCCGCCGGTTCGTCCAGCGCCAGCAACTTGGGCTCGGTCGCCAGAGCGCGGGCGATTTCCAGCCGGCGCTGGTGGCCGTAGGACAGGTTGCGTGCCCGTTCTTCGGCCACATCGGCGATACCGACATACTCAAGCAGCTCCCAGGCCTTTTCACGAATGGCGGCTTCTTCGGCCCGGGTGCGCGGATCACGCAGCACCGCGCCCAGCGCACCGGCACGGCTCTTGATATGGCGGCCCACCATGACGTTTTCCAGTGCGGTCATTTCGGCAAACAGCCGGATGTTCTGGAAGGTACGGGCAATACCGGCTGCTACCACTTTGTGCGGCTTGGCGCGGAACAGGTCATGGCCGTCGAAGTCGAACTTGCCTTCGTCGGGCATGTACAGGCCGGTCAGTACGTTGAACAGTGTGGTCTTGCCGGCGCCGTTCGGGCCAATCAGGCCGTAGATCGCACCGCGAGGAATTTCCAGGCTGACGCCGGACAGGGCGTGCAGACCACCGAATCGTTTGTTGATGCCTTCAATTTTCAGCAAAGCTTCTGCCATGATTTACCCCTTCTGTACCCTGGCCTTGGCCTTGGCATCGGAAAACTCGAGTGCGCGGCGCTTGGAAGGCCACATCCCGGCCGGACGTACCAGCATCATCACCACCAGTGCCAGACCAAACAGCAATTGGCGGGCATTTTCCGGATCGACGATCATGCGTCCGAAGGTATTCATTTGCAGCGGTCCGATGGTATCGCGCAGGATTTCCGGCGCGATGGTCAGCACCACGGCCCCCAGTACCACACCCGGGATATGCCCCATGCCGCCCAGCACCACCATGGCCAGAATCATGATCGATTCCATCAGGCCGAAGGATTCGGGCGAAATGAAGCCCTGGAACGAGGCAAACAGGCCGCCGGCGATACCGCCGGACAAGGCGCCGAGGGCAAAGGCCAGCAGCTTGATGTTGCGGATGTTGATACCCATCGCGGCGGCGGCCACGTCGTCCTCTCGCAGGGCGACCCAGGCACGACCGATGCGCGAGTGCTGCAGGCGGGTGGCCATGATGACCACGGCGACCGACAGGAACAGGAACAGATAGTAGTGCAGGTAAACCACCGGGAAGGACAGGCCGCCGATTTCCAGGGTCTTGCCCAGGGTGAAGCCGCCAAGATGGATCGGGTCGATCAGGTTCACGCCTTGCGGGCCATTGGTGATATTGATCGGCTGGTTGAGGTTATTCATGAAGATACGAATGATCTCACCGAAGCCGAGGGTCACGATGGCCAGGTAGTCACCCTTGAGGCGCAGCACCGGGGTGCCGAGCATCAGGCCGAAGCAGGCGGCAAACACCGCGCCCAGCGGGATGGTGACATAGAACGGCCAGTGCAGGCCGAACTGCGGCGAGCTCATCAGACCATAGCTGTAGGCGCCGACGGCATAGAAGGCGATGTAGCCCATGTCGAGCAGGCCGGCAAAGCCCACCACAATGTTCAGGCCGAGGGCCAGCATGATGTACAGCAGGGCGAAGTCGACGATGCGCACCCAGGAGTTGCCGAGGAAGCCGCCGACCACGAAGGGCAACACGGCCAGCACGATGGCACTGGCGATGTAGATACCCAGCTTGTTGCGAATGGTGTTGTTCATGGTGTTCTCCTGATCAGGCGCGATCGGCCAGTTTTTCACCCAGCAGGCCGGATGGACGGAAGATCAGTACCAGGATCAGGACGACGAAGGCGAAGACGTCCTGGTAGTTACTGCCCATGAAGCCACCGGTCAGGTCGCCGATATAGCCAGCCCCCAGGCTTTCGATGATGCCGAGCAAAATCCCGCCCAGTACCGCCCCGCCCAGGTTGCCGATGCCGCCCAGCACCGCTGCGGTAAAGGCCTTCATACCGATCATGTAGCCCATGTAGTAGTGAGCCTGATCGTAGTTGGTGGCAACCATCACACCAGCCACGGCGCCGAGGCCGGAGCCGATGACGAAGGTGGCGGAGATGATGCTGTTGACGTTGACGCCCATCAGGCCGGCCACAGCCGGGTTCTGGCTGGTGGCGCGCATGGCGCGGCCAAGCTTGGTTTTCTCGACCATGAGCAGCAGACCGACCATGATCGCCAGGCACAGGGCGATGATCACGATCTGCAACTTGGTGATGCTGGCGCCGAAGATGGAGATGACGTCATGGTTGAGGATGGGCGGGAACGGAATGTAGTTGCGCCCCCAGATCAGGATGGCCACCTGCTGCAAGCAGATAGACAGGCCGATGGCGGTGATCAGCGGCGCCAGTCTCGGCGCGCCCCGCAGCGGCCGGTAGGCAATCCGTTCGATGGTGAAGCCGATCAGCATACAAGCAGGAATGGCGATCAGGAGACCGATGATCACCAGAATCGGTCCCGGCAGATTGATGCCGGCGCCGACCAGTGTGCTGATGACGGTGATGGTCACCATGGCGCCGAACATCACCACTTCGCCGTGGGCGAAGTTGATCAGGCCCATGATCCCGTACACCATGGTGTAGCCGAGGGCAATGAGGGCGTAAATGCTGCCCAGCACCAGCCCGTTGAGGATCTGCTGCAGAAAAATGTCCACGAGGGAAATCTCCTTGTTCTATTTATCCCGGCGGCAGACAGTGTTGTGCACCGTCCTCCGTGTCGGTCTTCCATGTCCTGCAGGGTGGTTTTTTTCCCGTTACCTTGCCCCGCCATCCATGCAATCCGACACTGGCACCGCATGCTGTCGTTTATTGTGTTCTGTCCGACAGTCGTTCGGATTATGCTTGCGCGCTCAATAAACTGTCAATCTTAACAATTGGTTAAATGGCACATTTTTCGAAACTATTTTTGATTTTTGCATGTCTTTGAATTTATTGGATTTTTATCGCACAAAACACCCACATCGCCAGATGTTTTGTATATCAGAAACCATTGATATGAAGACATTTTAAGGGGGCAAAATATCCGCCATTTTGTTGGAAATGGAATAATTCACCCTGTCTGTCACGCCGTTTGGTGCAATCATTGTTCGCAAACGAAAATCCGCCAGAGAACAGATCGGTACAAGATTCGCTTGTATACAAAATACAAGTACACAAAACAAAAGGCCGCACCAAGGTGCGGCCTGCAGATGGAATATTCATGCCTGGAGCATGTCAGCCAGCCATGACGCAGTTATTGCCATGCATCATGTCATCGGGATGTCTCTCAGACATCAACCCGGGGTTTGTGCGCGCGGCGAGAGGCTGACGCAGCGCACTTTGCCCCCCTCCTCCAGGCCCAGTGCGTCGTACTGCACCGCACTGAGCGATACACTGGCTGCGGCGGCATCGCCATAGACCAGGATCGCCCGGAAGCCGGCAAAGTCGGTATTGCACACCAACAACCGTTCCCCTTGCTCAACAGCCTGTTCGACCAGATTCACCGACCTCAGCTGGCTGTCGCGCACGGCGCGGATCTCCCGACGATAGGCCTGTACGGTCGGGCCACCATCAAAGATGTCGACATAGCCCTCGCAGCGGAAGCCTTCAGCACGCAGCATTTCCAGCGCCGGCCGGGTATCAGCATGAGGCTGGCGGATCACCGCCTGGGCCGCATCGGGCAGCATCTCGATATAGATCGGGTGCTTGGGCATCAACTCGGCGACAAAGGTCTTTTCACCCAGGCCGGTGAGGTAATCGGCATGCGAGAAGTCCATCGAGAAGAAGTGGCGCCCCAGTCCCTCCCAGAATGGCGAAGAGCCCCTGGCATCGGAAACGCCGCGCAGCTCGGCCACCACCACGTCGCTGAACAGGTCGGGGAACTGCGCCATGAACAGCAGGCGACTTTTGGACAGCAGGGAACCATTGCGGTTGGCGCGGTACTCCGGATGCATGAACAGGCTGCACAACTCGGAAAAGCCGGTATGGTCGTTGGACAGAAACAGCGCATCGTGGCGCTTGTAGACCCCGAGCTCTTCCGAGGCGTGCACCACGGTACCGATACGGTAGTTGTACCAGGGCGTCTTGAGACCGACGGCGGCTTCCAGGGCGCAAGTGCCGGCAATGGTCCCGCGCACCGTGTCTTCCAGCACGAAGATATAGCCCTGCTCGACCTGGGGCAGTTCTCCGGCGAAGGATTTGACCGAGCGCTCAATGCGCTCGGCCAGGCAATGCTCGTCGGCCGGCAGCGAAGTCATGCCCACACCGGCCTCTTTGGCCAGGGCCATGAAGCGATCCAGATCGCCGCGTGCGATAGGTCGGATGATCATCATGATTGTCTATTCCCGATTTGGCTTTGGCGGGCCCGCCCTGTCTGCGCAGGCCCGACCGGTTTCACCCCAGTTGCAACTCGGCGACGCGGACCCAGGTCCCGGCGCTCACGCCCAGTGCCTCGATGGCATCGGCCTCCAGCTGCACCACGCCGTCCGCCAGCACGCTGGGCGCCAGTGCCGCCACATAATTGGCGCAACGCTCGTTGCTGACCAGGCGCACCTTGGCACCTGCCGGCTGGCTGCCGACCTGCTCGATGCGATACAGCCGTGAGTGCTGCAGGGTGTGCAGGCGGTCAATTTCGGCGGTCAGGACAGCACCGCCGTCGAAGATATCGATGTACTGATCCATTTCGAAGCCCTCGCGCGACAGGATCTGGCAGGTGCGCTCGGAGCGGGGATGAACCTGGCTGATGGCATCCTGTGCATCGTCGGGCAACAAGGGGACATAGATCGGGTAGTTAGGCATCAGCTCGGCAATAAAAGACTTGCTGTGGCTGATGAAGGCCTGTTCGACCTGGGGGAAATCCATGTCGAAGAAAATGCGACCGATGGCATTCCAGAACGGCGACTGACCGGCCTCGTCATGCAAGCCCTGCATCTCGGCAATGATGCGTTTGCCAAATCGCAGGCGCTGGCCGGCAACGAACATCAGCCGGGCACGCGACAGCAGCTCGGCGCCCAGCTGATTGAACTGCGGATCAACGTGGAAGCCGCACAGCTGCACCATGCCGGTCAGATCGTGACACAGATTGAGCACATGCACGCGGTTATGCACGCGCAAGGTTCTGGAGGCATGCACGAAGATCTCGTTGCGGTAGCTGTAGAAAGGCTCATCAAAGCCCGCCGCCGAAGCCAGGGCGGCGGTACCGACGACCTGGCCATCGTTCTCCAGCACAAAGGCGTAGTACTCGTAGCCGGCGCCGGCAGTGGCCTCGTGCTCGAAGGACGAGACCGAGCGCTGAATACGATCAAACAGCCGATCGCGGTCGGCCGGCAAGCTGGTCACGCCGATACCACTGTCGTAGGCCAGACGTTCAATGACCGGCAAATCCGCGATGCGGACAGGTCGGACGGTCAGCATGGTGTCACTCCCGTTACGTTCTGGCAGCGGACTCGCGTCCGCGCCAGGATTGGACCCAGTTCAAAGTCGATATGCCATGCCCGCCGGGCGGGCACTTACAGCAAGCTATCCAGTGCGGCAGTCAGGCGTTGCAGCCCCTGCTCGATGTCCTGTGCTTCGATCAGCAAAGAGGGGGCGAAACGCAGCACGCCAGGGCCAGCCTGCAACAGCATCAGCCCCTGCTTCTCCGCGGCGGTCAGCACATCCCGGGCACGACCGGCCAGCGGGCCTTGCAGTTCGCACCCCAGCAGCAGGCCCTTGCCGCGGATATCGGCAAACACCTGGCGGGTCTGATTGAGGGCCTGCAGCCCGGCCAGCAGTTGCTGGTGACGCGCCCTGACCCCGGCCAGCACTTCGGGACGGCTGATGATGCCGACGGCACACAGCGCCACGGCGCTGGCCAGCGGGTTGCCGCCATAAGTGGTCCCGTGGGTGCCGGGGGTAAAGCTGGCGGCAACGTGCGCGCGGGTCAGCATGGCACCAATGGGGAAGCCGCCACCCAGCGCCTTGGCCGAGGTCAGGATGTCCGGGGTGATGCCGTAGTCCATGTAGGCATACAGCGAACCGGTGCGCCCCATGCCGCTTTGCACCTCGTCGAAGACCAGCAGGGCCTGATGGCGATCACACAGCTCGCGTGCAGCCTGCAGATAGGCCGGATCGGCCGGCACAACCCCACCCTCCCCCTGAATCGGTTCGATGATCACGGCACAGACATCATCGCCCATGGCGGCAGCCAGAGCGGCGATGTCGTTGTAAGGAACATGATCAATGGCAGGCGGCAGAGGGGCGAAACCTTCGCGGTATTTGGCCTGACCGCCGACGCTGACGGTAAACAGGGTGCGCCCGTGGAAACTGTTGAGGCAGGCAATGATGCGCTGCTTGTGGCTGTGCCCCTGGTCGCAGGCGTACTTGCGCGCCAGCTTGAGTGCCGCTTCATTGGCTTCGGCACCGGAATTGCAGAAAAACGCGCGATCGGCAAAGGTCAGCCCGGTCAGCAAGGCGGCCAGTCGCAGCACGGGCTCATTGGTAAACAGATTGGAGATATGCCACAGCTTGCCGGCCTGCTCGGTCAGCGCAGCCACCATTTCAGGATGACAGTGACCCAGCGCGTTGACGGCGATCCCGCCGGCAAAGTCGATATACTCCCGCCCCTCCTGGTCCCACACGCGCGAACCGCTACCTCGCACCGGCACAAAGCCGGCCGGAGCGTAAGACGGGACCATTACCTGGTCGAACGTGGCGCGTGAAACTGTCTGGGTCATGGATCATCCTTTATGGCTAAAGTCAGTCAGGGAGAAGATGGCATGCAGACGGAATGAGCGCCTGCAGCCACTCATTTTAACCCCGATGCAGGAAAAAAGGCCGCTCGCGAGAGGATTTTTCCGGAGAACAGCAAACAGAAGGGGGCCCGGTCTTTCATTGTGCTTGCCATGCACAATGAAAGACCGGGCCCCCTGGATGACGACTTGATCAGAACTGGTGAGTCATGCCGAAGCGCACGCCATTGACGGCATTGCCATAGGCCTGTTGCCCCCAGAAGGTCTGGGCCTGCAGGCGGGTGGCCTTGTCCATGCTGTAATTCACCGTCAGCTCGCTGTGCAGACGAGTGCGCTTGGCATCGTCGGCGTTGCTCTGGTAACGGCCCAGCACATCGATATCAGCAGCAAACTGGCTGTCGGCACGATTCAGGTCATGGTCCACGCCAAGGTTGGTGCTCAGGCTCCACTTGTCGCCGAACGGATGCTCGGTGCGCAGGCCGAGGACGGCAGCCGTCGCACGACGCTGGAAGGCGTCGTAGCCGGCGAGGAATTCACCGCCGCTGGCTTCGTCATAGGCCGAACGCTCGATCGAGGTGTATTGCAGACCACCGTAGGGGGCCAGCGAGCCGGCGCCATGGCGCAGGCGATAGCTGGCCAGCAGGCTGGCGGCCTTGCCGGTCAGGCGGGCGCTGCCGGTGCCGGCTTCGGTGTTCTCCGCCAGATCACGGGTCATGTCCAGATCCAGACGGCTCCAGGCCAGCGCCATACGGGCCGAGAAGCCTTCGCCATCACGCTGTTGCTGGAAGTTGGCATAGGCACCAAGGGACGGGATGGTATTGCCGTGGGTCTGGTACTGCCCCGGCAGCGTTTGCTGCAGGCTGCTGTCGACGCTCATGCCCAGCTGCCACTGACTGTCGAGACGGTAGCCCAGCGTCGCCAGACCATCGCTCACCTGCTCGCCATTGCCCCCACGGTAGCCGCCCTGGATGCCCAGGCACAGCTGGCCGATCACTTCACTGCCACAACCACTGCCCAGCAAGCCGTCCAGCTGGCTGGCCGCGGTATCGAGCAGCACTTGCTGGCGCTGGGCGCTGGTGCCCATGGCGCTCAGGGTGTTGTCGACGTCGATCATGTGGCCGCCACCCGAGGATGGATCGGTAGCCGATGCCTTCCAGACGAACATGTGGCTGTCGCCACCGGCGGTGGTGGAGGTACCGCTGACGATACGACCATCATCCGACACCGCGAGCGCGGTAGACGTATCGCCACCCAGGGTGCCCAGGTCGTTCATGGTCGCGCCGTCAACCGAGCGGAAGGCATGAACCGTACCGGCGCCAGTATCACTGTAGCCGACGACGGTGCTGCCATCGTGCGAGATCGCTGTGGCTTCAGAGTTGGTGCCACCCAGGGTACCCAGATCCTGCATCAGCAGGGTGCTGTCATAGCGATAGGCGTGCTTGCTGCCATCAGCCATCTCGGAGGTGCCGGTCATCTGGTTGCCCGTTCCGGACATGCCGACGAAGGTGACGTTATCGCCGCCCAGGGTGCCGATATCTTCCATCGGACCAGAGCCATCTATCCTGAAGACATGGTTATTACCAAATGCATCGTCAGATTCGCCGGCAATAACGTAGTTACCGCTAAAGCCATCCGAGACCGCCATGGCGGTCGAGTTGGTTCCACCCAGCGTCCCCAGATCACGCCATGCGCCGTAGCTGGTAGGACTGTAAGGGATGGCCACGGTAGCGTGCGTGGCAGAGGAGGCAACGGTCGCATCACCGACAATCATATTGCCATCCGCCGCTACGGCATTGACGTGCGAGGCCCCGCCCGCCACCAGCGTGCCCATATCCTGAACCGGGGCGCCATTGACCGAATAGAAACCATGCACGGTATCGCCAGGAATGTAGCCCGACCCGACGACGACAGCACCCGTCTTCGAGATACCGCTGACCATCATGGTACTGCCGAATGAACCGAGATCCTCGAAAGCACCGGTGGTGGTATTCACCCGGAAGGCCTTCTCGCGGGCGACGGCATCCAGCCCGGAACCAGCGGCATAGTGTCCGTCATCCGAGAGCACCACATCGGTGACCAGCCCCATGCCGAGCGAGCCAAGATTGCGTACGCCCGTGTCGGCGGTCCAGACAAACAGGCTGTTGTCGGACGGTGCGGTTTCGACGGTGCCCACGATCATCGAACCGTTGCCTGCGATTGCAGTCGGTGTGAGCGGACCATCTGCGCTGGACACATCCGTCATGCTGCCAGCCTGGGCTGCCGTTGCTTGCAACATAGCGCAGGCGGCGGCACAAGCCAGAGCGATTTTGCTTCTTTTGAAAGACATGCTTTCTCCTTGTCAACAAGAGAAAGCATTGTTTTCTGACAGCTGGCTTTACCCTATCAGAGCGCTCCGAAACCCCCCTGACGGCAAGAAAAAACCCGCCAGAACGGGCGGGTTTTTTGTGCGACGGCGAAACGGCTTATTCGCTGGTCTTGAGGCCGAAGGATTCGGCCGTGGCCTGAGCAGCCTTGGCTTCTTCTTCCAGCAGGGCCTTGATCGACAGGCGGATACGGCCGCGATCGTCCTGCTCGATCGCCTTGACGCGTACGACCTGGCCTTCCTTCAGGTAGTCGGACACATTCTTGATGCGCTCGTGAGCGATTTGCGAGATGTGCACCAGACCGTCCTTGCCCGGCAGGATGGAGACGATGGCGCCGACGTTGTTGTCGAGGATCTTGACCACGGTGCCTTCGTAGGCCTTGCCCACTTCGACTTCGACGGTGATTTCTTCGATGCGCTTGCGGGCAGCGTCTGCGCCTTCCTGCGTCACGGAAGCGATGGTGATGGTGCCGTCTTCCTCGATGTTGATCTCGGTACCGGTATCCTTGGTGATCGAACGGATGGTTTCACCACCCTTGCCGATGACTTCGCGGATCTTGTCCGGGTTGATCTTCATGGTGAACAGGCGCGGTGCGTAGGTGGACAGCTCTTGTACACCGCCGACGGCATCCTTCATCAGACCCAGGATGTGCAGGCGGCCTTCCTTGGCCTGGTCGAGCGCGACCTGCATGATTTCCTTGGTGATGCCCTGAATCTTGATGTCCATCTGCAGTGCGGTCACGCCGTTAGCGGTACCGGCCACCTTGAAGTCCATGTCGCCCAGGTGATCTTCGTCACCCAGGATGTCGGTCAGCACGGCGAAGCGGTTGCCTTCGAGGATCAGACCCATGGCGATGCCGGCCACGTGGGCGGTCAGCGGCACACCGGCGGACAGCAGCGACAGGCAGCCACCGCAGACCGAAGCCATCGAGGAGGAGCCGTTGGACTCGGTGATTTCCGAGACCACGCGCATCGAGTAACCGAATTCGGTTTCCGGCGGCAGCACGGCCACCAGGGCGCGCTTGGCCAGACGACCGTGGCCGATTTCACGGCGCTTGGGCGGGCCCATGCGGCCGGCTTCACCGGTGGAGTACGGCGGGAAGTTGTAATGCAGCATGAAGCGTTCGGTGTATTCACCGGCCAGCGCGTCGATGATCTGCTCGTCCTGCTTGGTGCCCAGCGTGGTCACGACCAGGGCCTGGGTTTCACCGCGGGTGAACAGCGCCGAGCCGTGGGTACGCGGCAGCACGCCGGTCTTGATGGCGATCGGACGCACGGTGCGGGTATCGCGACCATCGATACGCGGCTCGCCGGCCAGGATCTGGCCACGAACGATTTCGGCTTCCATCCCCTTGAAGATGCCCTTGATTTCATTGGCCTTCAGGGTGTCGGTTTCTTCGTTGATCAGCGCGGCCTTGACGGCAGCCCAGGCTTCGTCGATGGCCTGGGTGCGGGCTTGCTTCTGACGCAGGCGGAAGGCCTCGGCCAGCTTGGCACCGGCGATGTCGCGGATCTGGGCCACCAGGGCTTCGTCACGCGCTGCCGGCTGCCAGTCCCACATCACCGGGTTGACTTCGTCAGCGAATTCGTTGATGGCGCGGATGGCGGTCTGCATCTGCTCGTGACCGAAGACCACGGCCCCCAGCATGACGGCCTCAGGCAGTTCCTTGGCTTCGGATTCAACCATCAGCACGGCACGTTCGGTACCGGCGACCACCAGATCCATTTGCGAGGTTTGCAGTTCGGTCTTGGTCGGGTTGAGCAGGTACTGGCCATCGGCATAACCGACGCGTACGGCACCGATCGGGCCGTTGAACGGCAGGCCGGAGATGGCCAGGGCAGCGGAAGCACCGATCATCGCCGGGATGTCGGAATCCACTTCGGGGTTCAGCGACAGGACGGTGGCGACGATCTGCACGTCATGGTAGAAGCCTTCCGGGAACAGCGGACGGATCGGACGGTCGATCAGGCGGCTGGTCAGGACTTCCTTCTCGGACTGCTTGCCTTCGCGCTTGAAGAAGCCGCCCGGAATCTTGCCGGCAGCGTAGGTTCGCTCGAGGTAGTCAACGGTCAGCGGGAAGAAGTCCTGGCCCGGCTTGACGTTCTTGGAGCCGACCACGGCCACCATGACGACGGTTTCTTCAACGGAGACGATGACGGCGCCGGAAGCCTGGCGGGCCACTTCACCGGTTTCCAGCTTGACGGTCTGGTTGCCCAGCTGGAAGGTCTTTTCGATTTTCTTGAACACGGCGGTTCCTTTTCTGTTGTGCCTGCGGATCGCGTGGTGCAACGGGAACCCCTAGTGATGACAGCCCGTCAGGACAATCATGACTAGAGGCTCCCCCCGTTGCTGCTTGTGTGACTTGGTTGCGATGCCGCCGGGCGTGAGGGTCAAACCGGCAACAGTTAGAAAAAAGTCGCAGACCAGCTGCGACTTTTTCCTTGCTGCGTATTACTTGCGCAGACCCAGACGGGCAATCAGGGCGCGGTAGGCATCCGCGTCGGTACCCTTCAGGTAATCCAGAAGGCGACGGCGGCGGCTAACCATTTTCAACAGGCCACGACGGCTGTGGTGATCCTTGGTGTTGGCCTTGAAGTGCGGGGTCAGATCGTTGATGCGAGCGGTCAGCAGGGCGATTTGTACTTCGCTCGAGCCGGTGTCGCCTTCCTTGTGCTGGAAGTCTTTAACGATTGCTGCTTTTTGTTCAGCGGTCATTGCCATTACGGTGTTACTCCAATTGCGGTTTGGGGCAGGTGCCCGACAAGCGAGGCGAGCATCGGCAAGCCGAAACCCATCCATGCTTCGTTCACGAAGGGTGCCTTGCGGCGCCCTTCTCATTCGGCGTTGAACGCCATCAGTCTGACTGGTTGCAGCATGCCATCAGCTTGCGCATCGGCCAGACCGAGAAATTTCCGAGTTTCCTGTCGGTAAACCCGGAAGCGCAGCATTGTCTCACACTTTTCGTCAATGCGCACGGCCTGGCCATGACAAAAGCGCGCCGACTGCTTTTCATCCAGCGAAATGGCCGGCAAGTGTTGTACCAGCACGTCAGCAGGCAGCAACAGGGCATCGCGCCCGGGCAGGTCGAGGGCTTCCAGCTGGTCCAGGGTGATGGCGTCTGCCAGCCGGAAACCCGCTGTGGCCGTGCGGCGCAGGCCGGTCAGGTGGGCACCGGCATCGAGGCGCTCGCCGATGTCCTGGGCCAGGGTGCGCACGTAGGTCCCCTTGCTGCAGACCACGTCCATCACCGCTTCGAGACCATCGAAGGATTGCAGGGTCAGGCTGTGAATGGTCACGCGACGGGCCTTGCGCTCGATTTCGACCCCTTCACGGGCATATTCGTACAGCGCCTTGCCCTGGTACTTGAGCGCCGAGTACATCGGCGGCACCTGGTCGATCTCGCCGACAAAAGCCTGCATGGCGGCAAGGAGTTGCTCGCGATCGAAGGTGACGGGCCGTTCGCGCACCACTTCGCCTTCGATGTCGCCGGTGGTGGTCACCTGGCCGAAGCGCACGGTGGCACGGTAGGCCTTGTCGGCATCCAGCAGGTAGGAACAAAACTTGGTGGCCTCGCCGAAGCACAGCGGCAGCAGACCGGTGGCCAGCGGATCGAGCACGCCGGTGTGGCCACCCTTGGCAGCGCTGTACAGCCAGCGGGCCTTCTGCAGCGCACCGTTGCTGCTGATTTCATACGGCTTGTCCAGCAGCAGCACGCCATCGATATTGCGTTTGACGCGACGCACCTGGGTCATTCGGCTTCGCTCTCGCTGTCACCCTCTTCCCGGGCAGGGATGCGGTCTTTTTCGTTGACTTCGTCGATCAGGCGGCTCATGCGCACGCCGCGCTCGATGGAGTCGTCGTAGACGAACTGCAGTTGTGGCGTGGTGAAGATCGACAGGCGACGACCGAGTTCGCCGCGCAGGTAGCCGGCGGCGTGGCGCAGGGCTTCGGCGGTGACCTCGCGGGTCTTTTCGTCCATCACGGTGTAGTAGATCTTGGCGTGCGAATAGTCGCGGGTCACTTCGACGGTGGTCAGGGTGATCCAGCCGGCACGGGGGTCTTTCAGACCTTTTTGCAGCAGCTCGGCCATTTCCTTGCGGATCTGTTCGGCTACGCGATCAGTGCGGGCGAACCCGCGTTTGGCTTTTGCCATGTCACTTCTCCTCAGGCGGCAGGCGCCATACTTGCCCGCCGCGAAAAACAAGGCCCGCCTAACGCTGACGCCAGACGGGCCTTCGGACGTATCGACCGGATTACAGCGTACGTGCCACTTCGACGATTTCGAAGGCTTCCAGTACGTCACCCTCGTGGATGTCGTTGAAGTTCTTCATCATCAGGCCACACTCGTAACCCTGCTTGACTTCCTTCACGTCATCCTTGAAGCGACGCAGCGAGTCGAGTTCGCCCGAGTGGACCACGACGTTGTCGCGGATCAGGCGGTACTGGGCGTGACGCTTGATCAAGCCATCGGTCACCATGCAGCCGGCAATGTTGCCAACCTTGGAGACGTTGATGACCTGACGGATCTCGGCGGTACCCAGGATCTGTTCGCGCTTCTCCGGTGCCAGCATGCCGGACAGGGCTGCCTTCACTTCGTCCACGGCATCGTAAATGATGCTGTAGTAGCGGATATCGACGCCTTCGGCTTCGGCCAGCTTGCGTGCTGCCGCATCGGAGCGGGTGTTGAAGCCGATCACGATGGCCTTGGAGGCAATGGCCAGGTTGATGTCCGATTCGGTGATGCCACCCACGCCGGAGTGCAGGATGTTGACGCGCACTTCGTCGGTGGACAGCTTCTGCAGGCTCTGTGCCAGGGCTTCGTAGGAACCCTGCACGTCGGCCTTGATGATCAGCGACAACGAACGAACTTCGCCTTCGGCCATCTGGGCAAACATGTTTTCCAGCTTGGCAGCCTGCTGCTTGGCCAGACGTACGTCGCGGAACTTGCCCTGACGGAACAGGGCGATTTCGCGCGCCTTCTTTTCGTCGGCCAGTACCATGGCGTCTTCACCGGCGGACGGCACATCGGACAGACCGAGGATTTCGACCGGAATCGAAGGACCGGCTTCATCCACCGACTTGCCGGCTTCGTCGATCATGGCGCGAACGCGACCGAAAGCCGTGCCGGCCAGCAGAATGTCACCCTTCTTCAGGGTGCCGGACTGCACCAGGAAGGTCGCCACCGGACCGCGACCCTTGTCGAGACGGGCCTCGACGATCACGCCCTTGGCCGGCGCATCCTGGGCGGCGGTCAGTTCCAGTACTTCGGCCTGCAGCAGGATGGCTTCCAGCAGCGCATCGATGTTGGTGCCCTGCTTGGCGGACACTTCGATGAACTGGGTATCGCCACCCCAGTCTTCCGGCACGACTTCCTGGGCAACCAGTTCCTGACGGATGCGTTCCGGGTTGGCGCCCTGCTTGTCGATCTTGTTCACCGCCACGACGATCGGCACACCGGCAGCCTTGGCATGGTGAATGGCTTCGATGGTCTGCGGCATCACGCCGTCGTCGGCTGCGACCACCAGGACCACGATGTCCGTCGCCTTGGCACCACGGGCACGCATGGCGGTAAACGCTTCGTGACCCGGGGTGTCGAGGAAGGTGATGACGCCACGCGAGGTTTCGACGTGGTAGGCACCAATGTGCTGGGTAATGCCACCGGCTTCACCGGCAGCCACCTTGGCGCGGCGGATGTAGTCCAGCAGCGAGGTCTTGCCGTGGTCGACGTGACCCATGACGGTCACGACCGGCGGACGCGGCAGCTTGACGACTTCGACCGCGCTGCCTTCGGTGACTTCCAGGAAGGCTTCCGGATCATCGGCCTGGGCAGCCTTGCCCTTGTGGCCCATCTCTTCGACCACGATCAGCGCGGTTTCCTGATCCAGAACCTGGTTGATGGTCACCATCATGCCCATCTTCATCAGGATCTTGATCACTTCGGCAGCCTTGACGGCCATGCGGTGCGCCAGGTCAGCGACGGAAATGGTTTCCGGCACCAGCACTTCATGCACGATCGGCTCGGTCGGCGCCTGGAAGGCATGCTGGCCCTGATGCTTGTTGCGGCCACCCTTCTTGGACTTCCAGTCGTTGCTGGCATCACCGCCACGCACCTTCAGACCGCGACCACCCTTGCTCTTGTCGTCCCAGCGGTCCTTCTTGCCGGCAGAAGCGGGCTTCTTGTCCGGCGAACGCGGACCGGCGCTCGGATTGGCAGGCTGACCGGCAGCAGCCGGTGCGGCGCCGGCCGGGCGCGGAGCGCCGCTGCGCGGGCCGTTGTTCTGACCCGGACGGGCACCGCCAGGGGCGCCCTGGCCTGCCGGACGGGCCGGACGGGCAGCGTCGGTACGGCGCGGCTCGGCGCCGGCTTCGGCGGCAGGACGAGCAGCAACCGGCGCGGGCGCGGCGGCCTGCTGTTGCGCCTGACGGGCCGCCGCAGCACGGCGCTCTTCACGCTCGATTTTTTCTTTCATCAGCGCAGCCTGACGCTCACGGAAAGCGATCTGGCGCTTCTCTTCCGCTTCACGGGCAGCGATTTCTTCCGGCGACAGGATGGATGCCGGGGTCGGACGGACTGCGCGCACCGGCTCGGCGGGGGTTTCCGCCTTGGGCTCGGGCTTTGGCTCCGGCTTCGGTTCCGGCTTGGGCTCAACCTTGGGCTCCGGCTTCGGTTCCGGCTTCGGTTCGGGCTTGGGCTCCGGCTTCGGCTCGGGTTTCGGTTCCGGCTTGGCCTCGGCAACCGGTGCGGCGGCAACGGCGGCAGCCGGTGCGACCGGCTCGGCTTCTTCCGGACGGACGACCACGCGCTTCTTGCGGGTCTCGACCTTGACGGTCCCGCCAGCGGTACGGATTTCGCTGGTCTGCTTGCGTGTCACGGTGATGCGGCTTTCGTCGCGCACACCATGGGAGCGCTTGAGGTAATCCAGCAGCTGTGTCTTGTCTTTTTCCGTCAGGGTTGCGTCCAGCGAACGGTCACCCACCCCGGCTGCGCGCAGTTGTTCCTGCAGGCGCTCGGGGGTCAGACCCAGTTCACTGGCAAATTGCTTTACATTCGTCAATACCATGCGTTTTCCCAAATTCGTCGGTTGCTAACTGAAACCCGGCACTCATTCAAACCAGTGCTCGCGCGCCTTCATGATGATTGCGCGTGCGGTTTCAGCCTCCATGCCAGTCATGTCTACGAGATCATCCACGGCAAGGTCAGCGAGATCGTCGCGGGTGTTCACGCCATTATCGGCCAGCTTCTGCAGATGCTCTGCGCTCAGCCCTTCGAAATCCTGCAAGCCTGCCAGACCGGATTCGGCCTTCTCTTCCGAGGCGATGGCCTGATTGAGCAGGGCATCACGGGCACGGCTTCTGAGATCGTTGACGAGCGTTTCGTCAAAGCCTTCGATCTCCAGCATTTCGGCGATTGGCACATAGGCCACTTCTTCCAGGGTGGCAAACCCTTCCTGCACCAGGACTGCGGCGGTGTCGTCATCGACACCCAGATTCTTGACGAAGAGTTCTCGCAATGCAGCATCCTCCTCCAGATGCTTCTCTTCGGCTTCGGCCACGGTCATGATATTCAGATACCAGCCGGTCAGTTCGGCTGCCAGGCGCACGTTCTGGCCACTGCGGCCAATGGCGAGCGCCAGTTGATCTTCCTCGACCACCACATCCATGGCGTGATTGTCTTCGTCGATCAGAATACGGTTCACTTCGGCAGGCGACAGGGCATTGATGACAAACTGTGCCGGCTCAGGGGCCCACAGCACGATGTCAACACGCTCGCCAGCCAGTTCCTGCGTCACCGACTGCACGCGCGAACCGCGCATGCCGATGCAGGTACCCTGCGGGTCGATCCGCGGGTCGTTGGCCTTGACGGCGATCTTGGCGCGCATGCCCGGGTCGCGGGCGGCTTCCTTGATTTCCAGCAGGCCTTCTTCGATTTCCGGCACTTCCAGCTCGAACAGCTTGACCAGGAATTCGCGGGCGGTACGCGACAGCACCAGCTGCGGGCCGCGACCCAGACGGTCGATACGCAGCAGGAAGGCCTTGACGCGGTCACCGACACGCAGGTTTTCCTTGGGGATCATCTGCTCGCGCGGCAGCACGGCTTCCAGCTTGCCGCACTCGATGATGGCGTTGCCACGTTCGATACGCTTGACGGTACCGGTCACCAGGTGCTCGCGGCGTTGCAGGAAGTCATTGAGCAGTTGCTCGCGTTCGGCATCGCGGATTTTTTGCAGGATGACCTGCTTGGCGGTCTGGGCACCGATACGGCCGAACTCGACGGCTTCCATCGGTTCTTCGATCACGGCACCGACTTCCAGCTTCGGGTCACGCGCCTGGGCATCCGTCAGCGACAGTTCGCGGCTGTCGAATTCCAGCAGCTCGTCCTCAACCACCGTCCAGCGGCGGAAGGATTGATGCTGGCCGGTATGGCGATCGATTTCGACGCGCACATCAATCTCGTCATCGGCAAACTTTTTCTTGGTGGCCGAAGCCAGCGCCGATTCCAGCGCAGAAAACACCACGTCCTTGCTAACGTTCTTTTCGCTCGCCAGCGCATCTACCAGCAACAAAATCTCGCGACTCATGCAATCCTCCGGAATTCTTGTCTTGTTCGTGGCCCAGTGCCGTCCAGATCTTTAGAACTCAGGCTCCAGCCTGGCCTTGTCGATGTTGGCGAACGGAATTTCCACGATGCGGCCTTCTACCTCCAGCTTGAGGACACCGTCCTCGAAGCCGGACAGTCGGCCGAGAAATTTCTTTTGCTGCTCGATCGGCATGCGCAGCTTGATCTTGGCAAGCTGCCCGGTGAAGCGCACGAAATCGGCTTCCTTCTTCAGGGGGCGATCCAGCCCCGGCGAAGAAACCTCCAGCCGGTCGTAATCCACCTCTTCCACCATGAACAGGCGGGTCAGGTGATTGCTGACCGTCACGCAGTCTTCAACGGTGATGCCACCGGGCTTGTCGATAAATACCCGCATGCCACCACCCGGTGCCAGCTCGAGATCAACCAGTTCGTAGCCCATGCCCGGCAACGTATTTTCCAGCAGCAAACGCACATCCATTGCTTTTCCCACAAATAAAAAATGGGCGAATCGCCCATCCATAATCGCCGGGATTGTAACGCATTTCGGCCAAAAAGGAAACCGAGTCGCTATTACTTCCGACTACCCCATATTCATCAATTTTGACGCAAGATAATCCCTTATGTAAATTAGCAGCGCGAATGTCATAAACATAGCCATAACCATAATACGCAAACAACGCCGAGACGACGCCAGCAGCCACACGCAGCGGCATGCCCGTGCGCGCTCGCAGCACGACGGAGAAGCCTTACGATGGATAAGATCTGGTTGAAAAACTACCAGGCGGGGGTCGCCCACGACATCGACATCAATGAGTTCAAATCGATCGTCGAAGTGTTTGAACGCAGCGTGAAGAAGTTCAGCGATCGTCCCGCCATGGCGAATATGGACAAGATCCTCAGCTATGCCGAGCTGGATGCCTTGAGCGCTCACTTCGCCTCCTACCTGCAACATCAGCTCAAACTGACCAAGGGCGCCCGCGTTGCGGTCATGATGCCCAACCTGCTGCAATACCCGATCTGTGTCTTCGGCGCGCTGCGCGCCGGTCTGACCGTGGTCAATGTCAATCCGCTCTATACCCCGCGCGAGCTGGAGCATCAGTTGAATGATGCCGGCGTCGACACCATCGTGATTCTGGAAAACTTCGCCAATGTGCTGGAAGAAGTCCTGCCGCGCACCAAGGTCAAGCACGTCATCGTGACAGCCATTGGCGACCTGCTGGGCTTCCCCAAGGCGCAACTGGTCAATTTCGTGGTACGCAAGATCAAGAAGATGGTGCCGGCCTGGCAGATCCGCGGCCACATCCGTTTTAATGATGCACTGGCGCAAGGTCGCCGCCAGCCGCTGACCCCCGTCGAGATCGGCCACGAGGACATCGCCTTCCTGCAGTACACCGGCGGCACGACCGGCGTCGCCAAGGGTGCCATGCTGCTGCACCGGAACATCGTGGCCAATATGCTGCAGGCCGGTGAATGGGTGAAGCCGGTCATTCGCGAGGGCGAGGAAATCATCATCACTGCCCTGCCGCTCTACCATATCTTCTCGCTGACCGCGAACTTGATGATCTTCACCGAGGTTGGCGCACTGAATGTCCTGATCACCAATCCGCGTGATATCCCGGGGTTCATCAAAGAGATCAAGAAGTACAAGGTCACCGCGATGACCGGGGTCAACACCCTGTTCAATGCCCTGCTGAACCATCCGGATTTTGCCACGGTCGATTTCTCGACCTGGCGGCTGGCGCTCGGGGGCGGCATGGCGGTGCAGAAGGCAGTCGCCGACAAATGGAAGGCCGTCACCGGCGTGACGCTGGCCGAAGCCTACGGTCTGACAGAGACCTCGCCGGCGGCCTGCATCAACCCGCTGGACATGCCGGCCTATAACGGCACCATCGGTTTGCCGATTCCCTCGACCGAGATCCAGATCCGGGACAGTGAAGGACGCGAGGTGCCGATGGGAGAATCCGGCGAGCTGTGCATCCGCGGACCGCAGGTGATGAAGGGCTACTGGAATCGCCCGGACGAGACCGCCAAGGTCATCGACAGCGAAGGCTTCCTGGCCACCGGCGACATGGCGATGATGACCCCCGAGGGCTACGTCAAGCTGGTTGACCGCAAGAAAGACATGATTCTGGTGTCGGGTTTCAATGTCTATCCGAACGAAATCGAGGATGTGGTCGCCGCCATGCCCGGCGTGATGGAAGTCGCCTGCATCGGGGTGCCGGACGAACACTCCGGCGAGGCGGTGAAAATCTTCGTGGTACGCAAGGACCCGAAGCTGACCGAGGACGATATCAAGCAGTACTGCCGCCACAACCTGACCGGCTACAAGGTTCCGCGCCAGATCGAGTTCCGCGACGAGCTGCCCAAGACCAACGTCGGCAAGATTCTGCGTCGCGCACTGCGTGACCAGGAGGTTGGCAAAGTCGCAGCCTGATCGCTGTTTGTCGCTCTCGCACAAAACACTGGGCCCATGCGGACGGGATATTGCAAAAACCCGACCCCATGGGCCCAAAATCATGTTTCTCGCCGCAGCCGATGATAAGATCATCACTTTGATCGCCACTACCCCCTTGCGCCATGACCATTGTTTACGGCATCCCCAATTGCGCCAGCGTCAAGAAAGCCCGCCAGTGGCTGGAAGCGCAGGGCATTGATTACACCTTCCATGATTTCAAGAAGCTGGGTATCGACAGCGAGCATCTGACACGCTGGGTGTCGGCCTGCGGCCTGGACCGGGTACTCAACCGTAAAGGCACCACCTGGCGCGCACTGTCGGAAAGCGAGAAGAGCGCGGCCGACACGCTGGCCGGGGCACTGACGCTGATGGAAACCCACACCTCGCTGATCAAGCGGCCGGTGATCGTGCACCAGGGGGGCATCCTGCTGGGCTTTGACGCACCCGCCTATCAGGAAGCATTCGGCCGATGAACGATACCCTCTCTCTGGCACAAGCCCTGATCCGACTGCCCTCCGGCACCCCCGACGATGCCGGTTGCCAGGACATGATGATTACCAGGCTGCAGGCAATCGGCTTCCAGATCGAACGCCTGCGCCACGGTCAGGTCGACAATTTCTGGGCCCGGCGCGGCAGCAGCGGCCCGCTGGTCTGCTTCGCCGGCCACACCGATGTGGTACCCAGCGGACCGCTGAATGGCTGGGACAGTCCGCCGTTCGAGCCGACCATCCGTGATGGTTACTTGTATGGCCGCGGGGCGGCCGACATGAAGACCTCGCTCGCGGCGTTTGTCTGTGCCATCGAGCAATTCGTGGCTCAGCATCCGGACCACCCGGGCTCGATCGCCCTGCTGATCACCTCGGATGAGGAAGGCGACGCGGTGGACGGTACGGTGCGAGTGGTCGATGCGCTGCAAGCGCGCGGTGAAAGCATTGATTACTGCATCGTCGGCGAACCGACCTCGGTCGACCGTCTCGGCGATACCATCAAGAACGGCCGTCGTGGCTCGCTGTCCGGCACCCTGGTGGTCAAGGGGCAGCAGGGGCATATCGCCTATCCGCATCTGGCGCGCAATCCGATTCACCTGCTGGCACCGGCGCTGGCCGAACTGGTCGCGACAGAGTGGGACCATGGCAACGCGCATTTCCCGCCGACCTCCTGGCAGGTGTCGAACCTGACGTCAGGCACGGGCGCCAGCAACGTCATTCCGGGCACCGCCGAGCTGCGCTTCAACTTCCGCTTCTCGACAGAGAACACAGCCGAATCGCTGCAGGCCAAGGTGCATGCCATTCTGGACCGCCACGGCCTCGACTACGATCTGAGCTGGTCGCTGTCCGGCAACCCCTTCCTGACCGAGCCGGGCAAACTGACGCAGGCGATGGGCGCCGCGATCCGTACGGTCTGCGGTATCGAGACCGAGCTGTCCACCACCGGCGGTACGTCGGACGGCCGTTTCATCAAGCGCATTGCGCGAGAGCTGGTCGAATTCGGACCGGTCAACGCCACGATCCACAAGCTGAACGAGCGAATTGCGCTACAAGATATCAATCCTTTGACGCAGGTCTACTTTAATACGCTGGAAAACCTGCTGATTTGAGGTATCATCTTGCGCGGCAGTCTTTTCTTACCCTAGACCGCCCAAATTTCTGACAGAAAGACGGCATGGAACTCGAAGTTAGCAAAATTTTCATGGCACTGCTGGTGCTGATCAACCCGCTGTCGGCGGTGCCGATCTTCATCGGCCTGACGCCGCACAGCAGCCAGGCCGAGCGCAAGAAAATCGCCAAGCTGGCCTCGATCACCATTGCCGCGGTGGTTTGCCTGTTCTCGCTGGTGGGCCAGGGCCTGCTGAGCTTCCTCGGCATCAGCATCGGCTCCTTCCAGGTTGCCGGTGGCCTGCTGGTGCTGATGATTGCGCTGGCGATGATGAACGCCCAGGAAACACCGACCAAGACCACCGATGAAGAGCGCAGCGAAGCCGAATCCAAGGCGAATATTGCCGTGGTGCCGCTCGCCATTCCGCTGATGTCGGGTCCGGGTGCGATCTCCACGGTCATCATTTACGCCACGACCGCCCATACCTGGATTGATGTGGCCAAAATCATCGTCAGTGGCCTGATGGTGGCGGTGGTCTGCTACGGCGCCCTGAACATGGCCACCCCGATCAGTCGCGTCCTGGGCAAAACCGGCATCAATATCGTCAACCGGGTCATGGGCATGCTGCTGGCCGCCCTGTCGGTAGAAATCATGGTCGACGGTCTGTACCGGCTCTTCCCTCATCTCGGCGCACACTGATTCCCTTGCGCGCGTGCCTGCCGGCACGCGCCGCCCCGCTCCACTTCAGCACAGACTTCCCGCCGCCTCAACTGGTGCTCCGTACCGTTGTTGACCGACAGCGGCCAGACCATGATCGCGCAGACCGTGCCCGCCATGGTGGCCAAACGGTTCTACGATGGGAGTTCTGTCCTCATGCAAACCTCGATCTCTCGTGTCGGCAAAGCGCTGACACTGCTGCTGTTCGTCACGGCGGCGCATGCCGAGCCGCCGATCAGCGCCACCCAGCAACAAATCAATCAGGCCATCCAGCAGACCGATGCCGGCTGGAGCACCCGGGTATCGCCGGTTTCCGAGCTGCCGCTGGAGCAAAAAAAACGGCTGACCGGCGTCCCGCAGGGTGCACCGCCGGTGATGGCCGGCGTGGAAACGAAACGCTATCAGCCGAGCGCCGGTACGCTACCCGGCCTGTTCGACTGGCGTACGGTCGGCGGGCGCAGCTATGTCACGCCAGTCAAGAACCAGGGGAACTGCGGCAGTTGCTGGGCCTTTGCCGTGACCGCCGCGCTGGAGTCGCGCGCGCTGATCTCGGCCAACACGCCGGGCAAAAACCTCGACCTGTCCGAGCAGATCGTACTGTCGTGCAGTCAGGCGGGCAGTTGCGATGGCGGCTGGCCGCATCTGGCCAACGGCTTTCTCACCCGAACGGGCAACGCCGATGAGGGCTATTACCCCTACAGCGCCGCCAACGGGGCATGCAGCCTGGCGCAAAGTGGCTGGCAGGACGCCAGCTACCGGCTGAAAAGCTGGCAATTCGTTACCCAGGGCCAAACCCCCAGTGTTGATCTGCTGAAGAACGCGCTCTACAACAGCGGACCGCTGGTCACCACCATGCGGGTCTTTAACGACTTTTTCTATTACGGCTCGGGGGTCTATCGTCATGTCGCGGGTGATTATGTCGGCAATCACGCCATTGTAATTGTCGGCTGGAACGATGCGGACCAGGCCTTCATCGTCAAGAACAGTTGGGACACCAGCTGGGGCGAGGCGGGCTTCTTCCGCATTGCCTATAGCGAAATCAGCGGTGATTCGCAATTTGCCACCCAGATGACGCTGGCCGACGGCGAAGTGACCGCCCCCGTCCACCCGCCGGCGCCCCCCGCGCCCACGGTCTTGCTCAGCCCGGTCGGCGACAGTGTGCCGATTCGAACGACGTTCAGCTGGGGCGCTGTGCCCATGGCCGATCGCTATTACCTGTATGTACGTGACAGCAGCGGACGGATGGTATGGCAGACGTCACTGTTGGCCAGTGAAGCAGGTTGCACCACCTCGACCGGGATTTGCCTGTACAAGGCCAGCAACTCACTGAATGCCGGCAGCGACTATCAGTGGCAGGTACTGGCAGCCAACGGCCGTGGCTACAGCCCGTGGAGCCGTGCCACCGCCTTCCGCACCGCCGCCACAGGAAAAGCCGGCGGCGGCCAGGACTAAGGCTACACGGGCAAATCGCTGCCCACCCCACTACAGCAGTCAAATGGGCCGCCGGCAACTGGTTGATTGATCCGTTGCCGCGCCCTGCCCCACTTCCGACACTTCAGCTCAGGCTCCTACGGCGGCGCATCATCCCGATGCCGCCGATGACAGGTGAGCCCGTTGTCTCTCTTCACAGAATGGACCCCGACCATGAAGACTCTTTCCCTGCGCAGCGGGCTGCAGTGCATGCTGCTGACGCTATCGCTGATCGCCTTGCCGGGCTGGGCTGCCGCCCCCGAAGAACCGGCCAGACTGAGCGAGCAGCAAGTTGCCCGTGAGCTGGCCAGCATCCAGCTGGCGATTCGCCAGAGCGGCGCACAATGGCAAGCTCGTGCCACGCCGGTCGCCAACTGGACGCCGGAAGCCAAAAAAAGACTGACCGGCCTCAAGCCAGGCGGCAACAAGACACCGTTCATCAATCCCAAATACCAGCAGCGCAAGCCGGGGCTGGCGGCCCTTCCCGCCAGCTTTGACTGGCGCAACCTGAATGGCCACAGCTATGTCACCTCGGTGAAGAACCAGGGCAATTGCGGCAGTTGCTGGGCCTTTGCCGTGACGGCGGCGCTGGAGTCACGGGCCCTGATCAGCGCCAATACGCCGGACAAGAATCTGGACCTGTCCGAACAGATCGTGCTGTCGTGCAGTGGCGCGGGCGATTGCGGCGGGGGCTGGCCGGATCAGGCCTCTAATTTCCTCAAGTCTCCCGGCAACGCCAGTGAGGCCTACTATCCGTATACCGCCGACAATGGCAGCTGCAGTACCGCGCGCCCGGGCTGGCAGTCGCAGAGCTACAAGATCAACAGTTGGCAGTATGTGGTGCAGAACGCCACCGCCACGGTGGATGTACTGAAGAATGCGCTGTACGCGACGGGTCCGCTGGTGGTCACGTTCCGCGTTTTCAATGATTTTTACTATTACGCAGGCGGGGTCTACCAGCATGTCAGCGGCGACTGGGTAGGCGATCATGCTGTGTTGCTGGTGGGCTGGAATGATGCCGATCAGGCCTTCATCGTCAAGAACAGCTGGGGGGAGAGCTGGGGAACAGCCGGTTTCTTTGAAATCGCCTACAGCGAGCTGGCCAGCGACGTGCAGTTCGGCACGGAAATGGTGCTGGCGGATGGCTCGGTCACCCCGCCCGACTCGCCATGCCAGTTCAAACTGGCGCGCAACAGCGGCACCATGAGCGCCGTGGGCGGCTCCAGCAGCGTCAGCGTCAACAGCAGCAAGACCTGCGCCTGGAGCGCCAGCAGCGACGCCAGCTGGCTGCTGATCACCGCCGGCAGCAGTGGAGCCGGTCATGGCACGGTACGTTACCTGGTCGGCGCCAACCGCAGCACCGACAGCCGTACGGCGCACCTGACCATCGGTGATCAGTCTTTCACCCTCACCCAGTCCGGCAACAAGGCCGGCGTACCGATTTGCAGCCTGAGTGCCGACCCGGCCTTTGTTGGCCGTGGATCGCCCAGTCATCTGAGCGCATCCTGCCAGCCTGCGGCCAGCAGCTACCGATGGAGCGCCAATACTGGCCTGAGCAACACTGACAGCAGTGGCGACGTCACGCCGCAGAATGACACGACCTACAGTGTCATCGGCAGCAATGCGGCCGGCAGCGGCAACAGCGCCACGGTGACCGTGACCGTGGGCGAGCCGGTACCGGTCAAACCGACCGGCCTGCTGGCCCCCACCGGCAACAGCAGCGAGATCAAACCAACCTACCGCTGGCAGCCGGTTCCGGGCGCCACCCGGTATTATCTGAATCTGCGCGAAAACAACGGCCCCACCCTCTATACCGGCCAGTTCTCCCCCGATCAGCTGGGTTGTGCCAGCGGGACATGCAGTGTCACGCCGGATGCGGCACTCAGAAACGGCGGCGACTATATCTGGGTACTGCTGGCGGCCAATCATTCTGGCAGCAGCCCGTGGAGTGAGCCTCAGTCCTTCAGGGTCATACTGAACCGCCCCTGAGGCCTGCAGCTGCCGCCCCTGGGGGCGGCAGCTTCTTCATTGCCAGCGACTGTACGACGAGTGGCTGCTGCCGGTGTGCAGTCCGCACGATGCTGCCCGGCTGGCGCTGGCACAGGGGGTCAAGGCACTGGCCGGGGCGCGCTTTATTCATTGCACCGAATTCATCGACAGCTTGTCCCCGTCCCTGGCGTGGCAACACTGGCGGCACGATCAGGGAGAGACGCTGGAAGTACAGCAACGGCAGACCGTGTTCAATCATATGCCGAGATGGCCTTGCAGGCGGCGGTCAGTGGCATGGGCGTAGCGATGGGACGACGTTCGCTGCAGGCGGAAGCACTGCGCGACGGACGCCTGGTCGTGCCGTTCCCGGCCTGTCCGTCAGGCTATGGCTACGATCAGATTTGTCCGGCAGGGGAAGAGAAACGGCCACGCTTTGCCGCCTTCGCCGGATGGCTGGCGGCACAGGTGGTGGCCGTCCATGAAACAGGCCCGACAGCCTGAACGGCTGTCAGGTCGTACGGCGCTCGTACAGGGCTTGTGCCAGGGTGCCGGGATCGACGTGCTCAAGCTCGCCGCCCACCGGCATGCCGCGCGCAATGCGTGACACTTTGAGGCCGCGCTGCTTGAGCAGTTCGCTGATCATGTGGGCGGTCACCTCCCCTTCGGCGGTGAAGTTGGTCGCCAGAATCACCTCCTCGACCACGCCGTCCTGGGCGCGCAGCAAGAGCTTGTCGAGATTGGCCTCGCGCGGTCCCAGACCTTCCAGCGGCGAGATGCGTCCCATCAGCACGAAATACAGGCCATCGTAGCAACGGGCCTGCTCCAGCATCAGCAGGTCTGCCGGCATCTCCACCACGCACAACTGGTTCTGGCTGCGCTCGGGGTCGGCGCACAGATTGCACAGCGGGGTTTCGCTGAAGGTATTGCAGCGCTCGCAATGCACCAGACTGCTCAAGGCTCGATCCAGCGCCCGCGCCAGTTTCTCCGCGCCGGCCTGTTCGCGCTGCAGCAGGTGGAAAGCCATGCGTTGGGCCGATTTCGGCCCAACGCCCGGCAGTACCTTCAACGCTGCGATCAGTTGATCGAGCGAAGGCGGGTTTTTCATCAGAACGGGAATTTCATGCCCGGGGGCAGGCTGAGGCCATTGGTGAAGCCGGCCATTTTCTCCTGCGAGGTCGCTTCGGCCTTGCGCACGGCATCGTTGATGGCCGCGGCGATCAGGTCTTCCAGCATTTCCTTGTCATCGGCCGCATCGCTGAGCAGGCTGTCGTCGATGGCAACGCGCTTGACATCGTGGCCGCAGGTCATGACGACCTTGACCATGCCGGCACCGGACTGGCCTTCCACTTCGATACGCGCCAGTTCTTCCTGCGCCTTTTTCATGTTTTCCTGCATTTGCTGCGCCTGCTTCATCAAGCCGGCCATACCGCCTTTTCCGAACATTGCTTACGACTCCTGAACGGGTTGAATGGTATCCGTGAGCAGTGTGGCATCAAAATCGCGCACGAACTGCTGAACCACGGCATCGTTTTCCAGTGATTGTCGCGCCGCCGCCAGTTGTGTCTGGCGTTCGCGGGCATCCTTCATGGCCGGGGTTTCCAGGCCAAGATCCTCGACCGAGACGGTCACTTGCAGCGCACTGCCGAAACGCTCGGCCAGCACACTCTTGAGTTTTTCCTGATAGTCGCGCGCCGCGAGGTGGCGAAAGCTTTCCGGCACCGCCAGTGCCAGCAGCTGACCATCGTAGGACTTGAGCATGGCATTCTGTGCCAGCATGCGCGCGGCGCCCATGCGCGGGCCCAGCTCGCCGATCAGGCTGATCCAGTCGCCATCAAACACCGCCGGCACGGACGGCGCTGCCGGCGGCTCGGCCACCCAGTCGTCATCGACCGGTCGGGGGGTGGCCAGCTGGATGTCATCGTCGTCATCCCAGGGCGGGCTGTCCTGCGCCTCGGGTTCGCGCACCGCCGGGGCAGCGGCCACCACAGGGGCCGGTGCAGCAGTCTCCCGCGGAGGCTCGGCGGGTCGGGCGACCGCAGCCACCGGCGCGGTCGGCGGTTCCGCCGCAACGGGTGCGGGTGCCGGTATCGCAGCAGGCTCGGGCTCTTCCGGCGCCGCCGGTTCGGCCGCCTGCTCACGTGCGGCAGGACGGGCGCTGCGTCCGGACAGTTGCGCCAGCAGATCACGTGCCGGGGTCGCCGTACTCGCCGCCGCTGTCGCGGCATGGGCCGCCGGTGCCGCCGGCGCATGGGACGATGACTGGGCGCGCGGGATGGCCGGCGCCGAAGACGTCGCGACTTCGCCCGCATGGCGCGGATGGAAGGCCAGCATGCGCAGCAAGGTCATGGAGAAACCGGCCAGTTCATCCGGTGCCAGCGCCAGGTCTCGACGACCGTGCAGGGCAATCTGGTAATACAACTGAACATCTTCCGGCGCCACGCGCGCAGCCAGCTGGGTCAGCGCCTCTCGCTCCGGTTCGTCCTCGGCAATGGCGGCCGGCACGCTCTGCATCAGCGCCACCTGGTGCCACAGCAGGGCCATCTCGGCCAGGGCGCCATCAAAACCGATGCTGCGCTCGGCCAGCTTGCCGGCTTCCTGCATCAGTCTGGCACCATCCCCCTCGGCCAGGGCCTCGGCCAGCACGAAAAGGTAGCGGCGGTCGACTGCGCCGAGCATGGCACGGACGCCCTCTTCCCGGACTTCACCCACTCCGTAGGCGATAGCCTGGTCAAGCAGCGACAGGGCATCGCGCATCGAGCCGGAGGCGGCGCGGCCAAGCAAAGCCAGCGCCGGGGCCTCATAGCTGACGCCCTCCTGCGCCAGCACGTGCGCCAGATGGCCGGAGACCTGCTGGGGCGTCATATTGCGCAGATTGAACTGCAGGCAGCGCGACAGCACGGTGACCGGCACCTTCTGCGGATCGGTGGTGGCGAGAATGAACTTGACGTGTGCCGGCGGCTCTTCCAGCGTTTTGAGCATGGCATTGAAGGCGCTCTTCGACAGCATGTGCACTTCGTCGATGATGTACACCTTGAAGCGGCCGATGCTTGGCGCGTACTGGGCGTTTTCCAGCACTTCGCGGATGTTGTCGATGCCGGTATTGGAAGCCGCGTCGATTTCCAGCAGATCGACAAAACGACCGGCGTCAATCTGCCGGCATGCCGGACACTCGCCACAGGGCTCGGCCCCGACGCCGACTTCACAATTGAGGCTCTTGGCCAGAATGCGGGCAATCGTGGTTTTACCTACCCCGCGCGTACCGGTCAGCAGATAGGCATGATGCAGCCGCGCATCGGTCAGCGCATTGGACAGCGCACGAACCACGTGCTCCTGGCCGACCAGGTCGGCAAAGCGCTTGGGACGCCACTTACGGGCAAGAACTTGATAGGTCATGGAGGCGGATTCTAATGGCAATTGTCCGGGATGGCGAAATGTTTTCCGGAAAAATCAGCTCGGCTGGTCGGCATACACTGCCGCCACATAGCGCGATTTGATCTCCCGGGCGATTTCCTGGGCCACCTTGGCATACAGCGTGCTCTTGTTGTAACGGGTAATCACATAAAAGTTGTTCAGCCCCAGCCAGTATTCGGTCACCCCAGGCGAGACCTCGAGCGGCACCAGCACCGCCTTCACCGCCGGCGCCAGCGGCACTTCCGGCTTCACGCCCATGCCCGCCAGTTCAGCCACGGTGTAGTGCAGATTGAACTTGTCGGCCACCAGGGCATCGACCTGCGGTCCCGGGGTAACATCGGCGGGAATCAGAATGTCGTCGCCATGGATCCAGCCATGCTGCTGGAAGTAATTGGCCACACTGCCGATGGCATCGTCGGGGTTGTTCCAGATATCGCGATGGCCGCTGTGGTCGAAATCGACCGCCCACTGGCGAAAGCTGGACGGCATGAACTGCGGCCAGCCCATGGCGCCGGCGTAGGAGCCCTTGAAAGTCAGCGGATCGAGGCGTTCTTCATGCGCCAGTTGCAGCAGCTGCGTCAGCTCACCACGGAAATACTCGGCACGGCGCGGATAGTTGAAGCCCAGGGTCGACAGCGCATCCACCACGCGGAAACTGCCGGTATTGCGACCGTAGTGGGTCTCGATGCCCAGAATGGCCACGATCATCTCCGGCGCCACACCGTAGGTTTGTTCGGCGCGGGCCAGCGCGTCGGGGTGGGCCTTCCAGAAAGCGACGCCGTCATTGAGCAGTTTTTCGTTGTAGAAATTGCTGCGGAACTGGTACCAGGGGCGTGAGGTTGCCGGCCGGTCCATGACCTCGATGATGCGCGGCTTGAGTTCCACATTGGCAAACACGGCTTCGAGTTCCGGCCGGGAGAACTGGCCGCCGGCAACCTGCTCGTCGATATAGCGCTGCACGTCGGCTCGTGCGAGGAAGGCGGCATCGGCCCGGGCCAGCAATGGGGCGGCAAGCAGCAGCGCCGCCAGGATTCTTTTCTTCATGGCATCCATTCTCTTAGGTTGGACGAGGGGCCTACTCGCCGAATGACAGGGCACTCGACACCAGGCGCGCGGTAATGTCGACGATCGGAATCACGCGCTCGTAGGCCATGCGGGTCGGTCCGATGACCCCCAGCGTGCCGACCACCTGCCCGTTAATACGGTACGGAGCCGCCACGACACTGCATTCATCCAGCGTCAGCAGGCCGGACTCGTCGCCGATGTACAGACTCACCCCCTGGGCCTCGCGGCTCTGGTTGAGCAATTCGAGCAGTTCGGTCTTGCGTTCGAAGACGTCGAACAGCTCGCGCAGGCGGTTCATGTCTTCGGACAGATCCCGCACATGCAACAGATTGCTGCCTCCGCTGATCATCACCGACTCCTGCGGGGTGCGGGCAGCTTGACGGCCGAAGTCGATGGCGGCCGTCATCAGCTCGGTGATGTCGCGCTGCAGACCCTGCAGCTCGCCCTCCAGCCGCAAGGCGATGCCGCTCAGCCCCAGACCGGCATAATGCTGGTTGAGGAAATTACCGGCTTCGACCAGCTCACCGGGCGCGTAATCACGCTGAGTCTGCAGCAGGTGGTTCTGCACATCGCCATCCAGCGTGACCAGAATCAGCAGCACGCGGCGTTCGGAGAGGCGCAGGAACTCCACCTGGCGAAACGCCACGTCGGGTCGCTGTGGCGTGACCACCACGCCGGCGAAATGCGTCAGTTCCGAGAGCAGCGAGGAAGCGGCATGCACCAGCCGCTGCGGACTGTCCGGCTGCAGCCCCGACTCCAGCTCGCGCACGGCATCGGTCTCCAGCGGGGAAACGGTCAGCAGGCGGTCGACGAAGACCCGGTAGCCCCGCGAAGTCGGGATGCGACCTGCCGAGGTATGCGGCGCGGCAACCAGCCCCATGCCCTCGAGGTCTGCGAGCATGTTGCGGATGGAGGCAGAAGACAGCTCCAGCCCGCTGGCCATGGCCAGCGTGCGCGAACCGACCGGCTGGCCATCGGCGATATACAGCTCGACCAGGGTCTTGAGCAGGCGTTCCGAACGTTGATTCAGCATGCTGTGCATTCTGGCATAACCCTCAAGGCGACAACAGTAGTCTGTCTGCAGAACGGGGGGCAAAATGATTTTGTACGATATCAAGTGACAAATCGATTTTGATTACGTACACTATCATCAATGACCGGGCAAAAGTCTTTGTTTGCAGGAAAAAAGCTTGCCGGTTGAAGACTTAGGTGGTGACGTCCGGCAAAATGGCAAGGCCTGGCCGGTTTCGTTTGTCACCCCCGAGGTTTGTGCGATAATCCGCCCCTTACCGGCAAATACATTTATTGGAGATAGCATGGCAGAGCGTACCGAAGACAAGAGCCGCGCCCTGGCGGCCGCCCTTGCCCAGATCGAGAAGCAGTTCGGCAAGGGCTCGATCATGCGCATGAGCGACAACCAGATTACCGAAAACCTGCAGGTGATTTCCACCGGCTCGCTGGGTCTGGATCTGGCACTCGGCGTGGGCGGTCTGCCGCGTGGCCGTGTGGTCGAAATCTACGGTCCGGAATCCTCCGGCAAGACCACCCTGTGCCTGCAGGTGGTCGCCGAGGCACAGAAACTGGGTGGCACCTGCGCCTATATCGATGCCGAAAACGCCCTCGACCCGGTTTATGCCCAGAAGCTGGGCGTCAAGGTGGAAGATCTGCTGATCTCGCAGCCGGACACCGGTGAGCAGGCGCTGGAAATCTGCGACATGCTGGTCCGTTCCAGCGGCGTCGACGTCATCGTGGTCGACTCGGTCGCCGCACTGGTGCCGAAGGCTGAAATCGAAGGCGAGATGGGTGATTCGCACGTGGGTCTGCAGGCCCGCCTGATGTCCCAGGCGCTGCGCAAGCTGACCGGCAACATCAAGCGCACCAACACGCTGGTGATCTTCATCAACCAGATCCGCATGAAGATCGGTGTGATGTTCGGCAACCCGGAAACCACCACCGGCGGCAATGCGCTCAAGTTCTATGCTTCGGTCCGTCTCGACATCCGCCGTATCGGCGGCATCAAGAAGGGCGAGGAAGTGGTCGGCAACGAAACCCGCGTCAAGGTCGTCAAGAACAAGGTCTCGCCGCCGTTCAAGCAGGCCGAATTCGACATCCTTTACGGCGAAGGCATCTCGCGTGAAGGGGAAATCATCGAAATGGGCGTGCAACACGGCTTCATCGAGAAATCGGGTGCCTGGTACAGCCATAACGGCCAGAAGATCGGTCAGGGCAAGGACAATGTGCGCGAATTCCTCAAGGAAAACCCGGCCATCGCCCAGGACATCGAGCGCAAGGTACGTGAAACCGTGGGGGTCACCATCGCCATGAGCGAAGATGGTGGCGATCCGGAAACGCTGGAAGACAGCGTGCTGTAAGGCATGGAAAAGAGTCTGATGGCGCGAGCCGTCGATCTGCTCTCGCGGCGCGAATACTCGCGCCGCGAGCTTGTTACCCGTCTGCGTCCGCACGCCCAGTCGGCAGAAGAGCTGGAAGACGTGCTGTCGCGTCTGGCAGAACGCGCCTGGCAATCCGACGAGCGCTTCGCCGAACAGTTTTCCCGCAGCAAGGCCGACAAATATGGCAGTCTGCGCCTGCGTCAGGCCATGCGTGAAAAAGGCCTGAGCAACGAACTGATCGAACAGGCGCTGGCCGGTCAGGACGATCTGGCCACTGCCCGCGCCGTCTGGCAGCGCAAATTCGGCACCCTCCCCGCCACTCCGCAGGAAAAGGCACGTCAGCTGCGTTTTCTGGCTTCGCGTGGCTTTCCGCAGGAAATCATCCGCAAAATTCTCGCCGGAAGCCTCGAAGACAGCGAATAACCCTTCGCACGGCTTGCCAGCAGGCGCTCGCCTTGCGAAACTATGGCCATTGCATTCAGGGCAGGTATGGCGGACTCATGCCGCCCCAGCCATCGCCTAACATACTCAGACTAAATCGATGAAAACTGCTGAAATTCGCCAGAAATTCCTGGACTTCTTTGCCTCCAAGGGACACCAGATCGTTCCGTCCAGCTCGCTGGTTCCGGGGGATGACCCGACCCTGCTGTTCACCAACGCCGGGATGAACCAGTTCAAGGATGTGTTCCTGGGCTTCGACAAGCGCCCTTACAACCGCGCCACCTCCTCGCAAAAGTGCGTTCGTGCCGGCGGCAAGCATAACGACCTGGAAAACGTCGGTTATACCGCCCGTCACCATACCTTCTTCGAAATGCTGGGCAATTTCAGCTTCGGCGATTACTTCAAGCGCGATGCCATCCACTTCGCCTGGGAATTCCTGACCAGTCCGCAATGGCTGGCCATCCCGAAGGAAAAGCTGATGGTGACCGTCTACGCCAGCGATGACGAAGCCTTCGATATCTGGGCCAAGGAAATCGGCGTACCGGAAAGCAAGATCGTACGCATCGGCGACAACAAGGGCGCGCCCTACGCCTCGGACAACTTCTGGCAAATGGGTGACACCGGTCCGTGTGGCCCGTGTACCGAGATCTTCTACGATCACGGCGCCCACATCTGGGGTGGCCCACCCGGAAGCCCGGAAGAAGACGGCGACCGCTTCATCGAAATCTGGAACTGCGTCTTCATGCAGTTCAACCGGGATGAAAGCGGCACCATGCATCCGCTGCCCAAGCCCTCGGTCGACACCGGCATGGGGCTGGAGCGCATTTCGGCCGTGATGCAGCATGTGCATGCCAACTACGAGATTGATCTGTTCCAGCAACTGATCAAGGCGGCCGCGCGCGAAACCGGCGTGCCCTTCAGCATGGACGTGCCGTCGCTCAAGGTGATTGCCGACCACATCCGCGCCGTGTCCTTCCTGATCGCCGATGGCGTACTGCCGTCCAACGATGGCCGTGGCTATGTCCTGCGCCGTATTATCCGCCGGGCGATCCGCCATGGTTACAAACTGGGTCAGAAGGGTCTGTTCCTGCACAAGCTGGTCAAGGACCTGGTGCAGGAAATGGGGCACGCCTACCCGGACCTGGCCGCACGCCAGTCCGACATCGAAGACGCGCTGAAGCAGGAAGAACTGCGCTTCTCCGAAACCCTGGACAACGGCATGGCCCTGCTGGAAGACGCGCTGACCAGCGGTCAGCAGCGCCTGGCGGGTGCCACCCTGTTCAAGCTGTATGACACTTTCGGCTTCCCGGTGGACCTCACGGCCGACATTTGCCGCGAACGGGGCATCGAGGCCGATCTCGAAGGCTTCGAGCGCGAGATGGAAGCGCAGCGCGCCCGCGCGCGCGCGGCCTCCAGCTTCAAGATGGTCGGCAATGTGGAATACAACGGCGCCGACACCCGTTTCGACGGCTATGAAAAAGCCAGTGTCGATGCCACCGTGCTGGCCCTGTACAAGGGCCAGGAACAGGTCGACAGCCTGCAGGCCGGGGACGAAGGCATTGTGGTGCTGGACAAGACCCCGTTCTATGCCGAAGGCGGTGGCCAGGCCGGCGATCAGGGCGAAATCTCCATTTCCGGTGGTGTCGGTGCGCTATTCGATGTGGTCGACACTCAGAAGATCCAGGCCGCCGTATTCGGTCACAAGGGCCGTCTGGCCAAGGGTAGCCTGAAAGTCGGCGACAGTGTCGCTGCCACCATCGACCTGCATCAGCGTCAGGCCACGGCCCGCAACCACTCGGCCACTCACCTGCTGCATGCCGCGCTGCGTCATGTCCTGGGCAGCCATGTGGCGCAGAAGGGTTCGCTGGTCAACCATGATCGCACCCGTTTCGACTTTGCCCATGGCGAGGCCGTCACAGCCGCCCAGATGGCTGAGATCGAGCGTGTGGTCAACCATGTGATCAGTGCCAACTATCCGGTGACGGCGAGCAGCATGTCCTACGACGAAGCCATCCGGGCCGGCGCCATTGCCCTGTTTGGCGAGAAGTATGGCGATGAAGTGCGCGTACTGAAAATGGGCGACTTTTCCACCGAACTGTGTGGCGGCACCCACGTCAGCCGCACCGGTGACATCGGCCTGTTCAAGATTGTCAGCGAAAGTGGCGTCGCAGCCGGCGTTCGCCGCATCGAAGCCGTCACCGGCGAAGGCGCTCTGCAGCAGGTACAGGCACAGGATGCCCTGCTGCGCGAACTGGCCCAGCGCCTGAAAGCCCAGCAGAGCGACGAGATCCTGCAGCGCGTCAGCGCCCTGCAGGAGCAGGCGCGTGCGCTGGACAAGGAACTGGCCCAGCTCAAGCAAAAGCTGGCGGCCAATGCCGGCGAAGCCCTGGTGGATCAGGCTGTCGAGATCAAGGGCATCAAGGTACTGGCGGCTGAGTTGCCCGGCGCCGACAGCAATGCACTGCGCGAAACCCTGGACAAGCTGAAAGACAAGCTGAAATCGGCCGCCATCGTACTGGCGGCGGTACAGGACGGCAAAGTGGCGCTGGTCGCCGGAGTCACTGCCGATCTCACCGGCCGCATCAAGGCCGGCGAACTGGTCAACAGTGTCGCCCAGCAGGTTGGCGGCAAGGGCGGTGGCCGTCCGGATATGGCCCAGGCCGGCGGCACCAACCCGGCCCCGCTGGCACAGGCGCTGGCCGGCGTCACCGACTGGGTCGCCGCCAAGCTGTAACCCCTTCTGACTGAGCAGACAACCCGTACCTCCCGGTACGGGTTTTTTTATCCCCCGTCCCCGACCGCTGACACCACCGCGCCGACTTGTCACGACGACCTTTAAGCATATAATTTAAAATAAATCGCTTTTTTAAACAATTCAACCAACACAATCAGGAGTGACCATGCCCCACCATCATGAAGTCAGGGCTGAAGATGCCTTTGATCCGCTCATGTGGCTGGCGTCTTTGAGCGAGCTTCCTTTACCGCTTTTGCTCCTCTCCCTGCTGATGCCGATCGCCGTCATCGTGTTCACCTGCCGCGCTGGCCCACTCCCGCCGTCTGCCGCACCCGCGGCCGGAGCGCCACCCGAGCGCGAACCGGCAAGTGCCGCCATGCAGGCGCTGCTCAGCCATGAAATCCGCACGCCGCTGGCCGCCATCAGCCGTCTGCTGGAGCTGGCGCTGGCCAATCCGGCCGACAAGACCGCCATGATCCAGACGGCCTGGCAGGCCAGCACCGCACTGCTGGCCTTGCTGGATGACCTGATCTCGCAAAGCAAGACACAGCAGCCTGCCTGGCCGTTGTGTCCGGCCCCCTGCCAGCTGGAGGCGCTGTTTGACGAGCTGCAGCAGATTTACCAACCGATCGCCGCCAGCCGCGGGCTCCGCCTCACATTCAGCAAGCAGCTGGCGGTGCCGCGGGTGATACTGGACGCACAGCGCTTGCGGCAGATCCTGCACAACTTGCTGTCCAATGCACTGAAATATACTGCGCACGGCGCGATCTCGGTCCAGGCCAGCAGCCAGCCCGATGGCAGCCAGGGCTGCCTGCTGCAGATCTGCGTGCGAGATAGCGGAATCGGCATGTCGGCACAGTTGTGTGCCGAACTGGATCAGCCCTACCAGGCAGCGGGTGCCGCCGCACGGCAACGGCATGGCGGACATGGCCTTGGCCTGCACCTGAGCCGGCAATTACTGCGTCAGATGGGCGGTGAAATGCGTGTGCAGAGTCTGCCGGAGCGAGGCACGCTGATCCGGCTGACGCTGCCCGTGCCCGTGGACAATACGGCGGGCCCCGTCCGCTCCCCCGCCGAAGGGGCCTGGCTGGCAGGTTATCGGGTATTGCTGGTTGAGGACGAGGTGGCAAACCGGGTGCTGCTGATGCATACCCTGCAGCAGTGGGGGATCGCTGTCACCCCCTGCACGAGGGGCATGGAGGCATTGCGGCAATGGTTGCGTCAGCCATTTCATTTACTGCTGATCGACCGACAGCTGCCGGACCTGAGCGGGCCGACAGTCTGCCGGGTCATCCGGCAGCTGGAACGCCGCCGCGGTTGCGGGCCAACCCAGACCATCCTCGGCATGACCACCGGCAGCGAGCGCTGCCACACCGGTCATCTCTTCGATGCCTGGCTGGAAAAGCCGGTGGCGGCAGAGGACCTGCTGCGCCATCTGCAGGAGGGTCTGCAGCCGATCGAACCAGGGGAAATACTGAATCTGTCGGTACTGGGCAAGCTGATCCGCGGCGACCGCAGTTTCGGCGAACAATTTCTGGCGGCGGCACGACAAAGCCTGCAAAGCGATCTGCAACGACTGAGGCGGGATCAGGCCGGCCAGCGGGAGCAGCTGGCGCAGACCCTGCACCACCTGCAGGGTCTGACGCGGCTGATCTGTACACCCGCCTATATGGCGCCGGTCCAGCAACTGATGCAAAGCATCGAAGCCGGCCAGGATGCCGACATCCAGCGCCAGCTTCCCGAACTCATCCGGACACTGTGCCGCGTCAGCCAGGCCCTGGCGCAATGCCCGCCGCAGCAGGGATGGGCAGCGACTACGCCAGCAGATCGTAACCCAGCTTGAGAATCAGCCCCCCGGTCAGGCAAAGGAACAATTTACGCACAAAAACCGTACCCTGACGGATAGCCAGCCAGCTGCCACTGAGTGCCCCGAGGATATTGCACAGGCCCATGGGAATGGCGTAGCGGTACAGGACATGGCCGGCCGGAATGAAAAATACCAGCGCCGCAATATTGGTGGCCAGATTGACCAGTTTGGCCGAGGCCGAGGCATGGATAAAGTCGAAGCCGTAATAGCGGATGAAGAGGAAAATCAGAAAGCTGCCGGTCCCCGGCCCGAACAGGCCATCATAGAAGCCGATGGCGGCACCGAACAGCAGCGCCATGGCCTTCTCGCGCTGGCCGATCTCGCGCGGCACATGCAGCGCCCCGAAATCCTTCTTTTTCAGGGTATACCAGCCAATCAGCAACATCAGCACCAGCACCATGGGGCGCAGCAGATTCTTCGGCACCATCGACACCGCCGCGGCCCCCACAAAGGCCATGACGAAGGCCGCGCTGGCGGCGGGCAGAATCACCGCCCAGGGCAGGCGTACGCGGCGCAGGTAGCTGCGCGCGGCAAAGGTCGTGCCGAGCGCGGAAACCAGCTTGTTGCTGCCCAGCAGCGTGACCGGCAACTCACGCGGCAGCAGCGTGAAGATCGCCGGAATCTGCACCAGCCCTCCCCCGCCGACGGCTGAGTCAATCAGACCGGCAAAATAGGCAAACACGCACAGCAGGGTCAAAGTCACCATCACACTCTCCGAAACAATGGCGTCAGCTTACTCCGATCGAGCTCCCTGATGTTGCAACAGAAGGTTGCATTTTCTGCAATAATTCACCGAATTGCGCAGGGGGAGCCCCATGAAATCACTTTGGAATATCCAGGCCTTCTGTACGGTGGTGGAGAAAAAGAGCTTCATCCTGGCCGCGCGAGCCCTCGGCGCCTCGCCCAGCGCCGTCACCCGGGCCGTTCAGGCGCTGGAAAACGAAATGAGTACCTTGCTGCTGGCGCGATCAACGCGGCAATTCAGCCTGACGCCGGCCGGTGAGCTGTATTACGAGTCGGCACGGCAGATCCTGCAGATTCAGGAAGAGGCCGATGATGAACTGTCACGGCTGAATGCCGCGCCCAGAGGCTGGCTGCGCCTGGCCGCACCACACAGTCTGTCCTGCCATATCCTGCCCCTGGCTTTGCACAGCCTGAGCACGCACTACCCGGAGCTGCGCTTCGATGTGCGCTACAGCGATGTCATGCTGGACCCGGTACAGGAGCAGCTGGACCTGGTGATTCGCGGCGCCTTCCCGGTGGATAGCGAGCTGATCGGTTATCCCCTGTGGGGCTATCGTCGCTACCTGTATGCCAGTCCGGCCTATCTGGCGCGTCACGGCGAGCCCGCCCAGCCGGAGGCACTGGGCGAACACGCCATCCTGATGCATACGGCGCCTCGCATTCTGCGCTCCTGGAACTTTCTTGGCGATACGCGCGCCGTGAGTCTGAACATGCGTGCCAGCCATCGTTTTGACAACGGGCTGGCACTCCTGTCGGCAACCGAAGCCGGACTGGGGATCGCCCGTCTCTCCGACTGGCTGGCGGAACCGCTGGTGCAGGCAGGACGCCTGCAGCGGATTTGCCCGGCCTTCCGCCTGGTCTCGGCACGCGGCGAGGATCCGCAGATTCATGCGGTCGCCGCACAGCGCCGGCTGCCGGCACGTTCGCGCCTGCTGCTCGATGCCTTGCGGCAGCACCGTCCGGACACTGCTTTCGGCTGATCAGAGCCAGCAGGTCTCGGAGGATTCGCTGGCGAGGAAAGTCGTCATCGCCGGCAGATGCCGTGCCAGCGGCCACCAGGTGCAACGCTGTTCACGCGCCACCCGGATCAGGGCACGGGCGCGATTCTCATCACCCAGCGCCAATGCCAGTACAGCCAGCAGCCCCGGACAGCCATAACGGATGCGGATCTCCCCCATCCAGCGTGACAGCATCTCATGCCCGTCGCCCGCCTGACTGCCTACCGCCGCGACGATTAACTGCAGAATCCTTTCCGGCATGCCATTCGGCGCGGTTTGCACCGCCAGCCCGGCCTGCAGATTCGCCTGATCGTGCCGCTCCAGTGATGCCAGTACCAGCCCATGCATGGCGAGGAACAGGGGCGAAGGCGGCGTCTGCTCCATCTGACGCTGGGCGAACAGATGCGCCTCTTCGTCCCGCCCCATGACATGCAGCCCCCACATCTTGAAAATCAGCAAAGGGCTCAGGCCACCATCACGAGCCAAACCCGCATTGAGACGGTCCAGCGCCAGCTCGTTTTCCCCCTGGGACAGGCGATACATGGCCTGGTACAGGCACACCTCGGCCGGCGTTCCGGCCTGCTGCGCCTGGCGCAACAGGCCGGCGGCAACGCCTTCGGTATCACTGGACAGCCGGGTCAGCCAGGCCATCAGCGCCAGCGCGCTGGGTTGCCCCGGCGCCAGACTGAGGACTTTTTCCAGCAAGGGTCTCGCCTCGCTGAAAGCCCGGGCAGGCCAGATCATCCCCTGCATGGTTTGTGCCAGCATGGTTTCCGCCATGGACACCATGGAGGGCACATGCAATGGGTCCTGCATCAATCCCATCTGCAGATACTGCTGCGCCATGTTGAGATCACCATGATCGCGGCGACGCAGACAGCGCCGTGCCATCACATGAGCCACCATGACTTCGCCATTGCCTTCGCTGAGTACATCGGTCCCCGGCTGCGTCAGACGGGCCAGCACACGCTCGGCCACCGCCGCCATGCGTTGCGGCCAGGTTTCGGCATTGCCGGGCAGAAAGGTCTCGCGCAGCAACAATTGCTGACTACTGGCATCCACTAACTCAACGGTCAGCAGGCGCTGGCTGCCATCCTGGCAAAAGTCACCGGTCAGATAACAATCCAGCTCCAGCTGTCGGCACAGAGACAGCAGCTCCTCAGGGCGATCGTGTCCGCGGGTAAGAATGGCCGGTACCAGCGAAATCCCCGGCTGAGGACGTTCAGCAAACGCATCCATCAGGCGGGCATGCAACAGCATGGCTTCACGAGCTTCTCCACCGGAGAAAGGCAAAATGGCCAGTTTGTATCCCTGGGACGGATGGCGCTGACGCTGCACTGGTGTGACTGGCTTGCAGAAACGATAGCCCTTGCCGTACACGGTCTCGATGAACTTGTTGTTCTTGGATTCGCGCAGCAAGCGTCGTAAAGAATAGATACAGCGGGTCAGCGACTCATCGCCCACAAGGTTGTCACCCCAGACTTTGTCAATGATGAAATTCTTGTGAACCAGATTGCCCTTGCCTTCCAGCAAGGTAATCAAAACCTGCAGCTCTTTGGGCGGAATAGACACATCCTGGCCATGAAAACTCATCGCCCCATTGGCATGCAGGACGAAGTCATCAAAAAGATAATCATGGTTCAATACATGATCCCTGCTCATAGCTCACTACCATCCCGGATGATTGATTTTGATTCGGTGATGTAGGGGTCGGAAACCCGCACATCCATTCCGGGCAATCATGAAGAGATTGGTAAGAATCCCCTATCGGAGAACTCTGAAAGCAATGAAGGGAACTGATCGAAAGATCAGTTTCAGAGGTAGTCCGTGGGCTGTCGCGCCTGCTTGACCAACAGGTTTGGTGCTGGTTGCAGCAACTCGGCCAGTCGGATCAGCCGCTGTGCACACTCAACCCGCCCTCCCAGCCGGCAGGAGTGCGCCATGGCGCGCAGATAGTCAGGCCGATGCCAGTCCAGCAGACACAGGGCGCGCAGGACCCGATCGGCCTCCGCCTGACGCTGCTGAAGGTGCAGCATGCCGACGCAATCCTCAAGTGAAAACCCCGACCACTCGATCTCCTGTACGTCCCCCGCCGAGACCTGTACCAGTCTGTCCTGCTCGCCCATCCCGACCTCCGCTTTGCCTGCCATTGGAAAGAACCCTCCCCGGCGCCAGGCTCGGGGAAGTGCAGGCAGCGTAAAGTGACCGTGTCGAAGGAGATTGCAGATTCCGCTCATTGACGAGCGAATCAGGAGTCGCTATGAGCCGAAAGGTCATGCCGGGAAACAGAGTCGATTCAGACGGGCTGAGTCCTGCCCAGCAGCCACTGAGGGCTGACGCCTAGCTGACGACGCGCATCATTCGACAGGTGCGAGGACGAGGCATAGCCGTATTGCATGGCCAGCGAGGTCAGGGAGACCTCCCGACAGATGGCATCCAGGATGGTACGCCGCAGTCGCCAGGTCATCATGGCAGATTTGGCACTTTGCCCCAGGGCGTCATGGGCCAGCCGACGAAAATGCGAGGCCGACAGCCCATAGCGACGGGCGAGCTGAGCCAGGGGCACCGCCTGCTCGTGTTCGGCCAGCAAGTGGCGGATCAGTCCATACCCCTCGCAGCGTCGCAAGCGTTGCAGCAGCGAGTGAAACAAAGGGTCGCGGCCAAACAGCCACATGCGCAGGAACCAGTTCTCGAAAGTCTGGGGAGAGGCATGGCAGGGGATGGTCAGGCAGGCCGGCAGCTTCGCGGCAGGCAGGGGGATGGTGCGCCAGTGCTCGACAAATGCCAGCAGGCGGCAAACCCATGGCAGGGGGATCGCCCAGCCTTGTGGCTCACCAGCCAGAGGATGGACCACCCCCTGATCCGCGACGAAGAGCATGCCGCGCCCCGGAGCGAGGATCAGGCGGCGCTCGCCATCCGGTGTCAGCAGACGGAGGCGGCCATCATGGCAAGTGTTCAGAATCAGCAGCAAGCTGCCGGAAACGATGGGCCAGCACGGATCCTGACCTGACAGACTGATTCGCTTGATCGTATGCATGAAAATCTCCCGCAGTGACATGATTGCAGGCGTCAGACGCCATTCGTAACAGCTTATTGAAACTGTATAAATAATCATGACGATATTGCCAACAATCGCATGTTCAGCAGGGGTCTGCAGCAGACAACGGCATGATTCATGTCGATCAAGCGGGAAAAACATCATGCAGCTGACCGAATGGTCAGCAAGGGCCACCTCACCGCCTCAGCGGGGAACAGACCACAAATCGGCCTCGCACCAGCCCAGTTCGGCCAGATCTCCGGCGCGGGCCGCCTCATCGTCGGCGCGGAAAAAATCGTCCAGCTGCGGCGGTGCCACGCGGGTGCCGGCCAGCATGGCATGAATTTGCCCGCGGTGATGGATCTGGTGCTGGAACAGGTGCGCCAGCAGACGCGCCCGGTTGCCATAGCGAAGTCCTTGCGCATTGCCGCCTAGCAGGGGCAATCCCAGCATGTCATCTCGACACTGACGACAATAGGCGATCAGTCGCTCGCCGGCCTCGCGCAGCAGAGGGTCCAGCTGCGCCAGGGTGATCAGCTCGGTACCATCGGCGGAAAAATCGGGTCGAAAGTCGAACTTGCCGACCAGATCGTGCTCCAGCAGCGACAGATAGCTCTGATCGACGACCAGCAGATGCTGAAACGTCTCACGCAGGGAAGGGAAAAAGCTGCAACGCGGTGCAATATAGTCATCCTGACTCAGCGACGCACAGGCTTTCAGCAAGCGGTGATTGGCCCAGGCATTGTTATAGGCCATGCTCAGAAAATGTTGATTCAGATTCATGCTTCGTCCTCTCGGTTTGCCCCCCATCTTAGCGGGTTTGGCTGGGGAAGGACGAGCATAACGAAAAACCCCAGTCATTGCTGACTGGGGTTTTGAATGGGGTGGCTCCCCGAGCAGGGCTCGAACCTGCGACCTGCGGATTAACAGTCCGTCGCTCTACCAACTGAGCTATCAGGGAATCGCCTGAGAGACACGTATCTTACAGATGCCCCTCGGTAGTGTCAAGCCCCTTTTTATCGGGGCCAGACTCTTTTTATTGCTGCTCGCCGCGGGTCTCGACTTGCTGCAGGGAAACCTCTGCTGCTGCAGGTGCTTGTGCCTGGCGCAAGGCATCGCGACGGCGCAGCCCGGCAACCGGCTCTTCTGCCGGCGCCACGTCAGCCACCGGTGCGCTGGCACGGGTATTGACCATCACCAGCCCACCCAGATCCAGCGGCTTGGCCGGCTCGGCCACGACCGGCGCAGCCTTGGCTTCGACGACCGGCTCGACCTTGGCTTCGACGACCGGCTCGACCTTGGCTTCCACAACCGGCTCGGCCGCCTGTACTTCGGCAATCACCAGCGGCTCGGCCGCGACCGGCACAGCCACCGGCTCGCTTACCGTTTCGGCAACCACCACCGGCGTCGTCTCGACAGGCTCGGGCTGGGCCACACTGACCACCGGCTGAGCCGATTCGACCGCCGGGGCCTCCACGGCCGGGGAGTCTACGATCTGGGCAGCCACCACCGGGCTGTCGACCACGGCCGGGACTTCGTGCTCGACCGCCAGCGGCGCGACCGGCTCTTCCCTGACCACGACAACCGGCTGAGTCACATCCACCGACTCGGCCGACACAACATCAACCTGCGGGGCGGCCTCGACGACCGGGGCAATAACGGGTACCGGTACGGCTTCAACCACCGGCTGGGCGATCACTTCGCCGGAAATCTGTTCCGACACAAGCTGCTCGCCTGCCGCTTGCTCAGCGCCACCCTGCTCTGCATTGTTCTGCTCGCTGTTGTCGCGACGACGACCACGGCTGCGGCGACGACGGCTACGCTCACCGCGCTCGGCATTCTCGGTCTGCTCGGCAGCCACCGGCTCCGCACCAGCTTCGACGACGCCGGTCTTGAGCACTTCCGGCTGGGTTTCTTCCACCGGCAGCGGCTGGCGGCGACGCGATTGCGGTTCAGCCTGACGCGGGGCGCGTTCGCTGCGAACGCTTTCGCCCGTCACATCGTTTTCACGATTCTCGCGCGGCTCACGTTCACGGCGCTGACGCGGTTCATTGCGCTCCGGACGTTCCTGACGTTCGTTGCGTTCCTGACGCTCGTTACGTTCCGGACGTTCGGTTCGCTCCTGACGCTCGCTGCGTTCCGGACGCTCAGCGCGCTCCGGACGAGAAGCATTGCGGCCTTCCACACGCGTTTCTGCCTGAGCGGCACCGGCGTTGCGGCGACGGTTCTCTTCACCAGCAGGCTGCGGACGGCGCTCGTCGCGCTGCTCGCGGCGACCCTGCTGTGCCGGGCGACGGTCATTGCCACGGCGCGGCGGACGCTGAGCCTCGCGCACTTGCGGGGTTTTCTTCGCCGGCTGAGCCTGCGGCGCCTCATCGCTGCCGAACAAGCCCTTCAGCCAGCCACCCAGGCGGGTCAGCAGGCCCGGCTCTTCAACCACGGCACGGGCGGCAGGACGGGCAGCCGATTGCGGTGCCGGCTGTTGCGGGGTAATCCCCTTGACGGCCGCTTCCTGACGCTCGACCTTCGGCTTTTCCTGGCCGAAATTGGTCACGATGTCTTCTTCCTGCACTTCGACACGGCTGTAGCTCGGCGCATCGCCCAGCTCGGTCAGGTCGTCATGGCGCAGGCGCACGATCTTGTAGTGCGGCGTTTCCAGATAGATGTTCGGGATCAGCACCACGCTGACATCCAGGCGCTCTTCGATCATGTGGATCTCGGCGCGCTTCTCGTTCAGCAGGAAGGTGGCCACGTCCACCGGCACCTGAGCATGCACGGCACCGGTATTTTCCTTCATCGCCTCTTCCTGGATGATGCGCAGGATATGCAGGGCGGAGGATTCGGTACCACGGATGAAGCCGATGCCATGGCAACGCGGGCACGGCTGGTGACTGGTTTCACCCAGCGAAGGCTGCAGGCGCTGACGCGACAGCTCCAGCAGGCCGAAACGCGACAGCTTGCCCATCTGGACGCGGGCGCGGTCGTGCTTGAGCACGTCACGCAGGCGGTTTTCGACATCACGCTGGTTCTTGGTGCTTTCCATGTCGATGAAGTCGATGACGATCAGGCCACCGAGGTCACGCAGACGCAGCTGGCGGGCAATTTCTTCGGCCGCTTCCAGGTTGGTCTTGAAGGCGGTTTCTTCGATGTCGGCACCCTTGGTGGCACGTGCCGAGTTGACGTCGACCGAGACCAGGGCTTCGGTATGGTCGATCACGATGGCCCCGCCGGACGGCAGCTGGACGCTGCGCGAGAAGGCGGTTTCGATCTGGTGTTCGATCTGGAAGCGCGAGAACAGCGGCACCTGGTCCTTGTACAGCTTGACCCGGCTCAGGGTATTGGGCATGACATGGCTGATGAACTGACGGGCCTGGTCATGGATTTCTTCGGTATCGATGAGGATTTCACCGATATCGGCATGGTAGTAATCGCGGATGGCGCGAATCACCAGACTGCTTTCCTGCAGGATCAGGAACGGTGCGCTCTGGGCGCCGGCGGCACCTTCGATGGCGCGCCAAAGTTGCAGCAGGTAACCCATGTCCCACTGCAGTTCTTCGAAGTTACGGCCGATGCCGGCGGTGCGGGCGATCAGGCTCATGCCCTGCGGCACTTCCAGCTGGGCGAGCAGGTCTTTCAGCTCCTGGCGCTCTTCCCCTTCGATGCGGCGCGACACGCCACCACCACGCGGATTGTTGGGCATCAGCACCAGGTAACGACCCGCCAGGCTGATATAGGTAGTCAGGGCCGCGCCCTTGTTGCCGCGCTCGTCCTTTTCCACCTGGACGATGACTTCCATGCCTTCGCGCAGGACATCCTGGATGCGCGGGCGGCCGCCATCATAGTTCTGGAAATAGGTACGGGAGACTTCCTTGAACGGCAGAAAGCCGTGACGTTCGGTGCCGTAGTCGACAAAGCAGGCTTCGAGCGACGGCTCAATACGGGTGATGACGCCCTTGTAGACGTTCCCCTTGCGCTGCTCCTTGCCCACGGTTTCGATATCAAGGTCAACGAGCTTTTGCCCGTCGACAATCGCAACGCGCAGCTCTTCGGCCTGCGTTGCGTTAAAAAGCATGCGTTTCATCTTATTTTTCCTTGCGCGGCACTCACGCAAGGGCACAGCAAGTATTTGACGGCCCAGTGGCTAAAATGGGCGCTTTCCGAAAGAAGTGTCTGTATAAAGAACAAGGTAAATCAATATATCAAGCCGACTTCCTGAAGTACGTCACACGGACGATGCTGTGATTTCTGCCGTGCGCCGATCCGTCCTGCGAGGACCTTTCGACGCCGTGTCGCCCGTGCCGGGTCAAACTTTGCCATGGTATCTCCTGACTGGCTTATGCATCAGGGGATGGAATACTGGTGAGTGCGCTATGTGTCCAAATGCATTACCATCGCTGCTTTTCGGTGAGCGAGTTAACCTTGGCTGCATGCGCAGATTGCGGCGTCAGGTCAGGGCCATCGCCCTGCCGGCCGTATTGCTGCACAGCAGCAGCGTCTATGAGCGGACACCGCTCGCGACCTTGCTCTGCAGGTTTTGCCGCGACCATTTTTTTGGTCAAGCGCAGGAAGTATAAGCAAAATGACTGATATTCGCAAAGATTCCGTGTCCTTCCACCAGGTCGGGGAAGATGGCGCCGGACAACGCATCGACAACTATCTGGTACGCCTGCTCAAAGGCGTGCCGAAAAGCCATATTTACCGCATCCTGCGTTCCGGTGAAGTACGGGTCAACAAGGGCCGTGCCGACGCCTCGCGCCGGCTCGAGCTGGGCGATACCCTGCGCATTCCGCCGATCCGGCTGGCAGAGCGCGACGAGCGTCAGGTACCCGGCGCCACCTTCCCCGTCGTGTATGAAGACGAGGCCATGCTGGTGATCGACAAACCGGCCGGCGTAGCCGTGCACGGCGGCAGCGGCGTGTCTTTCGGTGTCATTGAACAACTGCGTCGCGGCCATCCCGAATATCGTTATCTGGAGCTGGTGCATCGCCTCGACCGCGAGACCTCCGGCCTGCTGATGCTGGCCAAGAAACGCTCGGCACTGGTCAAACTGCACGACATGATGCGCGACAACGTGCCGGACAAGCGCTATCTGGCCCTGGGTGTCGGCCACTGGGACGCGCAGAAAAAGCACGTCAAGCTGCCCCTGTTCAAGTTCACGACCGGCGATGGCGAGCGCATGGTCAAGGTCGCCGACGGCGACGAGGGGCTGAGCGCGCACACCATTTTTGCGGTCGAACAGCGCTTCAGCGAGTTCACACTGGTCGAAGCCCGGTTGCGTACCGGCCGGACCCACCAGATCCGCGTCCATATGGCAGCCAGCGGCTGTCCGATTGCCGGCGACGAGAAATATGGCGACTTTGCCCTGAACAAGCAGCTGCAGAAACGTGGGCTGAAACGCATGTTCCTGCATGCACGGCGCCTGAGCCTGCCCCACCCGCTGACCGGCGCCCCGCTGCTTCTCGAAGCCCCGCTGCCCGCCGAATTGCAACGTTTCCTCGACAGCCTGCCCACATCATGAACCAGCCGCTGCAACTGATCGTCTTTGACTGGGACGGCACCCTGATGGACTCCACCGGCCACATCACCCACGCCATCCGTCAGGCCAGCGCCGAGCTGGGTCTGCGCGTCCCGGCGCTGCATCAGGCACGCGCGGTGATCGGCCTGAGCCTGGTCGAGGCGCTGGCCACCGCCTGCCCTGACCTGCCACCCAGCCGCTACCCGGAAATGGTCGCTGCCTATCGCAAGCATTTCTTTACCGGTGATGAACATATCGAGCTGTTTGACGGCGTACGCGAAGCCCTGGCGGCGCTGTCCGCGCGCGATGTGATGCTGGCCGTCGCCACCGGCAAGAGCCGGCGCGGGCTGGAGCGCGCCCTGCAGAGCAGCGGACTGGGCGACTACTTTGCCGCCACCCGTACGCAGGATGACTGCCCGTCCAAACCGCATCCGGCCATGCTGCTGGAGCTGATGGATCAACTGGGCGCCGACCCGGCCTGTACCCTGATGGTCGGCGACACCAGCCACGACCTGCGCATGGCCGAAGCGGCGGGCACACTGGCCGCCGGGGTACTCGGCGGCGCGCATGAGAGAGAGGCGCTGGCCCGCTGCCCGTCCCTCGGCCTGTTTGACGACTTCCGGAGTCTGCACGCATGGCTGATGACCAGGATTGCCTGATCTGCCCCTCCGAAGACCTGCCCGAGCGCGGACGCGGCCAGCGCTTCCTTTTTCCCGCATCGCCCCAGCCCCTGCCGGCCTTTGTCATCCGCTACCGGGGCAAGGTTTATGGCTATCTCAATGCCTGCCGCCACATTCCGGTCCAGATGGACTGGCAGGATGGCGAGTTTTTCGACCTGAGCGGGCACTACCTGATCTGCAGCATGCATGGCGCCCGCTACCTGCCGGACAGCGGCCTGTGCGTCGGCGGCCCCTGCCAGGGGCAAAGCCTGATTCCCGTGATCACCAAAGAGTCAAACGGGATGATATATTATGTCAAACCAATCACCGCGCCTGACCGGCCCGAACCCGGAGTCACCGAGTGAGCGATCAAAACTGGGAACGCACCCTGCTGGAACAACTTGCCAGCGCCGCCCTGATTGAACAGCGCCGCAGCCGGCGCTGGAAAATCTTTTTCCGCCTGGCCTGGCTGGCCGTCTTCGCCGCCATCGCTGCCAGCATGCTGTGGAGCAATGAAGAAAAATCCGTTTCGCGCCTGACCGGCAACGGCCACGCCGCCATCCTCAACCTGCAGGGCGAGATCAGCAGCGAGAACAATACCGCCGACAAGCTGATTCAGGGCCTGGCCGATGCCTATGCCGACAAGGGCACGCGCGGCATCATCCTGCAGGCCAACAGCCCGGGCGGCAGCCCGGTCCTGTCCGGCATGGTCTATGACGAGATCCGGCGCCAGAAGAAGCTGCACCCGGCGATTCCGGTCGTGGTGGTGGTAGAAGAGATGTGTGCCTCCGGCTGCTACTATATTGCCAGTGCAGCCGACCGCATTTACGTCGACAAGGCCAGCATCGTCGGGTCGATCGGTGTGCTGTCCGACGGTTTCGGCTTTACCGGGCTGATGGACAAGCTGGGGGTGGAACGCCGCCTGAAGACCGCCGGGGAAAACAAGGCGATGGGCGACCCCTTCTCGCCGGTGAACCCCAAACAGGAAGCCATCCGCCAGCAGTTGCTGGATGACATCCATGCCCAGTTCATCAAGGCAGTGCGTGATGGCCGCGGTCAGCGCCTGAAAGAAACGCCGGACATGTTCAGCGGCATGGTCTGGCTGGGCGAGCGCAGCATTCCGCTGGGTCTGGCGGATGCCTACGGCACCGTGGCCTCGGTGACGCGCAACGAGTTCAAGACCGATCAGACGGTGGACTTCACACCGCAGGATGACCTGTCCAGCAGGGTGGCACGCCGCTTCGGCGTGGCGTTCAGCGCTGGCATCAAGAGTCTGTTCGACCCGCGCTTGCTGTAACAGCGGCGCATCGCAGAGGAATACGACATGGCACGCAAGTTACCGGAAGATCATGACAACCACGAGCGCTGGCTGGTCTCCTACGCCGACTTCATCACCCTGCTGTTTGCTTTCTTCGTCGTGATGTACGCCATTTCCTCGCTCAACGAGGGGAAATACCGCGTCCTGTCGACTTCGCTGGTCAATGCCTTTCGCTCCGGCAGCAACATCACCCTGAACACCACACCGCCGTCCGGCAGCGCCAACACCCTGGTCCAGGTGCCGGAAACCAAACCGATCGCCAAGGCCATCCAGAGCGATGCCCTGCTGCGCGAGCAGGCCAAACTGGGCAAGCTGGCGGCCGACATGCGCCGGGTGCTGGAGCCGCTGGTCAAGGGCGGACAGGTCAAGATTTCGCAGACCAACAAGGGCATCGAGATCGAAATCAAGGACAGCGCCCTGTTCCAGACCGGCCAGGCACAGCCCTCCAGCGCCTCGATCAGCGTCATGACCCAGCTGGCGGCGCTGCTGACCCACGTGGACAACTCGGTCAGCGTGGAAGGCTTTACCGATAATGTGCCGATCCGTACCGCCAACTTCCCGTCCAACTGGGAACTGTCCGCCGCACGTGCCGGCAGTGTGGTGCGCCTGTTCCAGGAGAATGGCGTCACGCCGCAGCGACTGGTGGCCGTCGGCCGTGCCGAGAACATGCCGGTCGCAGACAACGGCAGCAACGAAGGACGCGCGCGCAATCGACGGGTATCCATCACCGTCCTGACCAACGATGTGTCATCGTCGCCCGGCCAGTCGATCCCGGTTGAACAAATGAAGGCGCTGCAGGATTTTGCCGCTTCGGCACCGCAAGCCGCCCTTCCCGCCGCACCAACGCCCTGAAACCCGGCAACACGGAGACCCAGCATGACCACCCCCATCGGCAAATCGGCTCTGGATCAGTTGTTCTTCAATGCCCGTACCCACAGCCACTGGCAGAAGCGCCCCGTATCCGAGGACCTGCTGCACCAGCTGTTCGAACTGCTCAAGCAGTGCCCGACCAGTGCCAACTGCTCGCCGGCCCGGCTGGTTTTCATTACCAGCAGCGAGGCCAAGGCGCGTTTGCTGCCCTGCCTGGCTGAAGGCAATGTGGAAAAAACCCGCGAAGCCCCCGTGACCGTGATTGTCGGCATGGATCTGAATTTTCATCAGCATCTGCCGCGGCTGTTTCCCCATGCCGATGCCCAGAGCTGGTTCAACGGCCATGATGAGCTGATCCGGGCCACGGCCATGCGCAACAGCTCGCTGCAGGGTGGCTATCTGATTCTGGCGGCACGGGCACTCGGTCTGGATTGCGGTCCGATGTCGGGCTTCGATGCCAACCTGGTCAATGCCGAGTTCTTCCCGGAGGGCAATGTCCACGCCAACTTCCTCATCAACCTGGGCTACGGTGAAGCCAGCAAGCTCTATGGCCGCTCGCCAAGATTCCACTTCGACGAAGTCTGCCAGATCCTGTAAAATCGCCCGCGATTCCCTTCCATGCCCGGCCATGCCGGGCATTTTGCTGGAGACGACCCGCGATGCTCTACCCGCTGTTACGCCCCCTGCTGTTCCGCCTCGACCCGGAAAAGGCCCACGAACTCACCCTGACATCGCTGGAACTGACCCACCGTCTGCACCTGATGCGCCTGGCGGCCCCCGCCGCGGTGCAGGCGCCGGTCCAGGCCATGGGACTGACCTTCGCCAATGCTGTCGGGCTGGCGGCCGGGCTGGACAAGAATGGCGCCCACATCGACGCCCTGTTCGACATGGGCTTCGGCTTTGTCGAGATCGGCACCATCACGCCGCGTGCACAGCCCGGCAACGACAAGCCGCGCATGTTCCGGGTTGTCGAGCACGAGGGCATCATCAACCGCATGGGCTTCAACAATCTCGGCGTCGACACGCTGATTGACCATGTGCGCAGCCGGCGCAGTCGCGGTGTCCTGGGGATCAATATCGGCAAGAATGCCAGCACGCCGATCGAGCGGGCTGCCGACGATTACCTGGCCTGCATGGACAAGGTGTATGAGCATGCCAGCTATATTGCCGTCAACATTTCCTCGCCCAACACCAAGAATCTGCGGCAACTGCAGCAGGGCGACGAGCTGTCGGCCCTGCTGGGGGCGCTCAAGACCCGTCAGGCCAGCCTGGCTGACCGATATGGGCGCCATGTGCCGCTGGCGGTCAAAATCGCCCCCGACCTTGAGAGCGGGCAGATCAGCGAGGTGGCGCGCCTGCTGTGCGAGCACCGGATCGACGGCGTGATCGCCGGCAATACCACACTGGCCCGCGAGGCCATTGCCGGTCATCGCCATGCCGGCGAAGCCGGCGGGCTGTCGGGCAAGCCACTGACAGACAAGGCCACGGCACTGATCAGACAATTGGCCATGGAACTTGATGGCGCTTTGCCTATCATAGGCGTAGGTGGTATTTTGTGCGGTCGTGATGCCACAGACAAAATCCATGCTGGCGCGACACTGGTACAACTGTACAGCGGCCTGGTCTATCGCGGCCCCGGTCTGATTGCCGAATGTGCCCGCGCCATCGCGAATACACCGCCAACACAGGCCTGAACCGGATTCGACTCAAAGGGAGACTTTACATGACCAATAAAACACTGATGCTTGCCATGAGCGCGCTGATCAGCGCCGGCATCCTGACTGGCTGTGCCAGCAACGACTCTTCCATGGTGTACTCGCAAAACCAGATGCGCCAGGCACAGAGCGTGCAGCTGGGTACTGTGGTTTCGGTTCATCCGGTCAAGATGGAAGGCAGCAATAACGAGCTGCTGACCCTGGGTGGCGCGGCGCTGGGCGGCCTGGCCGGCAGCAACCTGGGCAATGGCAGCAAGGCCAATGCCGCCGGCGCCATCGTAGGCGCCCTGGCTGGCGGCTTCGGGGCCAACGCGGCGCAAAAAGCCGTTGGCACCAAGAACGCGCTGGAAATCACGGTCAAACTGGACAGTGGCCGCATGGTCTCCATCGTGCAGGACGCCGATGTGCAGTTCGAGGTCAAGCAGCGCGTGCGCGTGCTGTCTGGCCGTGGCACCGACCGGGTGGTTCCGTTCTGAGCTTCCCCGCCAGATGACAAAACGCCCCGCTAGCGGGGCGTTTTTCATTTTGTCAGACCGGGATCGAAAGGCGTCCAGCGACCACTCTGCAACTTTTCCAGCGGCCGGTAGGCCGCCTTATAGGCCATCTTGCGGCTCTCGCCGATCCAGTAGCCAAGGTAAAGATGGTTCAGCCCCAGCTGACGTGCGAGGTCGATCTGCCACAGGACGTTGTACACCCCGTAGCTGGCCGGGTGATCCTCCGGCTCGTAAAAGGTATAGACCGCCGACAGACCATCATCCAGACGGTCGATCAGACTGACCATCTTCAACACCTCGCCCAGACGGAACTCCGCCAGCCAGCTCTCCACCCCGCTCTTGAGAATGAATTCGGCATACTGCGCCGGATCATCCTCCGACATGCCGCCCCCCCGATGCCGGGCGGCCTGGTAACGACGGTAAAGATCATAATGCTCGGCGCTGTAGCGCAACGGCGTTAATTGCACCGACAGGTCGGCATGCTGCTTCCAGGCCCGGCGCTGACTGCGGTTGGGCTGAAAATCCGCCACCGGCACCCGCACCGGCACACAGGCCTGACACATGTCGCAATAGGGACGATAGGTGTAATGGCCGCTGCGACGAAAGCCCAGCTGGACCAGTTGACTGTAGACACGACGATCGATCGACTCGGCGGGAATGGCCACCTGGGAACGCGCCTCGCGCCCGCTCAGATAGCTGCAGGCATAGGGCGCCGTCGCGTAGAAATGGATGGCCACGAACTGGCCGGCATCACGATGGCTCATTGCGGTATCGGTATTCCCACAGGTTGGTCGGTTGCGCCAGGGCAAGCTGCTCTTTCAGAGTAGCAAGAAACTCGCGACGTGAAACCTGCCGAGCCCCCAGGCTTGCCAGATGATCGGTATACATCTGGCAATCGATCAGACCGCACCCGCCGGCGGCCAGATGGCGCACCAGATGGACAAAGGCCAGTTTCGATGCATCACGGCGCCGGGCAAACATCGACTCACCAAAAAACACCCCGCCGAGCGAGATGCCGTACAAGCCCCCCGCCAGCTCGCCATCCACCCAGGTCTCACAACTGTGGGCATGGCCCAGCGCATGCAGACGGCAATAGGCGTCAATCATCTCCGGCACGATCCAGGTCCCGCGCTGACCATGGCGCGGCGCACTGCAGGCGGTCATCACCTCGCGGAAGGCCGTATCGACACGAATTTCATAGCGGGTATTGCGCAAGGTTTTGCCGAGAGAGCGGCTGACCTTGAGATTGGCCGGATACAGCACCATGCGCGGCGCCGGACTCCACCAGAGAATCGGCTCATCCGGGCCATACCAGGGAAAGATGCCCTGCGAATAGGCCGCCAGCAAGCGTTGCGGCGACAGGTCACCGCCTGCAGCCAGCAGGCCGGGCGGATCCGCCAGCGCCGTATCGGGAGAGGGGAAAACCGGGGAACGACCCAGCCAGGGCAGCATCAGGCCTCCTGACCGGCTCCATCCTTGGCCAGGCATTCCGGGCATTCGCCATACATGTAAAGCGCATGCTCCATGATGCGAAAGCCGTGTTCGCCGGCGATCCGGTCCTGCAGGGCTTCGATCTCGGGATCAAAGAACTCGACCACCCGGCCGCACTGCACACAGACCATGTGATCGTGGTGACCGCCCTGATTGAGCTCGTAGACGGCCTTGCCGGTTTCGAAGTGGTGACGCACCAGAATGCCGGCCTGCTCGAACTGGGTCAGCACTCGGTAAATGGTGGCCAGACCGATGTCGATATTCTCGGCCAGCAGGGCACGATACACATCCTCTGCGGACATGTGGCGCAATCCGGCAGTTTCGAACAAATCCAGGATTTTCAACCTGGGGCCGGTTGCTTTCAGACCGATATCTTTGAGGTGACTGGCTTGGCTCATCGTGATATAAAGTGGCATCAGATTTAGGCCATAATAATGCCTTTTGGCTGGTTTGCCTAATTCATCCCGAATTTTTCGCTACCTGTTGTGGAGTCACATGCGCGCCCTGACCTTCGTCGCCGTCATAGCCCTTTCTGGCTGCACCTATCTCAATCCCGCAAACTGGCATGCCTACCATATGGAGATCCAGCAGGGCAACCTGATCACCCAGGATGATGTCGCCCGCCTGAAGCTCGGCATGACCCGCTCGCAGGTACGGTTCGTGCTCGGTACCCCGCTGATTGCCGACAGCTTCCACGCCAACCGTTGGGACTACAAATACCAGTTGTTCAGCAACGGCCAGAAAGTGGCAGACAAGCTGCTGACCGTCACCTTCACCGATGACAAGCTCAGCAAGATCGATGGCGATGCCATGCCGGCAGAAGTCCCGACGCCCTCGCTGAACGCTTCCGCGCCTGCCGTGGCACTGAAGCCATGAGTGCATTGAAGGTTGTCATCGTCGGCGCCGGCGGACGCATGGGCCGCAGCCTGATCGAAGCCGTACTGGAAAGACCGCAGGAATTCCGTCTCCATGCCGCACTGGATCGCCCGGATGCGCCGCAGATCGGGCAGGATGCCGGGCTGATGTCCGGACTGAACACCGGCGTACCGGTTACCCATGATGTGCAAGCCGCCCTGGCCGAAGCCGACGTGCTGATCGACTTTACCCGTCCGGAGGCCACCCTGACCTATCTCGAAGCCTGCCGGCAACACAAGGTCAACATGATCATCGGCACCACCGGCTTTGACGCGGCAGGCAAGCAGGCCATCGAAGCGGCGGCCGGAGACATCGGCATCGTGTTTGCGCCGAACTTCAGCGTCGGCGTGAACCTGACCTTCAAACTGCTCGATATCGCCGCACGCGTTCTGTCGGAAGGCTACGACATCGAAATCATCGAAGCACACCATCGCCACAAGGTTGACGCCCCCTCCGGTACCGCCCTGCGCATGGGCGAGGTGGTTGCCGATGCCCTGGGGCGCGATCTGGAAAGCTGTGCCGTCTATGGCCGCGAGGGGCATACCGGTGCACGTGATCCGTCGACCATCGGTTTTGCCACCGTGCGCGGCGGCGATATCGTCGGCGACCACACGGTGATGTTCGCCACCCAGGGCGAACGCGTCGAAATCACCCACAAGGCTTCCAGCCGTGCCACCTTCGCCCAGGGCGCCGTTCGCGCCGCGGGCTGGCTGGCGCAACACCAGCGTGGCCTGTTCAGCATGCAGGACGTTCTGGGCCTCCGCTGAGGCATAAGTTTCGATGCGTCTGCTCTCCCTGGTACTGCTGCTGGCCACCGTCATTCTCCTGACGGTGGCGGCGGCGCTCTGCCTGACACCCGACGGACACCCTGCGCCGGTGCTCACCCTGCTGACCGGCACCCTGCCCGATATCGAACGCCAGTTGCTTTGGCAACTCCAGTTGCCGCGCCAGATTCTGGCCTTCCTGGCAGGCGCCCTGCTCGCTGCCGCCGGCAGTGCCATCCAGGCGCGCTTTCAGAATCCGCTGGCCGAACCCGGGCTGGTCGGCATCAGTGGCGGCGCCGCCCTGTCGGCGGCACTGGCCCTGCAATTCGCCCTGCCGGTTCCCCTGGTCTCCCTGCTGGCCTTCCTCGGCGGCCTGGGCGCACTCGGACTGACCTGCCTGATGAGCCGCAATGCCGCCGACGGAGAACGACTCATTCTGGCGGGCATTGCCGTCAACGCGGTCTTCGGCAGCTTGCTCACCCTGCTGATCACCACCCTGCCCGACGGCTCGCTGCGCACCATCACCTTCTGGCTGATGGGCAGCTTCGCCAACGCGGACTGGAACCAGGCCCGACTGTTCCTGCTGACCGCCCCGCTGCTCATCTGGCTGCTGTTTCGCGAATGGCGCCTGCTCAACGCCCTGCAGCTGGGCGCCCCCACCGCCTTCCATCTCGGCTTCGATGTCCGCAGGGGTGGCCTGCGCGTCATCCTGCTGGCCGCCATGGCCACCGCACTGGTGGTCTCGACCTGCGGTATGGTCGGCTTCATCGGTCTGATGGCACCCCACCTTGCCCGCCAGTTCATCGGCAGCCATGCCAGGCGCCTGCTGATTGCCGCACCGCTGATGGGCGGCTGGCTGGCGCTGCTGGCCGACTGGCTGGCTCACAGTGTGCTCTACCCGGTCGAGTTGCCGGTCGGCGTCATCACCAGTCTGGCCGGCGCCCCCTTCTTCCTCTGGTTGCTCTGGCAGAACAGTCAGCGGAGGCCCCATGCTTGAAGCACGTCAACTGGGACTGCAGGTCGGCGACAAGGTCCTGCTGGACGACATCTCGCTGCAGGCCGCCTGTGGTGAGCTGACCCTGATCATCGGGCCCAACGGCGCGGGCAAGAGCACGCTGCTGTCCCTGCTCTCCGGCCTGCAGCGCCCCAGCAGCGGACAGATCCGCCTGGGCAACCATGATCCGGCCGGCCTCGACGCCCGTGCGCTGGCCAGCCTGCGCGCAGTGGTCGAACAATACCCGGGCTGGCAGCCGGGCTTTACCGCGGCAGAACTGGTGATGATGGGCGGCTATCTGCATGACAGACAGGCCGCCGACTGGCGCCAGGCCATGCAACTGATGCAATGCGACCAACTGGCACAGCGCCGGCTCGAGACCCTGTCCGGCGGCGAACGACAGCGCGTCCATCTGGCGCGCGCCCTGTTGCAGCTCACCGGCTCCGGCGCGCCACAGCGCTACCTGCTGCTGGACGAACCGACTGCCGCGCTGGATTTCGGTCTGGCCGATGCGCTGATGCATCAGGTCCGTCACCTGGCACATACCTACCAGCTGGGCGTCATTGCCGTCGTGCATGACCTGAATCTGGCGATGCGCCATGCGGATCGGGTGCTGCTGCTACATGGCGGGCGGGCCGCGGCCTTTGGTCCCGCCAGCGAGGTGATGCAGAAAGCCAGGCTGGAAGCCATTTATGGCGTAAGACTTGCTGAATTAATCAGTAATGATGAACAACTACGTGCTTTTGTTCCTCTGGCAGGAACATCAGCCGATTGAAACCGTCTACCAGAGCGTAACGGACAAGACATCGATGGCGGCAGCCACTGCCGCCATGACAAACCGGCAGCCCGGATGACTGCCGCAGACTAGATCAGGAAAATAAATTGCAAACACGCCACCTTTTCCCGCTGGGACTGAGCATGGTACTCCTGCCCCAGTTCAGCCACGCTGCCACCGACAGCACCGACCGGCTGGTCGAGCAATACACCCGCCAGATGCAAGCCAGCAGCCGCCCGGTCGGCATGACCGTCGTCATTGTCGATGGCAACCGTACCTGGCAAAAATACCTCGGCGAAACCCGTTATGGTAATCGGACAGCTCCCAAAGCCGACACACTGATCCGCATCGCCTCGATCAGCAAGCTGTTCACCAGCGAAGTCCTGGTCGCCCTTGCCGCGGAGGGCCGGCTCAACCTGAACGACCCGCTGCAGAAATATGCACCGCAGGGCGTCACCGTCCCGCAAGGCAGCAAGGGCGAGACGATCCGGCTGGTCAATCTGGCCACCCACACCAGCGGACTGCCGCGCGAGATGCCCGGCATGCGCCCGGCCGATGCCCCGGTGTTTTCCTGGCCGACGCAGCAACAACGCTGGCAATGGATGAGCCAGGGCCGTCTCAATGCCGTGCCCGGCACCCGCGCCGCCTATTCCAATCTGGCCTTTGACTTTCTGGCCGACGCGCTGGCACGTGCCGGCGGCAAACCCTATGCCGAACTGCTGCGCAGCAAGGTCACCGCGCCGCTCGGCATGAGCAACACCACCTTCACCCCGAGTGCGGCACAATGCGCCCGCCTGATGCAGGGCATTGACGCCAGCCCCTGCACCCCCTCCCTGCCGGCCGATGGCAGTGGCGGCATCTACTCCACCCCGCATGACATGGCGCTGTGGCTGCAAGCCCAGCTGCATCCCCGAACCGCCGTGGCGCAGCGTGCCCAGCAGATGGTGTACCGCCGCAAGGACCTGCGGGCGGTCAATGGCATGGACCATGCCGGCCAGGCTGATGCCCTGGGCCTGGGCTGGGTGTACATGGAAGCCCGCAACGGCCAGCCGGCCATGCTGCAGAAAACCGGGGGCGGCGGGGGCTTCCTGACCTACGTTGCCATGGACCCGCAACACAAGGTCGGCGTCTTCGTCGCCATGACCCGCAGCCGCCATGTTTCACCGCGCGTGATGATCAATCAGGCCAACAAACTGGTCGCTGCGCTGGCCGGACAGCGCTGACGCTTTAAGAACCGGCGCATGGCGGCCCGGCAAGACGCGCGGCACACTGAGCCCCCTCACCAAGCTGGAGCCACCATGCGTCCGAATCCGTCTGCCGTCCTGCTGTGCGCCGCCCTGTCGGCAAGCAGCCTGTCTCTTGCTTCATCCATCGTGCCACCTTGCCAGGCCAGCCAGCTCAGCCTGGCACTGCTGGCGCGCGAAACCCCGGGCATGATGAAAGAACGCTGGCTGATCGCCATCACCAATCAGGGACAACAAGCCTGCCGACTATTGGCCCTGGCGCCACGCCTGAGCGCCGAAACCGCAACGGGTCCGACCGAACTGGCTGGCAGGCGCGCGCAAAAAGCCGGCTGGCTGACCCTGCAGTCCAATCATCGGCGTCCACTGATGGCTGCCAGCCGCATTGTCTGGTTCGGTGTCGAGCTGAGCCATGCCGATCCGGCAGACTTCCGGCAATTGCAAATCCGGCTGGCGGGCCTGGATACCTCGCCCTTCACCCTGGCCCTGGCGGGTAACAGTCAGGAAATCCATCACATCGGGGCACTGGCACGCGATATCAGGAAATGGCTGGGACAAAGTCGCTGCCAGCCGGGGAGCGGCTGGCAGGGAAGCGACTGGACGGTCAACCTGCAGCAAACCGTCCAGTGCGAGTGACAAACATCAGGCTTCAGGCAATCTGGTATTCCAGCGGCAGCGCCTTGGCCTCGTAGGTCTGGCAGACATGGCCGGTTTCATCCACGCTCTCCAGCCGCACATCAAAGCCCCACAGGCGGGCCACATGCTTGAGCACCTCCTCGGTACTGCTCTCCTCCAGCGGACGGCGCTGATACATGCTGTGCCGCAAGGTCAGGCTGCGGTCTCCACGCACATTGACCGACCAGACCTGGATATTGGGTTCGCGCGAACCGAGGTTGTACTGCTCGGACAGCTTCTGCCGCACCGCCTGATAGCCTTCGTCATCATGGATTGAGGTGATTTCCAGCTTGTCATCCAGGTCATTGTCGCGAATGCTGAACAAGCGGAAATGCCGGATCATGTTCGGTGACAGGTACTGCGAAATAAAGCTTTCATCCTTGAAATTACGCATGGCGAAATCCAGCACCTCGCGCCAGTTGCCACCGGCAATGTCCGGGAACCAGGCGCGATCCTCCTCGGTCGGCGCCTCGCAGATACGCCGGATATCCTGGAACATCGCAAACCCCAGCGCATACGGATTGATGCCGTTGTACCAGCGCGCCGTCACCGGCGGCTGATAGATCACATTGGTATGCGATTGCAGGAACTCCAGCATCGCCCCATCGGTAATCAGCCCCTTGTCGAACAGCCGGTTCATGATGGTGTAGTGCCAGAAAGTCGCCCAGCCTTCGTTCATCACCTGCGTCTGGCGCTGCGGATAGAAGTACTGCGCCACCTTGCGCACGATACGCACGATTTCACGCTGCCACGGCTCTAGCAGTGGCGCCGACTTCTCGATAAAGTACAGCAGATTCTCCTGCGGCTCCGGCGGGAAACGCAGACTGGCCTTGTCGGCATCGTCGCGCTCACGCCGCGGGATGGTGCGCCAGAGGTCATTGACCTGCATCTGCAGATAATGCTCGCGCTCCTCCTGCCGGGCCTGTTCCTTGGCCAGCGACAGCTTCTGCGGGCGCTTGTAGCGATCGACACCATAGCTCATCAGCGCATGGCAGGAGTCGAGCAGACTCTCCACCGCATCGATGCCATAACGCTCCTCGCAACGGGCGATATAGCTCTTGGCAAACACCAGGTAATCGATGATGGCCGAGGCATCGGTCCAGGTCTTGAACAGATAATTGCCCTTGAAGAAGGAATTGTGGCCATAGGCGGCATGGGCAATCACCAGCGCCTGCATGGTCATCGAGTTCTCTTCCATCAGATAGGCAATGCAGGGACTGGAGTTGATGACAATCTCGTAGGCCAGCCCCATCTGGCCGCGACGGTAGCTTTTCTCGGTCGAGACGAAATGCTTGCCGAACGACCAGTGGTGATAGTTGACCGGCATGCCCACCGAGGAATAGGCATCCATCATCTGTTCGGCAGTGATGATCTCCAGCTGAACAGGATACACATCCAGGCCGAACTCACCCACCGCAATATCGCGGATCTCGCGGTCATAGTCGTTGATCAGATCGAAGGTCCACTCGGAGCCGGTCGAAATCGGGGTCATGGCACGTCTCCTTCAGCGGTTGGTCGCAGGCTGACGCTTGAACAGCTCGCGGAACACCGGATAGATATCCGCCGCCGTATTGATCTTCTGCATGGCGAAGTGGCGGTTGCGTTCCTTGACGTTCAGATACTCGTACCACAGGTTCTGCGGATCACCGTCGGTAATTTCGATATAGGCGTAGTACTGGCAGTACGGCAGCAGCTGTTCTTCCAGAATGCGGGCGCAATTGGCCGAATCACTGTCCCAGTTGTCACCGTCCGAAGCCTGGGCGGCGTAGATATTCCAGTCACTGGTCGAATAGCGCTTCTGGATGACATCACGCATCAGGTTCAGCGCCGAAGACACCACCGTGCCGCCGGATTCGCGCGAATGGAAAAAGTCATGCTCGTCCACCTCCACCGCACTGGTATGGTGACGGATGAACACCACCTCGATCTTGTCGTAATTGCGCTGCAAGAACATGTACAGCAGGATGAAAAAGCGCTTGGCCATGTCCTTCTTGGCCTCATCCATCGAACCGGACACGTCCATCAGGCAGAACATCACCGCCTGACTGGTCGGCATCGGCAACTTGACCCGATTGTTGTAACGCAGGTCAAACGGATCGATGAACGGGATGCTGGCGATCTTCTCGCGCAACTGATGGATCCTGGCACGCCGCTCGCGCACCTCGATCGCCACGTCATCGTCGGACTCGATCAGGGCGTCGAGTTCTTCCTCGGCATCGTTGAGCTGATTGAGCGTCGGCGCCGCCATGGCCACCCGGCGCGCCAGTGCGCCACGCAGTGAGCGCACGATGCTGATATTGGTCGGCGTACCATCATTGGTATAGCCGGCACGCACCGACTTGAGCTCGTCGATGCCCATCAGCTGGGTCTTGATCAGATTCGGCAGCGCCAGATCATCGAAGAACACATTCATGAACTCTTCGCGCGACAGCTCGAAGGCGAAATCATCCTCGCCGGAGCCATCCTTGCTGGCCTTGCCGCCGCCACCGCCACCACCGCCGCCTTGCGGACGGTCGATACGATCTCCCCGGATGTAATCCTCGTTGCCGGGATGCACGTTCTCCCACACCCCGCCACGGCCATGATGGAATTGCGGTTCAGAAATATCCTTGACCGGAATCGACACTTTTTCACCGCTATCGATATCGGTAATGCTGCGCCCCTTGATGGCGCGCGAAACGGCCTCCTTGATTTGCGCCTTGAAACGGCGCAGGAATCGCTCGCGGTTGACCGCGGACTTGTTCTTGCCGTTGAGACGACGATCGATGAGATGGGACATGGCGACCTCGCTTGGGGCGCCCGTCCCGGGCGCCCCCCGTCAGGTTGGTTAGGGCCGTGCGTTCATGACGACTTGCGCACGCGCAGATACCATTCGCACAACAGCCGCACCTGCTTGGCGGTATACCCCTTCTCGACCATCCGATTGACGAAATCCTCGTGCTTCTTGGCATCCTCGGCACTGGCCTTGGCATTGAACGAGATCACCGGCAGCAGCTCCTCGGTATTCGAGAACATCTTCTTCTCGATCACCGTACGCAGCTTCTCGTAGCTGGTCCAGGTCGGATTCTTGCCACCGGCGCTGGCGCGGGCACGCAACACGAAGTTGACGATCTCGTTGCGGAAGTCCTTCGGATTGGAAATCCCCGCCGGCTTCTCGATCTTTTCCAGCTCGGCGTTGAGCGAGTTGCGGTCGAAGATCTCACCGGTATCCTGATCGCGGTATTCCTGATCCTGGATCCAGTAATCGGCAAAGGTCACATAACGATCAAAGATGTTCTGCCCGTATTCGGAGTAGCTCTCCAGATAGGCGGTCTGGATCTCCTTGCCGATGAACTCGACATACTTCGGCGCCAGATACTCCTTGATGAAGGACATGTAGCGCTGCTCGGTCTCGGCCGGGAATTGCTCACGCTCAACCTGCTGCTCCAGCACATACAGCAGATGCACCGGGTTGGCCGCCACTTCGCTGTGGTCGAAGTTGAACACCTTGGACAGGATCTTGTAGGCAAAACGGGTCGACAGGCCACTCATGCCCTCGTCCACGCCGGCAAAGTCACGGTACTCCTGCTGCGACTTGGCCTTCGGATCGGTGTCTTTCAGGTTTTCACCGTCATAGACCTGCATCTTGCTGTAGATGCTCGAGTTTTCCGGCTCTTTCAACCGCGACAGCACGGCAAACTGCGCCATCATTTTCAGCGTGCCCGGGGCGCAGGGCGCACGGCCCAGCGAAGAATTGGTGATCAGCTTGTCGTAAATGCGGATCTCGTCCTTGACGCGCAGGCAATACGGCACCTTCACGATGTAAATACGGTCAAGGAAAGCCTCATTGTTCTTGTTGTTGCGGAACTGCTTCCACTCCGATTCGTTCGAGTGCGCCAGGATGATGCCGTCAAACGGAATCGCGCCGAAGCCTTCCGTCCCCTTGAAGTTGCCTTCCTGGGTGGCGGTCAGCAGCGGGTGCAGCACCTTGATCGGCGCCTTGAACATTTCCACGAACTCGAGCAAGCCCTGGTTGGCCAGGCACAGCCCGCCGGAGTAGCTGTAAGCATCCGGATCGTCCTGGGCGTACTTCTCCAGCTTGCGGATATCCACCTTGCCTACCAGCGACGAGATATCCTGATTGTTCTCGTCCCCCGGCTCGGTCTTGGCCACCGCAATCTGGCGCAGCACGGAAGGATAACGCTTCACCACGCGGAACTGGCCGATGTCGCCATTGAACTCATGCAGGCGCTTGACTGCCCACGGGCTGGGAATCGGCTTCAGGTAGCGGCGCGGGATACCGTACTGTTCTTCCAGAATCGGACCGTCTTCCTCATAGTTGAACAGGCCAAGCGGCGACTCGTTGACCGGGGAGCCCTTCAGGCAATAGAACGGCACCAGCTCGGTCAGCTCTTTCAGTTTTTCCGCGATGGACGATTTGCCACCCCCCACCGGCCCCAGCAGATACAGAATCTGCTTCTTCTCTTCCAGGCCCTGAGCGGCGTGGCGGAAGTAGGCCACCACCTGCTCGATCACCTCCTCCATGCCGTAGAAGTCACGGAAGGCAGGGTAAACCTTGATGATCTTGTTGCTGAAAATACGCGACAGGCGGGAATCGTGACGGGTATCGACCAGCTCCGGCTCGCCGATGGCCATCAGCATGCGCTCCGACGCCGTGGCATAGGCCGCGGGCTCACGCTTGCACAATTCGAGATATTCCTGGATGGTGAATTCTTCTTCGCGGGTACGATCGTAGCGCGAGGCGTACTGACTGAAGATGTCCGGGTGCATGGCTCTCTCCTGGCAAATTGCAGGGAAACGCAGGACTGCATCAAAGCACCCGGCGCCCCTTGCTCAACTTAGAGTGACTGCAGCAAATTCCGTTCTGTTTTTTTAGGGTATAGCACAATGACAGGCTGGTGACGCAAGCCGGAAAGCCCGATAAATCCGTCATTTCAGGCGGCAAACACCGCGACGGCAGGAAAAATCACTGAAGAAACAAAAACAAAGGCACGAAACACAAAGCGAAAAAAATTTGCAACCGTTGCAAGGTCGGGCAAATGTCAAAGACATGATCCAGAGGACGGAATCATGACGTTATCACCTCAACGACGGGTGAGAATCTTGGCGCCGATCTCGTAGAGACGGTGACGCTCCAGCTCGTTGCAGCGGCGAACCTCAACCTCGGCTTCGAAAGGACGACCGGGCACGCTGCCCACGGATGGCGTCAACACCAGCACCATCAGGTGCTCGCCATACTGCGGCACGTAAGAGGTATGCAGCGCGATGCCGTCGACCGAGATGTCGGCACACTCGCCGTAGTGGGTTTCACCGGTATGCAGCGACTTGATGCGGGCCTTGCAGCGCATCGAGACCCGGCGCGAACCGCGCCGGTTATGGTGGGAATCAAACGGCACCGGGCATTCTCCCTTCAAGATAAGCCTGCAGCCAGTACAGGCCGACCAGGCTCTTGCTGTCGCAGATGGCTCCGTTCAGGGTCATGGCGGTCACTTCTGCCAGCGGCAGGGTCACCACCTCGAGAAACTCGCCGTCATCCAGCTGACGGGCAGACTGGCTCAGCCCGCGAGCCAGGAAATAGTGGATCTGTTCATCGGCATAACCGATGCAGGGATGTGCGGTTCCGAGGAAGACCCACTCGCGCGCCACATAGCCGGTTTCCTCCAGCAGCTCGCGCCGGCCGCAGGCCTCGTGCGACTCTCCCTGGTCCAGCTTGCCGGCCGGAATCTCCAGGAACTCGCGCCCCGAGGGATAGCGGTATTGCCGTTCCAGCACCACCTGCTGATCATCGGTGAGCGCCAGCACCGCGACGGCCCCGGGGTGACGGATATACTCACGCCAGCCCTCGCTGCCATCCGGCAGTTGAATCCGATCGCGTCGCACCTTGAGGAAGCCGCCCTCGAACACCAGCTGCGAATCAATCATCTTCTCGGTCAAATCCACGGCAACCCTTTCAAACCAAAAGCAAAAACCGTTCGATACAGCGATGCGCCATTGTACCGAGGCAAGCCAGCGACAAACACAAAATATTGAGTTCATTCTAGGACATGAACGCCAGATGTGCCGAAACCCAGCAAAAATGGTCTCTGGCGGCCAGTGCAAAAATACAACGCTGGCTCCCCCTCGCCCCCCCTCCCCGATGTCATATAACACTTGTCAAAGCAGCGGAAATAAATTAAACAAACGTTTGAATCAATTCCGGCGAGCGCGACCACGCCACAAGACAGCCCGAGCTGCATGCGACCGCGACCGCCCCGACTGAAGGCGCCCTGCCCAACCACAGCAAGACCAGGAGAAACTGATGCCCGCTTATCAAGCCCCGCTGCGCGATTTCGACTTTGTACTGAACGAACTGTTTGCCGTGCAGCAAACCCTGAAGACCCTGCCGGGCTACGAGGACATGGACAAGGAAACCCTGGCCTCCTACCTGGAGGCCGCGGCCACCTTCTGTGAAAACGAACTGGCACCGCTCAACCGTCAGGGCGATGAGCAAGGCTGCCAGTTCGACCCGGCCACGCACAGCGTCACCACGCCGACCGGCTTCGCCGATGCCTACAGGCAATATTGCGAGCTCGGCTTCCCGGCACTGGACTGCGACCCGCAATATGGCGGACTGGGCATGCCGAAGATCCTCGCCTTCCCGGCCATGGAGATGCTCTGCTCGGCCAACGTCGCCTGGTCGATGTACCCCGGTCTGTCGCATGGCGCCTACGCCGCGATCCACGCCCATGGCACCAGCGAACAGAAGAACCAGTACCTGCCCAGGCTGGTCGATGGCAGCTGGACCGGCACCATGTGCCTGACTGAACCGCACTGCGGTACCGATCTGGGCCTGCTGAAAACCCGCGCCGAGCCGAATGGTGACGGCAGCTTTGCCATCACCGGCACCAAGATCTTCATCTCCGCCGGCGAGCACGACCTGGCGGGCAACATCATCCACCTGGTGCTGGCCCGTCTGCCGGATGCGCCGAAAGACGTGAAGGGCATCTCGCTGTTCATCGTGCCCAAGTTCCACGAAGACGGCAGCCGCAACCCGGTCTTCTGCGGCAGCCTGGAGCACAAGATGGGCATCCGCGCCAACGCCACGGCCGTGCTCAACTTCGAAGGGGCCCGCGGCTACCTGCTGGGCGAACCGAACAAGGGTCTGGCCTGCATGTTCACCATGATGAACGCCGCGCGCCTGGGCTGCGGCATGCAGGGCCTGGGACTGGGTGAAGCCTCCTATCAGGGCGCGCTGACCTATGCCAAAGACCGCCTGCAGATGCGGGCACTCAATGGCCCGAAGGCACCGGAAAAAGCCGCCGACCCGATCATTGTGCATCCGGACGTGCGCCGCATGCTGCTGACCCAAAAGGCTTACACCGAGGCCGGCCGAGCCCTGACCACCTTCCTGGCGCTGCAGCTGGATATCGAGGAGAAGCATCCGGATGCCGATGCCCGCAAAGCCGCTGCCGACCTGGTCGCCCTGCTGACCCCGGTCGCCAAGGCCTTCATGACCGACAATGGCTTCAGCGCCACCAACCTGGGGGTACAGGTCTTCGGCGGTCATGGCTACATCCGCGAATGGGGCATGGAACAACTGGTGCGCGATTGCCGTATTGCCCAGCTCTACGAGGGCACCAACGGCATCCAGGCGCTGGATCTGCTGGCACGCAAGGTGCTGTCCGATCAGGGCGCCAAGCTGCGCCAGTTCTCCGGCCTGATCCAGCAGTTCCTCAAGGAAAGCCAGGATCGTGCCGAACTGACCGAATTCACCGCCCCGCTGGTGCAACTGATGAAAGAAGTCGGGGAAGTCAGCGTCAAGATCGGCATGGCCGCCATGCAGGACAAGGATGAAGTCGGTGCCGCGGCAACCGACTATCTGCGCCTGATCGGCCACCTGACCTATGCCTGGCTGTGGGCACGCATGGCCGCCGTGTCCTTTGGCCAGGACGACGACTTCCACAAGGGCAAGATCGCCACCGCCCGCTTCTACTTTGCCAAGCTGCTGCCGGAAACCCACAGCCTGCTGGCCCAGCTGAAGACTGGCGCCAAGCCGCTGATGAAGGACACCGACTTCGCCCTGCAGTAAGCCGGTTCTTTCACAACAAAAATGCCCCGCACACTGTGCGGGGCATTTTCATGACCGGCCGAGAGCGTTACTCGTCCTTGCCGCAGCACGCCTTGTACTTCTTGCCGCTGCCGCACGGGCAGGGATCGTTGCGGCCCACCTTGTCTCCTTCACGGCGGATGGTGGCCGGCGCATTGGCCTTGGCATGCCAGTAATTGAACACCGCCTGCACGGCATCCGGCAGCTGGTCGCGGAAATCGTCCAGTTCTTCCGGACTGAAATCCACCAGATCGTCGCCGTCGTCTTCCTCGAACATGCCGCCCAGCGCCATCACCGGCAGCAGCAGCTCCTCGAAACCCTCGTCGTCGGCCTTGTCGAACCAGTCGGTCGGCACGCTGTCGAGGGCATACAGATAGGCATTGCACCAGGGCCAGTAATCGGCCTCGTCCGAGTCTTCCTCGGCATACAGGATCAGGTCCAGCGGCGCTTTCGCGGCCAGGGCATCCGCCGTGGCGTGGTAGAGCTTTTCCAGCAGGGTCTGCAACTCGGCCTTGTCGGCCTCGTTGGCAAAGGCCGGCGCATCGCCCAGCACTTCCGACCACCAGAACGAAGCCGGTACTTCATCCGGGCCGCTGATCAGCGCCGCGAAAAAGCCTTGCACCTCATCCGGACGCATGGTGCTGCCTGCGGCAGACAGCGGATTGAGCAGATGTTCCAGGCGAGCCAGGTCTTGATCGTCGAATACGGTGGCACTCATGATGCTTCCTCGGTGAAGGGTTGGGGCGAATTGTAGCCAATAACGCCGCCGCTTGTGGGACATTCGTCAAATATCATTGTCATGGCGCATGGGCAGGCCACCGGCAATGGCAAAATTTGCGCTTTGGCCGCCATCACTTAAGATTAAACGCTACAATCGCGCCCTGAGACCGGGCAAACCGGCAAAGCAGAGAAAAACATGGAACAGGACACTTACACCATCTCCGAACTGGCCCGCGACCTGGACGTCACCGCGCGCACCATCCGCTTCTACGAAGAACAGGGGCTGATCGAACCAGAGCGCCGGGGACAGCAGCGCATCTTCACCCGCCGCGACCGCGCACGGCTGAAACTGATCCTGCGCGGCAAGCGCATCGGCCTGTCGCTGGCCGAAATCCGCGAAATTCTCGACCTCTACCAGCGCGCCCGCGACGAAGCACAACAATCCCATCTGCTGCTGCAACTGCTGACCGAACGCCGCGACCAGCTGCTGCGCCAGCGCCAGGACATCGACGAAGTCCTGCAGGAAATCGACGTTCTGTCGGCCCATTGCCGCGAGGTCATCGCCAGCATCTGAGTCCCTGAAGTACACGCTGCTCCGCCCGCGGTCCACGCCGAATACGTATTGACGTTTACGTAAACGTAATGGATGATTAATGCATACACCACAGGGAGAGACACCATGGATCAGCAAAGCCTCGACATGCTGCGAGACAGCGTGCGCGATTTCGCCACGCAGGAAATTGCCCCGCGCGCCGCCGACATCGATCGCGATAATCTGTTTCCGGCCGACCTGTGGCGCAAGATGGGAGACCTGGGTCTCCTGGGCATCACGGTCTCCGAGGCTTTCGGCGGCAGCGAACTGGGCTATTTGGCGCAGATCGTGGCAATGGAAGAAATCAGCCGCGCCTCGGCTTCGGTCGGTCTGTCCTACGGCGCGCACGCCAATCTGTGCGTCAACCAGATCTTCCGCAATGGCAACGAAGCACAGAAACGCCGTTTCCTGCCCAAACTGATCAGCGGTGAGCATGTCGGGGCGCTGGCGATGTCCGAGCCCAATGCCGGATCCGACGTCGTCAGCATGCAGCTCAAGGCCCGCGAGGACGGTGATCACTATGTGCTCAACGGTTCGAAGATGTGGATCACCAACGGGGGCGACGCCGATGTGCTGGTGATCTACGCCAAGACCTCGGACCGGGACATCACCGCCTTCCTGGTAGAGAAAGGCATGCCGGGCTTCTCCTTCGGCAACAAGCTGGACAAGCTGGGCATGCGCGGCTCCAACACCTACCCGCTGTTCTTCGACGAAGTCCGCGTGCCGCGTGCCAATGTACTGGGCGAAGTCGGCGGCGGCGTCAAAGTCCTGATGAGTGGTCTGGACTACGAACGCGCCGTGCTGGCAGCCGGCCCACTGGGCATCATGCAAGCCTGTCTGGACCTGGCCCTGCCCTACCTGAAGGAACGCAAGCAGTTCGGTCGTGCCATCGGCGATTTCCAGCTGATGCAGGGCAAACTGGCCGATATGTATGTCTCGCTTTCAGCCACCCGCGCCTACGTCTACTCGGTCGGTACGGCGCTGGACAATGGTCTGGAAGGCCGCGTAGTACGCAAAGATGCCGCCGGCGCCATCCTGTTCGCGGCCGAGAAGGCCACGCAGATGGCGCTGGAAACCATTCAGTGCCTGGGGGGCAACGGCTATATCAACGACTTCCCGGCCGGCCGCCTGCTGCGCGATGCCAAGCTGTATGAAATCGGCGCCGGCACCAGCGAAATCCGCCGCTGGCTGATCGGTCGCGAACTGATGGCCGAACAAGGCTGAAGGAGCTGCCATGGCCATCCTGGAAACCACGCTGTCCCCGCAGTCTGCCGACTTTCAGGCCAATAGCGCCGCCATGCGCGCGCTGGTCGACGATCTGCAGCAGAAACTGGCGCAAGTGGCACAGGGAGGGGGGGCGAGTGCCGCTGCCAGGCACACCGCACGCGGCAAGATGCTGGTGCGCGAGCGCATCGACCATCTGCTGGACGCCGACTCGCCCTTTCTCGAGCTGTCACCGCTGGCGGCCTTCGACATGTACAACAACGACGCCCCGGCAGCCGGCATGGTGTGCGGTATCGGCCGGGTCAGCGGCGTGGAGTGCATGATTGTCGCCAACGACGCCACGGTCAAAGGCGGCACCTACTACCCGATGACCGTCAAAAAGCATCTGCGTGCTCAGGAAATCGCGCTGGAGAACCGCCTGCCCTGCCTTTACCTGGTCGATTCCGGCGGTGCCTTCCTGCCGCTGCAGGACGAAGTGTTTCCCGACCGCGATCACTTTGGCCGCATCTTTTATAACCAGGCCAACCTGTCGGCGGCCGGCATCGCCCAGATCGCCGTGGTGATGGGTTCCTGTACCGCAGGCGGCGCCTATGTACCGGCCATGAGCGATGAAACCATCATCGTGCGCAACCAGGGCACGATTTTCCTCGGCGGCCCGCCACTGGTCCGTGCGGCGACGGGTGAGGTGGTCAGCGCCGAAGACCTGGGCGGTGCCGACGTACACACCCGGCTGTCCGGCGTCGCCGACTATCTGGCGGAAAACGATGGCCATGCCCTGGCACTGGCACGCCAGATCGTCGCCAGCCTCAACTGGCGCAAGCAGGGCGAGCTGGACCGCATCGCCGCCCGCGCACCACGCCGCCCGGCCAGCGAGCTGTACGGGGTGATTCCCTGCGACAGCAAAAAACCCTTTGATGTCCGCGAGATCATCCTGCGCCTGGTGGACGACTCTGATTTCGACGAGTTCAAGCGTAACTACGGCACCACCCTGGTCACCGGCTTTGCCCGGCTCAACGGCTTTCGCGTCGGCCTCATCGCCAACAACGGCATCCTGTTCTCCGAGTCGGCACTCAAGGGCAGCCACTTCATCGAGCTGTGCTGCCAGCGCGGCATCCCGCTGATCTTCCTGCAGAACATCACCGGCTTCATGGTCGGCCGCAAGGCGGAAAATGCCGGTATCGCCCGGGACGGCGCCAAGCTGGTCAATGCGGTCGCCTGCGCCCGGGTGCCGAAGTTCACCGTACTGATCGGCGGCAGCTTCGGCGCCGGCAACTATGGCATGTGCGGACGAGCCTTCGGGCCGCGCTTCCTGTGGATGTGGCCCAACAGCCGCATCTCGGTCATGGGCGGCGAGCAGGCCGCCGGAGTGCTGGCCCAGGTCAAGCGCGACCAGCTGGGCGATGCCTGGCGTGCCGAGGACGAAGCCGCCTTCAAGGCACCGATCCGTGAACAGTACGAAAAGCAGGGGCACCCCTACTACGCCAGCGCCCGCCTGTGGGATGACGGCGTGATTGACCCGGCCCAGACACGCGAAGTCCTGGCCCTGGCGCTGGATGCCAGCCTGAATGCCCCGATCGAGAGCACACGCTTTGGCGTGTTCCGTATGTGAGGCCATCATGAGTGACACACTGCAACTGGAACGGCGCGGCAACCAGGCATGGATCTGGCTGTCCCGCCCCGAGGTGCACAACGCCTTCAACCCGGCGCTGATTCTGGAACTGACCGATACCCTGGCTAACCTGCAAAACCAGCCCGAGGTACGGGTTATCGTCCTGGCCTCGCAAGGCAAGAGCTTCTGTGCCGGCGCCGACCTGAACTGGATGAAAAGTGCCGGTGAACTGGGAGACGCCGAGAATCTGGCCGATGCCCAGCGGCTGGCACGCCTGTTCCGCACCCTGTACCGCTCGAACAAGCCGGTCATCGCCCGTATTCAGGGCGCTGCCCTGGGCGGCGGCATGGGCCTGGTCGCCGCCTGCGATATCGCCGTTTGCACGCCGGCAGCACGCTTTGCCCTTTCGGAAGTGCGCCTCGGACTGATTCCAGCCGTCATCGGCCCCTATGTCGCCGAAGCCATCGGCGTACGCCAGGCGCGTCGCTATGCCCTGACCGCCGAAACCCTGGACGCCGCCCGGGCACTGAAGCTGGGCCTGGTGCACGAAGTGGTCGAAGACAGTGCCCTGGACAGTACCGTCAGCCATCTGGCGGAACACATCGTGAGGGGCGGACCGGAAGCCCTGAGCCAGGCCAAGGCCCTGCTGCGCAATCTGATCGAAGGCGGTCCGGGCGATGACGAGGTGCTCGACGACTGCGCACGGCGCATTGCCATGCTGCGCCGAGGCCCGGAAGCACGCGAAGGGCTGCAGGCCTTCCTCGACAAACGACCGCCACACTGGCAGGGAGAATCGGCATGATCCGCAAGCTGCTGATCGCCAATCGCGGCGAAATTGCCTGTCGCGTGATCCGAACCGCCCGCAACATGGGCATCCAGACCGTCGCCGTGCATGTGGCCGCCGATGCCGCCGCCCCCTTCGTGCAACAGGCCGATCAGGCCTGGCATCTGACCTCAGACAGCTACCTGGACATCTCCGGCATTCTCGCCATCGCACGCCAATGCGGCGTGGATGCCATCCATCCCGGTTATGGCTTCCTGTCGGAGAACGCCGAATTCGCCCGCGCCTGCCGCGAGGCCGGCATCCTGTTCATCGGCCCGCGCGAACCGGCGCTGGCCACCATGGGCTCCAAATCCGCCGCCAAAGCGCTGCTGGCCCCCAGCGGCATACCATTGGTCCCCGGCTACCACGGCGACAATCAGGACCCGGCCCTGCTGGCGGCCGAGGCCGACCGCATTGGTTACCCGGTGCTGATCAAGGCCAGTGCAGGGGGCGGCGGCAAGGGCATGCGCATCGTTCAGCAGGCCGGCGATTTCGCCGCCGCCCTCGCCTCCTGCCAGCGCGAAGCCCGCGCGAGCTTTGGTGATGACCGCGTACTGATCGAGAAATATCTCAGCGCACCGCGCCATATCGAAATCCAGGTCTTTGCCGACAGCCATGGCCAGTGCGTCTACCTGTTTGAGCGTGACTGCTCGGTGCAACGCCGACACCAAAAGGTGCTGGAAGAAGCCCCGGCCCCCGGGCTGAGCGAGGCCATGCGCCGCGCCATGGGCGAGACTGCCTGCCGGGTCGCACGGGCCGTCGACTATCTGGGTGCCGGCACGGTCGAATTCATCGTCGATGGTCAAAGCGGCGACTATTACTTCATGGAGATGAATACCCGCCTGCAGGTTGAGCATCCGGTCACCGAAATGATCACCGGCCAGGACCTGGTCGCCTGGCAGATCCGCGTGGCGCAAGGCGAACCCCTGCCGCTGCGCCAGGATGAGCTGACACGACACGGCCATGCCATCGAAGCCCGCCTGTACGCCGAAGACCCGCAGACTGGCTTCCTGCCCTCCTGCGGACGCCTGCTGCACCTGCAGACCCCGGTGCCGTGCGATTGGCTGCGCATCGATAGTGGCGTGGTCGCCGGCGACACCATCACCCCGCTGTTCGACCCGATGCTGGCCAAGCTGATCGTCTGGGGACCGACCCGCGCCGAAGCCCTGGCGCGGCTCGATCAGGCCCTGGCGGCGTATCAGGTCGCAGGCGTCGCCACCAACTTTGCCTTCCTGCGCAAAATTGTTACTCATTCAGCATTTGCCGACGGTATAGTGGATACCGGGTTCATCGAACGCTACCAGGCCGAGCTGTTGCCGGCACCGGCGGCGCCAGCAGCCGAAGCGCTGGCACTGCTGGCACTGGCCGACAGCCTGGCCGCTGCGCCGGGTGGCGATGGCCCCTGGGATGGTTCCCTCCCCGGCTGGCGCCTGGGCGGCGCGGCACAACGCCAAAGCCGGCAGTACCAGTGGCGCGAACACACCCTGCCGGTCGTGCTGCAACGTCGCGGCCATGAATGCCTGCTGCAGATCAGCGATGTCACCCTGCGCGCCGAGGCCGTACAGTGGCGCGATGGCGTGATCAGCGCCCGCCTCGGCGGCCGGCGTTGCCAGGCGACCGTGCTGCAGCGCGAGCAGCAGCGCATTGTGTTTTACCAGGGCGAGACCCTGACACTGACATGGGTCGACCCGCTGGCCGCCAATGAGGGCCATCAGCACGGCAGCGGCCACCTGCGGGCGCCGATGCCCGGCCGGGTGGTGGCGCTGTGTGCCGAGATCGGCGCCAGGGTCCGCAAGGGCCAGGCCCTGCTGATCATGGAGGCGATGAAAATGGAGCACACCCTGTTCGCCCCGGCGGATGGTCAGGTCAGTGCCTATCATTTCACCCCCGGACAGCAGGTCGAAGAAGGTGTCGATCTGCTGGATTTCGAAGCACAGGACTGAAACATGAGCGATCAGGTCAGGATTGTGGAAGTCGGGCCGCGAGACGGTCTGCAAAATGAAAGCCGCCCCCTCCGTGTCGAGCAGCGGCTGGCCCTGATCCGGCGACTGGCCGAAGCCGGATTGCCGGTCATCGAGGCCGGTGCCATGGTCTCCCCGGCGCGGGTGCCGCAGATGGCTCAGTCCGATGCGGTGCTGACACAGCTCCCCCTCGACGGCACGCAACGCTATCCGGTACTGGTGCCCAATCTGAAAGGGCTGGAAGCCGCGCTGACCGCCGGTGCGCGCGACATCGCCGTCTTCGGCTCCGCCAGTGAAACCTTCAGCCAGCGCAACATCCAGTGCAGCATCGCCGAAAGCCTGCAACGCTTCGAGGCCGTCATTGAACAGGCACGCGAGCGGGGTATCCGGGTACGAGGCTATGTCTCCTGTGTGGCAGGCTGCCCCTATGAGGGTGAGATTGCCCCCGACAAGGTCGCCCAGGTGGCCCATGCGCTCTATCAGATGGGCTGCGAAGAAATCTCGCTGGGAGACACGATCGGTTGCGGTACCCCGGGCAGTATTCTGGCCATGCTCGATGCCGTGGGCCGCCGAGTCCCCATGCGCCAGCTGGCCGGCCATTATCACGACACCCGCGGCATGGCGCTGGCGAATATCTATGCCTCGCTGCAGGCCGGCGTTCGCTGCTTCGACGCCTCGGTCGGCGGACTGGGCGGATGCCCTTACGCCGAAGGTGCTTCGGGCAATGTGGCCACGGAAGAGCTGGTTTACCTGCTGCACGGCCTCGGCTACCGCACCGGTATCACGCTGAGCGCCCTGATCGACACCGCCTGGTGGATCGGCGAATTACTGGGCAGTGCGCCACGCAGCAAGCTGGCGCTGGCCATGAAACCCCAACACTGACGCACTAGACCATTTCCAGGAGCTGGGATGATGCAAGATCTGCCGCTGTGGGAACCGAGTCCGGCCAGGCTGGCCGGCTCACATCTGACCGCCTTTACCCGTCTGGCACGAACCCGCTGGAACCAGCATTTGCCCGACTATGATGCCCTGTGGCAGTACAGCATCGACCATCCGGCGCGTTTCTGGTCACTGGTGTGGGACTACTGCGGCGTGATAGGCGACAAGGGCGCCCAGGCGCTGATCCACGGCGACAGCATGCAGTCAGCACGCTTCTTCCCCGAAGCCAGGCTGAACTATGCCGAAAACCTGCTGCGCCGGCGCGATGAAGCGCTGGCCGTGGTGTTCTGGGGAGAAGACAAGGTGCAGCGCCAGTGGAGCTGGCGCGAACTGTACGAACAGGTGTCACGGCTGCAGCAAGCGCTGCGCGCCGAGGGGATCCGTCCCGGCGACCGGGTCGCCGGCTGGCTGCCCAACCTGCCGGAAACCTTGGCGGCCATGCTGGCCGCCACGAGTCTCGGCGCCATCTGGACCAGTTGCTCGCCGGACTTCGGCGTCGATGCGGCACTGGACCGCTTCGGCCAGACCCGACCCAGCGTTCTGTTCTGTGCCGATGGCTACTGGTACAACGGCAAAGCCTTCGATTACCGCGACAAACTGGCGCATCTGGCCGGCGAGCTGCCCTCGCTGAACCGCATCGTGGTCGTACCCTATCTGGACAATGCCAATGCCGTGGCCCGCGCACTGCCCGGCGGCATCACCCTCGACGATCTGGTCGCCCCCTACCCGGCCTGTGACATCACCTTCGAGCGTGTCGCCTTCCATCACCCGCTGTTCATTCTGTATTCCAGCGGCACGACCGGCAAACCCAAGTGCATCGTGCATGGCAGTGGCGGGACGCTGCTGCAGCACATGAAAGAACATCAGCTGCATGGCGACTTGCACAAACAGGACCGGCTGTTCTACTTCACCACCTGCGGCTGGATGATGTGGAACTGGCAAATGAGCGCCCTGGCCAGTGGAGCGACCCTGCTGCTCTACGATGGCTCACCCTTTGCCGCCGCCGGCGATGTGCTGTGGCAATACGCCGAAACCGCCGCCGCCACCCATTTCGGCGTCTCGGCCAAATTCATCGACAGCACCCGCAAACTGGGCCTGGTTCCGAGAGAGCGCCATGATTTCCCCTCACTGCGCACCCTCTTTTCCACCGGTTCGCCATTGATGCCGGAAGGCTTCGACTGGGTCTACCAGTCGGTCAAGCGCGACCTCAACCTGGCGTCGATCTCCGGTGGCACGGATATCGTGTCCTGCTTTGCCCTGGGCTCGGCCAATCTGCCGGTATGGCGCGGCGAGCTGCAGTGCCGCGGGCTGGGCATGGCCGTCGAGGTGTTCGACGAGCACGGGACCATCCTGCGCGAACAGAAAGGCGAGCTGGTCTGCACCCGCCCCTTCCCGTCCATGCCGGTCGCTTTCTGGAATGACGAGGACGGCAGCGCCCTGCGCCGCGCCTACTTCAACCGCTTCCCCAATGTCTGGGCGCATGGCGACTTCGCCGAAATCACCGCCCACAACGGCATGATCATCCATGGCCGCTCCGATGCGGTTCTCAACCCCGGTGGCGTTCGCATCGGTACGGCGGAAATCTATCGTCAGGTCGAAGCCTTTGATGAGGTGGAAGAAGCGCTGGCGGTGGGCCAGCAATGGCAGGACGATGAGCGAGTGATTCTGTTCGTGCGCCTGGCACGCGGGTTCCATCTCGATGAGGCGCTGGCAGCCCGGCTGCGCGAACGCATCCGTGAAGGCGCCAGCCCGCGCCACGTACCGGCCCATATTGTGGCCATCGCCGATATTCCGCGCACCGCCAATGGCAAGATTGCCGAACTGGCGGTGAAGCATGTCCTGCACCAACAACCGGTGCAAAACCTTGGCGCCCTGGCCAACCCGGAATCCCTGAAGCTGTACGAAAACCTGGCCATCCTGCGCACTTGATTCAAGACGCAAGCAGGGGGTCAGGTCTTGAATTTTGCGGCCTGCTGCAAAATTCAAGACCTGACCCCCTGCTTGCTGCCCTCGTCTCTGTCAGACCTGGCTAGTGGGCTCGCCGGCGTTCCAGAACGAAAATCTCGTCGTCTTCCCGCGGGCGGCTGCCTTGCCAGATCACCTGCCAGGCCGGATCAGGCAGAATGCTGCGCGGGCGGATGATCAGCCGCAATTCGCAAGCGGACTCGCGCAAGGACAGGTTCATCCCGGCATAGTATTGCCAGCTCACCCGTCCCATCAGATTGCCTACCCCGGTGGAGACACAGCCGGCATCCGCCGGCAGGTGGCGTACCATGTCGACCACCACCGGGCGATAACTCTTGAGGGCATCCAGCCAGGGCAGCCAGAGGCTGCCGATCAGCCCCCACAGCAGGGTGAGGCCGGCAGCCCAGTTGGTGACCGCCTGGCGGCCGCGCAGATTGCGCCGCGTCAGGGCCCAGATCCAGACCAGTGTGGCAAACAGGCCGCACAGCGCCATGGCCACCGATACATGCGGTACATAGTAGGGGCTGAAATAATGTGCCCGTCCGGCCAGTCGCTCCGGCCAGCCAAAGTTCATTGCCGCCCAGCCAAACCAGACCAGCAGGCCGAAAAAGCCAAAGGTCATCAGGGCAAACCAGTTCAACGCCGCCGCGGCCCCGCGACGCAGGGTATCCAGCTCGATCGCAGCCATCAGCGCCAGGGGCAGCAGGAGTGGCATGGTGTTCTTGGTGGCCTGCATGCCGGACAGGGTCAACAGGATGATGATCACGGCAAAGAACAAACCCGGCAGCTGCATCATCGGCTTGTCAAAATGACGACGGCGATAGAGCGTCCACCCCGCCAGCGGCCAGGCAGGCCAGGCATACCACAGCGCGGTTTTCAGGTAATAACCCGAGTCATGGAAGAAGTCCGGACGGGAAAATCCGGCCAGTTCACCCAGGGCATAATCGTGCCACCACAGATCGAACAGTGCCGGATAGTAGCGGGCAAAGGCCACCGGCCAGACCAGCAACAGGGGCAAGCCGAACAGCAGGGCCATGGTCACCGTGATGGCATAACGCTTGTTGCGCCAGGCCGGAAACAGCGGCAGGAGCAGTACCACGGACCAGAGCAGCATCAGATCCAGCAGACTGGAGGACAGGAACAGCACCGTACTGGCCAGGCCCAGCAGGGCGCCGGACAGTGCCGGCAGGCGCAGGCACAGAGCCAGCGCGTAGAAGGCGGCCGCATAACCGGTAAAACTGGCCACGCTGGAGGTCATCTGGTGACCGGTTTCCACCAGACCGATGCAGCCGATCAGAATCAGCACGGCACTGCGGCCGTGCCGCCGTCCGATGAGCTCCCGTGCCGCCCCGCCGACACAAGTCAGCGCCAGCGCCATGAATAACGGGGTCGCCAGCCGCGCCGCATCGTGCGCCGGCAGCAGCCAGGGCGAGAACAGCCGCACGAAGAAGCTGGCCACCCAGTAATACAGCGGGGGATTGCTCAGCCAGGGCTCGCCCTGGAACGTGGGCACCAGCCAGTGGCCATGGGCCAGCATGTCCTGCACCACCGCCAGCACGAACGGCTCGTCCGGCTTCCAGGGGTCATGGCCGATAATGGCCGGCCACAGCCAGATGAACGCCAGCAGCAGGAGCACCCAGGGCTTTTCGGTCGGGCGCGGCAGATTGTTCTGGTGATCAGGGGAATAGGTCAGCATGCGATGTTCAGCCTCGGAATGGCTTGCGGGTCAGGGACCCTCTGAACAGGTTATCTCTTTTGCCTTCAAACGCCGTGGAAATCACTTGCTCAGAAGCCCTACAGCTTAGCATGAATGGCATCAGGAACAAAAAAGGCAGCCTGGGCTGCCTTTTCTGGAGTCTTCGACGCGAATTAGCCGCGCTTGAAGAAGCTGCCGAACTTCTGGTTGAACTTGTCAACGCGACCGGCGGTGTCGACGATCTTCTGCTTGCCGGTGTAGAACGGGTGGCAGTTGGAGCAAACTTCGATGTGGAAGGCTTCCTTGGCCATCGTGGACTTGGTCACGAAGGTGTTGCCGCAGGAGCAGGTCACAGCGACGTCTGTGTAAGACGGATGAATATCATTGCGCATGATGCGTTCCTTTACTCGGGTACAGGGGTTTTGCCTGTACTGCATGACGAAACCGACGATTATCCGCCGATTACCTCATCTTGACAAGACCCCGCCATGGAATCAGCCACGACGCCAGGTTGTCACACCGGCACTGTCTTCCAGGATCACGCCCTCTGCCGCCAGTTGGTCGCGAATTCGGTCGGACTCGGCCCAGTTCTTGGCGGCTCGCGCGGCGCGGCGCTGCTCAATCAGCGCCTCGATGTCTTCGGCGGCCAGCTGGCCCGCCCCGCCCTGCCCGCCTTGCAGGAACGCCACCGGATCACGGTGCAGCAGGCCGAGTACACCGGCGAGCGCACGCAGCAGACCGGACAGCTCGGCCGACTGAGTCTTGTGAACCTCGTTGGCCAGATCGAACAGCACGGCCATGGCCTCGACGGTATTGAAATCATCATCCATGGCCGCCTTGAAGCGCACGGCATACTCATCGTGCCACTCCAGAGGAACGTCCACCGGCGGTACGTTCTTCAGTGCCGTATACAGGCGGGTCAGCGCGGCACGCGCATCGTCCAGATGAGCATCGGAATAATTCAGCGGACTGCGATAGTGGGCACGCAGGATAAAGAAGCGCACCACTTCGGCATCATACTTTTGCAGCACTTCGCGGATGGTGAAGAAATTGCCCAGGGACTTGGACATTTTTTCATCGTCGACACGAATGAAGCCGTTATGCATCCAGTAATTGACGAAGCCATGACCATGCGCGCCCTCGGACTGGGCAATCTCGTTCTCATGATGCGGGAACTGCAGATCCGCGCCGCCGCCATGAATGTCGAAATGCTCGCCCAGCAGGTGCTCGCTCATGACAGAGCATTCGATGTGCCAGCCCGGACGGCCCGGCCCCCAGGGGGACTCCCAGCTCGGCTCACCCGGTTTGGCTGCCTTCCACAAGACGAAGTCCATCGGGTCGCGCTTGTGCGGATCGACTTCGACCCGCTCCCCGGCGCGCAGGTCTTCCAGACTCTTGCCGGACAACTTGCCATAGCCCTCGAAAGCATGCACGGCGTAGTACACATCGCCATTCTTGGCCGCATAGGCATGACCGTTGCCGATCAGGGTCTCGATCATGTGGATCATCCCCGGCACATAGGCCGTGGCACGCGGTTCGTGGTTCGGCCGCTCGACGCCAAGCGCTGCGCTGTCTTCATCCATGGCGGTAATGAAGCGTTGCGTCAGCGCGCCGATGCTTTCACCGTTCTCGGCCGCGCGGCGAATGATCTTGTCATCAATATCGGTGATGTTGCGCACGTAGTTGACGTCATAACCACTGGCCCGCAACCAGCGCGCCACCATGTCGAATACCACCATCACCCGCGCATGACCGAGATGGCAGAAGTCGTAGACGGTCATGCCGCAGACGTACATACGTACCTTGTTGGCCTCGATCGGGGTAAAGACTTCTTTCTGTCTGGACAGGGTATTGTAGAGCTTCAGCATGGTGATTCGACGTTGAGGGAGGTTGACTGACCGAGAATTGTAGCAGAAGTCCGGCGCGCCGGGCCGGGCGTTTCGCCCGCGCCGGCGCGCCGCAGGATCAGGGGGCGTAATCCGCCGCCTTGATCGGGCTCCTGGCCGCCAGATAGTTTTTCAGCACATCGGCATCGACAAAGCCGGTATCCACATAGCCGGGCAAACGATTCAGCCTGGGATAACCATCGCCCCCCGCCGCGAGAAAGCTGTTGGTGACCAGCTTGTACTGACGCTGCGGATCAAGCGGCTTGCCGCCGACCTCAACGCCGGTCAGTTTGCCCTCCTGCCGGATCAGGCGCACGCCGGCCATCTGCGGGTAGCCGCCACTGCCCGGCGTCATGAGCGCCGCCTTGGTCAGCAGGTCCAGCAGCGCATCGCCACGCAGTTCGACCGTCACCACGGTACTGCCGAAGGGGAAGACCTTGAGCACATCCCGATAACTGACGGCACCGGCAGGCAGCGAGTCCCTCACCCCGCCACCATTCATCAGCGCCAGATCGGCACCGGTCTGTGCCATGAAGGCCTCGCCGGCAAAGCGTCCCATACTGGTCGGCTGGCTGCGCACATGCTCACGGGCACCATCCAGCGGGCTGTCCAGCTGACCGACCGGCTGGGAGAGCACCTGCTGACCTTTCTGCTGGTACGGCGTGAGCAGGCTGACCATGACCGGATCCGGCGTAATCGGCGCCCCCCAGGTCACCTTGCTGGTTTTGCCATCCGGACTGGTCACGGCATGCTTGAGATTGACCGGAATCAGGGTGTAACGCACCAGCGTCAGCTTACCCTGCTGGTAGCGGAAGTCGGCGCGCCCCACCGACTTGCCCCACTCCCCGGTCTGCATGATCCAGGTGCCATTCTGCTGATCCGGCCGGCAAGGCGCCCCCGGCTGATGGGCGGTCTCCAGCTGATTGGGACCGGACATGCATACGGCAGTATGGCTGTGCCCGCCGACAATGACGTCAATACCGGGTACCGTGCGCGCCAGTTCCACGTCGCCCGGGGCATTCACGCCATGCTGACCATCGGGGTAGTACCCCAGGTGCGTCAGGGCAATCACCACATCGGCCTTGCGGCGCAGGGCCGGCACCAGTTTGGCGGCTTCACGCTCCGGAGCGACAAAATGTGCGCCGGACAGGTTTTGCGGATTGACCAGCTTGGGCGTATCCGGGGTGGTCAGTCCCAGCACCGCCACCTTGAGCCCCCCCAGGTCGAATTGGGCCGTGGCGGCAAACGGACGGGTCTTGCCCTGATAGAGATTGGCCGACAGCAATGGAAACGCAGCCCAGCCTTTTTGCCGCAGCAACACGCTGCGCGGCTTGTCGAACTCGTGATTACCCAGCGCCATGGCATCGTAGGCAATGGCATTCATGCCACGGAACATCGGCTCGGCGTCCTGCATGTCCGATTCGGGCACACCGGTATTCACGTCACCGGCATTGAGCACCAGGGTGCGCCCGCCCGCCTGTCGCACTTCGGCACGGATCTGGTCGATGAGCGCCTTCTGGGCTGCCAGGCCATACTCACCGTCCGCATCCGGCCAGAAGCGCCCATGCAGATCATTGGTGTGCACGATGGTGAAATCATAGGTTTTGCCTGGCTGAGCGGCCTGCGCCCAGCTGCCGGCCAGCAACCCCAGGACCAACAGACTGGAAAGACGACACTGCATAGCGACGATCCCGTTCAAAGTGAAAAAAAATGGCGAACCGAGGTTCGCCATGTCGAAAGACTTACTTGCTCCAGGTATCACGCAGCCCGACGGCGCGATTGAATACCGCCCTCTTGCCCGGCTGGTGATCGTAGCGATCCGCAACAAAGTAGCCGAGACGCTCGAACTGATAGCGGCTCTCCGGCTGCACATTCAGTGCCGAGGCCTCGAGATAGCCCGTGGTCACGGCCAGCGAGGCCGGATTGAGGAACTGACGGAAGTCCAGGTATTCACCGTCCTCGCCGCGAATGGCATCCGGGCGCGGTTCGGTAAACAGACGGTCGTACAGACGAACTTCGGCTTCGATGGCGTGCTCGGCGCTGACCCAGTGGATGACCCCCTTGACCTTGCGACCTTCAGGGTTCTTGCCCAGCGTGTCGTGGTCGATCGAGCACTTGAGTTCGATCACGCGACCGCTTTCATCCTTGATCACCTCTTCGCACTTGATCACATAGGAATAACGCAGACGCACCTCGCCCCCCGGCGTCAGACGCTGCCAGCCCTTGGGCGGCACTTCGGCAAAGTCGTCCTGCTCGATCCAGATCTGGCGGGCAATCGGCACATCACGCTCACCGAACTCCGGATGATGCGGATGAAACGGTGCGCTACGCGAGGCGGTCACGGCGGCATCGTAGTTGCTCAGCGTCACTTTGATCGGATTGAGCACGGCCATGATGCGCGGTGCTTCCGACTCCAGCGTCTCGCGCACGGCACCTTCCAGCACGCTCATGTCGATGACGTTGCTGCTCTTGGAAATGCCGATGCGCTGGGCAAACAGGCGAATACCGGCCGGGCTGTAGCCACGGCGACGCATGCCTTCGACGGTGGGCATGCGCGGATCATCCCAGCCGCTGACCAGACCTTCGGTCACCAGGGCATTGAGCTTGCGCTTCGAGGTCAGGGTCGAGAGCATTTCCAGGCGCGAGAATTCGTACTGGCGCGGGTGGCAGGGCACGTCGAGGTGATCCAGCACCCAGTCGTACAGCGGGCGATGGTCTTCGAACTCCAGCGTGCACAGCGAGTGGGTAATGCCTTCCAGCGCATCCGAAATGCAATGGGTGTAGTCGTACATCGGGTAGATGCACCACTTGTCGCCGGTACGGTGATGATGCACGCGGCGGATGCGGTAAATCACCGGGTCGCGCAGATTGACGTTGCCGGAGGCCATATCGATCTTCAGGCGCAGCGTACGGCTGCCGTCGGGAAACTCGCCGTTCTTCATGCGCGTGAACAGGTCGAGGTTCTCCTCGACGCTGCGGTTGCGATACGGACTGTCGCGGCCCGGTTCGGTCAGGCTGCCGCGGTATTCGCGCATCTGCTCCGGCGTCAGTTCGCAGACATAGGCGTGACCGGCCTTGATCAGGGCCACGGCATAGTCATACAGCGCATCAAAGTAGTCGGAGGCATAACGCACATTGCCGTCCCACTGGAAACCCAGCCAGCGGATGCTGTCCTGGATCGAACGCACATATTCGTCCGATTCCTTTTCCGGGTTGGTATCGTCCATGCGCAGATGGCAGCGCCCCTGGTAGTCTTCGGCCAGACCAAAGTTCAGGCAGATCGACTTGGCATGGCCGATGTGCAGGTAACCATTCGGTTCCGGCGGGAAGCGGGTCACGATCGAGGCATGTTTGCCGGAGGCGAGATCCTCGTCGATGATGGAGCGGATGAAGTTGCTGACGACAGGCGTGTTGTTTTCCGTGCTCATTATGTGATCAGTAGCCAGAGTTAATGCGTAATGTGCCGATTGTACCCGATTTGCCGCGCCAAGTTCAGACCTGAGACAGAGCACAATATTACTATCGACCTCGTTATGCCAAAGAAGTAGGATAGATCTATCCATGCTTCCTGCAGGGTCATTGCCATGAACGACACCACGCCCCAACCCGACTCGCCCGCTGACGAGCCCGTTGCCGCCCCTACCGCAACCGAAGCCCCTGACGCCCAGACCGCAGCCACCGGCAGTGACAAACCGGTGCGCAGCAAGACCGCATCACGCAGCAAGCCCCGCTCGTCCCAGGCCGAGCGCGCCGCTGCGGCCCGAGCCCAGGCAGCGCGTGAAATCGAAGCCATCAGCCAGTCTCCGATGGCGATGCAGATCGCCCATGCCCCCCGCGGCTCCTCAGAAGACAGCACGACGGCCCCGTTGCCGGCCAATTATCCCTACAAGACCCGCATGCGCCGGCCGGAGTACGAGCACATCAAGGCCGAACTGCAGATCGAACTGCTCAAGGTGCAGAACTGGGTCAGGGAAACCGGCCAGCGGATCGTCATTCTGTTCGAGGGGCGCGATGCAGCGGGCAAGGGCGGCACCATCAAACGCTTCATGGAGCACCTCAACCCGCGCAGCGCCCGGGTGGTGGCACTGGAAAAACCCACTGAAGTCGAGCGCGGCCAGTGGTACTTCCAGCGCTATGTGCAGCATCTGCCGACGGCAGGGGAAATGGTGTTCTTCGACCGCTCCTGGTACAACCGCACCGGGGTCGAGCGGGTGATGGGCTTCTGCACACCGAACGAGTATCTGGAATTCCTGCGCCAGGCACCGGAATTTGAACGCATGCTGGTCAACAGTGGCCTGAGGCTGTTCAAGTACTGGTTCTCTGTCAGCCGCGAAGAACAGCTGCGACGCTTCATTTCGCGCCGGGACGATCCGCTCAAGCACTGGAAACTGTCACCGATCGACATTCAGTCGCTGGACAAGTGGGATGAATACACGGCAGCGAAAAAGGCCATGTTCTTTCACACCGACACCGCCGATGCACCGTGGACCGTGATCAAGGCCGATGACAAGAAGCGGGCGCGCCTCAACTGCATCCGTCACTTCCTGTGGCACCTGCCCTACCCGGACAAGAATACCCGCGTGGTCTACGAGCCGGACTCGTTGCTGACCGGTCCGGCCTCCCATGTGCTGGGCGAGCAGGACAATCACATCATCGACCGCTTCTGAGCATCGGACACATGAAAAACGGCAAGCCAGTGTGGCTTGCCGTTTTTCATGATCGCCGGCGCAGGCCGGACAGACTCAGGCGACCGAGGGCTCGCGCATCAGCAGCGTCAGCAGGTCGGCCACCTTCTGCTTCAGTTCGCGGCGATCGACGATCTGGTCGATGGCGCCCTTCTGCAGCAGGAACTCGGAACGCTGAAAACCTTCCGGCAGGGTCTGCCGGACCGTCTGCTCGATGACGCGCGGGCCGGCGAAGCCGATCAGGGCGCCCGGCTCGGCCAGCACCACGTCCCCCAGGAAGGCAAACGATGCCGATACCCCCCCCATGGTGGGATCGGTCAGAATGGAGATGAAAGGCAGACGCGACTCAGCCAGCAGATCCAGCGCGGCGCTGGTCTTGGCCATCTGCATCAGCGAGTTCAGCCCTTCCTGCATGCGCGCCCCGCCGGAGGCAGAAACGCAGATGAACGGCGCACGGGCCTCGACGGCCGCCTGGACGCCACGCACGAAGCGCTCGCCCACGACCGAGCCCATCGAACCGCCGATGAACTTGAATTCAAACGCGGCAACCACGGCCGGTACCGACAGGATGCTGCCCTGCATGACCACCAGCGCATCGTCTTCCGCCGTATCGGACTGGGCGGCACCCAGGCGGTCAATGTAACGCTTGCTGTCCTTGAACTTCAGCACATCAACCGGCTTGACCTCGCTGCCGATTTCGCGCCGGCCTTCCTGATCCAGCAGCACCTCGAGACGCGCACGCGCATGCAGCGGGTGATGATGCCCGCACTTGGGACAAACCTGCAGATTGGACTCGAGATCGGTGTAATACAGTACGGCTTCGCATGCGGAGCATTTGCTCCACAAACCTTCCGGCACCGCCGACGGTCGATCCGCGCGACCTTCGCGCTTGATCTTCGGCGGCAGGAGCTTGTTCAACCAGCTCATGCAGACTCCTTGGACAATTCGACCCGGCCTGGCCGGGTCGTCACGTCAGGCTCAACACGCTAGAGAGCAAAAACTCTAGCGAATGGCCGATTTCAATTCGGCCACCAGACGCGCGAGCCGCCCTTTGGCAGCTTGCGGCTCGGCGGCCTCGATTTCCTGCACCAGTCGGCTGCCCACCACAATGGCGTCGGCAGTGACTGACAGTGCTCGGGCGGTTTCCGCATCACGAATGCCGAAACCCACTCCGATAGGCACGGGAATTGACTCCCTAAGGGCGGCAATTTTACCCGTAACTTCAGCAATGTCCAGATGACCGGCACCAGTTACGCCTTTTAGCGACACATAATAGACATATCCGCGCGCCAGTCGGCCGATCTGCGCAACCCGCTCCGGCGGCGTGGTCGGGGCCACCAGAAAGATCGGATCCAGACCGGCGGCAGTCAGCGCGCCGGTCAGTGCCTCGGCCTCTTCCGGCGGGCAATCCACGGTCAGCACGCCATCGACCCCCACCGCGCGCGCGCGCTCGGCGAAGCGCTCGAACCCCATGGCGCAGACCGGGTTGAGATACCCCATCAACACGACCGGAGTATAGGAATTTTCCAGACGGAATGCGGCGACCATTTCCAGCACCTGGGTCAGGCTGACATGGTGCTTGAGCGCCCGCTCCGAGGCTCGCTGGATCACAGGACCGTCCGCCATCGGATCAGAAAACGGCACGCCCAGTTCGATGATGTCCGCCCCGCCCTCCACCAGACCATGCATCAGGTCGACGGTGAGTTTGGGGTTGGGATCACCGGCGGTGATAAACGGAATCAGCGCCTTCTCACCCGCCAGACGATTGAAACACTCTGCAATTCGCGACATGTGCGCCCCCGCTTACAGGCTGATGCCGGACAGGCCGGCAATGGTGTTGATATCCTTGTCGCCCCGTCCGGACAGGTTGACCAGAATCACCTGGTCGCGCGACATGGTTGGCGCCGCCTGGGCGGCCCAGGCGAGTGCATGGCTGGACTCCAGCGCCGGAATGATGCCCTCCATACGGCAGCAGTCATGGAAGGCCTTGAGCGCATCATCATCGTTGATGGCGGTATATTCGGCGCGACCACTGTCCTTCAGATAGCAATGCTCCGGACCGACGCCGGGGTAATCCAGCCCGGCAGACACCGAGTGGGTCTCCATGATCTGGCCATCGGCATCCTGCATCAGATAGCCGCGGAAGCCATGCAGCACCCCGGGGGTACCGGCTGACAGCGGCGCGGCATGGCGCAGGCCATCCAGACCTTCGCCGCCCGCCTCGACACCGACCATGCGCACGCCCGGCACATCGATATAGGGATGGAACAGGCCGATGGCATTGGAGCCCCCCCCGACGCACGCCACCACCACATCCGGCTGGCGGCCGATCATTTCCGGCATCTGAACCTTGCACTCTTCACCGATCACGCGCTGAAAGTCACGCACCAGCATCGGATAAGGATGCGGACCGGCAGCCGTGCCGAGAATGTAGAACGTGGTATCGACATTGGTCACCCAATCGCGCATGGCCTCGTTGAGGGCATCCTTCAGCGTGCGCGAACCGGACTCGACCGGCACCACGGTGGCGCCAAGCAGTTTCATGCGATAGACATTGGGCGATTGCCGCTTGATGTCTTCCGACCCCATATAGACCACGCACTCCATGCCGTAACGGGCCGCCACGGTCGCCGAGGCGACGCCGTGCTGACCGGCACCGGTCTCGGCAATCACGCGCTTCTTGCCCATGCGGCGGGCCAGCAGGGCCTGGCCAATGGTGTTGTTCACCTTGTGGGCACCGGTATGGTTGAGGTCTTCCCGCTTGAGATAGATCTGGGCACCACCGAGCATTTCCGACCATCGGCGTGCATGGTAGATCGGCGAAGGACGGCCGACAAAATGCGCCAGCTCGCGACGGTATTCGTCCCAGAAGGCCGGATCGGCCTTGGCACGGGCATACTCTGCCTTCAGTTCCTCAAGGGCCGCCATCAATGTTTCGGCCACATAGATGCCACCATAGGCGCCGAAACGGCCCCCGGCATCGGGAAGATCATACTGACCCATACTTTGCTCCTTGAATGAATGCCGCCATGCGGCGGGCATCCTTGATCCCCTTTGACACTTCCACACCGCTCGACACATCCACGGCAGCAGGACCCACCTGCCGTACCGCATCGGCGACATTTTTCTCATCCAGCCCGCCGGACAGAATCAGCGGCACCGGCAACCTTTCCGGCAACAACGACCAGTCGAATCGCGTCCCGGTCCCTCCGTGGACACCATCGACAAAGGCATCCACCAGCAGGCCTCTTGCATCGTGAAACACGCCGGCCAGGGCCAGCAAGTCCACCCCCGGCCGCATCCGCACCGCCTTCAGATAAGGACGGGCGAAGGCGCGGCAAAAATCGGCAGACTCATCGCCATGAAACTGCAGCACATCCACCGGCACGGCGGCCAGGACCTCCTCGACCGCCTCGCGCGACGGATCGACAAACAGCGCCACCACGCTGACGAATGGCGGCAGCGCCGCCACTACCTGACGCGCAGCGGTCAGCGATACATGACGCGGACTTCTGGGATAGAACACCAGCCCGATGGCATCGGCACCCAGCCGGGCCGCCTCGACACCGTCTTCAGGGCGGGTAATCCCGCAAATCTTCACCCGGGTCATGCCCTCATCTCCATAGTGTCAGCCGCGCCGTCTCCGTCTCGGACGGCAAGTTAAAGTGCGCCGGATAGCCAACCCCGGTCAGGTACAGCCCATCGGGCATGAAGGTCGGCGGTGCCGTCGTGCGATCTCTCGCCGCCAGCAACTGGCGCATGTCATCGACGCTCAGTGCGCCTTTGCCGACATACAGCAGCGCCCCCACCAGATTGCGCACCATATGATGCAAAAAAGCATCGGCCTGCAGATCGAAGCGAATCAGGCCCTGATGCTCGACCAGATCCAGTTTTTGCAGATCCTTGACCGGACTTTTGGCCTGGCACTCCGCAGCGCGGAAGCTGGAAAAGTCATGACGCCCGATCAGACAGGCAGCCGCTGCGCGCATGGCATCCACGTCCAGTGACTGGTGATACCAGCCCACCTTGCCTGCCAGCAGGGCCGGACGCACCGGATGCGTCAGCAGGTAGTAGCTGTAGCTGCGGGAAAAGGCCGAAAACCGTGCATGGAAGTCATCCGCAACCTGACGTGCCCACAAGACACTGATGGCCGCAGGTAGATGGCTGTTGACGCCACGCACCCAGGCATTGTCCGGGCGCGACACGGCGCAATCGAAATGTACCACCTGCCTGGAGGCGTGCACCCCGGCATCCGTACGCCCTGCCGCCATGGTACTGACCGGCACGCCGGCGATGGCACTCAGGGCGCGATTGAGTTGATCCTGTACCGTATTGCCGTGCGGTTGCGTTTGCCAGCCAGCGAACGCCCGACCGTCATACTCCAAGCCGAGCGCAATTCTCATTGATATTCCATCCTTGATCCGACAGCCAATCCCTGCGCCAAATGATTCACTCTACCTCAAGCCATGGTGGTCTGACCACGGGGCCGACATAAAAAAGGCCAGACAAATGTCCGGCCTTCCTGACAGATTCTGCATCGGGCTCAACTGCCCGGGTGACGTGCCATCTCCTGAGCGGATTTGTGATCGCCCATTTCCTGGAACAGCAGTGCCAGGGCTTTCTGATCAATCGGCTGAGGCAATTCCGGTGCCTCGGCCGTATCAAAATCGACCGCCGCATCACGGAACACAACCAGATCATCGGCCAGTTCATCCAAGCCACCCAGCTCGCGCAGAGGGCGTTCCGGCATGGCGGCAGCCGCCGGGGCGACAACCGTCGCACGACGCTCCCAGTCATGATCCGGCGCCAGCTCGCGACCCATGCGTAACACGCCCTGCCACATCTCGCCCCCCGCATCGAAACGGCTGCGTGCCATTTCAGCCTGCTCGATAAACCCCTCACGGTCATTCTGACTGGCCAGCAACAGCAGCAGGCGATAGCGCAGATCGTCCCGGGTAGGGTCATAGCGCAGCCATTGCCGCATCCCCTCGACCGTGGTACCGCGATCCAGCCCCTCTGCCTGCTGAGCCTGCAGGCGCTGATGGCGGCGGCGCAAAGCCAGGGCCGTCACCGCTGCCGCGAGCAGTATGCCCCCGGCGGCGGTGGCGGCCACCATGGAGGAGGAAGGCCTGGCCTTGACGACAGGCGGCGCAGCGACGGATTTTTGCTGCTGCAGGGCCTGCAATTTTTTCTCCAGCGACCGGGCGATGGTGTCGGCATCCGACAGTTGGCGCTCTTGCTGCGCCAGCTTGGCGCGCAAGTCGGCCAGACGGGACTGGCTATCCTCGATGCCGGGTAACGGCGCATTCAGCTGGACGACGGCCGGCTGGCCGGCAGCGGCTGCGGACGCCGGGGAGGCATCCGGCGTCGCGGCATCCTGCCTTGGCGACCACTGTGCCGGATAACGCAACAACACACCGGCGCGCAGACGATTGATATCGCCAGCGATGAAGGCCTCCGGGTTGTTACGGTACAGGCGCTGCATGACCGAGGCCAGTGAGAGGCTGTCAGGACGCAAGCGGCTGGCGATCGACGACAAGGACTCCTTTGGCTGAACGCGCCAGGTCAGGAACCGGCCATCGGCATCGGCGCCTGTCCGCTCGCTCTGAAGATCGGTGGTCGCGGCAGGCTCGGCCTGCTCGGACACAACAATCTGCAGATCCTTCGCGTCCAGCTGGTAATGGCGAACCAGCCGCGCTTCATCCAGCCGGACATCCAGGCGGAAATCCAGCCGCGGCAACATCAGCGCTTCCGTCGAAATCAGCTGCAGCACCCGGCTGCCATCCGGACCACTGATGACGGAGTAGCGCATCGAAGACAGCAGCGAAAGTGTCTCGGCAGAGGGTTTACCCGCGGCAGACAACGGAGAAACACGCACTTTCAGGCGTGCCGTATCGGCGGGTGCCACCCCCAGCAGGGGAGCCTCGGCCAGCAGGGGTTCACGCGCCTGGGACAGGACCTTCAGGTCCCCCAGGGCCACATGACCATGACCGCCATGCACCGAGGGCAACAGCGAGGGTTTCCGATCCGGCGCAGGTGCCGGCGTCCGCTTCTTCTGACCGGCCGCCGCATGACGTTCGCTGACCTGGTACTCGCGCACCGCGCCGCCGGAAGCCCAGCGCAGCGCGACGGCAAAATCCAGCTCCTTCTCGGCAAAATGCTCCGGTCCGAACACCAGAATGCCGGTCGGTTTGCCATCGACGGATTTTTGCAGGGTAAAGTGCAGCTGGCCGGCCGAACTGCTGTAGGGAGACAGCATCGGGTAACGGTTGCGATCGGCGAGCGATACCACGGCATCCTCGCCCGGCATGTCGTCCACAAAGGGAATCAGCGCCGTAAAGGCCTCTCCCGGGGCAGACAGCACCTCGATCGCCCCCAGCCCTGCCTGGGCGGCATGCGGCCAGGCGAACAGGCCGGAGACGGCCACCGCCAGCAACTGGCGTCGTACCGGACGCTTCACTGCTGCCCTCCGGCAGCGGCAACAAAACAGAATGTCAACGTATTCATCTGGCTACTCATGCAACTTGCGCCAACATGTCTTCGGCCCGCTGCTTCAACTTGCCGCCGGCCTCGCGGATCAGTTCGTTGAGCACCTCGCGGGCACCTTCGTTGTCGCCCATGTCGATATAAACCTGGGCAAGATCCAGCTTGGTCGACAAGGCCTCCTCGTCTTTCGACGGCGGCAGGCTGATGTCTTCCACCAGGACCTCTCCGGCACCGCTGACGGCAGGTGCCGATGCCGTCCCGGCCACCGCCTCTTCAACGGGAGCGGCCGGTACCGGGTCGGCGACCGGAGGCATCTCAATGACCGGTTCCTCTGCAACAGGCTCGGGATCATTCAGCATAGACAAATCAGGCTCGATGTCCAATGCCGGTTCGGCCGAAGGCAATGACGCATTGTTTTCAAGGGAAAAATCAAAATCCAGCAGGCTGTTTCCGTCGGAATTTTCAGCTGCAGGGGTTTCGACCTGTCCCTCGGCCGGCAGTTCAGTCTCCGGCAGCGCCAGAGGCGGTTCAGCAGGCGAAACCGGCAACATTTCGGACTCCTCCGAACCCACCGGCGTTTCCAGCGCCGAGAAATCCATCATCGGTGTCGCCGCCGCGGCCGCCACCGCCGCCGGGTTCTCCGGCAGATACAGCGGATTTTCCGGATCGATGGCCGCGCCCATGGCGCGGGTCCGCTCCCAGAGCGCTCCGCGTCCGTCATAGGCGTCGTGCACCTCACGCGCCAACACTTCGAATTTCACCTTGTCGGGCCGAGCCGCATAGATCTCCAGCAGCTTGCTGCGCAGATCCTGGCGTCCCGGATGCTGATCCAGCGCCTTGCGCAGAATGTCCTCAGCCTGATCATCATGGCCATAGGCCAGATACACCTCTGCCTCCGCCAGCGGATCGCCATGACCGCTGGCCTCGGCAGCGGCCGGATCGGGCTGGGCCACGCCGGTCGTGGCCAGCGGGTGCTTGCCCGGAGATTTCGGTGCTTTCTTCTTGCCGTTGGCCGAACGGCGACGCCCGAGCAGGAAGAACAACACGGCAATCAGCGCCACGGCACCCGCTGCCATCGCCAGATTCAGCGGGTTGCGGTAGTTGAAACCCTTGGCCAGCAAATTGGCTGTGGCCGCCTCGGAGGCCTGCAAGGACTTGATCTGCTTGTTGAGCTGATCGATATGCTGGTTGGCTTTCTTCAGCGCTTCGGCACGCTGCTGGACCTGCTGCTGCAGGGTATCGATCTTGGCGTGCGCAGCCGCCTCGGAAGCGGCATAAGCCGCGATCTGTGAGGCCGCGAGCGGCGGTGGCGGGGCCGGATGGGCCTCGGTGGCCGGATGCGCCGCGGCGCCAGCCGGTGCCGGTGCCGGCGCGGCGTGAGCAGCAGCCGTCGGCGGCACGGCAATCTTGTCGGGCGGCGGCAGCGGTTCGCTCAGGGGGACCGCAGGACGAATGTTGCGCGGGGCAGCCACCTGGGTTTGCGGATGCAGGATGGCACGCGCCCGGGCAAGCGTCAGTGCACGCATCGCGGCAGCAGACGGCACCTGCAGTTCACTGCCACTGCGCGGCACCGGCGGAGTGCCCGGCAGAAACTGACGCTTGTTGGCCTGATACAGTGCCGCCATGGCCTGCTCTGGCGCCACGCCTTTGGGACGCACACGGGCGGCCAGCGAAGCCAGACTGTCCTGCTTGCCGACCTTCAGCCGCTGCGGCATCGCCGGAGCGGCATTGGCAGCCGGGGTGGTTTCCACCGGCACATCGACCACATCCCCCTCGCCACGCGACTCGAGTTTCAGATCATAAGCGCTTACCCACTGCCCGCCGGTGGTCTTCAGGGCCAGCACGAATTGCAGATAAGGCGTGCGAATCGGCTTTTGCGAACGGATCAGCACCACCGGGCCGCGCGGACCGGCGCGCAGGGAAAACCGCAGATCGGCCAGCTCGGGCAGATACACCACGTTGAGATTGTCGAAGGCGGCCCGATCGGCCAGACCGACGCGCCAGTGCATGAAGTCGATGGCTTCCGGGCGGGTAATGGCCACCTCGGCCCGCAGCGGTTCGCCCAGCCGGGAATACAGCACGATGGGGCCCAGTTCAGCCCGGGCACAGACGGCAAACAGGATCAGGGCCAGTCCGGCAAGGTATCGTCTCAACACATCGTCTCCTCGCGCGGCAGATCGTCACCCGCCGCGCTGGTCGGGACACAACATATGGCGCACAGACGCCAAATGGCGCTAAATACTGCAATATTAGAATGTGCTGGAACAATTGACCAGCACAAACCTTATGTCATCAATTCAACTTGCCGGCCTTGAGTAGCACTTCCGCGACTTCGACACAATTGAGCGCGGCACCGACACGGACATTATCGGCCGTCAGCCAGAAAGCTAAACCCGCCGGGGTAGCGCGTACGCGACTGACCCAGATGCGGTCGGAGCCGGCCACTTCCATCGGTGTGGCATAGCCATCCTCGCGTTGCGGCTCATCCACCACATGGATGCCGCTGGCAGCCAGCAGCTTGCGGGCCCGATCAACCTCCAGCGGCTTGTCCAGTGCCACATGTACTGCCCAGGCATGACCAAAGAACACCGGCACCCGCACGCAGGTCACCTCCACCGGCAAGGACGGCACACCAAGCAGGCGACGCACTTCGTCGATCACCGACTGCTCTTCGCTGCTGTGCCCGTCCGCCGCCACCTCACCGATGCACGGCAGCAGGTTGAAGGCGATACGCTTGGGATAAACTGCCGTCTCGACCTCACGCTGGGCAAACAGCGCCGTCGTCTGGTCGGCCAGGGTTTCCAGCGCCTGCTGGCCGCTGCCCGACACCGACTGGTAGGTCGATACCGTCACCCGGCCCAGGCCATGGCCGGCCAGCGCATTGAGCGCCACCGCCAGAGGGGTGACCGTGCAGTTCGGCACGGACACCAGCGAGGTGTCTTCCTGCGCGGCCAGACTGGCCCCGTTGATGCGCGGCACGACAAAAGCCACCTGTTCGTCGTGGCGAAACGCCGAACTGAAATCGATGACGCTGGCACCGGCGGCCCGCGCCTCCGGCACCCGCTTGCGCGACAGTTCGCTGCCGGCGACAAAAAACGCCAGGCCGACGTTTTCGAAGGAAAAATCATCGATGGACTGCACATCCAGCTCCAGATTGCCAAAGGCGACCGTTTCCCCTTCGTGCTGCGACTCGTCAACGGCAAAGACACGCTGGGCGGGGAACTGGCGGGTAGCCAGCAGATCGAGCAGCGCCTGGCCGATCAGACCGGTAGCGCCGACAACGGCAACTTGCAGAGCTTGCGACATGATGAAAATCCTGTAAGCAACAGGGGCGCTTGCGCGCCCCTGATCGATATATAAGAGCTGATTTAAGCCGTATTCTAGCGCTCAATCAGAAAATGTTACAAAGTCCGTCCGGATTGATTACCGCTCCAGCAAAATCCGCAGCATGCGACGCAGCGGTTCCGCCGCCCCCCACAGCAGCTGGTCGCCGACGGTAAAGGCCGAGAGATACTCCCCGCCCATACCCAGCTTGCGCAGGCGTCCCACCGGGGTGCGCAGCGTTCCGCTGACAGCGGCCGGACTCAGGGCGCGCATGGTGGCCTCGCGCTCGTTGGGCACGACCTGAGCCCACTGGTGCGCCGAGGCCAGCATGTCGTTGATTTCGTCCAGCGGCACATCACGACGCAGCTTGATGGTCAGCGCCTGACTGTGGCAACGCATGGCACCAACGCGCACACACAGACCATCGACGATCACCGGGTCGTCGCCGCGGCCGAGAATCTTGTTGGCTTCGGCATGCCCCTTCCACTCTTCCTTCGACTGGCCATTACCCAGATCCTTGTCGATCCAGGGGATCAGGCTGCCGGCCAGCGGCACGCCGAACTGCTGGCAGGGGAAAGCGTCGTCGCGCAGGGTCGCGGTCACCGCCCGGTCAATATCCAGGATGGCACTGGCCGGATCGGCCAGCTGGGCGGCCACCGCACCGTGCAGGGTGCCCATGCCGGTCAGCAGCTCGCGCATGTGCTGCGCACCGCCGCCCGAAGCAGCCTGATAGGTCATGGCACTGACCCACTGAACCAGATCACGCTGGAACAGGCCGGACAACGACATCAACATCAGCGACACGGTACAGTTTCCGCCAATATAGTTCTTGATGCCCTCGCCCAGGCCGCGATCAATCACATCGCGATTGACCGGATCGAGGATGATGATCGCGTCGTCGGCCATGCGCAGCGACGAGGCGGCATCAATCCAGTAGCCCTTCCAGCCGGCAGCTCGCAGCTTGGGATAGACCTCATTCGTGTAATCCCCCCCCTGGCAAGTCACGATGACATCCATCGCCTGCAGTTCGGCGATGGCATAGGCATCCTTGAGCGGCGGCAGCTCGCGGCCGATGGCCGGTGCCTTGCCGCCGACATTGGAGGTGGTGAAAAACACCGGCTCATCGATATGGGCAAAATCGCGCTCTTCCTGCATGCGCTGCATCAGCACCGAGCCGACCATGCCGCGCCAACCTACAAACCCTACTCTCATCAGATGTCCTTTCAATCTCGAATTCTGTTGTTGTCTGGCGCTCACAGCGCAGCGACGACAGCGTCACCCATGGCACTGCAGCTGACCTTTTCACAGCCCGGCTCATAAATATCCCCGGTACGCAGACCGGCGGCCAACACCTTTTTCACCGCATTCTCCACCCGTTCGGCAGCGTCATTGCGATTGAAGGTGTAGCGCAACATCATGGCCGCCGACAGGATGGTCGCCAGCGGGTTGGCCAGATCGCGTCCGGCGATATCCGGCGCCGAGCCGTGACTGGGCTCGTACAGACCCTTGTTGTTCTCGTCCAGCGAGGCGGATGGCAGCATGCCGATCGAGCCGGTCAGCATCGAGGCTTCATCGCTGAGGATGTCGCCGAAGATATTGCCCGTCACCATCACGTCAAACTGCTTCGGGTTGCGCACCAGCTGCATGGCGGCGTTATCCACATACATATGACTGAGTTCGACCTCGGGATACGCCTGGCCGACTTCGATCATGATTTCCTTCCAGAACTCGGTGGTCTCCAGCACATTTGCCTTGTCGACCGAGCACAGCTTGCGGTTGCGCTTCATGGCAATGCCAAAGGCCACATGGGCAATGCGACGCACCTCGCTCTCGCTGTAGCGCATGGTGTTGTAGGCCTCGCGCTCGCCCAGCTCGTTGACCGAAATGCCGCGCGGCTGGCCAAAGTAAATGTCACCCGTCAGCTCGCGCACGATCATGATGTCCAGTCCGGACACCACCTCCGGCTTGAGGGTGGACGCCGAGGCCAGCTCCGGATACAGCACGGCCGGGCGCAGATTGGCAAACAGGTTCAGATCCTTGCGGATGGCCAGCAGGCCACGCTCGGGACGCAGGGGACGGTCAAGCTTGTCATACTGCGGCCCGCCGACGGCACCGAGCAGCACGGCATCCGCGGCATGCACCAGCTGGCGCGTCGCCTCGGGATAGGGTTCGCCATGGCGGTCATAGGCGGCGCCGCCCAAAACGCCGAATTCGGTTTCCAGCGGCAGACCGTCCGCCCTGAGGACCTCCAGCACGCGGCACGCCTGGGCGATAATTTCCGGGCCGATCCCGTCACCGGGCAATACGGCAATTTTCATGTCGGTCTCCTCGACTTACAGCAACCAGGGCTTGTCGGCCGCGATACGGGTTTCAAAAGCACGGATCTTGTCGGCGTGCTGCAAGGTCAGGCCGATTTCATCCAGCCCGTTGAGCAGGCAATGCTTGCGATGCTCGGTAATCTCGAAGTGATAACTGCGTCCGGCCGGGCTGTTGACCACCTGCTTCTCCAGGTCGATGGTCAACCGGTACCCGGGGTGGGTGGCACACTCCACAAACAGCCGGTCGACCACCTGCGCCGAGAGCACAATCGGCAGCAAGCCGTTCTTGTAGCAGTTATTGAAGAAAATATCCGCGAAGCTCGGGGCGATCACGGCACGGAAACCATAATCCTCCAGCGCCCAGGGCGCATGCTCGCGACTGGAACCGCAACCGAAGTTCTCGCGCGTCAGCAGGATCTGTGCGCCCTGGAATCGCGGCATGTTCAACACGAAATCGTCATTCAGCGGGCGGCGGCTATTGTCCATGCCGGGCTCGCCATGATCCAGGTAACGCCATTCGTCGAACAGATTCGGACCGAAACCGGCGCGCTTGATCGACTTGAGAAACTGCTTGGGAATGATCGCGTCGGTATCGACATTGGCGCGATCCAGCGGGCAAACCAGCCCGTCGAGTGTGGTAAAGGCTCGCATGCTGGCTCCTCAGAAGGTACGGATGTCGACGAAATGACCGCTGACCGCGGCGGCAGCGGCCATGGCCGGACTCACCAGATGGGTGCGCCCGCCCTGCCCCTGCCGACCCTCGAAGTTGCGGTTGGAGGTCGCGGCACAGCGCTCGCCAGCCTCCAGGCGGTCGGCATTCATCGCCAGACACATCGAGCAGCCCGGTTCACGCCACTCGAAACCGGCATCGATAAATACCTGATGCAGCCCCTCGGCCTCGGCCTGCGCCTTGACCAGCCCGGACCCCGGCACGACCAGCACCTGACGCACGCTGTCGGCCTTCTTGCGGCCACGCACCACGGCAGCGGCCGCTCGCAGATCCTCAATGCGCGAGTTGGTACAGGAACCGATGAACACCTTGTCGACGGCAATCTCGCTGATCGGGGTGTAGGGCGCCAGACCCATGTAGTGCAAGGCACGCTCGATGCTTTCGCGTTTGACCGGGTCACTTTCGCGGGCCGGATCCGGCACCAGACCATCCACACCGATCACCATCTCCGGCGAGGTACCCCAGGTTACCTGTGGCACGATCTCGGCGGCATCCAGCGTCACCACGGCATCGAACACCGCATCGTCGTCGGACACCAGGGTCAGCCAGTCGGCGACAGCCGCCTCCCAGCGGGCGGCATCCGGCGCCAGCGGACGACCCCGGATATAGTCGATGGTCGTCTGATCGACGGCCACCAGGCCTGAACGGGCGCCGGCTTCGATGGCCATATTGCACAGCGTCATGCGACCTTCCATCGACAGAGCGCGCACGGCCGCGCCACCGAACTCAATGGCATAGCCTGTCCCGCCGGCGGTACCGATCTTGCCGATGATCGCCAGTGCCATGTCCTTGGCGGTCACGCCGGCAGGCAATACACCATCGACGCGCACCAGCATGTTCTTGGATTTTTTGGCCACCAGACACTGGGTCGCCAGGACATGCTCGACCTCCGACGTCCCGATGCCATGCGCCAGGGCACCGAATGCGCCATGCGTCGAGGTATGGCTGTCGCCGCACACCACGGTCATGCCCGGCAGCGTTGCGCCCTGCTCCGGTCCGATCACATGCACGATGCCCTGACGGCTGTCGCGGAACGGGAAATAGGCACGCGCACCATATTCACGGATATTGGCATCCAGCGTTTCGACCTGCAGACGCGAAATCGGGTCCTGGATGCCCAGCTCCCAATGATCGGTAGGGGTATTGTGATCGGCAGTAGCGACCACCGACTGAATGCGCCACGGCTGGCGCCCGGCCAGTTTCAGGCCTTCGAAGGCTTGCGGGCTGGTCACCTCGTGCACCAGATGCCGGTCGATGTAAAGCAACACCGTCCCGTCAGCCTCCTGATGCACCACATGACGCGCCCACAGCTTGTCGTACAGGGTTTGTCCGCTCATCTCTGGTTTCTCGACTTTGTCCAAATTTTTAAATACACCCGCCGGCATGCTTCGACTATCAGAATGGTCGGAATGTTGCACAAACGGGCTATTAACTTTTTGATTTTGACCATTCTTGCATAGCAACATCACCGCTTACAAGCAGCAAAACGCCCGGTTTTTGTCGAAAAAACCGGGCATTGGACAGGGTGTCGGAATTGTTGGACGAAACGTCCAAATGCAGCAGAATGAAGTGGTTAAAAGCGGGCTATCGCGGCGAGGCCCCCACGGTCTGACGCAAACCGAGCAAGGCCACCAGCCCCCCGGCAAGCGCGGCGGCCGCCGAAATACCGAAAACCAGCGGCACCCCGCCGTGTGTCCAGAGTGCGCCGGCCAGCAGCCCGCCAAGACTGCCGCCAATCCCGAAAGACGAGATGATGTACAGCCCCTGACCCTTGGCATGGTGCTGCTCTTCGAAATGGCGGTGAATCAGGCCGATTGAAGCCGCATGATGAATGGCAAAGGTTGGCGCATGCAGCAATTGCGCCAGCACGGCCAGCAGCGGATTGCCGATGGCCAGCGCCATGACGCCAAAGCGCACGACTGCCGCCAGCAGGGACAGCAGCATCAGTCGCTCCAGCGGCATGGCACGCATGATGCGCGGCATGAACCAGAACACGCCGATCTCGGCCATGACCCCGACCGCCCACAGCCAGCCAATCAGACTTTTGTCAAAACCGGCCTGCTTCAGGCCAATGGAATAAAAAGTGTAATAAGGCCCGAAGGCAAAAGCCATGAGGAAGGTGCAGGCAAACAGGGCGATCACCGCCGGCCGGCGCAGGGTGCCCCATAGTGAATGCCGACTGCGCACCCGCTGTGGTGCCGCGACCTCGGGCAGACGCCAGGCTGACCACAGCACGGCACACAGCAAGGCGAAGGCCATCCAGGGCAGCGAACTGAGTTTGAGCCAGTCGAGGGCATAACCGGTGGCCACCACCAGGATCAGATAACCGATCGACCCCCAGACCCGTACCCGGCTGTAACGCCCGGGTTCACTGCGCGTCAGATGCGCGGTACTGGCCTCCACCAGCGGCAGAGAGGCCGCCCAGAAAAAGTGCACCCCGGCCAGACACACGAACACCCAGCCAAACGTCTTGTCATGCAGGCAGATCAGCAGAAAACCCAGCGCAGCCAGCAGCGAGGTCACGATGATCAGCGGCCGGCGCTGACCGCGACGGTCGGCCAGCCAGCCCCAGAAGCCCGGAGCAACGATACGCGCCATGGTCGAGAGCGCGATCAGCAGTGAAATCTGCCAGGGCGAGAAAGACAGAGAATCGAGGTAGAGCCCCCAGAAGGGGTTGAATACCCCGGCATAGGCAAAGTAGCAGAAATAGAACGTGGCGAAGGGCAGCAGGGAGGTCACTAAAAGCCATCCTTCAGCCGCATGATGTCGCGCCGGGCACGTTTGGTCGGACGCCCTTCTCCATGCGGGAAACTGGCCCGCTCGGCACGCAGCAGCGCAGCCTTCTCTTCGCGGGCGGCCAGCGACTCGGCACGCTCCTCATACAGCAGATGCACCTCCCTGGCCGATTTGCGCTGGGCACTCAGGCCAAGCACGGTGACGTGGTACTCCAGCTGATTCAGTCGCAGGAACAGACGGTCGCCGACATTCACCGTCCGCGAAGGTTTGACGCGATCATCGTTGACCAGCACCCGCCCCAGCTCGATGGCTTCATGCGCCAGCTGGCGGGTCTTGAAAAACCGCGCTGCCCACAGCCATTTATCCAGCCGGGTCTTGCCACTCTCCTCCACCGGCTCAGCAGGTTTGCGACTCATCGTGCCACCACCCATTGTGCACGGACCAGGCCCTCCAGCTCAGCGTCCAGCTCGGCACCAGCGTGGATCGGTCCGACCCCCTCCGGCGTACCGGTATAAATCAAATCGCCTTTTTTCAGACCATATTCCGCCGACAGCCAGCTCACCAGCTCGGCCACGCCGAGCAGCATCATGGCCGTATCCCCACGCTGGCGCACCTCGCCGTTGATGCTGAAGGAAAAGCGCAGACGGCTCGGATCGGCCACACGGCTGGCTGCCACGAAGTCCGACACACAGGCCGAGGCGCGAAAGCCCTTGGCACGGGTCCAGGGATGTCCCTTGGCCTTGAGTTCGCTCTGCACATCACGTGCGGTCAGATCCAGGCCGATGCCATAAGCGGCAATCAGCGACAGCGCCTGCTCGGCCGATACATGATCGGCATCGGCGCCCATCAGCAGCACCAGCTCGCACTCGTGGTGCACATCCTGCGAATAATCCGGCAAGGAGAAGGTCTGCCCCGGCCCCAGCAAGGCCCCCTGCGGCTTCAGAAAAACCAGCGGCATGGCATCGCGGACATTGTTAAGCTCGGCAATATGGGCGGCGTAATTGCGTCCGACACAGAAAATACTGCCTACCTGGGTCGGTTTGCCCTCTACCATGACATGTGCCATGACATCTCCCTTGGAAAATTATGTCTGATTATCTCACTTGCACCCGTGCTTTCAACAGAAAGAAAATGGTGCATTGCGCAACAGACGACGGGCCGAGGAGCGGAAATTTGCGTAAATGAATGTGTGCTAACGTGTAAACGTCATAATTTCTTGTTACAGTCAGTCCATGACGGCGTCAGATTCCAGCGACGCGCCCGGGCAGCGGCCAGGCCGCCAGCCCTCTCGAACACACGCTTGAGGAGTGGATTTTGAGTCAGGATACGACAGTCTCTCTGGATCAGTTTTTCGAGAATCTTACCGCCGCCAACCAACAATGGCTCCAGCAGTTCACCGAGTCATTGTCCGGCGCCGACCAGAACAATCCTTTCGCTGTCTGGCGCCAGGCGTTCAGCGAAAGCAATCCTTTTTTTGCACTGCAAAATAATCTGTACCAGCAACAGATGGGTCTGTGGATGCAGTTTCTCGGCCAGCAACAGGCGGCCGACGCCCCCGAAAGCAAAGATCGCCGTTTCGCCGCGCCGGAATGGAACGAACATCCCTTCTACAGCTATCTCAAGCAGAGCTACCTCACGACCTCCAACTGGATGACCCAGATGGTCGATCAGGCCCAGCTGGAGGGCGACAGCAAGGAACGCCTGTCCTTCATCACCCGCCAGTATCTGGACGCCATGTCGCCCAGCAACTTCATCCTCACCAACCCGGAGGTGATCCGTCATGCCGTCGAGACCAAGGGCGAGAGCCTGGTCGAGGGCATGAAGAACATGATGGCCGATATTGAAAAGGGCCATATTTCGATGTCGGACGAAAGCCGCTTCGAAATCGGCGTCAATATCGCCGCCACCCCGGGCCAGGTGGTGTTCCGCAACGAGCTGATCGAGCTGCTGCAATACACCCCGACCACCGAGCAGGTGTACGAGATGCCGCTGCTGATCGTGCCGCCCTGCATCAACAAGTACTACCTGATGGATCTGCAGCCGGAAAACTCCATGGTGCGCCACTTCGTCGCCCAGGGTTACCGGGTGTTCCTGGTCAGCTGGCGCTCGGCCGAGCCGTCGATGAAGCACTTCACCTGGGACAATTACATCGAAGATGGCGTGCTGGCAGCCGCCGAAGTGGTCAAGAAGATTACCCGCCAGCCGAAGATGAATGCCCTGGGCTTCTGTATCGGTGGCGTGATTCTGGCGACCTCGCTGGCGGTGATGAAGGCCCGTGGCCTGGACTGGGTCAACTCGGCCACCTTCATGACCTCGCTGATCGACCACAGCGAGCCGGGCGAAATCAAGGTGTACATCGACGAGCACATGGTGGAGCAACGCGAAGCCAAGATGGCCCAGGGCGGCATCATCAGCGGCAAGGAAATCGGCCGCACCTTTGCCTCGCTGCGTGCCAACGACCTGGTGTGGAACTACGTGGTCAACAATTATCTGCTCGGCAAGACCCCGGCACCGTTCGACCTGCTCTACTGGAATAACGATGCCGTCGACCTGCCGCTGCCGATGCACACCTTCTTCCTGCGCCAGTTCTACCTCAACAATGCGCTGGTGCAGCCGGGTGGCGTCACCCTGTGCGGCGTGCCGATCGATCTGGGCACCATCGATATTCCGGTCTACATGTTTGCCGCCCGCGAAGACCACATCGTACTGTGGACCTCGGCCAGCGCCGGTCTGAAGTACTTCAGCGGCGCCCCCTCACGCCGCTTCGTGCTGGGAGCGTCCGGTCACATCGCCGGGTCGATCAACCCGGTGACCAAGGACAAACGCAACTACTGGGTCAACGATGAATTGCCGCTGGATGCCGAGACCTGGTTCGACCACGCAGAAAGCCGTCCCGGCAGCTGGTGGAAGGACTGGGACAGCTGGCTCGCCCCGCAATCCGGCAAGAAGGTCGCGGCGCCCAAGACCCTGGGCAACAAGAGCTTCCCGCCGCTGGAGGCTGCGCCGGGCAGCTATGTCAAGGCCAAGGCCATGCCGACCGCCCTGGCCAACGTTCAGTAACCCGGGGGAGGCCTGCGCCAGGCAGGCCCCCACCCTGCATTTTCATAACAAGAATGTCCGCCTTGTTTGGCACTTGGGGCGCGGCAGTGACAGTGTGGCGGCAAGCGCTGCCTGACTGAGTCGCGGTCCCCATTTCTCAGGAGAAACTCATGCAAGAAGTCGTGATCGTCGCAGCAGGCCGCACTGCCCTCGGTAACTTCGGCGGCTCGCTGGCCAAGATTCCTGCCCATGAACTGGGCGCCACCGTCATCAAGGCATTGCTGGAAAAGACCGGCATCAAGCCGGAACAAGTCTCGGAAGTGATCATGGGTCAGGTTCTGACGGCCGGCTGCGGCCAGAACCCGGCTCGCCAGGCGCTGATCAAGGCCGGACTGCCGGTCGAGATCCCGGCCCTGACCATCAACCAGGTCTGCGGCTCCGGTCTGAAAGTCACCCATCTGGCCGCCCAGGCCATTGCCTGCGGCGACGCCGACATTGTGATTGCCGGCGGCCAGGAAAACATGAGCATCGCCCCGCACCTGCTGCCGGGCTCGCGTGACGGCTTCCGCATGGGGCCGGCCACCCTGGTCGACAGCATGGTCTATGACGCGCTGACCGATGCCTACAACCAGTACCACATGGGCATCACGGCGGAGAACATCGCCGAAAAATATGGCATCAGCCGCGAGGAGCAAGATGCCTTTGCGGTCAGCTCGCAGAACAAGGCCGAAGCAGCCCAGAAGGCCGGGCGCTTTGTCGACGAAATCATTCCGGTGCTGATCCCGCAGCGCAAGGGCGATCCGATTGCCTTCGCCCAGGATGAGTTCATCAAGGCTGGCGCCACGCTGGAAGGTCTGAGCAAGCTGCGCGCCGCCTTCAAGAAGGATGGCACGGTCACCGCCGGCAATGCCTCCGGCATCAACGACGGTGCCGCGGCCGTGATCATGATGAGCGCCGCCCGTGCCGACCAGCTCGGTCTGAAACCGCTGGCCCGCATCAAGGCCTATGCCTCGGCCGGCGTCGAACCGTCGATCATGGGCATGGGCCCGGTACCGGCCACCCAGCGCGTGCTGGCCAAGGCCGGCTGGACGGTGGATGACCTCGATCTGATCGAAGGCAACGAAGCCTTTGCCGCCCAGGCACTGGGCGTCGGTCGTGAACTGAAGTGGGACAATGCCAAGCTGAACGTCAATGGCGGCGCCATTGCCCTGGGTCACCCGGTCGGCGCTTCCGGCTGCCGTATCCTGGTCACCCTGCTGCACGAAATGCAGCGTCGTGATGCCAAGAAGGCCCTGGCGACCCTGTGCATCGGCGGCGGCATGGGGGTGGCGCTGGCGCTGGAACGCGACTGAGTCTGACCCCGGCCTGACCCTGCCCGCCCCCGCCTAGTGCGGGGGCGGCGTTTTTCAGCCCAGCAGTTCGTGCGAACCGACCCGGTCGCCACGGGCCAGTGCCTGGCGCAAAGCCTGATCCATCGCTTGCGCAGCGTTTTCATCCATCAGCTGGATCTCGTCAAGGAGCGGCGCCCCTGTGGCATCGGTCTGGCCTGTATGACCATGCCTTCGCAAAAACCAACGGTCCAGATCCGCCCGCACCCCCTCCCAACTGGCATAGCCACGCCACTCGCCCAGATTGGCATCGAAATAGGCATGCTGACTGCCATCGCTGACCACCACGGTCAAGTGGCGCCGATCACTGATCAGAGCGGCACGTCGGCCGGACATCTGCTGCAGATGCTGACACAGCCCTTGCGGTGAAATATTGCCGTATCTGGGCAGGGCGTCGGTCAGTTGATTGATTTGCCGATCGGCATACAGTTCAAGCAAGGCACGTCGTCTGAATTCGCGCCGCATCCTGTCATTTTGCCCACGGGCACCAAGCAGGGTCATACGACGAAACAGCTTGTCCAGCAAGTGTGCCCCCGCAGCCGGCTCCGGCGACAGCAGCTTATCGAGCGCATAGAGATAGGTAAAACTTTCACAAAAGCCACGTCCATCCAGTTGAAGTGTCCATAACTGGACACGCTGATAGTGCGGTGAAAACTGGAGGTAGTGTTTCATCTGATTCTGGTTGGCCGGAATCGCCTGCTGGAAAAGATCACTACTCCTCTGGCGCAGGCGATGCATGGATTCCTGCAAAAACCCGATACGCGCCGGATCATCCTCATAAACCAGCATTTTGATCAGCTTGTCATACTCTTGCTGCTGTTGAGCCTGCTCGATCAGGGCAAACTGATCATCGCCAAACCCCAGCGAACGCACCTGTTCACGCGCAACCGCCTGCGGCTGCGCTTCCGCCTGGCGGACCCGCGCTACGCCACGCTGATATTCGCTCTCAACCTGAGGCAGATTGCCGCGCAGCTTGGCCAGTTGCGCCAGTTTTTCGTCCACCGCCGCAGCCGCCACCATCGCCGCATGTAACTCTATCTCCGTCGCCGTGCCGAGAGGCTTGGCGTGACTCCAGTCGATGCGCTTCCAGGCCTCATGGACCTGCATCAGGAAAGCCAGATCATTGTCGGACAAAGGCGCCGGCCGGGCCTGCCCGTGCGGGACCACACGCGCCTGGCGCCATTGTTCAAGCCACTTACCGTATAGACCAATAAAGTGCTGTTTGGCCGACTGCTGCAGGCGATCCAATCGATCATACTGCGACACCCAGCCATGCAGGCGACCGGCCTGCTGTACCTGGATCACCTTGTCAGGCAGGTTCAAAAACTCATTATTGATTGGCAACAGGCCATGCCAGTTTTGCAACTGTTGCTTCACCTGAGGGTCGTCGAGCAAGGCCTGCAACTGCTGGCCGGCGCGCTGAAAGCGATGGTCAACATGAATACTGTCCAGCATTTCGTCCCGGCTGCGCAGCGCGGTGAGCGGCGGTGACGTTCGCCGCGCCTGGCGCGCCTCGAGAAATGCCACGGTTTCGACTTCATCCAGCACATCCAGTTGCGCGACACCCTGCTCATCAAGCCGCAAGCGATAAAAGCCGTCTTTCAGCTCGGCCACCGCCACGGGCTCCCCAGGCAGACGCGGATCCTGCCAGCTTTCCAGTTCATGGTTTTTCAACGTGAGCGCCTGACCTTCCAGCTCCACGCGCACCACATACTCGGTCTGCGAGCGCAGCGGCGGCAGCGCCAGCAAGTCCGGGCCGACATCCTGATGCGTTTGCGGATCGAAGGCACGCAACACCGGCAGCCCCTGGGCATTACGCTCACCGGTCAGGCGCGCCAGCGTTGCGACCCCAGCGCCGGTCTCCACCAGCACCACGTCCGGATCCTCCGCCAGGGTGAGCAACGGACGACGGAAATCGCCATCGGTTTTCTTGACCGCCAGCACCATGCCTTCCGCCACCTGCCAGTAACCGTTCTCGTTCTGCTGCATCACCTGGGAGAGCTTCTTCAGCGTGGCCGGCTTGAGCTGGGTCAGTTGCGGGGGCGGCGTGACCGCCATCACCCGCTTGAGACTCGGCCGCAGGGTTTCCACCAGTTCGGCACTGCTGCGCAAGCCAAGATTGGCAATACTGCGCACGCTGCCCAGACTGGCGGCACCATCCAGCAGGGATTTGGCGGCCATCGCCGGATGCAGATTGGAAGCCAGATCTTCCAGCAGTTCGCCGCCGGCGGCAGCCGCCTGTTGCAAGCCCTGCACCGCATGCTGACGCGCCAGCGTACGCGCCTGATGCCAGCCTTGCCAGCGAGCCGCCGCCGTCATGGTGCGCAAGCCCGTGGTTTTTTGCATTTGCCGTGCCGTCAGGCTGGCGGCTGCGCGCACCAGACTACCCACGGCCCTGGCACCGCTGACCAGCGCCCGCCCCAGGCCATAGGCTTGCGGCACGCTGGTGACCGTATCGACCGCGCACCAGACCGCGTTGTCGACACTGACACGCTGACCGGCCAGCAACTGACGCGCCAGATTGATGCAGTTGCCAAACGGCACCAGGTCCAGCAGCGCCTCCGTCAGCGACGGCAGGTTCATGCTGCGTGCCGCTTGTTGCAGGGCCTGGTCGATCTGCGTCTCGATGCCGCTGAGCCGGAACAGCACATCCCAGCTGTCTTCACCTGCTTTGGGCACCAGCCGCTTCAGCACCATCTGCCGCTGATCGGCGGGCAGGCGGACCAATTGTGCCTCGGTAAAATATGCCGCCAGCGACTCCCCCATCCGATCCGGATCTTCAATCGGGGCAATCCGTGCCAGCTTGTGATTCAGGGCATCGATCTCGCAACGAAAGAACAATGGCCCGCTCAATCCGGCGACCCTGAGAATCACGGCGCGTTGCCCTGCCGCGCTGCCAAACGCCAGCTGCGGCTGCAGGACCTCAACCTCAGCGGCCGCCACCGGACGCCCAAGCTGCTCTTCCAGCGCAATCTTGAGCACCGCTTTCAGCGTGCTGCGATGCTTCCTGGCATAGTCGGCCAGCATGGTCTCGTACTGCGCCCGCACTTCGGACAAGTTGATCGTCACGCGCTCCTGGCTGCCTTTGCGGTACAGCTGCACCTGGCGATAACCGCCCTGCAACAGTTGCAACAGGGTCTGATCCCGGGTGGTCTGGAAGGCATGCAGCCGTGGGCCACTGCCCAGTCCGGCAGCAGAAGGATGCTCGACCAGGGCGTGCACCACTTCGCCGGCCTGATAGCCGAATCGCAGGGCCAGGTTGTCGCACAGCGCCTCCTCGGTGGGCATGGGTTCTTCCACCATTTGCTGCAGCCGGGTCAGGGCGGCCTGATCCCGCCCCTGTGCACGCGCCGCATTCTCCATGTCTTTCGCATAGTCCTGCAACACCTTCTGCAGCACCGGTGCGGCCTGATCTTCACGGCGCAGCGCCTGCTCCTGCTCGAGGTCAAGACGACCATGGTGCCGGGCATGAGCGAGCGCCAGGGCAATAACCAGTCCCTGCTGCTGCAGACTGGGGCGCGTGCCCTCGCCGGGTGACGGGGTCGTGGCCGTGTCTTGCGCCGCGACCGGTTCGACAGCGAGGCCATGCGCCAGCTGGCGCATGGCGCGCAAAGCCAGCTGATGGCTGAAATCCAGTGAAGTAAAAGGCCAGCCGGCTTCACGCTCCATCGCCAGCCCGGTACTCAGGGTCAGATGGGTCAGGCTGGCCCAGGGGATTTGGGCCAGCGGCGCTGCCTGGACGGCCGGCACCCGCGCCAGCGGTTCCACCTCGGCCAGCAGGCGCTGGCGGGCAGCGTCGCTGTCCAGCAGCCCGCCAGGCTGCCACAGACCGCGCCGCAATACCGACTGCAACTGACCGCTGTCGATCTGCTGACGCAAGAGGGTGAGTCCCTCTGCAAGGGTCTTGCCGCGCAGGGCACCGGCCAGCGAGCTAAGCAGCGATTGCGGATCCGCGCGAAAACACAACAAGCGGAACACCTGCTGCTCGGCACGGCGCCAGGCCTCGCTTTCTGGCTCGAATCGCAGGTTCTGGACAAGCAAAAAATCCGCGATCAAGCGTTGCCAGGTTTTGGCAGCCACCCGCTCGGCACTCAGCCCGGCATGCTGCTGGCGCACCACGGAAGCCAGATCGGCATACCAGGCCTGCAAGGCAGCGCCCGGATCAGCACTGGGCGTGGGGTGCGAACGCAGCGCCGGATGCTGTTGAATCAGCGCCGCATGGGCCGAACGGATCTGCGCTTCGATCATCGGCTCACTCTGCGCCGCGCTCTGCCAGGGCGGCGGCATCGACACCGCCCGCCCTGCCGGCACAAAATGCCGCGCGTGATCACGCCGCTGGCGGCCAATCTCGACGGCAGCGCCTTCCGGCACCGTCGGCTGCGTCGCCATGCCAGCCGCCACCTGCTCGCAGGCCAGATCAACCCGTGAAGTGCAGACCGCCGCCCCGCCCCATACCGGTTCGCTGGCTGGCCGACCGGCGGTGGACTGCGGCGCCTCGGGAAACAGGCTGGCCGGCGGGGGCGGCGGCGTATCCCGCAAGGGCAATGCCGCCGCCCCCGGCAACACACAGCCCTGCAGTACCTTGCCGATGCCTGCACTGACTGCTGCCCCCAGATGGGACAACATGGCCAGGACCGACTCGTGGTCCGTCGTGGTGACGGCACGGGCGGACGCAGCGCCCGATGCCGCGGTGGCGCGAGCCTGCCCGGCATGCATCCCCCCCTGCCCGCCAAACCACGAGCCCCAGCCCAGCAGCATGACCCCTTTCCATGTCAGCCTGTGCCATGCAATGTCGGCTGTCGCATCAAGAGGACGATAGGGCACCGTCAGCTCGTCCACCGAAAAAGACTGGTCGGCCAGCGAACTGAGTGCACGCCGGACCTGGTTGAACTGCCGGCTCGCCTTGCGGGTTGACTTCCGGCGCCGGGAACGGGTTGCCCCGGGACGGGCGGGGCTCGACAGGGTCGGCTTCGGATCGGCCTCCTGCCGTACCGACGCCGCCTCCGCCGAAGGAGAGGACCAGACAAGACTTCTGGGGGAGAAGAAGTTAGAACTCAGCATGGTGGCGACTCCGTCGCGATGGAAACCGGCTCATGCTGGTTGCTGCGCCAGGGCCCCGACATCGGAAGACTCTGTCATTCGAGCTGCTGACGCAGCATTCCGAATCCCCCCACCCGATCATGATCATCGAGCTGTCGGCATGATTGCCCAAGCAAGGACAGGCATAAAAAAACGGCAAACCGTTGGCACGGCTTGCCGTTTTGTCTCGCCAGATCCGGGACAGACCCGGACGGCTTACATGGTTTCCAGCACCTCGATGCCCAGCAGGCCGAGGCCAGTGGACAGCGTTCGCGCCGTCCATTCGGCCAGACGCAGACGGCTGTCGCGCACTTCGCCCTCGCTCTTGAGGATCGGGCAGGCTTCATAGAAGCGCGAGAACAGCGTGGCGATATGGTACAGGTAGCTGCTCAGGTGGTGCGGGTAGCAGCCCTCGGCCACCGTCACCAGCACGTCCTCGAACTGCGACAGGGCCACGGCCAGCTGTTTCTCGGCCGGCTCGCTGACGTGGATGCGGGCAGCCTTGTTCCAGTCGCCGGCCTTGCGGAACACGCTCTGGATACGGGTGTAGGCATACTGCAGGTAGGGCGCGGTATTGCCCTCGAACGACAGCATGCTTTCCCAGTTGAAGATGTAGTCGCTCATGCGGCTCTTCGACAGGTCGGCATACTTGACGGCGCCAATGCCCACCACATGGGCGATACGGCGCTTGTCGTCCTCGGCCAGATCCGGGTTCTTGGCCGACACCATGGTATAGGCACGCTCGATGGACTCGTCCAGCAGATCCACCAGCTTGACGGTGCCACCGGAACGGGTTTTGAACGGCTTGCCGTCCTGCCCCATCATGGTGCCGAAGGCCACGTGCTCCAGACGAACGTCTGCCGGCGCAAAACCGGCCTTGCGGCTGGTCGCGAACAGCTGGGCGAAGTGCAGACTCTGACGGGCATCCACGACGTAGATCAGGCGGTTGCCATGCAGACTGCGCACACGATAGCGGATGGCCCCCAGGTCGGTGGTGGCATACAGATAGGCCCCGTCCTTCTTCTGCACGATGAAGGGATAGGGATTGCCATCGGCATCCTGGAATTCATCCAGGAACACACACTTGGCGCCCTGGTCTTCCTTGAGCACCCCTGCGGCCTCCAGATCCTCCACCACGCGCGGCAGATCCTCGTTGTAGGCCGACTCGCCCATCACGTCGGACGGCTGCAGCTTGAGGCCCAGCTTGTCGTAAACCGACTGACAGTAATCGAGCGACACGGCGACAAATTTCTTCCACAGCGCCAGCACCTGTTCATCCCCGCCCTGCAGCTTGACCACATAGTCACGGGCACGGTTGGCGAACTCCTCGCTTTCGTCGAAACGAACCTTGGCTTTGCGGTAGAACTCTTCCAGGTCGCGCAACTCGGCCGAGGCGGTGCCCTGGTTGTCGGTTTCCACCAGATAGGCGGTCAGCATGCCGAACTGGGTACCCCAGTCGCCGACGTGGTTCTGGCGGATCACCTGATGACCGAGGAACTCCAGTACACGGGTGATCGAGTCGCCGATGATCGAGGAACGCAGGTGACCGACGTGCATTTCCTTGGCCAGATTGGGCGAGGAATAGTCGATGACCACGGTCTGGGGTGCCTGCTGGGCCACACCCAGCTTGGCATCGGCCAGCGCACGTTCGGCCTGCTCACCGATGAATTCGGCGCTCAGGTGGATGTTGATGAAGCCGGGGCCGGCAATTTCGACGCGATCTGCAATTCGTCGCAAGTCCAGAGCGTCGACCACTTTTTGGGCCAGTTCGCGCGGATTGACGCGCATTTGCTTGGCAGCGGCCATCACGCCATTGGCCTGATAATCGCCGAACTCCGGTTTGGAAGCAGGCTGAACGGTCGCCGGCGCATCCGGGGCGCCCACGGCGGCCAGCGCAGCCTGAACCCGCTCGCTGATCAATTGCTGAATCGTCATAGATAGTTTTCCAATCAACACAAAAGCCAAAATGATTTTCGCTTGCGAACGAAAATGCTGTCTTGATTGTAAGCCTACCCCGGCGCCAGCGGCAACGCGATATCCGGTTTTTTACCGGACATTCGTCAAGGATTTGCCTTGCAATAAGAAAGCACGTCCCGCAGGACGTGCTTCAGGGGCTGCCCGTACGGGAATCGTTCAGGCGGATTCGGCGGCAAACGCCATGCGCATTTCCCTCGCCAGTTTGCGCTCGGCGGCACGCATATACCAGTTGACCGCCAGCACCCCGATGGTGACCGAGGTAATGAACAGGGTCGCCAGGGCGTTCATTTCCGGATTCAGGCCCAGGCGTACACGCGAGAACACCACCATCGGCAGCGTGGTCGACCCCGGTCCGGACAGGAAGGCAGTCAGCACCAGATCATCCAGCGACAGCGTAAACGACAGCAACCAGCCGGATACCAGCGCCTGCGAGATCAGCGGCAGCGTGATGGCAAAGAAGATCTTGCCCGGCGTCGCCCCCAGATCCATGGCCGCCTCTTCCAGCGACAGATCCAGTTCCCGCACCCGAGACTGCACGATGATCGCCACATAGGACACGCATAAGGTGGTGTGCCCGATCCAGATCGTCACCAGACCACGCCCGGCGGGCCAGCCGAGAAACTGCCCCATCTGCACAAACAACAGCAGCATGGAAATACCGATGATCACCTCCGGCATCACCAGCGGCGCATTGATCATGGCCGAGAACAGGGTAAACAGGCGGAAACGGCCGAAGCGGGCCAGCACAAAGCCGGCGATGGTCCCGACCACCACCGAGGCGGTTGCTGTCAGCAGGGCGATACGGATGCTGAGCCAGGCCGCCGAGATCAGTTCGTCATCCTCCAGCAGGGCGGCATACCATTTGGTGGAAAAACCCGACCAAACCGTCACCAGCTTGGATTCGTTGAACGAATAGATCACCAGCAGAATGATCGGCAGGTAGAGAAACAGATAGCCGAAACCCAGCACGGTATTGGAGAGGGTCTTGTTGGGTTTGATCATCTCAGGACTCCTCCATTTCCTTGGTCTGGTAATGCTGGAACAGTGCCATCGGCACCAGCAGCAAGACCACCATGGCGCACGTCACGGCTGCCGCCACCGGCCAGTCATTGTTTTCAAAGAACTCGCTCCACATCTGACGACCGATCATCAGGGTATCGGAGCCTCCGAGCAGTTCCGGAATCACGTACTCGCCGACGGCCGGAATGAACACCAGCAGACTGCCGGCAATGATGCCGTTCTTGGACAGCGGCAAGGTGACCTGGAAGAAGGCTTTCCAGGGCTTGGCGCCGAGGTCATAGGCCGCCTCCAGCAACGACAGATCCATTTTCACCAGATGGGCGTAGAGCGGCATGATCATGAACGGCAGGTAGGAATAGACCATGCCGATATAGACCCCCCAGTTGGTGTGGTAGAGCCGCAAGGGCTCATGGATCAGCCCGAGCCAGATGAGGAAATTGTTCAGCAAACCATCATTCTTGAGAATGGCCACCCAGGCATAGACCCGGATCAGGAAGGAAGTCCAGAACGGCAGCATCACCAGCATCATCAGCGTATTGCGCGTCGAGGGTTCCGAGCGGGCAATGTAGTACGCCACCGGATAGCCGATCAGCAGACAGAGAAAGGTCGAGACCAGTGCCATCCGCAGCGAGCTGAGATAGGTGGCGATATACAGATCATCACTCCACAAAAACTGGTAGTGACTGAGATTCAGCGTGATGTGCAGCACACCATCCTTGATCTCGTGCAGCGGCGTGTAAGGCGGAATGCCCATCTGCTGCTGCGAAAAGCTGATGCCGATGACCAGAATGAACGGCACAAAGAAGAACAGGAACAGAAAGGCAAACGGAATCGCGATCACCCCTGTCCGGCCGGAAGGCACGTAACGTGCGAGCAGTCTGCGCAGTTTTTTCATGATGTCAGCACCACCTGGCTGGATTCACCCCAGCTTGCATAGACTTCGTCGTCATAACTGGGCGCATCACCGCCGGCCAGCACCAGGCTGGAGAGGTTGGCCAGGATGATCTTGCCGTTGGCCAGCTGCACGTGGTACAGCGTATAGCTCCCCATATAAGCCAGATCCTTCACCACGCCGCGGGCATAGTTGTACTTCTGCTCCGGCTTTTCTCGCGTGACACGGACGCGCTCTGGCCGGATCGACACCGTGACTTCCATGCCCAGCGGCCCGGTAATGCCATGGTTGATATACAGCCGGGTATCCAGCTCCGGGCATTCGACAAACACATGGTCCGGCTCGTCCTCCACCACCACGCCATCAAACAGGTTGGTGGAGCCGATGAACTCGGCGGTGAATCGACAGTTGGGATATTCGTAGACCTGATTCGGTGTGCCGACCTGGATCACTTCCCCTTCACTCATGACCGCCAGACGCGTGGCCATGGTCATGGCCTCTTCCTGGTCGTGGGTCACCATGATGCAGGTCACGTCGACTTTCTCGATGATGTTGACCAGCTCCAGCTGGGTCTTCTGGCGAATCTTCTTGTCCAGTGCCGACATCGGCTCATCCAGCAGCAACAGTTTCGGCCGCTTCACCAGGCTGCGCGCCAGGGCAACACGCTGTTGCTGGCCGCCCGACAACTGGTGCGGCTTGCGCTTGGCGTACTTCTTCATCTGCACCAGATCAAGGGCATCGTCCACACGCTCCTTGATTTCGTTTTTGGGTACGCCTTCCTGCTTGAGGCCGAACGCCACATTGTCGTGCACACTCATGTGCGGGAACAGGGCGTAGGACTGGAACATCATGTTCACCGGGCGACGGTAGGGCGGAATCCGGCTCAGGTCTTCCCCATCGACCAGAATTTTGCCGGAGGTCGCCGTCTCAAAGCCGGCCAGAATACGCAGCAAGGTTGACTTGCCGCAGCCCGAGCTGCCCAGCAAGGCAAACAGTTCATTCTTCTTGATGGTCAGACTGACCTGATTCAGCGCTACATGCTCGCCGAAGTTTTTCACCACATCGATGATCTGGACAAAATCCTGGCGCTCATTCTTTGCCGCTGCCACGGCCTGGGTGTTCATGCGTTCGTTCATCATGATTTTTGTACTTTGCGTCCGCTACTTGCAAAAAAGCCCGGGGAGATCCCCCGGGCCCCTCAGACTCAGTGCCCGGTCTTGAGCTGTGTCCACAGGCGGTTCTGCAGGCGCAGCACCTCCGGAGGAACCGGCTTGAGCAGGAACAGGGTCTTGATGACTGCCGCCGACGGGTAGATGGTCGGGTCGTTGGCAATCGCCGGGTTCACGTACTTGCGTGCTTCCTTGTTGGCGGTCGGATAGAACACTTCATTGGTGATGGCCGCATTCACCTTCGGATCCTGGATATAGTTGATCCACTGGTTGGCCAGCGCGGCGTTCGGCGCATCCTTCGGAATCACCATCACGTCAAACCATACCGGCGCACCGGCCTTGGGAATGAAGTACTGGATCTGGTACGGCTTCTTGGCCTCGGCGGCACGACGCTTGGCAATGTTCACGTCGCCGGACCAGCCGAACACCATGCACACGTCACCGTTAGCCAGATCATTGATATAGCCGGAGGAGTTGAACTGGGTGATGTACGGGCGAATGCTCTTCAGCAGCTGGAAGGCCGCCTGCTGATCGGCCGGATTGTGGCTGTTCGGATCTTTGTGCAGATAGAACAGTGCGGCAGCAAACACGTCATTGGCCTGATCCAGCACCGAGACGCCACAGCTCTTCAGCTTGGAGACATATTTCGGGTTGAACAGCATGTCCCAGCTGTCCAGCGGGGCATCCTTGCCGAGCAGGGCTTTCACCTTGGTCACGTTGTAGCCCAGACCATCCGTACCCCAGGCCCAGGGCACACCATGGGCATTACCCGGGTCGGCAATGGCGACTTGCGCCATCAGCGCCGGGTCCAGGTATTTCAGATTGGGGATCTTGGCCTTGTCCAGCGGCTGGTAAATGCCGGCCTGGATCTGCTTGGCCATGTAGTTGGAGGTCGGTGCGACCACATCGTAACCAGAGTTCCCGGTCAGCATTTTGGCCTGCAGGGTATCGTCACTGTCATAGACATCGTAACGGACCTTGTTACCGGTCTGCTTCTCAAAACCCGGGATGGTGCTCTTGGCGATGTAGTCCGACCAGTTGTAGACGTTGAGCGTCCCCCCGGCCAGCGCCGCGCCGAAGGGCAGCAGCATCAGCAGAGAGACCATCACTTTCCTGGAGCTTTTCATCATGTTTGCGGTTTCCTAAGGTTCACCATCAGTTTGTGTCCCGCCGAGGTTGCCACCACGCCGGACCCCTGATTTGCGCCAGTGGCGCCGTACCTGCAAGCCATTCCAAATGGCGTTTATTCTCTAACGGCATACAACATGAGCATTAAAGCAAAAAACATGCTCGGTGAGTCGTTCCATGCGACGAAAAATAACCATTGCGAAGACATTGCCCCGAAATGAGGCAGGCAAACCGGATGCGCCCACAGCATGCACATCGTTCAACCATGTGCCCTGACCCTCCATCCCGCATTTCGGATCACGATTTTGCGCAGAGACACGGCCAAGTGTTTAATGAATCCATACAAAATGACGTCTTTGTCACTACTTTTTAATCATAATTTATTCTGTAGGCAACAATAATTCATACCGCATCGCAACAAAACACTCGTCGCCGGACAAGGGGAACTGATGTTTTGCTGCAACAACCCATAGGGATTTCTGCCACGAAATGAGGCGACGACAGGAGAAATCGACCGTAGCCACTGGCCCGGCGCATTTTCTTGAGGGGATCAGAAGTACTTCGTGTTTCGCTGATACGTGATTCAGCTGAAAAAAAACAAGATATATGCCAACAGCAACACTACTTGCGATTCAGGATCAGGGTGGAAATCCTGCAACACCCTGGTCGCCCTGCCCGGTCTCGGTCACGGAAATGAACAAAAACGGTGCATGCCAGGCAGGCCATGCACCGTTTCGGATCCTCGGCAACCATCAGAGGAAGCGGGCGATCAGCGCCTTGTCCATGCCGGCCATATCCGGAATACGCACCTTGACCCCATTGCCGGGCGCGACCTGGCAGTCGGCACCATCGCGGGTCATGGTGCTCAGCTCGAACACGCGATTACCCCGCGGGTGAATGATTTCCAGGCGGTCGCCCACGGCGAAACGGTTCTTGACGTCCACCAGCGCCCAACCCTCCGCATCCACCTCCAGCACCTCGCCGACATACTGACTGCGGTGAGCCTGCGAATGACCGGTCAGGTAGTTCTGGTACTCGTGGGTGTGATGGCGCTCCAGGAAGCCATCGGTATAACCACGATTGGCCAGCCCCTCCAGCTCGGACAGCAGGGCCGGATTGAACGGGCGACCGGCCACGGCATCGTCGATGGCCTGGCGATAGACCTGGGCAGTCCGCGCCACGTAGTACAGCGACTTGGTGCGCCCTTCGATCTTGAGCGAATCGACACCGATCTGCACCAGGCGCTCGATGTGCTCGACCGCGCGCAGATCGCGTGAATTCATGATGTAGGTGCCATGCTCGTCTTCGACGATCGGCATCAGCTCGCCCGGGCGGCTGGACTCTTCGATCAGGTAAGTCTTGTCGGCCAGCGGGTGGCGCTCGGCGCCGCCACAGGCAGCGAACTGCTTGTCGGCCTCTTCCTGCTCGCGGCGGAAATCGAACTGGATGCGCTGCACATCGCCGGCATCATCTTCGCGGGTGTCGTGCACCTGATAGTCCCAGCGGCAGGCATTGGTACAGGTGCCCTGATTCGGATCGCGCCGGTTGAAATAGCCCGACAGCAGGCAGCGGCCGGAATAGGCAATGCACAAGGCGCCATGCACGAAGACTTCGATCTCCATGTCCGGGCATTCCTGGCGGATTTCGGCGATTTCGTCCAGCGACAGTTCGCGCGACAGGATAATGCGCGACAGTCCCAGCTTCTGCCAGAACTTCACCCCCATGTAATTGACCGTATTGGCCTGCACCGACAGGTGTACCGGCACCTCCGGCCAGCGCTCGCGCACCATCATGATGAGTCCCGGATCGGCCATGATCAGCGCATCGGGTTTCATGTCGATCACCGGCGCCATGTCGGCCAGATAGGTCCGGATCTTGGCATTGTGCGGCAGGATGTTGGAGGCCACATAGAATTGCTTGCCACGGGCGTGCGCCTCCTCGATGCCCTGCTGCAGCTCTTCGAGCTTGAAATCGTTGTTGCGTGCACGCAGCGAATAGCGCGGCTGACCGGCATAGACGGCGTCGGCGCCGTAATCGTACGCAGCACGCATTTTGTCGAGGGTGCCCGCAGGCAGAAGCAGTTCGGGAGATTTCATCGGCATTCGATCGGTGGGTGGCAGCCGGTTCGGCTTTATCAACAAATGACAACAGGCTCCCGAGGGAGCCCGATCAGTGCGCGGCGCATTATGCGCGTCCCGGGGAGTCGGCGTCAAGCGCCACCCCGGCACAAACAGACATTAAACCCCTGTTTTAAAACCACTTATTGACCATGGTTATCAGACTTCGCTCCCCTCCCCGCTGCAGACGCGCTCTCCCGGCTCACCGGCAGGGGTCTCCGGCGCCGGCCGGGCCGGGGCAATGCCCAGCACCCCGAGCAGACGACCGGCGGCAGCGTGCAGGCGCAGCTGCGACATGACCAGATCGGTCTCGCCATCGATCAGGGCCGAACGCGAACGGAAAAACTCATTTTCACTGTCCAGCACGTCCAGCAGCGAGCGTTTGCTGATCTCGAACTGATCCCAGTAGGCATCGCGCACTTTCTCGCTGGCCAGCGCGTGCTGGCGCAGGAAACTGAGCTTGCGCTGCAGTTTGTCGAGCTCGGTCTGTGCCATCTGTACCTGCTGTCTGACCTCGCGGCAGGACTTGTCCTGCTGGGCCAGCGCCGCATTCAGATCTTCGGCGGCGCGCTGCAGCTGCGCCTTGTCCGCGCCCCCCCGCGACAGATTCAGCACCGTGCTCAGTTCGATGATGGCGCGGGAACGGTCGCGCCCGACCGGCCCGGCATTGAGCCGCCCCCACTCCTGACGCGCGCGGGCATCCACTCGCGGCAAAAAGGCACCGCGCCGCACCTGAACTTGCTGCCTGGCGGCCTGTACTGCCGCCAGGGCGGCACGAACCGCCGGGGTATCTCCCGGCTGAATCGCCCTATCCTCTGGCGCCTTCGGTGCGCGATAGGGCTGCAGCCTCGCCGGCGGCGCCTCGCCGACAATGCGGGCATAGCGGGCGGACACATCGGCCAGATTGGCCTCGACCGTCAACAAATTGGCTTCCGCCAGCGCCAGACGCCCGCCGGCCTGCTCCAGGTCGACGCCGGCGGCCACCGCCACCCCGCTGTCGGGACGCACCTTGCTGCGGATTTTCTGGTAGATGCGGCGGTGGCTGTCATGGTTGGTGCGGGCCGCTTGCAGCAGCTCGCGCTGGCGCATCACATCCAGATAGGCCCTGACGGCCTCCAGCGCCTGCTGCTCGCTGACATCGAGCAACTGATAATAGCGGGCGGTTTTGGCATGATCCTGTTGACGCAGCGAATAGACGGTCTGAAAACCCGAGAACAGATTCTGCGTGAGGTTCAGGCTCCAGGCCCAGCGCTCCGACTGGCGCTGCATCCGTGTCGGGCCATCACCCGTCGACTGCTCCCGGCCGCTGACATGGCTCAGCTCGGCCTGTGGAAAGAATCCGGCGCGAGCCAGCGCGACATCGGCCTCCGCCCCCAGGTACTGATGCAGCTTGATGCGGACTTCCGGGCTGTTGCCCATTGCACGGGCGGCCACCTCCGGCAGCGACAGGCTGGCGCTGGCCGGCGGCGTCACCAGCAGGGAAAACACGCACAGAGAAGAAGCGGCATGACAGATTTTCAATCTCGGACCTCCTGTTTGAACGGCAATTGACAACTAACTGTGAAAACGTTTTCAACCATAACGCGATAAGGACGGTAATGAAACGCTTGTGCCCGAAGCCACTGCTGGTATCAGAATCGAGCGACACTCACTTGGGAATCGGCTTAGGACAGGGCCGATGGTTATGGCGCAGCCTCTTGCTGTTTCTGGCCCTCCTGCCCCCATGCCAGGCAGGAGCGGTCAAACACCGGGATCTCTCCCAGGCCTGGGGTCAGTGGATGACGCAATGGTCCAGCCTGGAGGAGGCTGACCAGGTGGCACATGTCAACAGCCTCCTCAACCAGATGCTGAGCTTTGCCGATGACCGCAGCCTCTGGCAGCAGCAGGACTACTGGTCGACACCGGCAGAGACCCTGCGCCGCGGCCAGGGCGACTGCGAGGACTACGCCATCCTCAAATACTTCACCTTGCGCCAGCTCGGCGTGGCCACCGACAAGCTGTGGCTGACTTTCGCCAGAGTACGGGTCGGCGGACCGGACAGCCCGCTGACCCTGCAGCACATGGTGCTGGCCTACTATCCGACACCGGGTACCGACCCCCTGATCCTGGACAATCTGGTCGGCAGCCTGTATCCGGCCTCGATGCGGCCGGACCTGCAGGCAGAGTGGTCATTCAATACCGAGATCCTGCAGATCGGGCAGGAGCGCTACCCGGCACGCCAACTTCCGCAATGGCGCCTCCTGCTGGCTCGCATGACGCCCGCCCGCGGCGTCACCGAGCCAGCCAAGCAATAAAAAAACGCGGACGCAGAAGGGGGATAACAGCGCGCCGCGCGTTGAAAGGATCCGACTCAGGCAGCCAACCCCGCCATCGTGCCATCCTGAAGATAACGCGCCAGGATGGCACTGCTGTCCGCGGCAACAGGCATGGCCAGTCCCTGCACATCAATCCGCAGCGTTTGGCCATCCTGGCCGAACAGCAACTCGACCCGGGTGGCATCGGGCGCCAGCGCACTGAACTGCCAGCGCAGCTTGTCTTGATCGACGTAGTGCTGAATACCGCGAAAATCGAGCTGATCTTCTCCCATGCGGAAGTCGGTGATGCGGTCGGTCTCCATCTCGGTACGGCCCCGATGCGGCACATACCATTTGAAAATGTCTCGCCCGCTGCCGCCGGTCAGCACGTCATTGCCATTGCCGCCGACCAGCACATCCTCCCCGTCGCCGCCCCAAAGCTGATCATTGCCCTCGGCCCCGAACAAGGTGTCGTTGCCCTGGCCGCCATACAGTTGGTCATGCCCTTCCAGCCCCAGCAGGACATCGGCCCCGCCCTGCCCGTACAGCACATCATCACGAACATAGCCCATCAGCGTATCGGCGCCCTCGCCCCCCTTGAGCAGCGCCGACTGGCCGGCATTGGCAAAACGGATGAAATGCCCGGACTCTCCGGTGACAGGCGCAGTCTGGGGACCATGGAGCACGATGTCCTCGCCATACCAGGACGGGGCAAGCACGGGAAGGTCAGGGGCCAGCACGATGCGTAATTGCCCCGAATCGCTGCTGCCCTGCAGGCCGGTCAGGGTAAAGTCCAGCGTGACGGTCTGTACGGAGGCAGGTTGCAGACGCTGTGTGGCGACATAACTGCCGCTCAGCATGTCAATGCTGAGCAAGACCTCGTCGCTGCGCAGGCTGAGCAGATGACTGACCGGGTCGAAATGCGCCAGGGACATGTCCCCGCTCACCGCCTGCCGACCATCAAACAGCCATTCTTTGCCGGCCAGGCTGATGCGGCTGACATACCCCCCTCCCTCGCCCATTTTCCCCAGCGAGCCACCGGCCGAGTAAACATGGCTTTGCCCCTGAAGGATGGAGGACAGCCACTCACCGGTGGAGACCTGCAACGACTTGCCATCGGGGCTCAGACTGTCGAGCATTTGCTGGCGAGTAAAATGCTTGCCATCCAGATCATAGCCTTCGTCCTCCCGATAGCGACCGATGCCGACCACATGTCCCTCGATTTGCTTTTGCTGTAAAAACTGTTGCCACTGGCGGATATCCTGCTGACCGATCGTATAAGTCGGAATGCCATCCGAGATGAAGAACGCTACGCGGTGTGCCCCCTCCCGGCCCGAGCCTTGCCCGAACGACTGTTGAGCCAGGTTCAGCGCGTCTACATAGTTAGTACCCAGGTTGTAAAACACATTCAGATCCATGACGCCGCCGTCCAGCAAGCCTGCCTTGAGCTGATCCGGAGTGACCCACCCCGGGCGCGTCCCCGGATGATCGCTCAGACGATCGGACCACTCGCCATAGGCATTGCCATCAAACATCACCACATTGACCCTGACCGCCCCCATCAGTTGATACCGTTCGATGACATCGGCCACGGCCTGCTTCAGCCAGTGCAGTCGCGGCTTGTAGTCCACCGCCCCCTCCGCGGACTGCTCGAAGGTCTGCATGCTGCCGGACATGTCCAGCACCAGCATCAGGTCGATGGGGCGCGCTGCCGGTGCCTCGATCCGGATCTCTCCTTTCTCGGCGCGCGGCCCACTGCCCGTCCCATGGATATCAACATGAAAAAACACCTCGGTCCCGTCCTGAGTCGTCAATGGCAGGGTGAACGGCAACACCTGCCCTTTCGCCATTGGCGCCAGCGTTTCGGCAAGGCGCAGACTCACCCAGCCATCGCCGTCCACGCTGTAGCGCAAGGGGCCGACCGCCTTCTCGCCCATGGCGCGGGCCTGCGCCTCGTCGGGATCATCATCGCGGATGGCGGGTTGAAAACGCAGGCGGCGTCCGACGTCGTTCTGGTCAAAATTCAGGGTAAAGGGCGTCATCGCCGCCGGGGTGTTCTCTCCTTGATAGCGCAGAGTGAGTGTGGCGGGGGTACCGTCCAGCGAGACAAGCGGCAACTCGTCAGTCCATTGCCACCAGGCACGCATTGGCGGCAGCTTGCTGACGTCGACCTCGATCTCGCCACTGGGCAGGACCCGCGCCCGGCTGTAGTTCATTTCCACCCAATCGCCGGCCTGCAGGCCGTTCTCGCCCGGGTCGGCGTCGGTAACGGTCGGTCCCTTGAACACCAGCACGCTGCCACGCTGGCTTTCGCGGATGTCCAGCGAAGTGGCGGCAATCTCGGCCGGCTGGTTTTCGCCGTGGTAGCGCACGTTCACACTGGCGGCGGTGCCGTCCAGGCTGAGCAATGGCAGTTCGTCACTGAGCACCTCACCGCGCCGCAGCGGCGGCAGCTTGCTGACGTCGACCTCGATCTCGCCGCTGGGCAGGACCCGCGCCCGGCTGTAGTTGAGTTCGATCCAGTCCCCCGCCTGCAGGCCGCTCTCACCCGGGTCGGCGTCGGTAACGGTCGGTCCCTTGAGCACCAGCACGCTGCCACGCTGGCTTTCGCGGATGTCCAGCGAAGTGGCGGCGATCTCGGCCGGCTGGTTTTCTCCGTGGTAGCGCACGCTGATCTTGCCCGTGGTGCCATCCAGGCTGAGTAATGGCAGTTCGTCACTGAGCACCTCACCGCGCCGCAGCGGCGGCAGCTTGCTGACGTCGATCTCGATCTCGCCGCTGGGCAGCACCCGCGCCCGGCTGTAGTTCATTTCCACCCAATCGCCGGCCTGCAGGCCGTTCTCGCCCGGGTCGGCGTCGGTAACGGTCGGCCCCTTGAACACCAACACGCTGCCACGCTGGCTTTCGCGGATGTCCAGCGAAGTGGTGGCAATCTCGGCCGGCTGGTTTTCTCCGTGGTAGCGCACGCTGATCTTGCCCGTGGTGCCATCCAGGCTGAGTAATGGCAGTTCGTCACTCAGCACATCCCCGCGTCGCAGCGGCGGCAGCTTGCTGACGTCGACCTCGATCTCGCCGCTGGGCAGGACCCGCGCCCGGCTGTAGTTCATTTCCACCCAGTCACCGGCCTGCAGGCCGCTCTCGCCCGGGTCGGCGTCGGTAACGGTCGGTCCCTTGAACACCAGCACGCTGCCACGCTGGCTTTCGCGGATGTCCAGCGAAGTGGCGGCAATCTCGGCCGGCTGGTTTTCGCCGTGGTAGCGCACGTTCACACTGGCGGCGGTTCCGTCCAGGCTGAGCAATGGCAGTTCGTCACTGAGCACCTCACCGCGCCGCATTGGCGGCAGCTTGCTGACGTCGATCTCGATCTCGCCGCTGGACAGCACACGTGCCCGGCTGTAGTTCATTTCCACCCAGTCACCGGCCTGCAGGCCGCTCTCACCCGGGTCGGCGTCGGTAACGGTCGGCCCCTTGAACACCAGCACGCTGCCACGCTGGCTTTCGCGGATGTCCAGCGAAGTGGCGGCGATCTCGGCCGGCTGGTTTTCGCCGTGGTAGCGCACGTTCACACTGGCGGCGGTGCCATCCAGGCTGAGTAATGGCAGTTCGTCACTGAGCACCTCACCGCGTCGCAGCGGCGGCAGCTTGCTGACGTCAACCTCGATCTCGCCGCTCGGCAGCACCCGTGCCCGGCTGTAGTTCATTTCCACCCAATCGCCGGCCTGCAGGCCGTTCTCGCCCGGGTCGGCGTCGGTAACGGTCGGTCCCTTGAACACCAGCACGCTGCCACGCTGGCTTTCGCGGATGTCTAGCGAAGTGGCGGCAATCTCGGCCGGCTGGTTTTCGCCGTGGTAGCGCACGTTAATCGAGGCACTGCTGCCGTCCAGGCTGAGCAATGGCAGTTCGTCACTCAGCACATCCCCGCGTCGCAGCGGCGGCAGCTTGCTGACGTCGATCTCGATCTCGCCGCTGGGCAGGACCCGCGCCCGGCTGTAGTTCATTTCCACCCAGTCACCGGCCTGCAGGCCGTTCTCGCCCGGGTCGGCGTCGGTAACGGTCGGTCCCTTGAACACCAGCACGCTGCCACGCTGGCTTTCGCGGATGTCCAGCGAAGTGGCGGCAATCTCGGCCGGCTGGTTTTCGCCGTGGTAGCGCACGTTCACACTGGCGGCGGTGCCGTCCAGGCTGAGCAATGGCAGTTCGTCACTCAGCACATCCCCGCGTCGCAGCGGCGGCAGCTTGCTGACGTCGACCTCGATCTCGCCGCTCGGCAGCACCCGTGCCCGGCTGTAGTTCATTTCCACCCAGTCACCGGCCTGCAGGCCGCTCTCACCCGGGTCGGCGTCGGTGACGGTCGGTCCCTTGAACACCAGCACGCTGCCACGCTGGCTTTCGCGGATGTCCAGCGAAGTAGCGACAATCTCGGCCGGCTGGTTTTCGCCGTGAATCACCACTTCCACAAACCCCGGCTGACCATCCAGCGTCAAGACATCCAGCCGGTGCCGTTCGGTCTCATCACCACGCATGGCTTTCAAGCCGGGGGTCAAGGTCACCAGTACCTGGCCATCTCTCTCGACGCGGTAATACCCGGCTTCGAATGGCAGCAAGGCCTGAGGCTGCAAACCCTGCTCGTCAGGGTCGCCATCGATCACGGTCAGGGTCGTCGACTTTTCAAGACCGCTCTCGGTTTCCAGAAAGACAAGCTGCCCGGGCTCCACGCGAGCCGGGTCGTTGACGCCAAGGATCTGCAGGGGGACCCTCGCGGCAGTGCCATCCAGGGTACGGACGGGCAGCCAGAATTCCGCCACCTCGTCGCTGCTCATTTCACGCCAGGCCGGATCAAGGGCAATGCGCAGGTCACCGCTGACCTGCACCTGATAGCGCCCGGCGGCAAAATCCTGCCAGCCCTGCGCCCGCAGCCCGTTTTGCCCCGGATCAGGATCGCTCACTTCCGGCCCGGGAAAGCGGCGCTCACGGCCACGATCTGTCTCCAGCATGCTGAGTGTTCTGGCGATGACCACCGCCGGGCGGTTGTCGTCCCCGCCCTCCCGGATGCCGGGGGGATCGCTGACCCGGTGGTCTTGCCAGGAGGGACGTCCCAGCGGCCCGTAACCGCCAGGCACCACCTCCTGCAGTCGTTCAACACGCACAAAGTCGTGGCCATGGTTCTCGCCCGCTTCGCCCTGCAGGCCGGCCTCGGGGCGCATTTGTTTGAGTCTGGCCTCGCGCGCCAAAGCTTCCAGCACACTGCGAGGTTTGCGCACCGGCGCTGGCTCCGGCGCCACAGACGGGCTGTCGGTCAATGCGGCCACCTGCTGCGGGTTGTCTCCGCTGATGGCGACCCGCTGGCCATCTTCACGCAGCAGCAGCAGCTGGGCGCCGGGCGTCGCCTCTATGCGCTCGTCGGCACGGAGCCGGTCCAGGCGACGCAGCAGGCGGCGCTGTCCCTGGGCATTGACGGCAAATACCTCTCCACTGACCTGCAGCACCTGGCTGGCCATACTCATTGCATGGATCTCCTTCTCCAATGGATAGAAAACGCTCAACGCTCACTCAAGGACTCGGCCTTGGCGCGCAATACCGGTTTCAGCAAATAGGACAAAACGGTTTTCTTGCCGGTCAGGATGTCCACCTGGGCCACCATGCCGGGGATAATGCGCCAGGCGCGCTGATGGGGCGCCTGGCGGGTCTGAACGCGGACCAGGTAGTAAGCCTGCCCCTTTTCATCGACCAGGCTGTCGGCACTGATCTCCCGCACTTCGCCATCCAGCGCGCCATAGACGGTATGGTCATAGGCGGTAAAGCGCAGCCGAGCCGGCTGTCCGGGGTGCAGGAAGGCAATGTCACGTGGCGACAGACGAGCCTCGACCAGCAGGTCGTCTTCCGCCGGTACCAGTTCGAGAATGTCCTTGCCGGGCTGCACGACGCTGCCGATGGTATTGAGATGCAGCCGTTTGATTTCGCCTGCCACCGGCGCCCGCACTTCGGTGACCCGCACCTTGTCCTTGAGGGCAATACTGCCGGCCGACAGGCCGTCGATCCTGGCCATGACGTCGGAGAGCTCACTGCTGGCGGCGTTGCGGAAGCTCAGCTCGACTTCCTGAACCTTGCGTTCGGCTTCGGCAATCCCGCCCTGTAAGCGGATCAGTTGTGCGGCCAGGGTGTCGCGTTCGCCCCGGGCCCGGGCCAGTTCGCGTTGCAGGCGCATCAGGTCGACTTCCGAGACGGCGCCGGAGGCTTTCAGCGGTGCGGTGACTTCCAGTTCCCGACTGGCAAGCTGGAACTGCTGAACCGCCTGGGCATGGCGCGCGCGCGCCTCGGACAGCTCCTGCCTGCGCTGGCCAAGCTGGGCGCGGGCAATCGACAGCGATGCGTTCAGCTCGCTTTGCCGGGAGTGGTACAGGGCACTTTCCTGCATGGCCACCTCGGGGGCGTGCTGGCGCACGATCTCTGGAATCTCGAAGGGCTGAGGTCCGGCGAGCGCACGCAGGCGAGCCGCCTTGGCCTGCAAGGCCAGGTGCAGGGCGCGGTTTTCGCGCAGCGAGGATTCGGCGCGCGTGCTGTCAATGCGCAGCAGCAGCTGATTTTTCGCGACTTTCTGCCCTTCCCGCACCAGGATCTGTTCGACCAGTCCGCCATCCAGGCTCTGGATGTGCTGGTTCTGGAACGAGGGCACCACCTTGCCTTCGCCGCGGGTCACCTCATCCACTTCGGCCAGGGCCGCCCAGAGCAGGCAGGACAGCAGCAGACCACCGCTGCTCCAGACGAACAGTCTGGGACGAGCAGGATGTTGCAGCTGTCGGCTCCACTCGGCATCGGCGGCAAAGTCAGCGCCCTCTCGCAGATCTCGTCCGGCAGCCCAGTTGCTCAGGCGGTCAAGGTACGGGCCAAGCTGGCTGCGCAGCTGCTGCAGACGGTCGGCATAACGGATCAGTCGGCTTTTCATGCTGTGGCCTCCGTGCTACGACGACCGCCGCTCAATGCGGCCAACACCTCGGCCTTTGGCCCGTCGGCAACAATGTGCCCCTGCTCCAGCACCACGATGCGATCGACCAGTGCCAGCACATCCGGCTGATGCGTCACCAGCAACAGGGTCTTGCCGGCCAGCTCGGCCGACAGGGCGCGAATGATGCGCTGAGCCTGCGCCGGATCCATATTGCTGGTCGGTTCGTCCATCAGCAGGATGCTGGCATCGCTGACCCAGGCGCGGGCAATGCATACGGCACGGCGCTGGCCGCCTGACAGGGTCTCGCCCCGTTCACCCACCAACAGGTCATAGCCTTCCGGATGCTGATCGACAAAGCGGTCCAGTCCGGCAATGCGCATGGCGCGCTGCAGGCGCTCCACCGTCACCCGATGCTGTCCCATTTCCAGGTTGTGACGCAGGGAGCCGTAGAACAGCAGGCTTTCCTGCGGCACGTAGCCGATATGCTGACGCAGCTCGTCCGGGTCGATCTGGCGCAGGTCTATGCCATCCACCCGCACGGTGCCGCCAGTCGGCTGGTACAGGCCCATGACCAGTTTCTGGATGGTGCTCTTGCCGGAACCGATGGCGCCGAGGATGGCGACGCGCTCACCGGGCTGTAGTCGCAGACTGACGTCGGACAAGGCCGGGCGGCTGGCCCCCGGATAGCTGAAACTGACCCCGCAAAGTTCGATGGCGCCACGAAACGGCGCACGCGGGGTATAGACCTGCTCGCTGTCGCGCTCGACCGGCAGTTGCATGACCGACTCCACCGAAGCCAGCGAGGCCCGGGCATTGTGGTACTGGGTCAGCAGGCCGACCAGTTGTCCCAGGGGGGCCGTGGCGCGTGCAGACAACATGCCGGCGGCGATGATGCCCCCCGGGCTGGTCCGGCCATCCAGAATCAGATAGACGCCAAGCACCAGCATGCTCAGGTAGCTCAGTTGCTGGATCAGGGCGGCGAAGTGTCCGGTCAGGGCGGAAAGGATTTTCAGGCGAGCCCCGGTTTGCGCCAGATAGCGGGTCGTGCGCTCCCAGCGCCCTTGTTGCACCCCCTGGGCCGACAGGGCCTTGAGGGTCTCCAGACCGCCCAGACTTTCGACCAGCAGCGCATTGCGCTCGGCCGCCGCGCGCAGGGTGGATTCAGACAGGGTGCGCATGCGTCCGGCGGTCAGCCAGGCCTGCAGCAGCATCAGGCCCGCCGCCAGGACGACCGGCAAGGCAAACCAGGGGGACAGCCACAACAGAATCAGCACGAACAGCAGCACAAACGGCAAGTCGACCAGGGTGACGACCGAACTGGAAGCAATGAAATCGCGTACCGACTCGAAGGCACGCAGATTGGCCGCAAAGGCGCCGACCGAGGCAGGCCGGTGCTCGAGCCGCAGGCCCAGCACCCGCTCCATGATTTGAGCCGACAGCCTGATGTCGATGCGCTTGCCCGCCAGGTCGAGCAGATGCGAACGCGCCAGTTTGAGCAGGAAGTCAAACACCAGCACCAGGGCAGCCCCCAGGGCCAGTACCCACAACGTGGAAAGCGCCAGATTGGGCACCACCCGGTCGTAGACATTCATGGTGACCAGCGGGACGGCCAGGGCACACAGATTGATCAGCAAGGCGGCAAACAGGGCATCGCGGTACAGGGGCCAGCCTTCCGCCACCGCCTGCCAGAACCAGTGCCCTGGCTTCACGTTACGCTGGACAGCTGTTCGCCGGTCTTGCCGATAGCGTGGCCGGACCAGAATGCACAGACCCTGGTACCGGGCAGCCAGTTGGGAAACCGGCAGACGTTGCTCCCCCTCCATCAGGCTCGGTTCGCGCAGGCGGGCCTGGCCATCCGGATCCAGTCCTTCGTACAGGCAGGCCTGATCCTGTGCCAGCAACAGGACAGCGGGCAGCATTTCCGCGGTCAGTGACGCCAGCGGCTGGCGCACGATGCGTGCCACCAGCCCGAGGCGACGTGCCGCGCGCACGAACAAGGAAGGGGTCAGCCGCCCCTGTTCCAGGGGCAGGCCGGAGAAAACGGTTTCAGGCGGGAACGGAAGGTCCCAGTGGTGCGCCAGTGCAAGCAGGCAGGTTCGCAATGGATCTTGCTCTGGCACTGAACTGATTTCTTCCCGGCCCGGGCCGGTTTGGGCAATGGCATCGATCACGGTGGCTCGTTCTATTTTGTAAACGTTATCAAACACAGAGTTAACTGATTGGCGCGAATCATAACCATGCGCTTACAAGTCGTGCAATAGTGCGTGAAATCGTTTTCCAAACCGACTGAACATTCTGACAGCCAAGCTATTGATCGTCCGGCAGAAAGGCAAAAAAAAGCCCGCCGAACGCTGCGGCGGGCTTTAAATTACTTGTTATAAATTATTCAAAAACCAACTGTTCTCCGCGTGCATCGATCAGCACGGTATCCTTCGGTGCATATTTGCCGCCGAGTATGGCCTTGGCCAGCGGGTTTTCGATCTCGTTCTGGATCGCCCGCTTCAGCGGTCGCGCCCCATACACCGGATCAAAGCCAGCCTCGGCCAGCACGGACAAGGCGCTGTCGCTGACTTGCAGGTTGAGATCGAGCTTGGCCAGACGGGCTTCCAGCGCCTTGAGCTGAATGCGGGCAATCGAGCGGATATGCCGTTCGTCCAGGGCATGGAACACCACCACGTCGTCGATCCGGTTGATGAACTCCGGCCGGAAGTAGTTCTTCACCTCGGCCATGACCGCCAGCTTGATGACCTGATAGTCGTCGGTCGACATCGCCTGGATCTGCTGGCTGCCGATATTGGAAGTCATTACCACCACGGTGTTCTTGAAATCCACCGTGCGCCCCTGGCCATCGGTCAGGCGACCATCGTCCAGCACCTGCAGCAGGATGTTGAACACATCGGGATGTGCCTTCTCCACCTCATCGAGCAGGATCACGCTATAGGGCTTGCGTCTGACCTGCTCGGTCAGATAGCCACCCTCTTCGTAACCGACATAGCCCGGGGGGGCGCCGATCAGACGCGCCACCGAATGCTTCTCCATGTACTCGGACATGTCGATGCGGATCAGGTGATCCTCCGAATCGAACAGGAAGCCGGCCAGGGCCTTGCACAGCTCGGTCTTGCCGACGCCGGTCGGGCCGAGGAACAGGAAACTGCCATACGGGCGATTCGGGTCGCCCAGGCCGGAGCGCGAACGACGGATGGCATCCGAGACGACATTGACCGCCTCATCCTGGCCGATCACCCGCTGATGCAGGGCTTCTTCCATATGCAGCAGTTTTTCGCGCTCGCCGGTCAGCATTTTCGAGACCGGAATGCCCGTCATGCGGCTGACCACCTCGGCAATTTCTTCGGTACCGACCAGGGTACGCAGCAGGCGATTGGGCGTGGCGCCCTTGCCTGTGCCTGCCGCTTCGGCATCCTTCAGCTGTGACTCGAGCTGCGGCAGCTTGCCGTACTGCAGCTCGGCCAGTTTTTGCCAGTCGCCGCGACGCTTGAGATCTTCCATCTCGCTCTTGAGACGGTCGATTTCTTCCTTGATGGTCTGGCTGCCCTGGGCGCTGGCCTTTTCGGCCTTCCAGATTTCTTCCAGATCGGAGTATTCCTGCGTCAGACGCGTGATCTCTTCTTCAATCAGTGCCAGACGCTTGGCCGAGGCTTCGTCGCTCTCCTTGCGCACCGCTTCGCGCTCGATCTTCAGCTGGATCAGGCGGCGATCCAGCTTGTCCATCTCTTCCGGCTTGGAATCCAGCTCCATCTTGATGCGGCTGGCCGCCTCATCAATCAGGTCGATGGCCTTGTCCGGCAGGAAGCGGTCGGTGATATAGCGCTGCGACAGCTCGGCGGCGGCCACGATGGCCGGATCCGTGATTTCCACCCCGTGGTGAATCTCGTACTTCTCTTTCAGGCCGCGCAGGATGGCGATGGTGTCCTCGACAGTCGGCTCGTCCACCATGACCTTCTGGAAGCGGCGCTCCAGTGCGGCATCTTTTTCGATGTATTTGCGATATTCATCCAGTGTGGTAGCACCAAGGCAATGCAATTCGCCACGCGCCAGCGCCGGCTTGAGCATATTGCCGGCATCCATGGCCCCTTCGGCCTTGCCCGCGCCAACCAGGGTATGGATTTCGTCGATGAAGATCAGGGTATTGCCTTCGTCCTGGGCCAGATCGGTCAGCACAGCCTTCAGCCGTTCCTCGAACTCGCCGCGATATTTGGCGCCGGCCAGCAGGGCGGCCAGGTCGAGCACGAGCAGGCGCTTATGCTTCAGGCCTTCCGGTACTTCGCCATTGACGATGCGTTGCGCCAGACCTTCGACGATGGCGGTCTTGCCGACACCAGGTTCACCGATCAGCACCGGGTTATTCTTGGTGCGGCGCTGTAGTACCTGAATAGCACGGCGGATTTCATCATCGCGGCCGATGACCGGATCCAGCTTGCCCTGACGGGCGCGCTCGGTCAGGTCAAGGGTGTATTTCTTCAGGGCTTCACGCTGACTTTCAGCATCCTGAGATGCCACAGCCTGGCCGCCGCGTACGGCATCGATCGCAGCCTCCAGCGCCGCGGTCGTCGCACCCTGCTCCTTGAACAGCCGCGCCAGCTCGCTCTTGTCCTGGCTGAGTGCCAGCAGGAACATTTCGCTGGCGACAAACTCGTCGCCGCGTTTCATGGCGGCCTTGTCGGCCAGATTGAGCAGATTGGCCAGATCCCGTGACACGGTGATCTCGCCGCCGGTCCCCTGAACGCGCGGCAGCCGCTCGACAGCCGCCTTGGTGGCATGCTTCAGACCGGGAACATTGACACCGGCCCGCGCCAGCAAACCGGCCACACCACTTTCCGCATCTTCCAGCATGGCCAGCAGCAAATGGGCCGGCTCGATAAAACCGCACTCGCGCGCAATCGCCAGGCTCTGGGCATCGCCCAGCGACTGCTGCAATTTGGTTGTCAGTTTGTCAAAGCGCATCATGCACTCCTGTCAATCGTTGATAAGCAATAGTTTGGGCAGCGCCGGGAACATTTCAAGGGCAGACTCAGCACACTGGGGACGGGAAAAGAAAATGGCCCGGATGACACCGGGCCAGAATCTTCACTGAGGGTTGGCGATCAGGCTTGTTTCGGGCCACTTTTGACCGCCGCGATGGCCGCTCCTGCGGCAGCGCCGACAGCAACGCCTTGCCAGGAACGGGAGCTCGTACCATAAATGGCGCCCTGCAACGCCGAATCAACCACAGCCCCCAACCGCGCCCCGCCACCGCCATGGGCATGTGAGGGCGTGGACGTGGCCGGGTAGCATCCGGCATGGCAGCCCCCGGTGACTTTCTGCAGATCATTAACATGAAGCGTATGCATGGCAATTACCTCCAAATGTTCATGATGCTGGTTTGAAAACACCTGTGCGTTCCAGATACCAGATCACGCAACTCACTGCGCATCCGATCATCACCGACAGAGGAAGCCGACTCACCCAGTTCGCCAGACTCAGACACTCAAAACCGCATCGACTGGCGAAAATCAGCTGGTCAGCCACCACAACCCGAAGAAGTACGGATAAAACGCACTGTTCTTGCATATCTACATTCCCCCAAGGTCAGGCTTAGTCTGAGCGGTTGAGACAAAGCACATCAGAGGAAATTGGAGTGCCGCGGATCAGACTGGTTCGACACCAGGCGGCGGAAACCGAACCAAATGCCAGCGATTCCGCTGCAAAACATGGCCGAGGACATCAGCAGACAGGGACAAGGATGAAAATGAAAAAAGGTCAGACCGCTTGCGGCTGACCTTTTTGATCGAGATGGTGCCGGTAAGAGGAGTCGAACCCCCGACCTTCGCATTACGAATGCGCTGCTCTACCAACTGAGCTATACCGGCATCCAAACTTGGTAAAAAAGCCTTGAACGCGCATCCGCTTGATCAAGGCTTTTTTGTGTCCTGGTCGGGGTGAGAGGATTCGAACCTCCGGCCTCTACGTCCCGAACGTAGCGCTCTACCAGGCTAAGCTACACCCCGTTTCCTGCGTTTCGCAAGAGACACGCAATGTACAGCATTTCGTGTCTTAACACAAGCCTTTTTGGTCGGGGTGAGAGGATTCGAACCTCCGGCCTCTACGTCCCGAACGTAGCGCTCTACCAGGCTAAGCTACACCCCGTCTTCCAAATTGGCAGCTCCGAGAAATCTGACGACTGCCCCGCTTTCTGCGGTACAATCCAGCTCCCAGAGGACGCGCATTATGAAACAATTATGTGGTTTAAGCAACTCTCATTTTATCGACTGAACGACCAATCCGTTCCGGATAGCGCGCAACTTTCTGCTGCGCTTGAAAAATCACCCTTTCAGCCCTGCACCGGTCTCGACTGGTTCAGCGAAGGCTGGGTGAATCCGGCCCATCATCTCGACTTGCCGGTTTTTGGCGCCCGACAGCGCCTGCTGGTCTCGCTCAAGCGCGAGGACAAGGTACTGCCCGGTGCCGTGATCCGCGATTTTGTCGAACTCAAGGCAAGTGAAATTGAAGCGGCAGAGCATCGCAAGGTCGGCCGCAAGGAAAAACAGGCCCTGAAGGAACAGATCACCGACGACTTGCTGCCGCGCGCCTTTACCCGCGCCAGCCGCCTGTCTGCCTATCTGGACACCGAACGCCGCTGGCTGATGGTCGACTCGGGCACGGCCAGCAAGGCCGAAGCGCTGGTCAGCAAGCTGCGCGAGGCGCTGCCGCCCTTCCCTGCCGCGCTGCCGCGCACGCAGATCGCGCCGCATACCGCCATGACTGACTGGCTGGCTGCCGGCGAAGCACCGGCAGGCTTTGAGCTCGATGCCGACTGCGAACTGAAGGACAGCAGCGAAAACGGTGCCGTGGTGCGCTGTGTACGCATCGACCTGACCAGCGAGGAAATCCGCCAGCACATCGCCACCGGCAAGCAGGTGACCAAGCTGGGACTGATCTGGAAGGAACGCGTGCGCTTCATGCTGACCGACACGCTGCAACTGAAGCGCATTCAGTTTCTCGACGTGATTCAGGACGAGGCCAGCCACGCCGGTGATGACAGCGCCAGCCTGTTTGAGGCGACTTTCACACTGATGAGTGAAGAGCTGGGCGACCTGGTTGAAGCACTGATCGAAGCGCTGGGCGGACTGGAAGGCGAACCCGCCTGAGACTGACGCCATGCAAAAAAGCCCGTGCATCTTTCTGCACGGGCTTTTTTTTTGCCGCCATGGATCAGTCGAAGCGCCAGATCGCCATCGAAAGGCCGCCAAAGCGCCAGTCGTCATGCACGCGGCGTGGCGCGATGCCATCACTGGCCGCCCCCAGGGCAATGAAGAGCGGCAGGAAATGCTCATCGCTCGGATGTGCCTGCAGGGCATGAGGCGCTTGCGTTGCCCAGGCATCAAGCATGTCGTCCTGACGCTGAAGCAGACGCTGATCGACCCAGTCAGCAAACTCCAGCGCCCAGGCGGGCGGTGCACTGCCATCCGGCTGCATCATCCACAAGTTATGGGTATAGCTGCCGGAAGCCATGATCAGCACATTCTCGGCACGCAGCGGACGCAGGGCACGACCCAGCGAGCGCAAGCCGGCCTCATCCAGATTGGCAGGCAGAGACAGGTTGATGACCGGGATGTCCGCTTGCGGGTACAAGCGCATCAACGGCGTCCAGGCACCATGATCCAGCCCGCGCACAGCATCTTCCGCCACCTCGAAACCCTGCGCCGCCAGCAGCTGACGCAACTGGCTCACCCGACCGGCGTCTGTGCGGGCCGGATAGTTCAGGGTATACAGCACGCGCGGGAAGCCGCCGAAATCGTGAATGGTGGCTGGCTGCGGGGCAGAGCCGATCAGCAGGCCATGGCTTTGCCAGTGTGCCGAAATGACGATAATGGCGTCCGGACGCGGTTCGGCTTCACCCCAGCGCTCAAGAAAGCGGGTGGTCGGGGTATCCTCCAGTGCCAGGGTCGGGGCACCATGCGAGACAAACAGTGCGGGTTGCATAAACAGGTTTCCGGTTAGTTCTAATTGATTTAATCATAGTACGAACAATCTCACAAACAAACCAACCGGTTGTGCCTGAATTGTTTACCAATAATTAGCAATCCAGGGTTTTCAATTTCCCCCGGAAATCAGCCAGGCACTGATAACCCTTGCGTTGCATCAGTTCGATCAACTCACTCTCAATGCGGGCAAAGGCCGCTACGCCCTCTTCATGCAGGCAGGTTCCGATCTGCACGGCCGTGGCGCCGCACAACAGATGCATGAAGGCTTCCGCCCCGCTCTTGATCCCGCCGCAACCGATGACGTGCTTTTCCGGCATCAGGCGCGAGAACTCGCGCACATTGGCCAGCGCGGTAGGCAGGACATAATCCCCGCCCAGCCCACCCAGACCGCCCTTGGGACGAATCAGCGTGGACTCACTCTCCAGGTCGACCAGCAGGCCGTTGCCGACCGAGTTGATGCAGGTAACAAAGCGCAGACCGTCGAAGCGATTGAGCAAGGCCGCCATCTGGGCAAAGTGCACCGGATCGAAGTACGGTGGCAACTTGACACCGAAGGGATGCGGATAGACCTGGCTGATTTGTTCCAGCGCCTCGGCAGTCGCGGCGAAGTCGTACGCCAGCTGCGGCTTGCCGGGCAGGTTCGGGCAAGAGAGATTCACTTCCGGCAGGCAAGGCAGGTTGAGCGCGCGCAAGGCGGTCAGCATTTGCAGATTGTCGTCCAGCGACATCCCCGAGATCGAAACAAACAGGGGCTTGCGGTAGTCGAACTGCCGGGCGTAATCGAAATAGTATTGATAGCCTTCGTTCGGCAGGCCCATCGAGTTGATGCTGCCCAACGGCGTGGCGCGATAACGCGGCTCGGGATTGCCCTCCCGCGGCAGCAGGGTGCAGCTCTTGGTGATCAGCGCACCGGCGGCCGATCCGGCCACGGCATCCAGTTCTTCGCGGGTACGGCACATGACCCCGGAGGCATTGTAGAGCGGGGATGCCATAGAGAGCCCCAACCATTCGAGTGACAAGTCCACCGCCATGAATTTCTCTCCTGCGTGCAATGAAAAAGACTGGCAGTATGCCACAGCGCACCGGCGTACGATTTGACCTGAGCCATAAGCCTCAGGCGAGGCTGGCGCAGACGCCGGGCAAACAGGTAGAATCACCCCTATTTACCTTCAGGATACTTACGGCAATGAGCATCAAATCCGACAAATGGATTCGCCGCATGGCAGAAGAACACGGCATGATCGAACCGTTCGAAGCCGGTCAGATCAAGAACGTGGATGGCCAGAAGGTAATCTCCTACGGCACCTCGAGCTATGGCTACGATATTCGCTGCGCCGACGAGTTCAAGGTATTCACCAACATCAACAGCAGCATCGTCGACCCGAAAAACTTCGACCCCAATTCCTTCGTCGAAGTCTCCGGCAAGGGCTACTGCCTGATTCCGCCGAACTCCTTCGCGCTTGCGCGCACGGTCGAGTACTTCCGCATTCCGCGCCAGGTGCTGACGGTCTGCCTCGGCAAGTCCACCTACGCCCGTTGCGGCATCATCGTCAACGTGACGCCGTTCGAACCGGAATGGGAAGGCTATGTGACGCTGGAGTTCTCCAACACCACACCGCTGCCGGCAAAGATCTATGCCAACGAGGGCGTGGCACAGGTGCTGTTCTTCGAATCGGATGAAGAGTGTGATGTGTCTTACCGTGACCGTCAGGGCAAGTACATGGGGCAAAGCGGCGTGACGCTGCCGAAACCCTGAGTCGGTGCACCGTCCCCGCCAAAAGCCGCACACCGTGCGGCTTTTGTCATTTTATCAAACACTTAGCAACAAAAAACCCCATTTGTCACTACGCATTTTTGTCCGGGTGTCCTACGATGAACAAGGGTGGTGACTCTGCACACACCACCCTGACGCCTACAGGCGTCTTCTTGAGGCGTTGCGGTTCCCCCTTGCCGCCACGTCTTTTTTTTGCCCGCACAACGACAAAAAACAACCGGCGCCTGGCGCCGGTTGTTTTTGACCCGAGATCACATTCAGAAACAACATTGTGATCCGGCAGCCTCCCTGGCCGCCTTCGCCAACATGGCCAGATCGTCGTCCAGTCCATGATGAATATCCGCCAGCGCCGAACGCAAAATCACAAAAGCCAGATGCGCCGGCTCACAATCGAACACATCGGCCAGCGCCTTGAGTTCGTGACAAGTTTGCAGATCCATCGGCATCTGCAGCGCGTGAGGCACCTCGGCAAACAACAGTTTGCGCGCCGTGGCCTCTCCACGGCAGGCTTCGAGCTCGGCCAGCAGGCCGGTTAATGCTTCTCCCATGATGCTCACCTCCATGTTGCCATTGCCCCCGCTCGAATTCTTTTATAGAAGCATAGCCCGTCTGCGATCGATATTCTGACGGATCGGGGCCGGCTTGATCCGACTCAAATGCTTGATTCGAAAGCAGTTAGCACATTGACGGCATTCATGCCGATCGGCTCGACCGCGTAGCCGCCCTCGAGGCAGAACAGCGCCGGAATACCCAGCCGGCCCAGACGTTCGCCCAGACGCAGGAAATCCTCGCTCTGCAGGGCAAATTTCGAAATCGGGTCACCGACAAAGGCATCCACCCCGAGGGAAATCACCAGCGCGTCCGGCGCAAAACGGCCGATGCGTCCACAAGCCAGTTCAAGCGCGGCAAACCAGCTGTCCACATCACTGCCCGCCGCCAGCGGATAGTTGACGTTGTAGTCCAGCCCCTCCCCTTCGCCGCATTCGTCGGCAAAACCGAGGAAGAAGGGATATTCGGTACGCGGATGGCCATGAATCGACAAGAACAGCACATCACTGCGACGGTAGAAGATGTCCTGCGTACCATTGCCATGGTGATAGTCGACGTCCAGTACCGCGACGCGCCGGGCACCGTTCTGACGCAGATGCTGGGCGGCAATGGCCGCATTGTTGAAGAAGCAATACCCGCCACAGTAGTCACGTGCCGCGTGATGGCCCGGCGGACGGGTCAGGGCAAAGGCCGCACGCTGCCCGGCCAGCAGGGCATCGGCCCCCGACAGCGCCACATCGGCCGCCGCACAGATCGCCGGCCAGGTACCGGCGGTGATCGGCGTGCCGCAATCCATCGAGTAGTAACAGAGCTGACCTTCGACATGCTCCGGTACCGCCTGGCGCATGCGACGGATCTGCCACATCTTGGGCAGCGCATCATAATCCCGCCCGAGCGCCTGCCAGCGCTGCCAGGCGCTCTGCAAAAAGGTGACATAACCGGCATCATGCACGGCGAGTACCGGGTCCAGCCCGTGAGACCGGGGTGGCAAGACCTCGCCCAGTGCGGTCGCACGCACCCGTTCCAGCACCATATCGGCACGGGAAGGCATCTCGAAACAGGGCACCAGCGTACCGGCATACAATTCGGTACGACCATGATGCTGGCGGTGGATATCGGAATAGAAAGTCTGCATGGGGCAATCCTGACAACAACAGCGAAGCAAACGATGTTCGTGCCGGCAGGAAGGCAGGTCAAGCACAGCGAGGCCAAACCTTGCGGCGGCGCAAGGGCCGCTTATTCGCTCACATCACCGTCACGGTAATACCAGCGGCCATCCACGGCGACAAAGCGGCTGGTTTCGTGCATCCGCCCCGCCCGGCCACCCAGCTTGTAGCGGGCGACGAATTCGACCACGCCTTCCTGATCGCCGGGCTGCCCGCCCACCGTGCGCAGCACCTCCAGGCTGATCCACTTCAGACCAGGATCATCCTCGGACAGGTCCAGCCGGTCCGGGCGCGTATCGGCGTGCCAGCTCGCCAGCAGATAATCGACGGCCTGACGGGTATAGGCGACATAGCGCGAGCGCATCAGCGCCTCGGCACTCGGTGCAGGGGTTTCGGGATGGTCGACATAGCGGCCGCAGCATTGCGCATAAGGTGCGGACAGGCCGCAAGGGCACGGGGCATCAACAGTCTTGCGCTTCATGGCCGGGAAGCATCCAGCAGGGGAAGATTGAACAATTGCATGAGGAAATTGGTAAAGGCCGGGTCGGCCGGGCGATTGCGCATCCCCGGCCACAGGCGTTGCCAGTCGCGCAGCTTCATTTCCATGCGCGAATGAGACTCTTCGGCCGTCATGCGGCCACTGTCGCGCTGCGCCGCCAGATAACGATAGGTCGCGAAGGTGGAGTCGTCGATACGGTTGGACCCGGCGACGCGCACGCGGAAGGTATTGAGCTCGTCGGCCGCTTCCAGCCGGGTCAGGTGCCCCTGCTCGACTTCGCCGGCCAGACGATTGGCCTCACGGAAAATCAGCGGCGTCCGTGATGGCGGCTGCAATGCACTGCCACGCACGGTCGCAGAACGGCCACCGGACTGTACCGGTGCAGCGGACTGCTTGAGGCTGCCGCAGGCAGACAACAGCAGCGAAAACAGCAACAGGGTCGTCAGCGCTCTCATGCCCGGAGTGTAATACAATATCATCAGCAAAAGGGAACCATTGCGACCGCACTGGTGAAAGCCGCGTCACGGCTGGCTTTGCCGCCCATCACAACAGCCGGGTTACTCATCCATGACCACTAGCGACATGCCCGGCGCCCCCTGGCGCCAGAAGCTCTACACGCTGTTTTTCGAACCGGACAGCTGGCGTGGCCGGCTGTTCGATCAAGTCCTGATCATCGCCATTCTGCTGTCGGCGCTGACCGTGACGCTGGAAAGTGTTCAAAGCATCCGCCGACAATACGCCGGCCTGCTGCACGGTCTGGACTGGGGGCTGACCATCCTGTTCACCATCGAGTACCTGCTGCGTCTGCTGTGTGCCCCGCGCCCGGCCCGCTATGCCCGCAGCTTTTTCGGCATCGTCGATCTGCTGGCGATCCTGCCGCAGTACATCGCCCTGTTCGTACCGGAAAGCCGCTTCCTGTCTTCGGTGCGCATCCTGCGCCTGTTGCGCATGTTCCGGGTCTTCAAGCTCACGCGCTACCTGGGTGTGGCACAGCAGTTGCGCGACGCCCTGCAGGCCAGCCGGCGCAAGATCACGGTGTTTCTGGTCGTGGTGATGATGATGGTGATGGTGCTGGGCTCGCTGATGTATGTCATCGAGGGGGAAGAGAACGGCTTTACCAGTATCCCGGTGAGCATTTACTGGGCCATCGTTACCCTGACCACGGTCGGATTCGGCGACATCACCCCCAAGACACCGCTCGGCCAGTCACTGGCCAGTCTGGTGATGATTCTCGGCTACGGCATTATTGCGGTGCCCACCGGCATTGTCAGTGTGGAAATCGGCAAGGCCCGCCCGTCGGCATTACGCTGCCCGGACTGCGGGCTGGACAGGCACGACCAGGACGCCCGCCACTGCAAGCGCTGCGGCCACAAACTGGCCCCGCAGTAAAGCTCAGCGGGATGGCGCATGGCGGGCGCTTGCCAGCACAAGGCGTGCCAGCTGCTCACTGGTTTCACTGATCAGCGTCGCCGCATTGGCCTTGGCATAGGCGATGGTCATCGGCCCGCGACAGAGAGAAAACAAACCATCAAAGGCCTGTGACAAGGCAGGATGTGACTCGATACCTCCGGAGATCAGACAGACAGGGATACCCGCCAGACGGGCGCGACGCGCCACTTCGAGAGGCGCCTTGCCATTCAGGGTCTGGGCATCGGTTCTGCCCTCCCCCGTCACGACCCAGTCTGCCCCGGCCAGCGCGGCATCCAGCCGGCAACGTTCGGCGACCGCCTGCGCGCCACGGCACAGCGTCCCGCCAAGCCACTGCAGGGCAAAGCCAAGACCACCGGCCGCTCCGCTTCCCGGCCTTTCTGCCAGGGAGCCCCCCGCCAGAGAGGCCAGCTGCCCCAGCAGCGCCTCAAGGCGCTCACCGTCTTCAGCCCCCGCGCCCTTCTGGCGTCCAAAAACCCGTGTAGCCCCCTGCTCGCCCAGCAAGGGATTGTCGACATCACTCCAGACCTCCAGCGGCACCTGCGCCAATCGCGCATCCAGTCCGGAGAGATCGACGGCCGCCACCGCCTGCAAGCCCTGCGGCGTAGCATCCAGCGCCTGCCCGTGATCATCGAGCCAGACCGCCCCCAGCGCCGCCAGACAGCCCGCCCCGCCATCATTGGTGCCGGAGCCTCCCAACGTCAAAATCAGTCGCCGGCACCCGGCATCCAGACAACCGCGGATCAACTGACCGACACCACGACTGCTGCGACACATCAGGGGCGTGCCCGCGGCCAGCGTCAGCCCGATGATGCGAGCCACCTCGATCACGGCGGTGCCATCCGGCAACAACAGGCAATCGGTCTGCCGCTGGCGCCCGGTGAGATCTTCTGCCGGCAGACGCAACCAGCGCCCGCCCAGCGTATGTTGCAATACCGACAGCGTCCCCTCTCCGCCATCGGCCATGGGCTGCAAGGTGCATTGTGCGCCGGGATCTGCACGCAGAATGCCGGCCGCCATCGCCCTGGCCACCTGTTGCGCGGACAGGCAGCCTTTATAGGCATCCGGAGCGAGTAACCAATGCATGAGGCACCTCGTCAAAGACGGCCTGACTGCCACGGCAGCAGACCCGGGACCCACCGGCAGACAACAAAAAAGCCACCGCAATGAGGGGCGGTGGCTTTCCGTACGGCGGGCTTACTCGCCGCTGGCCGGCGGCACAGCGTCTGCCGCAGGTTCCGGCACCGGCGCAGCCGGCTTGGGCAGGGACTGCAGCTCGGCGGCCTTCTTTTCTTCCGGCTTGACCTCGCCGGACGGCTTGCCTGCCAGGTCAAAGCGCTTGCCGCCACGGGCCACCGACTTGATGTAGCGCGGCTTGCGGCAATGGTTGGCGACCACCCGAGCAATCAGTACCGGATCAAACTGTGGCAGGGCTGCAATCAGGCTCTCGTGAATACCCAGCGCCAGAGGGCGGAACTGGCGAAACACTTCAAACTTGTTGTAGACATGCTCCGCGATCATCTCGGTCTGCTTTTTCTTGCTCAGACTCTGTACAGCGGATTTGAGAGCGGCGCCCAGTGCCGTTTCAGTATTTGGCTTCATGAACTTCAATCTAGTCGGTTAGTGCTTCGGGCAGCATGGCCACCCGTCTGCGGTCTGAACTGTGCATCGATACAAACCGTTGCCACATGGTCGCCATCAGCAGCAATGGCAAAGCGCGTATCTTATGTCAAAACCCGGGAAAAAGCGAAGACGCCCGGTGTTTTTTCGGCCAGCCGAGGCAAAAATGTGCCAGTCGGCCAATCGGCACGCGCGCCGGCCCCCTTCTGCGCGGTATACGCCTGGCGGCGAGGCGTGCTCACGGAGAGATGTCTGCCCATCGGTGTTGCCTAAGTGCAATTCACTGCCTTTTAAAGATCAAGCCAGCCAAATCAACTGCTTCACGCAACAAACCCAGCTAATGGGACCACTATTAGTTTCATGCATAGCAATTAAACCCAGGTTAACTCCCCGCCTAATATTCGATTTTGCGACAATATTTTATGTTTAAATGCTCAAATTTGCTGCTTCCCCAGCAATTCGGGCAAGATCAGGCTGTCTTTCGCCAACACGAGAGGCTGCTCCGTACAGATGGGTTCGGGAGCAGATTTGAGCTGGAGAACTAACGTCTTGTGAGCCGCCTGCGCGGCTCATTTTTTTTGTCCCTGCGCCGCACGCATTGACGAATGAGTATGTTATACCGTAACATTTGCTATCCGTTATAACATAACACTGGAACCGTGATGACGCTGCTGCGCAAACTCCTCGGGCTAAGTGCCCTGCTGCTGGCCGCCTCGACCAGCATCGCCGCCAACCAGACCATCCAGGTGGTGGCCGCGGAAAACTTCTATGGCGACCTGGCCCAGCAACTCGGCGGGACGCATGTCCAGGTCAGCAGCATCATGAGTAACCCGGAACAGGACCCCCATCTGTTCGAAGCCAGCCCGTCGACCGCGCGCGCCCTCAGCCAGGCCAGGCTGGTCATTTACAATGGCGTCGATTACGACCCGTGGATGAACAAACTGCTGGCAGCCGGCAAAAATGCACAGCGCAAAGTCGTTGTGGCAGGCAGCCTGCTGGGCAAGAAATCCGGCGACAACCCGCACCTCTGGTATGATCCTGCCACCATGCCGGCACTGGCCCGCACGATCAGCACCCAGCTGCAGCAGCTGGACCCGGCTCATGCGGCCGACTACAAGCAGCATCTGGCGCAGGTCCTGACCAGCCTGAAGCAGATTGACCAGCGCATCGCTGCCATGAAGACTCGTCATGCCGGCAAGGCCGTCACCGCCACCGAACCGGTGTTCAGCTATATGGCTGGCGCGCTGGGCCTGATCATGCGCAACGAACGCTTCCAGCTGGCCGTCATGAATGGAACCGAACCACGGGCAGGAGATATCGCCGCTTTCGAGCGAGACCTGAAAACCCGACAGGTCCGCGTACTGCTTTACAACAACCAGGCCAGCGACGCCTCCGCCAAGCGCATGCAGCAACTCGCACTGAAGGCCGGCGTGCCGGTGGTCGGCATCAGCGAAACCATGCCTGCCGGCAAACACTATCAGGACTGGATCCTGTCCGAACTGGATACGCTGGACAAGGCACTGAAATAATCCGCATGAACGTACTGCAACTTGACCGGGTCACGGTGTCTTTCCGTGACCGTCGCATCCTGGACGATGTCAGTCTGAGCATCGGCCAGGATCAATTCATTGGTGTGCTCGGCCCCAACGGTGCCGGCAAGACCACCCTGATGCGCACCATCCTCGGCCTGATCACACCAGAGTCCGGCCGCATTGCCGTCCTGGGTAGCCAGGGCCTGCGCGGCAACCCCGACATCGGCTACATGCCGCAGGTACGCAGCCAGAACGCCAGTCTGCGCCTGAGCGGCCGGGACTTCGTTGCCATTGCCCTCAACGGCCATCGCTGGGGCTGGCCGCGACTGGATCGCCAGCAGTGGCGCGAGGTTGATCGGGTGCTGACCCTGGTGGACGCACGCGAGCTGGCCCGCCGGCCGCTGATGGAGCTCTCCGGCGGCCAGCGCCAGCGTCTGCTGCTGGCCCAGGCCCTGATCGGCAACCCGCGCCTGCTGCTGCTGGACGAGCCGCTGGTCAGCCTTGACCCGCGCCACCAGCATGGGGTGATCGAGCTGGTACGCCAGGTTCGTGCCGAGCTGGGGATCACGGTCCTGTTCAGTGCGCACGAGCTCAACCCGTTGCTGCCGGTCATCGATCAGGTGCTGTACCTCGGCCATGGCAAGGTGGCACTCGGCACGGTCGATCAGGTCATCCAGCCGGCGGTATTGTCGCGACTGTATGGTGCCCCCATCGATGTCGTGCGCCACAACGGCCGCATTTTCGTCATGTCCGGCGAAGTGGACGTGGAAAAAGAGGATCACTGTCACGATGCTTGACTACGATTTCATGCAAAACGCCCTGATGGCGGGCGGAATTGTCGCCCTGCTGGCGGGCATCGTCGGCTATTTTCTGGTGCTGCGCGGGCAGACCTTCGCCGGTCATGCCCTGTCGCACGTCGGCTTTGCCGGTGCCACCGGCGCCGCCCTGATTGGACTGTCGCCGATGGGCGGCCTGGTTGCCGTCACCCTGGCCGGCGGCATGGCCATGGGCTATATGGGTGACCGCCTGCAGGGCAGCGACATCGCCATCGGCTCGGTACTGTCACTGTCCCTCGGCCTGGGCATGCTGTTCCTGCATTTCTATACCAGCTACGCCACCCAGGCGACGGCCCTGCTGTTCGGCAACGTCCTCGGCGTCAGCAGCGACACGCTCTGGTGGCTGGCCTTGCTGGCCGTGATCAGCCTGGTCTTGCTGGCCGTGCTGGCCAGACCCCTGCTGTTTGCCAGCCTGCAGCCCGAGCTGGCAGAAGCCAAGGGCGTTTCCCTGCGCCTGGTGTCGATGCTGTTTCTCGGCATCGTGGCGCTGGCCACCGCCGAATCGGTACAGATCGTTGGTGTGCTGCTGGTCTTTACCCTGATGGTCGGCCCCGGCGCCACCGCCCAGAAGCTCACCAGCCGCCTGGGCGCCGGCATCCTGCTATCCGGTCTGATCGCCCTGGGCGAAACCTGGCTGGGGATTACCCTGGCCTACTTCACCGACTGGCCGACCAGTTTCTGGATCACCCTGCTCAGCGCACTGGCCTACCTGCTGGCGTCCCTTCAGGCTTCACGCAACACATAGTCGTGCGTGATCTCGGCGGTCTTGCCCAGCATGATCGATGCCGAGCAGTACTTTTCCGCCGACAAAGACAGGGCGCGCTCCACCACCTCGGGTTTGAGATCGCGCCCGGTCAGTTCGAAATGAAAATGAATGCGGGTAAAGACCTTCGGATCCGTGTCGGCCCGCTCCGCCTCGATCGCCACCTGGCAGTCCCGCACATCCTGACGCGCTTTTTTCAAAATCGTCATCACGTCATAGCTGGTACAGCCGGCCGTGCCCAGCAGTAACAGCTCCATCGGACGCGGACCGAGATTCCGCCCGCCGCCCTCCGGTGCGCCATCCATCACCACCGCATGACCACTGCCTGACTCACCGAGAAAGCACACCCCGTCCACCCATTTCAATGCTGCCTTCATGCTTTTGACCCTCTGAAATTCATGTGCAATGGCACGAAAGTATCACTATCGATTTGGGCGTTCAAAGATTCACCAGTAGAATGGAAAGCTTTCTTTGTTATAAAGAGCCTGTCAGCCCTTTTTTCAGGCGTCTGGAGCATCATGCTGGTACTGGGTATCGAATCTTCCTGCGACGAAACCGGCGTTGCGCTGTATGACAGCCAGCGCGGCCTGCTCGCGCACCAACTGCACACGCAAATGGCCATGCACGCCGAATACGGTGGCGTGGTACCGGAGCTGGCCAGCCGCGACCATATCCGCCGCGTCATTCCGCTGACCGAGGCCTGCCTGGCCGAGGCCGGCCTGACGCTGGCCGACCTGGATGCCGTGGCGTATACCAAGGGACCGGGGCTTGGCGGCGCCCTGCTGGTGGGCACCAGTGTGGCCAATGCACTGGCTTTCGGCCTGGGCATTCCGGTCATCCCCGTCCATCACCTGGAAGGACACCTGTTGTCACCGCTGCTGGCCGAGCCGCGTCCGGACTTCCCCTTCCTGGCCCTGCTGGTTTCCGGCGGACACACCCAGTTAATGGCCGTGCATGGTGTCGGCCGCTATGAAGTACTGGGCGAAACGCTGGACGATGCCGCCGGCGAGGCCTTCGACAAAACCGCCAAGCTGCTCGGGCTGGATTACCCGGGCGGACCGACCCTGTCGCGCCTGGCAGAAAGCGGGGACCCGCTGCGCTTTACCCTGCCGCGCCCGATGCTCAACTCGGCCGACCTGGACATGAGCTTTTCCGGCCTGAAGACCGCCGTACTGACCCTGGTCCGGCAGCAGGAAGCCGCGCTGGGTACGCTCGACGAACAGACGCGCAAGGATATCTGCCGCGCCTTCCAGGAGGCCATCGTCGAAGTGCTGTTGAAAAAATCGCTCAAGGCCCTGAAACAGACCGGCATGAAGCGTCTGGTGGTTGCCGGCGGCGTCGGTGCCAACCGTCAGCTGCGCGCGGCCCTGGACCAGGCCGCGGCCCGTCGCCGTTTCGAGGTCTTCTACCCGCCCCTGGCCCTGTGTACCGACAACGGCGCCATGATCGCCTTTGCCGGTGCCATGCGGCTGAAATACGCCGAGCCGGCAGCCGGCTTCAGCGTCAAGCCGCGCTGGGACCTGTCCAGCCTGCCGGCCGTCTAACCCTGATTGCCGGCCTCCCCGGGGGCCGGCCTGCAAACCGATGATACAAATCAAGAACCTCGCGCTGCGGCGCGGCCTGAAAGAACTGCTCAAAGATGCCAGCCTGACCCTTAATCCGGGCTACAAGGCCGGCCTGGTCGGCGCCAACGGCGTCGGCAAATCCAGTCTGTTTGCCCTGCTGATGGGTGAACTGCATGCCGATGCCGGCAGTGCCGACATCCCGCCCAACTGGGTGATTGCCCACGTCGCGCAGGAAACACCGGCACTGACGCAGAGCGCGCTGGACTTCGTACTGGATGGCGACCACGAACTGCGCACCCTGGAGCGCGATCTGGCCGCGGCAGAAGCCGCCGGCGATGGCATGGCCCAGGGGCATCTGCACGACGAAATGACCCGCATCGAGGCCTACAGCGCCCCGGCACGTGCAGCCCGGCTGCTCAACGGTCTGGGCTTCAGCACCGAGCAGCATGCCCGGCCGATCGCCAGCTTCTCCGGTGGCTGGCGCATGCGCCTGAACCTGGCCCAGGCACTGATGTGCCGCTCCGACCTGCTGCTGCTCGACGAGCCGACCAACCACCTGGATCTGGAAACCGTGTTGTGGCTGGAAGAATGGCTCAAGGGCTACCCGGGCACCCTGCTGGTCATCTCGCACGACCGCGACTTCCTCGATGCCATCTGCAGCCATATCGTGGAAATGGCCCAGCAAACCCTCTCGCTGTACACCGGCAACTACAGCCAGTTCGAGATCATGCGTGCCGAACGCCTGTCACGTCAGCAGTCCGACTTCGACAAGCAGCAGCGGGAAATCGCCCACCTGGAAAACTTTATCCGTCGCTTCAAGGCCAAAGCCTCCAAGGCACGCCAGGCTCAAAGCCGGGTCAAGGCGCTGGAGAAGCTGGAGCGCATTGCCCCGGCGCACGTGCACTCCCCGTTCGACTTTCACTTTGCCACCCCCGACAGCCTGCCCAACCCGCTGCTGCGCCTGGACGAGCTATCGGCCGGCTACGGTGAACGCACCATTCTGTCCCGGGTGTCCCTGTCGGTCGAGGCAGGCAGTCGCATCGGCCTGCTGGGCGTCAACGGCGCCGGCAAGTCGACCCTGGTCAAGGTACTGGCCGGCGAGTTGTCGCCCCTGCAAGGCCAGAGCATCACCTCGCCCACCATCCGCATCGGCTACTTCGCCCAACACCAGCTGGAACACCTGCGACTGGAAGAATCCCCCCTGTGGCACCTGCAAAAAAAAGCCCCGCAGGCACGCGAACAGGAGCTGCGCAGCTTCCTCGGCGGCTTCAACTTCCGCGGCGACATGGTCAATGACCCGGTGGGCCCGATGTCCGGCGGCGAAAAAGCTCGCCTGGCGCTGGCACTGATTGTCTGGGACAAACCCAACCTGCTGCTGCTCGACGAACCAACCAACCATCTGGATCTGGAAATGCGCCATGCGCTGACCATGGCCCTGCAGGACTTTGCCGGCGCCCTGCTGGTGGTATCGCACGACCGTGCCTTGCTGGAGTCCACCACCGACACCTTCTGGCTGGTGGCCGATGGCAGCGTACGCCCCTTCGACGGCGATCTGGAGGATTACCGCCAGTGGCGCCTGGCACAATTGTCCGAAGCACTGCGGCCTGCGGCATCCGAGGAACCAGCCGTCAACCGCAAGGAACAAAAGCGGCTGGAGGCAGAGAACCGGCAACGACTGTCACAGCAGCGCAAACCGTTGCAACAGCAGCTCAACAAGCTGGAAAAGGAACTGGAAACCCTGGGCAGCGAGAAGGCGGCACTGGACAGCTTCCTGTCGTCGGCCGAGGCCTACGAGGAAGCCAACCGCGAGCGCATGACCATCAGCATCAAGCGCCAGGGGGAGGTCAGTACGCGGCTGGCCGAGGTGGAGGAAGCCTGGCTGGGCGTACAGGAGGCTTTGGAACGCCTGGAGAACCCGGGAACAACAGGTTGACCCTCCCGGACGCAGGTCAAGCCATAACATGCCAAATCAGCCCGGTGCGCCACCACCGGGTTGCTCACAAGAACTTTGGGATAAGGCTGTGGATAAGCCTGTTAATTGCCTGTCCGGGCGAGATTTTGTGGCAGCGATCAATTTCTAGCCACCGACTGGATGCACTTAGTCAAAAATGGCGCGCAAAAGTTCCGCGCACCTCAAACAAAGACACAAAATAGTCCGGCCAACGCACATTGCAAAACTATTGTCATACACTTAAGACGTAAACGACTGATTTGGGTTGCCCACAAGAATCGGGGATAAATCTGTGGACAACCCTGTTAATTCACTGTCCGGCCGGGACTTTATGTCGCTGGTCAAAAACTGGCCAGCGACACCCCGGACCCTAGCCCCAGACCACGCCTTGCAGCAATAGCTCTTCGGCATGCTTGAGCGCTGCCGCCAGATCCGGCTGCAAATTGCGCTCCCCCATATCCGCCGCCAGACGCGAGCCGACCAGCAGATCCATGACTTCGGCGCCCGCACCGCACAGCACCAGCACCCGCCCCTGCTCGCGCAGCTTGCTATTGAGGCTGTCGAGCGCCAGCAGGCCGGTGGTATCCAGCAACACCAGCCGGTGCAGCTGCAGAATGATCACACGCGCATCCGGTGCCTGGTGCAGTAACTGATCCACCGTATCGGCCGCCCCAAAAAACAGTGCACCCTCGATCCGGAACGCGGCGCAGCCCGGCGGGACGACCTTGCCGGCAATCGAGTGACGCTCGAACAGCTGGGCGTACTCTGGCTTGAGCAAATGCACCCCGGTATGGCGCGCCATGCTCTGAATGAAAAACACCGCGGCCATCAGCAGGCCGACCTCGACCGCCACCGTCAGATCGAAGGTAACCGTCAGCACGAAAGTCACGATCAGGATGGCGGTATCGCGGCGAGGAAACAGCATGGCCTTGCGCACATCCCAGTCGCCCATCTTCAGTGACACCGACACCAGAATCGCGGCCAGCACGGCCAGCGGAATATACGATGCCAGCGGTGCGGCCAGCAGCAGGATCAGCAGCAGCACCAGGCAGTGAATCAGGGCAGCGACCGGCGTCCGCCCGCCATTACTGATGCTGGTCGCGGTCCGCGCCACGGCACCGGTCACCGGAATACCGCCGAACAGCGGCACCAGCAGGTTGGCAATCCCCTGCGCCATCAGTTCCTGGTTCGCATCATGCTTGTCATTGGTCATGGTATCGGCCACCACCGCACACAGCAGGGACTCGATGGCACCCAGCAAGGCGATGGTAAAGGCCGGAGCCAGCAGATCGGACAGATGATTGAAATCCAGTTGCGGCACGACCAGAGAGGGCAAGCCTTGCGGAATCGCGCCGAACTTGCTGCCGATGGTGGCCAGCGGCAGATGCAGCAGCGAGCACACTACCGTGCCCAGTACCAGTGCCACAAAGGGCGATGGCAAGAGTTTGTTGAGACGGCGCGGCCACAGCAGGATCAGCGCCAGCGTCAGCACGGCCACGGTCGTGGTCAGGGGATCCAGATGCGGCAGAGATTGTTTCAGGGTTTGCGCCACAGCGAAGAAACCGGACGGCATGTGCGCCACCGGCAAGCCGAAGAAATCTTTCAGCTGGGTCAGGAAAATCAGCAGGGCAATCCCGTTGGTGAACCCGGTAATCAGCGGCATGGGGAAGAAGCGGATCACCTGTCCCAGGCGCAGCAGCCCCATGATCAGCAGCATCACACCGGCCATCATGGTACAGATCAGCAAATTGGCGACGCCGTACTTCAGCACGATGCCATAAATGATGACGATGAAGGCCCCGGTCGGGCCGCTGACCGACAGGCGCGTCCCCCCGAACAGGGCAGCCAGCAGGCCACCGATCACCGCGGTGAAAATCCCCGCCTGCGGCGTCACCCCGGAGGCCATGGCAAACGCCATGGCCAGCGGCAGCGCCACAATCCCCACCGTCAGCCCGGCCATCAGATCATGGCGGAAAATTTGCCGGTCATAGCCGGCCAGACAGTCCAGTAACCTTGGACGAAATGCAATCATGACAAGTCTTCTTGAAAATGGATAAACCCGGATCCAGCCCGCCTTCCGCGCCCATGGTCTCGGCAACCAAACCGTGGCGCCTGCAGCGCAATAACTTGTTCTGAGGCGATCGAACGCTGTGCTAAAATCCGCTTTTTAAAATGTCGCCGAGATCAACGATGAAAAAACTGCTGGCTCTCCTTGCGCTGCTGCCTGGCCTGGTGCTGGCGGCGCCGGTGGTCGAACTGACCACCAACCAGGGCAATATCGAGATTACGCTTGATCAGGCCCACGCACCCAAAACAGTTGCCAACTTTCTGGCCTATGTCAAATCAGGTCATTACAACGGTACTGTATTCCACCGTGTTATAGAAGGTTTCATGATCCAGGGCGGCGGTTTCGATGCCAAACTCAAGCAGAAACCGACACGGGCACCGATCGTCAACGAGGCCGACAATGGCCTGAAAAACACCATCGGCACGATCGCCATGGCGCGCACACCGGAACCCAATTCGGCCACGGCACAGTTTTTCATCAACGTCGCCAACAACGACCCGCTCGATTTCCGCTCCCGCACCGATGAGGGCTGGGGCTATGCGGTATTCGGCAAGGTGACGCGCGGCATGGATGTGGTCAACCGCATCTCGCACATGAAAACCATTGATGTCGGCATGATGTCCGACGTCCCTGAAAAACCGGTCGTGATCATCAAGGCGGTGATCAAGGGCTGAGTCCCCCTCTCCACGCTATATCGAAGGAACAAGACATGATCAAACTGAGCACCAACCTGGGCGATATCGTCATCGACCTGTACCACGACCGCGCACCGGTCACCGCCGCCAACTTCGAACAGTACGTGCGTGACGGCCACTATGACGGCACCATCTTCCATCGCGTCATCAACGGCTTCATGATCCAGGGCGGCGGCTTCACCGCCGACATGGCGCAAAAAGAAACCCGCGAGCCGATCAAGAACGAAGCCAACAATGGCGTCGGCAACAAGACCTACACCATCGCCATGGCCCGCACCATGGACCCGCACTCGGCCTCGGCTCAGTTCTTCATCAACGTGGCAGACAACGACTTCCTGAACCACACCTCGGCGACCGCCCAGGGCTGGGGCTATGCCGTATTCGGTGAAGTGGTCGAAGGCAAGGATGTGGTCGACCGCATCAAGACCGTACCGACCGGCCGCAGTGGCATGCACCAGGACGTACCGAAGGAACCGGTGACCATCGTCAAGGCTGAAGTGATCGAAACCGCCTGATCGTCCCCCGCCCCCTGCCCGTCAGGGGGCCTATCCATACCCACCGCCGCGCGGAGCCGCCATGGCCATCCACCTGATTTCCGACCTGCACCTGAGCGAAGAGACGCCGAAACTCAACCAGCTGTTCCTGAGGACACTGGCCGACTGGCAAGGAAAGATCGACGCCCTCTACATCCTTGGCGATCTGTTTGAATACTGGGTGGGAGACGACGACGATTCGGATTTCATCCGCCAGATGCTGGCCGCCATGCAAGCGTTCTCCCGCGTCACGCCGCTGTTTGTCATGCGTGGCAACCGAGACTTCCTGCTGGGCCAGGGCTTTGCCGACGCCAGTGGCGCCACCCTGCTGGAAGAGCCGAGCGAGCTGCAGGTCGGCATCGGCCGCTACCTGCTCTGCCATGGCGATGCCCTGTGCACCGATGATCTGGCCTACCAGCAGTTTCGCGCCCAGAGCCGCCAGCCGGCCTGGCAACAGGCGATGCTGTCACGACCGCTGGCCGAACGCCATGCCATCGCGCGCCAGGCTCGCATGGCCAGCGAGAGCAACAAACAGCAGACAGGCCTGAGCGATATCTCCGATGTCACCGACAGCGCCGTGCTCGCCCTGCTGCAGGCTCATGGCTGGCCAATGCTGGTGCATGGGCACACTCATCGCCCAGCCTGTCATCTGATCGAGCAGGACGGACAGCAAACCCAGCGCTGGGTAATTGCCGACTGGCACGATGATCGTGGCGGCTATCTGCAAATCGACACACACGGCATCAGCGCCCATGCACTGGGGCCTGTCACCGGCGAGCGCTGATCGCCAGGCCCCTGGCGCCCCCACCCCCGGCCGGCACACTCAACTGGAACAGCTCAGGCAGATCTCTGCCGCCCAGGAGGGTGGCAGCGCCGCATAGGCCTCGAACTCGGGTTGCTCGTCAAAGGGATGCATCAGGCATTGCTGCAGACGGGCAATCTCGCTGTAGTCGCGTGCATCACGCGCCCGGGCAATGGCCTGTTCCGCCAGATAATTGCGCAGGATGTATTTGGGGTTGACCGCCAGCATCGCCGGATGACGAACGGCATCGACACTGCCCTCGGCCTGCAGGCGGGCACGATAGCGGGCAAGCCAGGCCAGCCAGTCGGCCGGCTCGGCAAACAGCGCGGTCAGCGCATCATCCTCCCCTTGCAGCGACAGACGACTCAGACGCCGGAAGAACACCGTAAAATCGACCGCCTGCGCCTGCAACAGCAGCAGCAAAGCCTGCAACAGCGACTCGTCGTCATCCTGCGCAGAGACGAACCCCAGCTTGGCACGCCAGCGGCTCAGCCAGGCCTGGCGGAACACGCCCGGAAAATCCTCCAGCACGGCCAGCAGATCGGCCTCCGACACCAGCGGCAGCAGCGCACTGGCCAGACAGGACAGATTCCAGTGCGCCACGCGTGGCTGCTCGTTATAGGCGTAGCGCCCGCCATGGTCGGAATGGTTGCAGATATGGCCGGCATCGAAGGCATCGAGAAAACCGAACGGGCCATAGTCGAGGGTCAGGCCGAGGATCGACATATTGTCGCTGTTCATCACCCCGTGGCAGAAACCAACAGCCTGCCAGGCAGCGACCATCTGTGCGGTACGCCGGCTGATTTCGGCAAATAGCGCCGCATAGGGCTGGTCGGCCGCCAGGCACTGCGGGTAATGATGCTGCAGCACATGGTCGGCCAGGGCGCGCACCACATCGTGCTGGCCGCGGTGATAGAACACCTCGAAAGAACCGAAACGGATAAAGCTGGGCGCCACGCGCGTCACCACCGCCGCGGTTTCGGCGCTTTCGCGCCAAACGGTCTCGTCCGAACCGGCCAGGCACAAGGCACGGGTGGTCGGGATGCCCAGCCCATGCATGGCTTCGGAGCACAGATATTCGCGAATACTGGAACGCAGGACCGCACGGCCGTCCCCCATGCGCGAAAAGGGAGTCTGCCCGGCCCCCTTCAGCTGCAGCTCCATGACACCGTCCGCATGAGGCAAATCACCCAGCAACAGAGCCCGACCGTCGCCCAGCTGCGGCACATACACCCCGAACTGATGTCCGGCATACAGCGCGGCCAGCGGTTGTTCGCCGTCGGCCACGGCCGAACCGGCGAACAGGAGCAGCTGGCTGGCCAGCAAATCATCCGGCAGCCCCAGCTCGGCCGCCAGCGCGGCGTTGCGGGCAATCCAGTAGGGCTGGGGCAGCGGCGTCGGCGCCACCTGGCGGTAACACACGGCAGGCAGCGAACGGAAGCGCTGGCCGAAACGGGGAAATGAGATAGGCATGCCCGGATTCTAGCCGTGGCCGACGCGGAAAAAAACGTGGTTACCGGTAGGGGAATGACTTACTTGCTGCGACCACAGCCCGGCCGGCAGTAATACATGCCGCCGTGCCCGGCCTTCGGTTCATGGCCCTGGCTGATGAGCCAGGCCCGGCGTGCTTCGCGCGCCGCATTGACGGCGGCCGCCGACAGCCGGGTCGAGGCAAAATGACTGACCTGGCGCGTCATCTTGGCCATGGCACCACAGGAAACGTCGCTCAGGCGAATGGCACGGGCAATCGGATCATCCGGATCCTGCCAGGGCTTCAGCCACAGCGCATGCAGGGCACTGAGCCATTGCTCACCCACGCGCTGCATTTCGCGCTGGCTGTCGGCATGAACCTGCCACCAGGCCAGCGAGGCCACCATGGCACCGTCCAGATGCTGCTGCCATTCCTCCTCGCGCCAGTTCATGGCGGAGTCGATGGCATCGGCCACCGAGCGACAGACATCGCGTTGCGCCTCGTCCAGGCAGCGACGATGGTGATCCAGGGTATCAAGATAGCTACGCATGGCGGCAGACCCGTCGATGAAGTGAAGATCAGGAAAGAGCCTGTGCTTCGGCTGGCGACAATGTCCAGATCTCGGCCAGGGAGGACAGCAACAAACGCATGACCGGATCGCCCTCACGGTCTGCAGGATAGACAAACTGCAAATCAAAATGTTTGCGCACGCCGGGAACAACCCACAATGCGCCGCGCGCCGCCATCGCCTGGGCGGCATCCTCACGCACCAGCGCCAGCCCCACCTCCGACGCCACCAGCTCGAGCAGGGTGTCGTGATGATCGCACTCCACCAGCTTGCGCGGTGAAATATTCAGTTCGCGCCACAACTCGGCCGTCAGGCGGTTAAAGCTGGAAAACTGCGAAAGACCGATCCAGGGCAACTTGCCCAACTCTCGTAACTGGCCACCGGCCAGACGCTCGCGCCAGGCGGTCGGCATGGCGATCACGAAAGGCAGCTGCGTCAACAACTGGGTATTCACGTTGGCATAGGGGTTTTTTCCGAGGAAAAATCCCCCTTCCAGCTCATGCTTGCGTACCTTGTTGAGGATGTCGATCGTCACCCCCTGATACAGGCGTAAATCGAGCAAAGGGGTACGCTGACAAAGGTGCGCGACCCAGGGGCCAATACGCAGAATCGACGGCGACAAGGCCAGACCGATGCGTGCCAGCCCGCCGGGCTGCCCTTTCAGGCTACGGGCATGGTCAATCATGTGACGAGCCGAATCGAGGATAGACTGTGCTCGTGGCAGCAGGTCCTGTCCGGCCAGGGTCAGCATCACGCCCCCCGCGGTACGTTCGAACAGCGGCAAACCCACCTCTTCTTCCAGCGCCTTGATCTGCGCCGTCACTGCGGGCTGCGACAGATGCAACTGCTCGGCAGCCTGGGTCAGATGCCCCTGCTGCGCGACAGTGACAAAGGTGCGCAGTTGATAGATTTCCATGGATTGCTTCAGCCGCTTGAGTCGGCCGCCCGAGCACTTCGATTGCGCTGAGCATAGCAGTTATGCAATTTGGCTACAACGACGGTTTCACGCCAAAACAAGCCCGACACCCACAGGCAACCTGTCTGACAATCCATCAGGAATGGAGCAAAAAATCTATTGCAATAGATTGTTTTTAAATGGTTTTTGCATTGCATCATCGGCATGACAAATAACAGGCATCAAAATTTGCGATTAGCCATCCGGACGCCCCCTCTATATGGTTAAACAGCGGTGTAATACCCGCACTACAAAGGAGACGACCATGGATCAAGATGTACTGAAAAAAGTACAGTCCAATCCCAAATTTATCGAACTGGTGCACAAGAAAACCAGTCTGGGCTGGACTCTGAGTGTGATCATGCTGGTGATTTACTACGGTTTCATCGCCCTGCTGGCCTTCTCTCCCAAGACACTGGGTACGCCGCTGGCCGCGGGCATGGTGACCACCGTCGGCATCCCTGTCGGGGTACTGATCATCCTGTCGGCCTTCGTGCTGACCGGCATTTATGTCCGCAAGGCCAACAGCGAATTCGATGCACTCAACAAGCAAGTGGTAGAGGAGGCACAACAATGAAAAACCGCCTGATCCCGATCGGCACCGCCTTGCTGCTGCTGGCTGCACCGCTGGCACAGGCCGGCGAGGCCATCAGCGGCGAGGTCAAACGCCAGCCGCTGAACATTCCGGCCATCACCATGTTCTTCATTTTCGTGCTGGCCACCCTGGGCATCACTTACTGGGCGGCACGACGCACCCGCTCCGCCAAGGATTTCTACGCAGCCGGAGGCGGCATCACCGGTCTGCAAAACGGTCTGGCGATTGCCGGCGACTATATGTCGGCAGCGTCCTTTCTCGGTATTTCCGCCATGGTGTACGAAAAGGGCTATGACGGCCTGATCTACTCCATGGGCTTCCTGGTCGGCTGGCCGATCATTCTGTTCCTGATTGCCGAACGCCTGCGCAACCTCGGCAAATACACCTTTGCCGACGTGGCCTCCTACCGCCTGAGCCAGACCCCGGTGCGCAGTTTCGCCGCACTGGGCACGCTGGTGGTGGTGGCGGTTTATCTGATTGCCCAGATGGTCGGTGCCGGCAAGCTGATTCAGCTGCTGTTCGGCATGAACTACACCTCGGCCGTGCTGCTGGTCGGCATCCTGATGGTGCTGTACGTCACTTTCGGCGGCATGCTGGCGACCACCTGGGTACAGATCGTCAAGGCGGTGATGCTGCTGTGTGGCGCCACCTTCATGGCCCTCATGGTGCTGCAGCACGCCGGCTTCAGCTTCGAAACCCTGTTCCAGCAGGCCACCGCCGTCCACAGCAAGCACCTGGCGATCATGTCCCCGGGCGGTCTGGTTTCCAACCCGATTGACGCCATCTCGCTCGGCATGGCGCTGATGTTGGGTACCGCCGGTCTGCCGCACATCCTGATGCGCTTCTTCACCGTGGCCGATGCCCGCGCTGCACGCAAATCGGTGTTCTACGCCACCGGGTTCATCGGTTACTTCTACATTCTGACCTTCATCATCGGCTTTGGCGCCATCATGCTGGTGCTCAACCAGCCGGGCATGATGGAAACCGTGATCAAGGAGGGCAAGCCCGTCACCCAGCTGATCGGTGGCAACAATATGGCCGCCATCCACCTGGCCGATGCCGTCGGCGGCAATCTGTTCCTCGGCTTCATCTCGGCCGTGGCCTTCGCCACGATCCTGGCGGTGGTTTCCGGTCTGGCACTGTCCGGCGCCTCGGCGGTGTCGCACGACATCTACGCGTCGATCATCAAGAAGGGACAGGCCAATGAGGCCGATGAAATCCGCGTTTCCAAGATCACCACGGTGATCCTGGGGCTGGTCGCCATCGTCCTGGGCATCGCCTTCGAGAAGCAGAACATCGCCTTCATGGTCGGCCTGGCCTTCTCGATCGCCGCTTCGGCCAACTTCCCGGTGCTGTTCCTGTCGATGTTCTGGCGCGGCCTGACCACGCGTGGTGCCGTCGTCGGCGGTCTGGTCGGCCTGATCTGTGCCGTCGGCCTGATCATTGTCGGCCCGACGGTCTGGGTGGATGTGCTCAAGCACAAGGAAGCCCTGTTCCCGTACAAGAACCCGGCCCTGTTCTCGATGACCCTGGCCTTCCTGACCACCTGGCTGTTCTCGATTACCGACAGCTCGGCCCAGGCAGAAAAGGAAAAGGCCGAATTTGACGCCCAGTTTGTCCGTGCCATGACCGGCATCGGTGCCAGCGGCGCATCCAAGCATTAAGACGCAACAGCGCCGCCCGGTTCGGGCGGCGCGCATTTGAATGGCTTTATCAAGGAGAAATTCATGTCCGCCCTGGAATCCATCCTCAAGGAAACCCGCAGCTTTCCCCCGTCCGACGATTTCCGCCAGAAGGCGGCCATCCCGGGCATGGAGGCCTACAATGCCTTGTGTGATCAGGCCAACGACCAATACCAGTCTTTCTGGGGCGACCTGGCACGCGAGCTCCTGACCTGGAAAAAACCGTTCACCCGGGTACTGGACGAAAGCCAGGCCCCCTTCTTCAAGTGGTTTGACGACGGCGTGCTGAACGTGTCGTACAACTGCCTGGACCGTCATCTGGCCAGCAGCGGCAACAAGACCGCGCTGATCTTCGAAGCCGATGATGGCGCCGTCAGCAAGGTGAGTTACAACGAACTGCATCAGCGCGTCTGCCAGTTCGCCAACGGCCTCAAGCACCTTGGCGTCACCAAGGGTGACCGCGTGGTGATCTATATGCCGATGGTGGTGGAAGCCATCGTGGCCATGCAGGCCTGCGCCCGGATCGGCGCCATCCACTCGGTGGTGTTCGGCGGCTTCTCCGCCGGTGCCTTGCGCGATCGCGTACAGGACGCCGGGGCCAAGGTGGTGATTACCGCCAACGAAGGTCTGCGCGGCGGCAAGACCGTCCCGCTCAAGGCCACGACCGATGAAGCCATCGCCATGGGCGGTTGCGAGAGCATCCAGCATGTCGTGGTTTACCAGCGCACCCCCGCTCAGCCCGCCAGCTGGAGCGAAGGCCGCGATGTCTGGTGGCACCAGCTGGTCGCCAGTCAGCCGGTACAGTGCGAACCGGAATGGATGAACGCCGAAGACCCGCTGTTCATCCTCTATACCTCGGGCTCCACCGGCAAACCCAAGGGTATCCAGCACTCCAGCGCCGGCTACCTGCTCGGCGCCATCAACAGCTTCCGCTGGGTCTTCGACTACAAGCCGAACGACGTTTACTGGTGCACCGCCGATGTCGGCTGGATCACCGGTCACTCCTACATCTGCTACGGCCCGCTCGGCATCGGTGCCACCCAGGTCATCTTCGAAGGGGTGCCGACCTATCCGGATGCCAACCGCTTCTGGCGCATGATCGAACAACACAAGGTCACGCTGTTCTATACCGCGCCGACCGCCATCCGCTCGCTGATCAAGCTCGGTGCCGAGGCACCCAAGCAGTTCGACCTGTCCTCGCTGCGGCTGTTGGGCACGGTGGGCGAACCGATCAACCCGGAAGCCTGGATGTGGTACTACGAAGTGGTCGGCGGTGGCCGCTGCCCGATCGTCGACACCTGGTGGCAGACCGAAACCGGTTCGGCCATGATCGCCCCGATGCCTGGCGCCGTGGCGACCAAACCGGGTTCTTGCACCTTGCCGCTGCCGGGCATCATGGCCGACATCGTGGATGAGTCCGGCGCACCGGTCGAGGCCGGCAAGGGGGGCTTCCTGGTGATCAAGCGCCCCTTCCCCAGCCTGGTCCGCACGATCTGGGGCGACGCCGATCGCTTCAAAAAGACCTACTTCCCGGAAGAGTTCGACGGCAAATACTATCTGGCGGGTGACTCTGCCCACCGCGATGAAAATGGCTACTTCTGGATCATGGGCCGGATCGATGACGTCCTGAACGTTTCCGGTCACCGCCTGGGGACCATGGAGATCGAATCGGCGCTGGTGGCCAACCCGCTGGTGGCCGAAGCCGCCGTGGTCGGCAAGCCGCACGAGATCAAGGGGGAAGCCGTGGTGGCCTTTGTGGTCTTGAAGGGACCCCGACCGCAGGGGGACGAGGCCAAGAAGGTGGCCGACAACCTCAAGCAATGGGTGGCGCACGAGATCGGCAAGATTGCCCAGCCGGATGAAATCCGCTTCGGCGAGAACCTGCCCAAGACCCGTTCCGGCAAGATCATGCGCCGTCTGCTGCGTTCGCTGGCACGCGGCGAGGAGATCACCCAGGACGTGTCGACGCTGGAAAATCCGCAGATCCTGCAACAACTGCAGCAATCGGCCTGATCGGCTCAAACCGGCAGGATGGCGCCCGGCAGAGACCGGGCGCGGCATAAAACCACGCAGCACAAATCTTAACGCCCGGCATGTGCCGGGCGTTTTTCATGCGACTACCTCACGAGCAAGACAGCTTATCGTGCCAAAGCAAAGACGTGCTGCACGCCCTGGCCATCGACCAGATTGCCGGAAATCAGATCACCACTGGAGGACAGCTGGGTCAGATAGGCATCCCTGACGCCACCCTGGTCAGCATAGGCCGCATTCAGGGTATCGGTCAGGTCAACCAGCTGGCCGTTTGCAACATAGTAAAAGGCATGGCGGTGGCCATCCTTCTCGAAATCACCCACGATGACGCCACCATTCGCCGACATGGCCGCCGGATGAAAGTCGCCGGCGCCAGGCAGGGTGCCCAGATCGTTCATGCCGTTCTGGGTGTAGACAAACACATGGTCTTTGCCGACGGCAGGCGCGGAATAACCCATGATCACGTTCCCATTATCGGACATGGCCACCACCGTGGCCTCCTTGCCGCCCAGCGTCCCCAGATCCTGCATGCCACGACCGTCAACATAGCGGAAAGCGCGATGGTTGGATGTATTGCCTGCCACGACAGAACCGCTGGTCGACACTGCAACCGGACGCACACTGTGGTTATTGAGGGTGCCCAGATCCTTCATGCCAATTGCATTGTTATACAGGAAGGCATGACCGGTCGTGGTGTAGCCGTCGGATACCCCCGCCACCCAGTCACCAGACGAGGAAACAGCAGTCGCTTCCGAAGTTGCCCCGCCCAGGGTGCCGATATCCTTGACAGTGCCACCCAGGCTCCAAATGAAGGCATGCTGGCTGCCACCCAAACCAACGCGGCCGACGATTTGCTGACCGGAAGGCGAAGCCGCATTGGCAAAGGTCACATTGTTGCCACCATCCAGCTGTTGAAACTTGCCGGAGATGATATCCAGACGATAAGCATGCGTCATGCGATCATCGAAAGCGGAAACCATATTGCCTTGCAGCGAGCTGCCATTTCGCGCCATGGACTGCACCGAATAGTGGTAGTCCTTCTTGCCCATGATGTCGACGTTGCGATCTTCCGTCACCAGCATCACATCATTCGGCAGCGACTTGTCGGCCGGGGTCTGTACCACGCTGGCCAGCCAGCGACCGTCCGGGCCGCGGGTGACCGGGCCTTCGCTGAACACGGTCCCGTTATCGGAAACGAAGTCGTACAGGAAATCAAAGCCACCGGCACTGGCGGTAACCGGTTGATGGCTCTGTGCCAGAGCCGGCAGCGACATGGCGGCCAGGGCCCCCATGACCAGGGTACGGGTAAAATGCTGTTGCAAATGCATGAGTCTCTCCATTAAACGCCACAAAGGAAGAAGCATTGTTTACGACATGGCTGTCGGCCAATATAAGCAAGATCCGAAAGGCCTCTCTGACTCAAGGCGCTCGTCAGCACCCAATACAACGCCCCCGCAAACCTGCAGATTGGCGGGGGCGCAAAACGGTCAGACAACCGGATTACAACAGAATGGCAAAGGCGTGCTGTACACCTTGCTGATCGGTGAAGTCGCCCGAGACAACGTGACCATCGGCCGACAGTGCCGTGAATCGGGACTGGACAACACCATCGTTAGCGAAGGTCCGTGCCAGATCCGCATTCATGTCCACCAGACCGGTGGCGGCGCTGTAGTAGAAAGCGTGGGGCTGCTGATTCACCTGCACAGCACCGATGATCACCTTGCCATCATCCGACATGGCCGCCGGGCGGAAATCCTGCGCCCCGGGCAGTGTGCCGAGGTCTTCCATCACCTGGTTGAAGAGGAAGACATGATCAAAACCGGTTGCCGGGGCGGAATAGCCCATCACCGTCTTGCCATCACGCGACATGGCCACCGTCACGGCATAGCGACCGCCGAGCGTGCCCAGGTTTCGCCAGCCCAGCCCCTTGACATAAACAACCGACTGCGAAGCGGTGCCGGCATCATAAGTCGCCGCCACCACCTGACCACCGTCCGACACGGCAACCGGACGGACCGCGGCGTTACCGGGCGAGCCGAGATCCTGAATTTGCTTGTTGTTGACGCTATCGAACAGGAAAGCGTGGCCGCTGAAAGTACTGCCGTCCGCTTCACCGGCAATATAGTCGCCGCGACGGGAAATGGCGGTCGCTTGCGAACGCCCGCCCAGGCTGCCGATCAGGTCCAGCCCGGTACTGCCGCAGCCCCAGGCAAAGGCACGCTGCTGGTCGCCGGTACCCACACCGCCTACCACGACGTCGCCATTGAGCGAGCTGGCATTGACCACACTGACATCACCAGCGTCCGGCGCCATCTGGTATTGCCCTTTCTGGGCATCACTCATGCAGAATGCATGAGTCTGGTCCGGCAACCAGGTCGGTGCCAGATTACCGATCAGCTTGCTGCCATCCTGAGCGATGGCACTCAGGTGAATGTTGACCGGCTCATGGTTAGGCGTATCGCCTTCGATACCACGTGTCCAGCCCTCATTCCCCTCCTTGCCCCCCACCAGCAAGGCGGTCTGGGGGGTCATCGCCGCTTGTTTCATGGTCCGTTGCAGGCCGCCGCTCCAGAACTGGCTGCCCACATGCGCAACCGGACCAGCCGCAAAGCCATTCACATCATTCGAGGCCTGGTTATAGAGTACGTGAACGATCACCGGGCTTTGTGCCATGACCGGCATGGTCAGGCAGGCCAGTGCACCGGCAATCAGTGAGCGAGACAACTGAAGAGGCAAACGCATCCAAAACTCCATTGAGAGGGTTAAAAACCGGAGAGGCGATGCTCTCGCACACAATGGGTGCCAAAAATCGGATGAGTACGAAAGGAAACACTGACGTCACAGGAAAAAGCAGGCAAATGACCTGTCGGCAGATCAGGACATTCTGACAATAAACTGGCATAGTGACGGCCAGGAGATCTCCATGACCGAACAACGCGCCCAGGCGTATGCCCGGCGCTTCAACCGGGTGTTTGATTACATCGACCAACATCTGGATGAAGACCTTTCGCTGGAACGGCTCAGCCAGGTGGCCAATTTTTCCAAATACCATTTCCAGCGCCAGTTCACCGACTACTGCGGCATCAGCGTCAGTCGCTATATTCAGCTGATGCGTATGAAGCGTGCTTCATTCCGCCTGGCATTCAACCCGCTGGAACGCATCATCGACATTGCGCTGGAGAGTGGTTTCGAGAACCCGGAGTCGTTTACCCGTGCCTTCAAGCAACTGTTCGGCCAAACGCCCAGTGCCTTTCGCCGCAAGCCGGACTGGGAGGCCTGGGCGCGTCGCTACCAGCAACACAAGCGGCAGCGTCCGCTGAACCGGGAGGTTGACATCGTCGACTTTCCCCAAACGGCGGTGGCCATCCTGCCCCACCGTGGCGCCCCCTCTCTGATCCCGAACACAGTACGGCGCTTTATCGACTGGCGACGGGAAAGCGGCCTGTCTCCGCTGGAGAGCAGCCAGACCTTCGGCATTGCCCATGACAACCCCGAGACCACCGCGCCGGAAGCCTTTCGCTTCGATGTCGCCGGCTCGGTCCTGGCGCCGGTGCCGGCCAATGAGCAAGGGGTGGTCAACGGCGTGATTGTCGCCGGGCGCTGTGCCCGCTTGCGCCATCATGGCAGCCATGACCATCTGGGGGAGTCCGTGCTGTACCTGTATCGTGAATGGCTGCCACACAGCGGCGAAGAATTGCGCGATTTCCCGCTGTTTTTCCACTACCTCAGTCTGCTGGTCCATACCCCGGAGCACCAGTTGCAAACCGATATCTATCTGCCGCTGAAATAAGCCGCCCTGCCTGCAGTGCGGTTGAAGCCACCGGCAGATCATCGGATAATGAGGCCCTTTCAGCCGCCTGCCATCCGCCGCATGTCCCGACCCGTCATCCCGCTCGTCAGCGCAGAAGCCATTGATGCCATCCTGCCGCAAACCCAGTGCCGCCAATGCACCTATCAAGGCTGCCGGCCCTACGCAGAAGCCATTGCCCGCGGCGAGGCCGACATCAACCGCTGCCCGCCCGGTGGCGAAGAAGGCATCCGCAGGTTATCGGCACTGACCGGCAAGCCTTATCTCGGCTTTGCACCGGATGCGCCCCAGCCCAGGCCGCGTGCCCTGGCGGTGATCGATGAAGAAAACTGTATCGGCTGTACCCTGTGCATTCAGGCCTGTCCGGTCGATGCGATTCTGGGGGCCGCCAAGCAGATGCATACCGTGATCGGGGACGAGTGCACCGGCTGTGAACTGTGTGTGGCACCCTGCCCGGTCGACGCCATCAGCATGGTGCCGCTGCAACCGCTGACCATGGGACTGAGCGCCGCCCAGTCGCAGCATGCGCGGCAACGCTACCTGCAAAGAGAGGCCCGGCAGGCACGCGACCGGGCCGAGAAGGCCGCCCGGCTGGCCGCCCGTCAGACCGCGCCGGCGACAAGCCCGGACGCCCCGGCAGCGCCCGTGGCGGCCAACACCCTCGACGAGCAGAAAAAGGCCGTGATTGCGGCCGCCATGCGTCGAGCGGCCGAACTGCAGGCGGCCCGCAAGGCCGGGGACAAATCATGAACAGCGCCAAACGTCTGGAGATCTTTCGCCGCTTCGCCGCCGAGACGGCCAAGCCGACCACCGAGCTGAATTACCGCAACCCGTTCGAATTGCTGATCGCGGTGCTGCTGTCGGCCCAGGCGACCGACGTCAGTGTCAACAAGGCCACCGTCGGTCTGTTTGCCGCGGCCCCGACGCCCGAGGCCATGCTGGCGCTGGGCGAGGCCGGCGTCATCGAGCACATCCAGACCATCGGGCTGTTCCGCAGCAAGGCGCGCCATATCATGGCCACCTGCCACCTGCTGCTGGAGAAGCACGGCGGCCAGGTACCGGACCAGCGTGCCGCGCTGGAAGCCTTGCCCGGCGTGGGCCGCAAAACGGCCAATGTGGTGCTCAACACCGCGTTCGGCCAGCCAACCATCGCGGTCGACACGCATATCTTCCGGGTGGCCAATCGCACCGGCATCGCGCCAGGCAAGGATGTCCGCGCCGTCGAGGACGGCCTGATGCGCAAAGTGCCCAGAGAATACCGCCTGGATGCCCATCACTGGCTGATTCTGCACGGACGCTATGTCTGCAAGGCACGCAAACCCTTGTGCCAGCGCTGCCTGATCGCCGATCTCTGCGAATATTCTGCAAAAACGGTATGATAGCCCGCAGGCAGGTCTGTTTTCGGAACAATCCTGCTTGAAAACTGTCTTTCGGCCCCGAAATTCAGCCAATATAACAATCTGGTCATATCGACTCCATCAGCCTAAAGGATAGCCTTGTGACTGCCCGCGTTCGTCTGTTGTGCACCGCCGCCTTGACGCTGACTCTGCTGACTGGCTGTGATCAGGTGCGACAATGGTTCCACAAAGAACCGCCTGCGCCGACCGCCCCGGCGGTCATTCCGGCACAGCAGGACGGCAAGATCGGCATGCTGTTGCCAGACTTCACCCAGCTGGTCGAGCGCGCCGGACCGGCGGTGGTCAATATCCAGGCTGTGCGCAATGGCCCGGCCGGCGAGGAGGAAAGCACCGATGCCGGCGGGCAGGATGACCCCTTCTTCGACTTTTTCAAGCGCTTCATGCCCAACCCCTACGATCAGGGCAGTGAAGGCCAGGACCAGCAAGCGCCATCGGACAGCATCTCGTTTGGCTCGGGCTTTGTCATCAGCCAGGACGGCTACATCATGACCAATGCCCATGTGGTACAGGGTGGCAACCCGATCAAGGTGGTGATGACCGACAAGCGCGAATTCAAGGCCAAACTGGTGGGCCTGGACAAGCGCACCGATGTGGCCTTGCTCAAGATTGACGCCTCCTCGCTGCCAGTGGTCAAAGTGGGTGATCCGGACCAGCTCAAGCCGGGCGAATGGGTGGCGGCCATCGGCGCACCGTTCGGCTTCGAAAACTCGGTCACCGCCGGCATTGTCTCGGCCAAGGGCCGCAGCCTGCCGGATGAAACCTATGTCCCGTTCATTCAGACCGATGTGGCCATCAACCCGGGCAACTCCGGCGGCCCGCTGTTCAACCTGCGCGGCGAAGTCGTCGGCATCAACTCGCAGATTTACAGCCGTTCGGGCGGATTCATGGGGATCTCCTTTGCCATCCCGATCAATCTGGCGATGAATGTCGCCGATCAAATCAAGGTCAAGGGCAAGGTCAGCCGTGGTCAGCTGGGGGTCAGCATTCAGGAAATGACGCAGGAGCTGGCGCAGTCTTTCGGGCTGTCACAGCCTCGCGGAGCACTGGTCGTTCGCGTCGAGCCGCAAAGCCCGGCAGCCCGCGCCGGTGTCCACCCGGGGGATGTGATCCTGCAACTGGATGACAAGACCATCACCAGCTCGAAGGATCTGCCGCAGGTCGTAGGCAGCATGAAGCCCGGCAGCAAGGTCAAGCTGCGCATCTGGCGCAAAGGCAGCGAAGTGCAGTTGTTTGCCACGCTGGGCGAGCTCTCCAATGACACGGCCGCGCAACCGGCGACCGAGCCGAACCAGCCGCAGAGCTATCAGTTCGGCAAGCTCGGGCTGGTGGTCAGCGAAATCCCGCCGGCACAGCTGGCCCAGATCGGCCTGCGCGGCGGTCTGCTGGTGGAAAAGGTCAAGGGGCTGGCGGCCCGTTCGGGACTGATGGGCGGAGATGTCATCATCGGCGTCAACCAGACCGAGGTGACCACCATCAAGGGCTTCGAGCAGGCGCTGTCCAGTGCGCACGGCAATATTGCGTTGCTGGTCCGCCGCATGAGCGACACCTTGTATGTACCGCTGAAACTGAACTGATCTGCAGCCTGCCAGGACAAGCCCGACCAGACGGTCGGGCTTTTTTTCAGGCCAGCCGCAGTGCGGCCAGTGCCTGCTCCAGTACATGGCGGGCCGCCCGTTCATCGCCGCCATCCTGCCGATGCCACAGCACTGACAGTCCGCTCCAGGCGGCAATCCAGCCCAACAGCCGCTGAGGCACCAGCCCGGCCTCCTCGCAGACCAGGGCCAGCAGACGTTCCAGCCTTCCCGGCTGCAGCACGACGTCCAGACAGGGGTTGCAAAACAGATTGGCATAGTCGAAACCACGCTCTCCATACAGCCCCTTGGGATCGATGGCACACCAGCCCCCCACCCCCTGCATGACGTTGCCGTGGTGCAGGTCGCCGTGTAACAAAGTGACCTCCTGCTGACTGCTCAGCAGCGAAGCCGCCAGTCCGGCAGCCTGACGCAACGCGACCTCCCCTCCGGCCTGATACTGCAGCAAATCCTGGAACCATTGCGACAAGGGCATCAGGACCGGCAAGGGTTCTGCCCCAGGCCGATGCAACTCGCGCGCCACCCGACACAACACCCGGGTCGCCTGATCATCCTGCCCCTGTTGTGACATGAGCGGCAGCGAAGGCTCGGGCAACAGGCGCGCCATCAGCAAGGCCGGCCCATGCAGCCCCAGCACCGCCGCGGCACCGCGTCCGTCACGCCAGGCCATCCACTGATTGCCGCGGATTTCCTCTTCGGTCAGGGCAATCTTCAGCATCGCCGGCTGACCGCGCCAGCGTACCGCCTGCAGGACACTGCTGGCGGTATGAAACGGGGCGGCGTCGCGACGCAGTTGCCAATGCGCGATATAGCGCGCCAACAGATCAGATGGTTGTTGCTCGGCAGTCATGAAACATCCTCGTGATGGAACAAGCCCGGCGGGACAAACGGGTGCCGCATGGCACGGCAAGCCCCCCCTCTATCGGTGGCTGATAGCAGAGTGGACTATGAAGGACACAAGAAAATTCCTGCCAACGCAGAAAAAGACTGTCTCGTCAAAGTGGCATGGCAAACCATGATGGTTCGTGGAACGTGCGAACTGCAACTCACTTGGCATGGCTATGGGCGCTGCTGCTATGATGTCATATCGCTGATTCTACCCATCCGACATGAAACCGATTGCCCTGTTCCAACATCACCCCGACGACGGTGCCGGTTACTTTCTTGATTTCGCCCGACGCAGCCATTTGCCTGTCGTCCTGTTTCGCGGCGATATGGGAGAGGCCTTGCCGACCACCATTCAGCCGTTCTCTGCCTTGGTGTCGCTGGGCGGACCGATGAGTGTCAATGACCGGCTGGACTTCATCGAATACGAGACGCTGCTGATGGAAGAAGCCATCGCGCATCAGATCCCGATTCTGGGGCACTGTCTGGGCAGTCAGCTGCTTGCGCGCACCCTGGGGGGCGAGATTCGGGCCAATGCACCGTCCCCGGTGGAAATCGGCTGGCATCGGGTGGAAGCACTGGACGACCGGCATCCGGACTGGACCGGGATGTTCCGGCTCGGAGAGGTGTTTCAGTGGCATAACGAGAGCTGGAGCCTGCCACAAGGCGCAGAACTCCTGCTGGGCAATGCACACTGCGCTCACCAGATGTTCCGTCATGGGCCGCATCTGGGCATGCAATTCCATATCGAAATTACCGCCGACAAGATCCGCGCCTGGTGTCGCAGCAGCAGCCACGAACCGGCCCAATGGGCGCATTTGCCCTGTGCGCAGTCTGCCGAGGCCATGCAGCAGGACCTGACGGACAAGGTGGGCCTGTCCAACCGCATGGCCGATGCCATTTATCAACGCTGGAGTCAGGCACTTTATCAGAAAGGGTAAGCATGGATTTTCTGACCACGGACTTGTGCGATGCCCAGCCGGACAAGGTGCAGGTGCTGGAGCCCCTCTTCCGCGCCTATGGCGGCCGGACACGTTTTGGCGGCCAGATGGTGACGCTCAAGCTGTTTGAGGACAATGCCCTGGTGCGCAGCACACTCTCCGAGCCGGGACGGGGCCGCGTTCTGGTGGTGGACGGCGGCGGCTCTTTGCGCTGTGCGCTGCTGGGTGATCAGCTGGGCGAGCTGGCCGTGCAAAACGGCTGGGCCGGGGTGCTGGTCTTTGGCGCCATCCGGGATTCGGTCGCGCTGGGTAAACTGCCGCTCGGGATTCGTGCCCTGAATACTCACCCCATGAAATCGATCAAGCGCGGGGAAGGTCAGCGGGATCTGTCTTTGCGTTTTGCCGGCGTGACACTCCAGCCTGGTCATTGGCTGTATGCCGATGAGGACGGGATCATCGTCAGCGCCGACGCCCTGCTCTGAACTGCCCGCCCAGGACCTAGCCGGATTCGAGCTGGTGCGAACGCCGGCGCGGATGGGGCTGGCTGCCCTCTTCCACCGAACGTTCATGCACGGGCAGCCCCCCCAGTTGTGCCGGCTCGGCCCAGGGCAGGTGGCTAGCCCACCAGGTATGATGCTCTGGCTGCAGCCACTGCGGCTGATCCAGCGAGCACAGCGTCAGATCCACCTCACCCGGATCGGATTCATGGCGATAACTGAGCGTGGTGCCGCAACGCCGGCAAAAGCCGCGCTCCACCGCGGCCGAAGACCGATACAGCGCCAGCGCCTCGCCGCGCCACTCCACCTCCGAGACCCGGACGGTAAACCAGGACACAAAGGCGGCCCCGCTGGCCTTGCGGCAGGTCTTGCAATGGCAGTGTGTCAGGTAGCCCGGGACGCCTCGCACCACATAGCGAATCGAGCCGCACAAACAACCTCCGGTGAGTTGATCCTGCATGCTGCACTCCTTTGCCGACGGCGGTGACGGTGTCCCTACTATGCATGTCGCATGGAGAAATGCCAAGTAAACCATTTGACGATGGTTGCCTGGGCAATATATTGTCCGTCCATGACATGGAATGACACCCCCTTTCGGGTCACCCCGGAAGACCTGACCTGCGTCCCCTCCTCCGAAGCATTGGGCTATCTCATCCTCGGCGCCAAAAGGCGACTGACCGAGATACTGGAAGAGGAGTTGGCGCCACTGGGCCTGACTGCGGCACAATCGGCCGTGATCATGCAGCTCTACCGCGGCGAAGAAAACACGCCGGCCGGCTTCTGCCGGCTGCTGGATTACGACCCTGGTGCCATGACCCGGCTGCTGTACCGTATCGAGCACAAGGGACTGTTGCGTCGCGCGCAAAACCCGCAGGACCGGCGGTCTTTCCGCTTCGAACTGACCGAGGCCGGACGCGCGCTGTGCCCGGCGATGCTGGAGAGGATTTGCCAGGCTCACAATCGCCTGCTGGCCGGACTCGGCCAGCAGGATGCCGACACCTTGCGGCGACTGCTTCAGTGCATCTTGCGGCGCCACTAAGCCCCCAGACCAGGTTTGACTATGGCGTGATGCCCCCGCCCCCCGGCGTGAGCGGGTAGGCTCGCCAGGCGCAGGCCGGCTGCAGCGGGTCGTCACACTGGCGGCCAAGCCCCAGAAGGGCCGCACCGGCCTGGCGATTCTCGGCGCGGATGCTCAGCACCTGCTCTTGCAACAAATTGACCAGCCGGTCCTGATGTTCGCCCTGCCAGCGCCACTCGAAATGCCCCCCCGGCTGGCAGCGCTCGCTGCGCAAGCGGCCATCCCTGGCCAGGGCCAGACAAAGCACCGGTCGCGCCACCGCATACAGTTGACGCTGACGATTCAGTGCCCACCCCTGTCCGGAAGACTGATCGCAAGCCCGCCCGGACACCTCCCCGCCTTCCCGGTGCCAGGTCAGACAATACTGGGCGTCATGACGCCAGGCACGCACCTGCAAGGGGAGTTCAGGCCGGAACAGCGGTGCGGACCAGTCCACGATGACCGTTGTCGCCAGCGACAGATCATGGCTGCTGGCATAGTGGGCAATCTGCGTGGGCGTGATGCGTGACAGGGCCGCCATGACCCTGGCCTCGGCGCGGATCTGAAAGCGTGTACTGCCCTGTTCGTCCACCGGCACCTGCCAGGTTGCCAGCATGCCGGGCAGGAAATTGGCATGAGACAGCCCGCTGAACAATTCGCTGCGTACCGGCAGCGCCCCCTCGCGGATCTCGTCGTCGCTGCGGAACATCTGCTCGTCCAGACCCAGCTGCCATTGCAGGTCCAGCAGATTGCCGCGCGTTCGGTTGAGCACCCGATACTCCTGCAATGGATAGCGCAGGGTGGTGGAGCGGGTTTCGCCAGACTGCCGGCTCTCCCCCAGGGAAACGCCGGCACTGCTGCCGTGCAGGGACAGTCCGGCCTGGAGCTGCCGCTGCTGCGTCGCACTGCGGCTGATATCGACCGTGGTCCCGCGCGCCTGATTTCTCGGCTCATGCTCCAGCAATTGCAGATGGGCAGGGCCATCCGGCTCGATCGTGATGGAATAGTGGCCGGCATAAGGCCCGAACCAGCTGTGCCGCAAGGTCCGGCCACGATCCAGCGTCAACTGCTGATGCTGCTGCGGGGACAGATGCCAGCCGCTGCCCCCGGCCTCACCGGCGCCCAGCGACAGGCGCAGATACTTGCCGGCCGGCCAGCCGGGCGGTGCCCCCGGGCTGTCGGAAGAAAAATGATCCAGACGCAGACGGGTCTGGAATGTCGCCCTGCCCTCGCAGGCATCTTGCGGGTTCTCCAGACTGATGCGCCCCAGAAACCCCTTGCCGATATCCCGCGCCAGCGGACAAGGCTGCGGACCGTGCACCAGCGTCAGTGACAGGGTATGTGCGGTCAGCGTCTGGCTGAGGCCGAGGCTGCGCCGTATGCGCCGGGGCGAGTGCTGTTGTTCGCGCCAGGCGGCGGCGAGCTGCGGCGCACTGCCCGCCTGACCGGCCAGCACGGCCAGACTGCCATCCGGCTGGCGCGACACCAGCAGAAGCGGCAAGGACACTGACAGCCCCAGCCATCGGCGCGTGAGCATCGCCGCCTCAGCAAGGCCCGCGACCCGCTGATCGAAAACCAGCGGCCCCTGTCCGGGCTGCGGCAAGGGGGGAAAGGGTTGACCCGGCATCAGCGTCAGCGGCCGGGCCGCCTGACCGGCCAGCGCAGCCAGCAAGGCGGCATCCGGCGTCATCGCCATGAGCGAGGTACTGAACAGCAAGGGGGCAGTATGCAGACAACGGGAATAGCGCATGATCGTCTCCTGACAAGAAGAGCGTTCACGCTAGCCAAGCTGACGCACGCAGGCCAGTTGGCGCGGCAGGGGCCGGAAACAAAAACACCCCGCCATCGGGCGGGGTGTCGTCATCGGCCGTCAGCCTCAGGCTGGCTGGGTCGGGATGGCGTGCTGCAGCTCGGTCATCTGGTTCTTGTCATCGACAAAGACCAGACGCGGGCGCAGCCCGGCGAGTTCATGCTCCTCGTACTGGGCAAAGGTGGCGATGATCAGCAGGTCGCCCACCGCCGCACGACGCGCCGCCGAGCCATTGACCGAAATGATGCCGGAGCCGCGCTCGGCCTTGATGGCGTAAGTGGCAAAGCGCTCGCCGTTGGTGACATTCCAGATCTGGATCTCTTCGAATTCGCGGATGTCGGCGGCTTCGAGCAGGTTTTCGTCAATGGCGCAGGATCCGATGTAGTGCAGTTCGGAATGCGTGGCGGTGACGCGGTGCAGCTTGGATTTCAGCATGGTACGTTGCATAGGGCTCTCCTTCAGGCGCGGCGCACGTCGATATTGTCGATCAGGCGGGTCTTGCCCAGGCGGGCAGCGACCAGCACCACAACGTGTTTCTCACCGGCATGGGCAATTTCCAGGGTATCGGCCTGACGGACCTCGACATAGTCGACCTGCCAGCCATGGGCTTCCAGATCCTGTCTGGCACGGCATTCCATGTCGGCATAGTCATGGTCGCCGGCCAGCAGGCGATCGCGGATTTGTGTCAGGTTGCGATACAGGCGCGGGGCCTCGGCACGTTCTTCCGCGCTCAGATAGCCATTGCGCGAGGACAGCGCCAGTCCGTCCGCCGCACGGCCGGTATCGACGCCGACAATCTCGATGTCCACATCCAGATCCGCCACCATGGCGCGGATCACGTGCAGTTGCTGGAAGTCCTTCTTGCCGAAGCAGGCGACATCCGGCTTGACGATATTGAACAGCTTGGTCACCACCGTGGCCACGCCACGGAAATGCCCGGGACGGAATGCCCCGCACAGCTCATTCTGGATATGCGGCGGCTCGACGTTGAAGTCCTGCTTCACGCGCGGGTAGAGCTCGTGCTCATCGGGGAAAAACAGCACATCGACGCCGGCGTCGATCAGCTTCTGGCAATCGGCCTCGAAGGTACGCGGATAGGCACCAAAATCCTCACCCTGACCGAACTGCAGCCGGTTGACGAAGATGCTGACCACCACTTTCGGCGCCTGGCGATGTGCTTCGCTCACCAGCGCCAGATGCCCTTCATGCAGATTACCCATGGTCGGAACAAATGCCACCCGGCCAGCCGTCTTGCGCCAGGCGCGCATGTCGGCGATCGTGCGGATGATTTCCATTTTTATGTCAGTCCTTTCAGAAACAATGTTCGGGCGCCGGGAAACTCTGATCTTTCACCGCGCGCACATAGGCGGCGACAGCGTCCTGAATGCTGTCGGCCCCCTGGAGGAAATTCTTGACGAAGCGGGCCTTCTTGCCCGGATAGACGCCCAGCATGTCATGCAGCACCAGCACCTGGCCCCCGACGTCGACGCCGGCACCGATACCGATGGTCGGTACGGGCACGGCCTGGCTGATGCGGCCGGCCAGTTCGGCCGGCACACACTCCATCAGCACCAGACTGGCGCCCGCTTCGGCCAGGGAGGTGGCATCGTGCAGGATGCGCTCGGCATCGGACTCGCTCTTGCCCTGGACGCGATAACCACCAAAGGCATTGACGAACTGGGGCGTCAGGCCGATGTGCGAGCACACCGGAATACCGCGCTCCACCAGGAAGCGGGTGGTCTCCGCCATGAAGGCGCCGCCTTCCAGCTTGACCATATGCGCCCCGGCCTGGATCAGCCGTGCCGAGCTGGCAAACGCCTGCTGTGGCGATTCCTGGTAGCTGCCGAACGGCAGGTCGGCCAGAATCAGGGCCCGCTTGGCACCGCGCGCCACACAGCGTGTGTGGTAGACCATGTCGTCCAGGCTCACCGGCAGGGTTGAATCGTTGGCCTGCACGACCATGCCGAGCGAGTCGCCGATCAACAGAATATCGACGCCGGCCTCATCCAGCAGGGTGGCAAAGCTGGCGTCGTAGCAAGTCAGCATGGCGATCTTCTGACCTTCCTGTGCCATCTTGCCCAACGTGCTCACAGTCATTTTCATGCCCATCATCCTCGTGGCGTCGGAACTCAGACGCTTTTATTGAAGTAGCTGCGTTGTCCGCGCATCTCGTTGATGCAGCGCAACAATAAATCAAAATCTTCCTGATTATCAATCAGATTCAGGTGGTCGGTATTGACGATCAACAGCGGTGCCGCCTCGTAGTCATAGAAGAACTGGCTATAGGCCTCATGCACTCGCTTGATGTAGCCATCGGGGAAGCTGGCCTGCTCGCGTGCCGCCAGCCGGCTGTTCAGTGTGTCCGGCGAGGCCTCGAGGTAGATCACCAGATCGGGTACCGGATGTTCGACCTGCAGGGCGGCCGCCAGACGGCGGTACAGCGCCAGCTCGTCGCGATCCAGATTGATGCCGGCAAACAGGTCATCGCGCTCGAACATGAAGTCGGCCACCCGCGGCTGATTCATCAGTTCGCCATGCTGCATCTGGGCCGCGATTTCACGCCGCGCCAGCATGAAGCTGAGCTGCGCCGACAGGGCATGGTGCTGGAACTGGCTGTAGAAGCGCGGCAGGAAGGGGTTTTCCTCCGGACGCTCGGCCACCAGCTGCATGCCCCAGTGATCGGCCAGGCGTCGGGCCAGCGTTGATTTGCCGGCACCGATCGGGCCTTCCACCACCACGTAGCGTTTGGTATTCATTCAGGTCTCTCGTTGTCGTCGGCCGGCAGGCGTTCAATGCCCTCCGGCACAAGGCGTGCCGCCAGTTCGCCGACCAGACCATGGGCGCCCAGCGACAAATCGGCCGCCAGTTCCGCCAGCGGCAGCAGGACGAAGGCACGTTCATGCATGCGCGGATGCGGCAGGGTCAGCTCGGTCGTCTCGAGGGTAGTGCCGGCCATCCACAGCAGATCCAGATCCAGGATGCGTGGTGCGTTGCGGAAGCTGCGAACCCGGCCGAAGCCGGCCTCGATGTCCAGCAGGGCATGCAGCAGGTCAAGCGGGGTCAGTTCGGTGTCGAGTTCAGCGACGGCATTGATGAAATCAGGCTGGTCGAGGTAGCCGACCGGTGCGGTACGATACAGTGCGGAGGTCTGCAACAGCCGGGTCGCCGGCAACAAGGCAAGGGCCGCAAAGGCGGCCCTGATCTGTTGTGCCGGGTCCTGCAGATTGCTCCCCAGCGCGACAAAGGCACGCGTCATGCATCGCTCTCCGGCGTGCCCCCGCCGGCACCGGGTTTGCGGCGACGGCGCGGACGACGCTTGCGCGGTGCACGGGCTTCGGCAGTATCACCGACCTTGGCTTCGTTCATCAGCGCTTCACGTTCTTCGGCATCACCGTGCTGGAACTCGGACCACCAGGTCACCAGACTGCGCGGCACTTCACCGGCCTCCGCACGCAGCGCCAGGAAGTCATAGGCGGCACGGAAGCGCGGTTGTTCGAGGAAGCGATAGGGACGCTGGCCGATGCGGCTGTCGAAGCGCGACTGCAGGGTCCAGATCTCACGCATGGTCACGCTGTAGCGCCGTGGAATCGCCAGGGCTTCATCCTGCTCGCCTTCCACCTCGCCGATGGCATGCAGCAGCGCCGGCAAGGCACGCTCGCCGCGTTCCTGCAGCGACTGCCAGCGCTGATTCACCTGACGCCACAGCAGTGTGGCCAGCAGGAAACCGACCGAGATCGGCTTGTCTTCACGAATGCGGGCATCGGTGCTGGCCAGGGCCAGCTTGAGGAAGCGGTGATCATCGCTCTCGTCGCCGAGTACGGCGTCCAGCAGCGGGAAGGCCCCGTGGGACAGTCCTTCGTCACGCAATTTCATCAGACAGGCATAGGCATGTCCCGACATCAGCAGCTTGAGCATTTCGTCGAACAGACGGGCGGCCGGTTCGCGCTTGAGCAGGTGGGCATGCGAACGGATCGGCTTTTGCGTGTGCTCGTCGATCTCGAACCCCAGCTTGGCGGCGAGACGCACGGCGCGCAGCATGCGTACCGGATCTTCCTGATAACGCTTGGCCGGCTGGCCGATCATCACCAGCTTGCGGGCCTTGAGGTCCTTGACGCCGTGCTGGTAGTCAATGATGGTTTCGGTCGACGGATCATAGAACAGGGCATTGACGGTGAAGTCGCGCCGGTGCGCGTCCTCTTCCTGGCTGCCGTAGCTGTTGTCGGCCATGATGCGGCCGGTTTCATTGGTGTCGTTGATGCTGCCGCCGCGGAAGGTGGTCACCTCGATGGTTTCCGGCCCCATCATCACGTGCACGATGCGGAAGCGGCGGCCGATGATGCGGGAACGACGGAAACAATGATGGACCTGCTCGGGCGTGGCATTGGTCGCGACGTCAAAGTCTTTCGGGACGACGCCGAGCAGCAGATCGCGCACGGCCCCGCCGACCACGAAGGCGGCATAGCCGTCTTCCTGCAGACGTGTGGTGACCTTGAGCGCAGCGCGACTGATTTGCTCGCGGCGAACGCCATGCTGCGCCAGCGGAATCACACGCGGGCGGGCCCGACCTTTGCCCAGGCCTGCGGGCAGTTCGAGCATTTTTCGGAAAAGCTTGCGGATCATGAGGGATAGGTTTTGTTGGGTGGATGCGCCGGGGCGTCAATCTCAAGTGCCGGATTATAGCCTGATTCCGATCCGAATAAATACCCGTTTTGTCTTTATCCGATCTCCATTTCCGGGCTTGACAGTAAGATGCTGCCGTCGGATGATGGAACAGCGCCGATTTGAAACAGCTTGCGGGCGCGGTAAAAATGCCAGCTAAAGCGTCTGAAACGGATCAACACCCGCTTCGCGTCATGGCAAAGCGGGTTTTGTTTTGGGCGGTTATCCCGCCGTTTTGCATGACACACATGTAGTTTTGGCCTCCTGACCGGGGCCGGCGCCGAGTTAATCGACAACTTGCAGGGCGCTTGAAAATCCTGCTAAAGCGTCGCCTGGCAGTCGTGGCCGGGCGCGCAAGCCCCTGAACCGACTGGAGAACTGACCATGTATGACTGCCAGACCGACTCTTGCACCGATTTTTCTTTTGCTTTTTTTGATGCCGTGGGATGCGCTAGACCCCTTGCAGGAACCCTGACCGCCACGCCGGCGACCCCTGACGACGCCGCGAGTCTCTCCGCCCTGTCCACATATGCCAATGGTCTTGGCTATCGCAGCGACCTGGCGGCAGACTCGGTGATCGTGCATGGCATCAGCCTGGCCGATGCGCTGGCACTGAACGCCCGGTTTGCCGAACAGCTGATCATCAGTTGCGACCTGCGGCGTGACCCGCCGGTCCGCTTCGGCTGAGCGCGCTCTCCCGGCAACCCGGCCTCATCCCGGCCGGGCTCGGGTATAATCACCGTTTACCCTGATTGCCGCGACATGCTCTTCGAACTGAACCGTACCCCCCCTGCCCGCCTGCTGGCCGATGCCGGCCAGATCATTCATCTGGCGCTGCCGATGATGATCGCCCAGACGGCACAGGTGGCCACCGGTTTTGTCGATGCCGCCATGTCCGGCCATGTCAGCACCGACGATCTGGCGGCCGTATCGATCGGCTCGAGCATTTTCATCACCTGCTACGTCACGCTGATGGGGCTGGTCACCGCACTCAACCCCATCCTCTCGCACATGCTGGGTGCCGGCCAGCAGGAGGAGATCGGCGAAACCGGCCGTCAGGGCATGTGGTTCGGCCTGTTCATCGGCCTGGCCGGCATGGCGCTGATGCTGGCGATTCAGCCCCTGCTGCGCCCGATCCTGCACATGCCCCCCCAGGTCGAAGACAAGACCATGCTGTTCATTACCGGGACAGCGGTGGCCATGCCGGCCGCCATGGTGCATCGCGCCGTGCACGCCTTTGCCGCCAGCCTGAACCGCCCGCGGCCGATCATGCTGATGAGCATTGCCGCCCTGCTGCTCAACATCCCGCTGAATTACATCCTGATCCACGGCCTGTTCGGCATGCCGCGCCTGGGCGGCGCCGGCTGCGGCTGGGCCACGGCCATGGCATTCTGGTTCAATGCCATCGGCCTGTTGGCCTATGTGGCCTGCAGTCGCCATTTCCGCCCCTATGGCCTGACCAGCCGGTTTTCGCCGCCCTCGCTGCGCGCCTTCCGCGACTTTCTGCACCTCGGCATCCCGATCAGCCTGTCTTTCTTTGTCGAGATCAGCCTGTTTGCCTTCATTGCCCTGCTGATCGCCCCGCTGGGTACCCTGACAGTCGCCAGTCACCAGGCGGCGATGAATTTCTCCAGCATCATCTACATGGTGCCGCAAAGCATCAGCAACGCCCTGACCGTACTCATCGGACAGCAGGTCGGTGCCGGCGATGCCCGCGCCGCCAGGCGCATTACCGGCGTCGGCCTGCTGCTTGGTCTGGCCTGTGCCCTGCTGATCATGCTGGCGATCTTCCTCTGGCGCAGCGACATCATCCGGCTCTATACCGACGATCCGCGCCTGATCGCCATGGGGGCCTCCCTGCTGCTGTTCGCTGCCGTCTATCAACTGACCGACTCGACCCAGACGATTGCGTCGGGCGCCTTGCGCGGCTACAAACTGACCCGCATCCCGATGGCGATTCACATTTGCGCCTTCTGGGGAGTCGGCCTGGGCCTGGGCATCCTGCTCGGCCTGACCAGCTGGCTGACGGCACGGCCGCTGGGCGTGTACGGATTCTGGACGGCACTGGTGATCAGCCTGAGTGCCGCCGCCGTTTTTCTGATTGTCTATCTGGCGCGGCAAAGCCGTTTGCACCTTGCCGGCGCCACCGGGGAGTAAGACGTGAGCCTGTCGTTCACCGACAACGCGCCGCTGAAGGCGCTCAACACTTTCGGCATGGATGTCCGTGCCCGACACTTCCTGCGACTGAGCGCGCTGGAGGATCTGCCCGCCCTGCTGGCCAGCGAACCCTACCGCCGGGGACCGGTGCTGTGGCTGGGCGGAGGCAGCAACCTGCTGTTCACCCGCGACCATCCCGGGCTGGTGGTCCAGGTGGCGCTGAGCGGGCGCCACGAGCTCGACAGCGATGACGAGACCGTGCTGGTCGAAGCGGCTGCCGGCGAAAACTGGCATGAATGGGTGCAGTACACCCTGCAGCAGGGCTGGTACGGACTGGAAAATCTCAGCCTGATTCCCGGCTCGGTCGGCGCCTGCCCGGTGCAGAACATCGGCGCCTACGGTGTCGAGGTGCGCGAGCGCATTCACGAGGTGGTATGCGCCGATCTGCAGGACGGGGGACGAACCGTGGTGCTGAGCAATGCCGAGTGCGCCTTCGGCTACCGCGACAGCCTGTTCAAGCATCAGGCCGCCGGCCGCTATCTGATCTGCGCCGTACGCTTCCGCCTGTCGCGCCGCCCGCAAATCCGTGCCGCCTATGGCGATATCGAGCGCGAGTTGCAACAACTGGCCAGCTGGCCCCACCCGACGCCGGCCGACGTCAGTCAGGCTGTGGTCAGCATTCGTTCAGCCAAGCTGCCGAATCCGCTGGTGCTGGGCAATGCCGGCAGCTTCTTCAAGAACCCGGTGGTGCCTGAGGCCCTGGCCGATCAGCTGGCAGCACAGTACCCGCGCCTGCCGCGTTACCCGGCAGCCAATGGCCAGTGCAAACTGGCCGCCGGCTGGCTGATCGAACAGGCGGGCTTCAAGGGATACCGCCAGGGAGATGCCGGCGTACATGAACGTCAGGCGCTGGTACTGGTCAATCATGGCTCGGCCAGCGGCAGCGAGATTCGCGCCCTGGCACAGCGCATCCAGGATGAGGTCGAGCAGCGCTTCGGCGTCCGCCTGGAGCCCGAGCCGGTGATCATCTGACACGAAAAGGGAAAAGGCATGGAAATCGATGTTTTGCTGTTTGATCTGGGCGGCGTCCTGGTGAAATGGGATGGCACCACCCCGCTGGTCGAACTGACCGGGGGCAGGCTCGACCGCGAAGCCGCCCGCCAGTTCTGGCTGACCTCTCCCTGGGTTGGCAAGCAGGACCTCGGGCAGTGCTCGGTCGAGGCATTCGCCGATGGCGCGATTGCTGAGCTGCAGCTGGACATGACGCGCGAAGCCTTTATCGAGGCCTATCTCGGCTGGGTCAGCGGCACCTTCCCCGGCACCCATGACCTGCTGGACAGCCTGAAGGGGCGTTATCGCCTGGCGACCCTGACCAACAACAATGCGGCGCATTTCGACCGCATTGCCCGCGAGCTGGATCTCGGCAAATATTTCGACGACATTTTCGCCTCGCACGAGATCCACATGAAAAAGCCGGATGCCGAGGTCTACCAGTACGTCACCGAACAGCTCGGCGTGGCGCCACAGCGCATTGCTTTCTTCGACGACAATATCGAGTGCATCCTCCCGGCCCGCGCCATCGGCTGGCAGGCCTTCCATACGGTCGGTCTGGCACAGGTCAGGCAGGCACTGGCATCCCTCGGGATACGCTGAATCCGGCTAGCCCCGAGCGGCCAGCACGAACAGAGCCACCACACAGGCAAAACCGCACAGCCAGCACAACGAGCGGGCCGTGGGCAGATTGCGCAGATAGCACAGCCCGTGCCCGACTCGAGCCAGCAGGAAAAGCCCCGCCAGCAGATCCAGCCGCGCCACCGGCACCTTCATGACAAAAGCAACGATCACCGCCGCAGCATAGGGCGAAAATGCCTCCCAGGCATTTTGCTGAGCCCAGTTGGCGCGCTGACGGTGGCCGCTGGCCCGGGCCAGCACCTCGCGCGGCCGACTGTTGTCATAAGGCGCGCCCGCCTTGGCCACACCGGCCCAGATCAGCGGCAGCACGGCGGCAATCAGAATACTCCACAAGGCAAAAGGCATCTTGGTTCTCCGCGGGGCATCAAGGCCCCGAATAGCGATCATTCAAATAACGGGCGTCCTCAAAGGTCAACACCCATTGCGGCCGGTAGACAATCAGAATCGCCATCATCAGGCCGGTGGTAAACGCCTCGGACCAGGCCAGCAGCAGATAGTAGGGCAAGGCCTCATCAAACAGCATGCCCCAGGAATAGGCAGCGGCAGCCCCCAGCACCAGCACGCTCGCCAGTCCGGCCAGCGCCATGCCCACCCCGCCGGCCAGAAAAGCATTCAGGAACAGATAAACAAAATAGTTGGCCGGCAGCAGCCGCTGCGTCAGGCGCAGCCCCAGCCAGCTGGCGCCAATGGGCAGCACGCCACAGCAAAGCCAGACCAGCCCGAGCGATGTCCAATCCCCGCCTGTGGCCAGCACAGCGACCACGATCACCAGGGCGGAGGCCAGCAGCGCCAGTGACGGCCCCATCATCAGTCCGAGCAGGGTCATGCCAAGCAAGTGGTAGCTGAGTCCGGGCAGATAGTCGTCCCGCAGGGTCCACATCACCATTACCAGCACGCAAGCACCCAGCCAGGCATTGGCCTGCGCCGCAGGGATGCGCCGCCAGGCCACGCGGCGTACCCGCCCTGCCAGCACCAGCAGCGCCAGCAGGTTCAGGCCAAGCAGCCATGGCAGTGGGAACAATCCGGCAGGAAAACTCATCAGGACACCAGCAAAAATGATTTGTTTATCATAAGCGATTCATCGAGCAGTGACACCCATGAAATCCGGGCTTTCGGTACAATAGCGCTTTTGCAATCAGGACGAGTGATGGCTACCCTGCCCCCCCTGCATCTCATATCTGCGGATGTCTGCCGCGCACTGAGCGAAGACATCGGCATGGCCGACTGGACGGCCCAGCTGATCGCCGCCCCGACCACGGGCAGCGCTACCGTCATCGCACGCGAGTCGGCCATCCTGTGCGGCAGCGCCTGGTTTGACGAGTGTTTTCGCCAGTTGGACCCGGCTGTCCGGGTCGAGTGGCTCGCCGCCGAAGGGGAACGGGTCACGGCGGGGCAGACCCTGTGTCGTCTGCAGGGGCCGGCACGTGCCCTGCTCAGTGGCGAACGCTCGGCGCTGAATTTCCTGCAGACCCTGTCGGCCGTGGCCAGCTGCACCCGACAGTATGTCGATGCCGTGGCCGGTACCCGCGCGCGGATTCTGGACACACGCAAAACCCTGCCCGGCTTGCGCCTGGCGCAGAAATACGCGGTGACGGTCGGTGGCGGCTGCAACCAGCGCATTGGCCTGTTTGACGGCATTCTGATCAAGGAAAACCACATCATGGCGGCCGGCGGGGTGGCCGAAGCGCTGCGGGCCGCACAGCAGCTGGCACCGGCTCACGTGACGGTTCAGATCGAGGTAGAAACGCTGGCGCAGCTGCAGCAGGCTCTGGCAGCAGGCGCACGCCTGGTGCTGCTGGACAATATGAGCCACCAGACCATGCGCGAAGCCGTGGTCATGGCGGCGGGACAAGCGGAGCTGGAGGCCTCGGGCGGGGTCGATCTGCAGACGGTGCGCGCCATCGCAGAAACCGGCGTCGACCGGATTTCCATCGGCAAACTGACCAAGGATGTCCAGGCCATCGATTTGTCGATGCGCTTTCAGTCCTGAGCGGACAGGCCAGCCATCTCGGACTGGCCTGCCCCCGCTTACCGGCATGGTATACACTGAACTACTGCTTAGCTTGAGTGGCATACCATGGAAAAAGCCGCCGCGCGCGCTCTCCCGGCTGCATTCGGCATCAAACTGGCCAGTACGCTGTTCCTGCTGTCCTTTCTGTTCCTGCTCGGCTTTGACCTGGCCCGCGACCAGTATCGCCGGGAACAGGAGGCCGTTCAGCGGATCACCTCGGCCAGCGAGCGTCTGACCAGCCAGATCAGCGACACCTTGCGTGATGTCGATCTGGTCTTTGATGCACTGGCCGACAATCCGCTGGTGCTGCAGCAACTCGACCGGCAGGTACTGTCCGGCAGCGAGCACACCATGCTGCAGCATGCCCTGGACGCCGGCATCGAACACATCGCCTATCTGTCGCAGATCCGCATCGTCGACCAACACTGCAATGTGGTGTTCTCCAGCCCGGGCGGTGCCCCCGTCTCGCTGCAACCCTCCTCGGCCTGTCTGTGGCTGCATGGGCCGAAACGCCCCAATGACACCCATTTCACGGCAGCCAGCCTGCGTGGCAATACCGGGGTGATCGTGCACGCCCAGGGCATTTACGATCAGCGACACCAGTTACTCGGCATGATCATGGCCGACATCAGTGAAACCTCGCTGCAGCCGCTGTTTGCCGACATGGGCATCGGTGAGTACGGCGAGGTGCGCATTCAGGACCGCCAGCGGCAGTTGGCTGCCTTCTGGCCCAACGATCCGGCGATGCGGCTCAAACCCCTGCCGCAGAATGATGCCAGACAGCCGATTCTGCGCGAGAACAAGCAGCAGCTGTATGAGGCCCCCTCCCCGCGTGACAACCAGCCGCGCCTGTACAGTGAGCGCTCACTCGACAATTACCCGCTGATCATCACCGTGGGCATGACACGTCATCACGAGCGCGGCGACCTGATCTGGCAGTTGGCCACCTACACCATGGCCTGGGGCATGCTGGCCATGCTGGTCATGTGGGCGACGCGGCGACAATTGCGCCACCTGCGCATCCGGGAGCAATTGCTGAGCTGCAGCGAAGCCCTGCATGAGAGCGAGGCACGCTGGCGCGACATTCTGTCCTCACTGCCCGTGGCGGTGCTGCTGGTGGACATTGACGACGAACGGATTTTCTATGCCAATGCCGCGGCCCGGCACATGCTGGCGCTGGGCGGAGAAGACAGTGACTGGCATGGCGCCGAGCCCGGCAGTCCGGCCCCCCAGTTGCATATCAGCCCCCTGGCAGAATGGTTGCGTCAGGGGCATCTGGCGCATCAGCAGGAAGTCGAGATCCGGCTGGAAACCGGCTGCAAACGACTGGTCCGGGTCAGCATGCACAATCTGCGGCTGCAGCAAAAATTGCGCTGCATGATGGTGCTGGAGGATCGCACCAGCTATCAGGATCTGACGGCATCGCTCGCGGACAGCCGACAACGGATTGAAGAGATGGCCCGCACCGACATGCTGACCCGGCTGGTCAATCGCAAGACCGCCGAGCAGAGCCTGATCTACGAAATGAATCGCTGCCAGCGCTATGGTCTGCCGCTGACCATTGCGCTGTTCGGCATCGACCAGTTCCGCGCCTTCAACGAGCAATATGGCCGCCTGGCCGGTGACAATGTACTGATTGCGGTGGCCAACGAGCTGCTCGACAGCACGCGTTCAACCGATATCTGCGCCCGGATCGCCGGTGAGGAGTTCATGGTGATCTTTACCAACACGCCGATGAAGTATGCCCATCGGGTGATGGAACGCATTCGCAGCAAGATCGCCACCACCATTTTTCCGTTTGCCGAACACAGCATCACGTTCAGTGGCGGCATGACCAGCTGGCGCCTGGGCGACAGGCTGGATGACATTACCCGGCGTGCCGACAAGCTGATGCAGCAGGCCAAGGCCGACGGGGTCAATGGCCTGCTGTGCGACGAGGAGACGGACTGAGGATTCAGGCGTAGGGCGGATCGTTGAGGGTCAGCGCCAGCAGGCGCAGCATGGCGGCGGTTGCGCCCCAGATAAAGCGATCCTGCCAGGTGAGTGACAGATAGTAACCCTGCAGGCCGTCGCGCTCGAAAGCATGGCGCTGGTATTGATCCAGTGCCAGAGCGGGAGCCAGAGGGACCTCGAAGATTTCGGCCACCTCCCCCGGGTCTGCCTGCAGACGCATTGCCGGATCAACCAGTGCCACCACCGGTGTCACGGCAAACCGGGTAATGGTGACAAAACGCGGCAAAGTGCCCAGGACCTGCACATGCCGGCGCGCCAGACCAATTTCCTCTTCGGCCTCGCGCAGGGCGGCCTCGACCGGGCCGGCATCCTGCGCTTCCAGCTTGCCACCGGGAAAGCTGATCTGCCCCGGGTGGGTCGGCAGGTGCTCACTGCGGCGCGTCAGCAGCACCGTCGGCCCCGCCTCGTGCCAGACCAGACCGATCAGCACCGCTGCCGGACAGACCTGCTCAAAGGCGTGACGCGGCGGCATGGCTTCGCGCCAGCTGTCATCCGGTCCATGTGCCAGCCGCGCGCCGATCCATTCGGCCGCCGCCTGCCTGTCACTCGGCAACATGTTTATTCCTTGTCTCCCACCACCCCGATCTTCGGCAGGGTCATATCGCCCCAGTGCCCGATCAGGCGGATCGCCAGACCGATAGCAAAGAGCAATTGCAAGCTCAGATAATTGACATACACCAGTTGATCCAGCACATACAGGCCGCCGGCCACCAGAATCGATACCGTGCCATAGAAGTCTTCATGCAGGATGAACGGGATGTCATTGACCATCATGTCCCGCACCACCCCGCCGCCGACTGCCGTGATGAAACCGAGCAGGACCACGCCAAAGGCGTTGAGGTCATACATCAGGCCAACTTGCGCGCCGGTAATGCTGAAGGCGACCAGCCCGAGCGAGTCGGCCACGATGAAGGCACGATAGAAGGTCTGGCTCTCGCGTTTGTGCAGCCCGGTCATCCACGACAGCAGCAGGGTGATCGAAATGATCACCACGTTGGTGTAATCGTAGAACACCACCGGCACCCGGTGAACCAGAACATCGCGAATAATCCCGCCGCCGATACCAGTCAGCAGGGCCACAATCAGGATGCCGAGCAGATCAAGACGCTTTTTCACCCCGACCAGATAGCCGGAAAAGGCAAAAGCGACCGTACCAATGGCGGAGATCCACTCCATTAAATTCAAGCGAGATGCAATATCCATTTTCTTATTCGTCTGACAGCGGTGACAGCGGGATGAAAAAACGCCAGGTAGCGACCTGGCGTTGGCAATGATGTTTTCCTGCCTCAGCGACGCATCGAGTCGAAGAAGGCAGAGTTGGATTTGGTGGCGCGGATCTTGTCCTGCAGAAACTCCATCGCGTCCAGATCATCCATCGGGTAGAGCAGCTTGCGCAGCACCCAGATGCGTTGCAGCTTTTCCTGCGGAATCAGCAGCTCTTCGCGGCGAGTACCCGAACGGTTGATGTTGAGCGCCGGGAAAATCCGTTTTTCCGCCATCCGGCGGTCGAGGTGGATTTCCATGTTGCCGGTACCCTTGAATTCTTCGTAGATCACGTCATCCATGCGCGAGCCGGTATCGATCAGGGCCGTGGCAATGATGGTCAGCGAACCACCCTCTTCGATATTGCGCGCCGCACCGAAGAAGCGCTTCGGACGCTGCAGGGCATTGGCGTCGACACCGCCGGTCAGCACCTTGCCGGAAGCCGGCACCACGGTGTTGTAGGCACGCGCCAGACGGGTGATGGAGTCCAGCAGGATGACCACGTCCTTCTTGTGCTCGACCAGGCGTTTGGCCTTTTCGATGACCATTTCGGCCACTTGCACGTGACGGGTGGCGGGTTCGTCGAAGGTGGAGGAGACCACTTCGCCACGCACCGAGCGTTGCATTTCGGTCACTTCTTCCGGACGTTCGTCGATCAGCAGCACGATCAGTTCGACTTCGGGGTGATTGGCCGTGATGGCATGCGCAATATGTTGCAGCATCACGGTCTTGCCGGACTTGGGCGGCGCCACCAGCAGACCGCGCTGACCCTTGCCGATCGGGGCGATCAGATCAATGATGCGGCCGGTGAAGTTTTCTTCGGCACGAATATCACGTTCCAGATGCAGCGGCTCGGTCGGGAACAGCGGCGTCAGGTTTTCGAACAGGATCTTGTGCTTGGAGTTTTCCGGGGCATCGTGGTTGACCTTGTCAACCTTCACCAGGGCGAAGTAGCGTTCGCCATCTTTCGGCGTGCGGATCTCGCCTTCGATCGAATCGCCGGTATGCAGATTGAAACGGCGAATCTGACTCGGGCTGACATAAATGTCATCGGGGCCGGCCAGATACGAGGTGTCAGGGCTGCGCAGGAAACCGAATCCGTCCGGCAGTACCTCCAGCGTCCCCTCGCCATAAATGCTTTCGCCCTTTTTGGCCTGGTTTTTCAAAAGCGCGAAGATCAGATCTTGCTTGCGCAACCGGTTGGCACCGTCGATCTCATTGGCAATAGCCATTTCGACGAGCTGGGTAACAGGAAGGTGTTTCAGGTCAGATAAATGCATAGCAGCCGGTTTCGACTCGAGTACGATTGGCGAGAGGGATGTTTGTTCTTCAAGAGGTGTGGACAGCAGATACGACACGGGCGACTTCCGCCGCCCGCTTAAGAATTCAGTCGAGAATAAACACTTTAAATGTGGCTGTCAACAAAAGCCGTCAGCTGGCCTTTGGCCAGTGCGCCGACCTTGGTGGCCACCACATTGCCGTCCTTGAAGATCATCAGGGTCGGAATGCCGCGGATGCCGAATTTCGGCGGGGTCTGCTCGTTCTGGTCGATGTTGAGCTTGACCACCTTCAGGCGGCCCTGATACTCCTTGGCCACGTCTTCGAGGATCGGCGCGATCATCTTGCACGGACCACACCATTCAGCCCAGTAGTCGACCAGTACCGGTACGTCGGCTTTCAGGACATCTTGTTCAAAGGAGTTGTCGGTCACATGCTGAATCAGGTCGCTCATGGTTGCTCTCTATTTATTAAGCTTGATCCCGGGATGTTAGCAAGCCAGCCAGCGCGCGGCAACCCTGGTCTGAGCAGGGTTGACACAAACCGGCATGGCCAATTTTTTGTCCTACAATTATGGTCTGCGTTTTCTGCCCGGCTTGGGTATAATGGCAGGCTATGTTTAGTTAGAAGGACTGACGATGGGTTTCCTGCAAGGAAAAAAAATTCTGATCACCGGCATGATCTCCAACCGATCCATCGCCTACGGCATCGCCCAGGCCTGTCATCGCGAGGGTGCGGAACTTGCCTTCACCTATGTCGTTGACAAGCTGGAAGACCGCGTGCGCGAAATGGCTGCCGAATTCGGCAGCAAGCTGGTCTATCGCTGCGACGTGCAGAACGATGCCGAAATCGAACAGCTGTTCGTCGATCTGGGCAAGGACTGGGACGGGCTGGACGGGCTGGTACATGCCATTGCCTTCGCACCGCGCGAAGCGCTCAACGGCGACTTCCTCGACTCGCTGTCGCGCGAAGCCTTCCAGATTGCCCACGACGTGTCGTCCTACAGCTTCCCGGCACTGGCCAAGGCCGCGCGCCCGATGATGCAGGGACGCAAGTCTGCCCTGCTGACGCTGTCGTATCTGGGTGCCATCCGTGCCATCCCCAACTACAACGTGATGGGTCTGGCCAAGGCCAGCCTGGAGGCCGGCGTCCGCTTCATGGCCAGCGCACTGGGTCGTGACGGCATCCGTGTCAACGGGATCTCCGCCGGTCCGATCAAGACGCTGGCGGCCTCGGGCATCAAGGACTTCTCCAAGCTGCTGAACCATGTCGCCGGCCAGTCCTCGCTGCGCCGCAACGTCACGACGGAAGAAGTCGGCAATGCCGCCGCCTTCCTGCTGTCCGACCTCGCCTCCGGCATCACCGGCGAGATCACCTATGTCGACGCCGGTTACAGCAATAATGCGCTGAACGTCCCGGAAGAAGACTGACCCTCCGGCACGCTCCGTCGCCAGCCCCACACCGCCAGCAGGCCGTGTGGGGTTTTGTTTTTCCACCCGCCGCACCGTTGATCTGCATCAAAAAACCATACCAGCACAATGGTTAATTTAGATTCAGAAATAATGTCATTCGGATAACGACCGTTAAACCAACAGGAGCGGACCATGGCACTGATTCAGCAACTTCTTTCGGACGATGTCGGCCTTCTCAGCCTGGTGACCATCGTGTTTGCCACCATCGTTGTCGTCGGCTGTGCCGGCATTCTGATCCGCAAATCCAAACAGACCGGACCGAAGTAAAGCCGCAGGACCTGCGGCCGCCCCGTGGCCACCTCGGCCCGCCACGCCGGAAAGGCAAGGCGGGCTGCTTGCCTAGTCAGCCTGCGTCAGTTGATAACCGAGCCGCGGGAAGTGCAGGTGCAAATGTCCGCCGGCGGGGGTCTCCACCGCCAGGGAGATGCGCTGTGCCGTCAATCCGCACAGCGCCCCATGGACGGCCTCCAGCGGATAGCCTTCCGGCATCACCGACACCGGCATCCCGACCTGCCAGCCCGGTTCGGCAACACCCCCGGCCTTCTCCGGCTGTGCCGACCACGCCAGATGAATCGCCTCAGCAGCGGAGAGTTCGGCATGCTCGCCATGACCGAACGCCGTCATGCGGCCGAACCAGGCCAGCAAAGGACCATCCTGCGGTGCCAGCTCGTTCAGCGCACCGATATTATTCAGGAACCACAGCGGATGGTAGACGCCAAAATCGCCGCCGGACGGCAGCGCGCCGGCAAAGAAAGACTGTCCGGTCAGCAGCGCATCCAGCCAGGCCAGCATCGGGCGCAGCTGTGCCGTCACCTGCGGCAGGTCGGCCACCAGGGTCTGGCGCGAGAAATCATATTGCCGGTGCATCGCCGCGCGATCATCCAGCATGAACTGCGGAATCTGCTCCGCGTGCCGCCCCATGACCAGACGCACAGTCAGCCAGAACAACTCGATATCCACCCAGTGGCTCAACACTTCGGCCAGTGCGCGACCATGCGGCGTCGGCTGCGCAGGCTGGGGGAAACGACGCTCAATTTCGTCGGCGATCAGTGCTGAATCACAATAGATATCGGCACCGATCTGCAGCACCGGCGCGCGCCGGTAGCCATGTGTCAGCTGCATCAGGTCCGGCTTGGGCAACACTGGCGGCATCGCCACCGACAACCATGGCAGCTGACGCTGCCCCAGCATCAGACGGATTTTTTCCGAGTAGGGGGAAGCGGCATAGTGATGCAGAATCAGGGCGGGCTTCATACGCGGGCCGCCTGCAGGATCTGACGCGCCAAATCCGGCGTGACATGACCGCCCTCACCCAGCCGGGTCATGCCGTGGGCCTGCAGCTGGCTGACCACCTGCTCGATCGCCTCCTCACCCAGACCATAGTCGGACAGGCGCGTCGGCAAGCCCATGCGCTCGAAGAAATCGCGCGTCAGCGCGATAGCCTGTTCGATACGCTGCGCCTCCGGGCCCTCGTGCAGCTGCCAGACTCGCTCGGCATACTGCAGCAACTTGGCTCGCTTGCTGTCCCGGCGCAGCGACAGACTGGCCGGCAACACCAGCGCCAGGGTGCGGGCATGATCGATCTCAAAAAGCGCGGTCAGCTCATGGCCGATCATGTGCGTCGACCAGTCATGGGTCACGCCGGCCCCCACGATGCCGTTCAGTGCCAGCGTGGCGACCCACATCAGATTGGCACGCACCTCGTAGTCCAGCGGGTTGGCCTGTACTTGCGGCCCCAGTTCGATCAGCGACAGCAACAGCCCCTCGGCAAAGCGATCCTGTGCCAGCGCCTGCCCCGGTACGGTCAAATACTGTTCGGCGACATGCACGAAGGCATCCACCACCCCGTTGGCCACTTGCCGTTCCGGTACGGTGAAGGTCTTTTGCGGATCAAGAATCGAAAAACGCGGAAACAGCAGCGGATTGCGGAACGGCAGCTTGGCGTGCGTGGCGGCATGGGTCACGACCCCGCCGCTATTCATTTCCGAACCGGTAGCCGCCAGGGTCAGGACCGTCCCCAGAGGCAGGGCCTGGCGGATATTGCCGCCGCGCTGCTTCAGAATGTCCAGTGCATCGCCCTCAAACAGGGCGGCGGCGGCCACAAATTTACTGCCATCAATCACCGAGCCACCGCCCACCGCCAGCAGAAAATCCAGTTGCTGCGTCTTGATCAGGTCAACGGCACGCATCAGGGTCTCAAAATGCGGATTTGGCTCAATGCCGCCGAACTCCTGCACCACGTGGCCGGCCAGGGCCTCGCGCACCTGCGCCAGCGTGCCGGTCTTTTCGGCACTGCTGCCGCCATAGAGCACCAGCACACGGGCACCAGCCGGCACCAGCTCGGCCAGGCGGCCGATAGTGTCACGGCCAAAGACAATGCGGGTGGGATTGTAATAGTCAAAATTCTGCATACGAACTCCTGAGTGGACTGGTCGTCTTGATACCAAAGAATGGCGCCATGCTACGCTCAATTAGACCGGTCGTCTACAAGGATATCCCACGGCCATGTCACACCCCCTGCTCTGCCGGCCAGGACCACGCGCAATCTGCCCAGGCAGCGCTGCATTTCGTCCTCATCCCGATGCCCGCCCCCCAGCCGCAAGCCAGGCAAAACCGGCGAACCGGGATCGACGGCGCACTGACTGGCCGTCACACAGGGCAGATCACCCGCTTCGGCCTGCTGCAGGCACCGTGGCGCCGCACTGTCTTGCGCCTGGCGAAGCCAGATCGCCAGCTCGACGGCCGCCCGCGGACAAGACATGAAAAAGCCCGGCGTTGACACGCCGGGCCTTGGCTGACATCAGGACAGATTACTGCGCAGCGGAAGCGGCTGCCCCGCCCACGCTTTCCAGCACGGTCCACTTGCCCCCCACCACCTTGTAGACGGTGATGCCACCGATCTTCAGGTCACCCTTGCTGTCGTACCCCAGGTGCGGGGTAGTCACGGCATCGGTGTAATCGATGGACGCCAGTACCGGCAGGTACTTGGCCGGATCGGACGAATCAGCCTTTTGCATGGCGGCAATCATCACGCGGGTCGCGTCATAGCCGTACGGCGAGTAAGTGGCGACTTCTTCGTTGAAGCGAGCCTTGTAGCGGGTCGCATAATCCTTGCCCTTGGGCATCTGCTCCAGCGGCAGACCGGCCAGCGAGGCCAGCGTGCCCTCGGCTTCGGCACCGGCAACCTTGAGGAAGTCCGGGGTCTTGGTCATTTCGCCGGAAACCAGCGGCGTGGTGATGCCCAGGCGCTTCATCTGCTTGGCCATCGGGGCCGACTGCGCATCGGCGCCACCGTAGTAGATGATGTCCGGATGCAGGCCCTTGAGCGAGGTCAGGATCGCCGCAAAGTCGGTCGACTTGTCGGTGGTGTATTCACGCTTGACCACCTTGCCGCCGGCGCCTTCCACGGCCTTGGCGAACTGATCGGCCAGACCCTGGCCATAGGCGGTACGGTCATCGATGATGGCGATGTTCTTGGCACCCAGCTTCTTCACCACATACTCGCCCATCACGCTGCCCTGCTGGGTATCCGAGGTCATGGAACGGAAGGTGGTCTTGAAGCCTTGCGCCGTAAAGGCCGGTGCGGTCGCCATGGCGATCTGGGGAATACCGGCGTCGGAGTACAGCTTGGAAGCCGGAATCGAGGTACCCGAGTTGAAGTGACCGATCACACCGCTGACCTTCTCGTCGATCAGCTTCTGGGCCACTTCGGTAGCGGTCTTCGGATCGGCCTGGTCATCCATCACTTCCAGTTCGAACTTGACCGGCTTGCCGCCCAGGGTCGGATGGGTGGCGTTGGCGTCTTCGATCGCCAGGGTCACGCCATTCTTGTACTCGGCACCATAATGCGCCTGCGGCCCGGTCAGCGGGGCAACAAAACCCAGCTTGACCACGGCGGCGCCACTGTCTGCCGCGGCGCCGGAAGCGGCGGCCGGTGCGGACGCATCTTCCTTCTTGCCGCAGGCGGCCAGCGCCAGCGCTGCCATCACGGACAGGGTAACAACAGTCAGTTTGCTTGCTTGCATCGTTCGTCCTTCTCGTTATGTTTTGATCCGCACGGCTATCGAGAGCGCACGGTTTCCCCATGATTCCATGGAAACAAGGCATTATTTCAATGCATTACCTCCATGGCAACTACTACTCTTCCATACTCATCAGACTGGCATTGCCACCGGCTGCCGTGGTGTTGATGCACAAGGCCCGCTCCACCACCAGCCGATGCAATTCATAGCCCTCCGGCCCGGCTTCGATCAACGGCACGATGGCCCCGCTGCGGGCCGCCAGCGTACGGCGCACCGTATCTGCCAGCCCGGCCGGACCGGCAAACAGCACGGCATCCAGCGGCTCGCTGTCCAGCGGGGCATCGGCCGTATCCACCCAACCCGGCATCAGGGCGCACAGCTGGTCGTTTTCCACGCTATGCGGCAACAGGATGCGGTTGTCGCAACTCAGCGCGGCCACCATTTGCCGCAGCAGCTCGCCGCGCTCCGGTGCCAGACACGCCACCACCCCGCGGGCAGCGAAACGCAAGGTATTCTGTTCACCGGTCGGCCCCGGCAGAACAAGATCACCCAGCAAGGGGCTTTGCACTCGGCCGAAGGTCATCAACTCGCGCGCTTTGGCCAGTTCAGCCGACGACAGTCCCCAGTTCGCCAGGGCACCGTTCAGGGCAACCAGACCCGGCAGTGCGGCTTCCTGATGGCGGATCGCCAGCGTCGGGCGCCAGGCGGCTCGTGTCAGCCGGTACAGATAGAAAGGTCCGCCGGCCTTCGGGCCGGTACCGGACTTGCCCTCCCCCCCAAACGGCTGCACACCGACGACGGCGCCGACAATATTGCGGTTGACGTAGACATTGCCCGCCTTGACCTGCCGGGCTACATGCTGGATGGTCTCGTCGATGCGGCTGTGGACACCATGAGTCAGGCCATAGCCCGAGCGATTGACCTCGGCCAGCACCAGATCCAGCTGATCCGCAGCAAAACGGCGGACATGCAGCACCGGGCCGAATACTTCGCGCTCCAGATGGCTCAGATTGTCCAGCTCGATCAGCGTCGGCGCGACGAAATGCCCCTGGGCGGCAGACGCCGGCAAGGCCGTCTGGTGCATGGCACGGGCCAGCGGACGCATCTTCTCGATATGCGCCAGCAGACCGCTGCGCGCTTCCTCATCGATCACCGGACCAACATCGGTCGCCAGCCTGGCCGGATCGCCCACCACCAGCTCGTCCATGGCGCCACGGATCATGGTCAGGATCTTGTCGGCCACCTCATGTTGCAGATAGAGCACGCGCAATGCCGAGCAACGCTGACCGGCGGAGTCGAAGGCCGAGGCCAGCACATCGGTCACCACCTGCTCCGGCAGTGCCGTGCTGTCGACAATCATCGCGTTCTGACCACCGGTTTCCGCCACCAGCACCACATCGCCCCCCCGCTCGGCCAGCGAACGGTTGATCAGCTGTGCCACTTCGGTCGAACCGGTAAAGATCACCCCCTGAACACGGGCATCATTGACCAGGGCCGCCCCCACGACCTCACCACGGCCAGGCAACAGTTGCAGCACCGCACGCGGCACGCCGGCCTCATACATCAGGCGTACCGCTTCGGCGGCAATCAGGCTGGTCTGCTCGGCCGGCTTGGCCAGCACGGTGTTACCGGCCGCCAGCGCAGCACTGACCTCCCCCAGGAAAATGGCCAGCGGGAAGTTCCACGGGCTGATACATACCACCGGCCCCAGCGCGGCCGGGGCCTTGACACTGAATTCGCGCGCAGCCTGGGCACCGTAATAACGCAGGAAATCAACCGCCTCACGAACTTCGGCAATGGCGTTGTTCAGCGTCTTGCCGGCCTCACGCACGGCCAGGGCCATCAGTTCGGGACAATGGGCCTCCAGCAAGTCCGCCGCGCGCGACAGGCAGGCGGCACGTTCGGCGGCCGGGGTGGCCGCCCAGCCGGCAGCGGCCTCAGCCGCAAAACCGACAGCTCGGCGGGCATCCTCGGCGCTGGCATCCGTCACTTGTCCGATGCGTTCGCTCAGGCAGGCGGGATTGCGCACCTCGCGGGCCGGGCCGCCCTCATGACGGTCATCCGCCAGCATCGGCCGAGCCTGCCAGTCACGCTGATCCGCCGCCATCAGGCGTTGCTGCAGATCGGCCAGAACCAGCTCGTTCGACAGATCCAGGCCGGCCGAATTACGGCGTTCGTCGCCATACAGCGCCACCGGCAGCGGAATCTTGCCGTGTGGCAGACCGGTGGTTTCGGCTGCCTGCTCGCACGGGTCAGTCACCAGTTCATCGATCGAGACCGATTCGTCGACAATACGATTGACGAAGGAGCTGTTGGCACCGTTTTCCAGCAGGCGTCGCACCAGGTAGGCCAGCAGCGTCTGGTGCGAACCGACCGGCGCATAGATGCGGCAGCTGCGGCCCATATTGTGGTTGCCGACCACCTGGTCATACAGGGTCTCGCCCATGCCGTGCAGACACTGGAATTCATAGTCCAGTCCGGACGCCAGGGTGAAGACCGCCGAAAGCGTATAGGCATTGTGGGTGGCGAATTGCGGGAACACGGCGTCCTGGGCAGACAGCAGCTTGCGGGCGCAGGCCAGATAGGACACATCGGTGTGAACCTTGCGGGTATACACCGGATAGCCTGGCTGTCCGTCAACCTGGGCACGCTTGATCTCGGCGTCCCAATACGCACCCTTGACCAGACGGATCATGAAGCGATGGCCGGTCTCGCGCGCCAGTTCGATCAGGTAATCAATGACATAGGGACAACGTTTCTGGTAGGCCTGCACCACAATGCCAATGCCCTTGAAGCCGGCCAGGTCCGGATCACGCGCCAGGGCCTCGACCAGATCGAGCGAAATCTCCAGACGGTCGGTTTCCTCGGCATCGATGTTCAGGCCGATATCGTATTGCTTGGCCAGCAGGAACAGTGCCTTCAGGCGCGGCAGCAACTCCCCCATCACCCGATGGTGCTGGGCTCGGGAGTAGCGCGGATGAATGGCGGACAACTTGACGGAGATCCCCGGGCCTTCATACACCCCTCGCCCGTCACTGGCCTTGCCGATGGCATGAATGGCCGTGACATAGTCCTGGTAATAGCGCTCGGCGTCTTCCGCGGTCATGGCCGCTTCGCCCAGCATGTCGTAACTGAAGCGATAGCCGCGTGACTCACGCTCGCGGCCGTTATCCAGCGCCTCCTCGATGGTCTCGCCGGTGACGAACTGGCGCCCCAGCATGCGCATGGCCAGATCCACCCCCTTGCGGATCAGCGGCTCACCGCCCTTGGCGGCCAGTCGGGTCACGGCGGCAGACAGGCCCTGCTCACTGTAGGACGAAACCAGCTTGCCGGTGACCAGCAGGCCCCAGGCGGCGGCATTGACGAACAGCGAAGCACTGTTGCCCAGATGCGAGCGCCAGTCACCGCGGCCAATTTTGTCGCGAATCAGTTTGTCGGCGGTTTCCTTGTCCGGAATGCGCAGCAAGGCTTCTGCCAGGCACATCAGGGCCACCCCTTCCAGGCTGGAGAGGGAGAACTCATGCATCAGCGCATCCACGCCACTGGCACGGGTGCGTGTCTCGCGTACCTTGCTCACCAGACGGCGGGCCAGGCGCTGGGCAGCAAAGACTTGCTCGCGCGTCATGGCGGCCTGGGTCAGCAGGGTTTGCACACACTGCTGCTCGTCACGGCGATAGGCTTCGGTAATGGCTTGGCGCAGCGGTGTCTGCGCCTGGGCAAAGGCTTGGAATGGCATATGGTCTCCCCTGTACGGGCACGTTGACAGCGACCGGGCTGATGCCGGTCACTGGCATCGGAGGCGCCCCCAGCACCGACCGATGCACGTGCTTATTGATCTGTAGCGTGCAGTTTCAAACTCATCATAATATACCAAACAAATATGTTTTGTCCGACAATATAATTTATTCCATCAGTTTGATATAAGGCACTGCAAGACCCCTGGCAAAGCCGCATCAGACAGCGGAAGATGGCGTTGCAGTGGCAAAAAGTGGCGACTTGCGCCATCCTGTGCACACTGCAATCGCCTTTTTTTCCGGGAGAATTGTCATGCAAAACATCCTGTTCACACTCAACGCCAGCCCTTATGGCAGCGAACGCACGCTTTCCGGCCTGCGCCTGGCACTGGCCCTGTCCGATAGCGAGGCCAAACCGAAAATCACGCTATTTCTGCTTTCCGATGCCGTGGTCACCGCCATGCAAGGTCAGACGGTTGCCGCCGGCGCCACGCTGGGAGAAATGCTGCAGGATCTGCTGGCCACCGGCGCCACCGTCAAGGTCTGCCGAACCTGTACCACCGCACGTGGTATCGACGAAGCCCTGCTGATCAAGGGCGTGGGCATCGGCACCATGCCTGAGCTGGCCGAACTGACCCTGGCCGCCGACAAGGTACTGAGCTTCTGATCCCGCCAGGGGCCGAGCGGGTCAGAGCGGTGGCAGCGGACAGTCACGATGACTGGTCCGGTTGTGCGCCATGACCCGCGCCGGGGCGGGCAACTGCAGCAACGTCACGCCACAAGCGCTGAGCAAGACTAACAAGCGGTCATCCTGTCCCAGTATTTGCCCTTCCAGCACGCCCCCGTCAGCCAGAGCGACCCGGGTCGGCAGCGGTGAGCCATCATTGACGCTGGCAGAGAGCTGCTGAAAGCGAGCCTTGCCTTGTTCCAGCGCCGCCCCGAGCCAGACGGTCAGGGGCAACATCACGCCCCCTGCCAGCAACAGCAGCCATCCGCTCAGGCGGCGTACCGCCGGGCCAGGCAGGAACCATCGGCACAGCCAGGATTTCAGCCGGACGGACACAGATGGCAGGCACAGCCGGACCAGGCCTTTCAGGTACCAGCCGACACACAAACACACCATCGCCCCGAGCAGCAGCAGCCAGTTATGCGCGGCAAACAGGAAACCATTGAGTGTCACCACCTGGGGCGACTGGTCAAAGGGCGGCTCGGGCAAGCCGGCCGAGGCCCAGAAACCGAGTGCGAAAGCATGGCCGGCCATCCAGGACAGCAGCGCAATCAACGACAGCACTGCCGAACCGTATTTGAATGATTCGGCCAGCGAGGCCAGGATCGAAGGGGAAGTCTGAGACATCGGGCACTCCTGAACAATGGCCATGCACCCACGCGCCGACATGGCGGCAGATCTGAGCCAACAGGGAATGTCAAACGGCTGGCCGGTGCTGTCCATTCAGCGCGAAAAAAATGGCCTGCCGGGGGATGGCAGGCCAAAGGTAGAGATCAAACTCAAAACACAGGCATTAGCTGGCAGATAATTTAATTTCCGATTTCACCTCCTTGACGCCGTACACGGCACTGGCTGTATCCAAAAGTTGACTTTCGACCTGTTCACTGGCGGCAATGCCGCGCAGGGTCACACGTCCGTTATGGGCCACGACGTCGACTTCGGCGGCGCCGCTGGCGATGATGCCGGAGATGGCATCGGTGACTTGGCGAGCCAGGGTATCGTCTGCCGCCGAAATGGTCGGCAGGGACACGGGCTGAGCCAGAATGGCAGAGGCATCGGCGGCATACCACTCCACCGCATCCTGACGGGTCATGCTCGCGCTGAAGGCAAGCGCAGGCACCAGCAGCAGGCCGAGTGACAGCAAAGCGTGACGCATGAAGGTTCTCCCTATCCGGTTTGACTTGCCCTTCCTATTGCAACAAGCGTGCCAGCCTGATCAAACGCTGATAATTCAATGACTTGCATTTTTCTGTCGCCGTGCGTGGTGCCGATTTGTCGCCATCAGGCGACAAGCCAGGCGACCAAATCATTATCTTGTTGATCTGAAAAGAAAAAAAGCTGTCGTCAATCGACGACAGCCTTTTCCGGCAAGCAGATCACTCAGCCCTGAGCCTTGAAACTGGCGGCATCCAGCTCATGCCGCTGCAACAGCCGGTAGAATTCCGTCCGGTTACGTTCAGCCAGCCGCGCCGCATCGGCCACATTACCCCCGGTCAATCGCAGCAGACGCTCCAGATAATCACGCTCCGTCTGGCGGCGGAACTCGGCCAGCGAGGGAATGGCATCGGACTCTTCGCTCACCGACTTCTGCACCTGGGCCAGGGTGACCACCGGCCCGGAACACAGCACACAGCACTGCTCGACCACATTGGCCAACTGGCGGATATTCCCCGGCCAGCGCGAGGACGACAGAAAGGCCAGCGCCTCCGGGGCAAACACCGGCAGGGGACGCTGGTAGCGTTGCGCAACCTGGCTGAGAAAATGTTGCGCCAGCAGCGGGATGTCTTCGCGCCGCTCGGCCAGCGGCGGCAAATTCAGCGTCACCACATTGAGCCGGTAAAACAGATCTTCGCGGAACTGGCCTTCGCGCATCAGGGTTTCCAGATCGCGGTGGGTGGCAGAAACCACCCGGATATCTACCGCACGAGCCCGCGCCGAGCCCACCGGGCGGACTTCACGATCCTGCAGCAGGCGCAGCAGTTTCACCTGCAGTGCCAGCGGCATGTCACCGATCTCGTCCAGAAACAAGGTGCCGCCATCGGCTTCCAGTACCAGCCCCTGATGCCTGGCCGAGGCACCGGTAAAGGCGCCTTTTTCGTGACCGAACAACTCGCTTTCCAGCAAATTCTCCGGAATGGCGCCACAGTTCACCGCCACGAACGGCCCCTGACTGCGTGCGCTGCAGCGATGCAGCGCACGAGCCAGCACCTCCTTGCCGGTTCCGCTCTCGCCGCGGATCAGCACACTGGCATCGGTGGCCGCCACCATGCGCGTCTGGGCCAGCAGCTCGGCCATTTGCGGACTGCGGGAAATCATGCCGCCCTGCCAGTCCTGCGGCGCCTGTTCGGCCACCTGCCCCCCCGATGCCACCAGGGCCTGCTCGATCTTGGCCAGCAGCTCGCGCCCTTCAAAAGGTTTGACCAGGTAGCCGAAGACGCCGCGGCCAACGGCCTCGAGGGCATCCGGCACCGTCCCGAAGGCGGTGAGAATGATCACCGGCAACGAGGGGAACCGCCGGCGGACCGCTTCGAACAAGCCGAGGCCATCCATGCCGGGCAGGTGCCAGTCGGTCACCAGCACATCGACACGGTGGGATGCCAGGACATTCAAGGCGGCTTCGGCACTGGCGACCGCCTCGACCTGATGCCCGGCAGCCGTCAGGCGCATGCTGACCAGACGCAGCAGATCGGCATCATCATCGACCAGCAGGATCTGTGCACTCATGAGCCGGCCCCCGGTTTGCGGGTGCTTTTACGTGCCATGCTCTTTTCCAGCGCGGTCAACGCGGTAATCTTGGCGTTCAGATCGTCAATGCGCTGCTGCTGATCACGGATCTGGGACGACAATTTGTCGGCGCGCTCGTCCGCCCGGCGTCGCTCGCTCAGTTGCCGGTCCAGCAGCGCGGCCAGTCCGGCCAGTGCAGTGTCCCGCTGTACCTCGGTACCATTGAGCACGCTGTCCACCAGACTGCGCGCCCGCGCGAGGTCGGTCTTGCTATCCGACTGGGTGATAATCTGTGCCGCCAGTTTGAGCCGGTCTGCCGCACACACGGCCTTGGTGCTGTTAAAAGCGACGCGCGGCTCGCGCAGCCCGGACAGGGCCCAGTCGGCATCATGGCAAAACAGTTCCGGCATGCGGGCCTGTTGCGCGCGCGTACTGTTCCAGGCACAGCCGGCCAGCAACAGCAAAGCCGCCAGGGAAGTAGATCTAAGCAAAGTCATGTTGTTTTTCCATTTTCCGGCCACCACAGCTCGAAACAGGCTCCCGGGCCAGTCGATGCCACCAGGCGGACATCGCCCCCCATCAACTGGGCAAAAGTGCGAGCCATGGTCAGGCCAATTCCCGATCCGGCCGACTCTCCTTGCGGAGGCTTACCGCTATAGAACGGGTCGAAAATGCGATCGACCTCGGCCGGGCTGACGCCTGGCCCCTGGTCGCTCACCTGAATGTAAATGCAGTCGCGTTCGCGACGTGCCTGCAATGTGATTTCCCCGCCGATGGGAGAAAAGCGGATAGCATTGATCAGCAGATTGTCGAGAATGGTCTGTACCTTGTGCTCATCCCCCTGCACCTGCTCGACCTCCAGCGCGGAACGAATGCGCAACTGTCGACGCTCGATCAGGGCAAGCCAGTCATGCTCGCGGCACGCCAGCAGTTGTGGCAGGGAGAAGGGACGAAAAATGACCTGCTGTCCAAGCCAGCGTGCCACATCATGCTTGAGCAGGGTTTCCACGCGGGAACGCAGGGTCACCACATTGCTCTGCTGGATGGCGATGATTTCGCGCTGCGCCTGGTTGAGCGGGCCGGGCACTTCGTCGGCCAGCAGGGCGGAGGCCTCACTGATGGCCGCCAGCGGCGTTTTCAGTTCATGAGAGACCTGACGGAAGAAACTGGCTTTTTCCGATTCCAGCTGCTCCAGACGTCGGTCCAGACCAGCCAGTGCGTCGGCCAGATCGCGCACATCACTGGGACCGGCCACTTGCCAGGACTGTCCACGCACACCTTGCGCCAGCCGACCGATGCGTTGCCGCAATTTGCCCAGCGGCGCGAACAGGATGTAGCCCAGAATCATCGCCAGCATCAGGGCCAGCAACAGCGAGAACAATGCCAGACGATTGGCTTCGGCGTGCTGCTGGCGCAGGCTGTCGGCCCACTGGCGCCGCTCGACCTGCACCTGACGCCGCAGGCGCAATTCCATCTGGGCATGGTTGCTGCTCAGGGCATCGAACTGCGCGACCACCCGATCACTTTCCGGCGGAGAAGAGGCATCCAGCCAGGACTGCAGCAATTGCACCCGCTGCTGGTCGTCGCGCAGCAGACTCCCCAGCACCGGGTCCGGTACCTCTGCCAGTGTATTCGCCGGCGTTGCCAGATCCTGAGCAAAGCTCTGCGACAGCTGCAGCAGGGCCGGATCCTGCAACAACAGCCATTGCCGCATGCTGCGCTCGAGGTGCTCCTCCCGGTCTGACAGCGTGCGCAGAGCCTGCTGCCAGCGATCGATATTCGCCATGCGCGCCTCGGCCTGGAAAGCCAGCTGGTCGAGTTGCCACCACATGCGGACCAGTGCCAGTGAAGGCAGCATGGTGACCAGCAGCAATGAGCAAACCAGCAGGGTGCGGAAAGAGACGGGTAAACGCAACATGGACATCCTCACGGAACGTTCGAGCCAGGCAGACACGACGAATCAGAATTTTACGCAAAGATGCAGCATGATTCAGAACAATCTTCCTCAGCCCCGCCCTGTATGGCTGACAGCCGAAGCCATCGCGGCACCACAAAGCAAAAAGCCCAGACCTGTCGGTCTGGGCTTTGCATGGGGAGTCTGGCAGTGTCCTACTTTCACACGGCGAATGCCGCACTATCATCGGCGCTAAGGCGTTTCACGGTCCTGTTCGGGATGGGAAGGCGTGGGACCACCTCGCTATGGCCGCCAGACATAAACTGTCTACAAACTGCAGAAGCCGTTTGGTTTGAATTCGTATGTATCGGGCACAAAGCCCATCAAATGATAGGATCAAGCCTCACGAGCCATTAGTATCGGTTAGCTTCACGCCTCACAGCGCTTCCACACCCGACCTATCAACGTCCTGGTCTCGAACGACTCTTCAGGAGGGTCTAGCCCTCAGGGAAGTCTCATCTTCAGGCGAGTTTCCCGCTTAGATGCTTTCAGCGGTTATCTCTTCCGAACTTAGCTACCCGGCGATGCCACTGGCGTGACAACCGGTACACCAGAGGTTCGTCCACTCCGGTCCTCTCGTACTAGGAGCAGCCCCCGTCAAACTTCCAACGCCCACTGCAGATAGGGACCAAACTGTCTCACGACGTTTTGAACCCAGCTCGCGTACCACTTTAAATGGCGAACAGCCATACCCTTGGGACCGGCTACAGCCCCAGGATGTGATGAGCCGACATCGAGGTGCCAAACTCCGCCGTCGATGTGAACTCTTGGGCGGAATCAGCCTGTTATCCCCGGAGTACCTTTTATCCGTTGAGCGATGGCCCTTCCATTCAGAACCACCGGATCACTATGTCCTGCTTTCGCACCTGCTCGACTTGTCGGTCTCGCAGTTAAGCCACCTTTTGCCATTGCACTATCAGCACGATTTCCGACCGTACCTAGGTGACCTTCGAACTCCTCCGTTACACTTTGGGAGGAGACCGCCCCAGTCAAACTGCCTACCATGCACTGTCCCCGATCCGGATCACGGACCTAGGTTAGAACCTCAAACACACCAGGGTGGTATTTCAAGGACGGCTCCACGCAAACTAGCGTTCACGCTTCATAGCCTCCCACCTATCCTACACAAGTCTGTTCAAAGTCCCATGCAAAGCTACAGTAAAGGTTCACGGGGTCTTTCCGTCTAGCAGCGGGTAGATTGCATCTTCACAAACATTTCAACTTCGCTGAGTCTCAGGAGGAGACAGTGTGGCCATCGTTACGCCATTCGTGCGGGTCGGAACTTACCCGACAAGGAATTTCGCTACCTTAGGACCGTTATAGTTACGGCCGCCGTTTACCGGGGCTTCGATCAAGAGCTTGCACCCCATCACTTAACCTTCCGGCACCGGGCAGGCGTCACACCGTATACGTCCACTTTCGTGTTGGCACAGTGCTGTGTTTTTGATAAACAGTCGCAGCCACCGATTCTCTGCGACCTCTCAAAGCTTCGGACGCGAAGTCCTACACCCTAAGAGGCATACCTTCTCCCGAAGTTACGGTATCAATTTGCCGAGTTCCTTCTCCTGAGTTCTCTCAAGCACCTTAGAATTTTCTTCCTGCCCACCTGTGTCGGTTTGCGGTACGGTTCTCATACAGCTGAAGCTTAGAGGCTTTTCCTGGAAGCAGGGTATCAGTCACTTCAGGTCCGTAGACCCTCGTTATCACTTCTCGGCGTTAACGAACACGTGGATTTGCCTGCGTGTCCCGCCTACCAGCTTGAACCAACTATTCCAACAGTTGGCTGACCTAACCTTCTCCGTCCCCCCATCGCACTGTATGAAAGTACTGGAATGTTAACCAGTTTCCCATCGACTACGCATTTCTGCCTCGCCTTAGGGGCCGACTCACCCTACGCCGATGAACGTTGCGTAGGAAACCTTGGGCTTTCGGTGAGCGGGCTTTTCACCCGCTTTATCGCTACTCATGTCAGCATTCGCACTTCTGATATCTCCAGCATGCCTTTCGACACACCTTCACAGACCTACAGAACGCTCCCCTACCACTTGCACTCGCGTGCAAATCCGCAGCTTCGGTTATCAGTTTGAGCCCCGTTACATCTTCCGCGCAGGACGACTCGACCAGTGAGCTATTACGCTTTCTTTAAATGATGGCTGCTTCTAAGCCAACATCCTGGCTGTCTGGGCCTTCCCACTTCGTTTACCACTTAACTGATCATTTGGGACCTTAGCTGGCGGTCTGGGTTGTTTCCCTCTTGACGATGGACGTTAGCACCCACCGTCTGTCTCCCATGCTCGCACTTTCCGGTATTCAGAGTTTGCCATGGGTTGGTAAGTCGCAATGACCCCCTAGCCATAACAGTGCTTTACCCCCGGAAGTGATACATGAGGCACTACCTAAATAGTTTTCGGGGAGAACCAGCTATCTCCGAGTTTGTTTAGCCTTTCACCCCTATCCACAGCTCATCCCCTAATTTTGCAACATTAGTGGGTTCGGACCTCCAGTGCGTGTTACCGCACCTTCATCCTGGCCATGGATAGATCACTCGGTTTCGGGTCTACGCCCAGCAACTGAAGCGCCCTATTCGGACTCGCTTTCGCTACGCCTCCCCTATTCGGTTAAGCTCGCTACTGAACGTAAGTCGCTGACCCATTATACAAAAGGTACGCAGTCACCCCTTGCGAGGCTCCCACTGTTTGTATGCATCCGGTTTCAGGTTCTATTTCACTCCCCTCCCGGGGTTCTTTTCGCCTTTCCCTCACGGTACTGGTTCACTATCGGTCGATCATGAGTATTTAGCCTTGGAGGATGGTCCCCCCATCTTCAGACAGGATTTCTCGTGTCCCGCCCTACTTGTCGTACGCTCAGTGCCACCATTCAGTTTTCGTGTACGGGGCTATCACCCACTACGGCGAGCCTTTCCAGACTCTTCCACTAACTCAACGGCTAAAACGTACAGGCTCTTCCATTTTCGCTCACCACTACTCACGGAATCTCGGTTGATTTCTTTTCCTGCGGGTACTTAGATGTTTCAGTTCTCCGCGTTCGCTCTACCCACCCTATGTGTTCAGGTGGGAGTGACCCCTAAGGGCCGGGTTTCCCCATTCGGACATCGCGGGATCAAAGCTCTATTGCCAGCTCCCCCGCGCTTTTCGCAGGCTTACACGTCCTTCATCGCCTATGATCGCCAAGGCATCCACCAGATGCACTTACTCGCTTGACCCTATCATTTCAAGGGCCTTGCGCACTCGCTTTGCCGATACCTCTACCGGCAAAACGTCGATACATACAATTACCCAAAGTTGAATCCAAACGAGGATGAAACCATCCTGGCTCAGAATCAATTTTGTATTCGGCTTCTTCAGTTTGTTAAAGATCAATGCGTTTGAAACGCTAATCACAAGACCCCTCAGGCCCTCTGATTACCATTCCACTCGCTGAACAACCGATAGGCTGTGAGTACCAGGATCGACTTTCTCTAGAAAGGAGGTGATCCAGCCGCAGGTTCCCCTACGGCTACCTTGTTACGACTTCACCCCAGTCATGAAGCATACCGTGGTAAGCGGCCTCCTTGCGGTTAGCCTACCCACTTCTGGTATCCCCCACTCCCATGGTGTGACGGGCGGTGTGTACAAGACCCGGGAACGTATTCACCGCAGCATGCTGATCTGCGATTACTAGCGATTCCGACTTCACGCACTCGAGTTGCAGAGTGCGATCCGGACTACGATCGGTTTTTTGAGATTGGCTCCACCTCGCGGCTTCGCGACCCTCTGTACCGACCATTGTATGACGTGTGAAGCCCTGCTCATAAGGGCCATGAGGACTTGACGTCATCCCCACCTTCCTCCGGTTTGTCACCGGCAGTCTCATTAGAGTGCCCAACTTAATGATGGCAACTAATGACAAGGGTTGCGCTCGTTGCGGGACTTAACCCAACATCTCACGACACGAGCTGACGACAGCCATGCAGCACCTGTGTTACCGCTCCCTTTCGGGCACACCCAAATCTCTTCGGGCTTCGGTACATGTCAAGAGCAGGTAAGGTTTTTCGCGTTGCATCGAATTAATCCACATCATCCACCGCTTGTGCGGGTCCCCGTCAATTCCTTTGAGTTTTAACCTTGCGGCCGTACTCCCCAGGCGGTCAACTTCTCGCGTTAGCTACGCTACCAAGGATTCAAACCCCCAACAGCTAGTTGACATCGTTTAGGGCGTGGACTACCAGGGTATCTAATCCTGTTTGCTCCCCACGCTTTCGTGCATGAGCGTCAGTGTCATCCCAGGGGGCTGCCTTCGCCATCGGTATTCCTCCACATCTCTACGCATTTCACTGCTACACGTGGAATTCTACCCCCCTCTGACGCACTCTAGCCTTGCAGTCTCCAATGCCGTTCCCAGGTTGAGCCCGGGGCTTTCACATCAGACTTGCAAAACCGCCTGCGCACGCTTTACGCCCAGTAATTCCGATTAACGCTTGCACCCTACGTATTACCGCGGCTGCTGGCACGTAGTTAGCCGGTGCTTATTCTTCAGGTACTCTCATCCCCGCTCATTATTCACAAGCAGGATTTGCTCCCTGACAAAAGTCCTTTACAACCCGAAGGCCTTCTTCAGACACGCGGCATGGCTGGATCAGGGTTGCCCCCATTGTCCAAAATTCCCCACTGCTGCCTCCCGTAGGAGTCTGGGCCGTGTCTCAGTCCCAGTGTGGCGGATCATCCTCTCAGACCCGCTACTGATCGTCGCCTTGGTGGGCCTTTACCCCACCAACTAGCTAATCAGACGTCGGCCGCTCGAATAACGCGAGGCCCAAAGGTCCCCCGCTTTCCTCCTCAGAGCGTATGCGGTATTAGCACAACTTTCGCTGCGTTATCCCCCATTACTCGGCACGTTCCGACGCATTACTCACCCGTTCGCCACTCGCCACCAGGAGCAAGCTCCCGTGCTGCCGTTCGACTTGCATGTGTAAAGCATGCCGCCAGCGTTCAATCTGAGCCAGGATCAAACTCTTCAGTTCAATCTCTATGCTTTTCGTACTATCTGGCACGCAAGGACTTCAAAAGAACCCCGTAAGGTTTTTTTCTGTCTCTTGCAGTGCAAGTGTCGGTCTCTCCCGGCACTCACACCTATCGGTTGTTCGTTTTGTTAAAGAGCGGTGCTGCTGTTGC